>CANNDZ010000001.1 GCA_947503575.1 uncultured Kordiimonas sp. | reverse complement strand
GGGTCCCTTCGTCTAGTGGCCTAGGACGCTGCCCTTTCACGGCGGAAACACGGGTTCGAGTCCCGTAGGGATCACCATCAGCCAAGACCTTTGCTACAGGGTCCCTTCGTCTAGTGGCCTAGGACGCTGCCCTTTCACGGCGGAAACACGGGTTCGAGTCCCGTAGGGATCACCAATAAAAAAGCCTCGCTGACGCGGGGCTTTTTTATTTTGCAGGTTATGGACTTGGGCTGCCTGCGCTTGCATGCAAGCTTCCGCGCAAGGATAAGCGAGGAGGGAGGACACCCGCTTACCACGATAGAGTATGTTGCCTAAGCAACGCTGAACATAAACAGCAGGAAGCTGGATACAGCCACCAGGTTAACGGCGACGATCAGGGGTGATGCGGTTTGGCTTTCATGTCTCATTGTTGGTCTCTCTTTTGGCTGGCTGTCTTATCTGGGCCATATCTCGTGGCTTTTTTCGGGCGGCCCGGATACTCGAAACTTAGTTACTCAGAACAAGGGCCATACGGGGGTTTCAATTCATCGTGTGTTCATCACTGAGATGCATATAGGCACAGTGGGTGGGTATTTTGAGCCACCTTTGATCACAACTGTGTGTTCGCTTTTTTGAAACGCTATTGGTCCGGTGTTGCAATATGTGCTTTAGAGACCCCGATTTTGCCATAATGAGGGTTCATCAGAGACTTAGATTTCTGTAACATCACCCCCTTGTCGACCGCACAGTCACGCCTTTATACTCAGCAAAGTGAAACAGAATATGCAGCAAACAAAGGCAATTAGGCTTTTCTGCCACTATGGATGGCTTTTGCTAATACTTGGCGTGGTGTCTGCAACGGCAAATGCTCGTGAGGCGGATACGCAGCCTGTTCTTCGAGTTTTGTCATACAACATCAATGGTTTGCCGCCCCCGCTTGTAAAGAACAAGCCTCCGCTTTTTGAGCGCATCGCTGAAATTCTGCGTGAACGCCGCGCAAACGGCACACAGCCTCATATCGTTTTGCTGCAGGAAGCTTTTGATAAGCGCAGTTCCGTGATTGCCGACACAACAGGCTATGCTTATGTTTTCAAGGGGCCGGGGCGACGGGATACGTCAAAGGCTGGCAAAGCGCATTGGACTCAGGCCACCAGAAAGCCATACAGCCAGCGTTCAGACCCGCAGAAAATTGCGGGCAGTGGCTTGTATATTCTGTCTGATTTTCCGTTAACTGACGCACACTACAAAGCATTTGATTCTGATGCTTGCGCCGGGTTTGACTGCTTGTCAAATAAGGCAATTCAGTTTGTGCGCGTACAAACACCGTTCGCCGAGCAACCCATTGATATCGTCAATTCTCACTTCAATTCACGCGGATCTGCAAAAGCACCCGGTAAAATTACCCTGAAGGCACATCGCCGACAGACAGACACGCTTGCCAAATTTCTCAAGAAATTCAGTACGGGCTATCCCATTGTTATAGCGGGTGATTTTAACACTAAACAAGACAAGCGTTACACCTATTTCCGGCAGAATATCGCGCTGATGGATGCCGGGGAAGCCTGTGTTGAAAAACCAAGTGTCTGTACGGTGGCGGACGGCACCAACCAAGACGAAATTTTGTATCGGACAAATGACAAACAATTCTACGGCAGTAATGACGGCGTAAAGCTGACGCCCGTTTGGGCGGCGCGCAACTTTGACGAACTGTTGGACGACAGGCCCCTGTCTGATCATTTGGGGTATGAGGTTCATTATCAGGTAACAGCTTATGAATAATCGGTTTGGTGTTAGTGCACTGATAGTGCTTTCCAGCATGTCAGTGCCAACAGCTGTAGCGGCGAACGACGTTGATACCAGCTTTGGTGGCCCCCCCATTTATATTGAAGCGGACGAATTCGATGATGACCGCAAGCGCGATAGCTGGGCGGGGCAGCTTGGTTTTGGCATGTCAGTCGCCCCCCGGTTCATTGGTGCCGACGAACATTTGGCAAGCCTCGGGTTTGATCTGAAAATAAGCTACAAAGATCGCTTTTTTCTGGAAAACAACAGGCTTGGTGCGGTTTTATACAGGTCCCGGTTTTTGCGGGGCGGCGTTATCGGCCGCTGGAATCTGGGGCGGATCGACAGCGGCTCGTTGACAGCATTCAATACTCTTGGTGAAGTGGATGAAGCGTTTGAAGTGGGGGCCTTCGCCGCTACGTCATTTTACAAGCTGTTTCTGACCGGCGAATTATATTTTGGCGCTACGGACCAATTGAAAGGCAGCAGTTTTGAGCTTGAGGCAGGATATACGTTTGAGCCGGACAGTGAGTGGCGCATTACCCCGATTTTGGGCGCTGTATGGGGCTCCAGCCGGTATCTGGACGCCTTCTTCGGTGTTCCGGAGGACAACCCAGACTTCGCCGCCTATGAACCGAATGGCGGCCTGTATGAGACTTATGTTGAATTGGCGACAGAACGCCGCCTCGGTAAAAACTGGTTATTGAAAGGCAGTTTCCGGTTTTCTGAATTGATGAACGGCGCGGCGGACAGTCCGATTGTGCGTTCTCCAGAAGGGTCGCGCGATCAATTGGAAGCCTTTGCTGGTATAGTGTGGTTATTTTGATGAAACATAACAGACGATGGGTAAGCGGGTTGGTGGCGGCTGCCTTTGCCACCATGATAGCGAGTGGGAGTACAGGGGCCATGCAAGACGGTTTTGTCGATGTGACAGAGGCTGTTCCCGGCGTGTTGGCGGAACCACGCTATGCAGGACGCAACAACTTCATGGGTGAACCGGTTACGGGATATGATGCGGATAAAGTAATGGTATCAGCGGAAGTTGCTGCCGCCCTGGTACCTGTGCAGGCCGAATTGGCCGCAAAAGGTATGACGCTTAAACTATTTGATGGATACCGGCCCCAGCAGGCAGTTGATCATTTCATGCGCTGGATCAGCGACGCGTGCGATACAAAAAACAAGGCTGATTATTACCCGAATGTTGCCAAAGGTGACTTGGTGCAACTGGGCTACATCGCCGAAAAATCGGGGCACAGTCGGGGTGGGTCTGTGGATTTGACAATTGTTGTGCGCGGTGCAGATGGCGTCTGGTCAGAGATGAATATGGGCAGTCCATGGGATTTGTTTGATGAACGGTCCCACGCGGGCTCTACGCTGGTTAGTCAAACCGCCCAAGCGAACCGCAAAATGTTCGCCGACCTGATGATCAGGCATGGTTTCAAACCTTATTCAGAAGAATGGTGGCATTTTACACTGGACCCGGAACCTTATCCAAATACATATTTTGATTTCCCTATAAAATAGATATTTAGCGCTTTAATCGAATGCAATACTTAAAGAAAATATCAGGTGTTTTTAGAGTATGGCATATAGTAGGTTTAGTCGGGCTGTTAACAACTGCTACCTTTGCGATGGAGGGGCAGAACGTGGGTGTTAAACGAGGATATACAGACAGTCGGTTCGGACAAATCCATTTCAGAATTGTCCACCCTGGCACCGAAAGCAGCGACAAACCGCCCCTTTTGATCTTGCATCTTTCGCCTAATTCCGGGCAGGTATTTTCAAGCTTTTTGCCGCTGGTGGGACGCGACCGTGTTGCGATTGCGCCAGATTACCCGGGGTACGGCATGTCCGATCCGATTGAAGGCGAACAGCGCATCACGGACTATGCCGCTGCCATGCTGGACGCTTCTGAAAGTTTGGGACTGGACACGCCCTTTGACCTGCTGGGGTATCATACCGGGACCGCTGTTGCGCTTGAAATGGCCCAGCAAAGGTCGGATTTGGTGCGAAAAATTATTTTGGTGGCGGTGCCAGTGCTGACAGCAGAAGAGCGGGCGGCTGGTGCGGCCTTGCCGATGATCCCGTTTGACACCGATGGTAATTTTGCACAGCAGGAATGGCGGCGATCTTGGAAATGGCGCGGGCCAGGCCAAAGCGATGCATCGGTTATGGCGACATTTGCCGAGAAGATGCGGCCCGGCGTTCGCGAGCGCGGGGCGACTGCGATCCTGGCTTATGATATCGCACCAACCCTGAAAGCTGCGACGCATTCCATAATGATTGTGCGAGTCAAGGATGACCTGTGGCAGGCCAGTAAACGCGCGCAGGCGCTGCGCCCGGATGCCGAGTATCTTGAATTATCGGATTATGGCCACGGTCTGTTTCATGCTGCGCCCGATATGATGGATACCATTACACGCAAATTTCTGGATGCACCTGACGGCGCTGATTAATATCAGGCTATTTGCTGTCGCTATACGCTCAACAGCAAATACCGGGTTTCCCATGGGGACAGCACTGAAGAATAGCTGTCATACTCCATTTCCTTGGCATCCAGATAGGTTTCGATGAAGGCTTCGCCTAATACGTCTTTCAGGGCATCGCTTTTGCGCATGTTTTTGATACCATCCAGGAAATGGCGTGGCAGCGCCCGGCTGGTAACGTCGTAGGCGGACCCTTTGAATTCTGGCGACGGTTTCAGGCCTTCTTTCATGCCCAGATAGCCACAGGCCAAAGAGACGGCGATTGCGTAATAGGGGTTCACGTCAGACCCGGCGACGCGGTTTTCAATGCGGCGGCTCGCTGGTGGACCAGACGGCACGCGCAGCCCAACAGAACGGTTTTCCCGACTCCAATGGGTGTTTGTTGGCGCTGACAGAGCCATGGCAAAACGCCGGTAACTGTTTACGAACGGTGCAATCAGCGGCATGGCTTCCTTGAGGTACTTTTGCAGTCCGGCGATATGTGACAGAAAAAGCGGGGTGTTTTCGCCTTCAGCATCAGCGAAGATATTTTTACCGGTTTCCATGTTTTCAACCGATTGGTGGATGTGCATGGCGCTGCCAAAACTGTCGGGGTAGGGGCTAGCCATAAAACTGGCGAACATGTTGTGGTGGATCGCAACCTGGCGAAGGATACGTTTGAACAGGAAGGATTGGTCTGCAACATTCAGGGCGGGGCCATGAAAAAC
Organism: uncultured Kordiimonas sp.; assembly: GCA_947503575.1. Classification (GTDB taxonomy): domain Bacteria; phylum Pseudomonadota; class Alphaproteobacteria; order Sphingomonadales; family Kordiimonadaceae; genus Kordiimonas. The sequence goes on along the minus strand of CANNDZ010000001.1, from coordinate 2,312,717 downwards.
GTTGAATTCAAACTGTGCCGGTCCTGCTTCGTGGATCAAAGTATCTACATTGATGCCCTGCGCTTCACACGCATCGTAAACGTCGTCGAAGTAAGCGGAAAATTCGTCAAGGCTGTCGATGGAAAAGGGGGCAGAGCCACTGTCGCGCCGGCCGGAAGCTCCCTTGGGCGCTTTGGGGCGGGCTTCGACATCTTCCTGCTTTTCCAGCAGGTAAAACTCAAACTCTGGCGCAATAATGGGCCGCCAGCCTTCTGCCTCATACAGGTTAAGCACCCGCCGTAATACCTGGCGCGGTGAAAATTCAACGGGGGTACCATCTTCCAGTTCCGCATCACAAATAATGGCAGCCGTGGGTTCAGACTGCCACGGCGTCATGCAAATGGTATCCAGATCCGGTTTAAGGATCACATCGCGTTCAATTTCGCTGAGATAGTCATTCAGCGCATATTCGCCGGTGATCGTCAGGCCAAAGACCGTTTCCGGCATGCGCAGACCACCCGTTTGCATACCTTCAATAAATTTGACCCGCGGCATGGATTTACCACGCGCAATACCGGCATTGTCGGCAATCATGCATTCAATATCATCAATATTTTCGGCTTTTAACCAGCGGTCTAGTTCTTCGATGCGGGCTGCGTCACCCATAGAACACCTATTCAGCCACCATTGCTGGGGACCGTCCTTCTGATAGGGGGTTATATATCACGGGGCTTTGCAGATTGATAGCGACGCGCGGCTTCGCCAAAGGCCTTGAAAATTTTGTGTGACTGAGGGTTTTCCCAGGAGCGCCACTCCGGGTGCCATTGCACGGCCAGTGCAAAACCTGGCGCATCCTGAACTGATACAGCTTCAACTGTTGCATCATCGGCTTCTGCCTCGGTGTTCAGGGCTGGTGCGAGCTGATCGACCCCTTGTCCATGTACAGAATTGACCATGAACTCTACTTCACCGACGATGTTATGCAGCAGGCTTCCTTCGGCAACTGTTACGCTGTGGGCCGGGCCATATTGTATGTCGATAGGGTCGTCGGTATTTTCCCGGTGGTCAAAGCGGCCATCCACTTCTTGCAAGCGTGGGTGCAGTGTGCCGCCAAGGGCGACATTCAGTTCCTGAAAGCCCCGGCATATGCCGAACAAGGGCAAACCCATGTTCAATACCGCAGGGATAAGGCTGAAAAACGATGCATCGCGCGCCGGGTCCTGGTTTTCGCCATCCGGTGCTGCTGGTGCGCCGTAATGATGCCGCTCAATATTGCTGTACCCGCCGGTCAGCAGCACACCATCAAGCCGGGCAAGGATGTCTGTGACTGCCACGCTGTCGGCTAGCGCCGGGATAAGCAGCGGAACGCATTCAGACGAGCGCACAATGGCTTGCAGGTATTTATCACCGGTTTGATGATACATATGCAGGCCTTGCTGACTGGTTTCACAAATAACACCGATCACCGGTTTCATGGGGTGCCTCCTGCTGTGCCGCCTTCATGCAAGCTGCTGCCTTCGGTTTCCTCGTGCCACTGCAAAAGGTTCAGTTCAATGAAGAAAAAGGCTGCAATCCAGATGAAAGCATCCCAGAAATCCATGAAATTGCCATAGATTCCCCAAATAATCGCTGCGGTAACCAGAATAAGATACAGGCAGATTTTGACGTAGGCATTCATGCGGTAAAATCTTTCCGTCAGTTCACCGCGTAGCTGCAGAAAAACATCAACCCACAGCACCATAACCACAAGAATCCATGTGCCTGCATTCACCACTTCCGTGTAGCCCAGTAGAATACCCTCAGAATGTGGTTTAGCTGCCGATAAAATGCTTTGATCAGCGCTGCTGTAAAATGGCCCGCCCGAGACAGAACCGCAGGTTTGCGCCGTCAGGGGGGCATACTCATCTATTTCTTTCATGTAGCTTAAGTAACTGCCCACAGCGTCACAGGCGTTTTGGAAGTCTACTGGCCCAAACCCCAGGATAAACATAAGTTTTTGCCAGTATCCCAGAAAGGCCAGAACTATGAAGAAGTAACAAATGCCTGCGACGGCGTTTACGGACCACCGCACCAAACCTTTGTGCTGTTCGTCTTCAATGATCCAGGTTTCCAGTTCCAGCATAAGCAAAAGAACGAACCACGATATGCTGTCAATTGCCTGGGGGAAGGCATCGTAAAAGTCACGCAAGGCTACACCGTCTCTAAAACGATGGGCTGCAGCAGCATAATCCTCCATTATGAAGTACAGAACATTGTAGAGGATGATGGCATAGATACTGTATTTGATCAGTTGATACAGTGTGCTCGTTTTTACACCAAAATAGGAACCTGAAAGCGCCATGGTGACCTGTCTTGCGGCGCTAATTAGGACGCCGACGGAAATTTGCCAAAAAACTGTATCATGCCAAAAATCTGTAACATGAATGCTAAACTGATCACAAAACCCGTGAGCATACAAGGCCCTAATACGCCTTTAGCGGGTTGACAACAGGGCACAATCAAGCAGACAGTAGGTAGGCGAGGGGTGTCATTATTACACAGATGAAGATGTCTGTAATGATTGGCGGAATATGGCGAGCGAGCTAGAGCAGGAGTTTGTTTCCTTTCGTGAAGCGCATCCTGACATACAAGTGCTGGAAGTCCTTCTTGCGGACATAAACGGTATTTTCCGTGGCAAGCAGATGCCGATTGAAGCGCTGGACAAAATTGCTGACGGTAAACTGTGTTTTCCGATCACGACCCCTTTTCTTACCACTAATGGTGCCAACGCAGAGCTAACATTGGACGAGTTTGGCAGTGACCCAGACCGGCTGTGTGTGGCTGTGCCGGGTACGTTGAAGCCTATGCCTTGGGCGACGCGGCCAACCGCGCAATTACAAATTGATATGTTAGATACCGACGGTGCCCCGCTATTTGCCAGCCCTCGTACTGCACTTTCCCGAACACTTGAACAGATGTCGGACTTGGGTTTTACCCCGGTAACAGCCCTGGAATATGAATTTTTCCTGTTCAAGGTTGGTACCCAACCGCCTGAACCACTCCGCCCCATGAATGGGTTGCCGCACGCCGCCGATGCCAACTGCTATAATCTTGAAGTATTCAGTGATTACAAGCCATTGATGGAGGAAATGGAGGAGGCCGCCAAACGACAGGGTCTGAACGTCGAAGGCCTTGTTTGCGAATATGGTAATGGGCAATTTGAAGTAAATCTGGTCCATCAGGCCGATGCCCTAAAGGCCTGCGATGACGCAATGCTGTTAAAGCGTGTCGTGCGCGGCATAGCGCACAAGCACGGTTTGCTCGCCAGTTTCATGGCGAAACCCCTTAACGACGAAGTAGGCAGCGGCCTGCACGCCCATGTCAGCCTTTTGGATGCTGCAGGCAAAGCTGTTTTTTCCGGTGAGGGCGGCGAACAGCTATTGCAGCATTCGGTTGCTGGTATGCTGGAAACCATGCCAGCTGCCACGGCTATCTTTGCTCCTAACGCGAACAGTTACCGACGATTTGACCCAGAATGGTTTGCTCCTGTGGTGCGGAGTTGGGGCGAAAACAATCGTCGCCTTGCACTGCGTTTGCCCTTGGCAGATAAGCAAAATCGGCGGTTTGAACACAGGGTAAGCGGTGCGGACGCGTCGCCCCATCTGGTGATGGCTGCTGTGTTGGCGGGAACCCATCACGGGATCAGCAAGCAGCTTGTGCCGCAGGAATCGCTGGGCGAATTTGATCTGGTCGATTTTGGCGATATTCTGCCATCCCGATGGAAAATGGCGCTTGATACGCTAAAGGCCGACGACGTTATACGGTCCTATTTAGGGGATGCGTTTGTTGATCTGTATGTGCAGGTGCGGGAAAGCGAAGAAGAAATAGCCCATCGCAGCTATTTCGCCGCTGATCACGCCCAGTATTTGCGTATTTTGTAATGATATCAATGATTTTTAAAAACCATGCGTATTAGAGACTCAATCCATTCAGACCGGTTGCCGCCATCTTATTATGCGGCAAGTAACGCCTTCAAGGAGCCGTTTCGCCGCCTTGAAGGCAATGTGCGCGTAGAAGTTTGTATCATCGGCGGCGGGTATTCCGGTGTTGCAACCGCGCTGGCGTTGGCGGAACAAGGTATTGACGTTGCGCTTGTAGAACAAAATCTTGTGGGTTGGGGGGCGTCTGGCAGAAATGGTGGGCAGGTACTGGGTGGGTTCGGCCCGGAACAAAGCGACTATGAAAAATACCAAAAGCTTTACGGCCCTTCCCATGCTGATCTGATGTGGCAAGAAGGCATCCGCTGCGTCGGTTTGGTGCATGACGCCGTGTCCCGTTATCAAATTGATTGTGATTTTACCTGGGGGTATTTTGACGCGGCGATGAATGACCGCGACATGCGCGACCTGACAGAAGGCAAGGCTGCGATGGAGGCGCAAGGGTACCCCCATGAACTGAAAATAGTCGACAAACAGGATGTGAAGTCAGTTGTGGGGTCTGATCGCTACATTGGGGGCCTCATAGACATGGGCGGCGCACACTGTCATCCGCTTAATCTTGTGCGCGGCGAGGCAAAAGCCGCAGAGGCGCTTGGCGCAAGCATCTTTGAAGACGCCCGCGTTTCAAAACTGGATTACAACGAAGACAGCATTGTCGTAGACATGGATTGGTGCCGGGTAACAGCCGACAAGGTTGTGCTGGCCTGTAATGCCTATCTCGGCAATCTGGTGCCAAAGCTTGCCAACCGCATGCTGCCGGTTGGCAGCTATATTATTGCAACTGAACCTTTGGGTGACGAATTGGCGGCAGAAATTCTGCCTGGCAACCACGCGGTGTGCGATCAGCGTTGGGCGCTCGATTATTTCAGACTGTCGGCGGATAAGCGTTTGCTGTTTGGTGGCGTAGCAACCTACACGGGTCTGCATCCAACAGACTTGGTTAAGAAAATGCGCCCCAAGATGTTGAAGGTTTTCCCCCAGCTATCGGACGTAAAAATAGAGTATCAATGGGGAGGGTACTTGAGCGTTGGCCTGAACCGTATTCCGCAAGTGGGGCGGCTGGATGCGCGCACTTATTATACCCAGGCCTATGCTGGCCACGGTGTTGCACCCTCGCACAGCGCCGGACGCATGATTGCAGACGCCATAACGGGCAATGACGAGAAACTGCGTGTTATGGAGCAGGTGAAACATCGCCCGTTCCCCGGAGGGCGTTTACTCCGGAAGCCAATTCTGGCCACTGGCATGGCGTTTGAGCGGTTCAAGGAAATTGTGCGGCTTTGAGGCCATTTCTGCTATGACGATTTCATGAACAGGCAAACGGGATCAGGTGGCGGCCCGCCACGGCAATTTACCATGAAGGACGCGCAAGGCTTCCTGAAACGAGGGTATGACGCGCTCAATCAAAGAGATTATAAGCAGGCGGGCGCATGCAGTCAGCTTGTCTTGAAATACATGCCCAAAATGGGCGAAGCTCACTTTCTCATCGGTTTAATTGGTATTGAAAGTCGGGATTGGGGAACGGCAACCCGCGCTTTCAAAAACGTTGTGGCACTGGACGCGCGTCATGTTGCGGGTTGGGCCCAGTTGGCGCGTGCCTTCGTAACGTCTGGCCAGTATGCCAACGCTGAAGCGGCGCTTGGTAAAGCAACTGCATTACCGTGTAAGGATCCATTGGTATTGGATGTTGTTGGCACGGTGTATAGTTTGCTCGGGGATCAGCCTGCTGCACTGGAATGGTATGACAAGGCCGCCAGTCATTCAGACAATGATATTTATGAATTAAGTCGTGCCAAAGCGCTAACCTTTCTAGGGCGTTTTGATGAAGCTGAGGCGGCGCTTGATAAGGTTTTGGCAATTCGGCCAGACGCAGCACAAGCGCACTGGATGAAATCGCGTCTCAAAAAGGCGGATACCGACCAACACATTAACCAAATGACTAAAATGGCATCAAAGGTTGCCCCTTTAAGCGAAGCAGCAAGCTTCTTTTACTATGCCATAGGCAAAGAACAGGAAGACCTGGGGCAATGGGATGCAGCATTCGCGGCCTATCAACAGGGGGCAAAAGCGCGCAGGAATGCAGTTTCTTTTGATGAAGAAGCGGAAGAGGCGATGTTTGAAGCTCTGCGACAGACCTTCACGCGGACTTGGCTTGATGGCGTGCGGAATGGCAACGATGATACGTCCCCGATTTTTATCGTAGGCCAGCCCCGCACTGGCACCACCCTTATAGAACGCATCATTACGGCACACAGCGACGTGTCATCTGCGGGCGAGTTGCAGCAGTTTTCCATGTCGATCAAGCGTTTATCCGGCATAACTTCGCCAAAACCCATGACGGCAGAGATTATCGCTAAAGCTGCAGAAATTGACCCTGCTAGTCTTGGGCATATGTACCTGCAAACAACGCGCACCCTTAGACGGGATACGCCGCATTTTGTCGATAAGATGCCAGTAAACTATTTGTATGTTCCCCTGATCGCAGCGGCGTTGCCTAATGCGAAAATTATCCATGTTACTCGTGACCCGATGGATAGCTGTTTCTCGAGTTACAAGCAGTTATTTGCCGAAGCGTATTATCATTCTTATGACTTGGAAGAGATGGCGCGGCATCATGTGCGGTACCGCCGCTTGATGCAGAGCTGGCACAGCTTTTTGGGTGATAGAATGCTAGAGGTAAGTTATGAGAAAACAGTTGAGGAAATAGAAACAAGTGCACGAAAAATAATAAATTATTTAGATTTAGAGTGGCAGGATGAATGCCTTGATTTCCATACGCAGGCATCCAGCGTGACAACCGCGAGCGCGGCACAAGTGCGGGAAAAAGCTCATTCGCGGTCTGTTGGATTGTGGCGGCGCTATGAACAACAACTGGAACCGGTGCGTCGTATTTTAACTGATGCCAAGATTATTTGATGCTTGGGCCCGGTTTTTGTGATGTAATTATCAACGTGGGTTTATAGGGCAGCTGGGTACTGCCGTTTAATAACAAACACAGGCTCGCGCAAAAGCGGTCTGAGTACGATGCTATTGGAGGAAACGATGGACGCAGGGATTGCAATCAATGTCCAGTCGAACCGGGGCAAAGCTCTGAAATCGAATAAGTTTAATACCGGTGTTTCGCTGATCGCGCTTATGGCGCTGTCTGGGCCCGTAGCGGCACAGAATGATGACGGTGTCATCGAAGAAGTGATCGTGACAGCGCAAAAGCGAGCGCAGTCCGTGCAGGATGTGCCAATTGCCATGTCTGTCTTTGACGCGGCGTTCACGAAACGCACCAATCTGGATGATGTGAAGGATCTGGTGAAGTTTACGCCCGGTGTCGCTGGGGACAGCAAAGACAGCTTTCTGGACCTGATCAGTATTCGCGGTATTTTGACCAATGATTTCGGCGTAGGCGGTGACCCGTCGGTTGCCATGTTCAAAAACGGTTTTTACCAGGGTCGCAACGGCGTTGCTGTTTCGTCATTGTTTGATATGGACCGTGCAGAGGTTTTGCGTGGACCGCAGGGCTTTCTGTTTGGCCGTAACGCCATTGGAGGCGCGTTTAGTTTGCATACCGCAAAACCTTCGTTTGACGGCACTTCAGGGTATGTTGAGGCTGGTTTTGGCGAACGTGATATCGTTGAGTTTGAGGGGGCGCTGAATTTTGTCGCAGGTGACAAGCTGGCGTTTCGTCTGGCCGGGTATCACAGCGAAGAAGACGGCTATGTTGATAATTTTGCCCGTCCTGACGATGACCCGCTGATTGCCCACAATAAAACTGCTTTTCGCGGCACGGTGGCGTACCGGGACGAGGGCGTCGATGCATGGCTATCGGTTGAATATGAAGACCGCGACCAAAGCGGGTCTGTCTACCGGGCTATCAATGATGACGTGATTATTCCGTTTTTAGAAGAAACAGTTGGCGGCATAACCAACCGGGGTAACTTGCGGGATACGGACAGCAATAATGGCCTTGGCAACTTTGATAACGGTGAAATTCTGTCGATCACTGGCCAAATCGATATAGATTTGGGGTTCGCGACGCTGACATCGCTGACAGGCTTTAAAGATCATACCTATGATTATGCCGAAGATTTCGACGGTCTGCCGATTTCGATTAACGACTATAATCAGGATCAGGGCGGCAATTACTTTGAGCAGGAATTGCGCCTGATCGGTGAAACCGAAGGGCCGTTAAGCTGGTATGCGGGTGTTTCCTATTACCGAGAGGACATTGACGCGCTGTTTTCTCAACGCATCAATGAAGAAGTGATTTGTGGAGCCTACTATTATTACAGCTGTGCTGACCTCTTCGCTTACTATGAGTATCCGGAATTTACCCCCAGCGCGAACCAACTGACCGAAAGTAACCGGGTTAGGGGTGATTTTGAAGGCTGGGGCGCATACCTGGACCTGAACTATGCGGTCAGCGATAAGTTGGAGCTGGGTGTAGGCATGCGCTACACCTATGATAAAAAAGACTTCGCGATCAATATCTTGCCGATCGATAGTGAGCTTGGCCCACGCTATATTTTTGGCGTGACGACCGATGGCTTTGTCGATGGCAGTGCCAGTTGGGATGATTTCACGCCGCGCTTTGTCGCACGCTATCATGCGTCCGATGAATGGACCATGTATGCCAGCGTTACGCGAGGCTTCAAGGCTGGTGGCTTTGGCAGTTTTGCTATTGTGCCCGGGCCAGATGGCGTTGATGACGACTCTGTCGTGCTGCCGGGTGCAAGCCTGAACCAGTTTGATCCGGAAACTGTGTGGTCATACGAGGTTGGTGCCAAGGGCGATTTGCTGGACAGCCGACTAAGGCTGGATTTGGCGACCTATTATTACCGCTACACCGACCTTCAGCTTAGTTTCTTTGATAACGGTGACCGGGTTGAAAACATCGGTAAAGTGGAAGCCTTCGGCGTTGAAGTGGGCGCCCAGGCTATCGTCACCGATAATATCGACCTCTACTTGACGGGGTCATTCAACGACACTGAAATATCAGGTGCAGAAGACATATTTGAAGGCAGCGACGGCAACCGGTTGGGTGATGTGCCCAAATGGGTAATGTCCGGGGTTGCAACCTATCACCGGCAGGTTGGTAAAACAGGCGAAATGAATGTTACCGTTGATTGGCGCGCGCAAAGCAGTGCGTTTGGCGGCATAGAAAACCTTGAAGTTGCCCGTAACCCGGGGTGGACCGACGTATCCTTGCGGGTTGGATATGAAGACGAGGCCGGTTGGGCGATAACAGCCTACGTCGAAAACCTGTTTGATGAGGTGTATTTCGATGGCACAAACGAAGGCGGCGATATCCAACCGCACCATTTCTTTGGTGTTAGCAGACCCCGAACTTTCGGCGCGCGATTACGCTATAGCTTCGGTGAATAATTCTAGGGTACTTCAAGAACCAGCCTGATGTAGGCTGGTTTTTTCATTCGGTATAAAACTGTGAGGGACGCGATGGCCCACGATATCCGGCGCATTAACGATGATATGGCAGCTTACTGGATGCCATTTACGCCCAACAAGGCCTTCAAGGCTAATCCAAGGCTGCTGCAAAGCGCGGATGGCCTATTTTACACCACCACCGATGGTCGACAGGTGTTTGACGGTTCGTCCGGCCTGTGGTGCTGCGCGCTTGGCCATAACCAGCCGAAGATAGTTGAGGCGATCCGGGAGCAGGCGGGGAAACTGGATTATGCCACGTCGTTTGGGTACGGACACCCGGCTGCATTTGAACTTGCAAACACGCTGGCCGACACCATGCCGGGCGACCTTAATCATATTTTTTATACCAACAGCGGTTCTGAATCGGTGGAAACGGCGCTTAAAATAGCGCTTGCGTACCATCGCCTGCGCGGGGAAGGGCAACGTGTGCGCCTTATTGGACGGGAAGGCGGATACCACGGCGTTGGATTTGGCGGCATCAGCGTGGGCGGTATGGTGAATAACCGTAAATTCTTCGGTGCCATGTTGCCGGGGGTTGACCATATGCCGTTGCCCTATGACGAACGGATGCATCGCTCAAAGGGGCAGCCAGATGTTGGTGCGGACTATGCCGACCAGCTGGAACGCATTTTAACGCTGCATGACCCGTCAACTGTTGCCGCGGTGATTGTTGAGCCGGTGGCAGGGTCAAACGGTGTGTATGTGCCGCCTGTTGGGTATCTGGAACGTTTGCGCGATATCACCCGCAAACACGGCATATTGTTGATATTTGATGAAGTTATCACCGGCTTTGGCCGTTTGGGTTATGCAACGGCGGCAGAACGCTTTGGCGTTGAACCAGACCTGATCACGACTGCCAAGGCGCTTAACAACGGTACAGTGCCGATGGGGGCCGTCGCAGTGCAGAGCCAGATTTATGATACCTTTATGGAAGCTGGCGGTGAAGGCGTGGAGTTTTTCCACGGCTATACCTATTCCGCGCATCCGCTGGCGGTGGCTGCGGCTCAGGCGGCGCAGGCACTTTATGCAGAACTGGGCGCCTATGAAAATGTCCGTGCGCTTGAAGGCTATTTTGAAGATGCGATGCACCATCTTGCGGAGTCAGACGTTATATCCGATGTCCGAAACTTAGGGTTTATGTCGGCGTTAACCTTCAAACGCATAGATGACAAGCCCATGAGCCGGTCATCGCAGATTTTTGGTCGCGCTTTTGAAAATGGACTTAAGGTCAGGTTGTCATCAGACAACATTGCTATCGCGCCACCGATCATCAGCCAAAAATCTGACATAGACCTGATTGTAGACCGCATGCAAAAGACCATATCTGATATTGGCTGAGTTTAGTTGATAGTGCGGCGGAGCATTTGTGAGGCAAACAGCAAAAAAGATTATGCCTGAGGGACGCCTCGGGCGGTTTGTCGTTGGTATTCTGCTAGTTATCGGCGGTATCCTCGGTTTTTTACCAGTATTAGGGTTCTGGATGATCCCGCTTGGGTTTATTATTCTGTCGGTTGATTTTCCCTTTATCAGAAAACAGCGCCGTAAGGCTGAGGTAAAACTGGGCCGGTGGTGGCAAGATCGAAAAAAGCGACAAGCGCAAAAACGGAGCAAAACACAGTGAGCCTGGCAATTTCAATTGATGATGTTCGCTCTGCCGCAAAGCAGATACAAGGCGTTGCAGCACGTACGCCGCTTATCGAAAATATAAAACTGAATCAAATTGCCGGCGGCCGCGTTTTTATAAAGCCGGAATGCTTGCAGCATACTGGTTCTTTCAAGTTTCGCGGGGCCTATAACCGTCTGTCACGGTTGAACGATGAAGAAAAAGAGTGCGGCGTTCTGGCTTTTTCCAGCGGCAATCATGCGCAGGGTGTTGCCCGTGCGGCCCAGATTTTGGGCATTGCTGCCACGATTGTGATGCCAGAAGACGCTCCCACTCTGAAACTTGAAGCGACGCGTGGTTATGGCGCAAAAGTGATTTTGTATGACCGGTACAATGAAGACCGCGAAGAGGTTGCGCGCCGCGTCGCCGGTGACAGCGGGGTTATTGTTGTGCCGCCTTACAATGACCCCTTCATTATGGCCGGGCAGGGTACGTCGGCGCTGGAAGTCGCAGATGACCTTGCCAACATGGGTATAACACCGGATCAAGCGCTTGTGTGTTGCGGCGGTGGCGGGTTGGCCTCTGGCTCCTTCACAGTGTACGGGGAAATATTTCCAGACATGCAGGGGTATGTCGTGGAACCTGCCGCCTTTGACGACGTAAAGCGATCCCTGGAAACCAACACAATACAAACGGTGGATTTTGCTGCGCGTTCAATTTGTGATGCGTTGCTGACTCCAAGCCCCGGTCCGCTGACATTCCCGGTATTGCAGGAAAACCAAGTTAAAGGAGTAACAATATCCGATAATGAGGCCTGCGAGGCAGTTGCGTTTGCTGCACGACATATGAAACTTGTGGCTGAACCGGGCGGAGCCGCGGCGCTGGCTGCGGTATTGGCAGGAAAAGTGGAAACAGCGGGCAAAAACACGGTTTGTATTATTTCCGGTGGTAATATTGCGCCAGCATTGTTGCAGGACTGTCTGTCAACGCGTGATTGAAAAAGGCTGCTTTCTGCCAGATTTCGTCTTGGCGACGGGCAGACGTTGCGCTATAGAAAGCGAAATTCAAACCAGCCTCGCTGACGAGCAAAGGAACAGTTCGCCATGTCTATGGAAATTGAAGAACAAAAAGGTACTTACAGCGCATTCATCAGATACAGCGTGCGGTCTGCAATTGCGATTGCCGCAGTGTTGGCGTTTATGGCAATTTTTGTCGCATAACGCTTCATAGTGCTGTTAGCAAAAAAGCGTCCTTTCGGACGCTTTTTTTGTGGTTAAACGCCTGAATTCATCAAGGCAAACAGTGTGTTTAGTGCTTGGGAAACGCTTTCAGTTGATAACGACCGTTTTTCAAGTCACAAAACAACTCTTCCACGTCCGGATGATTAATCGGTTCATCGGTCACATCAGGAACCAGATTTTGTTGCGAGACATAAGCTTCATAGCTTGATTCTTCGTTTTCAGCGAACAGGTGGTAATAGGGCTGCTCTTTTTCCGGGCGAATTTCTGCCGGGATGCTTTCCCACCATTCTTCAGAATTGGCAAATTCAGGGTCTACGTCAAAAATCACCCCGCGAAACGGGAAATACCGATGGCGTACAACCTGCCCAATATTGAACATTGGTGACTTTGATACTGTAGCGTTATGGTTCATGGGTTACTCCTTACCACGAGGTGAGATAATAACGCACGATTAGTTTGTCAATTGTTGCTCGCAACATCGTGTTTCCAGCCCTTTTGTCCAAGTCACATGGCAATCCATCATCAGTATGTTGCCGCGCTTTTGTGCGCTGAAAATGCCTGCAGGGTGCGCCTTTCAGCTCTGTGACGTGGTTTGAGAATTTGAACTGTATTCCTATTTTTTCTTAAAAGCGTCATGAATTAGCAACCGAATTGACGAATTTGGATGCCATACAAGAAAGAATAAAAAGATGTAATTGGAATAAGAAAAATGACCGAATCAATAAACCATGAAGGCCTGAAGCGGCTGGTAAACCTGGAACTCTCGCGGCTGGATTTGACAGACCCCATTGAAGCCAAACGTGTTCTGGAAGGCAAGATAGGGGCCTATGACACCGACGGCACAGCCATCAGCGCTGGCATTAACAGCTACTTTTCAACATCAGCTTCTGTGGCTGAACACTAACGCACGTTTTTAGCAACCAAACCTGCTTAGGCATCTGGCTCCAGCATGCGATGCAGGTGAACGACAACATACTTGGTCAACGCATCATCAACATTGGCCTGGCTCACACTACGCCAGGCGTTTTCTGCTTCTGCATAGCTGCCATAAATCCCGACAATATCGACCTTTGATGGATCTTTGAATTCAAGAGACTGCGGGTCTGTGACCTGCCCACCAAACACAAGATGAAGAAGTTGCTTGTCGGCCATTGTATTGTTCCCTATTCAGTAAATGGTAGATACTTTTACCTGCCAAGAGCGCTGATGACGTTGGTTAGACGGCGCCTGTGTATCAAATGCGGCACAAAACTCCACCTTTTTTTGCCGTTCTGTAGAGGATTTTTCGGTATATGACTGCGTCAGAGAATTTTTTGGTTTCGATTGTTGGCAAAGATCAGGTCGGTGTGATTTCTGAGGTGACAAGTTACCTTTTTGATGTTGGTGCAAATATCGCTGACAGTTCATATGCTGTTTTGGGCGGCGGATTTGAGTTTTCTGCTGTTGCGACCTTCACATCAGGGGACACACCGGATGAGATTTCAAATGGTTTGGCGAATTTGCAAACATTGGCGGGCGCCCGCATTGCTGTTGCGCCTTTTGCCTTCGAGACGACACGCGGGGAAACAGCAACAATTTCACATGTTGTGGAAATAACGGGCGGTGACCGCCCCGGTCTTATTGCCCGTATCAGCGAAGTGTTGGTGGAATACGGTGCCAATGTGGTCCGCATGAGCAGCAAGCGCAATGTGGATGAAGCAGGGCAGGCGCATTATCGCACTCGATTTGCCATTTGGGCCCCAGAAGACAGGGTGCAAGCGCTGGAGTCGGCACTATTTAATACGGCCGGGAGCCTGCGTCTGGAATGCACCCTGGAAGTTGTTTAGAACCGACGAGGCTGGAGTGCGGTGTATGCCTGAGCACAGTTATTTTACGTGCTATTCTGCGCTCTCAGATTGATCTTTCAGCCAGACAATAAGACCGTCCACACCAACATCTTTTACTTTCGCTGAAAATACGTCCCGGTTTGTGATCATTAGGTTGATGCCTTCAAACTCAAGATTGACGATCTGAAATTCACCCGCTTTCTTGCGAATGCGCCAATCTGCAAGAATTGGTTGGCCTTGATCTCGTTGTACCTCGGTCCGCACAAAAACATGCCCCGCCTTGCCGGAAGCCGGCTTGGTCCCGATAACTTTCAATTCCCGGAAACCGACCTGAGTCATGCGTTTGTCAAATTCGGCAACAATATAGTCGCTCATGGCCTGCATGTAACGCTCACGTTGCTCCCGCGTTGCTGTTCTGAAATGGCGGCCTAGCATACCACGTGCCAGCAAATTGATGTCTGTTGCATCTTCAAAAATTGCGCGAAACGCTGCTGTGCGTTCTTCTTCAGTCAGCTTGCTGTCGCTCCAAACAGCGATTGTTTCGCTGGCCAAGCCTTCCACAAACTCGATCGCACCACGGGTATCGTCAACGGCTTTGTCCTGCGCGGTCGCGGGAAGAGCTACCAACCAGATAATTGCCAGGAATTTCTTTATATGTCTCATTGTCGTCCTCTATGCGCTCTCGTGTTTCTAGCTTTATTCGTTTCTTATTCGGTGGCTGTTTACTTAAGTTCTTACTCAGGGGCTTCAACGGTCGCTTCGCGCAAATATGCCATCAGGTCTTTACGGTCCTGATCATTGCGCAAACCAGCAAAAGCCATTTTATTACCGGGTAAAAATGTGCGTGGCTGCGCCAACCATTCATCCAGATTTTGCTCCGTCCATACAAAATCGGCTTCCTTCATCGCCTGCGAATATTTAAATCCCTCACGGGAACCCGCTTCGCGACCAAACAGGCTATCAAGGTTCGGGCCAATTCTGCGGCGCGCTGTAGCCGTTAAGTTGTGACACGCTTTGCACCGGTTAAACAGACGTTTACCTTTTGTTACATCGCCTCCAGCAGAAATGCTGGTATCCGCCGCATCTGCATTCGCTGCAGGCATACCAAGCAAAACCGAAGCCGATACTATGGCCACGAACGCTGGGATTTTAACAGAAAACTTCATCAATTACTCCATGTATGAACCAACCACGCCAATGGCGTCACTTTGGGTCTATGCGTCTGAACCCATGCTGAACATAAGGACCAACCTTCGCCTGGTCGATCATACAAACGGTCGCAGTTTTAGGCGTTGCCAGTTTCCTTTTGTTTTTCGGCATAGGGTTTGATTTCGCCAGACTTGATCCGCGCGAAATAGTCATCAAGCATGCCTTTAACTTCTTTACGCAGCAGGAACAGGCCAAGAATATTCGGGAAGCCAATGGCGAGCAGCAATGCATCCGCCATATCCATAACTGGCGCCAGTGACATGGCTGACCCGATAATCAGTACCAGCAAATAAGACACTTTGAAGGCGAAGTCGGCGTTTTTGTTGTTGCCGAACAACCACAGAAAAGAGCGCTGACCGTAATAAAACCAGGTGATGGATGTTGAGAACGCAAACATAACAACCGCAACCGTCAGGATGTAAGGGAACCAGTCGATCACCGTTGCAAACGCTTTTGATGTTAAGGCAATGCCAGCCAAAGTCCCGGAGGCAGACGGATCAACTGACCCAGTCAGGATAATTACAAGGGCTGTAATCGTGCAGATAACCACTGTGTCAATGAACGGCTCAAGAAGCGCGACGAGGCCTTCAGAAACCGGTTCTTTGGTTTTTGCTGCAGAGTGCGCGATTGAAGCAGAACCAAGGCCTGCTTCATTAGAAAATGTCGCGCGCCTTAAGCCCTGGATCAAAACACCAATAATGCCGCCAGTCACACCTTCGCCTGTAAAGGCCCCAGCAAAAATTTGACCAAAAGCTGCGGGCACTTCGCTGAAATTACCAAAAATCACAAACAGTGACGCGGTAACATAAGTGATTGCCATAATCGGCACCAAAAACTCGGTTACGTGGGTGATTTGGCGAATACCACCAATGATCACCAAACCCACCGCCATCGCGAATACGATACCAAACAGCCAGGGCCGTTCAAAAAACAGGCTGTTTTCACCGCCTGTTAGTGCCGCAAGCTCGTTCGTGAACTGGATAGACGACTGATTGACCTGGAACATCGCGCCCGCACCGTAAGCGCCACCGATGATGAACACGGCTGCGATAACAGCCAGAACTTTACCCAGCGTCGGCAGGCCTTGGTTAGCCAAGCCTTTGGACAGATAGTACATTGGCCCACCTGAAACCACGCCATGTTCGTCGATTTCACGGTATTTTACGCCGAGTGTGCATTCCACAAACTTGGATGTCATGCCAAACAGGCCTGCCAGTATCATCCAGAAGGTGGCGCCGGGGCCACCAACCGAGATCGCAATCGCCACACCGGCGATATTGCCAAGTCCAACTGTGCCTGAGACCGCAGCCGTTAACGCCTGAAAATGAGTGACTTCACCGGGGTCATCGGGGTCATCATAGGTACCTTTGACGATGGTGATGGAATGCCCAAACCGCCTGAGATTGGGGAAGCCCATGTAAAAGCTAAAGAAAATACCGCCACCCAACAGCCATAACACGATAAAGGGTATGGGAGGGAGGGTGCTAACAATATCCTGCAGCGTGAAAAAGATGATGCCGGATACAAATGTGCTTACGGGTGCCATAACACTGTTGACGGCTTCGGCAAATGTGCCGCTTCCATCCTGGGCCAGTGCTGCAGGTGCCAATAAAGCGGCGAGTGCGCCGATGATTGCAAAACGTGCCATCAGGCGTTTCATACATATTCCCCCTTCGGTAGGATACTGTTTATGCGGTCTTTATTTTCGCCGCTTTGACAGGGAATAGAGGCATTTTGGTGCCACTACTCTTAAATGCCGCGCATGCTAGCCGCTAACGCGCTTTGGCTCAATGGAAAGATGCCTCAAGTAAAAAAACGGTGATAAATGCCGTTCTTTTAGGCTTGTGCAAGTCCATCTTCAGGCAAGGTACACTGTGTAAATGTGCCGCTAAAAGTTTAGAGAGCTTTTAACGACGGGTTAACTTGTTCCTTTTATTGTCGGGCTAAGCTTTGGGAAACGCATCAAAGCACACATGTAATTTGTAATTTAGGGGATTTCCGCTGTGTCCGACGAGACAACCCTTTCCAGTGCTGATGTAGCCAAACTTCTGCAAGATCCAAACAGCGATAACCGCGCAGTGGCGGCGGAGAAAGTCGCCAACACTTTTGCCGGTAAAGCGCTGAGTGAGGCGGAGCGCGCCATTGCAGAAGATATTTTTCGTGCCATGGTCAAAGATGCCGCCGTGCGTGTGCGCGAGGCCTTGTCCGACAGTTTGAAAGATAACCCGTCTGTGCCGCACGACGTTGCGGCAGCCTTGGCAAAAGATGTCGAAAGCGTCGCAATGCCGATGATCGAATCGTCCTCGGTGCTTACAGACGAAGACTTGGTCGAAATCGTTAAAACACGTAGCGCTGATCATCAGAAGGCGGTTGCAGGCCGCTCTATTGTGTCGGAACGTGT
Organism: uncultured Kordiimonas sp.; assembly: GCA_947503575.1. Taxonomy (GTDB): domain Bacteria; phylum Pseudomonadota; class Alphaproteobacteria; order Sphingomonadales; family Kordiimonadaceae; genus Kordiimonas. Next base: position 2,295,045 of record CANNDZ010000001.1, on the reverse strand, counting down.
TGCCGACGCGCTGGTTGACACAGATGATGAGGATGTGGTTGCAGCGCTGGTTGGTAACACGGGCGCAAGCTTGAACGAAGGCACGTTTGACCGTGTGCTCGATAAGTTTGGTACCAGCCAGAAGGTGAATGCCCCGATGGCGCAGCGCCAGGATTTGCCGGTTGGGGTGTCAGAGCGTCTGGTCACCATGGTATCGGAGCAACTGCGCGATCATATCATGACGCATCATGAAATTTCCCCAACAACCGCAACCGACCTGTTGCTTGAAAGCCGTGAGAAAGCAACGGTATCGCTGGTTGAAGGTGGCGATCAACGGACTGTTCAGCAACTGGTTGATCAGCTTGAAGCCAATGGGCGCCTGACGCCGACACTGATGCTGCGGGCCCTCTGCATGGGTGACACGACCTTTTTCGAAGTGGCCCTTGCCAAAAAAGCAGGTATCCCCGTTATTAATGCGTACAAGCTGGTGCATGATGGCGGCGAAATGGGTTTGAAGCGATTGTTTGAAGTATCTGATATGCCGCCGCAGTTTCTCGTCATGGCGCGCGCGGCGCTTGATCTATCAACCGAAATGCTGGAAACCGGCGGTGATGACCGCGAAACCTACCGCAAATTGATGATTGAGCGTGTTCTAACGCGCATTGAAGACGAAATTGACACAGAAAACCTTGATTACCTGATCGGCAAGCTAGGCTCTGCCGATGTGGGAAGCAGCGCTTCAGCGGCATAATCAGGTTTTTGCAGAGCTTATTTCCCCAAGAAGCCCGGTTTCTGGGCTTCTTTCTTGTTCAGATGCTGTTTTTTAGCGTCCGTTAAGCGGCAGCCACAAAGCAATCTCTGGCCACATCAAGATGGCAAGCAACCCCAGAAGCTGCAGAATAACAAAGGGGATAATGCCGCGGTATATATCCTTCAATGCTACCATGTTACCCGCAGCGCCCTTCATATAAAACAGCGCAAAACCAAACGGTGGTGTCAGAAAACTGGTTTGCAGGTTCACTGCCATCAATATGGCAAACCACATGGTTGTCAGCCCAGGATCTGGTAGGTGTCCACCAAAATCCAGATGAGCAATGATAGGCGCAAACACAGGCAGGATAATCAGCGTAATTTCGATCCAGTCAAAAAAGAAGCCCAGAAGGAACACGGCCACCATCAGGATTAGCAGAACAGTCCAGCCACTCGTGCCGCTGGACTGGATAATATGCAAAATCTGGTCATGGCCGCCCAGTAACGCAAAAACGTAAGAAAAGGCTGTTGCACCAACAAACAGTCCGAACAGCATGGTGGTCGTTAAGGTCGCTTGCTCCACCACGTCCCGCAGCACGGTGTAGCGCAGTTCTCCGCGAAGGCGGGCCAGCACCAATGCACCAAACGCGCCGACACCGCTGGCTTCTGTCGGGGTCGCAATACCACTAAAAATCGACCCTAAAACGGCAAGAATAAGCACCAGCGGTGGTAAAAAGCTCCTGATAATGATGCCTGGCGTCAATGCAGGTAAAGTATCATCTGTTTCCTGTATAGGGGCCAGCGCAGGGTTCAGGCTGGTTCGTATAAATATATACAGGAGGTAAAAGCTCGCCAGCATCAGGCTTGGCACAATAGCGGCAAGGAACAGCCCGCCCGCGGATGTGCCCAGCAAATCCGCCATCACCACCAGCATGATCGATGGCGGGAGAAGAATACCCAGCGTGCCGGATGCAGCTATGGTGCCTGTTGCCAATGCCCGGTCATACCCGCGCTCCAGCATGACGGGCAGAGCCATCAGCGTCATCATCACAACGCTGGCGCCAATAATGCCGGTGGTTGCTGCCAGAATAACCCCCAAAAGCGTCACAGAGAGCGCTAACCCACCAGGCACGCGCCGCGTCATCAGTTGAAGCGTATTCAATAAATCACGGGCAATACCGCTGCGTTCCATCATGGTGCCCATGAAAATGAACATGGGAATGGCGACCAGGATTTGTTTGTTCACGACGCCGCCGAAAATGCGGCTGACGACCAGAAAAAAGCTGTTTGGGTTTTCAATGCCTATTGCTACTGCCAGGCCCCAAAACCCCAGTCCAACGCCACCAAGAATGAAAGCGATTGGATAGCCGCTGAATAACAGTGGCACTAAGCAGGCGAACATCAAGAACGGGAGCAGGGTGATGAACATATCCATCAGACTGTCTCCTCTGGCGTTTTATCCGCTGCATAGCGGCCCGCAAAATGTGTTTGCCCGTGCAACGCGTCAGGCCCGAACAAAAACACAATCGCTTCCAGCATCCGGGCAATCGCAGCAAAACCAAGGGTTAAAAACCCTATTGGAATAGCGGCTTTGATAATCCATCGGTCCGGTAGCCCGGTCGCAGAAGGGCTGGCTTCGTTATACTCAAGGCTGTAGCCAACATAGTCTATGCCGAACCAGATGACTGCAGCGACGTATGGTAACAGGAAAACAAGGCAACCAAATAGCTCCACCCATGCTTTTGTTCTGGGGGCGAACCGCTCGCTGGCAAGCTCTATCCGCACATGGGCATCACGGCTGTATGCCCAGCCAAGCGCCAGCAGAAATAGGGCGCCGTGTAAGTGCCATTCCAGCTCCTGCAACTTTGTGGAGCCGATAACAAACCAGTGCCGTAACGTGACGTCGGTGATTATGACCATAATAAGCACAACAATCAGCCAGGCAGAAAGGCGACCCAAAGTCTCAGCAATGCGCTTTAAAAACGCAGAAATAGACAATAAACGGTTCATCATTCGTTTTTCAGATAGCCGCGGTCGGCCCATCCTTTGTATTTTGCCCTAAATGCAGCAAGCGACTGCCAAACGCTTGCAAATGCCTCATCCTCAGTCTGCAGGTCAGCGGCAACGTCATTCCATGCTATGCGAAGTGCAGAAAGAATTTCTGGCGACCATGTGTGTATTTGCACACCTTTTTCCTCCAGCCGCGCCATTGCATCCGCCTGCAGAGCCTCGCCTTCGGAAACACCGTGACGCACATTGGCGGAACAGGTGGTTTCAATAAGGTGCTGCTGGTTGTTGGATAAGGCGTTCCATGCATCCAGATTGATCATCAATTCAAAGAAGGTAGATTGCTGGTGCCAGCCCGGTAAATAATAGTGTTTTGCGACTTCGTAAAAACCCATACGTTCATCAACGGCGGGCATCGCATACTCAGTGGCGTCAATAGTCCCCAGTTCAAGGGCTTGGTATATTTCACCGCCGGCAATCAACTGAGGCGCAGCGCCGATTTTCTCCATAACTTTACCGCCCAGACCAAAAAACCGGATTTTCAAGCCGCGAAAGTCTTCGATTGAATTGATTTCTTTTTTGAACCAACCAGAAGCCTCCGGTGGAGTCAGGCCACAAATAACGCTGTGGATGTTATGACTGTGATAAATTTCATCAAACAAGGCTTTGCCGCCGCCAAAATCGAACCAGGCTAAATATTCCGGCGCGGAAGGGCCAAAGGGCACAGAAGCAAATAATTGTAGGGCAGGTTCCTTACCGGCCCAGTAACCCGGTGTTGACCAGCCTGCTTCAACCGCGCCGTAGCTAACGGCATCAAATGTCTCAAAGGGTGGGGCCAAAACGCCGGGCTCATGGAATTTCAACTCTATGTCACCTTGCGAGATTAGCAACAATTCATCAGATAACCGTTTTCCAAGCGTGCCTATTTGCAACAGCGTAGACGGATACGTGCTTGTCATGCGCCAGCGCACAGGCTGCTGGACGGTTGTATCTGCCGTATCGGTTTGTCGCGGAGTTTCCTCCGTGCAGCCAGCAACAAAAATTGTTGCTGCTAACGTCAGCATCTTCAATGTCATGGTTCCCCCAACCTGGAAATTTAGCTGAATTTCTTCAGCGATTGTCCCATTAGAATGTAAAGCTTGCCCATATCTGATGAAATCAGTGTTACAGACAGTGCGCTGCCTTTGTCGCCAATCATTGCGCGTTCCATCAATCCTTCAAAATCACGGCAATAGCGCGCAACAGTCTCGCGGAACTCGCTATCCAGTTTGTATTTTTCGGCAATGGCCCTGCGGGTGGTGCGGTCCCCCATTTTCAGCGTACGCCGCATGAAGATCGATTTATCGCCTTCAAGGTAGCCTTCCCAAACTCCATCAGGCAGATCTTGCGAAAGGGCCTTGTTTATGTCGATGGAAGCAGACTGCAAGCTTTCCATAAGCAGCGCTGACGTGCGGGCAAAATCATTTTTGGTTGCCGATACGATCCGTTTTTCGATTTCAGCAGTTTTTTCAATAAACTGTTCCGCCTGATTGGCGATCTTGTCAGACTCTGTGCCCAGGCGCATCGCAAGCAGAGCGCTTTCTTTTTCGGCACGTTCTGCACTTTCTTCATAATCAGAAAGAACCCGGTTTAGCGTGGCCTGCATTTGTTCTTGAAGGTACGTGATGCGCTCTCCCGCCTTGTCGCTGATTTCACCGATGCTGGCGCTGAGTTCCTCGCCAGTTTGCGATACAGATGTTCGCATTTCTGTTTGTGCACGCTCGGTTTGGTCCATTAACGCCTGACTTGCGGAGTCAAGCCGTGCCGCTGCTTCCGTGGAGCTTTCGGCAAACTGAGCGATCTGGGCATCCATACGTTCTGTTGATTTATCCAGGCTTTGGATAACGTCGCCAGCTTCTTCAATAATGCGCTCTCGTTCACCAGCAAAAGCTTCGGCGGCGCGCCCCAATTTCTGGCTTGTCTCATGAAGTTGCTCGTCCAGGATAGCCGCGTTTCTGCTTAACGCATCGCTTTGAGTCATGACAGAATCAGCGGCATTTATAGCTTTTGTTTCAACGTCGGATACCGCATCCGAGAGAGCGGTGGTTTTTTCGCTTAAGAAAACTTCGGTTTCTCCGGCTTTTTCCTGCAATACAGCAGTTTGGGAGGTAAACCGTTCCGCCGCTTCGATTACCTTATTTGCGGCATCATCGGATGCAGCATTTAAAGCATCGCGCTGGCGTGTCAGATCTTCCTCAAGTCGTGACAGCTTCATTCGTGTGTCACCCAACAGGTCAGATAAAACCTCGCTTTGTTCACCCATGCTGCCTTTAACGGCATCAATTTCAGTTTTGGTTTTCTCTGATTGTTCTGCCAGCGCGCGCGCCCGGTCTTCGATTTGTTCGGCTGAGCCGGAAAGCGATTGCCCGGCTTCTTCGCCTGCTTTCGCAAGTTCTGCCATCTGGTCTTCAACACCTGCTCTTAGTTGGCGAATATGTTGTAATGTGCGCTCGGCCATTGCCTCTGCTTCTTGTGTTGCTGCGTTGTTTTGCTCCGATATCGTGGATAGGGTTGCATCCAGAGCGCGCCGCGCGCGTTCCAGACCGTCTTCCAACACCAGATCAACCTGTTTGGCATGCTCCAGCACCTGTTTGCCGGTTTGTTCTGTGGTGGCCAGGGTTTGCGCATTCACGCGTTCACTCGTTTCCAAGGCAGATGTACTGTGGGCTTCAAGAGACTGTCCTGCTTCGTCCAGCATGGATTTGGCACGCCCCACCGTTTCGATAATCTGGTCGGACATGGCTTGGGCCCGGTCCGAGAAGACTTTCGAGACGTCATTGGTGCTTTCCAGTGCTTCGTTTGCGGCGGTGCGGACTTCGCCGACATGGGTGCGCAGGCTTTCTTCAATTTTGGCAGACTCTGCTGCCGCCAGTTCGGCCAGTTCCTTCAAAACGGTGCCCTGCGTTGTCATATGAACTGACAGCTCTGCGGACCGGCCTTCCAAGCCTTCCACGTCATGTCGGAATTTTTCCATACCCCCGAGAACTTTGTCGGTGACGGCTTGTAAGCGCAGTTCTACGTCGACAGCAATATCCTGCACTTCATTAACACGGCTGCTGACATGGTCACCGGCTTTATCAAGGCGGCTTTCAAAGTCTTCTGTCGCTTTGCCAAACGCTTCTAGACTGGTGTTTACGCGGTCACGAGCATGGTCTGCGGTTGCTGCAGCTGCTGATCCGGCACCTTCGACCCGGTCGCTCATGCTATTCACGGTCGCTTCAAGGCCGGTGATGCGTGTTTCGACATCTTTTGTCAGGTCCTGAATGGCCGTGCGTTCCCGCTCCAGCAACTCGCGGATGCTTGCGGTGCGTGCTTCCGTGTCGGCTGTGGCAGAAAACAGGTCACTGATTTGCGCCTGAAACCTGTTTTCAAGATTACCCAGCCGGTCGGAGGCAAGGTCAGCAACGGCATCAATGTTGGTGATTTCCTTCACCAGTGCTTTGTTCAGGTCCGCAAGGCGACGTTCGGCGACCTCAACGGGCGCGACGGCACGGTCCAGATTTTGGGATATGGCAAGGCGGCGTTCAAGAAGGGGGTCTGTGCGCTGAAAAGCGAGGGCAATCAGCCAAAAAATTGCGATGGGCGTGCTGTAACCGGCAACCATGCTCGCCAAGCTGACTGGCTCCAAAGTAATGGCGTCCAGCGGTGCAACTGACAAAACATAATATAAGGCCAGGCCAGTCCATACCGCAGACCCCAAACCAGCGGCAATGACCGGCACCAACCGCCGCGCATTACGAGCCCGCTGATTGGCCCGCTGATTGGTCTGTGCTTGTTGTTTTTCGTCCGACGCGGTTTGTCGCGCATCGGAACTGCTATCGTTTTGTGAATTCACGTCCGGAAAATCCAGGTCCACTCTTGACATTTCTGTCGCCCCTAAGCCCCAAAAAACATGGGTTAACAGTTTCATTTTCGTGACACAGCGTCAACTGTTGCGTCACTTGTAGAGGCGTCATAGACCACTCTTGCCTATGAGTTATGGCAAAAACATGGATTTCTTGTATGTTTATGAAGGTTTTCGGTAAAAATTCATTCTGTTGGCAAAAGGGATAATGCCATGGCTGAAACAATCGAAAAAGCACGGACAAAAAAGGCGGGTGTCACTGCTGCGCAGCGTCGCTATCTTGAGCGTGGGCTGGAACAGCCGGGAGGCAAGCTCCCGCTGTTTGATAAACAAGGGCAGCGTTTCAAAGATCAGACCATCAAGTCCTGCATTAAAAATGGCTGGGCTGAAAGCTGGTATAGAAACCCGATCAAACCTGATTGGCTTGTCTGCAAGCTTACCGCCACAGGGCGTAAAATACTGAAAGTGAAGTAACGCGTGGCACAGTCTTCCTGGGATGAGACCGTCGTGTTAGATGATAGTCACCTGAATGAGTTTACGGGCGGTGACCGTGATCTCCAGAAGCAGGTTTTGGCGATATTTCTGGAGCATGCTCCCAAATATTTGGAGACTTTGTGCGCCTCCGGCAATGACACTTGGCGGTCCGATGCGCATAAATTGAAAGGCGCGGCCCGCAGCATTGGCGCTTGGCGTCTGGCGTGCGAAGCAGAACGGGCGGAACAGATGGGGTATCCAGGGGTAGATGATCCGCGCCGTGCCCGCGTTAGCAAAGAATTGTTAACCCGTTTGGAGCAGACTGTCTTGGTGATTAAAAACCGTGATCACGATAAGTAGAATATAATAGATTTGACCCTGCTGCAGATTGACAGCTAGAATCGCTTCCGGGGTCGGCACCGTTGATACGGCATAAAGGTTTTGTATGAGTGACTATGATTTTGATCGCGTAAACATCCTTTTGGCGGAAGATAGCCCTTTTATCCGCTCCCTACTTGTAAATTCGTTGAAGGTTCTGGGTGTTGGTAATGTTTTTGCTGTAGAGCACGGCGGTGACGCCATCCATTTCCTGCAACGGGTCAAAAATGAACCGATGCGGGTTGGTGTTCAGCAAATCGATATCATTATATCCAATTGGGACATGCATCCGATTGACGGCATGATGTTCCTGCGTTGGGTCCGTCGTCACAAAGATAGCCCAGACCGGTTTGTGCCCTTTATGTTGATCACAAGCTACACGGAACCCGAGCGGATTTTGCAGGCTCGCGAAATGGGCGTCAGCGACATGCTGGCAAAACCATTCACTATTAAGCACATTGGTGAAAAGCTTATTTCTATCATCGAGCGGCCACGGCAGTTTGTGCACACAACGGACTTTTTCGGCCCTGACAGGCGGCGCCAAAAGCTGGACTATGGAGGCCCGGAGCGGCGCGTCTTGAACGATAAAAGCGAAGGCGTGGAGATTATCCGTGGATAGTAAAAAGGTTATCGTACGCTTTTACCGGTTTAAAAACCGTCTCAAAGAAAAGACAGCCGGTCTTGCTCCTGGAAATACCTCCATATCGGCAGAAGCGCTGGAAGCAGCGGAGAAAGCACTGAATAAAATGTCGGAGGATTACCCAGACTGGGTATCCGGCTTGATCGTTAAGTTGCAGGAACAGCATGGCAGGTGTGTCGATACACCAGAGAAACGCCATGAGTTTTTTGAAGAGATAAACCATATCTCTCATGACATGAAGGGGCAGGGCGGTACGTTTGGCTATCCGCTGATCACCAAGTTTGCGGACAGCCTATATGGCTTTACCATCAAACGACCAGGCGAGATTAGCGACAATCAGGTGGAATTGGTGAAGTCCCACGTGGATGCTATGCGCGCCGTTATCAGAGGGCGCGTTTCCGGGGATGGTGGCGAAATTGGTGTCGAGCTTTCAAACAGCCTTGATCAAGCGATTACCCAATACGAAGGCACGTAACGTCACAATACCTTGGCGGGCAGTTGTAATCTAGTTGAAGCCGACGGTGGAGCGAGCAGACAGAGCTACTGCGCTGCCGCTCTCTTTCTCAGGTCAAGGGCATGATCTATGATGTGAAAAATCACATTCTGTTCCATTGTGCCTGTCGCCAGGTGCGCCCAAGGCCCAATGCCAAACAAGGCGACATCTTCACCACCGTGCGTTTCACCCCAGGTTGGCACTAAGGCCTGTTGAAGGTGGTCAATCGATTCTGCTTCATCTGCTGTTAGCGCGGGTCGTTCCCCTTCAATCGCGCCGGGCCCGTTGTGATAGCCGAGTGTAGTATAGGGCTTGTTGTCGCGCGCAAGCGACGGTTCACTCCCTCGCAGCTCAATTGGCGTGACAAGACCAAAAATTGGATTACCACGACGAGGGTAGCCTGCAATCGTAAACACATGGCTATGATCTGCGGTGACAAGGATGAGTGTTTCCTCCAGGTCAACCATGGACATCGCCTTTTCTACAGCATCTGAGAGTGCCACAGTGTCCATCAGGGCGCGCTGTGCATTACCGGCATGGTGTGCATGGTCAACCCGCCCACCTTCGACCAGCAGGTAGAACCCATCGTCATCTTTAGATAGCATCTTGATTGCAGTTTCTGTCATGTCAGCCAGAGACGGCTGGACCACCGGGGTGGATGGGCGCTCTGTTCGGTCCAACTCAAAATCCATGTGGCTTTCATCGAATAACCCAAGAAGGTGGCTGGTGCTGCTGATATCGATATCAGCAAGCTCGTTTTTGTCAGCGACATAGGCTGCGCCTGGTCGGGCAGCAACCCACTCTGAAGTCAGGTTTCGGCCGTCTTTTCTGCTGCCGCCCTCTATCGTTTCCGGCAGGAAGCTTCTGCGGCCGCCACCCAGCGCAACTTCCAGGCCGTCGCCGCCAAGGTCATCAATAATCTGTTGTGCGATATCGCGGCAGCCTTCGGTGCCTTGCTCCGGCATTTCAGCATCATTTTCCCAATCCCTGATCGGGGAAACAGCATAAACAGTTGCAGGTGTTGCGTGGGTCAGGCGCGCCGTCGAAACAACGCCGGTGCTCATGCCGATTTGTTCCGCATAGCCTGCAATAGGTGTCAGGCTATTTGCGGCGATATTTTCACAAGAGCCCTGGACCTGAAGCGGCCCGGTGTTGATCGCACCAACGCGTGTTTTCACCCCGGTATTCAGGGCAGTAGCGGTGCCTGCAGAGTCAGGAACCTGTGCATCCACATTGTATGTCTTCACCAAAGCCGTGTGGGGAAAGTGTTCAAAACTCAACAGGTTTTCTTCACCGGAATTGCCTGCCAGTTGTCCCTGCAAAATTCTTCCGGCGGTGAGGGTGGAAATTCCCATTCCGTCGCCAACAAACAAAATCACGTTCTTGGCGCGCCGGGTATTGGGTTTAACCATCAATCGTTTCTGGATTGCGGCTGCACCATCGTCTAGCCAAGACTGAGTTGTCCCTAACATTTCATTCGTTAACGGAACGCCAGGTCTGTTGTCTGGGGCTGGCGTATCCTGTGCTGCGGTGAGGGCAAAGCCACTCAGCAAGGCCACTGCTGCGACTGATCGCACGAGTGCCGCCGTATGACGGCTGATCGACTGGTTGTTTTTCATAATAATTTTTCCGTGCCGAGAGTGTTGCCATAGCCGTAGCAAGGAACGCTGCGGGTTAAAAGAGCTTTATTGGGTGTATCATTCAGGTCAGGCAATTCTTTTCTTAAAGGCCATGATTATAGCCAGTTCGATGACGTTTTCGTGAAAGGAATAGACCATGCGTTTATCGGTTTATCAGGAAATCGCATTTAGTCATCACCTGATCGTATTGTCCTTTAGCTTGGCATTCCGGATCTTCATTATACCTCATACGGCTGGCACTAAAGACCGGCTGAGAAACTGAAATCGACAGGTATACAATAGCGAGGAGAATATCATGACCAACGTACTGACAACAAAAGTAACCCAGACCAGAAATCCTTTAAAAACTCTAGAGCGAACCATGCTGAAAGCCGCTGCTGCTTCACTTGGTGTCCTGATCGCCTGTGGCTTTACGGCTGCCGTTAGCGCCGGCGATGATACAGGCCTACACGGTTGGGCCAAATCAGCGGACGCTTCTGTCGACAAGGTGATGCACTTTCCGTCCTTTGCCGTGAAACGAGGCAAATCTGGCCGTTCTGTTTTTCATGTAACGGTGGACCGAGACGGGAACGTCATTGACAGCGATCTTGTCGAAAACACTGGCGATGCCGCGTTGCGGGCAGCTGCCCGACGAGTTGTCAAACGCGCCAACTTCCCGGCGCTGCCAGCAGGTTTTGACGACGACCGGCTTCGGTTCAGCTTGCGTTTGAATTACATCATTGCCGGATCGCCGATGGAGGCAAGGGCGCTAATGCGCGAGACAGAAGTTCGAAGCGAAGCCATCGGTCGCGGTACACCAGTGGCCGGGCGCATCACGATTTTGGCACAGGCATCGGACTAACAAGCGACAGATTGAATTGCGGTTGGTTCAACGGACCGAAAAAAGACTATGTAAAGTGGGGCACTTAGGTGCCCCACTTTGTGTTTCTGCTAACGCCGCAACTCTTTCATGGCGCTGTCTATTCCGGACAGGGTTAGGGGAAACATATTGTCGCGCATCAACGACTTCATAATCTGAATGGATTGGCTGTAACGCCAATGATCATCCGGGATGGGGTTCAGCCAAACAGCCCGGTTATAAATGTTTGTGACCCGGTTCATCCATACTTCACCAGACTCCTCGTTCCAGTGTTCAACAGACCCCCCAGGGTAGGTAATTTCATAGGGGCTCATGGAAGCATCGCCGATAAAAATTACCTTATAATCATGTGGGTAGGTATGAAGCACATCCATTGTTGATTTGAAGTCATTATGCCTGCGACTGTTGTCCTTCCACACGCGCTCATAAAGGCAGTTATGAAAATAGAAAAATTCCAGATGCTTGAATTCGGTGCGCGCAGCAGAGAATAATTCTTCGCACACCTTGATATGTGGGTCCATTGAGCCGCCAACATCAAAAAACAATAACAATTTTACTGCATTGTGCCGTTCAGGCATCATTTTGATGTCGAGATAGCCGTTATGGGCCGTAGAGTGGATTGTACCGTCCAGGTCAAGCTCTGTTGCTTCGCCTTCACGAGCAAACTGCCGCAATTTTCGAAGTGCGATCTTTATGTTCCGTGTGCCAAGTTCAACACTGTCGTCAAGGTTTTTATATTCGCGCTTATCCCACACTTTAATGGCACGGCCATGGCGACCTTTGTCTTGGCCTATGCGAACACCCTCTGGGTTGTAGCCATAAGCACCAAAAGGACTTTTCCCTGCTGTGCCAATCCACTTATTGCCGCCTTGATGACGCTTTTCCTGCTCTTCAAGACGCTTCTTCAGCGTCTCCATGATCTCATCCCAATCCCCAAGGGACTTGATCTTCTCCATCTCTTCTTTGCTGAGATACAGTTCTGCTAGTTTTTCAAGCCAGTCTTTGGGGATTTCAACGGCTTCATCGTCAGCTATAAACTCTATGCCTTCAAAGACTTTGCCGAAAACCCGGTCAAATTTGTCGAGGTTTGCCTCATCTTTGACAAAAGTTGAACGCGATAGATAGTAAAAGTCATCAATACTGAAGTCTGCGCAGCCTGCTTGCATTGCTTCCATCAGCATCAGATATTCCTTGATGCTGACTGGCAGGCCGTTGTCTTTCAGGGCATAGAAAAAGTTTGTGAACATGGGATGCTCGTTCCTGTTTAAACCGTTTTGCGACGATTCATAAAGGCTAGCTTCTCAAACAAATGAACGTCTTGCTCATTTTTGAGCAACGCGCCGTGAAGCGGCGGAATCAAGCTGTTTGGATCTTTTGACTTAAGCACTTCTTCCGGTAGGTCCTCCGCCATCAGAAGTTTGAGCCAGTCCAGAAGCTCGCTCGTGGACGGCTTCTTCTTCAAGCCAGGCACCTCGCGGATTTCAAAAAAGATATTGAGCGCTTGTTTTACCAATTTGTTGGATATGTCCGGATAGTGGACATCAATGATGCTTTTCATTGTTTCTTCATCAGGGAACTTGATGAAGTGGAAGAAACAGCGACGTAAAAAGGCGTCCGGTAGTTCTTTCTCGTTGTTGGAAGTAATAATAACAACCGGGCGATTAACCGCTTTAATCGTTTCACCTGTTTCATACACATGGAATTCCATGCGATCCAACTCAAGCAAAAGGTCGTTCGGAAACTCGATATCGGCTTTATCAATTTCATCAATCAGCAATACAGGTGTTTGTTCGCTGGTAAATGCTTCCCAAAGTTTGCCTTTTTTTATGTAGTTGCGAATGTCTTTTACTTTTTCATCACCAAGTTGGCTGTCCCGAAGGCGTGATACTGCGTCGTACTCATACAGACCTTGCTGTGCTTTGGTTGTTGATTTGATATGCCATTCTATAAGATCGGTACCAAATGCCTCGGCAACTTCGTGTGCGAGGACTGTTTTTCCCGTCCCGGGTTCTCCCTTAATGAGAAGAGGGCGGCGCAATGTGGCTGCAGCATTTACGGCAACCTTTAGGTCATCAGTTGCGACATAGTTTTGGGTACCATCAAATTGCATTAACGGGATACTCCTGCAAAGTTTTTGAACTAGTCCAGACGTAGAGCAATATTTGGACGTTTCCAGACTTTCAGTGATTTAATACTATCTTGCAATCGCCGCTGCATGAGAAATATGGGCACATGCCAATTACTTTTGGACAACGCAAAAAGCTTGCTCCGTCGTGCCAAGATCGGCGAACAAAGCAAGTGCATCAATACCCGAAGGGTACCAGCCTGTTTAAAGGCTACAAGTTTCAGGCTTGCAGCCTAAATTTTATCGTCCAGCAACAACCCTTCCAAGCCTCTGTAATACGACAGAAATTTGAGAATGTTTTCCGGCGGGAATTGCCTGACCACTTCTCCGGATTCGTCGTCTACACTGTAGTATACGAACCTGCCTGTTTCGTCGTCCTTATCGATGCGCAAACGAGTGTTTGGTATCTGTTCGAATTCAGGGATGAATTCTTCCAGAACCCCCGCTGCCTGTTCGAAAGGGTCTTTGATTACTTCGGCCCCCAAGGCCTCAGCACCATTACCTATCGGCTGGGTTGTTGCATCTGTTTTCGGCGTAGCTGCCGGGGTCGTTCCGCGTTCAACGCTGTCTGACCCTGGGCTACGCGTGGAATTAGTTTTCAGGTTTACCACCTGAGCACCATTACCGCTGCTACCAATTTCAGTCATCGTTCCACTCCGAACGTGATTTTCAGTGCTGCTTCATACTTTTCCATCCTCACTATGGATGGTTACTCATGACTGTCGAAGCGCGCTCACTATTATATTCCAATAATCAAGGTCTGAGTGAACCCACGAGGGATTCACTCAGAGTCGTTCTTATCGGAAGAGCCCGAGAACTGTCGACGGAGCCTGGTTGGCAATCGACAATGCCTGTAAACCAAGCTGCTGCCGCACCTGCAGTGCCTGCAAGTTCGCAGATTCACTAGCCAGGTCAGCGTCAACCAGGTTACCAATACCCACTTCAAGGGCATCAGATAGTTGGTTCACAAAGGTTCTTTGCAGATCCAGACGGGATGCGCCTGAACCCAGCTCAGAAAGGGCTGTATTCACATTAGAAATAGACGATTCGATATTGTCCACGGCGGCTGACGCTGCAGCTGCTGAAGCAATACCTTGTGTCGCAGTCAGGGTCACATTACCGCCACCAAGTGACAAGTCCTGCGCGCCCACCGTAATGGTGTTGCTGCCGGTGTCGTTGGTGATGGCGACGATAGCGTCACCGCTGCTTTCCACAACATTTGTACCATTGAACTCAGCGTTCGATACGATCGAAGTGATCTGGTCACGAAGCTGGCCAAAGTCATTGTTGAGGGAGTTCCGGCTGGCAGTATCCAAACCGGCATCTTTGGCGGCAACAGCTTTTTCCTTCAGTTCAATAAGAAGGTCAGAAACTGCTTCGCCTGCGGCAATTGCCACATCGATGGTAGATTGGGACCGGTCAAGTGAAGACTTAACCGCGTTCAGGCCTGCAACATCCCCGCGAAGGGTTTGTGCAATAGCGAACGTCGCCGCATCGTCTTTTGCCGATGCAACTTTTAAGCCTGTGTTGATGCGATTTTGCACCGTACCCAGGTCACTGGTGGTTTTGTTAAGGTTTTGCAGGGCTGCAAAAGCACCCGCATTAGTGTTTACCGAGAAAGCCATTTTGCTTCTCCTTTTTGGAGTTTATGTCGAGCTTTTTGCTCGCAGGGACTTTTTGTCCCGAAACGAAAAATGCAATATCGATGCCAAAACCGGCAGAATGTGCCTGTCTTCTAAATATATGAAAAATATAAGGAATTAAGACCGGGCGCAGATAGGCTGGGGAGTGCAGCTATAGGCAATATATGCCGGGCAGGCAGATTGCGCCTAGTTTTTGCCGGTAAGTAGGTAAAGATTGCCCGGTGGGCCGCAGCCCACCTGGCTCAAGTTTACTGGAATAGCCCTGTAACAGCCTGAGGCGCCTGGTTTGCAATAGACAAAGCCTGAAGGCCCAGCTGCTGCTTCACCTGAATTGCCTGCAGGTTTGCAGACTCTTTCGCCAAATCGGCATCAACAAGGTTACCAATACCCACTTCGATCGCGTCCCGAAGGCGCGATACAAACTGGGCTTGCAATTCAAGACGGTTTGCACCCGACCCCAAACGTGACAAAGATGTGTTCACATTTGCGATTGAGGATTCGACATTTGCAACAGCGGCAGATGCTGCTGCGGCGGTTCCAATCGATTGCGTACCGGTAATCGTAACATTGCCGCCGCCCAATGACAGATCCTGAGCACCCACCGTAATGGTGTTGCTGCCATCATCATTGGTAATGGCGACAATAGCATCGCCCCCATTTTCCACGACATTTGTGCCATTGAACTCAGCATTTTGTACAATAGAGGTAATTTGATCTCTTAATTGCGTAAAGTCGTTGTTCAAAGACGTCCGGCTGGCTGTATCAAGTCCGCCATCTTTGGCGGCTACTGCCTTTTCTTTCATTTCGATCAGAAGATCCGACACAGCTTCCCCTGCGGCAATTGCGACATCAATCGAAGACAAGGCGCGATCAATGGAGCTGGTGGCGGCACGAATGCCGGACACGTCTGCCCGCAAGGTTTGCGCAATGGCAAAAATAGCACTGTTGTCTTTCGATGAAGCCACACTGAGCCCCGTGTTAATTGCAGTTTGCACTTTTTCCAACTTCGCAGATGTCCGGTTCAAGTTTTGAAGGGCGTCCAATGCTGCGGCGTTTGTATTTACTGAAAAAGTCATGTGTCGTCTCCTTTTGAGAATATATTAATGAGCCTTTCTGCTCTCGACCGCATAAGCGCAAGGAGTGTGCCACCGTAAGATATTGTAAAATATGGATAAAATATTGAAACTAGGATGAGTGGGCAAGTATAGGATACCTGGCAGGGCAAATAGTACCCGTGAGTTGGAGAAATCTGCCGAGTAGTGTTTGCGGTCGTGACCCACAAATGCGCAATACCTGCAGGCCCATATAACTAGCCAAAAAAAAGGGCCCCGAAGGGCCCTTAAAGTAGCGATTCCTAAGGAACCACTTACCCGAATAGGGACAAGACTGTACTTGGGGCCTGGTTGGCGATGGATAGCGCCTGAAGGCCAAGCTGCTGTTTCACCTGCAGGGACTGCAAGTCCGCACTTGCTTGTGCCAGGTCAGCATCAACCAGATTACCAACACCCACTTCAATTGCGTCCGACAGTTGGTTCACAAAGGTTCTTTGCAAATCCAGACGGGATGCGCCTGAACCAAGCTCGGAAAGGGCTGTGTTCACGTTCGCAATAGACGATTCAATATTATCTACTGCCGAAGATGCTGCCGCCGCCGTGCCAATGCTCTGGGTAGCCGTAATGGTAACGTTTGCACCGCCCAAAGACAGGTCTTGAGCTGCAATCGTGATGCTGTTGCTGCCTGTGTCGTTGGTGATGGCAACAATAGCGTCACCGCCGCTTTCTACGGCATTGGTGCCATTGAACTCAGCGTTCGCCACGATCGAGGTGATCTGGTCACGAAGCTGGCCAAAGTCATTATTGAGCGAGTTCCGGCTGGCAGTATCCAAACCGGCGTCTTTGGCGGCAACAGCTTTTTCCTTCAGTTCGATAAGAAGGTCAGAAACCGCCTCGCCGGCGGCAATCGCCACATCAATGGTGGACTGAGACCGATCAAGCGATCCCTTAACTGCGTTCAGGCCTGCAACATCACCGCGCAGAGTTTGCGCAATAGCGAACGTCGCCGCATCGTCCTTTGCCGATGCAACCTTCAAGCCCGTGTTGATCTGAGTTTGGATTGTGTTCAGTTGAGAGGTAGTTTTATTCAGGTTTTGCAGGGCTGCAAACGCACCTGCATTGGTGTTTACTGAAAACGCCATTATGTATCTCCATTCTGAGAGTTGTTCAGAGCTTTTTGCTCCCGGAGGCCTTTTGCTTCCGAAACCCTCTCAGCAGGACCCGTGCCAATTTTGCCGGGTATTGGCGCTAGCGCGTTAATCCATTGAATTTTATTAAAAATTTTGCATGCGCCGTTTCCAAGAAGCCATTGGTGGGTAAAGCTTGCCGCATCTAGGAGGTTAATTTTGCCGAGTGTCGCTGCGAAACGGGCGGAAAAATTTGCCGATGGTATGCAAAATTTACCTACGGATGCCTTTTGACGGTCTTGCGTGGGTCTATTGTCCGGTCAAAATGATGCACGCCTGCCAAAGAGCATGGTTATGCACTCAAAAACAGACCACAGCAGTGGTGGAACCTGTCAGATACTAATAGATAAAGCGGATAGGCGTTATAAAGTGGCGTTAACAGGTTTGGGTGCCTGAGCCGCTGGATCATTTGATGGGTGTGCGCTTGCCTGCAGCTTGGCCTGATCAGCCAAGCCTTCCATGATCGTTTTATTGATATTGATGAGACTATCAATACTTTCCTGGCCTCTCATAACAAGAGACGAGTGTTTGGATACCCATATTGAAAGGGAAATAACACCTGCGCGCAGCCCGTCAGGAAGCTGATTGCCTTTGGCGCCGCAGTCACTGGAAAACACCGACCACATACGCCGGTTCCAATCAAGGGCCGCAATTGTATCCGGGTCAGTAACGGGTTTGTCTTTCACGTCGATCAACGCATTCGTAACCTGGACGAATAAACGATATTCGACTTGGCTAGGCGTCTCTACTGAAGTCTGGGCCTTTTGATATGCTTGATACGACATTAAAATTCCCGTTTAACCTTAGTTTCCAGTGTCTCCAATGCGGCTTGTTTCAAAATCGATCAGTTTTTTGCAGGTCATCAGTGCTTTGTAATAGTTTTTGCCCATTACGTCGCGGCTGATTTGAACACAATTCTCAATTGCCTCTGGGCTTGATATCGCACTCATGAATTCGGTCATGCGCAAAACAAACTCTTCATAGTATTTGTTCGTATTGCCTTGGTCCATGTACATCAGCATGATCGGAAAGTAGATCCGTTTAGCTGGTGAATTCACATCTTCTTCCTGCAAAATGTCCTTTTCTCTTAAGATCGAAGCCTTATTGTGGACGATTAGTGTCGTCCGACGATCAACGTTTGCAATAACCGCGCCATTTATAACCAGGCGTTCGTCCGGCTTTAATGATAGCTTCAGCGCCATAAAGTCCTCCCAAGCGTTTGGCCCGGTAAATTATGCCGTTGCCACTGAATGAGCACTGACGACAAGCCAAATCTAGTACTGAAATGTTAATATTCGCTTATAGCGTATTTTAAATTCTGCTTATATCATAAGGTGTTTTGCAGAAATAGTGCCAGAATTTTTGTTGGCATCGGCTTTGCACTATGCTGCGGTAACTCGATTATCTCGTTTGTAATTGACGTAGCGAGAGCAGGCGCGCGGGAGGCAGAAGTGGCATCAGGCAGGAAAAAAACACGCAAGGCACCTCAAAAAGCTCAGCGCAGTAAAGTTGAAAAGCTGGGCTTGGTCGACACAGGCCTTAGCCTCAGTGAAATCAGGAAATCCCTGAAACTTGGTCAAAAACACGCAGAGCAACGCGAATGGGCTGACGCCGTTAAGCATTTGCTGATTGCCTGGGAGGCCATGCCGCAGGATTTATCCGTTCTAACGGTGCTGGCTCATGCGCTTGTCCAGCTGGGTGTTCGGGAACATGCTATCTCCGTATTGCAGCGTGCGCTTGAGGTGCACGAGCCAACAGCGGAACTTATCGGCATTATTCTGCGTCTCGCCCTTGAGATGGGCTTTTATGAGATCGCCATCAAACTGGGCGAACAACTCATAATTCTGGAGCCAACCAATCCAGGTAACTATGTCAACCTTGCAACAGCGTATTCTGGCCTGCGCAAATATGATGTCAGTATCAGCATGCTTCAGAATGTTCTGCCGCACTTCCCAACAAATGCAGACCTATGGAATGTGCTGGCAACGCAAGTACGGGAGCGAGACGGCGTTGATGCTGCTGATGTGTTTTTTGAAGAAGCCCTGAAGCTTAGTCCCAATGATGCCAGAATTATCAGCAACTATTCTATATCCTTCACGCGCCGTAACGATATCGATAGGGCGCTGGAGCTTGCCCTTCAATCTATTAAGTCAGATCCCAATTCGCCAGAGCCAAGGGTCGGTGCGGCTCAGTTCCTTTTCTTAAAAGGTCGCCTTGAAGAGGCATGGGAACATTATGAATTTAGGCTTGATAGCCGCCGCAAATCTAACCAGACGCAGCATTATACGCACAAGCTACCGTTGTGGCAGGGTGAGGATATTGACGGCAAAAGCCTGTTTGTTACCGCAGAGCAGGGTATCGGTGACGAAGTCATGTGGGGCAGCTATCTGCCGTATCTATACGAAAAAACTGCCAAGCTTTATATTGGGTGCGACCCTCGATTGATCAGTATATACCAGCGGCGTTTTCCTGATGCTGTTGTTGGCGGATACCTCGACCGTGTGGTTTCAGGGTATCGTTATCGTGTGTTCCCTGGCATTGAGAAGCTGATGAAAAACGGCGAAGCACAAATAGACTATTATGTGCCAGTCGCCAGCTCACCCAAATTCGACTGGCGCACCGCTGAAGCTATCCAACCGCATCCAGACGGCTATCTTGTGGCCGATCCGACCCGAGCTTTAGAATTTAAAATGAGGCTGTCATCCATTGGTGATAAACCCAAAGTCGGGCTGGCATGGCGCAGCGGGATCGTAGCATCAGAGCGTGCGTATTTGTACGCGGGCATTGATAAGCTGGGCCCCTTGATGGCGCTGGCGGATAAAGTTGACTTCGTTAACCTGCAATACGGCGATGTGACCGAAGAGCTTGCTGCGATAAAAGATCAATACGGTGTGGACGTTTGCAATTTTGCTGACGTTGATTTGAAAGCGGATATTGAAGCTAATTTAGCGATTGCCTGTAATTGCAGCCTGGTTGTGTCATCTTGTTCTGCGCCGGGAATGTTTTCCATGTCTGCCGGTACGCCAACGTTACTGATGTCGGGTGCGCCACCCTGGTGGTGCTTTGGCCATGAAAACCATGTCCCTTTTGCCAAGCAGGCTGAACTTTTCAGCGCAGATGGTGTGGCTGACTGGCAAGATATTATGACCCGCGTCGCAGCCCGCACTGCTCACCTTATAGACGGATAAAGGAATGATCAGGAAACCCTTCTTCATTTCTGAAGTATCCAGCAACCATGCTCAAGATCTGGGGCGGTGCATCAGGTTTATTGAGGAGTCTGCTCGCATTGGGTGCGATGCAGTGAAATTCCAGTTGTTTAAACTTGATGAGCTGTTTGCGCCTGAAATTCTCGCGCACAGCGAAGAACATCGCCGCCGACGCCAATGGGAATTGCCGGTTGCATTTTTGCCTGACCTGCGCAAAGCCTGTGACGACAATGGTATTCAGTTTTCTTGCACACCCTTTTACCTGGATGCGGTTGATGAATTGCAGCCCTACGTACATTTTTACAAAGTCGCATCATATGAACTGTTGTGGTTGGATTTGATAAAGGCCTGCGCAAATACTGGTTTGCCCTTAGTTTTATCAACCGGTATGGCAGATTTGGAGGAAATCAAAGCTGCAGTGGACGCTTTTGAGGTGGCAGGCGGTAATGACCTTACGCTGCTGCACTGCATTTCGGGTTATCCGGCCCCCGTGGAAGAATGTAATCTATCCGCAATAGAAACTATTGGCCAGGCAACCAACCGGCCGGTTGGATGGTCCGACCATTCGCGCAGCCCTGCCGTTATCCAGCGAGCAGTTCATCGTTTTCATGCACCTATTATTGAATTCCATTTGGATTTGGACGAGCAGGGTGCTGAATATCAAACGGGTCACTGCTGGCTGCCGGAAGAAATTGGCCCGGTGATACAGGATGTGCGGGCTGCATTTCAGGCTGACGGCGATGGCATAAAGCAGGCCGTTGCTGCAGAAGCATCTGACCGCGTCTGGCGGGCGGATCCGTCAGACGGCCTAAGGCCCTTGTTGCATATGAGGCGGGAATGGGCGGCAAAACAGTAGCAATCATAGGCGCACGCCTTACATCCTCGCGCTTGCCGCGCAAGCAGCTATTGCCGCTTGCTGGTGTACCGCTTATCACGCATATCGTGCGGCGACTTCGTCAGGTCTCGGCTATCGACGAAATTATCGTGGCCACAACGGTTGATGACGCTAACAAACCGCTGTGTGAATGGGCAGATAAAAACAGTGTGACAGGCTTTGCCTGGGACGGCGATGAAAACGATGTTGTTGGGCGTGTTGACGCGGCCTTTAGGGCAACCAATGCAGACAGTTTCGTTTATGTTTGTGGTGACTGTCCATTTATTGAACCGGCTACAATTGCTGCGTTGATTGAAGCGTCAGCCACAGTGTCACCATTTGGCATAGCAAGAGCTCGCCCCCCGGAGGGTGTGGGTAAGCTGATCCATGAGGGATTTGACGTTTTCAACCGTGGTTTTTGGGACAGGATGGTTGCGGTTGCCAAGGAGCCCTTCGAGCGCGAACATGTCGGTGCCGTCTATTTTCATTTAAATAAGGTAGAACCGGACCAGCTTCTGTGGATAGAAGATCAGGCAAAATTTTCTGAAGTTGAACATCGGCTATCCGTTGATACGCCTCAGGATTATGCGTTTGCATCGAAACTTTATGATCGGTGGTATCGATCAAATAGTCCCAACAGTATCGTGGACCTGAAATGGGTTATTGACCAGCTTTTGCATGATCAAGACTTGGCTGCAATCAACGCGCATGTGCGCCAGAAAGCGGTAAAAGAAGTTGCGCCCGAGGTTGTGATTTTATGCGAGGCAGGACCGGGTATTGGGCTAGGGCACCTTAGTAGGGCTTGCGCGTCAGCAAATAGCCTTCAGGAATATCTGGGTGCGGCTGTTCAGATTCAGGTGAAGGGTCCAAAGGTTGAATTTTCCGGCCTTAATTTATTGCCACATGAATGGGTTGACCGTTTTAGTCTGGATGGCAAATCCCCAGATTGTATTATTACGGATGTGAAGGTGTTGGACCAAGAGCTGTCTGGTCTACTTGAAATCAGGTCCAAAGAATGCCTTACGGTCGGCATTGATGAATTGTCAGACCCGGACGGTTTGTTCGATATATTGTGGGTTCCGGCAGTTCATTTGGAAACTAATCAATTGAGCCGGTCAGAACGAGAACGGCTACGCTTCGGCCTTGATACATTTCTGCTTCGGCGACCTGATGACGACGCGGCAGTTACTTTGGAACGCGAAAACGCAGAGCGTTCGGTTATCGTGTTGACCGGGGGGGCTGACCCCTTGGGGCTCTCCGCTAGTTTGCCGCGACAATTGCTCGAAACCCTGCCGAAAGATACAAGAATTGATTGGGTGCAGGGGCCTTATGCAGCGGAACCAGAAGTGTTTGATTGTGATGAGCGGTTCACATGCCTGAAATCACCGCCGGACCTTTATAAGGTGGTGGCAGGCTATGACGCTGCTTTGTGTGTTTTTGGTGTTACGTTCTACGAATGTTTAAGGGCCGGCGTGCCTGCTGTTGTTTTTGATCCCTTGGGGGCAGCATCAGAAGAAGAGTGGGCACACCTAGAAACGATGGTTCCGCCTTTGATTGCCCCAGATACTGATACGGCGATAAAACGTCTTTGTGATCAATTAGATGAGGACCATAACCTCGCCATGGATGACATTGTATCCCGGCTTTCCAGTGGTCCATACAACTTTGCGCAAGCCATCCAGAACGGATTAAAGTCATTGAAAGAAGTATCTGATGCCGCGGCGTGATTGGCATAGCAGCGAACACGGTCATCATGCCGGTCCAGCGGTGACGGTTTTGGATGGCATAGATGTTATTGCCTGTGAGCAATGCGGCTTCAAGCATATCGTGCCCTTGCCATCGTCGGAAACACAGGCAGAATTCTACCAGGAGGAATTTTACCAGTCAGAGAAAGACCAATATCTCAAGGAGGCGGACGAGGATTTTGCCTGGAAAGCTGTTGAATGTGAACTCAGGTTTTCTGTGGCGTCTGATCTGTTGGAAGGCCAGGCTGGCCGTGTTTTGGATATTGGTAGTGGTCCAGGCGATTTTCTCGCGGTAGGGAAAAGCCTTGGCTGGGACGGTGTTGGTGTGGAGCCATCACCGGTTGCTAGTGACTATGCCCGCGATCGTGGGCTTGATGTGCGGTCTGGCTTTTTTGACAGCGGCATGGCTGAAACACTTGGTCAGTTTGATTTTATTCACATGAGTGAAGTTTTGGAACATGTGGCGCAGCCGTGTGAACTTCTGGAACTGGCCTATGATCGGTTGGTGCCCGGCGGTGTTTTGTGTGTATCAACACCAAATGATTACAATTCACTACAGTCTATAGTTGAGAAAAGACTTCAAAAAAATCCTTGGTGGATTGTACCTGATCATCACCTCAATTATTATGATTTCGATAGTTTGTCGGACCTGATTGCATCAGCAGGTTTTACGGTTAAAGACAAACTGACGAATTTCCCCATGGAGTTGTTTTTACTGATGGGCCAAGACTATACGGTGGCGCCGGAAAAAGGGCGTGAACTGCATGGTTGGCGCAAGGCGCTCGATATTAATCTGGCCGGTGGCGACAAACGTGTTTACCGGGATTTTTATCGTGGTCTTGCCCAAGCGGGCCTTGGGCGACTAGCGATTATATTTGCCTGTAAACCCCTTGAATCAGGCGAGTAGAAGATGACACTTGTCGAGCGATTTCAGCAGTATCAGGCGTTTTACTTGTACGGGGCGACACCTGCTGCTGTTGGCACGCTCGAATTTTTGGAAAAACACGGCAAGACAGTCCGCGGTGTAATTGACCGGGACCCGCAAAAACAGCAATCGGCATTTTTGGGATTTCCTGTTATCTCGCCCGAAACGCTTTTTACGGAAAACGATAATGATAGCGGCATTATTATTGTTTCCGCATATCAGGCTGAAATTGCCACTTTTCTTATAAAAAATCGTATTTTTTCGCAAAGAATCTTTCCTTTTTTAGATGGTATGTTTTGGCCCACTTATGGCGCTGATTTTGTCCATTGCCCGACGCTTGATCGGGTTGCAGATGGGCTTCAAACTGTTGAAGAAAAAAGATTTTTGTCGAGTTGGCGGTCGTTTAAATCAACGGGTGATCTTGCTACTTTGGTATCCATGCCGTCTATGCGGCAACAGTATGCCCATGAACCGTGGCTATCGACGGTGAAGGAAGGCGGCACTGCGCTAGACATTGGCGCATACGATGGTGTTACGTCGAAAGAATTCGCCAGCTCAGGGCATTTTAGCAAGGTTGTAGCCTTTGAACCTTTTGAAGAAAATTTTAAACTGCTGACACAAACAGCTGCCTCATCAAATGGCGCTGTACCGATTGAAGCTCACAAGCTTGCTATCGGGGCCGAACGTACCAGCATCGAACAACCGCGCGAGTGCGTGTCCAGCCGCAGCCGTATAAGCGACGACATAACAACCACCCCCGGTGAAGTTGAGGTGATCGAAGTGTATCCGCTGGATGATCTGGAGCTGGACAATATCTCCCTCATAAAGGTTGATATTGAAGGCTTTGAATTGGACTTTCTAGAGGGTGCGGAAAAAACGCTGCGCAACAACCGGCCGCACCTTGCAATCAGCGCCTATCATCATGCCGATCATCCGCGCGAGATCGCAGAGTTCCTGTATCAGCGGTTCACTGGGGTTAATATTCACGTTGGGCATCATCCGCTTGCCGTGTATGAACTGGAATATTATGTCTCTTTCAACGATTGATACTGAACAAAAAAAGAAGCGATTGCTGTTGCTGGGCGGCGGTTTTGAGCAGTTGTACGCGCTTCGGATTGCCAAGGAACTTGGCGCGGAAGTCATAGTCTTTGACGGGCACACAGATGCAGCCTGTTCGTATGAGGCAGATGAATTCTACCAGGTTAATATCAAAAACTCTGACGAACTGATCGCGAAGGCTAAAGAGGCCAATATCGATGCTGTTTTTGTCCATGCAGCGGAACTAGCGGTCGAAGCTGCAATGGTTGCGCAATATTTTGGACTGCCAGGTTTACCAGTTGATATCGCATTACGCGGCACTGAGAAAAGCGAGCGGTCTGCATGTTTGATGGAAGCCGGTATTCGTGTGCCAGAATTTGCAGCCATTGAGAGCAGTGCTGACTGGGATGCCTGGAGCAGGGCAGCAGAAACCATAAAATTCCCAATGATGGCAAAGCCAACCCGCCTGGCCGGTGCGCGCGGCGTGCAATATGTTGAATCCATGGAGGAATTGCGCACCTACTATGAAGCTCGCACAGAGTTTGGCGGTCAAAGCTTTCAGCTTGAAGAATATGTACAGGGTTTGCAGCTCAGCACTGAAAGTGTCGTGTTCAAGGGCCTTCTTGAGGTTACCTCTATCGCCCTCAGGCATTATGACACAACGGCCAATCTGTGGCCGTTTCAGATTGAAGATGGCCATTCTATGCCTTGGTCTGCAGCCGATGAGACACGAGCGAGTCTTGTAGAGCTGATCGACCAATGCAGGAATGCCATTGGCATCGAAGACGGCGTGCTGAAAGGGGACATTATCATCACAAATTCGGGCGAAATGGTCGTATTGGAAATGGCGGTAAGGACCTCGGGCGGCCGGTTTTGCGACACAGTTGTACCATTAAGCAGCTGCGTAAACATCCTGTACCCCTTGCTTCAGCATGCATTGGATATGAATGTTGACCTCAATCACCTTAAACCAACAAGGAACGTGGGAGTGTCCCAAAGGTTCGTGTTAATCCCGCCCGGTACCAAACTGAAGCGCATGAAACAGATACAATCGTTAGTTATCGACCCGTCTGTTGTTGGTTATTGGTTCAGGGAAGATATTCACACTCTTGATAAAGCACCGCAAATTCGCTGTCATGGTGACAGACTTGGCTACGTCATATGTACATCAGAAACCCAGGCAGAGGCTGATGCCTTAGCACGAGCGAAAGTGGAACAAATTGCTGCGGCCCTGATAGCGGAGGATGGCAGATGAATATCCTGATAATAGGTTCAGGCTCCTATGTGCTCGGGGATCAATATGGTCCAGGTGTAGTGTTGCGTTCTGTAGTGCAATGGTTAGTCGATGAAGTCTCTAATAATGGCACTGCGCATCACGTAACTCTGTCGTTTGACAACCCTAAAACGAAAGAAAAAAAACAGGCGGAAATCACTAGCATTCTTAGTGATTTGGGCGTGCCCGATGCATTGGTTAATGTCACGCTGGTAAGTTCGTCGGAAGCGCGTACTATTTTGGAAAAACAAACCCCTGATGCCTGTTTTATCGCGGTGCCTGATCAGTTACATGCAGAGTATGCCATTCATGCAATGCAGGCCGGTGTGCCGGTGTGGATTGTCAAGCCATTGACTGGAAACTGGCCAGAGGCTCAAAAACTAGCTGAAATAACCAAAGAAACTGGTGGCAAAGTCTGGGTTGACTACCACAAGCGTTTTGACACATCCAACCGACTGTTAAAACATCAGGTGAAGCAGGCTGAGATGGGCCGAATGCTTGCCTATTCGGTCGACTATCATCAGCCCCGTGACTTGCCTATTGACGTGTTTAGCTGGACTGCTGATGTCGACGTTTTCACCTACATCGGCTGCCATTATGTTGATCAGATATTCTTTTTGTACCCAGAAGCGGTACTCACATCCGTTGATGCAACACCCTTGTGCGGCAAAGTGTTTCAGGAAACGGGGCAATTTGACGGTGTGCTCGCGAACCTTGCCTTCCAAACCAGCAATGGCCCGCTGCATTGCCCCATGAATGTGGGATGGTTTAATCCTTTGGGGTCCCCCGCCAAAAGCCTGCAAACCCTGAAAGTACAGTTTGAAGCCGGTCTAGTCGAACTTGATCAAACCAGACGCGGTGTTCAGGCTTGGGGTGATAAGGGCGTTGCAGAGGTCAACCCCTACTTTTTCTGTGAAACAAGCGACATCATGGGACATCGTCGTTTTACCGGTTATGGGTATGACAGCGTAAAGTATTTTCTGGATTTGGTGCAGACTGGCGCGGACTGGCCTGAAAGCAATGAACTACCAACCTTGTCAGAGGCGGTCAAAACTGAATATGTTCTCTCTGTTGTGCAACAGTCCCTAAAGTCGAGTAGCAAGATTGTCCTCAAGGCAAACCGAAGCAGTTGAAACCGATACATCGGGGCACACGTCATCCGGCAACAGGCCGATGGCCTATACAGTGTTCCATCTCAACATGGCTTTTTCCGCAATTGAGGAAGAACAAAGATCCGCTGTTATCGAACACTGCTACTGGCCGATTTTACGGCTGGCGGAGGATTTCCCTGTTGGTATCGAGGCAACAGGTTACACCCTGGATGCGATCAATAGTCTGGCACCGGACTGGATAGAAAAGCTAAGGGCCCTTATAGCCGCTGGTCACGTTGAGTTTGTCGGCAGCGGCGCTTTCCAGATTATCGGCCCCCTTGTCGCCCCGGAGGCTACCCGGCAAAACCTGCGGTTGGGCATGATGGATTATAAGCGCTTGCTGGGTATTCACCCGACATTGGCGTTGATTAACGAGCAGGCCTATGCGCCCGGTCTTTTGCCGCTTTATAAAGAAGCTGGCTATAAGGCCGTGATGATGGACTGGGCCGAAGCGGCGAGCCATCATCCCGAATGGCCATCTGACCTGGCGGCGCACCCGCATTTTATCAAAGGGGGCGACACCGTCATGCCGGTTATCTGGTCTGATGCGATCAGCTTCCAGAAATTCCAGCGTTATGCACACGGGGAACTCAGCGCTGGTGAGTATTTTGAGTTTTTGGCGCTACAAGTTGAAAAAAATGTGCTCGCGCTGCCCCTATACACCAGCGACGCGGAAGTATTTGATTATCGACCCGGGCGTTTTTCCAGCGAAGCCGATCTTGGCAGCATGATGGAGTATGAGAGAATTCGCCTTTTACTGCAGGCTGTTAGTAACAGTAATGTGCCCCGGTTGGCACTGCCTAGCGAAGCGTTGAAAATGCTTGATAAAGCCAGCGAACCGTTGGTGATTGAAACCGCCGCTGCCCCTGTAACAGTCAAAAAACAGCGCAAATACAATCTTTTGCGCTGGGCGGTAACAGGGCAAAGCGACCTGAAACTGAACACGCATTGCTGGCGATTATACGAAAAACTTTTGCTAACAGGGGATTTCTCAGACCAAGATTGGCGCACATTGCTTCATGCTTGGGCCAGTGATTTTCGCACCCACATCACCACCAAACGCTGGGCGAAGTTGCAAAAGTCATTCGATCTTCTCACAGACACAAAGTCAGTCGTGGAAAGCCAACCTGACCTGATTGTCGATATCCCCGATGATGTGAGAGTGGACAATGATGGCCGTTATCTGATTTTGCAAACCGGCACCGGGCATCTGGTCCTCAATTGCTACCGAGGCATGGCTATACAAGCCTTTGGTTTCGGACAGTACAAAAGCGCGATTGCGGGTGCGCCAATGAGCAACAGTCTGATTGGCACGCTGGCACATGGCTATTTCGACAACATTGAATATGGTGCTGATTTTTACTCAGGACATTTGGTTTTTGAGCCATCTGACGCCGCCAAAGTTTCTGATCTCAGCCGTTGCATGCCTTCAATCAGTCACGACTCTTTTAAAAAAGTCATTGTCGTATCAGCAGAAATACAAACAGCAATGGGTCCGCTTGAAAAGTCTATCGAGTTTAACAAAGAAACGCATACCCTTATCGTCCAATATAAATTTGGTTGGGGACGGGAGCTTTGGGGGTCACTTCGGCTTGGACACGTAATGCTAAACCCGCGCGCCTTCGATGCGCGGTCATTGTATTTTGCTTGCCATAATGGCGGAGAGAGCGACGAAAAACATGCACTTTGGCACAACGGTCAGCTTGCCAGCTTTGATCATGGCAAGCCGGTCAGCAAGCTTGTGTCAGGGTCTATGGCGCTTGGGATGACGAGCGATGACCTTGTCCTTGGTGACGATCAGCATCGCATTCGTTTGACCATGAAACGTTCCGACGCCGCCGGTGTTGGTATGGTGTCGTGTCAGCCGGTCAAAGACAGTTTTTTTGTGCGTGGATTGATCAGTTTACGAGAGACTGATGAAACGGCAAGAAAAGCGCCCGATAGCCTTTCATCCGCCATTGAACCTTTGCGCATACGTTATTCCATCGCATTGGAGCGATAGACCGCATATTGGGCTAACTGGTTACGATTGCAGAATTCTTTGCCATTCATCCTGAAAATGGTACGGTTCTTGTTACAGACATTGCACAGCGATTGAAACTATCATCGCATATGGAACCAGGTACTCAAACACTAGGCTCTCAGGAGGACAGGTATTATGACGCAGCCCGTATTCGACGGCAGTCAAGTTGTACTGGAAGGCAAGTCAATCCTGATCACAGGGGGGACCGGGTCATTTGGCAAGCAGATGCTGAAGCAGTTGCTGGAGCATCACAACCCCAAGCGTGTCAGTGTGTTTGCGCGGGGGGAATATAATCATTTTCTGCTGCAAAGTAGCCTAACAGAAGAACAGCTTCGCAAAGTACGCTTTTTTGTTGGGGACGTGCGCGATTTGGACCGCACAGTGATGGCAATGCGGGGTATTGATGTTGTTATCCATGCGGCGGCGCAAAAACAGGTACCGCTGGCGGAATATAACCCGTTTGAATGTATCCGGACTAACGTTATAGGCGCTGAAAATGTGGTCCAGGCGGCTATACGTGCCGACGTTTCCAAAGTGATTGCTTTGTCCACCGATAAAGCTGTTAACCCAATCAATCTATACGGTGCGAGCAAACTAGCATCAGATAAAATTTTTGTTGCCGCAAACGCCTTGGCGGCAGGCACAAAAACACGTTTTTCTGTTGTGAGGTATGGCAATGTGCTGGGGTCGCGCGGTAGTGTTATACCTTTCTTCAGAAAATTACTGAAAGAGGGTGCCACAGAATTACCCGTTACAGATGACCGAATGACCCGTTTTTGGATTACACTGGAGCAGGCAGTCGCCTTTACCATTACCTGTATTGATACAATGCAGGGCGGTGAAATTTTTGTTCCTAAAATTCCATCAATGCGGATTACCGACTTGGTTGAAGCACTGGCACCGGACGTTGCCACCAAGATTGTTGGCATTCGCCCGGGTGAAAAGCTGCATGAATTGATGATAACCGAACATAATGCACCGACAACCCGTGACACAGGGGACCGGTATATTATTGAGCCGGAATGGAATTTTTGGTCGGGGCCGACCGACGAAGATGGTGGCTACCCACTGGTCAGCGAGGGGTTTGAATATACAAGCGATCAAAACGATTGGTGGATGACCGTCGACGACTTGCGCGAGACATTGAAGTCTATTCCTTATGAAGGTGAGTGATAGTCTTGGCGGATAACTTCCTACCGTATGGACGGCACTTTATTGATGATGCCGATATTGCCGCTGTCGTCGATGTGCTGCAAAATGGGCCTTTGACAGCCGGCCCTAAAGTAGAGGCGTTTGAAACCGCATTTGCCCAGAAAATTGGTGCTAAAGAAGCTGTCGTTTGCGCTAACGGTACAGCTGCTTTGCACTTGGCCTGCCTCGCGGCCGGGTTGGGAGAGGGCGATGTAGCAATCGTCCCGGCAATTACATTTCTTGCCACAGCGAACGCGGTTCGTATGACCGGTGCGGAAGTCTGTTTTGCGGACGTTGATCCCCAAACGGGATTGATGACCCCTGAAACACTTGCCGATGCGCAAAAGAGAGCGCAGGGCAAGGTCAAGGCGGTTTTGCCGGTCCATATGAATGGTCAGTCAGAACATATGGCTTCGATAGCGACCTTCGCATGTGAAAACGAACTAACGATAATTGCAGATTGTTGCCATGCGCTGGGCGCAGATTACACTGAGGGTGGCAAGCCGGGTGATGGTGCCTTTGAGGCTTATGGAACGTTTTCTCTGCATCCGGTCAAGTCCATTGCTATGGGTGAAGGGGGCGTTGTTACCAGTAACTCGTCAGAAAAAGCCCATATGATGCGCCAATTACGCGGCCATGCCATGGAAAAAGATCCTGCACAATGGGCGGATGCCAGCGCAGGCACTGCCGCTGATGGCGGTACAAACCCCTGGTACTATGAAATGCAAATGTTGGCCTATAATTACCGGGCCACAGACATCCAGTGTGCTCTTGGCCTCAGCCAGCTTGCAAAACTGGATGACTTTGTTCAGCGCAGGCGCATCATTGCGACTTTATATGATGATAGACTGGAGCGGTTGAGCAATCGCCTGCAACCGGTTCGCCGGTCAGTGGACTGCCAGTCGGCATGGCACCTGTATCCCGTTTTGATTGACTTCGATGTGGTTGGTAAAGACCGCGCTTGCGTTATGAAGCTGTTGATGGACCGTGGAATAGGTACGCAGGTTCACTATGCCCCTGTATCAAACCAACCCTATTATGTTGAGCGCTATGGTCGGCAACATCTACCGGGTGCGGAACGCTACTACCAAAGTGTGCTGAGCTTACCCATTTTCCCCTCCATGACCGAAGAAGATGTAGAGCGCGTTGTTGAAGCATTGGCAGATTGCTTGAACGATTAAAGCGCTAGCCTTGATTAGACCTGATGACTTCTTGGTCTCGGATTCTGGGGTTCTGGGGCACTAGGATGTTGGCTTGCAGCAGGAACAGCATCGCATCACCCAAGTTCCTTATCCCGCCTGATAACCCCACAAAAAAGAAAAACCCCTGACCCCGGCACCTGTTGGTGCGGGATCAAGGGCAGAAACATCATAACTTGACTTTAGGCCGCTAGCCCTGGAAGAGCGAGAGGATTGACTGCGGCGACTGGTTCGCGATGGACAGTGCCTGAATGCCAAGCTGTTGCTTGACCTGCAAGGCCTGTAAGTTGGCACTTTCTTTCGCGAGGTCGGCATCGACGAGGTTACCGATCCCCACCTCAATCACATCCTGTAGCTGGCCGGTAAAGTTGCGGCTTTGTTCAAGCGCGGTGGAACCGGAACCCAACTTGGTCAGCGCAGAGTTCAGATTGTTAATGGCATTGGTGATGTCTGTCACCGCCGCAGAAGCTGAATCCTGAGTGGAAATTGTTTGGTTTGACGTGATCGGTATATTGGAGCTGCTCAGCGTGAGTTGCTGGTGCTCGACAGTTAGCGTTTGCGTTGCGTCGGCGTTCGTGATCGCCACAATAGCATCGTCACCGCCATCGATCAGATTGGTGCCGTTGAATTCTGCGTTACTGACAACAGACGTGATTTGGTCGCGCAGGGATTCAAAGTCCTGGCTTAGCGCATTACGACTGATGGAGTCCAAGCCCTGATCTGCGGCAGCAACAGCCTTCTCTTTCATCTCAAGAAGTAGATCCGAGACAGCACTTGCTGCGGCGAGGGCAACATCCACTGTGGATATGCCACGATCCAGAGACTGTGTAACAGCAGACAAACCACGAAGATCACTACGCAACTTTTGCGCGATTGAAAAGACAGCAGCATTATCTTTTGCAGATGAAATTCTCAAACCAGTATTGATCTTGGTTTGAGTATCCTGCAGGTCTGCACTTGTTTGATTCAAGTTCCGCAATGCACTCAGTGCACTGGCGTTTACATTAATTGAAAAGGCCATTTAACCTCTCCTGTTATGACGTTTCTAAATGCACC
This sequence comes from uncultured Kordiimonas sp., assembly GCA_947503575.1. GTDB lineage: Bacteria > Pseudomonadota > Alphaproteobacteria > Sphingomonadales > Kordiimonadaceae > Kordiimonas. Next base: position 2,262,254 of record CANNDZ010000001.1, on the reverse strand, counting down.
GGTTAACCGGCTTGTCCCTATGTTAGCAATTGGTGTGCCAGTTTTTATTCGCCATAAACTACTGAAATATATATAAAAAAAATATACTTTGGGTTAGTGGCAATTTGTGAGGCAAAAGATTCATCCTATGTTTTGCGCTGTAAAACTGAAAAGGGTGCAACTTCTGCCGATGGCTGGTCGCTTGTCGTGCCATTGCTTGGGATAGCAAATGTTGTTGGAATTGAATTTTTAGAGCTTTTGCGCAGTGGAGGTGTTGTTTTTCCGGCGCTGACGTCGATTTGGTGCTGACCGGCTGCTGCTCGTAGAGGTTGTTGGATTGGTTGGCAGACTTGCTGAAGCTACCGCCGGCATGAAAACACTTGGTCGAGTGTTAGTCGCAACAGATGTGGTTACTTGGGGAGTATAGGTGTCACTTTTGCCTTGATTGGCGAAGGTCTTGGCCAACTCTGTCGCGAAGAGTGTTTTTGCGGTTTTAGACGTTGCGGCTGTCAGCCCTGCCAGGGCCGTTTTCTGTTCGGGTGACATAGCACCAGTGGTGATGCTTGGCGGAAGGCCGCTTACGCGCATGTTAAATAACCTGGTTAAGGCTGAGCGACATGGGTCTTGCGGCCCGGGAAACCTGATAGGCAGCGTTTTGGCCATAGGCAGTGACGGGACGTTGCTGTTTTGCTACTTCCTCACCAACGCTTTTGATGAGGCCCTCGGCGACGGATTTCAACCGTAGCACCACGCGAGCATGATCGCGCAGAACTTCGCGCAACTTATCGGTAATGAATCTGATGTATTTGCGCTCGCCAGAATCTTTGGCACCAATCAGATGTTCATTTACCTGTAATTGGCTCATTGTGTCCTTATATTCGGCCATCAACTTGCTTTTCTGAGCATGCAGTTGCTGCGCCTCGCGGGTACGGCGGCATTTGAGAAGATTGGTTTCCCTGGCTATCAAATCGCACAAGGATTTGGTTAGCTTGACAAGCTTGGCACCTGGACCAGTCAGTTGATCCGCAAATGGTTTTAGTTCTGGCGGTGGCGTAAACTCAAACGTTGTCACTTAGCCCTCCTGGAGCTTCAGTATTTCGCGGTACACTGTGTCGGCAATGCCAACACCACCTTGTTTGGCAATTTGTTTGCCCATTTCGTCCACCATCATACCGCGATAAACTTTTTCTGCGTGGCCTCCACCCATAAAGCTGTCTGTCGGAATTGTTTCAAACATGGGCTGCAGCATTTGTGACAGGAATACAGCTTCAAACTGTTCGGCGGCCTCTCGTGCTGCCTGTTTATCAAGTCCTGCGACCTGGTCGTTGCCCATGCCGGACTTAACAGCGCGGAGCTGGGCTTCAACAATCTGGTCCTGTGCTGCGTTTACGGTAACGGCTTGCATTACATCACCTGAATTTCTGCTTGCATTGCGCCCGAAGCTTTGATGGCCTGTAGGATAGAAATCATGTCGCGTGGGCCAATGCCAAGGGCGTTCAGCCCGTCCACAAGGTCTTGCAGGGTAACTGCGGGTTCCAGCACGGTAAGCTTATTATCGCTGCCGTCATCTACTTCGATGCCTGTGCGGTTAACTACCTGGGTTTGGCCACCTTGGGCGAAGGCACCTGGCTGAGAGACTTGAGGTTCTTCGGTAATACTGATGGTCAGGTTACCTTGTGCAATAGCGACCGAATTGATGCGCACATCAGCGCCGATCACTATAATACCTGTTCGCTCGTCAATGATCACTCTGGCTTTTTGGTCGGGATCCACAGATATTTGTTCTATATCCGTCAGAATATCAACAAGCGCCAAGGGGTGCCCCACAGGGCGCTGAATTTGGATTGTCGCAGGATCTAGGGCACGCGCCAATTCCATTTCCATCTGTCCGTTTATCGCGGCAGTAATCCGGCGCGCTGTGGTCAGGTCTGGGTTGTGCAACGACAGTTTTACCGCGTTCATATTTGTTAGTTCAAACGGTAGTTCACGTTCCACGATACCGCCATTTGCGATACGCCCGTTGGTGGGTACGCCCTGAACAACTGAAGCCGCGTCGCCCTGTGCCGAAAAACCGGCTACTGCGACCGCGCCTTGCGCCACTGCATAGACCTCACCGTCAGCACCAAGTAGGGGAGTGGCAATCAATGTGCCGCCTAGCAAAGATTCAGCATCGCCCAAAGAGCTAACCGAAACATCAATTTTTGTACCCTGCCGTGAAAACGCTGGTAAGTTTGCAGTGACCATAACTGCGGCAACATTTTCAGGTCGCATGATGATTTCTTTTGCGTTGACGCCTAAGCGTTCCAGCATCGCGGTCAAGCTTTGTTGAGTGTAAGGAACGTTAAGGAAAACATCACCTGTGCCATTCAGGCCAACAACCAAGCCATATCCAATTAGCTGGTTTTCCCGAATACCTTCTATGGACACGATGTCCTTGATCCGGGATGGGCTGGCCAGCCCTTGCACCTCAAGGACGAAAAAGCTGACAATTAGTGTCAGGACGATACGGAAACTATTGCTTACTGCACACATGATGTTTTCCTTGGATGCCTGTATCAGGCAGGTGTTTCTTTCATACGTTCGCTGTTACTTAAGCGAAAACCATGCCAGCCCGTATCTAGGTTTAAAGTATTGAAATTATTTAAGTAAATTGAATTAAGGTACCCATATGATCTGTGGTGGCGGAATATTTTACCGCTCAAGGCCTGCAAGACTTGCTCTCTACTCTCTCAGCGAATAGATTGTGGTCATGAAAATTACAGGCCCAGGCCAAATTCAATCGAAAACCATTAAAAAGGCATCACGGCAGCAAAGCGGCGATGCCGGTGTTTTCACAAAAAACCTTGGTGGCGCTGAAGCGACCGAGGCACCTCAGAATGTCGGTGGTGCAGCACCGCTTGCGCCGATTGATGCTTTGTTGTCGTTGCAGGAAGCCCCCGATGCCGCGGATGGTCGTTCTAAGGGGTTGGCGCGTGCAAACGAAATGCTGGACCTTTTAGAAGAGGTCAGGAAAGGCATTCTTCTGGGAGCGGTCAGCGGCCCAAAACTTCGTGTCTTGGCGGATCTTGCTCGAAACCAGCGCCTGGCTCAAAACGAGTCACTGAAAAGTGATCCGCGCTTACGCGAGATTCTATCAGAAATTGAACTTCGATCTGAAGTCGAATTAGCCAAGTTAGGCCTTTAGTGCCAGAGGCTTAGTTTGTCGCGCCTTTCCCCCAAATAAACTGATCAAAATGGTCATATAATTCGACTTGTTTCACAAGCTATAAGTCTTTATAAAGCGCGCAGCCTTTCGGGGGGAACCTTAGAGGCATCAAGAAGTACGTTTGTTAGGGAGTTACTATGTCCGACACAAATTCGGGGGTTAAGTTACCTAAAGGATACATGCCGTCATCTGACGAAGAGTTTATGAACTCAAAGCAGCTTGAATATTTTCGCCGCAAGTTAAATGATTGGAAAGACGACATTCTTCGAGAGTCCGCTGAAACACTTCATAACTTGCAAGAAGACAATCTGCGTGAGCCGGATATTGCGGATAGGGCCTCTTCGGAAACAGATTGGTCAGTGGAACTGCGTACACGTGACCGTCAGCGCAAGCTGGTGTCAAAAATAGACTCTGCTCTGAGGCGTATTGAAGAGGGTGAATATGGGTACTGTGAAGTAACTGGCGAACCCATTAGTCTGCGCAGGCTTGATGCACGACCTATAGCGACGATGACCATTGAGGCGCAGGAAGCTCATGAACGAGCTGAAAAAGTCCACCGCGACGACTAAAAAGTGTCATTTTGATCTAGTTTCAGGGAGCTTCGGCTCCCTTTTTTGTTGGCCGCGCAAAAAAAAGGCCGGCCCCATATTTGGGTCGCCGGCCACTGCAAACATACCGCTGCAGAATTCAAGTTGGCTTTATTCGATAATTCGGTAAGTAGTTTCCTTAAGTAGTCACCTCCTGATGTTGCTAGAATGGGAACACGATGTCGTACAGTTGGGTCCCATAACGTGGCTGTTGGACATCGGTTATTTGGCCCTTACCGCCGTACGAGATTCTCGCTTCAGCGATTTGGGTATGAGAAATTACGTTTGTTGAGGAAATATCCTCAGGCCGGACGATACCGGCGAGCAATAATTCGCGCTTTTCAAAGTTTACCCGCACTTCCTGCCGGCCTTGAATGACCATATTGCCGTTGGGCAGGACGTCCGTGACGATTGCAGCAACCGTCATGTTAATGGCTTCACTGCGGTTTACAGTACCGGAGCCGTTGTAGGTTGAAGTCGAGTCCGAGCCGATGAGTGTACCAGGTGTTACCGTAGGGCGTGTGTCGTTATCTGGATCTGTAGCGCTTCCGTGCAAAAGACCTCTTAATTTTTGCTCAAATCCAAGAAAGTTGTTCAACCCTGCGTCTTCGGCTGATGTTCTGGCACGTGTGGTCGTATTACCGATCTGTGCGTTGTCGGAAATTGCGATATTAACAGTGAGAATATCACCGACACGTGCGGCTCGCTGGTCTTTGAAGAAGGCACGGGCGCCTGTCCGCCACAAAGAGTTGGCTTCGTGCCTGGCAGGAGCCAAAGACGGCATAGGTAAACTGATTGATCGCTGTGTTAGCGGCGCTTTGACATCCTTTATTGGTGTCATTTCTGGTGCTTTGCCAATATTGGCAACCCGACCAGGTGCGCCGCATGCCGTAAGGCCGACGAGGGCGATAGCGATAGTCGCTGATGTTACTAGTCTGCCACTCATTTTTGTCTCCTGGGTCTTCGTTGTTTCTCGTTTGGCGCGGTGTCCATGCACCTGAATATTATTTGCGGCGGTGCTGGTCATCGGGAACCAAGCGTAAGGCTTGGCGCTGAAATGATTTCTACTTGGCCCGCACTCAAGATTTTGGCGTCAACAGTTAGTCTTGATTTCGCGTTGATCACGCGGATGGTATCGCCAACTCCACCATTTTCCAAAGCGCGCCCGGTTGCCGTCAGGATCATAAGATTGGACCTGACGAGCATGGTAACGGCAGATCCTTTTTCTACAGCAACAGGCGGCGTAACATCGTTTGAATTGACCAGTTTGTCCGCGCGTATTGGGCGCCGGACGGTCATGCCAACCAGTTGGTTGCTCGATAGAACGGTACGATTGGTAAGCCGGTTCGCTGGATAGCTGATCCAGTTAATGTCTTTTTCCGTGATTTCCTCACCGGGTAGGATGCTACGGCTGAAAACCGGTACTTCGCGCACTTCTTCGAGGGTGCCATTGATGCTTAATCGTGTTGGTAGATCACCGCCCGATGGTACAAGCACTATGGAGTTGAAGCGATTTTTCTTCTCGTTCAGCGAAAATTGCTCAAAGTCGAGTTCGCTGATGTCGGTGTCTACCGGTACAATAACACCATTATTACGACCAAAAAAACGGACCTGTGTATCCGGATTTGCCCCTTCGTCAATGGCACGCTGGTGCACCAGTTCTGACAATTCAGACGCTGCAATTGTCGATGACAAACGCATTAAGTTGACCCGCTTAAGGTAGGTAGGGCGCTCCCAATCTATTCCGAAGCGAATGGCAATCCGTTCAAGGTCTTTTGCCGAGATGGACTTTGATTTTCCGGGGGCAGGGGCCTCAAACACAATTTGGCTTGCGTTTTCACCGGCGTCATAAAACAAGTCGCTTAGGCGAACAACACGTTCAACAACCATCAGCTCGGGCTTCAGTTCCGCCGCTTGGGTCGTTAAACTGCCTAATAGGGCCGTTGCAATGCCGATAGCTTTTAGCCATTTGGTTGTGTGTGTCATAATCTTTCCTCAGATACTCTCAATAGCGATTAGCGCAGGTTATTCGCCGCCTGCAGCATCTCATCGGCTGTTTGGATTACCTTTGAGTTCAGTTCGTAAGCGCGTTGCGCAGAAATCATGGAGGTGATTTCAGACACTGCATTCACGTTGGATTGTTCCAGGAAGCCCTGCAGAATAGCACCGTATCCTGGCTGGCCGGGTGTGCTGATTACTGGGGCTCCGGATGCCTGGCTTTCAAGGAACAAATTGCCCCCGATTGCCTCCAAGCCGACTTCATTGGGGAAAATCACCAGGTTGAGAACGCCAGCAGCCGCAGGCTGTGGAGCGCCGTCTTCCATGAATTCGACTTGGCCCTGTTCATTGATTGTAACATCGGTGGCTGTTTGCGGGATCACGATGGCTGGCTGAACAACGTAACCTTCCGGCGTAACAAGTTGACCTGTTTGGTCAATTTGGAAAGAGCCAGCGCGCGTATATGCCTCTTGCCCGTCCGGCAGCAGGATATTGAAGAACCCGCGTCCGTTAACCGCCAGATCAAACATGTTGCCCGTATTTTGAAGGCTTCCTTGGTCTGTTATTCGGTAAATACCTGCCGTGCGAACACCTACGCCAACTTGAATGCCGCTTGGCACAACCGTACCTGCATCTGATGAGTTGGCACCCACACGTTCTACATTTTGATACAACAGATCCTGAAATTCAGCGCGCTGGCGCTTGAAACCGGTCGTGTTCATGTTGGCGATATTGTTTGAAACAACTTCAATATTAAGCTGCTGGGCCAACATACCTGTTGCTGCTGTGCTAAGAGCTTTCATGATATAATCCTTTGGTTATCTTGCGGAGACATTAGTTGACGCGACCAAGGCGTTTCAGGGCGTCTTCCCGCATATCTTCATACCCACTCGATTGACGGCTTGCGTTTTGATAGGCGCGCATCACGTCAATCATTTCAGTCATCGATTCAATGGCGTTAACATTTGAATTTTCATATGCTTTTGAGCGTACAGAGATGTCTGTCACATCTTCTGATTCACTTGGTGCCTGGCTGGTTTCATACAAAGACGAACCGCGGCGCTTCATGTCTTGCTCGTTACTGAACTTGGCGAGCCCGAGTTTGGCTTTTTCACCATTGTTGGTGGATATTGTTCCATCGTCGGCGATGCTGATGTCTACCTCATCATCGTCAAACTGTATTTCCTGTCCGCTATCATCGAGAACCTTTTCTCCGCTAAGCAAAGTAAGGAACTTATCAGAGTTGATCGCCATACGACCGTTGCGCGTGTAAAGCGTCTCACCGTCATTGGCTGTGACCGATAGGTAGGCACGCCCATTGATAAAGACATCCAAAGGATTGTTGGTTGGAATCATAGTGCCCGGTTCCAGGTTACGAAGCACGCCGTGATCCATAACGTAGGAGATTTTACCTCCTCGTGTGGCTGCTGCTCCGGGCGCATCGACAAGATGCTGCCTGAAAACGACTTTTTCTTTATTGAATGCCGTCGTCGACATGTTTGCGATATTGTGCGCTACGACATCCATGCGCCTCTTAAGAGCTGCTTTGTGAGCCAACCCGACAAATAATGCGGTATCCATTGTTTTTCTCCTGCGTTTGCAGACATCCCGTTTAGCACGGGTATAGTTGGCTCTCTAACTGCAGCAAGTGTGCCAGAAAAATAAATAAATAAATTCAAATACTTATGGGATTTATGTGAATGTCTTTCGGCTATCGTGACAGAATATGCCGTGTCAAAATTGCCGTACTCGGCAGGTTTGTTCTGGTTTCGCCAAATGATACGAAAATGCTACATTTTTCAGTGGTGCATCGATAAAGTTTCACAGCTTGTTAACCATATTGGCTTATTGCTGATCAAACAGTGGAACGTGGGATGGCTGGCAAATGGCAGTTTGTGAGTTAGCAATTACAGTTTCGATATCAGCTTTATCCAAACTTGGTGGCCCAAATCCCATTAAGGACATTTGATTATGGCAGACAATCTTGAGGAAACCCTCGGCGAAGCGGAACTGGTAGAGGGGCTTGAGAAAAAAAGATTTAGCGGGAAAACACTTGTTGTTATTGCCGCTGGTGCCGTGGTTGCGTTGCTGGTGATCGTAGGTGTGTCCAGCATGTTTGGCGGCGACACAGAAGATCTTGGCGATGATCCTGAAATTGAGAGACTTGCCCAGGAAGCTGCTGACCGGCAGGAGCAGGCCGCTCAACTTGAGAAGGATCGCTCCAATGAGGAATTGCAGTTGCTTTTTGTCGAGTTGGATGAGCAGCGATTTAATCTGAATACAGGTGGGCAAGGCAGCAGTTTTTTAAGTGCCAAGATTGTGCTGGAAGTTGACCGGGAGAGTTATCGGTCTGACTTGGAGGCCAAGATGCCAAGAATTCTTGATGAATTTAACACTTACATGCGGGAGCTAAGGCCTGAAGATCTAGATGGGTCTGCCGGGATTTTTCGACTTAAAGAAGAACTACTGATGCGGATCAACCAAGCGGTTGCACCGACCCGTGTGAAAGATGTTCTGTTCCAGCAGTTCCTGGTGCAAGGGTAATCATGATGACACGTACAGCACATAGGCAAAACCGAGGACCTGTTCATGGCGGATGATGACGAACCCGTTGATGAGGAAGCCATGATGGCTGAGTGGGAGGCCATGGCAGCCGAGGGTGAAGAGGACGACACCAAAGCCGCTAGTGCTGACTCTGATGACAACGAAGAAATGGCTGCCGAATGGGAAGCCATGGCAGATTCAGACGCTGGCGAAAGTGACGACGATGATGGTCCTTCGTCTGGGCGTGTTCTGGATCAGGACGAAATTGACAGTTTACTGGGATTTGACGGGGACGCTGACTCTGGTGAAATGACAGGCATTCATGCGCTGATCAATAGTGCGTTGGTTTCCTACGAACGCCTGCCCATGCTTGATATCATATTCGACCGGATGGTTCGCATGATGTCTACATCGCTGCGTAATTTTACGTCAGATAATATTGAAGTTTCGTTGGATAACATCACGTCAGTGAGGTTTGGTGATTATCTGAACTCTATTCCTTTGCCTGCAATGCTGGGCGTGTTCAGAGCAGAAGAATGGGATAATTATGGCCTAATGACCATTGATTCCAGCCTGATATATTCAATCGTTGATGTGCTCCTTGGGGGCCGTAGAGGCACAGCTGCAATGCGTATTGAAGGGCGTCCCTACACAACCATTGAACAGACCTTAGTCGAGCGCATGATTTCAGTGGTTCTCAAGGATATGTGCGGTGCGTTTGAACCCTTGTCGCCTGTTAATTTCACCTTTGACCGCTTAGAGACCAATCCCAGATTTGCAACGATTGCTCGTCCGCCAAATGCGGCGGTGCTGATCAAGCTTCGGGTAGATATGGAAGACCGGGGTGGACGACTGGAAGTTTTGTTCCCTTATGCGACCCTTGAACCAGTTCGTGAGCTGCTGTTGCAGCGGTTTATGGGCGAAAAATTTGGCCGGGATACGATTTGGGAAACACACTTGGCGACAGAACTATGGCGAGCCGACGTTGACCTGAGTGCCATTATGGATGAAGTCAGCATGTCATTGGGTGACGTTATGAATTTTGAAGTCGGGCAAACCATCCTGTTTAACAAAACGCCCAATGACGAAGTTGTCCTCAAATGCGGTGAGGTGCCGATGGTCAGTGGTGCCATTGGTCGGTCTGGTCAACATGTTGCAGTGATGGTCCGTCATACTGCTGATCGTCTGACTATCGAAGATGAAACAATGGCGGGGTTAGGCTGATGGATGGCATGTCTACACTCATGGTTGACGGTATCTTGGCGCTGTTGCTGTTGGCGGTAATAATTGTGTGCGCCTTCGTATATCGACGACTTGGCACAATCAAAGAAGGGCAGGCGGAGCTGAGAGTTTTGGTCGATCAACTCAACGGCGCAGTTGTCGAAGCACAGCGCAGTGTTGCGAACCTGAAGCAGTCCGCGGCAGAGGTTGAGGGTCGACTTCAGGCCGAAATCCGTAAAGCCAATTCGCTTTCCGATGAGCTTGGTATGATTACCGAAGCCGGCAACAACTTGGCGGACCGCATTGAAAGGGGTCTGACCGGTGCTGGTGCGCAACCCCAGAGAGAAGCGACGGCCAGTACTTCAAAACCAACCAAAGAAAAAAAGCAACAAAAAGCAATTTTATCAGCGCTACGTGAAGCACGCTGAGTAAAACCGAAAGTATGGGAAAACCGGAATGAGTGCGAATGTTATAAGTCGTTTAAAGCTATTCCCTTTGTTGATGGTCGTTGCGGCAGTGGCGTTGAGCATACGGGCTTTTGACGTTTACGCGGGGCTGGAGCTGTTGACTGCGCCTGTTCGGGCGCAAGAGCAAGAGCAACCGGAAGGTGATAATCAGGATTCTGATGAGACGGAGGGTGATGCCCCTGAGGATGAAGCTAATGCCTTAGCCCCCGTTGCCAACCCAAGGCCGCCTATTGTTGTTGGTTTGCCGGATGACGAGGAAATGGAGCTTATTACCCAGTTGCGGCAAAGACGTGAAACACTTGAAACACGGGCCACACAGCTTGATCTGCAGGAGCAACTACTTCAAAGCACGGAAAAGCGGATCAATGATAAAATCACGCAACTGCAGGAACTCGAAGATCGGATCAAAGGTCATCTAAGACTTTTTGAAGAAAAAGAGACCGAGCAATTACAAAGTATTGTCAGTATTTATGAGACTATGAAGCCGAAAGAGGCAGCACCACGTTTTGAGGCTCTGTCATTACAGACTCAACTGGATTTGGTGCAACTTATGAATCCCCGGAAAGTTGCTGCCCTGATGGAGAAAATGACGCCTCAAAAGGCATCTGTTTTGACCACAGAGCTGGCGACAAAGGCTCAACCACCTAGCATGACAGAAGTGCAAGGCAACTGATCAGCCCAATGATGACACGCGTCAGATACTAGAAGTCAGGAGTAGGCCAATGGCCAAAAAAGCAATGGCAGTGACAATGGAAGAGCGGACTGCAAGTCTTCGCGAGCAAAGCGGCGACGCTGTTGCTGTAGACGACATTGGCAATGTCGTTCTGTCTCTTGTCCAGGGAACAACTCAAAATGACGATATTGACAGGGTTGCTTCTGAATTGCGCGAGCTTCTAGACTTTATCAGTTCGGCAAAGTCTGAGCTGGTAGGAATGCAACCCAAGTCTTTGTCCCATCGGGATATTCCTGATGCCGGTGACCAGTTGGATGCAATTGTGGCAACGACGGAAGATGCCGCTTCGGCCATTATGGATGCAGCTGACACAATCAGTACAATCGCTGGCGAGATAGATGGCGAGCCTGCTGCGAAGCTTGAAGAAGTGTCTACTAACTTGTTCCAAGCGTCCAGTTTTCAGGATCTTACAGGCCAGCGTGTTACAAAAGTGACCCGAACCCTCAATCACCTCGAAGAACGCTTGTCGGCTCTAGCAGATGCTATTGGCGATGATTTTATTGCCCCAGCAGAGGACGACATTGAAGTGGATGATGAAGGTATTGCCGTCAATGATGATGATCTTCTCCATGGTCCCCAACTGGAAGGCGAGGGTAACAGTCAGGCGGATATTGACGCCATCCTTGCAGCTTTCGATTAAAACAGAGCAAAGCGTCGGCATTGATCATGTATATTGAGGAACAACAAACAAGAAAGGTCTTTGGTAGCGACAGTACCATGGGTCTGTTTGTTGCATTGTACCTTATCTTGCTGGCATTTTTTATCGTTCTGACCGCTGTTTCCCAACAGTCTGCCTCGCGGGCCTCTGCGGCTATGGAAAGTGTTAACACGGCGTTTAAAGAAGCCGGTGATACCCGCAATGGCTCAAATCTGAAAGCTATGCGAAGCGCTGCGTCTGATCCCGTATTGATAGAGATTGAAAAAGCGTTCACCAGTGCCTTTGATGTGAAGGGCCAGTATGCTGTGGCTGGGGGAAACATCTATCAGGTTAAGTTGCCATTAGACTATTTGTTCGAGCCTGGATCATACCGGGTCCGGGGCACAATCCATTCTACGCTGGATGAACTCTTGTCGTTGTTACGTACTGCGCCCACTACACAAAAACAGGAGCTCACCCTGTTGTTTGGTAGCGGTCCCGGCATGGTTGATCGTGAATTGACCCGTACACAGGAAATTGCGGTTCGCCGTGCGGGTTCGTTTGCCCGATACATGGAAGATGGTGGTTTTTCAAATTTTTCCGCCGGTTTCGCTGATATCGCGGTGGATGAAGTGATGCTTGTATTCAGGAATGCCTCGCTGCGAGGTGGGTCATGACGATGTCCGTTCATAGAAAAGGGGTTGCAGGGGCGAGTAATGCGGGCTGGATGCTAACATTTGCCGACCTCTTATCGTTGATGCTGACCTTCTTTGTTTTGGTATTTTCTATGAGTAGCATTCAGTTCGATAGCTGGAAGGATGTCGTCGAGACAATGCGCGATGAGTTTAATCCGCAGTTTCGCGCAATTACGATAAAGGAATTCGATAATACTCAGGCGGTTGCCCGTCGATCTGTTCGAGGACTGAACCTGAATTATTTGCAGGCTCTTATTCAACGTGATGTATCGGCAGACCCCGGATTGGTCGACGTTGTTGTAAAGCGCGAAAGCGACAGGGTTGTTATTTCCATACCGTCAAATCTTCTTTTCCAGCCAAAATCTGGTCGTTTTGTTGATGGCGCTCCGCGCCTATTGGCCCGATTGGCAGGCTCATTGCTACAGATTAAAAACAGGCTTTTGCTGGCGGGTCACACAAATAATCTGCCAGTATCGAACGGACAATTTCGCTCCAATTGGGAGCTGTCGGTTGCACGTGCTCAATTGGTTGCTGGTGTGTTAGTGGATGCCGGGTATTTGCAGCCGATAACAGTGGTAGGGCACGGAGATAGCAAGTTTTCTTCTGATCGCGGTTCCCGTGCAACCGTTGAGCAACTGGCCGCCCAAGACCGGGTAGATTTGGTTATTCTTGGCGAGAGCCGGGCAAATGGTGTTTTGGATGTTTTTTAAAAAGTATGTCCAGAAAATATTCAGGTGCTCAATGGTTGCGCTGCATGCCTGCCTATTGGTGGCACTATGTTCCTATGCAGCGAGTGCACAAGATCAGACACCGCTTCAATTACAAGGTGCAATGCAGGCAAATTACAGCCGGATCGTTATCGATTTACCGGCCGACGTCGGCTATTCGTTATCGCAGCGCAATCGGATCCTGACCATTAACCTTGATGGTCAGTTTGCTATCAATTCATCAGCATTTGAAAATACAGACCTTGAGCGCGTTGGCAGCGTGGCAATCCGCCAGTTGGGTGGCCAAACTCGGTTAGTTTTTGATGTCCTACCTGGTGTGACATTTCGGGATTTCCGCTCCGGCGGCTTTGTCGTGGTAGACGTATATGGTGGCGATCTTAATGCCACTATAAGAAACGCTGCACGTCGCGTTGCAAGAAATGCCGGGCCTGCACAGGAAAGCGCAGGCACTGCGGATGCTGCAGATACGCCTGCAGGCCAAGGCGCTCAGCAAACACGCACCTCTGCAGATGAAAACACCAATGGGTCGGGCGAACCTGATGGTACCAACGCGGCACAGCAACAAGACATTGCTGGAACTGCTCCTGACCAGGTGCAGGACCAGTCGTCGGCCAAACCTGAACAAACTGCGGCTGGCAGCGGCGATAACAACGCTCAGGGTCAAGGGGCAACACCAGATAATACATCGGCAACAACAGACACGCCCATGAATAGCGTCGCAAATACCGATCGCGACGATGAACCGCTTGTTGACCGTAACAACGCTGGTGCCGATAACCAACAAAGTACGGGGCCTAGGTCGACGTCTCCGACAGACGTTGATCCCAGTATCCGTGAACAAACCAGTGCAATTGAATTTGGTGATATGGAAGCTGTCGCTGATTCTGAAAATGCTGTTACGGTTCGCACTGAAGCGTTCGAGGAAAGTGTAAAAATTAGTTTCAATATCCCAGAAGACGCTGCGATTGCAGTTTTCGAGCGGGGTGGTGCGCTTTGGACCGTTTTTGATAAGCCGTTTCAACTGGATACTACGGGCTTACGCCAAGGCGGCAATGAGGTTTCGCGACGCATAAGAAGAATGGAGCAGCTTCGTGACCCTGATGCCCTTATCCTCAGAATGTCGATAAGAGCAAACCAGAATTTTGTTGTGGAGCGCGAAGAGACGACTTGGCATGTTTTCCTAAAAGACACACCTGCGAAACCACGTTTTCCTTTGCGACCGACACGCCGAGATGATCAGGCTCAGGGGCAACAGATTTTTATTCAGGCATCTGATCTGGGACGTAAGATAGAATTTGAAGACCCTGACATTGGTGACCTGTTGGTCGTGTTACCAATTTTGCGACAAAGCACAGGTGTTGCTCAGAAATACAGCTATGCCGCAGCTGAGGTACTGGAAACATCACAAGGGATTGCCATTAGTCCACTGTCGGATGGGGTGCTGATTGATAGGTTCCGTGACGGTGTTGCCATCCGGTCGGCAGGCAATAGTCTCCTGTCAGCGTCACGTTTGTCGCGGTCAACTGGCATTGGAAATGATGCCCAAATTGGCTTTGCTCGTCTAATTGATTTTGAGTCCTGGAGGATTGGACAACCTTGGGAATACCGGAAAAACAAAAGTCGCCTGTTGTACGAGCTATCTTTGTCGTCGCATGGAAACGCCAACGATGTACGCTGGAAACTGGCTCGTTATTATCTTGCTCATGGCCGGGCAGCAGAGGCACTGGGTGTTCTGAAGGTGATGCTGAATAGCGATGAACTGCTGGAACAAAACGGCGAGTTCCGCGCGGTTCGTGGTGTAGCTAATTTTAAGCAGGGCAGACTTGATGAAGCTGCCGCAGATTTGGCGGTGCCTGAGCTTGCATCCGAGCAGGACGCTGAGCTATGGCGCGCTATGATTGCCGAAGCGCGCGGAAAACATGAAGACGCGCTGGAGTATTACCGTCGCGGCAAGGATGTCATGGGCACGTATGACGAGTTTGATCGTGCCGAGCTGCAACTGGCTGTTATTCGCGCTGCCATTGAGATTGGTGACCTGGAATTGGCACAAGAGGAAATTGATTTGATGAATGGTCTGACATTGACCGAAAGTCAGTTATCAGAGACGGTTTATCAGAGCGCGCGGATTGCCGAAATTCAGGGTCAAACAGACATAGCGCAAACGCAGTTTGATGATTTAACAGCCTCTCCAGAGCGCTGGATTTCTGCGCGAGCGAGATATTCAAGGACACTCTTTAACCTTGATAATGGTGATATTAGTGCTGAAATTGCAATCGATCAGCTGGAGCGTTTGCGTTATGCTTGGCGCGGAGACCGTTTTGAGAGCTTGTTGCTGAATGACCTCGCTGATCTTTATTTTGAAACCAAGCAATATGAAATTGGGTTGGAAACCCTTCGCCAGGGTGTTTCCTATTACCCGGAGGTCGCGCGCGAAAAGCGCATGTCACAGAAAATGGGTCAGGTTTTCCGCTCATTGTTCCTTGATGGTATGGCCGAGGAGTTAACACCTGTTTCCGCTATTAGCCTTTACTATAAGTTCCGTGAACTGACGCCGTTGGGTGCAGAAGGGGACTTGATGATCCGCCGCCTTGCGGACAGGTTGGTGTCGGTCGATTTATTAGACCGCGCGGCAGACTTGCTAGATTATCAGGTTAAAGCACGTACAGAAGGTGCTGCCCGCGCCCAAATTGCGGCAAACCTTGCCAAGATACACATTCTGAATAGAAAACCGGAAGCGGCGCTTGAAATCCTGCGGGCTACTCGGGAGCCAAGACTGCCGCAAGATATCCTGGCAAACAGGCGACATGTCGAAGCGCGTGCGCTTATAGAAATGGAACGCTTTGAGGAAGCTGAAGTGTTGGTGGAAGAAGACCGTAGCGCAGACGCAGAGGTGCTTCGTGCAGATATCTTCTGGGGTGGTAAAAGCTGGACGCAATTGGTGCCGACTATCAGGCGGCTGTTGGGCGATGGTTGGCGACGAAACGCCGCGCTTACGGAATTGCAGCGGTTAAATCTGGTGCGACTAGCAATTTCTATGACCTTTACGGAAGACAGGGCCGGCTTGATCGAGCTTCGTCGCCGTTATGGAACGCAGATGAGGTCTGGTGATTTTGCAACCGCCTTTGAGCTGTTGACGAATGATCAGGAATTAAGTGGCCGCGAGCTAGGGGCCATCGTTACTGAAATCGCGAGTGTCGAAAAATTCCAGAGTTTTATGAAAGATTATCGCGGCGATTTTATGGGCGGGTAAGCCTCAAATCGTTCACGGTTGTGTCAAATGATGGCGGGTAGCGCTGTATTGAACGTCATTCACTCGAGCGGACTTAAACTTCTCAAAGGCCCAAACGCGCTTTAGTCCACTGTTTTCAAGTACTTTTTTCTTTTTGACATATGTCTCACTAACTCGTGATGGCTATATCACTTTTTATCTGAACCATCCGGCGTAATATAGTGCTCAGACGGATCAACCGTCCTCCCCGGGGTCTATGCCTTTACGGGGGCGAGCCGCGAGGCAGGGAAAAATGAACAGAAGGACTGATATTATGAAACTCAATCGTGTTGCTAAAACCGCTGTTGCCACTACTGGCGCTCTCGCGTTTGCGATGACTGTTATTTCTGGCACTGCTGTTGCTCAAGACAAAAAAGCAAAAAAAGAAAAATGCTACGGCATAGTTGCTAAAGGCATGAACGACTGTGCCACATCTACACACAGCTGCGCCGGCCAAGCCAAAGTGGACAACCACGGTGAAGAGTGGATTTACGTTGCAAAAGGCCTGTGCGACCGTATTGCTGGTGGTGCGAAGGCTCCGAAAAAAGCCTAATCCAGCTGCGTTCCGGACATAGGCCAATGGCGAATATCCATTCTGTCAACCAAGCTGGGACGCTTCATCATATTGGTGTTGGGCTAAAGGCCCAACACTATGCTGAAGCCCTTGAAGGTCAGTATAGCCTCAGCTTTTTTGAGGTGCATGCTGAAAACTACATGATGCCGGGCGGTAACCATCTGCGGTTTCTTGAAGCTATCGGTGACAAGTATCCACTGTCTATCCATGGTGTTGGTACGTCTCTCGGTTCTGCCGAGGGCTTGGATAAGAACCACTTGCAAAGGTTCCGCAATGTTGTTGACCGGTTTGACCCTTGGTTGGTGTCTGAACATCTTGCCTGGTCTGTCCATGACGGGACGTATTTGAATGATTTGTTACCTTTACCGCTGAACGCGATGACGTTGGCGGTTGTCAGTGACAATGTGAACCGTATGCAAGATGCGATTGGCCGACGGATTTTAATCGAAAACCCGTCTACTTATGTAGCTTTTCAGTCTACTGACATTCCTGAACCTGAATATTTGGGCCGCGTCGCTGACGCGACCAATTGCGGTATTCTGCTGGATGTGAACAATATTTATGTCTCTTCGCGCAACAACGGTTTTGATGCCAAAGACTATATCAACAATATACCCGGGGAACTGGTCGGGGAGATCCATTTGGCGGGCCATACTGTCAAAAGTATCGACGGTGCAGAACTCCGGCTAGATGACCACGGTAGCCCCGTTATTGATGATGTATGGGCGTTGTATGACCATACGATCCGACGTTTTGGGGAACGCCCCACGCTAGTTGAATGGGATACCAATGTCCCTGATTTTACGACACTGATTGATGAGGCTGATAAAGCGCGTTCTGCAATGCAAACCGCTTTAAACACAGCGGGTAGGGAGGCGGTCCATGGAGCCGCTTGATGAACTCGTTCATTTTCAAGAACTAATGAAGACGGCTGTTTTAACTGGTAGTTCGGATCCCGCTCTTGTCAAAGATTTGGTTAAAGCTGGCGGCGTACCAGTGGCGCAGCGCTTGAATATCCATCACAACAATTTCAGAGAGACCCTGACAACAAGTTTGGCAGGTGTCTTTTCGACCCTTGAAGCATTTGTTGGCCCAGCTTTTTTAAAAGGAGCTCTTGGGGAATTTTGCCTCAAGCACCCGCCGAAAGATGCCTCTCTTGCCGGATATGGCGCTATGTTTGGGCCATTTCTTGCTGAACACAAGGCTAGTGAACAGGTGCCATATGCCGCAGATATCGCAGAGCTTGAGTGGGCCCTACATGAGTTGCAGCTTGTTAACGAGCAAGAGGTGCAAGAGGCCGTTTCTGCTGCAAGCTGGGAAATAAATCCCAATACCAGAATTATCAGCAGCGAGTACCCTCTGCTTGGTTTTTGGAGCGTTGCAAACGGTCACCTTCCACCGGAAGCCATTAGTTTGGATCAGGGTGGTCAAACTGTCGCTGTTTTATTGGCGAGTGGAGAGGTTAGCCTTATCGCGCTCAGTCCAGCTGAGGCAGATGCCCTTGAAGAAATCGCAGAAGAAGGCATACCCGCATATTTTAGTGAAATTAGTGACGAGGATATTTTTAAGTCATTGAACGCGAAGAAGATTATTGTGTCGCCTTACGGCAATTAAAGAGCGATCCACACCAAATTTATAAAGGGACCAACTATGAATATTATTCAAAAAATTAACGGTTTTTATCAAAAAATGAGCGGTATGGTCTCTGTTCAAGATATCATGGTGCTATGGTTGCGGTTGTGGATTGCAGGTATCTTTTACAAGTCTGGTCGCACCAAAGCAGGCGAGGGCTTTTTGGAACTTAACAGTTTTACGCCTGACCTGTTCGAATACGAACATCCAGTGCCCGGCCTTGAGGCAGAAACAGCTGCCCAGTTGGCATTGTACGGAGAAACCATTTTACCCTTGATGCTAGTCTTTGGTTTTGCTTCACGATTTGCGGCTGCGGGTCTGCTGGTGATGACAGGTGTAATCCAGATGGTGATGCCCCAGTTGTGGCCAGACCATATCTTATGGGCTGCCGCGCTAATTGGCATCATAATGGTGGGTCCCGGTAAAGTAGCCCTCGATTCTGCGGTATCGAAATCTTTGCAGTAGTTTCTGGTTATAAAATACGAAAGCCGTGCCTACTCAGGTGCGGCTTTTTCTTTTTTTGTCGACAAAATCTGCTAAAAAAAAGGCCTGTATTGGTTTTTGGTATCACATAAGGGTTCATAATGGACGATATTGATCGTAAAATTCTAGGATTGTTGCAAAAAGATGCTACGCTCAGCACGGCAGAAGTGGCGGAAATGGTGGGGCTTTCCACCACCCCCTGTTGGCGCCGTATTCAAATCCTTGAACAGGAAGGATACATCACAAGGCGTGTCGCGCTTGTTGATCGCAACAAAGTCAATGTACCGCTTGATGTGTTTGTTGCTATTAGAACCAACGAGCACAATTTCGAATGGCTTGATGAGTTCGCCCGCATTGTATGCGAGTTTCCCGAGGTGGTCGAATTGTATCGTATGAGCGGCGAAGTTGACTATTTGATGCGGGTCGTCGTCCCAGACATGACCGCCTATGACAGCTTTTACAAAGAATTGATAAAAAAGGTGCAATTGACCGATGTCAGCTCATCTTTTGCGATGGAGCGCATCAAGTATACCACAGCATTACCGCTGGACTATGCTGCGGACAGCGGTCGGCAACGCCGTAAGCGCAGTTAATCCATGGATGCCCGTAACGCAGGCGTAGCGAACGCAAAAGAAACGCGACTAGCGGATTATAAGCCCTCGGCTTTTTTGATCGATCGTGTTCATCTGTTGTTCCAGATTCACGATGACAGAACAGTGGTCCAAGCAACTGGCGAGTATCGTCGCAATGGGGTCGAAAGTGCCTTATGGCTTGATGGCGGGCCTTATATGGCTCTTGAGGAAGTTATTCTGGATGGCCAGAAGCTGAGCGAAAACGATTATGTCCTGTCAGAAACAGGACTACAGATTTTTGACGTTCCCGACGAATTTACACTTCGAATTACTACCAGTTTGTCGCCTTCTGATAACACAAGGCTAGAAGGATTATACGCATCTGGTGGCAATTTATGCACTCAGTGCGAAGCCGAGGGGTTTCGCCATATTACATATTTTTTGGATCGGCCTGATGTTCTGGCGGTTTACGATGTTCGCATTGAAGCTGATAAAGGCACGTATCCTGTACTCTTGTCTAATGGCAACCCGGCAAGGGCAGGGTCGTTGAGTAACGGTCGCCATTTTGCAGAGTGGCATGACCCTTATCCCAAACCCTGCTATTTGTTTGCCCTTGTTGCCGGGCAGCTCTCACCTTTTTCTGATACGTTCAAAACGCAGAGCGGCCGCCAGGTTTCATTGAACATATATGTCCGTGATCATGATCTCGACAAATGCGAACACGCCATGGCTTCGCTTAAACGAGCGATGAGATGGGACGAAGATGTGTTCGGATTGGAATATGATCTGGATGTTTACAATATTGTCGCTGTTTCCGATTTCAATATGGGGGCCATGGAAAACAAAGGCTTGAATATTTTCAACACCAAGTATGTGTTGGCGCGTCCAGAAACGGCCACAGACAGCGATTACGATCATGTAGAAGGGGTGATCGGGCACGAATATTTCCACAACTGGACAGGTAATCGCGTCACATGCCGCGACTGGTTTCAGTTGAGCCTAAAAGAAGGATTGACAGTATTCCGTGATCAGGAATTCTCAGCGGATATGGGCTCTCGGGCGGTCAAGCGGATCGACGATGTAAAACTGTTGCGCATGTTGCAGTTCTCTGAGGATGCGGGGCCACTTGCACATCCAGTTCGCCCCGAAAGCTATTTTGAGATCAACAACTTTTACACCACAACTGTTTATAACAAAGGGGCAGAGGTCATCCGTATGATGGCCCGCATATTGGGGCCGGAAACTTTTGTGAACGGTGTGAAGCGGTATTTGCAGAGCTTTGACGGTCAGGCTGCAACATGCGAAGATTTTGTATGCTGCATGGAAGAGGAAAGTGGTCAGGATTTGGGGCAATTCCGCCTGTGGTATTCCCAGGCGGGTACTCCTACGCTCGAATGCGAGCGATCATACAAAAACGGAACAATGTTTTTGACGGTTCGCCAATCTTGCCCAGCAACACCTGGCCAACCTCGTAAGGAAGCAATGCATATCCCTCTCGTATTAGGGTGGCTGGATGACAAGGGCAAACCAGTTGAAGTGCAGGCGCAGGGTGACTGTTACCCTGCAGAAAACGGCATCTGCCTGTCAGTGACGCAATGTGAGCAAACGTTTGAGTTCGCCAACTGCCCACCTTCAGCAATACCAAGTTTACTCCGTGGTTTCAGTGCCCCCGTTCATTTAAAATCTGACCTGAATGACAATGAACGAGCCGTGCTATTCCGGTCTGATAAAGATGAGTATGCACGCTGGGAAGCCGGGCAGCAGTTGTTTTCAAATTATCTGCTTACGTGTTTGTCTGATGACGGATTTGATGCGGCTAACCAACCGCACGGATTGGACGCGTTTTTGGTATCTATCAGATCTATCCTCGAAGACACCACTCTTGATCCTGCTTTTGCAGCGGAATTGATTTCGGTGCCGACAGAAACTCAATTAGGTCAACAGCAGGATGTACTGGAACCTGATGGTCTACATCGGGTTAGACAAGCCTTTCTAGAACAGGTCGCAGATGAGTGTTGGGGCTCTTTACTTCAAAAAATGGAAGACTTGCAGAAACAGTTGGCCGACTTGGGTAAGGGCAACAGGCCTCTCAGAAAATTGTACAATC
The DNA here is from genome assembly GCA_947503575.1 of uncultured Kordiimonas sp. Classification (GTDB taxonomy): domain Bacteria; phylum Pseudomonadota; class Alphaproteobacteria; order Sphingomonadales; family Kordiimonadaceae; genus Kordiimonas. The sequence continues at coordinate 2,240,824 of CANNDZ010000001.1, read as the reverse complement.
TTCTACTTTCATTTCTAGCGCACAGTAAGCTGAATACAAGCGAGGCAAAGTCTCTTGTTTTCGATCACTATAGTTCTGCATCTAATATGACCGATCAATTCGCGGCGCTGACTATTTTGTGCAACAGAGATTGGAAGGAAAAAAAGCAGGCACTTGCGTCTTTTTATGACCAGTGGAAGCATGAAGACTTAGTCATCGACAAGTGGTTCTCCGTACAAGCGCAAAGTCCTTTTGTTGATGCTGAGACCGGGATCAAGCCGCTTATGAAGCACACTGCTTTTACTTTGAACAATCCAAATAGACTGAGGTCGTTGGTTTCTGTATTTGCGATGACAAATCAGCGCAATTTCCATGCTTTTGACGGCAGTGGGTACAACTTATTGTCTGATATCATTTGTGAAGTGGACAAAATAAATCCTCAGACTGCGGCAAGAATGATTGCTCCGCTGGGACGTTGGATGCGCGTTGACGGATGTCGCCAGGAAATGATGAAAGCCAGCCTGCGAAGCCTTCTGTCATCTTCTATGTTGAGTGATGATGTCAGAGAGTTGGCCGAGAAGTCATTGAGATAGCTGTGTGATTCGGCATTTTTATAACTTTTTTCGATTTCTTATTCTTGTGTGAACTGATAATACGCATCTCATTTTCTTGTATGGCCCCAAAAGGTGTCTTCTTACAGTTTGAATTCGCTGAATAAATTGTGGGCTTCACTCTTTCTTTACCGAAATATGACATTTTCGGTTGAGTAGGGCTGTGATATACTCCAGATAGTATAGTGTGCAGCTTATAATGTTATTGCAAACGGGGAGAATGGAAAATGACTACAGGTCCAGATCCAATTGATGTTCATGTTGGTCATAGGGTTCGAGCCCGGAGGAAAATGCTCGGCCTCTCGCAAACCCAGCTTGGTCAGGAATTGGGTGTCACATTCCAGCAGGTTCAGAAGTATGAGCGTGGTACAAACAGAATTGGCTCTAGCCGGCTGTTTAAGATGTCGACGACGCTAGACGTTCCTGTAGCTTACTTTTTTGAAGGCGCAGAAACGAAAATGCCGGGTTATAGTGCGCCGGCAGACATGATGGGTGAAGGCGTTTTTGAACGTGAAGAGACCCAAGAACTTGTAGATGCATATTACCGTATTGCTGATCCCAGAATTCGGAAAAAAGTGTTAGGCCTAGCGAGGTTGCTATCATCTGGTGTTGATGAATACGGCATGTAGCCACATCAACAATAGGATGCTGGCATAGACCCTTACTTAGCTAGTTGAACAACACGGCATACAAAAAAAAGGCCCCGGTTAGTTAGCCGCGGCCCTTTTTTTAGCTTTTTTATCGTCTGCAGACTTAAATAGTATCAGCCTTTTTTGCCTTCTTACGCTGGCGCCTGACAACGTAAAGTAAGCCGGGGGCCAGTAACAGTAAGCCAGAAGGCTCTGGTACTGTTGTTAGCCGAAGAATGGCTGTATCGACGCTTGTTAATATGAAGTCGCCTGGTAGGAACAGACTTCCACCGGTAACCAAATTCAAGAACCTGTCATCGCCAATGTTGCCGTCGTATCTAACTGACAAGGTCACATTATAGCTACCACCCTGGTCAAACAGCGTGCCTTCGCCAGTGTTTACCAAGAGGGTTTCGCCGGTACCAATTGTCTCGCCGTCTAAAATCCACGTTAGCTCAAACGCCCCGGTGTCGACCAAGTTGCAGAATAGTTCTGCCTCAAAGGTAGACGCACATCCATCCAGTACAAAGTCACTGCCCAAGGGCTGCGGATCGTATATACCCGCCTCGGCCAACAATTCTGGCTCCGGTTCGGGCGATGGCTCAGGCGTCGGCTCTGGCGTTGGTTCAGGCGTCGGCTCTGGCGTTGGTTCAGGCGTCGGCTCTGGCGTTGGTTCAGGCGTCGGCTCTGGTTCAGGTTCATTGGGCGCACCAATCGTGTCGCCCACAGGATCATCTGGCGTAGGTGCCGCTGGTGGGTCATTGGTAACAGAGTCATCAGCAGAGTCTGGCTCAGGTGTTGGCTCAGGTTCTGGCTCCGGCTCAGGGTCTGGATCAGCCTCTGTATCTGGGGCTGGCTCTGGGTCACCTATTGGTGTGGCAGCAACCGCTTCCGTGGTTGGAAGTCCACTCTCGTTATCCGCAAACACGATAACTGGGTCAATGATAGGAACATCAAGGCCCAAAATCTGTTCAACAGAAACATTCTGACCAGCGGCCGGAGCTACACGGTTAATAAACTCAGCAACTTCCTCGGCGAGCTGTTGCTCAATGTCATTGTCCGGTTCAGGATAAATGATAACTGCCGTAACGTATGTATCTTGGCCACCAAGCTGGCGAAAGTTGATCCTTAACGTTCCGTCTACAATTTCCGCCCTGGTTACCAACATATGGCCACTTGATGGTCCAGTGAACTGTGACCCGGTTGCCTGGGCAAAGGGTGCCACATCTGGTACATTGGTGCCGCCCAGAGTGTTGGATAGCGCTGCGTATGCACCTGCGGTTACCGCCGCATCAATGCCGGACGTGTAGTTAGAAGTCTGGACAATATCGCCAGCTGCGGAGGCGCTCATGCTATATAGTGCTTCGCCAGCATCCATAGTAATCTGAGAAGGGTCTATACCGCCACCATCCGACAGTCTTCCTACTCCTTCAGTCGAGAGCTTCATGACGGGGACGAGATCATCGGTAGCTCGAGCATCCACCATATTGACCTTTGCACCGTTGCGCTTCAGATCGACGCCGAAGGGATAAAGTGGAGACTGGCCGTTGGGTCTGGGTGCCGTCAAAATAACAACCCGATATCGACCATTTTTCAGGCCATTTGCAACAAATTGCTCAATGTTGCGGACACCTTTGGACATGATAGAAGGCCCTGCTTGAGCCCCCTCCGCTTGCATATTGTTGCCTTCCAACATTTTACTGTCAGAGGAGACGCGAATAAAGTCCGTATAGGGTTTATCTTCGTTGGGGCCTAGGTCCCAGCCGATTGCGCCATCCGCCAGTTCAAAACCTTCGTCGAGTACAAATGGCGCCATGAAGGCAGTCCAGTGTGTTCTGGCACCGGCCTCAATGATCAGGTTGGCAGCATCTGATATGGTCGCAAGGTCATAATCGCCTGCTGCAGCCTCTATCCGGTTCAGCAAGGCGTCCATGCGCTCTTTCAGGATTTCGCTGTCACCCATGGCTTGATTCAAGTAAGATTGAACTACCTGGAAGCCCCACTCATCAACAGCCAGAGCGCCTTCAACGGCCTCATCTAGTGTGACAGTCGGAAATGTTTCAATCCTGGCTTCAACAGGTGCTCGAATAAGTTCAGCGCTGCGCGTTCCGGTCAAATAGAAGTCAGCGTCTCCACCGTCGTCTACCCCTTCATCTGAAAGGCTGGGGCGTGCAATCTGAAGTCGCCGTATACCGGGAATTTCCACAGGTGGCGGTGTGCGCATGCGATATGTAGCAGGCGGGGGCAGTAGGCCATTACTTAAGACTGGAGGAAGAGTGTCATCCAGGATAACCAGTTCCGGTGCGCGGTTGGAGTAGGCACCATATAACAACGTTCCTGTGGCCACAGCAGTGCCAGTAAGAAGGGTTGAAATTATAAGGGTTTTGTTGCTAGAAGCCATCTAGGTGTCGACCTTCATTAATAACCTACGTATCTTAACCCACACGCACAGTTTATAGCTGGAGTTATCTGTTTCGACCCCTAATCTCTATTTATATGCCCGAAGACTGCCAGATATGCAAGAAATTCGGACCTTATTTGTTTGTTCTGAGAGATTTCTTTACTCGCATAACAACGCAACCTCTCTCTAAGGATGCTGACAATAGTGTCAAAAAGAACCCCATTCGACGATTTGTGTGAACTTCTTTCACAGCTTCCAGCTGCTGACGTAGCGAGTGCGAAAGCTGTTACTGCTGAATTTCCTGTTGATGAAAGGGCAGCGCAACCCAGCTTTGGGCAACATTTGGCGTGGCTTGCAAGTTGGCAGGGAAAACCTGCGCCTGCTGTTAAAGAAAGCCATTTGTGCATTTTTGTCAGCAGTTATGCAGGGGCAGGAAAGTTGGACGAAGCTATTGCGTTTTCGGATCATGCTGGTCGCGGTGAAACCAAATTGAATCACTTGTGTAAAGACAGGGGCTTGGGTTTGAGGGTACTAGAGTTAGCTCCAAGTATGCCACATGTCCCGAACACATGGTCGGAACGTGAGTGTATGGCAGCTTGTGCTTTTGGTATGGAAGCTACCGCAGCGGGCGGCGATTTGTTGGGTCTAAGTGCTTTGGCGCCAGGATCTGGTGATGCGGCTCAGCGCTTCATTCAAGCAATAGACAATGAATATAATGAGGCTGATGCCCTAAGCACTCTGTCAGCCAAGGCGTTGATTGAGCTGATGATCCCCCATGCCGGACGGGAGATTGCAGCAATGGTGGGGGCAATAATCGCAGCTCGCAGCCGCAGATTGCCGGTGCTATTGGAGGGCTGGTCAGCAATTGCCGCTGCTTACTTGCTTTGGCGCATTGAGCCGATGGCTGTTGGCCATGTTAAAATTGCATCCGTTGAATGCGAAGCACAACGGGATGTAGTGTTGAAAATGAATAAAAGCCCCGTGATTAGTGCACTCAATGATATCGCGCCAGGAAGTGGCGTTGCTCTTGCTGTATCAGTATTAGCGCCTTTAACCGCATTAATGTAATGGCGCGCCATAACCAGACAGGAACGACATCTTGCGCATGTGGCATTCCCCTATTAGGGTACGTCCGCTGCACAAACACTCTGGCCACCTTGTTTAAGGGGACAGTGTGATCGGGGGAAGCATCTATCCTTGCCGTTTCGGTATGGGTTGAGACCAATGAAGGCTAGCTTTTATGGCGCGCATTTTTCGCCATCATGTTTCTCCGGTTAAGCTTACTTTAGCAGCCGTCGACGTAGCTCTAATTACAGCCTGTGCCTTTATTGCCGAGGCGTTGCGCTTTCACATGCTGGATTTGCCAGTTGTGCAAACCCCTGTTGCCCTCGCGTCCAAGATCATGATCCCGATTGTCACCTTTCCCATATTGTTGGGGTTCGGCGCATATCAGTCTGACGCAATGGGCGATTTGCGGGTATTCGGCTTCCGCCTGCTTACCGCGATTTTAACAAGTATACTTGTGCTTGCAGCATTGGCGTATTTATTGCCGGTTATTCCCTTGTGGCGCTCAATTATGTTGCTCTCATTCGGCTTTGCTGCGCTTTCTTTGCTTTTAGCTCATATCCTTTTCTCCCTTTTTGCAGCTAACAGCTTTCTTGGCAGGCGGGTGATAATCCTTGGTGCCGGGCAGGGTGCGGTGGACCTGATGGAAGAAGCGGAAGCAACACCTGATGCTGGGCTGAAAATTATTGATGTTGTCGCTGTTCCCGGCGGCGAGCAGGTATTAGTCCAGGCGACATCACTGTCTGATATGCGTGATCTTGCAGACCACGCTGTGTCTGTCCATTGTGACCTGATTGTAATTGGCGATAAGTATGAAACAGCTCAACTTCCCATTGACGCGCTGATTGCTTGTAAACTGGCCGGTATTGCCATTATGGACCGACTAACCTTCTATGAGGAAGTTCGCGGGTATGTTGATCTCGAATCTGTAAAAGCCGATTGGATTGTGTTTGCCGAAGGTTTCAAAGGTGGGTCAATTATCGAGAGGGCTCTGAAGCGTTTGATGGATGTTGTCACTAGCACTTTGTTTTTGATCATTACTTTTCCCTTATTTCTTGCCTGTGCGGCCGCAATAAGACTGACCAGTCCAGGGCCGGTTCTGTACCGCCAGGAGAGGGTGGGATTGAATGGCAAGACCTTTAATGTGCTCAAATTTCGGAGCATGACAGTAGATGCTGAAGTTAAGGACGGACCTAAATTTGCTGCTGAAAACGATCCTCGTGTGACCCCGGTTGGACGTTTTTTGCGGCGGACCCGGGCAGATGAAATCCCCCAAGCGATAAATGTCCTCAGGGGTGACATGAGTTTTGTTGGCCCTCGACCTGAAAGACCGTATTTCGTTGAACAATTACGTGAAAAAGTCCCGTTTTACAGGGAACGACATTGTTTAAAACCCGGCATTACAGGGTGGGCTCAAATACGGTATCCTTATGGTGCGTCATTTGAAGACTCACGCCGAAAACTGGAATATGATTTATATTACGTGAAGAACTATTCGATCTTTCTGGATTTACTCATTATACTGCAGACATTGAGGGTCGTATTGTTTCCACATGGAGTGCGTTAAAAGTATGCAACCCCGGAAGTCCCTCATGGTATACAGACCGCGCAATGCGCATTCCAAAATTTTGATGATTTTGTCGGCCAATTTAATGGCGGCGTTGTTTGCGATTTTTTTGACGCTTTCTACCAACCCGGTTGTTGCTCAAATTGATTTTAAAGCGCAGGCTAGAGACCTAATAGCAGAAAAGAGCTTCGAAAGTGCTTTAGCGCTTATTAATCAAGCGCATGAAAGTGGGCAGGCGGATGCTGAGAGTTACATGATTCTCGCCGATGCTTATCTTAACTTGGGGAGCGGCATACCGGCAGAAGCAGCGATTGACCGTGCCAGACAATTGGGCGCTGATTATGCGGCTACTGCCGTGCCATTTGCGAAAAGCCTGCTTATTCAGGGACAATTTTCCAGAGCACTATCTGCTTTGAGAGGGGTAACCATTCCTGAAGAGTCGCGTGGTGATGCACTAATTATTACGGGGGACGCGCATTTTGCCACACGAGACTATGAGGATGCTCGCCGGGCTTATAATCTTGCTATCGAACAATACCCGGATGATTTTCAGGCTTACCTTGGTCTTGCCAGGCTAGCGTTGAAAGAGAGCCGCCTTGTGGAGGCGAAGCAATTCGCAGATGACGCCTACGAACGATCTCAAGATAACACGATGGTTCAGTATACACGCGGGTTGTTGGCGCGATATGCTGGTGATGACGCCAAGGCAGAAGAGTATTTTCTGGATGCTATTCGCTTGTTTTCGGGCAACCTTATGGCAAATCTGGAAGTTGCAGGTATACGGATCAATCAGCAACGCTACGCTGAAGCAGAGCAGTATTTGGATACCGTTTATAATGCCAATCCGAAAAACCCCATGGCGCTATATTTATCTGGCGTAATTTTGTCCAGCCGAGGTGAATATGTAGAGGCCGAAGCGCTTCTGAATAGGGCTAGGGTTGTTACTGAAAATTATCTCCCTGCGCTTTATGTTCGCGGTCTGGTGGCTTACCAACTTGAAAACAACGAAGTTGCCATTGAACTCCTTGAAAAGGTGCTGCAAGCGCGCCCAGCCAACAGAACTGCACGCTTGGCACTTTCTGCTTCATACCTTCGCTTGCAACAACCCACCAATGCATACAACACGCTTTTACCCTTAATCGATCAGGGGCAAGAGGATGCGGGTGTGCTGGCGATGGCAGCTGCTGCTCTTATTGCGCAGGGCGAGACGGAGCGTGGCAGAGCCATGTATGAGAGGGTTGCCGTTATTTCAGGGCAGCAAGGTGGTGACCCGGCGGTCCAGGGCTTGGATACAAAGCTCGCTCTTGCCCAGTTTGTTGCTGGTGACTCTGCAAATGCTTTAAATACCCTTTCGGTGGTAACGGCTTCCCAGGCGGCGCAACTTCGCGATCTTGGCGTAATGGGTAGTATGCAATTGCGGACAAAAGACTATGAGGGTGCACGTATCACTATTGACAAGATATTGCGAGATGCGCCTGATCGTGCGCTTGGCTATAATATGCGTGGTACACTTGAATTTCAACAAGGTAACTTTGAAGGTGCCATGCAGTCTTACACGCAGGCACTGACCCGAAAACCGGATTACTATACTGCCCTTAGGAACCGGGCTTTGGCTGCGCTTAACCTGAAACAATATGATCGCGCAGAAACAGATTTGGAACGTTTGCTTGAGGAAGAACCAACAGATACCCGTGCAAAAGCCGCACTAGGTAAAGTGCTTTTGGAGAATGGCAAAGCAGAAGAAGCTGTACCATATTTTAGGGAAGCTGTTCGGTTGGTGCCTCAGTCAGTTGTTCTTTGGGCTGATTACTCGCAAGCTCTGGCGGAATCCGGCAACACGACACGCGCTATCGAGGAAGCACGGGCAACTGCGGTACGCGCGGCGGACAATCCAGATGTTTTGAAACGTATGGGCGTGCTTTTATTGTCGCTTGATCAACCGCGTGCAGCCGAACGGCCATTATCGCGCTTTGCTGCGTACCGCTATAATAGCGGTGAAGCCCACGTTCTGCATGGCCGCTCTCTCCTTCTGACTGGTCTATATTCTGGTGCGCGTTTAGCATTCCAAAGAGCTGCGCTGGCGGAAATCGACCCCATCGACCCATCTGTATTGGATTGGTATTTATTTGCGACTGAAGCGATGGGTCAGAAGCTGGACGAAGCAGAGCAACGCTTGCCCACTCTTAATCGTTCCAAACGACCGGAAGACATACCTGCAAGCCTTATTGGGCAGGTATTTCTGGATAAGGGTGAGCCAGAACTTGCGGCAACCGCGTTTAGGGAAGCAATGCAGGTTAAGGCTACAGATCGGTTGGCCATCGGGTTATCTCGGGCAATGTATGCAATGGGGTTGCCTGAGGCCGCTATCCAGCAGTTGGAGCAATATGTTGCGACTGTCGATGTTGCGCGGCTTGCGCGTACAGAGCTTGCCCTGCGATACGAACAGACAGAACGTTTTGCCGACGCGGCGTTGCAATATGAACGTCTCTTGCAAACTGGCATTGCCGACGCCAACGTTGTCGCAAAATTGGCAATAGTTTACCTACGGCTGGGTAACAGTGCCAGTACGCAGCTTGCTGAACGTGCCTTTCTTATGGACCCAGAGAACCCGGCAATTCTGGACGCTGCCGGCTGGATTTCGCTTCAGGCGGATCGTGATACTGGTAAGGCTATTGAGTATTTGGAAAAGGCAACACGGAGAGCCCCTGGCTCAGCGCTTTTCAAATATCATCTAGGAATTGCCTATGTTGCCAAGGGTAACCGGCGTGAAGCACGGCGTGTTTTACAGCAAGCCATCAACCTGGACCCTAATTTCGATGGTGCGGATGAGGCGCGACGTCAATTGCAAGAATTGTCGTTCTGATGTATCTGCTATACAGGACGTTTGGACGAGAAAACAAGCAGGTGTCTTGTGCAGTCTGATGCCGGCTCTAAGCCCTTGAGGGTTCTGCTTTTTTCCACCTTGTTTCCACATGAGGGTGAGCCAACATTGGGCGTGTTTGTTCAAAACCGGTTGGAGCATTTGATTAGGGATACGGGTATTGAGGTCACGGTAGTAGCACCAGTGCCGTGGTTCCCATTTAAAGCAAAGATTTTCGGTCGTTATGGCAGGGCAGCTTGTGCAGCCAAAATATCTGACGAAAAACGCTATACAGTGTATCATCCCAGGTATCTTGTTATTCCCAAAATCGGCATGCGGGTGACGCCCTTTTTTTTGTTCTGGTGTGCAACAAATCAGGTAAAAAGGCTCTCTCAAAAGGGCAATCAGTTTGATGTGATTGATGCACACTATCTGTATCCCGATGGCGTTGCCGCCGCCAAACTTGCAAGAAAAAATAACTTGCCATTTGTGATGACGGCGCGCGGCAGTGACGTGACGCAAATTGCGCAAATTTCATCGCCAAAAAAATCAATATTATGGGCCAGCTCGTTGGCTAGTCACATCATCACGGTCAGTCTTTCTTTAAAACAGCGGTTGGTCAGTATGGGCGTGCCTGAAAGTTCAATTTCCAGCCTGCGAAATGGTGTTGATACGGAACGTTTCAAACCTGTTATTGGCGCAAAAATAAAGGTTTGCAGTGAAACAGGACTGGCAGAAAGTAAGCCCATTGTCTTATTTGCTGGCTGGCTTATCCCGCGCAAGCGGGTCGATATTGTTATCGATGCGTTAGCAAATTTGACGGAAGTTCAGGGCGTAATTGTTGGCGATGGAGAGCTTAAAAGTGAGCTTACCGCTCTCGTCAGGCACCACGGTATTGAAGACAGGGTAGTTTTGGTCGGGCAAAAAAAGCCGGAAGAGATGGCAACCTATATGTCAGCGGCAGATATATTTTGTCTGCCTTCAGAAAGAGAGGGATGGGCCAATGTGATGCTTGAAGCTATGGCGTGCGGCACTCCAGTGGTTTCCCGGGCTGTAGACGGCGCTCTTGAACTGATAACCGACCAGAGGGTAGGGAGGTTAGTAGAAGGCAGTGATCCTGAGGATTACAGTTATGCGGTATCCGATATTTTGGCCACTGGTATGGATCGTCACTTCATTCGAGAGTACAGTAAAAACTTTGGTTGGAAGGCCACATCACTGGCGCAACTGGATATTTTTCAGACGGCTGTTGCTAACCATAAGGAAAAACGCCGCCAGAGGAGTGCGCCGTGAGTGATGTAATTAATGGTCCCGTTCTTGTTACTGGCGGTGCTGGCTACATTGGTGGCCAAACAGTTTTGGCCTTGTTGGATGCTGGTGTTGATGTTTGCGTAATTGACGATCTGAGCACTGGTCGCATACGACCTTTTCACCAAAGTGTGACGTTTTACGAAGGGTCAATTCATGATGATGCTTTGGTGGCTTCAATACTGAAACGCCATAAAATCCGCGCAATTATGCATTTCGCAGGATCAATCCGTGTCGATGAGTCTGTCGAAAACCCGCTAAAATATTATCATAATAACACTGAAGGCAGCCGAAGACTGATTGCCGAAGCAGTAAGTGCAGGTGTTCGGGACTTCATTTTCTCATCAACTGCGGCGGTGTATGGCACAACCGGCGACCAACCAGTGAGCGAGAGCGCTGATACCCAGCCGTTAAACCCCTACGGTTGGTCAAAGCTGTTCACTGAGAGACAATTATTGGATGTGTGCCATGTTTCAGATATGAGACATGGGATTTTCCGGTATTTTAATGTTGCAGGTGCAGACAATGATTTGCGGCACGGTCAATTCACCAAAAACCCGTCACACCTTATTGGGCGAGCAATAAATGCATTGCTGGGAAAGGCACCCGCTCTAAGTGTCTTTGGCAACGACTTACCAACCAAAGACGGCACTGGTGTTCGGGATTATATTCATGTTCAAGATGTAGCCAATGCGCATGTTGCCTTGTTGAAGGCAATGCAAACTGAATGTTCGTCGTATCTGCTAAACCTTGGGTACGGAAGAGGGAGCAGCGTCCTTGATGTTGTAAAGGAACTGGAACATGAGGTTAGCTGTCCGGTTCCGTTTGAGTTTGGCGACCCCCGGGAAGGGGAGGCTGCATCGGTTGTTGCTGATGTCACTCGGCTTCAAAATGTGTTAAAGTGGACCCCAAAATATGCAGAATTACGCAAAATGCTGCGTTCAGCATATGACTGGACGATTAAAATGCAGGAGTAAAGTCATGGATACCATTTACTTTGCAGGCTTTTGTGTTTTTGTCTCTTTGATCATTGTTTGGGGTTATTTCAAGGACGACCATGCGGATTTCAATGGTGGTCAGAAAAGTAAAAAATTCTCTCTCAAAGATGCAAAAGCCAGTAAAGATCTGGAGCCTTTGCAAGAAAAAGATGAACCTCCCAAGGCTAATCTTCTGTAATTATTGCCTTAATTTTCCCTGGCGACCTGTTACTGCTTGATTTTCAGAGTAAAAAGTGACCATATAACACACAGCTATGGTACTTTGGAAAGAGCGCGTGGGGGTCGCGGTTTTTATATGAGTGACGCTTTATGACGCGCAAACTTTGTATTCGTATCCTTACCTGCGTATTTTTGGGCGTTGGTTTAGCGGGTTGTGACTTATTAAGGATACATGAATCTTTACCTCCGGCGCCTTTTGTGCCGCCAGATGAGGGGCCCGGCCCCAGCTACTTGATTGGCCCGTTAGACGGGCTGAATGTTTTTGTTTGGCGTAACCCCGAATTAACCGTTGGCGTGACAGTGCGTCCTGACGGCAGGTTGTCTATGCCATTGATCGACGATCTTCCGGCGACGGGTAAAACGCCCAGTGACCTGGCAAGAGATATCGAAGAAGAATTAGGCGTCTATATTCAGCAGCCTATCGTCACTGTTGTGGTAAATGGCTTTAATGGTCCATTTTCACAACAAGTTCGTGTGCTGGGTGAAGCAGGCACGCCGCAAGCGATTCCTTACCGGGCGAACATGACGTTACTTGACGTTATGATCCAGGTCGGAGGCCTGACTGAATTTGCAGCAGGGGACCGCGCTACTTTGGTGCGATTTGAAGATGGTGAGCAGAAGGAATACCGCCTTAAGATTGAAAGTTTGATCAAAGACGGCGATATTAATGCAAATGTAAAAATACTTCCCGGTGATGTTTTAATCATACCGGAGAGTTTCTTGTAGGCCGTTTTACCATTTCGATTACGGAATGTGACGGTGGAGAGTAGAAATGGCGTCTGCAAATTTTGGATTACACGAGGTCTACCAACAGGTTAAGTCTGTTGCCTATGGTATCTGGCGAAAACGCTGGTACATGATGGCAACGACATGGTTGATATGTTTGGTTGGTTGGGGTGCAGTGTCCACAATGCCATACCGCTACGAATCAAGTGCTCAAATTTATGTAAATACAGAAACTATCCTTCCCTCGATCGTACGCGGGTTCAATATCGATATTGACGTCTCAAAGCGTATCGAAGCGGTGAAAAACCAACTGGTTACTCGCCCAAATCTCGAAAAAATTATCCGGCGATCTGAATATCTTGAGCGTTTGGCAAACAATGATGCTGCTCTGAACCAACTGGTTGCTGATATGCAGGACGATATTCGCATTGTCGCACTTCAAGGCAACAGGTACAGCATAGAATACGAAAATGGTAATGGTAGATTAAGCGACAGGCAGCGGGCCGAGGTCGCGCGCAATGTTGTGAATAACCTACTGTCTATTTTTCTTGAAGGCGGTTCGGATGGTGGTGACGGTGGCAGCGAGAACGCTGTTGAGTTTCTGGATCAGCAAATCAAGGATTATGAAGAGCGTTTAAGTGCGGCAGAGCAACTTCATGCTCAGTTTAAGCAGGAAAACATTGACTTTCTCGGTGGCGAAGGGGCGTTTTTATCACGCCGCGACGCTGCGAAAGAAGAATTGCGTGATACACGTAATAAGCTTGGCGAATTCAGGGTCGCCTTGGATACATTGCAGGAGCAGATACAAAATGTTCCTGCAACTATCCGTGAGGCCAAGTCTTCAAGAAGTCGTGGTGCAGTGTCAGATGACCCACTCCAGGAGCGCATAAATGAGCAGCAAAAGAAACTCGATAACCTGCGTAACCTTGGTTACAAAGATCTGCATCCAGATGTTCGCAATGTTTCAAGGCAATTGGAACTTCTTAAAGAGGAAATGAAGCAAGAGCAGGCAGCCATTGCTCAGGAACTCTCTGACAGCGCGGAAGCGGGTAAAAAGTCAAATTATACAACCGAAACGCCGAACCGACTGTACGAGCAGTTGATGTTCAACATTATTGATACCAGAACGCAAATAAAGACATTTGAGCAGCGAGAGGTCGAGCAGCAAAAACTCGTTGCAGAGCTTGAGGAGAAGGCCAAGCGAGTTCCTGAGATTCAAGCTAGAGAAAGCCAGCTACAGCGCGACTTTTCTCAGTTGCGGAGTTTCTACAATGATCTGTTGGATCGTAAACAGGACCTGAATCTGCAGGCAGATGTCGAAAACGCAGATGGTGCGGTCAGTCTTCGCGTTATTGAGCAGCCGAGCTTGGCAACGAAGCCGAGCGGTCCCAATCGCCTTCTGTTTATGGGCGGGATGTTGGTTTTCGCTTTGATGGCGGGCGTTGGCTTTGCCTTGGTTCTTTCGGTGTTGCGGCCTGTTGTTTTGACTGTAGAGCAGCTGCGCTCGCAGTTTGATTTGAATATACTTGGAAACGTTTCACGCTCGCTGTCGGAGGAAGAAACAAGGCAACGGAGCATTGAGTTGCTTATGTTTGCCGGGGCAACAGCCTTGCTGTTTTTGGTTTTTGCTGGTTTCGTCGTCTTCGATATGATTGGGGGGCCCGGTTAAACTGAGCGTCTTGTTACGCTCTGGATGAGTTTTCTAACATGGACCTGATTGAACGCGCGGCTAAAAATGCCAAGAAGAAAGATGAGAAGGGCAGTTCACTTGTAGAACGAGCCGCCAAAAGTGCTGGCGATAGCCCTTTTGAGCGGTCCGCTTCAGGTGGTATTGGTTCACCGGACAAGCGTAAGCCTGACCCATCTTCGCTAAATCCGGCAATGACGGAAGAAGACACAGCTAGTGTGTCTTTCAAGGGCATCGGTTCGCCTGGGGCAAAGCCCAAGCAAAAACCAAAGGCTGCTAATGAGGATACTGCACCCGATGTTGATGCGTCGCAGCCCAGATCGTTGGCAATTGGGGATACTGTACCACTTGGTAAGTCTAAGACTGATAAGCCTGCACGCAAAAGGCGGGAACCAGAAGAGATTGACCTGGCAGCCTTGCGAGAAGCTGGCTACATAACGCCAGATATGCCGCCAAACCTCATGTCTGAGGAGTTTAGAATTATCAAACGGTCTCTGCTTTTGAATGCGTTTCCAAAAGGCGGTGGTGGCGAGCAGAATGACAATGTTATTTTGGTTACTAGCTCCAACCCCAGTGAGGGAAAGACTTTTTGTACCATCAACTTAGCATTGTCGATCGCGACAGAGCAGGACGTAACGGTTTTACTTGTAGATGCGGACTTCTCTAAACCTGAAATTCTCAATCGGTTGGGGGTGAAAGGGGGACGAGGACTGATGGATGTCGTCGCTGACGGTAATATGGACGTCGGTGAATGTTTGGTGCGAACAAACATACCAAATCTGGTGCTGTTGCCTGCTGGCCGACAACACAACCTTACTACTGAGCTGTTGGCAAGTGATCGAATGGCCAAAATGGTGACTGAGATTTCCAGCCGTTACAAGGACAGGATTGTCATTTTTGACTCACCGCCAGTTTTAGCCAGTTCGGCAGCGTCAGTGCTGGCTTTATATATGGGCCAAATAGTTTTTGTCATCGAAGCAGAAAAGACAACTGAGCCACAGATCAAAGAAAGCCTGGGCATGATCAGTGCTTGCGAGAATATTAATCTGCTTCTCAATAAAACCCGTTACAATGGCAGTAACAAGAAGTTTGCTACCTACTACGGTTATGGCGGCCGGTAGATTTACAGGTGGTTTTTTCATTTCCGGAACACAGAGCATCTTTTGTTGGTCTGAATCGAGTTCTCTTGCTTGGTTTGGGCGGAGCAGTTTGCGCAGCTGCTTTCAATGGGACAGCGCAAGCACAACACATCTATATTGACCCAAGGGTAGAAAGTAGAATTACCGGAACAGATAACGCCAACCTGTCTCCGACCGATAGAATATATGATGTGGTTCTTAACAATGCCGTAGGCATGAACGCACGCATTTCTGGAAACCGGATGAATGTAGCGTTGGATTATTCTCTGGATCATTTCTACTTTTTATCTGATGGCACTGATGACTTTCGCCAGAATATGTTTGGTACGCTTGACGCAGAAGTATGGGAAGATCATCTTACTGTAAATGGCCGGGCCAGTTTGCGTCAGCAATTCATTGATCAACGCGGGAGTATTTCTGGCAGTGCAGCAAACCGCACTCAAAACCGCCGTTTGGTTCAGGAATACACTGGCACTGGGATATTTAAGACTGGCCTAAAGGACTATGCTGATTTCAGGCTTACGTATCGTTTTGGCCTTCAACTTAGCCCTGCAGATAACCTTAACGATGATACGCTGCCAATTAATTTTTCTGATGCAACAAGCCATGAAATTGCTGCAAACCTAGACTCGGGAGACCGCTTCCGGAATTTCCAATGGCGGTTGTTTGCAGACACGCAAAGGGTATCCCGTTCGTTGGAAGTCAATGATTTCCGCAATGAGAGAGCTGGCGGCGAGATTACTTTCAAAGTGAATCGATTTTGGCAGTTCTTTGGTAATCTGAACGTAACAAATAATGACTTCCAGAACGCCATTTTGGCTGAAGATGGCTTTGGCTGGGAGGGTGGTTTTCGTTGGACACCAGGTAGCAAATTGGATCTTTCGGTTTCATACGGAAAGCAGGGTGCTCGGGATATTTGGTACGCTTCAGTTCAACATTTTTTCTCTGCAAGGCTAAACTTTACCGGAAGTTATACAGACAGAATTACTGCTAACACACTTGTTTCAAACGATAATCTTAACAGTCTTTCATTCAACGATGAATTTGGCATTGTAAATACTGAAAATCTACCGATTGACGAGACTGACCCGATTTTTTCGTTCTCGGATGTGGATTTCCGTCAACGGTCTGCTGTTGGTACACTGACGCTTCAGCAAAAGAGGACAAGAAGCTATATTAGCGGAAATTACGAGTGGCGTACTTTCGATGATGACTCCGGCACAGGCCGAGCTTGGGGTGTGACAACCGGTATCGATCACGAAATTAACGAAAAAACGTCACTAAATGCTCGACTTAGCTTCCGTCAAAGTTTATTTGAAGATGGGGTGAGAGTAGATGAATTTGTTGTGGGTAACTTGACCTGGACTAGAAGGGTATCAAGATATTTCAGTATAGCGGCTTCTTATGATCACTCCCGCCGGTTATCGAACCAGGACGGAGAGGACCTGAAAGAAAATGCGATTACGTTCTACGTAAGAGGGACATTCTAGCGTTATATGTACGAAAGTTTTTATAATCTCCAGGGGCGCCCATTCCAGCTAACGCCGGACCCACGCTTTTATTTTAGTTCTCGCACACATAAAAAGGCGATGGCGTATCTTACCTATGGTTTGAACCAGGGTGAGGGCTTTATTATTGTCACGGGTGACATCGGTACAGGCAAGACAACGCTTGTTCGTCATTTATTCGATACATTAGATCGAAACGAATTCATTGCGGCGATGATCGTTAGCACACAGTTGAGCGCCGAAGACCTTCTACGTAGTGTGGTGGCCGCATTTGGCTTGGATGCCCAAGCTGAGGATAAAGGGCAGCTGTTGGCGCGTTTGGAAAAGCACTTGCGTGAGCAATTTGCTCGTGGTCGACGTGCTCTTCTTGTTGTGGATGAGGCCCAAAACCTGTCCAACGCAGCGCTTGAAGAAATGCGTATGCTGTCGAACTTCCAGGAAGGCGACAGAGCGCTTGTCCAAAGCTTTCTGGTCGGACAACCTGAATTTCGCGAACGCATATTTGCCGCTCCTGAACTAGAGCAGCTTCGCCAGCGTGTGATTGCAACGCATCACCTGGAACCTATGGAGAAGGAAGAGCTGGCTGATTATATACAGCATAGGCTCAGCCTTGTTGGGTGGGACAATGACCCTTGCTTTACCGCTGATGCGGTAGAAGCGATATTCAATCACTCGGCTGGAGTGCCTCGTAGATTGAATACACTGTGCTCAAGGGTGTTACTCTACGGGTCATTGGAAGAACTGCATACTATTGACGGCGATACAATCGACGCTGTGGTTGCTGATATGACAAGCGATACCCGTCCTGTTACTCCTGTTTCATCAGCAGTTTCTGCGCCGCCACCAAGTTCTCAAAATGACGCTACGATTCCATTGGAAGCACCGAGAGGTGCGAAAGAATCTAAAGAAATGGACAATCGGATAAGTCAGCTTGAAAACATGATGAAGTCGCAAGACCAAACCTTGCAGCAATTGACACAGTTGATGACCCAACTTGCAAGTAATAGCAAAAAGGACGATGAATAGGCTATGCCTGTCGTCAGTCCAGATGAATTTCGTCTGGTACCTAATCAGCCGCAAGCAGACAATACTGATCCGTTAAACGCCTTCTCAGTGGATGTTGAAGAATGGTTCCAGGTAGGAGCATTTGAAAACACCCTTGATAGGAAAGATTGGAGCTCTCTGGAGAGCAGGGTCCAATTTCAGACAGAAAAAATCCTGCACCTATTGTGTGAGGCCGATGTCAAGGCGACGTTTTTCTGTCTTGGATGGGTAGCAGAGCGGTATCCAAACTTACTTCGACAGATATTCGATGCTGGTCATGAGGTCGGTTGTCACGGCATGGACCACAGACGAATATTTGAGTTTTCAGCAAAAGAATTCCTAGATGATATTTCCAGAGCCAAGGCTTTGCTAGAGGACGCTAGTGGTGTAGCAGTCAAAGGCTACCGTGCCCCCAGTTTTTCTATGTCACCAGACTGTTGGCATTTGTATGAACAGTTGGTCGCGGCAGGTTTTTATTATTCGTCCAGCGTTGTTCCAGCAAAAACTGACCACTACGGTGCTGAAGGTTTGCCCCGGACTCCATTCTTTCCTCTGAAGAATAAAAGTATCATTGAAATTCCGATGACCGTCGCACAGTTTGGGTCGCGGACCGTGCCTGCGTCAGGTGGCGGATATTTCAGGCTATTGCCGCTGCAACTCTCATACTGGTTGATGAAGAAAGCATATCGACAGACAGGGGTCGGTACAATTTTTTATATGCATCCGTGGGAGGTCGATCCTGATCAGCCATATATTCAAAACGCGCCCGCACTATCGCGTTTTCGTCACTATACAGGCCAATCCAGAATGGCAGCAAAAGTGTCGCATATGCTGCGATCTGGCTCATACGGCCGACTGGATAGCATGCTGAAGGCTGAATTTGATGTGAGTGGTATAGATGCCGGTTAAAATCTCACAACTAGAACCAAAGCATTTTGATGCATGGGACAGTTATGTGCGCAGGGCATCAGGTGGCACTTTTTGCCATTTGGCGGGCTGGAAGCAAGTTATAGAAAACGGAGCAGGGCAAACCTGCCCTTATTTGGTCGCGGAGCAGGACGGTGCACTTGTAGGTGCGCTTCCGCTTACCGTAAAGAAGCACTTTCTGTTTGGCAAAGCACTGATTTCTAACATGTTTTGTGTTTATGGAGGGGCTTTATCCTCAGAGCCTTTGGTAGCCGATGCATTGTATGATCATGCGTGGCAAATGGCCCAACAGCTCGGTTTGCCTGTGTTTGAAAACCGAAGTGTTACGAGGCACCATGAGGATGATGATAACTGGTCAACTATTGGCGCTGCAGCAACCTTTAGGCGGACGCTTGCTGAAGATGATGAGAAACAATTGCTTGCAATCCCCAGAAAGCAACGTGCCGTCGTTCGTAAAAGTTTGAAAAACAACCTTAAAACGGACTGGAATGGTGACGTTAACGTCTTTTATGACCTGTATGCGCAAAGCGTTTTGTCACTGGGTACGCCGGTGTTTCCCAAAAAACTCTTCAAGGCACTGGTCGATGTTTTCGGGGATGACGCTCAAATTCAGATAACTTGTGATAGTGACGGAGCGCCTGTAGCGAGCCTGATGAGTTTCTATTTTAATGATATAGTAATGCCATATTATGCGGGGGGTACAAAATCAGTTCGTGCCCTTGGGGCTCATGATTTCATGTATTATCAGCTTATGTTGTCTGCACGGGAACGGGGGGCCGCAAGTTTTGATTTTGGGCGCAGTAAAATAGACAGTGGTCCATATAAGTTTAAGAAAAACTGGGGCTTCGAACCCGAAATGCTTGGTTATCAAGTGCGAACGGTAAAGGGAATTGAGCCACCAAACCTATCACAACAATCAGGTCCTTTCTCGAAACTAAGCAAGCTCTGGACGAAGTTGCCTCTGGGTGTTTCAAAAATATTGGGTCCGCCACTAGCCCGGCATTTGGGATAAAATGATATGGCGCGCATTTTATTTTTGGCCCACCGAATTCCGTTCCCGCCGAATAAAGGCGACAAAATCCGGTCATGGCATTTTCTAAAACACTTGTGTGAGTATCATAAAGTTCATGCAGGCTTTTTTGTCGATGATGAACAGGACCTTCAGCACGTCGGCTACCTGCAAACATTATGTGAAAGCGTTGAGTATTCTTTTGCAACGCCGTTCAAGCAAAAACTGTCCTCGCTCTCTGGCTTTTTAAATGGAGGGTCATTGACCGAGAATGCATACCCCTCGAGGGTGTTTCGGAGAAAAATTGCTGCTTTGCTCAACGAATATGAAGTCGATCTGATTTTCTTATATTCGGCAGCCAGCTTTACCTTTTTGCCGTTTGACAGATCGGGTACCCCAATTTTGACGGACTTCGTTGATGTTGATTCCGCTAAATGGCGAGCCTATTCAAATACTGCGTCATTTCTGATGTCGTGGCTTTACCGTCGAGAAGCTGAAACTCTCGCGAAATTTGAAGCGTTAGTCGCACATGAGAGTGCTGCGTCTATGGTGGTGAGTAAGGACGAAGCAGAATTTATGCGCAAGAGCCTTAGTGACCATGGCATTTTGGTGCCAGTCGAGGGCATCGAAAATGGCGTGGACATTGATGTTTTTTCACCTGAAAAACACTGTGATACGCCAATAGCGAAGCGCATCATTTTCACCGGCGCAATGGACTATGCCCCAAATGTTGAAGCAGTTGTATGGTTTGTAAAAGAGGTGCTTAGCAGCTTAAGACAACGCGACAACGATATAGAATTTCATATCGCCGGGAGACCTGTTTCACCCGTTGTCGAGCGACTCGCTAACTTACCAGGCGTGCGGGTGCTGGGCGGCGTAAATGATATGGCCGCAGAAATCGCCAAGGCTGAAATTGTTGTCGCTCCTTTGAAAACGGCTCGCGGCATCCAAAATAAAGTGCTGGAAGGCATGGCAATGGCCAAACCCGTTGTCTGCACGGGTGCAGCCAACGAAGGCATAGGCGCCCCCGATAGCACAGCGATCGCTTTGGCGGAAACGTCAGATGCTTTTGTTTCAGTAATTGAAGGTCTTTTATATTCTGAACAACGCAGACGCGCCATGGGGCTGGAAGCACGAAACTTTGTGGCACGGCATTTTTCTTGGCAGAGTGCGTTTCAAAAACTCGATGATTACATTGCCCGTACATTGGATGCCGAGACACAGACAAGTGCATCATGACTATTGAACATCGTCACATTCACTATGCTTGCGTGGCAACTGGGCTTTTAGTTTTACTAAGTGCCTGGAACGCCACCCTTGTGCATATGATGGGAATCCTATGGTCGGTTGATGTATTTGCCCATGGGCTTCTAGCGCCATTTGTTAGCGCGGCATTAATTTGGTCACGACGCAAGCAGTTTGACCAGGTGCCGTTAACCTTTTCCGGGTTCGGTTTGCTCATCCTATTAGCGGCCTGTTTTTTTTGGATTGGAGGCAAGCTGTTTGATGTTGCGCTGTTAAGCCATTTCGGGCTCGTTACTGCTATACAGGCTATCGTAATTGGAATGTTAGGTCTAAGGGCATATCAGGCTGTTCTTTTCCCAATGCTTTTGCTCTTTTTTATGGTCCCGTTTGGTTATGAACTGGTTTACCCGTTACAGGTTATGACAGCCGGTATTGTTGTGCAGGTGCTCGATATCATCGGGGCTGACTATACATCGCAAGGCATGCTGATTTCTTTGCCCAGCGGCTTGTATGAAGTTGCAGAGGCATGTGCCGGGGTCAAATTCTTATTTACCAGTTTCTTTACCGGTGTGCTGCTGGCTCATCTGGTTTTCGAAAACTGGCGTAGTAGAATTGTTCTTGTGTTGTTCAGTATTGGGTTGCCCATTATTGCTAACGCATTGCGGGTTTTGCTTATTCTTCTCATTGCTGAACTCTCTGACCAGAAGCTCGCTAAGGGGTTTGACCACCTGGTTTACGGGTGGGTGTTTCTATCATTTGTCCTTCTTTTGCTGATAACCACAGCTTACAGGTTTTCTGACAAACCGTTGTCGAGCGATCACGCCCCCGTAACACTGAGTAATAGCAGCCGTAGCGAAATGACCAAACCACGCCTTTGGCTTCCAATCGCCATGATAAGCCTTCCGTTGGCAGGGTTGGCTTTGGCTCCGAATACCCAAGTGAACATTGAAGAATCCTTACAACGTCAGACAGTACTCGAACCGCTTATTGCTGGAGATATGAAAGGCTACAGAGTGCTTAATGATACCGGCCTAGTGGTGCGCCCAAAGTTCCGTTCTGCAACCGGACAAAAAGGGTCGCTCCTGCGGAAAAACGGATCAGTTTTTTACGCATATACAGCTCAAGTAGAGGATTTATCTTCGGGTCGGCGGATATTCCAACCGGGCAATGGTCTGGTTAATGGAGAATGGCGCCTTGTAGACCGGAGTATCACCGAAACTGAAACCTGCTCTATTCCATTTCAGGAAAGTGTCTTTGTGCGTGGCGCGGACAGCATGATGACCTGGTCCACATATTTTGCAGGCAAAGACACTGTGTTCAATGGTGTAGAGGAGAAGATATCGACCGCCCGGCAAAGTCTTTTTAAGGACGAAATAGACGGCTATATCATTGTATTAAGTGCGCCATTGGTGACTGAAAAAGAAACGGTACGGAAAATATTTTCACAATTTGTATCGACTTTTCCGCTGGATAGCTATTTAACCATAAATGGGGGTCCTGTTAAAAAGGACGGTGCTATATGTGCGGAATAACAGGTTGTATGACGCACAACGGGTCTGGGATTGATGAGGCTGTCATACGCAAGATGACGGACGCAATCAATCATCGAGGACCTGACGGCGAGGGGTATTTTTTTGGTGGCGATGTGGCTCTTGGTCACAAGCGACTATCCATCATTGACATCGCTGGTGGCCAACAGCCGATGTACAGCCCAGGCAAGGAATTTGTGCTCTCCTACAACGGCGAGATATATAATTTTCAGTCATTGCGGCGCGAGCTGGAAGGGTTGGGACACAAGTTTTACACTCAATCCGATACCGAAGTCCTTATGACAAGCTATGCGGAGTGGGGCGAAGCCTGTGTAGAACGGCTTCGCGGTATGTTTGCGTTTGCTATCTGGGATGGGCCTAAAAACAAGTTGTTTCTGGCTAGGGATCGGTTGGGCATTAAGCCGCTTCACTATGTTTTTCTGCCAAACGGCGATTTCTACTTTGCGTCCGAAATGAAAGCTCTGCTTGCAGTCCCAAATTTGCCGCGAAAGTTACGAATTGATGCGCTGGAAGACTATCTTACCTTGGGATATGTGCCTGATCCGAAGTCCATTATTGATGGCGTATTAAAGCTAGAACCTGCCACTACGATGACCTTGGAGAAAGGTCAGAAAACACCGCGTATGACCCGCTACTGGCAACCAGGAATTGGTATTGCCGGCCTAACAGTTTCTCGAAACGAAGACCTGCTGGCGAGGCTCGAGGACGCCGTAAAGATGCGAATGATTGCCGACGTGCCGCTCGGCGCCTTTTTATCGGGCGGCGTAGACTCCAGTGCTGTCGTCGGATTGATGTCCAAATTGGGTACATCCCCCGTTGAAACCTGTGCCATAGGATCTGAGGATCCAGCGTATGATGAAAGTGGGTATGCGCAAATTGTTGCAGATCATTTCAAAACAAGTCATCGCTGGCGGTTGGTTTCTGCAACAGATCGGTCGCTTATTGACCGCTTGGTTGACGTCTATGACGAACCTTTTGCCGACCCGTCGGCACTGCCTACATATCGGGTGTGTGGCCTGGCCCGAGAGAAAGTGAAAGTCGCTCTGTCGGGGGACGGAGGAGACGAGCTATTTGCTGGTTACAGGCGACATCGCTTTCATATGGCAGAAGAATCTCTTCGGGGCATGATGCCTATGGTTATGCGGAGAGCCCTTTTTGGTCCTTTAAGTGTGCTATATCCCAAGCTGGACAGAGCGCCTCAGGTTCTTAGGGCTAAATCTACGTTCGAGGCACTTGCCCGATCATCAGCCCAAGCATATTGCCAGAGCGTCAGCCGCACGCCCGACCGAGATCGCAAACGGTGGCATTCACGTCGTATGAGAAAATTACTAGCGGGCTATCACCCGCACGACAGGTTTACTGAACTTGCAGATGAAGTGAAGGGTGCTGACCCTTTGTCTGTAATCCAATATATCGACCTTAAAACCTACCTTTGCGGTGATATTCTGACAAAAGTTGATCGTGCCAGCATGGCCCACAGCCTGGAGGTTCGGGTTCCAATTTTGGATCATAAGTTTGTGGAGTGGGGACTGCGTGTTCCTGCGCGCGAGAGAATTGTTGACGGCGAAGGTAAGGCTGTCTTTCGGAATGCACTCAGGGGCTTCCTGCCTGACGAGACGTTAGATCGCGTTAAGAAGGGTTTTGATGTGCCAACAGTGAGCTGGCTGCGAAATGAGCTTGCTGACGATACGATGTCTTTGGGGGAAAGCGAAGTCTTTGGCGATAGTGGTCTTTTCAACATGTTTGGCATTCAACAAATGGCCGAAGAGCATGTTATCGGTTCACGGGATCATCATACCAGCTTGTGGGCGCTGATCATGCTGGAAAGAACAATGAAAAAGCTGAATTTAGAAGTTCCGACAGCTTAAACTATCTATTGTTGTCTAAGGCGTATCCTGCTGAGCGAACTGTGCGGATATAGTCTTTACCGCCAGCATTCATTGCTTTGCGAAGTCGACGAATATGTACATCGACTGTCCTTGGCTCAACATAAACATCGTGTCCCCATACTGAATCCAGCAGTTGTTCCCTAGAGAAGACACGGCCCGGGTTTTCCATGAAATGACGTAACAATCTATACTCTGTTGGTCCTAGGTGGATTGAGGTATCGTTTCGTGTCACCCGATGGGAGACATTATCAAGACGAATATCTTCAAATGTAAGTTCCTTGCCGGCAAGGGCAGGGCGTACTCGTCTCAAAACAGCCTGTATTCTAGCGATCAGTTCCTTGGGTGAGAAAGGTTTAACGACATAATCGTCTGCGCCTGTCTCAAGACCCCGTACGCGGTCGGGTTCGTCTGCGCGTGCGGTAAGCATTATGATTGGGACATTCGCTGTCTCGGCGTTACGGCGCAACTGACGGCAAATCTCCAATCCGGACAAATTAGGTAGCATCCAGTCCAGCAAAATGACATCAGGGGTGTCTTGTGCCGCGAGATACAAGCCTTCTTCCCCATCAGCAACTGCGTCTACTTTATAATCAGCACGCTCTAAATTGTAACGCACCAGTTCTGTAATATTCAGATCGTCTTCAATGAGTAAGACTCGAGTTTTCACAGCGGTGTTCCTCTATTGACCTGCATGAAACGCGAACCCATTTTTAATTGGGTATAGTGGCATTCCATAAGCAGTAGTATCTTGCTTTGCCTGGGCACACTGATACGGGTGCTATGTTACAATTTAATGGCGCGGCAGGCGAGCAAAAGTCGCTATTGTTACATCGCTTAATGCAGTTTTGCCTACCACTATGCACGCAACAACTTGAAACTAAACGTCGTGCCGCTGCCCACCTTACTTGTAACGTCCAGCACACTATCGTGACGAAGAAGTATGTGTTTTACAATTGCCAGACCAAGGCCTGTTCCCCCCATCTTCCTCGAGCGTGCATTGTCAACACGGTAAAATCGTTCGGTCAACCGGGCCAGGTGTTCATTGGAAATGCCGGGGCCTTCATCTTGGATGGACAGTTGAACGTGCTTTTTGTTTTTGACCAAATCGGCTGAAATATGGACCGTCGAATCGCGATCCGCATACTTTGCTGCGTTAACAGCCAAATTCAAAAGTACCTGCATCAACTGATCCGGGTCGGCAATTACACGGGTCGCACCCTTGGCAATTTTTACTTTAAAGTCGATACCGCGTTCTTTACCTGCGGATTGAGCAGTTAATGCAACGCTCTGGACCATGGTTTCCACATTAACTTGTGTGTCTGGAGCCTGATGTCGCGACATTTCAATTTTTGACAGGGACAAGAGATCATCAATAAGACGGACCATGCGCTCGGCTTCAGACTGCATGATTCCAAGAAACCTGTCACGGGCTGGTACATCGTCTTTAGCTGGACCCTGTAATGTCTCAATAAAGCCGATCAGGGACGAAAGCGGCGTCCGTAGTTCATGGCTAGCGTTGGCAACAAAGTCCACACGCATCTGTTCGGTTTGCAGCATGCTGGTAATTTCATAGAAGAACGCCATCGCCTGAGTGGGAACATCCTCGCCGCCGGTACCAGAAACGCGTGCTACAGTTACGTCAAAGCTTCGTTTTTGCTTATTAGTATACCTAACAACACCCGCGTGCTTTTTACCGTCTTCAAAAACTTTTTCGATTGCATCAACAATTTTGGACTGACGTAAATAAATATAGACATCATTGCCCACAATGTCAGAGCCCAGCAGGTCAAGGGCCGAATGGTTGGCAAAAGAAATACGATGATCTTCGCCTATAATAAGAATGGGCAACGGTACTGCGTTCAGAGTGTTCGCCCTGACGGACTTGATGCCGCCCCTTTTGTTAAATTCCAGCTTTTTGGTCTCGGCAATGCGCATACGTAGCGACATTCGGTGACGCTTGAACTCCAGTCGGACAAGAAGTCCCGCAATGGTACCAAAAATAAGCAGGGCGGCGAGAGTGTCGATCAGTTGGATAGACCAGAAAAAAGCAAGGAGCGCCAATAGTACAATAATAATTGTACGTTCACTCAAAAGAGCCTGAATGCCCGTTGTTTCCAGTTTTTTTGATTTCATGGAATTAATTACTTTGCTCCGGATACAGCTTCAAACCTCTAACATGAAGGGTAATCAGTAAAAAGCAGCAAAGTTACAAACGCATTAACAGTTTTGACTTGAAGTTATTGATATTTTGTTAGGAAAAATATACGATTGTCGGGTATACACACGTATCTGGTTGGGGCTTTGGTCCGGAAACGGGCGCCAGTATTAATTTTGTTTGCTCGTTTGATTATGGAAAAATCGTGACTGAACGGCCAGAGAACTCCGAAGACACACCCGAACACCTGAAACGCCTATCTGACAGGCGGCAGCTTCTCAAGCTTGGCGCTGGTGGCCTGCCCATGGTATTGACGCTGAAAGCTTCGGCACAACAAGTTGTTATTTCTCAGCTTCAATGTGCTTTTGTGCTTCCTTCACGTGTTCGTATCCTTGTTGACTGTGATGGTCGCGCCTGGGTGGGAACACGGCGCGTTAGATACGTGAACGGCAAAGGTTGGAAGGTTTCTGATATAGTCAGGTTTAAAGACAGAGCAAATTATGTCTTTCCGGCAGGCACAGTTCCTAACGATTTTCGCCCATCAGCATGCCCTGAAGAAATTTGTGATCCTGACGACGATGATGACGATGATAACAGCTACAATTCCAGCAATCAGATTTCGGAACTGGATGCTCTTCTAAACGCGCCAATGCCTTCTAACGCGGCCGAAATTGCGAGCTTTGCAGTGAACAGCAGCCGAAGTGATGACGACGATGACGATTGTGATCCGGATTATCAGGACAATGGATACGCGCTTTACACCGTCAACAAAAATACAGAAATTACCCCAGCTGACTATTTGAATGGCTCTAATTGGGATCCATCAAGCGACGCAAAAGGGCTGTATATTGCACTCTCGTTAACATACGCAAATTCGTATGGAAACCAGGGTAACTGGCCAGGTATTTCGTGTATAGTTTCCATCCTTAATTATCTGGGTTAAACCTAACGCTTCTGTTCCTTCCAGTTGCTACAGGAAGTATCTATGGCCGCGGGCCCACTCAAAGAAACGTTTCACTGGAAGTCGGACGCCTCACTTTGGTTGTCTGAAGAGTTCGATGACACATTTCTTGTGTTCTTTCGCCCCTCTGGGGAAACCCACTTTTTAAACTTTCTCTCGTTTGGAGTGCTGTCAAAGTGTTCTGAACAGCCACATAGCAAAGAAAAATTGGCTTCAGCTCTGAGAGACCTGTTTGATCTGTCTGAAACAGAATTACCCGAATCATTGATTGCTACTGTCATAGAACAATTGGACGAAACAGGTTTGCTTACGCCTGTTGTTCAATCATGACCGTAAAGCTCGCTCAACATAACCGCCGGGATATCGCTTCAGCACTAAAGAAGGGTATGTTCACGCTGACGCTTGGCCCTTTCAAGCATTTGGTTTCGGGCACTAGTGCGCCACTGCTTGATTATCTGTATGACACGTACCGCGATTATGATGTCGCACTTAAACCAACTGATGTTTCAGAAATTATCCTGAATCTAAAAGCCCCTAATATTTTGCGTCGGTTCATTCGCCCTCAGGTCTCGCCGGACCCTGGTTTTGAAGTGCCTACAATTCCGCTACCTCTCAAGATGGCGCCCCTTGCGTTCGAGATGGGTATGAATTTGTCCGTTGCCCTTAAATGTTGTCGGTTTGTAACGGTGCATGCGGGCGTCGTTGCGAATGAGCAAGGCGCCATTATCATGAGCGCGGCATCCGGTTCGGGTAAGAGTACGCTGTCGGCTGCGTTAGCGGACCAGGGGTACCGTTTATTTTCCGATGAATTTGCCTTGATTGACCTTGAGGATGCGATGCTGCATCCATACCCAAGGCCAATCTCGCTAAAACAGGACTCCATAGCAGTAGTGCGCGATATTGTTGGGGCAGACCGAATTAGCGCACCACTTTCAGGCACGCCGAAGGGTGATATTGCGTATTGTCGGGTATCAGAACACGACCTTTTGCAAGCGCATAAGAAAGCTGCCGCTAAGCTGATCTTGTTTCCCCGTTACGAGGCCGGGGTTTCTCCCATGGCCCGAAAGTTGAACCCTGCAGAAGCCGTGATGAAGCTTATCCCCGCGTCAACAAACTATTCTTTGTTGGGGGAGCCAGCTTTTAGAGCGGTTTTGAAGTTGGTTCGGCAGGCAAAGGCTTATGAACTTTCATATGGAACGACGGAACAAAGTCTGCAGTTGATTGCCGATATACAAGCCAGTGGAGCGGGGCGATGAAGTTGACTGTCCTTCGGTGCATCGTTGGTGAAAGCGAGTTACCACAAGATGTGATGGAGGCCATCAGTGTTATAAATTATGCCGATTCCAATCATATTTTGGGGCAAATGGCGCACTGCTGTAATCAGCCGTCGATGATCGGTGTTCAGGATGTTTTTAACAATGCAAAGTTAAGGGCGAAGCATGATCATACAATGCTGCTTTTTGAGATGGATAGAGTTAGTCGAGCGCTGCAAGGCAGTGGTGTAAAAGCCGTCATTCTGAAAGGGGGAGCTTATGTTGCGAGAGGGTTTAAAGCCTCCATGGGGCGGCGTGTAAGCGACCTTGATATTTTGGTGGCAAGTCAAGATTTAGCGCGAACTGAAAATCTGTTAAAGGCCGCAAATTGGGTGCCTGATGAGCAAACAGACAATGCCTATGATCAACAATATTACCGTGACCATATGCATGAATTGCCGCCTCTAAGGCACAAAACCCGTGGCACTGTAATTGATGTACACCATTCTTTGTTGCCAAGAACGGCGCGTTACAGGGTGAATGTCGACAAGATGCTGGAGACTGCTGTGCCAATTTCCGACCATGAATTGTGGACTTTCCAACCGTTAGACATTTTTGCACATTCTGCAGTACATGCTTTTTTTGACGGACAGTTGGATGTCCCAGCCAGGACATTGGTTGAATTGAAACTTCTGTATGACGATCTGTCTGAGGATGAAAAGGCTTTTTTGGGAAAACGTGCGAAAGAAATAGGGGCGGATAAAGCGGTTGCTATGGCATTGTGGGTGATTGGCAATGTATTTGGTGACGCCAAAGCATCGGCACAGGCTCGTTGGCTTATGCATCCATCTCGCAACATTATGCTAAAGCGCGCCTTAATTTCAAAGACAGTGAATGGCCGTTTTTCGATATTTGCCAAAGGTTTCCTATATCTCCGGGGGCATTACCTGCGTATGCCCATACATCTGTTATTCCCGCATCTGCTGCGCAAAGCCATCCGATGGAGACCTGCTTCCAGTGCTCCGCCTCAGCTTCCAACTCCATGAATTTTATGTTTTTGTACTCCGTGATTTGCTTTACTCTTGCGCCAAGGCACTTGTGCGTATAGTAGCTAAGGAAATTGCGCGTTATGGTGCGTATTTGAAATATTAAGAAAGTAGTGTTGTCTGCTTGCAAGGTCAGTGTAATGAGTGAATGGCGCCCCGATAACTGGAGAAACATGCCGATTGTGCAAGTTCCCACTTATCCTGATGAACTTGAGTTAAAAAAGGTCGAGGAAGAACTTTCCAGTTACCCGCCATTGGTTTTCGCTGGTGAAGCCCGCAATTTGAAAGCCCAATTAGCGGATGTGTCGGCCGGTAAAGCGTTTCTGTTGCAGGGTGGTGATTGTGCGGAAAGCTTTGCTGAGTTTCATCCCAATAACATTCGCGATACGTTTCGCGTGCTGCTGCAAATGGCCGTTGTTCTGACCTTTGCTGCGAGTTGCCCTGTTGTAAAAGTCGGTCGCTTGGCCGGCCAGTTTGCTAAACCACGGTCAAGCGACACGGAAACAAAGGATGGCGTTGAATTGCCAAGCTACCGGGGTGACATCATCAATGGCATTGCTTTCGATGAAGCCTCGCGAGTGCCAGACCCGCGGCGGATGCAGCGTGCTTACAGCCAAGCTGCAGCAACGCTAAATCTTTTGCGGGCTTTCGCGCAGGGGGGGTATGCCAACCTATTATCAGTGCATAAGTGGAACCTTGATTTCGTGAGCCAGAGCGGTGCTGGCGAGAAGTACCGTGAGTTGGCAGACCGTATTGGTGAAGCACTGTCCTTTATGGAAGCATGCGGCATTAACCCGGCGGACGTGCGACAGTTGCAAGGCACTGATTTTTACACATCGCACGAGGCCCTGTTGCTCGGTTACGAGCAAGCGTTAACACGCGTTGATAGCACGACTGGCGATTGGTATGACACATCTGCCCATATGCTGTGGGTTGGTGACCGGACCCGTCAAACCAATGGAGCGCACCTGGAATTTTTGCGCGGTGTTGGCAACCCGATCGCGTCTAAAGTGGGACCGACGACAGATCCTGATGACTTAATCAGGCTGATTGATATCCTAAATCCAGCAAACGAACCGGGTCGCCTTACACTTATCACGCGCTTTGGTGCAGATAAGGTGGAAACCTTCCTGCCATCAATTCTGCGTAAAGTGCAGTCTGAGGGCAGGCATGTCGTATGGTCGTGTGACCCCATGCATGGCAACACACTGTCGGCAGGCAATGGCCTGAAAACCAGGCCGTTTGAACGTATTTTGCAAGAGGTAAAGCGCGTTTTTGCTGTCCATAGGGCGGAAGGTACGTATGCTGGTGGTATACACCTTGAATTGACGGGCCAAAATGTTACCGAATGCACAGGCGGGGCTGCCGCAATTACCGAGGAAGGCTTGTCTTCACGATATCATACTCACTGCGATCCACGTTTGAATGCAAATCAGGCGATAGAGTTGGCATTTTTGATTGCGGAAGCACTGAAGGAAGAGCGAGAAGCCTTGGGAGCAACGGTCGCAGCATAGTGGTTTTTCAACCTGGGACACAAGGCGGCTTGAGCCGCCTTTTTCTTGGGTTGTGATGTGACGTGAAGCAGAGTAAAACCGCCGCATGAGCGATACGATATCAATATATATTGCGCAGTTGAATCCAACTGTCGGTGCGATTGAGGCGAATTGCCAAAAACTGGCTGCTGCTTACGCACGCGGCATGTTGGCTGGTGCTGACCTTGTGCTTACGCCAGAATTGTCAATTACGGGGTACCCGCTGGAGGACCTTGTTTTAAAGCCTTTCTTTATCAAAACTGCTCTTCAAGCGCTAGAAAGCTTGGCTGATTTGACTTCAGACGAGGGCGCACCAGGCCTTATTGTTGGCTGCCCGCTGAAAGACGGCGATAAATTACGCAATGCGGCTGTCCTCTTGCATGAAGGTGAAATTAAAGAGGTCCGTTTCAAGCATAACCTGCCAAACTATGGTGTTTTTGACGAGATCAGGGTGTTTGATGCCGGCGATTTACCCGTGCCGATGCCGTTCAAAGGGGTCCAACTCGGCGTCATGATTTGCGAAGATATGTGGTTTCCAGATTGTGCGGAGGCTCTCACGAAATCAGGTGCTGAAATCCTTTTGGTACCAACATGCAGTCCATACGAGAATGGCAAGCACCCGGAGAGACAGACATACGCTCGCAGTCGCGTTACTGAGAGCAACCTGCCTTTGGTCTTTTGCAATCAAATTGGCGGTCAAGACGAACTTGTCTTTGATGGTGCCAGTTATGCCATGGCCTTGGACGGCTCAATACCTGTGCAAATGGATGCATTCAGGGAGCAGGAATACTGCACTACTTGGCGACGCGTTAACGGCACTATGGTGTGTGATAGCACTTATGCCGGATATCAGCCCGATGCGATGGAAAGCATGTATCAGGCTATGGTTCTAGGCCTTGGTGACTATGTTCGAAAAAACAGGTTTCCCGGTGTCGTGCTTGGTCTTTCCGGCGGCATAGATAGCGCCTTATCCGCAGCGGTTGCTGTCGATGCAATGGGGCCGGATAGAGTGCACTGCGTCATGATGCCATCCCGGTATACGTCAGGCGAAAGTCTGGGCGATGCGGAAGCATGCGCGAGAGCTCTTGGTGTGCAGTATGATGTAATCGCAATCAAACCCGGCATAGAAGCATTTGATGAAATGTTATCCGATGCGTTTGTGGAGACTGAACCGGATACAACGGAAGAGAACATCCAATCCCGTCTTCGCGGTTTATTATTGATGTCACTCTCTAACAAGTTCGGCAAAATGGTCTTAACAACAGGAAACAAGTCCGAAGTTTCTGTTGGGTACGCAACACTATATGGTGACATGTGTGGCGGATATAACGCCCTGAAAGACGTGTATAAAACAGATGTTTTTGCTTTGTCTCACTGGCGCAACCACAATGTTCCAGAAGGTGCCTTGGGGCCCTCAGGTGAAGTGATACCAGCCAACATTATTGTCAAATCACCAACAGCAGAACTGCGTGAAGATCAAAAAGACGAGGACAGTCTGCCGCCATATGACGATCTTGATGATATTTTGCGGTGCCTGGTTGATAATGAAAT
The DNA here is from genome assembly GCA_947503575.1 of uncultured Kordiimonas sp. GTDB lineage: Bacteria > Pseudomonadota > Alphaproteobacteria > Sphingomonadales > Kordiimonadaceae > Kordiimonas. Next base: position 2,207,965 of record CANNDZ010000001.1, on the reverse strand, counting down.
GTCAGTTGCTGAAACGGCGGCGCGTGGTCATGAGGCATCAGTGGTTGCGCGAATTGAACACCTGCTGTACATCGCTGAGTATAAACGACGCCAAGCTTCTCCGGGCGTAAAGATCACTCGAAAGAATTTTGGCGGAGACCGCCGTTACCCGATAACCAATGGCTTTCGAAGTGCGAGGTCTGGTTGAAGCCCTACTCGCGTAAGCCATTTACTTGGATAAAGATATGTCTGTAAAAGTTCGTTTTGCTCCTTCCCCCACGGGGAAATTGCACGTTGGTAATATCCGCGCTGCTTTGGTGAACTGGTTGTTTGCGCGCCAGCAGGGCGGAAAGTTTGTGTTACGGATAGATGACACAGACATCGAGCGGTCCACAAAAGAGAATGAAGACGCCATCAAGGCTGACCTACAGTGGCTTGGGCTGTTGTGGGACGAAACCTTTCGGCAAAGTGAGCGTTTCGAGCGCTACAATGAAGTTGTCGAGGATTTAAAACAGGCTGGTCGCCTTTACCCATGCTATGAAACGGCTGACGAACTGGATATGAAGCGCAAAATCCAGATGGGTCGCGGTATGCCACCAGTTTATGATCGTGCTGCGTTATCCCTGACGCCAGAAGAAATTCTAGCGTTTGAGGCTGAGGGTCGTCGCCCACACTGGCGCTTCAAGTTAAATACGCCAGCCCGCGCCGATTGGACAGACCTCATTCGCGGCGATGTATCAATTGACTTGGCGGCGTTATCTGACCCGATTTTGATCAGAGAAGACGGCAGCTTTCTGTATACATTGCCAAGTGTAGTAGACGACGTGGATTATGGCATTACCCATATCGTCCGGGGTGAAGACCATGTGACAAACTCTGCCGTTCAGGTTCAAGTGTTTGAAGCAGTTGGCGGTACTGCACCTCAAATGGCGCATTTTGCTTTGATGACCGGCAAGGGCGGTGAAGGCTTGTCCAAACGTCACGGTGCCATGGCCATCGAAGAATATCGTGAGGATGCCGGGCTGGAACCAATGGCAATTGTGTCTCTTTTGGCACGCGTTGGCACCAGTGAGCCAGTGGAAGCTTTCATCGAGCCAACAAAACTTATAGAAGGCTTCTCCTTCGACAAATTCAGCCGTTCCACTGCAAAACTTGACCCTGCTGATCTGGATATGTTGAACGCAAAAATTCTCCACATGCTGCCATTTGAGGCAGTTCAGAGTCGCCTTGAGGGTGTGTCTGAAGATTTTTGGAATGCCGTACAGCCAAATTTGTCAAAGTTATCTGATGTGGCGTCTTGGCAGGCAATTGTTGAAGGCCCGGTAACACCTAAAATTGAGGACCCTGAGCACATAGGAAAAGTAAGAGACCTTTTGCCTGAAGGCGACATTACCGCAGAAACTTGGAGTGTTTGGACAGGGCGCATCAAAGAAGAATTGGGCGTAAAAGGCCGTGCTCTTTTTATGCCGCTGCGTCAGGCTATAACCGGTCAGGACCATGGCCCCGACATGGGTGTTTTGCTGCCGCTCATTGGCCGCGGGCGTGTGCTGGAGCGCCTGAACGGATAATCAACGATGACCGATATTCGCCTATACAACACACTTGCACGCGAAAAACAGCGCTTTGAGCCAATAGATGCCAGCAATGTGCGCATGTATGTCTGCGGTCCCACAGTTTATGACTATGCGCATATTGGTAATGCCCGCCCTGTTGTCGTGTTTGATATGCTTTTCCGGCTGCTTAAGCATGTTTTTGGCGAAAATAACGTCACATATGCTCGTAACATTACGGACATTGACGACAAAATCATGAAAAAAGCAGCGGCTGAGGGTGTGGGTATCAAAACCATATCGAACCGGTATGCAAAAGTTTACGCTGATGATATGGCGCTTCTTGGTGCACAAACCCCAAGCCTGACACCGCGGGCGACAGAGCATCTCCCAGATATGATACGGATGATGCAAAAGCTCATAAATGATGGGCACGCCTATGAAGCAGAAGGTCACGTGATGTTTCATGTACCTTCTATGGAAAACTATGGCCAGCTATCGCGGCACAGCCGCGATGAACTTGTTGCTGGTGCCCGCGTTGATGTCGCGCCATATAAAAAAGACCCCGCTGACTTTGTTTTATGGAAACCATCCAGTGATGACCAACCGGGTTGGGGGAGCCCATGGGGTAGGGGGCGTCCAGGTTGGCACCTAGAATGCTCGTGCATGATCGAAAAGCACTTGGGCGAAACGATAGATATTCATGCCGGTGGCCAGGATTTGATATTTCCACACCATGAAAATGAAATCGCACAAAGTGAATGTGCGCATGGCACTCAATTTGTGCGTTACTGGATGCACAACGGCTACCTCACTGTTGACGGTGAAAAGATGTCCAAGTCACTTGGCAACTTCCATACTGTCCACGACCTCGTGCAAAAGCATCCAGGCGAGGCCTTGCGTTTATCGTTGTTGACAGCACACTACCGCCAACCAATCGACTTCTCGCTGGATAGCGTTGACGAACAAAAACGACGATTGGATCGCTGGTACCGGTTGACCGATGGCGTGGAAGCCTCTCCGAAAGTTCCAGAAACAGTGACTGAGGCACTTTCAGACGATCTGAATACACCCAAAGCTATTGCAGCACTTGATGCACTGGCTGCCAGAGAAACGGCTACTCAACTCAAGGCAGGAGCCCAATTCATGGGATTGTTGCTTAAAGATGCTTCAGATTGGTTTCAAGGCGATACGCCGGATGGCATCAGTGTCGAGGAAATTGAAGAGGCGATAGCAGCGCGTCTGGAAGCTCGCACTAATAAAGATTTTGCCGAATCAGATAGAATCAGAGACCGACTCAAAGATCTTGGTGTCATTTTAGAAGATAGTTCTGGCGGAACAACATGGCGTAAAGTGAGTACATCATGAGCGGCCCTGCAATTGTCTTGGTTCAACCACAACTTGGTGAAAACATAGGCAAGACCGCACGCGCCATGCTCAATTTTGGCCTTACTGATCTACGGCTCGTATTGCCACGTGACGGTTGGCCCAATCCTGATGCTGGGCCGTCAGCAGCGGGAGCGGACAGTGTTCTGGATCAGGCGCAAGTGTTTAATACTGTGGCAGATGCTGTCGCAGACTGCCATATGGTGTATGCCACAACCGTACGCAGCAGGGACATGCCCAAAACCGTTGTGACACCTCGACATGCCGCGTCCGAGATCAAGTTAATGGATGGAAGCGGACGTCGCGCCGCGTTTCTCTTTGGGCGGGAGGCTTCAGGCTTATCCAATGATGATGTTTCACATGCACACAAAATTGTAACTGCACCGGTAAACCCGTCGTTTGGAAGCCTCAACTTAGCGCAGGCAGTTATATTGGTTGCATATGAGTGCTTTCTGGCGACAGCTCAGGCTGATGATGTGCAACTTCACGATCAGCATAATGTTGCCCCAGCGTCGGAAACTGAAGGTCTGCATCAGCAATTGGTGACGGAATTGAAGGGTCGAGGGTATTTCCGCAGCGAAGACCGCCATGCTCATCAAGATCGAACTTTACGGAATCTAATTGTAAAAGCTGGGTTTTCTTCGCAGGAGGTGCAGACCCTGCGCGGTGTGATTAAATCGCTTGTACGCAAACCTTGTTAATCACACCTTCATTTGACCTTGCTATCAAGACGACTAGACTGGTTCGACGACACACGTCAAGAAACACGGAGTAAACTCGTATGCTGGCTACAATTGTTGCCGCCATGATGATGGTTCAGAACATTGATGATACGGGTATTGCTGTGGCTCAGCCCATTGGACAAGCCGTTCTTGAACCTATTTCAGGCAGCTATTTTCAGATTTTCGAATTCTACGGACGCCCACCCCACACATGGCGGCATGCTGCACGAATGGTGAAGGGCTATCGTCACAAAGATCGGGACGGGCATCTTGCGTTCATCAAGGACGGTGCGACACACTTCTTTCTGGTGCTGAATTTTGACAAATTGCGCGAGCAAAAGATGTGGATAGGGCTCCGCGCTCAATGTAATGAGCAAGCTGACCTCAAATGGCTGGATGAAGCACCCCTTTCAGAGGGAAGTTTTCGTGCTTGGAGTCCCGTTGCCCAAAAACGCTTCCGCGACGAGTGTAAAAAACGTGAAGGGTCTGGAATCGATTTGCCAATTTATTATGACCCAACAGAATTTGGCGTTCGGTGGGAAGTGGGTTCGCCAACCCTTGATATCCGGCATATGATGGTGGAATTCCCGGTTCCTGAAGAAGGTGAGACAGAAACTGAGGCTTCAGAAGATTCTGCTGTCTCAGATCAGAGTCAATAAACTGGTTTAAAGACGTTTGGCGACTTCAAGGGCGAAATAGGTGAGAATACCGTCTGCTCCGGCCCGCTTGAACGAAAGTAAGGCTTCATCGACAACACTGTTGCGGTCCAACCAACCATTATCACTAGCAGCCGTCAGCATTGCGTACTCGCCTGAGACTTGATACGCGAAAGTTGGCATTGAAAACGCCGCTTTTACATCTCGTAGTATATCAAGGTAGGGCATTCCGGGTTTGATCATCACACTGTCTGCGCCCTCCGCAATATCCAGTTCTACTTCCCGTAAAGCTTCCAACCGGTTGGCTGGGTTCATTTGGTATGTCCGTTTGTCGCCTTTTAGGACACCGCCACTGCCTACAGCATCACGAAACGGACCATAAAAACCAGACGCATATTTGGCGGCATAAGCCATGATTTGAACATTTTGATAACCCGCCTTGTCAAGTTCAGCGCGTATGGCACTGATGCGTCCGTCCATCATGTCTGACGGTGCAATAATATCTGCACCGCTTTCGGCCTGTACAACCGCTTGTTGGATCAACACTCCAACGGTTTCATCATTGAGGATGATATTGTCCTCAACAATGCCGTCTTGGCCATGGCTAGTATAGGGGTCAAGCGCTACATCAGCCAAAAGGCCGATATCAGGAACTGCAGCTTTTATTTCTGCGAGGGCTCGGTTAATCAGATTATCACGATTCAACGCTTCATCACCGCGCTCTGAACGTTTGTCAGTCGGCGTGGACGGAAATAGCGCAATGCAAGGAATACCAAGGCTGGCTGCCTCTCGCGCCGCCTTGACTGCAAGATCAATGCTCAGCCGTGACACACCGGGCATGGATGCAACGGGTTGTTCGCTGTCGCTACCCTCACAAATAAACAGCGGCCAGATCAGGTCGTTTACCGTCAGGTTCGTTTCACTCACAAGTCTACGAGACCAGTCCTGACCCCGTGGACGGCGCAATCGTGTTGCTGGAAACTGTCTAGGCATCGGTAATTCCTCACGTTTTGGTCATGGGCATGAATACATTCTTTGTCATTGAAATACCCCCAAAAGCAACAAATTAGCGACAATTTTATTGTTAACGAACCGTTAGGTCTTCTGACGGAGACTGCATATTCATAGATTCGCCGAAAAATTTTATAAATTTTCCGAATGAAACATGAGTAGCGGGTCTAAATACGAGCAAAATTATAGTAAAAAAGGTATCATGGCATGAGTGGATACGACTTTAATGACCCCAAATTTTTGTTTCTAGACATTTTGTCGCTGGTTGAACGATTGCATCGGCGTTTGCTGGATGTGTTAAAAAACCATCTTGAACATATCGGCAGAAACGACGTCAACCCTGTTCAAGCGTTGCTTTTGCACAACATTGGCGAAAACGAAATGACCGCTGGTGAGCTGAAAACCAGAGGATATTACCAAGGCTCCAATGTTTCATACAATCTCAAGAAATTGGTAGAGATGGGTTACTTGCGCCACGAGAGGTCGGACTATGATCGGCGGGCGGTACGCATTTCTCTTACCGATCAAGGTTATGAGATTCGGGACCTTATTGATCAGCTTTACGAACAGCATTTGCAGGAATTGATGCGCGATGATTTGATTTCTCATGAAGAACTAAAGCACCTGCGTAAAAGCCTGAGGAATCTTGAACGCTTCTGGTCAGATAAGATCCACTTCGGTCTATAAGCGAAAAGTATGGTGACACTAATCGTAAATTTTTTGTGTCATTCACGTTTGATTAAAGGCTAAATGTCATCCTGATAACTGTGGAATTGACCTGCGACAATTTCGTTGCTGGACGAAACATGTCATATTGGGCTAATTAGCAGCCTGTTCGCCGCAACACTGTGTGTGGCGGACGATGCTTTGACGCAGACCAATTAGTCAAACGGACTGTCTGATGGACTATGAGAAGATATTCGCAGATGCGATAGACGCCATTCGGGAAGAAGGGCGATATCGCGTATTTGCTGACATTTCACGTCAACGGGGCAGTTTTCCGCGTGCGCACCGCCACGATGCTGGTGATAACGCTAAGTCTGTAACGGTTTGGTGCAGTAATGATTATTTAGGCATGGGGCAACACCCCAAAGTAATTGATGCCATGCACACTGCGCTGGACGAGACAGGCGCTGGTTCTGGTGGTACGCGGAATATATCCGGCACAAACCATTATCACGTTCTTTTGGAAAAAGAGTTAGCCGAACTTCATGGCAAAGAAGCAGCTTTGCTCTTCACCTCTGGTTACATTTCAAATGAAGCAACCTTGTCAACTGTAGCGCGCTTGTTGCCTGGGTGTGTTGTTTTTTCAGATGAACTTAACCATGCTTCTATGATCCAGGGTATTCGCAACAGCGGGGCCAACAAGTTCATTTTCAGGCACAATGATATTCAGCATTTGGAAGAATTATTGGAGCAGGCGGATCCGGCTGCGCCAAAGATTATTGCGTTTGAGTCTGTTTATTCCATGGACGGTGATATTGCGCCCATTGAGGCAATTTGTGACCTAGCAGAAAAATATGGCGCGATGACATACCTTGATGAAGTGCATGCTGTTGGTATGTACGGGGAGCAGGGCGGCGGTATTGCCGAGAGGGACGGCGTTGCCGACAGAATCACTATAATCGAGGGTACCTTGGGTAAAGCTTTTGGTGTGATGGGGGGATATATTGCCTCTTCCAAAGCATTGGTCGATGTTGTCCGTAGTTATGCATCAGGATTTATATTTACGACAGCGCTTAGCCCAGTTCTTGCGGCGGGCGTGCTTGCAAGTGTGCGACACCTGAGAGCGAGCGATGAAGAGCGTATTGCCCAACAAAAACGCGCCGAACAATTAAAGACCAGGATGAAAGAGGCTAATCTTCCTGTGATGGACAGCAAAAGCCATATCGTCCCCCTATTTGTTGGCGATCCGGTGCTGTGCAAAGACGTTTCGGACATGCTGTTGAACGAGTACGGTATTTATGTGCAGCCGATCAATTATCCAACTGTACCTAAGGGCACGGAGCGCTTACGCTTTACGCCGGGGCCGATGCATGACGATAGTGCCATGGATAGTTTGATGGTGGCGTTGACAGATGTCTGGTCGCGCCTCAATTTGGTACGGTCAGTGGCCTGATATCCGGCATGCCGGTTCCCAGAAACATAATTGTTGAATTTGTTCCCGTTGGGAATGTTGTCAAAGTCTGTGCCATCTGTGAGGACACAGGTTTTGAAGTGTCGCTTGTTGGCGACCCGCGGGCAAGCAAGGCAGAGCTCCAAGCGCTTGCCGTTCGAAAACTGAAATACGTTATGTCAAAAAATGACCCGCCTGCGCCGTCTGGCCGTGGAATCAAAGTATAGTTTACCACTCGTTAGTTGCTTATAGTCTAAATCTTGTTTGTTCTGCCTACTAACACACAAAATGTTCGACTCATTTCTTGGGTTGATCAATCGAATATGATAAGACCAAATTCGATTTTTCGTGGATTGCGTGCAAGTGAATTCATTTCATAGACGCTCTTCAACAGGGGGCTTTTTTGGCAGATAATTTGGTTGCTATCGCTTGTGATCATGGTGGATTTGATCTCAAAGTTCAGTTGATTTCATTTCTTGAAAACAAAGGCTTAAAGGTTCTTGATCTCGGGACCAACAGCACCGATTCTGTCGATTATCCAGAATTTGGCGCCGCCATGGCAACTGCCATTGAGCATGGCGAGGCCAATAAAGGTATCCTGATTTGCGGTAGTGGAATTGGGATTTCAATTGCTGCGAATCGCAACCCCACAGTCAGGGCGGCTGTTTGCCATTCAGGCTTGAGCGCACGTCTTGCGCGACAACACAATGACGCAAACGTCTTGGCATTAGGTGCCCGCCTTATTGGTGTGGAAACCGCGTTTGATTGCGTGGAAGAATTTTTAAATACCGAGTTTGAAGGCGGCCGTCATCAGCGCCGTGTTGAAAAACTCTCTAAATCCTGACTTTTCAGCCCTTAGGACATTTTCATATGAGCGACTTTACCCAAGACGGTTTCTTTTCGGCTTCTTTGTCTGCCACTGACCCTGACCTCCAGGCCTCGCTTGATGGTGAACTGGAGCGTCAGCAAAACCAGATCGAATTGATTGCATCCGAAAATATTGTCAGCCGTGCAGTGCTTGAAGCACAGGGTTCTGTTCTGACGAACAAGTATGCAGAAGGCTACCCGGGGCGGCGGTATTATCAAGGCTGTCATCACGTGGACGTTGCTGAAAGCCTAGCTATTGAACGCGCAAAAATGCTTTTCAACGCGGACTATGTCAACGTGCAGCCACATTCAGGCGCTCAGGCAAACGGCGCTGTCATGCTTGCACTAACACAGCCTGGCGATACCATAATGGGTATGTCACTTGATGCTGGTGGCCACCTTACGCACGGCGCTGCGCCAGCTCAGTCTGGCAAATGGTTTAATGCCATACAATATGGCGTGCGCCGCGAAGATGCCTTGATTGATTATGATCAGGTTGCTGCCATGGCGGAAGAGCATAAACCCACGCTGATTATTGCAGGTGGCTCCGCTTACCCGCGTGCGATTGATTTTTCAAAGTTTCGTCAAATCGCTGATTCGATTGGGGCAACATTTCTGGTCGATATGGCGCATTTTGCGGGCTTGGTGGCAGGCGGCGTTCACGCCAATCCGCTGGACCATGCAGATGTTGTTACGACAACAACGCACAAAACCCTGCGCGGTCCCCGCGGTGGGATGGTGCTAACCAACAATGAGGCGATCGCAAAGAAAATAAACTCTGCTGTTTTTCCCGGTCTGCAAGGTGGCCCGCTGATGCACGTTATCGCTGCCAAGGCAGTGGCATTCGGTGAGGCCCTGCAGCCTGAATTTAAGAAATACTCTGCACAGGTAATTGCAAATGCGCGTGCCCTTGCGGCCAGATTAAAGAAAAATGGGTTTGATATTGTCTCCGGGGGTACAGATACCCATGTCGTGCTTGTTGACCTTCGGCCAAAGGGCATTACCGGTAAGGCGGCAGATGAGGCGCTAGAGCGCGCTTATATGACATGCAATAAAAACGGTGTTCCTTTTGACCCAGAAAAACCATTCATCACGTCCGGGATCAGGCTAGGAACGCCTGCGGGCACTACGCGTGGTTTTGCCGAAGCTGAATTTGAACAGATCGCTGATATGATCACGACAGTGATAGACGGGCTTGCTGCCAATCCTGATGACAACTCCGCGGTTGAAGCGGCTGTTCGGGGTGAGGTAGCGAAGCTTTGCGAACGGTTCCCCATTTACGAGGGCTAAGCTTACCGCTACATATATATTCTATTTTTTTCGGGGCGCTACACCATATTTGGGATTAGGGAGCAGGGGACTGATGCGTTGTCCATTTTGTCAGAACGAAGATACTCAGGTCAAAGATAGTCGGCCTTCCGAGGATAAAGCGGCAATTCGCCGTCGACGTTATTGCCCCGCTTGTGGTGCACGGTTCACAACATTTGAACGGGTTCAATTGCGTGAGCTAACAATTGTTAAGAAAAGCGGCAGAAAAGTTCCTTTTGAACGCAATAAGTTGGAAAGATCACTTGATATTGCGCTCCGCAAGCGTCCCGTCGATCCTGAACAGGTTGAGCGCATGGTCAATGGCATCGTCCGCAGGCTGGAATCGATGGGCGAGAGCGAAGTGCAGTCGGAAACTGTCGGACGCTTAATTATGGAAGGTCTAGAAAGCCTGGATCAGGTTGCCTACGTGCGTTATGCGTCCGTTTACAGGAATTTCCGGGAAGCTTCAGATTTCGAGAAGTTCCTAGGCAAAATGACTGGACCTGAAGAAGATTATTCCGGGGACTGATGATTGGCTTGCGCGCGCTCCCAGGATGAACAGTGGATGCGCGTGGCGCTCGGATTAGCGCGTCGGGGTTTGGGCTCTGTTGCGCCCAATCCAGCGGTCGGATGTGTTCTAGCGAAAGACGGTATCGTTGTCGGTCGGGGCTGGACCCAGCCCGGTGGGCGCCCTCATGCTGAAACTGAAGCGTTAAAACAAGCCGGTAGCGCTGCCAGGGATGCAACCGCTTATGTGACCTTAGAGCCTTGTGCACACACCGGCAAAACACCGCCATGTTCTCAAGCGCTTATCGTTGCAGGTGTAAGCAAGGTTGTTGTCGCTCTCAAAGACCCAGACCCGCGAGTCGCCGGGCGGGGTATTCAGCAGTTAACCGACGCGGGTATACAGGTTGTTTACGGCGTATGCGAGGCCGAGGCGGCAGAGGTAAACCGTGGTTTTCTGACACGAACAACACGTAACAGGCCGAGTTTTACCTTAAAATCTGCAACATCCATGGATGGAAAGATCGCCCTGACGAGCGGTGAAAGTAAATGGATTACAGGACCGTCCGCGCGGATGCATGGGCATCGTCTAAGGGCGACCCATGACGCGATCCTTGTTGGTGTCGGCACTGTTTTAGCGGATGATCCAAGTCTTACATGCCGTTTAAATGGTGTTGCTGGCAGAAACCCGACCAGAATAATTTTGGATACTCATTTGAAGACACCAGCAAATGCCAAAGTTCTGAACGGCGATGCACCCAGCATAATAGTTACCAGCAACAGCAACACCACGGGTAGAAACTATCCATCCTCCGTAGAAGTTCTGAACGTCGCAAACACGCGTGATGTCATGGCAGTCGCGGAAAGGCTTGCGCAGAACTCGATCAATTCAGTTTTGATTGAAGGCGGGGCCCAGGTTGCTGCCAGCTTCGTGTCAGCAGAGTTGGTGGACAGGTGGGAGCATTTTGTCGCAGCAAAAGCGCTCGGAAGCGCCAGTATTGATGCTGTTGGCGATATAAAACTTGCCTCACTGGGGGATGCGCCCCAATTCAGGATCACGTGCGTCAAAAAGGTAGGGCCAGATATGCTTGCATCCTACGTCAAGGCAGAGTAACCCAAGGCCATGTTTACAGGTATAGTGACTGATGTTGGTGAAGTAACGAGCGTAAGCGGAGACAGTGATCTTCGGTTTGTTATTTCGACAGGATTCGATTTGAAAACAGTCGATATTGGCGCTTCCATTGCGTGCGGGGGCGTGTGTCTTACAGTTGTTGAAAAAACCACAGACAGTTTTTCTGTCGATGTGTCGCAAGAAACATTGCGTGTTACAGGTTTAGGTGCTTGGAAAAAAGGCAGTCAAATCAATCTGGAAAGATCGTTGAAACTCGGGGATGAACTGGGCGGTCATATCGTGACAGGTCATGTCGATTGCCTGGGCCAGATTACAAAATTCGACGATATTGGACAGTCGATCAGGATGGATATTTCTATCCCGGCAGACTTTCGCCATCTCATCGCACCAAAGGGGAGCGTTTGCGTTGACGGCGCTTCTCTTACCGTAAACACGGTTGAAGACACCGAGGACAAAACCCAATTCTCTATCAACCTTATTCCGCATACTCAGGCTGTTACCAGTTTCAGTAACAGCAAAGTGGGTGATGCGGTGAACATCGAATTTGATATTCTTGCGCGATATGTCGCGCGCCTCCAAGACAAAGGCTAAATCAATGCCGGATCGGTTTTTATCCAGCATCGAAGATGTTATCGAAGATGCTCGCAACGGTCGCATGTTTATTCTTGTTGACGATGAAGATCGTGAAAACGAGGGCGACCTTATTATTCCTGCGCAGATGGCAACACCGGATGCGATCAACTTCATGGCAAAGTATGGGCGGGGACTGATTTGTTTGCCTTTAAGCAAACGCCGTGTTGAGGAACTAGAACTGCCATTAATGAGCAGTAACAATCAGGCGCGCCATCAAACCGCATTTACTGTCGCGATTGAGGCAAAAACCGGTGTGACAACCGGCATTTCTGCCGCAGACCGCGCGCGCACTATCGCTGTTGCGATTGATGCTGCCAAAGGGAAAGAGGACCTGGCAACGCCTGGGCATGTGTTCCCACTGGTAGCCCGTGATGGCGGTGTGCTTGTGCGCGCCGGTCACACCGAGGCAGCTGTAGATATTTCAAGGCTGGCGGGGCTCAATCCGTCAGCAGTCATTTGCGAAATCATGAACGAAGACGGAACCATGGCACGCCTGCCGGATTTGGTAGAGTTTGCTCAAAAACATGACCTGAAAGTTGCTACCATTCGGGACTTGATTGCTTACAGACTCAAAAATGATGTTTTGATCGAAAAAGTCCGTGAGAGCGCCCTTAAACGCCAAAGCGGCCAAGAATGGCGCGTTTCCGTATTCCAATCAACGGCAGACCAGCGAGAAACAGTCGCGTTATCATTGGGTGATATAACGCCTGAAAATCCTGTATGCGTTCGTATGCATTCTCTCAATCCGTTTGAAGACATTCTTGGTATGGATCATCCTCGTACAGGTCAACTTCAGCGGGCTCTTTCAGCGATTGAGGATGCGGGCTCCGGTGTTGTCGTCCTTTTCCCGGGGCTTGTTGGCATGCGACCTTCAAAAGTTGAGGAAGCTGCAGCAGCGGACAAAGCGCAAGGAACGCTTAAGGATTATGGTATCGGAGCGCAAATTCTGCGTGAACTGGGTGTTCGGCATATGATTTTGCTGACAAATTCACCCAGCCACATTGTTGGGCTTGAAGGGTATGGCCTCGACATAGTAGAACAGCGCAAAATTCCTGACTAACTTATTGATCAGCACCTAACCCCAGATTGGAGCCAAGATGGCTAACCCTCATATTTTGATTGTAGAGGCACGTTTTTATGCGGACCTGGCCGACGAACTTGCCGCTGGCGCTATTGAGGCCGTTGAGGCTGCTGGTGGCACTTGGGACCGTATCGATGTACCCGGCGCCCTTGAAATACCCGCAGTTATCTCGATGGCAGACGCTGGAGAAACAAAACAATATGACGGCTATGTAGCTCTTGGTTGCGTTATTCGAGGTGAGACTTCGCATTATGACTATGTTTGCGGCGAATCAGCTCGCGCGCTGCAGGATCTCGCTGTGCAGGACTTACTGGCAGTGGGTAATGGTATACTGACTGTTGAAGATCATGATCAAGCTTGGGCGAGGGCAGACCGTAAGCAGAAAAATAAAGGCGCTGATGCGGCAAACGCAGCTATACGCATGGCCGAAGTGAAGTCACAGTTTGGGGTGACCGACTGATGGCTTCCGGTGGCAAAAAGACAGCGCGTCAGGGCGGCCCCAGAAGTGCGGCTCGCTTGGCGGTTGTTCAGGCGTTTTACCAGTTGCTAATGGCCGACGATAAAGACGTCGCCAAAGTTGCGGCAGAATATATTGAACATCGGTTGGGTGCAGAAATTGAAGGCGATCAATATGTTGAGGCCGATGCTGGCCTTTTCGACGATGTTCTAAAAGGTGCTTGGTCCCGTCAGGAAGAGTGGAATGCGCTTATTGCAGATCATTTATCATCCGGATGGACGCTTGAGCGGATCGATAAGATTTTGCTCGCTGTACTTAATGCCGGCTGTTACGAACTAGCAGCACGGGTTGACGTGCCAACAGCTGTGATCATCAATGAATATGTTGATGTAACCCACGGCTTTTATGAGAATTCTGAAGCGTCTTTTGTTAACAGTATTCTTGATAAGATTGCCAAGAAACTCAGAAGTTAGCCTTTTACGGCGATTCAATGCTTGGAGAATTTGACATCATCAAACGCTTTTTTGCCCCTCTATGCGGGCCAGAGGCGCTTGAGCTAATAGATGATGCCGCCTTGATAAGGCCACCTGTGGGTTATGACATGGTGGTAACAACTGACACTCTTATTGAAGGTGTCCATTTTCGCCCGCAAGATCCGGTTGACCTTATTGCGCACAAAGCGCTGGCAGTAAGTGTTTCCGATTGTGTGGCAAAGTCAGCAAAACCAGCGCACTATTTTTTGTCCCTGTCGTTGCCTGACGGGATTTGCGACCAATGGTTAGCAGAATTTTCTTCTGGCCTATCGAGCGCTCAAACCCTTTTTGGGTGTAGTTTGTCGGGAGGAGATACAACAAAATCCTCAGGACACGTTGTTATCACTATAACACTGGTGGGTTTTGTTAGGGCCGGTGACATGGTTAAGCGCAATGGGGCGCAACCCGGCGACAATGTCTATGTAACTGGCACGCTAGGCGATGCCGCTTTCGGACTGTGGTGCTTGCAACAAGATGATCATCGCTTTCCCGGCCTGGTCGCAGCTTATCAAAAGCCATTGCCGCCTGAGCAGTTTGGAATACATCTGGCTTCCTTCGCCAACTCCTCTGCCGACATATCGGATGGTTTGATTGCTGACTGCGGTCATATTGCTGATGCCGCGCGTGTCTTGATGGAACTAGAACAAAAAAAACTGCCCATCAGCCAGCAAGCGATCGATTTAATGGGGGCCACCCAGTTAGACGAGAATATGATTTGGGGTGGCGGCGATGACTATCAGATTGTTTTCACTGCCAGGCCATCACAGCATAATAGTATTTTGGATTTGGCAACCCGCACAAACACCCGTGTCACCTCCATTGGTACAGTGAAAACCGGAAGCGGTGTTCATCTGCTTGATAGTGAAGGCGAAATTGTGCAGGTTACATCTGGGGGTTACACGCACTTTTAAAGGCGAGGTACAAGTCAATGTCACAAAATTCAACTGATGTCGAAGTCGAAGGTGGTAGCTCCGCCAGGGGGCTTCTTGTCCTTGGTCTGCTCGGCGGATTACTAATTGGGGGTGGTGTAGCGTACTATTTCATGAAGGATCAGGTTGCGTCTTTGGATGAGGATGAAACAGAGCAGCAAACGGCGGAACCAAGCAAACCCTTGCAGGCTGTCAGATTTGAACGTTTGACTGTTCCGATTTATGCCCAGACTGGTGGTTCCAGACGCTACATCGGAAATTTCTTTATCAATATTGATGTACTTGTTGAAGGCGACGACGACGTTATCGCGGTCCGGCGATCAGAACCTCAGCTTCAGCATGCTTTCATCTCTGCAATTAGCTCGGCTGACCTGATGCGGCCAGACTCACCACAGCAGTTAGATCTTGATAAAACAGCCCGCTTGCTAAAGGACAGAGCCAACTCTGTTTTAACTGATAATATTGTTGCCAACGTTTCAGTTATCGAAGCCTTGAGAATTCCCAACTAGCAATTAGCTTTGCATACTAAATCCATCTCAATAATAGGCGATTGCAGGGTTGCAAGCGTCTATTTTGCTTCCTAGAGTGTCGCGGCGGCTTTTTATGTCGTGAGAACAGGGGCTGGCTGATGTGTTGGGGGGTATTTCCAAGGGCACGGCCTTATTTTTAAGTTTAGAGGGGGATTCCCATGGACGTTTTATACGCTTCCATTGCCTGTGGAGTACTCGCTGTCCTCTACGGATGGTTTACGCGCAGTTCCATTTTGGCTGCAAGTGCAGGCAATGAAAAAATGCAGGAAATCGCGAGCGCGATTCAGGCAGGTGCACAAGCCTACTTGAACAGACAATATCGCACCATCGCCATCGTTGGCGTTGTGGTCGCTGTAGGTTTGTTTTTTGCAATTGGTATGCTTGCCGCAATCGGTTTTGTAATTGGTGCTGTGCTTTCAGGTGCCGCTGGTTACATCGGTATGTTGATTTCCGTGCGCGCCAATGTTCGTACCACAGAAGCGGCCAGCAACAGTTTGCAAGCCGGACTGACAATTGCCTTCCGGTCTGGTGCCGTGACAGGAATGTTGGTGGCTGGTTTGGCGCTGCTTGCAGTAGCAGGTTATTACACCATTCTGATTGGTCCGATGGGTCAAGAGCCGACGTCCCGGGCGGTTATTGATGCGCTTGTTGCGCTTGGTTTTGGCGCGTCGCTGATCTCCATTTTTGCGCGACTTGGCGGCGGT
The DNA here is from genome assembly GCA_947503575.1 of uncultured Kordiimonas sp. Lineage (GTDB taxonomy): Bacteria > Pseudomonadota > Alphaproteobacteria > Sphingomonadales > Kordiimonadaceae > Kordiimonas. The sequence continues at coordinate 2,191,867 of CANNDZ010000001.1, read as the reverse complement.
ATTTTTACTAAGGGCGCTGATGTTGGTGCAGACCTTGTTGGTAAGGTTGAAGCTGGTATTCCCGAGGATGACCCCAGAAACCCTGCTGTCATTGCCGATAACGTGGGCGATAACGTAGGCGATTGTGCCGGTATGGCGGCAGACTTGTTTGAAACCTATGTTGTGACCGTTGGTGCAACAATGGTTCTTTCGGCTCTGTTTATAACAAATGGTGCTGCTGAAATTATGTCTCTGCCACTGATTATTGGCGGCGTGTGTATCATTACATCCATACTCGGTACGTATTTCGTAAAACTCGGCTCCAGTAACTCGATTATGGGCGCGCTATACAAGGGCTTCGTTGTGACGGCTGTAACATCTGCCTTTGTTATGTGGTTTGCAATGGACTGGGCGCTCGGCGGTGACATGAATGCCGTGTTTACTGCTGGTGCAACAGAATTTACCGGACGTGCGCTTTACTATTGCGGCCTTGTAGGCTTAGTGGTCACAGGTGTCATTATCTGGATTACTGAGTATTACACCAGCACGGAATACCGTCCTGTTCGGTCTATTGCCAAAGCTTCAGAGACCGGCCATGGAACCAACGTTATTCAGGGGCTTGCTATTTCCCTCGAAGCAACCGCATTGCCTGCAATCGTCATTTGTGCAGGCATTATTGTTGCCTACAATCTTGCGGGTGTTCTTGGTCTTGGTTTCGCGGCAACTGCGATGCTGGCTCTGGCTGGTATGGTCGTAGCCCTTGATGCCTATGGCCCAGTAACGGACAACGCAGGTGGTATTGCCGAAATGGCGGGACTGGACCAGGAAGTTCGTGATCGTACGGACGCTCTGGATGCTGTTGGCAACACCACAAAAGCTGTAACTAAAGGTTATGCCATTGGTTCAGCGGGTCTGGCAGCACTCGTTCTATTTGGTGCGTATACAGCCGACTTGGAGAAATTTTTCTCTGATGTGCCGGTGGACTTTGATCTGTCCAACCCATACGTCGTTGTTGGCCTTTTGATTGGCGCATTGCTGCCGTACTTGTTTGGTGCAATGGGCATGACGGCCGTTGGTCGTGCTGGCGGTGAAGTTGTTGAGGAAGTGCGGGCACAATTCCGTGAAAATCCTGGCATTATGGAAGGGACATCCAAGCCCGATTACGCCCGCTCTGTTGATTTGCTGACCAAAACTGCCATTAAGGAAATGGTTGTACCAAGCCTGTTGCCTGTTGCTGCGCCGATTGTCACATATTTCGTGATTAATGCGATTGCAGGGCAGGGTGCTGCTTTCTCAGCCGTTGGTGCGCTTCTTCTTGGTGTGATCGTAAGCGGTCTTTTCGTGGCGCTTTCCATGACAGCAGGCGGCGGTGCTTGGGATAACGCCAAGAAATACATCGAAGATGGTAATCATGGTGGCAAAGGCTCCGAAGCTCATAAGGCAGCGGTAACCGGCGATACTGTAGGCGATCCTTATAAAGATACCGCTGGTCCGGCGGTTAATCCGATGATTAAGATCACAAACATTGTGGCGCTACTGTTACTGGCCATGCTGGCTCATTAGGTAACGCTACATGTTAAAAACTAAAGCCCCGGCATGCCGGGGCTTTTTTCGTGGACCATAGAGTTTATCCGTTCGGACCGCGCGGGGCTTGCCCACCACCCTGACCGGGAGGTGCGCCGCCGCCAAACCGGCCAATGGCACCAAAAATCTGTTCAAATAAGTTCGACTTCCGGCCGCGGGTCAGCGTTTTATCCGACACTGAATCGACCTGTCGCATATCATCCAGGCCAAGGTTGTCCACAGACGACACAACACCTTGGTCGTTGAACGCAACCACAAGAACGCGGTGTTCCTTTGCGTCAGGCCAAAAAACCGGACGAACCCGAACGGTTGTTGACACATAATACCATGTTGACGGGTCGAAAGAGGCTGTCATTGTTGGCGTTCCAAGCGTTGATTCAACAGACAGTCTGTTATCAACACCCGGTTGGATTGCATTGGCCAGCTCTTTGTCAAAAACGTACCCGCGCACAGCACGTCCGTTTCCGCACGCTGAAACCGACAGGGCTGCAGCGCCAATTAAGCCAACTTTCAATATACTGCTAAGGTGGCGTTTCCGCATAAAATGCCTCTTACTTAATAGCCTGCCCAAACGGGGCGGTTCTTAATACCTGCGAGCATTGATAAGTGCAAGCCTGCGTGTTAGAGCCTTCGGCCACATTCTCTTATGTTGATGCGATATTGTGCGCAGTTTTGTAGATTACTATGGCAGGAAAAGGACAAACAGATGCTGAACAAATTGTTTGGTGGCAGAAAATTGGATCGGCAAGCGCACGCTGTTTACAAAATGATTGTTGATAGAGCGAGAGAAGAGCGTTTCTACACCGCCCCCTTCGGCGTTGAAGACAGCGTTGAAGGGCGCTTTGAGATGATCCTGCTACATCTTTTTATGGCAGATCAGTTCTTGTCACGACTTGACAATACCGTACCGCTGCGCCGCGCTATCCGGGAACTGCTCGTTACCGACATGGACCGATCCCTCAGGGAGATGGGTATCGGCGATATGAGCGTTGGAAAACAGATGAAGCAAGTCGGGGCTGCCTTGCTTGGTCGGGTCTCAGCCTATGAACATGCTTTGGTGGGCTCCGATGAGGCTGACATTAAGCAGAAGTTTGCGGATATCTTACAGCGCAACACCAATTTCCTGGATGAAAACGGCGCAAATACGGTCGCGGCATATGCTTATTCAGGGCTGCAAGAGCTTAATAGCCGGGACACTAAGGCCTGGAGCGTAGAAAGCCCGATATTTGTTGGTTAAACAGATAAAACCCGGTGTAAGGAGCTGGTTATGACTCGAAAAACAGATTTATCCTTAATCGTGAATGTGGCCGATATTGACGCAGAGCCCAGAGAGTATCGTCTGACCGGGCAGGCTCCCGAGCTTCTTCAATTGGTGGATCGGTTTAAAATCGTCTCTCTTGAAAACCTTGAGGCACACGTCACGGTCAAAAAGATGTCTGAGCCGAAAGCTATTCACATCTCTGGCACGGTTAACTCTCGTCTGGTGCAGCAATGCGGCGTTACTTTGCAAGATGTTCCTGAGAACATCGACGAACCTTTTGAATTGCTGTTGGTATCACCCGAAACGGCGGCAGCATTTGATGAGGACGAACTATATGCCGACCCTGAGGCACCAGATTATGACGCCTTTGAAGGCGACAGCGTACCGTTGGGCGAAATAGTTGTGCAAACAGTTGCTGTGATGATGAATCCTTACCCCAGGGCACCGGGTGCGGAGGTAAAACCGATCGCTGGCGAAGGCGTGACAGTCAACGAAGACCCGCTAGAAAAGCCAAATCCTTTCGAGGTTTTATCCAAACTGCGCGACAAATCTTGAGTTAAATCAACAAATCTTTATTGTCTGGCCGAAAGAAGTACCCTGCTTGTTGCCAGCAAATACATTAGATTAGGATACAGAGTGGCTAAAAGAACAACTATCGCTGTTGATGCAATGGGCGGTGACCACGCACCCCAGATGGTGATTGACGGCATTGCGCAGGCAAGGACGCTGTTCCCAGACACCAAGTTCCAGGTATTTGGTGATGAGAAAACGCTAAAACCAATGCTGGAGGTGTATCCAGAGTTGCGGGCCGCAAGTGAGATTTTCCACACAGATTCTGTTGTTTCAAGCGATGATAAGCCATCGCAGGCGTTGCGCCGGGGCCGTCAATCTTCAATGGGTCTCGCCATTCAGGCAGTGAAAGACGACAACGCTGATGTGGCGATTTCTGCCGGCAATACCGGCGCGTTGATGGCACTGGCAAAGTTTATGCTGCGGACGATGCCGGGCATTGATAGGCCAGCGCTCATCGCACCAATGCCAACATTACGCGGCGAAAGTGTAATGCTTGACCTGGGGGCAAATGTTGAATGTGACAGCAATAACCTGGTGCAATTTGCCATTATGGGGGCGGCTTACGCCAATACTGTACTGGGTCTGTCAAAGCCAACAGTCGCTTTGCTGAACGTTGGCGTGGAAGACCTGAAAGGTAAAGACAGCATAAAAGCGGCTGCAGATGTCTTGAAGTCTTCTCCTCATCTGCCAATGGAATTTGTTGGTTTCGTGGAAGGTAACGACATTGCCACAGGGTCAGTCGATGTGGTTGTTACGGATGGTTTTACGGGCAATATTGCCCTGAAAACAGCAGAAGGAACTGCAAGGCTGGTTACAGATTTGCTGGGCAGGGCTTTTCGGTCAACTGCAATGACAAAGCTAGGCTACTTGATGGCGCGCCCGGGTTTGCGATCGCTGAAAGATCATCTTGACCCCAACAATTATAATGGCGGTGTTTTCCTGGGGCTGAACGGGCTGGTTATGAAAAGCCATGGTAGCGCAACTGCGCACGGTTTTGCGTCGGCGGTGACTTCAGCTATCGATATGGCTCAAAACGACTTAACTCGCCTAATCAGCGAAAACCTGCAAGAGATTACGCTTGAAGACGATGGAACCATCGGCTAGGGCTCTCCTGCAACGCGGTCCGACTGCAAACTTTACTGTAAAAAATTGCTCTAAGGCCCTTTATAAAAGCCATATTCTGGAATCCGTGCGATGTGCGGCAATTGACTCTGCCCCAGACTTAAAGTAGCTTTCGGTAACACTATTAATTATGCATGATCGAAGGGGATGGCCAGTGAGTTCTACCTTGACACGAGCTGATTTAACCGAAGCTATTTATGAAGAGGTTGGTCTCTCCCGTAATGAGTCTGCGGAACTCGTAGAATCTGTCCTCGAAGAGGTAGCGTCCTGCTTGGTTAATGGGGAGAATGTGAAAGTCTCTTCATTTGGCAGTTTTCTGGTTCGCCAAAAAAACGGTCGTATGGGCCGTAACCCAAAAACCGGTGAAGAAGTACCCATCGCGCCGCGACGTGTACTTGTATTCCGCCCCAGCCAAGTCATGAAAGACCGTATCAATAGCTAGCGCTGGAGCCAGTTTTCATGACCATCAGCGAAAGTGACGGACGCGTTCGTGGCGCGAAAAGCCGTGAAGCTTTTCGTACAATATCCGAAGTTGCAGACGAGTTAGACCTGCCGCAGCATGTGCTGCGATTCTGGGAAAGTAAATTTAATCAAATCAAACCCCTAAAGCGCGGCGGTAACCGGCGTTATTACCGGCCAGATGACGTGCAGGTACTGCGCACCATCAAGAAACTGTTGCATTCCGATGGCTATACCATTCGCGGTGTTCAAAAACTGTTTAAAGCGCAGGGGCTTAAAGCGACAATTGATCAGGTGCTGACAGGCTCACCCATTGGTGACCTAGAGGCGGAACAAAACCCAACAACCGTATTGTCTGTGGAAACAACGAAAGTGGAGCATGCTATCACTCGCTTAAGAGCGATGAGGGATCGTCTGGCCTGACTTTCATTATTTGATCTATTGCGTGGATATAACAGGCTGGTTATAGTGCGCCGCGCTGAGTAAAATTAGCGTGTTTTCGGGAAGTGGCGCAGTCTGGTAGCGCACTACACTGGGGGTGTAGGGGTCGCAGGTTCAAATCCTGTCTTCCCGACCAATAAAACGCCGTGTTCCAACAGGAATGCGGCGTTTTTTATGGAGTGAATGGCACAAATGGAACCGCTTCTCACATACGCAGTTTTGTTAGTCGGCGCCGGGCTGATTGCTGGTTTTGTTGCTGGTCTTTTGGGCGTAGGCGGTGGTTTTGTGACTATTCCCGTTTTGTTTGTTGTTTTTACAGAAATGGGTACCCCTATAGAATGGCGCATGCATGCCGCCATTGCCACGTCACTCGCGATAATCGTTGCAACCAATATTTCCAGTACGCGTGCTCACCATAAAAAGGGCGGTGTCGATTGGAATATCGCCAAACAATGGGGGATTGCGGTGGCCATTTTTACGCCGCTTGGTAGCCTTTTTGCCTCAACGCTCAAAACGGCGGAACTAGTATATATATTTGCAACACTGGCAGCTTTCCTTGCTATAAAAATGCTGTTGCCCTTTGATAAATGGCAACTGGGAAACACCCTGCCTAAGGGCATGTTTCGTTTCGTTAACCCTGCAATTATCGGGTTTTTATCTGCCATCATGGGTATCGGAGGGGGCAGCTTCTCGGTGCCTTACATGACGCTTTACGGTGTGCCCATCCACCGTGCAGTGGGAACTTCGGCATTTATTGGTTTGATCATCAGTATTACTGGCGCAATTGGGTATCTTATTATCGGGTCAGGTGTTGTTGGGCTCCCGGATGGCTCTATCGGATTCATTCACGGTCCAACGGCTTTGCTGGTTGGCCTTGTGTCTGTTCTAACGGCGCCGCTGGGTGCCAAGGTGGCGCATAAGTTACCAAAGGCCGCACTCAGCATAGCATTTGGCCTGTTTTTGGTGATCTCCAGCCTGCGGTTGATCAATGCGGTGTAAAGCATTGCGAAATACCTTTGCTTTGAGTAGGTTCCGCACACCAAACTGATAAAGGAGACCGGCGCCATGCCTCAGCAGCCAGCAGCGGTATCAACCAATTTTCCAACGCCTGACACGGGCGACTGGTTGGCCCTCGTTGAAAAAACGCTGAGGGGCAAGCCGTTCGCTAAAGCGATGGTGTCTCATTCTGCAGACGGTATAGCGTTTGATGCCCTTACCATCCGCAATACTGCTGTTATTCAACCACAACCAACCCGAGATGGCTCAAATTGGCTTGTGACGTCTGCTAATTGGGGCTCCGACGCGACAGCCGTGAATGCTGATATTCTGGAAGACTTGCTGCGCGGCGCCTCTTCCATCGCCTTAACCATGAATACAGGTAGCCAGGGCATCATGCCTGACACGCTTTGTGTTGCGCTTGAGGGTGTATATCTGGACATGGTCCCGCTTACGTTAATTCAAGGCGAAGATTTTGAGCCTGCCATCAAGGAATTGAGCGCCTTGGTGTCCAGTCGCAGCTACGCGCCTGGTACTCTCAGCGGTTGCCTTGGGGTGGACCCGGTCGGACACCTCGCGCGAACCGGTCGGCTATCAACAAAAGCCGAAGACCTTTGCACACGGGGTGCGTCTATCGCAAAAGAGTGGTCATCACAGCATCCCGGCATGGCGACGTTCAATGCAGATGGCACCGTGGTTGCCAACGCAGGTGGGTCCGAAGCCATGGAGGCTGGTGCTGCGTTGTCGGCAGCTGTGCAGTATCTGCGTAGTATGGAAGCACAAGGCCTGGATGTTGAAGCAGCAGCCACACAGATACAGTTTACGCTCTCTGCGGATACCAACCTTTGGCTAACAATCGCAAAGTTCCGCGCGGCCCGGCGCGTATGGCAAGGGATATTGACGGCATGCGGTGTCTCAGGGGTGCCGATGAGGTTAAATGCGGTTTCAGCCGTACATCAATTCACGATGTATGACCCCTGGGTTAATATCTTAAGAGGAACGGCCAAGTGTTTTGCTGCAGCCATCGGCGGGGCCGACATAATAACGACGCTACCGCATGACCTGATGCTGGGCTCCACAAACAGTTTTTCCCGCAGAGTAGCGCGTAATATCCAAATCGTTTTGATGGAAGAGAGCAATCTAGGAAAGGTAGCCGATCCGGCTGCAGGGTCTTTTGCCCTGGAAACCTTAACATCAAAGATGACGAACAAGATCGCTGAACAGTTTAAATCCATCGAAGCGCAAGGCGGCATTCTGGCAAGCCTGCGCAGTGGTGCACTCGCAAAAGACATCGACAAAGTTGCGGGGGAACAGGCAAACCTTATACGGACACGAAAACGCCCCATAACTGGCGTTTCTGAATTTCCGGATATCACCGAGGATGGCCCGAGGTTTAGCCCAGGACCAATGCCGGAACAGCCGGCGTTACCACCCGCCGCTGATACAGCAAAGCCCTTGCTTATGCGCAGATCTGCGTCCGAGTTCGAAGCTTTGCGTATGCGCAGCGATGCACTAAAGGCGTCGACAGGTTCGAGGCCGCGTGTTGCCCTAATCAACATCGGATCGCCGACAGATTTTACAGCCAGAGCCACTTTTGCAAAGAATTTCTTTGGGGCAGGAGGTATCAAGGCAATTGTGGGGTCGGGCATAGATGGACCATCTAGCGCAGCTGCTCAGTATGCTGATAGCGGCGCCAAACTGGCTATTATCTGTGGCAGCGACGATCAGTATATGAATTCCGCCGATATAATTGCAGATGCGTTGAAAGAGCAGGGCTGTTTGCGGGTTTTTCTCGCGGGCTCAGCCAAAACTGTGCCTGGACTTACTAATATTGACGCATATGTCTCGTTCGGTTGCGATGCGGTTACCATACTTCAATCTGCTTATTCCGTTTTGGACCAAGGCACTGCGGGGGAAAACACATGAGCCGGATACCTCATTTCTCAGCGTCTGACTTTATAATGGAATCCAAAGTCGAAACGGAACAAACCTTTGCAGACCCTTGGTTAACGCCTGAAGGCATTGCGGTAAAATCCCGTTATACTGCTGCGGATATAGACGGGCTGGATTTCATCGATGGTATGCCGGGTGTTGCGCCGTTTGTGCGCGGCCCATATCCTACAATGTATAAAACGCGGCCCTGGACAATTCGCCAATATGCCGGTTTTTCAACAGCGGAAGACTCGAATGCTTTTTACCGCCGGAACCTGGCAGCAGGGCAAAAAGGGCTGTCTGTCGCTTTTGACCTGGCGACACACCGCGGGTACGACAGCGATCACCCGCGTGTCTCAGGTGATGTGGGCATGGCGGGCGTCGCGATTGACAGCATCCTTGATATGCGCACTTTGTTTGACCGTATTCCGCTTGATCAGATGTCCGTTTCCATGACCATGAATGGTGCAGTTTTACCCATACTTGCACTGTATATCGTTGCTGCGGAAGAGCAGGGCGTGAAGCCTGAACAGCTTGCGGGGACAATTCAAAACGATATCCTCAAAGAGTTCATGGTGCGGAACACGTATATCTATCCGCCAGCTCCTTCGATGCGCATAATCTCTGATATTTTTGCCTACACTTCGCGAAATATGCCGAAGTTCAACAGTATTTCGATTTCCGGCTATCATATGCAGGAAGCGGGTGCGACCGCTGACCTGGAACTGGCTTATACCCTTGCGGACGGGGTTGAATATCTTCGTGCCGGTATCAACGCCGGGCTTGACGTCGACTCCTTTGCACCGCGCCTCAGTTTCTTTTGGGCCATAGGTATGAATTACTTTATGGAAGTCGCAAAAATGCGAGCGGGACGGCTGTTGTGGGCCAAACTGGTGCAACAATTTAACCCGAAAAGCGATAAGTCACTGTCGCTGCGCACACATTGCCAAACATCCGGTTGGTCTTTAACCGCACAAGACGTGTACAATAATGTTGCCCGCACGGGTATTGAGGCAATGGCTGCAGTCCATGGTCACACTCAATCCCTGCATACCAATGCCCTTGATGAAGCGTTGGCGCTGCCAACAGATTTCTCGGCGCGAATTGCGCGCAATACACAGCTCTTTCTCCAGCATGAAACCGGCACCACAGACCTTATCGATCCGTGGGGTGGCAGCTATTATGTTGAGCGATTGACCGCAGACCTTGCGGAAAAAGCATGGGGCCATATTCAGGAAGTTGAAGCCGAAGGTGGTATGGCCAAGGCCATTGAGGCGGGCTTGCCCAAACTGAAGATTGAAGATGCATCCGCGCGCACGCAGGCCCGGATTGATAGTGGCCGCCAAACCGTTGTTGGCGTTAACAAATATCAGCTGGATGAAACGGAAGAAATCGACGTTTTGAGGGTTGATAACAGTCAGGTAAGGGCTGCTCAACTTGCGAAACTCGCAGCTTTGAAAGAGGCCCGAGATGATACTGCCGTTCAGTCAGCACTTGATGGGTTGACCCGCGCAGCCACCAGCGGAGAGGGCAATCTGTTGGCACTTGCCGTTGACGCCGCCCGGGCTCATGCGACCGTTGGCGAGATTTCCCTCGCGCTCGAAAAAGTATATGGTCGGCACAAAGCAGAGATAAAAGCAGTGACCGGAGTGTACAAAAGCGAAGTGGGCAAGTCAGAAAAAGTCGAAAAACTTCTCAAAAAAGTACGAGAATTTGAAGAAAAAGACGGGCGACGCCCTCGAATCCTCATCGCGAAGATGGGTCAGGATGGTCACGATCGAGGTCAAAAAGTTGTGGCGTCTGGGTACGCTGATATGGGTTTTGATGTTGATATTGGACCGCTGTTCCAAACACCGGCTGAAGTTGCACGACAAGGTGCAGAAAATGACGTCCATGTTATTGGGGCGTCGTCGCTCGCAGCAGGTCATTTAACCCTAGTACCAGAGCTGAAGGCTGAGCTGTCCAAATTGGGCAGGGAAGACATCATGGTTATCGCAGGGGGTGTGATACCCCCGCAGGACTATGATGCGCTTTATGCCGCCGGCGCAGAGGCGATTTTTCCGCCCGGTACCGTAATCTCTGATGCCGCGATTGAGCTGATTGACAAGCTTAACAGTCGTCTTGGGTATGCCTGAAGGGCCGGTAAATAAGACGCCCAGCGTGGAGGCATTGTTTGCCGGTGTTCGTGCGGGCGACAGAGCGTTGATTGGCCGCGCCATCACACTTGTAGAAAGCCGCAACCCAAAGCACCAAAAACAAGCGCAGGACCTGTTACACCGCCTTTTGCCGCACGCAGGCAACAGCCAACGCGTTGGAATTTCTGGTGTACCGGGTGTTGGTAAGTCTACCTTCATCGAAAATCTAGGCATGATGCTGATTGATCAGGGTCAGAAAGTGGCGGTTCTCGCCGTTGACCCGTCCAGTGGGCGCACAGGGGGGTCAATTCTGGGTGATAAAACCCGCATGGACCGTCTGTCGGCAGAATTAAACGCCTTTATCCGCCCCAGCCCCAGTGCCGGTGTATTGGGCGGTGTGGCGCGCGCCACCCGGGAGACCATTGTCGTGCTCGAAGCGGCTGGTTTTGACACGGTCCTGGTTGAAACAGTGGGGACCGGTCAATCTGAAACCATGGTCGCGGATATGGTCGACTTTTTTCTTGTGCTGATGTTGCCGGGTGCGGGCGATGAATTGCAGGGCATCAAAAAAGGCATCTTGGAACTGGCGGATATGGTTGCCATCAATAAAGCTGACGTGTTTCAGCAAAAGCTGAAACAAGCGGTAAACGGCTATAAATCAGCTTTGCATATTATGAGCGATGCCAGCCCGGACTGGCACCCACCGGTTGTGACCTGCTCGGGCCTTACAGGGCAGGGTGTTGCCGAGCTGTGGGAGCGGATTGAAAAACATCGTCGCATTATGACGGAAAACGGGGACCGTCAAACGCGGCGGGAAAATCAACGCCTGACTTGGCTCAAAACGTCACTTCAAGACAGACTGCTTGATGACTTCTACAAAAACGACTCTGTGAAGGCACTTTTGTCAGAAACACAAGACCGCTTGCGCGCTGGTAAAACAACTGTGACACTGAGCGTTGAGCAACTCCTGCGGGCGTATCGCGATACCTCGGAGTAAATCCCGGTTGAATTAATTCTCCACTCGGCCACGCGATGATTTGATCAGTTTTTGGCTATCATAGCCAACACCGTCCTTGAAAACGGTTACCACATTCGTGATGTCAGCTATGTCTTGATCAGGTTTGCCGTTTATCACGATCAGATCAGCGTTTTTACCGACAGCAATACTGCCCAATTCATCGGCACGATCCATAGATATTGCACCATTCAGCGTAGCAATACGAATGGCTTCCAGTGGCGTAAAGCCTGCTTCCACCAACAACTTCAATAATTCATGGTTTGCAAAGCCTGCAACGGTGCCGCCAATGCCGGTGGTGTCCGACCCGGTAACCACCAACCCGCCTTTGTCGTGAAAGGCTTTTTCCCAGGCCATTTCCTTGCGCACCGCGCGTTCCCATATGTCATTTTCGAGCGCCTGTGCATAACCACGCGCATGATTACCCAGATAGTGCGCCTTGGCACCATGCCCCAAGGCCTCAACCGCACCCTCGTTTGGTGGGTTCACTGTCGCTGAAATACGCGCAAGAACTGCCAACGTGGACGTTATCGCCGTTTTGTTTTTGACTAATTTATCCATCAATGCCTGCACTTCCGGGCTGTCGAGTTCCATTTCCATGAAACGAGCCAGCGGAAACCCCGAGCATACATCTGGCTGCCGATCCTTCACAAAATCGGTAGCGAGCAGAAAGCCATGCTCCAGATTATCAATACCCATGTCGGACGCCTCGGCATACGTTACAGAACACAGGTGCCCTGCCACTTTCAGACCACGGGCGTGGGCCGCGTCAATTGCTGCCTTTAAAACACTGCGTTTTACATTCATGTAGGCCTTGAAAGAGGTCATGCCCCGATCCGCCCAATAGTTGACAAAGCGCACGGCTTCAATGTCGGTCTCTATTTCGGGGGCTTGCAGGAACTGAGCAGGTGCACCTTCGATGAAGGGTGCCGTTGTATCAAAATTTGGCCCAACCAGCCGACCGTTTCCAATATATTGCTTTACCTTCAGGTCGGTGTAGGGCTCAAAGCTGCCTGCCGTTCGGGCTGTCGTAACTCCGCCCGCCAAATACAGCCGGGGGAAGATAACTGGTTGAGTGCTTTGAATAAACCAGTCCGGGTCGCTCGCGTTATAAAACATATGTTCATGCAACATTACAAAACCAGGCAACAGTGTTTGCCCCATCAGGTCCATCACGGGCGTATCTTCAGGAGCGTTTATCTCAGAACGGCTCCCAAGGGCAGCGATCTTGCCACCGCGTATGTATATTGTTTGATCATTTCGCGCGGGCGCTCCGGTGCCGTCAACAACACGTGCGTTGACCAGCAACAAGCTTTCCGTGTTACTAACAACAAACTGACTGGATTGATCTGAAAAGTCTTTTGGCGGTGACACAGCGGTAACTGACCCGACAAAAGCAAAGAAAATAATAAGCGTTAAACCGAACGTTTTCATCTGATACACCCCTGACTATGGGGAAATATCAGCCATTAGTTTCCCCTTGTGGGTATGCTGCGCGTCAATGTTCGATCAGTCAAGGCAGTGTAAGCCCCGCCCAGTCATAGAAGTTTATCACTTCCCCGTTATGGCGGCACGCCGGAGAGGCAAGTTCAACAAAAAGTTTTGCAATGTCTTCAGGGGCAGGGAGAGAGGCTGCGTCTTCTCCCGGAACAGCTTTTGCCCGCATACTGGTGCGTATTGGCCCAGGGTTAATCACATTGGATTTAATTGCATTTTGCAGGTTTTCGTTTGCGTAGGTCAGTGCCAGATTTTCGACGGCAGCTTTGCTCATCATATATCCGCCCCAAAAAGCTTTGGCTTTTCCATTGCTACCGGATGACACAATGATAACGCGGCCTGCGTCGCTTTTTTTCAAAAGCGGATCAAGAGAGCGCATGATGCGGAAGTTAGCTGTAACATTTATATCAAGCAGTTCCTGAAAATCCTTTGGGGCGATATGGCCTAGCGGCGACAACGGCCCCAGAATAGCGGCATTACCAACAAAAATATCAAGTTTGCCCCACCGTTCATAAATGGACGCGCCCAAACGGTCGATTGCATCGCCATCCTTTAAGTCAAACGGCACCAGGGTACAATTTTGGCCAAGTGCCTTAATCTCATCATCCAGACTTTCCAGAGCCGCCTGTGATCGTGGGCGTGCAACGGCAATGATATCTGCACCTTCTTTGGCAAGAGCCAAAGCAACGGCACGACCAATACCACGTGATGCACCCGTAACCAGGGCGAGACGCCCTTCCAACTGTTTAGTCATGTCAGTAAACTCCGTTCAGGCGCTTATGGGGGTGATCATATCAAGTTGCGGTGACTTTTGATCGTCTTCAGATTGATCCGTTAAAAAAGTCGGATAGTCACCGGTAAAACACGCATCACAGTAGGCGGGTGTATTGTTATCCCGGCCCTTTGGTTGATTAACTGCACGGTAAAGGCCGTCAATCGACAGGAAGGACAGACTATCTGCATTAATATGTTCACGCATTGCGTCAACATTCATGCGGGCCGCCAAAAGTTTGCCACGTTCTGGCGTATCAACGCCGTAAAAGCAGCTATGCGCCGTTGGGGGCGATGCAATGCGCATATGAACTTCACGGGCCCCAGCTTCGCGCATCATGGTAACAATTTTCATGGAGGTGGTTCCGCGAACAATCGAATCGTCCACCAAAATGATGCGCTTGCCTTCAATGTGCCAACGGTTGGCATTGTGTTTTAACTTCACGCCAAAATGTCTGATTTGGTCGCTTGGCTCAATAAAAGTGCGCCCGACATAATGGTTGCGGATGATGCCAAGTTCAAAAGGAATACCGGATTCTTGCGCGTATCCAATCGCGGCTGGTGTACCTGAGTCAGGCACGGGGATCACCAAGTCTGCTTCTATGCTGTTTTCACGTGCCAATTCGGCACCAATCCGTTTGCGTACCTCATAAACACTCATGCTGTTCATATAGCTGTCAGGACGTGCAAAATAGACATGCTCAAAAATACAGGGTCGGGCTTTTTCTTCAGGGAATGGTTTGGAAGACTGGATGCCTTCGTCGGTGATGACGATCAATTCTCCAGGCTCTACGTCGCGAACATATTCAGCACCAATAATGTCGAGAGCGCAGGTTTCCGAACACATGATATAAGACTTATCAAGCTTCCCCAATACCAGTGGCCTAACGCCCAGCGGATCGCGCACACCAATTAATCCCTCCCGGGTAAGGGCAACCAGAGAGTAGGCACCCTCCAGTTGACGCAGTGTATCAATAATGCGTTCCATCAGGGTTCTGAACCGGCTGGTGGCGATGAGGTGGATGATAACTTCGGTGTCTGATGTTGACTGGAAAATCGACCCTCGCTGCACCAGCGATTTTCTGACATGGGCTGCATTAGTGAGGTTACCGTTGTGCGCCACAGCAAACCCGCCCGACGCAAATTCAGCAAACAGAGGCTGACAATTGCGCAGTACTGTATCACCTGTTGTCGAGTACCGTACATGGCCAATGGCCGTATGCCCGGGCAAGCTATCGATAACGGACTGATTGGTGAAGTTGTCCGCCACATGCCCCAGCACACGCTTTGTGTGAAATTCGTTGCCATCAAAGGCTGTAATGCCTGCGGCTTCTTGCCCGCGATGTTGCAGCGCATGAAGCCCCAATGCCGTGTGAGCAGTGGCATCTTGGCTACCAAAAATGCCGAATACACCGCATTCCTCCCGCAATTTGTCATCGTCAAATGGATGCGAAGGAAATGGTGAAGCGTCGGCCATGAATGTAACCTCGATCAGTCGGCACCATTGAAGGGGACAGGCTTCACGGTGCGGCGTTGCCAAATCCCTTTTCGTATATCGCTAAAGCGCCACGGTGCATAGGAATAGTTTATAAAAATATACTGGTGGAAAGATGCTTAGGTTTCGTCGTCTTTTTCGGCTTCTCCGACAAGGTCATCAAATTTTTGACGCATTTCTTCGCCGTATTTGCCAGCCAGTTCTTCACTGGCTTCGTCGATAAACTGGCTCGCTGCTGCTTCTTTGGCCCGCTCCAGATAGTCGGCACCAAAATCACCGCGATCTTCGCCAAGGGCACCACCAACAACGGAAGCCAGCATTTCGGACCCCCAGGCCACGAGAGGGCGTGTCTGTGCCTTTTCGATCCACACTGGTTCGTCGCCTGGCACCAACTTAGTGAACCCAAAATAAAGTGCTGACACGAGCACTATGCCACGTAGCAGGCCAAACAAGGCACCAAGCGAGCGGTCAAGGAAGCCGACAGGGCTGTTTTTGATGGCACCGCCAATAAGACCCGCCAGCCACTTAAGGACAAACAAACCACCGATGAACAAGCCAGCATAAGTAAGAGTGTCGGCAAGCCATTCGGGTTCAACATAGGGCCGCAGGTAAGGTGTGATCAGTTCCCCGGCAAAAACAACGGCGAATATCGTTGCTACCCAGGCCACAAGGCTAAGGGCAACAGTGGCAAACCCGCGACTGAAGGCGAGAACGATCGAGATGCCAACGAACAAAAGAACGGCGATATCAAAAACTGTTAGCGTGGTGGCATCCATGTTTTTTCCTCCGTCAGTGCCAGGTTAGTCATTTGCCGTGTTGGCGGTTTAACAAGTCAGCCTTCCGGGAAAAACTGGCTGACAAGGTCGCCAATACGGGAAACGGACTGCTGTTGCATTTCAGATTTTCCCGCTTTTTTGCTTTTTGGCATGATAGCACGACTGAAGCCAAGCTTTGCGGCTTCTTTTAGGCGGTTATCGCTTTGGGAAACACTGCGCACGTCACCCGACAGGCTTATTTCGCCAAAGACGACCGTTTCATCGGGCAGTGCGGTTTGTGACAGACTGGAAATCAGCGCTGCCGCCACGGCGAGGTCTGCCGCAGGCTCTGATATTTTTAGACCACCCGCAACATTAAGATAAACGTCGCAGCCACTTAGCCCCAGACCTGCACGGGCGTCCAGCACAGCAAGGACCATAGCAAGGCGACCAGAATCCCAGCCAACAACAGCGCGCCTTGGATTGGCAGCTGAAGAACGGGCTACAAGTGCTTGAATTTCAACGAGAAGAGGCCTTGATCCTTCGATGCCGGCGAAGACACATGTGCCAGGTTCCCGGATGTTATGGTCCGCCAAAAACAGCTCTGAGGGGTTGGTGACTTCTCTCAGCCCCTTGCCGGTCATTTCAAACACACCAATTTCGTCGGTGCCGCCAAACCGGTTTTTGACAGCCCGCAAAATTCTGAATTGATGGCCCCGGTCCCCTTCAAAATAGAGCACGGTATCAACCATGTGCTCCAGGACGCGAGGACCAGCGATCTGACCATCTTTGGTGACATGACCAACCAAAAGGACGACAGTGCCACGCCGCTTTGCATAATTAATGAGTTCATGGGCGCAAACGCGGACCTGGCTTACCGTGCCGGGGGCTGATTCCACATGATCCGCAAACAGGGTTTGAATGGAATCGATTACGACAGCTTTGGGGGCGGGGCCTTCATCCAGCGTTGTCAGGATATTACGCAGGCTTGTTTCGCATCCAAGTTTGAGGGGCGCGCCCTTTAGGCCCAAACGGTTGGCCCGCATCTGTATCTGGGCTGTCGCTTCTTCCCCGGAAATATAGACGCAGTCTTCACCTTTAAGGGC
The DNA here is from genome assembly GCA_947503575.1 of uncultured Kordiimonas sp. Classification (GTDB taxonomy): domain Bacteria; phylum Pseudomonadota; class Alphaproteobacteria; order Sphingomonadales; family Kordiimonadaceae; genus Kordiimonas. The sequence goes on along the minus strand of CANNDZ010000001.1, from coordinate 2,174,746 downwards.
AAACGCGCCCATGGCTTGAAGCAACAAGGTGGACTTGCCAATACCTGGGTCACCGCCTATCAGGATGGCACTGCCGGGTACCAGACCACCGCCCAGAGCTCTATCAAGCTCTGAGATGCCTGATAGAAGCCTGGGGGCTTCTTCAATCGGTTCATCAAGCGAGACGAGGGAAACGGCGCGTCCCTTTTTTTGGCTCAAGCCCTTCGGCGCACCCGAAACAGAGGCAGCTTGTTCCGAAATGGTGTTCCATTCGCCGCAATCGTCACATTTGCCTTGCCATTTGGTGTAAACAGCGCCGCAAGCACCACAAGCAAAGGATTTTTGGGTACGGGCCATTATGGTTTCAGAATCTGCATTTCAATGGGACCATGCGCGCGCCCATGGATAAATTGATCAACATAGTCGTTGCCAGAGATATCAATGGTGTCCTTGTCGCCTTCCCAAATGATACGCCCTTCATAAATCATAGCAATCCGGTCCGCGATTTTACGCGCACTGGCCATATCGTGAGTGATCGAAAGCGTTGTTGCGCCCAGATCCTGAACACATTCAACAATCAGATCGTTAATGACATCTGCCATAATCGGATCGAGGCCCGTGGTGGGTTCATCAAAAAAGATGATGTCCGGCTCGCTGGCGATTGCGCGGGCAAGGCCAACCCGCTTTTGCATGCCGCCAGACAGTTCTGATGGTGAAAGGTCACCAACATCAGGCGTTAAGCCGACACGGCGCAATTTTTCCAATGCGATCTCTTTTGCGTCAGTCTGCTTCATGCCCCGACCTTGAATAAGGCCAAACGCGACGTTTTTCCATACTGGCAGGCTGTCAAACAAAGCCGCGCCCTGAAACAGCATGCCAAACATAGACAAGGTCTTTTTGCGTTGGCGGGCAGAGAGTTTTGTGACTTCAACACCGTCGACCTTAATAGACCCAGCGTCGGGCTTGAGCAGGCCTAGAATGCATTTGAGCGTAACGGATTTGCCGGTCCCCGAGCCGCCAATAATCACCAGCGACTTACCTCTTGGAATGCTTAGATCGACGCCACGCAAAACCTGTTTAGCGCCAAAAGCCTTGGTCACGCCGGACATTTCTATCATTGGGGTAGTGCTCATGCCTGGTCTCCAAACACAATGACAGTAATGATCAGGTTGGCCAGTAGAATGAGAATAAATGCGGAAACAACGGCATTGGTAGTTGCCTTGCCAACGCCTTGTGCGCCCCCCCGGCTGTTATAGCCATGATAACTGCCCATTAAAGCAATGAAGAAACCAAACACAGCGGCCTTAACCATAGAAGACACCACGTCAGCATTTTCGAGAAACTCGATAGTGACCTGCAAATAACTCCCGGCGTTGAGGCCCAGTCTTTCTGTGCCAATTACAAATCCGCCAAGAACACCAATGATATTGGCCACCAATACCAGCAAGGGTAGGGTAACCACAGCGGCTAAAAGGCGTGGCACAACAAGGTAATTGATGGGATCGGTCGAAAGCGTTGTCAGGGCGTCGATCTGCTCTGTAACACGCATTGTCCCCAATTCCGCAGCCATTGCGGATGAGACGCGCCCCGCAACCATCAACCCACCAAGGACAGGCCCCAGTTCGCGCACAATGGCGATAACGACAACGCCTGGCACAACAGACTCCGCGTTAAACCTGCTACCACCGACAAAAATTTGCTGCGCCAGCGCTGCACCGGTGAACAGGGCGGTCAGGCCAACAACGGGAAGGCTGTTATAGCCAATAAGCCACATTTGCTGTAGCGCCAGCCGCCAATAAATCGGTGGTCGCACAATGTGGATTACAGCGACAGCAGCGAATTGCGACAACCGTCCAATTTCCGCAAGAGAATTCAGAAAAACTCGGCCGATGATGGCCAACGGATTACTCACAAGCGCTCCCATTTGTTGCCGCTTTGTTCCAAGCGTCAGCCTTGTTTACCCATACTTGATGGAAATGAAAAGTGGCTATTTCATGGGGACCGGGAAATCAAGCCATTGGTTTCTATTTTCCCTTGAAGTCTGCCTTCCGTTTTTGGACAAAGGCCATCACCCCTTCAATGGCATCTTCTGTACCGCCCATCTGGCGTTGCATACCAGCCTCAGCCTGAAGTTGCTCTGCATAGTTATTCTTCTGAGACTGGGAAACCAGGTGCCGGATACCAGACAATGCTCTTGTTGGTCCGTTGGCCAATTGATGCCCCAGTTCCTTTGCCCGTAACTGGATCATATCATCATCAACAACTTCGTAGATCAGCCCCCATTCCAAGGCCTTGTCAGACGGGATACGCTCTCCCAGCATCATCATGGCACGAGCACGAGCAGAGCCTACCAGCCGGGGCAGTAAAAATGTGCTGCCTGCATCGGGGACAAGGCCAATGTTTACAAAAGCCTGCAGAAAATAAGCAGAATGGGCGGCTATTACGATGTCGGCAGAAATGGCAATTGACATACCAGCCCCAGCCGCAACGCCGTTCACAGCAGATAACACAGGAACATCCAAATCCGCGAGTTCCAGTAATATGGGATGATAGTCATCAATTAGGCTTTTGCCCAAATCCCGATCGGCACTGCCCATATTACCTTCCATCAGGTCTGCCCCGGCACAAAAAGCCCGACCTGTTCCGGTGATCAGAAGGGCTCTTGCATCACTTCCCTTCTGGCCAACACGTCTTACTGCGTGCAACAGGTCAGCCTTCAGGCCGCTTGATAGCGCATTCAGGCTTTCGGGTCTGTTGAGGGTGATCGTTGCAAGCCCATCTTCCAAGGAAAACAGAATATTTTCGTAGTCGGCCATATCATTTACTCCAGTTCTTTGAAGGTGAATCTAGACTGGGTCAGTGCGCTGACAAGGCTGCAAAATATTTTGGAAACTACTTGGCTTTTTTGGTCGGGTCTTGCAGCAGGAAAGCAGGGACGTGCGGGCCCATACCGACAAACGGCTCCTTAGGCATGTCGTCGGGTGCCATGTTCAGGTTTCTGTCACCACGGTCACGGGGCCAGCGGCGATCGCCGCGTGGACTACGTTCGGTGCTGCGATCACGGCGGTGGTCTTGTTTCCCCCTAGTGCGGCTTTCAGGTTCTGGCTGTGTCTGCTCTGCGGCTCCATCGGTTTTTGCAACGGCTTTCTTTGGACGCGATTCGCGCTCCAAATGAAAGTCTGTATCGATGGGCAAATCAGTTTTCGTCAGGGCCTGAATGGCATCAACCAGCTTAGAATCGATCTTGGATTTGGTCGTTATGGTATACGCAGTACCCGACCGTCCCGCCCGACCCGTCCTGCCTATCCGATGGACATAATCGTCAGCATGCCCAGGAACATCGAAGTTAAATACATGACTGACGTCGGGCACATCAAGGCCCCGCGCTGCCACGTCGGACGCAACCAGTAACTGAATTTCATTTTCTTTGAATTGGCGCAGCGTTTCCATGCGTTCCCGCTGTTCCATATCACCGTGTAACTGGCCAACACTGAATTCATGCCGTCCGAGCGAGGCATAGACTTCTTTAACGTCACGCTTGCGGTTACAGAAAATTATTGCGTTTTTGATGTCTTCACTGCGCAGAAGCTGTCTCAACGCTTTGCGTTTGTCGCGAGGGCCCACAGCGATCAAAAGCTGCTTGATATTGGTGCCTGCGGTCGCCGGGCGGGAAACTTCTATCTTTTTCGGGTCATCCAGAAACTTTTTGGTCAACCGCTGAATGGCTGGCGGCATTGTCGCCGAGAAGAACAGCGTTTGGTGTTTCTTAGTTATGCGTTCGCAGATTTTTTCGACATCGGGGATGAAGCCCATGTCCAGCATGCGGTCCGCTTCGTCAATCACCAGAATATCGATGCCGTTCAATAGCAACTTACCGCGCTCGAAATGATCCAGTAACCGGCCAGGTGTTGCGATCAAAACATCGGCACCCCGGTCAAGCGCTTTTTCCTGATCAGCAAAGTTAACGCCGCCAATCAATAACGCCATCGAAAGCTTATGGTTTTTCCCGTACTTCTCAAAGCTCTCAGCGACCTGTGCTGCCAGCTCGCGCGTTGGTTCAAGGATAAGCGATCGGGGCATACGCGCCCGGGCGCGGCCCTCAGCCAAAATATCAATCATCGGCAGGGTAAAGCTGGCGGTTTTACCGGTTCCCGTTTGGGCAATACCTAAAACATCCCGTCCCATAAGAACCTGTGGGGCCGCTTGTGCCTGGATGGGAGTTGGTTCCGTATAGCCTGCGTCGGCAACTGCCTTTAATGTTGCGTCGCTAAGACCTAATAGTTCGAAACCCATATTGTATCCCAATTGTTAATCAGCACAGTTTGGGCGCAGGATAGGCGGGACAGACCCAAAGTCAACGCTTGTGCGCCGTCACACAGGTTGCGGTTTCAAAAAACGCTGAAAAATGCCGCATTTATGTGACACTAAGGTTTAAATATCCAAGGCTTCCAGGTCGGCCTCGTTATCGCGAATAAATTCAAACCGTTTTTCTGGCTTTTTCCCCATCAGGTCATCAACCAGCGATGTAACATGAGCGCGGTCAGTATACTCAGGCGGTAAAGTAACACGCAGTAAGGTCCGGTTCGCGCGTGCCATGGTTGTTTCTTTCAGTTGGGCAGGGGGCATTTCGCCAAGACCCTTAAAACGGCTTAGTTCCACATTGGATTTGCCTTTGAACTCTGACGCCATCAATTCGTCTTTGTGGGCGTCATCACGGGCGTAAAAAACGGTACCGCCCTTGGCAAGACGGTACAATGGAGGTTGTGCCAGATACAAACGGCCATCTCTAACCAACCCCGACATTTCCTGAAAGAAGAATGTCATTAGCAAAGTCGCGATATGGGCACCATCGACGTCCGCATCTGTCATGATGACAACTTTTTCATACCGTAATGCGTCGCCGTCATAATGCTCGCGCGTGCCGCATCCCAAGGCCTGTATCAGGTCGCGAATTTCCTGATTGGCAGCGATCTTGTCGCGGGTTGCTGATGCCACATTCAGGATCTTTCCCCGTATTGGCAAAATCGCCTGTGTTTTGCGGTCACGTGCCTGTTTTGCCGAGCCACCAGCACTGTCGCCCTCTACAATATAAATTTCTGTGCCTTCGGCTTCATCGCTTGAGCAGTCAGTCAATTTGCCGGGCAGGCGAAGTTTCCGTTTGCTGACCGCTGTTTTTCGCTGAATTTCCTTTTCCTGCCGACGCCTGAGGCGTTCTTCCAGGCGCTCAAGCGCCCAAGTTAGAAGGCCGTTTGCCCGATCCGGGTGATCGGCAAGCCAATGATCGAAAGCGTCCCGTACAGCATTTTCTGTTAGCTTCTGTGCTTCCGGTGTTGATAGCTTGTCCTTCGTCTGCCCTTGGAATTGTGGTTCACGAATGAACACAGATAACATGCTGCATGACGACCCACAGACATCATCTAAGGTCAGGTTTGCTGCCTTCTTGTTGCCCGCCACATCTGCATAGGCCTTCAAGCCACGAAGCAACGCACTTCTAAGACCAGTTTCGTGTGTACCACCTTGGGGCGTCGGAATCGTGTTGCAATAGCTGCTGGACAGGCCGTCGCCAAACTCGGGCCAATGGATGGCCCATTCCACACGGCCTTGTTCATCGGGAAAACCAACCAATCCGGCGAAGGGTTCTTCGGTGACGCATGTCCTTTTTTTCATTGTTTCTTTTAGATAATCAGCCAACCCACCGGGGAAGTGCAGGGTGGCTTCTGACGGTGTTTCATCGCCGTCTTTAAGCAACCCGGCGGCGCACTTGAATCTGATTTCAACACCGCGAAACAGATACGCTTTTGATCGAGCGAGTGCGTAGACACGTGATGGTTTCAGGCGCGCTTTAGCACCAAATATCTCATGGTCCGGCAAAAAGGTTAGTTTAGTGCCGCGACGGTTGGCAACAGCTCCCATATCCTCAAGGCTACCCATCGCCAACCCGCGCGAAAAACTCTGTCGGTAGAGTTTTTTATCGCGGGCGACCTCAACCGACAGCCATTCGGATAAGGCGTTGACCACAGAAACACCAACACCGTGCAGGCCACCAGATGTTGCATAGGCGTCAGAATTAAACTTACCCCCCGAATGCAGAGTGGTAAGAATCACCTCCAGTGCTGATTTTTGCGGAAATTTGGGGTGTGGATCGATCGGGATGCCGCGCCCGTTGTCGCTGAGTGAAATGGAGCCATCTTCGTGCATCGACACGTTTATGCGACTGGCGTGGCCGGCAACAGCCTCGTCCATTGAGTTATCAAGAACTTCTGCAACCAGATGATGAAGCGCGCGCTCATCAGTACCACCGATATACATACCTGGCCGCTGGCGAACTGGCTCCAGCCCTTCAAGCACTTCGATGTCTTTTGCGGAATAATCAGTTTTGGTCTGTGAAACTTCAAAAAGGTCGTTCATAACCCCACCCATACTACTTACTAACACAGACCTAGCCCGCAGGCGAACCAACGTCAAGCGATGGTGCAGTTTTGCGTGCACGGGCAACTCAATACTATATGTTGTGTTGAGTTAAACTTTAAAATGCGATATGTTGTGCATGTCGTAGCGTTAGTTTTCTGTAATTTGGTACGCGTTAATCTTTAAGAAAGACAGTACTGATACCTTTGAAAGGGACAACAGAGGTGAGACCTTGATGCAATCGCAAACGCATACTTTTTGGGGCCGGGTGACCCAGTCTTTTGGTCTGGGCAGCCCTAACACTGTACCAAGCGAGGACGTAAACGGCTTTCCCAATATTGGAGATCGTTTTGCACATTCTACAAATACGACGTCTGTTTGGGTTGTTGAAAATGTATTGAGGGTTGCGGCCAGCAGCTATCCGCTTGTTCGTCTGAGCCGCGAAAATCACCCGGATATAATGAAGGTAGTGTCTTTGTCTGCGCTTGCCGACCATCGTGAATTCACACGGGCGTAATCTGACAAAATAACTCTGTTCAAATTATGTTAGTCAAAGAGCTTATCAATCTCTTCCTGAGACTGAACGTCTTCCTGTGGTGTATCTTGCGTGGCAATGACCGCTAAGGTGTCAATTTTTCCGTGAATAAGTTGGTTTAGAACCATCAGGTGATCCTGAAGGGTTTCAATGCGGGTACGTATAAGATGCTGGGCGGCAGGTGACATACCACGTTCGACAACATTTACCGACACAAGACCGTCCACCGTTGTTTTAATTATTGACTGCATGTCTGTGCAAGTGCGCTCGAAGGGCGCTTTAAAGACCGAAGGGGCTATCTGATAGGCCTGGATGGCCAAGTCTTTTGCCTGAAAGCCGCTCTCTTCAAAATGCTGACGGTAGGATTTTGGGGTCCACTCTGCGGCCTCTTCAATAAGTTCCGGCATATCCGGTATCATTTCCATGAGCATAACGATTTCATTGAAATGATTCAGGTAATCAGTTGCAAGAAAACTATCTGGATTGATATTTGAACCGGCGAGCTTGGGCTGGATTTGCCGTTGTTCTGATGTGTACTCAACTTGCATTCTCGCGCGTTCCTGATACCCGCAGTTTCCATTACCCCCATATCTGGCAAACCTAGTGGCTAGCTATTGCCAAAAAGTAAACGAAAGAAGAAATATTTCGACTGAGATGACTGGAAGTCTTCAAAAAGAAAAAGGGCCCATATGGGGCCCTTTAGTGCTCTATTTTGTTACAGCTTAAGAGCTGTAGTACATATCGAACTCTATTGGATGCGGCGTAAGGTCTAGTGCTGCCACTTCCTCCCACTTGAGATCCAGATACGCATCAATTTGGTCATCCGAGAACACATCGCCGCGCTTAAGGAAGTCACGGTCACCATCAAGGGCGTCTAGAGCCTCGCGAAGCGATCCAGCGACTGTTGGAACACCTTTGAGCTCTTCAGGTGGCAATGAATACAGGTCTTTATCCATCGCGTCACCGGGATGAATTTTGTTTTCGATGCCATCAAGCCCCGCCATCAGCATGGCTGCAAACGCGTAATATGGGTTTGCCAGCGCATCCGGGAACCTAACCTCAACGCGTTTTGCGTTCGGGCTCGACGTGTAAGGAATGCGGCAAGACGCAGACCGGTTACGGCTGGAATAAGCCAACAATACTGGTGCTTCAAAGCCGGGTGTCAGGCGTTTGTAGCTATTGGTTGTTGGGTTCGTGAAGGCATTGAGTGCTTTGGCATGTTTGATGATACCACCAATGTAATACAGGGCGGTTTCAGACAAGTCTGCATAGCCGTTGCCTGCAAAAGTTGGTTTGCCGTCTTTCCAGATCGACATGTGAGTGTGCATGCCAGACCCATTATCCGCGGCAACGGGCTTGGGCATAAATGTTGCCGTTTTGCCGTATGTGTGAGCCACCTGATGCACGGCGTATTTATATACCTGCACGTGATCTGCCGTGGCGGTCAGTGTTGCGAATGTAATCCCCAGTTCGTGCTGACTTGCAGCAACCTCATGATGGTGTTTGTCCATTGAAAGACCCATGTCTTTCATGACCTTGACCATTTCACCACGCAGGTCTACGCAGCTATCCACCGGTGCAACCGGGAAATACCCGCCCTTGGCGCGTGGTCTGTGTGCATAGTTGCCTTCGCTGTAGTCTTTGTCGCTGTTGTAGGGGCCTTCGATGTCGTCCAACTGATACATGGCGCCGCTGTAGCCGACCTTGAATTTCACATCATCGAAGACAAAAAACTCTGGCTCCGGGCCGAAATAGGCCGTGTCGCCAACACCTGAAAATTTCAAGTAGGCTTCCGCTTTTTTGGCTGTAGAGCGCGGATCACGGCCGTAAGGCTGCCCTGTGGACGGCTCCAGAATGTCGCAGAAAAGAACAATAGTTACATCAGCCGTAAACGGATCAAGCGTTGCCGAGCCAAGGTCCGGCATCAAAATCATGTCAGACTCGTTGATCGCTTTCCATCCGGCAATTGAGGAACCGTCAAACATAATACCATCTGTCAGCATATCCTCATCGACAACATCAGCGCACATTGTCAGGTGCTGCCACTTGCCCTTTGGATCTGTAAAGCGAAGATCGACCCATTCTGCGGACGTTTCCTTTACAAGCTCAAGAAAGCTCTCAATACTTAAGTCTTTATATTTCGGCATACTCTAGTTTCCCTATTAAAATTCTTTTGTGCGCAATCCATTGTGCCAATGAATTAAATCGCGTCTGATCCTGTTTCGCCGGTCCTAATGCGGATGGCTTCCTCGATTGAACTGACAAAAATCTTACCGTCCCCAATGCGGCCTGTATGAGCGGCGGTTTTTATCGCCTCTACGGCTCGTTCGGCCTGGCTATCTTCGACAACGACGTCCAGTTTTACTTTGGGCACGAAATCCACGACATACTCGGCGCCACGATATAACTCAGTATGGCCTTTCTGACGCCCAAATCCTTTGGCTTCGATTACTGTGATTCCCGATATTCCGACTTCGTTGAGGGCTTCTTTCACATCATCCAGCTTGAAGGGCTTGATGATTGCCTCGATCTTCTTCATTTCCCAAACCCTTATAATTATGGTTTGCCAACGTTAGCAGGCTTTGTGCCAATATATTGTATATTTGCAAAACGTGAGTATAGGTCTGGTTTGACGGGTCTCAAGAGGGAATATTCATAAGGTAACTGCCCAAAAAATGAGCAGATGATTGTTTGTGTGGCAGGTGAAACTGTAGCAGGGGATATATCGTCCTGATAAAAATGCTATAATCTTGCTTGACGAAGTCATTCTTGTCGGCTTAAAACGGCGCACCTTCAGAAATGAGGCGGGTGTAGCTCAGTTGGTTAGAGCGCCAGCTTGTGGTGCTGGATGTCGCCGGTTCAAATCCGGTCACTCGCCCCATTCTGAAGATTTTTTTTGATAGGCCCTTTCGGGGCCTTTTTCTTTTGCTACACTGCGCCGATTCTAGGCGTAGTCTTCTATTGCAGTTTTTGCGTAGTTTGCTGGCGCTGAAACACTGCTTTGGGGGGAACCGTGGCGGTACAGTCTAAACAGAATTTTCACACGTTGCTAACCGCTCAGCAATCGCGGGACATTGACGCCAACGCTATCGCAGCCGGGGTTTCCGGACGCGATTTGATGGAGGCTGCGGGCCAGGCCGTTGCGCAAACGCTCTCTGACTATATTGGCACACCCTTGGAGGCAGGCGGCGCAGTTATCATTTTATGTGGTCCGGGTAACAACGGCGGTGATGGGTTTGTGGCCGCACGCTATCTTGATCAGCTTGGGTACCCGGTTTCTGTAAGATGTTCCAAACTACCCAGTAAGTTAAAGGGCGATGCAAAGAATGCAGCAGGGAAGTGGCACGGCGAAGTCGAGCCCATTTCAACCAACGGATTTGAGACAGCAGCGGCGATTGTTGACTGTTTGCTTGGCACCGGACTGAAAAACCCAGTTGAGGCGGAACTGGCTGATTTAATCCAGGCAGTAAACGCGTCAGAGACTTTTGTGTTAGCCACGGATATTCCCTCAGGCCTTTGCGCAGATACAGGGAAACCATTAGGGGCGTGCATTGAGGCTGGTGCCACAATCACTTTTAACTTTAAAAAACCATGCCATACGCTTGTTCCAGGTAGATATTTTTGTGGCGGCAATGAAAATATTCATGTTGCAGACATTGGTACGCCGAGTGATGCGTTATCCGATATCGCCGCAAACCAATCTGAAAACCTGCCAAGCTTGTGGGGGCAAACATTCCCGTTTTCCGGCCCCCAGACCCATAAATATGGTCGGGGACATATGCTGGTTCTCGGAGGCAAAGAGCCAACGCTTGGTGCATCCCGACTTGCCAGCCTTGCAGGCTTAAGGGTCGGCGCAGGCCTTGTCACTCTTGCGGCACCAACAGAGACATATCCTGTGCAGGCATCGGCATTAATGGATGTCATGGTCCGACGTTTTGACAGTGCTTTTGGCTTCATGGGTATCGTCAATGACCCCCGCATTCAGTCTGTTTTGGTTGGTCCCGGCTCTGGTCGGGGCGAAAAAACAGTCGACCTCGTCAAACAAGTTGGGGCGAAAAACAAATCGCTTGTACTGGATGCTGATGCTTTGGTCAGCCTTGTGGGTCGGTCTGATGTTATAGCTGAGTTAAAGTCGCCACAAATCGTATTAACACCCCACGAGGGTGAGTTTGCTAAACTCTTTCCAGCCATAGACTTTCGCGAAGATAGGGTTGCGGCAACTCAGGCGGCAGCGCGCCAAACAAACACTGTTGTTGTGCTAAAGGGTGTTTCGACGGTTGTCGCCGCGCCCGATGGCAGGGCAAGCATCGCCACGAACGCACCATCGTGGCTTTCAGTTGGGGGAACGGGTGATGTGCTATCGGGCATGATATGCGGCCTTATAACCCAAGGTATGCCTGCATTTGAAGCGGCATCCGCTGGTGTCTGGTTGCACGGCGAGGCGGGCATGAAAGCGGGCAGGGGCTTAATTGCTTCTGATTTGCTGGATGTCATACCCAAAGTACTGCCGTAAACGCACATCAGCCACTATTTACGCCCGTATTAAGATCAGTATTTCAGGAATTCGCACAAAAATACTTGTGCTCTGCGGCGCTGCTGCTATAAGCGCGTCCAAACGGCGATTAGTACCCTTTTCGGGGTGTGTAAGCTGTAGTGGTCTGGCCACTTCATGGGCATAGGCAACTCTCACTAAGGCTCCCGGAGCCTTTGGGGTTGCTGTTTGGTAAGAGCGGGCGTGGCGAAATTGGTAGACGCGCTAGATTTAGGTTCTAGTGTCTTAGGACGTGGGGGTTCAAGTCCCTCCGCCCGCACCAAAGCTCCCTTGATAGTGGTTAAAACCGGCAGCGTGATTTTGAAAAGAGAGAAGTGAAACATGCAGATCGAAGAACTGCAGGTTGAAGGCCTGACCCACGAATATAAAGTTACTGTGCCTGCGAAGGACTTGGATACGCGAATGGACGCCATTTTGACAGAGTTCCGTGCCACAGCGAACATTAAAGGTTTCCGTCCCGGGAAGGCACCGCTTTCTCTTCTTCGTCGCATGCACGGCGAACGTGCTCAAGGTCAACTCCTTCAGGAAACCATGCAAGAAACGTCTGCCAAGCTTTTTGAAGAAAAAAGCCTCAAGCCAGCTTTGCGTCCCGAAGTGGACATGGAAGGTCAGTTCGAGCTTGGTAAGGACCTTGAATATACACTGAAAGTGGAAATTCTGCCCGAAATCAACATCGAAGGTTTCAAGGCACCAAAACTCGAGCGTTGGGTCGCCGAAGTCGATGACGCGTCCATTAACGGTTTTATTGAACGTATTGCAAGCCAGCAAAAGTCATTCAAAAAGGCTGCTAAAACTGCCAAGGCAAATGAAGGCGATGCTGTCCTGATCAACTATGTTGGGCGCGTAGACGGCGAAGAATTTGAGGGCGGTGCTGGTGACGACTTCCAGCTCGAACTGGGTTCCGGCATGTTTATCCCAGGCTTTGAAGAGCAACTCGTGGGTTCAAAAGCGGGCGATAACAAAGTTGTCACGGTAACATTCCCTGACCCTTATCAGGCAGAGCACCTTGCCGGTAAGGTTGCTGAATTTACTGTCGATGTTATCGAAGTACGGAAACCAAGCGAAGCCAAGATTGATGACGAGCTTGCTAAAAACATGGGTTTCGATGACCTTGCTGCACTTACAGAAAGTGTTAAAGGCCAACTAGAGACAGACAATAACAGTCTGACGCGCGCTCACATGAAGCGCGCCCTCCTTGATTCCCTAGCTGAAGCCTATGATTTCGCTGTGCCTCAGGGCATGGTAGACCTCGAGTTTGGTCAGATTTGGGAACAAATCAAACGCGACGCTATTCAGTCGGGTGAAGCTAAAGAAGAAGATTTTGAAGGTCTGGCAGAGCCGGCAGACAAAGCTGAAGCTGAAGAGTTCCGAGCAATTGCAGAGCGACGTGTTCGCCTGGGACTTTTGCTGTCGGAAATTGGTGTTGCCAACAAAGTTGAGGTTACCCAGGAAGAAGTAAACCGCCGTGTGATCGAAGAAGCACGCCGTTTCCCTGGTCAAGAAGCTCAGGTGTTTGAGTACTTCCAAAGTAATGAAGAAGCACGTGCTCAGCTCCGCGCTCCTATCTTTGAAGAAAAAGTTGTAGACTTCGTTTTGGAGCAAGCGGACCTCTCCGATAAGAAAGTAAGCCGCGACGAACTTGAGGCTGCGGTGCGGGCGCTTGATGAAGAAGAAGCCAATCCAGCCAAGTCCAAGAAGAAACCGGCGGCAAAAAAGACTGCTGCAAAAAAGTCTCCAGCTAAGAAGGCAACTACAAAAAAGGCACCGGCCAAGAAGGCTGAGCCAAAAAAGACTGCGGCAAAAAAGCCCGCTGCGAAGAAAGCAGCAGCCAAAAAGTAAGCTATAGTAGACCTTTTTAGAAAGTTAAAAGGGAGCCTCATTCAGGCTCCCTTGTTTTTTGGGCTTTAAATACGAGCCAAGCACCCTACATTGGGTGCCTAAGCTTGATATCGCTTGCGGCAGATCAGGCAGCTTGCTACAGGTTTGCACAGCGCTGTAAACGCCAGTTCTGAGTAACTTTCACTGACAGGAGTAATGTATGAAAGATATCATGAGTGAATTCACCGATGCTTTGGTGCCTATGGTTGTTGAACAAACCAACCGGGGGGAACGCTCGTTTGATATCTACTCCATGCTTCTGCGTCAGCGGATTGTCTTTTTGACAGGGCAGGTGGATGATATCGTATCCAGCCTGGTGGTTGCACAGTTGCTGTATCTTGAGGCAGAGGATCCATCAAAGGACATTTCCTTTTACATCAACTCGCCTGGCGGTGTCGTAACAAGCGGCTTGGCGATGTATGACACCATGCAATATATCCGGCCAAAAGTTGCCACGATCTGCATTGGTCAAGCGTGCTCAATGGGATCATTGTTGCTTGCGGGCGGTGAACCTGGCATGCGGTATGCACTATCAAATTCACGGGTCATGATCCACCAACCCTCTGGTGGTGCGCAAGGGATGGCTGCCGACATTGAGATACAGGCCAAAGAAATTTTGAGTATGCGCAAGCGATTGAACGAGATTTACGTCAAGCATACCGGTCAAAAGCTCTCGACGGTTGAGGCTGCTATGGATCGTGATAATTTCATGAGCGCAGAAGAGGCCAAAAAATTTGGTTTGATTGATGAAGTTTACACTTCTCGCGAGCCAATAGAGGACGATAAATAACTGTCTAGTCGTCATCGACTTGTCGACGGCCAGTAATTGTAAAAGTTTTTTTTGTTGTAAGCTTCTTTTTAACCAGTCTACGATACTGGAAAGAAGTAAGAGTATTCACGGTGACCGATTTGACGAACAACGACTCCAAAAACACGCTGTATTGCTCCTTCTGTGGCAAAAGCCAACATGAAGTGCGCAAGCTTATCGCAGGGCCTACGGTCTTTATTTGCGATGAGTGCGTGGAGTTATGCAACGATATCATCAAAGAAGAGAGTAAAGGCAGCCTTTCCAAGAGCGGAGAAGGCGTGCCGACCCCACAAGAGATTTTGGCTGTGCTCGATGATTATGTGATCGGGCAGGGGTCCGCAAAAAAGGTCCTCTCGGTTGCTGTTCATAACCACTACAAGCGCCTGCATCATGCTTCGACCAGTGATGAAGTGGAACTTGCGAAGTCGAATATTCTGCTCGTTGGACCAACAGGGTGCGGTAAAACGCTGCTTGCCCAAACTTTGGCTCGTATTCTTGATGTGCCATTCACGATGGCCGATGCGACAACACTGACCGAGGCCGGGTACGTTGGCGAAGATGTCGAAAATATTATCCTGAAGTTGCTTCAATCTGCGGACTATAACGTTGAGCGGGCCCAGCGCGGCATCGTTTATATAGACGAAGTCGATAAAATCAGTCGCAAGTCGGATAACCCTTCTATTACGCGGGATGTATCTGGTGAGGGTGTTCAGCAGGCGCTGTTGAAAATTATGGAAGGCACAGTTGCAAGCGTGCCGCCACAAGGTGGGCGCAAGCACCCGCAGCAGGAATTCTTGCAGGTAGATACCACAAACATACTGTTCATATGCGGCGGCGCCTTCGCCGGATTGGACAAAGTGATAGCGTCAAGGCTGCAAGGTAAATCCATCGGGTTTGGGGCAACTGTCAGTTCGCCGGACGATCGCGGCGTAGGCGAGGTGCTGGCTGGCACCGAACCTGAAGACTTGTTGAAATTCGGACTTATTCCAGAATTTGTTGGCCGGTTGCCGGTTATTGCGACACTGGAGGACTTGGACGAAGACGCTCTTGTGCAGATTTTGTCAGAGCCGAAGAATGCTCTCCTCAAGCAGTATCAAAGCCTTTTTGGAATGGAAGACGTTAAACTGACATTCACAGAAGATGCATTGTCGGCCATTGCAAAACGCGCCATTGAACGAAAAACAGGGGCGCGTGGCCTACGATCCATTATGGAAAACACATTGTTGGACACGATGTTTGATTTGCCCGCACTGGACGGCGTGGAAGAAATCGTCATCAACGCAGACGTTGTTGCGGAAAAGTCGAGTCCTTTGCAAATATACGCTGAACGCCGCGAAGAAGCGGACCAACCAGCATAGAATTTTGCTATTCTGTCTATTTTTGGGGCTTGAAACAGTGGTTTCAGGCCCCAAATCATATACAAAGGCAGTTATTTTAGAGTTTGAGGCCTTTCAAGTCTGTTTTCCGTTCCTCAACGGCATCTTTTATCCTAAAATTCTGCAAAACAGCCCAGTTCGTACAGAAAGTTGTGCCAAATGTCTGAAAATACACAAGAAGACGTCAATCAAGTCACGTTACCGGTACTCCCGCTTCGGGATATCGTAGTTTTCCCTCATATGATTGTTCCCCTGTTTGTAGGGCGAGATAAATCCGTACGGGCACTTGAAGAAGTAATGGCCAAGGATAAGCAGATCCTGCTTGTGGCCCAGAAGGAAGCGAGCGAAGACGATCCAGCACCGGCTGATGTTTTTGAGGTAGGGACGGTCGCATCTGTCTTGCAGCTTCTCAAATTGCCGGACGGTACCGTGAAAGTGTTGGTGGAAGGATTTAATCGTGCGCAAATTGACCGGTTTGTTAAAGAAGACGATTATTTTGAAGCAGAGGCGACACTGATAGCAGGCGAAGTGTCCAGCGATGATGAAGTTGAAGCGCTGGCGCGGACTGTAGTTACCCAGTTTGAAAACTACGTTAAACTGAACAAGAAAATACCTGCTGAAGTGCTGGTCACTATTGGACAGATCGAAGACCCAGCGAAACTTGCGGATACTGTTGCAAGCCATTTGGCCTTGAAAATTGAAGACAAACAAAAACTTCTTTCAACCATGGCCGTAACTGAGCGGTTGGAACAGATATTCAGCTTTATGGAAGGCGAAATTGGCGTTCTTCAGGTTGAAAAGAAAATCCGCGGCCGCGTTAAACGCCAGATGGAGAAAACTCAGCGCGAGTATTATCTGAATGAGCAAATGAAGGCGATTCAGAAAGAGCTAGGTGAAGGTGATGATGGCCGCGAGGAAACGCAGGAACTTGAGGAAAAAATCAAGAGCACCAAGCTTTCCAAGGAGGCACGGGAAAAAAGCCTTGCTGAGCTGAAAAAATTAAAGTCGATGAGCCCTATGTCTGCCGAGGCAACGGTTGTCCGCAATTATCTGGATTGGATGCTGAGCGTTCCGTGGGGCAAGAAAAGCCGTGTGATCAAGGACATCACTCGGGCACAGAAGATATTGGATGTCGATCATTATGGCCTGGAGAAGGTCAAGGAACGAATTATTGAATATCTTGCCGTTCAGCACCGCGCCAAAAAGCTCAAGGGCCCGATCCTTTGTCTTGTTGGGCCTCCTGGTGTTGGTAAAACTTCATTGGGCAAGTCCATTGCCAAGGCAACAGGGCGTGAATTTATCCGCTTTTCGCTTGGCGGGGTGCGCGATGAAGCAGAGATTCGCGGTCATCGCCGGACCTATATTGGCTCTATGCCGGGTAAGGTTATGCAATCGATGAAGAAGGCGGGGACGGCTAATCCCTTATTTCTGCTGGATGAAATTGACAAAATGGGACAGGACTTCCGTGGTGACCCCGCGTCAGCGCTCCTTGAGGTTCTGGACCCTGAACAAAACAACAAGTTCAATGATCATTATCTTGAAATTGATTATGACTTGTCGAACGTCATGTTCGTGACGACCGCCAATTCGCTTAACATGCCAGGACCGTTGCGCGACCGGATGGAGATTATTCATCTGTCGGGGTATACCGAAGACGAGAAGCTGGAAATCGCGAAGCGGCATTTGATCCCAAAACAAATCCGTGATCATGGTCTGAAAGAAGGCGAATGGACAATTTCTGATGGCGCTTTGAAGGATGTTATTCGCTACTACACCCGTGAAGCTGGTGTTCGTAGCCTTGAGCGTGAGCTTGCCAAGCTGGCGCGCAAGGGCTTGAAAGAGATAGTTGAAGGGTCACGGGATAAAATCTGCCTGACCTCGCGCAATCTTGCACAATACGCAGGTGTGCGCCGGTTCCGGTACGGTCAGGCCGAAGTTGATGATCAGGTTGGTGCCACAACCGGGCTTGCCTGGACGGAAGTCGGCGGTGAACTGCTTACAATCGAATCAGTGACGGTACCGGGCAAAGGTTTGGTGAAGCAAACCGGTAAGCTTGGTGATGTTATGAAAGAATCGATACAGGCGGCGTGGTCATACGTTCACTCGCGGTGTGTTGATTTTGGTATTCACCCAAAATTCTTTGAAAAGCGGGATCTTCATATCCACGTTCCGGAGGGTGCGACTCCAAAAGATGGCCCTTCTGCAGGGGTTGCCATGTGCACTTCGATGGTTTCCGTACTTACAGGTATTCCTGTTCGAAAAGATATCGCCATGACGGGCGAGGTGACGCTCAGGGGTAGGGTGCTGCCTATTGGGGGCTTAAAAGAGAAGCTTTTGGCAGCGCTCCGGGGCGGTATCACTAAGGTTTTAATCCCTCAGGAAAACGAAAAAGACCTGGCAGAAATTCCAGAAAATGTGAAGAAAGGCCTTGAAATCGTTGCAGTTTCTTCGGTCGACGAGGTGTTGGAACATGCCCTTGCGGGTAAGCTTGAACCCATGGAATGGGATGAAGAAAAAGCCCTTGAGGAAATGAAGTCTGGTGGTGCCTCAAAAGAAGGTGAAATCACGACTCATTGATCGCCTTGTGCGGAATTATAAAAAATTCAAGGAAAAAAATGCTAAAAACCGCAGTATTCTGCGGTTTTTTGCTTTGACATTGAGAAAACTACAAGATTAAACTGCACGCGCATTTCGGGGCTTCTTCCCGGAATCACTCTTCAACTCAGAGGGGGATACCTTGAATAAAAACGATTTGATCGCAAGCGTTGCAGATGCAGCGGATCTTTCTAAAGCAGACGCTGGTAAAGCAGTAGACGCAGTTTTTGATGCAATTTCAGGTGCTTTGGCATCTGGTGGTGATGTTCGTCTTGTTGGTTTTGGTACATTTTCTGTAGCAAACCGTGCGGCCACTAAAGGCCGTAACCCACGTACGGGTGAAGAAATTGACATCCCGGCCTCCAAGCAGCCTAAGTTCAAGGCTGGCAAGGGCCTGAAAGACGCAGTAAACGGTTAATTCTGTTAACGCGACTATTCGAGGAACGGCCAGGGCATATGTTCTGGCCGTTTTTCTATGCTTCTAAGGTGCTCAGAAATCTGGCGGGTCGAAATATCAATTTAGGGCTGGACACCACCAGCAATTTTGCCTAAAAGCGCGCTCACCGCTTTGGAAATGGGCGATTAGCTCAGTTGGTAGAGCATCTCGTTTACACCGAGAGGGTCGGCAGTTCGAGCCTGTCATCGCCCACCATTTCCAGCAGCTTTAAAGAGGAATTGTAACCTCGAACGATGGTGATAGGGCGATTAGCTCAGTTGGTAGAGCATCTCGTTTACACCGAGAGGGTCGGCAGTTCGAGCCTGTCATCGCCCACCATCACCGCAGCTCATCATATTTTGAAATGCAGCGACAGCGACCAGTTGGAAATGCCGGTCGGCTTTCGCTCCATTTTCTATTTTTTCAGAAGCACCCATAGAGCGTGGATCATGCCAGGCACGAAGAAAAACAGCGTCAACAACAAGTTCAGCCAAAACTGCATGCCCAACCCGACTTTTAGGAAGACAGCTACGGGTGGCAGAAAAATTGCCAAAATGATGCGAATTAGGTCCACAATAATACACTCCCTATAAACCCCCACGCTAAGTTAACCGGCTCGCAGGTTGCTACACAAGTTTAAATCAAGCCCATTGTTGTTGCCGCCGAATTAGAATTCCAGGCAAACCCATGAACATTCGGAAAAAATCTTAAAAAGGTGATTGACACCATTAGCTTGAACGCCTAAACACCCCTTCACGCAAGCGATGCGCGGGTGTAGCTCAGTTGGTTAGAGTGTCGGCCTGTCACGCCGAAGGTCGCGGGTTCGAGCCCCGTCACTCGCGCCACTTGCGGAACAAAAAACGCTCCGGGAAACCGGCGCGTTTTTTTGTTATGAGCGCTTTGCAACAGCAATTTGATACACTCGAACCTCTTCTTTATGCGGTTGATTACAAGCTATGTAATAGGTGCCGGGAATTATCTTAATAGGATTAAGAATTTCTTGATCTTTTGCCGACAAGGTCAGTGGTTCTAAGGCTTGATTTTCAATGGATAGAGCTTCTTTCTTTTCGGCTCAGGCCTCGCTATAATTTGCGCCGCGTTCTTTGGGCCCAAATTCCTCTTTACCTTTAGGGGAGTGGCAGATAAAAGGGCGCAGTATTAAGGGTAATCAAGTTGAGAAGGGGCTCCCATGGAGTCATTGTTGATCCAGTATCTTCCAATCCTCATTTTCCTTGGAATTGCCATTGCATTTTCCGTCATTTTTGTCGGTGCAGCAATGCTTGTTGCTAACCAGCACCCGGACGAGGAAAAGCTGTCTGCCTACGAATGTGGTTTTGAAGCCTTTGAAGAGTCGCGCAATCAGTTCGATGTGCGCTTTTATCTGGTGGCTATCCTGTTCATTATTTTTGACCTTGAAGTTGCCTTCCTCTTCCCGTGGGCGATATCCCTGGGTGAGATTGGCGTTTATGGATTTTGGTCTATGATGGTCTTCCTGGGTGTTTTGACTGTTGGCTTTGTCTACGAATGGAATAAAGGAGCGTTGGAATGGGAGTAGTAATCCCCTCAAACCCCGCCGTTCGCGAAGGCGGAGAAAACCCAGCTGAAAGTCAGTTTTTTCAAGGTCTTAACGAAGAGCTGACGGACAAGGGTTTCGTCGTTACTTCGGTTGAAGACCTGGTGACATGGGCTCGCACAGGCTCTTTGTGGTGGATGACCTTCGGCCTGGCGTGCTGCGCCGTTGAAATGATGCATACAAGCATGCCCCGCTATGATGTGGAGCGGTTTGGCTTTGCACCGCGTGGCTCACCCCGTCAGAGTGACGTCATGATCGTCGCCGGGACGCTGACGAACAAAATGGCTCCAGCGCTCAGAAAAGTTTACGATCAGATGTCCGAACCTCGCTACGTTATCTCAATGGGCAGTTGCGCTAACGGTGGCGGATATTATCACTATTCATATTCCGTGGTGCGTGGTTGTGACCGAATCGTACCTGTTGATATATATGTGCCGGGGTGCCCTCCAACTGCTGAAGCATTGTTGTACGGTGTTTTGCAGCTGCAGCGCAAAATTCGACGCACTGGTACTTTTGACCGGTAATATTAGCGAACACTATTGCAAACAACGTGGCCGGGAAGCTTTTATATGCAAGATATTGCAGATCATATCAGCCAAGCTCTTGATAACGACATTATATCTACGGACATTTCGCACGGTGAATTGACCATTGTCGTACGTGCTGATCATATTCAGAAGGTGCTCACGTACCTGAAAGACGATCAGGCATGCTTGTTCCGACAACTGGTTGATATATGCGGTGTTGATTACCCAGAGCGGGCCAGACGGTTTGATGTTGTGTATCATTTGTTGTCGATCGAGCTGAATCAACGCATTAGGGTCAAAATCGAAACAGATGAAGACACTGCTATTCCAAGCGCGGTTGATGTGTTCCCGGCAGCTGGCTGGTTTGAGCGCGAAGCGTGGGATATGTACGGCATCTTTTTTGCGGGCCACCCTGACCTGCGGCGGATGCTGACAGACTATGGGTTTAAGGGGCACCCGCTGCGAAAAGATTTCCCGCTTACAGGATTCGTGGAATGTCGCTACTCGGAAGAAGAGAAGCGTGTTGTTTACGAGCCTGTAGAGTTGACGCAGGAATTCCGGGATTTTGACTTCATGAGCCCGTGGGAAAGCGCCGAATACATCCTACCAGGTGATGAAAAATCTGAAGCCAGCGGAAATGGTGAGGCCAAATAATGTCTGAAGTAGATATTAAAAATTACTGCTTGAACTTTGGCCCGCAACACCCTGCAGCCCACGGCGTTTTGCGCATGGTGATGGAGCTGGACGGCGAGGTGATTGAACGTGTGGATCCTCATATTGGATTGCTGCACCGAGGCACCGAAAAGCTGATCGAGCACAAGCAGTATTTGCAGGCGATGCCATACTTTGACCGGCTCGATTACGTTGCACCAATGAACCAAGAACATGCTTTTGTCATGGCCATTGAAAAGCTTCTGGATGCCGAAGTGCCAGAGCGAGGTCAGTATATTCGTGTTTTGTTCAGCGAAATTGGTCGTATCCTCAACCATTTGCTTAACCTGACAACTCACGCTCTTGATGTTGGTGCGCTGACGCCAATTTTATGGGGTTTTGAAGAGCGCGAAATTCTAATGGAATTTTACGAGGCAGTTTGCGGCGCACGCTTGCATGCGGCATACTTCCGCCCGGGTGGTGTGCATCAGGATTTGCCTAAGGGCCTGCCTGAACGGATCATGGCTTGGACAGAGTCGTTCCCCAAAACACTGGATGACATGGAATCGCTCCTGATCGACAATCGGATTTTCAAACAAAGAAATGTAGATATTGGTCGTTTTTCTGTTGAAGACGCATTGTCCTGGGGTTTCTCTGGTCCGATGCTCAGAAGCGTCGGTGTTGCTTGGGATCTGCGCAAGTCGCAACCGTACGAAGTTTACGATCGGATGGATTTCCAGGTGGCAATCGGAACCTCCGGGGATTGCTATGATCGCTTTATGCTGAGACTGGCGGAAATCCGCGAAAGTCTTAAAATTATTCGCCAGTGTTTAAATGATATGCCCGAAGGGCCCGTCATGTCGCTGGACAACAAGATAGCTCCGCCAAAGCGCGCAGAAATGAAGCGTTCTATGGAAGCGCTTATTCATCACTTCAAACTTTACACGGAAGGCTTCAAAGTTCCAGAAGGCGAAGTCTATGCCGCTGTTGAGGCGCCCAAAGGAGAATTTGGCGTTTATCTGGTGTCGGATGGGTCAAATCGCCCGTACCGCTGTAAAATTCGGGCGCCTGGGTTTGCGCACCTTCAAGCGATGGATTTCTTGTGTAAGGGCCATATGCTGGCCGATGCACCGGCAGTTTTGGGGGCAATGGACATAGTATTTGGTGAGGTGGACCGATGACAACAGCACCTGCATTCGTCTGGACGGCTGAAAACGAAGCCGCAGCCCAGAAACATATTGCGAAGTATCCGGCTGGCCGTCAGCAAAGCGCGGTTATGCCGCTGCTTGATATTGCGCAACGTCAAAATGGCGGGCACCTGACATTGGAAATCATGGAATATATTGCAGACTATCTGGATATGGCACCCATCAAGGTCCAGGAAGTTGCAACATTTTACACCATGTATAACCACAAGCCTATTGGCAAACACCATGTTCAGGTATGTGGCACAACACCATGTTGGTTGCGCGGGTCGGACGACATTATCGCTGCTTGCAAAAAGAAACTCGGTGTTGAAATGGGCCAGACTACAGAGGATGGCATGTTCACTCTGTCAGAAGTTGAGTGTGCGGGTGCATGCGTGAATGCGCCTGTTGTCGCTATCAACGATGACTATTACGAAGACCTGACAGCCGACAGCATCACTCAAATTCTCGATGCGCTGGCCAACGGCAAAGATGTAAAGGCCGGTCCACAGGTTGGTCGCCAGACTAGTGCCCCATTGGGTGGTGTTACGACCTTGAAAGATTTTGCTTCAGAGGGGGAGGGCGCGTAATGCTTGCAGATAAAGATCGCATTTTCACCAACCTCTATGGTCACCAAAGCCCGGGTATTGACGCCGCCATGAAACGCGGTGACTGGGACGGAACCAAGGCATTGATTGAAAAAGGCCGTGACTGGATCATCGGTGAAATGAAAGAATCGGGCCTGCGCGGGCGCGGTGGCGCTGGTTTCCCAACAGGGCTCAAATGGTCTTTCATGCCCAAGGAGTCTGATGGTCGTCCGTCTTATCTTGTGGTCAATGCTGATGAAGGTGAGCCCGGAACATGCAAAGACCGTGATCTGATGCGTCATGATCCGCACAAGCTGATTGAAGGATGCTTGATAGCCGGCTACGCAATGAATGCTGTGGCGGCTTACATTTACATTCGCGGTGAGTTTTATCACGAAGCGGAGGCACTGGAACGCGCGATTGAAGAAGCTTATGAAAAAGGGTTTCTGGGCAAAAACGCCTGCGGAACGGGCTACGATTATGATGTTTATGTCCACAAAGGCGCTGGCGCCTACATTTGTGGTGAGGAAACAGCCCTTATCGAAAGCCTTGAAGGCAAAAAAGGCCAGCCCCGTTTGAAGCCTCCATTTCCGGCAAATGTGGGTGTTTGGGGCTGCCCGACAACGGTTAACAATGTTGAGTCTATCGCTGTTGCGCCAACAATCCTTCGCCGGGGTGCAGCATGGTTTTCTGGTCTTGGTCGGCCTAACAATACCGGCACTAAGGTGTTCTGTATTTCCGGGCACGTGAATAACCCGTGTAATGTGGAAGAAGAAATGGGCATCCCGCTGAGGGAGCTTATTGAAACGCATGCTGGTGGTGTTCGGGGCGGATGGGACAATTTGCTTGCCGTTATTCCGGGTGGGTCATCGGTTCCTGTGCTTCCAAAGCAAATTTGCGATGATGTTTTGATGGACTTTGATAGTCTGCGCGACGTTCAGTCTGGCCTGGGCACGGCGGCAGTTATCGTCATGGACAAATCTACAGATATTGTGAAAGCCATCGCCCGCTTGTCAGAATTTTATAAGCATGAAAGTTGCGGCCAATGCACGCCTTGCCGGGAAGGTACTGGCTGGATGTGGCGCGTGATGGAACGGCTTGTGACCGGTGAAGCCGATAAGTCTGAAATTGACATGCTTCTTGAGGTCACGAAACAGGTGGAAGGCCACACAATTTGCGCCCTTGGTGACGCGGCGGCCTGGCCAATTCAAGGGTTAATGCGTCATTTCCGCCCCGAGGTTGAAGCTCGAATTGACGCGTATCACACGAAGAAAGCTGCTGAGTAATGGCTGTCGTTAACACTGCATATTGTTTGAGTATGATCAGGAGAGATCAATGCCAACGCTAACTATCGACGGTACAGAAGTCACGGTCGAGCCCGGAACAACAGTTTTGCAGGCGTGTGAAGAAGTTGGCGTTGAGGTACCTCGCTTCTGCTATCATGAGCGCCTGTCCATTGCTGGCAATTGCCGCATGTGCCTAGTTGACATGGAAAAAGCACCAAAACCGATTGCAAGCTGTGCGATGCCGGCTGGCGACGGGATGGTTATTCACACCAACACCGAGCGCGTAAAGAAGGCCCGCGAAGGGGTCATGGAGTTTCTACTCATTAACCATCCGTTGGATTGCCCGATTTGTGACCAGGGTGGTGAATGTGACCTTCAGGACCAAGCGATGGCGTTTGGCCGAGGGAAAAACCGTTTTGACGAAAACAAGCGTGCCGTTGATGACAAAGAGATGGGCCCGCTGATTTCAACAACAATGACGCGCTGCATTCATTGCATGCGTTGCGTTCGCTTTTCGGAAGAAGTAGCTGGTGTACCTGATATGGGTGCGCTCTATCGCGGCGAAAATATGCAAATCACAACATATTTAGAAAAGACGTTGGACAGTGAAATGTCCGGCAATGTTGTTGATTTGTGCCCGGTTGGCGCCCTGACAAGCAAACCCTATGCATTTACAGCCCGCAGTTGGGAACTGAAACACACCGAAAGCATTGATGTGATGGACGCTGTGGGGTCCAATATTCGCGTTGATACGCGCGGTGCTGCTGTGATGCGCATTTTGCCGCGCTTGCATGAAGACATTAACGAAGAATGGATTTCGGACAAAACACGGTACGTCTTTGATGGGCTGAAGGCTCGCAGGCTAGATACGCCCTATGTTCGCAAAAGCAAGAAATTGACAGCAGCAAGCTGGGGTGATGCTTTCAAAGCTGTAAAAAGCAAACTAAAGGGCGTTAAAGGCGACCAGATCGCGGCAATTGTTGGTGATCAGGCCGATATGGAGTCGATGGCGGCACTTAAAGACCTGCTTGCGTCGCTTGGCAGTACGCGCATTGAGTGCCGGCAAGACGGTAGCGCAGCGGATGCGAGTGTTCGCGGTGGTTACATTATGAACGGTGGCATAGCCGGTGTTGAAGACGCAGATTACCTTCTTATTGTGGGCGCAAACCCACGACTTGAGGCGCCAACATTAAATACGCGTATTCGCAAGGCTGTACGTCATTTCGGTCTAAAGGTTGGCAACATCGGCAATGCCGAAGACCTGACCTACCGTGTTGACGAGTTTGGCGACGATGCAAGCATCTTGACTGCAGTGCTGTCAGGTGACCATGAGGCAGCACAAAAACTGAAAGCGGCACAAAATCCAATCATTATGGTTGGTCAAGCAGCCTTATCTGGTGATGATGGTGCGGCAATTTTGAAAGCCACCCGTGATATTGCAGACAAATATTGCATGCGCGAAAACTGGAACGGTTTCAATATGCTGCATAACGCTGCAGCGCGTGTTGGCGGACTTGACCTTGGTCTGACAACAGAGGGCGGCGTTGATTCCATTTTGGACGATGCCGAAGCTGGCAAAACCAAGGTGGTTTTCCTTCTGGGAGCTGACGAAGTTAATACTGCCGCGTTGAAAGACACAACTGTCGTTTACATCGGGACGCACGGTGACGAGGGCGTCAAGCATGCTGATATTATTCTGCCTGCAGCCGCCTACACTGAAAAATTTGGTACATACGCCAACACTGAAGGGCGCTTCCAAAGAACCATCAAAGCGACTTTCGCTCCCGGTGAAGCACGGGAAGATTGGACTATTTTCCGGGCGCTTTCTGATGTGCTCGGTAACACACTGCCATATGACACACTCGATCAGCTTCGCGCGCGGATTGAAAAAGACGTGCCAGGTTTTAACGACCTTGATGTTTTGCCAGCCGCTGAATGGGGCGACTTTGGTAAAAAAGGCGACATAAGTTCCGGCGGCATCGCGCCTGCGATCGAAAATTTTTATCACACCAATCCGATTGCGCGGGCTAGCCAGATTATGGCGGACTGTATTGACGCGCGGGGCGGGCTGGTAGAGGAGGCTACGGGCACCAATGGTTGATGCGCTCTATACCCTTTTTGGCGGTGAAGGCCAGCTCCTGTATGTAGTCGCTGTTGTTACAGCGATTTTGGCGATTATGGTGCCGGTAATGATTTCTGTGGCACTGGTTGTGTATTTCGACCGGAAAATTTGGGCTGCTGTGCAGATGCGCCGTGGCCCAAACGTTGTTGGGCCTTTTGGCATTTTGCAGTCTTTTGCTGATGCCCTGAAGTTGTTCTTAAAAGAAACCATCATTCCGACAGGGGCCAATAAGTTTATTTTCCTGATGGCGCCGATGATAACTTTTACATTGGCGATGATATCATGGGCCGTAATCCCTGTTGATGCCGGTATGGCGATTGCTGACCTTAACGTCGGTATTCTTTATATCCTCGCGATTTCATCACTTGGTGTTTACGGCATCATCATGTCAGGCTGGGCTTCCAACAGCCGGTATGCGTTTCTGGGGGCGTTGCGGTCTGCGGCGCAGATGGTGTCTTACGAGGTGTCGATTGGCTTCGTGCTTGTGTGTGTACTGATCTCGGTCGGGTCTTTGAACCTAGGCGATATTGTTGAGAGCCAGCAAGGCACGATATTTAACTGGAACTTTATCTGGTTCTTCCCGATTTATGTTATTTTCTTTATTTCGGCCCTTGCGGAAACCAATCGTCCTCCGTTTGATTTGCCGGAAGCCGAAGCAGAACTTGTTGCTGGGTATCAGGTTGAATACAGCTCGATGGCATTTGCGCTGTTTTTCCTGGGTGAATACGCGAACATTCTATTGATGTCAGCGATCATGGCAATTTTGTTTCTTGGCGGTTGGTATGCACCGTTCCCCTTCTTGGAATTTATTCCCGGGTTCATTTGGATGCTGATCAAAATTGGCATCGGCTTCTTCATGTTTGCGATCGTGAAGGCATTTGTTCCCCGGTATCGCTATGACCAATTAATGCGCCTTGGTTGGAAGGTTTTCCTGCCATTATCGCTGTTTTTCGTAATTTTTTATGCAGCCATCTATGTTTATGGCGGCTTGTTACCAGTACGCGGATAAAGAAAGGCCTGACCCATGACGGCAGTAGTACGTGCCTTTAACAGTTTGCTTTTGCGGGAGTTTGTCGCTGCCTTCTGGTTGTCGATGAAGTATTTCTTCCGGCCTAAAGTGACGGTCAACTACCCCTATGAAAAAGGTCCGCTAAGCCCGCGTTTTCGCGGTGAGCACGCCTTGCGGCGCTATCCAAACGGTGAAGAGCGCTGCATTGCTTGTAAACTCTGCGAAGCCATTTGTCCGGCGCAGGCTATCACCATTGAAGCAGAACCAAGGGAAGATGGATCCCGGCGCACCACACGTTATGATATCGATATGGTCAAATGTATTTACTGCGGGTTTTGCCAGGAAGCATGCCCGGTCGATGCCATTGTTGAAGGGCCGAACTTTGAGTTTGCGACCGAGACGCGCGAAGAACTGCTTTATAACAAAGACAAATTGCTGGAAAACGGCGAACGCTGGGAACGCGAAATTGCAGCCAACCTGGCCGCAGACGCGCCGTACCGCTAGGACAGGTTAGTTATGGAAATCGCTTTACCCGATATGGTTTTTTACCTGTTCGCTTCTGTCACCGTTGCGTCTGGTGTGCTGGTAATATCTGCCCGTAATCCGGTGCACAGTGTGCTTTGGCTTATTTTGGCATTCTTTTCTGCGGCAGGCCTGTTTGTCCTAATGGGCGCAGAGTTCTTGGCTATGCTGCTTGTTGTTGTCTATGTTGGCGCAGTTGCTGTTTTGTTCCTGTTTGTCGTCATGATGCTGGATATCAATTTCACTGAACTAAGACAGGGCATGCTCCAACACTTGCCGCTTGGTGGGCTTGTTGGTTTCATTTTGCTTGGCGAGCTGGTTGCCTTGACCCTTGCCTGGAACTTTGGTGAAGATGTTGCGAAAAATGCCGCTTCACCAACGCCGACGGATGCCGGCATCACCAACACTGAGGCCCTCGGTCAGCTCCTCTACACAGATTATATCTTCATCTTTCAGACGGCAGGGTTGATCCTGCTTGTGGCAATGATTGGCGCAATCGTGCTGACGCTGCGGGACCGTCCGGGTGTTAGACGCCAGAATATTGGTCAGCAAGTAAATCGTAAGCCGCAGGAAGCGTTTGACCTTGTAGATGTTGAAACCGGCAAGGGCGTGTCCCTGCCGACGAAGAAAGGTTAACCGATGGCGGTTGGACTGGGACATTATTTGACCGTCGCGGCAATCCTGTTTGTCTTCGGCGTGTTCGGCATTTTCCTGAATAGGAAGAATGTGATCATTATTTTGATGTCGGTAGAGCTTATGCTGCTGGCAGTTAACATCAACCTGGTAGCCTTCTCGACCCATTTGGGCGATATGACTGGGCAGGTGTTGGCGATGTTCGTGCTTACGGTTGCGGCGGCTGAAGCCGCGATTGGTCTTGCTATTCTTGTCGTTTACTTCCGAAGCCGTGGTTCTATCGCGGTTGAAGACATCAATCAGATGAAGGGGTAGGGTTGATGCTCTTTAAGGCTATTGTTTTTCTGCCACTTGTTGGCTTTTTGATTGCTGGCATGTTTGGTCGCCAAATCGGTGATAAAGCAAGCATGCTGGTAACATCTTTGCTGGTTTCCGTTGCCGCAGTTCTGTCTTGGTTCGCCTTTTTTGATGTCACCGAAGCAGGAAATGAATATTCAGTTCATGTATTGAGCTGGGTCAACAGCGGCGACCTATCGTTTAATTGGGCGCTTAAAATAGACACGCTTACAGCAGTGATGCTGGTTGTTGTGAATTCTGTATCAGCATTGGTGCACTGGTATTCCATGGGTTACATGGAAGAAGACCCCCACAAGCCGCGCTTTTTTGCCTATCTCTCGCTGTTTACGTTTGCCATGCTAATGCTGGTTACCAGCGACAATCTGGTGCAGATGTTCTTCGGCTGGGAAGGTGTGGGCTTGGCGTCTTATCTGCTGATTGGCTTTTGGTTCAAAAAACCAAGTGCGAACGCTGCGGCAATCAAGGCGTTCGTGGTTAACAGGGTAGGGGACTTCGGTTTCGCCCTTGGCATTTATGCAGTGTTTTTGCTGGTTGGGTCTGTCGAATTCAATACCATCTTTGCGAATATCGGGGACTATCAAACAGCGACAGTGTCGTTCCTTGGAACGGAGTATCACGCAATTACTGTCGTAGCCCTTTTACTGTTTGTTGGAGCCATGGGTAAGTCGGCACAGCTTGGTTTGCATACGTGGCTGCCAGACGCAATGGAGGGCCCGACACCCGTTTCCGCGCTTATTCATGCGGCAACCATGGTCACAGCGGGTGTTTTTCTCGTCGCTCGCTTCAGTCCAGTATTTGAACTGTCGCCGGTCGCCTTGTCTGTTGTGACGTACGTCGGTGCCGCGACGGCCATATTTGCCGCAAGTGTTGGCCTTGTGCAGAATGACATCAAACGCGTTATCGCCTATTCGACCTGCTCGCAGCTTGGTTATATGTTTGTTGCGCTTGGTGTGTCCGCATACGGAGCGGCGGTATTCCACCTGTTTACCCATGCCTTCTTCAAAGCCTTGTTGTTCCTGGGCGCTGGCTCGGTCATTCATGCAATGCACCATGAACAAGACATGCGCAAAATGGGCGGTATCTACAAAAAGATACCACTGACCTACATCGTTATGATAATTGGCACGCTCGCAATAACCGGTGTTCCAGGTTTGTCGGGGTATTTCTCTAAGGATATGATTATTGAGGCAGCGTATGCTGCATCTACGCCGGGTGCAGAGTTTGCCTTCGTAATGACCGTATGCGCCGCGTTTATGACCAGCTTCTATAGCTGGCGTTTGATCTTCCTGACATTCCATGGCCCAACACGTGCTGACAACCACACCTTTGATCATGCCCACGAAGGCCCATTGACTATACGGTTGCCTCTAATACTGCTTGCTCTTGGCGCGCTGTTCGCCGGGTTCTTGTATAAAGATGCCTTCATTGGCGATGGCCGGTTTGGTTTCTGGGATGGCGCGCTGATTACCTCGGCCGGGGATATTCTTGATCGGGCGCATGATGTGCCTGCGGCGGTTATCTGGTCGCCATTTGTGGCCATGGTACTAGGCTTTGCCATCGCTTTTCTGTTTTACATGCGGGGCAGCGATATTGCCAAGCGCACGTCGGAGACCTGGGATGGTCTGTATGCCTTTCTGCTAAATAAATGGTATTTCGACGAGTTGTATAACTTCTTGTTTGTGCGCCCTGCGTTCTGGCTTGGCCGCATTTTCTGGAAAAAAGGCGACGAGAATATTATTGACGGCTTTGGCCCAAATGGTGTTTCGGCGCTTGTAGCGGACGTTGCAGCCCGCGTGCGGAAGCTCCAGACCGGTTATGTTTATCATTATGCCTTTGCCATGATCATTGGTCTTGCCCTTGTGGTGACCTGGTTCATGTTGCAAAGCGGCTCACACTAAGGGGCAGGGTTTAAAGTATGTCTTTTCTGCAAAACAATCTGTTGTCCCTGATGATGATTATGCCCATTCTTGGTGCAGCCATTCTTCTGATCATCCGGCACAGTGACCCAGACATTGAGAAGCGCAACATCCGCCAGGTGTCACTTCTTATAACGCTGATTACCTTTGTCATGAGTTTGGTGCTGTGGTTTGGCTTTGATAATAGCACTGCAGAGTTTCAGTTCGTCGAACAGCATGCCTGGATTGGTGACGATATCAGCTATTACATTGGTGTTGACGGTATTTCGATGCTGTTTGTTGTCCTGACAGCGTTTTTGATGCCCATTGTGGTGCTTGCCAGTTGGGACTCGATACAGGATCGTGTGCGCGAATACATGATCGCGTTCCTCCTATTGGAAACGCTTATGATCGGCGTATTCACCGCACTTGATATCTTCCTGTTTTATATCTTCTTTGAAGGTGGCCTTATCCCTATGTACCTGCTGATTGGTATTTGGGGCGGCGTCAACCGAATCTACGCGAGCTTCAAGTTCTTCTTGTATACGCTGCTTGGCTCCGTGCTGATGCTGGTTGCCGTCATGTACATGTATCTGGAAGCCGGAACGACAGAGATTCCATTGCTGATGAACCATAGTTTCGATGTCGATGTTCAAAAATGGTTGTGGCTTGCTTTCTTTGCATCATTTGCGGTGAAGATGCCGATGTGGCCTGTTCATACATGGCTGCCGGATGCCCACGTTCAGGCACCAACGGGGGGGTCTGTCATTCTGGCGGGTATTTTGCTGAAGATGGGCGGGTATGGTTTCCTTCGCTTTAGCCTGCCTATGCTACCCGAAGCGACAATTGAATTTTCCTGGCTTGTTTTCACCTTATCCATCATCGCCATTATCGTAACGTCTCTGATTGCTTTAGTGCAGGAAGACATTAAGAAGCTGATCGCTTACTCATCCGTTGCGCACATGGGCTTTGTGACCATTGGCGTGTTTTTGCTGAATGTGAATGGCATTGAAGGAGCAATTTTCACCATGTTGAGCCATGGTGTTGTCTCTGGCGCTTTATTCCTGTGCGTTGGCGTGATTTACGATCGTCTACACACCCGCGAAATCTCTCGCTATGGCGGACTGGCAGTAAACATGAAAATTTATGCCACTATTTTCGTACTCTTCTCCATGGCGTCAATCGGGCTTCCTGGCACAAGCGGCTTTGTTGGCGAGTTTCTGGTTTTGAACGGCAGCTTTGCGTACAATAGCTGGATTGCATTTCTGGCAACGACCGGTGTTGTTCTGGGGGCTGCCTATATGCTGTATCTTGTTCGTCGACTGATTTTTGGCGAGTTGGACAAAGACGATGTCAAAGCGATGCCTGACTTGTCATTGCGTGAAAAGCTCATTTTTGCGCCGCTTATAGCGGTCGTCCTTTGGATGGGCATTTACCCAAATAGTTTTCTTGATCCGATGCATGCGTCCGTAAACGCACTTTTGGAAACTCATTTTTTGACTGATACCAGCCATGCGGCAGCCGACCAAATCGGCACGCCAGCAGGCCGTTAAGGAGCCGCCCGATGAACGGTGAATCGCTGTCCTTGTTACCCGCTTTGCCAGAGCTTATTCTGGCTATTGGTGCCATGGCGCTTTTGATGCTCGGTGTTTTTCAGGGTGACAAAAGCTACAAACAGGTTGCCAACCTTTCCATCCTTCTGTTGCTGGTGTGCGCCGTTGTGATGATCAATCAAGTTGGCGGCGAGCGAGAGGTTATCTTTGGTGACATGTTTGTCACCGATGCTTTTGCCGTTTTTGCTAAAACACTTGTTTACATCGGAAGCGCGGTAGCCATCCTGATCGCTGGTAAGTTTTTGGCCGAGCACAATATTGCAAAATTTGAATATCCAATTTTGGTTCTATTTGCGACGCTAGGCATGCTGATCATGATTTCAGCAAACAATTTGATGAGCTTGTATGTGGGGCTGGAACTGCAAAGTCTGTCTTTATACGTACTGGCAGCCATGAACCGTGATCGCTTAAGATCGACGGAAGCAGGGCTTAAATACTTTGTCTTGGGCGCTTTAAGTTCTGGAATGCTTTTGTACGGTATTTCACTGATTTATGGATTCTCCGGCACGACGGACTTCGATGTCCTCGCCACCAGCCTTCAGGGTGAAAACGGTGCGCCAATTGGTGTTGTTGTCGGCCTCGTGTTCCTGTTGTCCGGGCTTGCTTTCAAGATATCTGCTGTACCTTTCCATATGTGGACGCCAGATGTTTATGAGGGATCACCAACCCCGGTTACAGCGTTTTTTGCGGCTGCCCCAAAGGTGGCTGCGATGGCCCTGCTGGTGCGCGCGTTGATTAACGGCTTCCCCGGACTGGTCGTGGAGTGGCAACAAGTCATCGTGTTCGTATCTATTGCGTCTATGCTGGTTGGCTCGTTTGTTGCGCTTGTGCAAACCAACATCAAACGATTGATGGCCTATAGTTCTATTGGTCATATTGGGTATGCGCTTGTTGGGCTGGCCGCTGGCACGCAGGATGGTGTTCAGGCCCTGTTGGTTTATCTGGCGATCTATTTAACCATGACACTCGGGGCTTTTGCCGCAATTCTGTCCATGCGTCGCAGCGACGGAATGGTTGAAGACATTGAGGATTTGGCGGGTCTGTCGACCACAAATCTGCCAATGGCGGTGGCGATCTCGATCTTTATGTTTTCTCTTGCCGGTATTCCACTTTTGGCGGGGTTCTTTGGCAAGTGGTTTGTTTTCCTTGCCGCCGTTGAAGCGGGCTTGATCCCGTTGGCTGTGATTGGTTTTCTGGCAAGCGTTGTTGCATGCTACTATTATCTGCGCATCGTTAAAGTGATGTTTTTCGACGAGTCTGCAGGCGCGTTTGAAGGCGGACATGGCCAGGCAGTATCAGCGGTGATTGGTGTGGCAGCAGCCGTTAACTCACCAGTAAGCTTCTTGCTGATTTGGCCGCTTGTTGGTGCCGCTGCATGGGCTGCTGGTTCGCTGTTATTCTAGTGAGTTCGTTGATTCAGCAAGAATGGGCTAGCCTTATTCTAGCTGGCTCAGACGTGCAATAT
Organism: uncultured Kordiimonas sp.; assembly: GCA_947503575.1. Taxonomy (GTDB): domain Bacteria; phylum Pseudomonadota; class Alphaproteobacteria; order Sphingomonadales; family Kordiimonadaceae; genus Kordiimonas. The sequence continues at coordinate 2,140,752 of CANNDZ010000001.1, read as the reverse complement.
TTTGACCAGTGCACCAGTACAAACTCTTTGGCAGCAGAAGCTGCTGTCGCTGGACTGGATACCCCAAAATGGTTTGTCGCCGGCAGACAATCCGCTGGCCGCGGTCGCAGAGGTCGCGCGTGGGCTTCCGGTGAAGGAAACCTATATTGCTCCTTGTCAACTCACCTGAATGTGAAAATAGCTGACTTGTCTACACTGCCATATGTCGTTTCTCTTGCAGTGCGGGATTGTTTCATCGACCTTGGCTGCGACAGCACTTCCGTTCAATGCAAATGGCCTAATGATGTTCTCGTGGACGAGAAGAAAGCCAGTGGCATATTGATCGAAAGCAGCGCTAGCCAAGATCAGACAATAGACTTTGTCGTGATTGGCGTTGGCCTGAATTTAGCGAGTTATCCTGATGACGCGCAGTTTCCCGCAACGAGCATACAAGAACGTCTGGGAAAACGTGTTGCCGTTACCGACGCTTTTAAAAGCCTCGCTTTTCGGCTAAACGAGAGACTTGCCGACTGGCAACCACAGGATGTTTCTGGTCTGATTGAAGAATGGCGCACCGTTTCCTGGGGCTTGGGTCACCGGCGCGAGATTCGCACCGCTAACGAGAGTTTTATGGCGACATTGACAGGCTTGAATAGCCAAGGTGGTTTAATGCTGGTGTTGGATGATGGGTCCACCCGTACTCTGTATGCAGGCGATGTCTTTGAGGCACCATGCCCTAAATGAATGAATCCATAAGGGAAAAAGCTATGCTTTTGGCGATTGATGCAGGTAATACAAACACAGTTTTTGCGTTGATTGATGGCGACAAAATTGCGCACCAATGGCGGCTTTCAACAAATGACCTACGCACAGTTGAAGAATATATGGTCTGGATCAGCCAGCTTATGATGCTTCATGGCCTTAAGCCAGAGCATGTTGACGGCGCAGTTATCGCCAGCGTTGTTCCGCAAGTCGTATGGCCAATTTCCAAGCTGTGCGCGACTTTTTTCAAATGCTCGCCGATGATCGTTGGTGCCCCGGACGTGAAACTCGGTGTTGAGGTAGAGGTAACCAACCCTCAGGAAGTGGGCGCAGATAGATTGGTGAATGCTGTTGCGGCCGATCATCTGTATGGAGGCCCGTTAGTTGTCGTGGATTTTGGTACGGCCACAACATTTGATGTTGTTGGCAAAACCGGTGCCTATATGGGCGGCCTGATTTGTCCGGGAATTAACTTGTCCTTGTCTGCGCTTCATCAGGCGGCCGCAAAGCTACCGCACATTGCTGTGGCAGCACCCACGGCAAAATATATCACCGGGAAAACCACTCAGGAGGCGATGCAGTTTGGCATTTTCTGGGGATATGTAGGTATGATCGAGGGATTGGTTGCGCGACTTAAGGCAGAACACAGCCCAGACATGAAGGTGCTGGCAACTGGCGGCCTGGCCGCTATTTTTGCTAATCGTACAGACGCTATAGATGAAGTTACAAGCGAGCTAACGCTTCAAGGATTGCGCCTTATTTACGAGCGGAACAGCTAATTGGCGTATCTTCGCAAATCAGATAACAGATTGTTTTTTTTACCGCTCGGTGGCTCCGGCGAAATAGGCATGAACCTGAACCTTTATGGCCATAAAGGGCAGTGGTTGATGGTTGATTGTGGTATGTCCTTTGCGGGTGACGCATACCCTGGTGTAGACCTTATGTTCCCCGATCCAGCCTTTATAGAGGGGGAAAAAGACAGACTATGCGGGCTTGTTGTAACACACGGTCATGAAGACCATATTGGCGCTATTCCTTACCTCTGGCACCGGTTTCGGTGCCCGATTTACGCGACTGAGTTCACCGCTGCCCTTATCAATGATAAAATGAGGGAAGCTGGCCTAGCTGATGAAGTGGACATTAATCTGGTTACAGACGACGTTCCTTTCGACGTTGGTCCCTTTAACATCACTTACCTTGCGCTCGCACATTCCATTGCAGAAGGGCACGGTGTTGTAATCAGAACCGATGTCGGAACACTGTTCCATACCGGTGACTGGAAATTGGACCCAGAGCCATTGATTGGCCCAGCGTGCCCGTCTGACAAACTCAAGTCGTTGGGTGAGGAGGGCGTCCTGGCCCTAGTTGGTGACTCCACAAATGTATTTTCACCGAGAAACGCTGGATCAGAGCGCGCGGTGCGTGACAGTTTGATCGACATTACCAAACAGCAGCAGAATAGGGTCGTTATCACCACCTTTGCCTCTAATGTTGCCCGGCTAGACACGATAGGCGAAGTTGCAAAAGCAACGGGCAGACATTTGGTTTTGCTGGGTCGGTCGATGCATCGCATTACCAAGGCGGCAAAGGAGACTGGATATCTGCAGAACTTTCCCGCTGTCCTTGATGAAGAAGACGCTGCTCATCTACCAAAAGACAAAGTGTTGATTTGCTGCACGGGATGTCAGGGCGAAAGCCGTGCCGCCTTGGCCCGGATTGCCCGTGATGACCACAAACATTTGACATTAAGTCCAGGCGACACCGTTATCTTTTCGTCAAAAATCATACCGGGCAATGAACTGACACTGGGGCAGCTATTCAATTTGCTAAGTGTCGGGGGCATCAAAGTCATTACGGAAAAAGACGATTTTGTCCATGTTTCGGGACACCCCGGGCAACCTGATCTGGAAGACATGTATGCCTGGGTGCGGCCGAGGGTTGCAATACCAGTACACGGCGAGCATCGCCACCTTGTTGCCCATGCCGATCTGGCAAAAAAAAATGCCGTAACACATACGCTGGTGCCGGCCAATGGTGACCTCATAGAGATCGGCGAAAATGGTGCCACAAAGATTGATGAGACAGTCTATGGGCGCCTATTACTGGATGGCACTGAGGTCATCAGTGTTGATGATCCAGCTGTCGCTGATAGACGGCGGGCAAGCCACCAGGGATTTGTAACAGTAAGCCTCGTTTTGGACGACTCTGGCTTTTTGCTGGCGGACCCAAAACTTGCTGTATTGGGTTTGCCAATGGATCATAACGGAATGTTCCAGGATCAGTTACTTGATATATGTGAGAGTGTTTTGGAGAAAATGAGCGCTAGAAAACGCCAATCCCATGAAACGGTGGTCGAGAGTGTCAGGATTGCAATCCGTCGGCATTGCAGGTCTGCGCTTGGTAAAAACCCGGGTGTTGCCGTTATGGCAACATATCTGGAAGATTAGAAGTAGAGAGTAGGTATGATTGGAAAACTAAACCATGTCGCCATCGTTGTCCCTAATCTGGATGTGGCATCGGAAATATACAGAAATACGTTGGGCGCAGATGTTTCAGACGCTGTTGACCTACCAGACCACGGGGTGACAACTGTGTTTGTTACGTTGCCAAATACCAAAATAGAACTGCTATACCCTTTTGGTGAGAACTCACCAATACAGAATTTTCTGGACAAGAACCCAAGTGGGGGCATGCATCATATTTGCTACGAGGTTGATGATATTTTTGCGGCGAGAGACAAGCTTTTGGCGGATGGTGCGCGCATTTTAGGCAGCCCTGAACCAAAAAATGGTGCTCATGGTAAACCGGTTCTGTTCCTACACCCAAAAGACTTTTGCGGTACTCTTGTTGAAATAGAACAGGTGTAAATTGTGAGCTTTGTAACTCTCATCCTTGTTTTTGTTATCATTTGGTGGCTAATATTTTTCGCGGCTCTGCCAGTGGGGGTGAAAGCCCGGCACGAGAATACCGACGCGGCAGATGAAGGTACGGACCCTGGAGCACCCACAAATCCAAACCTGAAGAAGAAAGCTATTGTAACGACGGCAATCGCCCTCGGCCTTACAATTGTCTACTATTTCGTCGCCACGTCAGGCCTAATCGACTTTCGGCAGTAACCTTTAAAAATTTGGCCAAACAGAAAAAAAGCAGGGCATAAACCCTGCTTTTTTACCAATACCTGATAGCAAATTTACTTTACTTAGCGGTATTAACGACCCTCCCTGAGCGTGGGCCATGCTCCACATTTTTGTGGTTGCCCAAAAGCTATGAAACTCAATAGTTTTTGTCATCTCATAACACACCCCTCGAAGGCGGCAATTCAAACTTCTTCAGATGGAATGTGGCGGTTGTGCAACAAGCAGCGCAAGACCGGGTTTACGAGGTTCGGCCATCCTGCGTGCGTATGGAGGCAAAATAGACGTTGCCATTGCTCAGCATTCCGGCCAAAAGAATGCAATTACCAGATACAATAACACTGTTTCAGTTTTCAGGTGCCGTATGCGTTTAAGCCGATATTTTCTTCCTACGTTAAAAGAGACCCCTGCAGAGGCACAGATAGCGTCTCATCGTCTTATGCTGCGAGCTGGGATGATCCGCCAGGGTGCCGCCGGTATATATAGCTGGCTTCCGCTAGGGCATCGGGTTTTGCGAAAAATTGAAAATATTGTCCGGGAGGAACAAGACAGGGCAGGAGCGTTTGAAGTGCTCATGCCAACAATACAATCCTCGGACCTTTGGGTAGAAAGCGGCAGATATGACGACTATGGCAAAGAAATGCTACGCATTGAAGATCGCCATGGACGCAAAATGCTGTACGGCCCAACGAACGAAGAAATGATAACGGATATCTTTCGGCGAGAGGTCAAGTCTTACAAAGACTTACCAAAAAATCTGTATCACATTCAATGGAAGTTTCGGGATGAAATCCGTCCTCGGTTTGGTGTGATGCGGGGGCGCGAATTTCTGATGAAAGATGCTTACAGTTTTGATCTTGATACAGAAAGTGCAGTCAGGTCATACAACGCGATGTTTGTTGCGTATCTGCGTACCTTCGCTCGTCTTGGCGTGCGCGCCATTCCCATGAGGGCAGATACTGGCCCTATTGGCGGCGACTTGAGCCATGAATTCATAGTACTGGCTGAAACTGGTGAAAGCGAAGTCTTTTTTGATCAAGGATTTAATGACTTTGACCCAATGGCAACGCAGCCTGAAAGCGGCACAGACTTGCAACCCATTGTCGATCAATGGACAAGTTTATATGCGGCTACCGAAGAGATGCACGATCCGTCGAAAGCCGCAAAAACGAGCGATAGACTTGTTCAGGGTAGGGGTATTGAAGTTGGACATATCTTCTTCTTTGGTGACAAGTATTCAAAGCCAATGAAAGCTGAGGTCCAAAACGCCGAGGGCGCATCGGTCGCCGTGCAAATGGGGTCGTATGGCATTGGCGTTTCGCGTTTGGCTGGGGCAATAATTGAAGCGAGCCATGACGCGAACGGCATTATTTGGCCCGAATCCGTTGCGCCTTTTAAGGTTGGACTGATGAATTTAACCCCAAAGGACGCCGACTGCACAAAAGCATGCGATCAATTATACTCGGACCTTTGTAAAGCCGGTGTAGAGGTTCTATTTGATGATCGTGCGGTTGGTGCAGGAGCAAAATTTGCGAATATGGATCTTATTGGCCTGCCGTGGCAAATTGCTCTTGGTAGCCGCGGTATAAAAAACGGTATCGCTGAATTGAAAAACCGTGCTACCGGCGAGAAGCAGGAGGTAGACCTTGCTACAATTGTTGCCAAGCTTGCTAACTAATAAAAAGGACACAGTCAGTGCTTTCGCCTGGGTTTGAGGCTGTTGTCGCCAGGCGGTATCTCAGGCGGCCCGGAGCAAAAGGGGCAGTCTCTCTGAACGCTGCTTTGCCAACTGTGGCCGTTGCAATCGGTGTTTTCGTGCTGATCTTTGTGATGGCCATCATGAATGGCTATCGCGTCAACCTGTTGGATAAGATACTTGGCTACCATGGTCATGTGTTGGTTCAAGGCTTCAATGGCGGCATCGAAGGTTATCAACCCCTGACTGAAGAGTTAGCACAAGTGGACGGCGTTGTATCTGCGATGCCATTCACCGAGGCCCAGGTGATGTTGACGCATCGTGGAAGAGCATGGGGCGCCTTGGTTAGGGGCTTACCAACAGAGTTTTTTGATCCTAAAAAATTAAATGTTAACAAGGTTATATCGGGTGATTTGAATTCAGCACCTGAATTGGACGGCGTTGTCCTCGGGTCTGAACTCGCCCGGAACCTTGGCGTCACGGTTGGTGATGATGTCACGATCATCAGCCCCAAGACTGTTTCTACACCATTTGGCTCGACGTTGCGTTACTTGGCATATCCTGTCGCAGCCGTTGTTGAGATAGGCGTATTCCAGTTTGACGAGAGCTTTGTTGGTATGCCGTTAGCTGAAGCACAACGTTTTTTCCGATTGGGAAACACCGTAACCAACATTGAGTTCTTTTTGGAAGATGCCGATACCATCGACAGGGTGGCTCCCGAAATGCAGGCAATTGCTGGTAACCGCGCCTTTGTCCGGAGTTGGCGATCTTTCAACGCCGCATTATTTGGCATCCTTCAGTCTGAGCGTGTGATGATGTTTATTGTACTGTCCTTGATTGTGCTTGTTGCCGTTTTCAACGTTGGATCAAGTCTTTTCATGTTGGTCAAAGACCGGCGCGCTGACATTGCCGTTTTGCGCACCATGGGGGCTACCAACAAATCAATTCGCCGCATCTACATTTTAGTAGGTTTATTTATTGGAGTTCTTGGCATTGTGCTGGGCTGCCTTCTGGCCGCGCTTGCCATTCACTTCCTGGATGAATTGAAGATAGGTGTTGAATTCTTATTGGGAATTAACGTTTGGGACCCCTCAGTCCGGTTCTTGAGCGAAATGTCTGCTATTGTTGATTGGTATGAAACCAGCCTTACAATTGTCCTCACGCTTGTGCTGACTTTTATAGCAACAATTTTGCCGGCACGTCGCGCGGCAAAGCTCGATCCAGTCGAGGTGCTACGGTATGAGTGATGTATCAGGTCCGGTGCTGGTTGTTGATGGCCTGAAACGGTCTTTCCAGCAAGGCCACAAAACTCTGGAAATCCTTCGCGGTGTTGATCTGACAGTTCAAAAAGCCGAGTTGATAGGGTTGGTCGGTGTTTCTGGGTCTGGCAAGTCTACTTTATTGCAAACTATTGGATTACTGGACCGCCAGGACGCGGGGGAAGTTTGCATAGACGACGTGGCAACTAGCAATCTGGATGACGACAAAAGAACAGAAATTCGGCGGAATGCCCTCGGGTTTATATATCAATTCCATCACCTGCTTCCTGATTTTTCTGCGCTTGAGAATGTATCGCTGGCACACCGGATATCTGGGTTCGGCGCGGGTAAGGCGGACTCAGAATCGCGTGAATTGCTGAATGCGCTAGGGCTTAATGAGCGATTGGACCATATGCCTTCCAGCCTTTCTGGCGGTGAACAGCAGCGTGTCGCCATAGCAAGAGCGCTCGCAGCAGGTCCAAAGCTCGTGCTTGCAGATGAACCCACAGGCAACTTGGACGAAGAAACAGCGAGCAGAGTTTTTGACCTTTTCATTTCGACGGTCCGCGAACAGGGTGTCGCAGGAATTATTGCGACACATGACCGGGCGCTGGCGTCAAAAATGGACCGTCAATTCATGCTTACTGACGGAAAACTTCATCAAATCTAACCATAGCCTTGAGCCGATCCCGTTCCCATACTAGTTTGAATATCTAGTGGAATTGAGGGGAGGGTTTCATGGGCGTATTTGCAGAAATCAACTGGCTAGCGATACCGTTTGCAGGGCTGATAACACTATTTGTTGGAGGTCTGTGGTATGGGCCTTTGTTTGGAAAAGCTTGGATGAAGGAAGTTGGCCTGACTGAAGAACAGATTAAGGAATCGGGTTCACCGGTGACTGCCATGATCAAAAGTTTTTTGGCTAGTCTTGCTCTCGGTGTCGGTTTAGCCATCGTTATTATCTGGTCTGGCATGCCACCGGGTGATTGGGCTGGTGGTGCCGTTGTTGGCCTTTTGATGGCAACATTGGTAGTTGGAGGTGCTGTTTTACCAAATTACGCATTTGAGGACAAAACGCTCCGGCATTTCTCGATACATTTGGGTAATATTGTTGTTTCGATGGCCTTGATTGGCGCAATGCTTGCCATTTGGCGTTAACTGGTTCGGAGTTTCTGTCTATGTCTCATGCACCGTTTGTTCATTTGCGTGTACACACTGCTTATTCGCTATCAGAGGGTGCGATTCACGTCAAAGACCTGATTAAACAGTGTGTTGGCCATAAGATGCCAGCTGTGGCTGTTACTGATACCAATAATATGTTTGGTGCTTTAGAATTCTCTAAATATGCCACTGATGAGGGTATTCAGCCAATTGCGGGTGTGACGCTGGATGTTGTCTACACAGCAGGGGACGACAAAAACCAACCCGCTCGACCTCCTAAGGATACGCCGCCGCCCTCAAGGTTGATACTGATTGCGCAGTCTCGCAAAGGATATGGCAATATTATGCGGATTGTCTCCAATGCTCACCTGTCCAGTGATCCGCAGCTTGGCGTTCAGTTCGATATCAAGAAACTTGAAGGCCTTACGGACGATGTAATCTGTTTGACCGGCGGCGCTAGCGGTCCAGTGGGGCAATTGTTACTGTCGGGCAAACCGGAAATGGCGGAACAGTGCCTGCAGCTCCTGAAACATTTTTTCGTTGACCGATTATATGTAGAATTGACCCGGCACGGCGAGGACGCAGAAGCACAGATCGAAGAAGACCTGCTTGATCTGGCCTACAAATATGATTTGCCCATCGTTGCAACGAACGAGCCCTATTTTGTTGGTCCCGATATGTATGAACCGCATGATGCGTTACTGTGCATGGCTGATAGCACCTATGTTGCGGCAACGGACCGAAGGAAACTGAACCCAGAGTACAGGTTCAAGTCCGCTGAAGAAATGGTCAAGCTTTTCGCAGATTTACCTGAAGCCATTGAAAATACAGTAACTATCGCGCAGCGGTGTCATTTCAAAGTTGAGGAAATTGATCCACTACTGCCGAATTTTACCATGGGGCTTGATGTTTCTGAAGCAGATATGTTGCGAGCTCAGTCAGAGCAGGGGCTTAGACAAAGACTGGATGTCAAGGCGGAAAAAGATCAGTTGGAGGCTGGCAGAGGTGAGACGTGGGAACAAGAGTACTGGGATCGCCTAAGTTTTGAGCTTGGTGTGATCAATCAAATGGGTTTTCCAGGTTACTTTCTAATCGTTGCGGATTTTATCCAGTGGGCAAAAGACAATGATGTCCCGGTGGGGCCGGGTCGCGGCTCTGGCGCAGGATCAGTTGTCGCATGGGCGCTTCAGATTACAGACCTTGATCCGCTACAGTTTTCCCTACTGTTCGAGCGATTCCTGAACCCCGAGCGGGTATCCATGCCCGATTTCGATATCGACTTCTGCCAGGACAAACGGGAGAAGGTCATAAAATATGTGCAGGACAAATACGGCTATGACAGAGTAGCTCAGATCATCACCTTCGGAAAACTGCAGGCACGCGCAGTGGTAAAGGCCTGTGGCAGGGTTTTACAGCAGCCTCACGGCGTCACGGACCGATTGTCAAAGATGATCCCCAACGACCCCGGAAACGCCATGACTTTGTCTGAGGCAATCGAGAGCGAGCCGAGGCTACGGGCAGAAATTGACAGCGATGAACTAACGCGCAGTGTAATAAACCGAGCCCTGAAGCTAGAAGGTTTTTATGCTCACTCTTCTACCCATGCAGCAGGTGTCGTTATTGGGGACCGTCCACTGGACGAGCTAGTGCCGCTCTATCGTGATCCAAAGTCGGATATGCCCGTCACTCAGTTCAACATGAAATGGGTAGAGCAGGCGGGCCTTGTAAAATTTGACTTTCTTGGCCTTAAAACACTGACGGTATTGGATCGCGCTGTTCAATATGTTCGGGAACGGGGCATTGATATAGATATCAATAATCTCCCGCTCGATGACAAACTCTCTTACGAATTGTTGCAAAAAGGCGATGCAGCCGGTGTTTTTCAGCTTGAGAGCACAGGCATGCGCTCTGTTCTTAAAGGCCTTAAGCCTGACCAATTTGAAGACATAATCGCGATTGTGGCCCTATATCGGCCAGGGCCGATGGATAATATTCCAACCTACATTGACCGGAAGCACGGCAGAGAAGATGTGGAGTATCCGCATCCAATACTGGAAGAAATTCTGTCAGAAACATACGGCGTTATCATATATCAGGAACAAGTGATGCAGATCGCGCAGGTGATGAGTGGTTATAGCCTTGGGGAGGCTGATCTGCTTCGCCGGGCGATGGGCAAAAAAATTCAGGCAGAAATGGATAAGCAACGCGGTCGTTTCTGCGAGGGAGCGGTGGAGCGCGGTATAGACTTCGAAAAAGCGAGCTATATCTTCGATTTGGTAACCAAGTTTGCATCATATGGATTTAACAAGTCGCATGCCGCAGCTTATGCACTAGTTGCCTATCAGACAGCTTACATGAAAGCCAACTACCCGGTTGAGTTCATGGCGGCCATTATGACACTGGACATGGGCAACACCGATAAACTCGGTATGTTCAAACAAGAACTCCAAAGAAGCGAAATACCACTTTTACTACCGGACATAAATACATCAGACGTTGCTTTTGTGGTCGAGAAAGTGGCTGAGCCTTACACGGATGAAAGCGATCCGAGAGGAAACTTGGCAGTACGCTATGCACTGGGCGCGATAAAAGGCGTCGGTGAAAAAGCAATGGAAGCTATTGTTGCCGAACGAAAACAAAACGGTGCGTATACAGATGTCTTTGATTTTGCAGATAGAATTGACCCGAAGCTTGTAAACAAGCGTCAGATTGAGCGGCTAGCCTCTGCTGGTGCCTTCGACAGTTTGGTTGCCGACAGAGCACAAGCTTTTGCTGCGGCTGACATAATTCAGCGCACCGCTCAAATGCAGGCGCAGGAGCGGGAAAGTAACCAAACCAGTTTGTTTGCTGGCGATGCCGCGGCAGTGGTTGATCGACCCAGTATGCCAATAGTCAAAAGCTGGACCGCGACCGAACAGTTGGAAGAGGAAAAGAAAGCGATCGGGTTTTATCTGTCTGCACACCCCCTTGATACATACGCAACACTTCTTGAACGTGAGCGGATCATACCGGCGAAGGAAGTCATGACAGATACTGGCTTAATTGGTCAAACCGTGCGCATGGCAGGTGCCATTGCGGGCTACCGTGAGGGCACGAGCCGTCGCGGCAACAAGTTCGGTCGCCTGACTTTATCAGACCAAACGGATGCCTTTGAGTTGATGTATTTTGGTGATGACCTAGACCATATGCGCCGCCTTGTTGAGGAGGGTGCACCGGTTGTTGTGTCGGCCTCGATCCGCAAGCGAGATGATGATGATAGCATTGGCCTGTCCTGTCGCTCAATTGAATCGTTGGAAACCGTTGCCTCCCAATCAACGAAGGGACTGTTTGTAGAAATCGAGAATACAAATGCCTTTCATTCTATAAAAGCAGTTCTGGACCGAAAATCAGGCGGTAAGGGTAAGGTCACTGTTAAAGTGCCGGTCTATGAAAACGAACGATATGCTGAGTTTAGGTTACCGGGAAACTACAAAATTTCTCCGGAACTTCGCCAAGCCATAGCGGCTGAAATAGGTGTGTCCATGGCAGAAGAGGTGTAGAATGGAACCCAAAGCTACACGGAACATCGCCCCAGCATACCCGGCGTCATCTGTTTTGCTCATCCGCGATGGTCTGGGTGGATTGGAAGTTCTGATGATTGAACGGGCAAAAACAATGCGATTTGCGCCCGGGGCACTCGTGTTTCCAGGAGGCAAGGTCGATCCGTCCGACTTCGACACCTGGCGCTGGCAACGTTACCTGAAAAAGGATCGTCGTACATTCCGAGACCTGGCCCTGCGCATTGCATCTGTCCGTGAACTTTATGAAGAAACAAATATTTTGCTGGGCGATAGACGATCGGATTACCTTTTGCCAAAAGGCGTGGGTTTCGAGAAACTCCTTCAAACCGAACGAGTGCAGTTAGAAGTGGCAACCATGGAGCCTTTTGCGCATTGGATCACACCAGAGACAGTGCCACGGAGATTCGATACATATTTTTATCTGGCTGCCGACAATGATCACCTGGAAGACTTTGATGGAGAAGAAGCGGTTTCAGCACACTGGCTGAAGCCCCGCGAAGTTCTCTCGGACTGGAAAGCTGACCGCGTGCCACTTATGTTCCCAACGCGTCTTAATCTCATGAAACTTGCTCGTTCTTCAACTGTTACAGCAGCGATGCAGGCTGCTCGTCAAGAGTCTGTCGTGAAAGTTCTGCCAAAGGTAGAGGTCAAGGATCGGCGTATTGCCATCACTATCGATAAAGCGGCGGGATACGGCGTAACAAAGGCCACTGAGAGGGAATTGTCCGTCGAAAGGCCTAAAACCTAATATTTCGAAAGAAATCGCTTGATATCTGCTAATTACCCGCCTATACGAGCGGCGACTTCACACGCAGGGGTCGGTTCCTTACTGAGTTGGTAAGTCGCCATCCGGTGTCATTCCTGAGTTTCAGGTGACGCAACCCTGCGGAGGCATAACCGGAAAAGGAGCAGAATTATGGCAACGCCCGTAGTCGATATGCGCGCCCTCTTGGAAGCAGGCGTGCACTTTGGTCACCAGACCCACCGTTGGAACCCGAAAATGGCACCGTTTATCTTCGGTGAGCGTAACGGTATCCACATTATTGATCTCTCACAAACAGTCCCATACTTTAGCCGCGCCCTGCAAACTGTGCGTGACGTAGTAGCTGGCGGCGGACGTGTATTGTTTGTTGGAACGAAGCGTCAAGCATCTCCAATCATTGCAGAGTCTGCAAAGCGCTGTGGTCAGTATTACGTTAACCACCGCTGGCTCGGTGGCATGATGACTAACTGGCAGACTATTTCTCAGTCTATTAAGCGTCTAAAGCAACTGGATGAAAAGCTTGGCCAAGAGCACACTGGACTGACTAAGAAAGAAACACTTCAGTTGACGCGCCAACGCGACAAGCTCGAGCTTTCGCTTGGCGGCATTCAGGATATGGGCGGCTTGCCTGACCTTGTTTTTGTCGCTGATGTCAACCGTGATGATATTGCCATTGCAGAAGCAAACCGATTAAATATTCCTGTAATCGGCGTGATCGATACAAACTCTAAACCTGATGGCATCGATTATCCGGTTCCGGGTAATGACGATGCGACACGCGCCATTCGCCTTTACTGTGATTTGGTTGCTGATGCAGTTTTGGATGGTATTCAGGCTGACCTAACAGCAAAAGGTGTTGATTTGGGCGCGGCAGAGCAAGCCCCAGAAGAAGCCGTTGCGGCCGTCGAAGCTGTGGCCGAGGAAGCTCCAGTGGAGGAAGTCGTTGCAGAGGCTCCGGCTGAAGAGGCAACTGCCCCAGTTGAAGCGACACCAGCGGACGCTCCTGTAGAAGCTGAGGCAGAAGCGCCAGCCAAAAAAGCGCCAGCTAAGAAGGCTACCGCCAAAAAGCCGGCTGCGAAAAAAGCACCCGCAAAAAAAGCAGCTGAAAAAGACGCTGGTGAAAAAGCTCCAGCAAAGAAAGCTGCTGCCAAAAAACCAGCGGCAAAGAAGCCAGCGGCTAAAAAGGCCCCTGCCAAAAAAGCAGAAAAAAAAGACGCTGAATAATTCATGTGTCAAAAACCCGGGCTATTTAGTCCGGGTTACCCGTTCACGATAGATTATGGCCCGAGGGCCACTCAGGAGATCACCGATGGCACAAATTACTGCCGCTCTTGTTAAAGAACTGCGCGAAAAGTCTGGCGCAGGCATGATGGATTGTAAAAAAGCGTTAGCTGAAAATGATGGCAACATTGAAGCGGCCGTAGACTGGTTGCGCGCAAAAGGGCTTGCTTCAGCAGGAAAAAAACAAGGCCGCGTTGCTGCCGAGGGCCTGGTTGCAGCGAAAGCAGAGGGAACTAAAGGCACAGTTGCAGAAGTAAACTCTGAAACTGATTTTGTTGCGCGTAATGAGCAGTTCCAGTCATTTGTAGGTGATGTTGCAACCGTTGCGTTTGAGACTGGTGATGATATCGAAGCAATCGCGGCGGCTACTTATCCAGGTACTGATAAAACAGTTGCAGAGGTGCTGACAGATAACATCGCGAAAATCGGTGAGAATATGAACTTACGCCGTGCAGCGACCATTGAGGTCACCAACGGTTTGGTTGCTTCATATATTCACGGTGCTGTTACTGATGGAATGGGCAAAATTGCTGTACTTGTCGGGCTGAAATCGGACGCAGGTGCCGATGTTCTTGCGCCTCTCGGTAAACAGCTGGCTATGCACATTGCGGCAACTAATCCGGCGTCGCTCGGTGAGGATGATCTTGATCCCCAGGTTGTAGAGCGTGAAAAGCAAGTTCAGATGGACAAAGCCCGTGAAAGCGGTAAGCCTGAAGCAATCATTGAAAAAATGATTGTTGGTCGGATGCGTAAGTATCTGGAAGAAGTTGTTCTGTTGCATCAGACATTTGTGATTGATGGTGAAACAAAAGTTTCAAAAGTGATCGAAAACGCTGCCAAAGAAGCAGGTACAGCAATTGAGCTTGTTCAATTTGTTCGTATGGAAGTTGGTGATGGCATCGAGAAAAAAGAAGATGATTTCGCCGCTGAGGTTGCTGCCGCAGCTGGCGTTTAATCCTTGTAAAACCAATAAAGAGGCCCGGTGCATTGGCATCCGGGCTTTTTTTTCGTCATTTTGATATAAGCAGCCAATAAATTGTTGTTGAAAGCTAAATCATATATGGCAAACAACTATCGAAGAAGATAAGCTGCGCCCGATAAGCGCTCCTAAGCGCGGGTGGGGGAAATAGGGGAGTTAGGTCGCAGATGTCTGCAACGCCGCGCTACAAACGTATTTTGCTTAAACTGTCTGGCGAAGCCCTGATGGGCAAAGGCAGTTATGGAATAGACCCAGAAACAGCCACACGGGTATCCAACGAAATAAAACAAGCACGTGATATTGGTGCTGAGGTTTGCGTTGTTGTTGGTGGCGGCAATATTTTTCGTGGCATAAAAGGAGCCGCAGAAGGGCTTGATAGGTCTACTGCAGACCATATGGGTATGCTTGCGACAGTGATGAATGCCCTGGCGCTGCAAAACTCCCTTGAACAGGTCGGCGTGGACACCCGCGTTTTGTCGGCCATTCCCATGGCAAGCGTTAGCGAGCCGTATATTCGGCGCCGCGCAATCCGTCACCTTGAAAAGGGCCGTGTCGTCATATTTGCTGCTGGCACGGGTAATCCGTTTTTCACTACAGACACCGCTGCAGCATTGCGGGCAGCAGAGATGAACTGTGATGCGCTTCTCAAGGGCACACAAGTGGATGGCGTTTACAACGCAGACCCTAAAACCGATCCATCGGCTGTACGCTATGAAACATTGTCTTATATGGATGTATTGCGACAAGACCTGAAAGTAATGGATGCATCGGCAATTTCATTGAGCCGTGAAAATAATATTCCAATTGTGGTCTTTTCCATTCATACAGAAAATGAGCTTGTACATGTGCTTCAAGGTGGTGGTACCTGCACGGTTGTAGGCGAGGAGAAGTAACATGAGTGATGATGATATTGATTTAGGTGACATTGAGCGCAGAATGAAAGGCGCAGTTGAGGCTTTGAAAACTGAATTTGCAGGCCTGCGCACTGGCAGAGCGTCCGCCGCCCTTCTTGATCCCATAACTGTAGATGTTTACGGATCGACCATGCCTCTCAATCAGGTTGGTACCGTGACTGTACCAGAACCCAGAATGCTGTCTGTTCAGGTTTGGGACAAGTCGAATGCAGCCGCAGTAGAAAAAGCCATCCGAAATTCCGGCCTGGGGTTGAACCCAATGCTGGACGGACAGTTAGTCCGTATTCCTATCCCTGAGTTAAACGAAGAGCGCCGCGCAGAACTAGCCAAAGTGGCTGCAAAGTATGCGGAGCAGGGACGTATTGCCATCCGCAATGTCCGCCGTGATGGTATGGATACCCTAAAAAGGCTGGAGAAAGATAAAATCATCAGTGAAGATGACCACAAAATGTATTCCGAAGAAGTCCAAGAACTGACCAATACATATGTCAGTAGTGTAGACGACGCACTGAGCACTAAAGAAGCGGAAATCATGCAGGTTTGATGATGAGAGCAGAAGCCGCCGCATCTTTGGAGACAGGCTCTCCTCCAGTACCAACTCATGTTGCCATTATCATGGACGGCAACGGTAGATGGGCGACGAAAAATGGTGTTTCCCGCAGCAAAGGCCACCGAAAGGGCGCTGATGCAGTAAAGGAAGCCATCCATGGCGCCATTGATAATGGTGTTTCCTACCTCACTCTTTATGCTTTTTCATCTGAGAATTGGAACCGCCCTCCAGACGAGGTCCGCGACCTAATGGGCCTGCTGAGAATGTATCTGAAACGCGAGATACGGACGCTGTCAAAGGAAGGCGTCAAGCTACAAGTTATTGGTCGGCGAGACACATTGAGCGAGGATATCCAAGACCTGATAAAGCACGCGGAAACAGAAACGCGCCATAATACGCGCCTTACTCTTTTGGTTGCCCTTAGCTATGGCGCCAGGGAAGAGATAGCAGAAGCCTGCAAAGCGATTGCCTCACGTGTCGCCGAAGGTTCGTTAAATGTGGCTGATATTTCTGAGAGAACGGTTGAGGAGGCCTTGTACACAGCCAGCATACCGCACCCCGACCTGATCATCAGAACCAGCGGTGAAAAGCGCTTGTCCAATTTTTTGATGTGGCAGGCGGCTTATGCAGAATTTTCTTTTCTTCCGGTTCTTTGGCCTGATTTTACGCGCCAGAGTTTTTCGGATGCTGTTATTGATTTCCAGACTAGAGACCGGCGCTACGGCGCTAGACCTTAAAAGGTATTGGGTCTCAATATGCCTCTTGGTTTATCGGAAAACCTGTCTCAACGTATCGTATCAGCGCTTTCACTTCTTCCAGTTGTTCTGGGGCTGATTTACCTAGGTGGTTGGTGGTTTTTCGCCCTGTTGGTTGTGGGCGCCTCGTTGATGTACCGGGAATGGTGTGAACTGACCGAAGTCCCTAGGTCTCCCTTGAGGAATATAGGGCTGCTAGCCATAATAATCCCGACAGCGCTGGTAACATCAAACTACTTCGAGATAAGCAACGCAATGTTGGTTACCTTTTTGTTAGGTATCGGCTTTGTCTTGGTCGCATTACCGCCAAAAAGGCTGGTGGTAGAAAAGACAAAGGGGCGAAACACAGCCAATGCATTTGTGGGTGTTTGCTATGTTTCTTTTGCCGTTGTGGCCATGGCGTGGTTACGGGAGCAGGACAGCCATGGAATATTGGTAATTTGGCTATTTTTTGCGGTTTGGGCGATGGATGTTGGCGGATACTTTGCAGGAAAGGGCATAGGTGGACCGAAGCTAGCCCCCCGAATAAGCCCAAAGAAAACCTGGGCAGGATTAATTGGCGGAATGGCATTGGCTGCCTTGGTATCGCTTGCGATTTCTCTAATTTTTGAATATGGGAACCCCGTAATTATGCCTGCGCTGGCCGCCGTTGTTGCTGTTGTCGCTCAGATTGGTGACCTTTATGAGAGCGCTGTTAAAAGAGCGCTCGACAAAAAAGATAGCGGTGCCCTAATCCCCGGCCATGGCGGGATATTAGACCGTGTTGACGGCCTGGTTTTTGCGGCACCCTTTGTGGCTATATCAATGAACATAGCTGATATGAACTGGAGTTGACTGAAATGTCCAATGTGTCGCCGAAGTCCATTTCAATTCTGGGAGCAACAGGCTCAGTTGGGTTAAGTACGCTTGACCTTGTTAGAAAGAATAGAGACGCGTTCAAGGTCGTTGCATTAACCGCAAACAATAGCGTCGAAGAATTAGCTACACTGGCTATCGAGTTTGATGTGGAATTTGCTGTTGTCGGAAACGCAGAGCAATATAGCACTCTCAAGCAAGCTCTTTCTGGTACCAATATCGCATGTGGAGCGGGTCAAGCAGCACTTATCGAAGCGGCTGAGCGAAGCAGTGACTTGGTTATGGCGGCGATCGTTGGTTCTGCAGGCCTGACACCAACACTCGCTGCGGTGCAACGCGGCGCAACAATTGCCTTAGCCAACAAAGAATGCTTGGTTTGTGCTGGTGACCTTTTCATGAAAGAGGCCGACGCCAATAATGCCAAAATTTTACCTGTTGACTCCGAGCATAATGCAATTTTCCAAGTGTTTGATTTTGACAGACCTGCCTCAGTGGAAAAAATAATTCTAACCGCTTCTGGAGGACCGTTTTGGAACCGGCGGGGAGATTGCCTTAAAAACGTGACACCTGAAGAAGCGATCGCCCACCCTAACTGGAGTATGGGCCCCAAAATATCTGTAGACTCGGCGACAATGATGAATAAAGGCCTGGAATTAATAGAAGCCTTTCATTTGTTCCCGGTTGCAGCGGATCAAATCGAAGTTGTGGTTCATCCACAGTCAATAATTCACTCCATGGTCCAATATGCGGATGGGAGTGTCCTGGCGCAGTTGGGCAGTCCTGACATGCGCACACCTATTGCCTATGCGCTAGCTTGGCCTAATCGGATGAATGCACCTGTTGATCGTTTGTCATTACCTAAAAACGCAGATTTAACTTTTGCAGAGCCTGATCTGGATACGTTTCCGTGCCTTGATTTGGCTATGCAGAGCTTGCATCACGGTGGTGCGGCACCCATTGTTCTCAATGCTGCTAACGAAATAGCAGTTGAAGCCTTTCTGGCAGGCCAAATAGGGTTCATGGATATTTCATCTGTCGTTAAGTCTGCCCTTGATAAAAGTGACATGAAAGCGCCACAATCACTTTCAATGGTGTTTGAATATGATATGGAAGCTCGACGTGCCGCACAGGCACTGGTTGAACACCACGCGCAATGACGGCGAATAGACCAATGACTCAGGAGTAACGAGTTTAGCTATGGAAACCGAAGGTCCAGGAATTCTATTCA
Organism: uncultured Kordiimonas sp.; assembly: GCA_947503575.1. GTDB lineage: Bacteria > Pseudomonadota > Alphaproteobacteria > Sphingomonadales > Kordiimonadaceae > Kordiimonas. The sequence goes on along the minus strand of CANNDZ010000001.1, from coordinate 2,121,876 downwards.
CTATTGCTGCCTTTATTGGCGGCTTTTCTATTCTTGTTTTTATCCATGAATGGGGGCACTTCATTGTTGCCCGAATTTTTGGCGTCAAAGTTGACACATTTTCAATTGGCATGGGTAAAGAAGTCTTTGGAAGAACCGACAAAAACGGTACGCGGTGGAAGTTCAGTATTTTGCCGCTTGGTGGATACGTAAAGTTTTTTGGTGACGCGTCGGCTGCGAGCAACCCCGGGGACATTCCAGAGGATATAAGCGACGAAGAAAAAAACGTTTGTTTTCACTATAAACCAGTGTGGCAGCGTGCTTTGATCGTCTTTGCAGGCCCCGCAATCAATCTGGTTGCGGCGGCTTTGGTTTTTGCGGCTTTTGCCTTCACAAACGGTGTATCCATTTCAGAACCAGTAATTGCCAGCATTGTTGAGCAATCGGCCGCTGATAAGGCGGGTCTTCTGCCGGACGATCGTATCATTTCCGTAAATGGCGAGACTGTTAGTCGCTTTAGTGATGTCGGCAATATTATTCGTCTTTATCCTGCAGCAACCATCCCCTTGGTTGTCGAGAGAGACGGCGCGCGCCAGACTATTATGGTTACACTTGACATAACCTACATGCAGGACCGTTTTGGCAATCAGTACCCACTTGGGCGCCTCGGGGTTGGGTCTGGCAGACCTGTACTAATGGAACTGGGTGTGGTGGCCGCGCTGAATGAAGGTGTACGCCAAACGGTCGACATGGGTGACATGATGTTCACCACATTGGGTCAGATAGTGCTTGGCGTTCGATCTGTTAAAGAACTCGGCGGCCCGGTAAGGATTGCAAACATGGTTGGAGAGGCAGCGAGCATAAGTTTGACAAGCTTTATTTTCTTCCTCGCCATTCTGTCTCTGAACCTTGGTATCGTAAATTTGTTACCAATTCCTGTGCTAGATGGTGGCCACTTGATGTTCTATGGGCTTGAGGCCGTTAAGGGTTCACCCCTTAGCAAAAAAGCGCAAGAGGCCAGTTTTGCCGCCGGAATGGCTTTAATGCTTATTTTTATGGTTTTTGTGACCTTGAATGACTTGCAATCTATGGCGCTCTAGGCCAATTTCACGACCATTGCGCAAGAGACTATTTTGGATTGGGCTAAGACTTGAGTTTTTTATTAACGCGTTCAGCAAAACCTATCGTTCTGGTTTTGAGCTTTTTTGCTGTTTTTCTCATGATTCCAGATGTTGCAGCCCAGCAAGCTGGAGCAGGACAGCAACAGCAGGTTCCCATAATCAGACAAATTTCTGTTTCTGGCAACGAGCGTGTCGAACCAGAAACAATCGCGTCCTATCTATCAGTGCGGCCAGGCGACCCATTTGATCCAGCGTTGCTTGACATAAGTCTGAAAAACCTTTTCGCCACCGGCTTATTTTCCGATGTTGAGCTGACAGAGAGTAACGGGGTATTGATCGTCCGTGTTGTCGAGAACCCAATCATCAACAGGATTATTTTTGAGGGCAACAAGAAGCTCGATAACGAAGAGCTTTTGGAGGAAGTTCGCCTTCGTCCAAGGCAGGTCTTCACCCGTGCGAGAGTTCGCGCTGATGTGCAACGCATGCTGGAGTTGTACAGACGATCTGGCAGGTTTGCCGCGATCATTGAACCCAAAGTGGTTCAGCAAGAACAAAACCGCGTTGATCTGGTTATAGAAATTCAGGAAGGACCAAAAACCAAGGTCAGCAAGATCAACTTTTTGGGAAACAAAGTATTCAGCGACGGTGACCTTCGCGACGTTTTGGCAACTAAAGAGTCTCGTTGGTGGAAGTTCTTTACATCAAATGACACATTTGACCCAGACAGACTGGCCTATGACCAGCAAGTCCTTCGCCAGCATTACCTTAACCAAGGCTATGCTGATTTTCGCGTGGTTTCAGCCGTCTCGGAACTAACGCCAGATCGCGAAGACTTTTTTATTACCTTCACGGTTGAAGAAGGTGAGATATATAAGTTCGGCGAAATCGAAATCGAAAGCGAAATCCGCGACGTTAACGAACTATTGTTCCGCGCTTTCCTGTTGATGCAGCAAGGACAGGACTATAACGCCGAAGCGATTGAGCAGACCATCGAACAACTCTCAAACGCTGCTGGGTTGCTGGGATACGCTTTTGTCGACGTGCGCCCAGAGATCAACCGTGACCGCGAAACCCGCGTGATGAACATAAAGTTCAGAATCCTTGATGCGCCGCGCGTTTATGTCGAACGAATTAACATTCGCGGAAACGTGGTCACGCTCGACAAAGTCATCCGGCGGGAATTTCGTCTCCAGGAAGGTGACGCCTTTAATTCGGCACTGGTCAATCGATCAGATAACCGTCTTCAGCGCCTGGATTTCTTCAGGAATGTTGAAATTGAGCAATTGCAGGGGTCTCAGCCGGACCGCATGGTTCTGGATGTTGCGGTGGAAGAACAGGCAACGGGAGAACTAAACCTGGGTGCCGGTTTCTCTAGCCTTGAGAATTTTATTTTCGACTTCTCTATCAGACAGAGAAACTTTCAGGGTAGGGGCCAGGACTTACGGTTGGGCGTAAGACTCTCTGGTATTCGACAAGAAATTGATCTTGGCTTTACGGAGCCATATTTTGCGGGCAGACGAGTTGCGGCTGGCTTCGATATCTTTGCTCGGCGCGTCGACAGCTCCAACTTTGGTGCAGCGTTTGACCAAGACTCATTGGGCTTTTCGTTGCGCGCAGGCATGGCGCTCAATGAGTATTGGGTTTTATCAACCCGCTACACTTTGCGGCGTGACAATGTTGAAATCCCTAATGATCGCCTGACAAGTACCTTCACTGGTTTCGTTACCTCCGTACAAGCTCAATTAACCGGGGACCCTACCGCCGACGCAGAACTGCTGGACCGATTTGATCGAAATAACGACGGGGATATAACGGCGATAGACTTCGATACCAACAATGACGGTATTTTTCAGGATAGCGAACTTGCAGTTGGATTTGGTCAAGCATTTCAAGAGTCTGTCGGTAGTCGTTTTCAATCAATATTTGGCTACTCGGTCAGCTATGATACCCGTAACAGTCTAATCCGACCAACGCGCGGTAAATCTTTATCCTTCAGCCAAGACTTTGCAGGCTTGGGAGGTAATGTAAGATACTTGCGATCAAGAATTTCTACCGATAATTACTGGACGCCCTTCCGTGGCTGGACCTTCCGGTATAGTGCCGAGGGCGGCTTTATTCAGGGCCTTGGGCAAAATGTCTTACTGGCAGACAAGTTCTATATCGGTGGACCGCGTATTCGGGGTTTTGATGTGGCGGGTATCGGTCCAAGAGACTTTTCTGGCACCACCACACAGCGAACAAGCGCACTTGGCGGTACAGCCTTTTACATTGGACGCGCGGAGTTGTTTTTCCCACTCGGCGAAGCGGCGCTTGAAACTGGGATCAATGCGTCAGCATTTATTGACGCTGGCTCCTTGTTCCGCGGGCAAATTGATGATAGGCCAAATTGCGCGTTTTCAAGAAGGGAATTCTTGGACTTTCAATCTGCTTCTGCAGAAGATCCTAGTCTTGTATTTCCCTTCAGCACAAACTGTATTGCAGGGGATAGTGCTGCACCACGGGTATCGGTTGGTATAGGGTTTTCATGGCAGTCACCATTTGGCCCATTCCGTATTGACTTGTCCCGGCAGTTGAGAAGGCAATTAGGCGACCGTACACAGTCGCTACAGTTTAACGTGGGAACAACTTTTTAGAGTACATGGGGTACACAATCATGCGTAACTTCGCAAAAACGATCAAAATGGCCGCTGTTGGCCTACTTATAGCTACTGGTGCAACCGTGGCTGCATCAGCCGATATTCTGATTATTGATCAGGAACGTGTGCAGCGCGAGGCTGCTGCGTATAAAGATTTCGATCTTCAAACAGCGCAAATTCGTGAAGCCATTATTGCTCTACGTCAGCGTACATCACCTGATGGGTATTGGGACCAAACCGCGATCCAATTCCAGCAGCGCATGAAGACTGACTTCGATGACCTGGAGAAGCGGAAGTCTATTATTGGCGACAGCGCATACCAAACTGAGCGGACAGAGAAGGAACAGGCTTTCCAAACCGAAAGCCAGCGCATGCAACTGCAACTTCAGCAAGAGACCACCAATCTTCGTCAATACGAACTTTTCCTGGACAATCTGCGCCGGGAAGCATTGACCCAGGTTGAACGCGCTCGTGGGCCACTGCTACGTACCATACTGAAAGAACGCGGTGCAAAAATCATTATGCGCAAGAGTTTGGCAATGGAAACAGCCGCTGGCCTAGACGTGACGACCGAGTTTATTGAACAGCTTGATGACGCGTTACCGACAGTCACCCTGTCTTTGCGTCAGCAAACTGAGGGCTCAGAAGAAGACGGCGAAGCACCCGCTAGCGACGGAAGTGGTGGGCAGTAAAGCCCACCTAACACCTCCAGGTCTGTTGAACTCAACGAGTAGATTTCATGGAATTTGATATTGCCGAGATTATGGAATCGATACCGCATCGGTATCCTTTCCTTTTGGTCGATAGGCTTATTGACGTTGTGGCTGGCGAAAGCGCAACAGGCATCAAAAACGTCACAATAAACGAGCCATTTTTCCCGGGTCATTTCCCACAAAAACCCGTTATGCCAGGTGTCTTGATCCTTGAGGCGATGGCACAAACAGCCGGTGTATTAGCTGTGCAGTACCTGGGAGACGAAGCCAAAGGGAAAGTCATGTACTTTATGGGTATCGATGGCGCGAAGTTTCGACGCCCGGTACAGCCTGGCGACGTGCTGCATATGAAAGTGACCAAAACGCGAGGGGGCGGTGCCGTATGGAAATTCGATGCTGCTGCTTATGTTAACGACGAATTGGTGACACAGGCCAAACTCACGGCAATGCTGGCCGCTGAATAGGCAGATAACTCTGCTTCCCAGCCTAACAAAAAAGCCGCCTGATAAAGGCGGCTTTTCTATTCTATCAAGACTTGCTTCAGCGATCATCAAGCGGTTTGTAATCTCGCTTTGGTGTTCCTGTAAACAACTGTCGTGGACGACCAATCTTCTGTGTCGGATCTTCGATCATCTCGTTCCACTGGGCGATCCAGCCGCTTGTCCGCGCCAAGGCAAAAAGAACCGTAAACATTTCGGTCGGGAAGCCCATAGCTTTTAGGATAATGCCTGAATAGAAATCCACATTTGGGTACAATTTCTTAGCAACGAAATACTCATCCTCAAGGGCAATTTTCTCCAAAGCCATAGCAACATCAAACAATGGATCATCCACGCCAAGCTCCGTAAGAACCTGATGGGCAGTTTCCCGCATTACCGTCGCGCGTGGGTCGAAGTTTTTGTAAACCCGGTGGCCAAAGCCCATCAGACGGAAAGAGTCGTTTTTATCCTTTGCCCGCGCAACAAACTCAGGAATACGATCCACTGTGCCAATTTCTGAAAGCATATTCAGGCACGCTTCGTTGGCTCCACCATGAGCAGGACCCCACAAACAGGCGATGCCCGCAGCAATACAAGCGAACGGATTAGCACCAGAAGAACCAGCAAGGCGAACAGTTGATGTAGACGCATTTTGTTCGTGGTCCGCATGGAGGATAAAGATAAGGTCCATCGCTTTTTCAAGGACAGGATTGACCACATACTCTTCTGCAGGGACAGAAAACATCATCTTCAGGAAGTTGCCCGCATAGGACAGGTCATTGCTTGGATACACAAAAGGCTGTCCAACCGAATATTTGTAGGCCATCGCAGCAATCGTCGGAATCTTCGCAATCATGCGATAGCTTGCAACCATGCGCTGGTGCGGGTCATTAATTTCTGTGCTGTCGTGGTAAAACGCTGCAAGCGCTCCAACGACACCAACCATAATTGCCATCGGGTGAGCATCACGGCGGAAGCCGCTGAAGAAGCGGTGCAGCTGCTCATGGACCATTGTATGGTGGGTAATATCCCAAACGAACTTGTCTCGTTCTGCTTTTGTTGGCAGTTCGCCGAAAAGCAGAAGATAACAGACTTCCATATAGTCACTTTGCTTAGCAAGCTGTTCGATAGGATAGCCGCGATACTGAAGCTCGCCTTTTTCACCGTCTATGTAGGTGATTTTTGATTCGCAGCTACCCGTGGATGTGAATCCAGGATCAAACGTGAACATATTGGTTTGAGCATACAGCTTACGAATATCAATTACTTTTGGACCCACGGAGCCTTCCATCACGGGGAGATCGACTTCCAGACCGTTACCGGTCAATTTCAGGGGATCGTTAGACATGGTCCATACTCCTTATAAAATTATATCCGGTGTAACCCGGAGGCAGTCAGGTAATCGCCTGGTCTTTCAACCTGGCTATCGCTTCCTCCTGGCCTAGAATATCCAGAAGTTCGATCAAGTCACCTGACGGTGCACCGCCAGTTAATGCAGCTCTGATCGGTTGCATTACCTTTCCTATCTTCAAATCCCTTGCCTGCGCAAAGGACATAATGGCCGCTTTGACCACGTCTGGCTTCCAGTCCGTGATTGCGGCCAGTTCGTTCGCCACATCTGCTATCTGGGCCGTTTGGCCTTCAAGCAGTTTCATCGCTTTTTCCGTTAGCGTTAACGGCCTAATGTTACAAAACAGGGATGCTCCATCTACGATATCGGGCAACCGTTTGGCCCGATCAACAATTGACGGCATAGCTGCAAGTATCCGGTTCTTCTCCGCTTCAGACAAAGGCACGCCCAATCTCTTTTCTAGGTCGTTTTGAACACAGGACAAGAGCTGAATAGCTGATAACTGACGCATATAATGCGTGTTGAGGTTATCTAGCTTGTCAAAGTCAAACCGGGCTGGGCCTTTACCGATGTTTTCGAGATTAAACCATTCAATGGCCTGTTGTGTTGTAATGATCTCATCATCACCATGGCTCCAGCCAAGGCGCAGCAAATAATTGCGCATCGCCTCAGGCAGGAAACCCATTTCTGCGTAGGCATCCACCCCTAAAGCACCGTGGCGTTTAGAAAGTTTTTTGCCGTCAGGCCCATGAATTAGAGGAATGTGAGCAAATTCTGGCACATCCCAACCCATAGCGGCAAAAAGCTGATACTGTCGAAAGGCGTTATTCAGATGGTCATCACCCCGGATGATGTGCGTTACACCCATATCATGATCATCGACGACAACCGCCAGCATATAAGTGGGTGTCCCGTCCGATCGCAACAGAATCATATCATCAAGTGTCGAGTTTTGAACCGTTACTGAGCCTTGCACACTGTCTTTGATTGTCGTTTCACCGTCGCGAGGCATCTTTAGGCGAATAGCGTATGCACGAGCAGCAGTTTCAGCGTCAGGTTGCCGGTCTCGCCACATGTCACCGCGAAACACTTCGCCGTTTTCGCGCGCGGTGGCTCGTAATGCAGCTGTTTCTTCTGCTGTCGCATAACACTTGTAAGCCTTGCCAGTTTTTAGCAAATGCTCGGCCACTTCACGGTGGCGCGGCGCCTGCTCAAATTGGCTGGTTACTTCACCGTCTGACGTAAGGCCAAGCCACTCCATACCTGATACAATCGCGGCTATTGCCGCATCCGTCGATCGAGCCCGGTCCGTATCTTCAATACGTAGCAAAAACTCACCACCATAGTGCCTGGCAAAAAGCCAGTTGTATAAAGCCGTTCTTGCTCCTCCAATATGGAGAAAACCCGTAGGTGAGGGGGCAAATCGTGTGACAACGTTGGGCATGTGTATGGGCACGCTCAGTTCATAAATGTTTGTAGTTTCTTAATAAATTCAGCAGAATTCAGAAGGAAAACGGCTGTATTAGAAGCTTGGTGAGGCTTTTAGCATATGTTGTTATCGAACACAAATTTGGTTTGTTACCAAAAACCAGAAAAAATGACGCACTGAAGGTTCGAAAAAAGCGATCATGATTGAGCATGCCTTGAAAGTAAAAACCTTGATTAGCAAGAGCCTGTCTCTGCACGAAGATTGGCGCTTGATGGTCTGTGTTGCCTGCTTTGCAACAGCATGCTGCGTGGTCATAACGTCCAATGTGATAATTGTTGACGTTTATGTCGCCTTCGCTGCTGGATTAGTATGTGCAGGCTTGGCTTTTGCGTACAAAAAGCGCTTATTTACCATTGCCATGTGTGTGTCAGCGCTTTATTTTGGTGCGGCACTGGCACAAAACCAAGAAAATGCGCTGCCAAAGGACAGGCTGGATAGAGAGGCATTTGTCTCTGTGAAAGGCAGTGTCAGCAACCTCGAAGTGCGTCCGGGGAAAGCAACACGTTTGACCGTGACCGTTCACACAACCTCCGCGCTGAAGTGGTTGGTTGATAAACAGGCCAGAATTTCAGTCCGCACAAACATGCCTGAAGGCCTCAAAGTCGGGGAGAGTATAGCCTTTGACGCAGTATTTGAACCGATGGGCGGCCGTTTGGTGCCGAACGGTTTTGATTTCGCGCAGTATAACAGGATTCGCGGCATTGCCACACAAGGCTTTGCCGTAACGCCCATAAAACGCATAAACGAGCCAAGCAGGCTTAACCCCCTCATGTCATGGGTGGAAAATCAGAGAACAACTATTGCCAACCGAATTTTGGAACAGGTCGAACAACCCGCAAGTGGCATTACCGTCGCTTTAACAACGGGTTATCGCCAATACATGGACCCGCGGGTCGCCGATGATTTGCGCGATTCCGGGCTTGCCCACTTGCTTGCTATCTCGGGGCTTCATATGGGACTAATTACGGGAGCAGCATTTTTCTTTTTCGAATTTCTGTTGGCTGCATTCCCGGCCATAGCCTTAAAGTTTCCCATACGAAAGGTAGCGGCAAGCATCGCATGGCTCATAGGCTTGGGCTATCTTGCTTTATCTGGAGCAGGGACGAGTACGGTACGTGCTTTCGTCATGGTAACTGTTGCTCTTCTGGCCGTTATGACTGATCGTCGTGTAATCTCACTAAGGAGCGTTTCAATCGCTGCTCTTTTAGTGTTGATGCTGTCACCGAGCGCTATTTTGTCCATCAGCTTTCAAATGTCGTTCGCGGCAACGATTGGTATCGTTGTGGCCTACGAGCTCTACAATAACCGCGAAAATACTCGTCGATTAGAGTCAAAGTCTGTCAGGAAAGCTCGGTTCTCGTTTAATAGGCTGGCCACTTATGTCGTTGCGGTTGCAAGCACCAGCCTAATTGCCCAACTATCGGTCGCACCTATCGCGTTGTATCATTTCCAGTCTATTTCACTGATTGGTATCCTAGTGAATTTAACGGCAATACCTTTGATGGCATTTATCATTATGCCCGCCGCCGTGATCGCTCTCCTTGCAATGCCATTAGGACTAGACGGGCTACCCTTAACGATAATGGCATATGGCATAGACTCTATTGTCTGGGTGGCGAATACGGCGTCTGACATGTCTATGAGTGTTTACCGGGCTGGACCATTTAACAGCATTTTGCTGGTAATTACCGGTATCGGACTTTTTTTCATCATGGTTTTTAAAAGCGCGCGAATAGCAGGCCTCGCGATTACGGTTGTCTTTTTGGCAATGCCAATACTTAGTCTCGATAAAGCGACAGTGCTGATCAGTAATGGGGGCCGTGTCGTCGCCCGCGAAACAGGCGAAGGCCAAATGGCAATTTCGGGCGGTAGAAGAGGAAGTTTCAGGGATGAAATCTGGCAACGATACTGGAATATCAGGGTAGGCGACTATACCAAACCACTTAACCGCCAGTGCGACACGCGAGCGTGCCAAGTCAACCTGTTAGCAGCAAATAGTGACACGGGTGAAACTGCGGATATGAAAATTGTTGTCAGCCAATCCCTAGAAACAACAAGATACGCGTGCAGTGCCGGCAACATAGTCATCGCAAACTATTTTCATCGACGGCATTGCAGGGGGGCAGCGTTGTTCCTATCAAGCGAAGACATTGATGAATATGGTCCGGCTGCCATATGGTTCCCAGAAAACCCAAATGATAGAGGCGCGCTAAGAATGGAATATGTAAATGATCGCCCGGAAAGACAGAGCCGCAATTAAACAAAGAGCAAGCGCAACCTCACAAGAACCGCGCTTGTTTGTGATTTCTTTAAAACTTAGTGATATTGCCGAACTAAGCCTACAAGTCTGCCTTGTACCCGCACCCTGTCCGCCGAATAAGACTGCGTTTCGTGGCTGGCATTTGCCGGTACTAATTGAATAGTTGCGCCATCCCGTTGCAGGGTTTTCAAGGTGGCTTCTTCTTGATCAACAAGCGCCACAACAACTTCGCCATTTCTGGCTGTTTGGCCGCTTTCAATAATGACCGTATCACCGTCCATAATGCCCAGTTCGATCATAGAATCACCAGAAATCTCAAGTGCATAACAATCACCGCGCCCCGCCATAGAAGCAGGTATTGATATGTGGCAGTCTGCGTTTTCCAGCGCTTCAATTGGCGTACCCGCAGCAATCTTGCCGTGCATAGGTATCTCCAACATATCGGAAGGAGCAGATGATGGTCTACCAAACTCAGCAGCGATTACATTGCTATCAATTTTTTCATGTAAGTCTTCGTCACCACCGGCACCATCAGGCAGCTTAACGACTTCAAGAGCGCGTGCGCGGTTCGCCATGCGTTTTATAAACCCGCGTTCTTCCAAAGCACTAATTAACCGATGCACTCCAGACTTGGACTTAAGCCCTAAAGCATCTTTCATTTCATCGAAAGAGGGGGACACACCGCCACTTTTCAAGCGCCCATCAATGAATAACAAGAGCTGCTGCTGTTTCGTGGTCAACATATGGTATCTCCAACTAAAACGTTTACCTTATGTTCTCTTTTAGTTCACGATTTGATTAGAAGTCAAGTTCTTAAACCACACAAGGTCATTGGGCACTCTAGAAAGGTAGAAAGAAAACTGATTGACCAGCCGACACAGCAGACGCATTCGGTGGCCTGACAATAAGACCATCACATTGCGCGAGCACTGTTGAAAGACTGCTATCCTGGCTTGCCGCGGGATCAACCATTCGCTGGCCGGGTTCACCGACTAAACGAGCCCGCATATAATGCTGACGGGGCCCGTTGAGAGGGAGACTAGTCGCACAGGGAAGCGGTATACCTGTCGGTAAAGGTGCGGGTCGTCCCATAAGCTGGTCAATAAGCGGACGTAAAAAAATAAGCGCACATACAAAGGCAGAAGCAGGGTTACCAGGAAGCCCCAGAATATATTGATTTCCACGTTTGCCGTATATCAGCGGTTTTCCTGGACGCATTGCGATTTTCCAGAAATCAAGCTCCATACCTTCCCGCTTCAAGACTTGCTGAACCAAATCTTTATCACCCACTGACGCGCCGCCAATAGTGACTAGAATATCTGCACCCCGGTTTACGTTAATCGCGTTCGCTATGGCATCTGCGTTATCACTTGCATGACTGCTTGATATCACTCGCGCGCCAACTTCTTCGGCTAACGCCTGCACCTGTGGTCGCGCGCTATCAACCGTGTCATAAGGCCGGAACGTCCTTTTATCCGGGTCTGCCAATTCGTCGCCAGTTGCCAATAAGGCAACCTCAGGCGCCCTGTGCACCATTAGGTAAGCCTGGCCTGCGCTTGCGGCAAGGCCGATAGATTTCGCGGTCATAAAGGTGCCAGCTTCGAGAACACATTGTTTTTCAAGAAAATCGATGCCCTTTTTTCTGATGTTTGCATTCGGCTGTGCTGGTTGGTCTGTCGATAATGCCACCCCATTTATGGTCGTGTTTTCTTGTATAACTACCTGGTCTGAACCGTCAGGCACCACGGCGCCTGTAAAAATTCTTACCGCTTCGCCTGGGTTAACTGCTTTACCATAGGGGTGACCGGCAGCAGATTCGCCGACCACTGCCAGGGGTGTTTTGTTCGCCAAATCCTCACTGCGTACGGCATAGCCATCCATCGCGGACAAGTCAGAGCCGGGTTGTGAACGCCGGGCACGAATGGGGGCCGCAATCACGCGCCCTGAAGACCGCGCTACTTCAACCTTTTCTGCTCCAAGGGGGCGCGCATTGCCCACAATTCTCTCGAAGGCTTGCTCAATACTTATCATTATGCGCTATCCCGCTGGTACGTGCCGGATTTCCCCCCTGTTTTTTCAAGCAAACGCACATCAGATATTGTCATTTCCTTATCAACGGCCTTCGCCATATCATAAACTGTCAGGGCGCTTGTTGTTGCCGCCGTAAGTGCTTCCATCTCAACCCCCGTTTTACCATCAACTTTGGCTGTGGCAAGAACACGCAAGACGCTCGAAGATAGCCACTTAAACGATATATCGACGCCTGTAATCGCCAAAGGATGACAGAGTGGGATCAACTCATGAGTTTTTTTTGCTGCCATAATGCCGGCAACGCGAGCCACGGCTAAAACATCACCTTTTTTAATGGCATCTGCTTTTATAAGCTCTGCAGTTGCTGATTTCATGGATACATGCGCTTCCGCTACGGCGGTGCGCTTTGTAGCGGTCTTTGCGCCAACATCAACCATATGAGCAGCGCCGTCTGTATCCGTGTGGGTTAATTTGTCGCTCATGCACTGACCTTTTGCATGGAACGAACAGCGGCGACAACATCAGCCTCTCGCATAAAAGTTTCACCGATCAGAAAGCAGTTGGCCCCCGCCGAAGCGCAGACTGCAAGATCATCAGGCGTTTTCAACCCGGACTCAGCAACAGCAATGCGTCCTGGCGGGAATGAGGGAACCAGACTCAATGTATTGTCCAAGGACACATCCATTGTTTTCAGATTGCGATTATTCACGCCAACAAGTGGGCTTTTAAGTCGCATTGCACGATCAACTTCAGCCGCATCATGTACCTCGATCAAAACATCCATTCCCAAATCATGTGCTATCGCCTCCAACTCTGCAGCCATAGCATCCGTAAGCGCGGCCATAATGACCAGGATGCAATCTGCGCCAAGTGACCGAGCTTCATATACCTGATAGGGATCGACCATAAAGTCTTTGCGCAACACCGGTAGGGCACAGGCGTTTCGCGCTTCCTGCAGATAGCTGTCATGGCCTTGAAAGTATGGTTCGTCAGTCAAAACAGACAAACATGCTGCACCGCCTTTTTCATAAGCCGACGCCAACTCAGCAGGATTAAAGTCTGCTCGTATAAGGCCCTTGGATGGACTGGCTTTTTTAATTTCACAGATAAAGCCATAGTCACCGTTATCAACGCAATGGCGTAAGGCATTAACGAAGCCGCGCGGCGCGCTCACGTTTGACAAATTAGCCTTGAGCGCATCAAGGGGCACTTGAGCCTTTTTAACCGAAACATGAATTTCCTTGCGGGCGCATATTTCAGCAAGAATATCATCCTTCCCTGTCACGGAGTGCCTCCACTAGCTTTCGTAAACAATATCCACTCGCGCAACAGCTTTTTTGTTGCGCCGCTGTCAATGGCGGCTGCTGCTAATTCAACACCCTCAGCGAAGGTTTGTGCCTTCCCACCGACCAATAGTGCGCCCGCTGCATTTAGAAGGGTAATATCTCTGTAGGCTGATGGTGCGCCGTCAGCCAGGGACATCAAAGCATTAGCGTTTTCATGGGCATCACCACCCTTGATCGTATTCAGCGGTTTTGACACAAATCCGAAATCGGCAGGGTCTAGTTCAAATTCGCTTACAGCACCGCCTTTTAACTCCGCCACAAAAGTCTTGCCACTAAGCGAGATCTCGTCAAGGCCGTCCTCCCCATGAACAACCCATACATGCTCGCTGCCCAAAGCAGCTAGAACATCTGCCATTGGTCTCAACCATTTACGGTCATAAACACCCAGAACTTGCCGTCTAGCCTGCGCAGGGTTGGCAAGAGGACCCAACAGATTGAAAATGGTCCGAAGCTTCAGCGACGCGCGCACCGATGCAACATGTTTCATGGCGTTATGGTGTGCTGGTGCGAACATAAACGTAAAACCAAACCGGTCCAGACTTTCCTGATTTTGCTCTAGTGAAATATCCAGATTGGCACCCAGCGAGACCAAAACATCAGCCGAGCCCGATTTAGAAGACACCGACCGGTTACCATGCTTTGCCACACGACACCCTGCCGCAGCAGCAACCAGGGCTGCCGCTGTTGAGATGTTGTAGGTACCAAGTCCATCACCGCCTGTGCCGCACGTGTCAACAACATCGCCTGGGTTAGGTAACAATGTTGCTTTTGAGCGTAAAACGCTAGCGCCGCCCACGATTTCGTCAACGGTTTCACCGCGTACACGCAAAGCCATGACAAATGCAGCAATTTGCTCTGGCGGAATGTCTCCAACCATTATTGACTCAAAGGCTTCTGACGACTGATCTATTGTCAGCATCTCACCATCTGCAAGCAAACCAAGCAATTGCGCAAAATCAGGCATCAATCATCTCCTTTTGCTCACATAGCGAGAGAAAGTTTTTAATCACAGCGTGCCCATGTTCCGAGGCAATGCTTTCCGGGTGGAATTGTACACCGTGCAATGGCAACTCTGCGTGAGCAAGCCCCATGATGATACCATCGTCGGTCTTCGCTGTAATTTTCAAGCATTCCGGCACAGTTGCCGGATCGACCGTTAAAGAGTGATAGCGCGTTGCAACAAAAGGCGAGGGCAGACCCGTAAAAACGCTGCCTCCATCATGGTGCACTTCGCTGGTTTTTCCATGCATGACATATGGCGCCCTTACAATTTTGGCACCAAAAACCTGGGCAATGGATTGATGTCCCAGGCACACCCCTAAAACAGGAATTTCTGCTCTCACAGCGTCGACAAGATCAAGACAAATTCCTGCTTCATTTGGAGTGCAGGGCCCAGGGCTAATGATAATTCCCTGTGGTTTTAATTCAGTGACAGCATCAACAGTAATCTTGTCATTTCGGTGCACCGCCACATCAGCGCCCAAATCAGTAAGATAATGGTACAAATTGTATGTAAAGCTGTCGTAGTTATCGATAAGAATATACATAGGTCAGTCACTAATGAGAGCCACGCGGGGCGCGTCCGTTAAAAGTGCGCTGATACTATTGCCGCCAGCCTCGACAAGCAAGCACGCTTATGATTGCTTTCAGGGTATTCTGATGACAAACGAGTAAGCGGCAAGGCTGAAAACCAAGGAACCCGCATATTGACCCGGAAACGACTACTGCTGTTCTATATTGCGACGGTTCTTGCCGTGTTTGTTGGTCTTATGGTTTCGATCTTTCGTCAATCATCCAACACAAACGCCCCGCTGGTGCTGGATGAACAGGAAATTGTTGCCATTATTGAAGAATACCGGGTCGATAGTGTTGCTCGTGTATCCGTATCCATTGGCGAAATCGCATCGGTTGTTCCCGTCAAACAAGAGCCTGCATGGCAGCAAAATGCAGTTACGACAATGGCGGATCGAAGCCAAACAGCTTATCCAAAAATCGCCATCATCATTGACGACGTAGGATTGGATAAAGCCGCTACTGAGCGTCTGCGCAACATGCAGGCCCCCCTTACACTCGCATTTCTGCCCTATGCCAATGAACTAGAAGAACAAACAGCCGCTATGCGGGCTGTTGGGCATGAACTTATGGTCCATTTACCGATGCAATCCCATCGGGCATCGGCAGACCCAGGTGACAATGCTTTACTGACGAACCTCAGCTTTGATGAGTTTGGAGAACGCGTTGAATGGAATCTGAACAGATTTGATGGATTTGTCGGCGTGAACAACCACATGGGCAGTCTGCTAACTGAGGACCCCGCACTAATGGTGCGCTTGATGGCTCGCCTACGAAGTGAAGGTTTGCTGTTTGTGGACAGTTTAACGACACCCAACAGTATGGGAGAACGCGCTGCCAAAGCGTTAGGTGTTCCTTTTGTTGCGCGGGACATTTTTCTGGATAATGAGCAAGACGAAGATTATATCCTGCGCCAGCTCGCCTCCACTGAAAAAATCGCACTGATGAGAGGCTATGCTATCGCCATCGGCCATCCCTACAGCATCACACTTGACGTGTTGGAAGAATGGCAAAAAACTCTGGCTTCCAAAGGATTCGAACTGGTGCCTATTAGTGAAGTCATGGTCGCGGCCCTTGCCAGGCAAGAGGCGCTAAAATCTCGCTAAGACAGGTTTAGCCGCGATTTGACGAGGCGAAACGCAAAGCTTCATTTGCAGCAACTACAAGGGCACGTGCTTTGTTTACGCATTCTGTGTACTCGTATTCGGGCACACTGTCAGCGACAACACCGGCACCCGCCTGCACATGCATTTTTCCATCTTTCACAATGGCTGTGCGCAACACAATTGCGGTATCCATAGAGCCGTTAGCGCTGAAATAACCAACACTGCCAGCATAAACGCCGCGCGCTTCCACCTCCAGCTCATCAATGATCTCCATGGCTCGCACCTTGGGCGCACCTGACACCGTACCTGCTGGAAAGCCAGCAGATAGCGCATCAATCGCGTCGTAATCTGGGTCAAGCTCGCCAATAACGTTCGAGACGATATGCATAACATGTGAATAGTATTCGACGGTATTCCGGTCCGTGACTTCAACTGTTCCAGGTTTCGAGACCCGGCCAACATCGTTTCGCCCCAAATCCAGCAGCATCAGATGCTCTGACAATTCCTTTTCATCAGCCAGAAGGTCATCTGTAAGCTGTTGATCTTCCTGCTGGCTCTTGCCGCGCCATCGGGTTCCAGCGATTGGTCGGATGGTTACTTCATTGTCGCGCAATCGCACCAATATCTCGGGACTGGAGCCAACAATCGCGAAGTCATCAAACGCCAGGTGATACATAAAGGGTGATGGATTTGTGCGCCGCAACGCTCGGTAAAGCGCAAACGGCGGCAATTCAAAGGGCATCGTAAAGCGCTGGCTTAGCACAACCTGAAAAATATCCCCCGCAAGAATGTAGTCTTGCGCCTTTTTTACCATCGTTTTGAAGGTTTCTTCCGGCGTATTAGAAACAGGAGCGCACATATCTGGTGCCGACAGTGACGGTATTAATGGTAACGGCGCGTCCAGTCTGTCGATCATTTCGTCGATCAAATGCTGCGCTGAGGCGTAAGCATTTTGAGCCTCAGCGTCTTTATGTGGACGCACCGGTGTAACGATAGTGACGAGGTTGGTCACGCTATCAAAGATCGCCATCACAGTCGGACGAATGAAAATGGACGTTGCCAGTCCCAGCGGGTCTGGTCTTGCCGGGCCAATATCTTCCATTTGGCGCACAATGTCGTATGCCATATAACCGACCAGACCGGCAGCCATAGGGGGCAGGGGATGCGGCAAGTCTATAAGACTTTCCGCCATCAGGTCGCGAAGACAGTCTAGCGGCTCACCAGACATAGGAGTAAACTGTAGGTCTTCCCCAGCAACCACATCGCGACAAATTTGGGTGGCTTCACCGTCATTACGCCAGATTATGTCTGGCCTCAGTCCGATGATAGAATAACGACCGCGTGTTTCACCGCCTTCGACAGACTCGAGCAAACAACTGTATTTCTCGCCCTTGGTCAGCTTCATATATGCCGACACAGGGGTGTCCAGGTCCGCTACCAGCGATTGGAAAAGTACCTGCGGTTCTCCGCGACTGTAGCGCTCTAAAAACTCCTGATACGGTACATCATTCATCACTGTTGGAAATTTTCCGGACTAAATAGTTGCTGGATCAACAAGCTATTCACTTCGGCAGGATACAATTCTGTCAAATACGCTTGATACTGAACAAAGAGCTCTTCCTGAAAATCAGCATTCAGTTGATCAAGCAAAGTATTCACCGCTTCGTCCGCCGTTTCAGGGTTGCCAGCTTCTTTAGACAGCACTTTTACAACAACATAGCCATTATTGTCGGCCGCAGCTGCGCTATCAACGCTGCCAACATCCAGGTCAAAAATCAGGCTGCGGATATTTGATGCCAGATTGGAGCTGCTGTCACCGGTGCGCGCAACATTTTTTGCTTCAAAGGACGTACCACCCAGTTCTTCTGCAATAACTTCGGGGTCATCACCAGCACGTAACCGCTCAACTGCAGTATCTGCAATTTCACCTGCACGCTCTCGTTTCCTCACAGCAGTCAAATCTGCAATGACGCGATCCCGAATTTCTTCCAGGGGCTGCTCGGTTGGTGATTTGATATCTCTGATCTCAAACAGGTAAAAACCAGCGGTCGCATCTGTCGGGTTAATATCTGTTATGGTAGGCTCTGCTCCCAATTCCTCGCGGAATACAGCTGACTGAATGATATATTCGTTTTGCTGTGTTACTGCCGGAGTACCATCAACGCTTAATCCTTGCGCGTCGATGTCAACAACGGAGGCCAGTTGCAAGCCAACGTTCTGTGCAATTTCCGTAAGGCTTCCAGTTGCTTCCATCGCTTCATCAATCTGGTTTTGATAATCAAACATAATATCGATGGCTTCTTCGGAACGGTATTCCTGCTCAAGTTCGTCCTTAACGTCATCAAACGAGCGCCCGTCTACCAAAGTAATATTTGGCACCATATAGACGCTCCAGCCCGCAATATCCTCAACCGGCGCAGACGGCGTGTTCTCAGCAAGGCCGAATACGAGCTCGGCGGCTTCTGTCCCAAACTCGGCTTCAATATCCGAGCGTGTATTATCACCAAGGTCAATTTCGTTGGCGGCAAAATCTGACGTTGCAACGGCTGTCTCGGTAAAATCACCACCTGCATTCACCACTGCAACAAAATCCAATGCTTCTTGTTCGCTATCAAAGCTAACTTGATACACAGTGCGCAGTTCAGACGCGGCATACTCATCTGCGCGCGCTTCATACAGGCGTTCAATTTCACCTTCTGGCACCTCTACCTGACTTGCAAAATACTCTGGTGTCAGCAGGATATAGTCGTAGGTGCGCCGTTCAGGCGTCATGTAACCGGCTTTGCCTGTTTCATAGAAGGAGGCAATCTCTTCTTCTGTCGGGGCAGGGATGTCGGTCAGGCTGTCAGCAGGCAAGTTGATCAATGCAGCACCTCGTCGTTCCGCCTGCCAAGTATACAAGGCATTCGCAAAGTCGCGTGAAATCATATCTTCAACGACAAAGCTTTCAATAAGCTGGCCACGGGTCACCGCGCTGCGCAGATCGGCATAAAGTTCGCTTTGGGTAATGTTGTTGCTAACCAATGCTTGCTGCATCAATTCAGGACTGAAACCGCCCCCTGGCATTTTAAAGGCCTCAATGTTCCGCAATTGTGCGGCAAGCTGCTCACCAGTTGCTCGCAAGCCAAGGGAGGAGATGTGTTCTTTAACAGCCGCATCAACCAGCGTCTGGTTCAGCACTTGCTGATCTAGTTGCATCATCTGCACCAGCTGCGGCGTACTGAATTCACCGCCAAACTGCATTTGCAGCGCCTGCGCACGTTGCTGAACCAGGTTAAAAAAGCGATTGGTTGAAACTTCAGTGTCGCCCACCTTTGCAACATATTGGTTGGACCCACTCAGCATGCCAGGACCAATGCCCCAAATGGCAAAGGCGGCAATCAATAGGCCAAGCAAAATAGTAACTAAAAAGTTGTTTAATCCACCACGCAGTTTCAACAGCATGCGTCCGGGTCCTCTCGTCATATGTCCGGGAAGTTGGCAACCTTTGCCACTACCCGTCTCTCGGAACAAATAAAGGATGCATCCTTAGCGCCGCAATCGCAGAAAAACAAGCCTGCTGGCGTTCAATTACGATGAGTTGTTCGCATTTTTGCGACGACACTGGTCAGTTCTTTTTCAATTTGCTAGTCACAGGGCTCGGGTCCACCATCTAGTAAATTGACCTGCTGCATAAGGGAGTGAATTTTATGGCACAACCAACACCATTGGTTGCCGGCAACTGGAAGATGAACGGTTTGAGGCAAAGCGAAAGCGAATTGCAAGCGCTTGAAGGCTTGCTGGGCGCGGGCTCAGACGCCGTTTGCAACGTTCTTATATGCCCACCATTTCCAATCTTGAGCCGTTT
Organism: uncultured Kordiimonas sp.; assembly: GCA_947503575.1. GTDB lineage: Bacteria > Pseudomonadota > Alphaproteobacteria > Sphingomonadales > Kordiimonadaceae > Kordiimonas. Next base: position 2,101,946 of record CANNDZ010000001.1, on the reverse strand, counting down.
TGCTGATGTTGCAGGCGATGCGCTTATGATAGGTGCTCAGGACTGCCATACACAAGTATCCGGTGCCCACACAGGCGATGTATCTGCGGAAATGATAGCAGACGCTGGCGCCACACATGTCATTGTTGGGCATTCAGAGCGTCGAGCTGACCATGCCGAGACAAGTTCATTGGTTGCGGAGAAAGCAGGGGCCGCACACCGCGCTGGCCTTACGGCAATTGTTTGTGTTGGTGAAACCGAGACAGAAAGAGACGCTGGTGACACACTAGAAGTTGTCTTAAAGCAGTTAACCGGTTCTCTTCCAGAAACCACAACTGCTGATAATTGCATCATTGCTTATGAACCTGTCTGGGCAATTGGGACGGGCCGCACGCCAACCAATAATGACATCGGTGAGGTTCATGCTGCTATCCGCAATGCCTTGGAAACGCAGTTTGGCGACAACGGAACGCGCTTTGCTATTCTGTACGGCGGCTCGGTAAAACCTGCCAATGCGAAAGAATTGATGACTATAGACAATGTTAATGGTGCGCTGGTTGGCGGTGCCAGCTTAAAAGCCAGTGATTTCAACGGAATCATCGACGCCTACCGGCCTTAGTTATTTTGCACTTGGCAAAGGGCTGCCAATTGATATAAAAACCGCGCTTTGATAGGGTGTTGTGTTGCCCGCACTGTGATGTTTGGATTTGACCAATGGAAGCTATTTTACTGACCATCCACCTAATTGTGGCGATTGCTATGGTTACAACTATCCTGCTTCAACGTTCCGAAGGAGGGGCGCTGGGAATTGGTGGCGGCGCAGGCGGCATGATGACGGCGCGCGGCGCAGGGGATGTTTTGTCAAAAACCACCAAATGGCTCGCAATTATTTTTCTGGCGAACTCATTGCTTCTTGGTTGGTACGCAGCACAGGATGACGAGGGTGCCGCTGTCATTGACCGAGCTCTGGAGCAAGAACAGGAACAGACAGACACCACATTGCCCGACATTCCAACCGTCCCCCAGGACGGCGAGGGGTAAGAGACTTTAAAGCGGGGGCCAAAAGCCCCCGCTTCTCTTTTATAAAGGGGCCAACCTGTATTGGCTGTTGTAATTTGATTCGTATTGACGAGGACCAGAGGACTTTATGACGCGCTATATATTCATCACCGGCGGTGTGGTTAGTTCATTGGGTAAGGGGCTTTTGTCCGCTTCACTGGGCGCTTTGTTGCAAGCCCGCGGGTATTCTGTTCGGCTGCGCAAACTCGACCCATACCTAAACGTCGACCCAGGCACCATGAGCCCGTATCAGCATGGTGAAGTGTATGTAACCGACGATGGTGCTGAAACAGATCTGGACCTTGGCCATTACGAGCGGTTTACAGGTGTTTCATCCCGGCAAAGTGACAACATCACGTCTGGGCGTATCTATCAGCAAATCATTTCGAAAGAGCGTCGCGGGGATTATTTGGGTGGCACCGTGCAGGTCATTCCTCACGTCACAGATGCCATTAAGGAATTTGCCCTCGCAGAACAAGACGGCATTGATTTTATGCTCTGTGAAATCGGTGGCACAGCTGGCGATATAGAAGCTGCTCCTTTTATGGAAGCTATTCGGCAACTATCGATTGATCTGGGCAGGGGGCGTTCCATTTTCGTGCATCTGACTTTGGTGCCATATCTTGCTGCTGCCGGTGAGTTAAAGACTAAACCAACGCAACATAGTGTGCGTGACTTGCGGTCCATCGGTATTCAACCAGACATTCTAGTGTGTCGTTCAGAGCACCCAATTCCAGATTCCGAACGCCGCAAAATGTCCCTGTATTGCAACGTTTCAGAAACAGCGGTTATCCCTGCGCTTGATGCGTCGTCGATATATTCAGTTCCGGTGTCCTACCACAAAGAAGGTCTGGATGTGGAAGTCTTGAAAGCCTTTGGTCTTGCACATTCGCAGGAGCCCAATTTGGCGCGATGGCTTGATATTATGGACCGCATCGAAAACCCGGAAGGTGATGTTACAATTGCCGTGGTTGGTAAATACACTGGCCTGCAGGATGCCTACAAGTCGCTGAACGAGGCGATTATACACGGTGGCATCGCCAATCGCGTCAAGGTCAACATTGAATGGATGGAATCCGAAGTATTTGAGCAGGAAGATGCGATAGCAAAGCTTGAAAAGGTGGATGCTATTTTGGTGCCGGGCGGCTTTGGTAAGCGCGGTACAGAAGGCAAAATTGCTGCTGCCAAGTTCGCTCGTGAACATAAGGTTCCCTATTTTGGTATCTGTCTTGGTATGCAAATGGCCACGGTAGAAGCGGCTCGTAATATGGCTGGAATAAAAAATGCTGGCTCAAGTGAATTTGAAGCACACCAAAACCCTGTTGTTGGCCTGATTACTGAGTGGATCCGTGATGATGGCAGCGTTGAAACCAGAACCGCAGATACTGACCTTGGCGGTACAATGCGCTTGGGGGCTTATGACGCTGTTTTGAAAGACAAGTCAAAGGTTTCGGATATATACGGCGCTATGCACATATCTGAACGGCATCGTCACCGCTATGAAGTGAATATTGGCTATGTTGAGCAGCTTGAAAAAGCAGGTGTTGTATTTTCGGGCATGTCACCAAATGGCGAACTACCGGAAATTATAGAGTTGCCTGATCATCCATGGTTCATTGGTGTGCAATTCCACCCTGAGCTCAAATCTAAGCCATTTGAGCCTCATCCTTTGTTTGCCAGTTTTATCAAGGCTGCGGTTACCCATAGCCGCCTCGTGTAGGTAAAAAACCGAAAAATTACAAATCAGGGGCCATTCGGCCTCTTTTTTGCATTGAGCTCATCAGATGTATTTTTGCATGCAAACTTTGCCCAATCGGCCCGAGGGCAAAGCATGGGAGGATTATGTGGTGACAAAAGCAGGAATTATAATAGCGCTGACGGCATGTATAACTTTCATGTCGCCAATACTCCATGCTGATCAACAGGAGAGGGCGACGGCAGCCTTCAAGTATGCAACAGCTATAGTGAAGCAGTATGGCAACACGAATGACGAACAAACACTGTTTAACGCCGACCGCATTATCGAACGCGCATGGCTGGACCTGAGATACTATTATGGCACAGAAAGTGAGCTTGCCCGCGATCTAGCCCTTATCAGGGCTAGGTCAGCAACAAGCAGGGCAGACAAACGCCGGGTAACAAAGGCCTGGCAAACAGCCCTCAGACTTCAGCCAAGAAACTTGCCAAGGGCCCGGAGACTTGCCCTTAATATTCAAGCAGCAAATGCGACAGCCCGAGTTGGTGACGTAAGGGCATCATCGCAATATTTTGCTGCGGCGCGGACCTATGCTTTTTCACCAGACAGGTCGACAAAAATTTTGCAACTAGAACTGCGAATACAAGAATTGCGGGCCCTTGGCGGACAAATGGAATGGCGCCGGTTGCGCGATAACTTGTTGGATATGCGTTTGTTTTCTGAGGGTTTTTCTTTGTGGACAATCCCAAGGCTTAACGCGTTAGTGAGCGAGGCAGAACTGCGATTAACTCTGCAGCCTGAAGGCGAGGAAAAACGCAACGCCCTAAGCGACCTAAAAACAAAAATTCAGCTTATGATGAAGGGTATGGGCCAATTGCTGACGCCAACTTACGTTAACCGGGTGCGTGATTTTTACTACGCAATTGAAGACGGCTATGACCTTTAGTCGACTTTATTTGCCGTAATTATCGATCACCGCAGCGTAAATTTCTATCGCATCCCATAAGTTTTGGAGGCGTATATTTTCATTTCGCCCGTGTTGATTATTGTCGTGGTTTGCGATGGGTAAAACAATAATTGGCGCAGCCAGTGTTTTTTCAAACAAAACAATAGGCAGGCTTCCGCCCAATGTTGGGGTCAGCATGGTTTTTTCACCATCAATAGCATCAAGAATTGATACCAGCTTGATGGCCTCTGGCCCATCCAGTGGTGTTTTAAAAGCTTCATAACCGCCCGGTCGCCAATCCAGGCGAACAACTTTCGGATTGTTTCTGCGGGTCTGCAAGGAAGGCTGACGCTTCACGATATAAAAACCCTGTTTTCTAATGTGAGCCTCAATTTTTTGTTCCACGCTGGAAACTGTTTGCCGTTTTACCAGACGGAAATTCAACGATGCCTTCGCCGTTGGCTGTATAATATTGCGGGACTTGTCTTCTACACCACCAGCCTGAAACCCCTTGATAACAATCGCCGGCTCCATAACCAGTTCTTCAATGCGTTTGGAAGGTTGTTCGCGCTCTGCAAGGGCAAGCTCTTTCATCAAACGGTCATCTACGCGCGGAATGTCGGCAATTGCAGCGCGTTCTGACTGTGTTGGCTGCAGAACATCATCATAATATCCCTCAACAGCAATCGAACCATCATCATTTTTCAAGCTGTTTAACAATCGAATCATGCTGTCGGTCGGGTTAGGGGCCCAGTTACCGTAATGACCGCTGTGAAGTGGTCTCAACGGACCATATGTCTCCAGCTCCAGAGTTGTGGTGCCGCGCATGCCAAACACCAGTTGGCGGCGCCCGCTTTGATGCAATGGCGCATCGCAGAATAAAATCAGATCAGCTTTCAGCGCTGCAGCATTCTCCTCCAGTATTTTTGCTAGCGTGGGGCTGCCTTTCTCTTCCTCGCCGTCAAAAATCAATTTGATATTAATAGAGGGGGTTATCTCGGCGGTGTCCATAGCGTCCAGGGCAGCCATTAATCCAATGATTGGTGCCTTATCATCTCCAGCAGACCGTGCAAAAATTCGCCATTCAGGGTTAATGGGGTCGCCTGCCTTTGGCCAGGGCAGTGTGGTAGCCCCTTTTTCAATTGGGCCTGCTCTTAACACCGGTTCAAACGGTGGTGACGACCAGTTTTCTTCAATTACTGGCTGGCCATCATAATGCGCGTAGAACAACACCGTTTTCGTTGCGCCCGGCGTCAGCCGCTCTGCAATGACATAAGGCTCGCCACCTGCGCTAACGGATCGTGCGGTAAAACCACGCCGGGAAACATAGTCAATAATCCAGTCTGCATTCTTTTGCTGCATACCGCGCCTGGAACCAGTGTTCGGGAGCAACAAAAGTGAGCGGAAATCATTCAAAATAGCCAGTTCATTGGCCTTGCGGAACTCACTAACATAGCGGCCGTTGTCCTGAGCCACTGCTACCGCCGAAAAAGCAAGCCAACTTAGCCAAAAAATACCAAATGTACGCGCCGCCATGGCCCTAACTCCTTCACTCAAGTTCCAATCCTCCATAGTGTGCAACTTTATCCGTGAATGGCAACGGGTATTGCTTGCGGCCCTCCTGGCAAACCGGTAAAACAGCGTCAAATTCCAACCTAATTTCTCAGAAAGACCCTCTCATGACAGCCATTATCGATATTATCGGCCGTGAAATTCTCGATAGTCGAGGAAACCCAACTGTTGAAGTAGATGTCGTTCTTGATGATGGTGCAATGGGGCGCGCGGCAGTGCCGTCTGGCGCCTCAACTGGTGCTCATGAAGCTGTTGAGTTGCGCGATGGCGGCGGACGATATCGGGGCAAAGGGGTGTTGCAAGCAGTGGACGCTGTGAATGGCGAACTTTTTGACGCACTGGTTGGCTTGGATAGCGAAGATCAGCTCGCGATCGATCAGGCGATGCGGGACCTGGATGGTACAAACAACAAAAGCCGCTTGGGCGCAAATGCCATTCTTGGCATATCGCTCGCGATAGCAAAAGCAAGCGCAGAGAGCATTGGTGTGCCTCTGTATCGCTATATCGGGGGTACAAATGCGCATGTTCTGCCTGTCCCAATGATGAATATCATCAATGGCGGTGAACATGCTGATAACCCGATTGATGTACAGGAATTCATGATCATGCCGGTTAAGGCCGGAAGTTGCACCGACGCAATCCGCATCGGGGCGGAAATTTTCCATGAACTCAAGGATAAACTCAAAGCCGCTGGTCACAACACAGCCGTCGGCGACGAGGGAGGTTTTGCGCCTAACCTTGCCGACACGGAAGACGCGATTAAATTCATCATGGCGGCTATTGAGAGCGCTGGCTACAAAGCGGGTGACGATGTCTATCTGGCAATGGATGCTGCTGCTTCGGAATTTTACCAAGACGGCAAATACCATCTGAAAGGCGAGGGCAAAACCCTCACCAGCGATGAACTGGTTGACTATTGGGCTGACCTGGTTTCGCGCTATCCCATCATATCTATTGAAGATGGTATGGACGAGGACGACTGGGAGGGCTGGAAAGCGCTGACAGATCGGATTGGTGACACATGCCAGCTCGTCGGTGATGACTTGTTTGTCACCAACCCTGCACGCTTGGCAGACGGCATAGGGCAGGGCGTTGCCAACTCCATTCTGGTGAAGGTAAACCAGATTGGTACACTGTCGGAGACCATGGCAGCCGTTGATATGGCGCACCGTGCGAAATATACATCCGTTATGTCGCATCGTTCTGGCGAAACGGAAGATGCCACCATAGCCGACCTCGCGATTGCCCTGAATTGTGGTCAAATCAAAACTGGATCACTGGCACGCTCAGACCGCCTCGCCAAATACAATCAGCTTATTCGCATTGAAGAAGAACTGGGGACGATGGCTGTTTACGCCGGTGACAGTATTTTAAAGCGTTAAGCCGCGGTTTCGGCACAGGTCGGACACATTTTTGCCGTGTACTTTCGCCATATGAAAGGACATGAGCAATGATAACACCATAAATTCTTATGCCTGTGCATTTCTGGAAGCCTTGTCTGGGGCGATGACGGCACAAACGACGGTCATCGCCGCGTCAGGCGACCCAGGCGCACCAAAAGATCATTTCACCTTGATGACCCTGCATAATAAGCTTGCAGCGATCCCGCGTGAGCGCGGCGACTGGGCAAGCTATGCTGACAATGTCAGGGCAACAACAGCTGCATACCAACACTACCTTCAGTCTGGTGGGTTTTACGGCGCATCAATTGTGGGCAGTATAACATGCGATATTGAATGCTTATTGGATGAGCATGCGCCGCCGCCTGGCACGTTTCGCGAACTGATGCAGTTTTTTGCTCGCGCCTAACCTCATTATTACTCCCATTTCATTTTTCGCAAATCACGACCCCAAAGACCCAGTTTGCGCATAATGGACAATAAAATTGTGCGCTTTTCTTCACAGACTACATCTGAAATCATTCCAGATTCGACCTTTAATCCAGTTTTCTAATAACCATCTGATTCCAAGAGAAAAAAGCAGCTAAAAGGCGATGTTTTTTATTGCCATTCCGATTCGGTTATGAGATGATTCGAATCATGGAACGATTCGGAAATATCATGCAAGGAATGGGGCGTAACTGGATGGCCGGTTTTTGGGTCTTCCTTGTTGCCTATTTCGCATATCACGCGTTCCACGGCGACAACAGTATCCATGCACTAAAGGCGCTGCAAATCCAAGAGCGTGAACTAACAGCCTTGTTACAAGATGTTCGCAGCAAGCGAGTTTACCTTGAAACAAAAACTGCTGCGTTATCGCGTCGTTCGGTAAGCCCGGACATGTTGGAAGGGCAAGTGCGCGCTAAGCTTGGCTTCATGCACCCCGATGAAGTTATCATAATGCTGCAATAAAACCAGGGCTTAACCATAATGTGGTTAATCTATAGTTTTCTATATTTTTCAATACTTTATATACTATTGCAAATTGTGCCTATTCCCGGTATCCATAGGGCAGTTCTGATCGCGTTGGGGCATCGCTCCACGACCTTTTTGGAAGGCCGGCATGACCACAAAAAAACCTGCAAAGAAGGCGGCGGCGTCGCCAAGAAGGCGCTCGGCTAAAGCGCCTGTTTACACTGCAACCAATGAAGAGCTTCTTCATTTTTATCGCGAAATGTTGCTGATTCGTCGTTTTGAGGAAAAAGCAGGCCAAATGTATGGCATGGGTCTGATTGGAGGCTTTTGCCACCTATACATTGGGCAGGAAGCTGTCGCAGTTGGTGTGCAATCGGCGCTTAAAGAAGGCGACAAAATGATCTCCGGCTACAGGGAGCACGGTCAGATGATTGCTATAGGCACAGACCCACGTGCAGTTATGGCCGAGTTGACAGGCCGTTCTGGTGGTGTTTCGCGTGGTAAGGGTGGGTCCATGCACATGTTCGACCCGGCCAAGGGATTTTATGGTGGGCACGGCATTGTTGGCGCTCAGGTTTCGCTAGGGACCGGCCTGGCATTCGCCAACAAATACCGAAAAACCGACAATGTCGCAGTAGCCTATTTCGGAGATGGTGCCGCAAACCAAGGTCAAGTCTACGAGAGCTTTAATATGGCGCAGATATGGAATTTGCCTGCCATCTTCATCATTGAAAACAATCAGTATGCGATGGGTACCAGTGTGGCACGAGCCAGTTCACAACCGGACCTGTACCGTCGGGGTGAGAGCTTTAATATAGAGGGCCGCCATGTGGATGGCATGAATGTTCTGGCTGTTCGCGGCGCGATGGATGAGGCAGTTGCACATTGCCGGTCCGGCAAGGGACCAATTATCTTGGAGATGGAAACATACCGGTATCGTGGCCATTCCATGTCTGACCCGGCAAAATACCGTTCCAAGGAAGAAGTGCAAAAGATGCGCGCCGAACATGATGCCATTGATCGGATGAAAAACATGATCCTGAAAGCTGGTGCCATGGACGAAGCGGGCCTCAAAGAAATGGACAAAGAGGTCAAAGCCATCGTGTCTGATGCGGCGACTTTTGCCCAGGAATGCCCGGAACCAGAGCTTTCCGAACTGTATACAGATGTTTTGGTGTAGGGAGTAACAACAGTGGCCATTCAAATAACCATGCCAGCCCTGTCACCAACAATGGAAGAAGGCACACTCGCCACTTGGCTTGTGAAAGAGGGTGACACCGTCAGTTCCGGCGACGTGATCGCAGAAATTGAAACCGACAAAGCAACAATGGAAGTTGAGAGCATCGACGACGGCGTAGTTGCCAAACTTCTGATTGAAGCGGGTACGGACAATGTTGCTGTTGGCACCTTGATCGCGGTTCTGGCCGAGGACGGCGAAGACCCGGCAACCATAGATGTGGAAAGCGGTTCTGCACCCGCTCCTGCACCGGAACCCGCACCCGAACCAGTAACAGCTTCCAATGACGCAGCACCGACAGGCGATACTTCAGTCGTTCCAGCTCCGGTTGAAATTGACGTACCCGAAGGCACGCCGATGGCCAACCAAACAGTGCGTGAGGCTTTGCGTGATGCCATGGCAGAAGAAATGCGCCGTGACGGCGACATATTTGTTATGGGCGAAGAAGTCGCTGAGTATCAGGGCGCCTACAAAGTGACGCAGGGCCTGCTGGATGAATTTGGACCAGACCGCGTGATTGATACGCCGATCACCGAACATGGCTTTGCCGGTCTTGGTGTTGGCGCTGCTTTTGCCGGACTGAAACCTGTGATCGAATTCATGACCTTTAATTTCGCCATGCAGGCAATTGACCACATCATAAATTCAGCGGCAAAAACCCGCTATATGTCCGGTGGCCTTGTGGACTGCTCAATCGTCTTCCGAGGGCCAAATGGTGCCGCATCCCGCGTTGGGGCACAGCACAGTCAAAATTATGCGTCCTGGTACTCTAACGTTCCAGGCCTAAAAGTGATCGCGCCTTATGACGCAGCCGACAACAAGGGCTTGCTTAAAGCCGCAATTCGCGACCCGAACCCGGTCGTGTTCCTCGAGAATGAGCTGATGTACGGCGAAAGCTTTGATGTGCCGGAGATGGACGACTATGTCGTGCCAATTGGCAAAGCCCGCACCTTCCGTGAAGGCAGCGACGTTACGATCGTTTCTTACTCCATCACAGTCGGGCAAGCGCTACAGGCGGCAGATGCATTGGCCGAAGAGGGCATCAGTGCGGAAGTGATTGATTTGCGTACAATACGCCCGCTGGACATCGATGCGGTGATTGAAAGCGTGAAAAAAACCAACCGCTGCGTGGTGGCTGAAGAAGGCTGGCCACAATGCTCTGTGGCAAGCGATGTGTCCGCACAATTGATGGAAAAGGCGTTTGACTGGCTTGATGCGCCAGTAACGCGCGTAAACAGCGTTGATGTGCCGCTGCCCTATGCTGCAAACCTTGAGAAAGCCGCAATTGTTAAAGCGGAAGACATTGTCAAAGCGGCTAAGGCCGTTTGTTACGTGGAGTAACTGACCATGGCTATTGAAATCTTTATGCCCGCTTTGTCGCCCACGATGGAAGAAGGGACGCTTGCAACCTGGCTGGTGAAAGAAGGTGATTCTGTCACTTCTGGTGATGTGATTGCCGAAATTGAAACCGACAAAGCCACGATGGAAGTGGAAAGCATTGATGACGGCGTCATGGCCAAAATTCTGGTGGAGGCCGGTACGGATAATGTGCCTGTAGGTCAGATTATCGCGATTTTAGCGGAAGAGGGTGAAGATATAGCGGATATCGAAGCACCATCAAATGATACGCCTGCGCCTTCTCCCCAACCTGCGACAAAACCAGAGGACACTGCTGCACCAGACCCTGCGCCAGCGCCAACAACATCCGCCGCTAAGGAACCAGCAACATCTACGCCCACGGATAGCCGAGTGAAGGCGTCACCGCTCGCAAAGCGTATTGCAGCTAACGAGGGCCTTGACATCGCAAGCATTGCAGGTACTGGGCCACATGGCCGCATTGTGAAGCGAGACGTGGAAGCCGCCCTGGAAAATGGAACAGCGCCAGCACCATCAACCGCAACTGATGGGCCACAGGCTTCGGCTCCGGCCGCACAACAAGCCCCGTCTGCCAGTGTTTACCCGCCGCATGAAAATATCCCGTTCCGCGAAGAGCGCCTTTCAAATATGCGCAAAACGATCGCGAAACGTCTGACCGAATCCAAAACGACAGTGCCGCATTTCTACCTGACAGTAGAATGTGAAATCGATAAATTGCTGGCGCAGCGCAAGGAATTAAACGACAAGCTTGCGGACAGCGGCGTCAAGATTTCAGTGAATGATTTCATTATCCGGGCATCAGCACTTGCACTGAAGAAAGTGCCTGCCGCCAACGTGCAGTTTGCTGGGGATAAAATGTACTGGTACGAGCGCGCTGACATTTCTATGGCTGTCGCGATAGAAGGGGGCCTTGTAACCCCGGTTATACGCGGGGCAGACCAAATGGGCCTTGCGGATATTGCCTCGACGGCAAAAGACCTGGCGCTGAAAGCCCGAGACGGCAAGCTCATACCAGAAGATTATGCAGGCGGCACCTTCTCCATCTCTAATCTTGGCATGTTTGGAATCAAGGAATTTTCGGCCGTTATCAACCCACCGCAGGGTGCCATTCTTGCCATCGGGGCTGGCGAGCAACGCCCTGTTGTCAAAGACGGCGCGTTAGCGGTTGCAACAGTGATGAGCTGTACCATGAGCTGTGATCACCGCGCGGTTGATGGTGCCGTGGGTGCCGAATTCTTAAAGGCATTCAAAGGCTTCATTCAAGACCCGATCACTATGCTGCTGTAAGGATCCGATCATGGAAGCGATCAATCTAAAGCAAAAGCTTGGCCTGTTCACTGAAACATGGACACCGAAAATTGTCAGCCACCTGGATGACAACCATGTCTATGTAGCCAAGCTTGAAGGTGACTTCATTTGGCATGCACATGATAAACAGGATGAGATGTTTTTGGTGCTGGACGGCCGCCTTCGGCTTGATTTCCGTGACCGGGAAGTCTGGTTGAAGGAAGGCGAAATGATTGTTGTCCCCAAAGGCGTTGAGCATAAGCCTTTTGCCCCCGATGGCTGCAGCGTGCTGATCATCGAAAAAGCAGACACCGAACACACAGGCGGTATAGAAACCGACTTGCGTAAAGATAATCACGACCATATTTAGCGGCGTAACTGGCGCGGCCATACCCGCCGTAAATCATACCTGAACAGGACGGAAAACCCATGAGCACTTCATTTGATCTGATCGTAATTGGGGGTGGCCCCGGCGGATATGTTGCCGCAATCCGCGCTAGCCAATTGGGTATGAACGTTGCCTGCATTGAACGGGAAAACTTGGGGGGCATTTGCCTGAATTGGGGTTGTATTCCGACGAAAGCACTATTGAGATCAGCAGAAGTCTATCATTTGGCCAAAAATGGCGCTGATTTTGGCTTGAAAATCGGTCAGGTCGATTTTGATTTTGATGCCATCGTCAAACGCAGTCGGGGGGTGGCTGGCCAGCTTTCCGGCGGTATCAAAAGCCTCTTCAAGAAAAACAAGGTCACTCACATCGCAGGCGATGCCTCATTCAAATCTTCGAATACTGTGTCAGTCAAAGACGACAAGGGCAAAACAACAGAGTACACAGCTAAGAACGTCATCATCGCCACCGGCGCGCGGGCTCGCGAATTACCGCACCTGAAAGCAGATGGCGAACGGGTCTGGAGCTACCGTCATGCACTGGCACCCAACATGATGCCGAAGAAACTGTTGGTTATTGGCTCTGGCGCGATAGGTATCGAGTTCGCGAGCTTTTTTAACGAGCTGGGCACGGACGTTACTGTTGTTGAAATGATGGACCGTATCCTGCCGGTCGAAGACGCCGACGTTTCGTCATTCGCAGAAAAGTCCTTCAAAAAACAAGGCATGACAATCCTGACATCCGCATCCGTCACTGAATTGAAACACGGAAAAAACACTGTCACCTGCGTAGTGGAAGCCAAGGGCAAAAAACAGGAAATCACTGTAGACCGTGTCATCCTCGCTATCGGCATCACCGGCAACGTGGAAAACATGGGGCTAGAGACAATCGGTGTGAAAACTGAACGCGGGCATATTGTTGCCGACGGTTACGGCCAAACCGGGGTACCCGGCGTGTGGGCAATTGGCGATGTTGCAGGCCCGCCCTGGCTCGCGCACAAAGCGTCCCACGAGGGGATCATTGCCGTGGAAAAAATGGCAGGACTGGACGGCGTGCACCCTATGAATACCGGCAATATACCCGGCTGCACCTATTGCCGTCCACAAGTGGCTAGCGTTGGCATGACAGAAGCAGCCGCAAAAGAAGCAGGGTACGAGGTGCGGGTGGGCAACTTCCCATTCATAGGCAATGGTAAAGCCATCGCCCTCGGCGAGGCAGAAGGCTTTGTAAAAACCGTTTTTGACAAAAAGACGGGCGAGCTATTGGGGGCGCACATGATCGGTGCGGAAGTGACCGAGCTTATCCAAGGCTATACAGTTGCTCGCACGCTGGAGAGCACGGAAACAGAATTGATGCACACCGTTTTCCCACACCCGACACTGAGCGAGATGATGCATGAAAGCGTTCTGGACGCCTATGGCCGCGTAATCCATTTCTAGTCCACTAAAGGAGGTAAACACCCCTTGCAATAATCGCTGCAACCAACAAAGGCGCCAAGATTTTTGTAGGTAAAGCATGGATTATCATAGGTGGATAGGATCGCAGTATCTTGCAATCTGATACGAAATAGTTGGGGTCTCTCTCCATCAAAAATGTATTGAAAGTTTCCAACAGTTTCTCGATTTTTTCCTTATATTGGCTGGCAATCACCAAGATTTGGACCTCCACTAACAAGGTAAACATTTCAAATCCGATAGCATCTACAAACAATATGAATTCAAAACCAAAAGGTGAAAAAAGGGTCGATAAGACAATCAATACCGCGAGAAGTTTCCAGAAACTCTGCCGCATAATCACAAATTTCCTCAGTTTTGATAGCTTTGAATGTGCCCCTATGGACAGCATCTATGCTGTCAGGTAAAAGCAGCCACGCAATAATAGCCCAACAGTCATTGGTAGCTTGCGGTATAGTATCAGACCACGAGTCATTCGTAGAGTAAACTCACTATGAACAAACCGGCAAATAGCGAACAGTTTCAGCGCAAACCCAGTTGGATCCGCGTTAAGGCCCCCGTGAGCAAAGAGTATCAGGAAACGCGCAAGCTGATGCGCGACAAAAATCTGCATACCGTTTGCGAAGAGGCCGCATGCCCGAACATCGGGGAATGCTGGTCAAAAAAACATGCAACAGTCATGATTTTGGGTGACACCTGCACGCGCGCCTGTGCCTTTTGTAACGTGAAAACCGGTCGCCCGATGGCGGTTGACCCGATGGAGCCTTTCAATACAGCCGAAGCCTGCGCGGCGATGGGCCTGTCTCACATCGTTATCACGTCGGTGGATCGTGATGATCTGGAAGACGGCGGTGCCGAGCAGTTTGTGAAGGTGATCAAAGCAATCCGGCAGGTAAGCCCGGCAACCACCATCGAAATTCTGACGCCTGACTTTCGCAACAAGCCTGGTTCCATTGAAAAAGTAGCAGAAGCCAAACCGGATGTGTTCAACCACAATCTGGAAACAGTGCCTCGGAACTATCCAAAAATCCGACCTGGTGCGCGCTATTATCACTCATTGCGGCTTTTAGAGACGGTGAAGAAAGTTGACCCGTCGATCTTTACTAAATCCGGTATTATGGTTGGACTTGGTGAAGAAAGGCTGGAAGTCAGCCAAGTGATGGACGACATGCGCATGGCGGACATTGATTTCATGACGATTGGCCAATATCTGCAACCAACACCGCGCCACGCAAAGGTAGAACGGTTCGTCACGCCAGATGAATTCAAAACCTATGAGCGTATGGGACGGGGTAAAGGCTTTTTGCTGATTTCATCAACACCGCTCACGCGCTCCAGCTATCACGCCGGTGATGATTTCGCAAAACTTCGGGACGCCCGGGCGAAACAACTCGCCGCCAAAGCCTGATATTCATATTGACCCGCTTTCACCTTCGTTCTTAACTGATCGAATGGTTTCTAACACTGAATCAGTCGCGCAGGATCAGCTGTCCTGCCGTAATTGCGGCCTTATACTGCAAGGGCAGTACTGTCACGATTGCGGCCAAAAACATTTTGATGGCCGTTTAAATACGACGGCAATGGTTACTCAGCTTTTTGAAGCGCTTACAGAATCAAACAGCACTATCTGGCAAACACTCCGTAAGCTCATTCGCAACCCGGGCAAAGTTGCCCTGCAGTATATAGACGGGGGAAGAGCGCAGTACCTCAATCCCATTCGCTTTCTTCTGGTGTGCTTCACAATTTATTTTGCATTAATGGTGATAACCGGCGCTCAAGTTGAAATCGCTAATCGTGTAACACTGTTTACGTCCGATGACATCGTCGGCGTTAACACACAACTGTTTTTGGACTACCTCAAAAGGGTTGTTGCCTTCCAGATGGATGTCATCATCTTTTTCACCATCCCAATACTCGCTTTGATCGTTCGCTGGCAGTATTTTCGTGCACATCGGAACTATGCAGAAACCTTTTCCTTTATCTGTTTCGTGTTTGGTCTTGGGTATCTTCTCGCGTCGATACTTGTACCCTTTCAAGCATTGCTGGATATGAACTCAGCCTATCCGAAAAACATCATAACCGGGTGCTTGTTTGTGTATGGCGCAAAGACCTTTTTTGAAATGTCATGGCCCATGTCAATTTTTGCCGGAGCGGTTACCGCGATGGCCTATTTCATTACCATGCCCATTGTTTCCACAATAATTGCGGTTATAGAAATCTACATTGATACATGGTTATAGCTTTACGCTATCGGCATCTGCCGCTAAACCCGAGCAGCACGCATGAAATAAGGTCTCGATGGCAACACACGCTGAAACAAGAATTCTCCCCTACAGCCCTCAGCAACTTTTTGAGTTGGTCGCTGATGTAGGACAGTATCCACAGTTTTTGCCGTGGTGCATAGGTACCCGTGTTTACAATAGGCGTCCGACCAGGTTCGATGCCGACGTCATTATCGGCTTTAAAATGTTCCGTGAAAAATTCACGTCTCGAGTCACGCTAGAAGAAAATACTGCGGTAAATGTCGATTATATAACGGGACCAATGAAACGGCTTTATAACCACTGGCGTTTCTTGCCCCATGAAGCTGGGTGTTTGGTTGATTTTGAAGTTGATCTGGAATTTGACAACCGCATGCTGGAGCAGATGATCGGTAAGGTTTTCACGGAGGCAACTGAACGCATGATTGGCGCATTTGAAGCCCGTGCACATGCGCTTTATGGCAATGGGCGATAAGCTGAGTTGTTTAGGCAAGAGCCTTCAGTAGCATAGACAAAGCATGAGCAACGGTCCGCTCGCGAACTTCCGCCCGACCAACATCCCCAAACAGCATTTTTTCGGCGTATGGCGACATACCGTTCTCGGCCAGCCCAAACCATACAAGACCAACAGGTTTGTCAGCACTACCACCGCCAGGCCCAGCAACGCCAGTCACAGAAACAGTTATATCCGCCAGAGAGTTAGCAAGAGCGCCATAGGCCATTTCTTTCGCAACTGCCGAAGACACAGCACCAAATTTGTCGAGCGTGACGGCTCTCACACCAACCATTTGCTGTTTGGCGTCGTTTGAATAGGTCACAAAGCCGCGGTCTACAACGTCCGATGACCCGGCAATGTCTGTGAGGGCACTCGCAATCAGACCACCAGTGCAGCTTTCGGCAGTCGCAACCTTGTATCCTTTGGCGCGGGCACTTTCCAAAATACGCGTTGCAAGGTCTGTTATTGATGGGTTCATCGGATCAAAGCACCATTTCCATACCAACCAGAATAATCACGGCAAGCCAAAGCGTCTCAAAAATCATTAGAAGGACAGGACGCATGCCAACTTTCGTCAACTGTTTTATATTTGACTTTAGCCCAATGGCAGCAATTGCGGTAACCAGCATAAAACGGGATGCTTCAACAAAGAACCCTTTGATGGCCTGCGGGATAGGCACATAACTATTCAATAGCACGCAAGCAGCAAAACCGAACAAAAAGAAGGGCAGGATGGTTGCGCCGCCACTGCCTGCAGACTCGCCGCGAAACGCAAGTGCAAAAACAAAGACCACCGGTACCAGAAAGGCGACGCGAATAAGCTTAACCAATGTTGCCTGATCACCCGCTGTTTCCGAAATGGAGTATCCTGCGCCCACCACCTGAGCAACATCATGAATTGTCCCACCCAAAAACAGGCCTGCCGACATGTCGGAATGCTCAAGACTGCCGCTTAGGATAGGATAGACGATCATGGCAAGGGTTGAGAGAGACGTAACACCAATAACCGCGAATATCGTATGTTGTTCTTTGTTTTTGCCATCTGGCAGCACGGCAGACAACGCAAGGGCAGCAGATGCTCCACAAATCGCCACTGCGCCACCTGTTAAGGCACCAAACCGCGATTGCAGGCCCATCATGCGCGATAGCGCCATACCGACAAAAATGGTGCTAACAACACCGAAGGCCATCAACGCAAGCGTTATCCAGCCAACAGCGACAACATCGTCAATCGCGATCCTGAGACCAAGCAATGCAACACCAAACCGCAATACCTCGCAACCGGCGAAATCAACGCCAGGAACTGTTTGGGGGTTTTCGTAAAGAAATCGCAGTGCCATACCTAATAGCAAAGCAAAAAGCATTGTTGGTGCGCCGTAATGTTGCCCAAGAAAACTGGCAGCAAAACCGACTGTGACAGCGACAGCCAGCCCTGGAAACAATTGAGTACCTGATGCCCTTATTTTTGAAATCACTAGAGTACCCTTGCTACAACAGGAAAGCAGAGAGGATACCTATCCCAATAACTGCAAAAATACCAGCAACTATGTCGTCGATCATAACACCAAAACCACCGCCGACTTTTTGATCCAACCAACCAATAGGCCAAGGCTTCAGGATATCGAAAATACGGAACAAGATGAACGCGGTAACAAACAGATAAGGCGATGCAGGTAGGAAATAACAGGGCACCATCGCGATCCACATCCCAGCCACTTCATCTATAACAATCTCTGGTGCGTCATGGATACCGCTTGATACTTCAATACGATTGATAGCGAGCGTGCCGAGCAACGTGACAAGCACGATAGCAAATACAAAAAGCGGCAGCGTTGCACCCGCCGCGATCATCCCGTAGCCTGCCAACAGCGCGGCTAAAGAACCCCATGTGCCAGGCGCTGGGCGCATGAGGCCGGAGCCAAAAAAAACTGCGAGCCAAAAGGCAGGCGATCGCCAACGACCTTGCCAGCTATCAAGGCTTTGCTTCATCAGGAATGACCTTGGTCCGGTAGGGCGATAGTTGCCGTTGCTTGAGCGGCTATACCTTCGCCGCGACCCGTGAAACCAAGTTTTTCGGTGGTTGTTGCCTGCACGCTGACCCTGTCAACATTTAAAAGGGCAATGTCCGCGATGCGGGCACGCATGGCACCTACGTGCGGCCTGATCTTCGGCGCTTCACAGATAATGGTAACGCCCAAATGATTGATCTTTCCGCCTCTCTCGCGGACCAGATTGCACGCATGCGACAAGAACATATGGCTGGGCGCCCCCCGCCATTTTTCATCCGTTGGTGGGAAATGACTTCCGATATCACCGTCTGCAATCCCTGCCAGCACAGCGTCTGTTAGCGCATGCAGCGCAACATCGGCATCGGAATGCCCTTTAAGCGAGTGTGTGTGCGGAACTTCAATACCACATAGCCACAGACTGGTCCCGGCGTCGAACCGATGCACATCATAACCCGAACCAACACGCACATCTGTCAGACTTGTTTGGATCATCGCCTCTGCTTTCATGAAATCTTCGGGCTGGGTGAGTTTGAAATTGCCTTCATCGCCCCGGACCTGGGTCGTCATACCGCCTGCAGCCTCAAATATACTGGCATCATCTGTATAGCTATTGCCGTCTGCGTTTCGATGTGCGTTAAAAATACTATCGAACCGGAAGGTTTGTGGTGTTTGAACGGCATACAGGTGTGTGCGGTCAACTGGCAAGCGTTCGCCGTCTCTCGCCCGAACCAACGTGTCAACAACCGGAATAGCGGGAACGACACCCTCTGCGCCGGCTTCTAACGCGCCATAAATGCGCGCCATCATATCTTTGCCCACGAAGGGCCGCGCAGCGTCATGGATTTGCACAAAAGCAGGGCTTTTACCCTCTAAAGCCTTCAACGCGTTAAACACGCTGTCTTGCCGGGTTGCACCACCAAAAACAGGGGCCAAAATTTCTGATACACCGCTTAGCGCATCATCGCACAAGTCAGTATCGTCCGGATGGATGACGGGCAAAATAGGCGCACCGGGCAGGGCGCGAACCAGCGCATCCACCGTGCGCCGGATAATCGGCACACCGGCCACAGGGCGATACTGTTTAGGCATGCCCTCACCAGCGCGGCTACCACGACCTGCAGCGACAAGAACAACAACAGTTTGACCAGCATTTTTGGCAACATCAACCACAGGAAATCTCGCTATAGATTTTTGAATTCACTTCTGGCATAAGCGGTGCCTAATTATTAGGCAGTTAAGTTGAACAGGGTGTCCCATGGCTATTAACATTGGTCCGGTCGAAATCAAAGACCCGGTTATTCTCGCGCCCATGTCAGGTGTTACCGACATGCCGTTCAGGCGGTTGGTAAAACGCTTTGGTGCAGGATTGGTCGTGTCAGAAATGATTGCCTCAGAAGCCATGATCCGCGCGACAGAACGTAGCATGAAAATGTCAACTAACTGTGCTGAAGAATTCCCCATGTCTGTCCAACTTGCGGGCTGTGAAGGTGCGAAGATGGCTGAGGCTGCCCGGCTCAATGAAGATCGTGGGGCAGCTATTATCGACATTAATATGGGATGCCCGGTTAAGAAGGTTGTTAACGGCCATGCTGGTTCCAGCCTGATGCGTGATCTGGACCATGCCGGTGAACTTATTCACGCCACCGTTAACGCGGTATCGCTTCCGGTAACCTTGAAAATGCGGCTTGGATGGGATGACAACAGCTTTAACGCGCCGGAGCTAGCAAAAATTGCCGAACAGGCAGGCGTAAAGCTTGTAACCGTGCACGGACGCACACGCTGTCAGTTTTATAAAGGGCATGCTGACTGGAAAAAAGTCGGCAAGGTCAAAGAAGCCGTAAACCTGCCTGTTATTGTGAACGGTGATATCAATGATTTCCCTGATATTACTCAGGCCTTGGAAGATTCTGGAGCCGACGGCGTCATGATTGGCCGGGGCACCTATGGTCGTCCCTGGTTTATCAGCCAGGCAATCCAGTATTTGCGCACAGGCGAAAAAATTGCACCCCCAACTCTTGAAGTGCAGCTGGAGACACTGATCGACCATTATGAAGACATGTTGCACCATTACGGCGTGGAAGCGGCAGTGCGTATCGCACGCAAGCACATCGGCTGGTACACTAAAGGACTACATGGCTCTGCTGAGTTCCGCAATAGCGTGAACCGGGAGGATGACCCTGAAACGGTGAAAGCTGCGATTAGGGAGTTTTACCTGCCTCTGTGCGATCAACTGGCCGCCTGATGCCACCTACCACCGGGCTTCCATACGCTTCTGAACGCGACCAAGAGATCCTGAGCGGTTTACGGCAGGGCGTTCTCGCTGTGGATGATAACAACAAGGTAACTGCGGTTTACGCGCATTCTGAGTCTATTTTGGGACGTAGCCGCGAAAGTCTGGTAAGCAGCCCATTATCCGCTTTGCAGGGTATTGGTGATCGTGCATTGGACCTGGTCACACGGGCACGTCAGGAAAATACGCCGCTTAACAGTTATGACGTGCGGTGCCGCCCTCCGCTGGGCGATATTGAACTGGTCGACCTGCATGCAAACCCGGTGGATGATGGTCTCACTATCCTGTCAATTTTACCCCGCCGAATTACTGCATTTCTGGAAAAGAAGAGCGAGATGGAAGCGGCAGCCCGCTCCGTCAGTGGGCTTGCTTCCATGCTGGCCCACGAAATCAAAAACCCACTTTCCGGCATAAGAGGCGCAGCACAATTGATGGGCCGGGCGCTTGATGACAACCACCTGCAATTGACAGACCTGATTTGTAAGGAAGTTGACCGCATCAAAGACCTTGTGGACGACCTGGAAAGCTTTAATGCACCCATCGAACAACACATAGAAGCGGTTAATATTCACGAGGTGCTGGACCATGTGTTGAACCTGGCGATGGCCGGTTTTGCGTCGGGGGCCACCATTCGACCCAAGTTTGACCCCTCATTACCGCCTGTCGCCGGAAACTATGATCGACTGGTGCAGGTTTTTTTAAACCTGGTCAAAAATGCCAGTGAGGCAGCGGGTATGGATGCAGATATCACGGTCACTACTGCTTACCGCCACGGCATATGGATAAAAGATAAAGACGGCAAACGTAAACGTCTGCCCATTGAGATCACGGTTATCGATAACGGCCCGGGCCTTCCGGAAAACATCAAAGGTCACTTGTTTGATCCCTTCGTAACCGGCAGGTCAGGCGGCACTGGCTTGGGCCTGTCTATGGTTGCGCGTTACATCAGCAGTTTTGGCGGCACTGTAACTGCCGATAGCTTACCTGAAGGCGGTGCCATTTTTAAAATTCAACTCGCGCTATACGAGGACAGACATCATGAGCAGCAGTAAAGCCACCATTGTCGTTGCCGATGACGACCTGGCAATTCGCATGGTTGTTGGCGAATCCTTGAGACAGGAAGGCTGGATGGTCATCGAGGCAGAAGATGTGCCCGAATTGATCCGCATTGTCCGGTCAGGGCAGGGGGATGTCGTTATTTCTGATGTTTTGATGCCTGGTGGCAGTGGCCTTGAAGCGATGCCGGACTTGTTGGCTGACCGACCAGACCTGCCGTTCATTATTATGAGCGCGCAAAACACGCTTTCCACCGCCATGGATGCCACCAACAACGGTGCATTTGATTACTTGCCAAAACCTTTTGATATTGATGAGTTAGTTGACGTTGTTAAAAAAGCACTTAAGAAATCACCAACACCACAATCTGCTCGAAAAGAACCTGATCAAAATATCCTGATTGGCCGATCACCCGCCATGCAGGAAATCTATCGCGCCATGGCGCGTGTCGTCCAAACAGAGTTGACAGTTTTGATTGTCGGAGAGAGTGGCACAGGTAAAGAACTGGTTGCCCGTGCCCTTCACGCTCACGGGCCGCGGCGGGATAACCCCTTTGTACCCGTGAATATGGCGGCCATCCCCAAAGAACTTATCGAAAGCGAACTTTTTGGCCATGAAAGAGGGGCTTTTACGGGCGCTGAAACCCGCACTCTTGGCCGTTTTGGTGAGGCAAAGGGCGGTACTCTGTTTCTGGATGAAATTGGCGACATGCCACTTGAAGCCCAAACACGGCTGCTGCGTGTTTTGCAGGAAGGGGAATATCGAACCGTTGGTGGTCAGTCCAGTATACGCACAAATGTCCGTATCATTGCGGCGACCAACAAAAACTTAAAATCCATGGTCGCATCTGGTGATTTCCGGGAAGATTTGTATTTCAGGCTTAACGTTGTCCCCCTTTCTATTCCTCCGCTACGGGAAAGAACCGAGGATATTCCGGATCTTGCAGAACATTTTCTGGACAAGGTTACCGAGTCTGGATTGCCCTTCAAGACCCTGACCGCAGGGGCCAAAAAAGTCCTGCAGTCGTTTGACTGGCCTGGCAACGTGCGGGAACTTGAAAACCTGATCCGCCGACTGTGCGCTTTACATCCGGGTAATCAAATCAGCGGAACAGCTATCAAAGCTGAGTTCGACAGATCAACGTCCGATCTTGCTGGTGGTCCTATGAGCATCATGGCAAATGTTACCGGCGGCAACCTGTCACAAACCGTGCGTATGCACCTAGATCAGTATTTTGATTTCCATGAGGATGGCTTGCCCCCGCCCGGTCTGCATGCCCGCATTCTTAGGGAAATTGAACGCCCTCTCATACAGAAAGTGCTGACCGCCACCAATGGCAATCAGGTCAAAGCCGCAGATTTACTTGGCTTGAATCGCAACACGTTGAGAAAAAAGATACGCGAACTCGATATTCAAATGCCTTCAAAATCGACTGGTTAGGTTGCGTTGCAATTGGGTTTTCCCATTGTTTTTAATAGGTTAGAAATTACATGGCATTTTGTTTGTGATATATCTAGTACAATTGTGACATTTATGCATCATGACATAATATGACTGCTACCAAACGCAACAATCGCCCGGGCGTAATGGACGCCGCCCCAAAGCTGCCCAACCGGCGTTGGGCAAAGCTTATGTTATGGTCACGTCGGATTAACCTGACAAATCGGCTTGAGGTATTATTGGCGGCGTTGGCCGTTGTCTCTGCGATAGCTACCTACATAACAATGTCGCAAAAATCTGCACCGACAGAGGTGACGTCGGGACAGACAATGCGGGTGATGCTGGCAATTAATCTGGCACTATTGCTGGCTTTGGGTGTTGCTATCGGGCGGTGGTTTGTTCGCATCTGGACAGCACGCAAGGGCATGAAGGCCGGGTCACGGCTCCAAGCGCGTGTTACTGGCTTTTTTATTGGTATTGCCATTGTACCGCCAATTATTATGACGGTGTTTTCTGCGTTGTTTCTGGAATTTGGTATTCAGTCATGGTTCAGCGAAAAAGTTCGCTTCACATTGAACAATTCACTGGAAGTTGCTGAAACTTACTTGATTGAACATCGGGTCAACATCGAAAAAGACATGCTGAAGATAGCGTTTGCTTTCAATCGTCTCAATTTTTCGCAGCAACGGGACAAAATCACCCTGCAAAGGGTTGCTGAGACCGCACTCAGTACGCGTCTTTTGTCCGAATTGTCTATCATCGAACAAGTTGAGGGCGAGGAAGGGACCATCATCGCCGGTGCGAACGATGCCTTTTCGTTCAGCAACCCGCAAATTGAAAGGTCATTTCTCACCCGTGCCGCAAACGGTGATGTGGTTATCTCTACCAACCCGGACAGAAACAATGTGTCGGGTCTTATAAAGCTGACATCATTTCTGCGCCCCACCTATCTTTATGTCTCACGTGACCTGAGCCCACAAGTACTGGGATACCTGGATGCAACGCGGTCTGCGGTTGATGATTATGAAAACCTTGAAGGGCAGCGCAGCGATATCCAGCTTCAGTTCAACGTAGTATTCATTATCATCGCGCTGCTTATCCTGCTTGCCGCTATTTGGATTGGCCTATGGTTCTCTAGCCGGCTGGTTAACCCACTTTCCAATTTAGTGGATGCAGCCGACCGTGTCGGGCAGGGGGACTTGCAGGCCCGTGTGCCAACTGTGCCGTCAAGCGACGAAGTAGGCACCCTTAGCCGTGCTTTTAACCGCATGACAG
This sequence comes from uncultured Kordiimonas sp., assembly GCA_947503575.1. GTDB lineage: Bacteria > Pseudomonadota > Alphaproteobacteria > Sphingomonadales > Kordiimonadaceae > Kordiimonas. Next base: position 2,077,770 of record CANNDZ010000001.1, on the reverse strand, counting down.
ACCAGCTTGCTAAGCATCAGGACGCGCTTATTGAAGCCAACAACGAACTGGATGAGCGCAGACGGTTTCTGGAAGAAGTGTTAGAGGGCGTGTCCGCGGGCGTTATTGGTTTGCAGAAAGATCGTAGCGTTTTCTTGCCAAACCGTTCAGCGCTTAGCCTTTTGAACCTTAAGCAAGATGACTTGATGGGCAAAGAACTGACGGAGGTTGTGCCCGCCTTTGTTGATATCGTAGAGCAAAGCGAACTGGCGGAAGCGGGTGAAACCAAAGGCGAAGTACAGCTGGAAATTGAAGGCGAAATACGCACCTTGATGGTTCGCGTGTTTGCCGAAAGACAGGACAGCGGGGAAATCGGTGGGTATGTTGTTACCTTTGATGATTTAACCGAGCAACTGGCGGATCAGCGAACTGCCGCATGGGCAGATGTCGCCCGTCGCATTGCGCACGAAATTAAAAATCCACTCACACCAATTCAGCTGTCTGCAGAGCGCCTGAAACGCAAATACTCAAAAGAAATTGAAAAAGACAGCGAGATTTTCAGTCAATGCACTAACACCATCATTCGCCAGGTTGGCGACCTGCGCCGGATGGTGGATGAATTCTCGTCGTTTTCGCGTATGCCTGCACCAATATACCGTGATACCGATATTGCTGATGTGTCGCGTCAGTCCGTCTTCCTGCAAGAAGTAGCGGCACCAGACATACAGTTTTCCGCCGAAATCAAGGACGCCTTGGAAACAATCAAGTGCGATGGACGGTTGGTAGGGCAAGCGTTGACCAATGTTTTAAAGAATGCGTCGGAAGCCGTCGAAGAGCGTGTCAAACGCGATACTCAAAATGGTATCGAGGCGCCTGAAGCGGGTTTTGTCCGTCTTGAGCTGACACAGCATGACGATAAAACAATTATCAGGATTGAAGATAATGGGTTGGGTCTTCCGGCGGCACAAAAAGATCGCCTGATGGAACCTTATGTGACCACGCGGTCAAAAGGTACTGGCCTCGGACTCGCGATTGTACGGCGCATTATGGAAGAACACGGTGGGTCGGTTCGTATCGCGGATAGAACACCCATGGGCGCGCGCGTGGTGCTGACCTTCTCGCATCAAACGCTTGAGAGACGCGCCGAACAAGCTGAAAATCGGGAAGACGCCGGGAATCATCCGGCCGCAGCAGAATAGAAGTTTAGAGGAATTAGCTGTTTATGGCACTAGACATTTTGATCATCGATGACGAAGTCGATATCCGCGAATTAATCGCTGGCATTCTGGAAGATGAGGGATATGCCACACGCACGGCGCATGATAGCGACAGCGGCCTTGCAGAAATTGAGGCCCGACTGCCGTCGCTGATGGTGCTTGATATCTGGCTGCAAGGATCAAAACTTGATGGCCTTGAGATACTGGAACTTGTGAAATCGCGGCACCGGGAATTACCGGTTGTTGTCATTTCAGGCCATGGCAACATTGAAACAGCCGTAGCAGCCATTAAAAAAGGCGCGTACGATTTTATCGAAAAGCCGTTTGAAGCGGATCAGTTGCTGCTTACGATCCAAAGGGCAACCGAAGCTGACCGTCTACGCCAGGAAAACGAAGAACTTAAAAAACGGTCGGCATTTTCCGTCGACATTACCGGCCGGTCTGCCGTTATCAACAACCTACGACAAAGCATCGAGAAGGTCGCGGCAACGAACAGTCGTGTTTTGATACAAGGTGCGTCAGGTAGTGGGAAGGAAGTCGCTGCGCGCCAAATTCATGTGCGGTCAAACCGCTCTAGTGGCTCGTTTGTTATCGTCAGCGCCGCCTCGATGGAACCGCACCGCATGGAACAGGAACTGTTTGGCGTAGAGCAGAACGGCGGGGTGGTAAAAACGGGCCTTTTTGAAAAAGCCCATGGTGGCACGCTGTTCATAGATGAAGTGGCAGACATGCCCCTGCCAACACAGGCGAAAATTCTGCGCGTATTGACTGATCAAGCCTTTGAGCGCGTCGGTGGTAACACCGGCGTTAAAGTTGATGTACGGGTCATTTCAGCGACCAGTCGGAACCTTGTACATGAAATCGCTGAAGGCCGCTTTAGGGAAGACCTGTATCATAGATTGAATGTCGTTCCGCTGTCGATGGCATCGCTAAGCGAGCGGCGTGAAGACATTCCAACACTGGCGCAAGGGTTTTTGGACGCCTTGTCGACCGCAACAGGCCGCCCTCAGTTCACGTTGGGGGATGATGCAATTGCAGCGCTACAATCCTATGACTGGCCGGGGAACGTGCGGCAGCTGAAAAACATTATGGAACGTGTTGTCATTATGGGACCCGATGAGGCGGGAGCAACGATCACCGCAGAGGAATTACCTCAGGAAATAAAGATGGGGTCAGGTGACCTGCTGCAATCCAGCGGCAACAATGCCATTATGACCACACCGCTGAGGGAAGCGCGTGAAGCCTTTGAAAGAGAGTATCTGAAAGTACAAATTAACCGTTTCAGCGGCAACATTTCACGCACCGCAGCCTTTATCGGCATGGAGCGGTCTGCCTTGCATCGCAAACTCAAATCACTTGGCATTTCAGGCAAGCAAGATAGCGAGGAGTGATTAAACGGTTCAGCCACATTTATGGCTGACAGCTATCTGATCGGACACTGATAGGTGAGAGACGACCGAGGGGGTAAGTCAATGAGCAAACAATCGGATACCAAAAGATGAAGGTTATTGTGTGCGGCGCAGGCCAGGTCGGCTTTAACATCGCAAAGCATTTGGCGGATCAGCAAAATGACGTCTCGGTCATCGACCGGTCTGTTAAACTAATCCGTAAGATTAGTGAAAGCCTTGATGTGCAAGCGCTGGTCGGCCATGGGTCGGACCCCGATATGCTTGCTAAAGCCGGAGCCGCCGACGCAGACTTGCTGGTTGCAGTTACCTTGTCTGATGAAGTCAACATGATCTCTTGTCAGGTGGCGCACTCTTTGTTCAGCGTGCCAACCAAAATTGCCAGAATTCGCAACCAAGCCTACCTGAAGTCCAATTGGCGCGATTTGTTTTCGCGCGACAACCTGCCAATTGATGTGATTATTTCGCCGGAACTAGAGGTCGCAGAAGCTTTAGCCCGGCGGCTTGAGGTTCCGGGTGCCTTCAACATGGTACCGTTTGCAGACGGCAAAGTCCGCATGATCGGTATGCTACTGGAAGAAGATTGCCCGGTGGTGGATACGCCGCTGAGACAGCTCTCTGAACTGTTTCCAAACCTGAATACCATTGTTGTGGCCGTACAGCGCGGTGACAGGCTGTTCGTTCCCCGCAGCGATGATCAGCTTCAGGTTGGGGACGCCATTGTCATTGTTGTCGAAGCCTCGACAACCGAAAGGGCAATGGCAGTGTTCGGGCACGAAGAAAAAAAGGCCCAGCGAGTGGTTATTGTGGGTGGTGGCAACATTGGGCTTGCGTTGGCGCAACTTTTGGAAACCAGCGAACGTCCACCGAACCTGAAGGTTATTGAAATTGACCCCGAACGCGCGAAAAAGCTGGCGGAAAAGCTGCAACATGCTGTTGTCATCAACGGCGATGCCCTGAACCGGGAAATCCTTCTGGAAGCAAACATTGCACAGGTTGATACAGTCGTTTCGGTCGCAGACGATGATGAAGTGAATATTCTGTCTGCCTTGCTTGCCAAACAACAAGGCAGCGCCTCCGCTATCACCCTGATGAACAACCCGATTTACGGTAACCTTGTTGGTTCGCTGGGGATTGATGTTGCCTTGGACCCGCGGGAAACCACGGTTTCATCAATTGTGCGGCATGTCCGGCGCGGACGCATCCGGGACCTCTATAGCCTGTTCAATGGTCAGGCAGAGATTATAGAAGCGGAGGTGCTTGCCGGCTCTGAGGTCGCAAAACAAACCATTGGGGAATTGCGGCTGCACGGCGATGTAAAGTTCGGCATGATCGTGCGCGACGGTGAAACAATTGTGCCAACCGCGGAGACACAACTCCTGGCTGGCGATCATGCTGTCCTTCTTGCCATGGCGGATTCGGTAAAAAAGATAGAACAGCTATTTTCTGCCCGGGCAGACCTGTTTTAGGCCAAAACAATGTGGAAAAGCCGTCTTTTTTATCTGATAGGCTCCTGGATATTGGTTCTGGCGGCGCTCCAGCTTATCCCGCTGTGTTATGCTTTGCTTGTTGGTGAAACCGATGCCGCTGGCAGTTTTTTCGCCTCTGCGTCACTCGCCTTATTGTTGGGCGGTGCTTTGTTTTTGGGCTTCCGCTCGACAGAACGGGTCCGGGTACCTCGCCTAACGATATTTTTACCCCTGGCAGGCGTGGCTAGCCTTGCCTTGATGGCTGGTTTACCGCTGTATCTGCTGTTTCCGGAAGGTGGTTTTCTTCGCGCCTTTTATGATGGCATGTCGCAAATCACTACCAATGGCTCAACGGCTTACGAGGGCGCGATAGAAGGCATGCGGTCCATCATGTTGTGGCGCGCCATCGCAAGCTGGACCGGCGGCCTAATGGCGATTTCCTTCACCCTGTCTTTGCTTACGGCAATGAACAGTGGTGGCTTGCAGCTTCATCGCTCACCCCTGAATTTTGGGGATCGCGAAGCCGGGTATCAGCGCCTAAAAGCAACAACACAAGCCATATTCCCCGTATATCTATTCGTCACCATGCTGTGCTTTATACTGCTGTGGTTGGTTGGCACAGAACGCTTTGATGCCTTTGTGCTCGCGCTATCAATCGTCAGCACAGCTGGGGTCGTGCACGAAAACATGATACAATCGCTGGGTGTTCTGCCGCACCTTATTATCACACTATTTCTATTGATCGGCTTGTCCAACTGGGACTTTCACCATTGGCGGGCTCGCACACTAACCCCGCGCATCCGCCAGGACCGCGAATTGCGCATGAGCCTGATTGTCATTTTGGTGGGTGCCGCTTTGCTGTTTCTAATGACAGACACAACGGTAGCTGACCTGCTAAACCTTGTTTTTGCGGCAACATCAGCCTTGTCAACATTCGGTATCATGCCAACAGATATCGCCGGACTGAATACGGCAGATGCCTTGCCAGTCGGCATTCTTCTTATGATCCTGACAGCAATCGGCGGCGCGGCGGCAAGTGGGTCCGGCGGGCTCAAGCAAATGCGCATCATGCTGGTGTTTAAATTGGGCAAGGCAGAGATTGATCGCCTTGCACACCCGCACGGGGTTCACACAGTGAGGTATGGTGCTGCGGTGGCAGAAAAGCGCGATATCGACGCTATCTGGCTGTTACTTGGATCATTTGTCCTGATTATGGCTGCTGGTGCGATAGCATTGGCAGTTTTGGGGATCCATTTTCAGGATGCTCTGACGCTGTCCTTCGCCGCCATGACCTTATCCGGGCCTTTGGCGACAAGCGCAGACCCGGGTTTCGCAGGTTACGCCAGTCTGGCACAAGTGGATTATGCCATTCTCAGCATCCTGATGTTGATTGGTCGGGTCGAAGCTCCCATATTTATGGCAATATTTGCACGCGCGCTGTGGCGCGGATAATGCACAAAGTCTGTTGACCGACGCTCGTTAGGTCTGACATATAGAGAAGAATAAACGGGTAACGACAGCAGCAACCGTCACAAAATGGTAACCGGTCGTCAGGAAAATAAAGACAGCCCACTATGGCGGGCTACAATGAAACAAGAAAAAGCAGACCATGTCAGAAAAAAATCAAAATCTACAAGACGTATTCCTAAACGCCGTCAGAAAAACCAAAACACCGGTAACCGTGTTTTTGGTAAATGGCGTCAAGCTGCAAGGTGTCATCACCTGGTTTGACAATTTTTGCGTTCTTTTACGCCGCGATGGCCATTCGCAATTGGTGTATAAGCATGCGATTTCTACAGTTATGCCTTCTGGACCCGTTCAATTGTTCGAGCCTGAAAAAGAAGGTCTAGAGGACTGATTTGACCAAACAATCAGACCGCACCGGCCCCGGTGACCCATCACCCCCAGAACAATCGCAGGGCGGATGGTCAACGGACGGTTTGGCGTACCTACAAAAACAGACCGTTCGGCAACGGGTTTTTGTCGTTCACCCCTTTGTTCGCGACACGGCCCACAATCCGCTTGCGCGCAGCCCTGAAGCGCGCCTTGACGAGGCCATTGGGCTTGCCGCGGCAATCGACATAGATCTGGTCGGCGGTGAACCTGTGCCGCTCCGTGCCATCAAACCATCCACCTACCTTGGTGCCGGCAAACTTGATGAACTGAAAGCGTTCGCGAAAGCAGACGAAATCGACCTCATTATCTTCGATTGCGATCTAAGCCCGATACAGCAACGCAACCTTGAACGCGCACTCAAAGTCAAAGTGATTGATCGCACTGCATTGATACTTGAGATATTCGGTGACCGTGCCAGCACTAAAGAAGGCGAACTCCAGGTCGAACTGGCGCACCTGAACTATCAGCGAAGCCGCTTGGTCCGCTCATGGACCCACCTTGAACGTCAGCGCGGTGGCTCTGGTTTTCTGGGCGGTCCAGGTGAAACCCAGATCGAGGCCGACCGGCGGATTATCGCGGATCGCATCACCCGCATCCGGCGACAGTTGGAAGCCGTGACCCGCACCCGAACATTACACCGCGCGCGCAGGCAAAAAGCGCCTTATCCAGTGGTGGCTTTGGTTGGCTACACAAATGCAGGTAAGTCTACGCTATTCAACCGCCTGACAGAGGCAGATGTGCTGGCGGAAGACATGCTGTTTGCAACACTTGACCCCACCATGCGGTCGATCATGCTACCCAGTGGACGTAAAATCATCATGTCTGATACGGTAGGGTTCATCTCTGACCTGCCAACAACACTGGTGGCGGCGTTTCGCGCCACGCTTGAAGAAGTGCTGGAAGCGGATTTGATTGTTCATGTGCGCGATGCCTCGCACCCTGACACCGATATCCAGAAAACAGACGTCGAGGCGGTTTTAGCTGATTTGGGTGTAGAGTTGACAGATGACCTGAGCGGTGAGGGCGAGGCAACGCCTGTTATTGAAGCCCTGAATAAGTACGACTTGATGCCAGACGAGGAGCGGTCTTCGCTGGCGGCGCAAGCAGCCCGCTCTGACGCTGTGATGCCTTTATCTGGCCTAACGGGAGAGGGCTGCGACACCTTTATCGAGATGCTGGACCGCATTCTCAGCAGCCGCAATCAGGAATTAGAAATTCTTGTGCCCTATAGTGATGGCCAAACACCAGCCTGGCTTCATGCCAACGCCAAGATACTGGATCAAATTCCTGCTGATGAAGGAACCCGTTATCGTTTCAGCGTCGATCCCATCGAATGGGGCAAATTCAGCAAAAACACAGATTTTGGTGATGGCTAAGCTTGCTCGTCGGCTTTCACTGCCTCCCACAAAGCATCCATTTCCTGCAGATCAGACTGCTTAGGTGTTTTTCCCAACGCATTAAGTTTTTCTTCTACCCCTTTGAAGCGGCGCTCAAATTTTTTATTTGCACCTCGCAACGCTTCTTCAGGGTCTATCTTCATGTGCCGCGCCAAATTCGCCATCACAAACATCAGGTCACCAAACTCTTCTTTCAGTCGGTTCTGGCCTTCATTATTCTGAAAGGCCTCAACCAATTCCGCACTTTCTTCCTGCATTTTGTCCAGCACCTGAACCGTCTCGGGCCAGTCAAAACCAACACGGGCAGCCCGTTTTTGCAGCTTTACGGCGCGCAACAGAGAGGGCAGGCCAACTGTGACACCATCTAAAGCAGATGCAATCTCGCCTTTTTTAGCTGCCTTACTGGCGCGCTCTTGTTCTTTTTGCTGTTCCCACGCGGCTGTTTGAGCGTCAGCATTTTCAACGGTGCCATCTGAAAAAACATGGGGGTGCCGACGCACCATCTTTTCGCAAATGGCAGTCACCACATCTGCAAATTCAAAACTGCCTTCTTCTTCTGCAATGCGGGCATGGAAAACTGTCTGCAACAACAAATCGCCGAGCTCGTCCCGCAAGGCGTCGCGGTCACCGTCACGAATCGCTTCATCGACTTCATAGGCTTCTTCAATGGTATAGGGAGCGATGGTTTCAAATGTTTGTTTCAAATCCCACGGACAGCCAGTTTCAGGTGTTCTGAGGGCCTGCATAATCGAAAGCAGGTCTTCTATCGTATAAGTTTTTTGCATGGTTTGCAGGTTCGCTCACAAGCTTGTATGTCAGGCATTGCAGGATCAACCACCGTTCACCCTCCGTCAAGAAGGCATATTTTTCATGCGCTCTTTCGTTTCCGCTCTTGTTCTATTGTTTGCTTACACGGTTCCAGGCTTCACCGAGACCATCCAGCCGCCCGCTGACCCATCCGTGCGGCATTACCTGACAATACCGCCTGGTGGGCTGGCCGCGTTCATGAAACGACCCGTTTTTCCGCTACCAATGGTAAGCCATCATCGTGGTGGCCCGATGCCGGGGTTTCCAGAAAACTCGATTGAGGCGATGGATAATGCGCTTGCCTACGGTTACGGCATTATGGAGGTTGATGTTGCGCAACTAAAAGATGGCACACTAATTCTGATGCACGACGATACATTGGGACGCACAACGACAGGTGAGGGCGCTTTGCGGCAAAAAAATTGGGCCGACGTAAGCGATCTGTTCCTAAAAGATGAAAACGGCACAGTTACCACCTTCCGCATACCAAAATTGGAGGCAGTGTTAAACTGGGCTAAGGGCCGCACGGTACTAACGCTTGATATCAAACGCGGCGTGGATTTCGCCAAAGTTGCCAGAATGGTCCGTGAAACGGGCGCACAGGACTATGCTGCTGCCATTTCCTATTCGATAGATCAGGCCAAGGTTTTTTATCGGCTGGCTCCTGATATGCCGCAGTCCATTGGCATGACGTCACAAGAGGATATTCAGGCGTTTGATGCCAGCGGCATACCGCCGGAACTGGCAATCGCCTGGACTGGCACACGCCTGAAAGAAGCCTCTTTTTACAAGGCTCTGCACAAAAGGGGCTGGCGAGTTATTGTGGGTACATTGGGCCGCCGCGATACTGCGATTGATGTACAAATTCGTGACAAGAAAACGCCTTTAGCCTACCGCGATATCGTGCAGTTAGGCGCGGATATCATTGCGACAGACAGGTTTTGGGCAGTTCAGGCAGAGATTGTTAATCCTAATCTGTTTATCTTTAGCCGACAAAAGCTGGTGAAATAATCTTTAATCGGTATGCTGAGGTAGGCTAAGGGCAGGGCCATAAACTTTGATATTTTCACACAACCATAAAATTTTGTGCTTTTTGGTCGTTACATTTGTGATGCTGGCATTGTTGGTAACACAAGGATGGACAGGCGCAGTTGACGAGCTGGGCGTTGTTGCCGTGCGCGGCGGGCGCAGTGCTGGGGACACGATCACAGCCGTAATCGCGAATTTGACGCACCTGGGAGACAGCATAACGCTTGCTGTCATTGCGCTTGGTACCGTTGGTTTTTTGCTGCTGAAAGGCGAGAGACTTGCTGCAGGTTGGTTCATGGCAGCGGCGTCGGGGTCTTTTATCATTACCGCCATTTCAAAGTGGGCCTTTGGCCGAGCGCGCCCGGAAGTTGTGGAGCAATTTGCCAGTGCGAGCAGCGCCAGCTTCCCAAGCGGGCACACCTTGCGATCTGCGGTTGTGTATGCCTTGATAGCTTATCTCATTGCACGCTCACGACCGAGCAACAGCAACGTCATCATATACTGCTTTGCCGCTACGATCATCATCATGAACGGCGTTAGCCGCGTGTATTTAGGCGTACATTGGCCAACAGATGTTCTTGGTGCCTGGCTTATTGCAGGTTTTTGGTTGTTGCTCTGCAAGAATGGCTATGAACAAAGCTGCGCCAAGCGTGACTCTGGTACACTGTAGTATGTTCGCAGCGCCGATGCGTCATTGTTTGCGTTTTTATTGCAGCCAAGTTATTTAGGGCGGCAGACATACGAGGCGACCCCGCCCTTTTGTATTGTGTTTAGGGACCAACATCATGACAGTTCAGCATCAGCCACAACCAGCAAGTGATATGCAAAAATCATCTGCTGATGCTGCTGAGATTGTAGGATCCAGCACAAAATTCACGGCCATTATTCTGGCGGGAAAACGCAGTGGTAATGACCCTGTGGCGTCCATATTCGGCCTGGAATACAAAGCATTGGTACCGCTGGTTGGCAGACCAATGATTGCCTATGCGGTTGATGCGCTCAGGGCCTCTAGCTCTGTTGGTGACATTCATGTGGTGTTTGACGGGGAAGACGAACTGTTTGCCTCCTGCGGGAACCTGAAAAAGGAACTGGATGCAGCCAATGTAAAGGTTGTTGCGACGGCAAAGTCGATTTGTGAGAGCATTATCAAAGCAATAGAAGAGACTGGCAACCAGTTTCCCTATCTGGTGACGACAGCAGACCACGCCTTGTTGATACCGGAGGTCGTGGATTACTTTTGTCAGAAGGCAGAAACCCTGCGTGGCATGGGTGTTGGGTTTGTTGAAGAACAATATATCAAGGCCATGCACCCTGAATCCAAACGCACATATCTGCCGTTCCGGGATACCAAACTTTCAGGAGCCAATCTTTTTGCCTTCATGTCGCCGGGCAGCGTGAAGGTGCTGGAGTTTTGGAAAAGCGTTGAGAACGAACGCAAGCGACCGTGGAAACTGTTTAAGGCATTTGGTTTTATCAATCTTGTTGGCTTGATGTTGCGGCAGTTTACGGTCAAGGGGGCTTTCAAGCGGGCTTCAAAAGTGTTGGACGTAGAAGCTGTCGCTGTGCGACTGCCGTATGCCGAAGCAGCGATTGATGTGGATTCGCCCCGCGATTACATGCAAGTCACGAAAATACTAGAAGACCGTAATTCCTAGCTATTCCATAATCTTACCGTAATTGAGCATCACGTTTGATCCAGTGGATTGTTGCAGGCGTAACAACCACTCACGACACAAGGATCTAACGATGGTTTTTAAGATTACCGCAGTGGCAGCAACACTTTTTGCTGGCCTTACCTTCACCGCAGGCGCGCAAGCCCAACAACAAAGCCAAGGTGGACAACCACCGCAGGGTGCGCGCCCGACCGGACAACCGGACTATTTCTCGCTTGGCGTCGCAGCCGGTTTGGGTCGGCCAGAATTTATCGATAGCAATATCGTTGTAAACCCGTTTCCATTCGTTGGGTTCCGGCAGGGCCGGTTCTATTCAAACCAAGCTGGGGTCGGTTACGAGATATATAAAAACAAAGGATTCCGGATTTCTGCGCTGGCAGAAGCAGGCGTTCAGGAACTCAACCGGAACATGGTCGACTCGCTTGATGATCTTGAAAGCCTTGACCTGCCAGTTTACGCAGGTTTGTCCGTTGATATTCCTGTTTCAAGATTTGTTGTGACCGGAACGGTGCAACGAGAAATTGGTCTTGCCAGTGATGGTTGGCGCGCAATCGGCTCAATCAGCCGCCCCTACATGATTAACCGGAAGCTGTTCCTGACGCCGTCGGTTTCTGTACAATGGTCTGATGACAATATCACAAACTATTTGTACGGCGTATCCGCCGACGAGGCATTACCTACCCGCGCGGTTTATAAAGCTGATAACAGCTTCAAGGCAACAACGTCCCTGACGGGCGTATACCGTCTGAGCGACAAGTTTACCCTTGTTGGTTCAAGCGGCCTGACATGGCACGATGACAATATCGTGGACAGCCCAATTGTTGACCAGAGGGTCATTTTTTCGACCTTCATCGCGATTGGATATAATTTCTAATCCATCATCCTGCATGGTTTTGCAGCGTTCAGGCTCTGGCGGCACCTTTTTTGCTAAGTTTTCGTAATTTTTTCGCCCGTCAGAGTCCTTTTTTTGCGTTTTTTTTGCCTTTTTCGGGCTCGCAATGATGGTTTTGCGCCCTATACTCAGCATCAATAACGCCAGCAAACAGGGAGCAGGGCAATGAGTTCAGAAAAAACCTATGATGTCGTCGTATACGGCGCCAGCGGGTTTACCGGTCGTTTAGTGGCGGAATATTTGGCCGCAAATTACGGTGATCAGTCCGACCTTCGCTGGGCAATGGCAGGTAGAAGTGCGGACAAACTAGCAGCTGTCCGCGACGAGATTGGAGCGCCCGCGAATACCCCTTTGGTGGTGGCTGACGCAGCAGACCCGGAGTCTGTTGCGACAATGGTTGCATCAACAAAAGTGGTGCTAACAACTGTTGGTCCTTATCAGCTTTATGGTTCTGACCTTGTCGCCGCCTGCGCCAAGGCTGGCACCGACTATGTTGACTTGTGCGGCGAACCGCCTTGGATGCGGCAAATGATTGATTTGCATGAAGAAACTGCGAAAAAGTCGGGCGCACGCATCGTCTTCTCCTGTGGTTTTGATAGTATTCCGTTCGATCTGGGTGTCCATTTTTTACAAACCGCTGCGATCGAAAAATTTGGTGCCCCAATGAGCCAAGTGCGTGGCCGCGTGCGGAAAATGCAGGGGACTTTCTCGGGCGGTACGGCAGCAAGCCTGAAAGCTACAATGGCGGCGGCGGCCAAAGACCCGTCTATCCTGCAATTACTGCGCGACCCGTTTTCGCTTGCGCCCGGCCATGAAGGCCCTGAGCAACCGCGGGGCACCAAACCTATGTTTGACGAAGCGATCGACAGTTGGTGCGCGCCCTTCATTATGGCCCCGATCAACACCCGAAACGTGCACCGCACGAACTTTTTGTCAGGGTATCCATATGGGAAATCATTCGTTTACGACGAAATGATGGTAACCGGACCCGGTGAAAAGGGCGAAGCCATTGCCAATGCCATCGCCAACACCGACACAATGGGCAAAGAGGGCGGCCCAAAACCGGGGGAAGGCCCCAGTAAAGAAGAACGGGAAGCCGGTTTTTATGACCTGTGGTTTGTCGGCACAGACGGTGACAAACGGCTGGAAGCAGTTGTAACAGGCGACAAAGACCCTGGTTATGGCTCCACGTCCAAAATGATTGCCGAAGCCGCTATATGTTTGGTCAAAGACCCGATTAATACCGAAGGTGGTATCTGGACAAGTGCGCCAGCTATGGGTGACAAGTTGATCAAGCGTTTAATTAACAATGCAGGATTGACCTTTGATATTGTTACAAATTAGACATTAAAGTTATCCGTTGGAATAGGTAAAAAGCCCCACTCGCAACAAGTGGGGCTTTCTTTTTTAGCTGGCATCAATGAATGGAAACGTTCTCGACGGGGTCCATCGCGGCTTTTATGGCCCATCCGCCAAACCCTTCGGTAACGGCAAAGACCACTTCATTGTCTCCGGTGCGCAAGGGCAGAAACACACTGTCATACAGTCCAACGGTGCCTAGATGCCGATAATCCCGCGTTTGGTAGGTATCATCACCGTGAGCGATGGCTTGGCCATTTAAAAATACTGTAACCCGGTCGCTAAACCCATACTGTAACCGGACAGTTTTTGCGACATCTGCACGCAAGGTCTTCCTGACAAGCAGTGTGTTAACCTCGCGTGTACGGCCCGAAACACGCGCCAGGTTTGCAGCACCAGACTCGTCAACCTTCAACGTTTGCCATACCTGACCAGCCAAGAGGCTTGGGTCCAGGCGTGCTTGCGCCTCAACCGCAGTAGCGGCGATCGGCAGGCTTGCGACCTGAAATGACTTGATCAGATTTTCCGGTAATGCCTTACGTTCTGGTGCTGCCCCAACAGTTTCAACACTGTCGTCATGCTTTATACGGATATTTGAGAAGTGAAAATTCTGGCGCGCGCCACCAAAACGAACGCCACCGGCTGCTGACGGCCCCATTAAATTGTCGATATGCAAAGACGGCGTTTCGCTATCGATGTAAACATCCATTTTATTGTCTTTGACAACAAGCTTAACCGGAATCCATTGGTTAAATTTATACTGTGTCGGAGTGCTAAACCGTTCACTATGATACAGTTGCCAACCTGCCAAACCGTTGAAACGAGGCGTATATTGGTTCGCATCCGGTTTTCCAGACATATGGGCCCGTAGATAGAAATATTCCGCAGAGTTGTCATTCCAACGGAAATAGACACCTGCAAAGCCACGCTTGTCTTCCATCGCCACATCAAACTCAATGATACCATTTTTGAAAGTAGCTCCCGTGAATTCTGCCACACCACCATTCAAACGCAGGCTAGGCCGCTCAAGGTAGTCTATAAATTCTGCACCTTCGTCCGATAATTGCCAGTTGCCTTCATCAAACCCTTGCCCATATGCAGCAAAACCACCTAACACAGTGGTTACCCAAGCCAGCGTCATTAGTTTTTTCAGTAAAATCTTCATAATATCCTCGTTTCTTCTGTTAGGTATTAAACCCTAGAAAAACGAGGCACTTAAGGGGCCTTAAGAAACCTTAAATCTGCGACTTTAACGGAGTAAAGAAGGGTTGTTGCTGGAAAATCAGCACCAATCGGAGATAAGATAAGGCACAACAGCCTGCTTACAGTACCCTGATCAAATGCGAGGAATACAGGCGTGCAAAACGCACAACAAGATACGCCCTACGCCATCGGGCCATGGACATTTCATCCCAGCCTTAATGAACTTCGCCAGGAAAACGGCCACACTGTAAGGCTTGAAGATAAAATTTCCCTGCTACTGCTCACTCTGTGTCAGCGTCGCGACCAGATTGTCGACAAACAAACACTGATAAATGAGGTTTGGGCAGGTAGGGAACTGAGCGAGCAAACCATTCCTGTTGCGATTTCAAAACTTAGAAAGGCACTGGGCGACGATATCAATCGCCCCTTAATGTTGGCGACAATTCCGCGTCAAGGGTATCAACTTCTAACGTCTACAGTCGAACAATCGCAGTCGGTTGATAAGGGCAGAAACACAGCCATTCGCTGGGCAGCAGTCTGCATTATCGTAGGCCTGTTAACGGCCGTATCGTGGATACTGATCAAGCAACCCATTAATGAACAGTCTGTGCGCACACAGGTTCTAAACGCGCAAAAACCCGGAGTTATCGTTACCATCAATGATGTGCGCCCCTCACAGCAGTCGGACGAAAACAACCGATTAGCAATCGCCGTTAGCGAGCTGAGCGCATATTATTTGGCGCAAGTGCCAGATTTACTGGTCATTCGGCATTGGTGGAATTTGGATGCGCCCGACCCAACAGGTGGCATCTTCACCCGGTACGGCGCATCGACGCCAGTTTATTCCCTAAAGGGCACATTGTTGATGGAAGATGGAAAGCGCCTTGTCACCTTTGTTCTTTCCGACCCAAAGACTGATGAAGTGATTTGGTCAGGCCTGCATAAAGTGAAAGGCGGCAGTAGTGCCTTGTTCCCGTTATTTGAAACAATGATTGCTACGTTGCCCGTTAACAATCAGCAGATGGACTTTACACCGGCACCGGACGAATCTGTCGCTTTTTGGCGAGCGCGGTATTTCATGGAACTGGCAAATTCTGGTGCTGCCTCCATTGCAGCAGAAGAATTTGCCGCACTGTTTGCAGATCAAACACCATCCAGAACAGCCCGCCTGGCTGCCGCTGCCTTACAGGCCCGATGGAAAAACGACATAGATATGCCTGATACCATGGCGCAGAGCAGGGCTGTGGTGCCAAGCGATGAACAATTGGGACACCACCTCGCGCTGGTTGACCAAGCTGCTCTTACCTTATTTTCAGATACAGACCCAGCCTCAGCATTGGTTTTGCTTGATAAAGCACTTCTCATCGCCCCTGGGGACCATTATGCACATTCCCTAAGAGGAGAGGCATTGCTGGCTTCTGGAGATACGGCAGCGGCAATAGAGGCCTTTCAACTGGCATACAGGCTTGCCCCTTATGCGCGTGCTTACCGCGACCGGCTTTCGGCAGTGCAGGAGAATATCTCTTCCCCCTCCAATTGATGAACAACCATTCATGCATTGCCGCCTGTTGGCAAGCTGGCTAAAGTTCTTTTGGAATAGGGGAGCGATGGCCATGATGCGGATTTGCATATCAATAATTTTAATTTTAATTTCTGGATATACCGCAACCGCGCAGTCAAATAGTCGAGACATGCTGCTCGTACCTGATGCCATATTTGATGGTGTCAGCAAAAAACTTATCCGTAACAGCGCTGTTTTGGTATCTGACGGCAAAATTGCTGCTGTTGGCGCTCCAGAAAGTCTCTTAACAGATGGTGTCATTCGCATTGACCTGAGCGGTAAAACGCTCATGCCCGGCCTGATTGACCTACACAGTCATGTGCTTTTGCACCCGTATGATGAAACAAGTTGGAACGACCAGGTCCTGAAGGAATCATGGGCTGAACGTGCGCTGCGCGCAGGCAAACACCTGAAGCGTACACTGGAAGCGGGTTACACAACACTAAGGGATTTGGGCAGCGAAGGTGCAGGATATGTAGACGTTGGCGTTCGTCAGGCATTGGAAAAAGGCGTGATTCCAGGACCAAGGCTGATCGTTGCAGGCAAGGCGATTGTTGCTACGGGATCATACGGCCCAAAAGGATTTGCCGAAAATGTATCGGTGCCGCTGGGGGCAGAGCCTGCTGACGGCGTTGACCTTATCCGGGTGACACGAGATCAAATTGGCCACGGCGCTGATTTCATCAAGGTTTATGCTGACTATCGCTGGGGACCTAATGGAGAAGCAATGCCGACATTTTCAATTGAGGAAATCCGCTCCATCGTTGAAACAGCTCGTTCATCAGGTCGCTATACCGTCGCACACGCCACAACTCCCGAGTCAATGCGCCGTGCTATATTGGGCGGCGTTGAGACAATTGAGCACGGCAGCACAGGAACCCGTGAGATATTTGCCTTAATGAAAGAAAAGGGCGTCGCCTGGTGCCCAACATTAGCCGCTGGCGAAGCGATTTCCCAGTATCAGGGTTGGCAAAAAGATGTTGGCCCAGATCCGCAGCGGGTTAGGGACCAAAAACAGGCTTTTGCGGCTGCTTTAGACGCAGGTGTCATCATGTGTGCGGGGTCTGACGTTGGCGTTTTTGATCACGGCGACAATGCGTGGGAACTTGAACTGATGGTCGAATATGGCATGTCGAACCATGCAGTATTGAAAAGCGCGACGTCAATCAACGCAGAACTTTTGCATATGCAGGATCGAATTGGACAGATTAAAGCAGGATATTTGGCAGAACTGATTGCTGTTGACGGAGACCCCCTGGAAGACATCAGTGCTTTACGTCACGTTTCCTTTGTTCTTCAAGGAAGTAATGTGGTTGTTGGAGATGCACCAGAATAACGGTGCCAGGCAGCATTAGGTGTTTAGCAAGGCAGCAACATGGTCAGCTATGGCCAGACAAGAGGTTAAGCCGGGCGACTCAATGCCATACAAGTTAATCAAACCCGGGACGCCGTGATGTGCAGGACCAGAAAAAATGAAATCATGAAAATCAGCAGCGTCGGGCATAGTTTTCACCCGGATACCCGAATAGGCTGGATGTAATTTGTCAGGATCAAGAGACGGCCAATAGTCTTTGATTTCATTGACGAATTTTTCTTTGCCTGCTGGGTTAACAGCATAGTCGATATCTTTTACCCATTCCACATCGGGCCCAAACCGGGCTTTGCCTGATTGATCCAATGTCAGGTGTATGCCAAGTCCGCCAGGTGTCGGCACTGGATAAACCAAACAGTCAAATGGAGACGCGCCACTGTAGGTGAAATAACTACCTTTAGCGAAATCAATACGCGGAATGCTTTGAGCATCAAGGCCTGAAATTTTGTGTGCCAGACCCACGGCACCGATACCAGCGCAATTGATGACAGTATTAGCTGATAAGGTAAGCTCACCATTACACTCAACTTGAAGGAAGAGGGAGCTTTTGGATGCGTCAACGGACTTTACGCGGGACCGATACGCAATCGTGCCTCCCCCGTGCTCAATGTTACCAATAAAGGCAAGCATTAACTGATGACTGTCGATGATACCCGTTGACGGCGACCAGATTGCGGCGTCTGCACGCAGTTCAGGTGCTTTTTGGGCAATCTCCGAACTGGATAACCAAACCAAGTCATCAACACCATTTGTCTGGCCGGCTACCAATATGTTTTTTAGGTCGGCTGTTTGCGCCTTGTTGGTTGCTACAATAATTTTGCCGCAACGTTTATGCTCGACACCATGGTCCTGGCAATAAGCATATAGCTGACGTTTCCCGGGCAGACACAAGGCCGCTTTTTGACTGGATTGCGGATAATAAATACCCGCGTGGATAACTTCGCTGTTGCGCGATGATGTTTGGGTGCCAAAGGAGTCTTCGGCCTCGAGGATCAAGACGTCACGGCCAGCCACAGCAAGACGCCGCGCGACCGCAAGTCCGACAACACCCGCCCCGATAACAACACAGTCAACTTTTTCAGGCACGTTCACCCCTTGTTACTGCAGGTTGTCTATCGTCCCTGATCTATGCTTACTTCAGTTTGCGAAAACAAACTGCGAGCCCTGTCCAACAATATCGTCCATGAAGGAGACTTGCTAATGGCGGATCCTTCCGCATCGGCAATTGCTTTTGCGAGCTTCGTCCGGGCACTTGGCAAGGAACCATTGTATTTAGCAAGTTCAACACACTGTATGGCCAAACCCAGCATAACGCGCATACCAGTCAACGAGTTAATGACTTCGGCAGTTTCGGAACGCCACTGTCTTTGAATTTGCTGGTTTAACTCGATAGAACGCGCGATGTCACCATTGTCTCTTGCTATGTCCGCCTGCAGAAGGGCCAGCCTGTAGCCATGAAAACGCTGGTGAACTTTGAAGTGGTCAAAGGCGAGGGTGGTCGCGCGGGTAGAGCAACCGCTGTTCATCACCGCTTCCGCAGAGGCTTTATCTCCCAAACGCCAGTGTAATTCTGCCAATACAACAGTGCTAACGCAGCCCTGATACTGGAAGGTCATATTGTCTGGTTCATACGTCAAAAGCTGATCATGCAAATCAATCGATTTCATCAGATGGTTGATTGCATCACTATTGCGGCCAACAACAATCTCCGTTTCGGCCATCCACCGAAGGCTACGGGCATAATTACCAAGCGCGCGTTGGTCTGTTGGGTCTTCTTCCGCCAACCGACGATAAAGTCGATTGGAAGTTTTGGTGTTTTTGTACGCCTCATCCAACTGACCGAGGGCTCGCTGCGCCCACTGTAGGTGATAATACCCACCCGCCAGCGAATTAAGCCACTGGATGTTATCGGGCTGTCTGTCTGCATTTGCTTGTCGCGCAGCAAGGCCCAGCTCAAATTGCTGTAATGCTTCTTCTGTGCGACCGAGTTCCATCAATGCCCATCCCAAATGTACATTGATATCGCCTAGGTGTGACCACACCACTCTGACATGGTCATTATAGGCACTCAAACCTTTGCTTACCTCCAACCGCTCACGCCACGCCTTTTCAGCGGCGGCGTACCGACCATTGAAGATATGGTTGGTGCCGATAAAATACAGGCTGATCATGTGAGCAAACAAAGCGTCGCGTGACTGTGGGTCGCGTTCCAGAAGTGCAGTGGTTTTTTGATACGCGCGGCTAAACAGACTGCTTGCCATATCCCTTTCATCACGACCCAGATACAGTCTTCCAAGTTGTGTGTAAGCGCGCGCCTTTCGTGCCAGCGCCGAAGTTGAAAGACTTACATCATCCTGTCCATTGTAGTGGTCAACGATTTTGGCGACCACAGCGTCCATGACATCAACACGGCCAAGCTGCCGCAGTTTTGTGCTCGCCAAATCTTCCAGCATAAAACTTACCAGATTCTCTGCGCGCGCCGTTTGCAGTTCTGCTTCTGTCAATGCTTCACGGGCGGCATCCTCGGCAATGTTGGCTCGAAGCATAAGACCAGTCGCCATAAGTGCGACAATAAACGAACTTCCGGCAATGACCGACAAACGACGGTACTTCCTGCGGATGTCGCGGCGCAGAAGTTCGTCCAGGTCTACTTCTAGCAAGCCCGCAACAATCTTTTGCAAAGCCAGTTTTTTGCCATCACCTATCGACCGTGCGTCAGCGGCAAGAGGTATTTGACCTGTCAAAAGATGCAATTTCCTGAGTTCAGCCGGGATACAGCCTTCGTCTGAACGGATGCCGGGCACTTCGAAATTTGGCTCGCCCTCAATAATGAAGCACAGGATTTTTGCGCTATCCCGATGTTCGATAAACTGTCTTATCTCGGTATTAACACGCGAAGACTTGGCGGAATCAGGGGAGCACAACACAATCAGAAACTCTGAGTTTCCTATCGCTTCGCGCAGCTTTACATCCAGGCTACCTGACGCTGGGAGTTCCTCCCGGTCGCGGAATATCTTGCCAAGACGCTTTTGATCATTACCTCCAGCGGCTGCAGAACCAACATGTCGCGGAATGCGGTAAGCTTCCAACCGCTTCATCAGCCAGGCCGCCAATCGACTATTTTTATGGCTGTAGCTAATAAAAGCCTTATACGGAAATTCGTTCACACCCTAAGCCTGCATACAAAATCAAGCACAACGCTTTACCAATTCACTTATAGCAAGCGAAAACACAAATTTGTACCAAGATTGGAAAAAGAATTTGCCCAGCCCTGGCTGAGGTGAATATCTGCCGCTTCCATAAGTGGGCCCTCAATTTAAGATAGTTTTAACGAATATAGACCACGCTGTTTGTGGGGTCGAGTGAAACGGGTCTTGATAGCAAAAACTTGGGGTTGCGCTATTGGGCCTGGATACATTCTCGGCACCTGTGCTGGTAAGCCTTTGCCGAGACAGAGGAATTAGGGGTTTTACTATGCACTTCGAAGGCAAAGAGGTCTTCTTTGATCGAAACGACCTGATCGTCAGCAAGACTGATCTGGATGGTCGCATTACCTATGCCAATCATACATTTTTGGATGTTTCCGACTACCGCGAGGATGAAGTTTTGGGGCACCAACACAATGTTATCCGCAACAAAAACATGCCGCGTGCCATATTTGAATTTCTGTGGTCAACCATTCAGGCGGGCAAAGAAATATTCGCTTATGTAGTGAATTCGACAAAACACGGCGACCATTACTGGGTGATGGCCCACGTAACGCCAAGTCGTGCCGGTGATTCAATTGTGGGATATCATTCTACCCGGCGAACACCAAACCCGGACACGATCAAAAATACCATCATTCCGCTATACAGTCGTTTGTCATCGATTGAACAAAGCAATCCTAGCAAAAAGAACGGGCTGCAAGACTCTGTCGAAGCCCTCAAATCAATGCTGGCAGAAAAAAGCGTTAGCTATGATGAGTTCATTGCCAATTTGAAGAAGGATGACTGACATGGATGGTTCAATAGACACACTGGTGCAAGATCCAAGTCAAGCGATACAGAGCTACAGTCAAGTATCCACCGAAAAACTGGAAGAAATTCTTTATGTTATTACAAATGTTTGCAAAGGAAATTTCGAGTCTCGCATTAAAAACATAAATTCTGAGTCCGACCTGGAAAAAAATCTATGCAATCGCATCAATGAAATGATCGACCGTGCGGATGCTTATGTCCGTGAGAGTACAGCGTCGCTTGGTTTCATTGCAAAAAACCAGTATTTCAGGCGCATCTCAACGCATGGTATGATGGGTGCCTACGGAACGGCAGCGACTGAAATCAATGCCGCTGCAGACGGCATCCAACACAAGATGGAAGAGTTTCATTCAATTGTTGGTTCTATCGCCGAAGCATCGTCAAATCTGAACACCAGTGCAGAGGGGTTAACCCAAACGGTTGGCGAAGCTACGGAGCGAACCACTGCGGTTTCTGCCTCAGCAGAGCAGGCGGGCGCGAATGCACAGACTGTTGCATCAGCCGCAGAGGAGCTGAACACCTCTATTCAGGAAATTAACCAACAGGTCACACGATCAACAGACTTGGCCCAAGAAGCAGTATCAGAAGCCGAAAAAACCAACGATTTGGTGCATGGGTTGTCAGATGCCTCCAGGGAAATTGAGACTGTTGTTCGCCTGATTAATGACATTGCAAGCCAAACAAACCTCCTGGCGCTCAACGCAACCATTGAAGCTGCGCGTGCTGGCGAGGCGGGCAGGGGTTTTGCTGTGGTTGCCTCGGAAGTAAAAAGCCTGGCGGTCCAAACAGCGAAGGCCACTGAGGACATCAAGCAACAAGTTTCCGAGATTCAGACAGCAACTTCCACTGCGGTCAGCTCAATTGGCGGTATTGGCAAGACGATCAATTCACTAAGCGAGTTTTCCTCATCTATTGCGGCAGCCGTCGAGGAGCAGGGCGCTGCCACACAGGAGATTGCACGTAATGTTGAAGAGGTGTCCGTCGGTGTCACGGAAGTGACGAGCAATATCGTAGATGTAAATGGCAATGTCGAGCAAGTGAACGGCGTGTCTGGCAACCTGTTACAAGTGGCAGGGAACCTGGCAGACCAAGCGCAGAAATTGGAACAGGTACTGAACAGCTAAGAAGCTACCTAGGTAACGGCAAAGCGATTTGTGCTTTGCCGTTACCTACCTATCCATTTTCTACCAGAACAAACATACTATTCGATAGCTAGTGGCGATCGTCAAATTACTGAAAATCCTATCATATTACATAGGCGCTGGACCAAACCGGAGGATTGCAATGTCTGCCAACACAAATGCTGTCGATAACGGCAGATTTCCTGTGGTAACATGACAGTGTGCGCGAAACTTTTGAGACAGCTCAGTATCCTTATGCAGAAAAAAGGCTGACCTCCAGGTGGAATTGTTAAAGGTCCAGCTATGGTTCCAGGAAACAGGCCAAAACTGTAAGGCGTATATTTAGACGGCTGTGTATTTAAGCAGCCTCTCTGCCTTGTATCGCCTGCGTTGCTTTACCCAAGGTCAGTTCCGACAGAAACCCCCGTACTGCTGCCTGTAGCCCTTCACAGTGATGCAGCAACGTCGCGGAGGAAGACTTAACCTCCGCAGATGACCCCTTGGTTTGTTTTGCCACTTGTTGAACTTTACTCACGCTTGCCATCACTTGATCAGCACCTGTGCTAGCTTCTTGCATACTGCGAGTAATTTCCGCAGTAGCTGCGCTTTGCTGTTCAACCGATGAAGCAATGGCAGATGCAATCTCGTTGGTTTGCTGAACAATGCCCCGAATTGATCCAACCACATCCGAAACATTATCAGATACCGACTGCATCATACGAATTTGTGTTGCTATTTCTTCGGTCGCGCCCGCTGTTTGATCTGCTAGAGCCTTCACTTCATGGGCGACAACCGCGAACCCCTTACCGGCCTCACCAGCGCGGGCCGCTTCGATGGTTGCATTCAAAGCAAGCAAATTGGTCTGTTCAGCGATTTCGCTAATCAGTCCAAGCACACCTTCAATTTTTCGCGACGACTCCGCCAACTCAGATACAGTAGTTGCGGCTGTATCCGATTGCGACACAGCCTCAGATGAAATTTGGCTTGATTCAGTGACCTGACGATTAATCTCGTCGACAGATGAGTTTAATTCTTCAGCGGCGCTTGCGACTGTTTGAACGTTAGAGGATGTCTGATGCGACGCAGATGCAGCCTCGGAACCGCACTGTTCGTTCTCCTCAGCCTGGTCAATCATCGCACCCGACGTGACCTCCAGCGACTGCGCGGCAGCCATCAATTCGGTGATAACTGAACCAACTTCGCGATCAAACTTTGCCGCAAGCGCCTGCATGGCTTCATCCATCCGCTGTTGTTCGGCTTCTTCGGCAGCTTGCAGCTGTGCCGCTTGCGCTTCAGCTTGCTCGGCAGCCTGTTCCCTCATTTCCTCTGTACGCCAGAGGTCAGCAATTTCGGACCTCTTGGTTTCTATTTCAAGCAAAAGTCGCTCGATGCTGCTCTCCTTAAACTTAACGACCGAAACAGCCATCTTGCCAATTTCACTGCCGTAATGAGAGCAGGGGACTATAACCTCCAAATCTCCACCACTAAGGGCTTCCATAGAGTTCTGCAGACGCTTTAAAGGATTGGTCACGCTGGTGAAAACAGCGTATGCCATTAACAGAATTGCAATCGCACCAATCAAGAAACTAATGCTCATGGCCCAAAAAGCTGCATTGGCCGCTTCTAGTTTGGCACCAGCAATCTCTCGGATTTCTGCATTGCTGCGATCTTCCACAACCTTCATTAAGTCGATTTTCGCTGTAATGCGGGAAAACCAATTTGTGGGTATGGGTGCACCCGAATCTAGGGCTCCACGGGTTGAAATCGCAAAGTCTCGCATGCGCTCAACGTCTGCCACAGCGTCCCCACGAACAGTTTTATCGTAAAAATCAACAATGCCAGCGGACGAGAAGTTACGAAAAATGGACAGGAAGGCATTCTGTTCACTGATCAGCCCAACAAAGCGGTTATAAACACCAACCGAGAAAGCGCCGGCATTAAAGCCAGCATTACCCATGGCACGTTCCTGTCCTGCGCGTTCTTTTGCTTCCAGGATACCAATATATCCGGTTAACGCCTGCATAATTTCAGGATCACTACCGTTGATCGTCATAAATTTAATAATATCAAGTAGCTTTGCAATTGTCGCAGTGTAGTAGCTAGCCATTTCCGGTACAGTGGAATTTCCCTGGGAAACATCTTGCCGCTGTTTTTCAATACCACCGATGCCAACAGTCGCGGCGTTCACCACGGCAGAGAAGTCGGCACCCAAAGCCATGTGGTTGAACTCCTGGATCGCAGTTTGAAAAATGCTAAGAGAGCGATCCGTTTCAGTGCGTTGACGCTCAACAAGTTCACCCAGATCAGATCGCAAGCCGGACCCAATGAAGCCTGCGCTGCGTCCACGTTCTTTTTGAAGTTCATGAACGAGGGCACTGACTTTTGGTGCAAAACCGGCGATGCTCTCAATCATCTCCGCTTCGGTTGCACTGCGCCTGGCATCTATTGCCGTAACGAAGGCGAACGCAACAGCCAACACCAAAGGAACGAGCGTGATCGTAATGACACGCATCCCAATGCCAAACCCGTTAAGTAGTTTTTCCATTATCAAGTACCCCAGTAATTCCGCAATCCCTTGAACAGGGTGGATATGGCTGGTTAAAATTGCGTTAAACACGGGCGCAATATTTGTGGTGCACATAAACGTATAATTTATATTATGGGAAATTAATTAGTGCGTCGATAGAGGTAAGACGCAAGAACGGCAAATCCCAGCGCAAATGCCGCTATTGCCATTATACTTGGGGTCTGAGCTGTTGTTGCTCCACGAAGCATAACATCACGCGCCAGATCAACAAAATGCGTCAATGGTAGACAATATCCTATTTTTTGAGCCCATACCGGCATACCGTCAAAAGGAAACATAAAGCCAGACAAAAGCATGGACGGTAAGTAAAACGCGACCGCGCCCTGCAATGCCTGCATCTGGTTTGCAGCCAACAGTGAAATAACAAAACCCAGCGATAAATGCGCTATGGCTAGAGCAAGCGCCCCCAAAGCCAATGTGACCGCAGATCCAGCTAAAGGCACACCAAAAACCGTTATCGCAACCGCGGTAACGAGCGTAACTTGCAGAACTGCGACCGCAAGATACGGCAATACTTTGCCGATAAGCACGTCTGACGCCGAAACTGGCAACAGCATCAGAGCCTCCCAAGTGCCATGTTCTCGCTCCCTCACCAACGACAACGCCCCCAGCATCAACATACTGATCATGACCACAACACCGATTAGCCCTGGTAAAATAGTCCAGGCTGTTTTTTTGTCTGGGTTATAGAGCCATTCAAACTGGAGCGTTTCCAGGCTTCTAAAGGCTCCGTCAAAGCCCGCGGCTTCGACGGACCGGCGTGCCGCTTCGCGCCACACAGCGCGCTCAAGCGCCGCAAGAGCCGGTGCCACAGCACCAATATCGGCACCATCAACAACAATAGATACAGGACCGATCTCGGCCTCCAGATCATCAAAAAGAGAGGAGTCGTCCGGTAACTCGATCGCCACTTTGACCAAGCCAGCCGCCAACTGGAGCCTGGCATCACCGGATTGATCGAGCACCTCAGGCGGCGCGAAGTACCCTGTTTCGGTAATAAGACCAACAACACTATCCTGCGCAGCGGGGGTTCCTCCCGCGACGGCAATCCCAATATTTTTTGGGTTAAGGTCGACGGCCGCACCAAAAAGGATGATTTGCAACACCGGCACTAAAATAATGAGAGAAAAACTGGTGCGGTCACGCAGAATTCGGCGCAGTTCCACCACAGCAACAGCTTTCACTCTACCCAGTGTCATTGCCCCTGCTCCATCAGTTTCATGGCGCAAACATCTGCCAAAGTCGGTGACCATTGCTCCGTATCCATGCCCAACTGTTCCAGCAGTGATATCGTGTTCTGAATGATAGCTGAGCGAACCAACATCTTGTGGCCATTCAGATGCCGCCGAATAATTATCTGGTCATCCACTTCAGTTAATTTATTCGTTAAATCCTCTATAATATTGTTTTTTATGAATAGTTTTTCTATTTTTGACTCTTGTATAATCTGATCTGGCACACCGGCAAGCAAGACATCACCCGCCGAGAAAAACAATATCTGATCACATTGCTGGGCTTCATCCAGATCATGAGTGGACACAACAACTGTGTTGCCCGCATCAGCATACCGGCGGATGATATGCCAAAAGCGTGTGCGCATACTGGCGTCTAGGCCTGCTGTCGGCTCATCCAATAACAATGCTTTTGGCTGATGTAATAGAGTGACACCCAACTGTGCCACCTGTGCCCAGCCCCCTGAAAGTCTTGAAACTCGTTTGTGAGCATATCCGCTCAGGTCAAATTTACTGAGTACATCTGCAATACATTGCTTCGCATCCGCGATCGCATATGCCGCCGCATAGAACTCCAGGTTTTCCAAAACTGTCAGGTCGCCATAAAGGGATAATTTCTGCGGCATATAGCCTATGTTTTGTCGCCAGCTGGTGTGCTGTTGTGATGTTCCGTCAAACCAGGCAATTTTACCGCCGTCTGGGAGTATCAGGCCTGCCAGCATTCGCAAACATGTGGTTTTGCCACCACCATTAGCCCCAATCAGCCCCACCATATCGCCGTAGCCCGCGCTAAAGCTGACATCCTTAACCGCAGGTTGGCCATCAAAGCTTTTTCTTAAAGAAACAGCTGCCAGGCTTGCAGCTCTGGTTTGGTTTCTATTGCCCATGTTGATACAAAAAACCGCCAAACATATATTTGGTCGCTTCAGCACCAAGCGCCAACAACGTCTCACCAGACTGCATGTGCGGCAACATGCCTGAAAGAGCTAGCCATATAGCGGCAGACCCAGTGTTACCCACTCGATCCGCATTAACGACCACTTTATCCGCGTCAACGCCCAGATGTTCGGCCATCAGGCTATCCATCAGACCGTTGGCTTGGTGCGGCAACAGATAATCCATCTCAAAAGGGTTTAAACCTTGGTGGGAAGCGGCTTGCAAGCCAGAGACAAAAAGCTCAGGGCCGTTTGCCCGCACGTCACCAAATGCATGGGAAAATTCAAGAACGCCGGCGGGTGCATGGGTGCAATCTGATCCACCATGGGGCAAAGAAAAGCCAGGCTCCCTGCCCGTACCGATCTGCCCGTAATAGACTTGACCTAAGGTGCCCATAGCTTTTGAGCCATTGCCGTAATCAGCCATTTTTCCAGAAAGTACAATGGCGGCGGCACCATCACCCATTTGTACCAGGTTAACAAGCTGGCCTGCGTCAAAGGCCAAGCGCTCCGGATCAAAAAATGCAGACCCGGTTTCAGACCCAACGATCACAATTGGTGAATTGCATCCACTGGCGATTAGACCGGATGCGAACACCAGGGCATTGGCAAATCCGGTGCACGCCTGGCGCATTTCCACGTGGGGACCGGTGAAACCCAGAATATCTGCCACAAGCGAAATATTGGATGGGATTGGCATTGCAGGTGTTGCGGTATGACCAATCAGATAGCCAACATCCGCAAGGTTGATGCCTGCGTTCTCTAGCGCTTCGCTAACAGCTTGTGCCGCCAGCTCCGGGTTTCTGTGGCCGGGTCGCGGTTTTTCATGTCGATCTATCAAATTGCGGCTCAGATGCCGTTGTCGGATATTGAGTTTTTCGGCGTATATTCGCCCTTTGCGAGCGATATCCAAGCCGAATTGGCTGTCAACATGCGCCAACAATTCGTTTGTTGCAATTGGCTCACCCGGCAAGGCATGTGCCATACCCAATACCGCCATTTCGTTTGTGCTGTTCCATACAGGTGGAAGGTCGGTTTGATACATGTCCATTGCGATGCCCTACCCTTGTTATATGCACCTTTAAAAAACAGACTGAGGACCAAATAGAAACTCAACTGCACACACGTATGCGTTATTGGTTTGTGATCATTATGGTAGTCGCCGATGTACAGAATAGATTGACTTTTGCTGCCTACCCCTTACTTCCCTCCAAAGACCAAACGGAGAGACACAGTGTCAGCAATTGAAAGCCCCTGCATCAACGTATGCAAGTTAAACGACGGCAAAACACTATGCGTGGGATGTTTCCGTAGCTGCGAAGAAATCGGCGAGTGGCGGCTGGCTGACGATCAGAGGAAACTGGAAATAATTGCGTCGGCAGCAAAACGCCAAAGCGCCGAATACAGCAGACAGAGTATCGGCTCGTCATAGAACGGATGGACAGTTATGGCCGCAAAATTAGCTGGTCACCCCGGAACTCGACGCTTGCAAACCGATCAAGCAGGGTCAGCCCCAATAAGGAACCCTGCATTTCGGCCCCATTAACCGTTACTGGCACATCATAAAATGTCTGATCGCCGATACCGACGCTGGTCACCGTAGCGCGCGCAAACGTCACGGACCCATTGGCAGTATCAGCCCGGCCCGTGAAGCTTAGCTGGTTGGAACTAAAACCGATCTTTTGCGCGTCATCCGGGCTCAAAACCACATTTGACGCCCCTGTATCGACCATCATCAACAGCGGAACGCCGTTAAACCGAGCCCGCAGCCAATAATGACCATCCCTGCTGCGCCGAACCACCAGCTCTTCGCCGGTTGAGACAACACCAGCCGGGTCTATAGATGCCATGAAACGATCGCCAAAATCGGAGCGATACAGATAGAACCCTGAAATAGCGACAATAATAAGCGCCCATACACCAGCGATCTTGAACAGCCGCAAAATACTGGAGCGGCTCCAGAACGCCGCAGCACCGCCGAAGATAAACAGGATGATCATCGAGCGAACAAGATAGGGGTCAACCCCACCAGTCACTGGAAACGCAAGCGAAAGCCCCAACAACAACAGCGCCATGCCTATAATAAACGCAATAAAGCGGGTTAGTGGCCGTGTGTGGCCACTGTAATGCAGGTCTCGTGCTGACTTTTTGTGGTGGGCTTGCCGTCTGGTTTCCTTATGGTGATCCGGATCATGGTCAGGCACCCGCCATGGCTCGTTTGACACTCTGGTCTCCGCATTGAAATCGCTGTCGTGTTACCACTACCCCAGTATAGACAGTCTTAAAGGTCGATTTCCATGCCGTCGTATGCTGGCTCAACCCCCGGCGGTAGTTCACGGCGCAGTGTTTCATAGTCCATATCCCACGTCATGTGGGTCAAAATCGCCCGCTCTGGCCTAACTTTTTCAATCCAATCAAGGGTTTGTGCCAAATGCGAATGAGTAGGATGTGGGTCGTACCGAAGCGCGTCAACAACCCAGACTTTGACACCAGTCAGTAAATTTATTGCACTATCCGGCAAATGATTCAGGTCTGTTGAATAGGCCATATCACCGAATCGGTACCCTAAACTCGTTCCATGGCCGTGCCCTTGCTCAAACGGCTGCATCAAAATTGATCCAACTTTTTGGACGCCATCAAGCTGGTTGGCTTGGCAGATCGCGGGGTAACCATCCTGTGTTTCAAAAACATAACTAAAGCGCTGCTTTAGCGTGTTAAGCGTTTGGGCGTCGCCGTAAACCGGCATTTTTTCGCGCGCAATATGAAAGAATCCCCGAAGGTCATCAATGCCGTGCACATGATCGGCATGATCATGCGTATAGAAAACAGCATCCAGGGACGTCACCTGAGCAGACAGCATTTGCTCCCTTAGGTCAGGCGTTGTGTCGATAAGGACGCGCGTATCCCCCTCTTCCACCAGCACACTTGCGCGGCGGCGGCGGTTTTTCGGGTTAGTTGGATCGCACGCGCCCCAGTATTCCGGCATTTTGGGAACACCGCCTGATGTCCCGCACCCAAGGATTGTCAGTTTCACGCTGCTAGTGTCCGTTTTGGCGGAACAGCCTTATTAAACAGGCTGAAAAAATTCCGGGTTGTATGATCCTGCAACTCGTCAAAGGTGACACCTTTCAAGTCTGCCACAAACCGAGCCGTATCCATCACAAACGCTGGTTCACAGGTTTTGCCCCGGTGTGGCACAGGCGCCAGAAAAGGCGCGTCTGTCTCTACCAGCAAGCGTTCCATCGGGATAGTTTTGACGGTGTTCTGCAGGTCACGTGCATTCTTGAATGTCGCGATACCCGATATCGATATGTAAAACCCCAGTTCGAGGACAGCATCAGCAAGATACTGACTGGCCGTGAAACAATGAATAACGCCGGTAAAGCCACCCTTTTTCATTTCGCTGGCCAAGATATTGATGCAATCGTCATCTGCATCCCGCGTGTGCACAATCACGGGCAAACCCGTATCTCTCGCCGCTGCAATATGCGCCAGAAAATTGACCTGCTGCATGTCGCGTGGCGCATTATCATAGTAATAATCAAGTCCGGTTTCACCGATACCGACGATTTTGGGATGAGCCGACCGAGAGATCAGTGCATCCAGTGCGACATCAGGCTCATTTTCAGCTTCATGCGGGTGTATCCCAACACTGCCATAAATATCATCGTATTGATCAATGATCGCAACGATCTCCTGATACTCTGTCAACTTCGTATTGATTGCCAGCATACACCCGACACCAGATGCGCGTGCCCGGCTGACGACAGCAGCTTGGTCTTCTACCAAGCCTTTGTAATTCAAATGGCAATGACTATCGACGATATAGTCAAACCCAGGCATCAGGCCTCCTCCGCAGGCAGTTCGAACTGCGGAAATATACCTTCAGGCTTATCAATTGACGTGCCTGGTTGCAGCCGCTGCTCGGGACCCAGTGCATCGAAAGTTCGATTTTTAATTTTTAGCATATCCAGCAATTTTGCTGCTGCATCAGGCATAATGGGCTGTATCAGGATAGCAAGCTGTCGGATAACTTCACACAGTGTGTATAGCACTGTGTTCATGCGTGCAGGATCAGTCTTCCTAAGCTTCCAGGGCTCTTGCACAGTAATATATTTATCGCCTGCAGCAGCCTGTGCAAAAATCGCTTCAATAGCCAGATGAAATTCCTGTCGATCCATATGGCCACGAACCACGTCACCTAAATTATCAATAGAGACCAGTATTTTCTTGTCTTCATTAGATAATTCACCCGGATTAGGTATTTGCGCATCACAGTTTTTATACACCATGGAGAGTGTACGCTGCGCCAAATTGCCAAGGCCCTTCGCCAGGTTCGCATTGCATGTCAGCACAAACCCACGCCGGGAAAAGTCACCGTCATTGCCAAAAGGCACTTCGCGCATCAGGAAAAAGCGCACTGCATCCAGGCCATATGTTTCGATTAATTCAAACGGATCAATTACATTGCCAAGAGACTTGGATATTTTTTGCCCTTCATTGGTCCACCAGCCATGGGCAAAAACGCGCTCGGGCAACGGCAGGCCAGCAGCCATTAAAAAAGCAGGCCAATAAACCGCATGGAACCGCAAAATATCTTTTCCAACCATATGGATGTTGGCTGGCCAGAATTTCTGATACAATTCATCTGCCTGATCTGGATAACCAATCGCTGTCAGATAGTTCGCCAGCGCGTCTATCCAAACATACATAACGTGCCCGTCTTGCCCCGGAACCGGCACACCCCACTGAAAACTAGATCGGGATATCGACAGGTCTTCAAGACCACCTTTGACAAAGCTGCGAACCTCGTTCATGCGCGATTTTGGCATCACAAAATCTGGCTGAGTTTCATACAGCTTCAATAGCTGGTCTTCAAAGTTTGACAGCTTAAAGAAAAAGCTCGGTTCCTCAACCCATTCAACAGGGGCGCCGGTCGGCGCAAGCTTTTCTCCGCCCTCGCCTTCAAGCAGTTCCTTTTCGGCATAGAAGGCTTCGTCCCGTACCGAATACCAACCAGCATATGTATCCTCGTAGATAAAGCCTTTATCTTGAAGCACGTTCCAAAAATGCTGAACAGATTTTTTGTGCCGTTCTTCCGTGGTGCGAATGAATTGATCATTTGAGAAATTCATTGCCTTTGCCAGCTCCTGAAACCGCTCAGAAACCTGATCGCAATAGGCCTGGGTTGCGACGCCCGCCTTTTCTGCCGACTGTTCAATTTTCTGGCCATGCTCGTCCGTGCCGGTCAGGAACATGACGTTATAGCCATCAAGGCGCTTAAAGCGCGCCAAAACATCACAAGCCAATGTTGTGTAGGCATGCCCAATATGGGGAACATCATTCACATAATAAATCGGAGTAGTGATGTAGTAAGCTGGCCGCTTCGTCATACGCGTCTCTTTTTATAGGACTGAAGCGCACAATAGCTGGTTCAAGCCTTGACCGTTGCTTTCAACGAGGCAAACAGGGAAACAATCACTTGCTTCCGATCAAGGTTAACCGCATCAGCGCGCGCAATTAAATGGCTCACCTTGTCCCACAGGTCCAGCCACTGATCAACCCTCGCTAACGCTGAAATACGGGAAATTTGGTCGCTTTCGCCAGCCATGATGTCTGGGGCCACATCGCCTGAAACTTGTTGGCGGATCAATCGTTGGAGCCACCCTAAAAACATTTCAATGAAAATACGATAATCAGCATCCGCCTTGACGGAGCCAAGCTTGGCAGCAAGGGCATGTATCTGCGGCATATCAAAAGTTGGGGTCGACGCCAGAACAGTGGCAAGCTGACGGTATATGTCCAACCCTGATCGGCCAATCAACTCAACAGCCTTACCGGGGGCACCCGCGGCCATGGCGGCGGCGGCTGCCAGGTCGTCTGCCGGCAGGTCGGGGTATCTTGCAGACAGTACAGCACGCAGACTTTCTGACGGAAGCGGCAAAAGCGGTAACTGACGACACCGGCTTTTTAGTGTCGGTAACAACCGCCCCGGCGAATGTGCGACCAGAAGCAGAATTGATTTTTCTGGGGGTTCTTCCAACAGCTTTAGAAGAGCGTTGGCAGCACTTGTGTTCATTTCGTCTGCGGCATCAATAATCGCCACACGCCAGCCACCTTCGCTCGCCGTCTGACTGAAGAAACTGGAAAGTTTCCTGATATCACTGATAACAATGTCTTTTCGCAGCTTGCCCGTCGTGTCGTTGACGCTTCGCTGAACCACTGATAGCCCACCGTGCCCGCCAGATTCAATACGCCGGGCAACGGGGTCATCTTCATCAAGGCTAAGCGTTTCATAGTCTAGAGCAGGCAAGTCGTCGCCAAACAAGCCTTGATCCGCTGTCGTTGCTATCCCTGGGTTTCTGGACAACAAAAACCTTGCAATCCGCATGGCAAATGTAGCTTTGCCGATACCTTTTGGGCCTGTAATCAGCCACCCATGGTGAATACGTTGTTGGTTCACTGCATCCAGGAACAAGCCCTCTGCCGCATCGTGCCCTACCACATTGCGAGTTGGAGGAATTTGATCAGTATTTTCGGGGTCTTCGGCCATCACTTCAACAAAGCACCATATCGGTCTGAGATAACGGTGCGCAGTGTTTGTTGCAAAGCCTCTATGCTCTGAGCGGCATCAATAACAACACAGCGATCTGGCTCGTTTTTGGCAATTTGCAAAAACACAGCGCGCGACTGTTCGTGCAAGCTTTTATCCATACGCTCAAACCTGTCTTCCTTTTTCTCCCGGTCTGTTTCCCGGGAAACGGCACGCGACAGCCCCACGTCGATAGGCAGGTCAAGTATAAGGGTCAGGTCGGGTTTCAGGTCACCGAGCACAAGCGTTTGAAGGTCCTTGACCTTATCTACCCCAACGCCGCGACCTGCCCCCTGGTAAGCAATGCTGGAATCAAAAAACCGATCACACAAAACCCATTGGCCCGACCGCACGGCTGGCAGGATAACGCGCTCCACATGATCAGAGCGCGCTGCCGTATACAGCAAAACCTCTGTCATGGGGGTCCAGCGGTCCACATCGCCCGTCAGAACAAGTTCCCTGATTTCTTCTGCACCCGGCGCGCCCCCAGGCTCACGCGTACAGACATGATCAACACCTTCAGTCGACAACCACTTAGACAGCAATTTTATCTGTGTTGATTTGCCAGACCCTTCACCACCTTCAAGCGTAATGAAGGGGGCATTTTTTCCGCTTCCATGCATCAGTTTGGAATGTCAGCGCCAGCGGAGCCAAACAATAAATATTCAAAAGCTGCGCCAATTTTCCCAAACCCGCCAACTTCTTCAACAGCCTGTCCTGCAACCAGCGGCAAACGCATAGGCTCCCTGCCCCGCAATTCAACAACAATATCACCAACTCGCTGGCCGCGCGCTATCGGGGCGGGAACGGGGTTCATATACTCTACGGAAACCTTCATTTCCGCGCGTTGCCTACGAGACATGGTAATTGCGAGGTCTTCGCCGATAACCATTGGCACCGTGAGCGCTTCCCCGAGCCAAACCTCGGCATAGTCGACGGTTTCACCTGCTCTGAATAAAGGATAATGGCTGAAATTCCGAAAGCCGTACTGCAGCAAACGCTGACTTTCACGCGTGCGCTCGCTGGTTGACGACAATCCGCCAACAACAAGGATCAAACGACGGCCGTCTCGTTCTGCAGATGCAGCAAGTCCATACCCGGATTCTTCGGTGTGCCCAGTTTTCAAACCATCCGCTCCTGGGAAACGGCCCAGCAGCGGATTTCTGTTGTAGCGGTTGGACTCGAAGTTTTTGTACAAAAACTCCCGCTCGCCAAACATGGGATACAGGTCCTCAAAATCGGTCGACAACCGGTGTGATAAGGTCGCCAAATCGCGCGCCGACATAACATGACCTTCGGCGGGCCAACCGTTGGCATTTTTGAACACGCTACCCGTAAGGCCAATCTCAACAGCTTTGGCGTTCAGCCAATCAACAAACAGCTCATGCGACCCTGCCATATGCTCAGCAAGCACGACGCAGGCATCATTGCCCGACAAGACAATAATACCGCGCAACAGATCAGCAACAGTGACAACATCACGCGCACGCAAAAACATTGTAGACCCGCGATTGTTCCACTCGCGCCATGTTTCGTCTGAAACCACAACTTCATCATCAAGTGCCAATTCACCTTGTTTGATAGCGTCAAAAGCAAGGTAAACAGTCATTAGTTTACTCATCGAAGCCGGAGGAAACGGCGTATCAGCATCCTTTTCAAACAAGACACTGCCGGTACTGGCATCAAGTAGCACTGCCTGACGGGCTGGGGTGGCCATGGTTTGCGCCGCCGCAGGCAAAACACCAATCGTCAGCAAAGCCAAGATGGCGACACCGGCCCGTTTAACGGCCACTAGAAACTTATTCATCATTTTACCCTTAAACTGACGTCTCATTAAACAAAACTACCGCGCTTTTTCTGTGAAAATTCGTGCATCATAAAACCCATCAGCCACCACTTGGTCAAGCCTGTCCTGCGCCAAAACCCGGCGTGCGAATGGGCCGATCCGAACCCGCCAGAAAGCCTGACCGTTCTTCAATTGTCTCTGCACACGCGCCGGATGGCCGGACCGTCTGAGCATATTTGCCTGCGCTGTGGCATTATCTTGATCGGTGAACGAACCGATTTGCACAAAATGTGTTTCACTAGAAACCGTGGCGGGCTCAGTGTTGCCACCCTGCGACGCCGTCGGGGCCGGGTTGGTTTCAGCAACATCGGTTTTTCGACCACCTGAGGCACGCATCACCCGCCCTTTTTCATCAGAAGCCTGAATGCGAACCCGCGTGACACCCTGTTTCTGGAAACCCAACAATTGCGCACCCCGACGCGATATATCGATTAAGCGACCAGCGACAAATGGCCCACGATCATTAACTCTCAGTACCAAAGACCGATTGTTCTCCAGGTTGGTAACCTTAACATAAGACGGCATCGGCAGTGTTTTGTGGGCCGCCGTTAACGCGTTCATATTGTAGACTTCGCCGTTAGCCGTTGCTTTGCCGTGAAAGTCTTTGCCATACCAGGAGGCGTAACCGGTTTGGTCGTAATACGGGTCTTCCTTAGGATGATACCAAACACCTGCAACCTTATAAGGTGTGCCAACTTTTCGCTTAACGCCCTGCGTGCCCGTTGGCATTTCGTCATTTTTCGGCATACGCGCTACAGTCCGTGTTGGCGCAGACGAACACGCTGCAACTGCGGTTACCAGCGTCACTGCCAAAAATAGCCTTAGCACCTGCATATTGGGTTTACCTTGACGCAATTGTTGCCGCCCCGGCCTGTATCGCATCAGACAGCAAACCAACGGATAGTGCATACTTGAAGGACGGATTATACCTCATCAGTGAGCAGAAATTGCGGTACACCAAATAGC
The DNA here is from genome assembly GCA_947503575.1 of uncultured Kordiimonas sp. Classification (GTDB taxonomy): domain Bacteria; phylum Pseudomonadota; class Alphaproteobacteria; order Sphingomonadales; family Kordiimonadaceae; genus Kordiimonas. Next base: position 2,041,212 of record CANNDZ010000001.1, on the reverse strand, counting down.
CTTCATCGTCGCCTTCGTCGCCGACAATCAAAGCGGCTGGTAACGACCGATCTGGCAAATCTGCCCCATTAAGACGGCGAACACCCAGTGCCTGCCACTCGCTCAGGTCGCGCCAAACACCCATGGATTTATAGGCCTTGCACTGCCGGTCAGGCGCAAGACCCGCTTCCTGCGCGGCAACCAAACTGGTTTCACCGCCTTCCGGTAATTTCACTTTCCGGCCCCATGTCTGATCATTGCGCCAACCAAATGATTTCAAATAGTTAGCGATAGAGCCCTGAACATCAGCTTTGTTTTCCCAGATATCCCGTTCACCATCGTTATCCATATCAACTGCGAATTTCAGGTAATTTTCAGGCATAAATTGTGGCTGCCCCATAGCCCCCGCCCACGAGCCTTTCAACTTGTCAAACGTGGTCATGCCACGATCAAGAATTTCCAATGCCGCGAATAGTTCCCGGCGGAACCGCTTCCCGCGCCGCTTATCATACGCAAGCGTGGCCACAGCATCAAAAACGGAATAGGACAGCGGCACAGTACCGTAATTGGTTTCAACACCCCAGATCGCAGCAATGAACCGCTCCTGCACACCAAATCTGTCAGCAGCCGCAGCAAGTGTGTCGGCATTGTCGACAAGCGCCTGAGCGCCTTTTGACTTTCGCCAGTCGCTTACACGTGATTTTAAATAGCGCGCATAAGTTTGTTTGACCTCTGGCTGGTTTCTGTCCCGCTGAATAACCCGCACAATTGGCGTTACATCCGTTAAGGCTGTCTCAATCGTACCTTCTGAGATGCCGCGTTCCCGTGCCTCAAACCGAACCTCTTCCAGCCATGCTTCAAACGCTGGGTCAACTTGTGGCTCAGCTTCATCCTGTGCTGCAAGCACCTGCGACGGAAGAAAAACAGCCAGCAACACTGACATTGTGCGAATAACGGCGGCAAAATTCATGGTCAGATATCTCCCCGGTTTCTATATGTAGACTAGGCTGTGCATGCTGATGAAACAAGCCTGCAATCACGTCATTTTAAAGGCAAAAGCGACAGGTTGAATGGATACAACGAGCAGAGTGTAACGAACAAAGCTGAGGGACTAAAAAAGCCGACGCAGAAACGTCGGCTTTTTGAAAATGGTGAGCCCGACAGGGTTCGAACCTGTGACCTACTGATTAAAAGTCAGTTGCTCTACCAGCTGAGCTACGGGCCCCAAAAAGGGTGTTCAAGGGCTTGCCCATGAACGCGGCGGAACATAGGTGCATCATGACAGTCGGTCAAGCAAAAGTCGCATGAGCAGAGCAAAAAAATGTGTCGCGCTCAGTCGCTTGCACGAAAACACTGGGGATACAAGGATTACAGGGGATCGATGTCGCCAAGCGCATATGTTGAACGGAAGCTGTTGGCAAACTGTTTCAGGTTGCCATCCGCAATTGCACCCCGCAGTCCCGTCATCAAATCCTGGTAGAACTGTAGATTATGCCATGTCAGCAACATAGCGCCCAAAATCTCACCTGCTCTGATCAGATGATTGAGATAAGCGCGGCTATACTGCGTACAAGCCGGGCACTTGCAGGCTTCATCAACTGGCCGGGTATCATCCTTATGCCGCGCATTTTTCAGGTTGATCGGTCCCCGCCGTGTGAACCCCTGCCCCGTTCTGCCGGACCGCGTGGGCATGACACAATCAAACATGTCTATGCCGCGCTCTACGGCGCCAACAATATCATCGGGTTTCCCCACACCCATCAAATAGCGCGGCGCGTTAACCGGCATTTTAGGCATGGTAAAGTCTAGCACGTCAAACATGGTTTCCTGACCTTCGCCAACAGCCAAGCCACCAACCGCAAAGCCGTCAAAACCAATGTCTGTCAGCGCATCAATGGACTGGAAGCGTAAGTCATCGTAGATACCGCCCTGGACAATACCAAATAGTGCTGAGCGGCCGGCGTGCTCCTCACCAGAATCAAAGCCTTGCCTTGAACGCTGTGCCCAGCGCATCGACAATTGCATAGACTTCGCGGCCTCGTCATGGGTCGCCGGAAATGGTGTGCATTCATCAAAACACATCACGATATCGGACCCTAACAGGCGCTGAATTTCCATCGAACGTTCGGGTGTCAGCATAATCTTGCGGCCGTCAATATGAGAGCGAAAGGCCACGCCTTCTTCACTCATTTTGCGCAACTCAGTTAGTGACATAACCTGAAAACCACCGGAGTCAGTGAGGATAGGACGGTCCCAGTTCATAAATTTATGAAGACCACCCAAATGGTTTACCCGTTCAGCAGTTGGCCGCAGCATTAAATGATAGGTGTTGCCCAACAGAATATCGGCACCGGTTTCCCGCACATTTTCCGGCAACATGGCCTTGACGGTACCAGCCGTTCCAACCGGCATAAAAGCCGGAGTTTTTATTTCACCGCGCATCATTGAAATGCGGCCGGTACGGGCAGAACCGTCCGTTGCATCAATATCAAAGGCGAAACGCTTGGCCATCAGGCAGATCTTTTCAAATGAAGTAAACTACTGTCGCCATATGAATAAAACCGGTATCCGGTATTGATCGCATGCTCGTATGCGGCGCGCATTTCCGGCATTCCGGCAAAAGCAGACACCAACATGAATAAAGTTGATTTCGGTAAGTGGAAATTAGTCATCAGCATATCAATTGCCTTGAACTGATAACCCGGCGTTATGAAAATATCTGTGTCGCTTTTGAAGGGGTGGATAATACCGTCGCTATCAACAGCACTTTCCAACAGGCGTAAAGAGGTCGTGCCCACTGAAATAATCCGACCACCGTTGCGCCGCGTCTCATTCAACTGTACCGCCGTTTCAGGCGAAATTTCACCCCATTCGCTGTGCATTTTATGATCGTCTGTATCTTCTGCTTTCACGGGCAGAAACGTCCCTGCCCCAACATGCAAGGTCACGTAAGCAGACTGGATGCCCTGTTCAGACAGACGCTCAAGCAGTTCAGGTGTAAAGTGAAGACCTGCTGTCGGTGCAGCGACTGCGCCGTCTTCTTCCGCATAAATCGTCTGATAATCAGATTTATCTTGTTCGTCTACTGCCCGCTGCGAAGCAATATAGGGTGGAAGCGGCATTTCGCCGTGAGTTTCCAACGCCGATGTCATCTCACCGGAATCAACTTCAAAAACAAGCGTTCGCTCGCCGTCTTCACCGACTTCGACAACTTCAGCCTTTAGGCCAGCAAAATCAATAGTGTCACCCAACCGTGCCTTTTTAGCGGGTTTGGCAAAAACACGCCATGTGCGCGCATCTTCGCGTTTATGCAACGTGACCTGTATGGTTGCCTCGCCGCGTTTACCCGTTAAACGCCCAGGAATAACGCGTGTATTGTTAAACACCAATATGTCACCTTTGCGCAGACATGATGGCAAATCAGAGACCCGTTTATCAGTCAGCACCGGACCTTCGACCATCAGCATTTGCGCGCTATCGCGCGGCGTTGCTGGCCGAAGCGCGATGCGGTCACTAGGCAATTCAAAATCAAAAAGTTCTACATCCATGGCGCGGCTTTTAATGGATACAGCGACAGAGAACAAGCGCCATTCTTGGTCAATGATCAGATCTTATTACCGAACAATCCATCGTCATTCATCTGACCCAAACCAGAATTCTATTTCGTCGGTTTCCACTTCGAACCGGGCGCTATGGTCCTGACCGGCGGGAACATGGTACCAATCGCCCGGCTTATTGCGGGTTACACGGCCATTAATCGTCAGGATCAACTCCCCCCGCGTGATAACGCCGTAATTATCTGTATCGTGACTATGAGAGGGAATTTCTGTGTTTGCAGGATAGGACGCAAACAAGACGTCTGCGCCCTCGGCTTCCAATTTGTGCGCGTCAAACCGCCCATCATAAACTGGCAGAGTCTTTATTCTTTTAGGGTATTTTCCCGCCATGAAACCCCATCAGTCTTTAGCGTCAGCCGCAACCTGCATCTTTACAATTTTGGATGGATTACGTGGTGGTTCACCAACAGCGATTTGGTCAACAAATTCCATTCCCTCAACGACACGGCCCCAAACGGTGTATTCATAATCCAGGGCAGAGCAACGCGTGAAGCAGATGAAGAACTGACTGTCTGCACTATCTGGGTCTGTGGCCCGCGCCATAGACAATGTTCCCCGAACATGGGGTAAGCGGTTAAACTCCGCCTTAAGCATTTGCCCAGAACCACCTGTGCCATTGCCGACAGGGTCCCCGCCCTGCGCCATAAAACCTGGGATAACCCGGTGAAAAATTAGCCCGTCATAAAAACCTTCGCGAGCCAGTTCCTTAATCCGTTCTACATGATTTGGGGCCACATCCGGGCGCATGGCAATAACCACACGGCCAAATTCAAGGTCCATATAAAGCGCATTTTCAAGATCGAGGTCCTGGGCTTCTGTTTCATCGGTCATGCCAAATCCAATCATAAGGGAGAGAATTGCTAAAAGTCTGATCATCACATTCACTAGCTATCGTTGGTAATTCAGGTACGAGATTGCACTTTGGTGACAACCTCTTCAGCCACGCGCCCTGGGACAAACGGCGCGATGTTGCCACCGTACATCGCAACCTCTTTAACAAGGCGGGATGCAATCGTTTGATATTTCGGGTCTGCCATCAAAAAGACTGTCTCGATGTCAGGGTTGATCTGATAATTCATACCTGTCATCTGGAATTCATATTCAAAGTCAGCAACCGCGCGCAAGCCCCGGATAATAATATCTGCACCGACGCGCTCTGCAAATTTCATCAGAAGTTCATCAAACTGAACCACCTCGATGGTTACACCCGCATTTTCACCCAACGTGCGGGTTTCACGCTCAACAACGGCAACGCGTTCTTCCAGCGAAAACAACGGGTCCTTGCTTGGGTTGGTTGCAACACCGATGACCAGTTTGTCTACAAGGCCTAGACCACGCTTGATAATATCCAGATGCCCGTTTGTCACCGGATCAAATGTACCAGGATAAACGCCGACGCGATCTCTAGCCATGGCTTGCCTCTTCTGAATTGTGCAATTTTTTAAATTGCTATGCGGCAACATTCCTGAATATGTGGGAAAAAACAAGCCAAATCATTCGCTATCACATCCACCAACAGGAAGCCCAAACAGAATGCCAGTCGACATAACCATGTTCGTTTTGTTCGTGCTGGCAACAGCAGGCTTCATCTTTACGCCCGGCCCTATTGTTAGTCTCATTGTCGCAGAAACACTGCGGGACGGCCCAAGGCATGGTTTTGCCGTCGTCATGGGCGCAACATTGGTTGGTGGTTTGTATTTAACTATCAGCTTTTTCGGATTTGCAACTGTTGCTGCACTGCCGGTCAACGTCCTGAACCTAATCCGTTACGCGGGTGCAGCTTACCTGTATGTTTTGGCGTTTCAGTCGTTCCGGAAACCAGCATTTCAATCAGACCTGGATTTGCCCCCCGCACAGCAACAGGTTTGGGCAAGCTTTGCCAAAGCAATCGCTATTTGTTTCACAAGCCCGAAGACCATTTTGTTTTTTGCTGCGTTTTTTCCACAGTTTGTGGATCAAGAACTGCCCATTAAGCCTCAGCTGCTGACCTTATCGGTAACCTTTTTGCTTATCGCCTTCATGATGGACAACATGTGGCTGCTACTGGCAGCCAAGGCGAGGGTATGGCTGGCACAAAAAGACAAGGTGGCAATGGCCAATAAAATAGCCGGTGTCGTGCTGGCCACCGGCGCTACATTTTTGCTGATATTTAATTAATGTATATTGTGAAGTTTATTTCACTAATTATTTGTAATATATGATTATTCAGAATCTTCTATTGCTGCTTCCTCGTCCGGTGCATCAACATTTTCTGCATCATCTTCATCGTCTTCCGTTTCCTGCAACTTCGCGACAGAAACAATAGACTCCTGATCAGCCACCTTAAACAGCGTGACACCTTTGGTGTTGCGGCTGGCAATTCTGACATCATGAACTGGTGTGCGGATCAGTTTACCCTGATCGGTCACCATCATCAGTTGCTCACTTTCCGTAATTGGGAATACACCAACCACAGAGCCAATTTCCGTGCGCAAATCTTCGCTTGAAGGCACATTCCAGATGCCCTGCCCACCACGACCCGTCAAACGATACTCGTGACTACTGGTGCGTTTGCCAAATCCGTTGGAGGTAACTGTCAAAATAAACTGTTCTGTTTCGGCCAACTCCTGCATACGGTCATCCGTTAGGGTCTGCTCCCCAGGCTCTGATTTCCAAGGAGCGGCCTTCAGATACGCCGTTCTTTCATCGGCAAAAGCGTCTGTTCCGTTGATCACGCACATGGAAACAACAGATTCGTCCTTGCCGAACTTCATGCCCCGAACACCGGTAGAGGTTCGACCGACAAACAACCGCACATCTGTTGATTTGAAGCGAATTGCCCGGCCACCGCTGGCAGCCAGCAACACATCATCGTCTTCGGTGCAAACCTCAACACCAATCAGCTTGTCATCATCGTCAGAAAAACGGATTGCAATCTTGCCATTCGCCATAACGTTAGAGAAATCAGACAGTTTGTTACGTCGCACATTGCCTTTTGCTGTGGCGAACATAACGTGAAAATCTTCCCAGGTATCCTCGTCTTCAGGTAACGGCAAAATGGTTGCGATGGTTTCACCTTGCTCAAGGGGCAGCATGTTAATCACTGCTTTGCCCTTGGATTGCGGTGTCCCCAATGGCAATTTCCATACCTTCATCTTGTAGACTTGGCCAAGGTTTGAGAAGAACAGCACTGGCGTGTGCGTGTCGGCCACAAACAGCGTAGAGAGAAAATCTTCATCCTTGGTCTGCATGCCAGAGCGGCCCTTGCCGCCGCGCCGCTGGGCACGATACGTCGATAGCGGCACCCGTTTGATGTACCCAGAATGCGTAACAGTGACGACCATATCCTCGCGGGCGATAAGGTCCTCGTCATCAAACGCACCAACCGCGTTCATATCAATCACGGTGCGGCGTTCATTGCCAAATTCTTCACGTACCTGTTCCAGTTCCTCGCGCAGCACTTCAAACAGGCGATCACGGGATTGCAGAATTTCAAGATACTCCCGAATTTTCTGCGCCAGCGTTTCCAACTCGCCGCCAATTTCATCCCGACCAAGAGCCGTCAGGCGGTGCAGGCGCAGATCAAGAATCGCTTTAATCTGAAGCTCGGAAAGTTGGTAAGTCCCATCATCATTGATGCGCCCTGCTTCATTGATCAGTTCAAGGTACGGCAGGATATCGCCTGTTTCCCATTTTTTGGCCGCCAACGCTTCGCGTGCCGCTGCGGGGGAATTGGCACCCCGAATAATCGCAACCACTTCGTCAATGTTGGCGACTGCGGTGACCAAACCCACCATCAAGTGGGCGCGGTCCCGCGCTTTGTTCAATTCAAACTTGGTGCGGCGCGTAATCACTTCCTCGCGGAAGTTTATAAACGCCTGCAATACCGCCTTTAGGGTCAGTTGCTCTGGCTTGCCACCATTGATCGCAAGCATGTTGATGCCAAAGCTGGTTTGTAACTGCGTGAAGCGATACAATTGATTAAGAACAACATCCGGCACGCCGTCACGCTTGAGCTCAATAACAACCCGTACACCGTCACGGTCACTTTCGTCGCGAATGTCAGAAATGCCCTCAATGCGCTTGGTTTGCACACATTCAGCAATCTTCTCAATCATCGAAGACTTGTTCACCTGAAATGGCACTTCTGTGATGATGATAGCTTCGCGGTCTTTACGCACTTCTTCAATGTGCGTCTTACTACGAATGGTGATGGAGCCTTTGCCGGTCTCATAAGCCTGGCGGATACCCGCAGCACCCAGAATGCTTGCGCCAGTTGGCAGGTCCGGGCCCTTAACGTGCTCCATGAGGCCAAGCGTGTCGATATCCGGATTATCAATCAGTGCAAATACACCGTCGATCACCTCCGTCAGGTTATGCGGCGGAATGTTGGTCGCCATACCAACGGCAATACCGGTGCCACCATTGACCAACAGGTTCGGGAACCGGGCGGGTAGCACTACTGGCTCATGCTCGCTTTCGTCGTAGTTAGGACGGAACGCAACCGTATCTTTTTCAATATCCGCCAGCAGTACAGAAGCAACCTTGTCCATTCGCGCTTCGGTATACCGCATGGCGGCAGCGTTATCACCGTCCATAGAGCCAAAGTTACCCTGCCCGTCCACAAGGGGTGCCCGCATGGAAAAGTCCTGCGCCATCCGCACCAGGGCATCATAGATCGCGCTATCACCGTGTGGATGGTATTTACCCATCACGTCCCCAACAATACGCGCAGACTTGCGGAATGGCTTGTTCCACTCATAGCCATTTTCATGCATCGAATAGAGAATACGGCGGTGTACCGGCTTCAGGCCGTCCCGCACGTCCGGCAGCGCCCGCGACACGATCACGCTCATGGCGTAATCGAGGTACGATGCCTTCATCTCGTCTTCAATTTTAATTGGCTGGATGTCTCGCTCTTCCGGCGGAATAGGTGTGTTGTCGCTCACCAGCTATGGCCCCTTCAAGTCGGCGGGTTATCCCGCTTACGCTAAAACAAAGATATAGTCCCAACACCCCTGCTTACCCCCGAGATGTTGTGTCTACTTCTTTAAGTTTCTAGCAAGTCCAAGTAGTCATAGCAAGCCGATTGAATGCTTGGAGGCGCTAAAAAACCACCTCAGTTAAGGCCCACATTGTGATGCATGCCAGACCTATGCAATATGTTTAGTGCCCCATTCAGCATGTGCCTAGTACAGCAGGTTCTTTACCAATTGGTCCTGCAGGGCGTGGCTATAGAACAAGCTCGTCGTCTTGCTCTTCCTCCCGGGTTTCATCATGCGTAGAAACGGCAATTCCAAAGGTCAGAATACCAACCCGCCCCATGAACATCAGGATGATAATAATGAACTTACCCATCACACTCAGGTCGTCCGTCAGGCCCATCGTTAATCCTACAGTCCCGAGAGCAGAAATAGCCTCAAAGAATATAGCCTCAAAGGGAGCAACCTCTGTGGACAGCAAGATCAGCATGGAAACGAGCAAAACCCCCATGTAAAAAACGAAACTTGCTGTCGCCATCTGAAGCCTTTCAGGGGAAATTTCCCGCTTCTGGTAGCGAACTGCATCCCGGCCCTTCAAGGTGCTGCGCATCAAACCCCACAGCGCAGCAAGCGTGGTAGACTTTAAACCGCCACCTGTCCCGGATGGCGAGGCCCCAAAAATCATAAGGAAATACACAAGCATGATCACAGACATGGACAAACCGCCAATCGGGACAGTATTGAACCCGACCGTCGTCGTCGCAGTCATCACCTGAAAGAAGGACGCCAGCAACCTCTCCCAGTTCGTAAGTGGCTGTATGCTGGGTTCCATAACGTAAAATAATGCGATGCCAATTAGTGAGAACCACAGTGTTATTTCTATTATAACTTTACTGGCAAAATGCAGATGACGGCGTTTACCGCTCAGCAAGTGCCATACATCCACCATCACAATAAAACCGATAGCACCAAGATAACTCAATGCAGCAATTGTTAGATTCAGATAGACATTGTTGGCGTAGCCCTCAAAGCTGTTGGCATTTAAACTGAAACCAGCAGTACAGAATGCCGAAATGCTATGAAAAATCGCGGACCACAACGCGTTCGGTTCATCGTGTAATGAAAAAATGCTGTAAAGAATTAGAGCCCCGAATAGTTCAGTAACAAGAGTGAAAACAACCACCAGCCGGATAAAGCGCATAACACTGAAGTCCTCCGGCAGTGCGAAAGTTTTCCGGCATATGTCACGCCGAAAAGATGACATCTTGTGGCGCGTAGAAATAATAATGAATGAGCCAAACGTCATATACCCGATGCCGCCAAGTTGAATAAGCACCAGCAATACAAACTCACCGAAGAAACTATAACTTTCTGCCGGGTTAAGGGTGACCAGCCCGGTTGTAGATACTGCCGATGTCGCGATAAACAGATTGTCCAAATCACTTATTGGCACAGTTTGGGACACCGGCAAGGACAGCAGGAACCATCCAATCAAAACATAAGACAAATAGCCAAGCAGCAGTATCTTGGCAGGATTAACATTGGCAAAGAGATGTTGAGTTTTCTCAAGCATTGTAGCGCTTTCCGGTTTCTTGCTGCACATCGAACCGTATCAAAATTTGGCGAGAAAGCGAGGGTTTTCAATACTTGAGATTGCCAGGCACCTATGGTACTCCACCAAGCTATAATCGAGAGACAAGATTATCATAAAGCATTCCAAAATATGGCTAAATAGTATCGAAAACTACGAGTTCTAACCAAATGCTGTTACTGCCTGAACGACCAAACCATCGGTATTTACGCTGGAGACGAATTTTGAACTAGACGCCGTCGGATTCTGTCGTTAAAACCCTCCGCAGCTTCAACGTAAGCACCTCAAGGGCAGGTGGCAGAGCGGTTGAATGCACCGGTCTTGAAAACCGGCAAGGGTGCAAGCCCTTCGTGGGTTCGAATCCCACCCTGCCCGCCACTTTCCTTTTATGTAAAACCACCCTCAGACATATATCTCTGCATATGTCGGCGTTGTAGCAGTTTTTCGCCGTCCGTATTGCCGGTGACCTCAAGTGGCCGCGCACTTCGGCAATAGTTATCTTAATATGTACTTTGCTGAGTTTGGTGGGTCATAAGCTTACCGATCAGGTACATCCAATTACATCCTGAGTGTTTCCAGCTTTCCCTGCAACGGGTGCAACACCGCACCACCGCCAACTGTGATACGGAAAACCCACCCCAAAAAGCACGCATTTGGGCAAACAGCAAGCAAACCCGTATCCGGTCCATTATTTCTCTTAAATACAATATTTTGGTTTCATTGGAAACTATATGACTATTTTTTACATCATACTTAAAATATTATTACTCGTTATGCCTATTTTTGTTGCACTGTTTAATCTGTAGTCGTTATTACTGCGTATTACAAAATTACAAGTCCTCAAAAAAGGGAGTGAATCATGAAAGACACAATCAAAAACCAGCTATTTTCCGGCGCATTACTCGCCTCAACACTGATGATACTGGCGTCCGCGACACACGCCGATGACGACATAACAACCGTCAAAGATCGTGACTCCAGCTACACGGTCACCCTCAATCAAGACTCATTTTTCGGGTTTTATCCGGCCTTCAACGGCTTGGCGCCGGTATCGGATAATGTTGATTTCTCATTTTATGGAATTATGTGGACCAAGCCTGCTTTTGGTTTGGGGCAATTTAATAGCGGCGACGACCTCTGGACGGAGTTTGGTGCCGGGGTCAACATTCACATGCTGGACGGCAGAATGACCGTTAAGCCACAACTTGGAATTACCAGCGGCTCATTGCTTTCCGGCGGGGATATCGCCCCAGACGGAACAGTAACGGGAGCAAACTTCGCTGACGGCATCGTACCCAGCCTCACGATCAACTATTCGGACGATAAGTTCGAGGCAGAGTGGTATAGCGGATATTATGCTGCACTACGGCAGCGCAACGGCGATGCCGCACTCGATTTCCTGCACCTCTGGGCAAATGCTGGATACAAGTTTAACGATACAGTGTCAGCTGGTCCGCATTATGAACTGCTGGAAAATACGAGAAACACCTATCCTGGTGCCAACAGCAGCACGACTTATGAATGGCTTGGCGGCTATGTTCAGTTCGGCTTGCCAAAGGGCTTCTTCGCGCGCTTCACCGCTGGTGCCGATATTTCAGAGGGCGGCGAAGGCGATTTCTACAAGCTTAATGTCGGAATGAGCTTCTAAGCGATTTTTCTAACTGCGCGGAGCGGGCTTTGCCTAGCCCGCTCTGGAAGCCCTCTCCCCAAAATAGAACCGAATGGATCACAGCGGCAATCTTTACATCTTCCGTAATCTATCCTTAAGTGAATGGCCCAACCCCAGACAAGGATATTTGCATGGCTGGTGAACATGACATTGCGACCCTCATTGGCTCTATGCAGCCGTCCCTGGCCCCAAACACTTATGTGTTTGCAACGGTGCCGGATAACTTTGACTCCGCAACGTTAAACCCCCGTATGACCTTTCAGGAAGCGGAAGGCCTAACGCTTATACTCGAACAATCAGTCGCCGAGCAAAAAGGCATTGACTATGAATTTCCCTGCCGGATGATCACGCTCAACGTACATTCAGCCTTGGATGCGGTGGGCTTTTTGGCCACGATAACATCTCGACTGGCGAGCCTTGGCATGGGTGTCAATCCAGTATCGGGCTTTTACCACGACCACCTTTTTATTCCGGCTGACCGCGCGGAAGACGCCATGGCAGCCCTCATCGCGCTCTCTAAGGGCTAGATAACACCAAGTTCCCGCCTGACCCGCACCACCCATTGTGCAATGCCGGGTCTATGTTCCAGTGAAAATCCAGGCTCATGGGCAAACTGGGTGTAAGCAACAAGCGCAATGTCCGCCAAAGACAAGGCTTCGCCGACAAACCAGGTTTTATTGGCAAGATGCCGTTCCATTAGATCAAGCGCCACATTGCCCTTGGCAACCAATGCCGGGTCCAGGTCTTCAACAGGCTGACCTTCAAATATCACCCGAAATCGTGCAACCGCGATGGCGGTTTCGTGGCTGTATTGTTCCCAGAACATCCACTCATACATTTTTGCCCGCTCAAAAGCATCACGGGGAATCAAGGAAGAGCCTTCGGCCAAATACAGCATAATGGCGTTGGATTGCGCCAGCCTTCTGTCATTATCAAACTCAACGAACGGAACCTGCCCTGCCGGGTTTTTTGCCAGCATATGCGGCAGCCTTGCGCCCCCGGCAACCACATCTACAGCCACCCATTCATAGGGTTTGCCAAGATAGTCAGCGACATATTTGACCTTCAAACAATTACCAGAAATTTCATCGCCATAAATCTTCATGCGCCTGTCCCTTCGCACACCAAAGATATCAAACCTGGTATCTGTGTCGCGGCAGATTATCTGACCATGTCGGAAAGTTTTCCTGCAATTAGTGAAAAGGGTCAGGTCGGACGGCGTTTCGCAACAATATGACGACGGAACAGAAACCATCCAATCCACAAGGCGGAGGCGATTCCGATTGCTGTGAAAAGCGATGGGGTTGGGTCGTCCATTGAGCTGATAGAGCCTGCGTATGTTGCCGCCAGCACGTAAGGAACAGAATTGCACGACCATGCAAGCAGAAACCTGCCAAACGGCATGCTCGTCGCACCGGCTAAGCAGGCGGTAACCTCAGGCAAAATGGGCACGGCACGAGCCAGAATAATCATACCAAACCCATGGGTTTCAAAAGCCTCGGCCGCTTGCAACCTTTCCTTATCGTCACGGATCACAAATCGAAGAATTGCCGGGCCAAAATAAATGCTAATGCCATACCCAATGATGCCAGCACTATATAATCCCGCCAACGCCGCAAATGCCCCCACACCATGACCGAGTAAGTAACCGGAAAGCATGGTAATCGTCAGCGTCGGAACAGATACCAGCAAATCAAGAATCAACAATCCGATAATCAGTGCAACCAGATACACCGTTGATACGCGCTGTGCGGTGCGCAACCACACGTCCGCGTCGGCAAACGATAGCCCGGTAGCAAGCTTTATTGCGAAAAAAAGAACCGCAAAGCCAGCAAGCAATATAAGAACAACTTTAAGAAGCGGGTGCATAACAGATTAAGCATTTCCAAACAGTTGGCACGTGGCACAGCGTTGAACAACTAGCGCACCTTTGCAGCAACGTAACAGCGAATTTTTGTTGCCAACCGAAAGTGTAATTATCTTGCTGCAGAGATGCCTAATTATTGGGCATTTGGCAATAAATAGGCAGAAAAGTCGCCCGCTTTACCGCAAAAGAGCAATTAACACATTAATTTAATTACGTTTTTCCTGTTGGCATAGATGCTGCTGTTACTACCGTCACGCTTGGTGATCAGATCACCGCATAAAAACGTCAGTCAGGAAACGGCATGAAGTACATAATAGCGATTATAAAGCCTCACCGCCTTGATCCAGTGCGCGAAGCGCTGGCAGAAATTGGTATCACAGGCATGACCGTATCCGAGGTGCAGGGCTACGGTCGTCAGCGCGGCCAAAAAGAAATCTATCGTGGCGCAGAATATGAAATTCATTTTCTACCAAAAGTGAAGCTTGAAATCGCGACAGAAGACGATTTGGCCGAACAGGCAATTGAAACGCTTCAGACAACCGCAAAAACAGGTCAGATCGGCGACGGTAAAGTGTTTGTTTTGGACTTGGGGCAAGTGATCCGTATCCGAACAGGCGAAACAAATACGGATGCGCTTTAAGCAAACTTTTCAAGGGAATACTCCGCGATGCTTAAAAACAAAACTATTTCTGGAAGTGTCATAGCTGCCATCATGAGCCTGGTATTTTCCGCACCGGCCGCAGCAGCGCCAGATGCTGAAACATCATTGGTTTTTAATACCCTATTGTTTCTGATTGGTGGTTTTCTGGTGATGTGGATGGCCGCAGGGTTTGCCATGCTGGAAGCGGGATTGGTTCGGTCCAAAAATGTGGCAGACATTTGCTTGAAAAACGTCTCGCTGTTTTCTGTCGCGTGCATTATGTGGATGCTGATGGGCTATAATTTGATGTATGAAGATGTGGGCAGTTACTTCGGCACCTTTTTTCATCTCTGGGCACCCGACGACACGGGCGTTTTGGAAACCGGTTATGGGTCAGGTTCCGATTTCTTTTTCCAGATGGTCTTTGTCGCCACAACCGCCTCCATTGTTTCCGGTACGGTGGCAGAACGCGTTAAGCTCGTTCCGTTTCTCATGTTTACGGTTGTTCTCGCGGGCATCATTTATCCAATTCAAGGCTCCTGGGAATGGGGCGCTGGCTGGCTGGATCAAATGGGGTTTTCTGACTTTGCAGGCTCAACGCTTGTGCATTCAACAGGTGGATGGGCCGCCCTTGTTGGTGCAATTATCATCGGGCCACGCGCGGGCCGCTACATTGATGGCAGGGTGCGCCCAATGCCAGGCTCAAGCATGCCCCTGGCAACGCTTGGCATGTTTATCCTGTGGCTGGGTTGGTTTGGCTTCAACGGTGCGTCTCAACTGGCGCTTGGCACCATCAATGACGCTGTTTCGGTCGCCAATATATTTGTGAACACCAATATGGCCGCCGCTGGCGGGGCCATTGCAGCCTTTATCACTACACGGCTGGTGTACACCAAAATTGATCTGACGATGGTGTTGAACGGTGCGCTGGCTGGGCTTGTGTCGATTACCGCAGAACCCCTTACACCCAGCCCGATCATTGCGACACTTATTGGCGGCGTTGGTGGCACGCTGGTGGTTTTTGCCGTGCCTTTCTTCGACAAGTTCAAAGTTGATGATGTAGTTGGTGCCATATCCGTACATCTGGTCTGTGGCATATGGGGAACAATGGCGGTGCCGCTCACTAACCATGATGCGTCTATTTCTTTCCTAACGCAGCTTATCGGCGTCGTCTCCATTGGCGCTTTCGTCACTATTACCAGTGCTATTGTTTGGTA
Source organism: uncultured Kordiimonas sp. (assembly GCA_947503575.1). GTDB lineage: Bacteria > Pseudomonadota > Alphaproteobacteria > Sphingomonadales > Kordiimonadaceae > Kordiimonas. The sequence continues at coordinate 2,025,671 of CANNDZ010000001.1, read as the reverse complement.
CGTCTTGAAGATAACTGTTGGTATTAGGCTAACACCAGAGGATGAAGCGGTTGGTGCTGATATTTCTGAACTCGGTATGGAAGCCTACCCCGAATTTGGCAAAGGGTCACAAAAGTTCTGACCAACAACCTTTGAAATGGGGAAGCGTCAGCGACGCTTCTCTACTCTATTGGCTGGGCGTTCGCTTGTGCTCTGAACTCCTCCGCCCAATCAAGAATGGCGGGATAAAGCGCTGCTATGTCGGGGGAATCGCCCGCCTGCCCGGCATATAAAGCGACTAAAGCATCCCGGAACATTGGGTAATGAACGAACTTGCGGCCTTCTGTCATCTTGGTGGCCACTTGTTCAGCAATCACAGCATGCATGTCCTGAGGGTACGTCTCTCGCGCCCAAAGCTCAAAGACAGCCCAGGTCATATATTCCGTAAAGACCCTGAAACCGTTGTCGTAGGTGCCGTTTTCGCTCACAAACCAAAACTCACCCCCGAAAGAGTCATGTGAATTCAGGCGATCTGAATAGGTCAGTGCCACCGTATCGACATGGCTGTGATCTATTTCTGTAAATATTATCCTGGCAGCGTGAAAAGCCTTTTCTATTGGCTCTTTTGAGACCGATTGCAGGTACATTACCCGGATTTTAAAATCGTCGTCCACGAAGCCCTGCGTTGAATGCCAACCGTCTGTCAGGGGCGAAAATATGATAGTGTAGTGATCTTCCGAGACCGGGAAGCGCTGCTCTAACCAAGACTTCATGCTGGTAACATTAACCCGGTCTTTCCAGGCTTGAACCTCCGCTTTGTAGAAAGCCTGATGATCTGCATAGAATTGGCGAAACCCGCTCTTTTCAGCAAAATCACTGAGCAAATCCATATTGCGGGTCAAGAGGTTTGCTTGCCGCCCCCAGGCATGTGAATAAGGCCTGCAGTGCACAATCAGGTTTGGATTGTCATCGTCAAAGCAATTTACAGAAGCGTTTTCGCGAAACTCATAAGCTGAATACCAGTCTTCATCACGTGACTGGATATCAATTGCCTTGACTATTCCGTGCTCTTTAAACTGGGCAAAATGCTCTTTGACTTCCCGCGCATACTGACTGTCCACGGTCAAGTCAGGCCCAGCCTCTGTTAAAGAGATAACGACCATTGCCAACTCATAGACCTCCGGCACTTCAAATGAGGTCATGCGAGACAAACGCTGCCTGTCTTCCTCAGATACTTGGGTGATGAGTTTGTCCCAACCGCGGTCAGGTTGGGCGCTAGCAAGCACTGGCAATCCAGGCACCATCAACACCATTGGCAAAATGAGCACCACTAGTGCTACAGGAATTCTGTTCATCCGGTTTCCCCCACCTCGGTATCAAACATGCTGTCTAGGCCAATCGTTCTCAGAGTTTTGAAGAGCCTTATTTGCTGCAGGTTTCATCAATGATTGCATTGAGTCCACCTATCATGACACAGTTTCCTTATGGGGCAAAAGCGATGGCATACAAAGCTACTTGAGCTTAAACACGAGTTGGAAACTTTGAGCAGCGACGCTCAGGATGCCCAAAAGGCCGTAGAACTGGACCAAACGCGGGTGGGAAGACTTTCGCGCATGGACGCGCTGCAGGGTCAGGCGATGAACAAAGCGATCGCGGCGCGTAGGCAGCAAAAACTGCTGTCCATTGAAGCTGCATTAAGCAGATTAGACGATGATGAGTTCGGTTATTGCGTTAAATGCGGCAACGAAATTCCGCTCAAACGGCTGGAACTGGACCCGACGGCAGCGACGTGCGCGCACTGCAATGGTTAGGCTTTTCGTTTTTCGCCTTCGCCGTATGCTGCGTCCCATACGTCAAATTCGTGGTTAATGCTATACTCTATAAGAAAGCGATAAACCATTTCAATATAAGCAATATCACCATTATTTTTGGCAGCCTCGGCTTTCACTTTTGCAACAACATCTTCCACACGCCATTCATCCCGGACCGTGTCCCGGTCAAGTTTAATCTGTCCGGCCTGAGCAATATATTCCAGTCGTTCCAACAGCAATGGCACGATAAGCCGATCAACACGATCGATCTCCTCGCGTACCTCTTTCATATTTTCACATTGCTTCAAGACACCAAACTCCAGAGACGCCAAACCGCCGACTTGTATGTCTGATTAAACTGCAAGGGTGCGGCATTCAAGAGTCAATTGGTCGCACGACCGGATAATCGACTAGCACTGTCCGCGGGCAAACGGTCGAAAAACACTGCTGCTGCCTGCTCTACTGGACTGAAACGGGGTAATATCCGAAAATAAACATCCAGTCTTTGCATTTCTGGCGCAGGCACCACGTCTCTGGCCAGACGGAGCGCCAGTTGCCGCTGTCCTGACAGCGCATAAACAAGCGCAAGGCTTTTCTGCGCATCATTACGCGCCGTCGGGCGGTCCATGCTGCGGCGTAGCAAGCTGACGGCGCCCGCATACTCGCCACTTAGTGCAAAGGAAAGCGCTGCAGCCTCCAGCACCCTAGCGTCATCGGGTGATTCCTCCAGCGCGGATAACAGAAGTCCGTGCCCGTCTGCAGGCTGCCCCAACACATGAGCAATCTTACCTTTCAGGTTTACCTCATCAGGTGTTGGAGACGATAGGTTTTCCAATAACTTATAGGCCGAGGCGTAGCGCGCCGCGTCTGCGTGTATCTGAGCGAGAACGCCCATGGCAGCGGCATTGTCGGGCGCATCAGCCAAAACAAGGGTCAGTTCGGCGACTGCCTCATCATCAAAACCAGCCTTGGCGGTGGCGCGGGCGTAGGCTATTCGGGCGTCAATCAAGTCGGGGGCCGCAAGCTTTGCCTGAGCATACAGTTTTCGCGCGCCCATGAAATCACCCGAGCGCTCGAATCCCTCGCCCAAACGCAGTAACCCCTCAGGATTTTTGGCGGCAAGGCTGTTGCGGGCATACGCTGTGACCGGACCAATATCGTCTTTGGCTTGCTGCCCCGCCGGGGCTGCACACGCCGCAAGACCGATTGGAACAAGAGCCAAAATGATTCGGATTGGTAAAATTTTATCTATTTTCTGCACACAAACCCGCCAAAAAAATTACGAAAATCCATCAAAAAAGTACGAAAACTAGGCAAAAATTGCCGGAAACGCCTGAAAAACAAAGAAAAAATATGCTTTCCATGGAAGTTTAGACACGGATCATCTATATTATCAATTGCTGAGAGAAATCGTGCGTCATGGGTGAATGCACGATGTTGGAGAAGTAAAGTGGATATTCAAAGCTCGACTGCCGCGACAGCGGAATCAATCGGTGCATCAGGTCGCTCTGGGTCACTTGAGTCTGCTGCTGAAGAACGCAAAGCAGCCAATGATAGTGATGTGGAACGTAAAGAAGTTGAACCATCTGCAACTGGCCCCGGTGTGGGCGAGCGTGTTGATATTCAAGCCTGACTTTTTCTATCTGGCACAGAACATCAGGTTTTTCCTGTAAGTACCTGACATAAAAATTTCGAAGAGCCTGTCTTTTCATAGCCCCGTGGGCAGAAGGACGGGCTTTTTATGTTTTAGGCAGGCATTGATCCTGACCATCGCACAGTTCAGATGTATCAAAGTTATCAATTGAGGCTGAAAAAGTTGTGAGACTGGAAAGATATTATCGGTTGATCAGTATGTTTCAGCTGACAGTGGCCCAAAAAATACTGAGCCTAATAGCGGCCAAAAAGCATCGCCCCAAATAGTGCTTTCAATCGCTGAAAACTGTTGGGGGCGAGTGCCTTAAAGGGATTGTTGCCCGCAGCTTTAAGCGCCTTCAAATGCAGGCTTAGTTGCGCACTACACAAAAACACATGCCGCGCATCCCCCGGTATAGCCACCTTGTCAGACCGCAAGTCCTGCAGCGCCTCATGACTATAAGCCACCATTTTTTCAATTGACGGTGCCGCAAGCTCGAACATTTTGTCGGCATCGGTTGTCGCCAGGGATGCCAACCCCTTGTCCCCCGGCACATAATTGCGGTTACTCGCCCAATGAAATGGGATTGCCCGCACCAGCCCCAGCATGGCCCATGCACCACCAAGCTTTTCTGCGCGATCCAACAGTGCCTGATCCGGCGCGTTTTTTAAACTAACGGCAAGGGCTGTTTGTGCCAGCATGCCACCAACAGCACGGGCATACGCTTCCAGGGCGGGCTGGTCCGCAGGGCCTTCATCGTACAAATCCTGCTCACGCGCTTCAATCAACGCTTCAAGCCGCTTGAGAATATCAGCATCGTTCAATGTCCAAGCCATCGCCTGCACAACCGGATGGTCCCGCACCTGCCCTTCCTGAACTTCAACCAACACATCGCGCCACCACTGCAACCTGATTTCGCCCAAGGCAGGCTCAGATACATTTTCCCGTGTTTTGGCAATTTCCTGGTTGAACGCATAAAGGGCCCACAGGCGCCGCTGGACATGCTTTGGCGCGAACAAGGCACATTCATAGCGCTCTCTGTCATCGCTACGCACCATTTCACGGCAGTAGACGATATGCTTTTGATCGATATGTGTTGTGTCTTGGCTCATCGGGCGGCAACCTGCCCCGGTACCAGCCGATTTACAAGACCTTTTGAACACTGCATCCTATCTGCCTGCTCGAGCACTACGGAATTTCCGTCATCTCATTGGGAAGCCTGATAAAAATCCGGTTTTTCTTGTGTGTCAAAACTAACGGGACTAATGTGCGCCACAAGGGACCAACCGATTCTTAGGGAGCACGTTATGGGTAAAATTCTAGAGTCACTTCAAAACACTGTAATCGTCGGCGTTGTGGTGATGCTGATCCTGCTGTTTTTAACAGTTCAGGGTAGCGGCGCTTATCCGTACGACTTGAGCTTTTACGCACGCTACATTCACGTCCTGTCAGGTGTAATGTGGATTGGCCTGCTGTGGTACTTCAACTTCGTCCAAATTCCGACAATGCCGCAAATTCCTGATGAAATGAAGCCGGCAATCGGCAAGCATATCGCACCGCGTGCCCTTTGGTGGTTCCGCTGGGGTGCCATGTTTACACTGGCGAGCGGCGTTGTTCTGGCGCATGCCAACGGTTACCTTGTTGATGCGCTAACACTGGACAGCAGCACACGCCTTATCGGCATTGGTATGTGGTTCGCCATTATCATGTGGTTCAACGTTTGGTTCATCATCTGGCCAAACCAAAAAATCGCGCTCGGTATTGTAGAGGCCGATGCAGACGCCAAACCAGCAGCAGCCCGAAAAGCCATGCTTTTCAGCCGCACCAACACGCTGCTGTCGATCCCTATGCTTTACAGCATGGTAAGCGCTCAAAATGGCGCGATGGGCTTTTAGGACCGCACAGATAGCCTTGAAACGATAGGCATCCGAATAAAGAAAAAGGGCTGGTTATCCAGCCCTTTTTTATTGTTCTGTTAAGGCAGGTTCTTCTCAGCAAATGACCAGTCGACAAGATCCGCAAAAAAGACATCAAGATAGTCAGCGCGCCCATTCTGGTAATCCAAATAATAGGCATGTTCCCACACATCAACACACAAAAGAGGCGTAACACCTTGCGTAATGGGTGTGTCAGCGTTGGACGTGGTTACAATTTTCAGGGTTCCCGCATCAACTACCAACCAGGCCCAACCGGACCCAAACTGGCTTGCTGCTTTAGATTTAAACTCTTCAAGGAACGCGTCAAAACTACCGAAATCACGCTTTATCAGCGTTGCAAGACCACCACCTGGCATACCGCCTCCCGACGGCGCCATCGAATGCCAATAAAAACTGTGGTTCCACACCTGAGCCGCGTTATTGAAAATACCCTTCAACTCCGGGTCGCCTGACGACCGGTGGATCAATTCCTCCAAGCTCAGCCCCTCTAGGTCGGTACCGTCGGTGGCCGCACTCAGTTTGTTGAAATACCCAAGATGATGCTTGCCATAATGATACGCCATTGTCTTCTCGGAGATATGCGGCGCAAGGGCATCTTGGTCATAAGGAAGTTCGGGAATTTTCACTGGCATACTGTCATCCTTGTCTGGTTTGCGTGGTCTATAGGTTACGCACCAGAAGTGAGGCCAGATGTTTGTTTTTCAAGCGATTTTATGTGTTCTTTATGCGCTGGACGCACTACCCACACCCGGGGTTTATTTTTCAGCAAGGCTAAAGGGATAAGGGGGATCAATCGTTTCGCCCCGACTATCGGCATCATGCTGGACCGCCAGCAATCGGTAGTGCTCCGCCATGCCGCGGTTTTTCTCCAGTTCGCTGTCTTTAACATGACGGACAAACTTTGCCGGGCTCCCCGCCCACAGTTCACCACGTTTGATACGCTTGCCAGGTGTCAGCATACCCCCCGCAGCCAGCATGCCATCACTTTCAATAACGGCATTGTCCATAACGATGCCTGCCATCCCCACAAAGCTGTTGTCATGCAGATGACAGCCATGCAGCATGGCCTTGTGAGCTACCAGAACATCTTTATCAATGATGGTTGGATGCGTGCGGGTGCTGACGTGAATGACAGTGCCATCCTGGATGTTACTTCGATCGCCAACGACTATATGATTCACATCACCGCGTAAAACGCAGTTGTGCCAAATGCTAACCCTTTCGCCCAACGTCACAGACCCAATAAGCTGTGCCCCATGAAAAACGAAGGCTGACTGCGGAACAGTGGGCCAAATCTGCTGAAACGGTGTCAGGGTGCCGCCATGACGGGCGGTCTTGGAAAGCGGATAATCAGTCATTGTTACTCTGTTAATATCAGGGAAAGAGCGGAGCCTGCATCAAGCCCGTGGTTTCTTCAAGCCCCAGCATCAGGTTCATATTCTGAATCGCCTGACCAGAGGACCCTTTAACCAGGTTATCAATTGCGGCAACAACAATCGCACGCCCCAGCACCCTGTCTTCAAAGACGTTCAAAACGCACATGTTAGAGCCGCGAACCATGCGGGTTGAGGGCGATGTTGCCTCCGGCAAAACAGTCACGAAAGGCTCACTGGCGTAGGCTGCTTCCAAGGCTTCTTTCAGTGTCGCAGCGGATTGCCCTTCCGCACAACGCACATAGATGGTTTCCAATTCGCCCCGGTTCATTGGCACCAAATGAGGTGTAAAGCTGATGGTTACGTTTTCCTCGGCGCAGAGGGACAGTTCCTGCTCAATCTCCGGCATATGCCGATGCGCGCCAAGACCGTAGGGATGCATTGCCTCGGCCACCTCAACAAACAGGTTTTGTTCTTTCAGCGAGCGCCCTGCCCCAGACACGCCGGATTTTGCATCAATGATAATGTCTTGCGCCTGAATATGCTGACCTTTGAGCAGCGGAATAAGCGCCAACAGAGCTGCCGTTGGGTAACACCCTGGACATGCCACAAGATCAGCAGTGCTAACGCTGTCTCTATACCACTCTGTCAGGCCATAAACTGCTTTGGGTTGAAGGTCTTGGGCAGAATGCTCTCTGCCATACCATTCGGCATAGGTCGCTGTATCGCGCAGCCGGAAATCGGCGCTCAGATCCACTACTTTGGTCTTGCCGCGAATTTGGGACGCCAGGTCTGCCGTGGTTTCCACCACAAGTTCTTCAAGCAGGCTGTGTCGTGTCGCGTGCATCATGCCCATGATGACCTGCTGGCTTGTCGCGTGCGGCAATGCACAAAATACAAGATCGAGGTCAATTGCTGGCCATTCCACATCATCAATGCTGATCATGTCAGGCAGATCAAGCCCATGCAGATGGGGAAAAACTGCACTTATCGGCTGCCCAGCCTTACGCTCCGCCGTCATCAGTTCAATTTTGACATTTGGATGCCGAACCAGCAAACGCACAAGATCGGCACCCGTGTATCCGCTTGCTCCCAATATCCCGACCCTGAATTTTTGATCAGTTTCCATAGTGTTCGGCTTTCATTACTTCAGTCCAATAAAAAACGCAGCTCATGATGCCATAAGCTGCGCGAAAATCTTTATTAAATTTTGGGCATCACCTAAACGTCAGGCGGTAACTCAGCGATGGCTTCTTCGAGCTCTAGAAAAGTGGGCATCAGAGGCCCCGGAACATTTCGCCGTCCCAACTCGACGGAAATTTGAGGAGCGTTGCCTTGCAAATGTGAGACAAGAACAACTTTGATAATCTCGAAGAATCGGCCTTCTTCCGTAAGGATTTGATCAAAGCGCCCAGCAATGGGTGCAACCATCAGGTACGAAAGGAAAATACCCAGGAACGTACCAACCAACGCGCCGCCAACCATACCGCCCAGGACTTCTACAGGTTCAGCGATAGCACCCATAGTTTTTACAATACCCAATACTGCAGCAACAATACCAACCGCCGGCAGGCCGTCAGCCATCGTCTGCAACGCATGCTGTGGTTCGTGTTCTTCAGCATGATGTTTTTCCAGATCCGCATTCATTGCGTCTTCCATCTGGTTTGGATCATCAAAATTCATTGTCAGCATCCGGATGTAATCGCAGATAAATTCAACAACGTGATGGTCTTCCACAATGCGGGGGAATTGCTGAAAAATTTTAGATTCTTCCGGCGTTTCAATATGGGCCTCAATCGCCACAACGCCCTTTGACCGAATGGTTTTTATTAGCAAGAACATCAGGCAAAGAAGATCACGGTAGTCATCCGCCTTCCATTTCGGCCCCTTCATTACTTTGCCAATGCCACCAAGCGCGCCGACCATAACACCGGTGGAATTTGCGCTGATAAAGGCACCAAGGGAGCCACCGAAAATAATCATCAACTCGTACGGCAAGGCGTACAGAATGATGTCAAAGCTTCCGCCCGCAAGCGCAAAGCCCCCAAACACCATCACAAGGACAACGACTAACCCGATAATAAGAAACATGCTTTGTTCTCGCCTACTCTTGGCTCAGTCCTTTCTGGCGCACCCATTTCCATATCAGGTGATCCAGATTGATTGAGGCAGAGTGTCGGGCAATAGCCTTAACAAGCTATTAAGACTGTTGAGAAAAATTCCCATCGCCGTCGAAATAACCATTTTTACAGGACATAAATTAGTCTTGGCTGGAGACCGCGCCATATTTTACGCTGCAGCCATAAGCTTTTGTGCGGGGCACAGTGATGGCTTGTTGGCTGCGCAACTGCTGCCAAGCAGCCAGGACATGGTTGGTTGCGCCATCTAGGCTGCGGATATTTGACGACGGTTTGTCATCTATCGCGCCCTGGTATTTTAGTACACCATTTGCATCGATCAGAAACATATGAGGGGTGGTTTTTGCGGCATACAACCGGCCAATTTCACCGGTTGGGTCAAGGATGACATGATCGGCATAAACGCCGCGAGATGTTGTTAACTCTTGTGCTTGCGCTGCCTCAACATACCCTTGCTGACCCGGGGCTGACGATATGATCGAAATCCAAATAGCGCCGTCTTCTGTAAGAGCGCGCTGAGTCTTTTGCATATTGCCGCTGGTGTAATGTTTCCTGACATAAGGACATTCATGATTTGTCCATTCCAAAACCACAGGCGTGCCGATGAAATCAGCCAAGCTGATTGGCTCGCCAGTCATGGTGATGCCAGTGAACACTGGTGCGGGTTGATCATTCACCGGAACAGCCGAGGCGCCGCCACCGAACAGCCAGAAAACGAACAGGATTGAAATGAAACGCATCCTTAATACCCCTTGTACTGCTTACTCGATAGCATTGACTGCATCGGCAATGATACCGTTGGTCAGGATTTCAGGCAAAATTTGTGCTTCGCTGCTACCCTTTGAAAACAAAAGATACAAGGGCACACCAGCGCGGCCATAATCCGCGAGCAAATTTGCGATTTCGGCGTTACGGTTGGTCCAGTCGCCCTTCAGCATGCGGATGCCTTTATCGGCAAATAAAGCCTGCGTATCGTCTGTGAACAAAGCAACCTGCTCGTTTACCTTACAGGTGATGCACCACTCTGCCGTGAAGTAGGCAAACACCGTTTCGCCGTCATCCAACAAAGCTTGTAAGTTTTGTTCTGAATAGGCCTGTATCTCGCCGTTTGTTGGTGGTTGGCTGGTACCTGTGCCGCCAAAGGGTTGGTAAATAATACCAGCCAAAGCGCCAGCCATGGCGAGAACCGCAATAGCACGCCCAACAATGCCCTTGAATGTCTGCCACAGCCAAACACCGAAGATGGCCACAATAACACCCACCAGCAGCGCCAGTGTCGCTGTTGCTCCTGCCTGCAGGTTAAATACATACAGAAGCCACGCCGCCGTTAGATACATCGGGAATGCAAGGGCTTGTTTTAGCGTTTCCATCCAGGGACCAGGTCTCGGCATCATGCGCGCCAACGCCGGGCTATATGACAAGGCAAGGAAAGGCAATGCAAGCCCCAGCGCCAACAGACTGAAAACAAGGAACACGGTCGGCGCTGGTTGAGTTAAGGCAAATCCAATTGCAGGGGCCATCAAGGGTGCCGTACAGGGTGTTGCGACCAAAGCCGCCAAAACACCCTGGAAAAAGGCACCTTTGTTGCCGCTTTGAGCCGCTAAGCCCTGCCCTGCACCTTCAACACCGATGGTGATATTGAACATGCCCGACAAAGACAACGCCACCAACACCATCAACAGCACAAGCGAGCCGACGAAAGCTGGTTCCTGCAACTGGAAACCCCAGCCGATGGCAGCACCGCCCGACTTGATGATCAGGAGCACCGCGACAATGACCATAAAGCTGATCCAGATGCCAGCCGTGTAAGCCCAACCCTCCTGCTTGCGTTCAGACGCCGTTTTGGCGTTGGCAGCAATGAAGGAAAAGGCTTTCAAGGACAAAACCGGAAACACACACGGCATCAGATTGAGGACCATGCCGCCCAGCAGAGCAAAAATCACGGCTTGCCACAAGGGAAGTGTAGCCTCAATAAGCGGCGACGACCCGGCGGTTTGAGCCTGATCGCTACCCCCCTGAGAGGCTGCCACTATTTGCAGGTCTGCATCCACCTCGACGGCGCGTTCGGTGCCATCTGTGAATGACAGCACCAGAACACCCTTACCGCCTGATGCTTCAAGGCCGCCCTCTGTGCGCTTCATGTCAACAAACAGGCCTTCATCTGTCAGGGCCCATTGTTGCGCTGCCGCATATTCGGTGACACCTTCGTCTTCAGGGAAGAAGTATGCTTCGGCCAGGTTTGGTACCTCTGCCTCCTCCACATATACCTTCAGGCGTGACTGCGCAGCATAGACTTCGAGCGCGGCGCTCCAGATGGGTAGGTCCGGCAATGCCGCCCGTGCGGCAGAAAAGATGGGGGCAGACTGATTGCTAGCCTGCATTGCGCCCACCGGGATGGATGCTGTCCAGCTGCCGTCTTGCGGCACACATTCAATTTCGCAGACAAGCCATTCAACACCTACTGAAAAAGATACCGAAGAGCCTTGATAGCCATCACTAACAACAAGCGGGACCAAAAGTGTTGAGGCGGCTTCATAGCCATAGTTCATCAAAGGGCCAATGGGCATGCGGTGCGGGGTTGGGTACAGCGGCTCCCCTGCGGTCACGCCGTCCGGCAAAGTCCAGTTAAAAATCGGCGCAGCACCACTGTCACCATAATTTTTCCAATAGGAATGCCACCCCTCACGCGGTACAAGCTTAAGGCCGAGCCAGAAGGTCTCACCCCGCTCGTAAACCTCATATTCAGAGTATAATGTCGCTGTGCTGTGGCTGCCTTCTACGACGCCTAGGTCAGTTGCTTGAACCTGCTGTCCACCCAGCGATGTAACCGCCAGAAACACCGCGCAAATAGCAGATAATACAGCCTTGCCAGCCCATGATGTTGGATTGTTCAAACCAAACCCCTACTCATCGAAATCAACCATACCCTTACAAAAGGCCCCACCCGGCGGATCGCCACCGGGCGGGAAATGCTGCTCTCGTAACGTAAACAGCGCGAAAACGCACATCACATGTCTGTTAGTGAGGGCTGAAAACGCGTTTGCCCTACTCGGATTCAGGCAGTGGTGCTTCAAACGCGCCCATCGGCCCAGGGAAAACCACCGGACTTTCAAGACCATCGTTTGCGACAGACGCAACACCAAAGAAGTAATTATCGATGACGATATTATCCAGTATCAGCTCCCGTGCATCTTTGCCAACCGTGCGGCTCCATTGCCACTGCGCATCTGTGGTCAGGCGCCAATAAACCTTGAAAGCACGCAGATTTGCCATTTCGCGCTCATCACCGCGTACCTGCCATTTAATGGTAGTCGACGGACGAACGGCACCCTGCAGCGTCACATCCGCCGGAAACGGTGGTGCCCCCGCCATAGACGCCAGCGTCACAACATTAAGCGCTGTCAGCTTGCGGGCATAGTCAAAGTCAACACCCTCAATCACATCGCCGTATTCAATGCCATCTTCTGTGCGCAAATCCTGATGTTGCCGGTAATAATTTTCGTTGGTTTCCATGATGCGAACACCAGGCATGCCCGCTTCATTGAACGGCCTGTGGTGACCGCCGCGACCAAACCGGTCCAGCCGGTAAATCATCATAACATCAAGGTTCGGGATATATTCATCTGCGAGCCGGTCCACCAGACGGGCAATATTGCGGCTAGGGCTGTCCACTTCCCCGCCCATAAAGCGCCGCATGCGGGCTTCGCGGTCAGTTTCTGTAACACGCGTACCTTCGGAAAAAACGCGGGCTGTGGTGTTGTCAATTACGCCGTTAATGCCCTGAATGTTGCCGATCATGTCGTTGTTCAACACACCCATGACACGCCAGCCTTGCTCTTTGGCGTGAGCGGTCAAAACCTCGCCGCCGTACAGACCCTGTTCTTCGCCGGACAGGCCTGCATACACAATTGTTCCGGGAAATTTGGTTTTGCACAGCACGCGTGCCGCCTCAATGGTACCTGCCATGCCAGAAGCGTTGTCATTGGCGCCAGGTGAGTCGTCGGTAAAATTCATCACGTCTGAAACACGGCTGTCGATGTCACCAGACATCACAACCACGCGGTCAGGGTCCAAAATGCCGCGCTGTACAGCAATCACATTCACAATTTCTGTCGGCTCTGGAATGCGACGACCCGTCACGGTGTCAGAAATTGTGTATACATCCAGTTGGGCAGTACAGGTTTGCGCAATCCGTTTAAATTCTGCTTCAATCCATCGACGTGCAGCCCCGATACCACGGGTTTCAGAGGTCGTATCCGACATTGTATGACGCGTACCAAACCCGGCCAATTTGTGGATATCAGTCTCTATCCGGTCGGCAGACACATCCGCCACAAACCCATGAAGTCTCTCGACTTCTGTCGGCGGATTTTCGTGATCGGAAGCCGCGACAGGCATTGCAAAAAGCCCAACAGCGCCAATAGTTAGTAACCAGTTCTTTCCAGTCATGATAGTTCCCCTCCCCAATTTGCAGTCAGATCAGCCTATATCTGACTTTTTGTATAAATTTCCCGATCAAGATCGCGCACATCAACGCTGACCGAAGCAAGCGATAACCCTTTGTCTCGGATCATGTCATGAACGCTGGTCGCTAACTGCTTTTTGGTCGCTTTATCACGACCGTCAATTAAATAAATTGTGACATGCACGAACTCTTGTGGCTCTCCTGCAACCAAACTGGTGACGCACGGCACGACCCGAACTTTTATGGCTTTTTCGTTGAACAAACCGCTGTCGACAGCGACCTTATGCATTTCCTGGGCAAATGCTTGTGTATCAACCTCTGGCCGGGCCCCGTCGCTGCATTCGACAATAAAATGAGGCATAGTTTGCTAACCGCTATTTGCCCATGACGACAATGGTAATTTGCTTGGAATATACCGGCGGATTGTGCGGCAAGTGATTCTGGTCCCCCAGCAACAGCTGCAATGTATGTGTCCCGGCAGGCAAGTCAATCAGTGTTTCGGTCTGGCCACCACCAAAATGTATGTGGTTCTCATCTGCGACAATATTCTCATCGAGAGGCGGCAACGGTACGTCAATCAGCAAATGATGGTGGCCAGTGCCCGGTTTTTCTGTCCCGGCCGGTGCAACACCCATGCCCCGCAATCCAAACTGAACCCGCACGGGGCTTGTTAGCTGTTCGCCGTCTTGCGGCGCAATAAAATATAATTCTGTGCCGGCAACAGACGGCGTTTTGTAATCCTGCGCCGTGCTGGTTGGAACAACCACCAAAGGTAAGGCGAGAAAAAGACAAAGCCTGAGGTGTTTAAGACTGATCATCAGTTCTCTCCATCCATACGTCATTGCCATGGTCTTGGCATAAGCCAGAAGCTTGGCACCATGCTTTACGACCTTATACAGTAAAATCTATACGGTACAATTGGTTATCAGATTTGGCTTTTTTTAATACCCGCCCAAGTGCGCAATTGATGAACACACTGCCGGTACACACCGCGTGGCTTAAACCGTATAAAATGAGCGATTGATGGAGAATATCGGGTCCACCCCTTAGACAAGAAACGGCCCAGGATAAGATAACCTTCACTTTTATGCTGCGTACTAAGGTTGGTCATTGGGTCATACTTGATACGCTTTGACATATAAGTAGTGACCATAAGCACCTGATCTTGCACCGAATAAGTTACCGGCTGAATACCCACGCGTCCCATCGCAGCACCCCAAATGGGTTCATCAGCAATCTGTGCATTCATATCGCGGTGCTGCACAGAGAGGATATCCTGAGCAGTGTCACGCAGGTCCTGCGCTACAGCCAGAAAGCGATCAAGTTCTTTACCCTTGCGCATGTACATCACACCACTGTTCATATATACCATATAAGGAATGTTCAACGCTTTGCATACATCAGAAATATTGAAATTATACCAATAACCTGACGTTCTTTTTTCACCAGATACATTAAAATATTGCGCTGACAGTAACGCCCAATGGCGATCCATATCTTTCTTGATGATTAGGCAATCAGAATCGAGGAATATAGTTTCGTCGTATGGCAGAAAACCGGGAACATCCAGCTTGCCTGCGCACCCGACCCCTAACGTCCCTGGCAAAGCGACAATAACGCGATCAAAACAAGATTTTTCTTCCTCGGATAGTTTGCCAGCATCATCACACAGGAGGCTTATGGGGCGTGCTGCATCATTCAGGCGCACACTTAATGCAAGGCTTACAGCCGCATCATAGTATTGGCGATCACCTGTCGCCAGCGTCAGGTATCCTTGTGTCATGGTCTGTTGCTATCCTCTGCTCGCTGCGGAAGATATGTTAGAAATCGTTGAGATACCCTTAATAACCAAGCCGAGGTAGCAGATGGTTCAATTCAAGAAATTACGCAACACCCCAGAAACTCTGGACCTGAGAACTCAGTAAACACCAAACACCACCACTGAAGTCGTCTAGGCATTTGCCGGGCTGTTGACGCACCATACCCGCTTATCTATCATAAAAACCGGGGTCAGCAGGAATGATGTGTCATGAACAAAACTGGGCAGACTATACTGGTGATGCTTGGCGGCGGTGGCTATGTGTTTGAGACAGTTACCCTGCTGTCAGACCTTGTCGCAGCCCGCCCTGATCTCAAATTTGTTTATTTGAATACCAAGTGGGGCCCTGTACCGCCAGAAAAGGGCTTGACCGAGGGGCCTGTATATATCGTCCCAGAATTTGCCAATATGGTTAAGCCTGAATGGTGGCGCAACATCTGGCCAATGATAGCAACATTGGCAACCACCCTCTATGCCCACATACGCCATAAGCCACAGCTTACTGTTGTCGTTGGCAACCGGCATGCCATTCCAATGCTGTTTGCAGCAACGCTGTTTCGCCGCAACTCCGTGTTTGTGGAAAGCATCACGCGCAGTACTATGGCGTCCCTGACCCTGCGATTGCTTCAACGGTTTAACCTGGGGTCGTCATGGATAGTGCAATGGCCGACAGTGAAGATAGACCACCCCAAAGTTACTATTGGCAGCATTCAAGGCGCTGTCAGCAAATAGGCCACCTGATTTAAGACCTGATCTAACTTAAGAAATCGAGCATCTGTATGATCTTTGTAACCACCGGCACGACGCAACCGTTCGCCGAGTTGATTGAAGAAATTGACCGGTTGGCCGGTGAAGGGCTGTTCGGCGATGAAGAGGTCGTCTGCCAAACCGGCCAAGCCAAAGTTTCACCTCAACATGTTACGCACTATCACGCAAAGCCAAGTATTGAAGACGATTTGCAAAACTGTGATTTCCTGATCACTCATGGCGGTGCAACCGTGATTGAAGCGATCCGTCTGGGTAAAAGGTTCGTTGCTGTTGCCAACCCTAGGGCAACAGAAGATCATCAGGCGTTGTTTCTGGAACAAATGGCAACTGTTGTGCCGATTTTCTGGACCAGAGACTGGACCGAACTCGGTTCATTATACACGCAGGCAAAAGCAGCGCCGCCGCCCAGAATGAATGTTGATATACCGGCTGCCCACGACCTTATAATCGAGCGCTTTTTGTCGTAGCTGTTGGCGGTGGACGCACGCTCGTCATAAGCATTGGTCTAAGAAGGAATGTCATAATGACAAATCTAGAGTTGGTACCTGCCCCTAATCCGATCTTCAGGATGAAAGCAGCACCCGTTACTTCGTTCGATGATGAGCTTAAAGAACTTGCGGATGCCATGCTGGAGGTGGTCTACCGGAAACGAGGCCTTGGTATTGGTGCAAATATGGTGGGTGTCCTGAAACGGGTTATTGCCATTGACCTTCAGGAAAACGGTGAGCGCATGCCCCTAGTCTGCATTAACCCTGAGATCGTGTCCCAATCAAGCGAGACCATAAGCCGAGAGGAGGCTTCTTTATGCTTTCCAGGTATCAGGGTAGAGATTGAACGACCAGCGCGTGTAGAAATTACGTATCAGGACGTCGACGGCAAAAGACACAAATTGGCAGCAGAAGATTGGCTAGCGACCGTGATCCAGCACGAAATGGAATATCTTGATGGCAGAACATTTCTGGACAACGTGTCAAAGCTAAAGCGCGACCGCTTAATTAAAAAAATGGTCAAGGATATGGCACATGAGCGTAAATGCAATGATCGAAGCTGTTGCCCCTAAAGACCGTGTAACCCCTGCGTAGCATGTTTTGCCGCTATTTCAGCTCCATTTTAACCAAACAAAAAAGGCCGCCCTAGCAGGCGGCCTTTTGAACTCTGAACAAAAATTGTTGGTACTCGAAACAGATACTCGGAACAGAATTCTTTGAAGCAGTTTAGCGCTTTGAGAACTGGAACGAACGACGAGCTTTTGCTTTACCGTATTTCTTCCGTTCAACAACACGGCTATCGCGCGTCAGGAAGCCAGCAGCTTTCAACGCACCGCGAAGCGTAGGTTCTGCAAGCTGGATAGCCTGAGAAATACCATGCTTTACCGCACCAGCCTGGCCAGACAAGCCGCCGCCTTTTACAGTGGCAACGACGTCATACTGGTTTTCGCGACCAGCAACCTGAAACGGTTGGTTCACGATAAGGCGCAGGGTTGGGCGTGCGAAGTAAACTTCTTGATCACGACCATTAACGGTGATTTTGCCAGAACCTGGCTTAATCCAAACGCGGGCAACAGCGTCTTTACGCTTGCCGGTTGCGTATGAGCGGCCCTGGTCATCAACAACGGCAACGCGCTCAGCCGGGGCAGCTTCTGCAACAGCAGTGGCTTCGCCGGTCAATTCTTTAAGGTCTTGAAGGTCGGCCATGTCGCTTACCTCTTATTCTTTGGGTTCATTGCGGCAACATCAAGCACAGTTGGCTCTTGCGCGGCATGGGGGTGATCCGTACCAGCGTAAACACGCAGGTTACGAAGCTGTTGGCGACCAAGTGGTCCTTTTGGGATCATGCGCTCAATAGCTTTTTGAACAACACGCTCCGGGAATTTGCCGCCCAGAATTTCACCGGCAGTGGTAGACTTGATACCACCCGGGTGACCTGTGTGGCGGTAATAAACTTTGTCAGACAGCTTTTTGCCTGTGAGTTTAATTTTTTCAGCGTTAACAACGATAACATTATCGCCGCAATCCATGTGCGGTGTGTATGTTGGCTTGTGTTTACCACGAAGAACAACAGCAACAGCTTGCGCCAGGCGACCAAGGACAACGTCCTCGGCATCGACAATCAGCCATTTCTTTTCGATCTCCGAAGGTTTTGCGGAATAAGTTTTCATCGCAAGGATACCTCAGGTTAGAGCCAACATTGTGCGCCGGCTTCTGCTTCACACGGCATACGCACCCCCGATGGATGCAAGTGCCTCTCGTTAAGGCGCGGAATATAGGGAAGTTTTCATCCCTGTCAATGCCTATATTTCGGTGAAAACTGAATTTTTGCTAATAAAATCATATATTTAAAATAACGGTATTTATTTACCCCATAAAAATGGCCTAATTTTCAGTGCTTGCCTGCCCGCACTGCAGCGCCATATCATGATTTATAACGCGTGATCAGTCGTTCACGACAACTTCAGAGTGACGAGGAGCCCCCATGTCAAATAAGCAAATTCTGCTAGCAAGCCGGCCAAACGGATGGCCTACGGAACAGAACTTCGAACTGTCGGAAACGAATATCCCTGAACCAGGCGCTGGTCAGATTGTTGTTCAAACCAGCTATATGTCTGTTGATCCGTATATGCGTGGCCGTATGAATGATGCAAAAAGCTACGTGCCGCCTTTTCAAATTGGTGCACCACTGCAAGGGGGCATTGTCGGCAAGGTTATCGCCTCCAACGGAGGGCCATTTGAAGAAGGCATGTATGTCGTGGGCATGGGCAACTGGGCCAATTACACCGTAACAGATGGTGCGGGCTATACACCTGTTGACCCGTCATTGGCGCCGCTGTCCTATTATCTGGGCGTTTTGGGCATGCCCGGTATGACGGCCTATGTTGGCCTGAAGGGCGTGGCCGACATGAAAGACGGAGAAAACCTGTTCGTTTCCGCTGCATCGGGGGCTGTTGGGCAGGTTGTGGGCCAAATTGGCAAAAACATGGGCTGCCATGTCGCGGGCAGCGCAGGCTCAGACGACAAAATAGCTTACCTAACCGACGAACTGGGGTTTGATGCTGCCTTCAATTACAAAACAGATGATGTTTACAAGGCCGTGCGGACCACAAACCCCAACGGCATTGATGTGTATTTTGAAAATGTTGGCGGGCCAGTTCTGGAAGCGGTTATCAATAACCTGAACTTTAACGCGCGCATTGCGCTGTGCGGTATGATTTCCATGTATAACGCAACGCTGGACGATATGCCGCCTGGCCCGCGCAATATGGCTGTTTTGGTGGGGCGCAGCGTTAAAATGCAGGGCTTTATCGTGTCTAATTACCCAGACTTATGCCGCGAGTGGGTTGGAACCGGCGCCAAATGGCTGAAAGAAGGCAAACTCAAATACCGCGAAAGCGTTGCCGAAGGCATCGAAAACGCACCACAAGCCTTCATTGATATGCTGGGCGGCAAGAACTTTGGCAAACAAGTGGTTAAATTGTCGGACGCATAGGCCTTGTTCAAACGACACTTCAAAAAACTAATCGCACTGGTGGCCCTTTTGGGGGCCGCCTTCTATCTGTTTTGGCCTGGCCTGTCGCCAGACCTGTCCAATCCGCCGCGTCTTTACCTTTCAACTATCGACAGTTTTGGCACAGATACGGGTGCCGGCAACGTAATTGGCGTTGAGCCTTTTATGGAGCCACTGGACTATGCGACTGTTGGACGGTTTCAGGCCAAACTAGAGGGCTATCTGGACCGCGCGAGAGACGAAGGCTGGATTGGCGAGAATACAATCGTTCTTCTACCAGAACATATCGGCACAGGATTGGCCGCAGTTGACCAGGGATCGCGCGTGTACGATACAAACAGCCTGTCAAACGCCAAACTGCCTATCATTACCCACTCCCTGGTTGACTATTTCAAGAACCTGTTCATCTTCGATGACACAGATAAAACAACTGCTGCCCTTGTGCGCGCCCGCACCCGCGCATCAGCCGATGCTCAACTCGCGGCCTATTCCAGCCTTGCGCAAAAATACGGCATTACGCTTATGGCTGGTTCATCAGCCTTGATGACGCCGGGTGCCTACCCGGACAGCCTTAGCTACGGTCATGGTCCCATTTTTAATGCAGGCTTCGTATTCGCACCTGACGGTACAGCACAGGTTGATGCCATAAGGAAGGTCCACCTAGAGCCATTTGAACAAGGCTTTACCAAACAAGCATGGCCAGATTTCCTACCCGTTTTTCAGGTAGGTATTCACAAACTTGGTGTTCTTATCGGCGCTGACAGCCACGAAGACGACACCACAGAATTTATGAAAAACCAAAGCATAGACCTTTTGCTGGTGCCTGCTGTTCACTATAGCAAAGAGCCGGGGGCCGCCCTGCCCGCGCGCTCAACTGAGCATATTACTCGCTGGGGCATGACCGTCTTCCTGAAAGGTAATTTGTGGGGCATAAACCTAACGGGCCAAGCTCAAATTCTTGAGGACGGCACCGTCCACACCGCTAAAACGGGTGAAAACGCGGCAGCAATTTACAATTTGTGGCTAAAATAGCAGCCTAGCTCACCGCTTTTCAGGCCCTAAGCGTCCACCTGCTGGTCCACCCATGCCAGATAGTCCGGGTTCCCGTCGGTAATCGGCAATACGGTAATACACGGCACATCATAGCTATGCATTTCCTTGACCAGGTCGATGACATTTTGCACATGCCTACGCGCGGTCTTCAAAAACAAAATCACTTCGCGTTCCAGCTGAATAATGCCTTCATATTCATAGATAGAGCGGTTGCCAGGGCATACATTGGCACAAGCGATAAGGCGTTTTTTAACCAATGCCGTCGCCATATGAACAGCAACGTCCTCGCTTTCCGCTGTTAAAAAGATGGTAACATACTCGCTATTGCTCTGCTCGTTCGTCATGCTGCGTTCTCCTTGCGCTGCAGATGCATCAAATACACCGTCACCAGCAGCACAATCGCGCCGCCGCCTTGGTGTAAGGTTCCCCATACTACGGGAACCTCAAGAACCAATGTTGTAATCCCCAATAGCATTTGCAAGGTTACCGCAAGGAGTAATAAACTCCCCGCAATACGCAATAGCCCCCCTGCCCGCCACGCAAATACAGCGAGCAATATGGCGAGCGCAAACAAAACATAAGCACCAATCCGGTGATCAAATTGAACTGTCACAGCGTTATCAATGAAATTCTGCCACATCGGCGCCAAATCAAACAACCCGGGCGGCACAAAACCCTCACCCATCATTGGCCAAGTGTTGAAAATCAATCCGGCTTTCAGCCCTGCGACCAACGCCCCCATCACAATCTGAAGAACCAAAACAAACATCAAACTATGGGTCAGCATTTTTACGGGTCGGTCTGCAGCAACCGGCTCCGGGCGCAGCAAGGAAAGAGCAGTCCAGAAAAGCGCTGCCATTATAAATAGTGCCAAACTAAGGTGAGCTGTAAGCCGATAATGGCTAACCGCTGGTTCGTCCACCAAACCAGACATCACCATATACCAACCCAATAAGCCCTGGCTTCCCCCAAGAACAAAAAGCATCAAAAGTCTGGGTTTGTATCCCTCAGGAATTCTGTTCTTCAGCCAAAACCACACAAGGGGTACAAAAAAGAACACACCGATTAACCGCCCCAACAGACGATGGCCCCATTCCCAATAGAAAATGCCCTTGAAGTCTTCCACGGTCATATCGCTATTGCGCAACCGATACTCAGGGCTCGTTTGATATTTGGCGAACTCGTCTTGCCACGCTTGGTCGGTCATGGGCGGCAATGTGCCGGTCACAGGCCGCCAGTCCACCATCGATAAGCCAGACTCTGTCAGGCGCGTGGCACCACCCACCATCAACATTAACAGCACTACAGCCGTCATGAACAACAGCCAATAGCCAACCGCTTTGCGGTCATTATCATGCGTCTGAATCAACATGGTGCTTTGGTAGCGGGCTCTTCGGTGCCACGCAAGCTACAAACGGTCGCAGGCGAGTTGCAGTTAGGTTCTGTGCCTGACGACAAGACGTTCTATTGCGGAAAATCCGTAAAAAATGACCAAGCCCATCGCAGACAGCATCATAAGGCCCGCAAACATCTTTTCTATCTGTAAACGATTACCCGCCTCAATAATTCGCCAGGCAAGACCTGTCGCAGTCCCCGACCCTGCGACAAACTCCGCAACCACACCGCCGATTAGCGCCAAGCCACCACTAATTTTGAGGCTGGCGAGCAAATACGGCAACGCAGTTGGCCACAACAATAGCCTGAAGCGCTGCAACGGTGTTGCGCCGTAAAGGGTAAAAAGCTCGGACAGGTTTGCGTCAACTGACTTCAACCCAGCTGACATATTGGCAAGGATAGGGAAAAACGCCACAAGCCACGCGATAATAACCTGCGCCCGTTCCACATTGTCGATACCCACCCAAATCAGCACCAGCGGCGCAACCGCAATAACCGGCGTTACTTGTAGCACCACAGCAAATGGGTAGAGCGTGGCTTCAAACGTGCGGCTAAGGCTGAAGCCAAGCGCAAACAAAACACCACTTATGGTCGCGGCGATCAACGCCAACAGCGTCACTTCCAATGTAGATAGTGCCGCCTCACCCCAAAGCGGCATATCGTTGACCAATGCCTGCCATATGGCAGTGGGGGTTGGGAGTACAAACTTGGGTACGTCATAAGCAACAACATAATATTGCCAAAACGACAGCACAGCAAAGAGCGCCAAAGCAGGCAAAAGAACACGCTTCATGGTATTCCTCAGGTTATGCTTATCTTCAGTCACAGCGTTTCTCTGGTCACAGCGTTTCTCTGGCCATCACGGCACCAATTTCCTGAACCGCACTTAAAAACTCCGGCGACGTCCTTTGTTGTTCCGCCGTCAGTGCACGGTCCAATTTTGGGGCAATACTGCCTTCTACGCGCCCTTCACCCATCACTAACACCAGATCTGACAAATAGGCGGCTTCATAAAGACTGTGCGTTACAAACAAAACTCCAAACCCGCGCTCTGCGCGCAAATCAAGCAATAGTTCATTCATCTGAAATCTAAGGATTTCATCCAAAGCAGCAAAGGGTTCGTCCATCAGTAGAAGACTAGGCTTGGCAGCCAATGCACGCGCAACCGATGCCCGCATGCGCTGCCCACCAGACAGGGCTGCAGGAAATCTGGCCGCCAGCCCATCTAATCCAACCGCTTCAATGGCCGAAGCAACAGCAGCTTGGTCAATCATACCTTTCAGTCGGCCCGGTAACGCAACATTGTCGTCAACCGATGACCAGGGCATCAACGCATGGTCCTGAAAAACAAAAGCCAAATTCTGTTCCTCACGCCAATCAACTGTTCCGGCATCGGGCACCAACAAGTCTGCAACTATGCGTAATACGGTTGATTTGCCGCAGCCACTTGGCCCCAACAAGGAAACAATCTGATTTTCCTGCAAATCCATGGAAAAGCCGTCCAAAATTTTTGGACCACCTTGATAGGCAAAAGAAACGTCCCGCAGCGTCAGCATCACCTGGACACAGGGCTTCCTGACGGGCCACCCGGCAGGAACTCCAGTGTGAAGGCTTTATCAACCTCCACCCCTTTCGGTGCAGCACCAAGGGCGCTCATTTCCCGGTAAAAACTGCGCCACCGTTCCGCATCCATAACGCCAACCTGTTCTCTATCACCCACCATGTTGTTGGCCTTCATGGAACCGATTGCAAACGCCAAAAGATCTTCGGTCATTTCGCTATTATCTTTCAGGATCAATTCATTACCCGGCGACGGGTCACCCCACAGATAGTCCTGCCAGCCTTCGATACTGGCAGCCACAAACTCACGAACTGTACGGGGGTTTTCGCGGATGAATGTACCGCGCACCATCACCATACCTGCATATCCTGTGTACCCGGCATCAGCAAAAAGGAATACTTTTGGCTCCACACCCTGCTGCGCGGCGGTGTATGGCTCAGATGACAGGTAGCCTTCCTGCACCGTTTCCTTGTTTACCAGCCAAGGCGCGAGTGAATAATTATATTTCCTAACCTGGCGTGCATCAAAACCGAACTGCGACTGAAGCCATGGCCAAAAAGCAGCCCTTGCCGCATCAGATATGAAAACCGGCATTCCTTTAAGGTCTGCGATAGACTGGGCGGCTACTTGTGGATGAACCATCAGGACCTGCGGGTCTTTTTGAAAAGAGGCCATCACAACTTTTACATCGGCCCCGGCTGCAATCAGATTAATTGGCTGAAAGCTGTTGGAGGCCATGGCAATATCTAGGGCACCCGCGGCTATCAAACGAGGGTTGTCGCTACCGGGCCCACCTGGCCTGATGCGTACATTTAACCCTCGTTTTTTGTAAAACCCTCTCGCTACCGCCTGATAAAAGCCACCATGCTCCGCTTGGGCTTTCCAGTCGGTGGCAAATACAATGTCAGCACTCTGTTGCGCTGAAACAGATGCAAAGCCGGCCATTAACAGCGCCGCACATGCCAGAATATTTGTAAGTATTTTCATGTCATCACTATAGGTGACGGGACATACAGGTCAACGGATCAGGATGTAAAATATTGTCGCAGATTTGGGATAAAAAATGGCGCCTTGTTGCTGCTTTCGCCAAAAAAACCCTATTTTTTTGTTTTCTTGCGACGACCTTCATAAGGGTTTGCGCCTTTGCGCATATAGAGGCGAAGGGGTACCCCTGGCAGGTCAAAATCACGCCGCAGCTCATTTTCAAGGTACCGTTTATAGCTGTCAGGCAAATCGTCGGGGCGATTGCAAAACAAGGCAAAAGTTGGCGGGCGTGTTTTGATTTGCGCGCCGTACCGTATTTTGATCCGGCGACCGGCAACTGAGGGTGCTGGGTGTTTTTCCAGCGTATCCGCCAACCACTGATTAAATCCAGAAGTGGCGATCCGCGCATTCCAAAGTTCATATGCTTCGGCAACAGTTGGCATCAGCTTTTGCGTTCCTTTGCCTGTTAAGGCAGAGAAATTGACAATTTTAACGCCTTTAAGCTGCGGCAGGCTTTTGGTTAGCGCATCCTTTAGCTGGCGGTGAACCTGCAGGCGGTCATCAACTGCATCCCATTTATTGAGAGCGATCACCATGGCCCGACCTTCCTGAACCACCTTTTCAGCAATCTTGAGGTCCTGTTTTTCAATACCAACTTCTGAGTCCAGCAAAAGCACAACGACTTCGGCAAACTGTACTGCCCTCATAGTGTCTGCAACCGACAGTCGTTCCAGCTTTTCTGTCACGCGGGCGCGTTTACGCAGCCCTGCAGTATCGAAAAGTTTTACGGGCATGCCATCCCATTCCCAGTCAACCGCAATTGAGTCGCGCGTCAGACCAGCCTCTGGCCCGGTGATCAGACGATCCTCGCCTACCAGATAGTTAATCAGCGTCGATTTTCCTGCATTAGGACGTCCGACAATGGCAAGACGCAGCGGTTTATCATCACCGGCGGTGTCTTCGTGGTCGACAAATTCATAGTCCAGATCGCCTTCCACAGGTCCTGTGTCTGCATCGCGGTCAGTATCTTTGTCTTCTTCGTCTTCTTCCGCAGCGTATGGGTCGATACCCACTTCTTTCAGGCCTTCAATGATTGCCTGGTATAATTCACCAAGTCCTTCACCATGCTCGGCTGACAAGCCAATGGGTTCGCCCAAGCCCAAGCTGTAGGCTTCGTATATGCCATCAATAACGGCGTTACCTTCGCACTTGTTGGCCCCGATGATGACCGGCTTCCCCATTTTACGAAGCCAATCCGCAAAATGCTCATCCGTTGGCGTTACACCCGCGCGCGCATCATATAGCATCAAGGCAATATCCGCGTCCGCCAAAGCCATTTCTGTTTGTTGGCGCATACGATCAGGTAATGAGCCCGCTTCGCCCTGCTCTAACCCTGCGGTATCCATTAAAATGAATTCAAGGTCTGCAATGCGCCCTTCGCCCAGACGACGGTCGCGCGTCACGCCAGGCGTATCGTCAACGATCGCAATTTTCTTGCCGACAAGGCGATTGAAGAGGGTCGATTTTCCCACATTGGGCCGACCAACAATGGCTAGCGTGAACGTCATTGGTTTTCCTGCCAATCGCTTACCGGTAAGCAATTAGTTCTCCCGCATCGGTAAGAACAATAAACGTGCCGTCAACGACGATTGGCGGCGTACTGCTGCCAGAAGGCATTTCAATGCCGCTCAGCACATCTCCGGTGTATGGAGATAGCGAAAGCGTATATCCGTGCGTACTGGTCACGAGCAATCGATCTCCGGCAAGGACAGGCCCGTTCCATTTAATCAAGTTACGGCGCTTCTCCTGGTCAAGAAACCGCTGAAGCTGGGTTACCCACCGCACACGGCCGTCACCCAAAGTGACACAAACAACCTGGCCGTCAATTGTGGTAAGAAAGGCAAAATTGCCAGCTACCCAGGGTGTGTTAACGCCAGCAATGTCTGCTTCCCACGACCGCTCGCCGCTGCGCATATCAATGGCAACCATACTGCCCGCATGACTAAGCGCATAGACTTTGCCCCGATCAATCACCGGGTCACCGTCAATATCAGCCAAGGTTGCCAAAGGTGTTAACCGCCGGGAGCTGGACAACGTATCCTGCCACAAAATTCGGCCATTACTGGCCAGAAGCGCCAACAGTTCACCGGAAGATAAAGCGATAACAACTGTTCCGTTATCAAATGCAGGGGTTGCTGCGCCCAGCATACCGGCGTTTTCTGCGATACCGACCTGATCCCAAATCAAACTGCCGTCTGCAGCGTTGAGGGCAAGCATTTGGTTATCGTGCGTCACGGCAAAAATGCGTCCGGCATCCACCGTTGGGGCACCACGGAAGGGCACGGTTGCATTGAACCGCCACAGTTCGTTGCCGGTATCTGCGTCAAAAGCCGCCAGAAAACCATATCCCGATGTGGCATAAACAATACCGTCTGCATAAGCAACGCCGCCGCCAAACCCAACATCGCTGCGTTCATCTTCGTTGCGAAATTCCTGGGACCAGATAATCGAGCCAGATCGAAGGGAAACGGCATAAACATCGCCGTTGATGTCCACGACAAAAACTTTCCCGTCAGCCGCCACCGGGCCAGAGATGACGCGTTCATACTTGCCGTTACCACGACCAATTTTGGTTTGCCACACGGGCGAAAGTGTTTCGTCAATTGCCAGATGCTGAACGCTGTGGGCCGCATTACCGCCAGGTAACGCCCAATTTTTGTTGGTATAAGGCCGGGGCAATACAATCGCCAAATCCGCAATGCCGCCGTCTGCGTCCAGTGTTTGAGTAGACGTCAGGATGGAAATCCGCTCCCGGCCTTCATCGTCATAGCCTCGTTTCGGTTTGTTGCTCCCATCAAACCAACTGCATGCGCCGAGCATAACAGTTAATGCCGCCGTCAGTGCCAAACGGCCAAAAGCAAACGTTCCAGCCTGCATATCCATCACTGCTCTCCGGTCGGTGCGTCTGTCTCGGCCGGAGGGGTGGCCAGAGGGTCTGCCGGAGCGTCATCAGGAGTGTCGGCCGGAGTTTGAACCGGAGTGTCGGCAAACGTACCAGCCAGCGGGTCAATTCCCAGCTTCGCTTCAAGGGATGCTTTCAACTGCGTCGCCCGCCCCCGAATGCCCGCCGGTGTTTGAGCGTCGCTGACCAGCTGGTTAAACCCTTGCAAAGCAACGTTTTTATCGCCCTTCATGAGGTCGACCAATGCCAGCTGTTCGAGGGCTGAATAATACCAGGGTTCGCCAGAGATAGCGACAACTGACAAGCGGGCACGAGCATCATCCAGATCTTGGCCGTCACGTGCGATCAACATGCCTGCAAACAGTTGCGCCAGGCTTCTCAGGCTTTCGTCAGACGCACTGTCTGCCGCGATCTCATCGTAGGCGGCTACAGCTTCAGCCGTGTTTCCGTTGGCAGCAGCGGCAGCAGCTAGGCGCAACCGCGCAAGCGCTTTGTATCCGCCCTCAAGACCAGCAAGCGTATCCTGCCATACCTGCACAGCGTTGGCAGTATCCAAAGCCGCAGATTTGCTTGCCGCTTCAAACGCAGCGGAACTGGCTTCTTCACGGCTTTCAACAAAAGCGGTGTAGCCTTCGCGGCCACCAACCAGAAGAACAACACCAACAGCAAGCCCGATAAGGTATTTACCGTAAGCACCCCAAAGTTGGCGCATACGCTCGCGGCGTACCTCATCGTCAACTTCCTGCGTGATCAGATCGGAATTGATGTCTGACACACTCTACTCCTTAGAAAAAACCGCCTGGGCAATGCCCGTAAGGCGGCTGAAAACCTAGTTTAGCAGCGAAAATTCTTTAATTTCGCAAATTCGCGCACACCATAGCCAAAGCTTGCTTGATAAGCAATTCCCTACGCGGCTTTTTCGGTGACCTAGTCTGCCACCGGACCAAACGACAGCTTTGACGCTGAATTATGGTAACAGTTGGGCAGTATTCTTTCGTTTAACCACTGACTTTACGCATTTTGTAGGTATGCTCCTCAGAGGGGAACGCACGGCTTCGTACCTCACGCGAATAGTCTTCAATCGCGCCTTCAATATCGCGCCCAATTTCGGCGAACCGCTTCACAAACTTAGGATTAATCGCAAAAAGACCAAGCATGTCCTCGGTCACAAGGATTTGACCGTCACAGGCGTTAGAAGCACCAATTCCAATTACCGGGCACGCCACAGCGTCGGTTACCTGGCGCGCCAGAGGTTCAGCAACACCTTCCAGCACCACAGCAAATGCCCCGGCCTCTGCAATCGCTTTGGCATCGTCAATAATGGGTTGCCATTCGTCCTGCGACCGCCCGCGCGCCGCATAGCCACCATGAGCATGAACACTTTGTGGCATGAGCCCGACATGGCCCAGCACCGGAATACCCCTGTTTGACAGGAACGCAACGGTTTCTGCCATTTCAAGACCACCTTCGAGCTTCACGGCGCCTGCCCCGGTTTCCGACAAAACTCGTGCAGCATTGCGGAATGCTTGTTCCTTCGATTCTTCATAGGTGCCGAACGGCATATCAATAACCACCAAGGCCTGCTTTGCGCCGCGGCACACTGCGCGGCCGTGGCGTATCATGGTTTCCAGGTCAACGCCCAGTGTCGACTCCATGCCATACAGCACCATACCAACACTGTCCCCAACCAGCAGCAGGTCACAGTGTTGGTCCAGCCGCGCCGCCATCGGCGTAATATAAGCAGTCAGGCATACAATCGGCGTTTCGCCTTTCATGGCGGCAATATTTTTTGCTGTGGCCTGCCGTTTTGGCCGGGCATCAATTACTGTTTTATCGGTTGTCGACATATGCCGTCTCCTTGAAGCTATTGCGCCTGTATCTGACAGTTTAGGCCGGATTACAACTCGCTTTCCTGTGATCGTTAACAGTTTTCCATTTGCATTCGGTGCTGGCGTTGCCTACTGGAGGTAACGGGGCGAGTTCTATCGCAATAGTCAAAAGTTGCTCAGATGCAAAATATACTTCGTTTCGCCTTGGCCTCATACGTTGTTTTCTTCCACATCGGGAATTATTATTTTCCCAACGCGGGGCCATTTGCTGTTTTCGGGTTTTATACGCTTTCCGGCTATCTTATCACCCGGGTACTAAACGAAGTTTATTATCAAAAACAACACCCTGCCCGGGATTTCTTCATTAACAGGTTTTGGCGGCTATACCCGCCGTATTTCGCGGCGGCCGCACTGGGGCTGCTGATGGCGATTTTTGCAGCCAACGAGGCAAACTACTGGAATCCTGCAATACATCTACCCAACCAGGATGGCACAGGCTCAGCGCTGGAATGGTTGTGGATGATACCGAACCTGACCATTGCAGGGCTTCATTTTGGCCTACCGATATCCAGTCCGATCCGTTTCTCACCACCAAGCTGGACAACTGCCATAGAGATATATTTCTATATTTTCCTGTTTTTTGTGGGTGCGCGGTCTGCGTTGGGTGTGAAACGCTGGGTGGGCATCTCTATCGCGCTTGTCCTTGCTATCACTATGGTGTTGCTGGGGGTGCCGGACCTACTGCCAACTGAATGGCTGAACACAGAAAAGCTTTTCTACAGCAACGTTTTCGGCGTCTCTATATGTTTTGCTTTAGGCAGTTGGGCTTACTATTGGTCTAGGCAAAAAGCTGAAGGCAAAAGTTCATTTATCGGAACAACGAGTTTCGCGGTGGCGCTTGTGCTTCCGCTCATTCCCTGGCGGTACATTATCGCCGGTGACACACCAATTATGCTTGTGCATTACGCTGAATGTCTAGCCGTCGCCGTTTTCTTGCTGCACGCAGGCGACCGAGAAGTCAATTTACCCACTCGATTTTTCGCAGATTTGTCTTATCCTTTGTTTCTGGTGCATTGGCAGGTTGCTATCCTGCTCAGCGCTCTTGGTCTCGGCATCGTCAAGAATGGCTGGTTTGCCGTTGTTGCTGTGTACGGGTCTTCGATACTGATTGCCTTGCTGATCAACAGGCTGATTGAAGAGCCCCTGAAAGCAGTTCGAACTAAAATCCGCAACCGAGAGTGAAAACTGGAAAATTGAAAACTGGCCCCGCTGTCTTCTTGAACCATATAACGCTACTGTAACGCTGGGACGGCGTTTAAAAAGGGGTAAAAGATGCCAGAAATTACATTATTTGGATGGTTTCACACCATTATGGGGATTATTGCGATCCTCTCGGGCGTATATTCGCTGATCAAATTTAAAATCATTCGTTTTCAGGATTTTTCGAGCAAAATATACCTTGGCTGTACGCTGGTTGCTGCGGTTTCAGCATTGGGCATTTATCATCAGGGTGACGGCTTCAACCCAGACGATATTCTGGGCAGCATGAACCCTGCGCACCATTTGGCTATTTTAACGCTTGTTGCGCTTATCGGCGGTCGTATCGCGGAAGCCACCAATATATTCGGCGGCCTGGGCAAATATCTGCAAACAATTGCTTATTCGGCAACATTCCTGTTTCACATGATACCGGCCATCACCGATGGGCTGATGCGCCTACCAACCGATGACCCAATTGTTACGAACATTGAAGACCCGCTGCTGCGTGGGTTCTATCTGGCGTTTTTGATTACGTATGTGGTCGGCTTGCTGCTTCAGATTCTGTGGCTTCGCAAACAACCCGCCTAAGGGCAAACAAATGCTGGCCTGAACGGATATTTACAGTCGGGCCAGCCTATACCTCATAGTCAACTCAGATTTCTATCATTTACCATTCCTGGAAATGGTCGATCCAGCATTCATCAATATACCGGTCCATCCCTTCCGGAATGAATGCTTTGTTCCAATTCTCCCCTGCAAACCGTTCAAGGTCAGCTTCACTATCCCATACAGATATCATGGCATATTCGCCTTGGTTCCATTTGGTTGGACGATATATTGCAACGGACTGAAGGCCTGAAGCCTTTTCGACGGCGCCCACAGACACCGTGGCAAACTTCTCCTCAAATTCATCTGCCATATTGTCAAATATGCGGACGCGAAACAGGCGAATAATCATGATGCTGTTACCTCACACGGAAACCTGACGGAGCCCTATTCCCACTCGATTGTTCCGGGCGGTTTGGACGTCACATCATAAACAACCCTGTTGATGCCGCGCACTTCATTGATGATTCGGGTGGCGACGCGGCCCAAGAATTCATGCGGAAACGGATAATAGTCTGCGGTCATGCCATCAGTTGAGTTAACCGCCCTGATTGCACACACATGATCATAGGTGCGCGCGTCCCCCATAACGCCAACGGTTTTCACGGGCAATAAAACGGCAAAGGCCTGCCAGATACTGTCATACAAGCCAGCGCTGCGGATTTCTTCCAGATAAATGGCATCTGCTTTTCGCAGAATGTCGCATTTTTCACGGGTAATTTCGCCGGGGATACGAATGGCAAGACCAGGACCCGGAAACGGATGACGTCCCACAAATTCGTCCGGCAGGCCCAGTTCACGGCCCAAGTCACGCACTTCGTCTTTAAAAAGCTCCCGAAGCGGTTCCACAAGCTGCATATTCATGCGCGCAGGCAAACCACCAACATTGTGATGGGATTTGATGGTAACAGACGGCCCGCCGATGAAAGATACGCTTTCAATAACGTCGGGATATAGCGTGCCCTGCGCCAAAAAGTCTGCACCACCAACATTTTTGGCTTCTTCTTCAAATACATCGATGAACAATTTGCCGATGGTTTTGCGTTTTACCTCGGGGTCAGTTACGCCCGCCAATTCGCCCAGGAACAGGTCACTTGCGTCCCGGTGCACCAGATTGATGTGGTAATGCTCTTTGAACAGGGTGACCACCTGTTCCGCCTCATTCATACGCATTAGTCCATGGTCAACGAAAACGCATGTCAATTGGTCACCAATCGCTTCATGCAACAACACCGCAACCACTGAACTGTCTACGCCACCAGACAGGCCGCATATCACCCTGCCTTGACCTACCTGCTCACGGATTTCGCGAATCTTGGTTTCACGGAAACTCGCCATCGTCCAGTCGCCCTTGCAACCGCATATCTTCAGGACAAAATTTTCCAGCAACTGAACACCGTGAGGCGTGTGAACAACTTCTGGATGGAACTGTACGCCGTAAAAGTGCTTTTGATCATTAGCTATTGCTGCAAATGGGGCACCCTCGCTGGTCGCCACCACAGAAAACTCTTCTGGTAAGGCGTCCACATGGTCACCGTGGCTCATCCAAACCTGTTCCCGGTCACCCGTAGCCCATACACCGTCAAACAAACCGCAATCCTGTTTGACATCAATAAAAGCGCGTCCGAATTCTTGATGGTCAGATGTTGTGACATTGCCACCCAGTTGTTGCACCATGGTCTGCTGGCCATAGCAGATACCCAAAACCGGTATTCCCATGTCATAAACCCGATCTGGCGCACGCGGAGTGTCAGAGTGGGTTACGCTTGCAGGACCACCGGATAGGATAACGCCGGCTGCCCCGAAACTGTCCAACACGTCATCAACTGCATTGAACGGAACGATTTCGCAATAAACACCCGCTTCGCGGACGCGGCGGGCTATCAGTTGCGTCACTTGAGAGCCAAAATCGATGATAAGAATGTTGTCACTCATAAGCGAGTTTCCTCGAATTTAAGTTTGGGTCTGAAAGCAAAATGGAGCCAAGCGGCTCCATTCTTTTAGGCTTCACCGTCGTCTTTTTTCGGTGGTTCCACTGTACGGATGTGCAGTTCCCTGAGTTGCTTTGGCTGAACCTCACTCGGCGCACCCATCATCAGGTCTTCGGCCTTCTGGTTCATGGGGAACAGAATGACTTCGCGAATGTTCGGCTCGTCAGCCAGCAACATCACCATCCGGTCCACGCCGGGTGCAAGCCCGCCGTGCGGGGGTGCGCCGTATTTAAAGGCGTTCAACATGCCACCAAACTCTGCCTCTACAGTCGCTTCATCATACCCGGCAATACCAAACGCCTTGATCATAATGTCAGGGCGGTGGTTCCGGATTGCACCAGAAGACAGCTCAATACCGTTGCAAACAATATCATATTGGTAGGCCAGCACATCCAGCGGGTCCATTGTCTCCAACGCTTCCATACCGCCCTGCGGCATTGAAAATGGGTTGTGAGAGAAATCTACACGCTTTTCGTCCTCGTCATACTCGAACATTGGATAGTCAACGATCCAGCAGAACTTGAACTCATCTCCGGAAATTAGTTCAAGGTCCTCACCGACTTTAGTGCGCGCCACACCAGCCAGCTTTGCTGCACCGGCTTCTTTGTCACAGGCAAAGAAAACACCGTCGTTGTCACCGAGCCCCAAATCATCAAGCAGAGCTTTGGTCGCGTCTTCACCCAGGTTTTTGGCAATGGGCCCTCCAGGCACACCTTCTTTGATGTTAATGTAGCCAAGGCCCGCGAAGCCTTCTCTTTTGGCCCAGTCATTTGTGCCGTCAAAGAAACGGCGTGATTTTAGCCCAGCGCCAGGTGCCGGGATCGCCCGTACCACAGAACCATTTTCAACCATGCTGGCAAAAATGCCAAAACCCGAGCCACGAAAATGTTCCGTAACATCTTTAATTTCGATTGGGTTTCTTAGGTCTGGTTTATCATTACCGTATTTCAACATCGACTCTTTGAAGGGAATACGGGGGAACGGCGCTTCTGTTACCTTTTTATCAGAGAACTTCTTGAAAACATGTACCAATACAGGCTCGATCGCTGCAAAAACGTCTTCTTGCGTAACGAAGCTCATTTCCACATCAAGCTGATAAAACTCGCCTGGGCTGCGATCTGCGCGCGCATCCTCATCGCGGAAACACGGTGCAATCTGGAAATAACGATCAAAACCCGACACCATAATCAGCTGTTTGAACTGCTGGGGCGCCTGCGGCAGCGCATAAAATTTGCCAGGATGTTGACGCGCTGGCACCAAAAAGTCCCGCGCGCCCTCGGGGCTTGAAGCCGTCAGGATCGGTGTTTGAAATTCGTTGAAGCCCTGAGCTGTCATTTCCGCTCGCAACTCAGAAATTACTTTTGAGCGCAATAGAATATTGTTGTGAATGCGTTCCCTACGCAAATCAAGGAAGCGATATGTCAGGCGGATGTCTTCGGGGTACTCTGTATCGCCGAAAACGGGCAATGGCAGTTCGCCAGCCGCAGACAGGACTTCCATATCGTCAACATAGACTTCGACTTCGCCTGTGGCCAAATCACGGTTAACGGTTTCTTCGCTGCGGGCTTTTACACGACCATCAATGCGTATCACGCTCTCGGCGCGGACATTTTCTGCTTCTGTGAAACATGCGCTATCGACGTCAAAAACAAGTTGAGTCACGCCAAAATTGTCCCGCAGGTCAATAAACAATAGACCGCCATGGTCGCGTTTTCTATGTACCCAACCAGAAAGGCGAACAGTTTCGCCGACGTCTGCGCCGCGCAGACCTGAACAAGTGTGTGACCGATACTGATGCATGATGCCCTACGTTTCTTGACGATATTGAGGTGTGAAATACTCACAAATTTTGGCCGGAAAAGCGCATGAAAACCGTCGCTTGTCAAGACCGCACACGCCCTTCTGAACAGAATGCGTGACGTCGCGCCCCTAACCGTGTATCAGAAGCGCCAAACACAATAACGGAAGACGGCATGAAGCCTATCACAACCACGCAAGACCTGGTCGCATTATGTGACCGACTTAAATCCGCCGAATTTGTCACAGTCGACACAGAGTTTCTCCGCGACAACAGCTATTACTCAAAGCTTTGTCTGATCCAGATCGCGGATGACGATGGCGCAGCAGCTATTGACCCACTGGCCGAAGGCATTGATCTCAGCCCTTTCTTTGACCTGATGGCAAACGAGAAGGTCATGAAGGTGCTGCATGCGTGTCGGCAGGATCTGGAAATATTTGTTAATATGGTTGGCACGTTGCCGACGCCCATTTTCGATACCCAGGTAGCAGCAATGGTATGCGGTTTTGGCGACTCGGTCGGTTACGAAACGCTTGTAAACAAACTGGCTGGTGGCCAGTTGGACAAGTCCGCTCGTTATACTGACTGGTCAAATCGTCCGCTTTCTGATGCTCAGCTTTCCTATGCGCTTGGTGACGTCACATTTTTGCGGACCATTTACCGAAAACTAAAGCACGAGTTGGAAAAAACCGGACGCGAAAGCTGGGTCGAGGAAGAACTGGCACCGCTGAAAGACACAGCGCTTTATACCGTTGTGCCTGAAAATGCTTGGTTGAGGCTAAAGGTTAGGACAAACAAGCCACGCTTTCTGGGTATTTTGAAGTGTTTGGCTGAATGGCGAGAAATCGAAGCTCAAAACAGAGATATACCTCGCAACCGTGTCGCGAAAGATGAAACTCTGTTCGAGATTGCGGCACACCCGCCGAAGGATACCAAGCAGTTGGACCGCATTCGCGGCGTACCCAATGGGTTCAGTCGCTCTCGGGCGGGCAAGAGCCTTATGGATGCTTTGCACAAAGGCTTGAAGTTACCTGAAAGTGACTTGCCAAAACTTGCCAAGGCCAAACCAAGACCTGCAACACCGCCAATGGCAGATTTGTTGAAGGTCTTGCTAAAAATCAAATGTGAGCAAGCAAAGGTTGCCACGCGTATGGTCGCGAGTGCGCAGGAACTGGAAGCATGGGCCGCAGAGCCAAACAAAACTGACTTGCGCGCCTTCCATGGCTGGCGCAACGATATTTTTGGTAAGGACGCATACAAACTTATGCATGGCAACCTTGCATTGACGGCAAACCGTGGCAGCATCGAAGTTGTAGAGCTTGAGGAAGAATAGTTAGCGCTTCAGATCGTTCGCGATCATCCAACTGATGTTTCATCAAGATCCGATGGAAACTCTATGGATGATGTGCGGCCCATCAGTTGCGCCAACTGTGCAAGACGCTTGTCCACCACCTCGTTCGCGATATCCCGGTAACTGGATGGTACACCCAACCACAGCTTGGTTTTGGTCACCCTCAGGCGCGATACCATTAGCCCGCTAACCGTGCCACCAGACAGCCTTTGCGCAAGCCGCAGGGCCGCTCCCATCATGCGTGCCTCGATAATGTCATTGATCTTCAAAAAAGTCAGGATATGAGCGATATGCGGAGCATCAATTGGCGCACCATAAGCTTGATTTAGCGCCACCGCGATATAGGCGCGTTCGGTATGCGTGATACCCACAAAGTTGCCATGTAAAATAGATTCTACAGCTTTTTCTGCCCGAAAATCAGGATGACCGCGCCAGGCAATGTCCCCCAGCAGGCATATTGCCATATGCATTTGCTGTCGCTTGGGTGACCTTTGAGCGGATGGCTTAAAAAGCGGTCGTGTCCAGTGGTAAATAACATCGGCATGTTCAGCAAAACGGCATCGTTCATCCGCCAGGACGCGGCAGCTATACAAAAATGGGTCTTCGCGCCGCTCATCAGCTGCCAACGTGTCAAAAATCAATCCTTCGCGCAGCCCATAGCTGGACAACACCCCGTTTTTTGCCTGAATAACAGACAGCAGTTCCTGCAAAATAATAGCCGCCACCGGCATTACTTGTAATCGTTTTTGGGGCAGACTTCCGCCAAAAGGGATATTACTGGGGTCCAGGTGGCTCAATCGTTTGCAGTAGTTTACCAATTCACCCCGTCGACACGCATACCCATGCAAAATCGGCAGAGGATTAGATTTTTCACGCATCATTAGTTTTGCGATATTGCGCCAGGATCCCCCCACCATATAGAGGTTTTCACCATTCGTTTTAGAAAGCCAATCAATCGACCGGAACTGATCCTGCAAATAACGACGTATGTGCCTGTGTTTATCGCCGAACTTGCTGATCAGACGAAGCGGACCAAGCGGAAGGCTGAGCGTATTGGTGACCTGCCCATCACAGACACGGGCAAGCTCAAGTGAACCACCCCCAAGGTCACCAACAAGGCCCCTTGCATCGGGTTGTCCGGACAAAACCCCAAGCGCTGACAAGCGCCCTTCTTCTTCGCCGTCGATAACCTGTATGTCAAACCCGGTTTCTTGCTTGACGCGGCTAACAAATTTGTCGCCGTTTTTAGCGTCCCGCACTGCAGCCGTCGCTACTATCCTGATTTCGCGAACCTGCATTTGCTCACACAGGGATTTGAAGCGGCGAAGTGTCGATAATGCCATTTCGATGGCATCAGCACCCATTTTACCCGTGCGTCCTACATCGGCACCGAGCCCGCACATCAGTTTTTCATTAAAAACTGGTGATGGAACCCGTGTACGGCCAGAAAAAACAACAAGGCGAACAGAATTGGACCCGATATCTATAACCGCAAGATACCCTTTTTGCTCGGACTGACGGTCAAATGGCATCTAGTCGGTACCCTGCCCGTAATCCATCAGCGGAACAACCGGCGCGCTGTCTCCCAGAGCGGTGCCACGCCCAGAAAGCGAAGAGTTGTTCATGAAATAGTGATGCGCGATGAAGGCATCATCGGTTTCAGCTCTGGTGATTTTCTCGAACGAACCATCAGACTGCATTGTCCAGGTTTGCTCTGTGTCTTTCAGGTTGGCAGCCATTACCTGCCCCATTATCTGGTCATGCACAGTCGGGTTTTCGATGGGGACCAGCGTTTCTACCCGCCGATCAAAATTACGGGGCATCCAGTCGGCTGAAGAAATAAACACTTTCGCCTGACGCGAGGGTAAACCGTGTCCGTTACCAAAACAGCAAATACGGGCATGTTCAAGAAAGCGTCCTACAATGGAGCGAACACGAATATTTTCGCTCAATCCCGTGATGCCGGGGCGCAGCGTGCAAATGCCACGGATAATCAGGTCTATCTGCACACCGTTTTGAGACGCTTCATACAGTTTATCGATGATCTTGCTGTCAAGAAGCGAGTTCAACTTAACCCATATGGCGGCGGGCTTACCCTCCTGCGCAAACTCTATTTCTTTTTCGATCAATTCCATCAAGTGAGCGCGCAAGTTGAAGGGGGACAGCACCAGTTTCTCAAGCCCAACCGGTTCTACGTAGCCTGTCAGATAATTAAACATCTTGTTGGCGTCGCGCGCCAGAGCCTGGTCGGCCGTAAAAAATGACAGGTCTGTGTATATACGGGCTGTAATCGGATGATAGTTTCCCGTTCCAAAGTGCATATAACTGGTTAGCTTGCCCTTTTCACGGCGCACCACCATAGACACTTTGCCATGGGTTTTCAGTTCAATGGAGCCGAAGACCACATGTACGCCCGCCCGCTCCAGGTCACGCGCCCATTTAATATTTTGTTCTTCGTCAAATCGTGCTTTCAGCTCAACAACCGCTGTGACAGACTTGCCAGCTTCTGCCGCTTCTATCAAAGCCCCGATTATCAAAGATTGCGACCCAGCGCGGTACAGAGTCTGTTTAATCGCCACAACATTGGGGTCCCGGGCAGCTTGGCGCAAAAACAGATGCACTACTTCAAAGGACTCGTAGGGGTGGTGAACAACAAAATCTTTTGCCCCAATTGCCTTAAAGATATCACCGCTGAAGTCTTTTACACGCTCGGGATATCTTGGATTATAGGGGCTAAAAACAAGGTCTGGTCGATCATCAACGATCAGTTGATTCGTTTCGTTCACTCCCAGAATGCCATCAAGGATCAAGACCGCGTCATCATCTGCCCCCAAACGAGCAACTATGTTTTTGCGGAGACTTTTAGGCATCGCAGCCTCTACTTTTAAGCGGATCACCCTGCCTCTTTTGCGCCGCTTTAGCGCGCTTTCAAAGACGCGCACCAGATCTTCCGCTTCTTCCTCAATTTCGATGTCGCTATCCCGTATGGTGCGGAAAACACCGCTACCCTTGATTTTGTAGCCTGGGAACAAGATATCAAGAAACATTCCAATCACTCGCTCGAGCGAAATAAAACGAATGCCTTCACTATCGGGCAGGCGAATAAAGCGCTTGAGGTGGCTTGGTACCGGCAACAGCGCCACCATAGCTTCTCCATCACTCTCGCGCTTTAAAGAAAGGGCCATGGTGAAGCCAAGATTGGGAATAAAAGGAAAAGGGTGAGCAGGATCAACAGCGATAGGGGTCAACACCGGCAGCACATTTTCTAGAAAGTAGGACTTGATCCAATCAAAATCACCACCGCTAACTTCTTTACTATTAACAACGGCGATACCCTCTTCGCGCATTTCTGCAGTAAGGGTAGCCCATATCTCCTGTTGCTTCGCCATGAGCTTTTCAGCAAGAAGATTAACTTGCTTGAGCTGCTGCAAGGGTGTCAGGGCATCATCAGACAATACCTCTATCCCGGCGTCACATTGCCCTCGCAACCCTGCAACACGAACCATGTAGAATTCATCCAGATTATTGCCTGAAATCGACAAAAATCGAACACGCTCCAGTAGGGGGTGCCTCTTGTTTTCGGCCTCCTCCAAAACGCGCATATTAAACTGTAACCAGCTTAATTCCCGATTGAGGTAACGATCAGTATTAGGCCTGTTCGCAATCGAATGACGAATTTCTTTGCGGGTGTCGCTTATCTCAGGCGCATCCTTGCTTTTGTTGCTCTTGCTTCCGTCAGGCATATCACACTCCGGTTCAGGTCATATTTGACGTAAATATGTCTTGAATTACAAGGCTATTGTTACGCTTTGGCGTATCTAAAACGTTTAAATAAAAGCGACTTTTTGCTACATGCGATATACTCAAAAACGAAATATATCACAACTCATCAGACTATGGTCAGGGTCTTAAGGCAGCGTTTTGCCAAAGGAATAGTGATCCTGCGCTGTTCCGCCAATGCCAGTCTATCCATAGAGTTTGCCAATTCGACCGCAGAGGAAAAAGACCGAGGCATATGTTTAAGAATATAATCTATTACTTCAATATTGACGTGTAACTGCCTATCAGAAAAAAGTTTAATTAAAACAAACTTCAACAAGTCATCATCTGGCTGATAGATTGTTGCCACGGGAATAAGGCTTAATCTTGACTTTAAATCTGGTAACGCCCGCGGCCATTTTGTTGGTGGCACCATAGCAGAAACAAGAATTTTTGAGGACTTTTCCTTAGCCCAATTGAAGGCGTGAAACAGGAACAGGTCGTCATAAGTCAGACTGTCCCCTTCCGAACGCTGGTTCACATCATCCAGGAAATACAGCCGTCCACTTTTCAAGCCTGACAAATCCATGTCAGGCAATAGTTCTTCAGCCTTATTGGCAGCGGCCCATCCACGGAGAAGATGGGACTTTCCCGAGCCTGATGGCCCAACAATGGCACCAAAATGAGCATCCATATTTACCCATTCTTCGACAAACTTATAGGCTTCTGAATTTGATGACGATACGACATAGTCGCCAAGGTCAAAGCTAACAGGATGCCCAAGCTCCAGAGGTATTTGGCTAATCTTGGCCACGTTCAGCCGCTCCCGAATTATTATTATTCTCATTATCGGCGACCGCATCTTCGACGTCATCAGAAATACTGTCGGGCTGTGGTACGGGAACTTGATAGTGCTGAAGGTAATTATCAATCCAGAAACGAACAAGAACCGCTGCCGCTGCCGCAACAGGAACAGCGATCAACACGCCAACGAAACCCATCACCTCGCCGCCAGCAAACACGGCAAACAGCACCCATACTGGATGTAAGCCAACTCTCTCACCCACCAATCGTGGTGTAAGAAACGCGCCCTCAATCGTCTGAACAACAAAGAATACCGCAGCAACCATTGCTATTTGCATTGGATCGAGACCCCACTGGCCAACGGCCATTGCAACGGCAACAATTGCAGCAAACAAAGCGCCGACAAACGGCACAAATGACATGACCCCAGCAAGAACGCCGAGTATCAGACCAAAATTAAGCCCAGCGAGGGACCAACCGAGCCCATACAGGACCCCCATCGTTGTGCTGACCAGGAGTTGCCCACGAACAAACCCCGCCAGCACTTCATCAATTTTCTTCATTTGCTGGCGAATAATTGCCCCACCATCGGTAGGTAACCAACTATCGACTTTTGCGACCAGAAGGTCCCAGTCTCTCAGCAAATAGAACGCCACAACCGGCGAAATAAGCACCAGTGTCAACAAGTTGAACACCGCAAGGCCGCCTTTGACAGCGCCAGTTAGCGCAACTTTAGCCTGCGCTATCAAATCGTCAGAAAAAGTGGTCAGCAAGCTGTCAACATCTGACCCGATATCAACTCCATAATTCTGCATAAGGTTAGAGAGCATGTCGTTGAGCCAGGGCCGGAGACCCGCAAGAGTTTGTGGCAAGGTCGTGGAAACGGCGGATAATTGGCTTTGCAAAATTGGCCAAAAAGCCAAAATCACACCGACAATAATCAGGAAAAAGAGCGATATCACCATGGCTGCGGCAATGCCGCGTGGCACTTTGCGCGCTTCCAGCTTGTCGGCAACGGGATCAAGGAAATACGCTACTGCAAGACCCGCAAGAAAAGGCAGCAACACCCCCCGCGTTAAATAGACAAATATGGCAGTAACTGCGACGCTGCCTAGCCAAACCCACCTATTCATGCATCCCCCCTTATTTTTATTGCCAGCTGATCATGGAACCATAGCCAGTTTTATCTAATACTTTATCTGGCGAGCTATTTTCTTAGTTCAAGAAGCTTTTCATCGCCATAAGGCCGAAGGTCAAGTCCCTCAAAACGCAAAGCCAAGGTTAATTGTTCTTCCCTACCGGTGTAGCGAATCAACAACCTGCTAAGCGGCAGCCCAACCGACTTAACATCAACGGACTGCACAAGCGTAACATCCGCCAAACGCCTTTCTACTTCTGCATAGTCCGCCAGTTCAACGCTTGGCACAAGAACAGTGACCTCTCCCTGACTGCCTGTGTCAACAAGCAGTCTTTCTCGCCAGGCGCCGTCGATAACATCCAGTATCTGCTCATACATTTCCGCCAGGGCTCCGGCTTCACCCTCAATGCTAATGGGAATATCTGCACCGCCTTGAACACCGCTGTCCGTGGCTAAAAACATGTGCCGCAGCCCAACTTTTGCGCCGGAGCGATAAAGGACTTCGGACCTGATAAGAACCGCTGACTCCAGCTGATTTAACGCGCTGACTTGTTTGGCTTTTTCGATGTCGAGTGTACGCACCTCTGACGCGCTTATCGCAAGTCTTTCCTGTATTTCACCGCGGGCAAACCTGTACCCTCGAATACGATTAAGCCAGTCAACGCTGTTGCGCGCTTCATCAATGGTCGGGTCAGCCTCCCAAAGATACTCGCTGGCACCACGACGGTGGGTATGAAGCACCAAAATCGGGCGCCCGGTACTCAAGACATGGGGCACACCGTAGCTTGCCAAAAAGCTGCTGACCAGACTGGGTTCAAACCTTACGTTCAGTGTTGCCAGATACCGGCGGGACGAAGACTGGTCGTCAACAAACTCAAGACCGCTAATTAACGCCTGTCGTTCCTGCACCGTGAGTTCCGGCAGCCTGCTTCGGTCTTCGGCCTGAGTAATTTTGCGCAACAGTTTTTCATAGGCTTCTTGTTCTGCATTTAACAAAGCCACTTGACGAGCCTGATTTGCACTGCGTGCGGTTTCATCAACCTTAAGCCCCCGAATGGTGAACAATTGATCCAGCGGGGCATCAGATTGCGCGGAGGCCGGCGTAGCGCCAATGACGGAGTGAATTATCAGCGCAAGAACGACGGACACAATCCATCGTTTTCCCAAAGTAATTTCAGCAAAGGTTGGCATAAGGACTTTCATAACTGATTGCGCGCCACTATAACGCCCTTAAAGGCAAATGCGAGACGAAACAAAACTCGTCTCCGGTTCGGCATACTTGCTGACAATTTTGCCGGAAACGAGGCAAAGCGAGTAAGTTGCGTGACCGAAAAAAGACAATCTTACACGTATAAAGATGCTGGCGTTGACATAGATGCCGGTGACGCCCTTGTCGAGAATATTAAACCACTGGCCGCAAGCACCAGGCGCGCCGGTGCCGATGCCGACCTAGGGGGTTTTGGTGGTCTGTTCGATTTGAAGGCTGCAGGCTTTAAAGACCCAATTCTTGTTGCTGCAAATGACGGCGTTGGTACAAAGCTAAAAGTTGCTATCGACGCCAACAAACACGATACGGTTGGCATTGATCTTGTCGCTATGTGTGTGAATGACCTTGTTGTTCAGGGCGCTGAACCGCTCCTTTTTCTGGATTATATGGCAACAGGCAAGCTTGATGTCGCGCAAATGACCGATGTCGTTGCGGGAATCGCCGAAGGCTGCCGGCAAGCTGGCTGCGCCTTAATTGGCGGTGAAACGGCCGAGATGCCGGGCATGTATAGTGGTGCCGACTATGACCTGGCTGGGTTTGCTGTTGGCGCTGCAGAGCGCGGAACTTTGCTGAATGGCAGCGATATCTGCGACGGAGATGTTATTTTGGGCCTGACGTCTTCCGGCCCACACTCCAATGGCTACTCGTTGATTCGTCGCTTAGTTGACGATGAAGGCCACAGTTATTCTGATCCATCCGGTTTTAATGATGGCACGTTGGCAGATACGCTTCTTGCGCCGACAAAGATTTACGTTCGCAGCACGCTGGCTGCCATCAAAGGCGGCTATGTTAAAGGGCTGGCACACATCACAGGCGGTGGTTTTTTGGAAAACATACCGCGTGTATTACCGCAGGGCCTGTTGGCTGAGATTGATACAACAACATGGCAATTGCCTGCAGTGTTTCAATGGCTTCAGCGTGAAGGCCAGATATCGGCACGAGAAATGGCCCGCACGTTCAACTGCGGCATTGGAATGGTCGTGATCGTTGCGCCGGAACACGCGTCTAAAGCCACCGAAGTTATGAAGGCCAATGGTGAAACAGTGTACCAGATTGGCTATATTTCATCAAAAGATGGGGTTTCTGCATGCCGCGTAAGCGGCTCAGCCAGCACATGGGGCGAGACCAAAGACTGGTCAGCCCAGACGGGCACTCAGTAAAAATGAGTAAGCTGAAACTTGCTGTTCTTATTTCCGGCAGCGGGACCAATCTTCAGGTCCTGATCGATGCATGCGCAGACCCAGACTATCCTGCCGAAATAAAAGTGGTGATTTCCAACCGGCCCGACGCATATGGACTGGAGCGCGCAAGGATGGCGGGGCTTGAGGCAGTATGCCTCGACCACACGACATTTGATAGCAAAGAAGAGTTTGAGACCGCACTTCATGATTGCCTGAAAGAGCAGCAGGTTGAGCTAGTCTGTTTGGCCGGGTTTATGCGGTTGCTTACATCACCCTTTGTAA
Source organism: uncultured Kordiimonas sp. (assembly GCA_947503575.1). Taxonomy (GTDB): domain Bacteria; phylum Pseudomonadota; class Alphaproteobacteria; order Sphingomonadales; family Kordiimonadaceae; genus Kordiimonas. The sequence goes on along the minus strand of CANNDZ010000001.1, from coordinate 1,981,026 downwards.
ACCGCTGGAAGGACCGGATGATCAACATGCACCCTTCACTTCTACCAGCATACAAAGGGCTGCACACACATGCCCGAGCCATCGAAGACGGCGTAAGGTTTGGTGGATGTACCATTCACTTTGTTCGGCCCGAAATGGATGATGGCCCCATCATTATGCAAGCTGCTGTGCCGATCAAACCTGACGATACTGAAGAAACCCTTGCTGCCAGCGTATTAGCCTATGAGCACGCTTTATACCCCGCTGCTGTGAGATTGATCGCTGAGGGAAAAGTGCGCGTTTCCGGCAGAAAGTGCGTCTTCAAGGACGTGAACGTACCCAAAACGGGCCTTATCAGCCCAGTTACCACACCCTAAATCCATCGCTTTTACTTCCATGCCGCTTGCCTTTGACCAGCGGATGATCATAAGTTTCCAAAGGGCGTGAAAAGGCATTTAGGGGCTATGGACTATTTACATCCAGATTTAGCGCTACTTGTTGCTGCCATCTTCGTATTAGGTGTTTTCGTCAAGCTATATCGCCAGACCGAAGTAACCGTGAAGGGATTCGGCTGGATTTTTCTTGGTATTACCTTGTTCCTGCTTGCCAGTTTCTTCAACTGGTTTGAAGAGACCCCGTTTGGCTACCTGTTGCTGACGGTTACAGATGAAGATGGTTGGGACTTTATTGTGCCAGTGTTCGGATATGCACCGGGCGGACTTATGTTCTGCATCGGCTTTGCGGAATGGCTACGAATGGCATTCATCCTGAAGAAAGAGATAGAGCAAAGGAAAATCGCCGAACGTGAATTGCAAGCTGCTTTAGCGGAAGCCGGCAAGGCAAGTGCGGCAAAGGATAAATTCCTGTCCATTATGAGCCATGAGCTGCGAACACCCTTAACTGCCATCATCGGATTTTCCGAGATCATGTCGGACCCGAAGTATCGAAAGTTAAACGCTTCGGAATATGCGGACTACAGCGATGTTATCCTGAAAAGCGGCAATCATTTGCTACAAACAATAGATGATATTCTAACGCTAACCCAAACCGACGGACATTTATACGAAATCAGCAACGATTTTTTTGATGCAGGCACCATTATTACTGAGTGTTTTTTCCTTATGGCTGTCGAAGCAGAAAAGGCCGAGGTAAAGCTCCAAAAAAACACTCCAAAAGGCGTGCAATTACGCGGCGACAAACGCTTGTTCAAACAAATCGTTCTTAATCTGCTTTCGAATGCCGTGAAATTCAATCGAACAAGCGGCAAGGTCACATGTTCCATTTTTGTCGATATGGACCGAGGCTGTGTGCTGCGCGTTGAAGATACTGGCGTTGGCATGACACCGGAAGAGGCAAAACGTGCGCTGGAGCCGTTCACGCAAATAGAGGATACGCTTTCCCGCACGGCGTCTGGCTTAGGCCTAGGCCTGCCCCTGGTAAAACGTTTTATAGAACTGCATTCAGGTAAACTTGAGATTGCGTCCCAGCAAGGCCATGGCACGACAGTAGATGTAATCTACCCACTCAACCGTATCTCTCAAGAAAACAGAAAAGGCGCAAACCCGAACGGGCCGCGCCTTCACTAACAAGACTATAGTCTATATTTTAGCCTACGATTTCGTTACCTGCAAAAAACTGGGCAATTTCAATCGCCGCATTTTCCAGACTATCGGACCCATGAACAGAATTCTCGCCGATTGACAGCGCGAACTCTTTACGCACTGTGCCTTCTGCGGCTTCGGCAGGGTTGGTTGCGCCCATAACTTCGCGGTGATGAAGAACAGCATTTTCGCCTTCCAGAACCTGTACAACAACCGGTGCGGAAGTCATGAATTCAACAAGTTCACCAAAAAACGGACGTTCGCTGTGAACAGCATAAAATGTCTGTGCTTGTGCTTCTGTCATGTGAATGCGCTTTTGCGCTACAATACGCAGACCAGCCGCTTCAAACATGGCATTGATTGCGCCCGTCAGATTGCGGTTAGTGGCATCGGGTTTGATAATTGAAAATGTACGCTCGAGAGCCATGTCGGCAATCCCTTTGTTAATCGCAGATTACTGCTGTGTGATTGATTCGCGGGCGTTATAACCACATTCGGCAATCTTGCCAAGCTTTGCTTTGCAGGCTCCTCTTACCTGTGATAGGTGGCACTCCATGCTTCATATCAACGACATTACCTTTCGCATTGCTGACAGACTGCTTTTTGAAGAAGCAACCGTCGCTGTGCCAGCCGGTCATAAGGTTGGTTTGGTCGGTCGAAATGGCGCTGGGAAATCAACGCTTCTGAGGATGATTTTGAAAGAAATTGGACCAGAAAGCGGCGAAATAAATATTCAGCAAACAGCTACTGTTGGTCATGTAGGCCAGGAAGCGCCTGGTGGCCCTCAAAGCCTACTGCAAACGGTTTTGAGTTCTAACAAAGAGCTGACAAGCTTGTTAGCTGAGGCGGAAACCGCGACAGATCCAAATCGCATAGCCGAGGTTCATACCCGCCTGGCCGATATTGGTGCGCACTCAGCAGAAGCGAGGGCAGCAAGCATCCTTGCCGGTCTTGGTTTTGACGCCGAGGCACAAAGTCGACCCTGCTCCAGTTATTCAGGTGGCTGGCGTATGCGGGTGGCCCTTGCATGCGTCCTGTTCAATGAACCGGATTTGCTTTTACTGGATGAACCAACAAACTATCTCGACCTCGAAGGCGTTATGTGGCTTGAAACATTCCTGCGCACTTACCCCTATACAGTTATCATCGTCAGCCATGATCGCGATTTGTTAAACAAGGCAGTTACGCACATAATCCATTTGGAAAATGGCAAGCTCAACAGCTACACGGGTGGCTATGACCGATTTGAAGAGATGCGGCGAGAGCAAATGGAGCGCCAGATGGCGCTTAAATCCAAGCAGGAAGCAGAACGGCGGCATATTGAAGCCTTTGTTGAGCGGTTTCGCTACAAGGCCAGCAAAGCCAAACAGGCGCAAAGCAGGGTTAAAGCACTGGAACGCATGAAACCTATTGCGACCATGCTACAGTCTGCGACTGTTCCTTTTAATTTTCCCAAGCCAGACCCCCTTTCCTCTCCGCTCATTGTTTTAGAGGAAGCAACTGTTGGTTACGAAGCCGACAAACCGGTCCTGAACAAACTAGACCTTCGTGTGGATATGGATGACCGCATCGCATTACTAGGTGCAAACGGGAATGGTAAGTCCACATTTGCAAAACTGTTGTCTGACAAACTGAAGCCAATGGACGGTAAAGTTCGCAAATCACGCAAACTGGAAATTGGCTACTTCGCTCAACATCAGTTGGATGAATTGATGCCCAAGGCGTCACCATATGATCATCTGGCCAAAATGATGCCCGACGCCATAGAAGCCAAGGTAAGAGCAAGGCTTGGCAGCTTCGGCTTTGGTGTAGACAAGGCTGATCGTCCAGTTGAGAGCCTGTCAGGGGGTGAAAAAGCGCGCTTGATGTTTGCTATCGCGACTTTCAAAAAACCACAACTTCTGATCATGGACGAACCAACCAACCACCTTGATGTTGATAGCCGGGAAGCGCTGATTCATGCTGTAAACAACTATGACGGTGCTGTTTTGTTGATTAGTCACGACAGGCATTTAGTCGATGCTTGCGCGGATCGCCTATGGCTGGTCGAAGGTGGCAATGTAAAACGCTTTGACGGTGACCTTGATGACTACCGGCGGCATCTGCTGGCCCTGCGAGCGGGGGAGCGGGCTGAAAAGCGCGGTACAAAAACCGCAGACAACCGCAAAGCAGCACGCCAATCTGCCGCAGAGGAGCGCAAGCGCCTTGCCCCGCTCAAGAAAGCTGTCGAAAAAGCGGAAGCTCACATCGAAGAGTTGGAGCAAAAGATAAAGCGGCTTGAACAAAAGCTTGCCGATCCTAAGCTTTATGGACCCGCGACAGCCAATAACCAAAACCGCGTTACAGAGCTTCAAAAAACACTTGGAAACCTGAAAACCGAACTTGGAGAGGCAGAAGCTGTTTGGATGAGTGCTGAAGAAACATATGCTGAGGCGTCTGCCGACTAAACTTGTACGCACCTAAAAGTTGCTCGGCTTGACCCTTCGGTCTTTTCATCTCACACTAACCCCTGTGGGGAGGGGTCTATGTCATCACTTATAAACCGCCTTATGCCGTCTGCTTCAGGTGCACACTTTTTTGCTGTTGTGTCATTGGCAGGCCTGTTCATATGGTTTGGCCTTATGAATTTAGCAGGCCATATGGACGGTACAGTTGGCCGGTGGATAAACGAGCACCCATTAAGCCACGTGATTAGCCCGGTCAAAAACCTGGCAGCGTACGGTTTGGGCGGCGCTCAACTGCTATCCGGCATATTGATCGCAGTATATGCAGTACCACAGCGCTTCAAACGACTTAGTTATGGTGTGATTGGACTATTGTCCCTTGGCTCTCTAAGTCTTCTGGGGACAAACCCGGTGTGGATCAAGAGCCTGGGCGGCTTTCCCGCTATTGGCAGCGGCCAGGGCATTATCAAATATATTGTCATACTTGGCGTAGCCATTTGGTTTCTGGGGGCCAAAGGCGCGAAGGAAATCATGCTTGGCGGGCTAATTATTGTTCTCGCCTGGATTGGTGCAATGAAGTTCACTGCGCCGGAAGCAGACGGTGTATGGCCTTTGTTGACATCAAGCCCGGTTTTCAATTTCTGGTTAACCAGTCTTGGAAAACAAGCGGCATCCAATGTTATTGGTGTGTTTGAGTTGCTTACGGTTGTTTTACTAACTGGTTATTGGTGGAACCGAAGAGCTTTTGAAATCGGCCTGGCCCTAAGCGCAGTCACATTTGCAGTCACCCTGTCGTTTTTGGTGACATACGCGTCCAGTTGGAGCGGCGGTTTCCCCTATTTATCAAGCACAGGTCATTTTTTATTGAAGGACGCGGTTTTGCTTGCCGCCACTTTCATTCTTTACAGGGACTAGCAGAATGCCAAATTTCACCCGTAGAACATTTGTCAACAGCGCTATTTCCCTTGGCGTTGCAACGTCAATTACGGCAAATGCATCTGACTCTATTGTCGCACCAAAGGGGACAACCGGCGATGTCGCTTCTGATGAAAACTTCTGGGCTAAGGTCGCCTCTCACTATGACGTCACTCCCAGGATAACCAACCTTGAAAACGGTTACTGGGGCATTATGGCGGAGCCAGTTTTGAGAGAATATCAACGGCTAAGCGCATGGTTAAACAAAAAAAATACATATTACGCGCGTTTTAAATGGGCAGATACATACCGGGAATTGCACCAGAAAGTTGCCGGTTTCCTTAGTGTTGAACCCGATGAAATTGTCCTCACGCGCGGTGCAACAGAAGCCCTTCAGGCCTTGATCGGCGGCTACAATAAACTGCGCCCTGGCGACACTGTGCTTTATGCTGACCTTGACTATTCCGAGATGAAAAATGCCATGGCTTGGCTTGCTGACCGCCGCCGCGTCAAACCAGTAAAAATTAACTTCCCAGAACCCACCCAGGAAAACGACCTGACAGAGGAAGACATACTTTCATTCTATGAACAAGCGCTTGATGCGAACCCAAAAACGCGGCTGCTTTTGCTAACCCATCTGAATAACTGGACAGGACTTATCATCCCTGTTGCTAAAATTACGGCCATGGCAGAAGCACGTGGCGTAGATGTTATTCTGGACGCGGCGCATTCAGTTGGCCAAGTCGATTTCAATATACGCGACATGCGCTGTAAATATGTTGGCGTTAACCTACACAAATGGGTTGGCGCGCCCATCGGATGCGGGGTTATCTATATCAAAAAAGGGCATACACAGGATATAGACACATACATGGGGCGCAATCCCGGCTCGGACAGAGTGACCGACAGAATTGATACAGGAACTGCAAACTTCGCTGCGCACATGGCAATACCGTCAGCCATTGATTTTCATAATCAGATTGGCACGCCACATAAGGAAGCCCGGCTGCGTTATCTGCGCAATTTGTGGGTCAAAGAGGCGCGCAAACTAACAGGGCTGACGGTTTTAACACCCGATCAACCTGACATGGTGGCGGGCCTAACATCTTTTCGACTGGAAGGTATAACAACAACTGCTGCAAACAATGCCTTGATGCGCCAACTAGCCGACGAATACGGCATCCTGACCACACGACGTACAGGCCCGGCAGCAGGCGATTGCATCCGGGTAACGCCTTCATTTTATAATTCGCCGGATGATATGATGAAGTTGGTAAGAGCGTTACAAAAGATAACCGCTTAAAACACAGGTAGCTGCACTTTCAGTTATGCTTTTTGCTCCCAACCACCAAGCTCTTTCTGCTGCCAATAGGATATGGACCAATCACCGTCCTTCCAGCGTTTCCAGTCTGCCCGAGCGGTAGCTACGACGTCCTCATTTCGGCCATCAAACATATATAAGCATCGCTGATATCTCTCTAACTCAGCAGAGCCAGCGCCGTCAACAAGCACCAGTACAGTTGCATTGTTTGGATTGATATCATCCGTTGTTAGGAAAAAGGGTTGATCCTCTGGAAAGTCACACCCCTGTTTGTCATGGGGCATGAAACTGTTTGGGTCGAAATCCCACAAAACTTTATCAAGGGTATCAATTGTTGCCTGATCGTCAGCTTTTATCACTGCCCGCAGACCGGCTTGAGCAACCTTGCCCATCAATTTGGGCAAGGCTTCTTCAAGTGTTTGTCGCTGCAAATGGTAAAAACGAATGTCGTCCAAAACTGCTCTCGCTAGTTTTCATAGTTATCAGCAACAAATCGATCCAAAAGACGAACACCGAACCCTGTTCCGCCTTTTTCCGACAGCGGCAGGTCTTTGTCTGACCAAACAGTGCCCGCAATATCCAGATGGACCCATGGAACATCATTCGTAAACCGTTTCAGGAACTGTGCTGCGGTAATGGAGCCTGCTCCCGGACCACCAATATTCTTCATATCAGCGGTAGCACAGTCTATCAGCTTGTCGTAATTCTCATGAAGCGGCATGCGCCAGACTTTGTCACCCGTTGCACTGCCCGCATCAGAGAGCTGCGCCGACAAGTCATCGCTGTCGCTAAACAAGCCAGCATGTTCATGCCCAAGGCTTGTTATTATTGCGCCCGTAAGGGTGGCAAGATCAATCATGAACTTTGGCTTGAAGCGGTCTTGCGTGTACCACATGGCATCACACAGAACGAGCCGCCCTTCGGCGTCCGTATTCAATATTTCAATTGTTTGTCCCGACATACTGGTGACCACGTCACCGGGGCGCTGCGCTGTGCTTGATGGCATGTTTTCCACAAGTCCAACAGTAGCAACGACATTTACCTTTGCTTTGCGCCCAGCCAGAGCCTTCATCAAGCCAACAACGGTGCCAGCGCCGCCCATGTCCCACTTCATTTGTTCCATGCCAGCACCGGGCTTCAAGGAAATGCCACCAGTATCGAATGTGACACCTTTACCGATAAATGAGATAGGCTGCTCATCAGACTGTGCACCGTTCCAGCGCATGATAACCAATTTGCTCTCAAACGCAGAGCCCTGCCCTACGCCAAGAAGCGCATTCATGCCAAGTTTAGCCATCTCGGCTTCACCCAAAACCTCAACGTCAACACCAAGGGCGGACAGCCCTTTTATTTCGTCGGCGAAGCTTTCCGGGTTTAATATGTTAGCAGGCTCGGAAACGAGGTCTCTTGTAAAGAACACACCGCTTGCAACTTTCTCCCGGCGCTCAAATTGAACTTGAGCAGTTTGAGCGTTGACTACATGAAACGCCACTGACTGAAGAGTTGGTTTTTTACCGTCCGGTTCTTTGGTGCGATATTTATCAAAGCGATAGCTTCTGAGCATTGCGCCTTCCGCCATGGAAACGGTATCAGCGTCTTCAATCTCGACGACAACACCCGCAGCCTTACTACCGCTGTTTGCCAATGCGGCAAATATTGTGCCGCCAACTTCTGTCCATTTTGCTTCTGTCAATTTTGTCGCATCGCCAACACCAACTAGCAAAATCCTGTCCAAAGCAACCTTGGCTGGCGCGGCAATCTCTTTAACCTGTCCCATATTTCCGCTAAAACGCCCGACCGTCATCGCTTTTGACAAAGCGCCGTCCATATCCGAGTCCATCTTCGCCGCAGCACCGGAAAAGGATTTATCTTTTTCAACAAGAAAAACTGCTGTGCCTTCAGTTGGCATATCCATTGACGCAAAATTAATCTGCATAGGGTCCTCGATTGTCCGTGTTTCCGTGCGGACCTTGGTGCCCGCAACTATCAATGTGATTTAATGCCTACAATCATTGATGAAGGCAAGCATTGCCCTCGAAAATGCCATAATTTCTGGCAACAACGGCAAAATTAATTGTAGTCTTGTGATCACCATTTGCGATTACTGGCCAAGGTGTTTATCAAAGCACAAATTCTTCAACGACGAGACACGCCCGTGCAACGATACAAGCTTAACTCGAACAGGTTGACCTGTTCTGCTCGCTGGACGTGCCTGCTGATCACTACTGCCATAGTGTCCGCATCCGTTTCACTGCCGGTTTTAGCAACGTGGCAGGACAACACAGCGCCCACACAAGCCCTTAAAACCGCGGGTGATATTGACGACACAAAGGTCGAACTTGAAGCGGACCAACTTACGTATAACCCTGAAACAGGCGAAATACGGGCAATAGGAAACGTTCACCTTGTCAGAAGCGGCTACACGCTGACTGCAGGCGAAGTGCTTTATAATGAAACAACCGGCGAGGCAGAGGCCTTAGGGGCTGTAGAGCTGGTGACCCCGAGCGGTGACCGGATTATCGCACCCCAAATACAGTTGGAAAATGAACTAAAAGACGCATTTATCGAAAACATACGCCTGATCATGGCTGGCGGGGCGCAAGCTGTCGCGGCCTCGGGGGAGCGCATTGAAGCAACCGGTCGAACAACGCTCCGCCGGGCATCCTACAGCCCCTGCAAGGTATGTGCAGATGGCAGTGGCAAACAACCCCTGTGGCAACTAAAAGCTGTTAAGGTTGTCCACGATAAAGGTAAACGCCGCCTATATTACAAAGACGCCATATTGGAAGTTCTTGGCGTTCCCATTTTGTGGACACCCTATTTTTCACATCCAGATCCGACCGTTGACCGCGCCAGCGGCCTTCTGCCCCTAGATATTCAGGCAAGCCGTAACCTTGGTTTCATGGCTGGAATTCCGTACTATCATGTATTCAACGACAGTATCGACGCGACTTTTACGCCAGTATTTACCGCCCGTGAAGGTTTTGTTTTTAAAGGGCAATATCGCCAGCACCTTGGATTTGGTCAATTCAAGCTTGACGGAAGCATAACGCGGGCAGATCGACGGGATTTCAACAATGTTATCATCGGTGGTCAGGAAACACGCGGCCATATCTCTGCACAGGGAACATTCACGCACTCGGAAAAATGGCGCTCGAAAGTTGATATAAATTACGCGTCCGATGATACATATCTTGGCCGCTATGAAATCTCCAACACCGACACACTGGTGAGCGAATATCTGCTTGAGGGCTTTTTTGGCGCCTCTTACGTGTCGACGCGCGCGCTGGCCTTCCAGGGTTTACGCCTTGAGGATATCGCCGGCAAATCTGCCTTTGCCTTGCCCCTGATCGATGCTGAATTCATTCCCAAAATTAAACCACTAGGTGGCACACTAAGTTTGCGTGGTAATGCGCTGGCGCTGCACAGAACGGACGGTCTTGATACTAGGCGGCTGTCCCTTATCGCTAACTGGCAGCGGCGATGGATAACACCCAATGGATTTGTTGTGGATGTAGATGCCCTCGCCCGCACCGACCTGTATGACCTGGATGCGGCCGATCAACCCGATGACCCTGCATTTTCTGGTTCATTTGGTGGGACTTCAGGAAGCGAATGGCGTAATTTGGCTCGGCTAACCGGCACAGTTAGCTGGCCCCTAGTAAAATACGGCAGTGCCGGTACACACACGATCGAACCCATTGCAGAGATCAGCATATCGCCCAGACGCGGCACTCCTGACAACATTGTAAATGAGGACAGCCGCGCCTTTGAACTTTCTGATTTGAACCTTTTTGCCGCAGACCGAACGTCGGGTTTCGATTTGTGGGAAGAAGGTAGCCGGGCAACTTTTGGGGTTCGTTGGCGATATGATTCTGGAGACTTAAGCGCCGATGTTATGATTGGTCAATCATGGCGCATAACAGGCCAGGACTTTGTCCTTGCAGACGGGGTTGGCCTCGAAGGTAGTTTTTCCGATATCGTTGGGCGCACCAATGTTAATTATGCTGGCTGGATTGATTTAGAACACAGATACAGACTGGACGATCATAGCCTGGCCGTTAGACGCAATGACGTGGACGTGACGTTTGGTGACAGTAACAAAAGCCTCAGGGTCGGCTACACAAAGCTTAACCGAGACCTTACTTTCATCAACCGCGAGGACCGTGAAGAAATACGGATTTCTGGATTTTACAAAATAGATGAAAACTGGAAACTTACAGGCGGATGGATGAGGCGCCTGAGTGACGTTGAAACCCCCAACCTTATTGAGGAAACAGGACCAGTTCAGTATAGTGTTGGCGCCGAATATGTTAATGAGTGCATCGAACTGGGCTTACGACTTCGAGAGACCTTTACACGAGACCGCGACGTGGAACCCGGCACGACCATCATGTTTAGACTGAAATTGACTAATTTAGGGTAGTTAAATGCTGCCAAAGTCGTTAAAAGGCTAGTCAAACCAGCGGAAGCTTAAAACCAAAAACTATGTTTAGTATCAACACCGTGCGTAAACCAATTTTATCCAAACGACCCGTGATGGCGGTTGCTGGCTTAATGGCTCTGTTTTCGGCGCATTCCGTTGCAGCTCAGCAAGCTCCGGATGCATCCCAGCAGCTAAACAGCATTGAGGTGTTGGTGAATGATGAACCAATTTCGTCATTCGACATCAATCAACGCCTTCGATTGGTCATTGCAATTTCGGGCGGCGTGCGTACGCAAGAAGAATTTCTTCAAGTACGCGAACAAGTAATCCAATCAATGGTGGATGAAAAACTACAACTTCAAGAAGCCGCCGAAGTCGAACTTGAAGTGAGCGACGATCAGCTGGAACAGTTTTTCGCACGGCGCGCCCAAGGCGCAGGCCAAGAGCCAGATCAGTTTGCCCAAGCTCTTACATCTATTGGCTCCAGCAAGGAAACCATGAAGAAACAAATGGAAGCCGAGATCGCTTGGTCACAGCTGGTTCAGGGGCGCCTTGGCGCCTTTGTTAGCGTCTCCGATGAGGAAGTGGAGGCCTTCATTCAACGAATTTATGATAACCGGGGTAAATTTGAGTATCGACTGGGCGAAATTGTTCTGCTGAGTCAATCGCAAGAACAATCCAGTGCGGTAGAAGCAAATGCTCGGCAACTGGTTGAGCAGGTTCGTGGTGGTGCGCAGTTCTCTCAGATCGCGCAACAATTATCTGCGTCCTCTACTGCCGCGGTTGGCGGCGACCTCGGTTGGGTCACAGTTGATGATCTGGACCCAAACTACCGCGATTTGGTTCAACAAAGCGACGTTGGTGATGTGCTGGACCCTATTCAAACACCCGGCGGATACGTGATTTTAACTGTGAGAGACCGGCGCCGTGTTCTGACAGTTGATCCCTTGGATACACAGATTCAATTGGGCCAGCTTCACTTGCTCGCAGATCAGGTTGATAGTGGACTAGAACGGTTTTTATCTGTTGTACAGCCACTCAAGAACACGACAACAAACTGTGACGCATTGCCTGGCCTTGCCGAAGCGGCTGGCATTACAACCCGCACGGATATTGCGCCGTTGCGGCTGAGGGACTTAACGAATGAGTTCAGAGGTGAAGTTGAAAACCTGGAGGTTGGCCAGGCAACTGACATCATTGAGGCCGAAGATGGTAAACGCGTGTTGGTTGTGTGTGCTCGAAGGGAACCTGAAGTACAGGAACCCGACTTTGACGCCATCTTTGACCAACTTGAACAGCAGCGCCTGTCCATGATGGCGCGCCGCTACCTGCGAGACATTCGCCGTGATGCGATTGTCGATTATCGCTAAGGCTGGGTGTGGCAAAACAAAAGAAAATCCCAATTGCCTTAACGATGGGGGAACCCGCAGGTGTTGGACTAGAGCTGATTGCTAGAGCCTGGCGGGAACTAAGGAAAAACAGCACTGTTAGTCTCGTCTATTTTGGATCTGTGGAGGCCTTATTAACCGCTGAGCCAACGTTGCCGGTTGAAAAACTTGATAGTGCAAACCAAGCAGCGGACCTGCCCTCAGATGTTATGGGCGTCATTGACATTCCATTGGTTGAGTCTGTTGAGCCCGGTGTTCTAAATTCCAAAAATGGTGCATCCGTCATCGCTAGTATTGACGCCGCCACCCAAGCAGCAATCGCAGGCAATGTGGCTGCTTTGGTCACTGCACCTATACACAAAGCGGCCCTGTATGGATGTGGATTTGACGCACCGGGACATACCGAATATCTCGCTCGTCTTTGTGGCTTACCAGACGACTATTCTGTCATGATGCTGGCAACTTCAGAACTGCGGGTTGTTCCTGTTACAGTTCATGTTCCGCTCGCTGACGTTGCACGAACCCTGACTGCCGATAAAATTTTTCATGCAGGCATGGTTACAGCCACAGATTTGCGGGATCGCTTTGGTGTTGATATCCCTCGCCTTGCCGTTGCTGGTTTAAATCCACATGCTGGTGAAAGCGGCACAATAGGCATGGAAGAAGCGACACACATTATGCCTGCCGTATGGGCACTGCGCGATGAGGGTATTGATGTGAGCGACCCTCAGCCTGCTGATACGCTGTTTCATGCCGAAGCGCGGACCAGTTATGATGCGGTCCTGTGCATGTATCATGACCAAGCTTTAATTCCCATTAAGACACTGGACTTTTGGGGCGGCGTTAATGTCACACTCGGATTACCGATTATCAGGACAAGCCCTGATCACGGCACAGCGCTCTCGCTTGCGGGTAAAGGTATCGCGCGTATAGACAGCATGGTTGCCGCCCTGAAGACGGCATGCAAAATGGCCGAAATTCAGGCACAAAAAAACCAGGCATTACGATGACGCACGACGCTCTTCCGCCCCTGCGTGACATAATTAATTCTTATGACTTGCGGGCAAAGAAGTCCTTTGGTCAGAACTTTCTTTTGGACCTAAACCTGACAAGCAAAATCGCCCGAATCCCCGGCGATATAAGTAACAGCGTAATTTACGAAGTTGGACCCGGGCCCGGTGGTTTGACACGTGGATTGCTCGAAAGTGGCGCTAAACGGGTCGTCGCCGTTGAAATGGATAATCGTTGCGTCCCTGCTCTACGCGACGTTTCAGAGGCTTACGGTGGTCGACTTGCCGTTATTCAAGGTGACGCGATGGACATTGATGAGCCTGAACTTTTGGCACCATCGAGTAATGAAGATGTACGAATAGTCGCTAATTTGCCGTATAATGTTGGGACGGCATTATTTGTAAAATGGCTAACAAGCACAACCTGGTTGCCCTGGTATCAGTCTTTAACTCTAATGTTTCAGCAGGAAGTAGCCGAACGTATCGTGGCGAACCCCGGCTCGAAAGCATATGGTCGCCTATCAGTTCTGGCTCAATGGCGGGGCACCGCAAGGATAGCCATGCGCGTTCCTGCTGCGGCTTTCACGCCAGCACCAAAAGTCGCTAGTGCGATAATTCACTTTGAGCCAAGAGAGCCCATCAATAAAAACGTGCAGCTGAAGCATCTTGAAAAAGTGGTTGAAAAAGCATTTGGCCAGCGACGCAAGATGCTACGTGCAAGCCTCAAAGGACTTGATGTTGACGCCGCGTCTTTGATTACAGCCGCGAATCTGAATCCAACCATGCGCGCCGAAACTGTTACCGTTGCGGAGTTTGTAGAACTTGCCCGGCAGTATGGACGAATGAGAGGTTAACGCGCCCGCTCTTGCATTAACTCACGCACAAAATCGGACATTCCTGGCCTTCGCTCCCGGCGTGAACGCTCCGCACGGACGATAGCCTTCAAGTCACTGTAAGTGCTTTCAAGGTCGTCATTAACCAGCACATAATCATATGCATCCCAGCGGCTGATTTCATTTTCGGCCACAGCCATGCGTTTTTGAACCGTTTCTTCGCTGTCTTGAGCTCGCTCGCGCAGGCGCTCTTCCAACGCTTTTACCGATGGAGGCAAAATGAAAATTCGGACAAGGTCCTGCGGTGCGCTTGAAACCAATTGTGATGCGCCCTGCCAATCAATATCAAAAATGACATCCTTGCCTTTTTGAAGCGCCGCTAGTACCGGACCACGCGGCGTTCCATAACGGTTTTCAAAAACTGTTGCATGCTCAAGCAATTGGTCGTCATCAGCCATTTCTTTGAAGCGCTCGTGGGAAACAAAATAATAGTCTTTACCCTCCTCCTCACCGGGTCTCGGGGCACGAGTTGTCGCCGATACGGACATTTCTACGTCTGCATCTTCCGCCAAAAGTCTTCTAGTCAAGGTTGTTTTTCCCGCCCCCGAAGGCGACGACAAAACCAACATGATACCACGACGTTTTTCAAACGACTTTGATGTCATAAGCCCTTGTTCCTTATTCGATATTCTGGACTTGCTCTCTAAATTGATCAATCAACACCTTCAGGTCCACGCCGATTTGGGTCAGTTTTGTATCCCCTGACTTGGAGCAAAGCGTATTGGCCTCTCGGTTGAACTCCTGACACAGAAAATCCAGTCTGCGCCCGACAGCTTTATTGGATGCTAGCAGTCTGTCTGCCTCATCAAAATGGCTTGCAAGACGGTCAAATTCCTCTTGAATATCTGCCTTAACTACAATTATTGCCAATTCTTGAGCAATCCGTTCCTCGGGAACAGGGCTGTCCAGCTTCGAGAGTTTAGCAAGCTGGGTCTCAAATCGTTTGCGTAACGCGCTATCACGCTCGCCGACTTGTTCGCGCGCCCTATCCAGGAGAGTTCGCATCTTGCTCAGTTGCGTCATCAGAACTTCTTGCATGCGAGCACCTTCTTCGGCGCGCGCATCAATCAGGCCATCAAGAACAACGTCGATATCTTTGCTGAGAGCCGTTTTGAGGGCTTTGATGTCTTCGTCGGCGGGTTCAGTGGAAACAAGATCAACAATTCCTTTAACTGCGAGCAAGCCATCCACCCTGGCTGGTTCCAACCCAGGTACACTGACTAACTTGCCTGCAATTGCAGACAGTTTGCTCAGCCGATCCTCATTAACCACAAAACTTTCACTATCTGTGGTGCGCTCAATAAACAAATTAAGAAACAAGGAGCCCCTGGTTATTTTGGCGCCGATCTTTTTCTTCAATTCAAGATCAAAGCCATCAAGGTAAGACGGCAGCTTTACCCGTACCTCCAAGCCTTTGTTGTTGACACTTTTTAGCTCCCAGTTCCAACGATAGGTAACAAGTTCACCGCCCCGTCGCGCAAACCCTGTCATACTGGAAAGTGTCATTTAATGCCCCAAAAGCAATTATCTGTTTAATGCCCGTGAATGGCACACAAGTAAGACGGCTGCAAGATCAGCGTTTCGCTTTTTCAATCTGACGCCACCGGGCTACATTGCTGTTGTGTTCAGCAAGAGTGGTCGCAAAAGCATGACCGCCAGTACCATCTGCAACAAAGTAAAGGTAAGGCACGTCCGCCGGGTTCAAAACTGCCTGCAGCGCATCGCGCCCTGGGTTTGCAATTGGCGTGGGGGGCAAGCCACCCCGTCGATAAGTGTTGAACGGTGTATCTGTTCTCAGGTCCGCTAATGATATAGGCCTACCAAGCGGACCCCCCTTTGTGACTCCATAAATCACGGTTGGGTCCGACTGAAGCCGCATGCCGCGCATCAAGCGATTAACAAACACTGCCGCAACCTCGGCGCGTTCAGATGGCAGACCGGTCTCTTTTTCGACAATTGATGCGAGAATAATGGCTTCCTGCTTGGTATCGAAGGGCAGCGCCTCTGCTCTCCCGCGCCAATAGGTATCCACTGCATCAGCCATGGCAGCCTGCATGCGCGAAACCAATTGATTTGCAGAATCGCCGCGTTCGTAAAAATAGGTTTCTGGCAATAAAGACCCTTCTGCCGGCATCACGAAGCCTTCCATATCCAGTCCGAAACTATCCGAAAATAGCCGCGAAATGTCAGCTACTGAAGCTCCCTCGGGCACAACAAGGCGTCTTTTATATGTGTCTTGCTGCTGAATTTTCTGCAAAACTTCATTCAAGTTATCGGATGGTAAGACCTCATACTCACCGGCATAAAGTGAGCGATCCAAGCCTTTCCAGCGACTGATTAACTTGAAATGCCAGGCCTCTTTTACAACGCCCAGTCGCGTTGCTTGGCGCGCAACACCCGCAACACTCTCACCTTTTGGGATATTAAGATAAATAACATCTGGCCGATCAAGATGTGCGCTTGCTACATGCCGCATAAAGCCATGGCCAACACCAAAAACGATCAAAACGGTAGCAAATAAAAAAAAGGCACCAACAAAAAACCGGCTTTGCATCATGCGCTTACTCTATCAGGGAACGCGAAAACGCAAAACCGGTGTTTTACAGGATTTTTGAATTGCTCCGCTTAGCCTTCAAAAGCCTGAACAACCAAGGAAGCATTGGTGCCCCCAAACCCAAACGAGTTTGATAAAGCTGCTTTGACCGTCCGTTCCTGCGCCTCGAGCGGTACAAGGTTAATACCTTCGCAGCCCTCGGCAGGATCATTAAGATTGAGTGTTGGCGGTATGACACCAGTTTCGATTGATTTCATACAAAAAATCGCCTCAACCGCACCAGCTGCACCCAAAAGGTGACCAATGGATGATTTGGTGGACGACATGGCAACCTTGTCCGCGTGGCTACCCAGCAATCGCTTTACAGCACCAAACTCAATGGGGTCACCGACCGGAGTAGACGTACCGTGAGCGTTAATATAGTCGATATCTGAAACACTTAGGCCCGTCCGTTTAATAGCGGCCTGCATGGAGCGGAACCCACCATTACCATCGGGCGCAGGCGCGGTAACATGATGAGCATCGCCTGACATGCCGTAGCCCGTTACTTCACAGTAGATTTTTGCACCGCGCGCCTTCGCGTGTTCCAGTTCTTCAAGAACAACTACGCCAGAACCTTCACCCATAACAAACCCGTCATGACCCTTGTCCCAAGGGCGGGAAGCTTCAGTGGGGGTATCATTATACTTGGTTGACAAAGCTCTCGCCTGACAGAAACCGGCAAAGCCGATATCACAGATAGATGCCTCAGCACCCCCGGCCACCATGACATCCGCATCATCAAGGGCAATCAAGCGCGCCGCATCACCTATCGCGTGCGCCCCAGTAGAACAAGCCGTCACAACAGCATGGTTTGGGCCCTTAAAGCCATATTTTATCGAGACATTCCCGGAAACAAGATTGATAATTGATCCCGCAATAAAATGAGGGCTTACTTTGCGTACACCGCGCTCATGCAGCGTTACTGCAGTATCGGCAATCCAGCGTAAGCCACCGATGCCTGACCCCACCATGACGCCAGTTCTCAGCGACTCTTCTTCGCCCGGCTCTGTCCATCCGGCGTCCGTGATCGCCTGCTGCGCAGCCGCCATGCCAAACAGGATAAAGTTATCAACGCGCCGCTGATCCTTTGGAGCCATATAAGTGTCAGGATTAAACGTTCCATTTGACCCGTCACCCAAAGGCACTTCACACGCGACTTTGCATGGGAAATCATTCGTATCAAAAAGAGTAATGCGCCCTGCACCCGACTGGCCCTCAACAAGACGGTCCCACGTCGTATCAACGGTATCTCCCAGTGGGGAGACCATGCCCATTCCCGTTACAACAACTCTTCTCATTTAACGATCCTTAATAATGCCCCAACGCCGCGTGCGCAAAGCTTACTGCCAAAAGCTACGGCGAATAAATCAAAAATTGATGCGACTCACTGCCCAAAATAAAAAAGGGTAACGACTAAACCCATTGGCCCGGTCGTTACCCTCTTGAATCCTGAATCCCGATTAGGAATTCGCGCTGATGAAATCGATCGCGTCTTTAACGGTCTGAATTTTTTCAGCAGCGTCGTCTGGGATCTCGATTCCGAATTCTTCCTCAAACGCCATGACCAGCTCAACAGTATCCAGGCTATCAGCACCCAGATCGTCAATAAAGCTTGCGGTATCGGTTACTTTGTCCTCGTCAACACCCAAGTGTTCAACTACGATTTTTTTCACCTTTTCAGCGATATCGCTCATTGCTATGTCCTCGTTTTTAATACCGGTAAAACGGAGATTACCTAAATTTAAGAAAATCCCCCACTGTACGGTTTCCCGGCATTTTAAGCAGGAATGACCGCATTGGGGGTGCTCCTAACACAGTTTATTAGCTTTGAGAAGCCCGAGATGTTCAATTCTCTGTTTCAGCTTTTCAAGCCTACGTTTAGCTTTTTAACAAAGTTGGCGCAAGCCGCCGTACCACGCTGCGTCGCTGTACTCAAATCATTGCCAAACCACCATTCACGTGCAGCGTCTGCCCTGTAACATACTGCGCCTCGGGGCTCGCGAGATACAGAACCGCCGCAGCAATGTCTTCCGGTGAACCAAGTGTTCCAGACGGAACCCCTTTGGTTATCGCAGCTTTCTGATCATCTGTAAGGGCATCTGTCATCGGAGTGGCAATAAAGCCGGGCGCTACACAGTTAACCGTAATCCCGCGGCTGGCAACCTCTTGCGCCATGGATTTTGACATACCAATCATACCCGCTTTTGACGCTGCGTAGTTTGCCTGCCCGGGGTTACCAGTGACACCAACAACAGAGGTTATATTGATCATTCTACCCCAACGCGCCTTCATCATACCGCGCATAACGCCTTTCATCAGCCGGAATGCACTCTCAAGGTTTACCTGAAGAACAGTGTCCCACTCATCATCTTTCATGCGCATCGCCAAGTTGTCTTTGGTAATCCCAGCATTGTTAACCAGAATATCAACACTACCCATGGCCTCATTTGCTGCCTTAGCCAAGGCATCAACGCTGTCTCGCTGGGCAAGGTTTGCTGGGACCACGTGGACACTGCTACCCAGTTCAGAGGCCAGGTCCTGCAGTTTTTCCGCCCGTGTGCCAGAGATCGTGACCACGGCACCGGCGTTGTGCAATGCTCGAGCGATTTCCGCGCCGATACCACCTGTGGCACCAGTTACCAGTGCATTCTTGCCTGAAAGATCAAACATTCTTTTTCCCCATTAAAGTGAAGATACAAAAGCATCGATATCGGCGGGTTCCTGAAGGTTGGCGGTTTCCAGGTCGCGGTCTATGCGACGTGCCAACCCGGACAATACCTTTCCTGCCCCAACTTCCACCATTTGGTGGATGCCAAGCGATGTCATAGACCCAACAGTTTCACGCCAACGAACAGCGCCTGTTACCTGCTCCACCAGTAGGTTTGCGATTCCGTCTGGTTCACTAATCGGTGCGGCGAGGACATTCGCGATTACGGGTAATACCGGGCGCTCTATGGCGACACCTGCCAATGCAGCTCTCATTTCATCTGCGGCGGGCTGCATCAACGGACAATGGAAAGGGGCGCTCACAGGCAACAGCATACCCCGTTTTGCCCCCTTGGCCTTTGCAATCTCTATCGCACGTTCCACAGCACCTTTGTGGCCCGATACAACAACTTGTCCGTCTGCATTGTCATTCGCGGCAACAACGACTTGCCCATCTGCCGCCTCTTCACACGTCGTGTTGACGTCATCCATAGACAATCCCAAGATTGCAGCCATGGCACCCTCGCCCACTGGTACCGCACGCTGCATAGCCTGCCCGCGAAGTTTTAACAGGCGTGCCGTGTCAGAAAGACTGAAAGCACCTGTTGCCGCCAGAGCCGAATATTCACCTAGCGAATGACCCGCAACGTGACTGGCTATTTCTTCTATTTTTAAACCACCTGATTCGAGAATTCGGATCACAGCCATAGAAACTGCCATCAATGCAGGCTGGGTGTTTTCAGTAAGGCGCAAATCTTCTTCGGGCCCTTCCCACATTATTTTGGACAAATCTTGTGACAGGGCATCATTCACCTCTTCAAAAACAAGTTTTGCTGCCGGCTCGGCATCGGCCAAAGCCTTGCCCATACCAACGAACTGGCTACCCTGTCCTGGAAATACGAGTGCGCGGGTCATTCATTCCTCCTGCCCTGAAACGTTATCTTGCCACGCACATGCCATGCACGGCCATGCCGCGCAAGAAAAATGGGGCTTTGCGATAAGGTCCACTTTGTATGGCGGAATATGCTGTTTGCGGAAAGTAAGGGATCACAACCAATCCCGCGCAGTAAAATAAGAACGTTGAACCTAATCCCCTGATGCCGTTATTTAGTTGGACGTCGCTATTTATTCAGACGACTTGGACCGCGTTGTTCTTTCGTTTACAAATTCTTCCAAATCTTTGACAGCTACGCGAAATTCTCGCCCCAACTTCACTGCTCGTAATTCTTGATGATGAATCCATGAACGTACTGTCGGTTCTTTGACCTTGAGCAATTCCGCAATCTCCTGCGTCGTCATAAATGGTTTGCTTAACATATAGGCCTCTCGTCTATACCGGGGCACCAATGGGCGGAATGATAGCCGGATATGAGCAGAGTTTAAAACAATTCCCGTTTTCGCTGACGATCAAAACAAGCCCAAACCAATTTCAACATATCTATTTGACCATCATCAAGTCTAAAAATACCTAATACTATATAAACAATGCTCAGATACCTTATTTACCGGACCAACGCCAAAACTGTCGGAGCAAAACCAATGGCCTTTAAATCTGTATTAATATCCATCGAACCAGACAGTGAAATGCATGCGATTGAAAGTTTAGCAGAGCAACTTGCTGATAACACTTCGGCACGCTTTCATGTGCTTGGCGTGGCGCCCGAATTCCCCAAACCTGTTTTTAAATCAAGTCGAGCTTCTAAAACTGCGCGGCAATTATCTACCAATGTCATCACCGGCCTTAACGCCAAAGTTGACGCCCTTACCGTCAAGTTACCTGCAAATACATCGCGTGCCGTAGTATCTGGGCGGCTTGTCGAAGAAACAACCAAGGCTGTCCTGATTAATCAGGCTGACTTGGTGTTGAAAGCGGCCAGCACCCCGGCAGAACAGTCGACACCGATGTTTGGCAGTATCGACAAACGACTGATACGGCACTGCCCCGCACCGGTTTGGGTGGTACGCGAAGAAATAGGCGACAAATTCGACCGCATCGCCGTGGCGATCGATAGGCCCGACGTTTATGCGGACCAGGATAATCGACGCGATCTAGCCTTATCTCTTATTGATCACGCCATCCAGCTTGCATCATTTTTCCAGATTGATACCGTTGATGTTGTTTATGCTTGGGACGCAGTTGGAGCTGATTTGGTCCGATCATCCCGCTCAGGTATATCCGCACAGGAAGCCAAGGAATATATGCAGGAATGTGAACACGATAGCTGTAATTGGCTGGACGAATTCATAAAAATTGCCAACCAGCGTTTTGGGTGCGCGTCAGGTGACTTAACGGCACAGCCAGTTTTTGGCCGCCCCCGGATTGCTCTCGTCGACAAGGTTCATGAACTGGAGTCTGACGTATTGCTAATGGGCACTATTGCTCGATCAGGGGCATTGGGCTTACTGATAGGAAACACAGCAGAGGCTGTGCTCGACCGGCTGCAATGTTCGGTGTTAGCATTAAAGCCTGCTGCGGAAAACATTATGGAGGATGCTTAACATGCGAGTAATATTGGTTCCGGTTGCTGACCGCCCAGAGTGTGTAATTTCTCTTAGGTCAGCTTTCGCCCTTGCACGACAGACCGGTGCCGATGTGATTGGCTGCCACATGCGACCGGATCGTAGTGAGAAAGCAACGATTTCTGTCGACTCCAGCCTGCTGTCAGGATTTGGGAAAGCGGATGATTGGCCTCTTTTATCCGAAGAAGAAGCAACCTCCGCGGCAACGTCAGCACGCCTGCTTTTTGAAAGGCTTGCAGCAGAACACAATTTCCCGATTTCTAAAAAGCCCGGGTCAAAAGATGCGCCTGTCGCTTTGTGGCAGGAGCGTGTTGGCACACCGCCGTTCATTATGCCAATTATTGGCCCAGCAAGCGATATGCTTGTAGTGTCTCGGCCCACTAAAGAAAGTGGCCGAAAGGCGAGGACGCTTCTCTCGCAAGCCTTATTTTCCAGTCAACGACCAGTTCTGATATTACCGCAGCATGAGCATAAACTTAGTGGAAAACGGATTGCTATGGGCTGGAACCGTGGCGGCTTTGAAAGCAGAACGCTGCTGGCAATTCTGCCCTTGTTAAAAACGGCTGAAGATGTTGTTTTCTTAACAGTTGGCCGCAACGGCAAGCAAGGTCCGAAAGCCCAAGACATGATTAGCTACCTTGCACATCACGGCGTAAAAGCCCGACATGTCATGGAAAACGCAGCCAGCAAAGAAGGCAAGATACTAGAAAAGCTCATGCGTGAAGAAGGAGCCGAGATGATCGCATCTGGCGCGTATAGCAGAGGGCGCTTCAAGGAAATGGTATTTGGTGGTGTAACACACTATCTGCTTAACGAAGCTGATATCCCGGTGTTGATGATGCACCACTAACCGATGCTGGTGTGTTCAGCTGATTGATTTGCTCTCCGGTTAAAAAAAAGCAGAGGCAGAAATCCTCCCTTATCGTTTGTACGTAAAACAAATTGTTCTTGTATCTTTTAGGTATAATCCCTTTTGGCTCTTCACATATTAAAAGTTGCTGCAGGCATTGGCTCTCTCGACCAGCTAAAACGAGTTGTCGAGCAGTATTCCTATGATGACCCTGACTTGGGGCACATCATGCACATGTCGTCGCGTAATACGCCAAAGCGCGCCGAAGAATTACTGACGGGTGGGAGTGTTTACTGGATCATAAAAAGAGCAATCGTAGCCCGTGCTCCACTCGTGGCGATACGTGAAGAAGAGCGGTTCGATGGTAAAAAGGGCTGTCAGATGTGTATACGCCCCAAAGTTATTGCAACGGTTCCACAGCCCAAGCGCGGGTTTCAAGGATGGCGTTATCTAAAGCCTGAAGATGCACCTGCTGACCTGATCACAGGTGACAGTGAAACAGGCAAAGGATCGCCAGAGCTTGCGCAAGAACTCCAGTCTCTAGGACTGTTGTAACAAAACAAACATCCACCTTGCCTACACTTTCGTTATAATGTTACATTAATATGAGGTGGAGGAAGGTGATGCGGGATACACTTAGAGCAGTAGTAATTTCATGGTTCGTATTTTCGGGTAGTTTTGCCGACACCCCTGACAAAACTGACCTAGAAGCGGCATTGTCTGCGTATCAGGACTCGGTTGCAGTTGGACATAAGGCAGACAGCTTCCTGCATGCTCAGCGTGCATATCTCATCGCCAAAAAGCTTTTCGCCGAAAAACCAGCAGAACTGGCGCCAATCTCATACACTTATGCGACAGCAGCTGCCCGCTATAAAGAACCCATAGCCCTGCAACAGTTTCGGCACGCATTGGAATTAACCGCTAAAGCACATGGGCGAAATAGCGCGTTACTCAGCCCCATTCTGGTCGATGCAGCAGAAGAAGCCATTCACCGCCGTGAACCAGAATTGGCTTATGCTTGGCTGAAAAAATCAGGTGAACTTCTAGACCAATCAAGCCCTGCTAGTGGCTTTCTTCAAGCGCGTCGTTATATGAGCCTGTCACGCCTTTATTACAATTCCGGAGAGTTTGACCGTGCGAGAAAACACGCTGATCAGGCTCTCGCCCTAGCATCCCAACACATGCATGAGGCGACTTTTCCCGATACGGCCCAGCTTTACTTCTGGCATGGCCAAGTCATGCGGTGGCTTGAACTGTATCAGGTGGCAAAGAGCAGTTACACTAAAGCTCTTGGTATTTACATGACGCATGAACCGCGTGCACGGCCGGTACTTTCAATCCATATTCATATGGTGGGAATTAGCCATGAACTTGGCAACACCGATGCAGCGATTTTTCACTGTATCGAAGCGCAGAAATATGAGAGCGCGCGGAACATGGACATGTGGTATCCAATTTATGATCCAGCGGGTCGCCTCTCACAGAACAGGAAACCTGCACAAAAAAATCGGGCAAAAGTTGGTCAAATCCTGGCAGGTTATACCACGTCGACAAATTGCCGCGTGAACAACATCGTGGTCCATAAAACCGCAGGAATAAACCCCGAAGAAGCCAAGCAACTTTTGCGGAATGCATATATTGCCCCTCGCTTCAGGAACGGGAAACTGGACCCAAATCAGAAAGTCCCACAAATTAACATCAATGTGTATTGAACGTATCTTCCCAAGACCCTCACTTTTCCTTGCAATTCAAAAGGATTCCTTATAGGAAAGCGCCTCCTCACTGTTATTGATTCGGCATCCGAAATTTGGTGGGGATATTAAAGCAAGCTGGAGGCCCCTGCTCATAGTGACTGGGGAGCGATCAGCACAAGGAGTGAAGCATGGCTTTTTACGAGCATGTTTTCATTGCGCGTCAAGATGTTTCGACCGCGCAAGTTGAAAGCATTACAGCCGATTTCTCGAAAGTGATCGAAGAAAACGGCGGCAAAGTTGCCAAAAATGAATACTGGGGTCTGAAAACCCTGGCTTACCGCATTAAGAAAAACCGCAAAGGTCACTATGTTCTGTTGAACCTGGATGCTCCTCACGCCGCTGTGGCGGAAATGGAACGCCAAGCACGCCTGAATGAAGATGTTCTTCGGTTTATGACAGTGCGTATGGAAGAGCTTGAGGACGGCCCGTCTATCGTTCTTCGCGCTAAAGCCGATAAAGAAAACCGCCGCGGTCCGCGCGGTGACAACAGAAGGGACGGATAATCATGGCTGCACGTCGTCCATTTTTCCGCCGTCGCAAAACCTGCCCGTTTTCCGGCGATAATGCACAGACCATCGACTATAAAGATGTGAAACTGTTGCAAAAATATGTTTCTGAACGTGGCAAGATTGTTCCAAGCCGCATTACCGCTGTTTCTGGCAAGAAACAACGGGAACTGGCAAAAGCAATCAAGCGCGCGCGTAATATCGCGTTGCTGCCGTTCATCATTCAATAAGCGTTTTAGAGAAGGAGACACATCATGGACGTCATTCTCTTGGAACGCGTCGAAAAACTCGGCCAGATGGGCGATGTGGTTACAGTAAAAGACGGCTTTGCCCGTAATTTCCTGCTGCCATCTAAAAAAGCCCTACGCGCCACAGCGTCAAACAAAGCGGCATTCGAAGCTGATCGTGCACGCCTTGAGGCCGAAAACCTTGAGCGTAAAAGCGAAGCAGAAAAAGTTGCTTCTGCAATGGCAGATGTGAAGGTTATCATGATCCGCGCTGCTGGCGAAAGCGGCCAACTATATGGTTCCGTTTCATCACGCGATATCGCTGAAGCCGTAACAGAAGCAGGTGTTGCTATTACCCGGACCCAAGTTGTTCTTGACCGGGCGATTAAAACACTTGGTCTGCACGACGTTGTCGTTCGGTTGCACCCGGAAGTATCTGAAACCGTGGTTGTCAACATTGCGCGCAGTGTTGATGAAGCTGAAACACAGTTCTCTACAGGTGCCGCTGTTGTTGCCAGCAACGACGAGTATGAATTTGATGCTGAAAACGAATTTGTCGAGGAAGTTGCTGAAGAAGATGCGGAAGTAACCGCCGAAGACGAAACTGTTGAAGCGACTGCGGAAGCAGCGACCTCTGACGACTCAGAAGACGAAAAAGCTGACGCCTAGGTCTTCCGGAATTCTAGTTTTAAAAGGACGGCTATTTGGCCGTCCTTTTTTATTGCGTAGTCTTTATTTTAGCGGGCGTATAACTTCACTGCATGCAACAAGTTATCCCCATAGTTATCCCCCTGTGGAAAAAATAACGAGCACTCTTTGAAGACAGCACTTGTACCGAGCCTGGTAAACGACATGATGCTTACGACAAAAGCTCTGGGGTAATGACATGATAGACGCCGTGCGGGCAGAAGACGCAGCAAACGACGAAGAAGGTGGGCTCGCCTATCGTCAGGCGCCGCATAATCTGGAAGCAGAACAAGCGCTCCTGGGTGCTATTCTCGTCAATAATGAAGCAGCGCAAAAGGTTCAGGGTTTTTTGATGCCTGAGCATTTCTTTGAGCCTGTACACGGTCGCATCTACGAGTCTGTCATTAAACTGATGGACAAGAACCAGATTGCGGACCCGGTCAAATTAAAGCCCTATTTCGAGCATGATGAAGCCCTAACAGACGTTGGCGGCGCGCAATATCTCGTCCGCCTTGCAGCGAGCGCAGCCACCATCATCAATGCCGAAGATTACGGCAGAACAATTTATGACCTCGCGACACGCCGCGCCCTCATACAAATTGGCGAAAGCATGGTCATTGATGCCTATGATGCGCCTGTGGATGTTGAAGCTTCAGAGCAGATTTCCGAGGCAGAAAAACAACTGTTTGACCTCGCTGAACTTGGACAAGCGGAGTCGGGGGCACAGTCGTTTTCAAAAGCGCTCAAAACTGCCGTTGAAAACATCGAAAACGCCTATAAAGACCCGGACAGCCTGTCTGGTATCACAACAGGCCTTACGCAACTCAACAATCAAATAGGCGGCCTGCACCCTTCTGATTTGGTCATTATCGCTGGACGCCCTGCAATGGGTAAAACGGCGCTTGCTACCAACATCGCCTTTAACGCCGCCAAACGCTGGACGGACGACTTGGTCGAAGGCCGCGATATGGATCGGTCCAAAGGTTCCGTTGTCTGTTTTTTCAGTCTGGAAATGTCCGCAGACCAACTGGCGGCGCGTATTTTATCTGACCGGGCCAACCTGCACTATCAAGGGCCAGACCCCATTCAGTCGCATGCCATGCGCCAAGGCAAACTAACGGAAGAACAGTTCCAGGCGATAGCCCGCGCCTCCATTGAACTTGAGGACATGCCGCTGTTTATCGATGATACACCTGCCCTGACAATTGCGGCCCTGCGCACACGGGCACGGCGCTTGAAACGCCAACATAATCTGGGCCTTGTGGTTGTCGACTATCTGCAATTGCTAAGAGGCAGCGGCAAAGGGACAGCAGGTGAAAATCGAGTACAGGAAATATCAGAAATTACTCGTGGCCTCAAAGGCTTGGCAAAAGAACTTCATGTTCCGGTTGTAGCCCTATCTCAACTTAGTCGTATGGTTGAACAACGGGAAAATAAGCGGCCAATGCTGTCTGACCTTCGGGAATCAGGGTCTATTGAGCAAGATGCGGACATGGTAATGTTTGTATTCAGGGAGGAGTACTACAAGGAAAAAGATGAGCCATCGATGTCTGATGTCGAAAAACATGCCCAATGGCAAGCCGATATGGCGAACCTATACGGCAAAGCAGAAGTCATCATCGGCAAACAACGGCACGGGCCGGTTGGTACGGTAAAACTGGCCTTCAAGAAAGAAGTTACACGTTTCACAGACCTTATTGAAGACGACCACCTGCCCGACCATCACTAGATCGGGCATGATTGAATTCATAGTTTACAATGCTTACCAGCATGCAGGCACAAAAACTATTCAACTGCCTTGCAGCTGTAGCTGGAAATTTGCGTTGACAATGCTTCGCTTACCAATCGCGCAAACGATTGAGGCGTAATTGGCTCTCCTTGGTCTATTATTATGGCTTCGCCGCAATCGCATGATGCGTCAGCACTAATCGACGCACCCATCTTCGACCCATATAAGCGCATCGACATATTCGCCATTTCATTGTTTTCGTAACAAGGCGATGAAGAAATCGTCAGCGAAAAGCCATCCTTTTCATAGGAATACGACCATTCAGGAGCCTTTGCCATTGCCGATGAGCCGAAACCCAATCCCAACACCAAAGCCAATAAAAGAGTGATTTTCGCGAAGACAGTCTGTTGCATGTTAACCTCCAATAAGAAACAAAACATGAACATGTTGCCTAAGTGATTAAGCAAGAACAAGATTTATTTTACTTTGGAAACAAACGTATCATCAAGAAAGACTAGGTCGATTGAAACTACTTCTCAACCAGCAGGTGGTTACCTAGCACTCGATGCGAGTTTCAGAGCCATCTTTGCGGGTAACAGTAATATGTTTTTGATCCCGTTCGCATTCCAGCTTGCCATCACGAGTGTGAACAACGGTACTGCCACCAGTTGACGTAATGACGATCTCATCATCGTCCACCTCGACTTCTACGTCCCACCCGCCACGGTCATTGCGACTGTAGTTTGTAGCATCATCCGAAAACAGGCTACCTATGGCCATAAACACCGCGATAAATGCGACGCCAATCCCAAATATTTGGTTTCTTGTCATTTCCCTCTTCCCCAAAAGGATGTGAATGGAGTTTCTCTCCATTTTTCATATGGGCATAACGAATTGATTTGCAACTGCACGGCACGAATGAACGGGATTTGTATGAGCTAGAGCCCCATCATGTTGCGGCTTTCGCGCGGCACATTCACTCGCATGCCGTTTAAGGCCTTCGATACGGTGATTTGACACCCTAGCCTTGATGTCCGTCGCAATCCGGACGCGAGATCAAGCATTTCTTCCTCATCTTCACTCGCTTCAGGCAATTGGTGAAAGAAGGCTTCATCCACAACGATGTGACACGTTGAACAAGCCATATTGCCCTCACAGGCCCCTTCGATATCTACACCTGCGGCTTGTGCAAGTTCTAACACGGTGCTTCCAGCAGGACCCGTTGCGATAATTTCTTCGCCGTCGTGGATGGCAAAAACAACCGAAACTTCGCTCACCGACACCCTCCCTGCTTTTTTATTGCTTCCGCTAATTTATCCAATGCGAAATCAATCTCTTCATCAGTCGTCATCCGACCAATACCCAAGCGTATTGATGTTTTCGCATCTTTCTCTGCAACATCAATAGCCTGTAATACATACGATGGTTCAGCGACAGCAGATGCACAAGCAGCGCCCGATGAAACAGCAAGCCCACGGATATCAACAAACAAACGATCACCGTCCAATCCAGGGAAACAAACATTTAGGTTGCCAACCCACCGTGTTTTTTCATTACCGTTAACAATAGCGTCAGGCGCTATCGACCGTAATCCGGTCTTCAAACGTGCCATTAAGATCGATAACCGCCCTGCTTCCTGCGTCATCTCTGCACTGCATATTTCAGCCGCCCGGCCAAACCCTGCCACAAGTGAAGGCGCTTGCGTTCCCGCGCGTAAGCCCCGCTCTTGACCGCCTCCGTGCATTTGGGGGGAAATCGCCGTTTCCCGCGCATGCCGCCGAAAAAGCGCGCCAACACCCTTTGGACCATATATTTTGTGGGCGGAGATGCTCATCAGGTCAATATTCATGTCCTCAACATCGATGGGGATTTTGCCATAAGCCTGCGCTGCATCCGTGTGGAATAAAACGCCGCGTTCCCGACACAAAGCGCCAATCTCTCTTAAGGGCTGGATCACACCAATTTCATTGTTAACCGCCATGACAGATACAAGGGCTGTTTCATTGCCTATGGCATCCTCCAAATGGTTGATGTCGACGATGCCATCAGCCCCGACAGGTAAGACGGTAAGTCGATAGCCGTTCCGCTGACAAGCAAATGCAGCCTCCAGAACGCACTTATGTTCAGTGGCAACAGTGATTAAGTGCGGTCGTGTCTTACCCCATACTTCCATGACGCCTTTGATGGCCAGATTGTTGGCTTCTGTTGCACCAGACATGAATGTTAGTGCCTGTGGATTTGCGCTTATCACGCCTGCTACCTGGTCACGGGCAACATCAAGCGCAGCTTCTGCTTCCCATCCATATCTGTGCTCCGCGGAGTGTGGATTACCAAATTTCGTCGTCAGATAAGGCATCATGGTCGCGAGCACGCGCTCATCGACCGGCGTTGTTGACTGGTAGTCCATGTAAACAGATGAGATGCTCATGCCCCTGCCTTTTGCACCACGCTCAGCGCACCGCCGCGCGCTCATAGAGGCTTGTCCAGGCCTTAATTAAGGCTTCGATATCAGCTTCTTCAGTCTGCCGCCCCAACGATACGCGAATGGAGGCCTCTGCAAGGTCGTCACTGTACCCCATTGCAGACAACACATGGCTAACCTTTACTTTGCCTGAAGAGCACGCAGAACCTGAAGAAACGCAAATACCGTTAAGGTCAAAATGCATAACCTGCGTTTCGCCTTTAACACCGGGCATGATGACACAGCTTGTATTCGCAGTGCGCGGCGCATCTGGCCCGACAATGATTGCGTTATTGGCAGCCTGCGTCACCGCCACCTCAAACTTGTCTCTAAGCACTCCCAATCGCTCAGTAGACGATACTTCTGCCAGTGCTTCAAGGGCTGCTACGCCAAAGCCTGCAATGCCTGCTACATTTTCTGTACCGGACCGGCGACCGAGTTCTTGCCCGCCCCCGGCAACCAACGGCGCAAGAGGTGCGGTTGGGCCTGTAACAATCGCACCAACACCTTGCGGTCCGCCAATTTTATGTGCTGAAAGCGTAAGGTAGTCGACGCCAAGCTCGGCACAATCAACCGGTATTTTCCCCACAGCCTGTACAGCATCCGTATGCAGCTTTGCACCGTGCTCTTTCGCCAGCGCCGCTACTTCGGCCACAGGTTGAATTACACCTGTTTCGTTGTTCGCCAACATAACCGAAACAAGCGCTGGTTTGGGTGCGTCTTGCAAAATAGCGGCAAGCGCAGCCATATCGATCACGCCAGACTTGGTAACCGGCAAAGAAAATGTTGGCACGCCTGCGAGAGCTGCCGCCGCGAGCCCACAATCATGCTCCACCGTTGAAATGATAATGCTGGCCGCACCAGAGCCCCGAATAACCGCATTATTGGCTTCTGTCCCCCCCGAGCAAAACGTTACGTCACGCACCCTGGCACCTACCAAAGCGGCAATTTTGCTTCGTGCTTCTTCGATAATACGCCGGGACGTCCGACCGGCAGTGTGAACAGAGGATGGATTGCCAACATCCCGCATTGTCTTTGCAACTGTATCGATCACAGTCTGCCGAATCGGTGCGGTGGCATTGTAGTCCATGTAAATAGCAGTTCTCATAGCTCGTGAAATAAGCGCATTAGCGGCCTCGTTCAATCGAATTTACACGAATTCAACAAGATAGCTTGCGATTCGCAGCAAAAGTTCGATATATCATCGCATAACATCCGTGAGGCGGACGAACCGCTTCACCCAAAATAATGCAAAGAAAACAGTCTATGCCAGAGATCATTTTCAGCGGTCCCGCCGGTCGGCTAGAAGGCCGTTACCAACAAGGTAAGTCTCCGACGTCTCCGTTAGCCCTTATTCTTCACCCTCACCCGCAACACGGCGGCACGATGGATAACAAAGTGGCTTACTATCTCTATCACGCTTTCTCCCATCGCGGCTTTGCAACGCTGCGCTTCAATTTCAGGGGTGTAGGACGAAGTCAGGGAGAGTTTGACAGTGGAGTCGGCGAACTCTCGGACGCTGCGGCGGCGTTGGATTGGATGCAGTCAATGAACCCCAATTCCACTGGGACGTGGATTGCAGGCTTCTCGTTTGGTGCATGGATAGGCATGCAACTGTTGATGCGACGTCCTGAAATTAAAGGCTTCATCTCTGTCGCGCCGCCTGCCAACCTCTATGATTTCTCGTTCCTTGCGCCCTGCCCTTCGTCCGGCCTCATTGTTCAGGCAGACCAAGACGAACTGGTTACACCCATATCAATCGTTAAATTGGTGGAAAAGTTAAAGACGCAAAAGGCGATAACCATTGATCACGATGTGATTAAAGGGGCTACTCACTTCTTTGAAAGTGAACTGAATGCCTTGATGGCGTCGATTAACAACTATTTGAACAAGCGATTGACGACAGACGACTAGTTCGCCTCCAATTGGGATAAAGGCGCATTGGCCCGCCTTTATCGGATAGTTTGCGGTTTAGAGCTATTAGTGCCATTAGCTCTCAGCATAACTGACAACTTCAAACTCGATGCCGTCGTTATCATGAAAGTAAAACCGGTGACCCGGCTCATAGTCGCTATGGCTGTGCGTTACAAAGCCTGCTTCTTTTACCCTCGCTTCGGTAGCTAAAAGATCGTCTACAACGACGCCAATATGATTTAACCCGCCGCTGGTCTTGTAACTTGGTTTGCAACTCTTTTTGGTTTGCCCCGCTGAATAAACCGCCAAATAATGATCGTCCGTCCCAACATGAATGGTGTATCCGCCACCTTTTGCTGGGCCCTCCCAGCGAACCTTCCAATCAAAGATAGCGCGAAGAAATGCTGTTGTTTTGCCGGGATCGGTTACGGTGACGTTGACGTGCTCGATAGAATTTTGATGCATTGTTTATTCCTTCGTAGGTCATTCCAAATTTTCTTGATTTATCTGTTCTAATTCCTAAACCTAACTTTAGGTCAAGCATTAATTTAGGTAGAGAAAAACCATGCATATGAACGATTTGATCCCGATCGGGCAGTTAGCAGAACGCACCGGCTTGAGCATATCTGCTATTCGGTTCTATGAAACAAAAGGCTTAGTAAAGCCAATGCGTAACAACGGTGGCCAGCGGCGTTTTTTGCGATCCGATATCCGAAGGCTGTCTTTTGTTCTGATTGCACAACAACTAGGATTGCCGCTAAGCAATATTGCCGAAGTGTTTGAAAAACTGCCCAGCGAGAGAACACCGACACAGTCTGACTGGACCAAAATTAGCAAATCTATTCGCGGCGAACTGGATGGGCGAATTCAAAAACTGACGAGAATGCGCGATAACCTTGACGATTGTATTGGTTGCGGTTGTTTATCGTTGAAAAAATGTGCGCTTTATAACGCAGATGATAAAGCGAGCGCCCGAGGCGCGGGACCACAATATCTTTTGGGTGAGAGGACTACGAATAATAATGATGCTATGCGTTAGCGATATGCCCGCGGACGCTTTTTCGGCAAATGCTGTGCGCCCCCCATCGTTGGCTGATCACACCCCGTGGTCTCAGGAAAGGTAAGGGGTAAGCCACGGTCGCTCCGTACGGCCAAATAGGCAAATGCTTCGGCTTCCAGCGCGTCACCACGCATACCCAACACCTCAACTGGATCAACCAGCACTGGCATCCGACGACGCAAACGACGCATCAGCGTAGCGTTATGACGGCCACCACCACATACATACCAAGCTTCAGGTGGTTTCGGGAAATGACCCTGGGCAGCCACTACTGACTCGACGATAAAGTCCGCTAATGTTGCGGCTCCATCTTCGGCTGACAAACCCCGTACCGCCTGCGTATTAAAGTCATCGCGATCAAGCGATTTAGGCGGCGCGTCATCAAAATAACTGGTCGCCATCATACCCATAACAACTTCTTCGTGGCTTATGCCACGTGCAGACAGGTTACCGTCCTGATCATATGTTTGATTGGTATGCATTTGCGCCCAATCATCCAGAACTGCATTACCAGGCCCTGTATCAAAAGCGATCATTCGCGGCTGATCGCAATCGTCTTCAAACGATAACCAGGTTACATTCGCCACACCACCAAGGTTAAGCACAGCAACTGTTTTGTGGCGCTGCGCCCGCGCGAACATCGCCGCGTGATATATCGGCACCAGCGGAGCACCTTCACCGCCAGCCGCCATATCGGCAGACCGAAAATCATTAATAACCTTTATACCCGTTTGCCCAGCGAGACGGCCACCATCGCCGATTTGCCACGTCCAGTTTCGCTCAGGGCGATGGCTGATTGTTTGGCCATGAAATCCAATAAGATCGATGCTGCTGGGGGGCTGATCCGTAATCGATAAAACCTCGAATACTGCCTCTGCATGCCAGTCTGTCAGCTCTTGCTCTATTAACTTGATCTCGGCGGGTGTATCAATTGGAATTGCTGCGGCAGAGGCGATATGAATAGCCTCTTTCAGAGCATCCCGCATCTCTGCCGTGTAGGGTAAAGTCAGGGAAGGTCCAAGTCGCTCTACGCGCACGCCGTCTGTGTACACGAGCGCGGCATCCACGCCGTCCATTGATGTGCCACTCATCAAACCAATCGCGCACTTAACCTCGTCTGGATTGTTTGGCTTTGCCATACCTCGCCTTTCCACTGCTGTAACGCACTGTCCGGCCACATATGAGCTAATGCATGCCAAACGGTCTTTGTCTTTGGGCGAACGCATGCTACATCACGCCGCTAACCAATTCTTTGTAACACCTTAAACCGTGCAGATACTGTGATGACAAGCTTGAAATCAGACTTTCTTCAAATCCTTACCGAACGCGAATTTATCCATCAGGTAACCGATCTTGAAGGATTGGACGCCAAAATGGCAACCGCAGAGAAGGAAGGCGCTCTGTCTGCCTATATCGGTTTCGATTGCACTGGCACGAGCTTGCATGTCGGCAGTCTGGTTCAAATTATGATGTTACGATGGCTACAAAAATGTGGCCACAAGCCAATTGTTTTGCTGGGCGGCGGAACCACGCGTATCGGTGACCCGTCCGGTAAAGACGAGAGCCGCAGGCTGTTGACCGATGATGACATCGCGCAAAACATGCAGGGTATTCGGACAATTTTTGATCAGTTTCTAACCTTTGGCGAAGGACCAACTGACGCGGCATTAGTCAATAACGCTGAATGGCTCGATAAACTGGAATACATTGATTTCCTGCGGGAGATTGGTACGCATTTCACGATCAACCGGATGCTGACGTTTGATAGTGTCAAACTGCGGCTTGATCGCGAGCAGCCACTCACGTTTCTGGAATTCAATTACATGATTCTTCAAGCCTACGATTTTATGGAGTTGGGCAAGCGCTACGATTGTAGACTTCAGATGGGCGGCTCTGACCAGTGGGGCAACATCGTCAATGGTATGGAATTGGGCCGCAGGGCTGCAGGCCTGTCTTTATTCGGTCTAACAACGCCTCTAATCACGACTGCAGACGGCAAAAAAATGGGCAAAACCGCAGATGGTGCAGTGTGGTTGAACGAAGACTCTCTGCCCGCTTATAATTACTGGCAGTTCTGGCGCAACACGCAGGATGCGGATGTCGGAAAATTCTTACGCCTATTCACTGAACTACCTCTTGATGAGATTTGCCGACTTGACGCCCTCGAAGGTTCAGAAATCAACGAGGCAAAAATTATTCTTGCTAACGAAGCCACTAAAATGTGCCGGGGCGAGACTGCAGCCGCCGATGCCTATGCAACTGCCAAAGAAACGTTTGAACGCGGCGGTGCTGGATCTGATTTGCCGACAGTCGAGATACCTGAGGCACAACTGGCAGAGGGACTGAATATTGTGGACTTATTCTTGGACGCAAGCCTTGGCGCGTCGAAAGGCGATGTGCGGCGCTTAATCAAACAAGGCGGCGCAAAGATAAATGATCAAAAGGTCGAGAGTGCCGAACTGGTTGTTGGGAAAAAAGACCTGGCCGACGGCCAAATAAAGCTGTCTGCGGGCAAAAAACGTCACGCAATCATCAAGATCAGTTGAGTTACCCGGTTCGTTAGATCTAGACTGCTTCTCACAGCAAAAGGGGAGCAGGAAAAATGCTGACAGAATTATTGGTAGCGTTCGTTTTGCAAGGGGCTGCTGAAGTCCAGGAAACACCCCGGCTTGATCAAGTTACACCTGTTGACCTTAGTCATACCTACGATAGTTCCACCCTATTTTGGCCAACATCGCCCATAGCCTTTGAACACAATGAATTGTCATATGGCCCATCTGGCAATGGCTACTTTTATTCAGCATACACTTTTGCAACACCAGAACACGGCGGCACACACCTGGATGCACCCATCCATTTCTCTGAAGGGGCAAAGACAGTCGATAAACTGCCCATGAGCGATTTGTATGCCCCCTTAGTTGTTCTTGATGTATCGGAAAAAGCGTCAGCCAACAGAGATTACCGTCTTGCGCCAACTGATATCGAAGTTTTTGAAAAACACTATGGCCGCATAATGCCAGGAACTGCTGTCGTTGTTCGTACCCAATGGTCTGAGCATTGGCCAGACGCAAAAGCCTACCTGGGTGACGATACGCCTGGTGACGCCAGCAATTTGAGCTTTCCGGGATTTGGTGCTGAGGCTGCAAAAATGCTTGTGGACCGTAAAGTTTCGATGATTGGTATTGATACTGCGTCTATTGACTATGGGAAATCCAAAGATTTCGCTGTTCACGTCGTAATAGCAGGAGCCAATATTCCGGCTCTGGAAAACCTTACCAATCTAAGGTCATTGCCCGAGACTGGAGCCTGGATACTTGCTGCGCCCATGAAGATTGGCGAGGGGTCAGGTGCCCCTGCGCGCGTTGTTGCTTTTGTTAAAAAGGCCGCGACACAATAACAGGTGCTTGTTGAGATCAACTTACCGCAAGCCTTACCCGCCATCATCGGTAGGACTGATCGGATCTTCTTCCAGTTTCGGCTTAGCAGCACCTTTTGGTACCTCAACATCAGCAACACGCCCTTTACGTCCTTCAAATAGCAGTCGCAAGAACCCTGGTGCCAGACCAGAGAGGGTGTTTACTTTAACGTCAGGTTCCGACGTTGTTCCCTTTACGCGGTAGGCAACGCCAAACAATCCCTTGCCGTCGCCGCCGGAAAACAAGCCCCCAACCAAGGGTATGTTTCCGAGCAGGGAGTTAATACCATATGCGGGAACCACCACACCGTTTACGTTGATCAACCCCTGAGATGTGGCAATCTCCCCCTCCATGGTGAGCCCAAGCGTAGGACCATTGGCTTTTAAGCCGCTGAATTCAACAATTTGGTTTTCATATTTGAAGGGGACTTTCAAAACATCAAGTTTCAAATCTCCGTCGCCGAGATAGTCATCTAAACCAGAAACAGTACCCTCTGTGACACTGCCAGGGAGCGAAGCTGTTGGCACGAGAGTTGAGTCCTTAACATTTAAGTTGCCTACGACAAGCCAGTTATCGTTCCACCCTTTAGTGCTGGCGTTCAGCTCAAGCACCCCCCCTTTCACGTGCGAAAACAACCCCAACCCTCTCAATACCTGGCCTCCATCGGGAGAGGCAGCTTTAAGTGGTCGGCGGCCCGTGCGAGCATCCGGTTGATTTAAAATTGAAATCGCAACCGGTAAAGCGCCAGCCCCTGAAGTTGCATTAATGGTCAGGAATTCAGGTTCACCATTGCGGAAGGCCAACTCCACCCCTGCGTTATCCCAGCGTTCCCCATTCTCCAGCAATATTGCTTCTGCCGTCAGGTTTAAGTCAAAGGATGCTGGCTCTTCGGCAGGTGCCAAATCATGTTCTGCTGCAATCGCATTGTCTGAGACCTGGCCGAGGTATGCGCCCAGATCAAACGTCTTTGCCGTCGCCGATACTTTAAGGGGTCCACTCCCACCCTGGCGCAACTGCGCCATAAACTGGTTACGACCGATCCTCCGCGCCTGCAGCTCTGCAGTAAAAATGCTGCTATCTTTTGGCCCGAATTCCATGCTGGCAAGCAAGTCTATGTCTTCCCCTTGAACCAGCAGCGGTGCAAGCGTTGATCCTTTGTCTGTAAAAACAATGCCTCCATTAATGGTTGCAGGCGCGCCAATTGGTTTCGACCATGCAAGCTGGGGTATCTCAAGCACCGCTGTGCTTACATCTGCCGCAAAGGTTCCTCGCGTGAATTCCAGGTTACGCCCCTGAAAAGACGCCTCTGCTTGTGCCTCTCCATGCAAAAAATCCTGAACGTCAATACCCAAAGCTTTCAAGTCGATAGCATCAAGTTCACCGTTCAGAACCAGAAGCGTGGTCTCTGCATTGCTGTCACGACGTCCGGCTTCAAAGTCTTCCTCCCAGCGCAAGTTGACAGGAACACCATTCAAAAAACCTGAACCGGCCGCGCTCAATGCATCCTGGCTAACTTTAAGGGACAACTGTGCACCGTCCAGTCCCTCCCCGTCCAGAAGGTCAGCTACTCGTGCGTCGGAAACCTGTGCCGTGACATCATAGGTTATGCTGCCAGGCTCGGCTTCTTTCACCAATGGTGCATTCACAATTGCTCTGACAACTGCTGAACCTCCTAAACGCTCAATATCCAGATTGGCCTTATCGGCTACCAACAGCGGAGGGTTGTTTACTAATTCAACTAACGTTTTAACGTCGCCGCGCGCAAATATCTCGAAGCGCCCGACACCTTCATCTCGGACATGGATATTACTTAAGGCAATTTTGCTACCCTTAATCGGCATACCAACAAGCTGACCTGAGTCTACCGCGATATCCAATTTGGTCTTTGTCAGCAGGGCAGACCCTGATGCATCCGTGATGGGCGGCATAGTCTGCATGAAAAGACTATCAAGCCCTTCAAAATCAAACTCCAGTTGATACTCACTTTCCTCGGCAAATGCCCCCACTCCAGATGGAGCCACATCTAACCGGAACACTGCGTCGCTGGCACTACCGGCCATCATATGTTGGTCAATCCAAGCCCTCGCCCCGCGCTCCCGCCCATCCGGGTGCCGGGCTATTGGCCAATAATCTAGGGCCTTTATCACTGGCAAATTGGTTGTTCTAAGCTCGAATTGCAATCCCGGCGTTGAACTGGTTCGATGCCAGTAAACGAGCCCCTCCCCGACAATTCTTTGCTCCTCAAGATTTAGGTCAATGCTATCAACAACCAGTATGTTTTCGCTGACATTAAAAGTGGCTCCAACAACGCCAGAAGTTACCCTAGCGGGTTTGGGAAAGACATCACTGTCATATATTTCGCCTTCACCCAGTTCAGCATTGATGCCTGCAGACTGGAGGCCCGTTGACGCATCAAGGTCCAACTCCAGGTTTAGATTTATCGGTAGGTTGAGATACTCAAAAGCAACAGGAATACCCGCATCTGTCGGCAAGGAGGATGGGTAGAAATCGCTTATGGCCAGGAGAATGGACAGATCACCGCGAGAGGGATTGGCACGCCCGGCCAGCCTCGTAGAAACAGGGTTGCCCCCGATCGCGGCTTCAAATTGTGCCGCAAGCGTCAAGTCCGCTCCGGTCTGTCGCAGATCAAACGTCGATACAGCAATTTGTGTTTCTGAGAGGTTTTCGCCTCGATATATATCTACCGAGAGCCTTGAAAAGCCGACCCGGCGTATGGTCGGGATGTTGTCCAATAGGCGAAGAGTGAAACGGTTAAATGCCTCTGTAAGAGGAACAAATATCTCTGGTTTTGGAATACCACTTTCATTAAATAATTCATCAAATAGGCTATCGTCTGTTGCATCACTGAAACCACCAAGGTCAGTCACCCGAATAGCAGCATTATCAATATTGACAGTGGAAACGCCTAAACCAGAGAGTATGCCGTCAAAGCCTAGGCCTATTTCTGCCCTTGGCAAAGTTGCGGTTAACCGATTTCTGCGGTCTATCAATTGAATGTCTTGAATTACCACCCATGGACGAACATCACGCCAGTCCCACCCGATCGTTGCAGATGAAAAATTTGTCGTCCAACCGGGAAGAATAGCATCGGTTTGACTAATGATTTGCTCTTTGGCAAATCCAACATCGATTGGAGCCAAGAACAAACGCCCAAACAATACGCAAGTTAGCAGAACTGTCGCCGTAACAAGCCACAGACTGATTGAAACTATCGCGCCACCAATTTTTCTCAACTGCATTACCTTCTGGCAGCAAAGGTCGCATCTCAAGCGCTTATTGCTAAACGTCGCTGTAAAATACCGACCATTAACTAATTTGGTTAAAGCATGTCACCAACATTACGTCCAGACACAAGGCTGCTATTGCTACCAAAAACGCTCCAAATTAAGGCAGTCACTTGATTTCCCGACAAAAGTAACGAAACTAGCGACGACATTTTTCGCCTAAATCGGAGCGCCTTTCTTGTCCTCACCCGTCACAAAAAACAGGCTCCCATTAGTCTACAACCGTGAGAAAGCTGACGAGGTGTTAAGCTGCCTGTTGGGTTCTGCTGGGAGTTCAAGCCTGCAGGCACCCGATCTGGAACGAGCACATGCGATATCCAGTAACAGCCCCTTTCTTGCAGCGCTTTTCTTAAGATATCCGGTGCAAGCGATCGAATTTCTCACACAGCCTCCAGATAGCTGTTTTGAAAAAATCGTTGCTAAACTGAGCGCGCCAAGAGATAGCCGGGAGTCCGAAGCCGATTTCATGGCTTTTTTGCGCCGTCAAAAAAACCTTATAGCGCTGTTAGTCGCCATCGCCGATATCAGCAGCATTTGGTCCCTCGAAGAGGTCACCAAAGCGCTAAGCAGATTTGCTACACTATGCCTTGAATTGGCAGTTGCAAAAGCCCTTCGCGCGCGAATGCTGGCGCGTGACTTGCCCTGGCCCGAGGATACGGATCCATCATCAGCACTTAGCACAGGGCATAACAAAGACTGCGGATATTTTATACTTGGCCTGGGTAAAATGGGGGCAAATGAGCTAAATTATTCATCCGATATTGACTTGATAGCTCTCTATGACCCTGAAACCGTTGAATACTCGGGCAGAAAGTCTGTTTCAGATTGTTTTATCAAGCTGACACAAGATGTTGTGCGATACATTGACCAGCGTACGATGGACGGATACGTGTTCCGCGTCGACCTAAGGCTTAGGCCAGACCCTGGCGCAACGCCAGTAGCACTGTCTGTCGGCGCTGCAGTTGGCTACTATCAAAGCATCGCCGCGAATTGGGAACGTTCAGCCATGATTAAAGCTGCGTTTGCAGCCGGAGATCAACGCAAGGCAGATGCTTATCTTGATGAGCTATCGAGTTGGGTTTGGCGCCGCAACATGGATTTTGAAGTATTACGCGATATCGCAGCCATCAAAAACCAGATTAATCGGCACTATGGAGTTCTCGACGCAGATTTTGCCGGATTTGATGTTAAACTGGGTTTAGGGGGTATCAGAGAAATTGAATTTTATGCTCAAATCAACCAGCTCTTGTTTGGGGGCCGCAACCCAAGTTTACGCTGCCGCAGCACACTCCAAGCCTTAAATGAACTCAAGGCATTAGAGTTATTACCGGATAAGACTGTCGATAAGCTGAGCGCAGCATATGGTTTCCTGCGAACCGTTGAACATAGAATTCAAATGACCAATGACGAACAATGCCATTCAATTCCCGAGAATAGTGATAACATTAAGCGTTTAACGTGCTTTTTAGGCTACCGTTCACCTGCCGATTTTGAGGCAGATCTGGTGCATCACACGCGCACAGTTAACACGCATTATGATGCTCTACTTCCAGAAAATGAAAGCA
The DNA here is from genome assembly GCA_947503575.1 of uncultured Kordiimonas sp. Taxonomy (GTDB): domain Bacteria; phylum Pseudomonadota; class Alphaproteobacteria; order Sphingomonadales; family Kordiimonadaceae; genus Kordiimonas. Next base: position 1,939,753 of record CANNDZ010000001.1, on the reverse strand, counting down.
CTGTTGACTTTTCATCGAAGGCTAGACTGCGGGTCTGGCTAAACGATGCTGGCTTTGACGACCCCGAGGGAGCGCTGAACCTAATATCGGCATGGCAATATGGTCGCTACCGGAGCCTTCGAGCGAGCAGAGCGAGAAGCCTTTTGACACAATGCTTGCCGCAACTGCTGCCTTCATTTGCGTTATCGAGCTCCCCTGACGCTGCCTTGAAAAGGCTTGATACCTTTCTGGCGCAATTACCTGCCGGGGTTCAGTTCTTCTCTCTGTTGCAGGCCAACCCATCGTTATTAGGTTTGTTAGCTCGGATTATTGGTCTTGCCCCGGCCCTCTCAGCTATACTTGCAAAAACACCTGCGCTTTGGGATGCCGTGCTGGATAATCAATTTTTTGAGCCCGTTGAAGACAAGAGCGTTTTGAGGATGGAACTGCAAACCCGGCTATCAACCGCCAGGGACTATCAGGATGCGCTTGATTATGTGAGGCGATTTTTTGCAGAAACTAAATTTCGGTGCGGTGTACAGATGCTGGAGGGTATCGCCGAGCCCGCCGAAGTCAGCCTTGCCTTATCCAACACAGCCGACGTTATTCTGGAAGCATTAATGCCGGTAATAGAACAGGACTTCGCCGCAAAACACGGACAGTTTGACGGCGCCGAGAACGGTATAGCCATCCTTGCACTAGGGAAATATGGGGGATGTGAACTCACGCACACATCGGATATCGACATCGTTTTTATCTACCCAGATGTTCCGGAGGGTGTCTTCTCCAACGGTAGCAAATCACTTTCCCCTGCTGTTTATTACACTAGGCTGGCTCAACATATTATTACTGCAATAACTGCCCTAACGCCGGAAGGCCGACTGTTTGATGTTGACACTCGTCTGCGCCCCTCAGGCACACAAGGGCCACTGGCCGTGTCTCTACAAAGTTTTCAAAAGTATTATCGAACCAGTGCCTGGACTTGGGAATTTCTTGCCCTGACACGTGCACGCCTTGTTCATGCGCCCACACAGGCCATCAACTCCATTGAAAAAGCTATCAGCGAAGCCTTTGACAACCGCCCCGAACCAAATAAGCTATTGCTAGACAGCATTCAGATGCGCGACAAACTGGCTAGCGAATTCCCGACCACGAATGTTTTCGATATTAAGCACATTCGCGGTGGACTGGTAGATATAGAATTTATTTGCCAGTTTCTGGTACTGGCACAACCAGAAGATATCAACGTCGTCTATACCGCCAATGTTCCGGAATGTTTATCATTTCTATTGCGCAAAGGCGTTTTGCACGAGGATGATTTCCATACCCTTCTTAAGGCTTACCAATTGCAATCAACCGTGCAGTCCTTGCTAAGGCTTTGCCTTGAAGCAATTCCAAAATCTGCCCAGGCAATCCCTGCTGGCCTAAGGGAAACACTATGTTCACTAACCTCACATGGGTCATTTAATTCCCTTCAACATAGCCTTCGCAGTGTACAAACTGCGTGTCACAAACTCTTTGTAAAGCTGATCCACGAACAATAACCGCCTGTATAATGCAATGCTGGGTATTCAGCGCATGCTGAACTGCTCATTAACGCTTGCATATGAACAAAGTGACGATACTGTCGCTTTCAATAAACGAGCTCTAGAAAAGGGATATACTCATGGCACTTTCCGTCGGCGACAAAGCTCCCGCCTTCTCTCTTCCAGGAGATAACGAAACAACACTAACGCTGTCTGACTTTGCGGGCAAAAACGTAGTTTTATACTTTTATCCGAAAGACGACACACCAGGATGTACAACAGAGGCGAAAGATTTCACGGCATTGTCTAAAGACTTTGCTGAGGCCAATACCGTTGTGATCGGTATGTCCAAAGATACGGCGGCGAAGCATGACAAATTCATTGCCAAGCATGACCTAACCGTAAAATTGGCGTCTGACGAAACCGGCGAAACCTTGGATGCATATGGTGTTTGGGTGGAAAAAAGTATGTATGGGCGCACCTATATGGGTATCCAACGAGCAACCTTTCTTATCGACGGATCTGGTGTGATTCAGGAAATTTGGCCAAAGGTAAAGGTTAAAGGACACGCCAATGATGTTCTTTCCAAGGCCAAAAACCTCTAGAATTCTGTTGCGGGCTATTTTATCATGACAGCAACCTGGACAGACGTAAGCGATGCTGCATGTGCAGTTTTGAATACGGAAAAGGCTACAGAAAAGGCAACTATCGCCCGGCATGTAGCCGCTGCATGGCGTTCAGGAGATTTGCTGTTTGCGTTTACGACAACGCCGCCAGCCCGACCAGCACGGCCAAAAGAACCTCAGCTTTTGCCACCGAATGAGATGCCAAGACGCCGTAAAGCAGGCAATGAAGCAAATAGACGGGCCCTGCTTCATGCGGTGGCACACATAGAGCTGAACGCGATCGATCTCGCTTTCGACATTATCGCACGATTTGGCAATATTATGCCTCGTGGCTTTACCGACGATTGGATAAGCGTGGGTGACGATGAGGCAAGGCATTTTGGGTTGCTCAATAGCCGTCTTAAAGCGCACCAAAGCTTTTACGGCGAACTACCAGCCCATGATGGGTTATGGCAGTCATCAATGGACACAGCCAGCAACTTGGCAGCGCGCTTGGCCATTGTGCCCATGGTACTTGAAGCACGTGGGCTCGATGTGTCTCCGGCAATGATTGAACAATTCAAAAACACGGCAGATCAGATATCAGCTGATGTCCTACAAACAATATACGATGATGAAATTGGCCATGTTGCCGTTGGCAGTAGATGGTTTAAATTTCTGGCCAAAAAGCTGAACAAAGATGCCGAAGAATGGTTTCACGAATTGGTCAGGAAGTACTTTCATGGCCAGTTGAAACCACCCTTTAACAAAATTGCCCGAAATCGCGCTGGGATGCCTTCAACATTCTACGAACCGCTGGCACCATCTACCTGATCGTAACGTTGCCTTAATTGCTTTCTTGACCTGAGGGGTAAAAATATGTGGAATGCGGCAAATTTAATCGATTGTTTGTAATTTTTCGATACTTTACAGTGTGTCTTGTAAAAAGATCACTTAGAACAAATGGTTACCTACCAATTAGCGGTTGAGACAATTTTTGACAGAAAACCCTACAAAGATGGCGACTGTCTTTGCTCGTTTCAAACAGTGGCAGGAAACCTATTTTCCTGACCGACAATTGTTTTTGCGTAGCCAAGGGCGCGTGCGATTCCTGACAATTCACAGCTATACGCAAATGGGCATCTCCGCAGGCCTGATAGTCGCGTTTTTCTGGGGAATAGTCACTAGTTATGCCTATTTGACCCGAGACAACGTCATCGAAGGTAAAAACCAAACCATCTCAACAATGTCGACTCAGTATAAAACTCTGTCAGGCGACTTTTCAGCATTGGAAGCTGAAGTGGAGCGCAGGGCCGTTTTACTTGAAGAACGTCAGAGGTTTCTTGAAACCATACTCCAGGAGGAGATTGGGCAAGCAGATACGCCTGATGATACCCTCTCCTCTACTCCCGGCAGTCTTGCCAAACCCGCTGAGAACCAACAACAAGCATTGCCTGAACAACAATCCTCATTGCTTGACCAGCTTTTCAGTGAGGGGGAAGCCAATGCGGCAATACCCAGCAATGCGGAGCGCCGCAGTCATCTGCTTGAGCGTTTGCGGGAGCTTGGCAACAGGCAAAGGGCTTTGGCAAGCCATCTTCTAACAAAAAAAGCGAGTGAACTGGCGTTTATCGACAGCACGTTAAAAGACACTGCTGTATCGACCGATGACCTGCTGCGTAAACGCTCTGTTGCGCAAACTGCTGTTGGTGGGCCGTATGTTCCTGATCGCACTTTTGACGGCGTGTTTGACGAGCGCGATGGCTATCAGTTTGCCGCACTGCAAGAACATGATGAGCGCCTTAAGATGGTCACAAATGTGCTGGAAAGTTACCCTGTGGGAAAGCCGGTAGAGAAATATTACATTTCAGACGGTTTCGGTAGCCGCATTGACCCCTTCACCAAGGTACGCTCAAAGCACTATGCCTTGGATATGGCAGGTTGGCCCGGCAGCGCCATTAAGGCGACTGCGCCGGGTACAATCATATACTCTGGTTGGTATGGACCATACGGAAATATGGTCGAAATTGACCACGGCAATGGCTTCAGAACTCGATACGGACATATGCGAAAGCTGTCTGTAAAGAAAAATGAGCAGGTAGAGCTTGGACAGAAACTGGGGGAAATGGGTAAAACTGGTCGGGCAACCGGCACCCACCTTCACTATGAAGTATGGTTTAACGACAAAGTGCGGGATCCCATGCCCTTTATAAAGGCAGCAAGCAATGTTCTCAAAATCCAGGGAAGACATGAAAAAAACTATGAATAATCCTAACCCCAGCCCCCGTCCCGGTTCGGCTCCCACCCCCTCCATCGTCGGCGCAGACGTCAAAATTGAAGGCAACGTCAAAACAGTTGGCGAACTTCAACTTGATGGTTCCATCACTGGCGATTTGGTCTGTGGTAGCCTTGTCATGGGTGAAACGGGTTCAGTAAACGGTACCATCGCAGCGGAAACCGTAACAATTCGCGGCACTGTAAAAGGCGAAGTTCGCTCCAAGTCAGTGCGGCTGGAGAAAAGTGCCGTTGTCGAAGGCGATGTCTATCATGAAAGCCTGTCCGTGGAAGCTGGCGCCAAACTGACAGGCCGGTTTGCCCATACCTCAGGCAACAAAGATAGTGCACCCAAGGCGCAGGCAGAAACGCCGTCTTTTGTAGAGGCGAAAAAGCCTGCTGCTGAATAAGCTGTATAACGCCAAATCGCAAAAAAAGGGGTGTTGCTAAACACCCCTTTCTCAAATTACTTGGCAATCAAACTTAGCCTAGTTCACTCTCGCTAGACACAATCTTACCGACGATTCCGTACTCCTGAGCCTGCTTGCATTCAAGCCAGAAATCCCGGTCCATATCTTCTTCGATTTTCTTCAACGGTTTTCCCGTTGCATCAGCAAAAATCTTGTTCAAGCGCCCACGCATTTTCACAATTTCCTGCGCAGCGATATCAATGTTTGTCGCATCACCTCGCACACCGCCACTTGGTTGATGCAACAAAAACCGCGTATTCGGCAGCGCGTAACGATTTTCTTTCTTGGCAGCCACGTAAATCAATGCTCCGGCACTGGCAACCCACCCGGTTCCAAGAACTCGCACCTCCGGTTTAATGAACTTGATCGTATCATGGATCATGTCCCCGGACTCCACATGTCCACCAGGCGATGAGATAATAACGGTTATCGGGTCGTCTGATACGTGGGCCATCGCCATCAGGCGCGCGCAAGTTGCCTGAGCTACTTCCTGGCCAATTTCTCCGGTTACGAATATTTTACGCGCCTCGAACAACAGCTTTTGCACATGCTCACTGTTGCTCTTTTCTGCTTTATTGTCAGCGTCTTCTTTCATGCTGTGCCCTCTTAAAATTTTAAATTTCTAACTATTCAATATCGTTTACGTCTGTTTTCTCACCATGAACCCGTGCTGCCAGTGCGGCAGCCATAAAGGGGTCCAAGTCCCCATCCAGAACTTTGTCCGGCTGGCCTGATTCTTCGCCAGTGCGCAGGTCTTTAACCATTTGATATGGCTGCATTACATATGACCTAATCTGATGACCCCAACCGATCTCTGTTTTTTGTGCGTTGACGGCATTGGCCTCTTCTTCACGGCGTCTTAACTCTTCCTCATACAGGCGTGCTTTCAGCATGCTCATCGCTTCGGCACGGTTTTTATGCTGTGATCGTTGATTCTGACACTGCACAACAATACCCGATGGTTCATGGGTTATTCGCACAGCACTATCTGTGGTATTAACATGCTGCCCACCGGCACCGGACGCCCGATAAGTATCAACCTTCAGGTCACTTTCGTTGATCTCTATATCAATCGAATCGTCAATCACCGGATAGACCCAGACAGATGCAAAACTGGTGTGCCGCCGGGCATTGCTGTCATACGGCGAAATGCGCACCAACCGGTGCACCCCTGATTCTGTCTTCAGCCACCCGTAGGCTTCGTCGCCCTTCACTTGAAGGGTAGCGGACTTTATGCCCGCTTCTTCACCGGGCATATATTGCACGGTATCAACCTTGAAACCCCGACGTTCCGCCCACCGCACATACATGCGCAAAAGCATGTTGGCCCAATCCTGGCTTTCTGTTCCGCCTGCGCCCGAATGAATTTCAACATAGGTATCATTGCCATCCGCCTCGCCTGACAACAAAGCCTGAAGTTCAGCTTTCCTGGCCGCATCAGCAAGAGATGATAGCTGCTCGACAGCTTCCTCTTCCATGTCAGAGTCACCGTCAAGCTCGGCTAACTCAAGTATCTCAAGCGTATCGGATAAATCCTGTTCTATGCTCTGTACCGCGTTGATTGCATCATCAAGCTTGGTCCGTTCACGCATGAGTTTTTGGGCATTGGCCGGGTCATTCCACAGGTCTGGGTCTTCCGCAAGCGCGTTAAGTTCCTCAAGCCTTAATAAAGCTCTATCCCAGTCAAAGATGCCTCCTCAGCAGCGCCATTGACTGCTGGAGTTGATCGACGGTTGCCTGAGCTTCCGCGCGCATACACTACGTCCTTTATAAATGGCAAAAAGCAGTATCTGCTGAAACTCAGTAAATCCCGCCAGTGCCTTTTCGAATTGAACTTTTGGTTTTACCGATTGGGAGCGAGCCGTCAAGCACTGCAAGTTGGCCTGACCTCGGTTCTGTACCTGGTTTGAAGGCTTCCAATATAACCCGCGCGTCTCCGGGACTAGCCGGTGCACCGGTTTCAGCGTTTACGCGCACCAGACGAATACCGGAGGGCGTTCGGAAAGGAACACCAGGCTGACCCTTAAGCGCTTCTTTCATGAAATCCCGGAATACCGGAACGGCAACGCTGGACCCTTCCTCACCTCGCCCAAGAGACCTGGGGCGATCGAAGCCAGTAAACACACCAACAACCAAATCGGGCGAAAAACCAACGAACCAGGCATCATACTCATCATTGGTAGTACCCGTTTTGCCAGCAAGCGGTTTACCAATAACGCGAATTTTTCGGCCAGTGCCGTTTTCCACTACACCCTGCATCATCGACACAAGTTGATAGGCAGTCATCGGGTCCAATATTTGTTCCCGATCATCTGGGATGGGGGGCTCGTTGCTGTTGGCAGCCCATGACAACTCGCAAGCACCGCACACTCTTTCATCATGCTTGAAAATCGTCCGACCCCGGCGATCCTGAATGCGATCGATCAAGGCTGGTTGAATTTTCCGGCCACCATTGACAATCATCCCGTATGCCGCCGTCAGTTTCAGAAGCGAAACCTCGCCCGCACCCAGGCTGGCAGCAAGCGTTGGCTCCATATTGTCATCCAGACCGAACCGTTTGGCATAATCCATTACCGTTGACATCCCAAGATGCTGGGCCAGTCGAACCGTCATAAGGTTGCGTGATTTTTCAATCCCTAAACGCAATGTGCTGGGACCATAAAACTTGTCGGAGCTATTTTTTGGCTTCCATTTCCCCAATCCCTCGCCCTGATCAATTACAAAAGGCGCATCAAGAACTAAGCTGGACGGAGTGAAGTCGCGGTCCAGTCCCGCAGCATAAACAAATGGTTTGAAGGCAGAGCCCGGTTGCCGCTCAGCCTGAGTGGCACGGTTATATTCACTGGCGTCATAATCATACCCGCCCGCCATGGCAAGGGTGCGCCCGGTATGCGGGTCCATCGCCACTAGTGCGCCTTGAATTTCAGGTATTTGGCGCAAGCCAAACTGCTGAAACAGCGTCACTTCAGACCCTTGCGCATCATAGAAATTCTCTAACGCAATCAATTCGCTGTTTGATAGCGGCTCTACCGCAATCACATCTCCCATCGACAAGACTTCGCCGATATCTTTTACTTTCGGGCCCAAACGCTCACCGGTGCGCCAGGCACGCGCCCACTCAACCTCCGCAAACGGGATAAAACCGAAGGTGCCGGATTTGAGCCCGACGATAGCACCCTCTGCCCGCACCTCATGGACGACGGCATGTGACCAGCTTGGCACACCAAGTGGCGTTTTAATCGCCGCTAATCGCTGCTGCCAAACATCATCAACATCCAACCGCCCCAAGGGACCCCGCCAACCGTGCCGCCGGTCGTATGCAATAAGGCCATCTCTCAGGGTTTTCTCGGCCAACGCCTGCAAACGCGGTTCAAGCGATGTTCGGACAGAAAGGCCTCCCTCGTATAGCACTTTGGTACCATACATGCGCCCTACCCGGCGGCGGACCTCTTCCGCAAAATATCCAGCCTCGAACCGGGCATCACCGTCCCGTTGGCGCATGACTATTTCTCTTTTAGAAGCGGTCTCGTAGGTCGCTTCGTCAATAAAATCCAGTATAAGCATCCGCGACAACACCCAGTTGCGGCGGCCCATTGCTCGGTCACGGTGGCGAACTGGATGATAATTGTTGGGGGCTTTAGGCAACGCTGCAAGAAATGCCATTTCATCAACGGTTAATTCATTGAGCGACTTGTTGAAATAGTTTAGGGCCGCAGCAGCTACACCATAAGAACGGTTGCCAAAATATATTTCATTCAAATACAGCTCAAGGATACGATCTTTTGAAAAAGCTCTCTCAATTCGCAGCGTCAAAATCATTTCCTTGATTTTGCGATCCAAACGCTGATCAAGAGTGAGCAGAAAATTGCGCGCCGTTTGTTGAGTAATTGTTGACCCGCCCTGAAGCGGTCTGCCCTGCACGACATTCCAAATGTTACGTATGTTGCCCCGTATCATGCCCATATAATCCAGGCCGGAATGCTCGTAAAAATTTTTATCTTCAGCTGCGAGAAACGCTTGTATCAGCTGTTCTGGCACAGCCTCTATCGGAACAAACAAGCGCTGTTCCCTGGCAAATTCGGTCAATAAGCTGCCATCGCCCGCATGAATACGGGTCACGACAGATGGTTCATAATTGGCAAGTTGCCGATAATCCGGCAGATCACGTCCATAATGAATGATCGCCCACAGGACGAGCAAACTAGCAGCCACAAAGCCAACGACACCCGTAATAAGTCCGAATTTCACCAGTCGGCGAAACAGAGTTTTTTTCTCTTTCGCAGGAGGCTTAATTTCGTTGTCTGTCGGCTCAGTCGTCATAACTACTACGAATGTCTTTTACAATTAACTTTACGCGCAGTAATGCACGCTTTTTCATTGGCAATCAATTGTGACGTGGATAAGGCAATCAGCGACTTTGAATAACCACTGTTGAGAAGTATTTGTCGATTGCGCGGCGGGCTGATTCAGCTATTAATTTTTGGCCGCGCTTGCTGTTTAAAAACTTGGCATTGGCGCGGTTCGTCAAATACCCGGCTTCCATTAAAACAGACGGTACGTCAGGTGCCTTGAGTACACCTAAATTTGCATAGCGATGCGCCCGATCAAGCATAGGCACATCGCGCCGCATTTCTTGCACCAGTATTTCGGCAAATTGCGCAGAGTAATTCATCGTTTCGCGTTGGGCCAATTCGATCAGAATACCTGATACTTCGTCTTCCACAACATCAAGGTTTACACCCGCAATCAAATCAGATTTATTCTCTCGAGCGGCTAACCGTGCCGCCTCCTTATCAGAGGCTCTCTCTGACAAATTGTAAACGCTTCCGCCACGTATACGCGGGTTTTTTATTGAATCTGCGTGAATACTAATGAACAAATCAGCATTGTACCGGCGCGCAATCTGAAAGCGTTCACGTACCTTGTGAAAAATGTCCCGGTCACGGGTAAGATGAACTTCATATCGCCCGGTCCGATTCAACTCGTCCCTTATGGCTCGAGCAAGTTTTAGAGTAATCACCTTCTCATAAACACCAATACCCCCCAGATTGCCTGGATCAATACCCCCATGCCCTGGGTCCAGCACAATAACGTGCTTGCCGTCCCGTCGGCGGGTATTTGATACTGCGGGCGTGCTTTGAACCGCCGCAGCATACTGTGATCTTTGGCTTTTCGACGAGGCTACCGCCGCCATGAAATCAGAACGGCTGGAGGGTTTTATATCGACAACATATCTGCGATTTTTCTGATTGGTAGGCGGAAGCGTAAAGGCGTTTGACACCACTGCTGGCTGCTTAAGGTCCAAAACAATTCGATAGACGCCATCAGTAAATAAGCCATGGCGGTAACCCTCAACAAGACCCTGTGACTTGATGCTTTCGCCACCTTTCCAGGCAACGTCCGGTAGATCAATCACGATGCGATACGGGTCCGCCAACATGAATATGCTAGGCTTAGTATCGCCAGACAGCTCTACAACAAAGCGGGTCGTCTCACCATTTTGGCCAAACCGAACACCAGCAACATCGACTGCCGAAGCCCTCTGACCAAAACTCACAAGCCACAAGCAGCCCAAAATGAGACTGACAAAAAGGAAGACCCTGACAAGAAACGATTTTTGCAACATCAAAAAATCTTCACACCATCCATGCCGTTAATAAGGTCTCGGAATGCACATTACCTTTTATAGTGCACAAAAATACTAAATGCAGGATGAACCCTTCTCAAGAAAAACTGTTATTTTATTTCATTTTTGATGCAAGCCATGCCGTTAACTTCGCCAGCAACGCCTACGCCAACAGGCCAAAATTATTCGTTTGTAATCGGGTTGATAGTTCATTATCTTCCCAATTGCGAGTTTACCGAGCTGCCGCATTAATCGCGGCGGATCGCGGTTTTCCGGCCTTAGATGGCCTGCGACAGCTACATTGTCGCGCCGTTCCGGAAAGCCAAAAAAGGATACGAACAGGCAATGGCCAACAGGCTTTGCGTTTTATTGATGGCACTTTTGACACGCTTTTCCTATGAGTCGCGTGGCATATTTTCTGTGTTTCATCGGCATTTTGTTCTGATCCACTCCACTTCAGACACATCATTTAAAATAACGGCAAAAGCCAGCGCCCCCTTTGCAAAAAGGAATGAGCACGCGCGGCTTGCCGATTGGAGTAACTTTTTATGTCTACTAGAATGCTTATTGATGCGCGTCATCCAGAGGAAACGCGGGTCACCGTTGTTAAGGGTAGCCGCGTAGAAGAATTTGACTATGAATCTGCCTCAAAACGACCTCTTAAAGGAAATATATATCTCGCGCGGGTAACGCGCGTTGAGCCTTCGCTTCAGGCCGCTTTCGTTGAATACGGCGGTAACCGTCACGGGTTTCTGGCTTTCAGCGAAATTCACCCTGATTATTATCAGATCCCTATTGAAGACCGTCAGGCCCTGATTGAGGCGGAGACCAAAGCCGCGATGGAACGCGCCCAAGAGCTGGACGCAAAAATCGAAAAAGAAGCGGAAGAAGCAGAAAAGAAACAAAAATCCCGCAGGCGCCGTCGCCCCAAACAAGACCAACCCGAGGCAGAAGGCGCTAATGAAGAAGCCGCTGCAGAGACTTCCGCTGATGAAGATGAAGCAAGTGCGCCTGATGATCAAATGCCCGCTGTCGAAGCTAAAGACGGTGATACGACTGACGAAGGTGATATAGTTGATCCAGATGCGGGAGACGCAGACGCAGACGCAGATGACGATGCCGACGGCAAAGAAAGCGACGAGGCTGAAAAGGACGCCGAAATCGCAGAAGCAGCAGCAAGACGGCAGGCTCTTAAAGCGCTAAAACGCAAATACAGTATTCAGGAAGTTATCAAACGCAGGCAAGTGCTGCTGGTTCAGGTTGTCAAGGAAGAACGCGGCAACAAAGGCGCGGCCCTTACCACCTATATGTCGCTTGCTGGTCGTTATTGTGTGCTCATGCCAAACAGTACCCACTCTGGCGGAATCAGCCGCAAAATTTCCAATGCCTCTGATCGCCGTAGCCTGAAGAAAATCATCTCATCACTGGAAGTGCCTGATGAAATGGGCCTGATTGTTCGGACAGCAGGCATGGAGCGCACCAAAACAGAGATCAAACGGGATTACGACTATCTATCCCGCCTTTGGAGCGGTATCCGCGATCTTACTCTACAGTCTGTGGCCCCTGCCCTCATTTATGAAGAAGGCAACCTGATCAAACGAACCATTCGCGACCTGTATACTCGAGATATTGACGAAATTCAGGTTGAAGGCGAAGCGGGTTACCGGGCAGCAAAAGACTTCATGAAGTTGCTGATGCCGAGCCATGCTAAAAAAGTACAACATTACCAAGACCCGATACCCCTGTTTCATCGGTATCAGGTAGAAAGCCACCTAGAGGCAATGTACCAGCCCGTGGTGCAGCTCAAATCTGGCGGTTACATTGTCATCAACCCAACAGAAGCCTTGATTTCTATTGATGTTAACTCTGGTCGGTCAACCAAAGAGCACAACATTGAAGAAACTGCGCTCAAAACAAACCTTGAAGCCGCCGAGGAAGTCGCACGGCAACTCCGCCTCAGGGACATGGCCGGGCTTGTCGTTATTGATTTCATCGACATGGAAGAGCGCTCAAACAACCGGTCGGTCGAGCGTCGCATGAAAGACGTTCTAAAATCAGATCGTGCGCGCATTCAAGTTGGGCGGATTTCTAGCTTTGGCTTGATGGAAATGTCACGCCAGCGACTAAGGTCAAACCTGCTGGAAGTTTCGATGGAAACCTGTACCGCCTGTGCCGGTTCAGGCATTGTTCGCTCCACTGAGTCAGCAGCGCTTATGGCGCTCCGGCTTTTGGAAGAAGAAGGCATTCGCGGCAGAAGCTCTCTTGTGCGTATCGCGGTATGCCCTGATGTCGCGGTGTATTTGCTGAACAAAAAGCGCCAGATATTGGCAGGCTTTGAAACACAGTATGACTTTGAAATCGAGGTTCTCTCACAATCCTCCATGGGGCCATCGGATATTGAGGTCACCCGGGAAGCCGCAACTGAAGCAGTGAGCGCTGACAAGAGCCAAACTGTTAAGCCGGACACCGACGCTTCGGATATGCCGACAAGTAGCCCAATCGAGACCACGGCCCAAGCCGACGAAGATGGCGAACGCCAGCCGCGCAAACGTCGCAGGCGTCGGCGTAGGCGTCGTGGTGGTGCTGATCAGTCTGAGCAATCTGTACAAAACGAGCAGTCTACCGCAGCCAATGAAAATAATGCTGCTGATGAAACCTCAGAAAGCCGCGATGACAGTGGTGACGAAGAGCGCAAACCTCGCCGCCGCCGTGGCAGTCGCGGAGGCCGCAAACGCAACGAGCGCAACACCCCGAGCGATGACGTAGCGACTTCAAGCGATTCACCAGATGAAGGCGCTTCGGATAAAGCTTCAGAGGTTGTTACCTCTGCAGATGAGGCAACCGAGGAAAAGCCAAGACGTCGGCGGCGGCGTGCCAGCACATCAGATGCGCCTGAGCAGGCGACTGAAGAGGCAACATCAGCATCCGAGAGCGCCAAACCGCGCCGGTCGCGCAGACGGAAAGCTGATGATACTCAAGATGCTGCAGATAGTTCACCTGATACGACGACGCAGCCATCGAATGAAGATGAAGAAAAGGCCGCTAAACCGCGCCGAAGACGCAAAAAGGCTGAAGAAACAGTGGCAGATCAAGCAAGTTCAGAAGCTGCTGAAGCCTCAACGAAAAAGCCAAGAACTCGACGCAAAAAGCCGGAGTCGGCAGAAAAATTCGATGCTGGACCTGCCGATTCCAAGGCAGCAGAATCGGAGGCTGAAAAGAAACCGGCGCGATCTCGCCGCAAACCAGCAAAGGCCGAAGCCGCTGACAGTAAGGATACAAAACCTGATGCAGCACGACCTTCGGCGCCCAAGCCAGATACGCCTACTGATGACAATCAGCCAAAGCGACAAGGCTGGTGGCAACGTACTTTTGGCTAAATTGATTTATGATCAAAAAAAGAATAAGGCGGCAGATTTTCTGCCGCTTTTTCTTTGCCCCCCCTGTCCCAACTAATTTGTCAGCCTAAAAGATGGCCCACATCATACAATAACCGTATTTCAATCACACCCTTGTTAAGCGATATTCATTGACGGTTCAGGCCGACGCGCATAGCGTGCCAACAGTTTGGAGCTTGATTTGATCAACTTTATTGTAAAGATAATTGCAACTTTAGCAGCAAGTGCCTTGATCACCTTTCAGGGATCGGCTCAATCGCTGTTAAGGGACGCGGAAACAGAGGCCTTCTTTCGTGAAGTATCCTATCCCGTTTTCGAGGCAGCAGGCCTGACACCGCAGTCCGTTCGCATCTATCTGCTGAATGAAAAATCCATTAATGCTTTTGTCACCGGTGGCCAGAACATCTTTTTCCATTCAGGGCTGATAATGGCGGCTGATGATGTTGATGAATTCATGGGGGTTTTGGCTCATGAAACCTGCCATATCTCTTGCGGTCACAGGGTACGCCGCGGTGATGCCGCTGTTCAAGCCGGGACCTTCAGCATTTTATCACTAGTGCTTGGGGCTGCGGCTATTGCACTTGGTGGCGGCGAAGCAGGTATGGGTATTCTGTCTGCGGGTCAAACCGTCGCCCAAAGGCAATTTCTGGCCTACACTCGCGGTGAAGAAGCAGAAGCTGACCTTGCTGGTGCACGGTATCTCGACGAAGTCGGCGTATCCGCTTCCGGCATGATCCGCTTTTTCGACAAGTTACGCGATCAGGAAATTTTGGCGCAGGTCCGCCAGGATCCATACGTGCGTAGTCACCCGCTGAACAGAACACGCATTCTGAACCTGCAGCAAGAGACGGCGGACGCTATTCACATCAACACCCCACCAAACGAATTCATTAATGAACGCTTTCTTCGACTGCAGGCCAAGCTGAGGGGGTATCTTGATCCGCCGCGCCAAACACTGCGCAGATACCCACCCGGAGATACCAGCGTCGCTGCACGCTACGCACGTGTATATGCATATCATAAGGCGTTGGAATGGGACCTCGCGCTAGCGGAGGCGGATGCCCTCATTGCGGTTGAACCTAACAACCCTTATTTCTACGAAATCAAAGGGCAAATTCTTTTTGAAAATGGGCGTATTGACGAAAGTGTGCCTATTCTTGAAAAGGCTCTGGAACTGGCTCCCCGGGAGCCACTTATTGCAACCGCGCTCGGGCAAGCACTTGTTTCCTATGAAGATCCGGAAAAGATGCAACTCGCAATCCCGATCCTGAAAGCCGCAACACGGCAAGACAGACAAAATACTTTTGCTTGGTTTAATCTGGCCAAGGCATACAGTTGGCTTGAACTGCAACCGGAAGCGAGCCTCGCAACAGCCGAGCGCTTTTATTCAGCCGGTGCAGCGTCACAAGCACTGGTGCATGCGCGGCGCGCCATGGATGGCTTTGACACTGGCACCCCTGATTGGCTTAGGGCGCAGGATATTATGATTGCAGCAGAAGCCGCCGCGCGCGATAACCCGCGCCGAGGCCGCAGACGCCTGCGAATTGGAACAACCTCAGCGACAAATAGTAACGAGTAGAAAAAATGAAACGTTTTGGGCCACACATCACCGCGTTTATTGCGCTGACCTTCAGCATAATTTTTCCTGTAACGGCGCAAGATAGCGCCGTGGACCCTGAAGAGCGGGAAAAGATTGAGCGCGTTGTTCAAGAATATCTGATTGAAAACCCTGAAATTATTGCGCTCGCGTTTCGGGAACTCCAACGGCGCCAAACACTTGCCCGCATGGGGCCTCAAATCGAAATGTATCGGGATTATTTGGAAAAAGACCCGAATGCAACGGTTATTGGCAATCCTGATGGTGACGTAACAATTGTTGAATTTTTCGATTATCGCTGCGGTTTTTGCCGCCGTCATTTCCCCGAAGTTATGAAACTTGTGCGGGAGGATGGCAACATCCGCTATATTCCACGTCAATTCCCTATTCTTGACCGGCCTGGTGAAACAGCCGTTTCTTACCTAGCCTCCCGTGCAGCCCTTGCAGCCCAGAAACAAGGCAGGTTTGAAGACTATCATGTTGCCATCATGACAGCCGACGGCGCGCTCACTGAAGATCGTTTGTACGATATCGCACGTCGCATCGGCCTGAATGAAGCTACGCTAAAAGCGGATATGAATGACCGTCTGGTGATTAAAAGCGTTCAGAACACTCTTGCGATCGGCAAAGATATTGGCTTTGAGGGCACGCCTGGTTACATCATCGGTGATGATGTCATCACAGGCGCAGAAGGGTATGGTCGCCTGTTGCAGGCTGTTAATCGAGCCCGAAGCCAAAAACAAGCAGCCTCGTCCGCCAACGCTGAATAAGGGTATGCTTTAGCCTGTTAGTATCTGACAGGGACCGCCTGTCAGATAAGCCCAGAAAGGGGTGAGCTGGGGTCAGCGTATTTCTTCTTGGGCATACGACCTGCCTGATAGGCAAGGCGGCCACTCTCAACAGCCAGTTTCATCGCACGAGCCATGCGTACAGGGTCTTTCGCATCAGCGATAGCGGTATTCATCAAAACACCATCGCAGCCCAACTCCATGGCCACCGACGCATCAGAGGCAGTTCCCACGCCTGCGTCTACCAACAATGGCACGCCTGCCTGCTCAATCATAAGCCGGATTTGCACGGGGTTTTGGATACCAAGCCCGGACCCAATGGGCGCCCCCAATGGCATGATCGCGACGCACCCCATATCTTCCAGTTTTTTGGCCGCAATTGGGTCATCGCTGCAATATACCATGACCTTAAAACCTTCTTTTATTAAGGTCTCTGCGGCATCAAAGGTTTCCAGCATGTTGGGGTAGAGTGTTTTCTGATCCCCTAAAACTTCAAGCTTGACCAAGTCCCAACCACCGGCTTCTCGAGCCAAGCGCAATGTGCGAACAGCAGAAGATGCGTCAAAGCATCCTGCTGTATTGGGCAAGTAGGTGATTTTTTTTGGGTCAAGATAATCAACCAGCATGGGCTGGTTCGGATCCGACACATTGACACGGCGCACAGCAACCGTAACGATTTCGGCGCCAGATGCTTCAACAGAAGCAGCAGTCTCTTCAAAATCCTTATATTTGCCGGTACCTACAATCAGCCGTGACCGGTATGTTTTTCCTGCAAGTGTCCATGTATCATCAGATTGATTTACATTGCTATCCAACGCACTCACTACGTCTATCCTCCGCCGATAAAATGAACAATTTCCAGCTTGTCACCGTCCACTAAATTTACATTTTTAAATAATGACTTGGGAACAATCTCAAGGTTGCGTTCAACCGCTACTTTCCTAGGGTCCAGTTGTAGAGTCTGCAGAAATCCCCACACGGTAATACCCGGTTCTATGGACTTGATTTCACCGTTAACAATAATCGAAGCGCTCACACTGTGTCTCTCTTGGCCGATGACGCTAATTTGGGTCAGACTTGAAAAGTATAAATATACGGTTCCCGCTTTGCACGCCTTCATTATGGCATTATACAAGAGGCTTCAAGAGATCAGTCGCAGGGGTGCGCTACCAATGGCAAAAAAAATTGCAGTGTTAAACGGCCCAAACCTGAATTTGTTGGGAACCCGCGAACCTGACACATATGGAACCATGTCACTAAGTGAAATTGAAACCCTGACCACCAAGCAGGCTGAAAGCCATGGACTGAGCGTTGATTTCAGACAATCCAATGTGGAAGGCGAACTGGTCAATTGGTTACAAGACGCTGGTAAAAACTGCTCGGGCATCATTTTGAACGCTGCCGCCTATACGCATACGTCAATTGCGCTGCATGATGCCATCGCAGCTATTGATACGCCGGTGATAGAGGTTCATCTCTCAAACGTTTTTGCCCGCGAAGAATATCGGCATCATTCATTTATTTCCGATGTTGCTGTCGGCGTTATATGCGGATTTGGGGCAAACGGATATGTTCTTGCGGTTGACGCAATTGCCAGTATGCTGCGCGACAACTGATCAGGTGCTGATTGATGCACCCACGTGTTACGAGAAGGGGAAGACTGAATGTCAAAGATTAAAGAATATAAAGAACTGATCCGTGAACTTGCGGAGTTGCTGGACAAATCCAGTCTTTCTGAAATAGAGGTCGCTGAAGATGATTTCAGTATTCGTGTAGCACGCGAGGTGCCAGCAGCAGTGAACTACTCCGCACCTGCAGCACCTATGGCACCACAAGCGCAGGCTGCTGCACCCGCGCAGGTTAGCGCTCCAGCTGCTGAACCGGTCCCTGTAAGCGCAAGTGATCACCCTGGCATGGTACCCTCCCCTATGGTTGGTACGGCCTATGCTGCTCCCGGGCCTGATTCAGAACCGTTCATCAAAATCGGTGACAAGGTCAAGGAAGGCGACACTTTGATGATCATTGAAGCGATGAAAGTGATGAACCAGATTGCATCGCCAAAGTCTGGCACCGTTAAAGATATACTTTTCACAGATTCACAGCCGGTCGAGTTCGGTGAGCCTTTGTGCATCATTGAGTAGGGAAGCTGCCAATGATTAAGAAAGTTCTCATTGCTAATCGCGGGGAGATAGCCCTGCGTATACACCGTGCCTGCCATGAGATGGGTATTAAAACGGTTGCCATTCATTCCACTGCAGACGAAGACGCAATGCACGTAAGGCTTGCGGACGAAAGTGTTTGCATAGGCCCGCCTGCGTCTGTTGATAGTTACCTCAACATGCCGGCAATATTAACTGCGGCAGAGATAACCGGGGCGGATGCGATCCACCCTGGGTATGGCTTCCTCTCGGAAAATGCTCGCTTCTCTGAAATTGTCGAAGAACATGGCATTGTGTTCATTGGCCCTTCGGCCGACCACATACGTATGATGGGCGACAAAATTACCGCCAAGGAAACTGTTAAAAAGCTTGGTATCCCGGTAGTGCCCGGTTCATCAGGCGGCATTACAGAAGACGAAGAAGCGTTTAAGGTTGCCAAGGAAATCGGCCTGCCGGTGATCATTAAGGCCTCTGCTGGTGGTGGTGGCCGTGGTATGAAGATTGTGCGCGAGGAAAGCGAGCTTTCAAGCGCGCTGAATGCATGCCGCACAGAAGCAAAAGCTGCTTTTGGGGATGACGCAGTTTATATCGAGAAATTCCTGACCAAGCCACGGCATATCGAATTCCAGTTGATTGGCGACAAGCACGGTAACTGTATACATCTGGGTGAGCGCGATTGTTCGTTGCAACGTCGTCACCAAAAAGTTTTGGAGGAAGCACCCTCCCCCGTTATTGACAGCGAAACACGCGAGCGGATGGGCGGCATTGTTGCGAGCGCCATGGCAAAGTTTGGCTACAGCGGTGCTGGAACCATTGAATTTCTGTATGAAGACGGTGAATTCTATTTTATCGAGATGAATACGCGTGTTCAGGTCGAGCACCCTGTCACAGAAATGATCACCGGCATTGATATTGTGCGGGAACAAATACGTGTCGCATCTGGCGAAAAGCTGTCTTACACGCAGGATATGGTGCGCTTTTTCGGGCATGCTATCGAATGTCGAATTAACGCAGAAGACCCGTTTACATTTATGCCTAACCCTGGCGAGGTGACACAATATCACCCACCAGGCGGGTTGAATGTGCGCTGCGATAGCGCTGTGTATTCAGGCTATAAAATTCCTCCTTATTATGACAGCATGATCGCGAAGCTGATCGTGTCAGGCTACACGCGCGAGGGATGTCTGTTGCGTTTGAAGAGATCACTTGAGGAATATGTGATCGACGGCGTTGTTACAACAATACCGCTTCATCAGGCATTGATGGAAAATGAGGATTTTCTAGCAGGTGAATATGATATCCACTGGTTGGAAAAATTCCTGGAACAGCACAACGGATAACGCCTGCCCGATGCAGATACGGGGTGATTAACTGTCGATGAGTGAACAAGACATCACCCCTGACCTTCTTCTTAATGCATATGCATCAGGCGTTTTCCCGATGGCTGACAGCCGGGAAGACGATGATCTGTTTTGGGTTGATCCGGTTGAGAGAGGCATTCTGCCATTAAACGGTTTCCATATACCTAGGTCGCTTAAAAAACTCGTAAAACAAGATACCTTCACTGTTACCTACAACCGCTGTTTTCGAGACGTGGTTGCCGCCTGTGCCGCACCAGCAAGAGGCCGCAACACCACTTGGATTAGTGAAACCATAGAAGCCCTCTACACAGACTTACATAAACGGGGGTTTGCGCATTCAGTTGAATGCTGGAAGGACGGTAAACTTGTTGGCGGGCTATATGGTGTTTGCCTCGCTGGAGCCTTTTTTGGGGAAAGTATGTTTCATACGGTAACCGGGGCGAGCAAAGTTGCTCTTGTTCATCTGGTAGCACGCCTAAAAGAGGGAGAGTTTAAATTGCTCGACACCCAATTTGGTACCGATCATTTAGCTCAATTTGGTGTTATCGAAATACCGCGTAGCGACTACCATTTACGCCTGAATAACGCACTTTTGGCGACAAATTCTGACTTTTATCGACTTTTAGACTCACTTTCTGGCTCGGATATCCTGCAATTAATCACCCAAACGTCATAAACTGCATGCTCAAGGGCATTCAGTGCCGGACTGGATGCCACCATCCAACCTTCAAAAACACGTTGTCTTTCCCCGGTTCGTTTCAGGTCATCAATCTCTAGGTAAGCAAAGGTCTCCGGGGTTTCAATGGGCGGACGGGACCGGCAGTATTTTGCGTTTATCGCCAGCGTACCAAAACGTACTTCCTCGCCAATTGGCAGCGCGATTTCAGTAATTCTGGCGGTTATTTTATCCAGAGCGCGCAGCACAACTGTATCGTTGTACTGGGTCGCCGATGTATCAGGTTGAACCTGTTGCTGAGCGCGTAACGGCAGGGCAAAAAAACAGCAAAGCCCAGTAATTAGAAACAGTTGCTTACTTATCGTCATCCGAGCCACCAGTCGCAAACTTGCCAAAAAGGCTAATCAGATCAACTGAGTCCTGAGTTTCCTCTATTTCATCACCATCGGCCAACACGTCTTCCATGCCACCTGGCAACAGGCTGAGATATTTACCACCAAGCAAGCCTTCCTGATTAACCGCTGCGGCTGTATCAACTGGTAACTCAACGCTGCTTTCTACAGTAAAACCCAGCACCGCCTGGAAGGTTTGTGGATCAAGACGGCTGAACGTTACCGCGCCAACTTTGATACCGGCCAATCTTACGTCGCTACCAACACCAATGCCGTCAATTTGATCAAATCGTGCTGTCAATGTATACCCATCACCTGTGGTCATGTCGGTTCGGTCATATACGAACACAAGGAACCAGCCTGCGACAAGCAGGACCAGAGCACCGATAAGAGACTCAACAAGATTGCTGGACATAAATTTTTCCGTTGCTGGATGGCATTAAATTATGTTGGTTTCTGCTGGTTTACGGGCTCCAGGCTTCATAGTCAGACGCGGTAGCAGCACGCTCGCCGCCAGCACGCGCCGCACCAGTGGGGGCATAGGCGGCAGCTGTTCCGGTAAGGTTGGGTACATGCTCTTTTTCCCAGTCTTTCGTTGGGAGAGGCTTTTCGCTTGGAATATCATCCATTGTGTAATGAAGCCAGCCATGCCAATCAGCCGGTACGCGCGAGGCATCCATGGGGCCATTTTTGTAGATGACCCATCTGCGACGCCCGTTCTTTTCGCGATAATAGATATTTCCTTGATCATCCTCGCCAACCTTAACGCCCTTTCGGCTCGTGAAAATGCGCGTACCAAAAGTTGGCGAGTTCCACCAAGTGAAAACAGGAGAGCCAAATATTTTAGAGATCAAACCGGCCATATACTCTATCCATCATCAAACTATTTCATAATGCGATGCTGCTCAGTCCCATCATTTTGCAAACAACCATCGCGTTTGCCGACCCTTTATCACGTTAGCTTGCCGAGGAAAAGCCGCCGCAGCCAGTATTTACTGATTCTTCGATTTAAAGGCCTCAACAGGTGCTTCCGCGCTACAGCAAAGCACTGCAACCAACGAAGAAGGTATTTCTTTATTATGGGCAGAATAAGGCGCCAATTTTGCGACTCATTGATCAGCAACGATTCGACACACGTTCAGTTGTGCCAACTGCGATGTCAACCACAACATATTGAAAAAATGGCTTGAAAGCAGGGATTTCTCGCCCTTATTGTTGTGCCTGCACGTTACAGAAACGCAATATATGGTATTCGCAATGTATCGGGCACAGGGGAATTGTCTGCGGCAGGTGTTCAGGGTTCACCGACCGAAATAATAATCAGGCTGGCGGCAAATAATTGAACCGTCTGACCATAATCATTGAGTTTTCAAGGGGGAAAACATGCGTATTGAACGCCGGTTCACGAAGGATTACCCGTGTCCATACAGCGCCATTGAATGGCGCACAGCCGTTAGCGAAATTCGTAATCCTGATGGCTCGACCGTCTTTCACATGGAAAACGTGGAGGTGCCACAAAGCTGGAGCCAGGTTGCAACTGATATCATTGCTCAAAAATATTTCCGCAAGGCGGGGGTTCCGCAGGCACTCAAACCCGTAAAAGAAAAAGATATACCAAGCTGGTTGTGGCGCAAAGAGGCCGACAAGAAGGCTCTTGCTTCGATGCCAGAGGAAAAACGCTTTGGTAGCGAGACATCCAGTAAACAGGTTTTTGACCGCCTGGCGGGCACATGGACTTATTGGGGCTGGAAAGGCGGCTATTTCGACAGCGAAGACGACGCCAGAACATTCTTTGACGAAATGCGGCTAATGCTTGCCAAGCAAATGGCCGCACCAAATAGCCCGCAATGGTTTAACACAGGCTTGCATTGGGCATATGGCATAGATGGCCCTGCCCAGGGGCATCATTATGTAGATTTTGAAACCGGCAAACTTACCCGCTCCAAAAGTAGTTATGAGCACCCGCAGCCACATGCCTGCTTTATCCAATCCGTGTCAGATGACCTTGTTAACGAAGGCGGCATCATGGATCTTTGGACTCGGGAAGCACGTTTGTTCAAATACGGTTCAGGTACGGGATCAAACTTCTCCAATGTACGCGGCGCAGAAGAACCCCTTTCAGGTGGTGGTAAATCATCAGGGCTGATGAGTTTCCTGAAAATTGGCGACAGGGCGGCAGGTGCCATCAAATCCGGTGGCACAACACGCCGCGCGGCAAAGATGGTGGTTGTTGATATTGACCACCCTGATGTCGAGGAATTCATCAACTGGAAAGTAATTGAAGAACAAAAGGTGTCTGCGCTTGTTTCAGGGTCGAAGCTGAACGAGATACACCTTAATCGGATTATGAAAGCTTGCCATGATGCGAAAGCAGACCTGGCAGAAGCCGCTTTCGACCCGAAGGTAAATAAAGAGCTGAAGAAGCAGATCATTGCTGCAAGGAAGGTGATGATCCCGGAAAACTATGTGCAGCGGGTTATCCAGTTTGCCAAACAAGGCTACGCGTCCATAGATTTCAAAACATATAATACTGACTGGGACTCTGATGCTTACCTAACTGTATCTGGTCAGAATTCGAACAACTCTATTCGCGTTTCTGACGAGTTTATGAATGCTGTTAAGGCAGGCGATACATGGTCTTTCAAACGTCGAACCGATGGCGAGACGGTGCGTGAGGTAGAGGCAAAAGACTTGTGGCGTGATGTTGGCCAGGCTGCATGGGCGTCTGCCGATCCTGGCATTCAGTTTCACACCACAATCAATGATTGGCACACATGCCCGGCTTCAGGTGATATCCGCGCATCCAATCCTTGCTCGGAATATATGTTCCTGGATGACACAGCATGTAACCTTGCATCCCTTAACCTTATGACGTTCCGCAACGAAGACGGTACATTTGCAATTGAGAACTTCAAGCATGCCGTTCGCCTGTGGACCATGGTGCTGGAAATATCTGTTTTAATGGCACAATTTCCGTCTAAGGAAATTGCAAAACTATCCTATGAATATCGTACTCTGGGTATTGGCTATGCCAACATTGGTGGCCTTTTAATGAGCAACGGTCTCGCTTATGACAGTGACCAAGGACGGGCATTGTGTGGCGCAATTTCAGCTTTATTGACGGGTGAAAGTTACGCAACAAGCGCAGAAATGGCCGCTGAACTGGGCGCCTTCCCTGGCTACGCTAAAAATGCCGACCACATGTTGCGGGTTATCCGCAACCATCGCCGCGCGGCATATGGCCAAAAAGATGGATACGAAAAACTCAACACCAATCCAGTAGCACTTGATATTGCAAACTGTCCCGACCAGTTGATCACGGTTGCTGCTGCCGATGCCTGGGACAGAGCCCTCGAAATTGGCGAAAAACATGGTTACCGTAACGCGCAATCATCCGTGATCGCACCAACCGGCACCATTGGCCTTGTGATGGACTGTGATACCACCGGTATTGAGCCAGACTTTGCTCTTGTTAAGTTCAAAAAGCTGGCAGGCGGTGGATACTTTAAAATCATCAACCGTATTGTTCCCCAGGCCCTGAAGGTTCTTGGTTACACAGACAGTCAGATTAACGATATTGAAAAATATGCGGTAGGGCATTCTACATTGGTGGATGCACCTGGGGTAAACCACGCAACCTTGCGGGAAAAAGGCTTTGGTGAGCGCGAAATAGACCTGGTTGAAAGTCAACTAGCCAATGCTTTTGATATCAAGTTTGTCTTTAATCACTTCACGCTTGGATTGGACTTCTGCAAGAAGACCTTGGGGCTAACTGACGAACAGTTGAACGATTATTCGTTTAACCTGTTGGAAGCTATCGGTTTTACCAAACGCGAGGTGGATGCAGCTAACCTGTATTGCTGCGGTGCGATGACGCTGGAGCGTGCTCCTCATTTGAGTGAAGACCATTACCCTGTGTTTGATTGCGCAAACCCTTGTGGTAAAATTGGTAAACGGTCCTTGTCGTGGGAAAGTCACATCCGCATGATGGCCGCAGCGCAGCCGTTTATTTCCGGCGCCATTTCCAAAACCATCAACATGCCAAACGATGCAGAAGTTGATGATTGCACAGCAGCGTATGAACTAAGTTGGTCGCTTGCCCTTAAGGCCAATGCCTTATACCGCGATGGATCAAAACTCAGTCAGCCTCTCAATGCGTCTCTGTTGGATGATGATGACCTGAGCGAAGAGTTTGACGAAAAGTCACTTCCGGAAAAAGCCGAAGTGGTTGCCGAACGGATCGTTGAGCGGATCGTCAAGGTAGAACGTGAGACGGCCACTGCCCGCAAACGTCTGCCAGAAAGGCGCAAAGGGTATACCCAGAAGGCTATTGTCGGTGGTCATAAAGTCTATCTTCGCACGGGCGAATACGATGATGGTTCCGTCGGTGAGATATTCATCGACATGCATAAAGAAGGGGCGGCGTTTCGTTCATTGATGAACAACTTTGCAATCGCAATCTCCATCGGCTTGCAATACGGCGTACCGCTGGAAGAGTTCGTCGATGCATTTACCTTCACGCGGTTTGAACCCTTTGGTCGTGTCGAGGGCAACGATACCATCAAAATGGCAACATCGTTGCTTGACTATATCTTCCGGGAGCTGGCGATTTCTTACTTGGGCAGAGAAGACCTTGCCCATGCGACGCCTGCAGACCTCATGCACGATACCACAGGGCGTGGTGACAAGAACGATGGTTTGCCTGAACTTGATGATGATGTATCGCAAGCCCTTGAACGCGTGCAGAAATTTGCCTCCTCCGGTTATGTTCGGGGCAGCAATCTGGTTGTATTGAACACCACAAAATCGCGCGACAAAGACACAGAGCTAGAAACCGTTGCGGTTGCTGCCGGTGCGGCCGCAAGTGCAAGTGTTAGCGTCGGGTCTGCCATGGTGAACGGTGGCACCGATGCCACAAGCGACGCTCGCTTAGCAGCCAAAATGAAAGGCTATGAAGGTGATGCGTGCGGGGAGTGTGGAAACTTCACGCTGGTGCGCAATGGCACGTGCATGAAATGTGACACCTGTGGGTCTACAAGCGGTTGTAGCTAGGTCTAACAGTTAGACTTTACCACCCACTAACCCGTCCCTGTGGGTGGTCATCTCGGGGAAGGCTTGCCTTCCCCAATTTTTTTGCCTGAATATCGCGCACCACAAACTAGTGACAACATTTTCAAATAAAATTTGTTAACAAAATATACCCCATTTTTACCAAATCTTTACTGCTGTGACGTAGCCTTTTATCTCGCGTGAAGAAGACGCAGGAAGGTCAGTTAAGGGTTTGGATTTGTCTGGGGGACAGAAAGCTGGGGAAAGTGCGGCAGCAACAATGCCGGATACTTCCTATGATAGCTCGGGGTCTGGTTGGACAGAAACCACTGCGAGTGCGCAAACTATAACGGATGCCCTGCCCTTCGGCGTGGTCTGTTTTGACGTTAAAGAAGATGGCCAGGTCCTGATCGCCAGCGCCAACCCAATGGCAAAGTCCATATTTGATATGCAAGGCTCAGTGGTTTTCCCTGTGGCGCTTGGAGCCATTTGGGCCGAATCAGATCTTGAAAAACTGTCTGAGGCTATTCGCCTGTCCAATTCTCGGCAGGTCTCCAACACTCTTGAATGGGTAAAGACACGAGATGGTCACGAGCATTATCTAACAAGTCAACTCAAACCGATTTTCGTCGATGGCAATGGGCATTGCCAGGTATTGTGCACGATTGAAGACCATACCGCCGAAAAATTGGCAGAACAAAATATCATGCACCATGCTTTCCATGATGCTTTGACCGGCCAGCCCAACAGGGTTCTTTTTCGCAACAAACTTGAAGAAACGGTCCTCAACGGCCAACGCAGTGATGAACCCTTTGGGTGCGCTGTCCTTGTTGTTAACATTGACCGTTTCCAGCAAATAAATGAGAGCTTTGGTCACAGCGCCGGGGACAGGTTTCTGATTTCCATGGCATCCACCCTGCGTAGATGCATTGGCAGCAGCGATATTCTGGCACGCCTATCAGGTGACGAATTTGCGATCCTGGTTCCGGATATGGTCCATATCAAATCTGTTGTGAAAATATGCGAACGCATCCATGAAGCCATGCGTCAGCCCTATGATTTGGATGGTAACGAAGTTTTCACGTCGGTGTCGATTGGCGTGGCAAGCACAATGTCAAGCGCCACCCACCCGGAAGACCTGATACGCGACGCAGACTTTGCCATGCACCGCGCCAAAATTGCAGGAAAAGCACGCACCGAAATTTATCGGCGGGAATCGCACCAGGTTGCCCGGTCTCAATTCCATCTGGAAACGGAATTACGGCGCGCTGTGGAACGACAAGAACTTCAACTGTTCTATCAACCGATTATTGATGTGAGGACATCAGAACTGCGGGGTTTTGAAGCCCTGACACGTTGGAATCACAAAGATCATGGCTATGTATCACCTGTAGAATTCATCCAGCTTGCAGAGGAAACCGGTATAATTGTGCCTCTTGGTCGGTGGGCTATAGAGGCGGCATGCACATGCTTGAAACACTGGGAAATGGAAGTGGGCCACGACAAACTTGTGCCCATAAACGTGAATGTTTCTGGTGTACAATTTGGGCGAGATGATGTTGCTGCAGTCGTGGCAGCAGCCCTTGATAAATACAAGCTGCCAGGCAATTTGCTGCGCATTGAACTGACCGAAAGCTCTATCATGGCAAACCCGGAGCGAATTTCTGAGTCGCTCGATAAGATTAGAGACCTAGGCGTCAAAGTGGCCTTGGATGACTTTGGGACTGGTTATTCCTCCCTCAACTATTTGCACCAGTTTCCAATTGATATTATTAAAATTGATCGCGTGTTTATCAATCAATTGGAACGCGGCAACACCCAGCACAAAATCCTTGATATGATTGGCAGGTTAGCGCGCAGCCTTGGCCATGAAATTGTCGCTGAGGGATTGGAAGATCCGGTCCATATTGACATGGTGACTGAGATGGGATTTGCCTTCGGACAGGGCTTCTATTACTCGGCGCCAGTGTCCAGCTTCCAAGCATCTGACATGGTCCGCGGCAAATTACCCTGGTCGCAACCTTCCCCATAACACGACAAACGATGCAAACCCTTGACGTCGTCCCTCGCGCTTACCAAATATAGGTATGAAACATTCGCAAAGAGGAAGACGATGAGCGAAGATAAATCGACAGCAGATGAAACTGGCAAAGGCTCGGCAAAGAATGCTGACAACAATGCCAGTGACAATTCCGGTAAGCCAGCTACACGCGGCCCGGTAAAAAAAACGACTGCTGCAAAAAAAGCGTCTACCGCGTCTCCCAAAACAGCGGCTCCCAAGAAGTCCCCAGCACAAAAAAAGACGCCACCCCGCAAAAAACCGGCTGCTACGAAAACTGCCAATACAAAACCAGCCTCAAAAAAAGAGACAGAAACGCAGGATTTGGCAAGCCAGCCAGTGCAAGCTTCTGTTTCAGATAACAAAAAAGAGACGACAGCAAAAACGCCGGTAGAACCAACGGCGTCAGGGTCAATAGGAGACGAAACAATGAACGATGACACAATGAGCAGCAACAATCATGCCTCGCATTCCAACAAAAACAATTCTCAGTTAGTGGAAGAGTTGAAAAACCGGGATTGGCCAACAATCATTAAGCGAGCCTTTTTGATGTTTGTATTTGGCGTATTGGGGTCCGTGAGTATGTCCCTGGCGCTGTTTCTTGCCGGTGTTCAGGTGGTTTTCACCATCTTTGCTGGCGAGGCTAACCCCAGCCTGACCAGCCTTATCAAGCAGTTTGCAAACTATATCCATGACGTGCTGGACTATTTGAGTTTTGCGTCAGAAGAAACGCCGTTCCCGTTTGACAGAAAATGGCCAGACGCTGACTAATGATAAAGGCCGTTCATCGGCCCTAGCCTACATGTTTGCGGCAGCAAACAGCATTTGTGATCCGACATAAATAACGATCATCGCCGCAAGGGCGGTGATGATTGCTTTGACAAGATCAAACATCTTAGTTCCCTTTCGGCCTATTGCGTAAATGCCCTACGGGCATCTATTGCTGTAGATGGAAAGTCTGTAAACACACCGTCAATACCTGTGCTGAATAACAGTTTAAGCTCTTGCTCTGGCGTTTCAATGCCTTTCGGTAACGCGTCATTGCGTGCCGTCCAGACATGCACGATTTTTTCAGCCCTATGCAGCCGTTCAACTAGCCTGTTGTCCTCCAACGATGCATCAAATATCAGCGCCTTATTCAGGCCAAACCCGCTAACAATATCGAAATACTCAGGCAGGTCGACATCGAGTGTAAACCATTGGCTTTGCTGATCAAAACTTCCAGCAACCAGCAATACCAGCGGAGAGTCAGTCATACCTGATATTTCTCTAAGAAATTCACCATCAAAGCACTGAAAGTAAAGCGGTATTCCAGAGTCGCGCAATGCTGCAAAAACAGCAGAGAGTCGGTCAGCTAGATCCGGTGCAATAGTCTGTTTAAACACATCAGGGCGCTTCATTTCTATGTGCAAACCAACCGTCGGTCCACCGTTTGCCCTGGTTTCGTTTATCAGAGCCACAATTTCATCCAAGGTAGCGATACCGAATTGGTCATCAAATGACTTGTCCCGACCGGGAAAAGCCTGTCGCGCCCTCAGCGTTTTCAACTCCGTCAGGGTGAAATCCATTACAAACCAATCGGTTTTGTCGCCAAAAGTACGCTTGCGGTCCGCAAATTCAGGTTTACTGGCAACATTTGTCGTGGACGACAAATAAATATCATGACGTGCTACCAAAACCCCGTCTTTGGTCATTACCAAATCGGGTTCAATATAATCGGCACCCTGCTCTATGCCCAATTTGTATGCTTCAAGTGTGTGTTCCGGCAAATAACCGCTGGCACCCCGGTGCGCAATCACAATTGGTTCTTCCGTATGTGCAGTTCCAAACCAGGCAATTGCCATCAACAGGCTTAATAAAGTTCGCATACTCGCGTTTCCTCAATTCGATTGCTGGAGAGCTCGAGGCATCTTGCGTATCTTACGCAACCTCGTCTGTAGAGCCAACCAACGATTCCTTCCTTGACCATTCAGGCATCATGCTATCTTTAGATGTCAGGAGAGTGACATGGATTTGGCCCAAATTGCTGGCTCATTAACCGCGATACTTGTTTTATCGGCAATAGCGTTTTGGCTTTTCCCAAATCGTAGAAAATTGTCGAATGAGCGGCTACTCAGGAATGTACAGCGATATTGCCCCGATGTCGCGTTCGGCGAAGATGACCTTAAAGTCTTTATAGATGACAAAACAGAGTCAGCGGTTGTTGTATTTCCAAACAACAAAGACGGTTTGGCCCTGATAACTGCATTGGGTGACCGCGTAGTGGTTCGTCACATTACTGATCCAAAAGCCCTAAAAATTATTCCTAGCCGCAAAGGGATAACCATTGCCGATGCTGATTTTACGCAACCAAAAATTAAGTTCGTTTTAGGCGACACTGAAAAAGAGAACCTGCTTGCAATATTAAACTATGCAGGCGACCCAGGAGACCATGCCCATGCTTGATCTTCCCGCACCAACACAATTGGCCGTCCCGGCTTTTGTCCTACTCGTACTGGCTGAGATGATTTATGGCTGGAAAACAGGCCGCGCGCGCTTTGAGGCCAAAGACACCATGACATCACTAATCATGGGGCTGGGTAGCACGATTTCAGGTGCATTAACTGCGACCCTTGCCATAGGCCTTGCCTACTGGGTATGGGCAACCTTCGCCATTTTTGACCTTGGTGCAGCCTGGTGGGTTTTTGTGCTCGCTTTTGTCCTTGATGATTTTGCTTACTATTGGATCCACCGAATGGGCCACAGGATGCGGTGGATGTGGGCTGCGCACGTAATCCATCATTCAAGCCAGCACTATAATCTGTCCACCGCCTTGCGGCAGACATGGACCGGGTTTTTCACCCCCAGTATCCTGTTCAAAATGCCAATTTTTCTTTTGGGTATAGAGCCAGCCATCGTCTTTTTCTGTGCAGGTATTAACCTGATCTATCAATTCTGGATTCATACAGAAGCCATCGACAAAATGCCCCGGTGGTTTGAATACTGGTTTAATACGCCAAGCCACCACCGTGTCCATCATGCCAACAATCCACGATATCTGGATGCAAACTATGCAGGCGTTTTTATGGTGTGGGACCGGATGTTTGGCTCATTTATACCAGAAGATAAAGCCGAGCCATGCCGATATGGTCTAGTGACAGACCTTGGTACCTTCAATCCACTTCGGGTCGCACTTCATGAATGGATCGGCATCTTTAAAGATGTCACTCAAGCGCAAACCATGAAAGACCGGATACTATACCTGCTCGCTCCGCCCGGCTGGACGCCAGATGGCAGCCGCATGACCAGTGATATGATCCGCGACGCATGGCGCGAGCGAACAGCCGGTCATAAGAGCCCCAAAAAAGCAGAAGAAGCAGCGTCAACCACTGTCGCAGCAGAATAAGTTATTTGAGAACGTCAGGTGCGCCTGAACCTATCAATCGCAAAGCCAACAACACCGCCAATTACGCCACCGCCAAGCGCTTCCAGACTGGGGATATAGGGCAGCCAAAGGCCAGCAATAACGCCGCCAATAAGGCCTGCAAACACCATGATTCCGGTAACAGTTGGTTTCTTTTCCATACAGCGACGTCCTTTTGCCGTTGGTTATAGTCTTCCTTGCCTCGGCGTCAAACAAATATCACTTGCGAAACTGCGGCATTTTAGCCATTGTCCCGGCAAATTCCGAAGCGCCATTACAGGACCAATTTGGCGCGGTCTAGAAGACCGTAAAATGTTAGGAGAAGCGTATGTCTCAGGAAAAAATTGTAATCGTTGGCATGGCCAGAACACCAATGGGTGGGCTGCTCGGCGATATTTCATCCGTACCGGCTTCAGACCTCGGTGCAGTCGCTATTACAGCAGCGCTGGATAATGCAGGTGTGTCAGGGGATGCCATCGATGAGACAATCATGGGCTGCGTATTGCCTGCAGGTCAAGGACAAGCCCCTGCCCGGCAAGCCAGCATCAAAGCAGGCATACCCAACACCACAGGTGCCGTAACCGTCAACAAAATGTGCGGCTCTGGTATGAAAGCGATGATGCAAGCGCATGACAGCCTGCGGGCTGGAACAAATGACGTTGTCGTTGCCGGTGGCATGGAAAGCATGTCATTGGCGCCGCACATGATGCCTTCTGCGCGCACCGGTATCAAATATGGTAATGGCCAGCTTATCGACCATATGGCACTGGATGGCCTGACTGACGCATATGAAGGTGGCCCAATGGGGGCTTTCGCGGAACTATGTGCAGAACATTATCAATTCACCCGCGAAGCCCAGGACGCGTATGCAATTGAGTCCTTGAAGCGGGCGCAGCGCGCCATCGAAAGCGGTGATTTCGCCGACGAAGTCGTGCCCGTAACGGTTAAATCCCGTAAAGGCGATATTGAAGTTGCCCAAGACGAACAGCCAATGAAAGCGCGGTTCGACAAAATCCCAACGCTACGCCCGGCCTTCAAAAAAGATGGCACCGTGACGGCCGCGAATGCTAGTTCAATTTCAGACGGTGCCGCGGCAGTTGTAATGATGTCTGAGGCGGAAGCCAGCAAACGCAGCCTGACACCCCTTGCGACCGTCATCGCTCATGCCAATCATGCCCACGAGCCAGAATGGTTCACTACGGCCCCTGTCAAAGCCATCGAAAAAGCGATGGAGAAAGCAGGCTGGACCGTTGATGACGTTGATCTTTTCGAGATTAACGAAGCCTTTGCTGTCGTGCCAATGGCCGCAATGCAAGAACTTGGTATTGACCATGAAAAGGTAAACGTTAACGGCGGTGCGTGTGCCCTTGGGCACCCAATTGGCGCATCAGGTACGCGGATTTGCGTCACGCTTATCAACGCCTTGCAAAAACGCGGACTGAAAAAGGGTGTGGCTAGTTTGTGCATCGGGGGCGGTGAAGCAACTGCCATTGCCATCGAGCTGGCATAGATCTTACCGCATTTAACAGAGGTGGCGAAGATGCTGACCGAAGAACAACGCATGGTTCAGGACATGGCACGGGCCTTTGCTCGTGACGAAATAGCGCCGCGTGCCAACGATTGGGAAAAGGCGGGCGAAATCCCGATGGATTTCTTGCAGGAAATGGGGTCCCTTGGCCTTATGGGCATGACGGTGCCAGAAGAATGGGACGGCGCCGCCACAGATTACACGTCATACGCGCTTGCACTGATTGAAATTGCAGGCGGCGACGGCGGTCTGTCAACTCTGATGAGCGTTAACAACGCGCCAGTTTGCGCCGCCATACTTGCTAACGGGACCGATGAACAGAAAGAACACTTCCTGAAACCCCTGGCGCGCGGCGACATGATTGGTGCTTTTTGCCTGACGGAACCTCATGCGGGCTCTGACGCGTCACAACTCAAGACAAAAGCTGCCCGCACCAATAGTGGCTGGAAGCTTAGCGGCACCAAACAGTTCATTACGTCCGGCAAAATTGCCGGGGCAGCCATTGTGTTTGCTGTGACAGACCCAAACGCTGGCAAAAAAGGGCTTTCTGCCTTTTTGGTGCCCACAGACACGCCGGGCTACACGGTGGCAAGTGTTGAACATAAACTTGGACAAAAGTCGTCAGACACTTGCCAGATCATATTTGAGGATATGGAAATCTCCACGGATTGCCTGCTCGGTGCTGAAGGAGACGGATATAAAATTGCGCTATCCAAC
Source organism: uncultured Kordiimonas sp. (assembly GCA_947503575.1). Lineage (GTDB taxonomy): Bacteria > Pseudomonadota > Alphaproteobacteria > Sphingomonadales > Kordiimonadaceae > Kordiimonas. Next base: position 1,906,149 of record CANNDZ010000001.1, on the reverse strand, counting down.
CTGGAAACCGGCAGAATAGGCATTGCTGCGCAAGCAGTGGGCATGGCAAAGGCGGCTTATGAGTATGCCTTGTCTTATGCCAGGGAACGCGAGACATTTGGCCAGGCAATCATTGACCATCAGGCAGTTGGATTCAGGTTGGCTGACATGGCAACTGAATTGCTGGCAGCCGAACTTATGGTTCTGGATGCTGCGGCCAAAAAAGATGCTGGCGAACCGTGTCTTAAAGAGGCCTGCATGGCGAAGCTGTTTGCCAGCGAAACAGCAGAAAAAATATGCTCGGCAGCAATTCAGGTGCTAGGCGGGTATGGCTATCTGTCGGAGTACCCTGTCGAACGCATTTACCGCGATGTCAAAGTCTGCCAAATTTATGAAGGCACGTCCGATATCCAGCGGATTGTTATCCAGCGCCAGCTCAAGGCGAGCTAACGCTGGCTTCATGCTCAAAAACTGAAAATTAGTCCGGCGCCAATACTGGTAATATCTGCTTCATTGCTAGCAGCATGATATTGACCTCTCAGACGCAGACCAAACCAGCTGGTGGCCATATATTCAAGGCCACCCTCGAACATCACGCCGTCAGCACTGCCTAATGTGTTAATTTCGTTGGCAACATCAATCGACGTATAGCCAACGCCGCCGTACCACATCAGCCTGTTATCTGGAGTGTAACCGATTTTTGCCATGATGCTTGCGCTACTATCGAACAAGTCAAAAGTACCAGTATCCACGGCATCAGAATCAAGAACCGCTATCGATCCTTCAACACCATAAACCAAACCACTGTCTGTTTGCTGTCGGAAGCCTGCGAAGAAATCTGCAAACCCACCTTCGCCACCAGAGCTATAGTCGCCATAGCCAGCCCCTGCCCCCAAATAAAGGCCTGAAAAACGTGGTGTTTCCGAGTTATTTGGCTCAAGGTCTTGCGCAATTGCTGCACCGCTCATCAGCACACATACACTTGCAACCACAACAGAAATTCGTCTCATACAATGTCCCCAATCGAGTTTGACAACGCGCCTTTAGTGGCGCGAATGAACAATCATGTGTAATTGGGACAGCAATAAGGCAGGGCAATCAACCACGCGCAAGCATGCACTCGATTTCTGTTAACATGTCATAGGCAGCCTTTTTGCCCAGCACTATCAATTCTTCCGCCTGCGTGAAGTCAGCCATATCAATATGCCCAATCTGCGGCGATATCAGCACATCCGGTCTGTCTCGCTCCAGGTTGGCCTGACTTAGGGTCTTTAGCGCAAGCGACCACCCTGCCCGCGCCGTTTTAACGGCAGCAAGCTTTGGTTTTCCCGCAACCGGGTCAAACCCAAGCCGCCGGGAGCGGCCGCAATAATCACCCTGCAAATCTACAGCGATAATTTTGTCGGCGCCCAAGCTACGCGCAGCAGACACAGGGACCGGGTCGACAATGCCGCCGTCAACCAGCAGCAAAAGCTGTGTTTCAACCGGTGGGAACATACCAGGTATCGCGGAAGATGCCCGTAAGGCTGTAACAACGTCGCCGCTGTCTAATGTAATGCTGCTACCCGAATAAAGATCGGCCGCGATGGCTGCAAATGGCTTAGGGAGCTGTTCGATGGTTTTGTGGCCAAAATGTTCACGCAGGCGTTTTTCTATTTTGCCTGCCCCGATCAGGCTGCCTTGGGCAAAGCCAAATTCACTCATTGACAACATGTCTCGCAGGGTGATGTCTCGCGCGATGTCCTCAAGATCGTCGACAATGTCTGCCGCGATACACGCACCAACAATCGCGCCAATACTGGTGCCCGAAACTACGTCAACGGGTATATTCTCTGACTGCAAGACACGGATAACGCCAATATGCGCCCATCCAAGCCCCGCGCCGCCGCCAAGTGCTAGTCCAACAGTCATATTTTGTCCTCGTTACTTCTTTTGGACGTAAGCATAAAAGACCAAACTGCAAGGGCAGCCCAGCTTATCTTGTTTAATGAACATCCCGGCACGCAATAAATTGACGAATGTCTTGGATAACTGAATAGTGCGCTTCATTGGCTTTTCTAAAGGATTTATTCATGAAAAAACTATGGTCGCTCTTCGTTGTTCTTGCTTTGCTCGGCCCAGCAGCCACCTCGCAAAACACAGTTCCAGAGGTATCCAAAGCCCCACTGCAAGCAATGCAAGCACTTGCATCCTGGGAAGGCAAATGGATGGTACAGATGCGTTATTCGCCCGATAACGGAGCGACGTGGCAGGATTTGCCACCTGCCGAGCATGACTTCAAGTTCCGAGAAAAAGGACTGATACTCAGGGAGGAGCCACTGGAAGTGAACCCCAACACATTTCAGTCCGCCACCTACTATAGCTATGATCAATATCGTAAAACCTATCGTATCGCTGTAATGGACGACACGTGGGGCATTATGGACATATATGAAGGCAACATAACAGATGACAAGCTGGTTTTAACCAATATGAAATCCGGCACATTTTTTCCGATAGGCAATGGAATATTACGGGGCTTTAAGTTGATGATTGATTTAGCTGGTGACACTCAAAGGTCATTCGTTATTCACAAAACAGATGACAATGGAAAAACGTGGCAACCAAACTTTAATATTACTTATACAAAACAATAATATGAGATCGCACATTCAAGTATCACATTTAAAATAATAGCCTACTATATCACTAGGTCGTGTATTGGCGCGCCGCACAGCGACCAATATGGTAAAGGCTATGGTAAAACAAAGTGAAATGGACAGTCTGCTTGCAGATATCCGCGCGTGCAGGCTGTGCGCAGACTTTTTACCGCATGGCCCCCGCCCAGTCCTGCAGGCAAGCGTGGCCGCGCGTATCGCGATTGTGGGCCAAGCACCAGGGCGACACGTGCATGAAAGTGGTATCCCATTTGATGACCCAAGCGGTGATCGGTTACGGCATTGGTTGGGCATCGACAAAACAGTTTTTTATGACAACCATCAAATAGCAATTATTCCCATGGGGTTCTGCTATCCCGGCACCGGCAAATCAGGTGACTTGCCACCCCGGCCAGAATGCGCCCAGGCGTGGCGAAAACCCCTACTTGCCCTTTTGCCTAACATCGAATTGACTGTCGTTATTGGCCGCTACGCGATTGATTGGCACCTTGACAAGGTAAAGGCAAAAACACTGACGGAAACCGTCAAAAACTGGCGCACTTATTGGCCAAGCACCTTGGTGCTGCCCCACCCTAGCCCCCGCAATAATATATGGCTTAAGAAAAACCCCTGGTTTGAGGAAGACCTGCTGCCACCCCTAAGGCAGAAGGTGCGGGAAATAATAGTAGACCCTGACCCTAAGCATCAGCAAAGCACACAGTCAGATTAATCGAAGGGTATTAAAGGCTAACCACGTAACACCATTGAAGACAAGACTACTGGAATACGGGAGCCCCGAATGCAAGCGTACCTGCCAAAGACTTTTACTATATTGACTTTTGCATGCCTGTTGACAGCATGCGCAGCCACTCCGACGCAAGCTCATGCTGGCAAACACCGTGCAACGGTTACGGTCGTAAAAGCGTTACCCGCTGGGCATCGTGCTCTAGTGGTAGGGAATGTACGCTACTTCGCGCATGGCGGGGTATATTACAGGCCCCACAACGGCAAATACCGTGTAGTTGCAGCCCCTATTGGACTGCGTGTTGCCACGTTGCCTGCGGGTTTCGTGACAATCAACTTGAATTCAGGTCGATTGTTCCGACATGGCAATACGTTCTATCGGGCCGCTAACAGAGGATTTGTGGTCATTGGTCAACCACGCGGCATTCGTATTGTAAGCTAAAACAAAAAACGCGACCACCGTAGTGGTCGCGACTATCCCGAAATATGAATGTGCTGAACGATCCTCAGAACGGTATTTCATCGTCCAGATCAGCAGCACTGCCTGCCGGAGCGGATGTTCCGCCACCAAAGCCGCCACCGGAAGAAGCGCCGCCTTGTTGTTGGCCACCATAGCTTGATTGGTTGTCGCTAAAGCCACCACTTGCGCCGTCATTGCGGCCATCAAGCATTGTCAGCTCACCCCGGAACCGCTGCAATACGACTTCTGTAGAGTATTTTTCTACACCCGCCTGATCCGTCCACTTGCGGGTCTGCAATTGGCCTTCAACATAAACCTTGGAGCCTTTTTTCAGGTAGTTCTGTGCAACTTTCGCCAGATTCTCATTAAAAATCACAACGCGGTGCCACTCGGTTTTTTCCCGGCGTTCACCAGTGTTGCGGTCGCGCCAGTTTTCTGACGTTGCCACAGACAAATTTACCACTGGGTTACCATCCTGCATGGTACGTACTTCTGGGTCACGACCCAGGTTTCCGACCAAAATTACTTTATTTACGCTGCCAGCCATGCCGGTCCCCTTACTTCTTTGCTAATTTTGATGCGGCCTAAGCAAATCAATACTAGGCAAAATCACATTCAATTGTCGCGCACTTTAGACCATCGACACCCAGTGATGCAAAGTCTTATTAGATATTTTTGTTCTTTTTTTGTTCTTATCGGAATGACTAGTCATTTTTCGCCTTGGCCCGCCCATCCAGCGGTTCGTCGCGCTGTTCTGGCACCACAGCTTAATGCCGATACCTTTACTGAGGGATAAAAATCATCAGGAGGGGAAAATGATTAACACATTGAAGAAAATCGCAGTCGCGACGGTGTTTTGCGTCTCGGCGTCAAGCGCATCAGCGCAATCGCAAGGCCAAAGCCAAACTCCGCCACCGCCGCCTTGCACGTCAGATGAGAACTTTCGCGCGTTTGATTTCTGGATCGGCACTTGGGAAGTAACACCATGGGCAGGCGGAAATGTTGCCGGAAACAATGTTATCGCACCAGCAGAAGGGGGATGCCTGCTGACTGAAAACTGGACCAACATACAGGGCGGTACGGGACGTTCTATTAATTTCTACAACCCCAATACCGGAAAATGGCGTCAAATCTGGATAGCAGGCGGATATTCCATTGATATAGAAGGTGGCCTTGAGGACGGTGCAATGATCCTTGAAGGGTCGATCTTTTATTATGCCCAGAAGAATACTGTTCCGTTTAAAGGAACATGGTCACCCCAGCCAGACGGCAGTGTGCGACAATTTCTCGAGCAATATAATGCAGAGACGAAAGAATGGGCGGTTTGGTTTGATGGGCGCTATGTCAAAACTGGCGATACAGACTCCGCGGACTGAGGCTTTTCGGCTGACTTGGTTTTGAACCCTGCATAGCTCGGGCACGCCCGTCAGGGCAGCCCCTGCCCGATCATGCTGCAGCGACTATACTGTCAGGGCATAACGCCGCCTCGGTAGTGTTGATCTCCAATACTAGTCTTTGTCAGACACCTGCAGTGTCATATGACCTTAAACTCATTGAAGAGACACATCACTTGCCGTTAACCAATTACCAAACCAGCTACAATCTGCTCGCCAATAATATCCGTATACCGGCGTAACCATGACCGCGTCGGTTATTGTCAGGAGTGATTTCATTGTTCTTTATATGTTCCCGTTTTCGATATACTGTCAAACGGCTTGACAGCCTGATGATTCCAGCCCACTTGATGGTCTGATTTTCCCATGATGAACGGCCTTGCGTGAGACATAAATATGCTGACTGAAATTTCGGTGCGCGGTGCGCGCGAACACAATCTCAAGTCCGTCAATGTGGACATCCCACGGGATCAACTGGTGGTCATCACCGGCCTTTCGGGGTCTGGTAAGTCATCTCTGGCTTTTGACACCATCTACGCCGAGGGTCAACGCCGCTATGTAGAAAGCCTGAGCGCTTATGCGCGCCAGTTTCTGGAGATGATGCAAAAGCCGGATGTCGATCATATCGAAGGCCTGTCACCTGCCATCTCTATCGAACAAAAGACGACCAGTAAAAATCCACGCTCAACTGTTGGCACGGTTACAGAAATATATGACTATATGCGGCTGTTGTGGGCGCGCGTTGGGGTGCCCTATTCTCCCGCAACCGGCTTGCCCATTGAAAGCCAGACAGTCAGCCAGATGGTTGATCGTATCCTGACGCTGGACGAAGGGGCGCGCATATACCTGCTGGCACCTATTGTTAGGGGGCGCAAAGGCGAATATCGCAAGGAATTTGCGGATCTGCAAAAACGCGGGTTCCAGCGCGTTAAAGTGGACGGCGAATTTTACCTGATTGAAGATATTCCTGCGCTTGATAAAAAATACAAGCATGACATAGACGTCGTTGTTGATCGGCTGGTCCTGAAGCCCGGCCTTGAACAGCGGCTGGCCGACAGCGTGGAAACTGCACTGGATCTGACAGAGGGGCTCGTGGCTTTCGAAACAGTTGCGGACACGCCTGAACGCCACTTGATGTCTGCCAAGTTCGCTTGTCCGGTATCCGGTTTTACTATCGAGGAAATTGAACCGAGGCTGTTCTCTTTCAACAATCCGTTTGGAGCCTGCCCAGACTGTGACGGATTGGGTAACAAGCTGTACTTCGATCCAGAATTGGCAGTGCCCGATAAATCAAAAACCATCAGGGGCGGTGCGCTAGCCCCTTGGGCCAACAAAGCCAACAGCAATCCATCGCCGTTTTATTTTCAGGCACTGGATGCAGTGGCTGAGCATTATCGTGTCTCTATCGACAAGCCATGGTCAGACTTACCTGAAAAAGCACAAAAAGCGTTTCTGTTCGGTACTGGCAAAACGCCTGTCACGATTGTTTATGCGGATGGCAAGCGGCGGTTCGAGGTTAACAAACCTTTTGAAGGGGTTCTAAATAACATCGAGCGTCGCTGGCGAGAAACCGACAGCAATTGGATGCGCGATGAACTCTCAAAGTATCAGTCATCAACGACCTGTACATCGTGCAAAGGCGCACGGCTAAAACCAGAAGCGTTGGCCGTAAAGATTGCCGATACCCATATTAGCGACGTAACCGCTTTGTCTGTGTCCACCGCCTATGACTGGTTCCAGAACCTGCCTGGTAAACTGACGGAGAAACAGCAACAGATTGCAGAAAAAGTCCTCAAGGAAATCCAGGATCGCCTTGGTTTCCTGAATAATGTCGGCCTGCGTTACCTAACGCTTGCCCGATCCTCTGGCACTTTGTCTGGCGGCGAAAGCCAGCGTATTCGGCTAGCATCCCAGATCGGGTCCGGCCTTACGGGTGTTTTGTATGTTTTGGATGAGCCTTCCATTGGCCTCCACCAGCGCGACAATGACCGTCTTCTTGAGACACTGAAAAACCTGCGGGATATCGGTAATACGGTTCTGGTGGTGGAACACGACGAGGATGCAATCCGCACCGCGGATTACGTGATCGATATGGGCCCCGGCGCAGGCGAGCATGGTGGCACTGTTGTAGCCGAAGGCAAGCCAAACGCAGTCATGGCAAACAGCAAAAGCCTAACAGGGCAATATCTAACCGGTGTGCGCAGTGTTCCCATTCCGGCGCAAAGGCGCCCAGGCAAAGGCAAATTTTTAACCGTCAAGGGGGCAAACGCCAATAACCTGAAAACCGTTGATGGCAGTATACCGCTGGGCACATTAACGTGCATCACCGGCGTATCTGGTTCTGGCAAATCCACATTTACCATCGAAACCCTGTATAAAGCGGTGGCCCGTCATCTGAATAAAAGCCGGGTCGTTCCCGGCGCGCACAGCGAAATCGAGGGGTTGGAGCACCTGGACAAGATCGTAGATATTGACCAAAGCCCTATTGGCCGCACACCGCGCTCTAACCCTGCGACATATACGGATGCCTTTACACCGATCCGCGATTGGTTTGCCGGTCTGCCGGAGGCGCAGGCGCGCGGATACAAACCTGGCCGCTTCTCCTTTAACGTTAAGGGCGGTCGCTGCGAGGCCTGTCGCGGCGATGGCATGATCAAAATTGAAATGCACTTTCTGCCAGACGTTTATGTGCAGTGTGACCAATGCAAGGGCAAACGCTATAATCGTGAAACTCTTGAAATTCGCTTTAAAGACAAATCTATATCTGATGTTCTTGATATGACAGTTGAAGATGGCGTTCAGTTTTTCAAGGCTGTTCCTGCTATCCGCAATAAGCTTGAGATGCTCGAGAAAGTTGGCCTTGGGTACATTCGTGTAGGACAGCAAGCCACCACCCTATCCGGCGGCGAGGCGCAGCGTGTCAAACTCGCCAAAGAACTGTCCAAACGGTCAACGGGCAAAACGCTGTATATTCTTGATGAGCCTACAACCGGCCTTCATTTTGAGGATGTCCGCAAACTGATGGAAGTGCTGCAGGCGCTTGTAGAGCAAGGCAACACTGTGGTTGTGATCGAACATAACCTTGAGGTTATCAAAACAGCCGACTGGATACTTGACCTGGGACCAGAGGGCGGCGACGGCGGTGGAGAAATAGTAGCCGTCGGCACACCCGAGGACGTGGCGCGCATCACAAAAAGCTATACAGGACAGTATTTAGCCCCCGTTTTAGCACGGCAGGCTGCGGAGTAGAGTGTGCTCGTCGGCTGAGCGCCTAATTGGTCGAACTTAAACTGTTCAGCTTCCCTTAATATGGCCACGATGATACTTGAAATATTGATTTCAGGTATTGTTTTGCTCACTCAACAGGGGAAGTCCATGCTGACACATGTATTCACGAAAACAATTTTTGTTTCTTCGGCAATGCTTTTGGCATCTATCGCAAAAGCGGATGACTTTCAACTCGATGCCCCTATCACTCATGTCACGCTGTTCAACAGCGGCGGCGCAATTGTTACTCGCTCTGCCACGATTACCCTGCCCCGGGGTTCCCACCGCATAGTCTTGAATGGCTTTACTGCCGATATGGACGAAGACTATGGCTTGCGCACAAACGCGTCTGCTGGAATAGCCAAAATTACATACACCGAAGTGGATGAACAATTTATAGAAGGTGCTTCCTATCAGCGTCAGCGCGACCTTGAAAACCAAATCCGAAAATTGGAAAATATACAAAAAGATGACGGTGCCAAAATTGAAGCGATTGACCTTCAACTTGGTTTCCTTCGCGACATCGGAGCCCGTTCTGGACAACAGGCAATGGATGGCTTCCAGTCACCAGACGATCTAATGACCGCACTGGAGCGGTCATTTACGTTCGTAAAAAATGCAAGTGGTGACTTACTTGCCGAGAAAAGTAAAATTAGTGCCACGATCGCAGATCGTGATCGTGAAATTGCAGCGCTGCGCCGGGCACTAAAAGAAACCGGTGACGTGGAAACCAGCACGATGAAAGCCGCAATCGGTGTAGAAGCACCATCAGGCGGCTCCGTTACCCTTACAACTACCTATTTGGTTGAAAACGCGGACTGGGACCTCTCCATCGAAGCTAACCTTGATACTGCAAACAACCAAACAGAGGTTATGCTTTTCGCCAGTGTCGAGCAACAAACGGGGGAAGACTGGACCGACGTCAACCTGACTTTGTCAACCAATCGACCTGTAATGACAATTCAATCAAACATGCCCACACCGCAGTATCTCAACTTGCGAGATAAAGTGAGCATTCGCGAAGAGAAACAGATGGCACTCGCTTCGCCCAGATTTGCAGATAGAAACCTGGAGGAAGTTATAGTTACCGGCAGTCGTATCACTGGTGTCAACACCGAGTTTGACCTTGAATTCCCTATTGAAGCTCTGGTTTCAGTCGCCGGTGATTATTCAGCTCAAAGGTTCAGTTTAGGTAGCGTCCGCGCACCGGCAAATTTTGTGGTGCGGGCAAACCCCAACTACGATGAAACCGCTTTTCTATATGCCGACACTGTTTTCTCCGACATTCCTGCAATGAACGTCAACCGTGTCGCCGTCAGCCGCGACGGCTCATTTGTCGGCACTGGTGACTGGCCACAATTGCTCCCGAACGAGCTTTTGAAGCTGCCATTCGGTGTTGATGACCGCGTTACAGTGGATGTAATTACGGTGCCAAGCGAAGATGGTGATACTGGCATATTCAATCGCCGCGAAGTGACCGAGCATAAGAAAAAATTCGTGGTCACCAACAATCATGACAAGGCGTACACCTTTGAGGTTTTTGATGCTCGACCAAATTCCATGAATGAAGACCTAAAAATTGAGCCTGTGCGCGGTACCACAAAGCCAACCATCATGGATGCAGATGGACAACCTGGTATTGTGATATGGCGCAAGGAACTTGCCCCCGGCGAAACCTGGGAAATCAATCACTGGTACCGTACATCCTTCCCAACGGACAAACGTCTGGTTCGGCAATGAAGGCAGTCAGTCCAGCTGCTTAAGATAGGAATATATTAACTAAACGTGTTTAGATTGGTCGAACAGCGAACGCAGGCTGGCCAAACAACTGGAAAACAGGAACACGTGGTTATTTATGCTAAGGATACAACAGCACGGATCTATGCCGTTACTGATCAGTATCATCGCTAGCCTGTTCTGGTTGGTCCCGATAAGTCACACCATGGCGGGGGATGAAGGCCTTCAACAATCTAAAACGCTTCCAAATAAGAATAAAATTTCAATCGCCATTCGCCCAAATGTTCAGCCATTTGTTGCAGAAGAAGGCAGAAGTGGCCTTGAGATTGATATCGTACGAGCCGTGTTTGATCGCACGCAGTACGCCCCAAACTTTGTTCAGTTGCCGCGTGTCCGCATGTTGCAAACATTCAATGCCGACGGTGTTGACGGTACGCTGACATCCAACATCGCGCTAGAGGGCAAAGGCTGTATTACAGATTGGTACATTAGGCATCAAAACGTTGGTGTAACGCTTGCGGACCGTATGATCAACGTGCGCGACCTGAATGATGTATCTGATCTGTCAATCGTTACCTTTGATGGGGCAACCCGATATCTGGGGCCAAAGTTTGCAGAGCAGGCAAAAAAAAGCCCGCGCTATATTGAGTCATCGGATCAAGCTATCCATGTATCCCTTTTGTATTTTGGATACTTCGATATGGCGATCGGTGACGAATGGATATTGAAGCTGGCGCAAGTGAACAAAAAAAATAAAACAGGCTCGTTCCAACCCCTTACAATACATCGCATCCTGCCGACGACCTATTATGGTGCGCGCTTCCACGACGACGCCGTGTGCACTGCCTTCAATGAAGGGTTGGCCGAAATACGTAGCGACGGAACTTATGATCTCATCGTGGCTAACTACATTAATCGCATCTCCGCGCAAATCCAAGCTTACGAAAGCGAATTGGTATCTGCCAAGCCCCAAGATCCTACTGTTCAATAGACAGTGTTCACCCTTCAGAAACTACTTCCCGGCTTTTTCAGGAACTCAATTTCTGCGGCCGTGCTTTTGCGCCCTAATATTGCGTTGCGGTGCGGGTACCGCCCAAATCTGTCAATAATCTCTTTGTGGGCATACTCAAACTTCAGGTTATCTTCCAACCCCTCCTCGCTGAACAGCGTTACCGCCTTGTCATGGATCACTGCACTTTCGCTGTGCATGAACGGCATATAAAGAAACGAGCGCCAATTAACAGGCCAGCCTGTTTGGACGCCCAGTGCCACCGCTTCCTGAGCCAAAACCAGCGCCAAGGCATCTGCTGCAAAAGCACGCGGATCATTCCGATACATATTGCGAGAAAACTGGTCCAGAATAATGATTTCTGCAAGACGCCCCCTGCCTCTTAGTCGCCATAACGACAGCTCGCCAGCGCAGGCTGCTGCATGAACTTCGGCAAACCGTCGGTGCACTAATCCATCAAAAGCTGGCGATTTGTTCCACCAGGCTTCTCGTCCTGCTTCAGTAAACCAAAAATACAGGATATCATCCGGGCTTATGTTCATCGCGTTGCTCCCTGCCCCGGAGTAACCCGCACGATGGCTTCCGCAAAGCGGGCAGCCTTTGCAACCGTATCCATGTTAACCTTTTCCACCGTGTCTTCAGGCGTATGAATGGCGGGCATTCTGTTGTGCTGATCATATGAGGCCAGCGCAAGAGAGGCAATGCCATCGCGGTTAAACCATACGCTGTCAAAATCACCGACTAAGTGAGTTGCACTTGAAACACCCCGGAATGTCTCATTGGATTGGATCAACAATGCGGCCCCGTCCGTCAACTGATTGTCGTAGACAACATCAGTGAAACTGCCGCTCTTGGTAACGTATTTTAAGTTCTGGCAGCCGACGGTGTCGATATTGATCAGATATGTATCACGTGCCTTAAGCTCATCCCGGTGCGTCTGCCAATAATGCTGCGCACCAAGCATACCCGCTTCCTCAGCGCTGGTAATCACCAGACGAACTTCAGCGTTTGCAGGCATGTGACGCCAAAGGTGACTGGCCGCCGATGTTGCAGCAGCAACACCGGTCAAATTGTCATTAGCGCCAGGTGTATACCCAAAGCGCCAATAATCCAGCGATGCCAAGACTGCGTGACCAATTATCACAAGAACAACAAACAAGCGCGTTTGTAGATCAACCTCGATCCCCGACCCTGCGATTAGCGGGATAACGACGCCGAGGCTCATGATTGCAAGCGACACATAAAGCGACGCCCGAAAATTCTGCACTTGCCCAGGTCGGTAAGCAAACGACGCTGGCGCGCTGTCAATATGGGCCATAAGGATGAACAAACGCTGTCCTGAACCTTTTTGTGCAACCAGATTAGCCGTTGGCGTTTGCGCCCCCCACCAAACAAGCGGGCTCATACGCCAATCAAGAAACAGGAAGTAGCTGCCCCACCCCAACAAGCCCAACAAGGCCATAACAGACGGCATCATCGTCGCACCCCAAACGGCCAAAGCACACAGGATGGCTACCAGCCAGAAAAACCTGATATAGGTTGGCGGCGCATCGAAGCCCTCCTCAGTAATATCAACTTCGAACTCGCCTGATAGGATGGTGATCAGCGCTTCGCGCGCTTCCATCTCCTCTTCTGTGCCAGCACCTCTGTGGGGCCACTCGCTCAGTCTGTCAAAAATGTCTTTGGCCTGTAATGGCAAGCTGACGCCCCATAAGTATGATAGTGGTCTTCGAGATGATGATTTCGTGTCGCTTTTTCCTTACATTATTCACATCACTTCGGTAAACAAGCGCGATCATGAGCATGGAGCCCTGTAAATGAGTAAGTCAGTTCATATCGTTGGTGGTGGCCTTGCGGGGTCAGAAGCAGCATGGCAAATCGCATCGCGCGGTGTCCCCGTGGTGTTGCATGAAATGCGGCCAGAACGCAAAACAGACGCCCACCATACAGACGGACTCGCAGAACTAGTATGTTCCAACTCTTTCCGTTCGGATGATGCGGAAAATAACGCTGTAGGCCTTTTGCACGAAGAAATGCGGCGCATGAATTCGTTGATCATGGCAGCGGCAGACAAACACAAAGTGCCGGCGGGTTCAGCGCTTGCTGTCGACCGGGACGAGTTCTCCGACGAAGTTACGCATACTCTTGAAGCGCACCCACTGATCACTATCGAGCGCGGTGAAGTGGTTGGCCTGCCCCCAAAAGACTGGGACAGTGTCATTGTTGCAACCGGCCCCTTAACCTCGCCGTCGCTATCTGAAGCAGTGCTTGAATTATGCGGCGAAGACAGTTTGGCGTTTTTTGATGCAATTGCACCCATTGTCTACAAAGACAGCATCAACTTCGATATAGCCTGGTTTCAGAGTCGTTATGACAAGGGCGAAGGCGCTGATTATATCAACCTGCCCATGAACAAAGAGCAGTATGATACTTTCATTGAGGCGCTGAACACTGGCGAAAAAGCCGACTTCAAGCAATGGGAAAAAGATACGCCGTATTTTGAAGGCTGCATGCCGATTGAAGTGATGGCAGAGCGTGGGCCGGAAACACTGCGCTTTGGCCCCATGAAGCCTGTTGGACTGCAAAGCCCGCATATGGAGGGGCAATGTCACGCAGTGGTTCAATTGAGACAGGACAATAAGCTTGGCACCCTCTACAATATGGTTGGTTTCCAAACCAAGCTGAAATACGGCGAGCAAACCCGCATTTTCAAAACTATTCCGGGGCTGGAAAACGCCCAGTTCGCCCGCCTTGGCGGCTTGCACCGCAATACCTTTATAAATAGCCCCATGGTACTGGATGGTTTGATGCGCATGAAAGCCGATCCACGATTGCGGTTTGCCGGTCAGATCACTGGTGTTGAAGGGTATGTCGAAAGCGCAGCGATGGGGTTGATAACCGGTGTTTTTGCCGCCACGGAAAAGCTGGGCGGCACACCGGTTGCGCCGCCACCGACCACAGCGTTCGGGGCGCTTGTAAGCCACATTACGGGGGGGGCTGACGCAAAGACATTCCAACCCATGAATGTGAATTTTGGCCTGTTTCCACCAATGGAAGGTCGGTTAAAACGTCGGGACCGGAAACCTGCCAAAGCCAAACGCGCGCTTGATAGCCTTTCCGACTGGAAGCAAACAATTAGTCAACAAGAAGCAAATGCTTGACGCCTAAAGATGGGTCGATCACTCTCTAATCGCTTGAAGAGAGGAAGACACCATGCATTTTAAAGCAGCAATCAGTGCGGTAACCGCAGCCTTTATCGTATCGACATTACCGTCTTTTGCGCAGTCACAACCGGTGCTGGATGAAACCGCAATCGAAACTGCAAAAGTGTTGCGCGCCGCGGCCCTTAACGACAACGGGGCCTATGTCCTGCTGGAGTCGCTGACCACAGAAGTTGGGCCCCGACTGGCTGGCAGCGAAAAAGAAAGGCAGGCTATCGACTGGGCTGTTGCCAAATTTAAGTCGCTAGGTTTTGACAAAGTCTACACCGAGCCGGTCAAGGTACCCAAATGGGAACGCCTTTATGAAGAGGCGCGCGTTGTTGGACCCTATGCCCAGCCACTGCATATCACCGCACTTGGCAAATCAGTTGCAACACCTGAAGGCGGTGTGACGGCCGAAATTGCTCACTTCGCAACATATGAAGACTTAAAAGCTGCACCAGGGGATGTCGTCAGAGGCAAAATTGTGTTTATTTCCAATCGGATGGAGCGCCACAAAGCGGGCTTAGGCTATGGCCCCGCTGTGATAGCCCGCGGGCGCGGTGCCAGCGAAGCTGCACAAAAAGGCGCGCTTGCTATAGTTATCCGCTCAATTGGTACAGACAGCCACCGCCTGCCCCACACCGGCGGCGTAAACTATACCGACGATGCACCGCGTATTGCTGCGGCAGCCTTATCGAACCCGGATGCTGACCAACTGGAGCGAATTTTGAAACGCGGGCAGCCCGTGTCCCTATATTTGGATATCCAGACGAAAGATCATGGCACCGTTGAAATGGCGAACGTCATTGGTGAAATCACTGGGCGCGAAAAGCCGGACGAGGTGGTCATCCTGGGCAGCCATCTGGACAGTTGGGACCTTGGCACTGGTGCGGTAGATGACGGGGCCGGTGTTGCCATCACCATGGCAACCGCAGACCTGATCAAACGCACAGCGCCGATGGCGCCCCGCCGCACCATCCGTGTTGTGTTGTTTGCAGCGGAAGAAATCGGCCTTGTCGGCGCTCGTCAATATGCTGAAGCTCACAAAGACGACCTATCCAATCTTATTGTTGGGGCAGAGTCCGACTTTGGTGCTGGGCCGATATGGGCGCTGGCTGCTACTGTGCGTCCAGACGCGCTGCCTGTTGTTGATAAAATGGCTCAGCTTATGGGGCCTCTGGGGGTCATCCGGGCAGATCGACCCGCTTTTGGTGGGCCGGACGTTGGTCAGTTGGCTCGTGTTGGCATGCCTGTCATGGATCTGATGCAGGATGGGACAGATTATTTCGACCTACATCACACGGCAGACGATACTCTGGACAAGGTCAACCCAGACCATTTGAAGCAGAATATGGCAGCCTGGGCGGTGTTTGCCTATATCGCGGCGGAATGGCCCGGCAGGTTCTAGGCGGCGTATGACGTAATACTAGTGACAAAAAAAAAGGAGCCCACTGGCTCCTTTTATTGTTTCAGCATCAAAGATTAGCATCGCTACGTTTTAGCGTTTTAGCTTACTTACCCTCTATCTGTGCCTGGGCAAGGTCCGCTGCTTGCGCTTTATCTGATCTGAATGTCTCTAGCGCAGAAGATACAGTGTCCAGCGCATCGCAACCTTGGTCACACAATTTTGCCAGTTTGTCCCTGTTCGCCTCAGCGCGTTCCACCATGTCACGTTTTAGAAAGGCAATGGCCTGAGCTTCCAGCGCAGGTAGCGCATTAGGGTCAATGGACAATGCTTGCCGATAATACTTCAGGCCACGCCCAACACGGCCTTGAACTTCATGGGTTTTTCCAAGGCCTATCATGGCGTCAAGATTTGCCGGATTTGCCACCAATGCACGTTCAAACAAGACCTGCGCCTCAGCAGCATTTTCTGCTGTCAATGCCATGGCAGCTTCATTCACAAGCAGTCGGGATGCATCTTTATACTTTTCATTGGCCATCGTTGGGCCAGAAAACAAAATTGCACTCCCTATAAGCAAACGCGCCGTCCACTTTATTTGTTTTTGCATCATAAACTTCTCTTTTTCGTACCGTTTGTTAGCAATATAGCGGCATTTTGTTAATTGTCTGTATGTTTTCTAATGGCTGAAAGTCGGTTTTTAACGCTTTCTGGCAAGTGAGAACACCCAATCAACAGCAGGCTCGCGATCAAAAGCACGCTGTATTCCATGCCGTTTCGGCCCAAGCCAACCACAAACCAGCCCTCGCTGGCGTGCACCAAAACAATACCAACACCATAAATCCCGATAAACACACCACACAGATACGGCGTATAGCGGGATCCGAACATCACAAGCACTGTGCCGACAATTTCAAGCAATGTTATTGCCCACGCGATCAAGTAGCCGAGGGGAAACCCCAACCCATCCAAATACCCACCAAACGGCAAGACCGCATCAGCCAGCAAGCGTGCCCACCCATGGGCCATAAGCAATCCGGCGACCAGACTGCGGAAAAGGATAATCGATACAGGCACCCTTACCGGCACCTCGTCCTGCACATGTATCGCCATGAAATTTGTCCTGCTCGTTCGTCACCCACAAGCTATCAAAGCGGTGCCTTTTCAAAGATGGCAACAAAAAAGCCGTCGGTCTGGTGCTTGTGCGGGACGAGCTGCAAACATTTGGGGTTTAACGACGCCGTCTTAGGCGAGGCAGACGGCAAAACCTGTTGCCACACGCTTGCATAATCCAACAGACGCCAGCGCCCACTGGTCGATGCCAAAAACTGGTCGACCACAGCTTCATTTTCGTCCGGAAGCAGCGAGCAGGTCATATAGACCAAACGCCCACCATCATTTACAAGTGCACTGCCTTCCTCAAGAAGTGAAGATTGCAGGGCCGCATACCCTTCGATTATAGACGTCGTTAGCCGCCAACGCTGGTCAGGGTTACGCCGCCACGTTCCCGAGCCAGTACAGGGTGCATCAATAATCACCCTGTCCGCTTTACCGTGAAAGTCAGCCAATAGCTTTTGGCGAGCTGACCCGCCTTCCGGCAGGACACGACACTGAATGTTGCGGCACCCGGCGCGCTGGATGCGCGGTTTCATTGCCGACAGCCGTTTTGATGAAATATCGAACGCATAAACCTGACCACGGTTTTCCATTAGAGCCGAAACCATTAAAGATTTGCCCCCGCCGCCCGCGCACAGATCGATAACATTCATGCCTGGTTTGGCATCAACAAGGTAACTTGCGACCTGCGCAGACTCGTCCTGAATCTCAACGGAGCCATCCCGATAAAGGGGATTGGCAGTAATATTTAATTTTGATTTTGATCTAAATCCAATTGGTGAAAATATTGTTTTTTTAAAATTTTGATCAATTTCTTTAATGCGATTATTTATATCAATACTGTACCCAAGAGGATTACACCTCAAGTCCAGTGACGCGCCTTCATTCAAGGCAGACATCGCATCCGCGAGCTTATCGGCAAATCGCCGCTGGAGCATTTTTTCAACGCATGCTGGCACCTCCAATGCCGCCGACATGGGTGCACCAACTAAACTATCAGGCATCGCATCCAATGCTGATGTCTCTTCAGTGGTTAACGCTGCGGGGCTATGCGGTGCTTCATCACCAAAAAGGGCCAAACTGTCCCGGTCATTCAGCGCCAGATAACTGAGCATCAACGTCCGAGCAGTACAATCCAGCCAAGCTGCCCCGATCCGCCAGATATGGCGTCCACGTCGCCGCAAAACGGTGTAGACTAACTCGGAAATTGCCCGCCTGTCTTTTGACCCAATATACCGCCTGCTTCTGTAATAGCTTGCCACCACAGCATCGGCAGGCAAGCCTTCGCTGGCTATCCCCTCTTCAACAAGATCAAGGATATCAATGGCTGCCTGGATGCGGGCTGCGGGACGCATGGGGTGCCCCTGCCGTTATTTGGTTGGATAATTGGGCGACTCACGCGTGATTGTCACATCATGCACATGGCTTTCCTGCAAACCAGAATTTGTGATACGCACAAATTTCGCGCCCGTGCGCATGTCATCAACCGTGCGACTGCCGGTGTACCCCATACTGGCACGCAGGCCACCAACAAGTTGGTGCAATACGTTGGCGGCAAGCCCCTTGTAAGGCACCTGACCTTCAACGCCTTCAGGTACCAGCTTCAGCGTGTCTTTCACATCGTCCTGGAAATAACGATCAGCGGAGCCACGCGCCATTGCACCAACGGATCCCATGCCCCGGTATGCCTTGTATGACCGGCCCTGATACAGGAATACTTCGCCAGGCGCTTCTTCCGTACCAGCCAAAAGGGACCCGACCATGCAAAGGCTGGCGCCAGCCGCAATAGCTTTTGCAACGTCGCCAGATGTACGCAAGCCACCATCCGCAATTACCGGTATGTTTTGCTTGGCTGCAACTTCCGCCACATCATTCACAGCGGTTAATTGTGGTACACCGACACCCGCAACAATGCGTGTCGTGCAAATAGAGCCAGGCCCAATACCGACCTTAATACCGTCTGCACCCGCATCGATTAGGGCGCGTGCAGCGTCTGCCGTTGCCACATTACCCGCAACCAATTGGGCATTGCCCCATGACTTCTTGATTTTTTCTACTTGTTCGATCACCCGAGACGAATGGCCGTGTGCCGTATCCAAAACGATCAGGTCACATTCAGCCTCAATCAACGCCCCTGCCCGCTCATAACCTTTGTCACCAACGGTTGTCGCAGCCGCAACCCGAAGGCGTCCTTTATCATCCTTACAGGCACTTGGGTGCGCAACAGCCTTTTCCATATCCTTGACGGTAATCAGGCCAACGCAGCGATAGTGATCATCCACAACGATCAGTTTTTCAATGCGGTGCTGATGGAACAAGCGCTTGGCTTCGTCAGATGACACACCTTCTTTAACTGTCACAACATTTTTAGTCATCAGCTCACTGGCGGGCTGGTCCATCATGTTGGCAAACCGCACATCACGGTGCGTTAGGATGCCGACCAATTTTTTTGGGCCAGTGCCGCCGCTGCGTTCCACCACCGGTATGCCCGAAATCTTATGACGGCCCATAAGGTCCATTGCGTCTGCAAGGGTATCATCCGGGTACATGGTCACAGGGTTAACAACCATACCTGATTCGTATTTTTTAACCTGCCGGACCATGGCAGCTTGTTCTTCGTCCGACATATTACGGTGCAGTACGCCCATGCCACCCGTTTGGGCCATCGCAATCGCCATCGGGGCTTCGGTCACCGTATCCATCGCTGCGGAGAGAAGCGGCATATTCAGGCCAATGGACTGGGTCACACGTGTACTAACGTCCACTTGCGCGGGCATTACATCACTGGCAGCCGGAAGGAGGAGAACATCATCAAAA
The DNA here is from genome assembly GCA_947503575.1 of uncultured Kordiimonas sp. Taxonomy (GTDB): domain Bacteria; phylum Pseudomonadota; class Alphaproteobacteria; order Sphingomonadales; family Kordiimonadaceae; genus Kordiimonas. The sequence goes on along the minus strand of CANNDZ010000001.1, from coordinate 1,886,385 downwards.
GTGAGGCCAAGGCGAATGTCCATAGCAGTTCCTGTCTATCTAGGGGCTACCGCGATGGAGTGAACGCCAGCCCGGCCTTTCAACTTTTGTGGGAAAGGCAAAATCCACAAGGATCCATGGTTTGGATGTTCGCCGTTCAATACCGCGAAGCGATGTCAAAAACAATGTGAATTTTGCTTGACCCAAAAATCACGATAAAATCATTGAGTTTCAGGGACTTTAAGTCTTGCGGTTGCCTTTGAACCCTTGAGCAACGACAAACCATTCTTTGGAATCAGCGCGACTGGCCGGCGGCTTCGTATGCTTCACAGACTTAAAATGATGCTGCATGCGTGTGATAAGCGCATTATCACTGCCACCCTGCAGAACCTTGGCGACAAATGTACCGCCCTCGCCTAATACCTTGATCGCAAAATCAAGCGCTGCTTCACACAGTGCCATGGTTCTGATCTGGTCCGTTTGACGATGCCCAGTAGCAGAGTTTGCCATATCAGACAGAACGACGTCGGCTGGGCCGTCAAGTGCAGCCATCAGACGCTCCTCAGCATCTTCGGATAAAAAATCCATCACCCAGATATCTGCACCCGATACCGGCTCAATTTCTTGCAAATCTATGCCGATAATCTGCGCAGTGTCCGGCAGTTTTTTTGTCAGGATTTGCAACCAACCACCAGGCGCACACCCTAGGTCAACAACGCGGTTAGCCCCCTTTAAAAACTGGTATCTGTCATCAAGTTCAGAAAGCTTGAATGCCGCACGCGACCGCAAACCCAGCCTGTTGGCTTCTGCAACATAGGGGTCGTTAAGCTGCCGCTGTAACCACCGCGTTGACGATGGCTTTCGCCCGCGTGCAGTCTTAACACGTACTTTGGCACCGCGAGCGCGGCTTCTGGTCTGTGATTGTCTGTTCCAGCCCTTGGCCATCAGGTATCCCGTTTATTACGTTGTTTTTTATTACGTTGCTTTTTCTTGTCAGTTTTAGGGTCAGTTGCGGATGGATTTTGCGCCTGGCTTTTGACTTCGCTCTGTCTGGGGACTTCAGATTTGGCTGGCACTAACCTCGGAGGATGGTCCAGTTCCATCAGCCCCCGCAGAATTCCCTCACGTATACCTCTGTCAGCAACACGAAGGCTTTCGACCGGCCACATGCTTAAAATTGCTTCCAATATGGCACACCCGGCAACCACAAGGTCGGCGCGCTCAGTGCCAATGCAAGGTTCTGCAGCACGCTGTTCCGGTGTCATCTCAGCAACCTTGCGGGACAATGCACCAATATCCTTGGACTTCATCCAAGCACCATCCACTTTGTCACGGTTATATTTGGGCAACCCCAAATGCAGACTTGCCAAAGTTGTTACTGTGCCTGATGTCCCAAGAAATTGGGTATGACGCCCCCTAAGCACTTTACTCAGCTCATGTGCCTCTTCAAACGCATGCAAGTGTTCTTTCATGGTGTCAATCATGCGTGCATATTTTTTCGGTTTTGGGGTTTTGCCTGCTTTGGCAAATTTCTCCGTTAGATTTACAACGCCCCACGGCACAGACATCCAACCCCGGATTTCGTTTGCGCGACCAGGGCGTACTTTTACCCAGATCAACTCTGTACTGCCGCCACCAATATCGAAAACCAGAACATTTTTCTTGTTAGGTGCGATAAGCGACTGACACCCGAGAACAGCCAACCTAGCTTCCTCGCGCGCAGAAATTACGTCAAGATTAATGCCTGTTTCGCGTTTTACCCGCGCGACAAATTCGTCTGAATTATCGGCAATACGGCAGGCTTCTGTCGCCACGTGCCGCATGAATGTTACGTTTCGGCGTGCCAACTTTTCGGCACAGACCTTGAGCGCATCAATGGTCCGGTCCATGGCCTCTTCAGACAGCTTATTATCTTTGCCAACGCCTTCGCCCAAGCGAACGATTCGGGAAAAGGCATCGATCACCCTGAAGCCACCTTTGGTCTGTTTCGCAATTAGAAGGCGACAGTTATTAGTGCCAAGGTCAATGGCGCTGTATGCTAGGTTTCTACGCTGTCTGGGCTGCTGGGAATTGCCTGCTGAACCGATCTTGCCGGATCTTTTTGAGGTGGAATACTCCCGCCGATGCGCATTTTTAGCGCCTTGGGATTTCTTTCCCTTGCGACCAGCAAGGTTTTCCGTGTTGATCGACTTTTCTTCGGCACGACCGACCTCTTGTGCACCCTGGGCTTTTGCCGATTGACCTGTTTTGGCTTTTTTGCCTTTGCGGTCCCGCACACGATCCTTTTTTGATCGCTGAGGTCGAACATCCGCGCCTTGCTCAGCACTGATGTCCAATGACATTTTTCATTCTCTTTTCTTCTCGCCACGCACCAACGTGACTCACTTACCTTCTTGTTAGCAGGTATCGCCGTTCGTGCCAATGCCTTGAAGAAATGACAATCAATCAAGAGCCTACACACCTGATGTTCTATTTTTGTTCTTGACTAAGCAACGCTCAGCAAATAAGAACAAATTAAGAACATTGGAGACATGGAATGACCCTGAGCCACATTTTAATTATAGGATTGTTTTTACTGTTGGGCGGCATGGGGATGTCCGCCATCCAGAACGCAATAGCTATTATGCTTCGTACTGTGCTGCAGCAGAAAACAGGCTGTGGTGTTAAAGAAGAGGACATGTTGACCTATTCACAGAACACTGGAAAAACTGCTTGGAAAACAAGCTTCTGATAAATGGTTTTTTCGGCAGCGAGTTAAAGCGGCCTTGAAGTGCTTGCTGTTACGCACGAACTGAAAGCTTAGAAAAACAAAGGCGCGGTGTAAGCCATCGCTGACATAAACACCGCGCCTATTCCGAGCGAAACCCCCAGGTGAGGCCCGGTATCGAATAACTTTGGCGGCTGCAATTTCTTGCGCCTGGCAGTCGATATCACCTCCCCAAGTTAACCGACTACAAGCCACATCTATTCGATGGAGTGCCATCGAACTGCATTCACTTGAAAGTGTCAAGTTTCGTTCATAAAATTATAACAATTGGATCAAACTGAGTAACCAACTGTGACTTTTTTGCTGCGGGAATCGTAAAATAGCGCTGCACCGTGTGCAGCGCTATTACAATACCGAAGACCAAGAAAACTAGGTTATTGGCTCACCCTGATATTCGGAAACACGGCAGTATTGATCGGGACTGACACGCTTAATGCGGCCGCACAGGGCATCGGCTTCCTGTTCGTTGATCAACGGGCCTGCAACCAGGCGCATGAAGGTACCGATGCCCTCTTGGCTTTGTACATAAAGAAGCGGTGTGAGCCCCTGCAAATCACCGGCGAAAGTTTGTGCAAGGTTGTTCCAGCCGCTGCCAACCTGGTCCTTGCTTCTGAAAGACGCAAGATGCACGCCGAAGAAAGCTTCGTCATTACGTTCAACATTGGCCACTGGTGTCGCGTCCGTCTCAACTGCTGTACTTGCATCCGCGTTTGTTTCCGCGCGCCCTGTCGGCGCTGTTGGAACTGGCGTTGCAATTGTCTCTGCAACAAAGGATTGTTCGCTGGTATCAGCCATTTCCACTGAGAACAGTCGGTTTTCCAATTTCTTGAGTTGATCGCGTATCACTGTGACATCGTTTTTCACCCTGTTGACGGACGCCTCGACCTGTGGGTCTTTTTCAACGGTTGCCACCTTGGAACTCATATCCGCAATCTGTGATTCCTGTGCCCGAACATGTTGAACCAGTTCAACATACAATCGTTCCAATGCATTGAAACGGTCCCGAAGTTCCCTATGGTCTTCTGATACGAAGCCGACATTCTGCTCAAGGGCTTGCTGGCGGGCTTCCACCAGAACCTCTTCACCTTGCCAAAGCGGTTGGCTTGCACATGCGCTTAGCAATGCCATAACAGCAAAAACCGCAACGCTCCGGATAATATTGACCATATACCCAGACTTAAGAGGAAACACCTGTATCATTTTGCCGACCTTTCATACGATCTAACCCTTTGTTTTTGCTGACTTCATGCAAGATGACGCCAGAAAAAACGTATTTCAGATCATTGATAAGCAAAAGAGGTGCCAATAGAAAAACTATTTGCGACGTTCACCGCGGGCGAGCAGTCGGCGCCTGTAGCCAATATAGGTCACGGGCAAACTGACGATATAAAATATACCGATACCGAACATGACCGCCCATGTTCGCACGAAAAGCCCGGCAATGACGACACCGATGACAAGCATAACAGGAACAAAGTATGTCCGTCTTACGCGCAATGCCTTTATTGACAGTGTAGGCACTGTGGACACAATCAATAAGGCTGCCGCAACTGCAAACACCGCCACAAAAAGACTGTGATCTCGAACGACGGTCTCGCCTGCTGCCAAATCCAGCATAATGGGCATGAGTAGCAACCCTGCCCCCATGGGAGCTGGTACACCGGTTAAATAGCCCAGCCTTTTTCTCGGCTCTTCTGTTTCAGTGTCATCCAGTCGCGCGTTAAAGCGCGCCAGTCGCAATGCCATTGCAGTCGCATAAATTAACGCGACAGCCCACCCCAGACGATCCAGGTCCTGTAACGTCCACAGATACAAAATAACAGCCGGGGCAACACCAAACGCCACAACATCCGACAAGCTGTCCAGTTCAGCACCAAACTTGCTGGTGCTTTTGAGCAGGCGGGCAACAGTGCCGTCGAGGCCGTCAAAAACCCCCGCCAGCGCAATGGCCGCTACCGCAAGTTCCCACTTACCCGCAAGCGCAAACCGTATGGAGGTTACGCCAGCCATAAAGGCGCAAAGCGTAACCACATTTGGCAATATTGTACGAATGGAGATGGCACGCATTGAATTTTTCCCGAGCGGACCTGTTATCTACTGCCTAGGAGCGCCGCGCGATGATTGTCTCACCGCCGATCATTGTCTGACCAACGGCCACCGTCGCTTCAAGGCCTTCGTCTAGATAAATATCTGTGCGGCTACCAAATCGGATAAGCCCAAAGCGATCGCCGCGCGCAACCTCATCACCCTCTTTCAGATCACACAAAATACGGCGCGCCACCAACCCTGCCACCTGAGCGTAGGCGATATCGTGCCCGTCTTCTGTTGTCATCCTGATAAGTTGCCGCTCGTTTTCTTCGCTTGCTTCAAGCGCCGCAGCATTCAGGTATTTTCCTGGCACGTAAGCAAGAGCGGTAATTTTGCCTGCAGCCGGTACGCGGTTCACGTGCACGTTAAACACTGACAGAAAAATGGAAATTCGTTTGCGTGGTGCGTCGCCCATGCCCAATTCTGCTGGCGGAACTGCATCTAGCACGGCGCACACCGTGCCATCTGCCGGACTGACCAACACACCTTCTTCTTCGGGAATCACACGATTGGGATCACGGAAAAAATAGATGCACCACGCCGTTAATATGATGCCAACCCAGCCAAGAAACGGCGCAAACATATAGTAAAGCAAAATCGAAACTGCGAAGAAAATCGCAATGTATGTGTGCCCTTCCTTGTGGATGGGCGTCATGACAACGTCTGTTGCTTTCATGAACTCTACCTTTTACTGGCGACCGAGTTCTCAATGGGTAAGCCATTAATCGTCAGGGCCGCATAATGCAATTCGCGACACACTGGCGACTTTGCGCGTTCAGGTCAAGGAATTGAGGGTGGCAAATAGCAGCAAACGCTAACATTTTTGACTGTTGTTAACCCTTGTTTAAGCCCAACAAGCGATGCTCCGTAGCACCACCACGTAAGGCCCGAGAACCTGGTAGACCACAATGAAACTACAACAAGAAATAGATAGAGTTACTCTTCGTCTTCAGGAACTGGAGGGCCAGAAATTCGACCAACTGTCGTTTGAATGGGAAGGAATTCATTTCCACGTGATGTCTGAACAAACGCGTGGTGATAAGGCACAAATACACCTGCAGGCAAACTTGGGTCGTTTGTATTTCACCATTGAAAACGCAGCACAGCGCGCCACAGCCATTGAGCGTCTGTATGCAAACAACAGATGTATTGACGGTGCCTACTCTGTCGACAGTGACGGGCATGTCCTGTTCCAGTGCATCACACACACTGACGAAAAGCTTGCCGGAAAAGACTTGATCGTGGCTTTGACGACAATTCTTTTGCAGACAAAAAGCCATCTTACGACGCTCAAGTCACACCTCAAAGCCAAGCCGATTGCGGCATAAGGATAAATTAGCCTTAGGCATACACTGCAAAGCCAGCTAGTTTTTTGGCGGCAGTTTAAATACTTGGCCGGGATATATCAGGTCAGGATCAGCAATTTGTTCGCTGTTTTCACCAAAAATCAGTGTATAACGAACGCCAGACCCATATAATTGGCGCGCAATCTGCCAAAGGGTGTTGCCCGGTCGTATAAACACGCCCCCTTCGGCCAAACTCTGATCAATAGGTTCACCAGTATTGAACGGCTGCTCGACACGCAGTTGCACCTGACCGTCCCCTACCGTTTGATCCACCCTCATAATATGATTACCGGGCGAAAGCTCGGTGCCCGCGAGGGTCACGGTCCAACGCCCGGAATCATCCGCGCGAACACCGTCAACAAAATTACCGTCCAGGTAAAGGCGGACGTTGACGCGCGGCAATGAACTGCCCGTGACAATCACGCCTGTTCCTGCGCCGTAGTCTATGGTATCAACACGCAGACTTTCGCCAACTTCCGCATAGGCCGCAACCCCAGGCTTCTGAAGCACCTGGCTTGCGCCGTCCCCATCTTTGGGGGTCAATACGGCCACAACACCATTTTGTTGACGCGCTACAAAACGGTCAGCCTCGCGTTCAGGAACCGACACAACAACGATTTTTTCTGCTTCACTAGTTTGTTGTGTATCTTTATCGACGGCCTTCAAATTCAGTTCAACCGAACCCGCCTCTAGCGGTTGATCCAGAATAATCACCCATTCGCCGTCTTCATTGGCAACGACTTCAGCAATCTTTTCACCGTTAGCGAACAAAACCACTTGCGCGCCCGGCGCCATCCGCCCGGCGATCACACCAGTTCCACCCCGGGAAATTCTCACTAAATCAAATTCGGGGGATGCAGCAGTCGCAGGCACATCTTCCACGGCCTGAACATCCGCTACCTCGTCAGGCACCAGAGGCTTGTCTTGACTGTCTGAAAAAAAATAAGCGAGTACAAGCGCCAGCCCAACGAGCACGACGAAAAAAGCAATGAGGTTGTTTCTTCCAGACGGGTTTGCCAGTAGGGCCATCTTGTCTCACTACTCACGAGGGGCGAGCGCTGTTGTTGGCACTTAACCCGGGTTCTTTCAACTCTTAACAATCCGGTCGAGATTATTATAGATAAATTTATCATAATCATGTCAAAAGTTTGACCCAACATTAGTCATAAACCATAGGAAATCCACAATGAGCACCAAAACACTTATCAAAACTGTATGTGTCTATTGCGGATCGCGAATGGGGAATAAGCAGCTTTACAAAGACCAAGCAGCAGAGTTAGGCCAACGCATTGCCGAGGCGGGTTTGTCTCTTGTGTATGGTGGCGGCAGTATCGGATTGATGGGCGTTGTCGCCAGGTCAGCCAGCGAACACGGTGTTGATGTAGTTGGTATCATTCCCCATCACTTGGACGATGTTGAGGTAACGCAAGAGGGGTTATCTGAGCTTCATCTCACAGATGATATGCACCAGCGCAAAAAAATGATGTTTGAACGCTCTGACGCTTTCATAGTGTTGCCGGGCGGCTTGGGTACGCTTGATGAAACACTTGAAATGATGACTTGGGCACAGTTAAGCCTCCACAGCAAACCCATCATAATCGTCAATAGCAATAACTATTGGTCGCCGCTGCTCGAACTGGTCGAGCACGTTGTAACCGATGGCTTTGCGGCGCCAGAAAACGCAGACCTGCTTACGGTTACCGATAGCCCCGAGGGCGCAATAAGGCTGATCAACAATGCTAACAATCATGCTTGAGTTGCCGCTTACCAAAGCTGCCCTACAATTATGACAAATCCAGTTAGATTGCGCTTCAACTCTTAGGGGCGAAATGCTAGGGTGCGCGCGAATTGGAGACCGGGTCAGCAGACCGCGTTTTCTGCCGATATGAGACACTGATTAACAGAGTTGAGGGACACATGAGTAAGATAGCAGTAAAAAACCCTATCGTGGAAATTGATGGCGACGAGATGACACGCATCATTTGGCAATGGATCCGTGAACGGCTGGTCCAACCCTATCTGGATGTTGATCTGCTGTATTATGACCTGTCGGTAGAAAAACGCGATGAAACTAACGACCAAATTACGGTGGACGCGGCAAATGCTATTAAGGAACATGGTGTTGGCGTAAAGTGCGCCACGATCACTCCTGACGAGCAGCGCGTCGAGGAGTTTGATCTGAAGAAGATGTGGCGCAGCCCTAACGGCACTATCCGTAATATTTTGGGGGGTACGGTCTTCCGCGAACCTATCATCATTAAAAACGTACCCCGCCTGGTGCCAGGCTGGACACAGCCAATCGTCATTGGTCGTCATGCCTTTGGGGACCAGTATCGCGCAACAGATTTTCTGGTACCCGGTGCTGGCAAGCTGACAATGAAGTTTGAACCAGCGGACGGCGGCGAATCTATTGAAAAAGAAGTCTATGAGTTTGCAGATGCTGGTATTGCAATGGGCATGTATAACCTGGATGAAAGCATTCGTGATTTTGCGCGCGCTTGCATGAACTATGGCCTGGATCGCAAGTGGCCTGTGTATCTGTCCACGAAAAACACAATTTTGAAAGCCTATGATGGCCGGTTTAAAGACCTGTTCGCTGAAGTCTTCGAAAACGAGTTTGAAGACAAATTCAAAGATGCAGGCGTCACCTATGAGCACCGCCTGATTGATGACATGGTTGCTTGCGCCCTCAAGTGGGCTGGTGGATTTGTCTGGGCCTGTAAAAACTATGACGGCGATGTCCAGTCGGATACGGTTGCACAGGGTTTTGGCTCGCTTGGTCTGATGACGTCAGTTTTGATGACGCCGGACGGAAAAACTGTGGAAGCAGAAGCTGCGCACGGCACAGTAACGCGCCACTATCGCCAGCACCAAGAAGGCAAAGAAACATCGACAAACCCAATTGCCTCGATCTTCGCCTGGACACGCGGTCTCAAGTATCGTGGCATGATGGACAACACACCAGAAGTGACTGAATTTGGCCAACTGGTTGAAAGAACCTGCATTCAAACGGTTGAAAAAGGATCAATGACAAAAGACCTCGCGCTTTTGATCGGTCCTAACCAAAGCTGGATGACAACAGGCCAGTTCTTCGACAAGATTGACGAAAATCTGAAGGCAGAGATGTCGTAAGCGACACGATCCTACAACCATCTTTCAAATGAATAGGCCGCCTGTCATGAACAGGCGGCCTTTCTTATTGTGCTCGGCACCAGCAACAGGGATTAAACCTAGTTCCCTAACGCTGCTTCCACTGCATCAAGCGCCGCCTGCGAGGCTGCCCCATCAGGCCCTCCAGCCTGGGCCATGTCTGGTCTGCCGCCGCCGCCTTTGCCCCCAACAGCAGCTGCCGCCATACGAACCAGGTCAACAGCACTGTGGGTCGTGGTCAAATCATCCGTAACGCCCACCAGCACAGCCGCTTTACCATCATTCACTGCCACAAGAACAACAACACCGGACCCGAGCTTCTGCTTCGCCTCGTCAGCAAGGCCTCGTAGGTCCTTGGGGCTGACACCATTCAGAACCTGCCCAAGGTAAGCCGTACCATTCACTGTTTTAGCTTCTGATCCACTCGCAGCACCACCGCCCATTGCGGCCTGCTTCCGTGCCTCTGCCAAGTCTTTTTCAAGAGCTTTGCGTTCAGCTTGCAAGGCAGCAACCCTGTCGACCAAGTCATCAGGATTGGTCTTAATGGTTGCCGCCGCCTGCTTTAGCAGCGCCTGTTGATGCAGAAGATGGCTATGTGCAGCAGCGCCTGTTAGGGCTTCCAGTCGTCTGACACCAGAAGAAACAGCGCTTTCGGATGTGATCGTGAACAAACCGATATCACCGAGCCGTTCAACGTGGGTGCCACCGCACAATTCAACCGAAAAATCAGGGCGGGTTTGGTTGCCTAATCCCATTGAAACAACACGCACTTCATCGCCGTATTTCTCACCAAACAATGCCATAGCGCCAGCCTCAATAGCGTCATCATAACTCAATAACCTGGTGTTGACGGGGGCGTTTTCCCGGATCAAAGCGTTGACAGCAACCTCGATACGCTCCATTTCATCGGCAGAGATCGCTTTGGGGTGAGAGATATCAAAGCGCAGGCGATCAGGCGCCACCAGTGACCCCTTTTGCGTTACATGCTCCCCAAGTTCACGCCGCAGAACCTCGTGCAAAACATGTGTTGCCGAATGATTTGCTTTCAGTTGCCGTCGCCGCTCGCCGTCGATCTTCATGTCCAGAGCTTGGCCTACCGAAACCGTCCCTTCATCAATATGCGCTGCGTGGACATGCAATGCGCCGACCTTTTTCAACGTATCAGTAACTGAAACCTGCACACCGTCACTCATAAGCGTGCCTGTGTCGCCCATCTGGCCGCCAGATTCGCCGTAAAATGGGGTTTGATTTGTAACAATCAGGACGTCCTCACCGGCGGACGCAGCATCAACCAATGAACCATCTTTGACAATTGCGGTAACCTGCCCTTCCGCCTGCTCAGACGTGTATCCAACGAACTCTGTCGCACCTTTGCGGTCGTGTAAATCAAACCACACTGTTTCTGTTGCGGCATCGCCTGATCCTGCCCAGGCAGCGCGGGCTTTCGCTCGCTGTTCTTCCATTGCCGCGTTAAAGCCTTCAACGTCAACCATCATATTTTGTGCCCGCAATGCATCCTGCGTCAGATCCAGCGGAAAACCATAGGTATCGTATAATTTGAACGCGACATCACCTGCCAGCGTATTACCCGACAGTTTGCCTACTTCGTCATCCAAAAGCCGCAGGCCTTTTTCAAGCATGGTGCGGAATTTGGCTTCCTCAAGTTTCAATGTTTCCTCGATAAGGGCCTCGGCGCGGCCCAGTTCAGGAAAAGCGGACCCCATTTCAGCTACCAGTGTTGGTGCCAGCCGGTGCATTACCAAGTCTTTTGCCCCAAGCAAATGGGCGTGACGCATGGCCCTGCGCATGATGCGGCGCAGCACGTATCCCCGCCCTTCATTGGACGGCAAAACACCATCAGCAATCAAAAAACTACAAGCACGCATGTGATCCGCGATCACCCGATGCGATGCTCGGGTTTCATCCGTTTCAGCGGCTCCGGTTGCATCGATAGAACTGCTGATTAACCTTTTGAAAGTGTCGGTTTCATAGTTATCGTGGGTACCCTGCATCAGGGCTGCAATACGTTCCAGGCCCATCCCCGTATCGATGCTGGGTCGGGGAAGATCCGTCCGGTTACCGCCCGCATGTTGCTCATATTGCATAAAGACGAGGTTCCAGATTTCGACAAAACGGTCACCATCCTCGTCAGGACTGCCGGGAGGACCACCCCAAATATGATCGCCGTGATCATAAAATATCTCTGAGCATGGGCCGCAGGGACCAACTTCCCCCATTGACCAGAAATTATCGCTGGTAGCGATACGGATGATGCGATCTTCGGGAAGGCCCGAAATTTTACGCCATAAGTCAAAAGCAACATCATCGTCGTGATAGACCGTTACGGTCAGGCGGTTTGGGTCAACACCAAAGTCTTTTGTTACAAGGGTCCAGGCGAGCTCAATAGCCCGATCCTTGAAATAGTCGCCAAAGGAGAAATTCCCTAACATCTCAAAAAAGGTGTGATGCCTAGCTGTATAACCCACATTGTCCAAGTCGTTATGCTTTCCGCCTGCGCGGACGCATTTCTGAGACGAGGTTGCTTGCGAATATGGCCGCGCTTCAGCGCCGGTAAATACGTTCTTGAAAGGCACCATACCGGCATTGGTGAACATCAACGTAGGATCATTGATCGGCACAAGCGGTGCTGATGGAACGATTTCATGGCCATTTGCTGCAAAAAAATCCAGAAACGTTTTTCTGATCTCATTGGTACTATGCATCGGGCTACCATGCTTTGGTCCTGAAGTCTGTCCGGACATAATCGGCCTCTCTAAATCACCTATATTCCAAGCGCCCGTGACGACACGGGGCCAGGCTCCGACTTTGTATAGAAGGCAGCATATTACTCAAGAAAATTGTGTTGCAACCAGTTCACGGCCACATACAAACACACACCTGAAACGAAAAAAGGGATGCCACCGCACCCCTTTAAATTTTGCAACTATAACAAAATTCTATTTTTCGTCTTCATCCGTAGAAGGATCTGTCAGCATTGCCTCATTCACAAGGCCTGCGTTCTGACGAATTAACTGTTCAATTTCGTTAGCAATATCATCGTTTTCCAACAAGAAACGCTTGGCGTTTTCGCGGCCCTGCCCAATCCTCTGGCTGGCATAACTGTACCAGGAACCAGACTTTTCAACCACGCCAGCCTTGACACCCAAATCAATGATTTCACCCATCTTGGATACACCAACACCGTACATAATATCGAATTCAACCTGCTTGAACGGAGGTGCTACTTTGTTTTTCACCACCTTAACACGGGTCGCATTACCAACGATGTCGTCTTTCTCCTTGATCTGACCAATGCGCCGGATATCAAGCCTGACCGAGGCATAGAATTTCAGGGCATTACCACCTGTTGTGGTTTCCGGGCTGCCATACATCACTCCAATTTTCATACGAATCTGGTTGATGAAAATAACGATCGTATTTGACTTGGAAATGGATGCCGTGAGTTTGCGCAAAGCCTGGCTCATTAAACGCGCTTGAAGGCCAACATGGCTATCGCCCATTTCGCCTTCAATCTCAGCACGTGGTGTCAACGCTGCAACACTGTCCACTACAAGGATATCAACAGCACCGGAGCGAACGAGTGTGTCCGCAATCTCAAGTGCCTGCTCGCCGGTATCGGGTTGGCTGACCAATAGCTCGTTAACATCAACACCGACCTTACGAGCATAAACCGGGTCCAGCGCGTGCTCGGCATCCACAAATGCGGCGATACCACCGGCTTTCTGAGCTTCCGCCACGGCATGAAGGGCAAGCGTTGTCTTACCAGAACTTTCCGGCCCATAAATTTCGATAATCCGGCCTTTGGGAAAACCCCCGATGCCAAGGGCAATATCAAGGTTGAGTGATCCCGTGGAAATTGCTTCAATTTCAATGGAGCTCTCACGTTGCCCCAACTTCATCACTGACCCTTTGCCAAACGCACGATCAATTTGACCGAGTGCCGCTTCGAGCGCTTTGCTCTTGTCCATGGATGCTCCTTTAACCAACTGAAGTTCTGGCATAGCCATTTTCGGGTCTCCTTATTCCATAGGCGTTGTTTGCTTGCAATGGAATGTTTGTACACATTTTGTTCTCATGTGCCAAGAGAAAATATTCACCTTTTGTTCTCGTGGCGCTAAGCCACAGAAACAGCACAAAAAATTAGGAATCTTAGTGGCTTTTCGCAGAAGCTAACCCAGTATGCCCTTCACTGTTTCCGCGAGCGCCTTCAATGTGAAGGGTTTTGGCAGAAACTGAAATTCCTCGGCTTCCAGGTTTTTGCGGAACATGTCTTCCGCATATCCGGATATGAAAATGACCGGCACGTCCGGACGTTTTTTACGTGCTTCGTTAACCAACGCGGGTCCATCCATATTCGGCATCACAACATCGGTGATTAGCAAATCAATATGCCCTTCGGTAGAGTTAAGGATATCCAGGCCTGCTTCGCCAGAATCCGCCTCGAGCACCCTGTATCCTTTGTTTTCAAGGGCGCGGCGCGCAAACATGCGAACCGGGTCTTCATCCTCCACGATAAGTATAGTGCCCTTACCGGTAAGGTCCTGTTCTGGCATTTCAACAGGTTTTGCTTCAGCATCAGATGTTTCCGCACCAGTGTCATGTGCCTTTAGGAACAACAGGAATTTGCTGCCTGACCCTACTTCCGATTCAACAAAAACAAAACCACCGGTTTGTTTTACGATGCCATAGACGGTCGCGAGGCCCAACCCAGTGCCCTCACCCACTTCCTTGGTTGTAAAAAATGGCTCAAATATTTTGGTCAGGTTTTCAGGCGGAATGCCGCATCCGCTGTCTTCCACTTCAATAAGAATGTAGCTATCCGGCACCAGAACATCATATTTTTCGACCAAAGGGTCATCCTGAGCAACAAGGCGGGTTCGCATTTCGAGCGCGCCACCCCCCGGCATGGCATCACGCGCATTGACTGCCAGGTTGATAATAACTTGCTCCAGTTGCCCTTGGTCTACCTTTACGGACGGCAGGTCCCGCCCATGAACCACTTTCAGCTCAATGGTTTCACCAATAAGGCGGCGGATAAGGCTGGATAAGTCAGCCAGAACGTCTGTTACATCCAACACCTTGGGGCGCAGCGTTTGTTGCCGTGAAAACGCCAGAAGCTGGCGCACCAGGTTGGCCGCTCGGTTGGCATTTTGTTTGATCTGGATAATGTCGGAAAAAGACTGGTCACCTGCATCATGACGCACCAACAGCAGATCACAAAACCCAATGATCGCAGTAAGCAAATTGTTGAAATCATGCGCAACACCGCCAGCCAGTTGACCCACTGCCTGCATTTTTTGCGCTTGAACAAATTGCCGCTCGTAACTTTTTTCCTGTGTTGTATCAACCAGATACAGGATCGCATACCGCGCATCACCCTTGGTTATTGACGTTGAGTAGACCTGCCCCACGCGCTCTGGCTGGCCGCTATATGTAACATCAAGCGGCACCGAAGCAGGCCTGCCGTCATGGGCAAATTCAATCAGTTCCTTTAGCGTATCGCGGTCTTCTTCAACGACAATATCAAGGATGTTCGATCCGCCCAACACCCGCACCCCAGAAGGATGCAGCTTCAATGGCTGATTATACTCTTTGACACTGGCATCCCGTTCAACAATGGCAATGGCAATTGGGGCCGCGTCTAAGATCGGGTCTATCAAAAACTCTCGTTCAAGCGGCACGAGACTACTGCGCATCTGGTCCAAGCGCCGAATAAAGCGATACTGGCCAATTTTACGGCCTTCCTCCCGCGCACTGAGCGGGATGTCTGTAACTTCCACATCAATGCGCTGCCGACCACCGACAAGCAGTTGGCTGTCTTGGCCTTTAAACTGGATTTTGAGCGGCAGAGCTTCGCGGTCCTCAATACCCAGCCATTTCAGGAGCACATCATTTGCGTAGTGAATGCGCCCGGACG
Organism: uncultured Kordiimonas sp.; assembly: GCA_947503575.1. Classification (GTDB taxonomy): domain Bacteria; phylum Pseudomonadota; class Alphaproteobacteria; order Sphingomonadales; family Kordiimonadaceae; genus Kordiimonas. The sequence continues at coordinate 1,871,117 of CANNDZ010000001.1, read as the reverse complement.
AGTCCTCCAGAACAACACCGCACTCAAGTTTTTCAAAAACCGGCGCAGCCCATCCCGACACCATGGTTTTTTCGCGGTCCAGGCGGGCACGCTCGTTCTGGCGGGAAACCTGCCAGATAAGATGAGTGCCTACCCGTTTGCCAACAAGTGTCAATTCGTCGTCCGCATCTTCCGAAAGATCAATTTGCGCAGCGCCATTACCCGCCTGCCGGACAGTGTTCAGCACGGCATTAACCGCCTGGCGGCCGTCGTCTCCCAAAACCATATCTTGCAATCGCTGCACCGGTTTTTCATTCAATTCTTCAAATGCACGGTTGGCAGCAATGGCCACGCCGTCCAATTGGGTCACCAGCAAAGCGCGCCTATCCATGGAAACCAGGTTCTGCAAAAGCTCCCGGTCTACCCTTTCTCCGCCCGCGATGGGCTTATCCAGGCTGTTAAGGGCCTTTATAAGAATGAGGGCTGTAATAACCAGCGTCAGACCACCAACACCCACAGCGGCCACATCACCCCAGAACAAATAAACAATCAGCGAGACGCCGCCAGCGCCAAGCAGACCAGACAAAGCCATGGCAAGCAACCGGAGACCAGATTTGACTTCGTTGTTTGTTAAGGCGTCGCGGATGGGTTGTGGTAGCTGACTATCCATAAAAACTTCGGTTCCAGCGTTGAAAGGGCCGACTGGCTGTTAAAGTGTGCCCGCAAACTCTAGCCGGGATAGAAACAAACGCGCAAGGATTGCTTCTGACACTGCGCCAAAGGCTGCATTACGATGCGCGGGCCCGCGGCATCAGGCCAGACTTTCTTAGTTTCATGACATAGCTAATTACCTCAGCCACTGCCTTATAGTGATCAGGCGGCACTTCCTGATCAAGCTCAACAGAAGCATAAAGCGCACGTGCCAGGGGCGGATTTTCAACAAAGGGCACGCCGTGTTCTTCTGCCACTTCCCGAATGCGCATCGCCACGTCATCAACACCCTTGGCAATCAAAACTGGAACCTCCATTTGACCGTGTTTGTATTCCAGGGCAATGGCATAGTGGGTCGGGTTCGTGATCACCACATCAGCCCTGGGAACTGACGCCATCATGCGTTGCATGTGGCGTTCCATCCGAATAGATCGCAAGCGCTGCTTTATCTTCGGGTCGCCGTCAGTTTGCTTACGCTCATCTTTTACTTCCTGCTTTGTCATGCGCAATTTTTTCTGATGCTGATACTTCTGATAAGAAAAGTCGCTGGCTGCGATGATCGTAAGCAAAATCAGAACCCCAAGCATCAGTTTGACCGACATAAGATGGATCAGCGTCACAATCTCGATTGGGGGTAACATCATGATTGTATCAAGCCGCGAGCGCTCTGGATAAACGATGATAAAAACAATGATACCAAGGGCTGCGAGCTTACCGATCGTTTTCGCAAAATCTACTGGCATGCGCGACGAGGTAAATTTTTTCATACCCTTGAGAGGGCTGAGTTTCGAAAGATCGGGTTTCAGCTTTTCAAGAGTAAAAACGCCAGAATGCTGAATGCGGTTACCAACAAGCGCGGCAACGATGAAAACGCTGAACGGGATCAGCAAAACCAGAAACACATCATACATCAAAGTGGTGAGCACATTTAGCGCCCCAGAGCGTTCCAGCTCTATTTCGTGCATACGGCCTAAATAGCCGTTCAAGGGGTCCCGAATACGGATCGCGATCATCGGGCCCGCACCTGCCAGCACAGCAGTCCCTGCCGCTAGCATAAACCAGGTTTTCAACTCCTGGCTTTGCGCCACCTCGCCTTTTTTACGCGCCTCTTCAAGCTTTTTAGGGGTTGGCTCTTCGGTTTTCTGAGCGTCATCTTCGTCTGCCATGACCTACCCCAAGAACAAAACTAAATGCGATTCAAATCGCTCAAGGAACAATTGCATCATGGCACCGATCAACAACACCATAAGCACAAAACCCATAAAAAGGTTCATCGGCATACCGATAAAAAATACCTGAAACCCCTGAACCATCCGGGCAATAAGACCAAGACTGAGGTTGAAAATCAAAGCATATACAATGAAAGGGGCCGCCAACTGAAAACCAAGAGCAAAACTGTCAGCAACAAAACGCACAATGATTGAGGCAAAATCCTCATAGGGAATGACTTCACCAACAGGAAACTTGATGTAGCTGTGCGCAAACCCTTCAATCATAATATGATGCAGATCAGTCACGACAATCATTGTTATCGCCGTCAGCGACACGAACGAAGCAACGATGACGCTTTGGCTACCTTGCGCCGGGTCAAAAGATTGTGCTGCTGCCAAACCGGACTGAAAAGCAATCACAGTACCCGCCGTATGCGTTGCCGACAGCAAAATACGGGCGGTCAGCGCCAGCATCGAACCAACCAGTAGTTCTTGGGCCATCAAAGTAAACAGCTCAAACACTTGGGCTGGCATGGGCGGTATTTTATTACCATGAATACCATAAAGGATGAAAGAAAGCGCCAATGCAAACCCGGTGCGTATACGGGGCGGGATCGACCGATCACCCAGCACAGGCATCAGCATCACTAACGGGGCCATCCGCATCATGATCAAAACGAAAGCAAACGCTTCTGCTGGCAAAACCTCGCCCAGCATACCCTAGCCGCCTGCCGCGATACGGTCAGTGATTTGCGTCATCAAGTCAGAAAGGTTGCGCCCCATGTAGGGGAAAAGAATAAGGAGCGAAATAAACACAGCAACAATCTTCGGGACGAAGGTGAGGGTCATTTCCTGCAATTGAGTAACAGTTTGGAAAAGCGCAATAGCAAGGCCAACAGTCAAGCCAACCGCCAAAATCGGGCCTGATGTGCTGATCAGGGTGTAAAGCGCAAGGCGAGCAACATCTAGAACTTCCGGGCCTGTCATGACAGTCCTAATGGTTGGTAGTGGTCAGGTTGCCTAAATTGGCATCTTCAGAATGTCGTTATAAGCACCAATTACCTTATCACGAACTGTAACCACAGTCTCTACAACAACTTCGGCATTCGAAACTGCTGTAGCAACATCCACGATATCTGCCTGATCTACAAGCGCTTTTGCACTCGTTACCTCAAGGTTCTGAGCAGAGCTTTTCACATCACCAAGCGATTCTGTGACAAGCGCTGAAAAAGCAGAGTCGCCTTTCAGCCCATCGGCAACGCCATCGCTGCCGCCGTTCAAACCTTGCTGCAATTGTTTTGATGCCTGCGAATAGGCGTTAACAGCATCCATTTGTTTGATATTCATACCCTGCTCCCAACACCCGGTTTAGTTAGCGCAACAAATCAAGCGTCAGCGTTACCATACGCCGACTGGCTTCCAGTGCGTTCAAGTTTGATTGATAGGTTCTTTGCGCCTGGCGCATATCCATCATTTCAACCAAACCATTAACGTTCGATTGCTTTATATACCCTGCTTCGTCTGCAGCAGGGTTGCCGGGGTCATACTTTTTCGTGAATTCTTTCTGGTCAAAAGCAATATCGCCTGCCTTTACAATCTCCACGCCGTTAGTACGGTCTAGTTCAGTCTGAAACGTCACTATTTTACGACGATAAGGGTCTTCTTCTGGTGAAGACGACACAGAATTCTGGTTGGCAATATTTTCGGAGATAACTCGCATACGAACGGACTGAGCCCGCAAGCCTGACGCCGACGCCATCATCGCTTTCTTTAAATCCATCTTACCCTCAGCACTGCAGCATTTATAGCTGCGCAGTTGATAGTCGCCTTCTAGCGACCACCGCCACCTTTACCCATAGCTATTTTCAATAGCCCCATATTCTTTTTATACAGATTGACCACCATGCCATATTGCATCTGGTTATCGGCCACCTTCATCATTTCTTCTTCAAGCACAACGGAGTTGCCAGTCGGTGATTCTTCACCATCTTTCATATCTTTCGCATCCGGAACACCTGCATTGGACCCACCCGGTGCCATGTGGCGTGCATCTGTTGTCCGCAACTTTGCAGCAGTACTAGTACGCATGCCCTTTTCGGCGCCAGACAGTTCGTTCACCAAACCAGAAAAGTCCTGCTTTTCAAGCTCTTGCGCCTTGTAGCCCGGCGTATCTGCGTTGGCAATATTCTGGCTAAGGACAGACTGATTGCCGTGCAACCACTGCATTCGCTTTTTTAGCGCTGCCATCAAGGGGATCGATGTCAGGTCCATATTTTCGTCTCTTCCCGGTTTGGGGCGGATTTCCGATATATTTTTGTACCCCTATTATGCCGCTAACAAGGTTAACAGAGTATAAACGCGCTGAAAATTTATTGAGTATTTTTGCCCTGATTAACACCGGGTTCGCTTGCTTTTTGGGGATAATTGACGCTCTATTGCGTCATGAGCAACACAGACAATGATGACCCGCGCCAGACAAAAGCAGTCGCGATCAAAAGTGAAAAACCGTCCGCAACAGGCAGCACCAAAGCGGCACCCAGGATTATTGCCAAAGGGGAAGGCGCTGTCGCTGATCGCATTCTTGACATTGCCTTCGCTGAAGGCATCAAGGTTCGTCAGGACAAAGACTTAACCGAGTTGCTGGATGCGTTTGATGTGGATGCTCCCGTGCCCCTTGAGGCGCTGCATGCCGTGTCGCTTGTGCTGGAACGGGTGTACGCAGAAAACCGGAAACTGGCTGATAAAACCGACGATAGCGCAGCAGCCGAGGGCCTCGCCACCTCGCATGATCATCAAGCAACCACTGTTGACGGCGTAACCGGGGAAGCGATACCTGTCGATGAGCAGACAAATGACGACAACACCCCGAAAGGAACACGGTGATGGCAGGTGATATTTTTGGGGCCTTCTCGGCGCTCATTTTTGTTTTAGGATTGCTGGGTCTGTTTGCATGGGCGGTTCGCCGGTTTGGTTTTATGCCTGGTCAGCCAAAGTTCGGTAAAGCAGGTAAAGAACTTGAGATTCTGGAAAGCAAAATGATCGATGCACGCAGCAAGTTGGTGGTTGCACGCTGGCGCGGTACCGATTACTTGCTGGCATTTACTGCAGATGGTGCCAAGCAGATTGCAGAAAAAGAAGCGCCCGCAAATCCAACCGTGCTGGAGGCAAAAGATGGTCGCATCTAACGGTATTATGTCTACTCTCGTGGCGGGTCTGCGTCCCACAAAACGGGGCGTATTGAAGGTAGGCTTGTTGGCCGCACCGCTCACTGTTGTCTTGATGTTTTTTGGGGCGGGCGACGCGTTGGCGCAGTCTATAAATCTGGACCTCGGTGAAGAAGGCAGCCTGTCTGGCCGCGTGGTTCAGATGATTTTGCTGCTGACTGTGTTAAGCCTTGCGCCAAGCATTCTGGTTATGATGACAAGTTTTACCCGAATGGTGATTGTTTTTTCTCTGCTGAGAAGCGCAATGGGCACACAACAAAGCCCGCCAAACATTGTGCTAATTTCCCTGTCACTATTCCTAACCGGGTATGTCATGGCACCAACCCTTACTGCCGCTTGGGAGCAAGGTGTTGAGCCGCTTATTGATCAGCAAATTGATGAAGTGCAAGCTTTTGAGCGTGCAACTGCACCGCTGAAAGACTTTATGCTGACGCATGTGCGGGAGAAAGATCTGGCGCTGTTTGTTGATATGTCAGGCGGCGACAGTAGCACGGTAACCGCCGCAGAGGTTCCCCTGACGACCATTGTCCCGGCCTTCATGATCAGTGAAATCCGGCGTGCGTTTGAAATAGGGTTTTTGCTTTACGTACCCTTTATTGTGATTGATATGGTGGTGGCCTCTATCCTGATGTCGATGGGCATGATGATGCTACCACCGGTGATGATTGCCATGCCTTTCAAGCTGATTTTCTTCGTTCTAGTGGACGGATGGAACCTTGTTGTTGGCTCATTGGTGCAAAGCTTTGGGACACCGCCACCAGGTGCGGGCTAAGTGAGCTTGATTATCGCAAGTCATCCAATTTGACACGCGCAGCAAAAGGAGCTTCAAGGCTGCCCAAATACAAATAGCCCCCCACCTCTTCTACAGACGTGATCATATACACACGCTCACCTTTGGGATCATGGTAGGATGCCACCACCTCCCCCGCTTCGTTCAGAGCGACAATCGTGCCCCGGCGGATCGCACCAGGCTGCATCCAGGTTGGCAGTTTTGTCACCAGCTTTTTCGTGAAAACACTGGGGTGCATTTCATCCATATTCGGGTTACGCGGCGACGGCAGCGCCAACCAAAAGGTGCCGTTGCGGTTTGCTGAAACACCGTCGGGAAAGCCCGGCAGATTATCGATGAAAATATCGCTGGTTCCAGCTTTTTCCCCTTTAAGCCAATAGCGTGTAATCCGGTACCGGCCAGTTTCATTGACTAGCACAAAATCCTCGCTTTGCGACAAGGCAATGCCGTTGGCGAAATATAGGTTATCGAGCAACATATCTGTTTGTCCGGTTGCCGGATCAAACACCAGTAACCGCCCATTAGGCCGTGCCTCAATTAAATCGAGCAAATAGTCTGGTTGATTGTAGGTATCGCTGGCGTCCGAAAAATATATTTTACCATCCGAAGCGATATCCAGGTCATCGGCAAAAGCAAACGGCCTGCCACCATGTCCGGTTGTCAGAGTTGTAATTTCACCATTTTCATCAATTGAAAGGAGCCCTTTCCAGGCATCTGCCACAATCAGGTTACCTGCCGCATCAAAATGCAAACCCAGCGGTCTGCCGCCTTCAATCGTTGCAAATGTTTCCTGAATAGCGCCATCAAAACTGTAGCGCAAAATCCGCCCGTCATGCAGGCCACCATATATGCGACCGTAGCGGTCTAATGCTATATCTTCTGGGCCTTCACCATCAATAATCGGGAATACTTCAGCCTTGTTCAAAAGCGTATTCTCTGCAAAGGGGCCAACAAAACCATTGTCTTCTGGCGGAACCCAGGCAACCGGGTCAACGGGCGCCGGCCCGAAAACAAACCACAGCAACAATAGCGCAGCGATACCGGCAACAGTCTTTTTCATAGCCAATCCCTATTCCTCAAACGAAACAACATGATAGGCCTTATGACTCAAGACATTCAACTGTGAAAGTCGCTACAGTTTATCCGTGCAAAATACACTCGATGAAAATTTCCTGCGACTATTCGGCATAAACCCTGCATCGTAGAAATTGCAGTTATTATTGACGGGGCGTTATGATGACGCCCAGTTATACGTTTGAAAGCATAAGAGAAGCCCGATGAAATACATGCTCTGCCTTGCCCTCGCCGCTCTGGTACCAACCGCACACGCACAGCCGGAAAGGGCGACCAGGTTCTTTGACTTTACAAAGCAACTAGAACGCACATGCAACAAAGAATTTGTTACGCTCGAACAGTCGCGGGCGTGCAAAACCGGCGGCACATTGGTTTTCGGGGCACCACAATCAAACACAATGAACGACTATCTTGTTTTATTGGACCAGTGCGCCGCAACCTATCAGGACGCAGGTGCTCAATTCGCACCCGCCATCCCCGCTGCAGAATTGCGCGCAGCGTGTCAAACCGGTTTAGTTTGGGCCAGAATTTACCTGCAAAATTAAGGCTGCAAAATCGGTTCCGTGATCAGTTGCATCCTATTCGCCATCGAGTTTTTCTTCGGGATTGACTTCGGGGATTCCGCCAACCTGCTCCCAAAGCTCCAGTTTTGTGCCGTCCGGATCCACGATCCAGGCAAAATTGCCATAGTCATGACTTTCGCGGGGTTTAACCTCTTTAACACCAGCCTCCAACAACCGGTCCATCAGGGCATCCAGATTACGGACTCGAAGATTGATCATAAAATCTTTATCTGATGGGGCAAAATAATCTGTGTCCGCTTTAAACGGGCCCCAAACATTGTAACCCTCTTCCTCCGGGTTATCATGCTCACGCATCGGAAAGCTTGATCCGTACCCATCGAACGGAAACCCAAGCACGTCTCGGTACCATTTTACCAAACTGTCGGTATTCTGACTTTTTACAAACACGCCGCCGATGCCGGTAACTACACCTTGATCTGTCATACGTCCCTCCTGATATTTAAGATAACCTGAAGATAACACACAGAGGTTTTAACGGGCTCACCCGATTGGGTGATTGGTCGCCAACAGTCTGAAGAGCAATAATTTATTCTGCTTTTTCAGGCTCTAATGCCATGGCTTCCATGACATAAAACAAACAGTCCTGCCGGATGATATTTACATCCAGTGTCGCCATGGACGGTGTTAGTGTTTTCCTCAAACGCAACTGGTCGTTTCTAATTTCAAAAAGCTGATCTGCAATATCGTCACCGGCATCTGTTGAAACGGTAATGGGCATGGAAAGGCCCTGTTTGACATCTGCAATCATGGCCCCGGCTGGCAGCGGAGTGAAGTTTAACTTGTCCAAGTCTGGTCGGAACATGACATCAACATTATCAACGCCGAAGCCAAAACTGATACCTTCTCGCATCTTCGCCACTGCAACCGTGCGCAAAAGTGCCACATCATGGGGTGCCACCGGATGAACCGGAATATGATGTAAATGCAAGCAGGCATCCAGAAATTCAATGGCATGCGTCAGGGCTGCATTTTCGCCCGCTTGGCCACATTCCAGCGTCACAGCGGGGCAATATTGCGCCATTGCCAAAGACTGAACCCCAACCGGTGTCTGGAAAAAGATCACAGTTCGGGCAAACAGCGTCGCCAATTGCAAAAAAGGGGGCGACACATGGTTAACACAGCCATAGTGCGGGTTGCTGCCGGTATTATTGTGCAAATCAACACTGGCAAACAATGATTCCGCTGTCACGGTCTCAACCACCTCGCGCATCAACCGTGCCTCATCGGTATCCTTATCTGAGGTGCCGGGCCAGGACCGATTGAAATCATGCTGGCTGGGCAAGGTGCGGACACCATCCGCAGCGGCATCCACGTTCGCAACAAACAACCAAATCGATCGCGGCAGTGGTTTGTCCTGATACTTCCGCAAAACCTGTTGGATGGCCTCAAAGCCGGTTGGTTCATTCCCGTGCTGCAGCACCGTAACAAACAGTGGCGGGGCACGAACACCTTCAATATATATTAGAGCCGGGCCACCAAGCAGCTTGGCTGCTTCAATGGACGTAATGTCAAGAAAACCATCAGGAACACCATTAAAGTGGCGCAAACTGGTCATAAGGGCCATTCATGTACAGGGCGCGCTGTTTCCTGACACTTGATGTAAGCCTCCAGCATTTCTGCCATGCCCACCTTGTGTTTTTTTACAAAATTGCGCTGCCATTTGGCACCGTTTTGACCATTTTTACTGCGGGCTTCAATTACGCCCAGGTATCGCTGGATATCACTCGGGTCAACATCATGGTGTTTCAGACCTTCCTCAGCCATTGGCAAAAACACCTCTAGGATCAGATCGTCAATGGGGTGGTCGTCAACATGGTCCCACCGGATATGGGCATCCAGCCCGTGTTTAGCAGATTCATAGAAATTATCCCGCGTGGTAAAAAACTGCGCTCTTTCGTGCGGCTGTATTTCATGCTCGGCCAAATATGTCACGAGGCCATAATAAAAGGCTGCATTCGCCATAGAGTCCAAAACCGTTGGTCCAGCCGGCACAACCCGTTGCTCAATCCGATAATGCGGCGTGCCATCATCGTCCCAGCCTACCAAAGGCCGATTCCAGCGCCAAATGGTGCCGTTTTGCAGCCGTAAATGGCTTAGTTTCTCTGCTGGTGTGTCTTTAATTTGTGGCAATAGAACAGGGTACCGACGACGGTTCGCAACAAACACTTCAGATAGATAGTCTTCAATATAGCGCACACCAAAAGTAACCCGCTCTGCATAGTCCCAATCGCCAACTGAAACCGCTTGCTCAAACAGCGGAATACGTGTTTCCGCCCACAGGTCTTTACCAAACAGATACGGGGAATTTGCGGACACAGCGACCAGCGGTGCAGATACGATTTTGGATGCGTTGTAATAATTCACGCCCTTGCCTTCAGGCACTTTAAGGTGGATTTGGAATGACGTGGCGCCAGCTTCCAGCATCACATCCATATGCTGACTGTTCAACTTGTCTGCACCTTCTATGTCCAACCCAATCGGACGCCCTTTGCGCATACGAAAAACCTGTTCATTCAAGGCTTTATACCGATTGCCATCAGACATATTGGCAACGCACAGATCATCGCTTTCAACAGTCGGCAAAATACCGATCATGGCAAGTCGCACATCAATACTGTCAGCCGCCCTTTGCGCATGACGCCACAAGTCTTCAAGTTCGGTCTGCAGTTTTGAAAGACCAAGACCTGTCAACTCCTGCGGATCACCATTGAATTCAACATTGAAGCAAGACAGTTCCGGCACCACCAGCTCGTTATCCACTGCCTCCAGAAAATCAATGTTCCGCGCAGCAGGTCGAAAATTTTTATCAACCAGCCAGGCCTCCAATTCAAAACCAGCAGAGGTAGGGGTGCCAGATATGGCGGCTTCGTGTTCCCATTTTTCAAGCAAATCTGTCTCTGCCCGCATTCGACTGACAAATTCCTGAAAATCGTCATCATCAAAAGTGCTTGTCTGAAGCTCTTCGCCCATAATCCCCTATCCCGTCTTATGTCCACCATGATGTAGTGTAGCCGAAACTTGTCAAGTGTGGGTGCAACGACCCAACGGATGCCTTGACGCGCGTCAAATTATAAACTGCAACACACTTTCTTCAGGCCCTTATTTTAAAGCCTTTGATTGGGTGGTACTAATAGTGGTCTAAGCAGAGGGAACTACTGATGAAATATTTTTGGACGGCGTTGTTATTTGTATGCGCGTCTGCGCAGCAGGTGGCCGCAAATCAAGAGACAACCAGCAACCAACGCCCCAACATTTTGTTGATGTATGTTGATGACCTCGGATACGGCGACGTGGCAGCATACGGGCACCCCATCATCGAAACACCAAATATTGACCGCTTGGCAGCGCAGGGGCTGAAAATGACCTCTTTTTACGCGCCGTCCCCTTTGTGTTCACCGTCACGCGCTGCACTTTTAACTGGCCGAACACCATACCGTACCGGCATAAAAAGCTGGATACCTCAAGACACCAGGGCCTACCTCTCCGAAGATGAAGTCACGATGGCAACCTGGTTAAAAGGTGTCGGGTATCAAACCGCGATCGTCGGCAAATGGCACTTAAACGGCGGGCTGGACCGCGCCGATCAGGCGCAACCCACAGACCACGGGTTTGACCATAGCTATGTTCTGCATGCATTTCCTTTGCCGCATCAGGAAAACCCCACAAATTTTTACGCTAATGGCAAACCTCTTGGTGAAGTACAAGGTTTCACGGCTCAGATTGTTGTAGATGAAGCAATGCGTTGGCTGGAAACCCGCAACGCGGAAGCGCCATTTTTTCTGTATGTACCTTTTATCGAGCCGCACGGCACGATCCACAGCCCGGAACAGTTTTTGAACAAATACAAACGCTACACAAACGGCGATCCAGTCCCTGTTGTAAACGGTCAGCCCGGCTACCCTGAAGGGGTGGAGGCCAGAGGACCGGGCGAATATTACGCAAATGTCAGTCATCTGGACAATCAGGTTGGTCGTCTGCTTGAATACCTGGACACAACAGGTCTTGCTGAAAACACATTGGTTATGTTCCTTAGCGACAATGGCCCCGTTACAACTGATTGGCGGGCCTGGTGGGAAGTAAATCTGTACGGCGACACTGGGGGCTTCCGTGGGCGTAAAGCAGACCTGTATGAAGGCGGTATCCGTGTGCCGGGCATTGTTCGGTATCCCGGATTGATCGAAGCCGGATCAGTATCTGACGAGCCCGTTAGCGGATATGATATCTTTCCTACCATCGCGTCCGTCCTCGGGTTGGATATGCCGACTGGCAGACCAATTGACGGCGTCGATGTGTCAACAATTTTTGATGGTCAGCCGGTATCGCGTGACAAACCACTGTTTTGGGCTTTTCCTGCCGCCAAAGATGGGCCGCATTATGTTGTTTTGAAAGACGGCTGGAAGCTGCTGGCAACCGCTGACGCCCAACCGATGGCGTTGTATAACCTGGAACAGGACCGCTATGAACTCAACGACATGAAGACAGTATTCCCGGCAAAAACCAAAGAACTGCATATGGCAATGCTGGCCTATATTGAAGACGTTGCCGCAGACCCCTTGCGGCCTGATTGGGATGTTGATTGGAAACCGCAAAAATAGGCGATTAGTAGACTTCTTCTTTGGTTTTCAGGAATTTCAACGATGGGAAGTCTTCTTTTGCCTTGTCCAGATGCCAACTATTGCGCGCCAGATAAACGGGCGCACCAGCATGATCGGTCGCCATTGATGCCCGGTTCTGGTCAGTAAAGGCTTTTACTTCGCGTGCGTCCCCTTCAATCCACTCTGCTGTCATCAATGTGGTAGGTTCAAATTTACAGGGTATCTGATATTCCGTCCTGATACGATCTGACAACACATCAAACTGAAGCGGACCCACAACACCCACGACCCAGTCACTGCCAAGATAGGGTTTAAAAACGCGGGCAGCGCCCTCTTCCGCTAATTGTTCAAGCGCGCGTCCGAGATGCTTGGCTTTCATCGGGTCTTCAGCCCGGACTTTTTGCAGGATTTCGGGTGCAAAGGACGGTACGCCGGTGTAACGCACCAGTTCACCTTCAGTTAGCGTATCGCCAATGCGAAGGTTTCCATGGTTTGGCAGGCCCATAATGTCCCCGGCGAAGGCTTCTTCAGCCACTTCCCGATCCTGCGCCAAAAACAACTGGGCATTATGGATGGCCATGGTTTTACCGCTGCGGACATGTTTCAGCTTCATGCCCTTTTTAAACCGGCCTGAAATAAGGCGCAAAAACGCAATACGGTCCCTGTGTTTTGGGTCCATATTCGCCTGGATTTTGAACACAAATCCCGAAACCTTGTCTTCGGTTGGTTCAATCTCCCGTTCCAGCGCTTTACCTGGCCTTGGTTGCGGCGCGAATTCGCCCACACCTTTCAGCAGTTCCTGGACGCCAAAATTATTGATGGCAGAGCCGAAAAACACTGGGGTTTGCGTGCCATCCAAATAGGCTTGCAGGTCAAAAACCGGGCACAGCTCGCGCACCATTTCGACATCTTCCCGCAACTTTTCAACGGCATAGTCAGGCAATAGCTCGTCCAGCCTAGGGTCATCAAGGCCGCTGCACTTGATGCCACTAGCCAATTGCTCACCCTTACCGCGATCAAACAAAATAAGCTGATCAAGTATCAGGTCATAACACCCCAAAAAGTCCCGGCCCATACCAATCGGCCAACTGGCCGGCGACACATCCAGCGCCAGCGTTTGCTCAACTTCATCCAATAGTTCAAAAGGATCTTTGGCTTCACGGTCCATTTTGTTGATGAAGGTGGTTATCGGCATATCGCGCAGGCGGCACACTTCAAACAGTTTACGCGTTTGCCGCTCAATGCCTTTAGCGGCATCCAGCACCATGACTGCGCTATCGACAGCAGAAAGCGTGCGGTAGGTATCTTCTGAAAAATCTTCGTGGCCGGGTGTATCAAGCAGATTGAAGGTACGACCATCAAAATCGAAGGTCATCACCGACGAGGCGACAGAAATACCACGCTCTTGCTCTACTTTCATCCAGTCGGAGCGCGCACGCCGACGCTCACCGCGGGCCTTCACCTCGCCAGCTGCCTGGATCGCACCACCAAACAACAACAGCTTTTCCGTTAGCGTCGTTTTACCCGCATCCGGGTGAGAGATGATGGCAAAAGTCCGTCTTCTTTCGATTTCCTGGTCGAAGGCCATTCATTGTATCCATAGGCATCATGTGGGCTGCCCGCCCGCCAAAATTTGTTCGCGCACACTAACGGGTTCAGCAGCGGATGAAAGTAAAAAATATGCGCTAAGAAGAATAGCGAGTAAAAAGAAAAGGACCGAAGCGTAAATTCGCGCCTCGGTCCTGGATATCATGCTTGCCTGCCCCAAAGCGACTGAAGGGGAGGTGGGAGGGGAACGTCGGCCCCAGAGCAAACAAGCAGATAGTAACTTTCTTTGATACTATATTTGGGGGTCAAAAACTGTGGTTCAACCCCTAAACATGATTATTTTAGTCATGATTAGTTAAAACACTCTAAACAACTCTATACTTTTGTCTCTAGCGTCTATTTTTGCTTGGCAAGGCACTTGTACATATCCCCATGTTAGACTTATGGTCTTAACGCCTTGAGTTACCAAGACTTATTTTGAGCCAGCAATTTTTTGGGAAATACAAATGAAAACCTTCAACCATATATGCTGTTCGATGGTGTTCTATGCGTCTGTCCTGCTAAGTGGTTGTAGCGATGTCAAGGAAAGCGAACAGGTTCCAGAAACGCAGGGCAGTAGCTTAATCGTACACGGCGGCACCATCCGCACACTACAAAACACGATGCAGACCGTTGATGCCATGTTGATTACCGATGGCAAAATTGCTGCGTTAGGCAGCCTGACCCAGTTGGCACGCCAAGCCCCCAATACAAAACAACTGGATTTAATAGGAAAAACGGTTCTTCCCGGCTTCATCGACAGCCATGTGCATGTGCGCGAACTAGGCATGGATGCAAGCAAAGCCGACCTTGTCGGCGTACGAAGTATCGAGGATATTGTAGACAGATTATCAGAGAGCTACCCCGATCCGATGCCGGGTGAATGGCTTGTTGGTCAAGGCTGGGACGAAGGCTGGTTTGCGAGCGCTGGGTACCCAGACCGCGCCCAGCTGGACGCCGCGTTCCCCAACAACCCCGTCCACCTAGAATCATTACACGGCTTCGCAGGTTTCTATAACGGCAAGGCACTGGAAATAGCCCAGATCACAGACACAACACCAAACCCCGACGTTGGCCAGATATTACGGCGGCCTGATGGGTCAGCAACGGGTGTTATGCTCACGCTGGCGCAAGACCTGGTGAACCGGCACATCCCATCAGCCAGCATTGAAGCGCGCAAGGATGCGATCATCAAAGGCTTGCAGATAATGGTCAAAGCCGGAGTGACCAGTGTGCATGAGGCGGGCATGACTGATGCCGACACGCAGGCCTTTCTGGAGCTTGCAAACGAAGGACAGTTGCCCGTCCGGGTGTACGGAATGCTGAACGGCAACGACAAAAAGCTTATGACACACTGGTTTAACCGCGGCATCTATGAGCAGCCCGACGCCATGTTTGCGGTACGGTCCATCAAAGTCTTTTATGATGGTTCCCTGGGGTCGCGCACCGCCCTGATGCAAGAACCTTACAGCGATGATCCGTCGGCTGCTAACCCAACTGAACGTATCACACCAGACCAACTTACGTGGTTGGCTGACAATGCTGCAGAAAACGGGTTTCAAATGGCTGTGCATGCCATTGGTGACGAAGGTAACAACAGAACTCTGACGATATATGAAAAAGCGTTGTCCCCCTATCCCCTGCAGGATCACAGATGGCGGATTGAACATGCCCAGGTTGTCTTGCCAGACTTTTTCGAGCGGTCCGCAAAGCTCGGGGTCATTTCAAGTGTGCAGTCGTCCCATGCGGTGGGGGACAGTGGATGGGCAGAGGACCGGGTGGGACCGGATAGGATCGCATATGCCTATGCATGGCGCAAAATGTTAGATGCGGGTGTGCCTGTTATCCTCAACAGCGACCTGCCCGGCGAACCCTGGGAACCTATGCAGACGGCATATTTTGCAGTGACCCGCAACACTCTTGATAACCCATTGGGTGAAGGCTGGTACACAGAAGAAGCCCTCACAGCGCAAGAAGCCCTTAACGCAATGACAAAAGCGGGAGCCCACGCAGCATTTCAGGATGATATGCTGGGCAGCCTCGATGTCGGGAATTGGGCAGATTTTGTTATACTGGACGCAGACCCCATCACAGTAGACCCTGCAGCTTTGAAAGATATTTCTGTAGTTTCAACCTGGGTAGCTGGCCAAAAGGTCTTCGGCAAAGAGTAAAGGGCACCCCAATCATGAGTCACAATACCCCTAGACATGGCCTTTAGTGACATCACCTTTGAGGATATCACCTTAAGGCATGTTGTCTTGCTCCAGAGTTGCTCTCCCCTCCCCGCCATAGCGCGTGCACATATACCCAATCATCAGTCCAATAACTGCGCCTTCAAACACAAACCAGAATGGTGAAGACAGGGCCCCTGATGTACCGAACATCGCCGTCATGAAGGCTTTCAGATCATCAAAAATGAACAATGTCAGGACAAAGTTCAGCCAGGCACCGATAATTGGCGCACGGAACCACCAAGGCATCGGTAATTTGAGTACCGGATGGTAGGTAAACACCCCATAAACACCAATGATTGCACCGAACGTCGTGTACCACAACAACATCGCCCAGCGGAACATAGGCTGCGCATCCGGCAAGATTGACGGAACAATAACAAAACCAAGCAACCCCACGGCAAAACCAATGGCCTTGCCAATCGCGATGCGTGTAATCATTGACGGATGTTGTAAGTCATTTTCCAAGCTCATGACGTATTCCCCAAAATATGCAGACGCAGGCCTCAGATGTGTCGCAACAGTAAAGTGTAGGGCCAAAGCAAAATGGCTTTTACATCTGGTCTAGAAAATGGTTGGGCGACGGTCCCGCGCCAGCTCGCGAACTAGGGATTCCGATGCGCCAATGCGGGGCTCTATGCACCCCCGTCGCCCTATATTCTGTTTAGACAGGCCGAGGAAACAGGTATTTGACTATGGTCAAAAGCGGGCAGCTGGCCTAAAAAAGGCGCCCCAAGGACGCCTTTTTCCTGTGTTTTTTGATGTATTTTTTTGCCTATTTCAGGGTGCGATTGAAGAAATCAAGCGCTTGATTCCACAAATGCGTCCGAGTTTTCTCGCCCCTAATACCGTGTTTTTTGCCCGGATAGGTCATCAATTCAAACCGCTTTCCCTGATTTTGCAAGACTGACAACAATTTGACCGTATGATCAAAAAACACGTTGTCATCTGCCATACCGTGAATCAGCAGCAAATCACCTTTGAAGCCGTCAACATACTTGAACACGCTTGTGTTGGCATACACATCGCCGGGCGCGTCAGGGTGCCCCAAATACCGCTCAGTATAGGCTGTGTCATACAGCCGCCAGTCGGTTACCGGTGAGACGGAAACGCCAGCCTTGAACACATCTGGTTCTTTAAACAGGCTCATCAGCGTCATGTACCCGCCATAAGACCAACCCCATGTGCCAATATTGCTGCCATCGACATAAGGCAGTGTTTTGAGGTACTCGGCACCAGCCACCTGGTCTTCTACTTCCACGGTGCCCATGGCATTTTTCACGTGGCCTTCAAATTCAAGGCCCCGGTTCCACATGCCCCGGTTATCCAGCACCATGACAACGTATCCGTTACGCGCCAGAATATCGTTGAAATTCACCTGCCACTGGTTGCGTACCCGCTGGCCATGGGGGCCGCCGTATGGTGCCAGAATGGCAGGATAGCGCTTGCCCTCTTCCATATTCAGTGGTGTATATAACCGGTAGTATAGGGGCGTGCCATCTGCCGCGTTGATGGTGCCAAACTCCTGCTTCGGCGTACTGTCCCGATAGGGGAAGTATGGATGATTGTCATCTAGTGCGTTGGCAAGAACAGTGGATTTCAAACTTCCATCAGCAAGACTTTTGATCGTCACCTGCGGTGGTTGCTGCGGATTGGAGAAATTGTCGATATACACATCTGACCCAACGGTCACACTGTGCCAACCGCGTTCCTGGCTGATCCGTGTAACGGTTCCACCAGCTAACGGAACACCATACAGATGCTGTTCAATCGGTGTGTCTTTGAAGCCGGTGAAATAGACCATGCCCGCGTCTTCATCAATTTTCTTTATCTCGGCAACAACCCAGTCTCCAGACGTTAATGCTGTCGCCGCGCCGGTTTGCATGTCATGGCGCACAATATGGCGATATCCGCTGCGTTCGCTGGTACGGATCATGGAACCGTCTTCAAGAAACCGCATGTTGTTATCAAGATTGATCCAGATATCGCTGGTCTCGCTAACAAGTGTTTCGCTATCACCGTTCAAACCCGCCATCAGGATATCAAGCTGCGTCTGTTCCCGGTTTAAACGCTGCACGACAACCGTCTCGCTATCCGGTGTCCAGTTGACCCGCGCAAGATATATATCGTCATTGTCGCCAAGGTCTACCCAATCAACCGACTGGTCAGCAACTTCGACAATCCCAAGCTTAACAACTGCGTTAGGGCTACCCGCCTCAGGGTACCGTTGTTTTAGCGTCACAACGCCGCCATCCGGCTGCACTTCATAGCGGTCTTTGACGACCACGCCGCTTTCATCAAACTGCTCAAACGCAACGCGGGTTTCGTCGGGCGACCACCAATAACCGGTGAAACGACCCAGCTCTTCCTGCGCGACAAATTCAGCCATACCATTTGCTACCGTTTCGGAAGATCCGGTGGTCAGTTTGGTCTCTGCCCCACTGTCGACATTAACGGCAAATAGTTCACGGTCCCGCACAAAGGATACATAGCTACCGCCAGGGCTGAACTTGATATCAGTTTCAAACGCGGGCGTATTCGTGAGGCGCTTAACCTCTCCTCCAAGCGGCAGAACATATACGTCGCCGCTGATCGGGAACAACAACATACTGCTGTCTGCGGACCAGAAATAGCTGACTATTCCAGTTTTCCCTGTAATCGCTCTGTTGCGCTCGCGCCGGGCTTTTTCTTCTTCACTCAGAACCTCAACACCACCATCAAGCAGGCTCGCCGAATCAACAAGCATTACTGATTCGCCTGATTCGATATCAAACTCCCACAAATCTAGCTGGGCTGCATTGCCCGCCTTGCCCCGCAAGAAAGTAACGCGCTTGCCGTCAGGGGCCATTTTAAGGCCCTGAACATTTGCGCCATTGATGCTGGGGCTGCCCTCCAGCCGCTCAATAGTAAAATCCTCTGCCACAACAGGCAGTGTCAGCATTATGGCTGCTGCCATGCTGTATTTGATCATGAAATTGTCCCCACTCAGACTATTACTGTGACTGCCTACTGTTCTAACCTGAAAACCGCCGCAGGCAAGCGTTATCAAACCGCGTCAAAACGGGTTAAGCGTATAACCCTGCTGTTGCAAAAGCGCATGGGCTGTCATCGCAGATACTGCCATCTCGACTCCAGGCAACAAATCGTCAACCGTCACATCCTGATAGCTTGCAGACTGGCCACACACCACAAAACGCACGCCGTGCGCCTGCAACTGGCTGATCATATCAGCATTCGGGTTGGTCGCGCCGTACCGTCCGGCACTTGTTAGGTCCAAAACCGCGGGGCCATGCACAACAACAGCAAGTGTCATATTTTTCGGGTCAACACCCACCGCCGCGTGCATATTCAGGAACCGGGCTGCACTTTCAAATCGTCGGTTAATGCCATCGTCTTTACCTCGCGCGGTCACGTCAAAAGCAACAGCGAAACGGGTGTCAGCCGGTATCTGCTTTGCCCCCGGCACAATAGCGACAGGTCCATATTCTGTAATCAACGGTCCGGTAGAAAAATCAACCTCTGCCGCTTTTGCCAATCCCGCAATAAAGCAGCATAAGGCAATCGTCACGGCGATACAGCGTGATGTCATAAAACTCTCCTAGAGTAAGTGGATGTTTGGAAACGAGAAACTATTTGTCGCACAAACGGCGAAACCCGGCTGCGACAAAGGGCACCATGCGTTCATAGGCTCCGACCATATCTTCCGATTTGGCAATGCCGTCAGACAGTTGGTCTATCCGGCCCGTATGCGCAAAAGTCAGGGTCAAGGCCCCCGACAGAAAATGGTAACACCAATATAAATCCGCAGGCTCAGCGTTTGGCAGGGCCTCTTTCAACGCATCAATAAATTTCCGAACAAGTGGGTCAAAATACTTGGTCATCAACTGCCCGCCCCATTCGAAAGAACTGTTCACCTGGGCAACCAGTTCAAAATAGTGTCGCCAGCCTTCATCTTCCTGATAGCCATGCGCCAACATGGGTTCCAGAAAAGCGTTAATAATGGCATCCACAGTTGGGCCACCCTCGCCCGCTTCGGCCTTGCAGCGTTCCAGCGCAGCCAACCGTGTTTCATTCAAAACTTCGGCGCGGCGCAGCAAAACGGCATCAAAAAGGCCGCGTTTATTACCAAAGTGATAGCTGGAAAGCGCCAGGTCCACGCCAGCCTCCTCAGCCACCCGGCGCATGGAAACACCGTCAAAGCCATGCTTGGCGAACAATGTCTCAGCCGCATCCAGGATACGGTCTTTGCGTTTGGTTTTGGATTTCTGGCTTCCGTCTGCCAAGTCTGGCTCCTCGCTACTGATTAATATTCTTAGCGAAAAGGTGCCTGCGCGACAACGCACATTTTCAAAATTTCAATGATCGTTGAATTTTTTGTTGACTTTCAACGTTTGTTGAATTTTATTGTGTGTGAAATGGGATATGTGCCGGAATGGGAGCCTGCGCATACCCAACCAAGGGGAGAAAACCATGTATTCAAGAAAACCTATTCGGGCTGCTTTGCTGGCAGGTGCCGCATCTGGCAGCCTTCTGGTGGGTGCACCCGTCATCGCGCAAAATGACGACGATCAATCTGCTTCTGTTGATGAAATTACCGTAACAGCGCGGCGCCGAACAGAAAGTTTGCAAGATGTGCCTATTGCCGTGTCTGCGATAAGCGGCGCTGAATTGGCACGCCTTGGCGCAACCGATATCACATTCATTGCGCAAACAACGCCAAACGTCACACTTGAAGTATCGCGCGGTACAAACACAACAATTACGGCGTTCATCCGGGGTGTGGGTCAACAGGACCCGGTGGCAGGCTTTGAGGCAGGCGTTGGGCTTTACATTGACGACGTTTACCTAAACCGGCCTCAAGGCGCGGTCCTGGATATCTATGACGTGGAGCGTGTTGAAGTCCTGCGCGGGCCACAAGGAACACTGTATGGCCGGAACACGATTGGTGGTGCCATTAAGTATGTAACCAAACGGC
This sequence comes from uncultured Kordiimonas sp., assembly GCA_947503575.1. Taxonomy (GTDB): domain Bacteria; phylum Pseudomonadota; class Alphaproteobacteria; order Sphingomonadales; family Kordiimonadaceae; genus Kordiimonas. Next base: position 1,850,156 of record CANNDZ010000001.1, on the reverse strand, counting down.
TTGGTGATGAACCCGCGTTCAAAGTGCGCCTTAACGGCGGCACATACGGTCAGCATGATGTTATTGCCACAGGTGAAGCCCCAATCACAGACACGGTTCGTGTTGGTGGTTCTGTCGCTTATCTGCAAAGAAATGGCTTTGGCGAAAACCTGACGACGGGTCAGGAGCATTATGACAAAGATATTCTGGCGTTCCGCGGCAGCGTAGAGTTAACTCCCTCGCCTGATTTGTTTATCCGTCTATCAGCTGATTATCTGGAAGATAAGTCTAACCCCAAATCGGGTCACCGCCTGATTCCGGGCCTGGTATCCGGCGCACCTGTACTGGACGACGTATTCGATACGCGAGCCGGTATTCAAGGCAGAAACGAAGCCGAATGGTACGGCGGTTCGGCGCTTATCGAATATGAAGTAAACGACAAAGTCACGATTAAGAATATTCTTTCTTACCGCGAGGACGAAAGCTTCCAGCAAATTGATTTTGACAGCTTGCCTGTTGTGGATGTTGATGTTCCTGTTGTTTACCGCAATGATCAGTTCAGTGAAGAGTTCCAAATTCTTTATACGGATGATGTCGTCAGCGGTATTTTTGGTTTTTATTATCTGGACGCGACGGCATTCAATGAATTTGATGTCGTTCTGGGGCAAACCGGCGACGTTATTGGCCTGCCAGGTCTAAACGCCAATACCCTGGGTGACGTGGAAACCGAAACATGGTCCATCTTCGGTGATTTCAGCTTTGATCTGGATGCTGCATTTGGCATGGACAGCAATCTTGAGCTGAACGTAGGGGGCCGCTACACTGAGGACACCCGAAACTCAACCATTCTGCGCCGCACATTCATTGGCGGCAATTCAACAACTTTTGGCGGCAATGCAACTTTGATTGCCACAACATCTGACTTTAACGGTGAAGAAAAATACACTGACTTTTCACCGCGCGTCAGCCTGTCATGGCAACCCAGCGACGATCAGACCCTGTATCTCTCCTATAGCGAGGGCTTCAAGGGAGGCAGCTTTGACCCAAGGGCACAAAGCAGCGCAGCACCTGACCTGAACAACGACGGCATAACGTCAGATGATGAGATTTTTGACTTCATCAATTTTGATCCTGAAGAAATCACCACTTATGAGGCAGGTGCCAAATCAACGTGGGCAAATGGCAAGGTTACAACCAATATCGCCGTTTTCTACAGTGATTATACCAATGTCCAGGTGCCAGGGTCGATTGGCGTCGACACCACAGGTGATGGCATCAATGACAGCTTCTCTGGTATCACCACAAACGCAGGTGCCGCCGACTTCTTTGGCGTTGAACTGGAAGGTAACGCCATCCTGGCTGAAAATACTGGCGTTAACGGCGACAGCGTGGTTGCAGACTTTGCCCTTGGGTGGATTAATGCAGAATATGACGAGTTCATCACCGCTGTAACTGACCCGGTTTCCGGTGAAACATCACTGCAGGATGTGTCTGACGAGCGCGTTATTCAAAATACGCCTGAGTGGAGCACAAATTTGCGGCTTTCTTATAATCGTCCAACAGATCTGTTCGGCGAAAGTGGAACGCTTTCCGTCATTGGTGCCTGGTCTTACAAAAGCCTTACACACCAATTTGAGGTTAGAAACCAGTTCCTCGATCAGCCGGGCTATTCCCTGTTTGATGCCAGCGTTGTGTGGGTATCTGATGATGGCAAGTATGAAGTCGGCCTGCACGGCAAGAACTTGACCGACAACGAATATAAGGTTGCTGGTTACAACTTTGCCAACGCAGCTGGCACCGCGTCGACCTTGGGACTGGAAGGCATCGCTTCAGCCTTCTACGGCCCACCACTAACGGTAACGGCAACCGTCGGACTTCGTTTCTAGGAAGTTTGGCGCACCTGGCCGGAGGAACTCTCCCCACTTTGGGCTACTCTTCCCCTCCTCCGGCCAGTATTCGCGCCAGAATTTATGCAAATCGAAGGATCATCAAATGAGTGCATTTGATACCAACGCCCCTCTTTTGCCTGAAATCCTGTCCCTCCATGGCAAATGGAAAGGCAACAAGTCTGCACTGATTTGCGGCGATGAAACCCTGACATGGCAGCAGCTTGAGTTAGAAACCAACCGCATTGCCAACGCGCTGATAGCAAAGGGTATCAGCCGGGGCAGCATGGTTGGTGTTGTTATGTCCAATGGTCGCGCCATGGTCGAAACACTCATTGGCATTATGAAAGCGGGTGCCTGTAGTGTGCCGATCAACCTCTCGGTAACAGACGAAGCAATGGCAAACATGCTTCTGGATGCCGGTGCAGTGGCGATTTTTACAACTGATGATCAAACCGCGCGGGCACAGACCTTAGTCCAAAACATCACAGACGTTCAGCTGGTTGCTGGCAATCAGGGCCTTGCTACGCTGAAGGAAGGGGCGGCCACCACTCTACCCGACATTGGCATTAAAGAAGACGACCCCCTAAACATTATCTATAGTTCCGGCACCACAGGGATGCCCAAGGGTATTGTTCACACGCACGGCGGTCGCCGCGACTGGGCATATGACCTAGCCATCGCGCTACGCTACAACGGGTCCGCACGCACGCTGTTCACCATTGGGCTCTATTCCAACATTAGTTGGGTGGGGATGTTATGCACGCTGCTTGCTGGCGGAACGATGGTAGTGGAAAAGGCGTTTGACGCCGCTGCTGCGCTCGCCGCAATTGAGACGCACAAAATTACCAATTTCGCCATGGTACCCATTCAATTGCAGCGACTGTTGGAAGTGCCGGGCAGTGACCGGTTTGACCTGTCGTCAGTGCAGGCGATCATGAGCTGCGGCTCGCCGCTGCACGCCACCCTAAAGGCACTGCTTTTTGACAGGCTAGGCCCATCCAGTGTGATTGAACTGTTTGGCCTGACAGAAGGCATTATCACCACGCTGGAACCCGAAGAGGCAGAGGGCCGCATGGCCTCTGTCGGTAAGCCATTAATCGGCACGGACATAAAAATTATTGGCGATGACGATAAAGAAGTTCCCACAGGCCAGTCCGGTGAAGTGGTCGGCGTCGGGCGCATTGTAATGCCCGGCTACCTGAACCGGCCCGACGCCACCGCGGACGCCACCTGGCACGCCCCGGACGGCCGCAAATGGATGCGCACAGGCGATATCGGCATGCTGGACGCAGACGGCTATCTCTATATCGTTGACCGCAAGAAAGACATGATCCTGTCAGGCGGCCAGAACATTTACCCACAGGATATCGAAGCTGTGCTTTTCACCCATGAAGGCATCAATGACGTGGCGGTAATTGGTGTTCCCAGTGAAAAATGGGGCGAAACCCCGCTAGCCGTCGTTGTGCAGGAGCCGGACGCAACCGAAAGTAGCGGCGACATACTGGCCTGGGCGAACGGTAAACTGGGCAAGCAGCAACGCCTTGCTGATGTTGTGTTTACAGATGTCTTGCCTCGAAACCCGAACGGCAAGATACTGAAGCGGGACCTGCGGGAAACTTACAAGGACTGGCAGCATGGCTGACTTTACCAACGGCTATTTCACAAACCCGGACGGATTGAAGCAACATTACCGCGACTACAACCGCGCACCAGATGGGGCACCTGTGGTTTTGTGCATGCCGGGCCTTACCCGCAACGCCAAAGACTTTAGCTACATAGCCGACCACCTGAAATACCGCTGTCGCCTTATTTGTGCAGAACAACGGGGGCGCGGTCTGTCTGAGTGGGACCCGGACCCATCCCGCTACAGCCCGGTCACCTATGTTGGCGATATGATGGCGCTTCTGGACCATCTGGGCCTGACCGAAATCATCACCATCGGCACCTCGCTGGGTGGCCTGATGACGATTATGATGAACGCTATGCACCCCGGCACAATCAAGGCAGCTGTCATCAATGACATCGGGCCGGAAATTGACCCCAAGGGCATCGAGCGCATCAAATCCTATGTTGGCATTGGTACACCGCCCGCGACGTGGGACGAAGCGGTTGCAGCCGTCAAAACTGCCAACCCTGGCGTTTATCCAAACTTCACGGATCAGGAATGGGTTGATTTTACCCACATGTTGTACACAGACAAAGACGGCGCGCCAGTCGCGCAATATGACCCCGCGATCCGCAAAAACTTCGATGACCAAGATGACCAGTCCGCTCCTGACCTGTGGCCGCTGTTTACCATGATGCATTCTATCCCAATGGTGGTGCTGCGCGGCGCGCTGTCGGATATCCTGGCCGCCGATACACTGGAACGCATGCAAGCCGAACACCCGGACCTTGTCGCCATCACCGTTCCAAACGTTGGCCATGTACCGCTAATGCGGGAAAAAATCGTACAGGATGCTATTGACGCCCTTATCGCGCGGTTTCTGTAAGTAATTACCGCACAAAAACCGGTAAACGCCTTGATGTCACAGCTTTTTGCTGGACAGGCATATGTGCCTGTGGCAATGCTCGCTTCATGTAATAAAGTTTCAGGTATTCGATCATGAGCGTAATTAAATTACAAGAAGCCGCGCCCCTGCCCGTCACACCAGAAGACGTGTATGCCGCAGAAATTGCCATTCAGGATGCCGTGGTGCGCACGCCGCTTAACCACTCCAAAACCCTGTCGGCCATCACCGGGGCGGAGTGTTACCTGAAGTTCGAGATTTTCCAGTTCACTGCCGCCTACAAGGAACGCGGTGCATTGAACCGCTTGCTATCCCTGCCATCAAGCACCAAGGGCGTTATTGCCGCCAGTGCGGGCAACCATGCCCAAGGCATAAGCTATCATGCAGGGCGGCTTGGCATCCCGGCCACCATCGTCATGCCGGAAGGAACACCCTTTAACAAGGTCAAGCGCACCGAAGAACTGGGCGCACGCGTCGTGCTAACCGGCGCAGATTTTGAGCTTGCCACACAAGCCGCCTACGATATGGCAGACGCCGAGCAGCTTACCTATGTGCATCCGTTCGACGATACGCTGGTCATGGCGGGCCAAGGCACCGTCGGCCTTGAAATGCTGGAAGATGAACCAGACCTCGACACACTTGTCGTCCCCATCGGCGGCGGCGGGCTGATTTCTGGCATCGCCACCATCGCCAAGCACATGAAACCGGGCATCCGCATCGTCGGCGTGCAAACCGAAGCCTTCCCCGCCATGAAAGAACGGGTTGATGGCTCCCAGCTTAAGGGCGACAATATTTCTATTGCTGAAGGCATCGCCGTCAATAAACCCGGCGAGCGCACGCAAACAGTGGTTGAAGCACTGGTAGATGAAATCGTCACCGTGTCAGAGCGGCAGATTGAACGCGCCATCGTTACCATTATGGAAATTGAAAAGGTGATCGTTGAAGGCGCAGGCGCGATCAGCCTGGCGGCTGTAATGCAATACCCGCATCTGTTCAAAGGCCACAAGGTCGGCATGGTTTTGTCGGGCGGCAACATAGACAGCCGCATGCTGGCCAGCGCGATAATGCGCGGCATGGCGCGCGACGGCAGGTTGGCGCGTCTGCGTATCACCATGATGGATCAGCCGGGGGCTCTCGCGACTGTCACGGATATCGTAGCCAAAATTGGCACCAACATCCTTGAAATGCGCCACCACCGCGAGTTTGGCGCCATATCCCTGAAGCAAACCGAAATGGAACTGGTGATTGAAGCCAAAGATCAGGAGCACGCCCAGGCGTTGGTGAACGCACTTGAGGACGCTGGCTTTAAAGTGGATTACGCCCTGACGGTTTAAATTTCATCCGGCAGAAAATTTCAAATTCAGCATTTAAAAAAGATGCCCAAGCCCTACATGCTAAGGCACTGATACGGCAGCGGGGGGAAAAAGCTGATAACAAGCTGAAAACCTCCGACAAAATATAGCGACCCCGACTGTAGCCCCAACCGGCCGCAAGCGGATAATAACATGCTGTTGACGAAGCAACAGCCAATAAAAACGTGGAGGAAGTGAATGAACTTACAAAAAATCGGCGGGCTGGCAGCCCTGTATGAAGCGGCGGCCTATATCTTTGGCTTTTGGCTGTTTCTCGGCTATCTGGACCCCACTAGGTATGAAGGCACCGCAGGAAAAGTTGCTTTTCTCATTGAAACGCAAACCATCCAATATTTTGGCAACATTATCATCTACACCCTTTTTGGGGTTTTTCTTGTGGTGCTGGCGCTTGCGATGCACGAACGCTTGAAGACCCGTGCGGAAGGTTTGATGCAAACCGCCACGGTGTTCGGCTTCATTTGGGCTGGGCTTGTGATTGCAAGTGGCATGATCTCCGTTGTCGGGGCAGATGCCGTGGTTACCTTGAACGCGACGGATACCACAGGCGCAGGCGCTTTATTGCAGGCCATATCCGCCATTCAGGAAGGCCTTGGCGGCGGTGTCGAGGTTGTGGGCGGCATATGGCTTTTACTGCTGAGCGTCGCAGGCCTGCGTGGTGCTGCCCTACCTAAATTATTGAATTACCTTGGTATTCTTATTGGTTTAGCCGGCGTCCTGACGATCATTCCGCCAGTCAGCGAGATCGGCGCAGCCATCTTTGGCCTCGGCCAAATTGTTTGGTTTATGTGGGTTGGCATCGCGCTGCTGCGCGCACCCGCTGATGCAGAAGCAACAAAAGCATAACAATTTCAAGGGTCTGCATACCTCAAATGTTACTGCGGACTTGATCCGGGGTCTATAGAGCGGTGCAGCGGTAAAGTGGATGTCGGGGTCAAGCCCCGGCATGACAGCAGTTTGCTTACCAAATTTTTACGCGGTCTTCGGGGGCCAGATACATGGCGTCGCCGGGCTGCACGTCGAAGGCTTCATAAAACTCGTCCATATTGCGGGCCATGCCGTTGACCCGCAAATACATGGGGCTGTGCGGGGCGCTGAGCAGCCTTTGGCGCAGGCTTTCTTCGGTGCGTTTGTAGCGACGACCCTGCGCCCGCCCGAGGAAAAACCTTTGCGGCCCGGAAAAGCCATCCAGAATGGGCGGTTCGTCACCGTACAAGGACCTCTCGTAGGCGTGAAAGGCGACAATCATACCAGCCAGGTCGCCGATGTTTTCGCCCAGCGTCTGACGGCCGTTTACATTCAACCCCTCAAGCGGTTCGTACTGATCAAACTGTGCGGCAAGCCTGTCACCCAGCGCATTGAAAGCCGCCCTGTCCTCCTCGGACCACCAGGCCTGTAACACGCCGTCACCGTCATATTTGGAGCCCTGGTCGTCAAATCCATGGCCAATTTCATGGCCGATGATGCTACCAAGTGCGCCGTAGTTCAGCGCCGGGTCGGCGTTCGGATCAAACAAGGGCGACTGGATATAGCCAGCCGGAATGAAGGCTTCATTGCGGGATGGGCTGTAAAACGCATTTACGGTTTGCGGGCCACGGAACCATTCCTGCTTATCGACGGGGGTGCCAAGGCGCGCAAGGTCGCGGTCGTGTTCAAACACCCGCATCGCGACCACATTATCCATCAGATTTTCGGGGCTAAGACTAACCGCTGAATAATCGGTCCATTTTTCAGGATACGCGATTTTAGCGCTCATTTTTGCAAGCTTGGTGCGCGCCGCCACCTTGGTTTCAGGGGTCATCCAGGTCAGGGCATCAATGCGTTTGCCCAGTTCAGTGCGGATGTTTTCAAACATCTCGCTAACCAGCTCTTTTGAGCGCTCGGGGAAGAAGCGGTCAATATAAATACGACCAACCGCCTGATCCAATTCATCGTTCACAAACATAATGGCGCGCTCGTCGCGTGGACGTTGCTGTTGCTGGCCGCGCAGCACCGTACCGAAAAAGGCAAACCGCTCATTCGCGATATCATCAGATAAATAAGGCGCATGGGACGCCACCAGATGAAACGCCAGATAGTCTTTCCATACCTGCAGCGGGGTTTCTGCAAATAAGGCTGCCATGCCCGGAAAGGCTGTGTTTTCCCGCAGGACGATTTTGTCGGTATCCTGGACACCGTATGCAGCAATAGCCGCGCGCCACGGGAAACCGGGGGCGAAAGCATCCAGTTCATCAAGCGTCACAGCGTTATAGGTGCGGTCTGCGTCGCGGCGCTCTGCCCTGCTCCAGTGATGGGATGCGATGGTTTTCTCCAGCGCAAACACCGCATCTGCGCTTTCGCGGGCATTGCTGCGGCCAAGGCGGCTGAATACGGCGGTCATATAGTCGGTATAGGCCGCGCGAAGCGCGACTAGGCGCTCGCTATCGCGCTCATAATAGCTTTTGTCCGGCAAGGCTGTGCCTGCGTGGCTGGCATAAACCGCATAGTCTGTAGGTTGCTTGCTATCAATATTGATAAACACATTGAAAAGGGACCGCGCACCCAAGGTACCATCCATCATGGTTGTGGCAACGCCGTTATGGTCTGTGATGCCTGCAATGCGGTCCAGCGTCGGCTGGATTGGCGCCATGCCCGCAGCGTTGATGGCATCGAGGTTCATGTAAGACGCATGTAAATTGTGGATTTTCAGTTCATTGCTACCGTCCGGTAAAACGGCGGACTGTAATTCTGCGATCACGGATTTGATGCGCTCTTCGTTGCGGTCCCTCATGATTTGGGAAAAGCCAACGCCGCTTCGGTCACCGGGGATTTCAGTTGCTGCTAACCAGCCGCCGTTTGCAAACTGATACAAGTCGTCCTGCGCCGCGGTGTTGCGATCAAACGCCTCCATAGGATATCCCCATGGTTCAATGACGGGTTTAATGCCCTCTGCGACACGCAGTTCAGCGCCGGGATTGCCGTCTTCGCCGCAAGCGGTCAGCACCAGCGCCATACTGGCCCCCAGCAATAATTTGGACAGTGCCATGATTATAGTTCCCTTTATGAGGTTCCTGCTTGCTAACTTAGCGGTGGAACCGACAAAGGGAAAGTCAGCAATTGGTTTGCCGTATTGCGGTGTTTGGCCAGATTGAGTGGTCAAAATGAGCGGCCAGGTTGAACAGCTAGGTTGAGTGGATAGTTAGGTTACCCTACCACGGCGTTACCGTACGCCAATTCCACTTGCAGAAGGCGGTCTTGAACAGCGGCACAATAGCCTGCATCATCTGAAGCATCACAAGACTGAACGTCTTTGGCCAGCCGCAGGATATGTCTTTCTGCAACAGATGGTTTGCCGCGTTCAATCTCAACCAAAGACAGGTCTGCACGTGCATCAAAATGCTCTGGGTTCATGTTGATGGCCCGCAGGAAAGACCGGCGGGCTGACATAGCCTCGCCCTGCGCTCGCTGCGCCATCCCTTCCATGTAATAAATGATTGAAAGCGCCTTGCGCACCTCGCGGTCGCTAGCAGCGGAATGCACATCTCGTGCGCCTGTGGGCATATTCACATTCCACATATCGTTGAAGGCTTGAAACGTAATAGACGACTGTAGCTGGTGCCTTGCACGCACGCGGTAAAAGTAACTTTCCGCTTTTTCATAGTCCCCGGCCTTAAAGGCGGCAAAACCTTTTTGTACCTGCCGCCCAAGGTTACGTTTGGCTTCAATAACGATTTCTTCCTGTACTACGGCACGTTGGATGGCTGTGTCTTCCTCAACCTTTGTATCCAGCGCGTGCGCAGATAAGGAAGACAAGGACAGAACTGACGTTACACAAGCAAGAGCAAGAAACCGCATGAGAAATCCTTTCGATGATTACTCTACAATAATAGCATTTCTGGCGTCAAAAGAACACAACAATCGGTTTTGCCCGCATTATTCCGCCGGAATGCCTTTGGCTTCCTTGTCTTCAAAGTCTTCCAGTTCACTAGCCAACGCGTTGGGGGAGCGAGTGTATTTAGCCAGCGCATCATAAAACACTGGTATGATAAACAGCGTAAAGAAAGTCGCTATCAAAACACCCGAAAATACAGTTACACCAATGGTGCCACGGCTGTTCGCACCTGCCCCGGTTGCAATCATTAAGGGCACTGCCCCCATTGCTGTTGACAGGCCCGTCATCATAATGGGCCGCAAGCGTGTTTTTGCGCTGTTTATCAGGGCATCGCGAATGTCCTGGCCTTCATCGCGCAACTGATTTGCAAACTCTACGATCAGGATACCGTTTTTCGCGGCAAGGCCGATTAACATGATCAGACCAAGCTGGCTGTATATATTCAGCGTACCGCCCGCCATAAACAGGCCAAACAATCCACCAAGAACCGCGAGCGGCACCGTTAACATAATGATGAACGGGTGGATGAAGCTTTCAAACTGGGCAGCAAGAACCAGGAAAACCACCACAAGCGCCAACACAAAGATAAAGATGACATCGTCGCCGGCTTCTTTGTATTCGCGGGTTGCTCCTTTGTAGTCAACGCTGGTGACGTCCGGCAGAACCTCGCGCACTTTTTCTTCCATCCAGGTTGTGGCTTCACCAATGGTGTAGCCGGGTGCCAGGTTTGCGGAAATGGTAAGTGCCCGCACGCGGTTAAACCGCCGCAATTCGCCAGCGCCCGAGTCTTCAATAACAGAAACCAGATTCGAGAGCGGCACCAATTCCCCGGTCCGGCCAGAGGCAACATGAATATTTTCCATGTCCAGCGGCTGCTGGCGATCAGACGCGCGCGCCTGCATGATCACGTCATACTCTTCGCCGTCCTGAACAAAGGTTGTAACACGCCTGCCGCCCATCATGGTTTCCAGCGTGCGCCCGATCGACTGGATCGACACACCAATGTCGGCGGCTCGAGCCCGGTCGATCTGGACTTTAAACTGTGGCTGGGTCTCACGGTAATCGGCATCAACGTTCACAAGGCCGGGATAATCTGAAAGTTCTTCAAACATCACCTGCTTGAAGCGGCCAAGGTCTTCGTAGGTCTCACCACCGATCACAAACTGGAACGCTTCGGAGCCGCCGCCGCGACGCGACAGGCCCGATGTTTCAATTGGTATGGCAAAGGCACCAGTGACGTTACCCAAAAGCTTGGGCCGAATTTCGTTCAGGATTTCCGTAGAGCTGCGTTGCCGTTCGTCCCAGGGCTTCAGGATAATAAAGCCAAAGCCGCCATTGCCATCAACCCGTACCAGAAACCGCTCCATTTCGCCTTTTTCAAGGTATGGCAGCAATTGCTCTTCAATCTTGACCATTTGTTTTTGCATGAAAGCATGGCTCGCGCCTTCCGGCCCCCGGATACGCATAAACAGCGACCCACGGTCTTCAACGGGTGCCAGCTCCTGCGGCACTTTTTCAAAGATCGCGAAAATCAAAAGGAAACAGGTCAGGAAGCTTGCTGTCACCAGCAGCTTATTGTTGATGCACACGCCCAGAAAACGGCCATAGCCTTCCTGGATGCTGTGGAACACACGGTCCAGGAACTTGGCAAACGCCGGTTTTTTGTTGCGGCGACGCACAAGTTTGGAACACATCATCGGCGTCAGCGTTAGCGCGATCAGGCTGGAGAAAGCAACAGCCGCCGTCATTGTAATGGCTAGCTCGCCAAACAACCGCCCTACATTACCCGACAGGAAGAAGATCGGCACAAACACACCAATCAGCACCAGCGTCGTTGCTATAACGGCAAAACCCACTTGCCGGGCCCCTCGGTAAGCGGCAACAAGGCCGGGTTCACCTTCTTCAACACGGCGGTAAATATTTTCCAGCACCACAATAGCATCATCGACCACCAGGCCAATGGCTAGAACAAGACCCAACAGCGTAATCAGGTTAATAGATACCCCGGTCAGCGACAGCACCCAAAAACTGGCAACAATACACACCGGTACTGTCACGGCAGGCACAATCACCGTTTTAAGGTTACCCAGGAACAGATACAACACGAGCACCACCAGCGACATGGAAATCGCCAGCGTAAAATACACCTCTGAAATCGCTTTTTCGATGAAGACCGACGTATCGTATGCAACCAGCAATTCCATGCTTTCCGGCAGGGTTTCCTTGATGCGTTCCATTTCGGCTTTTGCTGCGAGCGCGACGGACAAAGTGTTGCCGGTAGATTGCTTGATCAGACCCAGGCCAATAACCGGCTTGCCGTTGCCTCGGAAAGTGCGCTCCTCGCGCTCCGCGCCCAGCTCAACTGACGCAACGTCGCCGAGCCTTACAAAGCCCCCGTCGCCGCCTTCGCTGATCACCATGGTTTCAAAGTCTTCCGCCTTGGCGTATTCGCGGTTTAATCGTACGATGGTGTCGCGCTCAATACTTTGGATTTCACCTGCAGGCAGTTCAACATTTTCAGCCCGCATCACAGTTTCAATGTCATTAACGGTTATACCGCGCGCAGCCATGGCCTGACGGTCCAGTTGCACACGGATAGCATAGCGTTTTTGCCCGCCAATCCGCACACCCGAAACACCGTCCACCACCGACAGACGGTCAACAATGTTGCGCTCGGCGTAATCCGTCAGCTGCAACACATCCATCACGGGGCTTGTCAGGTTAAACCAAAGAATTGGCTGGGTATCATTATCAGCTTTCGCAACCTCTGGCGGTTCCACTTCTTCTGGCAGGTTGTTCAAAACCCGGCTTACCCGGTCGCGCACGTCATTTGCGCCCGCGTCGATATCGCGGTCCAGTTCAAACTCGATTGTAATGTCAGACCGGCCGTCGCGGCTCGTGCTTTCAATTGTTTTGATGCCTTCAACGCCTGCGATAGCGCTTTCAACAATTTGCGTTACACGGGTTTCCACCACTGCGGCGTTAGCCCCGGGATAGTTGGTCCGCACGCTCACAATCGGTGGGTCAACATCCGGCAATTCCCGAACCGGAATATCGCTGAAAGAAATAATACCAAAAGCCACCAGCATCAAACTGATGACAGTGGCAAAAACGGGGCGTTTTACAGATATGTCAGAGAGGATCATGCGCCTTCTCCCGCGCCCTGAGGTTGCTGCCCTGGCCTCCCGCCACCGGGCGCGGCCTCACCCGCTTCGCGGATGCGCACACCGGCGCGACCCAGCCTCATAGTGCCTTCGGTTACCACGCGCTCGCCTTCCGCCAGGCCTTCAATAACTTCAACATATCCCGGCCGCCGTATGCCCAGCTTAACCTCGCGTCGTTCGGCAACGCCGTCTTTGCTCACAAACACATAGGCGCGGCCACCAGACGGCACCACAGATTGTTCAGGAATAGACAGCGCCTGCCATGTACGGCTGATCACCTCAACGGCCATCAACAAACCGGGGCGAAGCGACCGGTCATCATTATTTACCTCTGCACGCACAATCACTGACCGGGTTATCGGGTCAACCCGGCTATCAATGGTTTTGATTGTGCCATTAAATATCCGGTCCGGATAGGCTTCTACTATCGCATTCACTTGCTGACCGCGTGCCAGCGTCGCGATAAATCGCTCCGGCACCGAGAAATCCACATTAATAATGTCGATAGCGTCAATCGTCGTGATTGGGTTGTTCTGCGTAATCAGCGACCCTTCGCTTACCTGACGCAGCCCCAAAACGCCGTCAAAGGGCGCCACAATCCTGCGGTCGGCCATACGGGCTTCGGCGGCTTCGAGGCGAAATTTTGCTTCCTGAACAACGCGGCGCTGGGTGTCGAGTGCGGCTGTAGAGGCATTGCCCCGCGTAACCAGGTCTTCCGTTCTGTCAAACTGGTTTTGTGCTTCAAAAAGAACTGCCCGTGCTTCATCAAGTTGTGCCTGCTCTTCCGCATCCTCAAGAGCAACAAGCAAGTCGCCCTTTTTCACGGTTTGGCCATCCTCGAAAGCCACTTTACGCACGGTGTCTGATACGCGGGGTGTGAGGGTAACGCTTTCGCGCGCTGAGGCTGTGCCCAGGGCTTCAACGATATCGCTAAACTCGCGCATGACAACGGGTTCGCTTACTACCGCAACAACGCCGCCACCAAACCGACCACGGTTTCCGCCTTTGTCATCCTGCATAAACAACCACCCGGCAGCCGCAACAAGCACAACCAACACAGCAATAAGTACAACACGGCCTGCAGCCATAACGTAACCCTCTTGATATATTCAATATTTTCCCTGGCGCATCTACTGTACGCCAGAAACAACAGCTAGATCATTGTGATAGAGCAATTATCATACGAGCGGTTTCTTGTGTAACCTTTGCATTCACATTGTTGTGTTGTGCTCTCGCATCCAGTTTGTTCTCTCAGATTACTCTCACACAGCCAGTTTGTGTTTTCAGGCCCAGCGTTCCTGCACATGCGCAGTAAATGCGCCTGCCACTTCCAGGGTTTCCGCTGGCAAATCACTACGCGGCAGAAAAAGACCAAGCCTGCGCTCATGGTCAAAGCCAATCAACCGCACCGCACTAACCCGGTCATCAACCAAACTGTCCGGCACCACGGTTCCACCAACACCCGCCGCCACCATCGCAACAGCCCGGCTGTCATTGGGTGTGCGATAAACCAGTCGCGGCCTGACATTGCGGTCCGTAAAATACCGGCTTGTTTCAGACAAGACCTCGCATCGACTTCTAACAATCATATATTCTTCGGAAAGATCAGCAGCGCTTACCCGTGTTCTACCCGCAAGCGGATGGTCGGCTGAAAGAATAAAAACATACTGTTCCGCCCCCAATGGGACAGAGCGGTCCTCTGGTTCACCTCGGTACACCGACACGGCAAAATCAAGGCTGCGATCTTCCAGTCGGTTTTCCAGTTCCTGTTCAGTGCCGTCTGTAATTTCAATCGCTGCATCCGGCATTTTTTCGCGAAATGAAGCCAGCAATTGGCCCACTTTACGGTTCGACAAAGTGGTCAAAAATCCAATGCGTAAAACAGGTGTTTTTCCTGCTTCATCAAGCACTTGCTGCGCGACATTACATTCATGCAAAATGGCTTTTGCACGTGGCAGGAACCGCGCACCCGCATCGGTCAGAAAAACCCGCCGATTTGTTCGTTCAAACAAGGTGTGTCCAAGCTGCTGTTCCAGCTTTTTTATACCTGCGGACAAGGTTGGCTGGGTCACAAAGGCCCTATCAGCAGCCCGCGTAAAACTGCCGGTTTCAACCACGGCCAGAAAATATCGCAACAGATAGATATCCATTATAGGCACCGTCTATGGATTACATTTTTGACTTCGATTTTACCAATATCAGGACCTTGAGTAATATACCAGCTTATTGGGCATCTATCCCGGGAAGATATACGCCGCAATGGCTTTGCCATACGGCCAACAGGAGAGACATACATGTCTGTGCTGCCATCGACGCTGGATACAGCGTCAGATACTTTCCGCGCCAATGCGGCGCACATGCAAACACAAATCGATGACCTGAACGCAACGATTGGCAAGATCGCGCTAGGTGGTTCGGATCGGGCGCGTGAAAAACACATTGCGCGTGGCAAATTGCTGCCCCGTGAAAGAGTGAACGCTTTGCTGGACCCGGGAACCCCGTTCCTTGAACTGTCACAGCTTGCAGCGCTTGGTATGTATGATGCTGACATCGCCGCTGGCGGCATTATCACAGGCATTGGCCGTGTTGCCGGCACCGAATGTATGATTGTTTGCAATGACGCGACCGTTAAGGGTGGCACCTATTACCCTGTAACCGTGAAAAAACATCTGCGAGCGCAGGAAATTGCGCGCGAAAACAATTTGCCCTGCGTCTATCTGGTGGACAGTGGCGGCGCAAACCTGCCCAATCAGGACGAAGTTTTCCCTGACCGTGACCATTTTGGCCGGATTTTCTATAATCAGGCGCACATGTCCGCAGATGGTATCCCGCAAATTGCTGTTGTGATGGGCAGTTGCACGGCGGGCGGCGCTTATGTGCCTGCCATGGCGGACGAAAGCATCATCGTCCAAAACCAAGGCACTATCTTCTTGGGCGGCCCCCCGCTGGTTAAAGCCGCCACAGGTGAAGTCGTGACTGCTGAAGACCTGGGCGGCGGGGATGTTCATGCGCGCACATCGGGCGTTGTTGATCATCTGGCCAAAGACGATGAACACGCGCTGGGCATGGCACGCGGCATTGTTGCGACCCTTAACCGCACAAAGTCACCTGATGTAACCATGCGGGACCCGGTTGCCCCCCTGTATGATCCGCAGGAAATTTACGGCGTAATCCCAAAAGATGTGCGCCAGCCCTATGACATACGCGAAGTTATTGCCCGCATTGTTGATGGCAGCGAATTTGACGAGTTCAAAAAGCTATACGGTGAAACACTGGTATGTGGCTTTGCCCACATTCATGGCTTTCCTGTTGGTATTGTTGCCAACAACGGCGTGCTGTTCTCTGAAAGCGCGCTAAAGGGCGCTCATTTTGTTGAACTGTGCGCCCAGCGCGGCATTCCCCTTGTGTTCCTACAAAATATTACTGGCTTCATGGTGGGCCAAAAATATGAAAATGGCGGCATCGCAAGAGATGGTGCCAAAATGGTAACCGCCGTTGCATGTGCCAATGTCCCCAAATTTACCGTTATTATTGGCGGCAGCTTTGGCGCCGGAAACTATGGCATGTGTGGCCGCGCCTATCAGCCGCGCTTTATGTGGATGTGGCCGAACGCCCGTATTTCCGTGATGGGCGGCGAGCAAGCGGCAGGCGTTTTATCCACCGTCAAGCGTGATGGCATGGAGGCACGCGGCGAAACATGGTCCGCGGAAGACGAAGAAGCCTTCAAGGCACCTATCCGCGATATGTATGAAGAACAAGGCCATCCCTATTATGCCAGCGCCCGCCTGTGGGATGACGGCGTTATCGACCCGGCAGACACACGCCGGGTGCTTGGTCTAGGCTTATCCGCAAGCATGAATGCCCCTATAGAGCCGACCAAGTTCGGCGTGTTTCGGATGTAGGGGGGAGTTATGGCAGATAACCTGATAATTGATATTGATGCGCGCGGCGTTGCAACCGTCACGCTGAACCGGGCAGAAAAGCACAATGCGTTCAATGATGACGTCATCGCGGAATTAGACAAAACCTTCGCGGCGCTGGGTAGCAACGATGCCGTAAGGGTTATTGTTTTAACCGGTGCTGGCAAAAGCTTTTCTGCGGGCGCTGACCTGAACTGGATGAAACAAACTGCAACCTACAGCACAGCCGACAACAAAGCGGATGCCATGCGCCTGTCAGGCATGCTGTCTACTCTGGCCATCTGCCCCAAACCAACCATCGCGCTCGTTAACGGCGCGGCCTTTGGGGGCGGCGTTGGCCTGACAGCCTGCTGTGATATTGGTATCGCGCTATCAACGGCTGTATTTTCGCTGTCAGAGGTCAAGCTTGGCCTGACGCCAGCGACCATATCACCTTATGTCGTGCGCGCCATCGGCGCACGGGCGGCGCAGCGGTATTTCCTGACAGGCGAACGGTTCGACGGCATTGAAGCTCGTCGTATTGGCCTTGTGCATGAAATCGCGCAAACACACGAAGAAGCAGACATGATCCTTGACGGAATTATTGATCAGCTTCTGACCGGTGGCCCCACGGCACAGTCAGACTGCAAAGACCTGATACAGTTTGTGGCCGGGCAGGACATTGATGAAACCATCCGCGAGGAAACCGCTGCCCGCATCGCCAACAGACGTGCAAGTACCGAAGGGCAAGAGGGGTTAACTGCCTTTTTCGACAAACGCAAACCTAGCTGGAGTGCGGAGCAATGAGTGAACCAATGCGCAAAATCCGCAAACTGCTGATCGCCAACCGGGGCGAAATTGCCTGCCGCGTGATGATGACTTGCCAATCTTTGGGCATTAAGACCGTGGCGGTCTATTCTGATGCTGATAAAAACGCCATGCATGTGGCCATGGCTGATGAGGCGGTTCACATTGGCCCACCGACAGCCAGCGAAAGCTATCTGGTGATCGACAAAATCATTGGCGCTGCTAAAGCCACTGGCGCTGATGCGATCCATCCCGGGTACGGCTTTCTGTCCGAAAACCCAACATTTGCCAATGCTTGCGCCGATGCAGGCATCATCTTCATTGGCCCGAGTGCAGCATCCATGGATGCGATGGCGCTTAAGGGGGCGGCCAAAAAACTGATGACGGATGCTGATGTTCCTGTAGTGCCAGGATATCACGGAGAAGACCAATCACCGGACCTTTTGGCAGCAGAAGCAGAAAAAATCGGCTTCCCTGTGCTGATTAAGGCTGTTGCAGGCGGTGGCGGCAAGGGCATGCGGATCGTCGAAACCGCCGATCAAATGCCAGCCGCCATTGAAGCCGCGAAGCGCGAGGGAGAAAATTCTTTCGGCAACGGTAAGTTGTTGATTGAAAAACTGATCCAGAAGCCACGTCATATTGAATTGCAGGTGTTCGGCGACCAGAACGGCCATGCGGTGCATTTGTTTGAGCGGGACTGTTCGCTGCAACGCCGCCACCAAAAAGTGGTGGAGGAAGCCCCTGCTCCCGGCATGACCCCAGCCATGCGACGTGCGATGGGTGAAGCCGCCGTTAAGGCTGCGCAAGCGATCAATTATGTGGGTGCAGGCACAGTAGAGTTCATTGTTGATGTCGCAGACGGCCTGGAGGATGCCCCCTTCTATTTCATGGAAATGAACACCCGCCTGCAGGTTGAACACCCGGTGACCGAAATGATCACCGGACAGGATTTGGTAGAATGGCAGATTATGGTGGCTGAAGGTCAGCCGCTGCCTTTGTCGCAAGATGAAATTGATGTTCTAACGAACGGCCATGCCGTTGAAGTCCGGCTGTATGCAGAAGACCCGTTTAATGGCTTTCTGCCGTCCATCGGTACAGTTGGCCTGTTTGACCCGTTTGTTGATGTGCCTGCCAATACCCGCATTGACGCAGGTGTGCGCGACGGTGATGAAGTATCCATCCATTATGACCCGATGATCGGTAAACTAATCGCATGGGGCGAAACCCGCGACGATGCGGTGCATGCGCTGGTTGGCTTGCTGGCGGAAACGCCGGTGATTGGGCTTGCCACCAACCGGGACTTTCTGCTGCGTGCGCTCAAGCACCCAGAGTTTTTGTCTGGCGATGTGCATACCGGTTTTATCGGGCTGTATGAAAAAGACCTGCTGGCGCCACATACTATCAGCAAACGGGATTACCTGATCGCTGCGCTCGCAATTGTTGCAAACCGGGAAGCGAGTGCAAACCGCTCAACCGACCCGTGGGGGGCGCTTGATGGCTTCCGCCTTAATCTGCCGCACAGCGAACTGTTGAAGTTTGAACAAACAGACGGTGAAACCATGCCAGTCAGTCTTGTTCGTGATGGTTCGATGCTGACTGCAACTGTTGACGACGAGACCCTGAGCGCATCCGACGTTACGCTGGTGAACAACCACCTGCGTTTTGTTATGGACGGTGTGCGCCAACAGCTTTTTGTCGCGGTAGATGATCAGCGAGTTGAGCTTATTGATGGCGCGCGCACCATAAGCCTGACGCGTCACGCAAGCGATGGCAGCGGCGGGGATGACACCGACGGTCCCGGCACCATTATCGCCCCCATGCCCGGAAAAATCCTGGAGTTGAAGGTGGGTGAAGGCGACAGCGTCAGCAAAGGCACGCCGCTTCTTGTAATGGAAGCCATGAAAATGGAGCAGACCATCACCGCCCCCCGCGACGGCACAGTAAAAACCATTGGCGCAAAGGCCGGTGATCAGGTCGGCGACGGCGCAGTGCTGATCGTCATCGAAGACGCAGACCAATGAAGATTAGTTTCAAGAAATCAAACCTTTAGGGACATGTAATGTTTGAATTTCCACACTTGCAATTTAACCATGGCGAAGACATCGACATGCTGCGCGACATGGTGCAGCGCTTTGCAAAGGAAGAAATCGCGCCGCGCGCCGCGGAAATTGATGAAAGCAATCAGTTCCCGATGGACCTGTGGCAGAAGATGGGCGAGCTTGGTCTTCTGGGCGTCACAGCACCGGAAGAATTTGGCGGCACAGACATGGGCTATCTGGCGCACACCATCGCCATTGAGGAAATCAGCCGGGCGTCAGCTTCCGTGGGCCTAAGCTATGGGGCGCACTCCAACTTGTGTGTGAACCAGATCGTTAAAAATGCGAGCCCGGAACAGCGCGAAAAGTTCCTGCCCAAGCTGATTTCGGGGGAGCATGTGGGTGCGCTGGCCATGTCGGAACCCGGTGCTGGTTCAGACGTGGTGTCCATGCGCCTCAAGGCCGACAAAACCAACGAAGGCTATGTCTTAAACGGCAACAAAATGTGGATCACTAACGGCCCGGACGCGGACACGCTGCTCGTATATGCCAAAACCGACATGGATGCAGGCCCACGCGGCATTACAGCGTTCCTGATTGAAAAAGATATGGCCGGGTTTTCAACCGCGCAAAAGCTGGACAAGCTTGGTATGCGGGGGTCCAACACCTGCGAACTGGTGTTCGAAGACTGTTTTGTCCCGTTTGAAAACCGCATCGGCGAGGAAGGCAGCGGTGTGCGCGTGCTGATGTCTGGCCTGGATTATGAGCGGGTGGTACTGTCCGGCGGATCGCTGGGCATCATGCGTGCTTGCCTAGATACTGTTATCCCCTATGTGCATGAACGCCAGCAATTTGGCCAACCCATTGGCACATTTCAGCTAATGCAGGGAAAAATCGCAGACATGTATGCCACGTGGGGGTCTGCCCGCGCGTACGTCTATGCAGTAGCGGCAGCCTGTGACCGGAGCGAAACGACCCGCAAAGATGCCGCCGCCTGTATCCTGTATGCAGCGGAAAAAGCGACCTGGATGGCCGGCGAAGCCATACAGGCGCTGGGCGGCAACGGCTACATCAATGAATACCCAACTGGCCGCCTGTGGCGCGATGCAAAGCTGTATGAAATTGGCGCGGGCACGTCGGAAATCCGCCGTATGCTTATTGGCCGCGAACTGTTTAACGAGACACGCTAGCTTCGACCTGATGGGAGAGTTTTGATGGCAAACTGGCTTGGTGCCTTTGCGCTGCTCATAATGACGTCAACGCTGGTAGTGGCAGAGCAAACGACTGTGTCGTCAAACGCGGTTACAGCCGAAGGTGTAACAACCCAAATTCGCACTTATCCAAGTGATCAGTTAACTAAACGCCCCATTTTGGTCGTGGCACTGCACGGCGACTCTCCCTTTAACAAACCGTCTTATCAGTATGCCTTCGCGCGGCTACTTGCAGCAGAGGCGACGAACACCATCAGTGTTGGCCTGCTGCGCCCGGGTTACACAGACGGCGAAAACAGAACGTCTGACGGCGTGCGCGGTGAAACCGTTGGCGACAATTATGACGCTCCGAGAATAGCCCAAATTGCCGCGGCCATCGAACAGTTAAAAACGCACCATAATGCAGAAAAAGTCATTCTGGCGGGCCACTCTGGTGGCTCGGCTATCACCGCAAAGCTGACCGCCGCCTACCCGGGTCTGATCGACCATGCCGTAGTTGTCTCCTGCCCCTGCGATATCAATGCCTGGCGGAAGGACATGTTTGAAAATACACAGTATGACGGTTTCAAGGGGGATATGACCGTTGTGTCCCCTATCGATGTTGCTGGCGACATACCAGATAAAACGCCGATTTCGATTTTTGTTGGAGATCAGGACAGGTCGACGCGTGAATATCTCAATCGTCAATACTATGATGCGCTGATCGGCCACGGCAAAAAAGCTGAGCTAACAGTTATTGAAGGCGGGCACGACATATTCCTGCACCCCCACATTCGCAGCACGATTGTCTCAACCATAGCCATGATAAACACGCAATAGTCTGGGTTGATATAGCGCACGCTAGGACGGCGTGCGTTCCGGGAGACTCGCAATCCCGCTATTAAATTTCGTGATTTCAGCAGTTTTCTTCCGCTTTTATTGACCAGAAAACTCCGATTGGCGACATCTTATTTCAAAATGCGGCTGTAAAAACACCCTTCATTGCTCAATTGCGCAATATTCGTAAGTTCATTTCTTTTGAACGGTGCCATACTGCCGATTAATTCGCGGGATTTGATCCAGTCTATCCCGCCCATCGGGACAAATGAGAGGGACGTTTCATGCCCGTATTCGACTCACGAAGCTTCAAAGATCATGAGCAAGTGGTGTTCTGCGCAGACGCCGAAACCGGCCTGAAAGCCATCATTGCTGTGCACTCCACCGCCTGTGGCCCGGCAGCAGGCGGCATCCGCTTCTGGGATTATGCCGCAGCACACAAAACCATGGCACCCAGCGATGTGGCCGAAACCCGGGCTGAGCAAGACGCCGTGTATGACGTCCTGCGCCTGTCGCGTGGCATGTCATATAAAAACGCCATGGCGGGCCTGCGCCTTGGCGGCGGCAAGTCTGTAATCATTGGCAACCCGAAAAAGATCGGCACACCAGACCTGATGCGCGCTTTTGGTCGATACATCGACCGCCTTAGCGGCACCTACTATGCTGCTGAAGATGTTGGCACCAGCCCTGCCATGCTGGCGGCGGCAGGCGAAGCCACCAGCTTTGTATCCGGTCTGGATGACGGCGAATTTGCTACGGGTGACCCATCACCGCACACAGCACTTGGTGTTTTTGTCAGCATCAAATCAGCGGTTGCGCACCGTCTTGGCAAACAGGACCTGAGCGATGTGCATGTTGCCGTGCAGGGTGTCGGCCACGTGGGTCTTTACCTGGTGGAGCATCTGCTGAAGGCAGGCGCAAAGGTAACCATCACCGATATTGTCGCGTCGAACATCGAAGCCGCACAGGCACTGGGGGACGTCACTGTAGTGGACCCCAAAACCATTCATGCGGTGGACTGCGATGTGTTTGCACCATGCGCACTGGGCGGCGGGCTGAACCCTCATACAATCCCGGACATCAAAGCCAGCGTAATTGCGGGCGCGGCAAACAACCAACTTGAGCATGAAGGCGTGCAGGACGAAGACCTGCGCAAGCGCGGCATTCTGTACGCACCTGATTATTTGGTGAATGCTGGCGGCATCATTTCGGTGGAAGCAGAAGTGCACCGCGAGAAGGTAACGGACGCTGAGCGCGAAGCCAAAGTGCTGCGCATCGGCGATACGCTGACCAAAATCTTCAAATCCAGCGACCGGGAAGGTCGCCCAACCGGTGCCATTGCCAACGAAATGGCGGAAGACATCATTGCCGCGAAAGCAGCTGCAAAGAAGGCTTAGTCGCCAAGACAGACAACAAAAAAGCCCGCCTAGTTAATATGCTAGCGGGCTTTTTTAATGCTTTACTGAAATTCGGGTTAGATATGCAGGGCGTGCCCTAATGCCTTGAGCGCCGATTCCTGGAACCCTTCGCTTTGGGTTGGGTGGGCATGGATGGTGCCTGCCACATCCGCAAGCGTGGCCCCCATCTCCAAAGCCAGTGAAAAGGCTGCCGACAGTTCGGCAACACCCTTACCCACGGCCTGAATGCCCAGCACCAGATCATTATCCTTGCGGGCAACAATGCGCACAAACCCGGTTTCTGCTTCCATGGTCATGGCGCGGCCGTTGGCAGCAAACGGGAATGTACCAACCTTGGTATCAAACCCCTGCTCTTTGGCTTCATCAGGCGACAGACCCGTTGTGACAATCTCCGGGTCCGTGAAACACACAGCCGGGATCGAAACTTTGTCAAATGTGCGGTTTTCGCCGGCAATGATTTCAGCAACCATTTCACCCTGCGCCATCGCGCGGTGGGCCAGCATCGGCTCACCGGTGACATCACCAATGGCATAAACGCCGGTCATGGATGTTTTGCACTGATCATTGATCCAAATGAAAGGCCCATTCATCGACAAGTCCAGCTCATCGAGGCCCCAGCCATCGGTTTTTGCCCGACGACCAACAGTCACCAAAATTTTGTTGGCGGGAAGGACTTGTGTGCTGCCATCATTGGCCTCCACCATCAAACCTTTGCTGTCATCTGACAGGCCCTTGGCTTTGGTATGCAGCATAACTTCAATGCCCAGCGCCTTTAGGCTTGCAGCAACAGGCTTGGTCAGCTCTTTGTCATACTGCGGCAAGATGCGATCCATCGCTTCAACAACGGTAACCTTTGCGCCCATTTTGGCATAGGCCGTACCCAGTTCAAGGCCGATGTAACCACCCCCAATGACAACCAGCTTTTCAGGCACTTTATCAAGCGCCAGCGCTTCTGTGGACGAAATCACATCGCCGCCATAAGGCAGGCCTGGAATTTCGACTGCTGTCGACCCGGTGGCCAGAATGATATTTTTCGCCTTGATCGTGACGGTACCATCTTTGGTGGTGACCTCGCACGTTTTGCCATCCACCATGCGGCCCCAGCCCATAACGGACCTAACCTTGTTTTTCTTCAGCAAACCGCCAACACCGCCTGTTAGGCGGTCAACAATACCGTCTTTCCAGGCAATGGTTTTACTAAGATCAAGCTTTGGCTTGGCGGCTGATATGCCCAGCACATTGTCGCCAGCAAAATGGGTCGCTTTTTCAAACTCTTCGGCAGCATGAATAAGCGCCTTGGACGGTATACAGCCAACATTCAGGCATGTGCCGCCGTGGGCTTCGCCTTCAACAATAACGGTATCCAGGCCAAGTTGCCCTGCCCGGATTGCCGCAACATAACCACCGGGGCCAGCGCCCAGTACCAGCACATTACAGGTCAAGGTTTCCATCTAACCCTCCCAACTAACTGTCTATGAACAGCGTGGCGGGGTTTTCCAAGAGCCCACGAATACGCTGGATAAATTCTGCGGCATCCCAACCATCGACAATGCGATGGTCAAAAGACGACGACAGGTTCATAATTTTGCGGGGTATAAAACCACCGTCTTTGAACACAGGCTGGACCATGACTTTATTCACACCAACAATCGCAACCTCAGGACTGTTGATAACGGGCGTGGATACAATGCCCCCCATCCGGCCAAGGCTTGAAATCGTGATGGTGGACCCGGTTAGCTCATCACGGGTAATGGAGCCATCGCGTGCCGCATCGGCCAACCGTTTGCTTTCACCCGCCAAGCCCCAGATATCGTGAATTTCCGCATGCTTGATGACAGGGACCATAAGGCCACCTGGGGTTTGTGCCGCCATACCAATATGGGCTGCGCCGTATTGGTACAGAACGTCATTGCCATCATCATAGTGTGAGCTGAGCTTTGGATAGTCTTTGATGGCGATAACCATCGCCTTCATGATGAAAGGCAAAATCGTCAGCTTTGGCTGGCCATCCTTACGGTTTACGTTCAGGTGCTCGCGCAGGCTTTCAACCTCGGTAACATCCACTTCTTCCACATAAGTAATGTGGGGAATGCGGCTTTTGGCATCCTGCATGCGCTCGGCGATTTTGCGGCGCAGACCGATGACCCTGATTTCTTCTACATTCAGGTTGGGCGCGCGGCTGGCGATACCGCCTGCTGTTGCCCCTGCACCCGCCATGTGAGCGTCCAGATCATCATGGGTGATGCGGCCTGCGGGGCCAGAGCCCTGTACATAGGTCAGCTTTATACCTGCATCCATCGCACGCTTGCGCACGGCAGGTGAGGCAATTGGTTTTTCACCTTCTGCCCGTGGCACAGCGGCAGAGGCCATTGCAGCCCCCTTGCCGGTAACAACGGGTTTGGTAACCGTTGCCGTCTTGGGTGCAGGTGCTGGTGCCGGTTCAGTTGCGGCGGCGGATTCTGGTGCAGGCTCGGGCACCGATTCCGGTGAAGGTTGCGGTGCGGGTGCAGGGTCAGGCGCACTCGCGGCCTCTGAAACCTCTGCTTCGTTACCCGGCCCTTCGACATCAAGCGATATGATAACCGTGCCCACTGCAACGCTTTCGCCTACATCGCCGTTAATGGCCTTGACCGTGCCATCAACCGGCGACGGGATTTCAACGGTTGCCTTGTCGGTCATAACAGCGGCAAGGACATCATCTTCCCGCACGACGTCACCAACCTTGACATTCCATTCAACGATTTCAGCCTCGGTGATGCCTTCACCTACGTCTGGCATTTGAATTTTGTGCAAACCCATCAGACTGACTCCATCATTGCTTTAAGCTCTGCGCCGACCCGTGCAGGCCCAGGGAAATAGTCCCACTCCTGCGCATGTGGATACGGTGTATCCCACCCCGTTACACGGCCGACAGGCACCTCAAGGTGGTAGAAACAGCGTTCCTGTACCTGAGCCGCCAGCTCTGCGCCAAAACCGCTAGTGAGCGTTGCTTCATGTAGCACCATGCAGCGCCCGGTTTTTTTAACTGATGCGACAATAGTGTCGATATCCAGCGGCAGCAGGGACCGCAGATCAATGATCTCAGCGTCAATGCCGGTTTCCTGCTTAACGGCTTCGGCAACATACACCATGGTGCCATAGGTCAGGATCGTAACGTCAGAGCCTTCGCTGACCACGTCTGCCTTTCCAATTGGCACCGTGTAATGCCCTTCTGGCACATCGCCCTTGGGGTGTGTGGACCAGTTTTTCGCCGGGCGGTCATGATGACCATCAAACGGCCCGTTATACAGGCGTTTTGGTTCAAAGAAGATGACAGGGTCATCATCTTCGATCGCCGAAATCAACATGCCTTTTGCGTCATACGGGTTTGAGACAATCACCGTTTTTACACCAGAAATGTGGGTAAAGAGCGACTCTGGGCTTTGGCTGTGGGTTTGGCCCCCAAAAATACCGCCACCACACGGCGTGCGAATAACCAGCGGTGACGTGAACTCCGCGCTGGAGCGATACCGCATGCGCGCTGCCTCTGACACGATCTGGTCATAAGCGGGGTAAATATAGTCCGCAAACTGAATTTCGACGCAAGGGCGCAAGCCATACGCCGCCATGCCAATGGCTGTACCAACAATGCCGCTTTCGTTGATGGGGCTGTCAAACACACGGGATGTGCCATATTTTTCCTGCAAGCCATGGGTGCAGCGGAACACACCACCGAAATAGCCAACGTCTTCACCAAACACGACAACATTGTCGTCTTCAGCCATTTTAACATCCATCGCATCGCGGATGGCATCAATCATGTTCATTTGTGGCATGGGTTACACTCCCATCTTCTGGCGCTGCTCCCGAAGATGCGGCGGCATCTCCTTGAATACGCACTCGAACATTTCCTTGGGGCTCGCGCCGGAACCCATGGTGCCATGGCTTTCCGCCTCTTTGGTGGCAGCGCGCACTTCTTCGTCAAACTCGGTTTCTGCCTGGGTTTGGCGTTCATCACTCCAAAGGCCGCGCTGGATCATGTGGTTTTTAAGCCGAAGGATAGGGTCACCCAAGGGCCAGGCGCTGCTTTCTTCCTTGGGGCGGTATTTGGAGGGATCATCAGATGTGGAGTGTGGTGCCACGCGGTAGGTCACCCACTCAATCAACGTTGGACCAAAGCCACGCCGCGCACGCTCTATCGCCCAGCGAGACACGGCATAAACAGCCAGATAATCGTTGCCGTCCACCCTGAGGGATGGAATGCCGTACCCATGTGCGCGCTCCGCAAACGTGGCGCTGTTGCCGCCTGCGATGCCCTGGAAGCTGGAGATCGCCCACTGGTTGTTCACCACATTCAGGACAACAGGCGGTTGGTATACTGACGCATTCACCAGCGCAGCGTGAAAGTCACTTTCTGCCGTGGAGCCGTCACCAATCCAGGCAGCAGCGATTTTGGTATCACCCTTGATAGCAGATGCCATTGCCCAGCCGACCGCCTGCACAAACTGGGTGCCCAAATTGCCAGACACAGTGAAAAAGCCATAATCCCGCACGGAATACAGGATCGGCAGTTGCCTGCCTTTCAAGGGATCTTTTGCGTTCGACAGGATTTGGTTGATCATATCAACCATGGGGTAATCCTGCGCCAACAGAATGCCTTGCTGCCGGTAAGTCGGGAAATGCATGTCGCCTTTGCTCAACGCCTGCTGGAACGCGATAGCGATTGCTTCCTCGCCGGTACATTTCATGTAGAAAGATGTTTTGCCCTGCCGCTGGAGCGTCATCATGCGTTCATCAAAGGCGCGGGTGCGGATCATTGATTTCAAGCCATGCATCAGCACATCTTCAGGGATGTCCTCTGCCCATGGACCAACGGCATTACCGTCTTTATCCATCACCCGGATCATGGTGCGTGCAAGATGTTTGATGTCGTTATCATCAACATCAATCGGTGGCCGTTCCGCCGACCCTGCTGCTGGAATTTCAATACCGGTAAAGTCCGGCTCATCACCTGGTCGCCCTGTGGGCTCCGGCACATGAAATTGAAGGGGTTTGTAATCCGTCATGACAATATCCCGCCCCGAAACTGTGACACTAAAAATATGTCAGTAATTATGACGTATTTTTGAGGCAGGAATCAATCACACATTGGCGTGACATCTCAGTTCGACATATTCGCGAAGGCTGAACAGACAATGATGATGATATTGATCATAAAATCACCTAACCCTTTCCAAAAATTTCACAACGGAAAATCCAGCAGGTAGGCGATGGACTGTCGGCAGACCATCCCCTTTTTGGGCAAAATGATTCCCTTTTTTGCTCTTTTTCGTAATTTTTTGATCAATATCCGTAATTTTTTTGCGATGCTTTTGGGCTCATGAAGGCGATTTCCGCTCATAAACAGCATATTTGCGATATGTGCAAAAAAAGAGCGACCAGGGAAAGGTCGCTCTTTGAATAATAATTCACGGTATTAGGTGCAGGCTAACTGGCTTCTTTCGCGAGCCGCCCGCCTGCTTTGGCATAGGCTTGCGTCCCCACGTTATGAACCGTGTCGCTTTCCAGAACAGTGTCCACTGGATAATTGGTTTCATCGGATTCCAGCTCATCATACAAGGGACCAAAATCCTGATATGTTGCTTCAAGAAGTTCATCAAAGCCATTGATTACCCAATAGGTTTGCTGAAAATCATCAATGCGGTAATCAGTTTTCATCAAGCGTTTCAAATCAAAATGAATGCGGTTCGGACTGGGGTCCTTCAGGGAAAAAATACTTTCAGTTTTAGAACTTAAAATCCCTGCACCATAAATGCGCATCCCGTCCGGCGTGTTGATCAAACCAAATTCAACGGTATACCAATACAGCCGCGCCAGATTTTTCAGGACACCCCGCCCCATCGCACGCTGTCCACCCTTGCCATAGGCTTCCATATAATCTGCAAAAATCGGATTCGCCAAAAGGGGCACATGACCATAAACATCATGAAAAACATCGGGTTCCTGCAAATAGTCAAGCTGAGCTTCCGGACGGATGAAGTTGCCTGCAGGGAAACGGCGATTAGCCAGATGATCGAAAAAGACTTCATCCGGCACCAAGTCAGGCACAGCAACAATGCGCCAGCCTGTGCGTTCTTCCAGCCGGTCGGACAAACGACCAAAGTGCGGAATGCCGCTCTCTGAAAGGCGTAGTTCATCCAACCCTTTGATAAACTCGTCACAGGCAAGGCCAGGCAACACTTTGCCTTGACGCTCATACAGGCGGTCCCAGCGGTCGTGCTCCTCTGCGGTGAAATGCTCCCAGTTTTGGTCGACCGTATAGTCATCGTTGACTTCAACAGTCCGTCCCAAACGCGTAACAATTTCCATGGTAAGTCCTTTCCCTCGACGATCCTATCCCTAGGTGTCCCTATTCCTCAGTCTTGCGGTGCATCCGGCTGGTTCTCAGGCGCAGCAGCAATAAAAGCGTCTATCTGATTACACGCCACATCTATCCGCTGAATTGTTGGAAAAGCATCAAGCGGCACATTGAAGCGGCGCGCGTTCCAAACCTGCGGTACCAGATAAATGTCAGCCAGTGTTGGCGCATCGCCAAAACAAAATTTGCCCGCAGATTTCACTAAAAGAACCTCAAGTGCTTCAAACCCCTCAATAATCCATTTTCTGTACCAAGCGTCAATTGCGGCCTGGTCGGCGTTCAGGTCGTGCTTTAGCGTCTGCAAAACCGACAGATTATTTAGGGGGTGAATGTCACACCCCACTAAGCTGGCAAGCTGCCGTACCACCGCCCGGTCCGCTGTTCCATTCGGCAACAACGGCACGTCTGGGTAGGTTTCTTCCAGATACTCGAGGATCGCTGGCGATTGGCTGATTGCCACCGCCCCGTCCTCATAAAAAGGCACTCTGCTCTGCGGGTTAACCGCACGGTAGCTGTCGCTTTTCTGCTCGCTAACGCCTGGTACAAGGTTTACGGGAATATTGTCGAACGTCAGCCCCTTCAAACCAAGCGCGATACGCACCCGATATGCAGCTGATGATCTATAATACCCATATAATTTCATGGGCTTATGCTTTCACCAGTGTCTGGTCAATGGCCCCAAAAATGGATGCGCCGTCCGCGTCAAACATCTCAATCCGAACCTGGTCACCAAAATCCATAAACGGCGTTTTGGCAGTACCCGTATCAATGGTTTCAATCATCCGAATCTCTGCAATACAGCTGTAGCCAACGCCGCCTTCTGCAACCGGTTTACCCGGGCCATCATCCAGCTTGTTGGAAACTGTGCCGGAACCCACAATCGCCCCAGCACCTAGCGGGCGGGTTTTCGCTGCATGCGCAACCAGTTGGCCAAAGTCGAAGGTCATATCAATTCCGGCGTCGGGCTTGCCGAACATGTCACCGTTCAGGTGAGAGACAAGCGGCAAATGAACCTTGTTGTCGACCCAGGCATCACCGAGCTCATCAGGCGTTACACAAACCGGGCTGAACGCACTGGATGGCTTGGCTTGAAAAAAGCCAAAGCCCTTGCCC
The DNA here is from genome assembly GCA_947503575.1 of uncultured Kordiimonas sp. Lineage (GTDB taxonomy): Bacteria > Pseudomonadota > Alphaproteobacteria > Sphingomonadales > Kordiimonadaceae > Kordiimonas. The sequence continues at coordinate 1,819,676 of CANNDZ010000001.1, read as the reverse complement.
AGCTCGCCAGGAATAAGGCCGCGCAAAGACACGTCATTTACCAGCATCAACAGCTTAATGTGATTGCCTGCATCTGAAGCGCTCACGCCCATCGGCACATCACCTGTGATGACAGCGACTTCCGCTTCAAAGTCCACGCCCCACCCTTCGGTTTGCGGCATAACAATATCACCGCGCGGGTCCAGAAAAGTATCAGAACCGCCCTGATACATCAGCGGGTCCGTCCAGAAGCTTGTCGGCATTTCAGCGCCGCGCGCCTTGCGCACAAGTTCCACATGATTGACATATGCAGACCCATCAGCCCACTGAAACGCGCGCGGTAGCGGCGACGCACAGTCCGCTTCGTCAAATGGCACACCTGCCACACTCCCTGAATTCAGGTCTTTATATAGGGCGGCCAGCTTGGGGCGCGCTGTGTCCCAGTCATCAAGAGCGGCCTGCAATGTCGGGGCAATGTCGGCGGCGTCCGCCATGCGGGTCAGGTCTCTAGAGACAACAACGAGTTTGCCGTCCCGTCCATGTTTAAGCGATGCAAGTTTCATAAAATTCCCTAGTCTCTTGTTCTAGTCTGAATATGGTTTGATGGGCTGTCAGGGTCTAAGGGTCAACCGCCTTGAATTCCCCTTCGCCGTGTAACCATGCGGCATGTTTTGGCGCTTTTTTCGTTTGGGACCATTCTTCCAGCATTTCAGGTGCAACGCGCTTCAACTCAGCCAGCATGCCGGGCTTTGCCGTGTTGGCAGCGAGTTCCAGCCGGTGGCCATTGGGGTCAAAGAAATAGATCGACTTGAAAATCGTGTGTTCGGTTGGCCCCAACACTTCGATGCCTGCTGCCTCCAGCCGCTCTTTTGCGGCCAATAGCGCATCCATGTCTTCCAGCTCAAACGCAATATGCTGCACCCACTCAGGCGTTTTTTCATCGCGGCCCATTTCCGGCTGGGTTGGCAGTTCAAAAAACGCCAACACATTGCCGTTCCCGGCATCCAGGAACACATGCATGTAAGGATCCGGTTCGCCCGTGGACGGCACCGCATCTTCAGCAATCGCCAGCTGAAAATCCATATCCAGATGCTTCTGGTAAAACTCAACTGTTTCCTTCGCATCCCGGCAGCGATAGGCAACATGATGTATGCGCTTTAACTCCATGGCTGGTCCTTTCAAATGTGGTGCTTATTCTGGCGCTTATTATGGCGCTTATGCAGCGTCTTCCTTGTTGCCGATCACACCGCGCGCTACCTGGTCGCGTTCAATTGATTCGAACAGTGCCTTGAAGTTACCTTCACCAAAGCCTTCATCTTTTTTGCGCTGGATAAACTCAAAGAAAATTGGGCCGATGGCGGTGTCAGAGAATATCTGAAGCAACAACCGTGGGTCGCCATCTTCTGTTGATCCATCCAGCAGGATGCCGCGTTTTTGTAGCTCTTCTACGGGTTCACCGTGGCCTGGCAGACGTTCGTCGAGCATAGAATAATATGTTTCTGGCGGCGCTGTCATAAACGGTACACCGCGCTCTTTCAGGCGGTCCCAGCACTCAAGCAGATTATCGCAGGAAAAGGCGATATGCTGGATGCCCTCGCCGTTGTATTGCATCAGATATTCTTCAATCTGGCCGTTACCGCCGCCGGATTCTTCGTTTAACGGGATACGAATCAAGCCGTCTGGCGCCGTCATGGCACGAGACAACAGGCCTGTGTATTCGCCTTTAATGTCGAAATAGCGGATTTCCTTGAAGTTAAAGAGCTTTTCGTAATAGTTGGCCCAGTAATCCATGCGGCCGCGATACACATTGTGTGTTAGGTGATCTATCACATTGAATCCACAGCCTTTTGGATGACGATCAACACCTTCAATCCATTCAAAATCAATGTCATAAATGCTTTTGCCGTCTTCAAAGCGATCAATCAAATACAACATGGCTCCGCCAATACCTTTGATGGCGGGCAGCTTCAGCTCCATGGGGCCGGTTGGGACATCAACGGGCTGCGCACCATGCTCGAGCGCGCGCTCATAAGCGGCGCGGCTGTCTTTTACCCTGAACGCCATACCGGATGCACACGGACCGTGTTCTTCCGCAAAGTAGGCCGCCGGTGACTTCGGCTCATAGTTAGTAATAAAGTTGATATCGCCCTGACGCCAAAGCTCCACGTCCTTAGAGCGATGGCGTGCAACTTTGGTGAAACCCATTGCTTCAAAAACAGGCTCAAGAATGCCTTTTTCCGCTGCCGCAAACTCAACAAACTCAAAACCACAAAGCCCCATCGGGTTTTCAAACAGATCCGCCATGGTCCAACTCTCCAAAAAACTTGTGTAGAAAGGCAAAAAGACACGATACGGTTGATCGCATCACTCAATTGACTCTATATTAGTTTCATTCGTAACTAATTGCAATAGGCGACCGATGTGCCTGGAATAAAAAACGGGAGAAAAAATGTCCGAACACAGTAAGGACCCTGAAACGCTGCTGCTGGCGGACTTTCTACCCTACCGACTGTCTGTGCTATCGAACAGAATAAGCCGGTCTATTGCAGACGGTTACGAGGAACGCTTTCAGCTGACCTTGCCCGAATGGCGGGTTATGGCGGTACTGGGCGAGCAACCCGACTTGTCAGCTGGGCAAGTTGCAGACCGTACAGCTATGGACAAGGTTGCCGTGTCCCGCGCCGTTAGCAAGCTATTGGACGCTGGGCGTATTGAACGGCACTTCGCGAACGAAGACAAGCGCCGGTCTGTATTGGCGCTGTCGGAAGACGGGCACAAAATATACCGGGATGTGACCCCGATTGCCCTGGAGTATGAGGCAAAGCTTCTGGAAGAATTTTCGGATGACGAGAAAAGACTTTTGGACGGGTTGTTGGTAAAACTGAACGCTAGTCAGCTTGAGACGTCAGACGGTTAGACTGCGATAGACGCAGGTCTTACGGGTTCATCCTTTGGGTAGCCAATATGGTAACCCTGCAGATAATCAACACCCAATGATACCAGAATATCGGCAGTCTCTTTGTCTTCAACGCCTTCTGCTATCACTTCGATGTCTGAATTTTTTGCTGAGTCGACAACATTGGCAATAAGTTTAGACTTTCGGTGTTCTTTTGACAGGTCATCAACCAGCGACTTGTCGATCTTGATATAGTCTGGCGCCACCTCAACCAGCCCAACCAGATTGTTGAAGCCACTGCCAAAGTCATCAAGGGCCACCCTTATGCCTTGATCATGCAGCTTGGCGACAAGCCTTTTCAGCGTGTCAACATCTTCAAGCTGTTGGCTTTCCACAAGCTCAAAAACCATTTGTTCCGGGGGCAGTTCTGCCGCTGCCATGACCGCTTGCAGCCAGGCATCCAGGCCGTCTTCGCTGCCGATGGTCCGCGGCAGGACATTTACAAACACATCTTCTGTTATATCGTGCATGCGGGCTGTACGGGTCGCGCTTTCCCCTGCCGCCATATCCAGTGCGTACAACATTTCGCATTTTTCGGCGGTTGCAAACAATGTAGGAGCGGGTATGTCTGTGCCATCAGTGTGCAGGCCACGGATCAGAAATTCGTACCCCATTATATGGTTTTGATTTTTGGCATGAACAATTGGTTGCATCAGCGAGCGATAGCGCCGGTCCATCAACATGTCACCAAGCCACAGGCCCAGCAATTGTATCTCGTGCGTTTCTATCGTTTTTAATCGGCCAAATTCAAAAATACTGGGCGTTGGTGTTTCGGACATCAGAATAGAAACCTGACGCTTTTCACGCTCCGTGAGAAAGTTGCTTAGCACAGGCAGGCATGTTTCAAAGTCGTCACACAAAAAGCAATGCACACGTTCGTCAGGCAATGGGCATTCTACAAACCCGTGCGATATCATGCGGGACCGGACACGGGCAGCAAGCCGCCAGTTATCGTACCAGAAAAAAATGTGCCCTACGCCCCTGACGGGGTGAAATACGTTCATTTGGTGCACTCGTACTCTCGATACTTTCAACGCTGTCGCGTGGTTCTTTTTTATTCTGTCTTCATACCTGCTTGACGACTTTGGAGAAATCATGGCGCCAGTTTGGCGAACCAAGCCCCAAAATCAGCGACAGCAGGATACGTGCCTTTCTGCCGCTTAGTCGGCCCGCAGGGACCAAGCCTTTGTTGAGAAGATCAATTTCAGCACCACGGTAACCATAGGTTCTTTCAAACACGGAACCAGCACGCACGCGGGACGACAAAATCACCGGAATATGCTGGGCGATATCGGCCAGTTTTTCCGCGATCGATTCCGAAACATGCCCGGCACCGAATCCTTCCACAACAAGTCCAGCGTATCCTGCACCTAAAATAGTATCGAAAAGGTTACCATTATCGTCAAGTAATGCACTTAGTAGGGCAACAGGGGCAAATTGGGTGGGCGTATTGAATACCGGCGAGGGCTGAACCGGGTGCATATACACTGTATTCTCAGCGATTTGGCCGATGGGTCCACGAACCGGGCTTTGGAAGGCTGCCACGTTAGAGGTGTGGGCTTTCGTGACATAATAAGGGTGATGAATTTCGTCATTCATCACCACAGACACCTTTGGCGCATCGGGTGAGAGCGCGGTTAACGCCGACGCCATAAGGTTTGCACGCCCATCTGCGCCGGGTTGTGTTGGAGATCGCATTGCGCCAGTGAAAACCAGAGGTATCGTGCCATCATACAGCAGGCTGGCGAGGAAGGAAGTTTCTTCCATGGTATCTGTGCCCTGAGTTGCGACAATACCATCGCACTGTGCAGTTGCAGCGCGTCGGCATAAATTGGCAATTTCGGTAAACTGCAGGTTGGCGCTGCCCTTCAACGAGAGTGTTTCCGCACGGATATCTGCAACGTCTGACAGTTCTGGCGCCGCCTTGATAAGATCATCAGCGGTAAGCGACGGACGCACACCTGCGCCCTCCGCCTGTTTTGGTGCCATGGCGATGGTACCGCCAAGGCTGAATATCTGAAGTGCAGGTTTTTTGATCATGCTTGCGCTTGTACCCGAAAGATCAAGCTGCGCCAATGGCTTCCATTGCTGGTGTGAAATCCAGGTTTTGATCTTGAGCAACCGCTTGGTACGTAATCTTGCCGCCACACACATTCAGGCCGTTCATCAGATGACAATTGTCCAAAAGCGCTTGTTTCCAACCCTTATTGGCGATGGCGAGCGCGTGGCCCAAAGTTGCGTTATTGAGGGCGATTGTGGATGTGCGCGCCACACCGCCTGGCATGTTAGCGACGCAGTAATGCACAACATCATCCACGAGATACGTTGGGTCTTGGTGAGTGGTCGCCTTGGAGGTTGCAAAACAACCACCTTGGTCGATGGCAACATCAGCCAACACCGAACCGCGCATCATGTTCGACACCATTTCCCGGCTGACAAGTTTGGGTGCCGCCGCACCCGGTATCAACACCGCGCCCACAACAAGGTCAGACGCAAGGACATTTTCTTCCACCGAATCCCGCGTAGAAAAAATCGTTTTCACCTGCCCTTTGAAAATGTCATCAAGCTGCTGCATCCGCCGGATGGAGCGGTCAAGGATGGTAACATCAGCCCCCATACCCGCCGCCATGCGCGCTGCGTTGGTGCCCACGACACCACCGCCGATAACTGTAACTTTTGCTGGTGCAACGCCTGGTACACCGCCCAGCAGCATACCACGGCCACCCTGGCTCATTTCCAGCGCATGCGCCCCCGCCTGGATGGACATGCGGCCCGCCACTTCGGACATGGGTGCCAGTAAGGGCAGCCCACCATGATTGTCGGTGACTGTTTCATAGGCAATAGCGACAGCACCAGATTTAATGAGACCCTGAGTTTGCACGGGGTCCGGTGCCAGGTGCAGGTAGGTGTATAAAATTTGGCCTTCGCGCAACATCTCGCACTCAACCGGTTGTGGTTCCTTGACCTTTACGATCATGTCGGCTGCCGCAAACACGTCCGCCGCCGTGGCAGCAATGGACGCACCAACCGCCTGGTACATTTCATCTGGGAATCCGATTTCAAGCCCGGCGTTGTGTTCTACAATAGCAGCATGCCCTGCGGCAATGAGCTCGCGTACAGATGCAGGCGTAAGCCCGACGCGGTACTCTCGGTTCTTAATTTCTTTTGGTACACCAACCAGCATCTTGTTCGTCCCCTGTTGTTAGCGGGCAAATCGCCCGATACCGACTTTAAAAACGGAAAATAGACACGCCTTTTCAAGCGTGTTCAGGCGAAATTTACTGCATTCATTGGTGCATGTCCTTGCATTATCATGTTATGTTAGCGGCATATACGCAAGATTCTGCGATTTTTTGGATACATAAAACATGAGCCCACCTGAATTTGATAGGATTGATATTGCGATCCTGCACCGCCTGCAACGCAATGGTCGCCTTAGCAATGTTGAACTGGCAGATGAGGTTGGCCTGTCTGAATCAGCCTGCTTGCGCCGTGTCAAAGGCCTGGAGGCGAAAGGTGTCATCACGCATTATGCGGCACAACTGGATGAAAAAACCATCGGCTTACCGGGGACAGTTTTTGTGCGGGTTTCCCTCACCAGCCAGCGCGAAGATCATTTGCTGACCTTTGAAGAAGCCGTGCGTCATGTACCGGAGGTTATGGAGTGTTACCTGATGAGCGGCGATGTTGATTATATCGTCCGGGTTGTTGTGCGGGATGCACCGGACTACGAACGCATTCACCACACCCTAACCAACCTGCCTGGTGTTGACCGGGTGCATTCCAGCTTTGCGCTACGCACAGTTTTGCGGCGCACGCGGCTGCCCTTAGGCACCGCTGGTTGATACTCTCCCACCAGCGAGACTTTTGGTATCTTAGGACAACCAGGCAGGAACCGGCAGGTTTTTGCTGCGCAGAAAGTCTGGATTGAACAACTTTGACTGGTAGCGGAGACCACTGTCACACAGTAGCGTTACGATTGTGTGCCCCGGCCCCATTTTTTGTGCCAGCCTGATAGCGCCCGCCACATTAATACCGGATGATGACCCCACACACAGGCCTTCTTTGGCAAGCAGGTCAAATGCGATTGGTAAGGCTTCCTGATCGGTTATCTGAAAAGCGTCATCAATGGGGGCATCTTCAAGATTGGCGGTAATACGCGACTGGCCTATCCCCTCAGATATGGAGTTTCCCTCCGACTTGAGCTCCCCTGTTTTGAAGTAGCTATAGAGCGCCGCACCCATTGGGTCAGCAAGTGCGACAACAATATCTTTGTTATGCTCCTTCAGGCCAATGCCCGTGCCAACCAATGATCCGCCAGAGCCAACCGCCGCGACGTACCCGTCTATCTTGCCATCAGTTTGGTGCCAGATTTCCTGCGCTGTTGTTTTGGTATGTGCTTCGCGGTTGGCTACATTATCAAATTGGTTGGCCCAGATTACACCATGCTGCTCTGTGCTTTTAAGCTCTTCCGCCGTTCGCCGGGCAACATGCTGGAAATTCCCGGGATTAGAGTACGGCGCGGCAGGCACAAGCTTTAGCCCTGCACCCATAATCCGCAGCGTATCAATTTTCTCCTGGCTTTGGGTTTCCGGCATCACAATAAGCGTCCGATAGCCTTTTGCATTGGCAACAACGGTCAAACCAATACCGGTGTTGCCAGCAGTTCCCTCAACAATAAGGCCACCAGGTTCAAGGTCGCCTTTGCGTTCTGCTTCTTCGATGATGTTAAGCGCTGGCCTGTCTTTCAGTGACCCGCCGGGGTTGGCATATTCAGCCTTACCTAAGATGGTACAGCCCGTGAGCTCCGAAGCATGCTTCAACTTGATCAGCGGGGTGTTTCCAATGGCCCCCAGGGCACCTGTGCGGTCGGGCATCATAGTCTCCAACAATAAGGAAAGGCGTATTAGTTGATGTAAATACGCACCGTTTTCGCGAAATCAATAGCATCTTCAACTAATATAATTGTGATATAGGAAAATTTTTCTATTTCACGACTAGGCAGCCCACCCAGCAGGATTAGCTTAATTCTTCTAACAAAGCATCAAGGGGGTCGGTTTTTTGTATCGCGGCAGGGGCAGAGGCCGCTTTGTCGGGTTTAGCGTCAAAGCCCTCCACCAGCTCTTTGATACCGCCATTAGACGATGGTCCGGCGACAACATGTATGTCCTCACCCAGCACTTCATTTATTGCTGTCAATAAGCGGTTCCGATTGACCGGCTTGGTCACAACGTCTTGCATACCGGCCTGTTTAAAACGCTCCAGTTGCTCAGGAAACGCATCTGCAGTGCATCCGACAATCGGTAATTTTGCCTTGTCTTCATCCATCGCACGTATCCATTTCGTGGCGTCAATACCACCAAGAACAGGCATCTGGATATCCATCAACACAAGGTCAAAGTCTTCTTCTTCAACACGTGAACACGCCACTGCGCCATTTTCTGCTGCAACCAGTGTGTGCCCCAGTTTGTTCAGCATGTTGGCAATGATGCGCTGATTGATTTCATTGTCGTCGGCAACCAGAATTTTCAACTTGCGCTTGGCTGTCGCTTTACGCATATCGCCCATATCCAAACCAAACCCGTCAATCGACAGGTCGGCTTCATCACCTTCTTGGCACATAAAGGTGAACCAGAAGGTCGATCCGTCGCCCTCTTCACTCTCGACACCGATTTCACCGCCAAGCAACGTGCAAAGCTGCTTGCAAATTGCAAGCCCAAGGCCGGTGCCGCCAAATCGACGTGTCGTTGATGCGTCTGCCTGCGTAAACTTTTGAAACAGCTTACGCTGCGCCTCTCGGTTGATCCCGATACCGGTATCCTTAATGGATACCATGACGGTTAGACCCTCATCTGTCTGGCTAACAAGGTCTGCAATAATGTCGACGCCGCCGCGCTCGGTAAATTTAATGGCATTACCTACCAGGTTGAATAGTATCTGCCGCAGACGTGTTGGATCGGATACAATAACGTCAGGCATGGTGTCGCCAGGCATCCAGTTTATTTGAAGGCCCTTTTCTGATGCTTTCGGGCGCAAGAACTCTACCGTATTCTCCACAACCTGACTGAACCGGGCGGTTTGATACTCCAGTTCTACTTTGCCAGCTTCAAGCTTGGAAATATCAAGGATATCGTTGATCACTGTCAGCAGGGTTTGTCCTGACTGCTGCAATGTCTCGGCAAAATACTGCTGGTTTTCATCCAAACCAGTATCCCGCAGCAAGTCGACCATCCCAATAACACCATTTAGTGGCGTTCTGATTTCATGGCTCATGGTCGCAAGAAATTCAGATTTGGCGACATTGGCGGACTCAGCGGCATCCCGCGCTTTGGACAATTCGTTGGCAAGCTTGGCAAAAGCTTCGCGCTGCTCTTTCAGAATTGCTTCATTACGGCGCTTTTCCTGCACCACATCTTCAAGCTGCGCTTTGGTTAAATTCAGTTCAATTACCTGATCATGGATCATCTCGAACTGTTGGCGCAGTAAATCAAAGGTGTCCCGCATATCGGGACGCGCAGCAAAACTTTTGTCCAAATCATCCGGGTGAATTTGCTGACTGTTAAAAAGCTTCTGCATCACGGCGATGAAAGCCCGACCTGGGTCGATAACTTTCCGTACCATATAGACATAGAAATAAATACTGACCCCGACAGAGGCCGCTGCGCCAATCAACAGTGCTGTTGAGTCTATGTGCGGGCTATCACTGCCATAAAAAGTGTAAGCCACCGACAATAGCGTCGGCAGCAACACAAAAAACGGTATAAATATAAGCGCCTTTTTAATCACAATGTCTGCAACGCCTCAACCCACTAAACCTTTAGCTACCATGCACAACTGTTACGAGTATATCAGTAGCCAGTAAATATTGACATCAGGTTAAAGCGACGCGCCTTAGAATTGAACCCTTTTCGTCATGCCGCCATCGACTACAATATTGCCACCCGTTATCCAAGAAGCGGCATCACTGGCCAAAAAGGCAACAGTATTGGCAACTTCCTGCGTTGTACCCATCCGCCCGGAAGGATGACGCGCACACACGGCGTTATACATGTCAGGCTGGTCAGCCTTCACTTTGCCCCAGTACCCATCATCGACATGAATAGGCCCCGGCGACACCGTGTTGATGCGAACACCATGGGCGCCGCCCGCATCGGCAAGCTGGCTGCCGTACGCAATAAGACCGGCCTTTATTGTACCGTATGGGCTGGGTCCGCCAAAAGCTTCCAGACCAGAGATGCTGGATATAATAACAATTGCACCACCGCCATCAGCAAGCGCCGGAACAAGATGCTCGCAGCCACGCACTGTCGCCATCAGATCAACATTGAATGCGCTTTTCCAGCCTTCTTCACCCTGATGAGACCCCCCGCTGACGTTTGGCACAAATATATCAGCACCACCCAGGGCGCGTACACTCTCGTCCAGCCATTTGGTATACTCTTCAGGGTTGGCAACATCGCAAACACTGGCGGTAACAGCTAACCCTTCGTTGGAAGCGCGCGTATTAAGGGCCTCGACTTCGCTTGCGTTTCTTGCGCATGTCGCAACACTGGCTCCTTCCGCAAGGAGGGTTTCAACAACGGATGCGCCGATGCCGCGGGTCCCCCCGGTTATCAGTGCACGTTTTCCCTTTAAGCCCAAATCCATTGGTGGTTTCCCCTATTTTCGCTTTTTCATAGTCCAGATTATGCGTTCACCAAGTCGCTTGCCTGATCCCGCAATTCGCGGCGCAATACCTTGCCCACTGGGGATTTTGGCAATTCATCCAGAAAACAAACCGTTTTGGGCACTTTGTAACTGGTCAAATGATCGCGGCAATGGGCAATGACATCGCTTGCGCTCAGCGAGCTATCTTTCAAAACAACATAAGCAACCACACGTTCCCCGCTGGACGGATCAGGCGCACCAACAACAGCCGCTTCTGCAATGCCCGGATGCTGGGTCAAAACATCCTCAATATCTACAGGAAAGACATTAAACCCGGATACAATGATCATGTCCTTGATCCGGTCAACAATGGTCAAATACCCTTCTTCATCCATTTTCCCAACGTCCCCGGTCTTCAGCCAACCATCGACAAAATTGTCTTTCGTCGCTTCAGGGTTATTCAGATATCCTTTCATCACTTGCGGACCGCGTACCCATAACTCACCGGCTTCACCAAGCGGGACGTCTTTCCCCTCGCTATCCACGATACGCAGTTCCGTACCGGGAATGGGTGTACCGCACGTGCCCCGCTTGGGCGGACGGTTTAAGGGCATGGTCGTGACCACACAGGTCGCCTCGGTCATGCCGTAACCTTCATAAATTTGCTGACCAGTCAGCTTTTCCCAGGCATCCGCGGTTGCGGGCTGCAAAGGTGCGGCCCCCGAATAACATACCTTTAGGGATTTTGGCGGGTTCTCCACAAACCACTTTTCCTGCATCAAACCCATATACAGTGTGTTGATACCGGGCAAAATACTGACTTCAAAATTTTCAAAGGCATGCCGCAGGTTTTCAAGCGGCCTGGGCACCAGCAACAAAACCACATGCACACCGTTGCGCATGCTGGCCAGCGCACCGACGGCAAGCGCATAGACATGATACAAAGGCAGGATCAGCAGCATGACATCTTTTTCAGTATGCTCAAGATTGTCTTCTCGCTTATCAGCCTGTGACAAATTGCCGACCACATTATAGTGCGTCAACTCGGCTCCTTTGCTACGCCCCGTTGTGCCGCCGGTATATTGATAGATCGCCACATCACCGACAGACTGGTCTGCCCGGTAGCGCCCGGTATCACCAACTTTTTTCAAATGCTTCAAACCAGTTGAAATAACGGTCCGGGTGGTGCCCGCCAGGTCACCGGTAAACGGCGGGATTGCCTTTTTCAGGTATTTCATAGCCGCACCCAACAGTATGCGTTGGGCGGGCGGGAAAAAGTCCAGCAGCGAAAGCTTGTAGACATGCTTGACCGACGTGTCTTTGACGGCTTCGGCGACGCGGTTACCAAACACATCAATCACAAACCAGACCTTGGCCCCGCTGTCCTTCAACTGATGGTTTGTTTCATCGGTAGTATAAAGAGGATTAATATTGGTAACGGTCAGCCCAGCTTTCAAAACACCAAACGCCATAACCGGGTACCCTAGTGTGTTAGGCGCCTGCACCGCTACTACATCGCCCGGCATCAATCCCAGCTCTTCGCGCAAATAGGCTGCAACCGCATCCGAATATAGACCAAATTCTTCAAAGGTCAGCGTTTGAGTGTGACCAGTCGGCAGAACACAGCTAAATGCCTTTTTAGACGCATGCTCTTTTACGCAATCATCAACCAGACTGCCCAAGTGGTTGGCCAACAAGTCTTCGTCTGCATTGAACGGGATTTCATTCGTATAAGGCGTTGCCATCATGTCTCCTTCAGCATCAATTGCTCGCTCTTGGTCCCATCCAACTACGGCCCGCACCCCGGGGCCGGTTCCAGACTGTCTATCAATTTGTCTTGATCGTCCAGCAATTCCGCAAACTCATCGGCCAGGCGTTCACTGTCCGCAATCACGGTATTCCAACGCGCCAGCCGCTCATCATCGGACATATCGGTAAAGTCCTTGCGGTCGGTTATTTTACCATCCGGCAGTGCGGCAACAAATTCTGCTGTCGGCGCTAGCAACAACACCTGATCCCATGCACCACCAGCCGCCCGCCGCTCAAGGCGGTTTTTATCAAACCAGCCGGGGACAATATGGTCATAAAAATGTGGATAAAGCACGATACCATCGTCGTATTTCCACGGCACATCAAAATGATAGTCAATCACCCCACCGTCGCGGTAAACACCAGCGCCCGCACCAGCAATATCCACCACGGGTTCAGACACGAAGGGTATGGAGCCACTGGCCATCAAGGCATCCGCGAGCGTACCGGGCTCAAGGGGTACATCAACCCGGCCAAAACCTTGCCACACGTCAGGGCAGGCAATTTGCGCACCGCTATGAAACACCACACGTTCAAAGAAGCGCGCCAGATTTTGGCGGGACATGCGGTTTGCGACGGCTGCTGCCAGCATGCCTGTTGCTTCAACGGTTTTTGCCTTACTGCCAGCAAGACCTTTGCCGCGCACTGCAACAATATTCAGGTTTCGGCAGGCATTGTTTAGCAGCCGGGCGGCCTCTGCAGGGGGATACAGGTCATGAATGATCTGGTATGACACGCGGGTCAGTTCCGCCGCCGACACAGCATTATCGGTTCGGAAACTGAAATAGCTTTCCAGAAACGCATCAAAAGTTTTACCGGGTTTGGGGTGGGCATAGACCGTCATCCGCCACGCCCCAATGGACGACCCTACCAGATCAATATCCTGTCGGGCTTGGGGCAGAATTTCATGACACAAAAACCGGTCCAGCCCCTTTAACACAAGCCACTTAGGGCCACCAGACGCGCCAACAATCAATCGCAGCAGGTCAGGTTTCAGGCCGTGCTCCGCGATACGAGCACGCGCTGTTTTGCCTGCAATAAGTTTTAATGCCTTCATACGCCGCTTCACTCCATGACAAGCAGAATATGACGCACGCGGTTTTAATCAAGACCGAACGGTCCAGAAATGAAAAAAGCGACCTCGAAAGGTCGCTTTTCTACGTTGGATGGAACAAGGAGTTAAGGCGTCAGGATGACCTTGCCTTTGGCACGGCGTTCTGTGAGGCAGGCATAGGCCGCTTCAACGTCTGCCAGTGGGAATACATCATTTACGCTGGCCCTGACCTGGCCAGATGCCACCATGCCCAATATCTCTTTCATATTCTGGATCTGGTCCGATGGGTTTTTGCTAGCCCACGCACCCCAAAACACCCCAACCAGCGCTGCCTGCTTTAGCAAACACAGGTTAATCGGCACTTTCGGGATATTGCCTGCAGCAAAACCGATGACCAGATGACGACCATTAGGTGCCATATTACGGAACGCAGCTTCTGTATAGTCACCGCCAACCGGGTCATAAATCACATCAACCCCTTTGCCGCCTGTCAGTTCTTTGACGCGCGCTTTCAGGTCTTCGGTTGAATAATTGATCAGTTCATCCGCACCAGACGCTTTGCAAAACTCAAGCTTTTCATCCGTGCTAGCCGCCGCAATCACCTTCGCACCCATGGCTTTAGCCAGTTCCACGGTGGCGATACCAACACCACCTGCCGCACCCAGCACAAGAACGGTTTCCCCCTCTTGCAGTTGCGCGCGTTGTTTTAGGGCATGATAGCTGGTGCCATAGGTCAATGTAATACCAGCCGCCATTTCAAACGACAGCCCGTCTGGCATTGGAATGGCGGTGATGGCTGGCACCACCACCTTTTCCGCAAAGGCGCCGGTTTGGCACATGAAGATAACCTTATCGCCAGGTTTCAGATGACTAACGCCCTCGCCCACCTCTGCGATAACGCCAGCCCCTTCACCGCCCGGTGTGAAAGGCAGATCAGGCTGGAACTGATACTTGCCTTCAATGATCAGCGTATCAGGGAAATTAAGCCCTGCCGCCTTCACGTCCACGAGCACATGACCAGACCCCGGTGTTGGGTCGCTGGTTTCTTCGACAACCAACTTGTTGGCTGGTCCGAGTTCTTTGCACAGAACTGCTTTCATGGTTTTTCCTCTCTGGATGCGCCAAATGTGTTTGTTTAGGCGACCTCAAACAGGCCAGCAGCCCCCATGCCGCCGCCAACACACATGGTACAAACCACATATTTGGCACCACGACGCTTGCCTTCGATCAGCGCGTGGCCAACCATGCGCGCACCAGACATGCCATACGGGTGCCCGATAGAGATGGCACCGCCGTTCACATTCAACAGGTCGTTTGGAATACCAAGCTTGTCGCGGCAGTAAACAACCTGCACGGCAAACGCCTCATTCAGTTCCCACAGGCCGATGTCATCCATCTTGAGGCCGTTCTTTTCCAAAAGCTTTGGAATGGCATAAATGGGACCAATACCCATTTCATCGGGGTCAAGTCCAGCAACAGCCATACCCCGGTAGATACCAAGCGGCTGAAGGCCCTTGCGCTCAGCGACTTTGGCTTCCATCAACACAGAAGCCGAGGAGCCGTCAGAAAGCTGGCTGGCATTACCGGCGGTGATGGTGCCACCTTCAATGACGGTTTTCAGTCCAGCGAGGCCCTCTGCCGTTGTTTCAGGGCGGTTGCCCTCGTCTTTCTCAAGCGTAACCTCATGGAATGACATTTCTTTCGTTTCCTTATTCACCACGGCCATATTGGTGGTAATGGGAACGATTTCGTCATCAAACTTGCCAGCTTGCTGCGCTGCGGCGGTACGCTGCTGTGACTGCAGACCGTATGCATCCTGCTCGTCACGGCCAACTCCATACCGCTCAGACACCACTTCCGCCGTTTGCAGCATTGGCATGTATGTGTGTTCGTGCATGGCAACCAGGCTTTTGTCCACCGCCTGGAACCGGTTCATATTCTCGTTTTGCACAACTGAAATGCTATCGATGCCAGCCCCGACGGCAATGTCCATGCCATCGCTGATGATCTGCTTGGCGGCTGTCGCAATAGCCATCATGCCTGACGAGCACTGGCGGTCAATTGTCATGCCAGAAACGCTTGTTGGCAGACCCGCACGCAGGGATGCCAACCGACCAATGTTGGCACCGGTTGTACCCTGCGTTAACGCACAGCCCATAATGACATCTTCGACTTCTGCACCTTCGATGCCGGCACGCTCTACCGCAGCAGAGATTGAATGTGCGCCCAGTGTTGGGCCCAATGTTGCGTTCAGGGAACCGCGATAAGCCCGACCAATCGGGGTTCTGGCGGTTGATACTATGACTGCTTCACGCATGGTGTTTTCCTATCCTACTTTCACGCCAAGAGCGGCGGCTGCTTTTCCAACGAATTTCATGGTTTGTTGCCCGCCTTGAACAAATTCCTGCTGACCTTCCGGGTTGGATACGTCATCAAAGGCGGCACGCACATTTTCAGGGGTTTGCTCGTCCGGCTTCAGGTAAATGCCGTCTGTTTCATACAAAACAGCTTTGGCAAAACCGCCGCCGCCCGCGCACAGAATGGTGCGGTTCGGTGCATCATCATCGCACAAGGTCAACAAACCAGTTGTCACAGACTCAGGCGTCAAAACATCCAATGCTTCCTGTGGCATCAACCCTTCGGTCATGCGCGTAGCTGCTGTCGGTGCTAGGCAGTTAACATTGATGTTATACTTCGCGCCTTCCAGACACAGCGTATTCATGAAACCCACCAGCGCCATTTTGGCAGCACCGTAGTTGGATTGACCAAAGTTGCCGTACAAACCAGAAGATGACGTCGTCATCACGATGCGGCCATAGGCTTGGTCGCGCATGATATCCCATACCGCCTTGGTACAGGTAACAGACCCCATAACATGCACGTTCATAACGAACTCAAAGTCAGACAAGTCCATTTTCACGAACGTTTTGTCCCGCAACACACCGGCGTTGTTAATCAGAATGTCAATGCGACCCCATTGATCCATGGTTTTTTGAACCATGTCTGCGACTTCGTCGGCCTTACACACGTTAGCACCGTGCGCGATCGCCTCACCGCCCGCGTCCGTAATCTCTTTCACAACGGCTTGCGCCGCAGCAGACGATCCGCCTTCACCGTGCACATCGCCGCCAAGGTCGTTGACCACAACTTTGGCACCGCGTGCTGCAAGCGCCAGCGCATGGCTGCGGCCCAAACCACCACCGGCGCCTGTTACGATGGCTACTTTGCCGTCATAGGAAATACTCATAAAAACTCTCCGAACTTAAAATAGTTTGCGTAAGAAATCTGTTATCCGCCGACAACAATCATCGACAGTGTTTCTGCCAGCAGTGCTGGTGTTTTCTCACCCTTGATTTCGATGGTGACTTCAGTTTTCAGAAGCAGTCGATTGCCTGGCTTCTCGGATACATCAACAAGCTTGGACCGCGCGCGGATTTCGCTACCCACTTTTACAGGGGTCAGAAACCGAACCTTGTCACTGCCATAGTTGATACCCATGACCGCACCTTCAATGTTCAGTGTCGCATCACTGGCAAGATAAGGGATCATAGAAAGCGTCAGGAAACCATGTGCGATTGTGGTCCCAAACGGTGTTTTAGCCGCCGCCTCTGGGTCAATGTGAATAAACTGATGATCGAGCGTCACGTCAGCAAACTGATTGATACGCTCCTGGTCCATCAGAAACCAATCGGATACGCCCGTTTCCTTGCCGATATAATTTTTAAGATCATCTTTGTTTACTGTTTCAGCCATTTTAGCCTCCCTCTCTCACTTTGTGGACCACCCGGGCCCCAACTAAGGTTTTGATTCAACAATTTCGCCTAACGCTTTGTTGCGAATCGTATTTAGGAAAAACGAATCACTGATTCGAAATGATTCGTTTTAAGTCTTTAAGGCATTGCTGACAAACCACCATCCAGCGGAATGATGCCACCGGTGATGTAGCTGCCTGCCCGCGAACACAGCATCAAAAGCACACCCGCAATGTCTTCCGGCTCGCCAACACGGTGCAATGGCACACGCGCTTCCATCGCTTTCTTGCGAGCATCATCGCGGATAACGTGCGCCATCATACGGCTGGGGAACGGCCCCGGCGCGATGGCGTTTACCGTTACATGCATCGAGCCAAATTCATTCGCCAGCATGCGCGTCAGATGGTGGATAGCCGCTTTACTGGCACCATAACTGTACGCCTGATTGGACCCGGAACGCGTGCCCATAACAGACCCGAGGTTCACCACGCGTGCGGGATCGTCGGACGTGCCGGCACGTTTCAACATGGGCAACAGATGCTTCGTCAGGTCGGCAACAGCCGTTACATTCAACGCCAGCACCTCATCCCATTTGGCACGGGGAAATTCGTCAAAAGGCGCACCCCATGTTGTGCCGGAATTGTTCACCAGAATATCCAGGCTACCTTCCATGGAAGAAAGTTTTTCAACGAGCGCCCGCGTGCCCTCTTCTGTGCTCAGGTCTGCCTGTAATGCCGTAACAGACCCGGGCCCAATGGCGTTGCAGTCATCAGCCACTGCCTGGCAGCTTTCAAGCCGCCGCGACGCGATATAGACCTTGCAGCCCGCGCGCACCAGGGCTTCGGTTGCCATCGTCCCGATGCCGGAGCCACCACCGGTAACGAGCGCAACCTTGCCTTTTACGCTGAACAGATTATCAAAATCGAATGCCATTCAGTCAGCACCTAAACGCTATTGGAGCGATATTTTTTAAGCTCCGTGCGCGCAATCACCATACGGTGTACGGCATCTGGTCCGTCAGCGAAGCGCAGCGTGCGCTGGCCGTGCCACATGGACGCCAGAGGGAAATCCTGGCTAATACCGCGACCACCATGCATCTGCATTGCTTCGTCAATAACTTCAAGGGCCATGCGTGGAGCCTGTACTTTAATCTGTGAAATGTATGGCTGCGCTGCTTGCGTGCCGATGGTATCCATCATGTAGGCCGCTTTCAGGCACAGAAGCCGTGACATTTCGATGTTGATACGGCATTCGGCAATGATGTCATAGTTGGCACCCAGTTTGGCGAGAGGACGACCAAACGCTTCTCTTGTTGTGGCGCGCTTGCACAAAAGCTCAAGCGCACGCTCTGCCGCACCAATAGACCGCATGCAATGGTGAATACGCCCAGGGCCAAGCCGCCCCTGTGACACTTCAAAACCACGCCCTTCGCCCAAAATCAGGTTTTCCTTGGGCACCCGCACATTAGTAAAACGAATATGCATGTGGCCATGCGGTGCATCATCATGACCAAACACCATCATGGGGCGCAGAATCTCGATACCATCTGTATCAGGGTCCACAAAAATCATGCTGTGGCGGCTTTTACGCGGCGTGTCGTCATCGCCGGTTTTCACCATGGTCACATACAGCTTACAGCGCGGGTCACCAGCACCAGATGCCCAGTATTTTTCCCCGTTCAGCACATAATGGTCGCCATCCAGCACCGCACTCATTTCAAGATTGGTTGCGTCAGAAGACGCCACATCCGGTTCTGTCATCAGATAAGCAGACCGAATTTTGCCTTCCAGAAGCGGCTTCAGCCATTTCTTTTTGTGCTCGTCGCTACCGTAGCGCTCGATAACTTCCATATTGCCAGTGTCGGGTGCGCTGCAGTTGAACGCTTCCGCCGCCAAATGCGACCGACCCATTTCTTCCGCCAGATATGCATATTCAACGGTCGAGAGGCCGTAGCCTGCGTCGCTGTCTGTCAGCCAGAAGTTCCAGAGGTTTTCAGCCCGCGCAGCCTTTTTAAGGCTTTCCAGGATTTCAGTCATCCGAGGCGTAAAATCAAAACGCTCGCCGTTTTTACCGATTTCGGAATGATATTCCTCCTCAAGCGGTACAACCATGTCGTCGATGAATTTTCTAACCTTAGCGCGCAGCTCCTCGCCGCGTTTGGTCATCCCCAAATCCATTATGCATTCCTCTCTAATTCAGACTGATAAATTTCTTGATAGTGCGCCTTGATAACTTTGCGGTCGATTTTACCAGACGCAATAGTTGGCAAAGGATCGTCCTCGACCCAAACTCGGGTCGGCATTTTGAATTTTGCCAAGTGTTTGCCTGCCCCTGCCAAAATGGCATCAACGGTCAAGTCCGCATCGCTTCGAACAACAACAGCACCGACAATTTCACCGAGGGTTTTGCACGGAAGCGCAAAAACCATAACGTCTTCAACACCGTCAATGGCGTGTAACACCGCCTCCACTTCCAGAGAGCTGATGTTTTCACCGCCTCGAATGATGATATCTTTCAGGCGATCCACGATGAAGATATATCCTTCTTCATCCTGATAGCCGACATCACCCGAATGGAACCAGCCGTCCGTAAAGGCACGCTCTGTGGCTTCTGGGTTGTTCCAATAGTGCGTAACATTCATTACAGACTTCATGCAGATTTCGCCGCGTTCACCCTGCGGCACTTCATTACCCGCAGAATCCACAAGGCGGATTTGCATCAAAGGCGGCGTGGGCTTGCCCACACTTGCCGGGCGCTCCAGATACTCATCGCCTGACAGCAGAGCTGCCATGGCATTGGTTTCCGTCAGGCCGTACCCAATTCCCGGGCTTGAGTTCGGCAGCACTTCCTTGATCAGCTTCACATGCTCCGCCGGACGCGCAGCGCCGCCGCCGCCCATATCCAATAGTGTCGACATGTCATATTTGCCGGTTTTAGCAAGCTGCGCCATCTCGTAGCTCATGGTCGGAACACCGGTGAAGGTTGTAACACCCTCTTCTTCCACAAGACGGCAGGCATCATCAGCATCCCATTTGTGCATGATAACCAGCTTGCGCCCGACAAGTGCCGACACCAACATGACAGGCAAAAGACCTGTCACGTGGAAGAAAGGCACAGCCACCAGCATAATTGGCTGATAGTCCTCATCTTCCGGCACCCGTCCCAGCATTTTGAGGCACAGCGCAATAACAACCCAGTTAAAAAGTACGCTGATCACGGCGCGGTGGGTAGACGGAGCCCCCTTAGGGAACCCTGTCGACCCCGAGGTATAAAGCATCATGGCATAGTCGTCGGTGTCGACATCGACAGTTGGCCACACCATGGGCTTTTTGTCGGCGACAACAGCGTCCATCGCCGACAATCGGTCATGCGCGTCGAACGCGTCGCGGGCAACGATGATGTTAAGATCCAGTTCGTCAGCGCAGTCCATCATGCAGGCGGCGCGCGGCGCGTCTGCAATGGCAAGTTTAGCGCCGCAATTTTTCAAAGCCCAGGAAAGTTCTTGTTCTTTCCACCAGGCATTCATCAGAACCGCGATACCGCCAGCAGCGACAATTGCCATATAGGCGATAGGCCATTCGGGATAGTTGCGCATAGCGAGCGCAACTCTGTCACCCTTTTTAAGACCAAAGTCATCGACAAGAGCTTGCGAAAGCTGGGATGCTTTTGCCAAGGTTTGCGCGAAGGTTATGCGCTCCCCCTGATACACCATATATTCCTTGTCCGCATGGCCGAGGAACAGCATAAAAACATCCCGCAGCGTTGCAGGCTGGTTGGCGAAAACCGTCAGGTCTTGCCCCTGAACATTTTCGGTTTTGGTTGCAAACGGCATGTTCGGTGCCGTCAGCATGCCGATCAACTGATCAATCGGCGTTTTCGGGTCTACCTTTGGTAGTTCCAAACTATCAAACATTGTCTCTCCCCAAACAATTGAATGACGCTGGTGCGTCAGTAGCTGGAACAGGCTGCAAACCGGTCCGCGTGATAATTAAAGTCGCCAAGGAATGTCTGCAAAATGCGCGCACGCTTGATAAAGAAACCAATATCAAATTCGTCGGTCATTCCGATCCCGCCATGCATTTGTATGGCTTCGTTGGTCGCAAGTTCTGCTGTTTTACACGCTTTGGCCTTTGCCAGGCTTGCGAACCAGCGCACGTCACCGCCTGTGTCAGCTGCCTGCATCGCCTTCAGAACGGCAGACCGCGTGACTTCAATTTCACTGAACAGGTGCGACGCCCGGTGCTGCAGCCCCTGGAAGGACCCAATCACGGTGCCAAACTGTTTGCGTTCGCGAAGGTATTCCACCGTACGATCCAGACACTCCTGCGCGATACCCAGCAATTCTGCCGCCACAATGATGCGGGCACGATCGAGCGCCGGTTCAATCGCGTCAAACGCGCCATCAAGCGGCCCAACAAGCGCGTCAGCGCCAACACGAACACCTTCAAACGTCAGCTTTGCCCAATTGCGGCTGTCCGTCATCACTGTGCGGTCTACGATAAGACCACCAGCGCCTTTCTCAACCAGAAATACACTTAGACCAGATGTATCACCAGGAGCACCTGATGTGCGGGCAAGCACAAGGTATGCATCAGCAACATGGCCGTCACACACAAAGGTTTTCATACCAGACAGCACATAACCGTCGCCGTCAGCAGTTGCCTTCAGCGCAGTGCTTTCTGGTCTGTGATGCGCGTTTTCATCAATCGCGAGTGCGATAATTTTCTCGCCCGAGGCTATTGCTGGTAACAGATTTGCTTTCTGAGCATCTGACGCCGCTGCCTTGATCACACTCGCACTGATAACACCGCTTGCCAGATACGGTGATGCTGAGAGCGTGCGCCCCATGGCTTCAGCAACAATGCCTGCGCCCATCACACCAAAATCGGTACCGCCATTGTCTTCGTCGACCAGAAGACCGGCAAAACCCATTTCAGCCATTTCGTTCCACAGAGCCTCGGAGAACCCTGTTTCACTGCGGCTATCGCGCAGTTCCCGCAATTGGCTGATAGGCGCTTTTTCTGCGAAAAAGCCATCTGCTGATTCTTTAAGGAGCTGTTGTTCTTCATTTAAAATCAAAGCCATAACTCAATACTCCTTAGGCTGGCAGGTCTAGAATGCGTTTGGAAATGATATTGAGCTGCACCTCGGAGGTGCCCCCTTCAATAGAGTTGGCTTTGGTCCGCAACCAACTGCGGGCGATGTCGCCCTCGTTGGAATATTGCCCTTCCCATTCCAGGCCATCAGAACCGTTTGTCTTCACAATCAACTCATGACGCTGTTTATTCAATTCTGTGCCGTAATACTTAAGCATGGACGAAAATGCACCCATATCGCCACCTGCCTTGGCCTCGTCTTTGGCGCGCTCCAGCGTGAAAACAAATGACGCCGCATCGATTTCATGCTCCGCGATCTGGTGGCGCAGCATCGACTCTGGCAATTTGCCATCTTCGTTGGTGCCCAGTTTGTCTTTTGCCAGCATATTAAGGGGCGTTGGCATTCCCATATCACTGATGCCGGTGCGCTCATGGGTCAGCAGGTATTTAGCAATGGTCCAGCCTTTGTTTTCTTCACCTACCAAGTTGGATTTGAGCACTTTCACGTCATCAAAGAAGGTTTCACAAAACGGCGAATTGCCTGAAATCAGCTTGATTGGCTTGGTTGAAACACCTTCGCTTTCCATGTCGAATAGCACGAAGCTGATGCCATGGTGTTTTGTGCCTGTGTTGTCAGTGCGCACCAGACAGAATATCCAGTCCGCTTGGTCGGCGTATGATGTCCAAACCTTCTGGCCATTCACAATCCAGTGGTCGCCTTGATCTTCCGCCTTGGTCGCCAATGACGCAAGGTCTGACCCGGCGTTTGGCTCTGAATACCCCTGACACCAGCGAATTTCACCACGAGCGATCTTTGGCAAATGCTCCAGTTTTTGCTCGTGCGTACCAAACTTCAACAAAGCTGGGCCAAGCATCCAGATGCCAAAAGACGTAAGAGGCGACCGCGCTTTGATGCGGCGCATTTCAGCCGCCAGGATTTTGGCTTCGTCTTTAGATAGGCCGCCACCGCCATATTCTGTTGGCCAGGTTGGTACTGTCCAACCACGCGATGCCATGCGGTCCAGCCAGGTCTTCTGATCATCAGAGGCAAATTTGAATTTGCGCCCACCCCAACAAGCGTCATCATCACCGCGCATTGGTGTTCGCATGGATGCCGGGCAGTTTTCTTCAAGCCAGGCTCTGGTTTCACTACGGAAGGTTTCCAGGTCCGTCATTACTCTCTCCCACTCTGGACAGGTCATTCCGGACACGATAGCGACTGTACGGAATTTTGTTCTGTTTCCAGAGTGACATCGGTCAGAGACGCCCTAAGTCAAGCGCAATACCAATTTTTAAGTATTTGGTGTCAAGAACGGCACAAAGTTTTCAGTTTTTTGGCGAATTTCGTCCCTTTTTAAGAGCCCGACCAACAGGAAATACAGGTTTCATGGACCAACTTTCATATAAACGCGTGTGGCAGCTTGCTGGACCTAACATCGCTGCCAACATTCTGATGGTCTCAATTTCCTTTGCTCACCTGTGGATTGTTGCGCCTTTCGGGCCAGAGGCCAGCGCAGCGGTTGTGACCGGTGGGCGTGTACATTTTCTGCTGATGTCTGCATCTATGGCCCTATCGGTTGCTACAACAGCTGTTGTTGCCCGCGCCTGGGGCGCTGAAGACCGGCAGGAGGCGTCAGAAGCCACCACCAGTTCCCTAACTTTGGCGATTTTGATTTCCCTGATCCTCGGTGCAGCTGCCTTTTTACTTGCCGAGTGGATTGTGGGTTTGTTTAGCCTTGATCCGATATCCAGCAAACTTGCGGTAGACTATATCCGCCCGACGGCCATCTTGAACGTTATCTTTTCGCTGGCCCTGACAATAGCAACCGCATTCCGCGCAATCGGGGATGTCGTTCGGCCTCTTCGCTACAGCGCGTTTGCTACCATCTTTGGCACGATTGGCTCATATGCTTTGGTACACGGCAGCTTCGGCTTGCCCGAAATGGGTGTTAGCGGCATCCCATGGGGTACGGCGTTTGGTCAGCTTTTTGTTGTTGGTTGGTTCATTTTAAGATGGGTTTTCCGCTCATATCCTTTGTTTCCAACCACACACGCGCTCTTTGACACCACCCGCCTGACGCAGTTGGCGCGTATCGGTGCACCCGCAGCACTAGAGCAGGTTATCATTCAAACCAGCTTCGTTTTGTTCATGATATTGGTGGCGGGTTACGGTACGGCTGCGTTTGCGGCATACGGTATCGGGATCACAATTCTGAGTATTTGTATCGTCGTTGGTATGGGTTTTGGTGCTGCCAGCGCGACGTTGTCTGGCCAAAACCTGGGTGCAAAGGACCCAGAGGCCGCCCGCGCCAACGGCTGGCTGGCTATGAAAATGGCTATTGTCATCATGAGCGCAATGGCGCTGGTGTCCCTGATTTTCAAAGCTGAATTAGCGGCATTGCTGTCTATCGACCCAGAGGTGAGGTCCTACACAGAATACTTCATTATCATTTTGGCAATTGTACAGCCCTTAATGGCCATCGAGTTTGCTATTGGCAGCGCGCTTAGGGGCGGCGGCGAAACACGGTACCCCCTTATTGTCACGTTCGCCGGGATCATCATCGGGCGGTTTAGTCTGGGCTTTCTTGTGCTCGCGCTTGATGGTCCGGTAGAGGCCATGTACGCGGTCATCATTGCTGATTACCTGGTAAAGTCTGTGCTTCTTATTCTGCGCTTCCGCTCGGATGGCTGGATTAAAGATGCTGAAGATCACGCACCACTAGCCGTACAGTCGGTTGCAGGACTGGTGCGGGCCCCTGTTCGGCGGTATTTTTCCCGCCGACCCCGCAAATAAAGTCTTTCGCAAATAGTCAAAACCTCGCTTGGACGTGATCGCTTTTCGCACTAGGTTAAGCGCGAGGAAAACTGTTTTTTGATTTCCAACAGCATGCCAGCGACGTTAAGGAGAAAACCCATGAGCAAACTCGGCGTTCTTGATATTCCCTCAGTGAAGGATCAGGTTAGCGAAGAAGAATGGGAGGCTCGCGTCAATCTGGCGGCGGCGTATCGCATGTGCGCCTATTTTGGATGGGATGACCTTATCTACACCCATATTTCTGCGCGTGTACCCAATACAGATCATCACTTTCTGATCAACCCACTTGGTTTAATGTTTGAAGAAATGACAGCGTCAAGTCTGATCAAGGTTGACCTGAATGGCAACGCCATGATGGACACTCCTTTCATACCAAATGCTGCTGGTTTTGTGATCCACAGTGCCATTCATGAAGCCCGCGAAGATGCTGGCTGCGTGCTGCACCTTCATACAGACTATGGTATCGCCGTGTCCAACCTCGAAAGTGGGCTGGAACCACTGGCGCAGAGTTCAATACCTGCCTGGGCGCAAGTTGCTTATCATGATTATGAGGGCTTTGCTGTAAATGATGGTGAGAAAGAACGCCTGGTTGAAGACATGGGCGACAAGAGTGCCCTCATCCTCAGGAACCATGGCACCCTGACAGTTGGCCCAACAGTCGCACAAGCATTTGAAGGCATGTTCTTTCTGGAAAAGGCGTGCAAAATTCAAGTCCTTACACGAGCGACCGGCATGCCCTTGCACAGCCCAAGCAAGGACTCGATTAGCAACGCACTGAGGGATTTGCGTGTCGTTGCGGGTGCCGGCGGTGCTGATAATTTTGTCTGGCCCGCGATCCTGCGCAAGCTGGACCGGATGGACTCAAGCTTTAGGAATTAAGCCATATGTCTTCTGTTGCTCACGTCGTCGACCTGCTGCAGGTCGAGCAGCTTGATCGTCTGTTGTTCAGGGGTCTACCCAATGATTGGCCAAACAAACATGTATTTGGCGGCCATGTGGTTGCGCAAGCAATGGAAGCTGCAGAAAAAACAGTCGCTGCTGACTATAAATTGCACTCGCTTCATGGTTATTTTTTGCGTCCCGGTATTGCAGACCAACCGATCATTTATGATGTAGATCCAATCCGCGATGGTCGCAGCTTTGTGACCCGGCGAGTTGTAGCCATCCAGAACGGCGAGGCTATCTTTACGCTTGCGGCCTCATTTCATGTAGGCGAAGACGGCGTATCGCATCAGATCGATATGCCCGATGTACCCCAACCCGAAGACCTGGATGACGATGAAGCCTACTATGAAAAAGTACTACGCGCCTTCAATTCGGGGCAGAAAAAGGGTGCTTACCTGCCGTTTGAAACGCGCGCCATTGATCGGATGGACCTTGAAAACATCAAACCAAAGGACCCGGTAACAGGATATTGGCTTCGACTGAAGGAACCAATTGGTGATGATCAGGCGCTACACCGGCGATTGCTGGCCTATATTTCTGATTTTGCCTTCCTGTCATCCAACCTGCGACCGCATGCCATGATCCCGCGTGACAAGCGCCTGAAAACTGTTGCCAGCCTTGACCATGCCATGTGGTTTCACCGCGATACCTTCCGCGTCGATGATTGGATTTTCTACCGCACGGAAGGCTATTGGTCAGGCAAAGGGCGCGGGCTGGCACGCGGTGCCATGTACGGGCGCGATGGACGGTTGCTTGCCTCCACCGCCCAAGAAAGTCTGCTGCGGATGAAGAAGGACGACTAAGCAACCTTATCAGCTTACTGGAACCGTCAGCTTGATGGGCATCGAAGCATCTTCGAGTTGTTGCGCGGTCATTTTGCGTCGCCAAACGACATACCGAACTTCTACGCCGCTCATGATATTACGGCGCAACCCGGACCCAGACTTAACAATACCCAGCGTTTCTATTGCCATTTTCTTCTTATCCAAATCTGGGTCCCAGTCATCTAACGCCATATAACTGCTCCGGATTTGCTGCGCTGTGCGTTCGCTAACGTCGTAATTGCCTGATAGATTAAAGTATTTTGCCAGTGTGTTTTGTTTGCCCGGCAGCTTGTTCGATACCTGCGAATAGACGAAATATCCGCCTGGGCGAACCATGCGTTGAACGTTTTCCGTCCATTCCTGATTTTCCCGAAACGCCCGCAGGTCATCCATGCAGAAAAGGGCATGAAAGCGCATTTTCCCGCGCATAATTGGGTCATTCAGATGTTTGACTGGGTAAAGACGCACAGCGCTATTTTTGCTGAACATGGCGTCCAGATGGTCCAGACATTCCTTGCGGCCTTCATACGCGTCGACAATATAACCCCGACTGGCCAGTGTTTTTACCAGCCGACCACCGCCCGGCCCAACAACACCCACATGGGCGCGCTCTGGCAAGTCAGAAAACATCGCCATGGTGTCAATCACGTCAAGGCTCAGTGGACGTTCGCAATAATCTACGTTTTGACCATTGAATAAAAGGTCCATAGCCATAGAAAATGCCAGATCTTCAGTCATAAGAGTTGCACTCCCTCACTGGTTTCGGGTTATCCCGTCAGTGTGGATACTGCGCCCCTTTCCCTGAGCGGTTACCACGGTTTTAGCATACAATCTGCCTTTGCGTTGCCGACGTTGTTTCTACAACAAGCCCATTAACCGGGGCCTAATGAAAACAATCAAATTATAACAATGTTGATACAATTTAGCCAATGCTGGATTTTTCGATGAGCTGACGCGCATAATTGCCCAACAAGTTGGTGCGACCCGCAAACGCCGCAAACGCAGGGTTTTTGCTCTGCCCATGATAGTAGCGGTAATAAATTTGCTGCAAAATGACTGCAAGGCGGAACACGCCGTAGACATGATAATAGTCGAAATACGACAGGTCATAACCCGTTCTGTTGGCATAAAGTTCGCAAATTTCTTCACGCGTCAACATACCGGGCTCTAGACACGGCTGCATCCGCATCATCTTGACCTCATCCGGGTCGCTGGGCTGGCTCCAATAGGCCAGCGTGTTGCCAAGGTCCATTAACGGGTCCCCAAGAGCACTGATTTCCCAGTCCAGAACCGCGATAATTTCAAACGGATTTTTTTCATCCAGAATGACGTTATCAAGCCGGAAGTCACCATGCAGAATTGCATGACCAACTTCACCTGCCGGCATATTGGTTTCAAGCCACCCCCGCACGTCTTCAAATGTTTCAACATCATCCGTAAGGGCTTTTTCGTACCGCCTGTTCCAACCCATAACCTGGCGCTCGACATAGCCTTCGGGTTTACCAAAATCACCAAGACCAATGGCCTTGAAATCCACCTGATGCAGGTCGATCAGTTTATCGAAAAATGACAGACACAGCTTGCGTCCCTCTTCTTCACCAAAGCCCCATTCTTTGGGGATATCGCGCTCCAGCTTGCGGCCCAGCACCTGTTCCATCACATAAAATTCTGCCCCAAGAGGGCTGTCTTCGTCGCTGATATGGAAATAAGTATCTGGCACCGCCGGAAAAACAGGTTTCAGCGCATTCATAACTTTGAATTCGCGGATCATGCTGTGGCCCGATTTTGGCCGCGTGCCAAAAGGAGGTCGCCGAAGCACAAATTTTCTGTCTGCGTATTGAATTGAGTAGGTCAGGTTCGAGTTACCACCCGCAAACTGCCGGATAACGGGCTCACCGGTTAAGCCATCGATGTGGTCTTTCATCACGCCATCAACGATCGCCGTATCCAGTTCTTCGCCTTCGCGGACCTGAGTAGTTTTGTTAAGTTCGTCAGACATATTTATCTTAATCCTAAGCCAAGTGCCCACCGTCCATCACAAGCGTCGTGCCGGTTGTGAAGGCTGCTGCGTCAGATGCCAGATACAATACACCGCCGACCATATCATCGGGCACGCCTGCGCGTTTGATGGCAAAAGTATCTGTGTATTGTTTTAGCTGATCTTCCTGAGCGGTGAACACTGCCGTCATTTTGGTGTCTATCAAACCGGGGCAAATGGCATTTACCCGGATATGATCAACGCCGTATTCCTTGGCAAAGGCCTTGGTCATGTTGATCATGGCGGACTTGGTCATGGAATATATACCCTGCAGGTGACCGGGTGTAATACCATTAATAGACGCCACATTCACAATGGCACCGCCACCCTGCTTCTGCATCATTTTAACCGCCCTGGAAGACAGATAAAACGGGCCTTTCAGGTTCACATCAATGGTTTTATCGAAGGCTGCTTCCGGGGTATCGCCAATCAAGCCGTAAAATGGGTTGGTGCCGCCACAGTTTACCAGAACATCCAGTCGGCCATATTCACTTTGTATCCATTCGAAGACAGATTCCACATCCTCCATCCGGCCTGCATGCGCTGCTTTCGCCTGGGCCTTGCCACCATTTTCACGAATGCTCTCAGCAACCTTTTCACACGCAGCCTGATCCCGGCTTGATACAATTACGCTGGCCCCATTAGCCGCAAAAGCCCGCACGATTGCCTCGCCAATACCACGAGAAGAACCGCTAACAAAAACCACCTTATCGGTGAAATCCATGAGTTTGGTATAATCCATTTATCTGTCCTCTTTTATATCGGGCGGCCGGTTTTTTCGATTTGCATACGACGCATTTTGCGCATGCCACCAATCCAGCGATCATAATCATTTGCCTTATGCTTGAAGTAGCCTTCAACTTCGGGGTGGGTGCGGATCATGAAGCGCCCTTCCCGCATTTGCGTCAGCACGCGTCGGGCAAATTCGTCGGCTTCCAGCATTCCATCTCCTGCTGCCGATGCATTTTCGCCACCAGCGGTCATTTTGGACTTTACCGCCTGTGGGCAAAGGGCAGCAACATACAAGCCGTCGTCGCCGTGATTGATAGCCACGCTTTCGGCAAAACCCAGTGCAGCATGTTTGGTAGTGGAATAGGAACTATCACCAATTTGGCTTAATAGCCCCGCTGCTGATGCGGTGACGATAAAGCCACAGCCCTCACGTTCCAGCATGTCCGGCAGTACGGCCCGCAATGCCAGAATATGAGCAAAAACATTCACTTCCCATATTTTTTGCCATTGCTCGTTAGTTTGCGAAATAACTGTCCAGTCCGGCGCGTCCGAAAAGAAGATACCAGCATTGGAGAAATACAAATCTACCGGCCCGGCGACTGCGGCGACATCGTCGACCATGGCTTTAACTGCTGCCTCATTGGTGACGTCCAGCTTGTAAGCCTTGGCCTGCGAACCAATGCCGTCCGCTACAGCTTTTGCACCGTCATCGTCCATATCAGCAACAGCAACAAATTTTGCGCCTTCAGCGGCAAAAAGCTCTGCGAGTGCTTTGCCAATACCGCTGGCGCCGCCTGTCACAACAATCACTTTATCCTTAACGTCCATGAAACTCCCCCGTAACTACTAGTATGCGCAGGGCTTAATCAGGCAACCTGATCGCTTCCAGCGCGTTCCTCATGTTTTCCGGTAATGAAGTGGGGCGGCGCGTCTCTCTGTCCACATAAACATGGACAAAAAATCCCTGTGCGGCGGGTTCTCGCTCACCTTTTTTAAAAAGGCCAATCTCATAACGCACGCTGCTGGTGCCGATATGTTGCACACCTATGCCCGCGGTGATTGTTTCGGGGAATGCCAAGGGGGCGTAATACTGGCAGCCGGTTTCGACAACCAGACCAATCGTATCGCCAGCATTGATATCCAGAACCCCTTCATTGATTAGATACTGGTTCACAGCTGTGTCGAAAAAACTGTAATACTGGACATTGTTGATATGGCCATACACATCATTATCCATCCACCTGGTCGGGATATCACAGCGATGCGCATATCCTGATATTTCTCTTTTCTCAGACACTTACCAGGCCTGCTGATAGATTTCGAGCGCTTGGCTTTCGCTCACATCACAGGGGTTGTTTACAAGCAACCGTGTTTGATCCATCGCATCCGCGGCAAGCATTGGCAGGTCTGTTTCGCCAATCTTCATATCGCGCAAGCGTGTTTCGATGCCGGTTGCTGCGGTCAAATCAACCAACCAGTTAATGAAGGATTGTGTTTTTTGCGCCGCATCCTGCCCGGGCAATCCAAGAGCAGTCGCTAGCTCTGCATAAAGCGGCGCTGCGACAGAAGCATTGAAACGCAGGACATGTGGTAAAACCAGCGAGTTTGAATGACCATGAGGGATATGGAACCGCCCCCCCAATGCATAGGCCAGCGCGTGAACAGCGCCAACAGGCGCATTGGCAAACGCTTGGCCCGCGATCATTGCTCCGGTCAGCATCGCGCGGCGCGCGTCCAGGTCGTTCGGGTACTCACACGCGCGGACAATGTTGCCGCTCAGCATCTTAAGCGCCTGAATGGCAAGTGTGTCTGACAACAGGTTTTTCTTTATGCGCGAGGTGTAAGCCTCAATGGCATGCACCATAGCGTCTATGCCGGTGGCCGCAGTGACATGCCGCGGCAAACCTGCGGTTAGGACAGCGTCGATAACGGCCATATCGGCAAACAAGGCACGGTCAGAGACGCCCATTTTGATATGCTCGCCGGTTGTTACAACCGAAATGGGGGTTACTTCCGACCCTGTACCGGATGTTGTAGGGACTAGGACGAGCGGCAAGCGGGAAGAGCGCACATTGCCAACACCATACATATCCGAAAGGGCTTGTTCGCCGCGTGCCAGAATGGCAACCAGCTTCGCCACATCCATGGAACTGCCACCACCAAAACCGATAACCAGCCCTACACCATGCTGTACGGCAAGGTCTGCGGCGGACAGAACGATGCTCTCTGCCGGATCGGCCATAACTTGATCAAAAACAAGGGGCGTAAACCCTTCTTTTTCAAGTGAAGCAAGGGTCGCATCTGCCAAACCCAGACTTGTGATACCCGCATCGGTCACGATCAACGTTTTAACTGGCGCATAGCGGTCAGCCATTATCCTGCCAAGATTGGCCGCCGCCCCGTCTTCAACCATGATCGAAGCGACACCGTCAAATGTGAAACTGTCAGACATACTCCCCACCCTCAAAAGCAGGCTCAACCAAGTCTATTTGGTCATGCGATCAACATTTTTCTTCAGCTTATCAGTATAAGGCGGTACGACACCCAGCAGGCGACCAATACTCGTTTTGGAGGGGTGCTTCAGCACAGGTTTCATATGGCTAAACTCTTTGAAACCATCGTAACCATGATAAGCGCCGATACCGCTATTGCCAACGCCGCCAAATGGCAGACTTTCATGCCCACCGTGCCAAAGAACATCATTCACGGTAACACCGCCCGATGTTGTTTTGGTCAGAACCTTGTTCTGCTCGGCAGCGTCTTCACCGAAATAATACAGCGCCAACGGCCGTTCATGCTCATTAACATAATCAACGACTTCGTCTGTGGTATCATAGGTACGAACCGGCAGGATGGGACCAAAAATTTCCTCCTGCATCACTTTCATATCGTCCGTCGGGTCCAAGATCAGCGCAGCAGGCAATTTGTTGCCTTGGTTTTGCCCGATGAAATCTTCATTCGCCGGGTTAATAACCCTTACATCAGCCCCCTTCTCGCGCGCATCGTCCAAATACCCCTCAAGTCGCTCACGGTGTCGGGGCGAAATGATCGACGTATATTGGTCGTTAGCCAGCATGCTGGGGTACATGCGCTCAACAGTCTTAGAATAGCTGTCGACAAAAGCGTCACGCTTGTCCTTCTTAAGATTAATATAATCAGGCGCGAGGCATATCTGACCGGCGTTGAGCAACTTCATCGTCGCGACACGCTCTGCAACCATATCAAGGTCGGCACTCTCGCCGACAACAACCGGGCTTTTTCCGCCTAGTTCAAGCGTAACAGGTGTCAGGTTTTCAGCGGCAGCACGCATAATCAATTTGCCGACAACTGGCGCGCCTGTGAACATTAAATGGTCCCATGGCTGTTTGGCGAACGCCTGACTGGTTTGAACCGCACCGTTAATGACCGCCACCTCTGTCTCTTCAAATTTTTCGGCAAAGACCTTGGCAAAAAAGGCAGACGTTTGCGGCGTGTGCTCCGATGGTTTGATGACGACCCGGTTACCGGCAGCCAGCATCTGCGCCAACGGTACAAAAACCATTGTCAATGGGAAGTTCCATGGCGTGATAAGACCCACAACCCCTTTTGGCTGCGGCACCACCTGCGCTTTTGCACCCAAAAGACCAAGCGGAAACTGTAACGGGCGTTTTTCAGGCCGCATCCATTTACCAACGTGTTTGATGGCATCCTTTAAGGCGCTTGCACTCCCCCCAATGTCCGCAAACAGCGTGGTATCGTCAGATCTATTGCCAAAATCTTCCGAAATCAGACGAATAAATTCGTCTTTGTTCTCCATTAATACGGCCAAGGCTCGTTTTAATCTGTCCTGACGTGTGGCCAACGTTACCTCGCCCTCGGCAAGGTAGGCTTCCCGTTGGCGTGCAAGCACGCCCGCGATATCTTCTTCGGGTGTTTCGACGTAATGCATGCCGTCCATGATCTTCTCCCCAGAAAGAATGGCCCGAAAGGAAGGCCCGTAATAAGCGCCAGAATTAGTGGCACAGTCAGTTTGATCCTAAACTAACGCTATTGCCTTCCGGGTCAAAGCATCAAGGATAGATTTCTTCCGTTTCCCAACCGTCTTGCTTGTCGATGAGCTTGAAGGTTTTGCGTTCATGCAGCCGGTATTTCCGGTCACGCCAAAACTCAAAATAGCTCGGTACGAGACGAAACCCAGACCAAAAGTTGGGGCGGGGAATATCACCAGTGCCAAACTTCGCCGTGTAACGTGCAATCTCTGACTCGAACTCAAACCGACCTTCCATAGGCCGCGATTGCTTGGATGCCCATGCCCCGATACGGCTTGTGCGCGGACGAGAGGCAAAGTAGGCGTCAGCCTCTTCGTCGCTCACAACCTCCACTTTGCCTTCTATGCGAATCTGGCGGCGCAATGTTTTCCAGTGAAACAACAGTGCAGCATTAGGGTTTGCCAGCAATTCTTCGCCCTTACGGCTTTCAAAATTAGTGTAAAAAACGAAACCGTTTTCGTCACAGGCCTTCAAAAGCACCATCCGCAGGCTGGGTGCACCACTCTTATTAACAGTCGCCACCGCCATGGCGGTTGGGTCGTTAACTTCTGATTTTTCCGCGTGTGTTAGCCACTCTTTGGCTTGGGTAAAGGGCTCCAGAAATGTTGCACTGCCCATAGTTAGCCTCTCTGTTCTGATCCTTTTACCGTTCTTTGCACGGCACGGGATGTCTACCAATATCTGCGCTTAGTGTCGCGCATAGTAGCGGAATAACAAGTTACCTTGAATGCGGCGATTGCAGCGACGATATGCAGCAGTATATAGTCGCTGCAAACTAAGCGACAATCTGTTTTGTCAGTAGAAACAATATCATGCGAAATCTGTACAGTATTTTAGACATCGAGAAGCAAGCAAGCCCGGCCGAGATAAAAAAGGCTTACCGCACGCTAGCGAAAAAACTGCACCCGGACTTGAACAAGGACGACAAGCGTATTGCTGAGAGGTTCAAGGAAGTATCCGCGGCCTATGCCATCCTTGGTGATGAGGACAAGCGCCGTCGTTATGACCGCGGAGAAATTGACGAAAACGGCAATGAAAAAGCACCCACTTTCGGCGGCGGCAGGCGCGGCGGTTTTGGTGGTGCCCAGCATGAATTCGATATGGAAGATGCAGAAAGTGTCTTTTCCGAGTTTTTTAGGTTTACTGGCGCGGGTAAGTCTACACGGGGGCGGCGTGGACCTGGAACACGCCAACAAGCGCCCAGATCCAAAGGTCTGGATATCAGTTACGAAGTGACAATTGGCTTTGAGGAGTCAATTACCGGGGGAACACGCAGGTTGACCCTGAATGATGGCCGTAGTGTCGACATCAAAATTCCCGCAGGTATAAAAAACGGCCAGGTCATCCGATTAAGTGGCCAAGGTGGAGCTGGGTTGGGCAGCGGACCAAAGGGCGATGCGCTGGTAGAAATACGTGTGGCACCCCACCCTCATTTTCGCCGCGAAGGTAACGACATCCATCTGGAGTTACCCATTTCCATTGATGAAGCTATTCTGGGCGGAGATATTCAGGTGCCCACACCACGCGGGAAACTAACTATCCGCATTCCTCGCAACTCATCTAGTGGCACTCGCCTGAGGTTGAAAGGCAAAGGTGTGGAAGCAAAATCCGGTACCGGTAATATGTATGTTGCCTTAAAAATAATGGCTCCGGCACAGCGTGATCCAGCATTGGAAAAAGCAATTAAAGACTGGGACGGCAAAGGCGGCAATGATTTGCGCAAGAAAGCAGGATTGAATTGACAGAAAATGCCGACATGCCGCTGCTGGAACGGCACATGTTTGCCGTCCAACGCACCTTAAAGCAGTTTGGCCGCAACCATGGCATGGCAGCGGCGGGCAATATGGCCTTTCTGACCATGCTGTCGCTGTTTCCCTTCATTATCTTTTTGGTCGCTCTTTCAGGCTTTCTTGGGCAGACAGAGCGCGGACTAGAAGCCATAACCTTCTTGTTTGAGGTCTTGCCCCCTGAAGTGTCTTCCGTGATTGATGGCCCAGTAAAGGGCATCATCGCCAACACTGGCCCACGCATTCTAACCGGTTCTATCCTGTTCGCCATATGGACAGCAGCATTTGGCGTTGAAGCTGCGCGCGACGCCCTTATCAAAGCCTTCGGCCGTGAACATGCAAACGCCGCCTGGATAAGACGGCTGGAGAGCCTGGCAATTATTGTTTTGGGTGCGATCGCAGTGATTATTGCCATGTCCATACAGGTTTTAGGGCCACCGCTGATGGCGGCCAGCAGCCAGGTTCCGGACTTTTTAACAGAGGGCGTCGATGCACTATGGCGTTACCTCAGCCTTCTGATTAGCCCGGCATTTATCATGCTGGGGCTTTATGCCATGTACCTGTCGCTAACACCCCGGCGCGTAAAAAAAGCATCCAGGCTACCCGGAACACTGTTTAGCCTTCTGGTGCTACTGGCAACTGCCAAAGGACTTTCGGTATATCTGAAGTATGTTGACAATTATGACCTGACCTATGGCTCACTGGCTGGCGTTGTCATCCTTCAGCTGTTTTGCTTTTTCGTCAGCATTGGCTTTGTGATCGGTGCTGAATTGAATGCAGCCTATACGGTGATGAACCGTCGACGGCGGAACATACGTTCAAAAGCAAAGGGACAGACAACAGCAGACTTGCCAGCGCAAACGGTCGCTGTAGATAGCGAGATATAGGGTGCGAAGCGCTCAACGCTGTGGTACCAGCAAACCAGAATAAGACCAAAGCCACAAGAAGACTTAAAGAAGGGGCATAAAATGACAAAATTGATGGAAGGCAAACGCGGCCTTATCATGGGAGTTGCCAACGAAAGATCAATGGCATGGGGCATTGCAAAAGCATGCGCAGAACAAGGAGCGGAACTAGCTTTTACATATGTCGGTGACGCGCTGAAAAAGCGTGTGGAACCTTTGTCATCGTCTCTTGGGTCTGACTTCCTTGAGGAATGTGACGTGTCTAAAGGCGAGTCTATCGATGCCCTGTTTGAAAAATTGAACAAAAAATGGGACCGGCTTGATTTTCTGGTTCACGCGATTGGCTACTCCGACAAAAATGAACTAAAGGGCCGCTACGTTGACACTAGTCTCGATAACTTTCTGATGACGATGAATGTCTCGGCCTACAGTTTTGTGGCGGTCGCACAACGAGCTGAAAAAATGATGTCCAATGGTGGAAGCATGCTGACGCTAAGCTACTATGGTGCCGAAAAAGTTGTGCCGCGCTATAATGTTATGGGTGTAGCAAAAGCCGCGCTGGAAGCCAGTACACGGTATATGGCGCGGGACCTTGGCGAACAGGGTATTCGCGTAAACGCCATATCGGCAGGACCAATGCGAACGCTTGCGGCATCAGGTGTAGGTGACTTCCGCATGCTTCTGAAATACAATGAGAAAAACTCCCCTCTGAAACGCAATATCACACTTGAAGATGTCGCCGGTGCAGGGATTTATATGCTGTCTGACCTGTCTTCCGGTGTTACCGGCGAAACCCATTATGTTGATGCCGGTTTCAATACCACCTGCATGCCAACTGACGATGCCTCGATGAAGGCTGTCGTTTCGTTGCTGGATTAACGGGGTCGATTATGTCCTACAATACTTTTGGACGTTTGTTTCGGTTTACCAGTTGGGGGGAAAGCCATGGACCCGCCATTGGTTGCACAGTTGATGGTGTGCCGCCGCGCATACCGCTGTGCGAAGCTGACATTCAAAAGTATCTGGATGAACGCAAACCTAGCCAATCCAAATATACAACACAACGGCGCGAACCCGACGCAGTAAAAATCCTGTCAGGGGTTTTTGAGGGCCAGACAACTGGCACGCCCGTCCAACTGACGATTGAGAATGTAGATCAACGGTCAAAAGACTACGGAGATATAGCCAAGTCATACAGGCCAGGTCATGCCGACTTCACCTATGACGCAAAATACGGCATCCGCGACTTTCGCGGCGGCGGCAGGTCCAGCGCACGGGAAACAGCAGCACGTGTTGGTGCCGGTGCCATTGCTCGCAAGATACTGGGCGATGGTATTACCGTTCGGGCTGGAATGGTGCAGATGGGCACACACACGATTGACCGTGGTCGGCTTGATTGGGGCGAAGTTAGGAATAACCCCTTGTTCTGCCCTGACCCGTTGGCCGCTGATGAATGGGCGTCAGCGCTTGATAAAATTCGCAAATCTGGGAGTTCTGTTGGCGCCATCATTGAAGTAGTAGCAGACGGTGTTCCCGCTGGTTGGGGTGCGCCTGTGTATGGTAAACTGGACGCTGACCTTGCAAGCGCAATGATGAGCATAAATGCAGCAAAAGGTGTTGAAATCGGTGCCGGTATGGGCGCAGCTGCCTTAACTGGCGAAGAAAACGCCGATCAGATGCGCCCTGGCACGGACGGAAAGCCCGAATTTCTCTCGAATAATGCCGGCGGTATCCTGGGCGGCATTTCCACAGGTCAGCAAATTGTGGCCCGGTTTTCAGTGAAGCCAACCAGCTCCATTCTCACACCACGCAAAAGCGTCACTAGCGCAGGCAAAGCGACAGATGTGGTAACTAAAGGTCGCCACGACCCGTGCGTTGGCATACGCGCAGTGCCTATCGCAGAGGCCATGATGGCGATTGTACTGGCCGACCATATGATGCTGCACCGCGCTCAGTGCGGCAGTTGACCCCACCAATTCACACCAAGAGGTGAGATATCATGCTCAAATGGCTTAAGTATGCTGGATTGGCGCTTTTGGCGCTTATTGGTGCACTTTTATACTTGGGTTGGGCATCCGACATCCCGCGTGATGAATTGATCGCCAAGTACGCAACTGGCGCGTCTGATTTTATTGACCTGCCTTCGGGAGCGCGAGCGCATTACCGCATACAGGGAAATCCGGAAGGGCAGTCAATTGTTTTACTTCATGGGTCAAACGCATCGCTGCATACATGGGAGCCATGGGTTGCCCAGTTGTCTGATGACTATCTGATTGTGACTGTTGATCTGCCGGGCCACGGCCTAACGGGGCCAGTACCATCCGATGATTACAGCTATCAGGGCATGGTAAATTTCGTGAAAGAATTCACAGAAGCTATTGAGATAAATACCTTTATTCTGGGCGGCAACAGCATGGGTGGCGGTGTAACGCTTGCCTACACACTTCAGTACCCCGATGATCCAACGCACCTGCTTCTGGTTGATGCAGGCGGGACCCAATTACCGACACCGCCAAAGGGTGAGGTCGATTACCCACTGGCGTTTGAGCTTGCTGGTCGCTGGTACAGCAGTTGGATTATTGAATATATAACACCCCGCAGCCTCGCATCTGAAGGGTTGCTTGCCAGCGTCAGTGTGAAGGAAATCTTAACCGAAGATATGATTGACCGTTACTGGGAACTGGCCCGTTACCCTGGCAGCAGACGCGCCACAGGCATTCGGTTCGCAGGCTACAGGGATGCCGGGCGCCGCGACCTGCCTGTAGAGGGGATTGCGCTGCCTACGCTCATCATATGGGGCGATGAGGACAAATTAATCCCGGTAGAGTTGGGGTATGCACTGGATAGCCGCATCCCCAATAGCGAACTGAAGGTATTTAACGGTGTTGGACACCTCCCAATGGAAGAAGTGGCGAAAGAAAGTGCTGAAGCCGTGAGAGCTTTTCTGAAAACTAACTGGCCTTAAGCGGATTAGACACGTTCAAAAACGCCAACAAGTTCGATATGAGATGACCAAAGAAACTGCCCAACCGGCAACAAATGTTGCAAGGTATAGCCGCCATCAACCAATAGTTTGGCATCCCGAGCGAATGTATTTGGATTGCAAGATACAGATACAATCTTTTTCACAGCAGATTGACCTAGTTGTTCCATCTGTGCCTGTGCACCAGCACGAGGCGGGTCAATAACAACAGCATCAAAACCTGCCAATTCTCCGGCCGTAAGGGGACGACGGAACAAGTCGCGGTGCCGGGTTACAATCTGTTTAAAAGAGTGACCCGTGCGCTGGGCGCTGTTACGACCGGCTTCCAAAACCTGCAATGCACCTTTTGCGCCTTCGACAGCCAGCACCTGATGCGCTTTTGCCAGCGGAAACGTAAAAGTCCCGATACCAGAAAAAAGGTCGGCAACACGCCCTGCTCCTTCACAGGATTTTACTGCCATTTCCTGCATGACTTGCTGGCACTCAGCGGTTGCCTGGATAAAAATTGCGGGAGGCAATGGCACAATCGCCCCCGCGAATTTCATTACAGGCTCACGCCGGATGATCACAGGGTCCAGAAATCCACCAACTTGCCAATGCATAGCGCCAAGGTCATGATCGTTCGCGAAGGCAGCGCACATTTCACGCTGATGCAGGCTCAGCTCATTCTGCGCCTCAACAACCACATCGATGCCAGAATCTGCCACCGTTATGTGAACGCCCGTCATTTTTCCCTTTGGTAAAATTGCCCCCAGGAGCTCTCGAAGTGATGGCAATAAGCCCACGATTTCAGACCGTGTAACGGGGCAAGACTGTAGGTTAACCAGCTGGTGGCTGGCGTGCCGATTAAACCCCATAACTACGCCATCAACTGTATTGATTGCCTTCATGGCGACACGGCGACGCGTTGCAGGCGGCGTGATGAAAGGATCATCAACTGAAATGCCTTCAATACCATGTTGCTTTAGGGCAAAAGCGGCCCGGTCACGAACCCATTCCCGGTAGGTTTCAGGGTTCAAATGCTGAAGCTGGCATCCACCACATTCTGCAAAATGACCGCAGGCCGGCGTATTCCGGAGTTCTGACGCACGCTTTACACTCACTAGACTTGCATAGAGGCCGTTTTTTCGCTCCTCGTCTATGGATGCCGTAACCCTCTCTCCCGGCAATGCAAACGGCACATAAACCGGCTTTCCACCCAGTTCGCCGACACCGTCACCGCGAGCTCCAAGCGCATTGATCATAACGAAAACGTTTTTACTCATCAGACTTCACGCCGTGGATTAGAAACTCAATGTTTCCCTCTGGTCCCTTAATCGGGCTTTCAGTGATGGCAACCGACCGCCAGCCCGGCAAATCATCAAGCCATGCCGAGATATCCTTGCAAACTGCTTTATGCAAAGCAGTATCCCGCACAACACCGCCTTTACCAACGTTTTCGCGGCCCACTTCAAACTGTGGTTTGATCAAGGCAATAAGCTGGCCTCCCGGCTTCACCAGGTTTAGGGACGCGGGTAAAACAGTTTTCAGGGAGATAAAGCTAGCGTCACACACGACCAGATCAATCGACTGCGGAATTTGCTCCGTAGTCAAATATCGTGCGTTGGTTTTTTCCATAACCTCGACGCGTTCATCGTTGCGCAGCTTCCAGGCCAGTTGCCCCCGTCCAACATCCACAGCGTAAACAAAATCAGCACCATTAGTAAGCAGAACATCCGTAAAGCCACCGGTAGATGCCCCTACATCAACAACAACAGCGCCCTGCACATCAACAGAAAATACATCCAAGCCTTTTTCAAGCTTCAGCCCACCTCGGCTTACCCAGGGGTGTTCCTTACCGCGCACCTCAAGAGGCTGGTCCTCTTTAACTTGGTGCCCGGCCTTAGTAATTTTGATTTCGCCAGAAAAAACATGGCCGGCCATAATCAATGCTTGAGCTTTTGCGCGCGACTCAACCAGTCCGCGGTCCACAAGCGCAACATCTACCCGCACTTTAGCCAAGGCATAGGCCTTTCGCAGAAGGATTAGGTGTTAGACACTGACTGGTCAAAGCTATTGTGCCCAAGCGCTTTTAGGACTGCTGCCAAAATACCGGATGCATTCAGACCGGCTGCCTCATACATTTGATCAGGCTTACCGTGGTCAATAAATTCATCAGGTAGTTTAAGTGCCCGCACACGTAACTGGCCGTCAAGGATGCCCTCGTCAGCGCAGAAATCCATCACATGCGCTCCAAAACCACCAATTGACCCTTCTTCCACGGTCAACAAAAGGTCATGTGTGGCAGCAAGGTCACGAATAAGCTGGTGATCAACCGGCTTTGCAAACCGCGCATCGGCCACAGTTGTAGAAAGACCCCGTGCATCCAACTGTTTTGCTGCCTCAAGCGCCTCAGACAACCGCGCCCCAAGTGACAAGATCGCAACTTTGGAGCCTTTTTTAACGATCCGGCCCTTACCAATTTCCAGCACTTCCCCGTGAGCAGGCATTTCAACACCTGACCCCTCACCGCGTGGGTACCTCACTGCTGAGGGGCGATCATTAATGGCAACACAAGTAGCCACCATATGCTTCAATTCGGCTTCATCAGCAGCCGCCATCACAACCATGTTTGGAAGGCTTGCCAAATAGGTCACGTCAAAACTACCGGCGTGCGTTGGGCCATCGGCACCAACCAGCCCCGCCCGGTCAATTGCAAAACGTACAGGTAGGTTTTGCACCGCCACATCATGAACAATTTGGTCATAGGCGCGCTGCAAAAAAGTGGAATATATGGTTGCAAAAGGTTTGTATCCTTCGCTCGCCAGACCTGCAGCAAAGGTGACAGCGTGCTGCTCGGCAATCCCGACGTCAAACGACCGGTCAGGAAATTCTTTTTCAAACTTGTCAACGCCAGTACCCGATGGCATTGCGGCCGTGATTGCCACAATCTTGTCGTCACGCCGGGCTTCATCAATCAGCGCTTCGGCAAACACATTAGTAAACGTCGGTGCCTTGGGCTTAGACTTCTTCTGTTTGCCGGTTACAAGATCAAATTGTGGAACCGCATGATATCTTTCCTGATGTGGCTCTACAAACGGGTGTCCCCTGCCTTTTTCTGTCACCACATGAATAAGCATTGGGCCAGCAGATGCATCCCGCACATTTTCCAGCACCGGTAACAGGTGATCCATATTATGGCCGTCTATAGGCCCGACATAATAGAACCCGAGCTCATCAAAAAGCGTACCGCCACCGGCGGCCATGCCACGGGCTGTTTCTTCTGCAATGCGCGCTCGGTCGGCAAGCGGTTTTGGCAACTTTTCAAGGATTTTTTTTCCAAAACCCCGCAAGCTTAAAAAGGTTTCAGAACTGATAATCCGAGCCAAATATGCGCTTAATCCGCCAACAGCAGGCGCAATGGACATGTCGTTATCATTCAGGATTACAATGAGCCGGTTGCCGGCCTGCCTGGCGTTATTCATGGCCTCATAGGCCATGCCAGCACTCATTGCACCGTCGCCAATTACTGCAATCGCTCGTCCTGGATTATCATTCAGCTTGTTGGCCACCGCCATACCAAGCGCTGCACTGATAGACGTGGAAGAATGCCCTGCGCCAAACGGATCAAATTCACTTTCGCTCCGTTTGGTAAAAGGTGACAAGCCACCCGGCTGGCGAATAGACCGAATGCTATCACGCCGACCTGTCAGAATTTTATGAGGATAAGCCTGATGCCCCACATCCCAAATCAGGCGGTCGTCTGGGGTGTTGAACACATAGTGCAGCGCCACCGTCAGTTCAACAACACCAAGCCCTGCGCCAAAATGGCCACCTGACTCTGATGCTGCGCTGATAATCTCTGAACGCAACTCATCAGCAAGACTTTGAAGGTGCTCTTTGGGCACCTTACGCAGGTCTTCAGGTGTTTGGACTTTATCAAGCAGCGGAGTATCTTGCGTATTGCTCA
The DNA here is from genome assembly GCA_947503575.1 of uncultured Kordiimonas sp. Taxonomy (GTDB): domain Bacteria; phylum Pseudomonadota; class Alphaproteobacteria; order Sphingomonadales; family Kordiimonadaceae; genus Kordiimonas. The sequence continues at coordinate 1,776,377 of CANNDZ010000001.1, read as the reverse complement.
CGGCTTTTCAACTTCCCTAGTTTGTCTTCTTTTTATGGCACTTTTGTTATAATCGTCTTCAGGTGCGGCGAAATATAGCAAAGTGCGCGACTGCTCGCAAAAGCGCCGCCTTATCATCAAAACTTGATAAATGTTCAATGGCCTGGTCGGCCAGTATCGCGGCTTGGTTGCGGGCACGATCAACACCCATAATGCTGACGAGAGTAGCCTTACCAGCGTCAGCATCCTTGCCCGTTGCTTTGCCAACTTCCGAGGCGTCACCTTCAACATCCAGCAAATCATCAGCGATTTGAAATGCTAACCCAAGATCCCGTGCGTAGCCCTGAATTGAGGAAATTGCCTGAGAGCTTGCATGGCCAAGGATCGCCCCTGCTTCTGTTGCATAACTAATCAGCGCACCAGTTTTCATCTGTTGAAGACGATGAATGTCGGCTTCACCAAGGGCATGCTCATCTGCCGTCAAATCAATCATCTGACCACCCACCATACCATGGTGGCCTGAGGCCTTTGCTAATTCCTGAATAAGTCTCAACCGGACATTTGGGTCTGGATGAGAGTGTTCATTGCTCAGGATTTCAAACGCCAACGTCATAAGCGCATCCCCAGCTAGTATAGCTGTTGCCTCGTCAAACGCCTTGTGCACTGTGGGTTTACCCCGGCGCACATCATCGTCGTCCATTGCGGGTAAATCATCGTGAATTAACGAATAACAGTGAACACATTCCACAGCAGCCGCAACCCGCAGTGCCTGCTTTTTGTCGACACCAAATAAGTCAGCGCTAGCAAGAACTAAAAAGGGGCGTAGCCGCTTACCACCGGAAAAAAAGGCATAACGCATCGCCTCTACAACCCGGGCTTCCGGCCCACTCGGGACAGCCAAAAAGGGTTCTATGGTGCGTTCAACGGCCTGCGATGTGGCAGCCATCGCATTTTTAAGGGCTTGGTTTTCGGTCATTTCAGCGTTCATCAAGCGTCCGGATCGAAGGCTTCGGTACCCGTGGCGCCGCCTTTTTCATCAAGTGTGATTTTTTTGATCTTGGCCTGAGCATCTTTTAGAAGTGCTTCACAGCGCGCCTTTAACGCGGTGCCGCGTGTGTATAGTTCGATGGAGCGTTCCAAGGGTGCGGCACCAGACTCCAACTGCTCTACGACGCGGTCTAATTCTGCCATCGCTTGCTCAAAGCTTAGTGTTTCAACGCTTGTATCTTCTGTATCCTGACCCATTACATGCCCCGCCAACTTCAAAGTCAGATTTACACCTGTATTTGTTATAGGGCGCTAGAACACTGTGCGTAAAGGAGAATATAGAACAATGTTATTCAAAATCAGACAAGTCACGCAGAGACACGCCAGTTTGCGCATTTACCTGTTGGAGGGCAGTATCTTTGTTAAAAACATTGATTGAAGTGAACTGATAGACATCCCCATCAAAACTCCGATTTAGAACATTCAACGACTCAAGCAGATGCAGATGCGCAACGGCTTCACCCAGCGCGAGATAAAAGTCCATCCCTTCAATTTTACGCCGATATAGAGCCTTGAAAGTTTTGACAGTGGTTTTCGGTTCCTTGCACCAGTCATGCAGTCTCTCAAGTTTAACCAGATGACCTTCAATCAATGCATCCAGGCGCGTGCGCAGGCCAAAGAATACCCGGCCATGAGATGGCAGCACCATCGGATTGCCAGTGATCGCCCGCATGCGGTCCAGACTGGAAAGCCAATGCGCCAAAGGGTTACCGTGAGGCTCGCGAGCATAAACCGAAACGTTTGACGTGATCTCTGGCAAAATCTGATCGCCCCCAATAAACAGCGGCTCATCAAGACACAACAAGCAAGCATGCTCTGGCGAATGCCCACGCCCAATCACCACCCGCCATCGCCGGTTTCCAAGCTCCAGTTCCATGCCATCCTCCATTCGTATATAACTGGATGGAAGGGTATGGACGCCTTTTTTGAAGTTACCGTAACCAGCGGCCCGGATCATAGGCTCATACTTGCGGTCAACGCCGTTGCGGAACAAATATGTTAATTCATTTTCAGGGAATTCTGCACCTGCGCTGAGCCAAAGCGTATTTGCCAGCAAATACTCTGCCTGGGTTATCCAGAATTCGGCGTTGCGGCGCTCAACCAGCCAACCAGCGAGGCCAAGATGGTCGGGGTGCATATGTGTTGCAATCACGCGCTTAAGTGGCCGCCCTTTCAAAACCGCTTTTTCAATTGCTTCCCACGCCTCTTTACCGGTGTTGCCACGTGCGCCAGTGTCGATAACCGTCCAGCCGTCACCTTCATCGAAAAGGTAAACATTTATATGATCCAGTGACCATGGCAGCGGAATGCGTGCCCAGTAAATACCCTCTGCAACTTCGATTACATCCGTGCCGCCAGGCACCTTGTCCTTGAAAGGGTATTCTTGAACACCGGTATCGCGGCCACTACCGGGCACCCGGTGATCAACCGTTTCACCTTCCGTTACCGGGATGTCTTTTTCAGGATGCGCTTCCAAACTCAGGCCCTTTCAAAATCGGCATTGTCCATCGCAGTAAGTGACTGAGCGCCCGCTTTGATCGGACCAACCAATGCTGTGGCGGATGGCAACAATTGTTCAACGTAAAACCGCGCGATAGAGATTTTGCTTTTTAGAAAGGCCGGGTCGCCTTCGTTGGAAGCAAGTCTGCGTTCTGCTTCAACCGCCTGTTGCGTCAACAGATGCGCTCCGAGGACAGTCCCAAACAAACGCAGATAGGGAGTAGCCGCCCCTGCTGTATCGACGATCTTCTCGAAACCATTCGCAAACAAGGTGTTCGCGGCATCTTCAAGGGCGTTGATGCCCTGCAAAAGCACCTCTTTAGACCCTTCCATTGACCTGCCAAGGTCATTGGCTGATACGCTCATCTCTTGTATCAGAGCACGCCAGTGCGCCCCGCCATCAGCGTTCAGCTTACGCCCTGCAAGATCAAGTGCCTGAATACCGTTTGTGCCTTCGTAAATCGGGGCGATCCGGCTGTCGCGGTAGTGTTGGGCAACACCCGTTTCTTCAACAAATCCCATCCCGCCATGGATTTGCACCGCAAGCGATGCAGCTTCAACCCCAATGTCTGTTGCATAGGCTTTTGAAATGGGCGTCAGCAGATCAGCTTCTCCAACAGCACTCGCTTTTTCATGTTTTTCTGTCGCCGTATGCGCACGGTCAAGCGCCCACACGTTGCGGTATATAATCGCTCTTGCGGCCTCAGCCGTTGCGCGAACTGTCATCAACATACGCCGAACATCTGGATGATTGATGATAGCGACCGATTCTCTGGTCGTAGCTCCAATCGCTGCAGATTGAACACGGTCTTTTGCAAAAGCAACTGACTGCTGATAAGCTCTTTCGGCGATTGCGACCCCCTGCAAGCCAACACCTATGCGGGCGTGGTTCATCATGGTGAACATATTGCGCATACCGCAGTTTTCTTCACCGACCAGATATCCGATGCAATTGTCATTTTCGCCAAACGCCATTGTACACGTGGGGCTGGCGTGGATGCCCAGCTTGTGCTCGATACTGACGCATTTGACATCGTTACGATCGCCCAGTGACCCATCTTCGTTCACCAGGAACTTCGGAACAATAAACATGGAAATACCTTTGGTGCCGGGTGGGCTATCTGGTAGACGCGCCAGCACCAAGTGAACAATATTATCACACAGATCATGCTCGCCCCATGTGATGTATATTTTTTGACCGGAAATCCTGTAAGTGCCGTCGGGTTGCCTTTCAGCTTTTGCCCGCAAGGCTCCAACATCGGAGCCTGCAGCGGGTTCTGTCAAATTCATGGCACCAGACCATTCACCCGTGATCATTTTCGGCAGATAGGTCATGCGCAATTTATCGCTGGCATGCGCATCAATCGCCTGAATCGCCCCGCTGGTGAGCAACGGCTGAAGACTGTAAGCCATATTGGCTGACGTCACCATTTCAGTCACTGCAATTTCCAGTGATGCAGGCAGACCTTGCCCCCCCAGCTCGGGATCAGCACTTAAAGTAGACCAACCGCCTTCAACAAATGCCTTATGCATTGGTTTGAAAACATCGGGCGTTTTGACGTCGTTGCCTGTCAGCACCGCACCCTCAGCGTCACCAATGGCGTTTGTTGGCGCAATAACGTCGCTTGCCAGTTTTCCAGCCTCTTCAAGGACAGCGTGGACAAGGTCCTCGCCAGCTTCCTGGTATTGCGGGATAGCAGACCAATGCCGCATACCAGCGACAGTTTCCAAAGCAAAGCTGATGTCTTCAAGCGGCGCGCGATAATTACTCATAAATTCAATTCCGTCGTTATATCTCTATATCAAACCCGTCAGAAGTGAGTTCAATTAACAGGCATTCCCTTTCGGTCAGGCTGTGTATATAACCTGAAAGTGTCGCGAAATGATCTAAACCAACCGGTGCAGCCCTTTATGTCTATAGAAGCGTCTCTGGTTTCTGCCTCTCAAGATGGTGCGATTGCCCTCGCTGTCGAGAAATTATTGGCAGGTAAACTTGTTGCCCTGCCAACTGAGACGGTTTACGGGCTAGCAGCAAACGCATTGGACGAAAAAGCTGTCGCCAAAATCTTTAACGTTAAGGGCCGCCCCTCCTTCAATCCCCTGATCTGTCATGTGTCCTCGATCGACATGGCGGAACGTTACGTCAATTTATCGGCCACTGCCAAAACACTGGCTCAGGCATTTTGGCCCGGCCCCTTAACAATTGTTGCGCCCCAAAAACCAGAAACAAAAATCGTCAATGCCGTTTCAGCCAACCTGGGAACGCTGGCTGTGCGTTGCCCGAATAATGCGGTAATGCGTAGCATTATTGAGGGTATAGGCGCCCCGCTTGCTGCACCCAGTGCCAACAAATCTGGTCGGTTGTCACCCACCACAGCCCAAAGCGTGATTGCGGGCCTGGGCAAAGAAATAGCACTTGTTATTGACGGTGGGCAAACTGATATTGGGATCGAGTCCACAATCGTGTCGGTCATCGATGACCAAGTCACGCTTTTGCGGCCGGGCATCATAACGCCTGATGAAATCACCGCGAAAACCGGACAGGAAGTGATGGGCAGAACTGAGAAATCCATCACGGCACCCGGCCAATTGGCAAGCCACTATGCCCCAAAGGCTAGAGTATGTTTGGATATACCCTACCCTGGCAAAAGAACGCACATAGGGTTTGGTAATGAAGATGCCGAATACAATCTAAGTCCAAGTGGTGACCTTCATGAGGCCGCTCACAATCTGTTTGAAGTTCTGCGAATGGCAGATGCGGAATCTTCAGGTGAAATTAGCATTTCACCTATTCCCAAACAGGGTGTGGGAATAGCCATTAACGATCGTCTGAAGCGTGCTGCTGCGCCAAGGCATGAAGAAGATGATGATTGATACACGTCACATAGACAGGCTGTCGAACATTGTTGGTGCGTCGGGTGCTATAACCACGCCCCATGATCAACAACCGTTTGTTACTGAATGGCGCGACAAATTCTTCGGCAGCACACCTTTGGTGCTAATGCCGTCGAGCACAAACCAAGTGTCTGAAATACTGGCTTATTGCAATGCCAATCGCATTGCGGTGGTGCCGCAAGGTGGCAATACGGGACTTGTTGGTGGCGGCATACCTGGCCTTGAAGGCAGCGAAGAAGTGCTTTTAAGCAGCCGCCGCTTAACCAGTGACGTGGAAGTAGATGCTGAAGCCTATAAGCTGGTCGCAGATGCGGGTGTGCCCATTATTCGCATGCAGGAAGCTGCAGCCGCCAAAGATCGTCTATTCCCGCTATCGTTGGCATCCGAGGGCAGTTGTACAGCAGGCGGAGTTGTCGCCACAAATGCCGGCGGCGTTCATGTTATCCGCTACGGCACAGCCCGTGAATTAATGCTGGGAATTGAAGCTGTCTTACCTGACGGAACATTGGTTAACGAACTGTCCGGTCTGCGAAAGGATAATACCGGATATGCCCTGTCTCATTTGCTAGCCGGATCCGAAGGGACACTGGGCTTTATTACCAAGGTTTGCTTTAGGCTGTTTCCGTCAGAGAAGTCCCGTTCAACGGCATGGCTGGCGCTTGATAGTCCGTCAAAAGCCCTTGAACTGTTGAGTATGGCGCGCGAAATCTGTGAAGATCAGGTGAGTGTTTATGAACTGATGTGCCGCGAAGCCCTAGACTTTGCTTACACGCATATTCCTGGCTGTAACTCGCCGATACAGTCCGATGCACCTTGGGTTGTTTTGATTGAAACAGCATCAGCTGGGGCGGAAAGTTCTGTTTCAAGCAACATGGACAAGCTTTTGGATGCGGCATTTGCCCGCGGTATTGTAAGCGACGGGGCCATCGCTCAGTCGTTGAAGCAACGACAGCAGTTTTGGCGCAACAGAGAAAGCATTTCGGAAGCACAGAAACTGGAAGGAGGAAGCATCAAACATGATATTTCTGTGCCCTTGAGCAAAATCCCGAGTTTCATTAACCGCGCGACAGCAGAAATTGAAACCCGGTTCCCCGGCTCCCGCGTTACGCCATTTGGCCACCTTGGCGATGGCAATCTGCATTTCAATGTTATGCAGCCTGTTGATGGAGATAAAACCCAGTTTCTTCAAAACTGGGAACTGATGAACCAGCTTGTGCACGATATCGTCATGGATCATGATGGGTCAATTTCTGCAGAGCACGGTATTGGCGTGCTCAAAAAACAGGAATTGCAGCGAACAGCGCCCTATTCGCATCTGGCCGCAATGAAGGCGATTAAGCGCGGTTTGGACCCGAACAACATCATGAACCCAAGATGCCTGCTCCCCTAAAAGCGATGCTCCCCAAAAGCGAAGTGCCCCCTATCAAAGTTCAGGCAAAACTCAAGTATCTGAACCGGCATGTGGATGAGAAACCAACAATTGCTGCCAAGGAAACAAAAAGGTGGGCACGCGATGCGTACCCACCTCCGTTTGTGTCCAAAACTCGCTCAGGCAAAACGAGATTTTGGTATTTTCAATGTTCATTCCGTTTCAGGCAAAAACGAGCAGAACACACTTACAATAGCAATCTGCATACCATGTTTTTTGCTCAATAATATCAATGCTTTAAAAAACCAGCGCGGCGAGATGACCAATGTTGGTACACATTGAATGTTTCATATTGGGACAAATACCAAGCTGGAACAGATTGACCCAGCCTGTAGATTACGGCGCAAGCCGCTCGTATGAAATAAGCAGAACACCAATAACAGATTTGGAAAAACCAGTCGTATCAAGCAACCGTGCCAATAACCTTTTGTCGCGCTGGGCAACAAGCTGCTCTATCTGTTCATAAGGTTTGCTCAAAATCACTGACAGCGACATGCAAAACAATCGAAGGTTATTGTTTTGCAAATATGTAAGAAGAATATCCGAGCCTAAACCATGCCTTTCATGCAACTGAGTCAGATAATTTCTGATTTCAGAACGGGGAGCCATCTCAAGTGTTCGGGAAAACACCTGTCGGTTGGCAAGTGACACCAAATAAGATGAATAGTCTTGGGACACGCCAAACTTCTCTATCAAGCGTTGGCCATAGGCCTCCGAAACCTTGAAGATCAGCGTTTCAATAATCTCTAAGGGTATGTCTGCGCGCGAGGCCAACTTTTCCATCAAACCCACGTCTTCAGGAAAACGGTCCACCACCCTGCGATAACTGCGAGCCGACAAGTCGGCAGTATCATTGTCTGACAACTTGTTAACCGCTTCAAGGCACCCTTTGTCCGAAATCGCAAAACTGACTGCTTCTGACAAGCCCTCACGCATTGCGATGGCTTCCTGATGGCTGTCACCGCAACTCAGCACAATTTCTTCCAAAAAAGCGTCATCAATTGCCTTGGATGCAATCAGAAATGGCATCGACACTTGTTCTATATCTTTTGAAATCAGGGAAACGATGTCTTTAGGCAGGAATACACACGCTCTCAGCTCTTTGGAAAGTGCTTCGCGGACGGTCACCGCTACATCTTCAGCCAAGGCCCGAGCCAATTCCACAGCTGCCTTTTGGTCGGTTGGATCACTAGTCGAAGACAGAATTCTGCCGACCTTCCGGGCTATTTCAGCCCGTGCTTCCATTTCAATACCGTCTAAATCTGCGACGTCACTCACGACATGTTGTCTCTCTGCTGGTATTAGCAGCGCAAAACACACTGCTCTTGCTCACCTTAGCCGGCCTTTTACCAATAGACTTGACGTCGGGAGGGAATTCATATGCACCTGCACGACACTGCCGTACAGCTTCAGACGTAAACATTGGCTTAAAAATAAATCAGACAGCTTAACAAATTGTTGCGAACCAAGGTAGAATTGGCGAAATCTCAGGAGGAACCAAGTGCCAAAATTCGGTAGAGCAGATGTCAGTTGGCGTGACGGCGTTCCTATTTCTACGGTATTTGACGATCCATACTACTCCCTTGAAAATGGACTGGAGGAAAGCCGGTTTGTATTCCTGAGCGGCGCAGATGTTATCCGGCGCAGTTCAAACAAAGACCTTTTCAATATTGGTGAGACAGGGTTTGGGTCGGGACTGAATTTTCTTGCTACATGGGATGCGTGGCGAAGACATAACATCCGTGCCCGATTGGTTTTTGTATCGGCTGAAGCCAATCCAATGGACATGGTGCATTTGTCGAAGGCGCACAGTCATTTTCCTGCCATCGCTGAATTGGGCCGCGAGCTGCGGCAAGCCATGCCACCACCTGCCAAAGGGTTCCATATCCGACATTTCGACGGGGGCCGGATCAGCCTTTTACTCATGTATGGAGACGCGGCTGAGGCTTACTCCACTCTCAATGCAAGGATAGATGCCTGGTATTTAGATGGCTTTGCACCAGCCAAGAACAAATCCATGTGGACGGATGATCTGTTTTATCAGCTCGGCAGACTATCTGCTCCTGAAAGCACACTAGCCACCTTTACCGCTGCGGGATTTGTAAAGCGTGGCTTGGCTTCTGTTGGCTTCGACATGCGAAAAACCAGCGGCTTTGGACGAAAACGCGAACGACTGGTGGGAACATTTTCTGATACCAAGCAACTACACGGGGACCCTATTCCTGCCAATATTTCAAAATGGGCCCACCCTGTATCCTGTAGTTCGAGGCACGTGGCAATTTTAGGTGGCGGCATTGCAGGTGCAAGTGTTGCCTATGCACTGGGCTTGCGCGGCGTTAAATGCACTATTATCGAGTCTCCCGATGCACCGAAGGCTTCTTCTTTACCTGCAGCCATTATGGCCCCCCGCTTTATGCTGGATGATACTCCAGACAGGGGGTTTTTCTCCTCAGCCTTCGCGTTTTCGATAAGCCATAGTGCCTACGCAACCACTTTTTCAAAACACCAAGGCATTCGTTACATTGACAAAAGTGGACAGAAAAAGGAACGCTTTCACCGAATTCTTAAAGAATATGCGTGGTCGGAAGACTGGCTTGGATTGGACGAAAATGACCTGGTTTTGCCAAAGGCCGGCACTATTTCACCGATGCTTGTCCTCAATAAACTGACCAAAAACGTCAAAAAGGTTACGGCGAAGGTTATGCGTATTGAAAAATGCAAAAGCAAATGGCTCCTGCAAGATCACAACCACGAGACAGTCCTCGAAACAGACTGCGTGGTGCTAGCAACGGGGCTTGCAACACCGCATATCCTCAATAATTCCGGCTTGGGTATAGAGACTACCCAGGGTCTTGAACCCGCTCAACGACCTTCCGGCGGGCAACTTGAAATAGTCGATGCAATGGCACTTGTCGGGGTGTCGGAACAAACCCTATCGTACGGGGGGTATGCCTCGGCTCCGCTCGAAAATGAGGACAAAAAGAGCGTTCGGACAATCGGCACCAGCTTTGAACCGTTGGAAAATAGAAGCCTTAAAAACCACAAAACTAAAAAGTCAACACAAACCAAAATCTTCCAGAACTTTTTCGAAATGATCGGCGGCACAATTGAAGATACTGGATCGATACAGTCTTGGGCTGGCGTCCGCGCAACGGTTGCCGATCATATGCCATACGCGGGTCCCGTGCCGGTGTGGGAAGATTTGCTGGAAGTCTGTGCCCCGTTATCCCAGGATGCGACAAACGAGTTGGAGCGACCACCCGCTGTTCATGAGGGTTTATATTGCCTAACCGGTCTTGGATCAAAGGGGTTTCAATATGGCCCATTGCTGGGCGACTATCTGGCGGCAATGATCACGGGGGAAGCTATTCCAATTCCATCAACCCTCATTGCCAAATTGCATCCAGCACGCAGCGTGGTCAAAAGCCTGATACGGCAAAACAATAGAGGCTCAATGCCCAAGACATAAAAGAAATGCACCCCAAAAAAGGAGTGCACTTCCTGTTGTTACATGTGGTTTCAGTGCGCTTGAGCCAACAGTGTACCTTTGCCGTTCCGGAAACTAAGCAAGGTATTCTTGGCGATCCGGCTTTTAGGCTTCAGAGCGACAGCACGTTCCAAATCATGCTTCGCATCGTCAATTTGCCCTAGTGCCGCACGCGCATTCCCGCGATTGACATAAGCACGCCAATATCTACGATCCTTGGCCACCGCTTTGGTACAAATTTCATCCGCTTTTTCAAAATTGCCAAGCGCATACTCGACAGCACAATAATTGTTGAGCGCCGATACCAGCTTTTCATCGCTAAGGTTAGCCCGAACCGCGCGACTGAAGTGCCGCGAGGCTGTTTCAAACTCTCCAGCCATCATCGACTGAGTGGCGCGGGTCAGGTGAGAGTTTTCATTCCCATATATCACTTGCGCTTGACTGACAGTAGATGCAGCCAGAATGGTACCGAACGCCACGGATAACATTTTTGCAAATCGAAACATTTTCATCTCCTCGCTTGCATGAGAGCACTGCCCTCTTTGGGGGTTTTGCCGTCAACAGCCTTGGGGACCTGCCGACCAACCAGATATGGGTGCACATTTTCAGATGGTAATTGACAAGTTATGCATTCGAACTATTCATTACTGAATACAAAAGATCGGAGGCCAAAGTGTTTAACTGGGATGACCTGAAATATTTCCTTGCGATGGCAGAGGAAGGCAGCTTGTCAGCGGCAGCACGCAAACTGAATGTTAGCCAGCCAACCCTGTCTCGGCGTTTGACAACACTTGAGGAAAGCGTTGGGTCAGACTTGTTTGCCAGAACGCGAACGGGTCTTGAAATGACGGCTATAGGGGAACGCCTGATTGATCACGCCCGGCATATGCGAGACGACGTATACTCTATAGAACGGCTTATTACTGGCCATGACAGCAGTTTGCAGGGCAGTGTCATGGTCTCTTGCATTGAAATACTAGGCGCAGACTGGCTGGTGAAACACACACGTCCTTTTCGTGAACAGTTTCCGGGCATTACAGTTGAATTCAAGATCGAAAATGCCACGTCTGACCTGTTACGCCGTGAAGCTGACATAGCGATCAGAATGTTTCGACCGGTACAGAATGATTTGATTGCAAAAAAAACTGGCACAATGAAATACGGTTATTATGCCAGCAAAGACTATATTGATAGATACGGTATGCCTGAGAGCACCAAAGACATCTCAAGCCACCAGTTCATTTTGCCCCATGATGAAATTCTTGCACATACAAATAAATTTGGGAAAAGACCTTTCCATCCGAAGGGCAATATCGCTTTTCGGTCCAATAACCTGATCTCGCTGTCCTCCGCTGTCCGTGAAGGATTTGGCATAGGCGCATACAGTTGTATTATGGCTGATAACGATCCCAACTTAATAAGACTGTTTGGGGATTTAGTGGTCTTCAGTTCAGATATTTGGCTTGTGAGCCATGCAGAGCTGCGTCGCAGCGCGCGCATTCGGGCCATGTACGATTTTTTAGGCGATCTATTTGCAACAAACGCCGCTGCCTTTGAAGGACAGATATAAAATAGTCGCGGAACACAGCTAGCTACAACTTAAACTCCGCTTCGACGATATTGCCGTCTCCAAAATACTCCAACCGAGAAAAACACCCTTTTGCCATGGCAATACCCCGACCATGTTTTTTGCTGTGGCTGGCATTATCCTTGAGATATGCGTCATAATCGAAGCCTTTTCCAGGGTCTTCAATCTTAAACAAAAGCGTTTGATCTGTTTGCCTAACATCAACTGATGCGCACCGATGGCGGTATTTCTCGGAACTCCGCCGACGCATAATTTCTTCGTTTAAAAGACCATTTTCTATAAGTTGGCCCTTTTCATCATGGCCGATTTCCAAGCATCCATGCTCAATCGCATTTAGGAAAAGCTCGGAAAGTCCAATGGCCAATGGGACGGGATCACGACTTACCTGCGAAAACATCATCGCCAGTTTTTGCGCCTCTTTCCGCGAAGCAAAGCGATAGCCACCCGCAAGATCAAGAGCCTCGTCTGGTTCTCTCTCATCAAGCGCTTTTTTTAGCGCACATATGCGCACAAAATCATCGGCTTCTTCGGCAAGAAAACGCCGTAATGCATCAGCACCCTTTGAACCGTCAAAGTACTTGACCCGGTTAAAACCAAGTATCGGGTCGTCGTCGGAAGGCTCCCCATTCAAAATCATCACCACGGGACCACCTGCTTCAACGAAAGCTGGGTCAATGGCCTCAAAGTGATCGCGCGCGGTTTCGTATCCAACAGCACAATCAATGACAACTGCTGAAAGGCCAGAAAAATCCTTTTGATTAATTCCATTTTCAAGGCCTTGAACGTTTACGCACTGCACATCCAGCCCCGGTGCATTCAACGATTCGTAATGCGCAGCCATTGGGCTGTTCTCAGCCGTAATGACAGTAACTAAAGGTGGTTGAGGCTTATTGGTATCCTCCCCAGCGGCCTGCACGTTCCGGTGAATAGCAACAGCCGTTAGGTCATCTGGTAAATGCTCATCCTGTACCGCGTAAAAACGGTCTAGCAGCCGGGCAACCAACGTTTTTCTGCTGCCATCTTTCTCCGCTTCTTGAATCCATTTGATTAAGCCATCCTCACCCAGAATAGAGCCATCGGGTTGCTCAGCTTCTACAAGAACATCGGAGTAACAGAACAAACTCTCGCCAGGCTCAAGCCGATCTGTAAGGTTTTCATAGGTTGCTGACTTCATGATCGCAATTGGCAAACCGGAACTGTCCAACGTGCGGCATTGATTACCACAAAAAATTATGGGACGCGGTGCCCCGGCACCGGCATATGTAAGCTGGTGGGTATCGCAGTCCAAAACACCATAAAACATTGTCGCAAACCGCCCCAAGGGGAAGGCACCGACAAGAGACCGGTTGAGGCTTGTTAAAAATTCGGCCGGATCAAGTTTTTTGTCCTCAAATCTGGCCATTGTCGCGTGCAAACTAAATGTGTTGAGGGCGGCGCCCACGCCATGACCGGTAACATCAAGAACATATATACCAAGCTTATTGCCTGGCAACGGCCACGTTCCCCATAGGTCGCCACCTAATTCAAAAGACGCCTTATAGAAGGCCTCAAGGGAAGCATCGCCAATTTCCTCTACAGCAGACACCACATTTTGTTCTGGTAACAAGGAATGTTGCATCTCCCGCGCCATTTTCAGCTCGCTGTGCATGCGATCCTGAAAGTCACTCAAGCTTCTGATCAGAAACCTATTTTCAAGGTGCATGCAGACACGAGCAAGCAACTCCGGGTGATTGATTGGTTTTGAAACAAAGTCGGTTGCCCCTACAGCGAAGACTTCGACCCGTTCTTCCGCTGTTTCAGACGCCGATTGCACCAAAATTGGCAGGCTGGCGGTGGCGGGATCGGACCTGAGCTGACGGCACACATCATACCCAGACAGCTTGGGCATATTGATATCCAGAATAACAAGGTCTGGTGACTTTTCGGCAATGCGCGCCAGCGCGACATCCCCGTCCTCAGCAAAGGAAATATTACTAAAACCGCCTCGTTCCAGGCACATGCCGATCATTTTCCGCATGATCGGCATGTCGTCTACTACAAGAATATGGGCACTACTAACCCCTTCCGGTAACGCATCGTTGCGCCCGGGCACCGGTATCGTTTCATCAGCCAAATCAGACATGGCGAGCCCTCTATAAAAGGCGCCTTTGGTGGCTTAGCCCGCAAGCAGGTCAGATAGTTTAGTAAGCTTCAGCATACTGGCCACATGACCTTGCGCACCCGACACACTCAACTTCCAGCCTGCTGTATCTGCCTGTTCTTTAGCGATCAGAAACATACCCAATCCAGCGGAGTCAACCATACCAACGTTTGAAAGATCAAACGTACAGGTTGCCACATCACCTTCGGCAAGTTCTTTCAGGATTTGACGAAAACTTACATTCTCTGAAAACGTAATATCCCCGGTAAAAACAACAGTTATGTCTCTGTCATTTTTTTCGATACGATATTCCATGGTGCTTCCTTCTTTTACTCGGCGATGGGCCTATGTCCACCTCGATACATTTGTGATAGCTCCCGCAAGAGCTGCTTGAAATCAGCGCCACTTTAGGAAGGAAGTGTTAAACTAACTTTAACACTTCCCTGATTTCAAGGCCGCAACTTAACACAATCGAGTTTGAGGCATTAGAGGGTAAAAAACAACAATAGTTACCCTTGGCCACGCACGGACTTGAGATGAAACTGGCGTGTCAGACGTTGAAACGAGATGAGAAGAACGACGACAACAAATGAGCCCAGAAAAAAAGGCAAACCAACACTCACATCGAATAAGGCACCCGCGACAAGTGGCCCAAATGACCGACCTAACGCCTGCATTGACTGAGCCACACCGAGAACCGCACCCTTTTCATCGTCCGCCGCTTCCAGGGAGGCAAGGGACAAACCAGCCGCGCTAAAGAATGCAGTTCCAATGCTTGTGAAAGTGAGCGCTATGTATATGACGTAGGGATCAGGAGCCGCAGCCAAAAGCAAGAGCCCGCTACCCATCAGCCCCAGCCCGATACGAACCAGCATTATTTCGCCAAAGCGCTTGGCGAGAGGTCCAACCAACGTTGTCTGAACCGTCACAAGTATAACGCCAACAAACACCAGAACATTGCGCATCTCGATGGGACCCCATTGGAAGTGCACCAATATATATTTCGGGATCAGAGGCTCCATTAAGGCCAGACTAAAAGTGAATGCGAGGATCAGAAAACACAACTTAACCAGTGTCGGATGCCGTGCGACTCTTTGAAAAGCGGCAAATCGGTTCATAGTTTTACCCTGAGATGCTGTATCTGATTGTTGCCCTTGACGGGTTTCCGTCATAAACAGCGCAACCAGCAATGAACCCAAAAGGCACGAAACAAAGGCAGATGTCGCAGGCCCCGTCATCGTAGCACTGGCGGCATCCGACCCGGCAACCGAGCCACCGATTGCGGTTCCGATCACGAAAGACAAGCCAATTGCTGCACCAACCAGTGCCATGCCGCGTGTCCTGTTCTTCACATCCGTAATATCGGACACTGCGGCGAACACAACAGCAAGAGAGCCCGCACAAAGCCCTGCACAAATCATGGTCAGAAACAGGGCCACAATATTGTCTGAAAACAGCGCCATTGAACCATAAGACAGGCTGCCTAAAAACAAGGCCACCGCTAACACTGGCTTGCGTCCTTTCAGGTCTGACAAACGCCCCCATTGGGGTCCGGTTAGGAACTGAGCCAGGCTGTAAACGGCAATAATAGGTGTAGACATGCTGCTCGATAGGCCCATGTTGCCCAACACATACATGATGGAAGGCAGCAACATGGCAAAACTACCCATGATCACAAGCACCGCAACAAACAAAACAGGCATAATGGTTTCCGGTTGATCTGATTTAACACGACGTCGAGCATACAAGAGGTGCCACAAAAACGCTGCGTTTCACTATTGGTTTCTACGTGCTGCGACTGAGCATCGGATGTTTTAGCGGCAACCAACAAACCCCGGCTGCAAACGGCGCTCGTTTTATTGGCTATTGCTGACTTGTTGATTGGTCTTCAACGCGCTTTGATTGTGCCTCAACCATCTTTTCAGCAATCGCCTGTTCAATCGCCTGAATAGTCATAGTTTTACCCGCGGCCTCCAGGTCAGTTATGGCTTTACGAATAATATCAGTATCGCCTGGCTCACTTTCATCAGCTTTAACTACAGAGTCCGCATAAGCGATCGCTGCCTCCTTCTCAAGGCCAAGTTCAGCAGCCAACCATAACCCAAAAAGTTGATTTCGCGTTGTGCGAATTTCTAACGCGCGCGCCTCTTGCGCAGCCTGCTCTTCTGAAATTTGGGGCGCCAAAGTTTCTTTAAACTCGAGTTCTTGCTGCCGCTCTTCCTCTCGCAAACGACGGTTATCTTCCGCAATTCTTTCAAGCTCTGCCATAAGTTCGGACTGGTCTTCCTCAGCATCCAAAACATCACGCGACTGCTCTTTAATCGCCTCTTGTTTTTCCAGTTCCGCAGCACGCTGTTTCTCAAATTCCTCCGCGCGCCTAATTCTCTCTTCCTCTGCCAGCTTGCTCTGGTCGGTCAGGGCCTGATTCCATTCTTCAACCTTCTGGTCGATATAGGTCACAAAGTCCTGATTATATGCAGCTAAGTCTCTGGCTTCGGCCGCTGACGCCAATGCACGAGAGTAATACCCCAGCATTGCAAGCGCCTCGGCTCTATCGGCCCGGACGATGGATGAATTGGGCAATCCGTCAACCGCGCGGGCCAAAAATGGCAAAGCGCCCTCCGGGTCTCCGGTCTCGATCAGCGAACGCGCGTACATCGCCTGAACCTGCGGTTCTTCTACGGACAGGTCTATCAGTATTTGCAAATCAGCTTTCGCCTTATCGTAATCTTCCTTTTGAATATAAGCGAAAGCTCTGTTCTTCAACGCGGATTGATACTCCGGCACTTTGGATATTGCTTCGGTATATGCCTCAATCGCTTCGTCAAACCGCCTTTGTCGATGTAGAATTGCACCCTTCAAGTTTGAGGCAACTGTACTCTCTGGGTCAAACGAAAGAAGTTGGTTCAAGGCCGTTTGAGCTTGCTCCAGATCACCAGATGCCAGAAACATGTTTGCCTTGTTGGTCAGGCTTTCGACATCTTCAGAGTCCTTGGCATACATGGCATCTAAAAGAGCAGTTGCCCCGTCCAGGTCATCATCAAGAAATCTAGCAAACGCGGCTTTTCTCATGAGAGCATTCATCAAAACGGGGTCATCAATACCACCCTGCTCTGCAAGTTTAAGGGCTCGCTCAATGTAACGGCGTGCGCTTCCGACATCACCTACACCCGCAGCAGCAGCCGTTGCGTGCACCAGCGCCGTCACATTGTCTTCTGCCGCAATCAGCGGCTGGAGAACCTGAAGTGATCGCTTAGACTCGCCCCGTCTGGCCAACGAGTCTGCAAGCGCCAATCGCGTTGAGACATCATTCGGGAAAAAAGACAGAGCCCGTGAAAGGTAAGGTATCGCAGTTGAATATTTCTCTAACTCATAGGTCGTCAGACCATAGACCTGCGCTGCCAGTGGATACTGCCGCGTAAAGTCACCCGTTCTCAACAGCAGGTCCTCGGCTTCATCAAACCTGGATTCTGAAACCAATATCAGAGCGGTATAATAATTGGCCATCGGGTTAATCGGCGTAATCGCATATACCGCGTCAAGTTGAAGTTGAGCCAGCTCAAGTTCATCAGCCGCAAGGTAAAGCCCCACCAATTCCAGCCGGGAAAGAGTATCCACATCATTTGCCTCTACGGCGTTAACAAAATGAGTTTTGGCATCTTCAAGCTGCCCTGAGTAGCGCGCCACCATGCCCTTGGAATAATGCAGCAAAAAACCGTCTGCCTCCAGGGTCTCGGCTTGGTCAATAAATACCTGCGCTTGCCGGAAATCACCCTGCTGCACCTGAAACAACGCCATGGCAGCATAGGCAAGAAAATTGTCAGGATCAGTGTCAATTGCAGCTTGATAAAAAGACTCAGCTCTGGCGCTATCTCCCAGCGCAAGCATAATATCACCGCGTAAAATAAAAGACTCGAAAAGGTCCTCCCCAGTAAGAGCAACCCCTTTCAGGGCTTTTTCAGCCTCATGATGCTTACCCTGCATGACCAAAGCCTGCGCTAAGGGCAGAGCTGTCTTTTCTTCAGGAAAATCCCGATTGCGCAGTTTATATATCGTCTCCTCTGCGCCAATGCCGTCACCAGACCCAAGATATATGGTCGCAAGTAACAAAAAATGCTCGTCAGTCGCTGTGCCTTCCTCGCGGTAGAAAGTAATTGCTTCGATTGCTTTTTCAGCCTCGCCAGCCTCCACAAAAGCTTCAAGCTGCTCCATGGTGTAGGCTTCTAAAATTGCCCTTTTTTCCGACTGATCATCGTCGCTGCAAGCAACGAGGGCAACAGTCAGAATAAAAACCGAAAAGAGTTTTAGCGTCCTCAATCTTTTGCTCCAGATCTTGATAGCTACATTGTCTTGCTGCAATCAATGCAGGCTATTTAGCCGACAAATGCCGGTAACACAAAAAAGGCAACATAGGATGAACCACACGCCATTGCACCCGAATTGATACAACTGTATTGATAATTGATACAAATTACGTTATTTTGAAAATATTACTTGTGATTGGGATGTCGGGCAGTCAACGAACACTAAATGGTGTCGGGGCTGCTTTATTTTATTGGCATGGACGTAAAGTGATTTCATACACAAAAATCTTAAAGCCTTTTACCTTTGGCCTCTCGGTAATCGGGTTAGGCGCGCTTATGGCAATGCCTGCAAAGGCGACCAACTACTGGGATGTAACGGCCGATGCGGGAAGTTTTGCACCTGTAGCGCTCGGGGATGACATTCCTTTGAATGCTTGCGGATCAAGACTGACAGTGGCAAACAACCCAACCGGTCCTGGTACCTCGCTCTGCAATTTGGTCAATATTTCGCTGTTCAGCGTAAACTGGTTTGCATGGAATTTCTCGTCCAGCACATTTTCCTGGATTACTGGCGGATTGGGCAGCAATAGCGGCGTAAATTTAAGCACTATTCCTGACGGCACTGCGTCAGCGAATTTGCAGACAACAACAGCAACGGGAACTGGCACCTTTTTCAGCAGCGTCGGAACCTATGCCATCGGCGTATATGTTGCCAGCTTGACAACAAATACCAGCTTTACCGAAAGCATCAGCAGCGGTGGTGCACCCTACAATTATACAGCTTCATTTGGTGGTGATTTTACAACTTCGCTAAGTAACGCTCTTAATCAAAACGGAACCCTGAATAACGGGGCGGCTTGGTCCAGCGATTTCTTTGCAGTGACAGAACCAGTTACCGTACCGGAGCCAGCACCTTTAATGCTACTAATCCCTGGCATGATCTGGATCGCCCGGCGAGAGCGCAAACGCATTAACGCAGTGTAAAACGCGGGAATATGCAAAATAAAAAGGGGCCTTTTGGGCCCCTTATTCGTTCAAACTGATATAGCTTCAGACTTCAGACATAATTTGAGCTTTGGCTTCGTCCATAAAGGACAAAAGCTTCTTCTCTACTTCTGCAGCGGTCATGGAAAGGTCGGAGTTTTCAAGATCAGCCATAACTTTGCGTACAACGTCAGCATCCCCCTCTTCTTCCAGGTCGGCCGTCACAATAGAGCCCGCATACTGTTTAATCGCATCACCGGTTAAGCCCATTTCACCAGCAAGCCATTCACCAAAAAGTCTGTCACGGCGCGCCCGGGCACGAAACATCAGATCAGCATCATGGGCAAACTTGTTTTCAAAGGCTTTTTCACGGCTGTCAAATGTAGTCATTCAGAAATATCCTTGTATCCGAGTCTTTGGGCAAAGCAGTCCAATACCGCCTTCAATCACACCACATAAGATGTTTCTTCGCGCCATTTTGCGGCAATTTCAACAGTAAAAACGAATTATTGCGGCAAGACGATCACAAACATTGTCGTCAGCGACGTCTTCGGCTATTGTCCGGCCAAAATTTCGAAGGCCTGCCAGCACGTATTGGCTAATAAGGGGAACAGCGTTTATGTCCCGTCGTAACAAGCTATATGAGGGAAAGGCAAAAGTCCTTTTTGAAGGTCCAGAGCCCGGCACCATCATTCAGTATTTCAAAGATGATGCCACTGCTTTTAACGCAGAAAAGAAGGGCACTTTGTCTGGAAAAGGCGTCGTCAACAACCACATCTCCGAATATCTGTTCAAGGCGCTGGACGACATTGGTGTGCCAAACCATTTTATTGAGCGCCTCTCAATGCGGGAACAACTGGTTAGAGCAGTTGAAATTATCCCCGTTGAAATTATCGTTCGTAATATCGCCGCCGGCAGTATGTCAAAACGCCTTGGTATTGAGGAAGGTACACCATTACCAAATCCGTTAGTCGAATTTTGCTATAAGTCAGACGAATTGGGTGACCCCCTTATCGCGGAAGAACATATCCTTACTTTTGGCTGGGCCGAAGAACAGGAAATTGACGAAATGATGTTCTATGCCCTGCGTGTCAACGACTTCCTTTCCGGCATGTTTGCGGGTATCGGCATCAAGCTTGTGGATTTCAAACTGGAATTTGGCCGCCTGTACGAAGGCGACGAATGCACGACAATCCTCGCCGATGAAATCAGCCCCGATGGCTGCCGCCTATGGGACATGAAGACCGGCGAAAAGCTTGATAAAGATCGCTTCCGTCGCGACTTAGGCGGTGAAATGGAAGCATATATCGAAGTGGCGCGCCGCCTTGGCATATTGCCATCAGCAGATGTCACCGAAATCGCTGACCACAAAAATAAAAAACGCAGTTAAACACCCGCAACATTCAGCTTGAAGGGAATATAGCCGATGAAAGCCCGTATCCATGTCACCCTCAAAAACGGGGTCCTGGACCCCCAAGGCAAAGCCATCGAGCATGCGCTTGGCAATATGGGATTTGACGGCGTAAACGAAGCCCGCCAGGGAAAGTTTATCGAGCTGGACCTTGCAGAAACCGATAAGGCCAAAGCGGAAGCCGCACTGGATGAAATGTGTCGGAAACTGCTGGCAAACACGGTCATCGAAAACTACAGCATCGAGCTGGAGTAAGCCCATGAAATCTGCGGTTATTGTTTTTCCTGGCTCCAATTGCGACCGGGACATGGCTGTCGCGCTGGAAAAAATCACTGGCACGAAGCCCCTCATGGTGTGGCATCAGGATTATGACTTCGAAACTGTCGATTTCATCGCCCTACCCGGCGGATTTTCTTACGGAGATTATCTGCGCTGCGGTGCCATGTCCGCACGCAGTCATGTTATGAAAGAGGTGATAAAGCGCACAAATGACGGCGTACCAACACTTGGTATCTGCAACGGTTTCCAGATTTTAACAGAAACCGGCATTCTGCCCGGTGCGTTGATGCGCAACGCCAATCTGCATTTTGTGTGTAAAGACGTGACGCTGAAGGTAGAAAATAGCGACAGCATGTTCACAAACACCTATGCCGACAATCAAAACATCACCATTCCAGTTGCCCATCATGACGGCAACTATTTTGCGGATGATACCACGCTGGACCGGATCGAAGGCGAAGGCCAAATCGCCTTTAAGTACGCCGCAGACATAAACGGAGCCCAGCGGCGCATCGCCGGCATCCTTAATGATAAGGGCAATGTGCTTGGTATGATGCCCCATCCGGAACGCATGATTGAACCAGCACTGGGTGGTTCTGATGGGCGGGGCCTGTTCGAATCCGTCATGAATAGCCTGAGTTAGGGGGACACGATATGAAAACTGGCAATGAAATTCAGATCACCCCCGAAATGATTAAAGAACACGGCCTTACGGACGAAGAATATCAGCGCATCGTTGATGCCATGGGCCGGGAACCCAATTATACTGAGCTGGGGATATATAGTGTGATGTGGTCGGAGCATTGCTCCTACAAATCCTCGCGCTTTCATCTTAAAAAACTTCCTACCGAAGCCCCCTGGGTTATTTGCGGACCGGGTGAAAATGCCGGGATCATAGATATTGGTGATGGCCAGGCTGCTATCTTCAAAATGGAAAGCCACAACCACCCCAGTTATATCGAACCCTACCAAGGTGCCGCAACAGGTGTGGGCGGTATCCTGCGCGATGTATTCACCATGGGAGCGCGCCCGGTGGCAAACATGAATGCACTGCGCTTCGGTGCGCCAGACCATCCCAAAACCCGCCACTTGCTGGCAGGTGTAGTGGAAGGCATTGGCGGCTACGGTAACTGCGTCGGCGTGCCAACAGTGGGCGGCGAAACCAACTTCGACCCATCCTACAATGGCAATATCCTTGTGAACGCCATGACCGTAGGTCTGGCCGACGCGGACAAAATTTTTTACTGCGCCGCCGCAGGCGTCGGTAATCCTGTGGTTTATGTTGGTTCCAAAACCGGCCGCGACGGCATTCACGGTGCTACTATGGCATCGGCCGAGTTTACTGAAGACAGCGAGGAAAAGCGCCCAACTGTGCAGGTGGGCGACCCCTTCACGGAAAAGCTGTTGATAGAGGCCTGCCTGGAATTGATGAGCACAGACGCCATTATCGCTATTCAGGATATGGGAGCCGCGGGCCTCACGTCTTCGAGTGTTGAAATGGCATCCAAGGGCGGTGTTGGCTTTGAGCTGGACCTGGACAAAGTGCCTCAGCGTGAAGAAAACATGCTTCCCTACGAGATGATGCTCTCGGAGTCCCAAGAACGTATGCTCATGGTCCTGAAACCGGGCCGTGAGGAAATGGCGCAAAAAATCTTTGAAAAGTGGGAACTGGATTTTGCTGTCATCGGGCATATTACTGATACTGGCAATCTAACGCTAAAGTTTGGCGGCGAAATAGTCGGAAATATGCCGATTAACAGTCTTGTGGAAGATGCGCCGGAGTACCAGCGCCCTTACGTCGCAACACCAAAACGCGAAACCATCGACGTCCCGCCAACCGACGACCTGAACAAGGCTGTGCTTGATCTGATCGGCGGGCCAAACCTGTGTTCCCGTCGCTGGATTTGGGAGCAATATGACCACATGGTGATGGGCGACACTATTCAGCGCCCCGGCGGTGACGCGGCGGTAGTGCGCGTGCACGGTACTGAAAAGGCGCTGGCGATCAGTACCGACGCGACCCCTCGCTATTGTTATGCTGATCCGGTTGAAGGTGGGCGACAGGCTGTTGCAGAAACCTGGAGAAACATTACGGCTGTCGGCGGCACGCCACTTGCGA
This sequence comes from uncultured Kordiimonas sp., assembly GCA_947503575.1. GTDB lineage: Bacteria > Pseudomonadota > Alphaproteobacteria > Sphingomonadales > Kordiimonadaceae > Kordiimonas. The sequence goes on along the minus strand of CANNDZ010000001.1, from coordinate 1,753,215 downwards.
TCACCAATTGCCTTAACTTCGGCAACCCTGAGCGCACAGACATTATGGGGCAATTTGTTGGGTGCCTTGAAGGCATGGGCGAAGCCTGTCGTGCCCTTGATTACCCGATCGTGTCCGGCAATGTATCTTTGTACAACGAAACTAATGGTTCCGGCATCCTGCCGACACCGGCCATTGGCGGTGTTGGCGTGATGAAAAATAGTTCAAAAATGGCAACGGTCGGATTTAAATCTGAAGGGGAAGCCATTGTGCTAATTGGGGAAACTAAAAATGAACTTGGCGCAAGCCTGTACCAGCGGGAAATCCTTGGCGAAGATGCCGGTGCGCCCCCGCATGTAGATTTAACGGTGGAGCGCCGCAACGGCGATTTTGTTCGTGCGCTGATTGAAAACAGCCAGATTACAACCTGCCATGACCTTTCCGATGGTGGCCTTATTGCTGCCCTTGCAGACATGACGATTGCAGGTGGTAATGGCGCCAAGGTGAGGATCGACAGTGACCTGCCCTTGCACGTGGCATTGTTTTCCGAAACGCAGGCGCGGTATCTGGTAGCAGCGGATACGGATACGGCGGCGAATATTAGGCAGGAAGCGAAAGCCGCAGGTATTCCAGCCTCTACCATCGGCACCACCGGTGGAGACCGCCTGACTGTTAACGGCGATGCAATTGACATAAGCATGAATGACCTAACAAACGCCCACGCTGACTGGATGCCGAAGTTTATGACCAAGGAAACTGTGACGGCGGGATGAGCCGAGTTTGTAACCTGTTAATTGGTCGTAAGATCGATCTCTAAGGCGTGTTTTTAATGTGCAAGGTGAAGACTTAGATCAAGCCCCGATATAATACCAAAAGTGGTTTGTGGCCGCCGGAATCAAACACGACTTTCGCCATAATTGTGCTACATCTTTCGCTTAGGTTGGGGTTGAAACGGATATAGGGAGACAGCCATGAAACATACAAACCAGACAACAACGCTTATCAGCGCGACCGCCATGACCCTTTTACTTGCTGCCTGCGGTAGCGACGAGGGAAATAACCAAGCCACAAACGAGGCAGATACCACTGCCGCCGTTGAAGAAAAAGGCACAAAGGTTATAGACAATGTCGAAGAAATGGTGCGTGAAAAGGTTGCTGAAATAAAAGAGACGATCGCACTGGATACCAGTTCGCTGGATAGCTTCAAATCCAGCCTGTCAGCTATGCGAAGCTCTCTGTCAGACGATCAGGCTGGCCAGCTTAGGGATGCACTTGGATATCTTGCCAAATCGTCCGCGAAAGAAAGCAAAGGCGGCCTGCTGGGTGCCGCAAAAAGTGTTGCCTCCGGCAAGTCTATGGAAGAAATCCTGTATGACAATATGGCTGACAAACTGGACGGCCTGACATTTGACGACATTCTGAACCTGGCAGGTTAATCAATATCGGACAAATAAAGCTTTTTACTCATTAGATCAAAAGCATAACGGAAGTTTGCCAGAAAACCGGTACCTATTACGCCGTCGGCCGCAAACGTTCCTTTACTAACGATAAGCGCGGTTTGTTTCTTGAAAGGCAAATCGCCCAGTTGCATTCGGCTAGGCGCAATCAAAGCATCTCCAAGCGTATCGGCTGGGGCTGTATATTCATCTGCCTTTAACCGGGCAAGTTCCTCATTGTTTGCAAAGAGCAAAACGCCAGGAAAGCCGGTGTCGATAATCATCAATTTTTCTGACAGGTCGCCGGTGTCTTCCCGGCCAACCGTGACATACACTGCCATCAGGGAATTTAGATCAATAATATCAATCACTTGATCATACGTGCTGGCCAAATCTGTACCACTTTCATAAAGCCTGACCCTGCGTTTCTTTGGGTCCACCGCGACTGTAAAATTGACGAACAGGTCTCGCCCCGCGATCACGTCATAATTGGGCTCGTCGCGACCCGGGAACAACCCTGTTGCTTTCCAGGGGCCATACGCCCAGCTGTTGCTGCTGAACTCATGTTTACCAAGCCTGAGCTTAAACAGGCCCAATTGCCGGAAATCGACCAATCTGTCCGTGAAAGGAAAATACACGAAGTGATCATCTTGCAATCGGTCACCAACGCCGCTGGTGTGTTTGTGATCGAACAAAATTGAACTGGCTGCGGCTGTATCAAACACCACACGTAGGGGCACACCCTCTTCTGATCGGGTTTTCACCTTAATAGGCCCGCGCTCATCCTGCATCAATCGCAAGGACGCCAATGGTTCTGGCTTCGAACTAGCATTGGCTTCGGGTGCCGCCGCCGTCAAACCAGCCAACAAAACGGCGACCATATGCAACCATCTATACATGATCGAAATAGTATATACGCTTAACTACAGGTCAGCAATTCACCAAAGGTTGAGCCTTGCTGAGCCTACCATACTGTTCAACTTCACAAATTTCTCATTGGGTATTCCTGCTTCCTCGCATTATGGTGCCTTCATCACAGCAGGAGGGGCTTTCATGAATAGATTTTTGACAACAACTGCCATTATGGTGGGCCTGTTGCAGGTCACAGGCGCAGCGGCTAAAGGTCAGGAAACGCAGGCAACAGTGGACGCATATGCAGCAGGCTATAAGGCCGCATTTACGTGCAGTGCGGTTTTCAATGCAAACAAACAACAACCAGCCATCGACGAGCATGAATTCACCGGTATTTATGGATTGGTGCAAGCCCGCGTTACCGAGTTGACGACAACCATCAACCGCTCCGCAAAACAGGTTAGCGTTACCTACAGTGACACTATGCCGCCGCGTATCGCTCAGTGGCGGCCACATCTTGGCTGCGTGCAACTGCCGGTTGGCACCCAAACATATGATATGGCCGACTTGCCAATGGCCAAGGGGCTGAGTGACACAGATACCCGCACCGATGATGGCGCCCCCTGGAAAGTTAGACGCGGGGTCAACGAACAAACAGGCAATACCGCCCTGGACGAAGCGATCCGCCGGGCGTTCATCCGCGGTGAATACGGCGCAAACGCGCGAACGTCTGCAGTACTGATCGCAACAAAAGATCAAATTATTTCCGAAAACTATATTGAAGGCTTCACACCCACAACGTCCCAGCGCACCTGGTCTGTGGCCAAAAGCATTGCCGCATCGGTTATTGGTGCGGCGGTAAAAGACGGCCTGGTGAACGTAAAAGCCCCTGCCAGCATTCCTGAATGGTCGCGCCCTCTTGACCCACGGGGGAATATCACGCTGGAAAACCTGTTGCATATGGCATCTGGCCTAGACAGCAACCGGGCAGGCAACCGCACCGACCGGCTGTACATTGGTGGTGGGCTGGTGACCGATACATCCAGTCGCAATGCCGTGGAAGCACTGCCAAGTGTACGCTGGAAATATGCCAACAACGATACACTGCTGGCGGTGCGGCACTTGCGAGCAGCGATCAATGATGATGACAGGTACCTCGCCTATCCCTATAGCGCCCTGCTGCATAAAATAGGTATGACCCATACGTTTTTGGAAACAGATTGGGAAGGCAACTTTATCTTATCATCGCAGGTATGGACGACAGCCCGTGATCTGGCGCGCCTTGGCCTACTGCATCTGAATGACGGCGTTTGGGACAGCGAGCAGATTTTACCAAAAGGCTGGGCGAAGTATGTCGCAACCCCTGCACCAGCGCAACCTGCGGCCCGCACGGACGGACAACCAACCGTCGGCTACGGCGCGCAGTGGTGGCTGTATCAGGACTTTCCGGGCCTGCCAGCTGACACATATGCGGCGCGGGGCAACCGGGGTCAAATTCTCATGATTATTCCGTCCAAGAAGCTCATTTTGGTGCGCCGGGGATATGACATCGCTGGTGGTCCAGGTTTTCAGATGCATGAATTTGCTGCTGATGTGCTGAAAGCACTGGAAAAATAAACTCAGGCTTGTTTCAGCCAATCAGCAAGGGCCTGTATAACACCTGCAGGCCTTTTGCCCCACTCAACATGACCAACAAACGCCCCTTGCTCTTTTTCGCCCAACGTCAATCTGGTCAATTCCGCACCGGATAGAGCACGCCGCGAACGTTCAATCGCCTGATCGGTTGCCAGACTATCGCGTTCAAACGCGATTGAAATTGCGCGCCCTTCATAAGCCGCGACCATGTCACCCGCATCATCAATACCCGGTACAGCGTAACGACCGGTAAGCGCCCACTCGCGCCAATCCATCATCAAACCATGGAATTCTTTACCGCCAAATTTGAACCAATGGCCGGGGTAATACCCCAAAATACCGGTCAGAACAGGAACGAGACCAGCAATCATTTTAATGAATATAGAAGCCGGTTTTGGGTAATCGCCATAGTAAGGAAAGCCGCATGCCAAATGCACAACGCCGGCAAACTTGCCAGGCATAAGGCCAGCAACAATGCTTGCCATATGGCCTCCGAGACTATGTCCGCCGATATAAAGGGGAATGCCGGGAAATTCTGATTGGCACCAGGTTAGAACTGCAGGCACGTCGTCGCACGCATAGTCCGCAAGCGTGAACGTCTCGCGGCGCGCTGGCCGGTATGGGCTTTCACCATTGCCGCGTTGTTCCACAATAATCGTCGAAATCTGATGATCTGCCAAGCCTTTGGCGAGTTTACGATAAAATGCCCCACGGATACCAAGCGCTGGTAAGAAAACAAGCACCGCTTTGGCAGGCATTGCAGTTCTTACGGGCAGAATTGGTACGATGGTGCCCTTGTCGGATCGAATTTGCAGCCACTCTGTCACGCCACACCCCTTTGACACGATGAAATAGCCTCTTCCCTTAATGCTTCAAGATGCAATTCTAAATAGGTCCCATACATGATAGGGTCACAACATGGAGGGACACCATGACATTCAAACAACGCCACTTCATTGACAGCCACAAGGTCGCAACAGCTTTTGCCATTGTTGCCATTATGGCCTGGACCAACAATTGGGACAATGTAACCGCGTGGGTCTATTTTGGGCTTCACGGTGCCTATGGTTTTTTATGGATGATGAAAAGCCGCATGTTTGGTGACAAACAGTGGGATCAGCCGACGGGTATTATGTACGGAATTGTTATATGGCTGGCCCTCACCGGTTATTGGGCGGCCCCTTTCCTTATTCTGACAACAGACTTTGAAGCACCTGCTTGGTTTCTTGGCACAGCAATATTTTTCTATTCTATTGGTGTATTTTTTCATTTTGCTGCCGACATGCAAAAGCATACACAACTGTCGCTTAAACCCGGCGTTCTAATACAGGACGGCATATGGGCAAAAACCCGTAATCCCAACTATTTTGGCGAGTTACTGATTTACCTGGGCTTCACCAGTTTGGCGTGGCACTGGTTTCCTATCGCCTGGCTGGCGGCAATGATACTGGCGGTTTGGGTACCCAATATGATCAAAAAAGATAAGTCGCTGTCCCGGTATGATGCTTTTGCAAACTATAAAAAACGCAGCGCCTTATTAATCCCGTATCTTATTTAACCATTCTTGCCCGTATAGTCGCGAAGGCGGTCAAGATACTCTGTCTCGCCGCCTTTGGGCCGTCCGGCAAGAAACCACAAGACAGAAAGGGAAGCTGCGAAAGTAGCCCCACCGGCCAGCACCTTTACCCCTGTTATCAAAATAAGTGACCAGCTTTCCGGCAGAACCAGCCATTGAACCATTTGATACATGAAAAGCGCTGCCAGTGCTGGGCGCCATATATGTGAGAGAATGGACACATTGTAACGGCTCGAGGAAAAAAGCCAGATAAGCTCAGTCGCGACTGAAATAACGGAGATTACGGCAAAGGCTTGGGAAATTGCTAACAACCCCCCTGACGTTTGCGCTGCAAGGCTACACCCTACAAGTAACAACAAAAGGCGCAGGAACTTAAAACGAGTGGCGATATTTTGGCGGTCCGCCACCACATAAAGACCTTGGAACAGGTCTCCCACAACAATCGCTGCCGTACCAATCGCTACAAAAGGAATGTAAGGAATAGCCTGCCCCCATTGATACCCCAACAAAAGGTAAACCAGCTCTTCCGCAATGGCAGCAATGCCTACAGCAACCGCAAACGCCGCAATGTATGCAGCCGCAGAAAAACGCCCAACAACCTCCGACATCTTGGCTTTGTCATCCTGCACTTTTGCAACCGCAGGGAAAAATACCTGCCCTGCGGGCCCTACCAGTTCAGCCACAAAAAGCCTGCACAGGTCCCGGGCGACATGGTATGCTCCAAAAGCCGCAGAATCGGTGGACCGCTTTGCAATCCATTCATCAATCTGGCGAATACCATAACCGTTTAACCCCACAAGCAGCGTCCAGAAGGCAAAGCTGCCCACACTCGACACTTTTGCCAGAGTTATTCGCGGCAAAAATGGACGGGCCACCTGCGACGACACTATGGCAAACGACATGCCTGCAATTTGCCCCCAAACCAGCGCCCAATAGGTCCGAAAATAGTAGGCCGCAAAGATGGTCACGGTAACGGCCACCACCTTATCCGCCGCAGTCAGATACAGATACTTGGTATATTGCATATCGCGGTTAAAAAATTCTGCCGCCGGGCTGCGCAGTGCGGCCAGAACAGTGGCAACACAGAGTATTTGCAAAATTTCAAGCAGCCTGGGTTCTTGCAAAAAAGCAGACGTTAGCGGCGCCGTGAAGAAAATAATGGCTGCAATACTGATGGAGATCAAAAGTCGGATGGTCCACATAGTGTGCAGTTCAGATGTATCAATGTTCTTTGAGCGTACAACATATTCGCTAAGACCGATCTGGTTCAGGACCGCAAACAAAGCAATGACCAGACTGGCAGCACCAACAAGGCCAAAGTCTTCCGGGGTCAAAAGGCGGGCAGTAACAGAAACGGAAGCAAACCCTATAAGTCGCACAAGAAAACGCGTTACAACGAGAAGGGCCGTGCCCTCAACGGTCCGTTGGCTCAATGACTTCTGCGGGGGGCTTGTATCCTCCTCGGTCATGCCTCAATCCCCAGCACCCTTCTCAACTGTTCCTCGACACGGCTTTCCTGTTCTTCATAAAACGACTGATGTGATGAATGATCGTATCGTCGTGCGCGAGGTTGCGACAGCCCGGCCACAGCAGATAGGTCACGATTAGCATGGCCCAACTGGTCAAGAGCAGCATCCAGGGTTTTTACAAGGTCAGTTTCCATGTCTTCATATTGCATAAAAACATCGCAGTAACGCCTTGCAAAAAGTTCCGATAATCGGTGCAGCATGTAATGTAATTGGTAAGGGTGCGTCTTCTGAGCCGGATAAAAAAGCCACGGAAAAGTAAGGATAAGGTCCCTGTACCATTCCAACAGATAGAAACGACAATAAGGTTGATAGCTCATCAAGGTCCATGAAGGGTCATTATCAACCCCTCTTAGGGTAGAGAGCCACGTATCCCGAGGGTTGCGCCCCAGATACAGGAAGCTAGCCTCCGGGAATTTCTCTTTCAAAAAACCCAATCGAAAATCTATGCGATTGAACTGCAAAACAGGTTGCCCCGGTGCGCTCTCGATCAAAAGTTTGATAAAGGCAACCATGTGGCGGTCCGCATCGGTGGCTCCCATTGCCAAACGGCGATTTATCCAGTCAATTTGATAATGGTCGGACAAATCGGTCAGGCCATCATAATTGCGGGCATAGTCTTCTACGCCGCGATGGGAGGCATCCACCTGGTCACCCCGCTTTTCAGGGCTGAACCACTGGCGATCATTAAAGGGTTCATAATAAGCGGTGAAATCACCGAGCCTGAGAAAACACTGCCACAATAAAGTTGAGCCGGTACGAAACCGAGATGTTGTAATAACTGGCGCACCCGCTGTTTTCCTTGCAGTGACAGGGAAGGGCTGATCCGGTGCAACATAAAGGGGTAACTGTACTTTTGGTCTGTAAAGCGACGTCAAAAATGCAAACGTCTGAAATACGGCTGAGCGCGGCATTACATTTCGTAAAAGTCTCTCTCTAAATCGCTCCGGCACTCAAGCCTCCGTATTGACCAATTAGCACTTAGCCACGTTTCGCTGTTAGTTCGTCAAAAAAGTCAATTAATTCAATACACTTATGGTGCCAATCATTTGACCGCGCATGTGTATTCGCAGCCTGCGCCATGCGCTGCCGTTTGTCATTGTCCAGCAACAAATCTGATACAGCAGCAGCAATCTCCTCGGTATTCGCCCCGTCGACCAGCAAGCCTGTCTCACCTTCAATAATTGCATCCGTCGCACCGCCTGCGCGGCCCCCAACCGACGGCGCGCCAGCGGCAGCAGCCTCTAAAAACACCAGCCCAAAGCCTTCGGTATCACCGTTTTCAAGCGTCCGGTTCGGCATGACAAACAAATCGGCACCGCGATACAATTCAACCAAGGCTTCGTCTGATACGTAACCTAACTGCTGAACGCTGTTGGATAGCCCCAATTGGTCTATGCTCTCTTTCAGCGGCTCAAACAAAGGGCCTTTTCCCGCCATAAACAGTCTAGCTGTTGGAACCTTTTCAATAATGGCAGGCCATGCTTCGATTAGTTTATCAAACCCTTTGCGAGCCACCATTCGGCCTGCTGCCACAACAGTAAGCTGTTCTGGAAAACCCTTTTTAAATGCTACAGAGTCGAGAGGTTTGCCGCTGTAAGCGGCGAAATCAACACCATTATGAATTAACCGGGTCCGTTCCGGTCGGGCGCCATAGCGCTTGATCAGCAAATCGCGCGTGAAACTGCTTACAGCGACAACACCGTCTGATGACTGGATTGCACTTTTACGAGACTGGTCCGCACGCTCAGAGTGAGCCCGTTGGGAAAACTCTTCGCCGTGGGTGTAATAAACGATGGGGATATCGGTATATTTCTTCAGTTTTGCAGGCAACCAGGTAAAGGCCTCTGCCGCACCAACACAAATAACATCAATATCGTCAGCGGCACAGATATCCAAAATTGACTGGATCAGGTTTTTTTCTATCTGGCGGGATAAAAGCCAGCCCCTGGCGCGGTCCTGAAAGCGTACAGTTTCAGCGCCTATGTCCGGGCGCGTATGCTCTATTCTGGTGATTTTATAAGGGGCAACATCGTCGAAATCGAGATATCCTTGCACCTCCTGCCCGGTCGCATAATCCCGGGAACTGGTAAGAACCTGAAACAGATCAGGCCGCTGGCGTGCATAAGCATCATAAACGGACTGTCCACCGCCAATTAGAGGGCAATAGTGCGTTACGACAAAAAGGCAGCGTTTATCCTGCACACTAAATTCCTGGTATCAATCGCCTGACGCGGTGGTAAAGCCATTTTATCGGCGGCTTTATGCCGGCGGCTTCCGTCCAGTCAGCAATAGCACGCTGAACCCGCGCCCGCCAAAAACCCGACAGCCAAAACCGGCTCATACCAACAGGGTTACGGCGCCAATAATGCATCCGCATCTTTCTAAGTCCTGCATTATCAAAAACCTTCGCATTACCGCCGTATTTGGCAATTCTTGGTGTAAAGTCAGGGTAAAGCCCCATATTAACCAACTCAGTTTTCATGAAATTTCCGATCAGCAAGTCGTCAAAATACCCCCACTCTATTGTCTCCAGCAAAGATCTTTTGGGTACATGAAAACGCACCCCGCGCGGTTTGATACGTTGGCGGGGGCGCGCATAAACTCGCTGCGTCTCGGCCCCTACGGTGCAGTCAACAAAATCGACGATATCCTCGATAGTTTCAAACTTGCCGAAAAAGTCTTTTACTCGCTGCCATTCAGCGTCAGATAGGGTTTCGTCCCAATCGTCCGCTCCATTACTGTTAATATACTGGGATGCATCTGCAGTGCGGGATGGCCAGTCTTCTTCATAGTGCCCTGTTGCCAGATCTATGGTTACAAACGGTGGCAATACCTCGATATGGTCCTGGTTCCAGTGCCGCTCGAAATCCTCATATGTAAAGTCATACTCGTTGGCCCAACGGCTGTCGTCACGCACAAAAATATGCTGAGAGGAAGACATGCAAAAATGCCCAACACCCAGATCATTTATTTGCCGAGCCGCGTCCTTAATACAGCCAGGCTTGTATTGCTCTGGGTCACCAGCGGTGCGGTTACCGTCTGCGTCAACGTAATTCAACATATCAGCCGAAATACCGACAAGCTTGAAGACATAAGACCTGTCTCGCCCATGCTCGCGTGTAAGCTGCTGGATAAAACTATCTTCTCCGCATAGCGGACTGTCGTTGAGGTTCACAAGCAGATTACCGCCAAATTTCATCAACAGAATCGCATCTTGGTTGATGTTATCCAGGCAGAGTATTTCCAGTTCCGGTGTTAAACGATACCATTTTCGGTAGTCCATGACCGTAACGTCAAAACCCATATCACCTAGCGTGCTGGCGATCTCATCATGATAGTGGTTGGGAACAAATAGCTTTTTTCCATTTGCGAACATCTCCAACGATTCGACGTGAAGATGATCAGGGTGTCCGTGGGAAATCCATAGAAAATCGCTATTTAGAGCACTATCAATTTCTTCCTGCGTCATAGGGTGATGAAGGGCCCAACTATCAAAATAGGCGCGTCCGACAAGCCAGGGGTCTGTTGTCAAAACCGGCTTACCGTCAGCCCATAGCTGGACGGTGGCGTTCCCCATTGTTTTTACAGAAAGTTTCGCTACCGATGTCATACAGCCTCGCTTTTACCCCCTCGGCGAAGCTACCCTAAGAAAAGGCCATCGCAAAAGCAATTCGGTGGTCTAGCGCACATGCTGCAATTGAACAGGGCTGGCAACGAATACGGTTGAGAATGCTGGTAAAGTATGAATACTTAAAAAGCATCAATGCTGGCAGCCAACCACCTGCGCAGCTAGTCCGCCCCCGAATGTATGGAGATTTAAAATGGCAATGATCGCAGATGAAATAGAAAAGCTCATCAAAGAAGATTTGCCAGGCGCAGAAGTTCGTATTGAGGACCTACGCGGCGATGGTGATCATTATGCTGCACACGTTGTTTACGAAGGGTTTAGGGGCAAGTCGCGGATCCAGCAGCACCAGATGGTGTATAAAAGCTTGAAAGGGCGTATGGGCGGTGAACTTCATGCCCTTGCCCTACAAACAGGTGTACCTGAATAAGCCAGACATCTCCCGCTGTTTAACCAAAATAGCAGGCCCACCAGCCTTTTCTGACGAAAATGGTCCTATTTTGTCAAATTTGCTTGGCAGAGCAGGCCTTCACCCCTATCTATGAGCAAAGCTTCAATTATAGGAACATGATGATGAGTGAAAATCCGGTATTCGACCGCATCAAAGAGTACGTTGGCAAAGACGATGTTGTGCTGTTTATGAAAGGAACACCTGTGTTTCCCCAGTGCGGCTTCTCCAGCGTGGTATCGCAAGTGCTGCAACACTTGGGCGTACCCTACGAAAGCTATAATGTGCTTGAGGACATGGATATCCGTGAAGGTATCAAGGCTTATTCTGACTGGCCAACAATTCCGCAGTTGTATGTTAAAGGTGAGTTTGTTGGTGGATGCGACATCGTGAAAGAGATGTTCGAGTCTGGTGAACTGCAGCAACTTTTTGCTGATAATGGCCTGACCAAACAGTAAAAGCCTACCCTCAGCAAGGAAATCTGCATGGAAATGCGCCGCCTCGGACGCACCGACATCCACGTCAGCAAAATTTGTCTCGGGACCATGACATGGGGTCAGCAGAATACCGAATCTGACGGCCACGCTCAGATAGATATGGCGCTAGACTACGGCGTGAACTTCCTTGATACAGCCGAAATGTACTCTGTGCCTGCGCATCCGGAAACATATGGCCGAACAGAAGAAATCATTGGAAGCTGGCTGAAGGCTAGTGGCAAGCGCGATGATATTGTCATTGCCACCAAAGTAGCAGGGCCTATGCCGACCCTGAAGCATATTCGGCCGCACCTGCACCGGGATGGCCGAAACGACTTGGACCGTAAATCCATTTTGGAAGCCTGTGACGCCAGCCTTGAGCGCCTGGGCACTGACTACATCGACTTGTATCAGGTGCATTGGCCCAGTCGCCGCACCAACTTTTTTGGTCAATTACGCTACAGGCCAGCGCAGGAAGACACTTCCGTGCCTATGGAAGAAACGCTTTCGGCGCTGCACGAACTTGTTGATGCAGGCAAGGTGCGGGCAATTGGCCTGTCGAACGAAACACCATGGGGCGTGGGCCATGCATTAACTCTGTCAGAGACCAGGGGGTTGCCGCGTATTGCCAGCGTACAGAACCCCTATAACCTTCTCAACCGCTCCTACGAGGTGGGCTTGGCTGAAATAAGTGTTCGGGAAGACTGCGGGCTGTTGGCCTATTCACCGCTTGCGTCTGGCTTCTTAACCGGCAAATACATGAACGGGGCTCGGCCCAAAGGGGCACGCTTTACCCTGTTTTCAGGTACATTTGGTCGTTACCTTAACGCAGGCGGCGAAGCGGCAATGGAAAAATATGTTGCCCTGGCTCGCGACCATGACCTCGATCCGTCACAAATGGCCAACGCCTTCGTTAATATGCAACCGTTTCTCACATCAAACATCATTGGTGCAACCAGTCTAGACCAGTTAAAAACGGCGCTGGACACACATGACATGGTGCTGTCCAAAGATTTGATTAAAGACATCAACCGCATCGAGACCGAACACCCCATGCCCTGCCCTTGAGGCGTGTCATAATTGAATAACGAGATAGTCGGAAGCTTGGGTTGCTGTAGGTTTACTGCAGGAACGAGGGCAAACGCCCGTCTGCAATGGCCGGCAACGCAACCGCCAGAACAATACTGACTATCAACCCGATCAGCGCACGGCCCACGTCAGAAATGATGTCTTGGAAAGCCTCACGACGATTCCGGAGCCCGCCCACATAACTTACCGCAACTTCCCGTCCAGCAAGCAGGCCGAGGAAAACCCAGGTCGTGCTCATCGGGATATCATTAATTTCCTTGAAGAAAATAAGGATCAAACCGTAAATAACGTTAACCAGTGTCGCGCCCCGAACATCTGAAGTATTGGTTTTGGATAGAACAATTTCCTGAATTTTGCCGCCACGGCGGGCAAATATAACTGCATGCAGGATCAACATCACGACGGTGGCAAACACAACAAGCTCGATCGGAAAAGTAACGCTTATGGTTCCATCAGCATTGGTCACCGTTTCCCGAGGCAAAAATACGAATATGTTGGCCAGGTCCTGTATCAGCCACTGCGACCACAAAAACGCTGTTGAAGCCCACTGGATAACCGTCCATTTCAAGTCATGACTGGCTCTTGGGGTTTCACTGATCCAGCGCTCAAACGAGCGTGCAACCAACATGTAAACAACAAGCCCGGAAACAGCCGCAACAACATACCCTGAGCCACTTTTGACAAGCATTTTACCGAGGACTTCTTCTGTTTGCTCGCCACCCGTCAGCGTAAAGATGGTGAGCACCAGAAAAGTGGTGGAAACAGGTACACCGAAACGGGTCAAAATCAACAAGAACAGTGGCGGTACAGCATGCCACCATTGAATACCGTCCTGATACGGGATTTGGTTCAATCGCCCATAGGCAATATCACCATTGTTCCAGAAAAATCCGTATACCAGGACCGTAACGATAATTGTGCATGCAAATGCCCAAAGCTGTATCCACGGCCGATGAGAATTCGAGGATAAAAAGGTACCTAGTGTTTGGATGGCGTCATTCGCTACAATCGAGTATGCAGCCAAAATAAAACCCACAAAACCGAAAAGCTCAATGCCGCCCACTGCAGATCACCCCTTATTTGATCTTCACCGCACCTGAGAACACGTCCCACATTGCAGTGCGCGTTCTATAGAGCAGAAAACAGATTTAGGTAGTGTTAAACTTTTATGACAGCGATAAAAAAGTGAGAAAACCACCTCCATTTTCCAGAGATGCTGCATATTATCTTTATCTATCAATTGCTTATCTATTTCTTTAATCTATAGGCTTTGTACGGGATAACGCTGAAATTTACGCATGGAGAGCGAGAGAGATATAGCCTAAGGCGGGCAAATTGGCTTTAGCAAATCAGATTCCATACGCATGGCAGGCCTACTGCAACGCGAAGATTTCCGCGCTGGCTTTGTAACGTGGTTTGGTTGGCCGCAGGAACTTTCAGCCGCCGACAAACAACAGTGTGCTGAAGTGTATTGGATTTCAGGTCTAATTGGTCTTGCGGCAGGGCAATCAGATGAGCGTATTGCGCATATGTATGAACCCGGTCTCAGCACATCGTGAAGGTTTATGCTACCACATAGGCCTGTCATATGCCACAGTGTCCGCAACTTCGGCACCCCAGCGGCGCACCGAAGTTGGGTCTTTCACCTATTTGGTGAATTTCAGGATAAACCGATCAGTCTTACCACGAAACTCGGGACGGAAAGGCGACTGCGTGGGGTCATCTTCAGAGTTCGCAAGCAGATTGCTTTCATCTTCCAGCTTAAAGCCTGCGGCCAAAACCTGCGCCTTTACAAACTCGGAATTAATCCGGTGCAATTTGTCCCCCATTTCGGCACCGCTGCCGTCTGGTGCCTGGTGGTCGATCACCACATAGCTACCACCTGGTTTCAAGGCATTGTATATGGACGCCAGGATGGCTGGCATATCCTCTGGTTCAGTGCGGGCTTCATGTTTCATGAAATAATCATGATACGCTAAAACAGACATTGCGACGTCAACGCTGTCGGCCGGAAGGTCAACCGCTTCACTTTCAACATTCAATGGTTCCACGTTCGTCAACCGCTCCGTAAACCGTTCAGGCACTGTTTTGCGCATAAATGCCCAATAAACTGGACCATTATGGGCAATAACCTTGCCGTCTTCATCAACAAGGTGGGACAAAATTTCGCTATAATATCCACCGCCGGAATTCAGATCGAGCACAGTGATACCAGGCGTCACACCAGCAAATAATAATACTTCAGCTGGTTTACGGTCGCCGTCCCGCGCTCGGTCCTGATCCGGTCGGTCGGCATGGGCTACAGCCGCCGCAATTGCTTCCTGTTGTTCCGCCTGCACGTTTGGTGCGACAATACCGGCAAGCGATAGGCCCGCCACCATAATTGCGCTTGTAAGCGCTTTTCCAAATATTGTTTTCAAAGTCTGTCTCCCCACTGCTTTATTGGGTTATTAACCCCAGCCCAACGTAAGGATACTGAACAGCTATTGGCTGTCCAATCACGAATCTGCTATCTAGCTTACAGCAATTGATTTGGGCTGACGGCAGGAGACGCACCATGAGGAAAATACTTGTTCCCCCTTTGATGATGGTTTTATGCATCGTTGGCATGATGCTGCTGGATAGCTATGGCTCACTAACAAAAGTGCTCACCGGCAATATACGGGAATTGGGGTATGTGTTCCTGATAATTGGCATTGCCCTACCTGCCTGGAGCGCGCAGATATTCCGCCGTAGGCAAACCAACATTATTCCATACAAAAGCCCGGACAAAATGGTGACCGAAGGCCCGTTCCGGTTTTCGCGCAATCCCATGTACTTGGGCATGCTGCTAATCATAATTGGCGTCGCGATCCGCATAGGAACTGCGGAGAGCCTTTTGTTTGTTGGGCTTTTCTTTGCCGTCGCCAACTGGTGGTACATTCCATTTGAAGAAATGAAGATGCAAAAGGTGTTCGGCGAGGAGTTTGACAGCTACAAAACGCGGGTGCGTCGCTGGGTGTGATAGCTGACGGCGAGCACAGTCACAGCTCGCCGTCTACAGGTTTAAAAGGGCCCTATTCCGGCTTGCGGAACTTCAAGGTCATACGATCAGACTCGCCAATCGCCTGCATCTCGGCCCGTTTTTCCGGATCATCTCTGCTCGTTGCCAGGCTTGGCGGCAAACGCCACACATAATCACCTGATACCGGTTGATCTTTGGGGTTTGCGTTTACTTCGCTCGCACCCACAAACTCGAAGCCTGCCGCCTCCATGTTGGCAATTAGCGGCGCTTGTTTGATATAGCCGTTGAAGCCTTTTGCCCATTCATCATCACTGTCTGCAGGGGCACGGTGCTGAACGATGCCAACAATACCGCCTGGCTTAAGCGCTGCATAAATGTCAGCGAAGGCATCGCTGCGCGTGTTTGCACGGTCTTCATATTTGTTCAAATGATGCATGGCACGAAACAGCAAAAAGGCATCTACGGTGCCCTTAATGTCGTCGTCCATAGCACCAAACAAAAAGGCGTCAATTTCGGTTTTACCCTCGCCGCGCCAGGTCTCAGCGTCGGCAACATATTTTTGCGGCCAGGCCCGGAAGCCCGCCATACGTTCTGCATTATCGGCGTAATCAAGTTCGCGGTGCGCGATTGAATAACTGACACCAATGAGTTTTCCGTCATCACCCAGATAAGGCAAAAAGATATTGCCATAATAGCTGCCAGGCAGCGTATCCGCCACCGTCATACCGGGCTTTATTCCGAGAAACTCAAGCGTTTCCATTGGATGACGGTACTGGTAGCGCGCTTTCACCGCATCGGGTTGAGCCTCCAGCACTGTCGCAAGCTTTGCTTTCTCTGCTGCTGTCAACTCGGCAGCAGATGAAATCCCGCTTAGCCCCGCAACACAAGACAAGACAACGGTCACAAGACCGAGGCTTTTTAGTTTGGTGATCATTTAGCCCTCCTGATCAATAAAACCACTAAAGTTTGGGTATAGGCGCAGAACAATTACAGAAATTGCTCGTCGCTAAAACTGATAATTGCAAATCGGCTCTCCTATTCGGGAACTTTTTTGCCAGCATAGTCAAAAACACCGCCAGTTTGCTCACTTGTCGCGTTTTCCAGCACGCCTACCAGCATGGTCGCGGAATGTTCAGGCGTAAACAACTTCTCTGGCGGCACCCCGCGCTGGAACGGTTTGGACAGATCGGTATCCACCGTGCCTGGGTGCAAACCAATGCAAACCGAGTGTGGGTTTGCCCGCTGCCACTCTATCGAAATCGTTTTTAACATCATATTCAGCGCGGCCTTTGATGCACGGTAAGCATGCCACCCACCCAACCGATTGTCTGAAATACTGCCTACCCGGGCAGAAATGGCCGCAAACACAGCCCGGCTTTTTCGCGGCATGATGGGTACAAAATGTTTCGCCAGCAACGAAGGGCCAATGGCGTTAACCGAAAACACATGGTGCAGGTTCTGGCTGTTCACCTGGCGTAAGGCTTTTTCAGGCTGCAAATCATCGCCGTGCAAGACGCCAACAGCGGATACAACAGTTACCACCTGTCCTAATGCCTTCACATCACTGATGACCCGCTCAATCGATGCCTCGTCAAGCAAATCGCCTTCCATCACTGTGTAAGCGGACGACGTGTGGCTCTCAGGTTTCCTGGAAACCAAAACCACCTGATCATAGGCACCCCGGCGGGACAGCGCCTCAGCCAAGGCAATCCCCAACCCACCAGCACCCCATACTACGGCAACTCTTGCTTTCTCTTCATGCATGGCGTGTTATACGCAGACGACCTAGTGCTGGATGCTAACATGTTGTCGGAAATGCAGTTTTGCAAATGCAGATGGAAACAAGGCGGGGGCTTGCCTTGGAATTCCTGATTATATCGTCACCTGAGCTGGACAGCGTGCAAAAGCCTTTGGAGGTTAGTTTAGCGGCCATTCCGCTATTGCACCCCGGCGCGTCCCCCCTGCAATATTACGATTTTGGCAGCCTGTTTGTCGCCGCGAACGACCTGACAGCCAATGATATTTGCGCTGTGGGCTTTGATGGCTATGCAATAGACGGCAAAACAGCATATTCCAGCGGGATGCAAGCACCGCCCGGTGTTGATCTGGCCAGCCGGTATCTGGATGGCTGCCTTGACGCCGCCAATACGTGCGACCTTATGGGGCTGTTTTCACTGATCCGGGTCAACCCTCATACAAAGGCATTCAATGTCGCCGCTGACCCATTGTCTCTTTATCAGGTGTTCATTTGCGGGTTTGGCGACACGCTGATGGTCAGCAACAACAGCCTCTTAATTGCGGCGGCTGTTGCTTCGTTCGGCTTAACACTAACGCGTTCCAGCAAGGCACTAGCGCAACAGATCGCGGCTGGCGGCGCAATGGCAGACCGCACCGGATTCCGCGAAGTGTCCCTGTTGCCCCGCGGCAAAATGGTGGCGGGCATTGGGCCAAACTGGCGGTTGATTGACACTGCCCCCCATGGCTTGCCCGCCCCGGACGGATACGAACCATGGCTGGAGCAAACTGCACAGCGTTTGAAAAACACGGTAAATGCCGCCTACACAGCATCGGGTGCAAACCTGCCCGCAATACTCAATATTACCGGAAACGCAGCCTCCTCTGTCGTTCTTGCCGCTGCGACAGCATCAGATATCAAAGCCGTTTCTTTGGCACCAAACACCCCAAAACACACAGAACAGGCTGCAAAACACATTCTGGGTAACAGGTATCAGCCCAATACTGCGGCTTCTGCCCCTGCAAACCAGATAGATGACGCAGCATTCAAAGCTGCCGCTGACAGGGCGGAGGGGGCAGCATCTCACATTTGGCCGCTAATGGCTGCAGGCGCGCCGGGCGAGGAATGCGTCCTTGATGCGTCGGCAGACCCTGCTCTTTTTGATCCGCTTGCCCGCCCCAAATGGGGGGCAATGTTCATGCGAACACCGTTTTCCAGCATCGCAAAATTCTCCAACGGAGATCCGGTTTTATCCGTTTGTGCAGGCAATCTGGCAGCAGGCATGCTTACCAGCAAAAAAGCCGTCGCTGCCCGCTGGACCTACAGCCTGATGCAGCAAAACCAGGCAATGCATCCTTATTTCACTCGCGGTTTCTTGCGACAGGCAACGCAGGCCCTTCATAAAGAAGTCAGCGATAATCTGATGGTGTCCGGTCAGCTAAGCAACCGTTTCTATAACCAAAACCGCATGCGGCGACAGGTTGGTGGCAGGCCGCGCGTTAGGGTAGCAGGGCATGAGGTGTATTCGCCGCTGCTTGACCCGATGGTGTCTTTGCGCACGCTGCAACGCATCGCGCCGCAACACTCATCCGAACAGGTCATCAAAGACCTATGTACCCAGCTTGTTGGTGGCAGTGCCGCAAGCCAACTGCTGACAGCCTTCAGGAAAAACAAGGCCCCCGGCCCAAGTTACCGGCAATCACTAAAGGCTGTGCAACCCGGCTTCGCTGCGCTCGTTCACGGCTTGCCTGCAAGCGCTGAACCATGGACCTATCTGAACCGGAAAAAAGTTCTGGCAGAACTGGCGTCACATAACGGTTTTTCTGGCAGCGAGGCCGAAGCAAAAGGCGCACTTGGCCTATATCAAATGCTGCTGTGGGCTGCGGCGGATCACCGCAATCCAATGGGCCACACCGCCACGTAAAAGGACCGATATGGAGGCACACCATGACCGAAAAAATAGCCCAATGCACAACTTTCTACAATGGGGCCTGCCCCTTGTGCAGCATGGAAATTGGCCGGTACCGCGCGGATGCAAACGCCGTCAAGGCCTCGCTGAGCTGGGTTGATGTGTCAACAGACGGCAATGGCGATGCGCTTGCCCACTACGGTGTTACCCAAGACATGGCCTATCGCCGGTTATATGCCCTGGACGCAAATGGCAAACTGGTGGTGGGTGTTGACGCCTTTATCCTGATTTGGCAGGCGTTGCCGCGCTGGCGCTGGCTGGCACGGGTGATGGCTTTGCCGGTTGTCCACCCTGTTGCCTGCTGGATGTATGAACACGTGGCCGCCCGCGCAATATACGCCTGGAACAAACGCCGCCTCAGGAAAGCGGCACAAGCTGCCGAATAGTGCCCAAAGCGGCACCGCCAACCGTTACCCCGGCATTTGGCTTTCTGCCGCATAAATCTGCATATCCGGTGCGTCAGGTGACATTGCGCTGAGTTTTTCGACAAACTCTTTCGACTCCGGCACATGAAAATGTGCCTTCAGGGCCGCCAAGTCGGCCCAATATTCCACAAACACCAGTTTGTTCGGGGCTTCGCAGTCCGTATACACATTATGGGCAATACAGCCCGGTTCCGTGCGTGAGCGGGCGCAGTGCTCAACACTCAGGCGCTGCATCTCTTCGTGCGTTTCAGGCGTGGTGATAACCGACCCAATAACAATGATCATAACAATGCTCCCCAAAGAACGGGCTGAAATCTGCCGAAAAAACATCGTAAACGCGCCGTTATAAAAATACCACCCAAAACTGCTGTAGCCCTTTTTCAGCAACGGATAGAGCGCGGTTGAAAAAAATGCATTCGGCGGCATTTTTCCTCTTTTCAATTGCAAAAAAAGGCGTATAACCCCGCGCCATGTCCGTATCCCCGGACGAGCTGAGTATACCGCTATGTCACTTGAAAATGACACGCTTGGCTTTATCGCCGCCTTTTTAACAACGACTGCCTTTGTGCCGCAGGCCTACATGGTGTGGCGCACCAATAACACCGAGGGCGTGTCTCTTGGCATGTATGGCATGACCGTCATCGGTATCGCGCTGTGGCTTGTTTATGGTATTGTTACCAACAGCATGCCGTTGATGATATCCTGCAGTTGCACCTTTATGATGTCGTCCTACATCCTGTGGCGCAAAATACAGCATACGCGGATGCTGCGCCCTTTGCCTGACCTGCCTGCGTATCCGCCACAACCCGGCGTTTAAAGCGGCGACACGGTTTTTGTGACCGAACAGGCTTGCCTAGTCTCGGGTAATAAACTGCGTACATACGGGCGTGTCGGACCGCATGATGGCTTCCTGATCAAACTGTTTGATATAGGCCTGCGTGATCGCCTGCAGCTTGGCGTCGGCTTATGCGCCGGGCGGGTACTGGATCAGCAAAACCTTGGTTTTTTCGCAACCACCATTAAGGGCGACATTATCAGCCTTGCAGCTTTCGCCTTGCCAATAGCCAGCGCCGTCTATGACGGTGAAGCCATCACCAAAGCGCGGGATGATTTCAGCCACTGTAAAGCTGCGCCATTGTTCGTCCGTGACCTCGCCGGTTTCGCCAATATCCCGCCCGAAAAACAACCGCGTTTCCGTCCATGCGAGGGTATTGGAAGGGCAGGCTGACACGGTAGCCGAACCAAACTTCGCCAACAAAGTGATAAATAGTAATACCTTACACAGTGGTATGTACCTTGTTGCACTCATCTATAATTAACTCGATTCCACATAGCCGACTCTCAGTTGTAAGATTCTTGAAGTCCTCGAGACTGGACAAGTTAGGAAGTATACAACCGAGCAATCGAAAATCTAAACTCAGTGCGGCCTCAAACCCCTTTTGACCTGAGACTGATTTATAAAAATACAATGGTCCCGCACGAAAATTGAAGAAAAGCCGCTTTTTCTGCAATCGACCATATAGTCTGTCAGCAAACTCTATATCTTTACCGTCAAAAATAGTCAGATGAGGCTTAAAACCATAATCTTTTTTATTCCAAATACCCCGTGCACTCGGGAAACCGCATTCCAAAAACACAGTGGATTGCTTAGCACCAACAAACCGATCAACTCCGATGACAGATATCTTCTCTCCTGCAACGTGGTTTTGTCCTGCCTTATGTCGAGGACGTGCGGAAAATGGCCCGGAAACTGTTACATGAACTGGCGTTTTTTCAGATGGATCAGCTAGCAGAATAGCGGCATTCAGTAGAGTTCGATATTTAGCATCTTGAACCCCTACGAACCCAAAATACCTCATTCAAATCACCAAAAACCGAGCTAAATTTCTTTCGTCTGCAATTGTACGGACAATATTATAGATTCTATCACAAAACGCCGATGCATGGTCAAACGCTTCTACACGGTTTTCCTCATTCATTATCCACGCGCGAGTTTCGTCTTTGCTACTAGCTAAAGAACTCAGAAACCACGCATATTCTTGTTGGACAGCCTCTAAATCACCATTTAGTGACCCAAAGTGCTCGCAGGCCATTTGCAATCGCCTCATCGGGGACAATTTTAACATGCCTATAACATCATCTGGCTCTACACCGGGTGCCTTACTTAAAAGCAGTGCGACAGTAGAAAAGCAGGTTAATAGTCGACTAAACTTCAGTTTATAATTTTGCAGATGGCCCTTGGCCCGACTGGCGTCGCTTTCAACTCTCCACTGTCGTCCATGTTCATAGTTCAGGCAAAGTGTACGCCAAAAACGCAGAATGTCATTCATCAGAAAAGTTGGCTGAAAGTCAGACGAATGCTTGTGGAAGTCCTTAAAGTAATTTTGTACGACCCTGCGTATCACAGAGTGGTAAATCGCCTCATTAAAAATACACTTACTTTCCAGCAAAAGAAGCATTCGGGCAGTAAATGTATTCTTATAGTCGTCTTCGCTATGGCCCAGATTACCAACCATATTGTCCGAAAGGTGCACTTCCAAAAATTCACCACCATCAGTAAAGTCGGGCAAGCCCATGTCTTTCTGGGCACTAGCAAGTGCCGAAACAAGATGCGCTTCCATAACCCTCGGTATCGATTTCCCTTTCGCAGGGCTTGCTACAAGGAAGGCGTCCAAATCAGAATGAATCGTTGCCTCGTCTCTCGCGTAAGAACCTACTACATAGACACAACACTCTTTGGAGCGCTCTTCACGATCGAGACCTTCCAAAAGTTGTCTAAGGTTATTGAGGCGTCCTAAGCAAAACTCCTGACGCTCATCAAAAATCGTTGCTGGCATATATCCCCCTTGCAACCACCTGATGAATATACAACTTTTCTTATAGTGGAATCAACACTACTAAATTTTACGCTGCCCTCAAAAAAGAGCCACCTAAAGTTTTTACAAATTCTACCAGGTTGTTTGATTGAACGAATATTGACTGCCTATAGAGCTCCTTGGCGTCACGCTAGTTTTTACCAGCCACATTTGCTGCGCCTTGTTCTGTCCGTCAACCGGCGCTTCAAAAAACTGCTTGAAGGTAAAAGCACGCTCGGTGGGGCCGTGCTCACGCAGGTGCATCAGGCGCTCTTTTGCCTCAAGGGTGTGCTCCCATGCTCCACGGGCACCCACCACAATACCATGTGCGCCTCAGCTGGCATTTTGAACCATTCCTTGCGCCGCCCGATCTAGGAAATTCAAATCAGAGGTTTTGGTGTTTTGGGTGATAGCCATTGGTGCGGCAAGGGTGTTATGGTGATGACAACGTAATGATGGGGGCCAAAGAATGCCAGACCTAACCGGGTATGTTTCAATCCGCAACGAATGCGGCACAACCATTAAGGATGTCACGCTGTCGGTAACTGTCGGCGGGGACGTGCACCCCTTGATACAGGACAACGCGCTTTCTGACAGCCTGACGACCCGCAACAAAAAATACAGCTTCCCCGGCGGGGTTGGCACGGATTGGACCGTGTCCTTCCAGCTGAAAGACACGGCGATCACCGGCACGGCGCGGTGCCAGCTTTCACAGGCGGATAATCATCAAACGCTGAAAATTGCCTTGTTTACCGACACTTTCACCCTGTCGCCTGCCGCGTCTGACCCGGTAACAGGCCGGTACGATGACGCGCCCAGCGCGCCGGCAGATGCGACCGAGGCGGAAAAACCCACCCAAAAGCCCAACGAAAAACCCGCCGAAAACCCAAAAGAAAAGCCCGCGAAAAAAGCTACTGCAAGGTCGGACAAAGCACCAGCTACAAAAGCCAAATAAGCGGTGGTTTTCTGCCTTCTCTAAGACTTGGCTACTTTACTAGTCCTGCAAAACCGGTACAGGAAAATGCTGTTTGAAGGTAAAGGCATGCTCGGTCGGGCCATGTTTGCGCAGATGCATCAGGCGCTCTTTTGCCTCAAGGGGGGTGGGTTCATGCCCCGCCGGCACCCACCACAATACCATGTGCGCCTCAGCAGGCATTTCAAACCACTCCTTGCGCCGCCCGATATAGTGCGTGTGGCCTGAGTTATAGACATATTTGAACAGGCTGTCGCGGTCCTGCCATACGCTCATGTTCACAAGCGTATCATCGTCAAACACGCTGATGCTGGTGGCGTTACCGGTTTCGTCCTGCAATCGCCAGACAAACCCTGGCGAACTTTCCGCCAGCAGGTTAATGGCATCCAGCGCCCCCATAAATTCCGCCATTTCGGGGCTGTCCTGAGGGCCACGCATGATGCCCACATTCAACTGCGCCAGATGATAGTCCCCAGCTTTTGGATTGGCTAAAGTATCGCCAGACATACACTCCCTCTTCGCTCATTGTGTCCATGTTGGCATTTCAGCTTTATGGCATAGCACACACCGCCGGGTGTTGCTTCACAAACACGGCAAACTACGATAGCGTCGATCAAACGCTATACAATACAGGGGTTAACGCCATGAATTGGACAGAACCACCCGCCGCCCTGGTAGCCGCAGCATTCAGGGCAACCGCCTTCGTTTTACTAGCCCTCGCCTTAACTGGATGCGGAAACGGCCCGGATGAGCAATCATCAACCTCCGGCGCGCAAGAAGAAGACGTGCTCGTGCAATCAAACTGGGTCAGTTCAATAGAGGCCATACCCGATGACAGTGACCCTGAAGTGCGGCTGTTGGTTTTTGAGCTGGAGGAGCAAAACGGCGCCCCCGTCGGGAACGCGCAGGTCACGGTTTTCTTGTTTGGCCCGATGAGCGATGAACCCGTGCACATGCAGACAATGAATGAACTGTCGCCCGGCTACTATGTTCTGCTGGTGCCGATTGTTCCGGGCGTGGAGCTAACGTACAAATTGGCGGCGGTTAAAGGCCAGGAGTTTTATCAGGTCGAAAAATCGTTTGTTTTCGAAAACTGATCGTCTTTTTGTCAGCAGACAATACAAAAAAAAGCCGAGGCATCGCTGCCCCAGCTCCTTTTTGTTTGCTAGAAAGACTTACTCGGCCTACTCGGCAGCTGTGGCCTCCGCAACCTCTTCCGCAGGTAAATACAGCTCTGAGCCGCGTTTTTTAAACTCGTCGCTCATGCGCTTCATGCCGGTTTCCGCCTCTTCTTTTTTGGCGGCATATTCCCGCACCTCTGCAGTGATTTTCATGGAACAGAATTTCGGCCCGCACATGGAGCAGAAATGCGCCACTTTGTGCGCTTCCTTCGGCAAGGTCTGATCATGGAAATCACGGGCGCGCTCCGGGTCAAGGCTCAGGTTAAACTGATCTTCCCACCTAAACTCATACCGCGCGCGGGAAAGCGCATCATCCCGCAGTTGCGATGCCGGGTGGCCCTTGGCGAGGTCCGCCGCATGCGCGGCCAGCTTGTAGGTGATCACCCCTTCTTTCACATCGTTGCGGTCCGGCAGGCCCAAATGCTCCTTCGGTGTCACGTAACACAGCATGGCGGTGCCGTACCAACCAATCTGCGCCGCCCCAATGGCCGACGTGATGTGGTCATACCCCGGTGCAATGTCTGTTGTTAGCGGCCCGAGGGTGTAAAACGGCGCTTCGCCGCAATGCTCAAGCTGCAGGTCCATGTTTTCCTTGATTTTATGCATTGGCACATGGCCCGGCCCTTCAATGAAGACCTGCACATCATGTTTCCATGCAATTTTGGTCAGTTCGCCTAATGTTACCAGCTCAGCAAACTGGGCTTCGTCGTTGGCGTCGGCAATACTGCCGGGGCGCAAGCCATCGCCCAGGGAAAAGGCCACGTCATACTGTTTCAGGATTTCGCAGATGTCCTCAAAATGAGTGTAGAGGAAGCTTTCCTTGTGGTGCGCCAGGCACCATTTGGCCATGATGCTGCCACCCCGGGACACAATGCCCGTTACCCGGTTTGCCGTCAGGTGAATGAACGGCAGCCGCACACCGGCATGGATGGTGAAATAATCCACGCCCTGCTCGCACTGCTCGATCAAAGTGTCGCGGTATACCTCCCATGTCAGGTCTTCGGCAACGCCGTCCACTTTTTCCAGCGCTTGATAAATTGGCACCGTGCCAATGGGTACCGGGCTGTTGCGGATAATCCATTCGCGGGTGTTGTGAATGTTACGGCCCGTGGACAAGTCCATCACCGTATCCGCACCCCAGCGGGTCGCCCAGACCATTTTGTCTACTTCTTCCGCGATAGAAGACGTGACCGCGCTGTTGCCAATGTTAGCATTGATTTTCACCAGGAAATTGCGGCCAATGATCATCGGCTCGCTTTCCGGGTGGTTGACGTTGTTCACCAGAACCGCCCGGCCCCGCGCAATTTCACTGCGCACAAATTCACCCGTGATATAATCCGGGATTTCTGCGCCAAAGCTTTCACCGTCGCGCTTGAGCGCTTCTGCCTGCCTCTTGCGGCCCAGGTTTTCACGCACCGCGACAAATTCCATCTCGGCTGTCACAATACCTTGGCGGGCATAGTGCATTTGCGTCACGTTCATGCCGGGTTTGGCGCGCAGCGGGCGCTTTTTTACAGGGAATTCAGGCGCGAGGTACTTTTCTTCCACATTGCCGTTATCTTCCGGCCTTATATCCCGGCCTTCGTATTCTTCCACGTCCTTACGGTCCAGAATCCATTGCTTGCGCAGCTCTGGCAGCCCCTCATAAATATCAATGTCTGCCTTCGGGTCGCTATAGGGGCCAGACGTGTCATACACCCGCACAGGCACTTCGTTGGCTGTGGGGTGCAGATGGATTTCGCGCAACGGCACGCGCACATCGTCGCGATTTTCAGAGCGGACAAAAATCTTTTTCGAGCCGGGCAGTTCGCCGGTGGTGATGGAAAATTCAGTATTAGCAGTATCGGGCATATCGTGCTCCTGTCCCTACGCTGGCGTGAACCAGATCAGGTTCTAAGGGTCATTGCGCAGCATGGTGTTGCGTTGCAAACTCTCAGCCCGCCTACTTTTCAATGCAGGTAGGGCTCCCCTCGGAACGGTTAAAATGATGGCGCAAGCCTACGACCCGGCACGATCAACCGCAAGCAAAATTGGCGGCTAAAATTTATGGACAAAATACCAACAGCCCATCTATTGCCGCTTATTGCCCGGATATCAGCACACGGGCTGGTTTTTGGCGGGTTTACCCGAAGGGCAACGGCTTGATGAATTGATATTCGGTTGTATTTGAAATGTCGTTCAAGTCGCGGGTTTGCTGTTGCCGCACAAACCCCTCCCGCTCATAAAAGCGGTGCGCGCGCTTGAACCGCGTATCGGACCATAATTCCAATGATGCCGCACCCGCAGCGACGGCACGCGCCTCAACAAGCGCGAGCATTTTTTGCGACAGGCCCTTGCCCCGCAAACTGCGGTCCAGATAAAGCCGCTTAAGCTGGTACCGCCTCTCATCCAGCGGCGCACAGGAAACCAGCGCCACAATCTGATCCTTGTCATCAATCACATACCCTTCACCAGCGATGTTCTCCAGAAACGTGGCATACATTTTCAGGTCGGCATCCAGACCGTCCCGCTCGACAAAGACGCCGTCATATTCTGCGAAACATCGCTCAATCAGGCCAAAAAGCCCGTCTGCATCTTTATTGCGCACGGGCCGAAGCGGATGGTAGATATCCAAGGTCACTCTGATTGGTCCTTTATGGGTGTGGTTGATAAACACATTTCTGTGACTTCAGCTTACCAAAGCCACGGATCATCTGAAATATAGAATTTAAATCAATAGTTTATGATCATCATACGCTTGACACCAACATACACCGTGTAACAAAGATTGATATAGACGCCACAATCGGTCCAAGGTTGTCTGACAGCGTTAGATAATAAACCGCGACCAGGCAAATTATGGGCGCATAGGCACGGAGCTGGAGGGAACCATGATCCGACCGCTAAAAACCTGCACTAGAGCACTTCTTGTGGCGGCCGCTATTTTTGCCGGCAGCATGGCCCTGGAGACAAGCCATCACGCCAGCGCTGCGCAGGCTATGCCAGATCGCCCAGCCGCACAAATCGCGCGCGATGCAGGCCGCAAGCCGAAGGAAGTAATGGCGTATCTGGATATTAAGCCAGGGATGAAAATTTGGGACCATGCTTCTGCAACGGGGTATTATACCACGCTTTTTTCCGAGGCGGTTGGCCCAATAGGTAAGGTCTATGCCCAAATAAGCGAACGCGGTTGGGAACGCCTGAGAGATGGACTAGAGCCCCGCTATGAAATGCTGGGCAACGTTGAACCAGCGGTGACGTCAATTCAGGATTTTGAAGGCAAGGACGGAACCCTTGATATGGTCTTTCTGGGCCTGATTTATCATCACATGCATTACAGCGAAAATGCCGGTAACGGACGCCCAGCGCGAGCATCTGTCTTTTTTGATAAAGCTTTTCGTCTTTTGAAACCGGGCGGCATTCTGGTTGTTATCGACCATCAGGCGCCCAACGGGACCCGCCGCGAAGATAGCGCGGAATGGCACCGAGCGACCCTGCAAAACGCCGTAGATGATGTTACGTCATCAGGCTTCGAACTGGCAGGCACGTCGGATATTCTGGCCAACCCAAACGACCCGCAGACCATTCATTTCAGGGAATTGCCGACGGGCCGTGACAGCAGCCAGCGCTTTATCGCCAAATTCCGCAAGCCCAACTAATCGGCGTGTCCGTTTATATTAAAGCCGACGAAAATGCACACTGCTTGAGCCCCTTATTGATGACCTTCCAGCCTATTCATCATGGTCGTTAAGGCACCGGCGGAGCCATATCCAACATGCTTGGCCACTTGTTCTGGCACGATACTTTTGGCCAATTGTGCTGTAGCAATTTGATATCGAAGACGCTGACGCCAGCGATCAAAAGTAATCCCAGTTTCCGTTTTAAAAGCACGTGTAAAGGCGCGGCGGCTCATGCCTGCTTCTATTGCCCAATCGTCTATCGTTTGCCGGAGCTTCGGCTGCGCTAAAAGCCGTTCACAGATACCTCTCAACCGATAGTTGGCCGGAAAGGCAATTGCGTATGGAGCACTAGGTGTGCCGACGATTTCGATTGCAATGATATTCGCCAAATAGTGAGCAATATCTTTTTCTTCATACATTGGCGGCCGTTCGGCAAATCGATCAATCGCGACGCTAAGCAAGTCTGATACTTTTATCACCACAAGCGTTGACGGCTTACCCGTCGCAAAAAACGAGGGCTGAATGTAAACAGAGCGGAGTGCTACCGCGCCGCACATATCTACCTCATGAGCAACTCCGTTTGGGATCACCAGTCCATATCCGGTGGGCACGACCCAACTTCCGTCATCCGTCTGCGCCAGCATCGCACCTGACGTCGCATAAAGCAGTTGGGTGCGCGGGTGAGAATGCAGATTAACCTTGGTCCCGTCTTCATATGTTTTTGCAAATAGCACAACCGGCCGCGGAATCTTTTGTACCGGCGCAGCGAGGGATTGTTTCATTCCAGTATCCATGTGACCCGATCAATGAATATCTGGCCAGATTAACCGATTAGGCCAGTATACGATAGACGAAACTAACACCACTAATTGATCGCACAGGAGCAGCAATTGCAAACGAAGACACTAGATGCGGCAACCATTGCCCTTCACGCAGACAGGATATTGGCAAAGGACAAATCCGTGGCGCCGCCCATTCATCAATCTGTTTCCTATTACTTTAAAGAATCCCAAGAGTTTGCGGACCATGCCATTGAAGCACTCAACACGGATTTCTATGGGCGACATGGCAACCTAAACGCAGCGCGACTTGCCGAGGTTGTTGCCCAACTGGAAGGCGCTGAGGCCGGCATGATCCTGTCCTCAGGCATGGGAGCCATCACAACCACCCTGCTGACTTTCTTAAGTAGCGGCGACCACGTTATTGCACAGCGCAATCACTACAGCGCAACGAACAGCTTTCTGACAGGCTTCCTCAAACGTTTTGGTGTCGAGGTTTCCCTCGTGGACCAGACTTCACCAAGAGCATTTGCCAGTGAAATAATGCAAAATACCAAGATGATACTCTTAGAGACCCCTGTTAATCCGGCAATGACAATAACCGACCTTTCAGCCGTGAGTGCAATAGCAAAAGCAGCCAGTATTGTTACAGTCTGCGACAACACCCTTGCCAGCCCCATCAATCAACGCCCTCTGGATTGGGGAATTGATCTTGTTGTCCATAGTGCCACGAAATATATCGGTGGCCATCATGACCTCTTGGCAGGCACCGTTGTGGGCTCACGCCAATGCATAGAAGCGATTTGGGGCATCAGCATGGACCTTGGCCCAATTGGCGCACCTTTTGACGCCTGGCTTGGGTTAAGAGGTATAAGAACCCTTCAGTCGCGGATGCATTGTCATAATTCAAATGCAATGGACATCGCTTCTCAGCTTGAGAACAGTTCTGCAATCAAATCGGTTTACTATCCTGGTCTAAAGACACACCCCCAACATGCACTGGCAAAAAAACAAATGATAGGACACGGCGGCATGCTGTCATTTGAGTTTTCTGGCGGATATGACGCTGCACAGAAATTTATCGCTGGACTCAATCTTTGTCTCAACGCGCCCAGCCTTGGCGGCGTGGACACGCTCGTTGTCCAACCGGCAGCCATGTTTAGGGCACGCATGTCAGAAAAAGACATATTGGCTCAAGGAATACAACCTGGCCTCGTACGAATGTCTGTAGGGATCGAAAACATCAAAGACTTGCTTCAGGATATAAATGTTTCGCTGTCCCAAGCATAAGCCTAACCTCGGCGGCAAACCGCAGCTAATCAAATACACAAGATAGTTTCATTTGCAGCATGTGACTTCAGCAGTAATTCTCGGCAAAATAAAGCGAGAAGACACATGAAGCATATTGGCCTGATTGGCGGTATCGGTCCCGCCGCGACAGAATTTTATTACCGTAATCTGGTGAAACACCACGCGGATGCAGGCACCAAAATGGAGCTGACCATCGTGCATGCAGACACCGGCGAAATGATCAGCAATTTCAAAAAAGGTGCCCGCGAAACACAGGCGCAGATATTCCTGAACTATACAAAACGCTTGCAGGCGGCGGGGAGTGACGCGGTGGCCGTCACCTCCATGGCTGGGCATTTTTGCATCAAAGAACTAACCGCCATATCGCCCCTGCCCGTGTTAAATGCCATTCCGGCCATCAACGAATATTTCGCCAACTGCGGCCTGAGACGTGTTGGCCTATTGGGCACAGACGGCGTGATGAAAAGCGGCCTGTATGGCGGTATCACCAGTGCTGAACTCATTCATCCTGAAGGGGCTTCTTTTAGTAATGTGAGCGACGCCTATTTTTCCATCGCACACGCGGGCACCTGCACCGAAGACCAGCGGACATTATTTTTCAAGGAAGGGCAGGCCTTGATGGATCGCGGCGCGGATGCTGTGATGCTGGCAGGCACGGACCTTTGCCTAGCGTTTGACGGATTTGACCCAGGCTACCGAGTGCTCGACAGCGCCCTCCTTCATGTCGATGCGATATTTGATTGGGCAGGCGACAGTGTCCTTATTTAGAATATCGTTAGTACTTAGTTGCCATCGGTGAAACTTTTTTATCCTCACTCAATGTATATTCCGTCTTATTTCATAATTTCGAACTGGACTTTTTATCGCCCTGCTCCCTCCTCAAATTACCAAAACGACGCACCGCCCATTTGTTTCTTTGGCTCTTTTGGGGAAGTGGTATGACTGGCCTCTGACCTCGAAAGTTCAGCGAGTCTAGTTGGCTTATACATGGACGAGTGCCAACGCCAATCGCTTGCTGCATCTAAGGTTGTCTTTATGACTATAGATATTTGTCCACTGTTGCTAAAATCTGTTCTTGATAGAGATACAAGTCTTCAACAGAAGCTACTTCAAACAGATTGTCGTTATCATCGTGAAACAAGCTGATACGCTTAGATGAAGAATTGAAGTGAAGCCGGGCAAGGGGTTTGCGATTGTTATCATCAAACAGAATTGCACAATAGCTTTTGGCATCTCTGATGAATACTCTGGAGGACTCGGTCTTTTGAGCCGCAATAGCTTGGATAATTCGAAAACCTAAAATCTCTTCGTCCGTTGTTACAATCAGATTATCAACTTTTTCATCATTTACTTCACCTTCAGGAGCAGAATCTGTTTCCTCATCCTTCAAAACATGATCAAAACGCTCTCTTAGACGCTCTTTAACAATTTGTTCAATCGCCCTTTTGGTCAATCCTTGAAACATAGCCAAGACTTGTTGCGTCATCTTTCCAGAAAATACTTGCTTACCCACAAAGCGGGCAAAATCTTCATCAGGTTCCTCGAATTGAGACTTCAGATATCCTCGCAACAAATTAATGTATTTGAGGCCAGTAGCCTTACCCAAAATCGTGTCAATGTCGAAAACTTCTTTACGAAACCGCGACAGTTCCGAGAGAGTTGTTTCGTCGTAGTCCTTCAAGTTAAAGATAAAGAATGGTCTTTCATCCATTCGATTTTGTTTGTCCAAATCCGTGTAAAACCTATATTGAATTCCGTTGGTCAAAATGGCGAAACGAGCGTCTGTCGTACCGAAATACCGAAATAATTGTGAGGCATGGGCATCAGATAAGTCTGAATTGCAAGCCTTGCACTCAATCAAAATCGAGAGTTCGCCGCCCAAAGATATGGCATAATCTACTTTTTCACCCCTCTTTGTGCCGACATCCGCAGTGAACTCCGGAGTCACCTCCAACGGGTCAAATACGTCATAACCAAGCAGAGACAAAAACGGCATTACCAAAGCAGTTTTAGTAGCCTCTTCGGTATTGATGACACTACTTCTTTGGTCCACTTGTGCCGCCAAGTTTTTGATCTGATCGCTAAACATTCTACTCTCCAGCCTGTTCATCCTACATAACCGCTCGGGCAATCACACCTACAGAGCGATAGAAAACCTAGTTCTCCGAATAATCCCATAAAACAGAACTTTTTGCATTATCGTAATTAAAACAGTTTGCACTGATTTTTTCCGCTGTAAGCAGACAGTTCCCTAGGGAGGTTGAAAAGAACCACTAGTCACTCGCAACAGCACCGAACGCAATGGCTGACCAAAGTCGGCCTGAAACCGGTAGAATTAACTGTACCAAGTTATTCCAACAACTCATCTAACAGGTACGATACGGCATAGGCGTGCATTGCTTTAACCAAGGCTGGACCAATACAGCAGCGGCTATTCACGGAAGTGCAGATACTGACTGGTTTACGGCTTTAGACTCAACTAATCCCTCGGATGAACGCTTTTTTCGTTCATGGTTTGCTAGTTCCCCATGTTTAAACGCACACCGTCAAGGCTCTGCTAAGCCTTTTTTGTGTTCAACAAAAGCCGATATCTTATTGTTCTTGCACAGAATTTGAGCCATTGCCCAAATCTACAACCTAGTCATAGCCCTACTCGGCCGCCAACAGCATCACCTGCCGCCTGCGGTATGTGATGCGGCCACTTTCGCGGTAGGTGATAGCCTGCGCGCCGAAGGCGAGCGCGAGCGCGCGGCGTTCTGCGCTGATGTCAAAATGTTCGCGGTGGGTACCGCCGTATTGCAGCCATTTGTGGTCGATGCCCAATCGGGTTGCCATGGCAAGCAGTTCTTCAAGGCTGTCTGCCAGCATATGGTTCATATGCAGCCCGTGAAACGGGATCATTGCGTTATCAACATAAACGGCCATGTCTTTTACCTAAACCAGCAAACCGCTGATCACAAAAAGAAAAAGGGCCGCCCCAGCGGGCAGCCCCAAAATTCTTTGAATTTTCCTCGTGATTAACGAGAGTAAAATTCCACCACCAGGTTTGGTTCCATGATCACTGGATATGGCACTTCGTCCAGGCTTGGAACGCGCACATACGTCGCCTTGAAGCCATCAACGGAAACATATTCGGGGTAATCACGCTCTGGGCTTTGACCTGCTTCAATCACCATCGGAATACCGCGCGCTTTTTCACGGACTTCCACAACGTCACCAGGCTTCAACTGGCGAGACGGGATGTTACAGCGCTTGCCGTTTACCAGCACGTGACCGTGGTTTACAAACTGACGGGCACCAAACACAGTTGGGACAAACTTGGCGCGGTACACCAGCGCGTCGAGACGGCACTCAAGGATACCAACCAGGTTTTCACCGGTATCGCCCTTGCGGCGTACAGCTTCGTCGTAATAGCGGCGGAACTGCTTTTCGGTGATGTTACCGTAGTAGCCTTTCAGCTTCTGCTTGGCGCGCAGCTGGATACCGAAATCCGAGAGTTTGCCTTTGCGGCGCTGACCATGTTGGCCGGGGCCATAATCACGGCGGTTCACTGGGGATTTTGTACGGCCCCAGATATTTTCACCCATACGGCGGTCGATCTTGTATTTCGCTTGAATACGCTTGGACATGCGAATCGCTCCTTCTTTTAAGCGCCACGAGCGTGTGCAGTCCGAAATCGATAAGGCACTATATTGCTCGCGCGGACAGGGTCACTATTGCCCTGACCATTCATTAAAGAGCGGGTGGTATAGGGATGCAGAGGCAAAGTCAACGGAAAAACACGAGTTTTCGGCGGTTTTTGCCACGTTTTGCGATTATATCTGATATTCGCCGGTGTAAGTGATGCCAGCGGTTAGGTTGGCAGGCACGGCCACATCCATGAATTTAGGGTCCGCGAGCTTCAAATTCCCCATCAATTCAATGTATTCGGCTTTGTTGGCAACCTGAAGGCGCGGGTTGAAGCGGCGCTCTTCGCCGATGCGACTTTGTGTCATGCCGCGGTAATCATGACCGGGGTAAACGATGGTATCATCCGGCAGTGTCAGCAGCTTTTCGTGAATACTATCATACTGTTGCCCAGCATCGCCGTTTTGGAAATCGGTGCGGCCAGTGCCCCGGATAAACAGCGTATCACCGGTGAACACAATGGGCGTTTCCCCACCCGTGAACAAATAGCTGAAACTGTCATCGGTGTGACCGGGGGTGGCGATCGCAGTAAGGAAAAACCCTCCAAAATCAATGACTTCGCCGTCTTCGACAAAGCGGTCAATGCCGGTGGCGCTTGACCCCATACCGTGGATGGACCGCGCGCCAAAGGTTTCGCGCAAAGCCCCCAGCGCCGTCACATGGTCGGCATGCACATGGGTGTCGATTCCATATTTGAGCTTTAGCCCCAGTTCCCCGATAAGCTGCTGATAAAGAGACATTTTCTCGACGACTGGATCAATGATCACGGCGTCATAGCTTGCCGGGTCGGCCAGCAAATAGGTGTAGGTCCAGGTATCATGGTCAAACAGTTGCCGCAAAATCACTGGCGGCATGTTTGTTTGTTCTAAAGCCATCTATCCCTCCGCGGCTCAACCGGTCACTCAAGTATTTGCCCAAAAAAGCTCAAAATAAATATTTAGCCACCAAAAAAGTTACGAAAACTTGCAGGAAAATTACGAAAATACCCCAAAAAGGCACGAAAACCGGCAAAAACGGCAGGCGTGGCCCCTACCCGCGGAACCGCCTTATCAAACTGGAGGTGTCATTGCGGTTACCCCCCATTTTTTGCACATCGGCATAAAATTGATCAACCAGCGCTGTTAAAGGCAAAGACACCTGCATGCGCGATGCTTCCTCGAGCACAATACCCAAATCCTTGCGCATCCAGTCCACCGCAAAGCCAAAATCAAACTCGCCGTCAATCATGGTGCTGGCGCGGTTATCCATCTGCCAGCTTTGTGCCGCGCCCTTGCCGATCACATTAACGACAGCTTTCATGTCCAGGCCGGCTTCCATGCCAAAATGCACGGCCTCTGACAGGCCCTGAACAACACCTGCAATACAGACCTGATTAACCATTTTGGCAAGCTGGCCAGAGCCCGCGCCGCCCAACAACCGAATGGATTTCCCATACGCCTGCATCACACTTTCTGCGGCATCAAAATTCCCTTGCTCGCCGCCGCACATGATGGTCAGGGCGCCGTTCACCGCCCCTGCTTCGCCGCCTGAAACAGGGGCATCCACAAAGCCGATACCGCGGGCCTCCGCCTCTGCCGCCATGGCGCGGGCACAATCAGCGGATGCGGTGGTGTGGTCGACAAACACAGCGCCGGTGCGCATGGCGTCAAACGCACCACCAGCGCCGATGCAAACATCTTCCACATCTTTGTCTGCGCCTACGCAGGCAAACACCAGGTCGGCGTCTGCCGCCGCGCCCGCCGGGGTGGGCGCGGCAAACAGGTCGCCCGCCGCCGCATCCGAATAAGCCTCCAGCCACTGGCTCGCCTTACTTTCCGTACGGTTATAAACCGTGACCGAATGCCCGGCACGCGCCAGGTGCCCAGCCATCGGGTACCCCATAACGCCCAAACCAATGAATGCTACATTTGCCATAGTGCCCTCCTGCGTGTGTTTTGCCGTCCCTGATTAGCGGAGGCATCAATTACTGTTATGTCCCGGGAAGTCTGAGCACGAGACCAGCCCCCTGTATATGCCAGCAGCAGCAAACCGGAAAACCTACCAGCTATTTACAACGAATTGCCGACCAGTTTTCAATTCCTAAATACCAAACGGGGTTGCAGCGACAAAAAAGACAACTGCTACAAAAGCAATAGAAGCGGTAATCAGACCAATTTTCCTGGACCGAAGCCATCCCGAAAGTCCAACACTAACCAACAGGCTGATAAACCCAACACTATACCCAAGCAACATACCGTTCCACAGGATGTTTACCAACGTCGGCTCAATTGGGAGGGGAAAAGCCGGATGCAACATAATAATCAGCCGCCATGAAGCAACAACCGCAATCAACAAACTACAGGCGGCAAAGGCTGAAGAGGAGACGATCCAGCTCACCGACTTACTGGGCGAAGTAAACACCACGATAGTGACCAGAATGGTTGCTGAAAGACCGCCCAGGAACGCGCTTACAAAAGAAATTTGTTCAGCCACAGCAACAATGTATTCGGGTTCAAGGTCTGCCAATGGATCCCTCATTTTCTTGTGACGCCTGATTGGGAGGCTAGCAGCTATACCTTTTGTTTACCAGATGGGGAATTTGACCTGCCCGCAACAAATCGGTCCATTCTTCATGAAAGAACTCTCGTTCAGGCTTTGATAACGATACCCGTTTTTGCGTAGTGCACAGCAATCTAGGCAATCAGGATGGTGTAATCGGCAAGGCATGTAATTTGAGAGCAGCCCATCCCAAGGCGAGTCTCAGCTAAATGCACTGGGTGTAGACCTATAGCGCGATAAGAAGTCATAACAAAAGCAATACGCCAAGCACCTTGGACACCGTCACCGCTGCACCAACCTTTATGTGCCAACCGTCTCTGGCAAGATCACGCGACGTGCACGGTAACTGAATATGAATTATTGGGGTTTAGCCTCGGGCCATCACTATGGCTGTGGCCATAGCGGAAAAGGGGAAAACAGGCGAATAACCTTTAGTGAGAGCAAGCGGGAACGCATGTCGTCTATGCGCCCCGGTTGATGACAATTTTCCTACCGTCTGTAGATTGGTTTGTGCGTTTTCAGCTTGTTGCTACAATGGCAGTCTTGAGATGCCCTAGAATTTTGCCCTCACGCGGGAAAAATTCTTGGCTTCAAATTCCCAGCGTTTGTCCGCCAGCACCCGAAATTTGCGGCTGTTATTTTTCCACATCTCCAGCTTCATTTCATTTTCAAACAAAAAGAGCTTGTCATCCTGCACCGCAAAAACTGCAGGATTTGCCTGCACGGTGCTGTCTTCCGACATGGCAAAAGCACAATGCCCACCATATTGCGGCGCGTATTTTGTTGGGTTTTCCATGAAGGTCTGGCGGCTTTGATAAGTGGCAAAACGATAGGTCTGCCCTTCAAAAACATAGGTAATTGTTGCGTTGCCAGGTTTTGGCAGGCCACCCGCAAAATAGAGCGTGGGGTCATACCCGCCAATCGCAAGGGGGGCGTCCTGCGTTTCTGACGCCTGATTGGCTGACTGGTTTACCTTGCTGGCAATAAGCCATGCTGTATTGTCGCTGGTCGCCCGAACACCCGTCGCGGCCACTGCCATGCCACCCACCAACATCACCGTTTTCAGACAAATTTTCATCACGCACCTTTTTTCAAAATTGCCCTACCGGACATGTTTCATTCTACCGACTGGGTTAAACCTAAGTGATTTGCGGATGGCATGCACATAAAACCAAAACACCAATCGGTGATGCGCGTGTGACTGGCGACAAATTACCCCCGGGGCGCAATTAGGCAGTTGGCAACCAGCACAAACGCCATATAGTCTCGCCTGAACAAAATTATGAAGGGCAAGGGTGAAACGCATGAAATCCTGGAAGTTTTGGCTGACGTCTGTCGGTGTCATTTTGGCAGCAATTGTCCTCATCGGTTTTGGCTGGCTAAAAAGCAGCCTGCCGACGATTGATGGAACGGTGGTTGTTAACGGCCCGCAAGACAGCATCACCATCGCCCGCGACAGTCGCGGCGTGCCGCACATTAACGCCGCCAGCGAAAACGACCTTGCCTTTGGTCTTGGCTATGTCCACGCACAAGACCGCCTGTGGCAAATGGAAATGAACCGCCGCATCGGCACAGGCCGGGTGGCAGAAGTGCTGGGCGAACCCGGCCTTGGTTTTGACCGCTATTTCCGCACCCTTGGCTTTACGCACCGGGCAGAAACAGCCCTTGCAGCCTTGCCTTCCTATGCTGTCGAAATACTGGAAAGCTATGCCAGCGGCGTGAATGCCTTTGTCGCAAACCATCAGGGCGCACTGCCGCCCGAGTTTCTGATCACTGGTGTCACACCCGAGCCCTGGACCCCAAGGGATTCGCTTGTTTGGCAAAAAATGATGTGGTTGGACCTGTCGGGCAATGCCCGCCACGAAGTAGCACGGGCGCAGTTGCTGACCAAGTTAACCCCAGAACAAGTTGCCACACTGTACCCAGCCTACCCCGGCGAAGCACCGCGCACGATGCCATCCATGGCAAACCTCTACGATAGCGCCCCCCTTCTTGCAGCGGCCAAGGCGCTTGGCCCTGCAAAGCCAGCAGGCTACGGGTCCAACAACTGGGTGGTTTCAGGCACCCGTACCGCAAGCGGTATGCCGCTTCTGGCCAATGACCCACATTTGGGGCTGACAACACCTTCAATCTGGTATCTTGCACGTCTGCACAACAGAACCAAGGACACTAATGTCGTCGGTGTCAGCTTTCCTGGCGCGCACGGTATTGTGCTGGGCCGCAACGACACCATTGCCTGGGGTTTCACCAACACAGCCCCTGACATCATGGACCTGTTTGTTGAAAAACTGGTCGACGAGGACAGCTACCTAACGCCTGATGGCCCGATGGCTTTTGACGTTCGAGAGGAAGTTATCAAAGTCCGTGACGGCGACGATGTGGTGTTAACGGTGCGGGAAACCCGGCATGGTCCTGTTGTTTCAGACATTTATGACGGCAGCGAGACTTTCACTGACGACGAGCATGTTATTGCGCTGCAGTGGACTGCCTTGATGCCGACAGACACAGGGTCGGTTGCCCTGTTGCAACTGGGTGCCGCGCAAAACTTTGAGGAATTCAAGACAGCAGGCGCGCTTTATGGCGGGCCGCAGCAGAACATGATATTTGCCGATACCGAGGGCAATATTGGGTATTACGCCCCTGCCCGCGTCCCGGTGCGCCGCGCAGATAACGAAATTGGAGGCCTGCTTCCATCACCCGGATGGGATGCCAAATACGATTGGCAAGGGTTCTTGCCATACGATGAACTGCCAACCCGCTACAATCCGGATACCGGCGTCATTGCAACAGCGAACGAAAAGATCATTGATGACAGTTATCCACATTTCATCACACATGACTGGGCTTTACCGTATCGCGGTAATCGTATTCGGGCTGAATTGACGGCAATAGAAAACCACACGGCTGATACCTTCGGCACCCTTCACGCCGATGTAGTGTCAGACATGGCGCGCGATATCCTGCCATGGATGGTAACGCACCTTGAAAATACCCCCATCAAGTCAGCCATGGCCGCATGGTCGGGCAGCATGGATGCCGACACGCCAGAGCCCCTGATCTTCTATAGTTGGTTGCGTCATTATCAGGCGTTGTTGATGGAAGACGAATTGGGCGATATGTATGCCAGCTTCCGCCGCCAACGCCCCCGGTTGATCAAATCCAGCCTGTATTGGGCGGCAAATGCTGGCGGCGATGAATGGAACACCGGATATTATGCGCTGCCTGTGCTGAACCGCGATGCATCGCTGGGCTGGTGCGATGATACCCGCACCGAGGAAACGGTGGAAACCTGTGCCGCCCTGGCGAACCGCGCGATGGCAGATACCATCGAAGAACTGAGCAGCACGTATGGTGAAAACTGGGCAGATTGGCGCTGGGGCGACAGTCACACGTTACACCAAAGTCATAGACCGATGAGCCAAATTCCTGTTTTAAAAGATATTTTTGGCTTGACCGCCCCGGTATCCGGCGGTCGGTTTACTGTTAACGTGGCGGGAGTAAGCACAAGCTCTGCCACATTGAACCAGTCAACGTTCGGGCCAAGTTATCGAGGAATTTTTGACCTGTCGGACCTGGAAAAATCGCTTTACATGCAACCAACAGGTCAGTCAGGTAACCCCTTCTCGAAGCATTACGGCGACTTGTTCGATAGCTGGCGCGCGGTTGATTATTTTACCATCCCGACCACTGCGGCTGTTCCGGCGGATGCCGATCATGTTCTGACGCTCAAGCCACAAAAATAGATACCGCCAGCCTCACCGGGCAGCCTTACACAGCAGCCGGTGAAGCAGCTAACGTGAACGACTTGTTAACCATCTGGTGCCATAGTAACCGGATCAAACGGATACAGGAACGGACACTTACGTGGCAGGCGAAGACGAAGCGTTAAGACCAATCATCAAAAAGGTGAAGAAGGTTCAGGGCGGCGGGCACCATGGCGGTGCCTGGAAAGTTGCCTACGCCGATTTCACCACAGCCATGATGGCGTTTTTCATGCTGTTGTGGTTGTTGAATGTGGCGCCGCCAGAAACGCTTGCGGGGCTCGCGGACTATTTCTCCCCGACAACAGCCGCCGTATCTGGCCGATCCGGCGTTGATGCCATCAACCCACCATCGGAAGATTCTATGGGGTCCAACCCTTCCCCAGCCGTATTGATTGCTCAGCCCGGACCGCCCCAAACCGGCCCCACGGCTGGTGATGGCACAGGTGCCGACGTGGAAGGCGGCGGCGACCCGGACATTCGCGACATTATGGAAGCCGCCAATCGCATCCGGCAACAGGAAGACCTGTCATTTGAACAAATGCAGGAACAGTTGCGCCTTGCCATACAGCAATCACCGACGCTGTCGGATATGTCTGATCAATTGATTATGGAAATCACCGAAGATGGCATGAAGATTCAGCTGATTGACAAAGACCAGCGCGCCATGTTCCGCAAGGGCACAGACGAGCTGTATGGCTATGCCCGCGATATGTTGACGGAAGTTGGACAGTCCGTCCAAAACCTACCCAACCGCATCACTATCCAGGGCCACACGGATGGCGGTAATTTTCAGGGGACGCAGGGCGGCACCAACTGGGAGCTGAGCGCAGATCGCGCCAATTCGGCACGCCGAGTGCTGGATACCTCTGGCGTCACAGGTGACCGCTTTTTTGAAGTGATTGGCAAAGCTGGCACAGACCCCTTGTACCCGGACAATCCGACCCGGTCGGAAAACCGCCGGATTACGGTGCTTATCCTGAGAGAAGCACCCGTTGTGCCGCCTAATCTTACCGGCGGTAACTAGGCCTTTCCCATACGCAGTATTTGCTTTCTGCTTGTTCATCGACCATGGCACCGTTAACAATAAGGGTTGCGATGGAATGAAGGGCGGACCAAAACACCTGTGGAAATAATCGAACCAACCCTGCAAATGTGGCTGACGTTCGCGATCGTCGTGGGGGCGATTGTCGCCTATTCCTATGACCGCATCCCGCTTGAACTGTCATCTATTGCCACAGTTGCGCTGCTGTTGCTTGTGTTTCATATGCTGCCGATGCAGGACGGGGACGGCAACGCCGTTTTGGATGCGCGGGACATTTTGAAGGGGTTTGCGGACCCGTCCCTTATCACCATTATGGCGCTTCTGGTTGTTGGTCAGGGGTTGGTGCAAACCGGGGCCTTAAACGGCCCTGCAAGCATGCTGGTGGGCTGGGGCAAATCCCACCCCAACACGGTGCTGCTGGCGTGCCTTGCGGTTGTGATGCTGATTTCTGCGATTATGAACAACACACCGGTTGTGGTGATCTTCATACCGATTTTGGGGGCGCTGGCCGAAAAGCTGGGCAAGCAATCGGCTCAGGTGATGATCCCGCTTAGCTTTGCGGCGATTTTGGGTGGCAACATGACCAAAATCGGCTCCAGTACCAACCTGTTGGCGGCGGGTGCCTACGAACAATCGCATGGCGGCACGATAGGCTTTTTTGATTTTACCATCCCCGGCGCCGCCATGGCAGCAGTTGGCTTTATCTATGTGATTTTTGTCGCACCCCGGCTGCTAGTGGACCGCAGCGGCATTGCCAAACGTCTGGCGGGCAGCGGCGGCAAACAGTTTTTGTTCCAGATGGAGCTAGCCCCCGACAACGGACTGGTTGGTCAAAAAGCGGTGGCAGGCATGTTCCCAGGGTTGAAGGACGTTACCGTGCGCATGATCCAGCGCGGGCATCTGAAGCTTTTGCCGCCATACGACGACATTACGCTCAGCGTTGGCGACATTGTGATGGTGGCGGCAACCCGCGGGGTGATGACCGAACTGTTGAACGCATCGCCAGATCTGGTGGCAGACGCCGAGGGTGAGGAAAGCCAGGAAGATCAGGCGGGTCAGCGCCGGGTCATTGCAGAAGCGGTAATTGCGCCAGCGTCCCGCATGGATGGGCGCACGCTCTCGCAATCTGGCTTTCGGGCGGAAACCGGCTGTTCTGTGCTGGGCGTCCAGCGCCGCAGCCGCATGATCCGCGCCGCTTTGTCGCAATTGCGGCTGGAAGCCGGCGATGTGCTGTTGGTGATGGGTGAGCGCAACAACGTATTGGACCTGCGCGATAACCAGGACGTTTTGTTGATGGAGTCGTCGGCGTCTGACGTGCCGATGAAGGAATATGCGGTGCGTGCGCTGATGGTGTTTGCCGGTGTGGTGTTTACCGCCGCGCTGGAAATTATGCCGATTGTTGTGTCGGCGCTGTTAGGCGCAACCATGATGATGATTTTACGCTGTTTGAACGTGCGGCAAGCCAGCCGCGCGATTGACCGGCGGGTGTTTACAATTGTTGGGGCCGCGCTGGCTCTCGGGGCCGCAATGCAGGGCACCGGCGGGGCGGCATGGCTGGCCCATACCTCGCTTGAGCTGATGATGGGCGCGCCCATCTGGGTGATTTTGTCAGGCTTCTTCCTGCTTGTTGCCTTACTGACCAACGTTTTGTCCAACAATGCCACGGCTGTGCTGTTTACGCCGATTGCCGTATCCATCGCGCTTCAGTTGGAGGTCGACCCAATGCCCTTCCTGCTGGCGGTCATTTTTGGCGCGAACTGCAGCTTTGCAACACCGATGAGTTACCAGACAAACCTGCTGGTGATGGCACCCGGGCATTACCGCTTTGTGGACTTTGTCCGCGTTGGTACACCGCTGATTGTGGTTATGTGGATCACATTCACTTTGTTTGTGCCGTGGTATTATGGTTTACTTTGACCAACATTCGTTCCCTAACCTCTGGCGATAAAACCGTATGACCGACCAAGGCATTCAGTTTCCGAAGTTCTATGTGACCGCGTCGTCGCCCTGCCCCTATATTGAGGGGCAGGAAGAACGCAAGGTTTTCACGGAACTGAGAGGCCCGGATGCGGAAGCGCTGAATGAAGCGCTGGGCAAAGTGGGCTTCAGACGTAGCCAGACAGTTGTATACCGCCCCGCGTGCGAAACCTGCGCGGAATGTGTGTCTGTTCGGGTTCTGGCGCAGCAATATACGCCCAGCCGCTCACAGCGACGTATTGCCAAGCTGAACGCCGACCTGAGCGCAGAGGTAAAGCCACCGGTTACCACAGACGAACAATTTGACCTGCTGAGCCGCTATTTGGGGGCGCGTCACGGTGACGGGTCCATGGCGGGGATGACCCGAAGTGAATTTGACGACATGGTCGAATCAAGCCCGGTACAGACCGTGCAGATTGAATACCGCAAATCCATCACAGGCGAATTGATTGCGGTCGCGCTCACCGACGAGCTGACCGATGGTCTCTCTATGGTGTACAGTTTCTTCGCCCCGGATATGGAACGCCGGTCTATTGGCACGTATCTGATCCATGATCATATTCTGCGCTCGGCGCGGGCGAATCAGCCGCATGTATATTTGGGCTATTACGTCAAAGACAGTTCCAAAATGAATTATAAGGCCCGCTTCAAGCCACTGGAACGGCTGGGGCCGAATGGCTGGTACCCTTTTGACTAGGCTGAGGGCCATTTGACCGGACCGAAAGCGCCGTTTGCCGCTTTTTAGCTGCTCTTTGCTTGCCCCCATGCATTCTGCTTCTATACTGGCGCCAATATTCCCGCGCCCGCGTGGGACTTAGCACACAAGATAACAGGCGTAGGCCAGATGTGGGGGCATCATCGTGACACGTAAGGGTAAGGTCATGGGCGACAAACAAAAAGGTGGGACAGCGGTGGCATCAACAAAAAAAATGAACCGCCGTCGTTTGTTGAAAGGCGCAACAGCGGTTGGCGCGGCAGGGTTGCTGGCAGCATGTGACAGCGGCGGCACGTCTGATAACACCACTGGAAGCCCAGCGATTGTCAGCAAAAAGCGCACGCTGAAAATGGTGACGACCTGGCCGAAAAATTTCCCAGGCCTTGGCACAGGGGCTGAGCGGGTTGCCCGCCGAATAGAGGCTCTGTCTGATGGCAACATTACGGTCCGCGTGTATGCGGGCGGTGAACTGGTAGGCCCTTTGGAAGCGTTTGATGCCGTATCCCAAGGCAAAGCCGACATGTATCATGGTGCCGAATATTATTGGCAGGGCAAGTCCCCTGCTTTCAAT
Source organism: uncultured Kordiimonas sp. (assembly GCA_947503575.1). GTDB lineage: Bacteria > Pseudomonadota > Alphaproteobacteria > Sphingomonadales > Kordiimonadaceae > Kordiimonas. The sequence continues at coordinate 1,708,385 of CANNDZ010000001.1, read as the reverse complement.
TTTTTCAGCGCTGTACCCATGGGAATGACAGCGCCTGAGATTACCTCGTGGATACGATTTGGCGGCGGGCAGGACCTGTGGGACGAACTGTCAGGTCAGTTCAATGTGAAAGCCTTTTTGGCGGGCAATTCAGGCACCCAAATGGGCGGCTGGTTTGCCAAGGAAATCAATTCCATTGAAGACTTCCAGGGCTTGCGCATCCGCATGCCGGGTCTGGGCGGCGAAGTGATGAAGCGGGTCGGCGCAACACCGGTTACCAAAGCAGGCGGCGAAATCTTCCAGGCGCTGAGCCAGGGCAACATCGACGCCACCGAATGGGTTGGCCCCTGGAACGATCTGGCGTTTGGCTTTTATTCCATTGTGAAAAATTATTATTACCCAGGCATTCATGAGCCAGGCACAGCGCTGGCACTTGGGCTGAATACAGATATCTGGAATGATATGACGCCCACCGAAAAAGCATGGATTGAAGCGGCAACGGCAACGGAAAACGATGTCATGCTGGCGGAATTTAACGCCAACAACGCCCGCTCGCTGGACACACTTATCAACGAACACGGCGTTACACTGCGAAAATTCGATGACGAGATACTCAAAATACTAGGCCGCGTGTCAGCAGAGGTGGTCCTTGAAACAGCCAATCATGATGACCTGTCACGCCGAATATACGACAGCTTTACCCAGGCACGGGCCGGCAGCATGCGGTGGGGCAATATTGCGGAAAAAGCGTTTATGGACGCCCGCACCCTGTCTGACGGATAAACACCCCTATGCTTGAGACGATCCTCCGGCAGCTTGACGGGTTTGCGGACAGAACCGGTCATATCCTTGCAGCCTTGCCGCTTATGTTGGTGTTGGTGCAGTTTGGTGTTGTGCTGATGGTGTATGTCTTTTCAACCGGCAGCATCCAGTTGCAGGAAAGTCTGCAATATATCAACGCAATGATGTTCCTGGGCGGTGCGGGCTACACCGCGTTTAAGGACGAGCATGTGCGCGTCGACCTGGTGTATTGCAAGCTGGGCGAGCGCGGCAAAGCCTGGGTTAATTTCCTGGGAACGCTTTTGCTATTGGTGCCATTTCTGGTGCTGTTCTGGCATGCCAGCCTACCCTATGTAACCGATAGCTGGGCAATCCAGGAGTCCAGCGTTGAATCAAGCGGCCTGCCCTTCGTTTATTTACTGAAATCAACACTGCTGCTGTTTGCGCTAACGCTGTCGTTGCATGCAATTGCCGACCTGATCCGCCATGGCCAAACCCTGTTTGGGGGGCGTGCCTGATGGACATCAATATCATCCTGACAATCACCATGTTTGTCACGCTGGTGGGTTTATTGATGACCGGGTTTCCCGTCGCTTTTACGCTGGCGGGCACAGGCTTGCTGTTTGGCGGCATTGGCATTGCAACTGACTTGATGGACCTCTCGTTCCTTGAAATCCTGCCTAACCGCCTGTTCGGAAGCGTGATCCGCAACGAACTTTTGTTCGCCGTGCCCCTGTTTGTCACCATGGGTGTGATGCTGGAAAAATCCAATGTGGCAGAAGAACTGCTGGAAAGCATGGGCAAACTGTTTGGTCCCCTGCGCGGCGGTCTGGGCATCTCTGTCACTATTGTTGGCGCGCTGTTGGCGGCATCCACCGGCATTGTTGGGGCAACGGTTGTCACCATGGGTTTGTTGTCACTGCCCACCATGATGCGCCGGGGATATGACACATCACTTGCTACCGGATCTATCGCGGCGGCTGGTACTTTGGGGCAGATCATCCCACCATCTATTGTCCTGATTTTGCTTGCTGACGTAATGTCAAACGCCTGGCAGCAGGCGCAATTGAACAAGGGCATGTTTTCACCTGTGCCCATGAGCGCGGGCGAACTGTTCGCGGGTGCGCTGATCCCCGGCATTATTCTGGTTGGGCTTTACATCCTGTATCAGGTCGGCATGGCGGTTTTTCGGCCTGAAACGTCGCCCGCTATCGAGCAAGACACAGACACAAGCGGCACTCTCTATCGCAAACTGTTCTTCGCGCTTTTACCGCCGCTGTTCCTGATCGTTGCAGTGCTAGGCTCTATCCTAACCGGCATCGCCACCCCGACAGAGGCGGCGTCGGTGGGCGCTATTGGTGCCATTCTCCTCGGGGCATCGCGACTTGGCGGTGTTATGCCGCGCATCGTGGTTGGCTCTATCATCGCGATTGTATTGCTGCTGTTGATTTCAACCAACTTTGACCTGCGTATGCACCGCGAAGTGGTACCAAGCAGTGACCAAATTGCTTATTGGGCCGCCGTTTTACTGTCGATCCTGTTTTTTGCCGGGCTTGGCATCGCCCTTTGGCGCACCCATAGAAGCGGCGTTCTCAGCGATGTGCTGCGCTCCACCGTTCGAATCAGCACAATGATTTACGCCATTCTCATTGGCGCATCGCTGTTTTCCCTGACATTCCGGGGCATTGGCGGCGATGAAATTATTGAAAATATGCTGCATAACCTACCGGGCGGGCAGTTCACGGCGCTTTTGCTCGTGATGCTTTTGATGTTTGTACTGGGATTTTTCCTGGATTTTATAGAAATCACTTTTGTGGTTGTGCCGGTGGTGGCCCCAGCGCTGCTGGCGATGGATGGCACTTACGGTCCTATCTGGCTTGGGGTGTTGATGGCAATGAACCTTCAAACCAGCTTTCTGACCCCGCCATTTGGCTTTGCGCTGTTTTACCTGCGCGGCGTGGTGCCCGAAGACGTGCCAACAACCGCCATATATAAGGGGGTTTTGCCCTTTGTTGTTATTCAGGTGATTGCGCTGTTGTTGATTTCACTGGAGCCAGAATTGGTGACGTGGCTGCCGGATCTTCTGTTCAGAGACTAAACACCTGACAGAAAGTTTATCGCGCTTTAGTTGCCGCAAGCCCAGTGCGCTGCTAGTCAACTGGCATGGAAAACACTACGCATAATCAGGCTCCGTCCCTGGTCAAAAAAATATGGGCCAAAGTTGGCTTTATCGGACTGATTGCCATCCTGTTGTGGGGCAACCTGATTTATATGAACCTGCGCCCTTCGGACCCGATTTTACCGGGCTGGGAAGAGTATTCCGCACCACGATTTGAAGAATTAATGCAACGCGGCGAGCCCATGCTGGTAGAAGTGTACGCATCGTGGTGCCCAACCTGCCTGCTGCAACATCGTGCCCTTCAGAGCCTGCATGCTGCGGGGCGTGGCCCTGAAATCCGCGCCATTCGCGTGGATTTTGACCGGGATACAGAATTCCTTGAACGCTATGCCTTTCGCCATACAGGCACCATGGTGCTGTATAATAATGGCCGGGAGGCCGCTCGAAAAGCCGGTCTGGTAACACCAGAAAAGATAGAAGCCTTCCTGAATGATAATGGTTTTTGATCAAACTATGGTCAATTGATCAGTTAACCATTCATTTTTGTAGGGCTGCTATGCGGTGCAAAGACTTTAAAGTATGCAGGCCCCGCTCCATATCATTCTGTAGCAGACGAGAATTTCAGCTATCACGGAGGGACAAATGCTGGGTTACATTTCTGTAGGCACCAATGATTTTGCCAAGGCAACAGCGTTTTATGACGCGCTTTTGAGCGTCGTGGGCGGCAAACGCGTCTGGGAAGACGACAGCTTCATTGCATGGGGCAACACGCCAGGTGGCGCTGGCATTGCTATCGCAAAACCCTTCAATGGTGAGCCTGCAACGGTTGGCAACGGTGTTATGGCTGCTATTGCTGCACCAGACCGCACCACTGTTGATAAGATTTATGAGAAAGCATTATCGCTTGGTGCAACCGATGAAGGGGAACCCGGCCTCAGGGGCGGCGATGACAGTACTTTTTATGCAGCATACTTCCGCGATCTGGACGGTAACAAGCTGAACGCTTTTTACATGGGTCCTGCGTAAACACACGCGATAAACCAAGCTCCCCAGGTGGGCTCAGCACTTCCAATTTAGAGCCCCAATAAGACAAAAGCTAAACCTTCCCCAAGACCTAAGGGCGGCCTCTCCTGACCGCCCTTTTTTTATGTGGCGATCAAGCCGCGCAACCCACCGAGACTTGCGCCTACTGGAATTCAGCACTGCGCAATACCATATCGCGCAGGGTGACAATACCAATCGCCTTGCCAGCGTTCAAAACAAGCGCCCTGGACACAGAAAAGCGCGTCAAAAGCCGGATCGCATAGCGAATATTCATACCAGCATCCACTGACAGGACGGGCTTGGTCATAATCTCGTAGGCACTAACCCTTTCTGCCGACAGGTTTGGTACCAAAACGCCCCGTGCGATGTCACCGACCGTCAGCATGCCATACTCGTCGCTGTCATCCCGGCGCTCCACAATCAATGAACTGATCTGTTTGCGACGCAGGCGTTCCAGTGCGTCAGCCACTGATGTCATGCCATCAATCATTTCAATGTCTGATGTCATGACATCCTGAACGGATAGATATTTTTGGTCGCTCATAACTGTCCCTCGATTTCTTGTTTGATTGTATCCAGTTGGGAACCAAGGCCAACTGCATCTTCAACCGGCACCTGAAAAACCACCCCAGAACCGGGTTTATCCCCAAAACGGCCCTCTTCGGCGATACGTTCCAGAATTTTGCGGCTTAGATGTTGTTCTACGATATAGAGGATAACATCCACCTGACCTTCCAGTGTCAGACCCAGAAAAGTCTTCACTGGTTTTAGGCCTTCCCCCCGGGCACTTTTGATAACGGTCGCCCCGGTTGCGCCCGCACCGCGCGCAGCGTCTATCACTTTTTCAGTGTATTCGTCCGCCACCAGGGCGATGATCAATTTGAATCTCATATCTAATTCCTCATCTTGATACTAACCGTCTAATCTTTGTTGGTGTCATCCCGCTTTCGGGCCGTAAAATGTGATAACTGCGCATACCCCATGACCGTAATCATCGGGAACAAGCTTGCCAGCGCGATCAAGCCAAACCCGTCAATCAACACGCTGCGCCCGGGAACGGTGGACGCAAGTCCAAGCCCCAGCGCGGTAACCAGAGGCACTGTAACCGTTGATGTGGTGACACCGCCGCTGTCGTATGCGAGCGGCACAATCATTTTGGGCGCAAACATGGTTTGGACAACAACCAGCAAATACCCAACAATCATATAGGCTGCGAGCGGGGTTCCGGTGACGATACGGAACGCACCAAGGGCGATGCTGATCGCCACGCCAATGGCGACCGCAATCCGCAAACCCCAGGGGCTGATGGCACCCCCTGAGGCTTCGTTCGCCTTTATCGCGACGGCCATAAGCGACGGTTCGGCCACGGTAGTTGAAAAACCAATGGCGGCTGCGAAGATGTAAACCCAATAATAATGCCACCATTCGATAGTAACGCTGGTATCACCGCCCGGGGCAAGAAAGGCCGGGTCTGTAAGCTGTTTGGCCATAATGTCACCCAGCGGAAACAATGCTTCCTGCAAGCCAATTAAAAACAGCGCCAGACCTGCAATGACATACAGGAACCCTATAATAGTGCGTTTCAGGTTGGGAATTCTTTCCTTTAGGACGACAAGCTGGAAGAACACCAACAACAGGCCAATGGGCAGAACATCCCGAATAGTCGACAGGACAGTCAGCAGGATATTGTTGAGAATTTGATCCATCACGAAACCACCATCCCGTAAGCCAGAACAAACGCGACGGGAAAAAGGCTGGCAAAAGCAATGAGCCCGAACCCGTCGATCATGGGGTTGCGCCCCTTGATGATCGTCGATAAGCCAATACCCAGCGCCGTGACAAGCGGCACAGTTATGGTCGATGTGGTGACACCACCACTGTCATAAGCGACACCGATAATTTCCTTAGGCGCAAACTGCGTGAGCGCAACAATCACCAGATACCCGCCAATGATGATATAGTGAATTGGCCATCCTTTAAGAATGCGTAGGACGCCAACCACCAACGACAGGCCAACTGAGACGGCCACTGTTGCCCGCAGCCCAAGGGCGTAAGCATTTTGTGCGGAGCTGCCAGGCTCAATCATGCCAGCGCTGGCGGTAATACGCGCGGCTTCGTTGGATACCGCAATCAGCGCAGGTTCAGCGACGGTTGTGCCAAACCCAAGGGCAAAAGCAAATGTAAGCAGCCAGAAAACACTGCCCTTGCGCACAAACGCACCTGCCATGTTTTCGCCGAAGGGGAACAGGCTTTGTTGCAGGCCTTCAATAAACAGCGCAAGGCCCAGAACCACAGCAACAAGCCCCAGCAAAATACGCCCTGGTGTTGGGAAAGGCTGTTGCAAAACAATCAGTTGGAAAAACAGAATAACCAGAATAATCGGCGCGAGGTCACGCAGTGCATCCATAATAGTGCGCAAAAATTGCTTCATGGTACCCCAAAAATCCAGCGCCTCGACCTGACAGGGCAGTCTTTAACCCCAGTAGTCAAATTCACTACATCGACCTCAGTCCGTCGATTCCAGCCCATCAACCCCTGGACCTTGCAACAAACGGTAAACTGCGATGTTGACGGATGTCAAAACTGGCAGCACAGGAACGCATATTTTTGCTGAAATATGGAGCCGGTTTACGTGTTTGTGGCAGTGTCGGCTGTATCAGCCGCCAGCTTTCATCCGTTCCAGCATCAGACCCATCATTTCATGAACCTTGTTCACGGCTTTCAAAGGCCGGACCATGACCTTGAATTCAATGATTTTGCCGTCAGCATTCCAGGTGATCATGTCAATGCCATCGATTTTGATACCATCAATTTCTGTAACAAATTCAATCACCGCGCCGGTATCACTTACAAATTCGTTCACATACTGGAAATGATCGCCGCCCAACACCTTGCCCGCCGCAGCAAGATACGCAAACGTGATGGCCTTGCCCTCTTGCGGTGTATGCACAACCGGTGAATGGAACACCACATCATCCGCCAGCATGTCAGACAGCGCCTGTTCATTATGGTTTTCCATAAAGTCATACCAACGCTGAAGGTTTTCTTTGCTCATGGAAGTATACCTCTGCTTGGTCTTGGTCAGGAAAGGGTGCCGCGTATCATCACCAACTCAGCGGAACTTTTTGTTGCGCGGAAACCCCATCGGCGGCAACCGCCCTGCATTGCCGCGTTTACCGGTCCAGGGCGCAAGGTCGGTTTCCGTGCGCCAACGCTCAGATGCACCGCCCATTGGCCAGGTGAGCCCTTCTTCGCGGTGGAAGGTGATCAGGTCACTCATGCCACCGTCCTTATAGCGTTGCAGCGTAACGCCCTGCCCCCGGTTCATGGTCGGCAATTCATCAAGGCCAAACACCAGCAATTTGCGATTGTCACCAATAACCGCAACACTATCCCCCGTGACCGGAATACAGTGCGTTGCCATCGAGTCGCCCGGCAAATTGAGGATTTGCTTCCCGCCTTTGGTCATCGCGACCGCGTTATCGGCCTCAACCACAAAACCCTTGCCGATGGAACTGGCGACCACCATCTTACCACCCGGCATATAGGGTAATAGCGATATCACTTCGTCGTTGGCATCCATATCCACCATCAGGCGCACGGGTTCACCGTTACCGCGCCCACCCGGCAGCTTGTCGCCGCCCAGCGTGTATATCTTGCCGTTGGAGGCAAACAGAAAAATCTTGTCCGTCGTGTAGGCGTGGAAGCGGAAACGCTCTTCATCGCCTTCCTTATATTTCAAGACTTCTTCGGCTTTAGTGTGGCCTTTCAGCGCTCTGATCCAGCCACGTTTGGAGCAGACAACTGTTATGGGTTCTTTTTCGATCATGGCTTCCAGCGGCACAACTTCTGCCACAGGTGCTTCGCCAAACCGGGTACGGCGCTTGCCAAGGTCGGTATCAGGCCCGAAGCGCTTTTTAATATCGGCAAACTTATCCCCCAGATCGAGCCATTGCAGCCGTTTGGAGCCAATAAGCGCCTTGAGTTTAGAACGTTCTTCCTCAAGCTTGCTGTGCTCGCTGCGGATTTCAATTTCCTCCAGCTTCCTCAGCGCCCGCAGACGCATATTCAGGATCGCCTCTGCCTGCATGTCCGTCAGCTTGAATGTGCTCATCAACGAGGCTTTGGCATCATCTTCCTCGCGGATAATGCGGATCACTTCATCCAGATTGAGGTATGCGATCAGATAGCCCGAAAGTATCTCAAGCCGTCGCTCAATTTTCTCGAGCCGGAACTGGCTGCGGCGCACCAGCACCTCAACCTGATGATCAAGGAACGCATCAAGTGTTTGCTTCAGGGACAACACATGCGGCTTGTTATCCGCCGTAATCACATTCAAATTTAGCGAAAAACGGGTTTCCAGATCGGTCAGCTTAAACAGGCTTTCCATCAATATTTTTTCATCGATGGTGCGGTTTTTAGGTTCCAGCACAATCCGCATATCTTCGGCAGACTCGTCGCGCACATCGGTCAGGATCGGCAGTTTTTTGTCGGAAATCAGTTCAGCGATTTTTTCAATAAGCTTGGATTTCTGCACCTGAAACGGGATTTCCGTGATGACGATGTTATAGAGCCCGCGCGGAAGCTCTTCCTTTTCCCATTTGGCGCGGACACGGAAGCTGCCCCTACCTGTCTCATAAGCCTGGAGAATGTTTTCGCGCGGCTCTACAATCTGGCCACCTGTTGGAAAGTCCGGACCCGGTATCCGGTCCATCAACTGCGCCGTTGTTACATCAACAGACGGGTCGCGGCGCGCTTCAATCAATAATTGCAGGCCGTCCATCAATTCCCCCACATTATGGGGCGGGATGTTGGTGGCCATACCAACGGCAATCCCGCTGGACCCATTCGCAAGCAAATTCGGGAAAGCACCCGGGAACACCACTGGTTCTTCTTCTTCGCCGTCATAAGTGGGGCGGAAATCAACAGCGTTTTCTTCCAGGCCTTCCATCAGGATGGCGGCCACTTCGGTCATGCGCGCTTCGGTGTACCGCATGGCCGCCGCGTTATCGCCGTCGATGTTGCCAAAATTACCTTGTCCGTCGACCAGCGGATACCGCACCGAAAAGTCCTGCGCCAGACGTACAAGGGCATCATACACCGACTGATCCCCATGCGGGTGATATTTACCGATCACATCCCCCACAACCCGGGCGCATTTTTTGTACCCGGTTTTGGGGTCCAGCTTCAGCATGCGCATGGCGTACAAAAGCCGCCTGTGAACGGGTTTCAGGCCGTCACGCACATCCGGCAATGACCGGGACATAATGGTGGACAAGGCGTACGCAAGATAACGTTCGCTCAGTGCCTCCGCAAACGGGGCTTCGACAATCGATTCAGGTACTAATTCAGACATGCACTACTTATAGCATCACGGCGCGCCATGGCTACACGATGTTGTGGTTTTTCCACAGAAATTTCAGCGAAAAGGCTTTTGCAGGATATGGACCGACTGCTTGGCCCTTTACGGTCATCATTTCATGTGCGGCGGGGTCTATGTTCAGCGGGCGTCAAACCATGTGCCGGGATAGAAACTGCTGGAAGCGTTCCCGCGCGTCTGGCTGTCCCGTGCCGTTAACTATCCAGACGTTTCGCTCCAGGAAAAATCCTGTCAGCCTCAGGCCTGCAAGCGCATCACGGGCGCCAGCGTCAGACACTGTGTCCGACACAAGGAATGAAGGCAGCGATAGCAATTTATCCTTATAGGGCGCCCCGGCTTCCGCAGACACCGCCCGACCTGACTTTGGCGACACGTAAATCAGGTTATCTTCTGCGCCCGTCGCTGCGCATGTCCCAAGGTCAAGTCCGTACCCGAGCCCCTCCAGTATGCCCAGTTCAATGCGCGCCAGCGCCGACGCCCACAGGGCCACTGTGCCGCCCTCAGCCTCGAGCATGGATAAGTACCCTTCCAGCGCGCCAAAAACTGATGGGTGCTGCTCGCGTTCGGGCATAGTGCTTATGATATCAGCACAAACGGCGGCCAGCGCGGTCATGCGCGCGCCGTCACTGATCAGGTTACCGATGGGGCTGTGAACCAGTTCTGCTTGAAACCGGCCCAGATTGTTTTCCAGTCTGGACCGCCAGGTAACCCGAAGCCTATTGCCGGGCTGCAGGTTAGCTTTTGTGCGGCGGCTCATCCCCGCTTTTACAAACCCGCGGGCGCGGCCATGGTTTGGGGTCATGACTTCAAGGATGGCATCATGTTCACCAAAACGCCCGGCAGACAGCACAATACCATCGTCCTGCCATTCCATGATTTACCCCTTAGCAGCCATATTTAGAGGCACCTTACGCGTTTCTAATCAACAAAATCGAGGCCCATATCTTCATACATGGTCTTATCGTCTGCCCATTTTTCAGTGACACGCACATGAAGAAACAGATGCACTTTTCGGCCAAAACTCTCATTCATTTCTTCCCGCGCCATTTGGCCCAGAAGCTTAAGCATCTTGCCACCCTTGCCGATCACAATGCCCTTTTGGCTTTCCCGTTCCACATGAATAACCTGTTCTATGCGCACAGACCCGTCTGGGCGTTCGTCCCATGCCTCGGTCTCGACTGTAATTGCATAAGGTAATTCTTCGTGCAGGCGCAGATATACTTTCTCGCGTGTAACTTCTGCCGCCAGCAACCGCATCGTAACATCTGCGATCTGATCGTCCGGGTACATCCAGGGGCCAAGGGGCGCTACACCGGCTAAATGTGCTTTCAAATCAGCGACACCATCACCAGATAATGCAGCCACCATGAAGGTATCAGTAAATAGGCCTGTTTCATTCAGTTTTTGAGCCAAGGCCAACAGGTTTTCACGCTTTACGGTATCAATTTTGTTGATCACAAGAATGGCGGTGCGACCGGCGGTTTTCATGCCTTTCAGAATGCGTTCCACATCGTCGTCAACGCCTTTTTTGGCGTCAATCATCAGGATTGTGGTTTCAGCGTCTTCCGACCCTTTCCAGGCGGCGTTCACCATGGCGCGGTCTAGCCTGCGTTTTGGTGCAAAAATACCCGGCGTATCAATGAAAACCAACTGCGTGTTGTCATGCATACCAATTCCCGTCACGCGCGTACGGGTTGTTTGCACCTTGTGGGTCACAATCGCCACTTTGGCACCAACAAGTTGGTTCAACAGTGTTGATTTGCCAGCATTAGGAGCCCCGATAATGGCGAAAAAACCGCACTTTTGGGCTTGCTCGCCGGGTTGTTCAGGGGGTTGTTTGGGGGATTGGTCAGTTGCCATCATGGCCTCCTGATAAATGGTCTAACAAACGCTCAGCAGCGGCTTGCTCTGCAACCCGTTTCGCTGCGCCCTTGGCCTTAGCGCTGCCATGCCCTTCGACAACTGCTTCAATTGTGAAAATCAGGTCGTGATCAGGGCCAGTCCGATCTATCACGACATATTTGGGCAACGGCAAGGCGCGCGCCTGACACCATTCCTGCAAGCGGGTTTTATTGTCCTTGTGGGAGTCCACTCCCGCACCAATCAGTGGTTCCCAGTGGTTGCGAATAAAAGCGTTGGCCGCAGCAAACCCACCATCCAGATAGATCGCACCAATCACAGATTCGCACAAATCTGCCTGAATAGCTTCCTTATCACGCGTACCCTCCGCCTCGGCACCCGGTGTTAGCTTGAGGTATTTAACAAGCCCTAGTTTCCTGGCCAGCTCAGCAAGCGTTTCCCGCCTGACAAGCGATGTATATCGCCGGTTCAAACGACCCTCGGCATCTTTTGGATATTCTTCCAATAGCCAGGTTGAAACCGCGAGCCCAAGAACCCGATCACCCAAAAATTCCAGCCGTTGATAGTTGTAGGTACCAGACAGCGATGGGTGAGTTAATGCTTCATCCAGATAGCTGATAGCATCAAACCTGTAGCCTGCGATCTCGGCAGGCAGGTCTGGTGCTGGCTTTCCTTTTTTGGTCACGAAGCAGCCTCGCCCATCAGACGGGCTTCGTCCATAAGGCGCCGCATTTCAACGATAGAGGCTTCCAGGCCATGGAAAATGGCTTCTCCGATAAGGAAATGGCCAATATTCAACTCTTTCAATTCCGGGATGGCAGCAATCGGACCAACAGTGTCATAGGACAAGCCGTGCCCGGCGTGCATTTCCAGCCCGAGCGACGCGCCGTAACGCGTTGCGTTGCGAATGCGTTCAAGTTCTTCTTCCTGTGGCTGACCAGACAGCTCGCAATAAAGGCCCGTATGTAACTCGGTAACCGGCGCGCCTAAAGACTTGGCAGCATCCAACTGGGTTTTGTCCGGGTCAATGAACAGGCTGACACGGATGCCTGCAGCAACCAGCTCCCCAACATAATGCTGTAAACGATTATGCTGACCCGCCACATCAAGGCCACCTTCTGTTGTCAGCTCTTGCCGTTTCTCAGGCACGATACAACAGGCATGCGGCTTGTGCCGCAAGGCGATTTCCAACATTTCGTCGGTGGCAGCCATTTCCAGGTTTAGCGGTACAGTCAAAACATCAGACAGTGCCGCGATATCTTCGTCCGAAATATGACGCCTGTCTTCGCGCAAGTGTGCCGTGATGCCGTCCGCACCAGCCCTTACAGCCAGACCCGCAGCCCGCACGGGGTCAGGGTGGCGAATACCACGCGCGTTCCGGATGGTGGCGACATGGTCGATGTTAACACCCAACCTCAACGTGGCAGGCTTTGGGGTATCAGACGTGTATTCTTTATTCATTCTGGTCCTCTCCCCGGCTATCACCGGCGGCGCGGTTTGCAGCACGCTGTTTGCGTCCCGCACGATACTTGGTAACCAGTTCTTTGAAAACCAAATAAACCAAAAACCAAACCGAGATAGCAACAGGAATGCCGCCAACAATCAGTGGGAAAACCACGGGCAAAAAGCGGGAAAAATAATCAACGGGAGACATGAAAATAGCGTTCCAGTCCCACACCGGAATTTCCGCGATGGCGTCGCCGCCTATAATAGCTGTGCCAACAGTGCCTGTCAGAGCAAAAAATAGCGGGAAGGTCCAGGGGTTGCCGACCACTGTGCCGATGACCGCGGCCAGATAGTTCCCCCGAACCAAATATACGATGCCGCAAGCCATTAGGATATGCAGGCCCAAAAACGGCGTGAACGACATCGCTGCGCCAGATGCAAACCCTGCCGCGATGCTGTGGGGCGTGCCCGGTAAACGCGCCAAACGATGCCAGATATAAGCGCCGGCACGGCGCCAACCAGACCGGGGCCAGACCCAACTGCGCAAGTTGGCCAAAAATGTTGGTTTATGCTTTGGGCGAAACAGCATGCCTACATACTCTTAACTACTCAGTGTCAGGACTTCAGGCCCCGGCTCCCTGGTTTGATGGCAGGGATCGCCTGCAAACTGTCCGGCACGTCTTCGGGTTTGTACGTCGGCGCATCAATTGTCGCCAATGCCGTAACGGGTGCGCCCACTTCGGCGCGGCCACCAGAGCGGTTGATCAGGCAACCCGCCGCGACAACATTGCCACCCCATTCGGTAATAGTCTTGATGCATTCGCGTGACGACAGGCCCGTTGTAATGATGTCTTCCATCATCAAAATGCGCGCGCCTGACGGGATTTCAAAGCCGCGGCGTAAAGCAAACTCGCCGTCAACACGTTCCGTGAAAATGCCCGGAACGCCCAATTGCCGGGCCACTTCATAGCCAACAATAACTCCGCCCATGGCGGGGCTGACCACAAGGTCAATTTCTGCGCCTGTCTCGCGGAATTTTGCAGCAAAAGCCGCACACAGTCTCGCAGCGCGTTTTGGGTCCATCAGAACACGCGCACATTGCAGATACACAGGGCTGTGCAAGCCGGATGACAGCTTGAAATGCCCTTCAAGCAGCGCACCTGCCGCCCGAAATTCGTCTAATACCTGATCCTGGTCCATGTCACCTCCTGATGGCTGTACTGACTGCTGTGTCGCGGAGTGGGATATTGCAGCGCTTTCGTCAAGCAGAAATCGATCAAATCACCGCTAGCGACGACTGGTCGCGCCCGGCGTATTCGAAAGTATTCTCAGGCCAACTTACTCAGCCTGCCTGTCTACCCTGCTGATCACCCGGCTTACGCGCAGAGCACGGCACACATCATTAAGGTGCTTTACGTCACGTACGTCCACATCGATGACCATCACAACAAATTCCGGGTCTCGGTCTTCAATAAACAGGTTGGAAATGTTTCCGCCACTTTTGGACACGACAGATGCAATGGATGCCAAGGCTCCCCGTTCGTTCACCACGTCCAGGTGCAAGCGTCCTGTATAATAGTTGTCATCCAGCATGCTGGGGCGCCATCCCAGATCAAGCCACAGGTCCGGACTGTCATCAAATTCCGCCAGTTTGGGGCAATCAATGGTGTGGATATCAATGCCTTTGCCAACAATTTTGATGCCCACAATACGGTCACCGCGAACCGGGTGACAGCAATTTGCCATATGAATTATGGCGGCATCTGCAATGCCGGAGATTGGCCCCGTGCCGTCGCCTGCCTGTTCCCAGTCATCATGAACCATGGGTAGCTTGTCATCGTCTGTATCCCGTTCAAACCCCGGGAAACCAGCTTCAAGGACCGCATCCTCGGTGATAGACCCCTCGCCCACAGAAACATACAATGCTTCTTCGTCTTCCTGGTTGAGGATTTTGGCAGCTTCCGTCATCACGGCAGGTGTTAGGTCAAGCCCACTGCGCTGCCTTTTCAAGCAGCGTTTTGCCAAGGCTCAAGAACTCTGCATAACGGGATTGACGAATGTGCCGTTTGATCGCAGAGCGGGCCTTGCCTGTTACAACAAACGACTCCCAGCGCTGCGAGGGTTCCTGCGCTTTGGAGGTCAAAATCTGGACCTGGTCGCCGTTTTCCAGCCGGTGCCGCAACGGCACCATACGGCCATTCACCTTGGCGCCAACACAGTGGTCCCCCACCTCTGTGTGTACGGCATAGGCAAAATCAACGGTGGACGACCCTCGCGGTAGGGAAATCAGCTCCCCTTTTGGCGTAAAGCAGAACACCTTGTCCTGGAACATAGCAAGCTTGGTATTTTCCAGAAATTCTTCTGGGTCATGCTCATGTTCCAATATCTCCAGGAGTTCCCGCATCCAAACATATTGTGACCCCTCAACCTTGTCGTCAGCCTGTTTGTATTGCCAATGCGCAGCCACACCCATTTCCGCTTCGGCGTGCATGTCACGGGTGCGGATTTGTATTTCAAGCCGGCGGTTTTTGGGCCCGATAACCGCTGTATGCAAAGAACGGTAAAAATTTGGCTTAGGTGTAGAAATATAATCCTTAAAGCGGCCCGGAATGGTTGAATATCGGCCATGAATGATGCCCAGCACGCGGTAACATTCTTCAACATTGTTCACAATTACACGGAACGCCATGACATCGCTAAGCTGCTCAAAACTAATGTTCTGGCGCTCCATCTTACGCCAAATTGAATAGGGCCTTTTAATGCGGCCACTAACGGTTGCCTTGATATCCGACAGGTCCATCAATTCCTGTAGGGCAGCAACCATCTCGCGCTCAAGGTCCGGGCTTTCTTCAATCAGATAATTAAGCCGCGCGGTGATCGACTCCATCGCTTCCGGGTCCAGGTTACCAAACGCCAGATGCTCCAGCTCGTCTTTCAACTCGTTCATGCCCAGCCGCTCGGCAAGCGGCGCATAAATCTCTAGTGTTTCCAAAGACTTCTGTTTGCGCTTTTCGGGCTTCTTGATGAAATGTAGTGTCCGCATATTGTGCAAGCGATCCGCCAACTTGACCAACAGCACCCGAATATCGTTGGACATGGCGAGCAAAAATTTGCGGAAATTTTCGGCCTGACGAACGCTTTCCGCCTGCAGCTCAATTTTCGACAACTTGGTAACACCATCCACCAGTTCAGCGATTTTTTCGCCGAACAAGTCTTCCAGTTGTTCATGGGTGGCAACCGTGTCTTCCACCACATCATGCAACAGAGCCGTTGCGATCGTGTCGCTGTCCAGCTTCATATCAGTCAGAATGCCCGCCACTTCCAGCGGATGAGAAAAATACGGATCACCAGACGCCCTAAGTTGTGTGCCGTGCGCCTGCATGGCAAAAACATACGCGCGGTTCAGCAAAGCCTCATCGACATTTTTGTCATAGGCTCGAACGCGATCAACAAGTTCAAACTGGCGTATCAAGGGTGTCTCGTTCTTTTTGCATAGTTACTATACGGTACCATTCCATCAAATAGCCTTTCCCACATCGAATTTCAGCCCATTTATTTGATTCAGCAATAAATTCATCAAACGGAGACAGATCATGACACATGCCATGAAAGCAGCACGCATTCATGAATATGGCCGGTCTGGTGTCCTGAAAGTTGAGGAAGTCGAACGGCCATCACCGGGGCCAAACGACGTGTTGGTGAAAGTCAGTAAGGCGTCCCTTAACCCGCGTGACTGGCTGACCATGCGCGGAATCTATCAGGCGAAACGCACAATTGAGCCGCTTCCTGTTACGCTGGGCAGCGATTTTTCCGGCACCATTGTCGAGACAGGCTCACAGGTAACGGGCTTTTCGGTCGGTGATGATGTCTTTGCCATGCAGCCCCTAAAAGGAAAGTTTGGGGCATTCGCCGAATATGTGAAAGTGAGCGCGAGCGTTGTGGCTAAAAAACCGGACGGCATTTCCCACGTTGATGCTGCGGCAATGCCCTGTGCGGGTATGACCAGCTACCAAACATTGCATGACATATCCCAGACCAAGCCCGGTGAGGTCGTGCTGGTGAACGGTGCTTCTGGCGGTGTTGGTGTGTACGGCGTGCAAATCGCCAAAGCAATGAGAGCATATGTAATTGCCGTATGCGGGCCAGACAACCTGGCCTTTTGCAAAGAACTCGGTGCGGATGAAGTGATCAATTACAATGAAGAAGATTTCGCCGTTCGCGTGGCTGCCTATGACATTGTCTATGACGTGATCGGTCGCTCCAGCCCCAACAAAGTAGCTGCTGCGCTAAAGCCTGGTGGGCGATACATTACAACAATTCCTGGGCTTGATACCGCCATTGCAGCGACCAAAAGCTGGCTCGCCCGCAGCTTATTGCCTGGTCAGCGCAAAAGCACACACCTGATACTGGTGAGACCTCACCCCAAAGACCTTGAAGCCATGGCCGCCATGATCATTGAAGGCAAAATGAAAACCATCGTCGACAGCCACTTCAGCCTTGACGAGATTGAGCACGCCTTTGCTAGAAGCCAAACATGGCGCGCCCGCGGTAAGATCATTATTGATATAGCCTAAAACAAAAAACCCGGCCTAAAGCCGGGTTTTGATGAGTAACCATAGTCTGATACAATATTTTGGCACCAGACTTTGGCGCCGCAAAAGACTGTTACTCTTGCGGCGTTTCTTCAGCCGTTGCTTCAACTGCAGGTGTTTCCACTGCTTCTGTGGTTACGTCTTCAGCTGCAGCCGCGGCGGGTGCCTGTGTGTTGTCCATGCCAGCCATCAGGATCGACATATCAACTTCTTCAGGCTCGTCTGATTCGACAACTTTCCGCATGCTATGGATCACCGCTTCTTTCAGGTCATCCTCAAGGACTTTTTCTTCCGCAATTTCGCGCAGCGATACAACAGCATTTTTGTCGTTGTCACGTTCTACTTCAAGCGGGGCCCCGGCTGAAATCTGGCGGGCGCGCTGAGCAGCCACAAGCACCAGATCAAACCGGTTAGTTACTTTATCGACGCAATCCTCAACGGTAACGCGAGCCATGCATGATCTCCATATGCGAGTTGTAGGGCAGAGCCCTGTTTGGTCCAGCGCCCGCTTATAATCAGCACACGCGCTTGTGTAAAGCCCTGAATCAAGCGTTTTCAGCGGAAAACGGGCGCACAGAGGCACGGTCAGCTTTGGGTAACGCCTGTAAAAGTTCAACCGATGTTTTATTCAATACCGGATGGCGCCACGACGGCGCAACATCAACCAGGGGCACCAAGACAAAAGCACGTTCATGCAAACTCAGGTGTGGCACCGCCAACGGCGCCATGACGGCACCATCTGCCGCATCTGCCGACAAAGCAGACCATGTGCCGTCAGCCGGCACCACAGCATCACCGTAGCTCAGGATATCAATATCCAGTGTCCGCGCACTCCAGCGGGCCTGTCTTTCGCGGCCAAATTGCGCCTCAACTTTTTGGCAAGCCGTTAGAAGGTCAGACACAGATAACTGTGTCTCGCCAACCAGTACACAATTCACGAAATCTGGCTGGCCCGTATCAGGCACCGATGTTGTGACATACAAAGGAGACCGGCGAACGTCGTCGAAAACCATCTTCGCCAAAACATCAATCGCGGCAATAACGCTTTGATCAGGGGATTTGCCGGCGAACGGAAGGTTTGCCCCAAGTCCCAGATAACATGTCGTCGCCTCAGACAAGCGCTTAGCCTCCCATTTCAGCATGTCGATAGACAATTCCGATCAAGAAGCGCACCATTACGCCATTGACGGAATAATTGCGATCCTTATGTCCTAACCTCTAGTGTTTTTAATGTATTGTGTTGGAATTATTCATGCTTTTTTATCCGGAAGAACGGCTTGGGCTTTTTATTGACGGTGCCAATTTATATGCAACAGCCCGCGCGCTCGACATGGAGATCGACTATAAGAGCATGCGGGCATATTTTGCCAAAAAGGGCCGCTTGGTACGGGCCTTTTATTACACCGCCATTCTGGAAGATCAGGAATACAGTCCGCTTCGCCCGCTGATTGACTGGCTGGATTACAACGGCTTTACGCTTGTGACCAAACCTGTGAAAGAATTCACAGACGATCAGGGGCGTCGTAAAATTAAAGGCAATATGGATATCGAAATTGCCGTTGATATGCTGAATATCTCCGATCAGTTGGACCATGTGGTGTTATTTTCAGGCGACGGCGATTTCAGGCGTCTTCTTGAGGCCGTTCAGCGGCGCGGCGTAAGGGTAACGGTTGTTAGCTCTAACCGCACTCAGCCATCAATGATTGCCGATGAACTGCGCCGCCAAGCCGACCAGTTTTTGGACCTGGAAAAACTGCGTGACCTTATTGCACGCCCTGCAAACGGGGGGGCAGACGCGGAAGAGCCCATTGACTCCGCCTATGAAGACCATTTGGAGCCGCAAAACTAACAGCTCTACGCAACGCTAGGCTTGACGGCATAGCCAAAGCCATGATTTTGTCGCCGCCGATGAAGTGAATACGCGGGGAGCAAGCGCCATGGCTATTTTTACAGACGTACCGAACGTGCCGCCGGAACCGGCTGCTGATTGTACGCTGTGTCCCCGATTGGTTGACTTTCGGGAGGCAAACCAAGCTGCATACCCAAGCTTTTTCAATGGCGCTGTGCCCAGTTTTGGCGATGATGATGCCCGTATTTTGGTTATCGGCCTTGCCCCCGGTCTAAAAGGCGCGAACCAAACTGGCCGACCCTTCACCGGCGATTACGCGGGCGACCTTTTGTACAAATGCCTTAAAATAATGGGCTGGGCCAAAGGCACGTATGACAAACGCCCTGATGATGGCTACACGCTGAAAGATATTATGATCACCAATGCGGTGCGCTGCGTACCACCGCAGAACAAACCCATTGGGTCAGAAGTGAACAATTGTCGGCCCTTTTTGATTTCGCGCATGGCGTCGCTGCCGAACCTGAAGGTTTTGTTTGCCTTGGGCAAAATTGCGCACGACACAACAATCCGCACGTTTGGCTATCGGCTCGCTGAGTATAAATTTGCGCACGAAGCTGTGCACCGCCTGCCAAACGGTTTGGTGCTTGTGAATAGTTATCATTGCTCGCGCTACAACGTGAACACCAACCGCCTGACGGAAGCGATGTTCCTGAGCGCCCTGCGGTTGGTTGAGCAGGAAATCAAATAAAAAAGGGAGCCAAAGCCCCCTTTTTCGGTCCGGTAAAAATCGCTTAGAAGCGGGCGTTTATGGCAAACCGCGCATTAAACGGCGGTGCCACCGTTGCCTGATGCGTGGCGTGCGAATTGGGGAAATACAATTCGTCTGTCAGGTTTTCAATATTGACCTGAAGTCGGATCGCGTCTGACACATCATAAAACGCCGCAGCATCAAACCGGGTAAAGCTTGGCAAAATGGCCGTGTTACCGTTGTTGATAAAGCTTTGACCTTGATGGGTCATGCCAACGCCGAAACCAAAGCGATCTGTGAGCTGAAAGTTATTCCACAGCGAAAACATGTTTTCTGGTAGTTCGCGCGGCCGCAAGCCTGTTGGACCACCCCTGTCAACCTGCTCACCGTCCAGATAGCTGTAGCCAGCAGAAATAAACCAAAAGTCTGTTACCTGGCCGGTCAGTTGCACCTCAAAACCCTGAATGGTGCTGTCAATTACATCCAGCGTTTCCGGGTCATTGTCTGCAACTTGGGGGGAGCTTTGCTCAATTTCAAACACAGCGGCCGTTAGGCTGAGCCGGTCGTCAAAGTCCCATTTGATGCCTGCTTCAAGATTTGTGAAGGTATTGGGGTCCAACTGGTTATTGTTGCCGTTGATATTGGCAAACTGTTCGCCGCTGCGTGGCAGGAAAGACTCGCTGTAGCTTGCGTACAGTGAAATATTTTCCTGTGGTTTTAGGATCAAGCCAAGCCGGGGCGAGATGCGGTCGTCTGTGCGGGTGCGGGTGTCATCAGCAGGCACGTTGAAGACTTCAATGTCAAAACGGTCGTAACGGGCGCCAACAACCACATCAATCCAGTCAGCTAATTCAATCTGATCCTGAATATAGGCGGAGAACACATCAATCGTGACCCGTGTGTCATCGTTTAAATCGGCGGTGAAGTCGTTTGTGGTGGGTACGCCCGCAGCGTTAACACCAATACCATTCCGTAGGTTCAGAGGGCGGTTGATGGTGAATATTTCGTTGTCGTCCGACGTTATGTCCCAAAATGAATTAAACCGGAATTGGTCAGACGACGTGTTGATATATTCAACACCAGCAATGAGTGTATGACCAACATCGCCAGTGGTGGCTTCCCCTACCAGGTTACCAGACAGGATCAGGTTCTGGCGCTGGGTTTCATCCTCGTAACCGTCAAGAGTAACCTGGTTAGGCGTGTTCGCCTGATCGTACCCCGACGCATAAAAGTTGCCATAAAACTTGTCATAGTCACCGTAAAAAGCGTTGATGTTGCCTTTCACGTTATCCGAAAATTCATGTTGAATGGCGGCCCGGAAAAGGTGGGCTTTCAATGTTGTCGTATTCAGGTCTGGGTCCCCAAAAACAATATCTTCAAAAGCTTCAACCGGGCGACCATCGGACCCTGTCGGAATACCACGGTCAATAAACCGTTCATGGTCTATATATTCATAGGAAACATCTACAACCGTATTGTCACCAAGCAGAAACTTGGCTGTCGGGTTGATGCCAATACGTTCGCCGTCGTAAAAATCACGATGGTTATTCAGGCTTTCATACATCGCGTTGATGCGGAACGCAGCCTTTTCGCCAGCGTCAAAATTGCTGTCAACCTGGATACCAAATTCACCGAAAGTGTCCACGGCAACTTGCGCAGTATTGAAACTTTCTCCGATCACACCCTTTTTGGTAACCCGGTTCAAGACCCCACCAGTGCCGCCCCGACCAAATAACAGCGCATTCGGACCACGCAAAATTTCTACCTGCTCCAGATTATAGAGCGGCCGGTAGTATTGAACATCATCACGCACGCCATCGATGAAAAAGTCCGCAGTGGAACGCACACCCCGAAAAACGATGGAGTCGCGGTGCCCTTCCCCTTGTGAGTTGTTTACACCGGGGGTGTAGTTGATGATCTCTGCAACGCTTGTGAAGCCTCTTTGCAGAATTTCCTCTGCGGAATAAAGAGACAGGCTTTGCGGCACATCAATAATTGGCGTTGGCGCCTTGATAGAGTTGACCTGATCAGAGAACAGCACCCTACCTGTTACAACAATTTCTTCGGGTGCGGCGTCTGCCGCAGCTTCAACTGCACTGGAGCCCTGAGAGATAGCGCCCACGAGCAACGCAGCCAGCGCTGCACCAGAAAAGGCTTTGGAATATTGCATAAAACCTGCTTTTAAGAATAATTATTAGAACTGAAATCGGCGTAACACCGCAATTCTATATTTGCAAGTCGTTCTTAAAAGCAAAATGTAACATTCTTTAAAAGTTGGCATTTCTGCAACAGAAATTGATGGCGTGAGCTAACAGTCAGACTGATCTTTGGCAAAAAAGCCGATCTTAACCGTGGTCTTTCATCAGGCGCGCTTTTTGGCGGTCCCAGTCGCGCTGCTTGGCAGTTTCGCGTTTGTCATGCAATTTTTTACCCTTACCAAGACCGAGCGCAAGTTTCGCTCTGCCCTGATCGTTGAAATACACCTTCAGCGGCACCAGCGTCATACCCCCTTTTTGCACAGCACCACCAAGACGGGCGATCTCACGACCATGCATCAACAGCTTGCGTGGGCGGCGCGGCTGATGATTAAACCGGTTACCGTGCGAGAATTCGGGGATATAGGCATTCACTAGCCATAGTTCGCCGTTTTTTTCCTCGGCATAGCTTTCTTTGATGTTGGCCTGGCCATTCCGCAGAGATTTAACCTCCGTGCCCGTCAGCACAATCCCTGCCTCAAATTCGTCCTCAATGAAGAATTCATGGCGTGCTTTGCGGTTGTCCGCCACAACACGGCTAGGTGGCCCGGCATCTTTCTTCTTTTTAGGTGCCATAGCGTGCCTCAAAGACCACTGGGGCCAAGCCCAGCATGATAGATGGCAGAGGCAATAATAGACCGAGTGCTCTCGCTGGCGGGTAGAATTGGCAAACGCACAGCATCGCTGCAAATACCCAACAAACTGGCCGCATACTTTGCCGGTGCAGGACTTGGTTCCATAAACATGGCGCGGTGCAGGGGCAACAGCTTATCATGAAGAGCGAGCGCGGTTTTATAGTCCCCGGCGGCACATGCGGCTTGCATGTCTGCGCACAATTTGGGGGCCACATTCGCCGTTACGGAAATACAGCCAACACCGCCCATGGCGTTAAAACCAACTGCTGTTGCGTCTTCGCCCGAAAGCTGCACAAATTCTGGCCCCATCGCCGCGCGCTGGCTGGCACAGCGGTCCAGATCACCCGTTGCATCCTTCACCCCAACAATACGCGGCAGTT
Source organism: uncultured Kordiimonas sp. (assembly GCA_947503575.1). GTDB lineage: Bacteria > Pseudomonadota > Alphaproteobacteria > Sphingomonadales > Kordiimonadaceae > Kordiimonas. The sequence goes on along the minus strand of CANNDZ010000001.1, from coordinate 1,685,318 downwards.
CAAACAGGCGCGTCATCGTCTCGACCGACATATCAACAACCGACCGACCAGGAATATTATAAATCAGTATGGGCAGGTCAGACGCATCATGAACAGCCCTGAAATGCTGGAACAAGCCTTCCTGATTTGGTTTATTATAGTAAGGCGTTACTACAAGCGCGCCGTCCGCACCAACTTGTTGCGCATGCTGGATAAGGGTTACCGCTTCCGCAGTGTTATTGGACCCAGCGCCTGCAATAACGGGCACACGACCATCCGCGGCTTCTACACACAGTTCTACGACACGGCCGTGCTCTTCGTGGCTCAATGTCGGCGACTCGCCGGTGGTGCCAACAGGCACCAAACCATCTGACCCCTGGTTGATTTGCCAGTCCACGAACTTCTGAAAGCGGTCCGCATCAACTTCATACGTGTCGGTAAACGGCGTAATAAGCGCCGGGAACGAGCCTTTGAACATGGCCATCGCCTCATGGTGAACAAAAAATCTGGCGCACCCTAACGCCAGCCTTTGAAAAGGGCAAGCGCAGGATGGCCAGTTGGGAGGGTCAGGAAAGGGTGTTCAGGAATGATTATTAGCCGTGAGCTTGCCGTTTACCGCCCCGACGTTTGTGCCGCGGGCCGCGTTCCAGTGCTTCGTCAAATTCGGCTTCGGTAACTGACCCGTCACCATTGATGTCCGCACGCTTGTGCATTTTAATCAATGGTGCGGCAAATTCTTCCACATTAAGCTGTTCATTATAATCTTTATCGAACCGCGCCATGAACTTCATACGGCTTGGGCCACGTCTTTCCTCGCGGGCCTCAGCAAAGTGCTGGTCATTGTCCGGCTGCGCACCACGACGGCGGTCTTCCATACGGCTTTTCATGTGCGCACGCCGGGCGCTAACATGTTCAGGCACCGGCATTTCCAATGGCAACTCATCCAGTATCAGAATACCGTTGCCGTCCTGGTCAAAACCGGCAAACTTTTTGCCCGCATCCGTCATCAACTCGTCGTAACTGACCGAACCATCACCATTAAGATCGAAAGCCTGAAACCGTTGCTTCGCCGCTTCCATCATCTCAGTTGAAGGTCCGGGTTGGGCGACTGTGGGGGCTGCCACCAATCCAGTTAAAGCTACCGCCATCATCAATTTTTTCATTTTTCTGTCCTATGCTCGTTGTCTTGCCAAAAACTGGGCTGTTCCTGAGAACCGCTGCATCCAGTAGTCATGGTTGTTACGCTGGGGGGCGCAAAACCCTTCGTTGTTATTTCAAAGTGAAAGCTCATTTTGATGGGCGGCTGACCTAACGGATGCGCAAACAGCTATGGCGCTATGCCGCTTTGGCATACAATAAGATCAATAACGCCGGACGGCTGAAACTCGTTGTAATATACAAGGACCTGATTTTCACCAGACACCATCTCTGCTTCATGCCTGACTTTGCCCAGAATATCGTCACCACACTTCAATGTGAAACGATCAGCGCCGTCCTCGATGCCATATATCCATATTTCTGATTCAGAAACGTCTGTGAATATGCTGCCCGGATTATCCTTCAAAGTCAGGCTGATGTATGACACGCCCTCTGATGACACAAACGGTTCCGCCGATTGAACATATTCAAGGATTGTGGAGTTCGGCGGCGACAGCAGAGCAACCCGCTCAAACAATTCAGTGCCCCGGTCAACGTAAATTGCAATGTCCGTTTGATTGACGGTTGCCTGCACCGCGATAGCACCATCAAATTCAGGCGCATACCAGGGATATGGGTCAAATTTTACCCCCGGATCATTCGTGATAACCCGCTCTTCACCTGTGGCAGCATCTACCAGCTTTATCTGGCCCTCATCCGGGCCATCCTCTGCAGCGGTGGTGGTAAACTGTGTCGAACCACGCAACCAACGAAAGCCCGCAAACCCAGGACGCACTGCGGTTACATCCTGGTCATCATCGGGCGCATTTTCATCAAGATATGCGATATAGCCTGTTGCGTCGGCTACGCCAGGAACATTGGCATCCCGCGCATAGACCAGATATGTTGTGTCACTGGTTTCGTCCTGGCTGGCCAATTGATTAATACGGTCAATACCATCGGGTGTAAGTTGCTGAACGTCATACTGCCCACCACCCAATTCTGCCGCACGGGAGAATTGCAGCGACCCATCACTCCCAGTAGAATTATAGAAAATGGCCACCCCGCCAGAATCCAAACCATACTCCGGACCGTTTTTAGACTCCGTCAGGCTTATGGTGTCACCGATAAAAGTATCCTTGCCCGTTGCTGACACAAATTGACCATCAGCAAGGTCAACAGCACCAACCCACACCTCGCCAAATGTTTGATAAACCAATTCGCCGCGAAGGGGATGTATCTCAGGGTCAATATAGCTTTCGCCGTCCGGGTTAAGTCTGTCGACCGTTACACCATTGTCCTGAACCGTAACCTGTACCGTATCAGATACGGATGCATTCGTGCCATCATCCGCGGTAAGCTGAAATTGCAAAACCTCTGCTTCCAAAACTTGCGGCGCATCAAACGCCGGGGTCAACGATGTAGGGTCCAGCAACTCAACCTGAATACCGTCAAGCTGTGTCCAAGTGACTGACGGCATATCCTCAGGGTCAGTCACGGTGCCTGACAAAGTCACCCTGCTGCCTTCGGTTGCTTCCTGATCAACACCCGCCGACACAGTTGGTGGCAGGTTAGTAATCGGTGGAATCGGCTGTGCGCCTGTGCCATCGTTTGTGTCGTTGCACGCCGGGATTAAAGTAAAAATCAAAGCAGCCATGCTGGTGGCCATTAGGTTTCGCGTTGTCACGTTCATTTTGAAATGCACCATTACGTTAAGCCAATTTGGTCGATGTAATTAGTATCGAAGCCTTGCCAGACTGCTCGGCCCGGATGTCCGTAAGCTTGTTACGTAGACACGAAGAAAAACCTTCGGCATTGGTACGGCCCGTCGCAATTTTCTTGTCGCACCCATTAGTTTCGCATAGGTTCCCGCACAAACACGCATCAAACGTGCGGCCTTTGGGCACGAAGACAGGCCGCACACGGGAGGGTTCATCATGCGTCTATTGGTATTGCTTGCTGTATTTGGAATTTCGGTTTCTGTGTCTGCAGACCCGGTTAAACAAACCAAAGGATCATTTGAAGACAAGTTTCGCCAGCTTGAAGAACAGTTGCCGACACCGAACGTTTACCGCACTGGCTCGGGCGCACCCGGCCATGAATATTGGCAGCAAAAGGTCGATTATTCGATCAAGGTCAGCCTCAACGAAAATGACCGGGTCATTACCGGATCGCAAAGCGTTCAGTATCAGAACAACTCACCCGACACGCTGACGTACCTTTGGCTGCAGATGGACCAGAACCGGTTTTCCAAGCACTCAGATGCCGTTGCCAGCATGCGGCAGGGCCAGAATGCAAAGGACCGTATGGCTTATTCCACGCTGGAATACATCGCCCGCACGGAATTTAAAGACTGGGGCTTTAACGTTACGCGTGTGCAATCCGAGGGCCGGGACCTGCGCTACAGCATGAGCGACACCATGATGCGGCTGGACCTGCCTGAACCGCTTGCCCCTGGTGACAGCGTCAGTTTTGAAATTGACTGGTGGTACAATATTGTTGAAGCCAAAATCATGGGCGCGCGCGGCGGGTATGAACCCTACGAGCGGGACGGCAATGATGTTTATTTCATTTCGCAGTGGTTCCCGCGCCTGGCGGCTTATACCGACCTGAAAGGTTGGGAACACAAACAGTTTATCGGCACCGGTGAATTTACACTGGAATTCGGTGACTATGACGTGGAAATCACAGTACCGGCAGACCACATCGTTGGATCAACCGGCGAGCTGCAAAACCCGCGCGAGGTATTGACCCGCGAACAAAGAAACCGGCTGGAAGAAGCCGAAACCTCAGAAACACCGGTGTTTATTGTCACGCAGGAAGAAGCGCTGGAGAATGAAAAAGAGCGCACAACAGATACCAAAACATGGAAATTTTCGGCAGAAAATGTGCGGGACTTTGCTTTTGGGTCATCGCGGAAATTTGTGTGGGACGCTATGGGTGTCAAAATGCCAGACAGTGGCCGCACCGTTATGGCTATGTCCCTGTATCCAGACGAGGCAATGCCCCTGTGGGACAAATATTCAACCCACGCAATCGCGCACACGCTGGAAACATACAGCCGTTACTCGTTTGAGTACCCCTACCCTGTTGCCTGGTCAGTGAACGGACCTATTGGCGGCGGCATGGAGTATCCCATGATTACGTCCAATGGCCCAAAACCGGTTATTGAAGAAAAAGACGGCGAAGAAATCCGCACCTACACCAAACGCGCGAAATATGGCCTGATTTCTGTCGTGATCCATGAAATTGGCCACATCTATTTCCCGATGATCGTCAATTCGGACGAGCGTAACTGGGCCTGGATGGATGAAGGGCTAAACAGCTTCCTGCAAAGCTTGTCCGAGCGGGAATGGGAGGCCTATTACCCCAGCCGGTACGGACACCCGAACCGCGCGATTTCTTATATGGTGAGCCCAAACCAAACCCCTATTATGACCCAGTCTGACAGCATTTTGGGATACTTCCCCAATGCTTACATCAAACCGGCGGTCGCGCTTAATATCCTGCGGGAAACCGTGATGGGGCGTGAGCTGTTTGATTTTGCCTTCAAGGAGTTTTCGCGCCGCTGGAAATTCAAGCGTCCCTACCCTGCAGACTTCTTCCGTACCATGGAAGACGCCTCTGCCAAGGACCTGGACTGGTTCTGGCGTGGTTGGTTCTACACCACAGACCATGTGGACATTGCGATTACAGGGGTAACACATGCCCGCATCAACACTGGTGATCCGGAAGTTGAAAACCAGTTCAAACGGGATGACGCTGAAAAAGAAAATGTCTATGTCGCGGAAACCCGCAACAAAGCAGACGGCATGGTGCGCCGGATAGACCGCTTCCCAGAGCTTATCGATTTTTACAATGAAAACGATGACTTCATCATAACCGAGAAGCAGAAAAAAGCTTACCAGGGCAAATTGAAAGGCCTGAAAGGCTGGGAAAAAGAACTGCTGAAGTTCGGGCATGAGCTGTATTTCATCGACTTTGAAAACAAAGGCGGCCTCGTGATGCCGTTGGTGTTAAAAGTTGAGTTTGCAGACGGCAGCAGCGAGGACGTCCGAGTTCCAGCAGAAATCTGGCGGTCAAACGCAAAACAGGTGACCAAACTGCTGGTACGCAACAAACAGATCACATCGGTAACGCTTGACCCCTATATGGAAATCGCTGACGCAGATACATCCAATAATAGCTGGCCTGCCAAGGCGACAACAAGCCGGGTGGAACTGTTTAAAAGAAGCCCGGGTCGCAACCTGATGAAAGAGGCGATGGAAGGCAAGGCAGAGAATGAAAGCCAAAATAACGAGGGCGATAATTAAGGTTTTCAGCCTCACAGTCAGGTAATCTGACAATGATTGCCTGACATCTGATGTCCAGAAATTGTTGGTGATTTCTGGAATTTGCCGACTGCTCGCCTATGAAACACCAGCGTTAACCAAAGGGTATCATTTGGCGGTTAGTATCCAAACTAGCCGTCGATGAAAGCAACCACGAGCACCCACGCATCCCGCTGCACGCAGCAAGAAACCAACTCCAAGTTCCTATGATTTCGCACAAATTCAAAATTCTGGCCACGCTGGCACTGGCTGCGATCACGCTCACGGCGGTCACGTTTGGTGCATATCCGGTTATCCTGTCGCTCGTGGGCCTGGGGTTGATAACCGTCTCAGCGATTTTAACTGGCTTCGGCAGCAAGGAACGTCGCAAAAAGAACGACCGATGGTTGATTGATGCCAACGCCCTTCAGGATGCGATTTTTATCACAGATCTTAATGGCAAGGTGGTAGGCGCTAACAAGGCCTGCAAGCAGCTTACTTTAGCTAACAAAATAGCAGATACGGCTGCCACTCTGTTGGAGCCGCTGCAAAGCCAGGCGATTGACCCGCAAAGCGCGGCAGACGTTTTAAATGCTGTTTTATCCGCGCCGGATATCAAGTTTACGGACCGATTGACGCTGACGGATGGCCGCGTTATCGAGCGCACCACTCGCCCTATCGAAGGCACCAATCAACGCATTTGGATTTTGCGAGACGTAACACAAGCTAGTGTGGCAAGCAGCGACAGCGCTATGCATCAGACTATGCTTGAAGAAGATGCCGCGCGCACTGCAGAATTGGCAGAACAACTATTTCACGCCAAAGCCGAACTGGAAAACAAGCAGACAGAATTAACAAAGCTTGCCAACACAGACCCGCTGACCGGTATATGGAACAGGCGGCGTTTTCTGGCTCTTGCGGAGAAAGCAATCAGCGATGCCAGCGAAACCAAACCCTTGTGGGTTTTAATGATGGATATCGACCATTTTAAACGTGTTAACGATACTTACGGCCACGCCGCTGGTGATGTGGCTATCCGGGACTTTTCCAAGTTGATCAAAGAAACCATTGCTGATGCGGGTTTTGTGGGCAGGATGGGCGGCGAGGAATTTGCCGCTATTTTAACCAACTGCGCGGTGGACGAAGCTTACCGCCTGGCAGAGCGCATCAGGAAGCAAACCACTCAAATGCAAACCGCAGCCGGGGCGGAGGTGTTTCGCTTTACGACAAGTATGGGGGTCGCTGCGTGGCTTCCGGGTGAACCTAGTATTGAACCGGCACTCGACCGCGCCGATAAGGCATTGTACAGTGCCAAAACATATGGTCGGAACCGGGTTGTAGGATACGAATAGTGATCATCGGATATCGTTTGATGCTCGCGGCGCTTGTCGGGGTGGTCTTATCTGTGAGCAGCGCGCATACCCTGAAGGCGCACAATGTTTACAGTAGTTTTAGCCAGATTGACTGGAACGAAAGCGACAATTCCATCGAACTTGTCGTGCAAATCCATAGCCACGAATTAGAAGAAAAACTGTCCATATTATTGGACAAACGGTTGAGTTTTTTGAATGACGAAGACTTCCGCGAACTGGAAGCGGCAACCGGGTCGTACCTGCGGTCCAACATCAACCTGATGCTGGATGATATTCCCCTTGATCTGATCTTTCTTGGCATCGAAACTGATGGCCAGACTGTGGTGGCCTATCTGGAGCAAGACTGGCCACAAGCCCCCACGTCAATTGACTTTATGAACCAGATTTTCCTGCCTGACCTGGCCGGGCAAATCAACTCGGTTCTGGCGACGGTTAATGGTACTCGCCAGGGCGGGGACATAAATTGGGAAACCGGCCCCCTTCGGTTCACTTTTTGACATGTTCGTGACTTGTTTAAGGAATAACCCGACGCTAGGCTCAGGCAAACGGATAGACAGTATGCAGACAAAATTTATACAACTCTTGTTCCTCATGACTTGCATGACATGGTCTGCAACAGGACCGACCATCGCACAATCCACCGAGACCCAGCTTATGCAACTCGCGCGGGACAGCGCCGTCATTGCTGGTGGCGCGCGCTACTGTAATTTTGACCCGGATGACGTTGAAGAATTTATTGCAAGAGCCGAAGCGCGCCTGTCTTCAATCGCCCGGGATGATTACGAAAAAGTACTGGCTCGCCTAGAGTTTAAAAACATTCTGGACGCCTACACGGTTCGTCAGCCAACCGGTGGCTGCGCCGACTTTATAACTGTGTTTGACAAGGCGCGTCGCAGTGTCCGATAGCCTTGAACACCACAAAATGAGATAAAACGAGAGTTAGCACAGGCCAACGGAAGGCTTCGGGTATTGACCCCGTTGTGCCGTCCCGCAAAATAGCAGTGTTAGTAAGTCATGCTGTCTGGTCAAAGAGGCTTCGCCAAGACTGACAGTAAAGGAGTATCAGGGTCATGAAATTTTCTGAAATTTTGAAGCAGATCGCGGCAACATGTGCGGTAAGCATTCTTGCTTTTTGCATCGCAGCGATACCGACAACGCTGCCTGCGCATGCGGCATTGTTGCAGGATCCAAAACCAGGTGAAGAGCCTGAAAAACCTGCTGCTTCAAAAAAACAGGAAGAACCTGAAGAAAAAGAGTCGGATGACGAGAAAGAAAAACCGTCAGACGATGAAGAAAATGACGAAAAGAAGGAAAAAAAGAAGAATAAGAAGCTGATTGAAGACCTAGTTGAAGATCATGACTATATGGATGGCTTGTTCAAGCTGTACCGCGATCCCAAAACCGGTTCAATCAACATGGAAGTTCGCGCCGATCAACTTGGCAAAGAATTCATATATTACTCTCATATCGCTGACGGCGTTGTTGAAGGTGGCCATTTCCGGGGCCAGTTCCGAAGCCAGAAAATAATCACAATCGAAAAACGCTTCGACCGTCTCGCCTTCATTGAAAAGAACCCCTACTTTTACTTTGACCCTGAAAACAATCTGGCGCGCGCGGAACAGGCAAACATTTCTGATGCGGTTATTTCGATTAACAAAATCCGCGCAAACAATGAAGATGACACAGCCTTTCTGATCAACGCAGACGGCTTGTTCAAAAGCGAGACCTTTGACCAGATTCGCCCCAGCAAAAGACCCGGCGTGCAGCCGGGGCAGTTGTTCAGCCTTGGAAAGCTTAACCGCGGCAAAACACAAATCACCACTGTTCGCAACTATCCGGAAAACACCGCTGTTGAGGTTGACTATGTTTATTCAAATCCGGCGCCGGTTAATCGTGGCAACTGGTTTGACATAACCGACGCAAGAAACGTCACGGTCGGTGTGCAACATACGCTGGTTGCCATGCCGGAAAACGATTTTGTTCCCCGCCGGGACGACAGCCGCATCGGCTACTTCCTTGACTATGTCAACGACCAGACCAGCCAGTCGGCAACGCCATGGCGCGATCTTATCAACCGCTGGCATTTGGTAAAGAAGGACCCGTCAGCCGCGGTTTCCGAACCTGTAGAACCCATTGTTTGGTGGATTGAAAACACAACGCCCGAGGAATTACGCCCGATCATCAAAAAAGCGGCAGAGGGCTGGAATCCGGCGTTTGAAGCCGCCGGTTTTAAAAATGCTGTCGTTGTCAAAATTCAGCCCGATGATGCCACGTGGGACGCAGGGGACATCCGCTACAATGTGCTGCGCTGGACCTCAAGCCCGCAACCCCCATTTGGTGGCTATGGACCTAGTTTTTCCAACCCCCGCACCGGGCAAATCCTGGCTGCAGATATCATGCTGGAATATTCGTTCCTGACCAACCGATTGAACCAAAACAATATTTTTGAAACGGCTGCGCTGCCCGCCATAAACGCGCCCGGCGAAATCATGCCAATTGCACAGGAAGATAGCATTGAGGCTGAAAGCTTCATGCAGCGTCTGTCCAAGCATGGCAACAGTTGTAGCCTTGGGGCTCACCTGCACCTGAACACCATGCTAGGTAAAACACTGGCAGCGGTCGCAAACCAAAGCGCGGACCTAACCAACCGGATGGTTGAAGAGTCGCTGTATTATCTCATCCTGCATGAAGTGGGGCACACGCTCGGCCTCAATCACAACATGAAGGGCACACATGCCCGCGACTATGACACAGTCTATGATGCCAGTGCGCAGGATGACGGCCTTTCCGGTTCGGTGATGGACTATCCCGCCATTAACTTTGCGCCTCCCGGTGAAGACCAGGCTTATTTTTATCCTGTAAAACCAGGCCCGTATGACACATGGGCCATCCAGTTTGGCTACGACCCGGCGATGGATGACCCTGCGGTTCGGGAAGCACATCTGGCGCGCTCCACGGAAAAAGGTCTGGGTTTTGCCAATGACGCAGATGACATGCGCGCCCCTGGTCGCGGTATTGACCCACGGGTGAATATCTTTGATATGAGCGATGATGCTGTCAAATTTGCAGAAGATCGCCTGAAACTGGCGCGGGCTGCGATGGGCAAATTAAGACGCCGATTCACCAAAGACGGCGGAAGCTATCAGGAACTGCGTAACGCCTATCTTATCCTGACGGCAGACATGATGTGGCAGGGCCGTGTGGCATCCCGCTACATTGGCGGCGTTTATGTTGACACCGCGCGCGCGGGCCAAGACGGCGCAACCGCGCCTTACCGCCCGGTTGAAGAAGCCAAACAAAGGCAAGCCATGAAACTGCTGCGGGACCATATCCTTGGCCCTGACGCTTTTCAGGCTGACCCGCAATTGTTGCAGCATCTGGCGATCCAACATCGTGGTTTCCTGCATGGTGGCCGCACAGAAGACCCGAAACTCCATGGTCGTGTTGCCGCCATTCAGGCGGACATCCTGAACCATATTTTGCACCCCACCACAATGCAGCGCATGACTGACAGCGGCTTGTATGGCAACGGCTACAGTGTCACCGAGGTTTTGGCCGACGTAACAGCCGCCATTTTTGAGGACGATAGCCGCAGCGCCGTTAACAGCCACCGGCAAATGCTGCAGATCATGTATGTTAAGGGCCTGATTAATATAATGAATATGGGGCAGTATGATTACGTCGCGCGGTCAAATGCCTTTTCAAATCTGCGCCAAATTCGCAGCAGTATGGCACGGTGGCGGGGCAACGCGGCAACGCGGGCGCATCGCGACCATGTCGCTTTTCTGATCGACAAGGCGCTTGAGGTAAACGGTAGCTGAGATGTGACGTGCGCTGATGCGTCTGGTGGTCACCATTTTCGAGTTCGCGCAGTTGAGCTACTGAGCGACCAACTAGCACCGCCCAAACGTTATAGAGGTCTAATTCCTGAACTAATGCGTCGCTTCCCATTCGCGGGCCAAGCGCAGTGCACAACCAATTTCGCCGCTACTAAGCTCTAACGCTACATCGTCGCGGTCAATCGCCGCGGCGGTATAACCGCGCACGGACGCTAGGTTCAGCCATTTGTGGGCTTCAATAAGGTCAGGCTCAACGCCATGGCCGGTCGCATAGTCCAAGCCTAATTCATACAGTTTACCAGCAAGTGCAGACTCCGAACCATCAGACCTGATAAGTTCCTCAACTTCTAGTAAGTGATTGGATAATAGTAACATTCCGGGACCCCTTCCTCTGCTCATCCCTCGTGCAATATGCACATCACCGCGCAATATCTATGCGCCCTGAGCAAGGCCGGTTTCAACCAGCGAAACGGAAGCGGACATGTGTTAGCGGTCCGTTCAACCACCAACTGTTTCAGCGTATCAGACTTCCCCGTGAAAGCCAGCCGAATCGTATTCAGCGAACAGAAAAATAGCCAAGGATCATTCAGGTCCTATTCAGGCTGTTGCAGGCAATATGCCTGTAGAAATTCAAATTGTGGCCATGTTGCCGCCGCTTTTCGGCGAGACGATATCATGTGAATGGATACTTAAAGTGACCAGCTGACAGGAGCGCGAAATGACGTTGAGAAAAACCGGACTTATGTTGACAGTACCCGCCGCGTTAATGCTTGGGGCCTGCACTTCCAACCATTCGCCAAACTCCTATGACAGCCGCGCTGTTGGCCAGGTGAACAGGGTTGAACGCGGCACTATCGAGAGTTATCGCTGGGTTCAGATTGAACGCCGCAATTCCGGCATTGGCACAGTCGCCGGAGCCGGTATTGGTGCGGCAGCCGGGTCTACCGTGGGCAGCGGGCGCGGGCGCGGCGCGGAAAATGTTATTGGCGCCATCGGCGGTGCGTTACTAGGCGGACTTATCGGTAACAGCATCGAAAAGTCAGGCAGCAAAAAAGGAGGGTTTGAGTATCTGATCCGCACCGAAAGCGGCGCACTGGTCAGCCTTGTGCAGCAAGACACCAGTCCCCTGCCTGAAGGCGCTCCCGTTGTCATTATGTTCGGCGGCAGCCAAAGCCGAGTTGTTTTTGATCACAATGCCCCCCGCTATGGTGCCGGGTCCTATCCGGCGACCCCGGGTGCCGCGACACCGCCAAACGCACCTGCAGGCCCCGCCGGACAGCCTGCACCGCAAGAGGACATACCACCAACATCCGGCGGCTGATTGTCTTACAATCCCACTTGCCAGTACAAAACAGGCTTCGCTCTTTGCGGAGCTTTTTTTGGTCAACCACAGTATTTTCATGGGCTAATTAGCCAGACTGCAACCGCCCTTAATGGCCTGATGCCCGCACCGACTGACAACCGGCTTTAGGCACGCAACATATTGAATGGCTGACCAAAGCACAGCCAACCCACCCCATAAAAAAGCCGCCCGGTCGGGCGGCTTTGGCACATGTTCTATAACTGGACTAGCGTGTGTCGTTGTGGACGTATTCCACCGTCCACTTGGTACATCGGTAGTTGTCACCAACATATTCGTACCGCATGCATGTGCGTATCTCTTCTGGTGGCTCGTAAGGCCGCGTTTCGTATACATGACGACCCCGTTCATCAAAACGGGCACCAGATGAATACGGCTGGTACGTACCACCACTTGGGGCAGCAGGTTGCCTGGGTCGTGTCGCGGCATTACCCAGCGCACCGCCGACAACAGCACCGGCAATGGCGCCTGCGGTTCTATTACGACCACCATCAATCTCGGCACCGATAATGCCGCCCACAACGGCCCCTAACAACGTCCCGGCAGCGCTCCCACCCCCTGAATGCCTATAGTCTGCATGTCCAAAGTGATGGCCATCATCGGCATGGAAGCCGGGGCAATAGTCCCCGTAGTGATAATGGTTGTGCGGATGCGCCCACGCCCAATTGGCACGGCGGTGATAAAACCCACGACTAAACGGCCAATGCCCAAAATAAGCGTGATAATTATAAGTGTTATAAAAACCACCCCAATACGGCCAGATGGGATCATAAAGGCCAAATCCCCAACCCAGGCGCGGGCCTGAATAAAACCCACCGAAGCCAAAGAACACATTGTTTCTGAACGGCGAGAAGAAAGGGTCCCAACCAAAGCCAAAACCAAAGTTGCGGCCAAAATTGCGCCTAACACGCGGCTGGTGCGGGTCAGCACGCCGGTGGGTGTCACGGTATCGGTTGCCACCGCGATCCCGGTAACGGTCTATCCTTGCGTTGCGAGCATCCCCGCGCGCACGGAAAGCGTTGTAACGGGCAGCATCATTGTAATCATAGCGAGTTGAACCGCGCCGGACTGTGCGCAGCGAACTGTCTGTGCGCCCGCGAGCGGCTGTAAGGTTTTGCTGACGACCGGCTTGGCGAACCGCGCGTGTTGTGCTGCGCGTTTGCTGCCGCGCAGTTTGACGCGTTGTTTGACGTGTCGCCTGGCGTACACTACGCGAATCTCGCGCGGCTTGTTGTTCTGAAACCTCACGCACCCGAGTTTGTTGCACGGTGCCTTGCTGTCTGCGCGTTGCATCAAAGTTTTGCTGGGCCTGAAAGTTTTGTTGCACCTGGGCACGGGATGGCGGGGTAACGCGCCGGGAATGCCCTTGGCTGCGCACACGTTCCGTCGCTCTTTGCGTTGGCGCCGCTTGCGCACGAGACTGACTGCGCTGGGATTGGGCGCTCTGAGATCGGGCGCGCTGGGATTGACCTCGACGGGATTGTGATCTTTGACGCGCCCGTTGCCTTGACTGGGGTTTGTCTGCTTGTTCACGCGATGAGGCGCGCTGTGATGTTGCGCGTTCTCGGTTTTCCAAACTGCTGTATGCTTTGGCGCCATTAACACCTGGGGGAAGAAGAATGGCTGTCGCCGCCAAAATAAGCAGTGACCTTTTCAGCATGATACTCTCCTACTGTGTAACGTCAGCATACCAGTGGCAACTGAACGCAACATGAACCCCCTTCATAATCTACGCATTGTGTCTATGTTCTCAAACCATAACACAGGTTAGACGTTGGGTCATGGTCATGGCGAAATTATGGCCCCTACACACCCACATGAGAGCATGAACAGCAAAAAAGCCCACCAATGGCGGGCTTTTTATCGTCTGCTACCCCCTAAGGGCTGGCCTAGCCATCCAGCTTTGGCTTGAGCAAGCTGTTCACCACGCCTGGGTTAGCTTTACCCTGCGTTGCTTTCATAACTTGGCCAACGAAGAACCCCAGCAATTTGTCTTTACCGGCACGGTATTGTTCGAGCTGGCCAGGGTTCGCGGCAATCACTTCGTCAATGATGGCTTCAATGGCACCCGTGTCCGAAACCTGTTTCAGGCCTTTTTCTTCAACAATGGAACCTGCACCCTTACCGGTTTCAAACATGACTTCAAACACGTCCTTGGCAATACGGCCAGAAATCGTGCCATCTTCCACCAATGCCAGAAGCTCCGCCCCCTGCTCTGCAGAAACAGGCGAGGTAGCAATTGTTTTGCCCGCTTTGTTCAAGGCACCAAACAAATCACCCGTAAGCCAGTTAGATGCCTTAAGCGCAATATGGGCCGCGTCTTTTTTGGTGGCTTTGGCAAGAGCCTCAACCAGCGTTTCAAAAAACTCAGACGACTCTTTTTCTGCCACCAAAACACTGGCGTTATAATCATTCAGGCCCAAAGCTTCCATAAAGCGGGCTTTTTTCTCGTCCGGCAATTCCGGCAGGCTTTCACGTGCAGCCTCAATAAAGGCGTCGTCAAACTCTAGTGGCAGCAAGTCAGGGTCCGGGAAATACCGATAGTCGTGCGCTTCTTCTTTGGACCGCATCGATCGCGTTTCACCCTTGTTAGGGTCGAACAGCCGCGTTTCCTGATCAATGGTGCCACCCGCTTCGATGATATCGACCTGACGGCGTGCCTCTACTTCGATCGCCTGACGGACAAAGCGGATGGAGTTGACGTTTTTGATCTCGCAGCGGGTACCAAGCGGGTCCCCCGGTTTACGAACCGACACATTTACGTCCGCGCGCATGCTGCCTTGCTCCATGTTACCGTCACAGGTGCCGATGTAGCGCAGAATTGTGCGTAGTTTTGTCAGGTATGCCCCCGCCTCATCGGGACTGCGCATATCCGGCATGGAGACAATTTCCATCAGGGCAACGCCAGACCGGTTCAGGTCCACATAGGTAAACTGCGGATGCTGATCATGCATGGATTTGCCAGCATCCTGTTCCAGATGAATGCGCTCAACGCCGACACCCTTCGAAACACCGCCTTCCAGATCAAGCGTAACCGTACCCTCACCCACGACCGGGTGCTTGAACTGACTGATCTGATAGCCTTGCGGCAAGTCGGCATAAAAATAGTTTTTGCGATCAAATACGGAAAATTTGTTGATCTGCGCGCCCAGAGCCAAGCCGGTGCGCACTGCCTGGCGTACACATTCGCCGTTGATGGTTGGCAACATGCCCGGCATGGCAGCATCCACCAAAGACACCTGTGCATTGGGCTCAGCGCCAAACTCTGTTGAGGCGCCAGAAAACAGTTTTGCATTGGAAATAACCTGGGCATGGACCTCAAGCCCAATAACCACTTCCCAGTCGCCGGTAGCGCCCTGAATACGATAGCTACTCATGACCTTACCTCCACCACAATTCTGGCTGGCTTGTGAAAACCGCCGCTTCTTCAATCACGCCAGACACACGCAGAACGGTCTCTTCGTCCCACGCCTTGCCCAAAACCTGCAGCCCAAGTGGCAACCCGTTTGCACTGAGGCCAGCTGGGATACTGGACCCCGGCAACCCGGCAAGCGAAGCTGGCACGGTAAAGACATCGTTTAGATACATGGCAAGCGGGTCATCTGACTTTTCACCAAAAGCAAACGCAGCACTCGGTGCCGTGGGCGTCAGGATCGCATCCACTTTTTCAAACGCACGTTTGAAATCGTCCGCGATCAATTGCCGTACTTTTTGGGCTTTCAGGTAATAGGCATCATAATACCCTGCTGACAGCACGTAGGTGCCTATCATGATACGGCGTTTGACCTCGTCACCGAAGCCTTCTGCCCGGGTGGTCTCATACATTTCATCCAAGGCACCATTTTCCGGCGCTTCCCGAAGGCCGTAGCGCACCCCGTCGTAGCGCGCGAGATTGGAGGAAGCCTCCGCTGGTGCGACGATATAATATGTGGGCAGTGCGTATTTCGTGTGTGGCAGGTTAATGTCCACAACCTCAGCGCCCGCTGCTTTAACCCATTCAATACCCTGATGCCACAGCGCTTCAATCTCGCCCGGCATACCAGCGAGATGGTATTCTTGAGGAATACCAATTTTCATGCCGCGAATATCACCAGTTAGTGCTGCTTCAAAATTCGGCACAGGTATGTCAACCGATGTGCTGTCCTTGGGGTCAAAGCCCGCAATGCTTTCCAGCATAATTGCACCGTCCCGAACATCGCGGGTAATGGTGCCCGCCTGATCCAGGGAACTGGCAAACGCCACCATGCCGTAGCGGCTGCAGCGACCATAAGTGGGCTTTATGCCAAATGTGCCTGTAAAGGCAGCGGGTTGACGGATAGAGCCACCAGTGTCAGACGCGGTTGCACCCATCGCCGCATAACCGGCCACTGAAGCAACCGAGCCACCAGACGAGCCACCGGGAACGAAGTCCGCATTACTGCCTTCGGCGCGCCACGGGTTTTTAACCGGGCCATAGTAGCTGGTTTCGTTAGAGGAACCCATGGCAAACTCGTCCATATTCAACTTGCCAAGCATGACGGCCCCGTCATCCCACAGGTTTTGAGTAACAGTGCTTTCGTACTCTGGTTTGAAGCCATCCAGAATGTGCGAACAGGCCTGTGTATGCACGCCTTTGGTTGCAAACAGGTCTTTAATACCCACCGGGATGCCCGTCATGCTGGCGGCGTCACCTGCTTTGATGCGCGCATCCGCTGCATCTGCTTGCTTCAGCGCAATTTCTGGCGTTTTTTCAATGTAAGCATTCAGTGTGTCTGCTGCTTCTACCGCGGCGATATGGGCTTCGGTCAGCTCACGGGCAGTCAACTCACCCTTAGCCAACAAGTCCCGCGCTTCAGCAATTTTTAGTTTGGTTAAATCACTCATTGGCCTGCCCTACTCGATCACTTTTGGTACAGCAAAAAAGCCGTACTCAGCATTTGGCGCGTTTTTCAACACGCTGTCCGCTTTGTCGCCGTCGCTCACCACATCTTCGCGCCACCGCAGTTTGGCGTCCACCACACTGGACATGGGCTCGATATTGTCGGTATTCACCTCGGAAAGCTGCTCAACCCACCCAAGGATATTATTAAGCTCGCCTGCTAATGGCTCCAGCTTCTGATCCTCAATTTTTATCCGCGCCAGACGCGCGATCTTGGCAACCGTTGCCTTATCGATATTGGACATGATATTTCCCACTAGGCATGAATAGTGTTGGGCAAGGCCCAAAATTCTGCTGAAATCAGCGCGGAACTTAGCGCCAGTAACGCGCCGCCGCAAGCAGGGAATCGCTATGAAAGCCGCAAATTACATCATACGCGAAGCCAAAGTCAGCGATGCTGGCAACATCAGGCGCTACAACAAGCTGATTTATCAAACCAGTGATCACCTGATCACAAAGCCAAACGAGTTCAAAACAGGTATTTTGAAGCAGCGTTTCTGGATCGCTGGCAAAATTGCCAATCCTTATGAAACCTGTCTTGTTGCCGAAGGCGATGAGCAAATAGTCGGGCTGGTTGAAAACTGGACCGACCGCCGCACCCGCGTCCAACACGTTACAACATTGGCGATGTCAGTTCACCCTGACTGGCGCAAGCGCGGCATCGGATCAGCCTTGTTGAAAGATTTTTTAAAGTGGTCGCAGGACAATCCGCATATTCAAAAAGTTGAATTGCATGTACACGCAACCAACGCGGCTGCACGCCGTCTTTATTCCCGGCACGGATTTGAAACCGAGGGGCGGCGGGCCAAAGCGATTCAACATGACAAAAACCGTTTCGTCGATGATATTATGATGGCATATTGGCCAAATTCATCAGACGTTGAAAAACAAGAGTAAGGACGAACATGGCACAGCGAGCAAAACCAGCAGCAATTTTTTTGTGGGTCGTGGCAGTAGCGATCATACTGGTAATTGGCGGATTTTTATGGATTCAGGCGGACCCTGCACGCGCATTGCGCATCGCGTTTACACCGTCTGAACCTTTCAGCGCTATCAGCGACCAGCCGCTTGATTATAGCGATGATGCAAACTGGGCTGCCCTGCCCGGGAAAGAGAGTTTTGCAAACGCAAGCCCGGCTGGCGAGGTGCGCACGATGGCTATGCCAGACGTGGATGTGTTTTTCGTTCACCCGACCACCTATTTGAATTCGGACACCTGGAATGCGCCACTGAACGATGAAGATGCTAACCTGCGAGTTGAAAAACGTGTCCTGAAACTGCAGGCGAGCGCCTATAACCTTGCTGGCAATATCTATGCACCGCGCTACCGGCAAGCAACGTTTGGTGCTTTCTTTGATCAGGAAGGCGACGGCCTGAAAGCGCTGATTTATGCTTACACAGACGTGTTGAACGCCTTTGATCAGTTCATCGCGGCGCGCAACGACGGACGGCCCTTTATTCTGGCAGGGCACAGCCAGGGATCGCTGCACCTGCTGGCCCTATTGCAGCAACGGTTGGCAGGAACACCGCTAGCGGACAGAATGATCGCAACCTACATCATCGGCTGGCCAGTTAGCATGGAGGCAGACCTTGCACCCATGACTGGTATTGACGCCTGTGAAACCGCCACAGACACTCAGTGTGTAGTCTCCTACCAGACCTTTGGCCCGGACGGCGACACGCAAGGTTTAGAAGGGTATTTTGAGGCTACGACAAGCCTGGCGGGCATCCCCCGAGCAGGCACAACAATGCTGTGCACAAACCCCCTTACCTGGACCATTGACGGCACAGCCACGGCAGATGCCAACATCGGCGCGCAAGAGCCTGTTGATGATGACGCAGCGCTGGGCGAGCCAGAAAAATCGTTCACTGGTGCCACTTGTGACCAAAACGGGTTTCTGATTTTAAGCGAAAACCCAGGTGACGTATGGCAGGAATTCAAAATGGCCGGTGAAAACTATCATGTGTATGATTATCACATGTTCTACGGCAACATCCGCCAAAATGCCGCCGCGCGGGTAGCAGCATGGAAGGCTGACCACCCCTGATGGCTGAGGTGTTACCGATTAAGGACTTAAAAGCCCGCCTGAATAAAGGGGAGCGGTTGCTGGGGTTGGATATCGGCAGCAAGACCATCGGCCTTGCCCTGTCAGACACAACTCTGACGGTGGCAACGCCGATGGAAACCATCAAACGCACAAAATTCAAAAACGATGCCGCGCGCCTGCAAGACATTGTTAACCGCCAGAATGTTGGCGGTTTTGTGCTGGGGTGGCCCATAAATATGGATGGCAGCGAAGGACCGCGCTGCCAGTCCACACGGGCGTTTTCCAATAATCTGGGTGAAAAAATCGACCTGCCACAAGCACTGTGGGATGAGCGTCTATCAACATCTGCGGTTGAACGCACCTTGATTGAAGCAGACCGCAGCAGAGCCCGCCGCAAAGAGCTGGTCGACAAGATGGCAGCCGCTTATATTTTGCAGGGGGCGTTGCACGCTCTTTGATGCGCGGCGCCTCAACCACCCTTCAGGCTGACATAACTCGCTTGCGGGACCAAGTATTTGTGCCTATAAGGCGGCATTAATGAGCATGAACTCGACCGATCAGTCTTCATATCCGCGCGCGGACGTCGCTCCGCCATCGGGAAAGCTTTTTCCGCACAAACACTTACTGGGCATCTGGGGGCTGGACCCGACCGCGATCAAGCACCTGCTGGATGTAGCGGATGGGTATGTCGACCTTAATCGACAGGCAGTAAAATCGACAGAAACATGTCGTGGCCTCACACAAATAAACCTGTTTTTTGAAAACTCGACACGTACCCTGATGAGTTTCGAGATCGCGGGCAAACGGCTGGGCCTTGATACAATTTCCATGTCCACGGGCACATCATCCATTAAAAAAGGCGAAACCCTGCTGGACACGGCAGCAACGCTGAATGCCATGCATCCCGATGTTCTGGTGATGCGCCACGCCGACAGCGGGGCAGTAAAGCTGTTGTCCGAGAAAATGGACTGTGCTGTCATTAATGCTGGCGATGGGCGGGCGGAACACCCGACACAAGCCTTACTTGATGCACTGACCATCCGGCGACGCAAAGGCAGCATCCATGGCCAGACCATTGTGATTTCAGGCGATGTCGCACACAGCCGTGTGGCTCGGTCCAATATCTACCTATTGAATGCCATGGGCGCGCGTGTGCGCTTGGTGGCCCCGCCTACCTTGCTACCGGCAGACATTGACCGCCTTGGCGTAGAGGTGTTTCACCACATGGAACAAGGCCTTGAAGGGGCCGATGTTGTTATGATGCTGCGGCTACAAAACGAACGCATGCAGGGGGCTTTCCTGCCATCCTTGCGAGAATATTATCATTTTTGGGGCCTAACACGCGAAAAACTGAAGGTTGCGAAAGACGATGTACTGGTTATGCACCCTGGCCCCATGAACCGAGGTGTTGAGATCGCATCAGATGTTGCGGATGACCTGGACAGGTCTGCAATTGAAGAGCAAGTGGAAATGGGCGTCGCCGTGCGTATGGCATGCATTGATGTCCTGACACGCGACCTGCGCAACGGGGAGCGGTCATGAAAACTGCTTTCGTAAATGCCCGGCTGATGGACCCGGCAACCGACTTTGATGGGACCGGTACGCTGTTGGTAAACGGTAACATCATCGAAGCCATGGGCAAGGATGTGGATACCACTAGTGCTGACGCCACCATCGACTGTGGCGGCCGTGTACTATGCCCCGGTTTTATTGACATGCGCGCCCATGCGGTAGACCCACAATCTGCCCTGGCAGGCGGCATTACCACGATCATCCTGCAACCGAATCAGACAAGCGTTATTGACAATGACGCCACGGTGGAACGTATTCGCCATCGTTCTGTCGATAGTCAGGTGGTCAGCGTGTACCCCATGGGGGCAGCCACACAAGGCATGCGCGGCGAACAGATTGCCGAAATAGGTCAAATGCAAGCATCTGGCGCGATTGCCTTCACCGACTGTACGCAAGCAGTAGCGGATGCAAAAGTGATGCGACGCCTTCTGGAATATGCCAGCCATTTTAATGCGCTGGTTGTTCAGTTTCCGCAAAACGCAGAATTATCCGCAGATGCAATTGCCCACGAAGGCGAAACAGCCACGCGACTAGGCTTGCCCGGCATACCTGCGATGGCTGAAGCCATTCAGATAGACCGGGACACTCGTTTGGCGGAATTGACGGGTGCACGGCTTCATTTTGCATTGGTATCATCCCGGATCGGGGTGGAGGCTGTAAGAACCGCGAAGGCGCGTGGGGCAAAAGTATCCTGCTCCACGGCGGCACATTATCTGCACCTAAATGACAATGCGCTTGAGGGATACCGCACTTTTGCAAAAGTCAGTCCGCCGTTTCGATCAGAAGATGATCGAGTGGCCTTGATTGAAGGCCTGGCTGATGGAACCATTGACACGCTTGTCAGCGACCACATGCCCAAAAGCCAAGATGTTAAGCGTCTGCCTTTTGCGCAGGCTGCGTTTGGGGTCGTTGGCTTTGAGACAATGCTGGCACTGGCACTGGCACCGGTGCATCGGGGGCAGCTTGATCTTATGACGCTGTTGAAGGCACTGACGACGACGCCCGCAACATTGCTGGGCCTGCCAACTGGCAATCTGTCACCCGGTTCTTTTGCAGACTTCGTGATTTTTGATCCCAATAAACCATGGCGTATTTCCGAAGAAAAATTACTTTCTGCCGCAAAAAATACCCCGTTTGACACCCTTCCGGTGCAAGGCCAGGTGTGGAAAACGATAGCGGACGGTGTAGCCGTTTTTGAGCAGGGCTAAAGCATGCAAGAGGCATATTTCACTATTTTGGTGCTGCTGTTTAGCTATTTGCTAGGGGCTGTGCCTTTTGGCCTTGTGATCACGCGCCTTGCGGGCCTCGGTGATATCAGGGAGATCGGATCCGGCAACATTGGTGCCACCAACGTATTGCGCACGGGGCGCAAGGAGCTGGCCATCGCGACGCTTCTTCTGGATGCTGGTAAAGGCGCCATCGCGGTATTGATAACCAGTTATTTGCTAAACCGGCCAGATATTGCGGCGGCTGCGGGCCTTGCCGCTTTTATCGGGCATTGCTTTCCCGTCTACCTTCGGTTCAGTGGTGGCAAAGGGGTTGCTACCTTTTTTGGAACACTATTAGCTGTCTCCCCGATGGTGGGTTTAGTGGCAAGCGCAACATGGCTGGCCGTAGCCGTCATATTTCGCATGTCATCCCTTGCCGGGCTGTCGGCGTCGGTTGCTGCACCCATAGCAAGCTACTTCCTGTCCGGAGGAAACGACTGGATGTTTTTAGCCGGCATGACCGTGATGATTTTCATACGACACCGCGAAAATATTGGTCGCATTATGGATGGCACAGAGCCTCGTATCGGCAGTAAGGCGAAATCGGATTGATGTCAGTTTCTGACCAGCACATCATCAACCATATTCGGTTAGCCCGCAGCCGGTCCGTTGGCCCGGTTACATTTCACAAACTTATTCAGGACTATGGCACAGCCACCGACGCGCTGGATGCCCTGCTTGACGGACCCAACGCCAAAAAAGTCTGCACCAAACTCCAAGCCGACCGGGAGTTGACGGCCGCCAGGCAGGCTGGTTTGCAAATTCTCCTGCACGGGTCCGCTGAATACCCTTACAGCCTGGCCTCAATCCCGGATGCGCCGCCTCTTTTGTACTGGCGCGGCGACCCATCCCTTTTTCAGGGACGCTTATGTGCCATTGTTGGCGCACGCAACGCCAGCGGTGCAGGCCTGAAACTGACCAATAAACTGGCGACAGACCTTGGTACCGCCGGTGTAACAATAGTTTCCGGGCTGGCCCGCGGTATTGATACCGCAGCGCACGCAGCATCTGTAGCGACAGGCACGATTGCGTGCCTTGCTGGCGGTGCAGATGTGATTTACCCGGAAGAAAACACCCGGCTGTATGATGCAATTGCAGACACGGGGCTGCTGGTCAGTGAAATGCCGACAGCCGTTAAACCGCTGGCGCGTCACTTCCCACGCCGCAATAGAATTATCTCCGGGCTTTCTGATGGCACTCTGGTTGTCGAAGCCGCTATGAAGTCCGGATCACTGATTACGGCCCGTTTTGCGGCAGACCAGGGGCGGGAATTGTTTGCAGTGCCCGGCTCACCGCTAGACCCTCGCTCCGCAGGTGCCAACCAGTTGATCAAAGACGGTGCTGTACTGGTGCGCACTGCAGAAGATATTTTGGCAGAACTGCCACAAAACAATAATGCGCCAACATTTGTCGCATCACCGAAAGTTGCAAGCCCTGCACGCCCACCCCAGCAAAAAGTAAGCAAGCCTGAGTTAAAGTCGAAAAAGGCTGACCTCTTGACACTATTAAGCCCAAGTCCAATCCATATTGATGAAATTGTTAGTCTGTCAGGCACCAAAACCGATGCTGTTTTGGCAGAACTGCAATTGCTGGAACTGGACGGCAAAGTCGCCCGGCATGCAGGCGCGCGGTTCAGTAGAATTGAATGAAAATTACACAAGCCCATTGCATTGGCTGGCGCTTGGCTCTAGGTGAGAACGATATAAAGTGACAATTTTTGCCCTGAGATCAGGTCAATACACTTCGCGGAGACACCGAAACTTATGAACGTTGTTATTGTGGAGTCGCCCTCAAAGGCGAAAACTATCAACAAGTATCTTGGTAAAGATTACAAAGTCTTAGCCAGCTTTGGTCACGTTCGGGATCTGCCATCGAAAGATGGATCGGTGCTACCGGACAATGATTTTGAGATGGCATGGTCCGTTGATCGCGACTCCAGCAAGCGCCTGACAGAGATTGCCAATGCCGTCAAAGGCTCTGACAGACTGTATCTGGCAACTGACCCCGACCGCGAAGGCGAAGCCATCAGCTGGCATGTTCTTGAAGTGCTCAAAAAGAAAAAAGCACTGAAAGATGTTGATATAAAGCGTGTCGTTTTCAATGAAATCACCAAATCTGCAATTTTAAAGGCGATGGCAGAGCCGCGCGACCTAGATGATGAGCTGGTAGAGGCTTATCTGGCGCGGCGTGCCCTTGACTATCTGGTTGGCTTTACACTGTCGCCGGTGCTGTGGCGTAAGCTGCCGGGTGCCCGGTCCGCAGGACGTGTGCAGTCTGTTGCCCTGCGGCTGGTTTGTGACCGCGAGGCAGAAATTGAAGCTTTTATCCCGCTGGAGTACTGGTCAGTAGAAGCAGCCTTGGGCGCAACTACGGGGAAAGATTTCAATGCGCGATTGTTTGCCCTGGAAGGCAAAAAGGTTGGCAAGCATGATATAAAGGACGAAGCAGCAGCCAAAGCAGCGGTTGCGCTGGTTCGTAACGATCCCATCACTGTTTCATCGGTGGAGCGCAAGCCCGCCAAACGGCATCCACAGCCACCTTTCACAACATCAACGCTGCAGCAAGAAGCAGCCCGAAAGCTGGGATTTGCGGCAAACCGCACCATGCGGGTGGCACAAAGCCTGTATGAAGGTAAAACGCTGGAAGGCGAAGTTACCGGCCTGATTACATATATGCGGACAGATGGTGTTGGTATTGCGCAGGAAGCTCTGAATGCCGCGCGGAACCTGATTACAGACCGATACGGCGACCGTTTCCTGCCAGCTTCGCCGCGTATCTATAAAACCAAAGCGAAAAACGCCCAGGAAGCACACGAAGCAATCCGTCCGACCGATCCGATGCGTCGCCCAACGGATGTTGCGCACGCGCTGGATGCAGACGAACTGAAGCTGTACGAACTTATCTGGCGCAGAACCATAGCCAGCCAGATGGAAAGTGCCCAGTTGGAACGCACGACGATTACACTTTTCAATGCGGACAAATCAGCTGAGTTGCGGTCGACCGGCACGATTGTGCAATTCGACGGCTTTTTGTCTGTATACCAGGAAGGTAAAGACGACGAAGACGATGAGACCGAGAAACTCCTGCCGAACGTCACCGAGGGCGAAACTGTTACGCTGCGTGGTGTGACCCCACGCCAGCACTTCACAGAGGCACCGCCGCGCTTCACCGAAGCCAGCCTAGTGAAACGTATGGAAGAATTAGGGATCGGGCGTCCATCAACCTATGCCTCGATTTTGACCGTTCTGAGGGACCGCAATTATGTCCGGATGGACAGAAACCGCTTTATTCCGGAAGACAAGGGCCGCTTGGTTACAGCCTTTCTGACAAAGTTTTTCGAGCGTTACGTACAATTTGATTTTACGGCAAACCTGGAAGACCGCCTGGACCACGTGTCTACAGGTAAGGAAGACTGGAAAGCCCTGCTTCGTGATTTTTGGACAGAGTTCAAACCAAAAACCGAAGAGATTTTGGGTGTTCGTAATGCGGTCGTAATTGACGCGCTGGATGAATTTCTTGAACCGATGATGTTCGAGCGCGCAGAAGACGGTAAAAACCCGAGAAAATGCCCTAAATGTGAAGACGGCCGCCTGGGCCTTAAAACCAGCCGGTATGGTGCCTTTGTAGGATGTTCCAATTACCCGGAATGCAGCTACACCCGTCCGTTTGGGCAAAAAGCCGACAACGAAAACGACGAGGAAAATGACGGAACCGGTGTATTAGGCTCTGACCCCGAAACCGGTGAAGACGTTGCTATCAAATCTGGTCGTTTTGGTATGTATATTCAACTTGGTGAGGCCAAAAAGGGCGAAAAACCCAAGCGGGCGACGATCCCGAAAGACATTGAAGTAAGCGATGTTGATCTGGAGAAAGCACTACAACTGCTTGCCCTGCCCCGCGAGGTTGGCATGCACCCTGAGACCGGGAAGCCAATAATGGCAGCAATTGGCCGTTATGGTCCGTATGTCGCTCATGACGGCGTGTATGGAAAACTTGCCTCCACCGAGGAAGTGTTCTCGGTTGGCATCAACCGCGCCGTTGCAGCAATTGCTGATGCCGCCGCCAAAAAAGGCGGGGCGAAAACTGTATTAAAAGAACTGGGCGAGCACCCTGATGATGGCAATGCAGTGCGGGTTCTGGATGGTCGGTATGGCCCATATGTAAACCACAACCGCACCAACGCAACTTTGCCTAAAGGGACGGAACCAGAGTCGGTCACTATGGAGCAAGCCGTTGAATGGCTTGCGGCCAAGGCCTCAAAAAAGAAAACAACGCGGCGCAAGAAAGCTTCCTAAGGCTCGACACCCCTTACAAAACAGAATGGACAGGCCTTGTCAGGCTCAAACAAGACGGATCATTTCCCTACCAGCGACGATATTTTGGCTTTTCTGAAAGAAGGCGGTCGCAAAATCACAAAGCGCGAGGTTGCGCGGGCGTTCCAGATTAAGGGCCCCGACAAGGTGCAACTGAAAAAATTGCTGCGCGAAATGACCAATGATGGTTTGATCGCACAAGATGCAGGACGGGCACTAAGACCTGCAGACAGGTTACCCACGGTGCAGGTTGTAGAGTTTGCAGGCCTGGACAAACACGGCGACGCGTTGGTGAGGCCTGTCAAATGGGACAGAAAAGAAGATCTTCCGACCATATATCTGACAGAAGATAAACGAAAAAAAGGCCCTGCCCTTGGCCCCGGAGATCGCGCCCTTGTTCGGTTGATCCCAATTAAAGACAGCCCACCTACATACCGCGCGCAAGTTTTGAAACTGCTCAAGTCTTCACCGCGCAGTATTTTGGGAGTTTATCATGGTGGTGAAAATGGGGGGCGCATTCACCCGATTGATAAGAAAAACCGCGATGAATATTGGGTGGACCGGGACGATGTGCGCGGGGCGGTTGACGGTGAACTGGTTACCGCGGAACCGGTCATGCGCCGCCGCCGAGATATGGGACCAAAACGTGCCCGTATTCGGGAGCGGCTGGGCAACGTCAGCAGCGCCAAATCAATCAGTATGATTGCCATCCACGCCCATGACATACCCAACGAATTTCCAGAAAAAGTATTGCAAGAGGCAGATGCAGCCAAACCTGTTGTCTTAGGTGAGCGCGATGATCTGCGGGCTATTCCGCTTATAACCATCGACCCAGTTGATGCGCGCGATCACGATGACGCCATCTGGGCAGAACCAGACACCGACCCCAAAAACCCGGGAGGCTGGCATGCGCTTGTGGCCATTGCCGACGTAGCTCACTATGTTCAACCCGACAGTTTGCTGGACCGTGAAGCCATAAAGCGCGGCAATAGCTGCTATTTCCCGGATCGGGTTGTGCCGATGCTGCCGGAAGCCCTGTCCGCCGGTCTTTGTAGCCTGAAACCGGGGGAAGACCGCGCCTGCATGGCCGTGCATATGTGGTTTGACCAAAGTGGCACCAAAATTCGCCATAAGTTCGTGCGCGGGCTCATGAATAGCCATGGCAACATAACCTATGCACGGGTTCAAGCTGCACTGGATGGCACACCAGACGCTGAAACAGAGCCGTTACTGGAGGGCGTCCTAAAGCCCCTGCATGGGGCCTTCAAAGCATTAATGGAGGCGCGGTCAAAGCGGGAACCGTTAGACCTGGACCTGCCAGAACGCAAGATCGAACTTGATGACAATGGCCATGTTCGCGGGATCAGCCTTAGAGAGCGGTTTGATGCTCATCGTATCGTCGAAGAGTTCATGATCGCGGCCAATGTCGCTGCGGCTGAGGAGCTGGAAAAAAAACGCACACCCACCATGTATCGGGTGCATGAAGAACCTCCGATGGACAAACTCGAAAGCCTGCGTGAGTTTCTGACCACCCTTGACCTTAGCCTGAGTAAAGGCGCGGTGATTATGCCCCGGCTGTTCAATGGAATACTGAAGAAAGTGCGCGGCACATCGCACGAACATTTGGTGAATGAAGTTGTTCTGCGGTCGCAGACACAGGCTTACTATTCCCCGGAAAACCGTGGGCATTTTGGCCTTGCACTGCCAAAGTACGCTCATTTCACCTCCCCAATCAGACGGTACTCTGACCTTTTGGTACACCGTGGCCTGGTGCGCGCGCTTGGTTTGGGCAAGGATGGTCTAACCGACCTTGAAATCGAGGAACTGGCAGAAATTGGTGAGCAGATTTCTAATACCGAGCGGCGTGCGATGGCTGCAGAACGAGACTCGACCGATCGATACATGGCGTCGTATCTGGCGGATCATGTTGGTGATGAGTTTATCGGGCGTATCACAGGGGTAACCAGGTTCGGCTTGTTTGTCGCGCTTGAGCCCTCTGGAGGTGATGGCCTAATCCCAATTTCAGAGATCGGCAAAGACTATTACTATCACGATGAAGCGCATCATGCGCTTATCGGTGAAAGAACCGGCCAAACCTTTAAGTTGGGTGACAAGGTCGATGTTCGCCTTTCTGAAGCCAACCGGTTTACCGGCGGCCTTAAACTGGAACTGATAGGGGAAGATGTTGGCCCTAATAACAAAGACAGGAAGTTTATGAAAAAGCGCGGACAAGCGCGCAGGCCCAGCAAACACCGCAGCCGCAGAAAATAAGCAGCTATAGAATACCCAACTTCATAAATACATCCGCAACGTCATCACCAAAATTCGCGCCTTTCCGCAACACAGGAACGCTTTCGGGCAAGTCTTTCAGTGACCCGCTTTCAGTTGCGAGTAAGGCAACCGGCATATCGCGGGTCGCAGGCATGGCCTTCAGCGCACAGGCAAGGTCAATACCTGACAATTCGGGCATCACTCGGGATATGATAACGGCGTCTGGTTTCATAACAGGGATTAGCTGAAACGCATCCATGGTTGTTGCCACGTTAACCATCCGATAGCCGCATTCAAGAAGCTCACGCGTCACGATTTTGGTTGCCGTACCCGGTGCCATAACAAGCATAACCTCAATGTCGGCGACAGTAACCTCGGACACTTCAAAGCCCGCCTTATTGGGTAGTTTCCTCACCAGGTCCGATACATCAAGCTCGTTGCCCTGCACAAAACCATCCAGGCATTCTGCCATCCGGTCCGCATAAAACAGGATGTCCTTACAGATTTCCGGCGTAAGCTCTTTTACATTGAAGAAATAATCTTCAAAACGGTGGCACATAGCCTTAAGTGCTTTCATTTCAAAGGAAGCTGCGACGCTTTTGAGCGAATGCGCTTCTAACCGAACAGCAGCCAACGCGTCGCCCGCTTTGACATAGCCATTGGTATAATCCTGTACGACCTCATGCAGGCTTCGCAAGCGGTCTTCTACAGAGTCGATCGCTTCTGTGCGCAGCTCTTCCATTATGTCCTGTTGCATCATGGCGCTCAAAACTCCTGGTACCTATGCAAATGTCTTGAAACTGTGATGCCATACAAATAGTTACGTGTTTGTTAGCAAAACCGGAAATATGGTCAAAAAAGTGAAAATCTTGGCATTTTTCCAGACTCCGCTTGACTTCACCGGATTGATGGGTATTTTGCGCGCTCAACGTGGCCGCACAGTGCGGTCGGGATAACTGTTTTCTTGGAGTAAAAAGATGGCAAAGCCGTCCAGCATCAAGATCAAGCTGGTGAGCACAGCGGATACCGGCTACTACTACGTGACCAAAAAGAATCCGCGGACTTTGACCGAGAAAATGGTCAAGCGCAAGTATGACCCGGTTGTCCGCAAGCACGTAGAGTTTAAGGAAGCCAAGATTAAATAATCTGGGTATTTCAGCAATGATCTGAAAACGTCGCACCTAATTGGCTGCGGCGTTTTTTATTGCCCTTGAAGCAAGCTTTGTTGCGCAAGAATGCTTAAGCCGCGACAACAACTTTGTTCCGGCCACTGGCTTTCGCCTCATACAGCGCTTTATCCGCTTCTTCCAGCAACTGTCCTGGCGTTTGACCCTGCGTACTGGTTGCCACCCCAATAGATACTGTGATGGCAATTTCACCCTCGGGTAGGCCAAAATCAAATGACTTGTTTGCAATCTCTTCGCGCAACCGGTTGCCAATCATTAAGGCCCAATCCGCCGGTGTTTCAGGCATCATCACGACAAATTCTTCGCCACCATACCGCGCGGCCAAGTCAACCCCCCTGATATTGCGCCCAATCCGGGTTGCAAACTCTTTCAGCACTTTGTCACCGACGGCATGACCATAGGTGTCGTTCACTGCTTTGAAGTGATCAATGTCCATCATCAGAATAGACAGGTCTTTGCCCTGCTTTTGCGCGGCTTCCATCCGTGTATCCATATGACTGGTCAAATAATGACGGTTGTACAGGCCGGTGACAGCGTCGGTTGTCGCAAGCTGCATGGACAGATGAAAGTTTTCCCACAGCTTGTCCGCAAACCGCTTGCGCTTAAGCTGTGTTTTTACGCGGGCGAGAAATTCCAGCTTGTCAACGGGACGGACCACATAATCGTTAACACCCATTTCAAGCGCGCGAACCAACAGCTTGGTGTTACCGTCATCGACCATCACTAAAATCGGCACATGTCGGGTTTCTTCGAAAGATCGCAATTTGGAACAAACACGCAATCCGTCAGTGTCCCGCATGGTGAGCGATACGATGATCAAGTCATAATTTTTCTCACGCGCCCGGTCAGCAGCATCTTCCCCACCCGGCACGAAAGACAGTTCACCCACACCGTCCAAAGCCTTGGCAATGCGTTCAACCACCAGTTCCTGCTCGTCTACAATCAATATCGCACCGTCCGTCGGTGCCGTATTGTCGTAGGTAACGGTGTCTTCTTCGTCCCACCCAAGCGATGACCCGGTTGTTTTACGGTTGCGCAACTCGTCCATCATGACTTTCAGTCGCACAAGCGAACGCACACGCGCAAACAACGCCAAGTCTTGAACTGGTTTTGTGAGAAAATCATCGGCACCCGCCTCTAGCCCGGTTACCCGGTCCGATGGTTGGTCCAGCGCTGTCACCATGACCACAGGTATATGAGCAGTGACTGGGTCCGCCTTGATGCGTCGACACACTTCAAAGCCATCCATGCCGGGCATCATAACATCCAGCAAAACAATATCAGGATGTTCGCGCGCAATTACCTCTAGCGCCTCAGGGCCACTGAAGGCCGTAAGCACGTCGAAATACTCGCTGGTTAGTTTGGCCTCTAGCAGTTTGACGTTTGGGGGAACATCATCCACGACCAGCACGCGCGCTGTCATTAAGGGCTATCCCGCAAATTGTTTGACAGTATCCAGAAAATGCCGAACTGAAATCGGCTTCGCAATATAGGCTTCACAGCCCCCTTCACGAATTTTCTCTTCATCGCCCTTCATGGCAAAAGCCGTCACGGCGATAACCGGTATTTTCTGCAGGTCCTCATCTTCCTTGAGCCACTTAGTAACTTCAAGTCCCGAGACTTCAGGCAACTGAATATCCATCAGTATAAGATCAGGTTCATGAATGCGCGCCAAATCAAGCGCTGCCATACCATCCCGTGTTTGGATGGTTTCATAATTGTGCGCTTCTAACAAATCACAGAACAATTTCATGTTCAGTTCATTGTCTTCGACAATCAGAATCTTTTTGCTCATGTGGCCCCACAGTTCCTGCTCGCCCGGACACTTCACCCAAGCGACCGCAAATAATAGGCGTTCTTTCGCAAAAAAAACAAGCCTCGACAACGACTAAATCAAAATTTCCCTAACAAACAGTTGAGACGTATTCATTTAGCATGGATGATAGCATTAATAAGGAGTTTGCGGCATTTATGCCGCATGACTGCCCAAAATTATGGATTACAGATGCATACTGAAACCAGCGACGTGATTGCGCTCAAGGCTTTTGGCTTCATTATGGAAGATGATACCCTGAGAGAACGCTTTCTGGCCTTGACCGGCCTGGATGTTGAAAGCTTACGGGACAGTCTCTCGGAGCCAACCACGCTGGCCAGTGTTCTGGAGTTTTTGATCAGTCATGAGCCTGACCTGATTGACGCTGCTAAGGCTCAGCAATTGGCACCAGAGACGCTTGTTACCGCCTGGCGCGACCTCGGCGGCGGTGCGGGACAGGAGTGGTAGCGATGTCAAATCTGGAACAGGTGCTACAAGACCTGAAACCAAAGCGACCTTTACTCATCGTCGATGCAGATGAGGTTCTTCTGAAGTTTGTTGAACATCTGGAACATTATTTTACTGGTGAAGGCTACACCCTGCGCCTGACCAGTTTTCAGTTGTCGGGCAACATATACAACAGCCAAACAAACAAACCGGCCTCTCCTAAGGAGGTCAAAAAGCTGATTGGCGGCTTCTTTGATGCATGCGTCGATACTGTGCCAGCGGTACCCGGCGCAGCAGATGCGCTTGCTAACCTGTCCAGTAGGTACCAAGTCGCCATTTTGACAAACGTGCCGCATCATTGCCGTGATAGACGGGAAGCAGCCCTAAAAGAGCTGGGGTTCACCTATCCGGTTATATCGAACGCAGGCGAAAAAGGACCGGCAATGCACCAATTGCATACGGCAGCAGCGGCCCAAGGTATTTTTGTTGATGATCTGCCGCCGCAGCATGCCTCTGTCGCCAAACATGCACCAGACGTACATCGCGTTCATTTTATCGCTGATCAGCGACTTGCCGCACTGATTGGAAAGGCAGACCACGCACATGTGCGAATCGACAAGTGGCAAGAACTGGAAGATCACCTGACAGGCCTGACCCTATAAGCCAATGGACAAGTCTTCTCCCCCTATCGACCAACGGAAACCAACTGATAGTCAGGCCTTATCAGCCGTTTGTCGTTCCTGCCTGCACCAGTTTGAAGCCCCGCAAGTGGCACGAGACATTGTTTGCCCGAATTGCGGGCGCAACAGAATTGTCGCGCACCCAGAGCTGGCGCAACTTAATATTGCCCATATTGATTGTGACGCCTTTTATGCCTCCGTTGAAAAACGGGATAACCCTGAATTGGCAAGCAAGCCGGTGATTATTGGCGGTGAACACCGGGGGGTTGTATCGACGGCTTGCTATATCGCCCGGATGAACGGTGTGCGGTCTGCCATGCCAATGTTTAAGGCGAAAAAACTTTGCCCCGATGCCGTGATTATTCGCCCACGCATGACAGTTTACCGGGATGTGGGCCTGCAAATCCGGGAAAAATTCAGATCGATAACACCGTCAGTACAGCCCCTCTCGATTGATGAAGCCTTTCTGGACCTCACGGGAACGCAACGACTGCATGGCATGGCCCCTGCCGCCCT
This sequence comes from uncultured Kordiimonas sp., assembly GCA_947503575.1. Classification (GTDB taxonomy): domain Bacteria; phylum Pseudomonadota; class Alphaproteobacteria; order Sphingomonadales; family Kordiimonadaceae; genus Kordiimonas. The sequence continues at coordinate 1,652,287 of CANNDZ010000001.1, read as the reverse complement.
GCTGGCGCGTCTGGCAGGTGAAATTGAACAAGACATCGGGGTCACCGTTTCTGTTGGTCTTGCACCCAATAAATTTCTGGCCAAATTAGCGTCGGACATGGACAAACCCCGCGGGTTCATTGTTATTGGCGAAGCCGACAAACTTGATATTCTGGCAAAGCTACCGATTACACGAATATATGGCATCGGGGCAAAATCGGCTCAGCGCCTGAAAAAAGACGGCCTTACCGTGATTGGTCAATTGCAGGATATGGAAGAGGCCACCCTTATTCGCCGCTACGGCGAAATCGGCCAGCGGCTTTTTCGGTTATCGCGCGGCATTGATACACGCCATGTCAGTCCCAACTCAAAAGCCAAAAGTGTATCAAGCGAGCGCACGCTGAACAAAGACCTCGCTGACTTACCCTCATTGGAGGACAGGCTGTGGTCCTTATCAGAAACGGTTGCCGCAGACTTGAAACGCAAAGAAATGGCCGGCTTGACAGTCACACTAAAATTAAAAACCAGCATGCATCGCATTATTACGCGGTCCCGAACGCTAGATAGCCCCACCCAATTGGCTGAGACACTATTCGAAGTGGGAAGCGACCTGCTGAAGCCGCTTGTAGATGGCACACCGTACCGCCTGATTGGTATTGGCGTTAGCCACTTTCGGCCTGTGACCGAAGCAGATCAGCCTGATCTTGTGGAGCCAACACGGACCAAACGCGCGCAAGTAGAAAGAGCCATGGACAGCCTGCGCGGCAGATTTGGTGGATCGACCATTAAAAAGGGGCGGTCAATGCGCCCCGCGCCAAATCCAACAGGCAGGCGGCAATAACTGCCTTATTTATTTGCCGACCGGCATAGTTTGCCGATCAACGTATCCGGCCACATTTGGGCGCTCATCGCTAATTCCACGTGGCACGCCAGTTGCTTAGACACAGTCAAACCAACCGGAGGCTGAAATGATAGAACAAGCAGTAAATGCCACAAGCAACCGAGCAGACATAAATCCCTATGTCAGTAATCTGGCAAGCAAACTCATGCGCACTGCAGCTGATGCTGAGCTAAAGTTTGACAGCACGGGCTGGCAACTGATTACAGAAGTCCTAAGCTATGCCGCTTCAGCGGAGCAGCGCATGTCAGAACAGCAGGAACGCATTTCTTTTCTTGAGCAACTGTCTGTCACTGACGAGTTAACCGGCATTCCTAACCGGCGCGGCTTGAGGCTTGCCCTTGGTCAGGTTCTGGCGGCATCTGCGCGCCACCGCGAAACTGGCACACTTGGTTTTATAGACCTGGATTCCTTTAAGGAAATCAACGATATACATGGTCACATGGCTGGCGATGCTGTCCTGCGTTTTGTCGCCAAAAAGCTTAAGTCTCTGGTTCGGCCTACCGATACAGTCGCAAGGATAGCAGGCGACGAATTTGCGGTCGTGCTGACACGCTGTGACCCGGAACAGGGCCGCAAGCGCATCAAGCGTTTGCAGGCAGAAATCAACGGCAGCCTGGTTAAATATGCCGGCAGTGAGATAGAAGTGCATTGCTCGGTTGGGTGTACAGCATTTGATGGTAAAAGCGACCCGGCAGATGTGTTTGAAAATGCTGATAAATGCATGTACCAAAACAAGGAAGCGCGCCACAGAGGCCTTGCTCACACGGCGTGATAGCATTGCACACAAAACGCTACCAGAAAGAGGCCTCGGCCTCTTTTTTGTTGCTCAACAGGCGTTTTTAGCGTTTGATTTCATTTGTGGGGGCATTCTATTGAGGCGAATTAATGAGTATCGAAGACCGCTTGTCCGAACTTGGAATTGCGTTACCTGAACCGGCTACTCCTGTGGCGAACTATGTGCCGTTTGTGCAAATAGGCAACCTAATAAGTATTTCTGGTCAAATCCCGATGAAAAGTGGCAAACCCGCCTTTCTGGGGACGGTGGGTGATACGGTTAGCCTGGAAGACGCCTGTACAGCCGCGCATCTTTGCGCAATCAATCTGATCGCACAGATGAAAGCTGCCTGTGGCGGCGACTTGAGCCGCGTAAAACGGATCGTGAAGCTGGGTGGATTTGTAAACGGCATCAATGGATTTGGTGACCAACCAAAGGTAATTAATGCCGCAAGCGACCTGATGGTGGACGTTTTTGGCGACAAGGGACGGCATAGTCGCTCAGCTGTGGGCGTTAATGGGCTACCACTGGGTGTGCCTGTTGAAATCGATGCCTTGGTCGAGATTGATTAACCCATGGGTCAGATAGACAAGCAAACCGGACCACGGAGTTTCCCGTGGCTGACCACCCAGGACCTTGCGCATCGTGGCCTTCACAAATCAGGCACGGTAGCCGAAGAAAATACCCTTCCCGCCGTTGAAGCCGCGATAGAGGCAGGTTTTGGCGTTGAAATTGACGTTCGCGCCACAGTAGACGGTATTATTGTTGTTTTTCATGATGATACACTTGACCGAATGACAGACGGTAAAGGTGCCGTCCACAAACTTGGTTTTGCCCAAATTCAGCGACACATGGTTGGCCAATCCGGTGCGCCAGCACCCAGTCTGCCCGATGTGCTGGAAGCCGTCGATGAACGACAACCAGTTTTTGTTGAGATCAAATCATCAAAAGAAACCGATGTGCAGTTGGTTTGCGCCGGGGTGCGCCATTGTTTTGAGGGCTACGGCGGGCCCGTGGCTGTCATGAGCTTTGACCCGCGAGTGCTTGTTTGGTTCAAGCGTTACATGCCAAAGTATGCGCGCGGTCTTGTTGTAGGCCGGGAGTTTCTTTTGAGCTGGCGTAATAGAGCCAGTCTGAGTTTCTGGCTGAAACGCACAAGACCAGATTTTCTCGCCTGCGATATTAATTTGTTACCCAACTCTTTGGCCGCGCGCTGGCGAAAGTCGGGTAAACCGTTGCTGACCTGGACCGTAAAAGATAATGAAATGGAACAGATTGGCCGCCAACACGCCGATGCCTTAATATTTGAACGGCCTGCTGTCGTTGGCGACATGTAAAATTTTTCCATTTGAACATTGAGTTCTTTAGCGGGAGTGGCGCGTGCAGCAAAAGCCGCTGACGATTACGTTTTTGCAGTCTTTAAAGGATATTGACGCGGCAAAGTGGGATGCGTGCGCTGGCGATACCAATCCTTTTGTGTCTTATGCCTTTTTGTCTGCACTGGAAAGGTCTGGCAGTGTCGGTGACCAAACAGGCTGGGTGCCATACCATATGGTTATTCAGGCCGATAACATGCCAGATGGTACGGGCAGCGAAATACTAGCTTGCATGCCACTTTACGTAAAAAATCATTCATACGGTGAATATGTTTTTGACCATGGATGGGCCGATGCTTATGAGCGAGCGGGCGGGCGTTATTATCCTAAGCTGCAGTGCAGTATTCCTTTCACACCAGCAACCGGACCGCGGCTTTTGGTCAACGCCAACGCATTGCCTGACCAAAAAACCTTGCTGCGAGCTGCCCTTTTAGACGGATTGCAAAAGATTACCGACAAACTGGGGTGTTCTTCGGCGCACATGACATTTATGCCTGATGAAGAAACCGCAGCAGCAGAAACATGCGGTTTCCTGGTGCGGCATGATCAGCAATTTCACTGGCAAAATGATGGATACGGATCGTTCGAGGATTTCCTGGCCGTTCTGTCATCAAGGAAACGTAAACAAATCCGCAAAGAACGTCGTATCGTTGCGGGGAGCGATATAGACGTGCGTATCGTAACCGGCAAGGATATCAAAGAGCGGTATTGGGACGATTTTTTCCGGTTCTATATCGACACAGGCGCGCGCAAATGGGGACAACCCTATCTCACACGAAGCTTCTTCAGCGAAATAGGCCAATCAATGGCCGACAAAATTGCCCTTGTGCTGTGTGAGCGGGATGGCCGCAACATCGCGGGCGCGCTAAATTTTATCGGGGCTGAAACACTGTTTGGTCGGCAATGGGGCTGCGATGAAGATCATCCCTGCCTGCATTTCGAAGCATGTTATTACCAAGCCATCGACTTCGCTATCAAGACAGGTCTGCAAACAGTTGAAGCAGGCGCCCAAGGCACCCACAAGCTGGCGCGCGGCTATGTTCCCGTGCAAACGAATAGCGCACATTATATTGCTGATCCGGCATTTCGGGATGCGGTTGCCCGATTTCTTGAGCAGGAACGCAAAGGCGTTGCAGCAGAAATAGACTATCTCTCGGAGCGAACGCCATTCAAAAAACAATAGCTAGCCGCCAATTAGGTCGCTCACCTGAATGCGGTATAAAACATGAGGCCGCACAGGTGACTGAACACCTACGCGGGGATGATCAAAATCACCTGAATGGTCGCGGCGCATACCAATTTTTTCCATCACCCGAACCGAGGGCTGGTTGGTCACGGCGGTAAAGGACACAACTTCGCCCAGGCTGAGTGCCGAAAACGCAAATGCAAGACATGCTCTGGCGCCTTCCGGCGCAAGGCCCTGTCCCCAAACAGATTTGTCCAGCCGCCATCCTATTTCTATGGCAGCAGCAAAGGGCAGGTCAGAAGACACATCAGCCAACCCAATAAATCCAATAAATCTATTGTCTGCTATACGCTCCGCCGCCCACAAGCCATAGCCTTTTTGGGTGATATGTTCTTTTTGCCGCGCAATTAAAGCCTGGCTTTCATCCAAAGTCTGGGGGCGCTCAAAATAACGCATTACGTCTGCATCGGCGTTCATACGGGCAAAAGGCTCCAGATCATCCGGAGCCCATTGTCGCAGTTTCAAGCGTTCAGTTTGTAGCATAAGCCCTTACTTAGCCGGAACTTCTGGCTTTTTCTTCGGGCCTTTACCACCAGAGCGCGGTACCTTTGCCGCAGATGTCTTTGCTGACTTTTTGGCAGCCTTCTTTGGCGTTGCTTTCGGGGCGTGCGGCGTCACTTCAAACGCCATTTCGCCGTCCTTCAGTTTGACCACAACCTCGCCGCCCTTGGCAAGCTTGCCAAACAGCAGCTCATCCGCCAGTGGTTTTTTGATGTGCTCCTGGATAACCCGTTCCAGCGGCCGCGCACCATAATGTCGGTCATAACCTTTTTCAGCAAGCCAGGCTTTGGCGTCTTCTTCCAGCGTGATTTCAACACCACGGTCAGCAAGTTGCAGTTCCAGTTGCAACACGAATTTCTCGACAACTTTGGCCACCACTTCGGGCGGCAGGAAGTTGAAGTTAATGGTTGAGTCGAGCCGGTTCCGGAACTCAGGGCTGAACATCTGCTTGATGGCTTCGTCGCTTGCACCGTCATTAGTGTCCCGGCCAAACCCGACAGCCGCTTTCGAGAGTTCCTTCGCGCCTGCATTCGTGGTCATGATCAGGATGACATTGCGGAAATCAATTTTTTTACCGTTATGGTCGGTTAGCGTACCGTTATCCATAACCTGCAACAGCACGTTAAACAGGTCTGGGTGCGCTTTTTCAATTTCATCCAGCAACAACACACAGTGAGGATGTTGATCCACCGCGTCCGTCAGAAGACCACCCTGATCAAACCCAACATAACCGGGCGGCGCACCAATCAGCCGAGAGATAGAGTGCCTTTCCATATACTCAGACATATCAAACCGGTGCAATTCAACGCCTAAAAGGTGCGATAATTGCCGCGCCACTTCGGTTTTACCAACACCTGTAGGCCCGGCGAACAGATATGAGCCAATGGGTTTGTTTGGTTGCCGCAAGCCAGCACGCGATAGCTTGATAGAGGCTGTCAGTGCTTCAATGGCTGCCGTTTGGCCAAACACAACACGCTTCAGATCATCTTCAAGCGTAAACATGACCCTGCCCTCGTCGCGGGTAACCGTTTTCGGCGGGATGCGGGCGATCTTGGCAACTACCGCTTCCACGTCCTTCACGCTGATAGTTTTTTTGCGTTTTGACGCAGGCAACAACATCTGCGCGGCACCGGTTTCGTCAATGACATCTATGGCCTTGTCCGGCAGTTTCCGGTCGGAAATATAACGGTCTGACAATTCAACGGCTGTTTTGATCGCATCCAGAGTGTAACGCACTTTGTGGTGCTCTTCAAAGTATGGCTTCAAGCCCCTGAGAATTTTTACTGTGTCATCAACAGTTGGTTCATTCACATCAATTTTTTGGAACCGGCGCAACAAGGCGCGGTCCTTCTCAAAGTGACTGCGGAATTCCTTATAAGTGGTTGAACCCATACAACGAATGGTTCCTGAGGCCAGCGCAGGCTTTAACAGGTTGGATGCATCCATAGCACCACCGGAGGTAGCGCCCGCACCGATAACAGTATGGATTTCATCGATAAATAGCACCGCGCCCTCTATCGCTTCCAGTTCATTAACAACAGCTTTCAAGCGCTCTTCAAAATCGCCGCGATAACGGGTACCTGCCAACAGGGCCCCCATATCAAGCGAATAGATGGTCGATTGCATCAATACATCCGGCACATCACCTTCCGTGATCCGCCGGGCCAAACCTTCTGCTATCGCGGTTTTACCAACACCCGGGTCACCTACCAGCAGTGGATTATTTTTGGACCGGCGGCATAAAATTTGGACAGCGCGTTCCAATTCGGCAGCGCGACCAATGAGTGGGTCAATCTTTCCGGCTTTGGCTTTTTCGTTCAAGTCGACACAGTAATTCTTGAGCGCACTGTTTTTATCGCCTTCCGGCGTCGCACCGGCAGCTGGACCCTCTGATTCTGCTGACTCATTCTCTGCACCTTTGACGGTGCGGTTCTCACCAAGCTCTGGCACTTTAGCGATGCCGTGGGAAATATAGCTCACGGCATCCAGACGGGTCATGTCTTGGCTTTGTAGAAAATACACCGCATGGCTTTCCCGTTCAGAAAACAGCGCAACCAGAAGGTTTGCGCCCGTCATTTCTTCTCTGCCCGAGGACTGAACATGGAGGAGCGCGCGCTGCACAACGCGCTGAAATCCAGCAGTTGGCGTGGCTTCAACCCCCTCAGCCTGGACTGCCAGGCCTTCCATTTCAGTATCCAGGTACTCTGTCACCTCGGCGCGCAATACTTCAACATCAACATCGCAGGCCTTCAGGACCGCGACAGCATCGGGATCATCAAGGAGTGACAGAAGCAGATGCTCAAGCGTTGCATATTCGTGGCTGCGGCTGTTAGCTTCACCGAGAGCGCGGTGCAGGGTCTCTTCAAGATGGGGGGAAAAACTTGGCACCTAATCTGTCCTTTTCATCGATATCTGGCTCATCAGCATATGGCTCATTGCCCAAAACTTATTGCCGCCACCATGTTTTGACACTTGGCAAATTGCCAAAAAAGCCGCCTGAGGCCTATTCTTTTTCAAGCGTGCATTGCAGCGGATGTTCATGCTGCTTGGCAAATGACAGCACCTGATTGACCTTGGTCTCAGCGACTTCATAAGTGAACACACCGCACACGCCGACACCTTTTTGGTGCACATGCAGCATCACTTCGGTTGCCTGTTCCATTGTCATGCGGAAAAACCGCTGCAAAATGTGAACAACAAATTCCATCGGTGTAAAGTCATCATTGAGGAGCAGGACTTTATACATCGATGGTTTTTTGGTTTTGGTATCTGGACGTGTCAGAATGCCGGTACCGGTGCCGCCACCTTCGTCGTCTTCCTTCTTAACGGACATACCTTCTCCGAGACGGGTTACAGTCACCAATGTAATAGGTATCTCGCCAACTAAAAGGGCAAAATCATCAAAAACATCGTTTATTCTATCATGTTTCGGGCAAAATTGGGTGTGTCGCGCTGCCACATGCAGGAATGCTGGACCTAAAGATCGCTTGGTGCCGCGACGCCAGACTGGCCCAAAGCTTCAACAAGTGCCTGTTTAAGACGCTCCAAACCCTCCGCTGTTGACGACTCGCAGCGCGCCACCAAGACCGCTTGTGTATTGGAGGCCCGCAGAAGCCACCATCCATCGTCGGTTAGAACACGGACACCATCAATCGTAGACATGTTGGCATTTGCTGCCTGTAAACGAGCCTTCACCTCTTCAACCACCTCAAATTTGCGCACTTCATCACATTCGAATCGCAGTTCGGGCGTATTCAGGGCCGCTGGTAGCCCGTCCTTAAGCGCTGACAAGTCACCACCTTGCGTGGTCACCGCATTCAAAAACCGAATACCGGCATAAACAGCATCGTCATGGCCATAAAAATTATGTTTGTAAAAAATATGACCTGACATTTCGCCCGCAAGCGGGGCACCCAGCTCAGCCATCTTTTCCTTGATCAGTGAATGACCGGTTTTCCACATAATCGGCTCACCACCCAATTCTTTGATGCGATCAAACAATACCTGACTGGCCTTCACGTCGGCAATGATTGGTGCGCCAGGAAGTGTCTTCAAAAGGTCCCCCGCCATGACTGCCAGCATCTGGTCCCCCCAGATTACGCGGCCTTTGCTATCAACCGCACCAATGCGATCACCATCGCCATCAAATGACAAACCTATGTCTGCCTTGTGCTGGGCAACAGCATCTTTCAATTGCTCAAGATTGGCCTCAACCGTTGGGTCGGCATGATGATTTGGGAACGTGCCATCAATCTCACCGTTAATAACAATATGGGTGCCCGGAAGGCGCTTAACGAGCGCAGTAACCACATCGCCTGCCGCGCCGTTCGCTGGATCCCATACTACCTTGAAATCACCGAAATCTACATCGCGCATAAGCCTGTCCAGATACCGATCAAAAATGTCTATTCGAACCAGTTTCCCCTGGCCTTTTTCAAAATCAGCGTCCCGTGCAAGCGCCCCCAACGCCCGAATTGCTTTGCCAAAACAAGGCTTTTTGCCCAGCATGATTTTGAAACCATTATAATCTGGCGGATTGTGGGAGCCGGTGATCATGACGCCACCATCAGAATCTAGCTCAAACACTGAATAATACAGCATGGGCGTTGGCCCCAACCCGACGTTATCGACATCGATGCCAGTGCTGAGGACGCCTTCTACCAACGCTTCTGACAAGCTGGGAGACGACAACCTGCCATCATAACCAACACAGATGCGACGTCCCCCGCTGCGCTTTACAGTGGTGCCGATGGCTTTGCCCAGTGCGCGGGCATCGGCTTCGTCAATTGTTTCGCCAACAATGCCACGAACATCATATTCACGGAGAACTGTACTGTGGAAAACATGCTTGGTCATTTGAACATTCGCACCCTTGGTTAGTGTATAAAATCGGGTGTTACCGTGTCAGCGGTAAAACGACAGGTCAAGCCAGAATACCAACGGAGCATTGTTAAGTGACCGGACGCCCTTGCCGTGCAGCCAAATCTCAATCCAAAAGTGTGCGGCGGGCCGCATTAAGTTTTGCCGCCATCCAGTCCGACCCACCCTTATCAGGGTGCATCTGTGCCATAAGGCGACGGTAGGCTTCGTTAACATCCTGATCAGACACCGGCTCCTGCAAGCCTAAAACCTCAAGGGCTTCCTGCTTGCTCATGGTTTCTGAAGCAGCCGTTTTCCCCCGCCCGGACGTTCCGCCCCCAAAACGGCCAAAATCAGCGCGCCCCAGAAGTTGTTTGGCAATCATTGGGCCAACCATGCGAAGAACGGCATAGCCTGCTGGCACAATCGCAAGCAGGGCTTTGCCGGTTGCCAACAACACCAATGCCAAAACCAGACAAACGCCTATGATCATCCACATAAGGCTAGTTTTTGCAGACTTTACGTCGGCATCTGCCCACCACTTCAGCAACAAAAGCAATAGCCCGGCGAGAAAAATACCTGCGAGTAAATAAACTACCATTTATGACACCTTGGCCATACGAAACGGCAGATCGAGAGCTTTCACCAGCGCCCGCAATTCCTGTCGAGCTGCAACGTGCGACATTGACAGGCCTTGCCCGTCCAGACCGCCTTCGGCCTTCAAGTCGATAAGGGTTAAGCCACGCAAGAACAATTCGCGGTATATAACGCGTTCCCCCAGCCCGGAAATATAACGCACGCCAATGCGTTTGTTCAGTTCTGACAAAACCGCCTCTACCCGTTCCTTGTTTTTTGCGTGTAAGGTGCTGACACGGTTCCTAAGCACTACCCAGTCGATAGAGCCACCGTCCGCCAGCGCGCGCCGCTGGCGCGCCTTCCAGACCATCTCAGCATAGAGGCTTGGTCCTTTTACAGCGTGGGTATCGGGGTCAATGTGCGCCAAAAGATCAAGGTCAACAAAGCTGTCATTCACTGGCGTTACCAGCGTATCAGCCGCTGTATGCGCCAACCGTGACAGATAGGTGTCGCTTCCTGGGCAATCTATCACAACAACATCCACCTGCCCCGCAAGTGCACCATATGCTTGCTCGAACCGACTTTTTTCATCTGCTTCTGCAGCATCTGCTGTTCTCAGCTCAGATTTGGGTACAACAAGTTCTGTCGGCATGGGTAAAGACAGTCCATTTGCCTCGCAATACCGGCGCCGGTTTTCGATATACCGTGTCAGGCTTTTTTGACGCGCATCCAGGTCAATTGTGCCGACTTTGTAGCCTTCCGCTAATAAGGACACCACAATATGCATTGCAGTGGTGGATTTACCCGACCCGCCCTTTTCGTTGCCCAAAACGATCAAATAGGGTCGATCTGGTATACCATTTTTTGAACCAATTTCGCTGTCTGGCACCATGAACTCCATAACTTCAGCTGACAACAAACAGAGTTTGCCAAGCATACCCCAAGGTTTGCAAGGAACAATCTGCAATCGTTTTCTTACTGCATTGCACTTGCAAACTATAGTCAGATATATAGATGTACAGGCCAGATTAAACGATACGGACGCGTGGCCCAGAATTGGCCAATAAACAAGCCTCAAAAAGAGGCGATGCTGGATAGAGCTTAAGACAGGCAGGAAAGACACAGACACGTGCGCGACCAAGTCAGAAAATATGCAGGTTTTCTGTTGCTGCTGGCATTGCTTGCCGTAGTGCCCATCGGTATTGCGCGGCATTTGCTCAGTGCATCCCGAGATGATGCCTTTGTTGACGACAAACCCAATTATTTGTCTCACCAGTATCCACCATCAGGTGAGACAGAACTAACAGAGAGGCTGGCACGCCTGCTGGAAGAAGATATGAAAAGTGTCGATGCGGTGCCTCGTACCTTCCTGGCACGGTTGCCTGAAACACTGCCCAATGTCGCGGACGCAAAAAAAAGGAAGCAGCAATTTGTTTCTGCAATGCTGCCAATTATCTTACGGGCCAACGAACTGATTATTGCAGACCGCGGCAGACTATTGACTATTCGCGACCGGGTCGAGCGTGAAGGTGCCGCCGGCAAACGACAAAGGCGTTGGCTTGAAGATATCGCGAAAAAACATCGCGTAAAACTGTCCTCGCCAGCCACTTTGGATGAGCTTGATACGCTTTTGTTCCGTGTGGATATAATTCCGCCCTCTCTCGCTCTTGCTCAGGCTGCGATGGAATCTGGTTGGGGCACAAGCTACTTCGCGCAGGAAGGCAATGCCCTGTTTGGTGAATGGACGTGGAATGAAGAAGAAGGCATTTTACCGCGATCCCGGGATGAGGGAAAAACCCACCGGATCAAAAGCTTCGAGTATCTTTTGGAAAGCGTGCGAAGCTATATGGTGAACCTGAACAGGCACAAAAGTTACCGTGATTTGCGCGACCGACGCGCCGAACTTCGAGACCACAACCTAATGGTGACCGGCACTGCCCTTGCACCGGCATTGATAGATTATTCAGAACGCGGGGCTGATTACGTCGGTGATATTATTTCAATTATCAATTTCAATGACCTGGACGGCCTGGATAATGCGCAGTTGATGACTGACATGGAAGAAAGTCGGTAACGTGGACAAACAGCCTGATGTCGTCAGGACCATCTCAGACTTGAGGGCGCGGGTTGCAGAGGCTCGACATGCTGGCAAGCGTGTAGGCCTCGTTCCGACAATGGGGGCCTTGCATCATGGGCACCTGTCCCTTGTGGATGCTATATCAGCCCACGCAGATATGATTATTGTATCAATCTTCGTGAACCCGACACAGTTTGGTGAAGGCGAAGACTTTGACGCGTACCCGCGCGACGAAAAAGATGACCTAAACAAGCTGGCACCGACTGCGGCATCCCTTGTGTACGCCCCGACAGCGCAGGAAATGTACCCGGAAGGCGACTCCACAAAAGTAAGTGTTGCTGACTTTTCAGAGCGATTTGAAGGCGCACACAGACTGGGTCATTTTGACGGGGTTGCAACCGTTGTTAGCAAACTGTTGATGCAATGTTTGCCAGATATCGCCGTTTTTGGTGAAAAAGACTATCAGCAATTGGCGGTTATCCGGCAATTTGTAAAAGACTTGGCGATACCGACAACCATTATGGGGGCGCCGATTGTTCGGGAAATGGACGGATTGGCCGCTTCTTCAAGAAATGTATACCTTAGCGCCCACGAGCGACAGACAGCCGGCCAGCTTAATGTGGTTTTATCCAAGCTCGTTGACGATGTGAAGTCAGGCTCGCCAATTGCTGACGCAGAAAAACATGCATCCCAGTCCCTCCTGGCTGCAGGCTTCGACGCAGTGGACTATGTGAATGTTGTCAACTCAGCCACATTGCAACCGCTGACCACACTGAGCGCACCCGCGCGCGTGCTAGCGGTCGCCCGATTGGGAGCTGTCCGACTGCTCGACAATATGGCGATTGAGGCGCCGTAAGCACCCCAATCAAGCCGATTTAGTCGTTGGCCACAGTAAGAGACCCTGTCGGCAGTGGCTTGCGCGGCAAGTTCTCGTCCCGCATTGCGGCATGATACAGAAAACTTGCCATAATGACCGAAGCTTGCTTTAGGTCTTCTTCATACGTATTGCCATAGGTATCAACCTGGCTGTGATGGAGCCGGGTACTATAATCCAGTGGATCCTGGATGAACTGGAAGCCAGGCAACCCGACATCATCAAACACTTCATGGTCGGTACCGCCGGTGGTGTTAAGCGTTACAGTTTCAGCGCCTAAATCATGGAATGGTTCCAGCCACGCCTTGAAAATAGGCACAACCGCAGCGTTGCGCTCGGCATAGACACCTCGAATTTTGCCTGATCCGTTATCCAGATTGAAATAAGCAGAAAAGCGCGCAAACTCGGGTTTCAGCGTCATAGGAAACTGTTTGTAAAAACGCTCATAACTGCTCATGTACTTGAGTTTCTCATCGGTATTTTCGGGCCGACTGACCAAATGATCCAGCACATATTGCTGGGAGCCGTAATACCCCTGTTCTTCACCGCCCCACAGGCCAACGCGGATGGTACTTTTGGGCTCAACACCGATGGCTTTTAAAATTCGGACAGCTTCCATAACTACGGCAACACCTGCACCATTATCGGCGGCACCGTCACCAACATACCAGCTATCCAGATGCGCCCCCGCCATCACAATACCCGGGCTGCGGCCTTTGCCGGGAATGTCCGCGAGCGTGGAATAGCTTTTGGTATCATCCGTATAAAATGTTGCGTCCACATCAAGGCTCATGCGCACTGTTTCGCCCTCCTCCATTAGGCGTACAGCGCGGGCATAATGCTCGTAAGACAGCCCAATACCCGGTATTTTTGCGTTCAAACCAACTTTATACTGGTAAGAACTGGCCTCAATCAGCATGGATTTTCTGGGCGACCGCCGCACAAGCGCAATCGCACCTTGCTCGGCCAGAAACTGTTCCAACTCATAAAAAAAGCTTTTGTAGCGCACCCAGCCATCAAATGCTCGTTGGTCATCATCGCCATCAGGTACATCAAAGGTTTCTGTTTCTTCCAGGCTTTCAGCGTCACGCCGGATGAAAACGTCATCGGCTGGTGGTTTTTGGTTGGGCACGTTGCTAACAAACACAATTTTGCCGTCCAGCTTACCTTTCCATTTTTTGAAGTCATTTTTGGATCGCATCGGTGCGTGGATAACCTCGCCTTCCAGAACTCCGTCTGTGCCCGGATGCCACGACAACGGCAACGCATATAGCTGGGTCCGGCGTGGCTCGGTCATGAAAACCTGAATTTTGTCGCCAGTCCAACCAGTGCCAAATTCAAACCCTTCAAGCCTTGCATCCGCAAGACCCCATTCCGTCAGTTTAGCTTTTGTCCAATTGTTGGCCTCCAGCATGGCAGGCGTGCCCGTAAGGCGCGGGCCAATACGATCCGTCAGATGCCTAAGCACATCCATAACTTCGGAATTATTGAAGCCTTCATCCCGAATACGATTAACGATATCCAAATCAACGGGTTCATCCACCGCACCAACGGATAGCGGTGCAGCCATTAGTATCGCTGCAGTCACCATTGATTTCATGAAGTGCCTCATCACTGTATCCTCTTTTATTTTTTCGGCCTGTACCGAACAAACGGTTTATTCCAAACCTTGCACGTACCAGTCATATTCAAAAAACTGTTTTAAAGGCTCAACCCCGGCCAAAACAAAACGCGTATCGCATGCCCAATCATCAAATCGCTGCAAAAGCGGCCATATTTCGCCGCTCCAGGGTAAATTTAACGCCTTATTGACTTGAATAATATAGTCAGGAAACCGTACTAGGTCGCCAAACCCACGGCTTTCCTCAAGCGCAACTTTTGACAAACGACCAAGGAAGCAAACCCGCTCAATCAACCGCTGGCCATACGTCGATGGCAAAGGCTCAATTTCAGCGCGCATGCGCTCTTCTATTTGCTCCATCGTGCTCAAGCTAAGTTCAAGATGCTTTTCCACATTGTCAATCTCGTCACCCACCTCAGCATTGGCCTCGACAAGTGCCCTACGGCGTACATCTGTTGGCAATTCACTGAAACCACCAGCCATCCAGAAGGCAATCCTGTTGCGTAGGCGTTCAATGGAACCACCCTTGATGATAAAATCATCTCCGCCTGCTTTCAGACCGCCCCGGATGATATCAATATCATTATATCCAGTTAGAAAAATGACCGGCATGGACTTTAACCCTGCCCTCTCGATCCCGACAATAAGGTCAAAACCGCCATCACCCGGCATTTGAACATCACTGATAACCATAGAAGGTCGATAGGACCGAACATAGCTCAGGGCTTCTTCGGCATTTTCCGCAATGATTGTCTCAAACCCGAATTGCTTAACGGCAGCAGCATGGACCTGCACTACAACAGGTTCATCGTCCACCAACAGTATCGGCCCAGTGCGCATGATATTGCCTATAAAAGGATGAAGGCCGCCATTCCCAAAAATGCGAAAAAGCCCACCACATCTGTGATCGTGGTCACAAAAACGCTGGAAGCAATCGCAGGGTCAATGTCAAGTTTGTGCAGAACCATCGGGACAGCCATGCCAGAAAATCCAGCAACAAAAATATTAACAACCATAGCGACACCAAAGATGATCGCCAATGTGGCCCCACCAAACCACAGATAAGCAACCAACGCCGAAACCAGCGCCAAAGCAACCCCGTTCAGGCTCGCCGCCGTTAACTCCCGCATGGTTACACGAAAGGCGTTGGTGGAACTCAGTTCCTTGGTGGCAATCGCCCGCACGGCAACGGTCATGGTTTGAGTGCCTGCATTGCCGCCCATGGATGCAACAATCGGCATCAGAACGGCAAGCGCGACCATTTGCTCAATGGTTGCATCAAAATACCCAATAACCGTTGATGCCAAAATCGCAGTTCCCAGGTTGATCACCAGCCAGGCAAACCGGCTGCGAGTAATTTCCAGGAAATTTTCATTCAGACCAGATTCTTCACCAACACCGGCAAGCGCCAAGATATCCTCGCCTGCTTCTTCTTCAATAACATCGACAACATCATCAACCGTTATCACACCAACAAGCCGACCATTGCCGTCTACCACACCAGAGGAAATCAGATGGTATTTGGTAAACTGGTAGGCCGCTTCCTCTTGATCCGTGGTAGCATCAATCAGGTAGGGGTCAACTTTCATAATATCCGCGATGGTTATACCCCGCTGGCTGCGCATCAGCCGCGAAACAGGCAGTGTGCCAACCGGGTGATGCGACGGGTCGACAATAAAGACGTCGTAGAAATCCTTAGGGATAGAATTGTTATCTGACCGCAGGAAATCGATCGCTTGACCAACCGTCCAGAATTCAGGAAGCGCAACGAGGTCGCGTTGCATCAATCGACCTGCAGAATCCTCCGGGTAACTGAGGTTTTCTTCAATCGCAGCCCGGTCATCGCTGGCTAGTGCCTGCAGCACTTCTTCCCGGTCAGATGCTTCTAGCTCTTCGATAACATAAACCGCGTCATCGGTTTCCAGTTCTGTTACCGCGTCAGCAATTTGTTCGTTGGGAAGATGCTCATACAGCTCTTCCTGTGCCTCACCTTCAACCTCGGTTAGAACATCAGGATCAATCTTGTCGCCCAAAAATTCGATCAACCGGACCCGTTTGACAGATGGCAAAACCTCCAGAATGTCTGCAACATCCGCGGCATGAAGTTCTTCGAACATCGAAAGAACCTCATCACGGTCTTCCAACTTCATGGCTTCCTGCAGTCCATCAATGAACGGTCTGCTCAGGTGCACGTCCGTTTGGGGTACATCCCGCAGGTCATCAACCACCCCGTCAATTACTGCTGCGTCTACGTCCGCCCCAACGGCTTCAGGGTCGCGGTATTCATCTTTATGTTGATCTGGTTCGGTCACGCAGCGTTCCCTTATGCCGGCACAAGCCTTTGCGGCGTGTTCCTACCCCTAGATAAAAGAAACATCACCAGGATGCTACCCCGCAGGTTGCATTTTAAGCCTTTTGATGACGTTAACGAGCGTCGCCCTGCCTTAAGAGGACAAAATTAACTGCATTCCGCGCAGAAAAGCAGCGTCTGCCGGTACAACAGTCGTTTCAACCTGACGCCGCGAAAAAGCCAACTGGTATCGAGCATTAAGCGTGTCGCTACCAACCACAATCAAAGGGCTATCAACGGCCCCTATTTGCGCGATTGAGTTTACCTCATGCCCGATCAGGAGCCCGGACACATAACTGGCGTTGTCCGCAGCAAGAGGCTGATCAACAAGTGATGCAGCCCGTACAGCGAATAGTTGCTGCAGAACAGGCTCAGCTAAGGCTGCCGCATCCAGACCACAGCAGAAACTCTGCTCGTCGAACTCCGCACCTAGCATCACCAAACCAACCGAGCTGTGATCACGCAACACTGCAAACAACTCGCCGGTAAGATAAGTGGTTATTGATGTGATCTTACCCTGTGCGGCGCTGCACCATTTGCTATGAGTGCCGGGCAAGCAGACTGCCGCATTTTCGGCACCTATTATATCTAAGGCACCAAATATCTGCACTTCTTCACCGCGCATAACATCGCGGTTTCCATATGCGTTTTGGGCCTGGACCCCCGGTAAAATGCGGATATCAAGGTCGGATTCGTTATCCACAGAAAGCATGTGCTGCTTTATGTCATACGTTGATGCCGGGCATGGCAAATACGGCGTCTGCCGCCACCCATTGCGGCTGCCGATTGTACCACCCAAAACGATAGGCATTTTGCCATAGTGCTTGATCCACCGATCGCAGTGGTCCATCAATACGGAGTAAAAACACCGGCCTTGCAAGCTTATGACACCATCATCCGACCGTGCTGTTTCCAGCACCTCGAAATTTTGGCCCAATAGGAACGCCCGAAACGAGCTGGACCCCCAATCAACAACAATCTGATGGCTCCCCGGCACTAAACGCGCCCACCATCAACAATTAATGACTGACCTGTCATCATGGCTGATGCGTCCGATGCCAGAAACAGCGCAGCATTAGCAATATCTTCTTCAGAAATCGTCCGTTTCAGGGATTGTTCATGCAAACACTGCTCAATCGTTTCTGGCGTGGCCCACAGTGTTTTTTGACGTTCCGTCAATACCCAACCCGGCACCAGGACATTTGCACGAACACCGTCCGGCCCCAATTCACGGGCCAACGCCTTGGTCAGGCCAACGATACCCGCTTTCGCTGTGACGTAAGACGCATAGCCCGCAAGCCCAAGAATCGCTGAGTTGGAACCAAGGTTGATTATGCTGCCGCGTGTCGCTTTTAAATCATCAAGACAGGACTGTACGGTAAAAAAATGTGGACGCAAATTCGTCGCAAGAGAATTGTCCCACGCTTCAACGCTATAATCGTCAATGGTATGGCGATCATCCCGCGCGGCATTGTTAATAAGTACAGAGACTGGGCCATAAGTTTCCCGCGCTTGCTGAATTGCAGCATTCACTGCCTCACCATCGCGTACATCGCAGGGAACAAATAAAGGCCGCATTCCGGTATTTTGCTCTACGCCGTCACATACCGCATGCGCCGGTTCTTCTGATAAAGAGACAAAGGCAACATTCGCCCCTTGTGCAGCAAAAGCGGCAACAAAGGCTGCCCCGATACCAGACCCACCACCGGTAACAAACACAGTTTTACCAGACAGGTCAGCATATGATGGATATGTCATTCAAAACCCCGGAATTGAAACGCCTGCAACAACCATTATCACCCATTCGGCCTTAAGCAGGGTGCCAGATAATTGCTGTTTAGGTCATTTAATCATATATATCATAATAATAATCAACAAGGTCCTGATAGGCAGACAGTTAGTAGCCCAATACCAGGACGTGAAACACGCAATTCAAGGCATGGTATTTCAGTGATACACGCGAAACAGATCGGTGAATTATCTGTTGCAAACCTGTTGGGTGAAGGCATTCAGTGGCGACATTCTGACCAAACACTATGGTGGACGGATATTCTATCCAGCAAGCTGTATCATTATGACCCGCATACTGGCAGCCTGGACATTCTGGATATGCCCGAACCGTTGGGTTCGTTTGCATTTACGTCTCAAAAAGACACCATATTAGCCGCCTTCGCCACTGGTTTTGCCACATTTAACCTGACAACCGGCGCACTGACATGGTTGCACCGCCCGACGTTCCTGGATGGAGAAGGCCGATTTAACGATGGCCGCATTGATCGTAACGGGCGGTTTTGGTCTGGGACCATGATGGAAAACCCGACCGACAATGTACCCCTTACTGGGCGGTTGTTTTGCCTCGATACAAAACAGACCATCAGTGTGCAGGAAACGAACGTGACAATCTCCAACGGCTTATGCTGGAGCCCGTCTGGTGATCGCATGTATTTTGCTGATTCGCCCACAGGCAGCATTTATGCCTATGATTTCAATGTTGATACAGGTCTGGCGTCTGGCAAGCGTGTGTTTGCACGCTCGCCAAAAGGCGGTGTGCCTGATGGTGCCGCGGTTGATGCCGATGGCAACGTTTGGAGCGCCCAATGGGGTCTTGGTAAAATTCTGGTGTATGCGCCCAATGGCAACGTGATTGGTAGCGTTGACGTTCCTGTCAGCCAACCTACATGCGTTGCCTTTGGTGGGGAGGACCTGAACTGGCTTTATGTCTCATCGGCGTGCGACGGCCTTGGTGCAGATGAACGATTGACCCAACCTGGTGCTGGGAATGTTTTCATCTTTGAAACTAATGCCCAGGGCCTGCCCGAAAACACCTATGCAGGTGTCCTGCCTGCCCTGAAGCAAGATCAGTGAAATGGTAGTTGCATCACAAAGTCTGACACAACAAATCGTCAACGATCTGGGGCAAGCCATCGTCCGTGGCCAATACAATAAGGATAACCCCTTCCCCATAGAGGCTGATTTATGTGATCAGTTTGGCGTGAGTCGCAGCGTGCTTAGAGAAGCGGTGAAAATGCTAACATCCAAAGGACTTTTGCGCGCTCGCCCACGCCAGGGCACATGGGTCCAACCGGAAGAATTCTGGAACCTGATGGACCCTGACGTCTTGCGTTGGCTGCTCGATCGCAAGTTTTCCATCGACTTGCTGGCGGATTTTACCGAGGTCCGCGCCGCGATTGAGCCCAAAGCAGCGGCCTTTGCCGCATTGCGCGCAACCAAGGACCAAAAAGCAGCCATCGCCAACGCGCTGGAGCATATGCGCGCCGCCGAGCGCGGCGAAGATGATGCGTTGTCGTCAGATATTGCGTTCCATGTTGCGATCCTGGAAGCCAGCAACAATCGCTTTTTTATGCAGTTGCGCGACCTTGTTGAAACTGCGCTGCGCATCAGTATCCGCCTGACCAACCAGTATAAGGGCGTCGCGCTCGCAAGCGTGGCAGATCATACGGCTATTTATCAGGCCATCCATCAAGGTGATGCAGACGCAGCCGAGGCAAAAAGCAAAACCTTGATTGAAGAAGCCTACGAGCTGATACAACGTGCCAAAGCGGAAGCCAGCGGCGAATGATGGTCTTGCTTTCGGGTGTTACGCCTGCAAGTGCAAGATCACTGCGGCGTGCGGCATCATTGGCGGCAACTGCAGCCCCAGCTGCATCAGCGCTTGCCCGCTTATTGCCTGCCCTTTCAACTGCCCCAGTGCGCTCAAATCGACAAGCTCATCACTTGTCGGCCAAACGATATCCAAAAAATACTTTGCGCCAGGGTCCAACCCTTTGACTGTTAATACTGTCGGCGTTGTGTCTTGCCGGGTTCCGGTTTGAGCGTAGGAGAAGAGCGCAGCGCTGCCATCCTCTGAAACAATACCTAAGCTGTTGCTGTATGCCGGGCCATCCAACCGAACAAGATTGCCGCCATGGATGAGTGCACGGTGGCGTTTATGGAGCGCAATGGCCACTTTCAGGGTTTCAGCTTCCTCCTCGGTCAGCTCGGTCAGGTCCATTTCAAGGCCCATATGACCAAATAGCGCCGTCGCTGCCCTGAGCGACATCGGCAATTCGCGCTCTGTGATATGGCAGACACGTGGCCCCACATGCGCTCCCATCACATCGCTTGGCAGAAAGAAAGATGCACCCCGTTGGATTGCCTGCCTGTCCAGCGCATCATTACTGTCGGATGTCCATACCCGGTCGGTATGCGACAAAGCCCCAAAATCTGCGCGTGCACCACCCGATGAACAGCTTTCAATCTCAACATGGGGGTGCTTCGCTCGCACGGCGTCCATCAAGCTATAGACAGCGCGCGTTTGCGCATGAGCGCATGCTGCGCCGCCGCTGCCCGTATGGTGAATATCGCGGTTCATATCCCATTTGAGGTAGCTGATCGCATGATGTGCCAACAGGTCATCCAGCCGCTCAAACACATAAGCCCAAACTTCATCCCGTGTCAGGTCCAGCACCAATTGATTGCGCGACGGTATTTGCTCAATACCCTCAGCCGACAATACCCAGTCCGGATGCGCGCGGTATAAATCACTATCAGGGTTTACCATTTCCGGCTCAACCCATAAGCCAAAGTCCATGCCCAGCGCAAGGACATGATCAATAAGCGGCGTCAGGCCCTGGGGGTACACCTGCGGGTCAACATACCAGTCACCAAGTCCGGCCGCATCATGCCGCCGCCCCAGAAACCAGCCATCATCCAAAACAAACCTCTCCACGCCCAGCGCCGCTGCCCGGCTAGCGAGTTCGATCAGCTTGCCTTGGTCATGATCAAAATAAATCGCTTCCCAGGTGTTGTAGTGAACAGGCCGCGGTTTTTGTCGCGTCGATGGCCGAAGCACGTGTTCCCAAGCGAAACGATGGAAAGACTGCGATAGGCTGCTAAAACCACTGCCGGAAAAAGCTGCATACAGCCATGGTGTCTGGTATCGCTCCCCCTTAGCCAGCCGTATTTCGCCGGGCAATAGACGGTCGCCCAATTGGGCGTAGGCGCGCCCATCGTTCAGACGTTCAACCCGCATTATGTGGTTACCACTCCAACCAAGGTGAAAGCCGTAAACGACGCCCTGGCTTTCGGTCGTTGTCGCAGAATGCAGCAAAAGTGCTGGAAAGCTGGCATGGGAGGTCCGGCCACGCCGATTTTCCTGTACAAACGCCCCCGCTTCCAGCGCGAAGGTTGATTGTTGGAATTCCAGTGCCCAACGCCCTCCAAAACGGCTGATCATGTTGGCTGAAGCGGGCACAGGCAGCGTAGCTGACGCACATGCATTCAGCGTCACTATCCCGTCCGCTCCATTTTCAACGCTATGCCGCACTTTTAAAACGTCAGTTTCAGCGCACCATAGCAACTCTGCCATCAAAACAAGGCCGTGCCGGGTGTCAGTAAACCTAAATGTTGCCTCTGCCTCGTTTACCTCCAGGCATTCGCTCTCATCGGGGTGAAAATCCCACGCGCCGCCGTCCTTGTGCAGTTCAATCCCGGGTGAACCAATAAACCCAGATGCAATCGTCGGGCACATGGCTGTTGGCACTTCAACAGAAGGCGTTCCAATTGCAGGGGTTCGGCGGCCAAGAGAATCAATCACTTCAGGCTCTATCTCATCCAACCTGGGCCCCCAATAGGTCACAACCAAGCCATCAGTGCGCAATCGCGCTACAAAACAGGACGCTACGCCGGTAAATGAAATGATAGATTGCGCGGAAGGGGCCATATGCGTTCGATCCTTTGCGCTTGTTATTGCATCGCGGTCATAGGGTCAGCGGTTTCAAATCACTGACCAACCCATTACCGTTTGGTACAACATAATTTGTACGGCTCTAGTTGACCAGCGCAAGGCATGATACTAGCTTAGCATCGGGAGACAATAGTCATATAAATAATATATTTAGCGGCCCGTAAGCGCCGTTTAGCCACAGGGGAAACTATGCTGGGCGTCTGCTATTATCCAGAGCACTGGCCGGAGCATATGTGGCGGCAGGATGCGGCAGAAATGCGCGCGCTGGGCCTAGATTATGTGCGTATCGGCGAATTTGCCTGGTCCCGCATTGAACCCAGCCGTAATCAGTTCCAGTTCGCATGGCTGGACAACAGCATTGAAATACTTGCAGAAGCCGGGCTTAAAATTGTTTTTGGCACGCCGACCGCAACCCCCCCAAAATGGTTGATCGATGAACATCCTGACATTCTGCCTGCTGATCCGGAAACCGGCATTACAAAGGGGTTTGGCTCCCGCCGTCATTATGACTTTTCAAGCGGTGTTTATTTGCAGGAAGCTTTGCGCATTTCAGAGGTTTTGGCAAAACGCTACGGCACCCACGATGCTATTGTCGGGTGGCAAACGGATAATGAACTATGCTGTCATGACACGGCCCTGAGCGGGTCTGACAATGCACGGCGCGGTTTCCAGCAATGGTGCGCAAATGAATACGGCTCCATCGACGCACTGAATACCGCCTGGGGCACCATATTCTGGTCAATGGAATATACCTCGTTCGACGCAATAGAATTGCCCTTTGGTGCTGTCACCGAAACCAGCCCCGCACATCAACTTGCGTTTCGGCGTTATGCATCCGACATGGTGAAACACTTTCACACAGAAATGGTGAAAGTGATCAGGCGTCATGCACCAGGCAAATGGATCACGCACAATTTTATCCCGAAAGAAGACCTGTACACTGATCCCTATGCCATCGGACAAGACCTCGATATCGCGTCGTATGACAATTACCCACTGGGTCGGTCTGACATGGCATTCGCCGATGCCCAACCAGACGTGATGCGCCGCTACATGCGTACCGGCCACCCTGACTTCGCCAGCTTTTATCATGACACCACCCGCAGTTTCGCAGGCGGCCCTTACTGGGTTATGGAGCAACAGCCGGGCCCCGTGAACTGGGCACCCCATAACCCACGCCCAGCCCCCGGCATGGTGCGGTTCTGGTCGTTGGAAGCTTTTGCCCACGGTGCAGACTGCGTCAGCTACTTCCGCTGGCGGCAGGTGCCTTTTGCCCAGGAACAAATGCACGCAGGCCTAAAACGCCGTGACAACAGCCCCGCTACCGCCTGGGCGGAAGTTGAACAGGTTCGGCATGAATTAGACGCGCTGGAAATTACAAACGAGCCCAAAGCCCCCGCTGCAGTTGCGATCATCACCGACGTGCAGGCTTTGTGGGTCTCTGACATCGAACAACAGGGCGCAGGGTATAAGTTCACAAAGGTTGAGTTTGCCTACTATTCAGCGCTGCGCAGGCTTGGGCTGGATGTGGATTTCATTAGCAAAGACGCTGACTTTGACGACTACAACCTGGTTATCGCGCCTTGCCTGCCTATTATAGATGCTGACTTTATCGTGCGCTGCAAGGCATCCAGGGCACACTTTGTTTTTGGTCCACGCAGTGGGTCCAAAACGCATGACTTCAGCATCCCCGAAACACTTGCACCCGGCCTGCTGCAAGATCTGATCGATATTAAAATTTTGTCGGTCGAAACCCTGCGCCCGGATTGCGCGGAACCGCTTATGTGGGGCGCAAACGAATACGAGGTCATGTCCTGGTGCGAGGAACTGGCAATTGGCCCCGAGACCAAAGCCATTGTATCATATGCGGGCGGTGAACCCGCGATCGCGAGCCAAGACAGCATCACCTATATCGGTACGCTGACCAGTGATGCCTTTTTGCAGGACTTTTTTAAAAGGATATGCGGCAACATCGGGATTACCACCATGACACTGCCGGATGACATGCGTATTGTTCGGCGCGGTAAGTATGGGTTTGTGTTCAACTATGCGGATCAACCGCAAAAGGTCCCTCTTCCTGCCGATACAGAGTTTGTGATGGGCACTCAAAAAGTAAATGCCAGAGACATCTGCGTTTGGCGTATCGCCGCTAGCGGGCAATAAGGCACACCGGAAGGATCAAACATGGAATTGCAAACGCTTCAAGTTGTTGTTTTTCTTGGTTTCACCGCCCTTATTGCCCTGGCAACCTATCTGAAATGTCGCGGCACGCGCGCCAGCGCTGACTCAAACAAAGACTATTTTCTGGCCGGTGGTGGCCTGTCATGGGTTTTTGTCGCGGGGTCGATAACCCTGACCAACCTTAGTACTGACCAATTGGTCGGCATGAATGGCAACCAGATGGCCTTGCTGGCTTGGTGGGAATTTGCCGCTGTCGCCGGGCTTTTCATCCTCGCGAAGGTGTTTTTGCCGGTTTATTACCGCAACAACTGCACCACAACGACCGAGCTGTTGGAAAAGCGATACAACGACCACCATATCCGGGCGACCGTGTCAGTCATGTTTCTGCTGGGTAACATCTTCATCTTTTTGCCAGCGATGTTGTATGGCGGGTCGCTCTTTATGCAATCCATGTTCGGAATTGATGTTTCCATCATGGTGTTGGCGTCGCTGTTTGCCATTATCGGTGCTGGCTACGCTGTATTTGGCGGCCTGCGCGCTGTCGCAGTATCTGACACCTACAGCGGCGTTCTGCTATTGGGCCTGGGTATGCTGGTAGTATTTCTGGCGCTTCAAGCCATTGACTTTGATTTCACCGGCGTGCCGACAGAACGCCTAACCCTGATCGGCGCAAATGACAGCCCGATCCCCTGGCATACCTTGCTGACAGGTATGTTGTTTATCCAGGTTTTTTACTGGAGCACCAACCAAACCATTACCCAGCGCGCCATGGCGTCACCCACCCTCAAAGAAGCACAAAAAGGCGTGTTTGCCGCAGCAGGCATCCGGCTTTTGATCGTGCCACCCATGATCGTGCTGCCCGGTATCGTATCCTACAAGCTTTACGGCGATATTGGCGATGCCGCCTATGGCCGGATTGTCAGTGATGTATTACCGGTGTGGCTTTCGGGTGCGTTTGCCGCCGCAATTGCGGCTGCGGTGCTAACCAGCTTTAACAGTATCCTCAACTCGTCAACCGCGCTCTATGTCATGGATATCCACGAAAAATATTTCAACGACACACCCGATGTCAAAAAACTGAGTGGCTGGGTGACGGTCGTGTTTGTTGGGCTGGCGCTGGCGCTGGTGCCGATGTACCAACAAGCTGACAGCATCATCAATACCGTGCAAGAACTCTATGGCTTGCTCAGCATGCCTATATTGTCCACTTTCCTTGTTGGTCTGATGTTTAAGGGTGTTGACCCTCGCGCCATGATTATTGCTGTTGTCTCCGGTACCGCATTATACGGCTTGTTCACCTTCACATGGGCGCCCTTGCATTATATCCATTTGATGTTTGTGACGCTGATTTTCTGCGTGATAACCGCTCTTGTCGTGAACTCGGTTGTGTTTGGCAGACGGGCAGCTTACATCGGCTTAAAGCCGCAGGTTTAAGGTAATTAACCCGCTTGACCGAGCCAATTCGCAAAGGCGTCCCGCTCAGCAGCGGTCATATGCAAACCGCGTTTGGTGCGCCGCCACAGGATATCCTCTGCCGTGCGCGCCCATTCATGTTCTTGCAGGTACCTGACTTCGCGTTCAAACAATCCCGCGCCAAAGTCACGCCCCATGTCTGCAAGCGACTGCACACCATCTAACAGGACATGCACCCGCGTGCCGTATGCGCATGCCAGCCTTGTTGCGAGCAGTGTATCCAGCCACGGATAGGCAGATATCACGTGGGCGATAAAATCGGTTAGCGCCTCGCCCGGCTTTTCCCGGCCCGGCAGGTCACCACCCGGTAGTGGCGCGCCGTCTGTCCAGGGTCCTTTATCAAAGGCTGCATAGGGCTCTAGTTTCTCCAGAACTTCTTCCGCCAGACGGCGGTATGTGGTTACTTTACCACCATAAATACTTAGTATCGGCGCATCGCTATTCGGCGCATCCAAGTCCAGAACATAGTCCCGTGTTGCTTTGGAGGCGCTTTCCGCACCATCATCATATAAGGGGCGCACGCCTGAATAATGCCAAGCCACCTGATCGGATGTGATGGGCTGTGCAAAATACTCCGACACGGCCGTGCATAAATACTCAACTTCGGCATCATCTGCGGTCGCACTGTAGGGATCACCTTCAAAAGGCGTATCCGTTGTTCCGACCAACGTGTAATCCTGCTCGTAAGGGATCGCGAAAACCACACGGCCATCTGCGTTCTGAAATGTGTAGGCCCGGTCATGATCAAACAATTTTGGTACAACGATGTGGCTGCCCTTCACAAGGCGCACTGACCCCTTGTTTTGCTGCCTTCCATCGCAGCCCGCCAGGGTTTTATCAACCCAAGGGCCCGCAGCATTTACAAGGATGGAAGCCGTAATTTCTTGGATATCGCCCGCATCTGATTTAACGGAAACCAGCCATTTTCCGCTCTCACGTCTGGCATTCAGAAAAGTATGGCGGGTTAGGATATCAGCGCCCAATTCCTGCGCGCCCATGGCATTCAATACCACCAGCCTTGCATCATCGACCCAACAGTCAGAATATTCAAACCCAACCCCAAACTTATCCGCCAGGCCTTCGCCCACGGCATGTTTGCGCAAGTTTAACCGCTTTGTGGGGGGTAGCAGCTTGCGTCCACCAATATGGTCATACAGGAACAGACCCAGACGCAGGATAAAGGCAGGGCGCAAGCCCTTATGGTGCGGTAAGACAAACCGCAGCGGTGTGATGATGTTAGGGGCAATTTTCCAAAGCCTCTCTCGTTCCATTAACGACTCTCGCACCAACCCGAATTCATAATTTTCAAGATAGCGCAAACCGCCATGAACCAACTTTGAACTTGCTGAAGACGTAGCCCCGGCAAGGTCCCCCTGCTCGACCAGCGTTACACTTAGCCCGCGTCCGGCGGCATCGCGCGCGACACCAACACCGTTGATGCCACCGCCGATAATGAACATGTCTGTGGTTTGGCGCATTTGCTTCTTTCGCATATAACCAGTTGCTGTGACCAAGACCGTATAGCCACCTGTACTGATGCCTAACTATCATTTATATGATAATTATGACAGGGTGAAACCTTCGCTAATTTCTGCACCGATAACGAGAGCATACAGGGAAATATAGATGACAGAAAATGCATTAGCGAATTCGCGCCTGATCTCCATCCTGCGGGGGGTTACACCAACAGAAGTCATTGGAATTGGGCAAGCGATACTGGATGCTGGTATAACAACCATTGAAGTTCCGCTGAATTCCCCGTCGCCGCTTCAATCTATTGGCATGCTTCAAGATGCCTTTGGCGGCGAAGCCACGATTGGTGCTGGCACCGTATTAACACCAAAGGATGCAGAAGACGTTGCAGCAGCAGGCGGCACGCTGATTGTCTCCCCCAATACCAATACCGATGTGATCCGGCGCACCAAGGAATTAGGGCTTTTGTCGGCTCCCGGCTTTGCAACAGCAACGGAGGCTTTCGCCGCCATTGAGGCGGGGGCTGATGCACTAAAACTGTTCCCGGCAGGTGCAGCCGGCGTGAGTACCATGGGGGCGCTTAAAGCGGTTCTCCCGCCGGGTGTGCCCGTGTTTGCCGTTGGCGGCGTTGACCTAAACACCCTGCAGTCATTTAAGGATGCCGGGGCGGACGGCTTTGGCCTGGGCAGCAACCTTTATAAGCCGGGCATGACCGCAAGCGAGGTTGCATTAATTGCGCAAAACTACGTAAAAACTGTGCGCGACTTATACAATTAGGCAGCGGCTAACAGACCAACGAAGACAAAGCACAGTCCGCCAACACGATCAAAGGGCGGGGAACAAAACCTCTGGGTTTTTCATTGTCTTGATCTCAAGGATATTGTTGTTCGGGTCAGCGATAAAAAAGGTTTCTTGCTCATATTTATCGCCCGCAAAACGACGATAGGGCTCATCAATATAGCTTAGCCCCGCTGCCGCGATACGGTCTTTGAGGGCATCAAAATCTTCCTGAGTCAGGTGGACACCGAAATGAGGGACCAGCACCGCACCCATATCAACATCGTGACGCACATTGGGAAGCTGTTCTTCACTTTGGTGAAGTGTCAGCTCATTGCCCCAAAAATTAACATCAACCCAGCGCCCTGCTTCGCTGTTTCCGAGGGTGCAACCGAAGACTTCAGTATAAAACTTCACAGTTGTTTCAAGATCGCCAGCTGGAATGGCTAGATGTACAATAGCAGACATGGATACCCTCATTTAGTTTCCCCAGTAACTATATAGAGGATAATCACCACGGGAGTAAGAGGGTTTATGCACAATCGGATGCGGGGTCGCGGGCGAGTTTTCCTGGCACAATACAAAAAAGGCAACCGTTTGAAACGATTGCCTTTTTGTTAAACTCAAAAGAGTTTGGTGCGGTCGAGAAGACTCGAACTTCCACGGCTAATTAAAGCCACAGCGACCTCAACGCTGCGCGTCTACCAATTCCGCCACGACCGCAGAACCGGCGACTTCGTATCAGCTAAGCGGATGGGCTGCAAGACTAAATTTGGGAAACTTGGGGTGCAGGTGGTTAAACCTGAAGCTGGCTCATCATGCGGGTAATCGACACACCGATCTTTTCACCAACAATCATGATTTCACCGCGCGCCACCAGTTCGCCGTTGGCGTAAATCCAACATTCGTCTTCATGTTTGGCATCAAGATCAATCACCGCGCCGCGCCCCATTTTCAAGAGCTGGCGCACCGGCATTTGCGTACGTCCAAGGACGACGGTGATTTCAACTGTAACTCTGCCGACTGCATCTACATTCATGCGACCATCTCTACACCGAGGCTAAATTCAAGTCTACCATGGCACGACATCGTTATTTTTTCGTTAACCATAGCGGCGCCTGCAGGCGATTTTCAGCGATTTCGGTCTTGGCGACGCTCTAAAAAGAGAGTAAACCGCCACAAAAGGGAATAAAAAGCGGCAAAAATGGCAGAAAAAGCTCCAAAAAATGATGTTTCGCCCCCTCTTGAGTGGCGCATCAGTGACGCACTTGTCGACTACCAATCCGCCCTTGCGGAAATGGAAGAAAGAGTGCGAGCAATTCGCGCGGGCGAAGCACCGGAACTTGTTTGGCTGTTGGAGCACCCGCCGCTTTATACCGCAGGCACCAGTGCCAAAATCGAAGACCTTGTCGATCCTGATCGCTTTCCGGTTTACGATGCCGGGCGCGGCGGCGAATACACCTATCATGGGCCCGGTCAGCGGGTCGGGTACTTTCTGCTAGACCTGAAAAAACGCGGTAAGGATGTCCGCCAGTTTGTTTTCAGTTTGGAAGAAGTGATTATCGGGTCTTTGGCCGCCTTTGGCATTCGTGCAGAACGCCGATATGGCCGTGTCGGTGTGTGGGTTACCCGCGCAGATGGGCGCGAAGAAAAAATCGCTGCCATCGGCGTGCGGGTGCGCCAATGGGTTACCTACCATGGTATCGCCATCAATCTGGAGCCTGATCTCAGCCACTTTCAGGGAATTGTACCATGCGGCATTGCCGAACACGGCGTTACCAGCTTTGCAGACCTTGGTTTGCCCGTCACAATGGATGACCTGGATGTGGTGCTGAAACAGGTGTTTGACGAGGTGTTTGGCCTTACGCCTCGCCGGATGGCGCTTGAGGTTGAGCCCGCGCCTGACGCACCAGGTCTTGCCCAACGCCCCCTGGAGGAAACACACCCGGTATTCCAGCTATAGCGGTCAGGCGGTCACCGTCTCGTCTCCCAGTAACAGGGCATCAGGCACATCCTTGCCGCGTGGCAGGCTATGCCCGCCAACAATCACATTTTCAGCGTTGAATGACTGCAAATGTCGCCGGTTAAGGATATAAGACCGATGCAACCTGAAAAACTGCTCTGGTAAAGTACTGATCGCTGACTTGATGGACCCATAGACCACCAGCTTGGTACCATCTTTCAGGATATAGGTGACATAGTTGCCCATACCTTCGATATACAAAATATCATCAGGATCAATCATATGCGTGCGCCGGTCTGCACGCACCGCAACCTGTTGAGGCGTATCGGTCGCCTCACCCGCAACAACAGCCACGAAGTAATGCTGCAATAGTTTGGCCGCAGACACACTGATCACCGTGGTATTGACCAGTACAATGCTGCGCACAACGCCAGAGAGCGTTATCAAGCTGCCGTCACGCCCTAAAAACAGGGTTTCATAAAAGAAATACCCAGACAAACGCTGGATAATGGCAGCGACAACGATCAAAACTGCATATCCAATGAAAAATCGCAGAAAATCGCGCCGCAACAAATATGTCGGCATCAAAAAATAGATTGTCGCATAAACCGCCAGTATTCTGGGCGGCAACAACACAAATTCCAGAAAAAAGGACGCCAGAAATCCTTGCTCTGGCTGAGCCCAAATCAGGCTGAACAGCACATAATAACCAACCCAAAAAGTAACATGTGTCATTACACGGGACCCAAACAGATAAAAACTGCTGCGCACGCCGTCGGGCGATAAATCCGCCACATTGCCATTCCCGTCATTCATATAAAAAACAGCCTGTTTCGCATAAAGTGCCCTGTAAAACCCCCGTATCTTCCCAGACTATGACGTCTCCCCCACTGGGGGCCAAGTCTTCATATAGCATGGGATACCAACACAATGATTTCAAACATGAAACACCTGATAACGGCATGCGCTGTTTTGGCAAGCCCTCTCATCCCAATAGGTAATACCACCGCGCAGGAGACAAACGATCTAGCCCGCAGGGCGCAGTGGGGTGCCCGGTTCACACCTCATACAGACGCGGGCATGCGCCTAGTTGACTTACCTGATACTGCCACCCTCGCAGAAGCCGGTCTAAGGGTCGGAGACAGCCTTTTGCGTGTTGACGGAAAAGCTATCCTGTCACCCGCAGATTGGGATGACCTAACAGACGCCCTTGTCGCCAACCACCCCTACAGGCTGACCATAAGACGCGACCATCAACTACTTGATATTGATGTAGTATTTGACCCCATACCGCATGAAACATATGAAGGCATCGATACAGTCTATGACCAGATTATAAGCGATTATGGCATTCGTCAGCGGGTTATTATCACCCGTCCCGCGGCCAGTGCTGAAAAACTACCCGCAATTTTTGTGCTTCAGGGGCTAAGCTGTTCCAGCATTGAATACTGGCCTGGTCGCACGTCAGGTTTTATCCGCGTCTTGCGTCAGCTTGTTACCGACACGGGCATGGTGATGATGCGCACCGAGAAGCCTGGCTTGGGGGACAGCGAAGGAAACTGTTCCCAAACCGATTTCCAAACCGAGCTGAACGGCTATGAAACTGCACTGAAAAAGCTACAAAGTCTGCCCTACGTGGACCCCGATCGCATTCTGGTTTACGGCAGCAGCATGGGAAGCGCCCTTGCCCCCTATTTCGCGAACAAATACGCCCTGAATGCTGTCATTTCAGATGGCACCTACTATCGCACATGGTTTGAGCACATGCTGGAAATCGAACGCCGGATAAAGGCCTATGAAGGCAACGACGAAAGCACTGTCAACAAATTGATGAACACAGCCTACATTCCATTATATTATGGCATGCTGATACAGAAAAAGAGCTACCGCGAGGTTATTGACCAATACCCGCTGCTGGCAGACTACAACTACCATCAGGATGCTCACATGTATGGCCGTCCGGTCGAGTTTTATCATCAGCTTCAGGACTTTGACGTGGCAGGCAACTGGCAATCGCTGTCTGTACCGGTCCGTGTCCGGTGGGGCAGTTCAGACTGGATCATGTCAGAAGCTGACAACCATATGATCATGGATGCCTTGAAGAAGGCGGGCAACGCTAATGCAGAACTATATATCCACCCTGGGCTAGATCATTTTGATGCAATCCAACCCTCGATGGAGGCCTCGTTTAAAGGCGCTCCCGGTCAATGGAATACTACAATAGCTGATGTCCTGGTCGGATGGGCAAAAGAGTTGAACAGACAAAAAAACAAACGCATCGGCAGGTTTGCTACAAAGGATTAATCTACCAGGAATTATAGCCATGTGTTGGTGGTGCGCACACATGCAAAAAGTGGCTTACGTTGCCGCTCTCGTCTCCAAGGGGTAAGTCCAATACGTCAAAGTCCATGAACCCGCGTCCAATGGCAGGCACGCGCCCAATGGCCCGACCACACATCTTTTCGTCAACCAGGGTTTTAAAGTGGCGGTAGCTTTCCTTTACCTGCTCAGCAACCAAGGAGGTGGTTAAAAACTCACCCGTGAGATCACGGCCAAACAGTTCGACAAAAGATGTACCAAAAAGACGGAAGCGAAAATCACCTGCTTCACATTGCGACAGAGCGAGCCTTGAATGCAGTCCGGTAAATTCTGTGAAGGTAAAGTCTTTCCAGGTTGGTAGTAACCGACCCGCGCGTTTTTGATCATACAGAGTGATGATCCTGCGAAAAGCTTTAAGGTCGGGCAACGCCTCAAGCGGCATCTGATTCATTGTGAGCGGACTCATCGTTATAGTGTTCACAGCGCTGGCCTCCCGTCCTGCAAAACTGCTGGGTGCACCCAAAGCCTTTAAAACACGGAACACTTGGCTAATTTTCCACACGGCTAGACAAAACTGAATGTCACGATGGCGCGGCGAGTACTGTTCTTATTCGTTGCTAAACGAAAGACGGATCACTTAAACAGTCGGTTTAACTTCAAATCGGTTGGCAGCAATGCCTTTGGCAGTCTCGGTTTCTATGCGCTCAACCCGCGCTGTCTCTGGGCCGCGCATACACAGCGCTAGCATTCTGTCCACAACATGTGGGGGGCCGCACAGCAGCGCTTCGACCGTGCCATCAGTGCGGTTTCGCACCCAGCCATAAATACCCAATGGCTGCGCCTTCGACTGCAACCAGCCCCGGTACCAAACACCCTGCACTTTGCCAAAAATGCGGGCTCGAACGGCTTTAAACTCCGGTGCGTTCGTCATGCAGCCATTGCCTCCTGCACCCTTATCATAAATCGCGAGCATGCCTCGAGCTCGCTTATCTCGATAAATTCGTCTGGCTTGTGAGCTTGCGCGATATCACCGGGCCCACATACTACAGTTGGGAAATCAAGCCCCTGAAAATGCCCTGCTTCCGTCCCAAAGGCCACAACTGTTGATGCATTTCTCTGGGCCAGAGCCATCGCCAACGTCTCGCCGTCTGATCCGGGCTCTGCTTTCAACGGTGGCAAATATGCCCAAACATCATTTGTAATATCGCATTCCGGAAACTTGGCCCGCATGGCAGGTATGACGCTTGTGTCTATATAGTGCAGATACTGTTTTATTTTGGCGGGACCGTCTTCCTCTGGCAAGAACCTGAATTCCCAATCAAATTCGCAGCGGTTGGAAATGATATTAAACGCACTGCCGCCGGATATAGGCCCAATATTAAACGTGGTATGAGGCGGCGCAAAAGCATCGTCAAAGGGCCCCTCCGCTCTCGACTGTGCAGCCATCGCATCAATATGGCGAATAAGACCCGCCGCCACCACCACCGCGTTTACGCCGTCATCCGGACGGCTGGAGTGCGCCTCGCGGCCACTGATGCGTGTTTTGGCAACATATTGGCCTTTGTGGGCCGTTGCCACTTGCATGCTTGTGGGCTCTCCAATCACTACAAGCCTGGGGGCGGCAACATGGCTCGCCAAAAACGGCAGCATTTCCTGCACGCCTTTGCAGCCAACTTCCTCATCAAACGAAAATGCAAGATGAATTGGGGCTTCCAGTGTGGCACCAACAAACGCTGGCACGTGGGCCAGCGCAACGGCAATAAACCCCTTCATGTCCGACGTGCCGCGGCCATAAAGCTTTCCCGCATCTTCCGTCAGGGAAAATGCGGGTTTGGTCCAATCCTGCCCTTCAATGGGCACAACGTCGGTGTGCCCTGACAGCACAACCCCGCCCGGTACATTAGGGCCAATGGTGGCCACAAGGTTGGCTTTGGGTTGACCGTCCGCCTGCAGTACATGCGCTTCCACGCCGTAGCGCGCCAAATAAGCGGTGATATAATCAATCAGCGCCATATTTGACCTATGGCTCGTGGTATCAAACGCAATCAGGTCGCTGAGAATGCTACGGATTGCTTCAAGGGGTTGGGCGGCGGTCATTCAAATTCCATGATGACCGCATCAACAGCAAGGCTGTCGCCGGCAGCGGCTGCAATCTTTTTCACAACCGCATCTTTTTCAGCGCGCAGTATGTTTTCCATTTTCATGGCCTCTACAACGGCAAGTGATTGGCCCGCCTTTACTTCGTCGCCTTCTGCCACTGCAACAGACACCACCAAGCCAGGCATGGGACACAGCAGAAACTTCGATGTATCGGGCGCAGCTTTTTCTGGCATCAGGGCCAGCAGTTCAGCTGCACGGCTGGACATGACACGCACATGTTTGGCGACACCGTCTGTTGTCAGGGTCCAGCCAAGGCTGTTTTTATCAACTTCAATCGCTATAGGGCGTCCGGCGATTTCTGCCTTCATAACAGGTAGGCCTGGCACCCAATTGCTGGTGATTTCAATGGTTGTGTCACCAAACAACACCTCGGCATGGTCTTTGAAGGGGATAATGGTGGCAACAACTGTGTCATCGTCAATACCTATTGCCCACTTGCGATCTTGTGGCCCGATAGGCGTGTTGATCTGGCCTTCGATTTGTGTCGCGCGGGACTGCTCAACCGCATTGATAAATGTGGCCGCCGCGATAAGGGCGTTGCGCACATCCGCGGAAAGCGTGCCGCCTTCAAACCCATCTGGATATTCTTCCGCGATAAAAGCGGTGGTGATGTCCCCGGACTGGAAGCGCGGATGCGCCATCAAGGCCGATAGAAACGGGATATTGTGGGCAATACCGCGAATATAAAATTCATCGAGCGCGCCACGCTGGGCGGCAATGGCCTCTTCGCGAGTGGCACCATAAGTTACCAGCTTTGCGATCATAGGGTCATAAAACATGGAAATTTCGGCGCCTTCATACACGCCAGTATCAACGCGCACTGTGTCCGTTTCCGCAGGTGGAATGTAACGCGTTAGCCGTCCGATTGATGGCAGGAACCCTCTTATCGGGTCTTCAGCATAGACGCGATTTTCAACCGCCCAGCCGGTCAGCTTTACATCGTCTTGAGTAAGCGACAATTTTTCGCCGTTGGCGACCCGCAGCATCTGTTCTACCAGATCAATGCCGGTAATATATTCTGTAACCGGGTGTTCCACCTGCAGGCGGGTATTCATTTCAAGGAAGTAGAAATTTTTGTGCTTGTCGACGATAAATTCGACCGTGCCAGCGCTGCAGTAGTCCACCGCCTTCGACAGAGCAACGGCCTGGTCACCCATGGCTTTCCGCGTTGCTTCATCAAGAAACGGGCTGGGGGCTTCTTCTACCACCTTTTGGTGGCGGCGCTGGATGGAGCATTCGCGTTCGCCCAGGTAAATGACGTTGCCGTGCTTGTCGCCCAGCACCTGAATTTCAATATGGCGGGGTTCTTCGACAAACTTCTCAATGAAAACTCGGTCATCAGCAAAGCTGGATTTGGCTTCATTTTGCGCAGAAACAAACCCTTCGCGGGCCTCATCGTCATTGTAGGCAATGCGCATGCCCTTCCCGCCGCCGCCAGCGGAGGCTTTTAACATCACTGGATAGCCGATTTCGGCGGAGATTTTGGCGGCCTCATTTGCATCCTTGATAATTCCCATATGGCCGGGCACCGTGGAAACACCAGCTTCCGCCGCCAGTTTTTTGGATGTGATCTTGTCGCCCATGGCGTCAATGGCCTTTGGATCAGGGCCGATAAATTCAAGACCTGCCTTTTGCACGGCTTCGACAAACGACGCGCGCTCTGACAAAAACCCATACCCCGGATGGATGGCTTCCGCGCCGGTTTGCGCGCAGACCTCTAAAATCGTGTCAGCCAGCAGGTAGCTTTCTGTCGCAGGCGGCGGGCCGATGTGAACCGCCTCGTCCGCCATTTCCACATGCAGCGCGTCGGCATCAGCGTCTGAATAAACGGCGACAGTTTTGATGCCCATTTTGCGCGCCGTTTTGATGACGCGGCAGGCAATTTCACCCCGGTTGGCAATCAGGATTTTTTTGAACACGAGCCTTTGCTCCTACTTTTGTTTGCGCCGTCGACCGGCGAAGAACCACAGCGTGGCAACACTGCCAGCACCAATAACGAAAAACAACGATCCGCCGACCGCCCATGAAAAAGAAGCCCCCAGACCGACGCCAAACGCCGTACCAACAATAAAGCCCATAACCGCCACCGAGCGAAGTTCAGAACGCTTGGCAACGCCGGCGATGCGCACTTCCAGGTCTTTTGGTAGGGGGCGGGCCATCAGGCTGGCTCCGACGCGTTTTTTAACGCGTCAAACTTGGGCTTAACCATGTGGGCGTATATGGATGTCGCAGGCCAAATGAAAAAGTTGGACATCCCCGCGATCATGGGAGCCCACTGTGTTGGCAACCAAACCAGCGGTATAGTCAACAGCGGTATGGCTGCGATCAGAATATAAACATTCATGTGGACTCTGGTGCTGAGCGTTTCAAAAGCTGTCAGCTCCAGCTCGGCGCGCGCAGCCAACGCCAGCCGATATAGCCATGAAATACAAAGAAAAACAGCCGCAAACCCGGTTGCGTAAATGGTATGAAGAACCGGATAATTCAGGCCGGTTCTATCCAACTGATCCGGCATATCAAAACCAAACCAGCGCTCGAGCACAATGTAATCAATAACAATGGTCGCAAAGAATTTAAGCGGAAAAACAAACAACAACACAATGAACATCAGCACTGCATTCACCAGCATCACTTTGCCGGAGTTGAGACCAAACTGCCTGAAAAACCTGTAATGCCAATACCAAATGAACATCATCAACATGAAGGTGATGGCGAAGGCCGGGAAGCTCATCATAAGCTTTATCAGCTGATCGTATGACGTTGGCGGCTCCAGCGAGACAATCAGAAGTGTGACAGCAAAGCCGATCATGGCGTCCGTCAGGCCTTCAAGGCGCGTGACCTCAAGGCCGCGCACCCGGATGCCTCGCATCTCCTCCCCTTCATGCTTGAGCATGTGCCTACGCAAACCAGTACCTCCTACGTATCGTCGGACGGTTTATCGTTACGGGATCGGCGACCGGGATGCACAACAAAGGCATAACCGACAGCAAACAGCACGACGCCGATCATAATTTCAGCCAGCATGGGAGCTGCTTCTGCGCCAAGGTCAATGGCTTTGTCGGCAAACAGCACAACCGCCCCTGCAATAAGCAACAGGCCAATGGTTCGCTGATGTTTTCTGATAAAGGCGCGCATGGGTTGAACCTCAAAGCGGGATGTTATCGTGCTTCTTCCAGGGGTTTTCCAGGTCTTTGTTCGCCAACTTCTTCAGGCCCTTAATGATGCGGGCCCGCGTGTTGTGCGGCATGATCACATCGTCGATGAACCCTCGCTGGGCGGCCACAAACGGGTTGGCGAACAAATCTTCATAGTCTTTGGTTCGGGCGGCAATTTTCTCGGCATCATCTTTTTCCTTGCGGTACAGAATTTCCACCGCTCCCTTGGCACCCATCACCGCAATTTCAGCTGTAGGCCAAGCGTAGTTCAGGTCGCCGCGCAAATGCTTGGATGCCATCACGTCATACGCACCACCATATGCCTTGCGGGTAATAACCGTGATTTTAGGGACCGTGGCTTCACCGTATGCAAACAACAGTTTTGCGCCATGCTTGATGATACCGCCATATTCCTGCGCCGTACCGGGCAAGAAGCCGGGGACATCCACGAGCGTAATGATTGGAATATTGAAACAATCGCAAAAACGCACAAACCGGGCGGCTTTTTTACTGCTGTCAATATCCAGGCACCCCGCCAACACCATGGGCTGGTTGGCCACAATACCCACAGTTTCACCATCCATACGGGCAAGGCCAATCAGGATATTGCCTGCATGTTTGGGCTGCAGTTCAAAAAAGTCGCCTTCATCGACGATTTTATTGATCACTTCATGCATATCGTATGGTTTGTTGGGGTTAGATGGAATGATGGTATCAAGCGAGTTTTCAACGCGGTCAATTTTGTCAAAGGTCGGGCGCGTCGGGGCTTTTTCCCGGTTATTAAGCGGTAGAAAGTCAAAAAAGCGACGCATCTGCGCCAATGCTTCCACATCATTAGCGAAGGATTTGTCGGCAACGCCTGATTTGGTGGTGTGGGTGCTGGCTCCGCCCAGTTCTTCCTGAGTAACCACCTCATTTGTAACAGTTTTCACCACGTCAGGACCGGTGACAAACATATAGCTGCTGTCTTCCACCATGAAAATAAAATCGGTCATTGCCGGGCTGTAGACCGCACCACCAGCGCACGGCCCCATGATCATCGATATTTGTGGGACAACGCCCGAAGCCAGAACGTTTTTCTGGAACACGTCAGCGTAACCACCAAGGGCAGCAACCCCTTCCTGAATGCGGGCACCGCCACTGTCGTTCAGACCTATAACCGGCGCACCCACTTTCATGGCCATATCCATGATCTTCAGGATTTTCTGAGCGTGTGTTTCAGACAGTGATCCGCCAAAAACAGTAAAATCCTGACTGTAAACATACACCAGACGACCATTTATGGTGCCAGACCCTGTGACAACACCGTCGCCGGCAAACTTCTGCTCTTCCATGCCAAAGTCAGCGCAGCGGTGCTCAACAAACATGTCATATTCTTCAAAACTGGCATCATCCAGCAGCAGGTCAATGCGTTCGCGTGCGGTTAGTTTGCCGCGCGCATGCTGCGCTTCGATACGTTTTTCACCGCCACCAAGACGCGCCTGGCTACGCTTGTCTTCCAGTTTTTCAAGAATATGCTTCATGTGATAACCCCAACCCAATTACACGGGGCGAAAAGCCAACGCTTTACCCCTGCCCCTACATATCTGCTGTTAGCCCGGTTTTCCAGTACTTTAGGGTGGTTTTCGAGTATTTTAGGCGCGGGCGAAATGCCATAAATCAAAGGAGGCCAACAACTCGGCTTTCAGCCGGGCACGCTTGTCTTCAACCTCACCGTCCAGGCCCCATAAAGCTTCCTGGTGGGTTTCTTCCAGAAGGCTTGCAGCCCAGCACGCCTCGAAGTCGGCAAAACCTCGCACCAGGGCAAACGCGAGCACTATCGAGCCAAAACCTGACACAAAGGCATGAAAAGCGGTCAGTGAAAAACCATCCATCATGGCAACCTCCCGCCGAAGAGTAGTGATCGCTGCCTCGCTTTGCGTCAGCGGCAGCACGCCGTTTGTTGTTTGAAGTTCAACACCAACGGTATTTGCCAGCCATTCCAGATAGGGTTGCCACACGTTATCCTGCTGCGCCAACAGCTCGTCCTGGTCCAACGCCCGGTAACACAACAGGTCTGTGTGGGCATAGGCGACCAGTTCTTCAACCACGTCCTCTGCACGAGGGGCCACCCGGTCCAGTGCTGTATTCACCAGCCGCGTCATCGGCATAGTTGACGGGTCCACGTCGTCGCCTTGCGCACTCCATTCATCTGCTACGACCTGCGCCAGTCTCTCACTGGGTGCAATCAGGTTCGCTTTGCTGGGTGTTTTGATGGGCCTGCCATCCAGCGTAACCGCAAAACCGCCAGCACGCGGCTCAACCGCGACCTCGTTATAGAATTTCTTCAAGCCAGCCCCCTAGGTATCGCTTTGATTGCTTGCCTGTACATTGTTGTTTCCCAGGTCGCCGTCGTCCTTACTCGCAGCTTTCTGCTGCATTTCCCGCGTGACAGCCGCAAGCTTCTTTCTGGAATGGCGCGCCTGTTTACGGCGGCTATTCAACTGTTTGGTCTCAACCCCGGTTTCCGCTTTGAATCCAGCAGAATATTGCACATCAGATTTTGGTGTGATTTTGGGTTGGGCATTCAGTTTATGGTACCCAAGTAGGCGATTGCCAATTCTGGGGACGCGGTAACACAGCAACAAAAATATCGCCGCCAGTACAAGAGAAATCAGCAAAAAGGCAAAGCTAATGCCGCTGTTGCCCGGCCCGCCGCCAACGATTTGATCTTCAAAAACATAAGCAGCAACCGCCAACAAGGCAGCAATAGCCGATGCAATCAAAAACCCAATGCGTGGCTTTTGCATCATTACCTCGACGGTATGGTCAGCATGTTCGTCGAGGTCAGGTTTCTGGCTATAATCAGGCATTTTTGGTTCCCAATAGTGCAGCTAATGACGGCAATTCAGCATAAGTGTCCAGCAAATGATGCGCCCCACCTTCCTTTAACGCGCCGGCACTGTGATATCCCCATGTAACGCCAATGGCGTGCGCCCCTGCTGACCGTGCCATCATCATATCATAACTGGTGTCACCCACCATCAGGGTTGTGCTGGCATCAGCGCCAGCATCCGCGATCGCAGTGTGGATCATGGAAGGATGCGGCTTGGATGGATGGCCATCCGCCGTTTGCAGGGTGACAAAAACACCCTCCAGATTGTGTTCTTCAATTACCCGCGCCAAACCGCGATCCGAATTCCCGGTTGCAACCCCCAAAAGATACCCTGCGTCGGTCAAGGTCTGCAAAACCTCGCGGGTGCCGGGGTATAGCGGGTCTGGCTTTGCTGCCTCCTCCACCCGCAACCGATAAAACTCCCGCTTGTAAACTTCTGCCATTTCTTCATGAAAGCCAGGTTCATCATCCGGGCGCAACATGGCCATTGCTTCGACAAGGCTTAACCCGACGATAGCACGCACACGGCCATCCGCTTCCAGCGGCATGTTCAGTTTTTGATACGTCGCGTGCATGGCATCAATGATCATATGCTGGCTGTCAACCAGCGTGCCATCGCAGTCAAAAACCACCAGATTGTTATGCGGTGCCATTCTGGTTCCTACTCAAAGTCCGGGTCTTCATAGTCACCAACGGTGAAACCCAAAAAGTCGAAACTGGCAATCATATGCTCCGGCAACGGGGCCGTAATTGTTAGCAAACCGCCATCCGGGTGCGGAAAGGTTATAAACCGGCTGTGCAAATGCAACTTGCGGGAAATGGCACCCGTCAGGAATGCTGCCTGGCCACCATACTTGCCGTCTCCGACAATCGGATGGCCCATTTCTGCACAATGTAGCCGCAACTGATGTGTGCGGCCGGTGTGCGGCTTTAAGGCAAGCCAGCTGGCCATCTGGCCCGCACTTTCAATCATGCTGTAATCAGTAACCGACAACTTACCGTCAGCCGACACTACCATACGCTCATGGCCTTTTGCGGCCACCTTGTCCATCCTGACGCTAATGCGCCCGTCCCGCTCTTTTGGGGTTCCGGCCACCAGCGCCCAATATCGCTTGTCTGTATCCCGGCTTTGGAAAGCCTTGGCAAGGGCCGCTGCGGCCTTTGGTGTGCGGCCAAGCAACAAGGCACCGGATGTGTCTTTATCCAATCGGTGCACAAGCTTGGGGCGGCGGTCAGCGCTATCGCGCAACGCATCCAGCAACCCATCAACATGCCGGGTTTGCCCCGTGCCACCCTGGGTTGGCAAGCCCGCTGGTTTATTCAGCGCGATAACGGCATCGTCTTCATAAATGATCCAACTGCGGACCTCTTTGATGTCGTTATCACTAAGGCTTGGCCCAGTTACCTTTTGCCGCGCAGCCGTTGGTGCTTGGCTCAGCGGGGGCACGCGTACGGTTTGGCCAACTGACACCCGCTCCTTGCCCTTTACCCGCTTACCATCCAGTCGCACCTCGCCTTTGCGCATAATTTTTTGTAACTGCACAAACGGAATAGATGGGAAATGACGCTTGAACCAACGGTCAATGCGAACGCCGTCATCATCATCCTTCACTTCAATATTTTGAACGCCGCTCATGCAAAAAGCCTCCCGAGCCACATGCCAGCCACCAAAGCAAGCACACCGATAACTAACGAACCACCGGCATACAGCACAGCGCCCTGAATATCGCCCCGTTCCACCAACAGAACTGTTTCAAGCGAATACGTAGAAAACGTGGTGAAGCTGCCCAAAAAACCAACAGTCAGCAGCGCACGCAAGGCTGGCGTTGCCTCAAATTTGTGTGCAAACACAACTATCAACAAGCCCATCAACAAACTGCCCAGAATGTTTACCGCAAACGTGCCCAAAGGAAAGCCACCACCGGACAGTTTCATGATGGTGCTTGAAACAAAATGCCTTGACACGGCACCGAGCGCACCGCCAAGGGCTATCGCGAGTAGTGTCTGCACTTTTAGGGCTCCCGTTAGATGACGCCGAAGATCCAGCCTTCGGTGCGGCGCACCATAGTCGAAAGCCTATCGGGATGCCAGTATTCAGAACTGTGCGCAATATAACGCAAACCTGCTGCGGTCATGATGGCATCTGCAACATCATCCGCCGTATTTCCGGGTGGTAGGTCACTGGCATACCCCGCAGACCCAAGACCTGAAAGAGTCTGGCTCAATGCTTTGGTATCCCTTACCTTGCCTTTACCACCGCCCAATTTGGAGAAGAGGGCAGCATAAATTTCTACCATGACCACAGGCTTTTTCTCCGTTTCATCAAACGGCCAAATTGCGATATCCGGATTTGCGTGCATCCTGTTCAACATATTCATCGTCGACAGCGCTGATTTGCCAACCTGGCTTGCCCCAATAAGGTTAAAAACGCTCTCACAGGGTCCGTATTTTTTGGCGATACATAAGCTCTCGGCTTGCCTCAGAACTGGTTGAAAATAATTGTCGTCCACAACAGTGTCGAATGCTTTATGCGCAGGGTTATAACGCTGAAATCTATAATGCCGGGCATAACGGTCAACAAAGGGGCCGCCGAACAGGTCTTCTGTTCCTTCGCATACCGCGGCGATCTCGTGCCATAACTGCTGTGCATTCTGTGCTGGGCTGTCGCCGCGCAAATAGCCTGATTGATCGTCAAAAGGATACCCAAAGGCAGCATCAATGCCAATCAGTGCCCTTGCGCCTGATGGCAAACCCATACCCCCTTCAATCCAGTTGGCGCACTCGGTCCGGCTCCAGTTTTTTGCGCCGCTGGGCGGTGCAATAAGAACTGGTGCATCGCTGCCATTGGCACAAATTGCAACCTTCAATCCGGCGTGCCGCTTGCCTTTGGCACCGGTCCAGTCAATGCCCACATAATGAGTGAAACCGTCCATCAATCCTGTTCATCATCCGGTACAGCATCAGCACCCGCCCGAATTTTGTTAAAATAGGCCAGACGTTTTTGCACCTCTCGTTCAAACCCGCGTTCGACGGGTTCATAGAACTGCTGACGCGCCATTTCTTCCGGGAAATAATTCTGACCGGAAACACCTGCTTCGGTGTCATGGTCATAAGAATAGCCTTTGCCGTATCCTATATCTTTCATCAGTTTGGTGGGGGCATTCAGGATATGAGAAGGCGGCATAAGGCTGCCTGTCGATGTTGCGGCACGCCTGGCTGCTTTGCTCGCACGATACGCTGCATTTGATTTGGGCGCTGTTGCCAGATACAGAACGGCTTGTGCAATTTGCAGTTCGCCCTCTGGGCTACCCAAAAACTCGTAAACATCTTTTGCTGCCAACGCCTGATGAATGGCTTCTGGGTCAGCAAGGCCGATATCCTCACTCGCAAACCGAACCAGTCGCCTGATTACATACAGCGGATCTTCCCCCGCCGTTAACATGCGTGCCGTCCAGTATAACGCCGCATCA
The DNA here is from genome assembly GCA_947503575.1 of uncultured Kordiimonas sp. Taxonomy (GTDB): domain Bacteria; phylum Pseudomonadota; class Alphaproteobacteria; order Sphingomonadales; family Kordiimonadaceae; genus Kordiimonas. Next base: position 1,608,060 of record CANNDZ010000001.1, on the reverse strand, counting down.
GGGTCAGAACCCCGAAGCGACTTATGCAACGCCGAGATGAGGTTGTAGTGACCATCGCGGTCTTTGTCGTAAACGGGTACCCGTTTTTGCAGCAACTTGGTGAGAAGCGCAGCATCGATTTTATCGTCCCCAGCCGTTTCAAACAGGTTTTCAACACAGTTCAACAGAAACCGCCCGTCACCGTCCGCCATCGCCTTGAGGCTGGAACGCGCATCTTTCGTTAGCGGCAAGCGTTTACCAACATCCGCTTCTGCCCGGGTTATCAGTTCATCCAAGGCCGCATCACCATGACGATTAAGCACCATGACCTGCATCCGCGATAAAAGCGCGCTGTTGATCTCAAACGACGGGTTTTCCGTCGTCGCGCCCACCAATGTAACTGTGCCATCTTCGACATAGGGCAGGAAACCATCCTGCTGGGAGCGATTGAAACGATGGATTTCATCGACAAACAACAGTGTACCGCGACCATCCATACGGCGCATTTTTGCGGCTTCAAACACCTTTTTAAGGTCGGCAACGCCCGAGAAAATCGCTGATATCTGTTCAAACGCCAGCTCAGCGTGGTTTGCCAACAGGCGCGCAATCGTGGTTTTTCCGGTGCCCGGCGGCCCCCACAAGATAAGGCTTGAAAGCTTACCGCTTGTAATCATGCGCCTCAAAGGACCGTCCGGCCCAAGGAGGTGGTCTTGTCCGACAACAGCATCAATGGTTGCAGGGCGCAAACGATCCGCGAGAGGCCTGAGGCTTCGCTGATCGTTCGCCGCCGATGCAAACAGGTCGCTCATGCGTTACCGGATGACTGTGCAGCGGAAAGACCGGTTAGGCACAACAATACATTCCTGCACCCTGCCCCGACGCTGGATTTGATACACAAAACGGTCCGCATTTTCATCAAGTGCAGTATCCAGGTCCGCTACATATTCAATCTCTGTCCCATTGATCGACATAAGCACATCGCCGGGGATAAGGAACTGATAACGGGCAGACGGGGACCGCCGTTCAACTTCGAGGACAATAACACCTTGCCGGAACGTATTGATCTGCAGTTCTTCATTGAAGCGCGGCGACATGTTGCCAACCGACACACCCTGGAACGGATGGCGGCCATCCAGCTTCGTGATGTTTCGCGGTGGGTCTTCGGGCGGCAACGCCAGCGAAATGCGGCGTTCCTGAATGAAGCCTTCAGACAAAACAGCCAAGGGAATTTCGTCCCCTTCTTGCATGGTCGCAATACGGAAGTTTAGCCCCGGCTCATCGATAATTTCTTTGCCATCTACGGCCATAATCACATCACCCGGGTTGATGCCGGCTGCCTCTGCAGGACCACCAGGGTATACATCGTCCACTAGAACACCGCCCGCCCGGTCAAGGCCAAGACCGGCCGCGATGTCGCTGGATACAGATTGGCCGCGCACACCCAGCCAGGGTCGCACAAGCTCCCCTTCGTTAAGCGCAGCGCGGAGCACCGACTTGACCATATTGGCAGGTACGGCAAAACCAATACCGTTGGAAGCGCCTGTGCGGCTGTAGATTGCGGTATTGATGCCCAACAACTGACCATCAATGCCAATCAGCGCACCGCCCGAGTTGCCAGGGTTTACGGCAGCATCCGTTTGGATAAAGAAACCGAAATCAGAAATACCCTGCTGCGTGCGCGCGGTTGCGGACACAATGCCGCCCGTTACAGTTTGGCCAATACCAAACGGGTTGCCGATCGCAAGCACAATATCGCCCACCAGGACTTCGTCGCTGTCGCCAAGGTTGAGGATCGGGAGCGGTTCTTCGCCAGAATCGATTTGCAGAATGGCTAGGTCTGTACGCGGATCTGCAAGCACAATCTCTGCATCAAATTCGCGGCGGTCGGCCAGTACAACCGTGACTTCATCAGCCCCTTCAATGACGTGGTGATTGGTGACGATAATGCCGTCCGGGCGCACAATGACCCCTGACCCCAGTGAACCGCGCACCCGTTCTTCAGGCATGCCAAAGCTGAATTTATCGCCAAAGAAACGCTTAAACAAAGGGTCGTCAAACATGGCAGAGCGGCGGGAGCGTACGACCTTGCGAGTGAATATATTCACTACAGCCGGGGCGCTGTCTGCCACAAGCGGCGCATATGACAGTTTAACCTGGTTGGCAGACTGCGGTACCACACGATCATTTTGCGCCTGTGCAGCAAGCGTAACGCCTGCAAATACTGCCGTAACCCATCCGATGTATTTTAGAACTCGAACCATTACCAATTTCCTGTGCTGTCGGCCAATAAGCCTGTTTCTTGTCGCATTATATGGCGGAGCGCACCCACAGGTGCAAGCCCTGTCACGACAACATGACGCCAATGAGAGACAGAATTCACCTGTGGGGCGCAACTATACAATGAAATACGGCAATCGAGTGGCATAGACCCCGGCAAGACAGACCCCAGAGTCATAGAACAATATGGTGAGGCGCTCAGCTCCAGTTAGGGCGTTTCGTTCAACATCAATGCCTTGAGGCGCTCTCGATTTGCGCGACGCAATTGCTCAAGGATCGAGGGGTCTGTTTCAAGATGACAAGCAATACCTAATTCTGACTCTTTCCAAGTAAAGGCAATTTCAGGTATCGGAAGGCCAGCTTCCAAAGCGGCTTGAACTCCGCTGGTGCGACCAGACAGCCACAAGTCAACGCGCCCACCATACAGTAGTTTGGCGGCGGCCACGTCATTAACCGCACGCGCAACAGGATGGCCCAGTTCTTTTTCCATAATGGTGGTAGCTGTGCTGTCCATCTTGCCAACCAGCGTATACTCACCAAGTTCGGCAAAATCGGAAATAGTGATCGTGCTTTCTGGGCGTTTGAAAACAACCCAGCTACCCTCCAGTATAGGACTAACCCACTCAAATTGAGTGCGACGCTCTGGCGTCATATTAGCGGGGAAGATGCATACATCTTTTTCTGTTCGCGCCCTTCTGTAAGCGCGGTTCCAGGGTAACATGGATAAAGAATATGAAATATCAGCAGACTTCAGCAGGCCTTCAACCAGATCAACTGCTTCACCGGTGATACGCCCGGTTGCCACGTCTCGATAGGCGGCGGGCGGGTTTTGTTCGGTCAGCAAAACCAGAGGTTTTGGGTCATCGGCAGCCGCACCAAAACCCGCAAACGCAAAAACAAGGCACACAGGTATAGACCGAAAATCATACATTCCATTTCGTACCACGGCCCCACATGACCCGCAAGAGACGCCTTGTAGCCATGCTTTGGCGGTGCCCTTTGTGGCAGCACCGCGCTTTTACACTGGCCACTGTAATGATATCGGAGGCTTATACAAACTACTGCTGTTGACCTATCGTCTTTTGGCTACAGCCTTGTATTCGGTCAACAAACCGGTCAGTCTTGCCCTCATCACACGCTCTTCAGGCGGCAACAAATCAACAGCGGTCTGCGCAGCCAAAACCGCAGCGTCAAAGCGTTGCACACCAGCGAGGGCCAGCGCATGATTAGCTGCGAAAACCGCAGAATTTGGCACCAGGTCGCGCGCAGCAGCATAATAGCGTATTGCCGAGTCAAAATCGTCTTCTGCCAAATAAACCCGCCCAAGCATGCCTAAAAACTGACCGTCTTGTTCAGCGCCCGGTAATGCCTTTAGCAGATCCGCCTTAGCCAGCTCCAACTCACCCTGCTCAATATAAGCTGCTGCCCTGTTCTTAAGAGCCGACCCGTAGTCTTCGTTTTCCGCCAGAGCACGGTCGAGCGCCGCAATCGCACGCCCATAGTTACCAAGGCGAAACTCAATCGCTCCTTCCAGATTAGCCAAGACGGGAGAGCTTTCATGATGCTTTTGCATCTCGGCGAGTGTCGCCAAGGCCCCCTTCAGGTTACCACTGGCCATCTGAATATTGGCGAGCGTTGAGAAATAGGAGATCTGAACAGGATCAAGCCTTATCGCCTCCGACAACAAACGTACAGCCTCATTGCCATTGCCCAGCGCATATTCAGCGCTTGCGGTTGCAGCATTCAGGGAGGCAACCAGAACGTCATCTGTTACTGTCAGAGCATTCGCCTTCTCAAGCGCGGCCAAATACTGGTCCCGTGCTGCCGCGAAATTACCCTCCTGCAAGTTAAGCGAACCCGTTTGAGTGTTGGCAACGATTTCAGCCTGCGGCCCGGAAACCGAAGCCTCTAAAAGGCCCATCGCTTTTTCTGGCTTTCCGGTTCGTCGGTATGACTCCGTCAGCAACAAGCGCGTTTCCACATCCTCGGGAACAGCTTCAATATACTGTTCCAAAAATTCAGTAGCAGTCTCGAAAGAGCCAAGTCGGAACATGATATGGCCATAGAGCCTTTTTGCCGGATAGTAACGATCCAAAGCCGCGCGGAGCCGCACCAAAATATCACTGGCTTGTTGCAGTTCGCCTTCGTTGGCAAGCATATAGGCAATATAAAACCGGGCAATCTCGTTATCCGGATCTTTTGCCAGAACATCGTCCAGAATTCCCTGCGCCTTGTCGACATTACCCAAATCAATGGATGTCCCCGTTAGTTCCAGTTTTGACAATATGTGATTGGGTTGGGCCGCCAATGCTTGCTCAAGATGAACAACCGCAGCCCCAACATTGCCCTTCAGGCGGTCAATAGAGCCAAGCACATAATACGGCAAGGGGTCGTTATCTTGCTGATTTTTTTCTAGTGCGGCATGGGCGTAGCGAATTGCATTGTCAGTGTTACCCTGAACCAGTTGAAAAAAGGACTGGGCAGCATCAATACGGTGGTCGTTGGGTAAAACGTCGGCTGCCAGGTCGTAATATTTCTGCGCACGCTCAAAATCATTTTGTGCAATGGCAACCTGCGCCCGCAAGACCAATGCCTCAAAACCCTCCTCTCCTGTCAAAGGTACCAACACAAGAGCAGACTCCGCCGCATCAAACCGAGACCGCATCATTGCAATTTTTGCGGTTTGTATGGCAACAAACCGAGGTGTCGCGCCCATGGCAATAGCCTCATCCAGGGCAGCTTCTGCTTTGGCCACATCGCCTCTATCCAAATATATATCGGTGAGCAAGAGATAGTCCGCCATTGTGGCAAAACGGTATTTGTCCCGATTTTCCAGAATGGTGCGAGCAGCTTCAGTCTGCCCGCCGTCTATCATCGTTTGAAGGGTTACCGAGTCGGTACTTTGTGCTAGTTCCCGTGCCGCAGCCTCGTCTGTATCTTGGCCCGTGTCGCTACAACCGATCAGAATCAGGCACGACAACAAAAAAGGGATCGCAGAAAGGCGAAAGTGGCTGATATGCTGATTTTTTCTCACATTCTCACCAGAATTTTCAGAGTCTGAAATGGCTGGGCATCATGGCTATCTACCGTGGGTTAAAGGAATTGGCAACATAAAGGAAAATACATGTTGTCCGTGATACCGAAATGTCATAAAAGAAAGAGGGGTCGATGATGGAGTGTAACCATGAAATTCTCGACCCGTTTGTCGGTACTCACCTCAGCAATCAGCGCTATGATCTTAGGCCTCAGCATGCAGGCAAGTGCTGTTAATGTTTTTGGTTCATTGTCGGCGGATGCCGGAACATATGCTCCGTTTGCATTGGGTGATGATGTCGGCTTGTCCGCGTGCAACTCCACATTCGATGGCGCTTTCCCGGTTAGCACCTATAATTTATGTGATTCGCCAACGGTAAGCGAAATTACTTTCACATGGTTTATCGCACAGGTTAGTAGTGGCGCTGTTACAATTCTGACAGGCCCAAGCTTGTTGCTAGCATCTGGTGGCGCTGGCGACTTTATCAACGCAGCCGGCGCCTATGTGGCAACCCTCAGCGTGTCCGCGGTATCATCACCACTTTCATTGACTGGCGGTGATTTGGGTTTCATTACAGGACCAACCAATGACAATGATACGGTGTCATTCACAGTTGCGACCGTTCCTGAGCCATCCAGCGCTCTTCTCCTGATACCGGCATTGTTTTATGTCGCCCGCCGGCAACGCCGCGTGATGCGCGCCAAGACTTAACAGGTTAGATGCACGACGAAAAGAAACGTCATTGGGGACGTGTTGCCCAAGACATAGCCTGCCAGTTAAAGACTTGGCTCAAATGAGTTATCAAGAGGTCGCCCGGCAAGGCGGCCTTTTCTGTATGCGGAAAGCACATACGGAGTTTCTGGAGCAGTATCTGCAAAACCGTGCGGGAAGATGTAAGATTTCATTCTTAAAGCCCCCACGGACAAACCAACCTTCCATTGTATTAAGATGCTGCCTGCGCCCCTCTGCGGTAACCAGCCAGCGCTGGCGGCGTTAAAAAAGGCGGCTCAATGAGCCGCCTTTTTAAAATAGATAGGGGTTCAGAACCTATTCGTCGTCGCCGTCCAGGTCCACATCAGCAGACGGGCCGCTGTCCTGGCCTTTAGCGTCTTCGTCGCGATCAACCAATTCAATCACTGCCATTGGTGCGTTATCGCCTTTGCGAAAACCAGCTTTCAAAACACGCGTATAACCACCAGAACGCTCTTTGTAGCGCTCAGCCAGATCATCAAAGACTTTGCGAACAAGGTCTTCGTTCTGCAGGCGGGCAATTGCCAGGCGACGGTTCGCCAAACCACCTTTTTTACCAAGCGAGATCAGTTTTTCAACTATCGGTGCCAGGTCTTTTGCCTTTGGCAAAGTGGTTACAATTTGCTCGTGCTTCAAAAGAGCCTGAGACATATTCATGAACATCGCCTTCCGGTGGGAAGCGGTACGATTAAGTTTACGACCAGCTTTTCTGTGACGCATGGTTTTTACTCCTGATTGCCTATCCGGCCTTGGACCCTATCATGTCGGTCTAGTACCGGGAGGTGGCCCGCATACAGTGCGGGAGGTTTTAAAGGATAGGAAAGCCCCAAAATGAAGGGCTTTCCAATTCTAGTGTCGTATTAGTATTCCTGCTCGAGCTTCTTAGCCATCTCTTCAATGTTCTCAGGTGGCCATGCAGGCAGCTCCATACCCAGGCGCAAGCCCATGGTCGTCAGAACTTCTTTGATCTCATTCAATGACTTGCGGCCAAAGTTTGGTGTACGCAGCATTTCGGCTTCGGTCTTTTGAACCAGATCGCCGATGTAAACGATGTTGTCGTTCTTGAGGCAGTTTGCCGAGCGAACAGACAGTTCCAGTTCGTCCACTTTGCGCAAAAGCTGACGGTTGAACGCTGGTTCTTCGTCTTCTTCTGGCTTCGCAGCTTCTTCTGGTTCGTCGAAGTTTACGAAAACAGACAATTGATCTTGCAAAATGCGCGCTGCAAAAGCGATTGCATCTTCTGGGGTTACTGTACCATCGGTTTCAATTTCCATGGACAACTTGTCATAATCCAGAACCTGGCCTTCGCGAGTGTTTTCCACCTTGTAGGACACTTTCTTGACCGGACTGTATAGCGCATCCACAGGGATGAGGCCTATTGGGGCGTCTTCCGGGCGGTTGTGCTCTGCGGGCACATAGCCTTTTCCGCTTGCAACCATCAATTCCATGTTCAATGTCGCACCTTCGTCGAGGTGACACAGAACCAGGTCTTTATCCAGGATATCAACATCAGCAACTTCGCTGATTTGACCTGCCTTCACTTCGCCAGGGCCCGTTGCTGTAAGATGCAACCGCTTGGTTCCGTCAGACGTCACCCGCACAGGCAGTTGTTTGATGTTCAGGACCATGTCCGTCACGTCTTCACGCACGCCAGGAACAGAAGAGAACTCGTGCAGTACGCCCTCAACCTGAATGCTGGTAACAGCACCACCCTGCAGGGATGACAAAAGCACCCGGCGCAGGCCGTTACCAAGCGTCATGCCGTAGCCACGCTCTAGCGGTTCAACAACCAGTTTCGCTTTGCGAAGCGGATCTGCACCCGGTTCAATCGTCAAGCCATTTGGTTTAATTAGTTCTTGCCAGTTTTTCTGGATCACAGTGTAACCCTCATGTTGCATGACACTTCTGAAAAATGAGTGCCAAGGGATTCGCGCCAATACTCTGATACTTAGCCAATTACATCCGTGCGTTTATACGCGGCGGCGTTTGGGAGGACGGCAACCATTGTGTGGAATAGGTGTCACATCACGAATAGACGTGATGGTAAACCCAATAGCCTGCAGCGCGCGCAGTGCACTTTCACGACCTGCGCCCGGACCTTTAACTTCCACTTCAAGGGATTTTACGCCGTGGTCTTGCGCCTTCTTACCCGCATCTTCCGCTGCAACCTGTGCAGCATACGGTGTCGATTTGCGCGACCCTTTAAAACCCATCATGCCAGCAGATGACCAGGAAATTGCGTTACCCTGCACATCTGTAATTGTAATCATTGTATTGTTAAATGACGCATTAACGTGTGCAACACCATTACTGATGTTTTTGCGCTCACGTTTTTTGATGCGCCCTGTATCTTTCGTAGCCATCTCTATCAGACCCTATAAAAAAAGGGGGAGCCCTAAACAGCTTTACCCAAAATTATTTTTTCTTACCTGCGATTGCGACCGCTTTACCCTTGCGAGTACGTGCGTTTGTGCTGGTCCGCTGACCACGGGTCGGCAGCTTCGCACGGTGACGTAGACCGCGGTAGGTTTTAAGGTCCATCAATCGCTTGATGTTCATTGCCACTTCACGACGAAGGTCACCTTCAACCGTAAAAGTGCTATCAATCATTTCACGGATCTGAATAACTTCAGCATCCGTCAGTTCCGCCACACGACGCTCGCGTGGAAAATTAAGTTTCTCACAAATATCTGCGGCAGCCGTACGGCCAATACCGTGGATATAAGTCAGAGCGATTTCCACTCGCTTGTTGGTCGGAATGTTAACGCCTGCAATACGCGCCACGACCATTCTCCTGATCAAAAATGTTCACGTTCAAGTACTATTAAGCCGCAAGACGTGTTGAAGCCGGGGATTATATGAATAAACCCCGGTACGTCAACTGTCCTGTGACAGTTTGCTACGCAGCCAAAACTGCGTTTATTTGTGCAGTCACGGTATCAATGGCTGCCATGCCATCAACCTGCTGCAAAATTCCTTTTTCCGCATAGTATGGCAAAACTGGTGCCGTCTGTGCGTAATATTCGTCTAATCGCTTCGCGACCGTCTCTGCATTGTCATCTGCGCGGCGCTTAAACTCGGTGCCACCGCAGTTATCACACACGCCTTCCACCTGTGGTTTCAGGTTGGTGTCATGATAGCCCGCGTTGCATGTGGCGCAGGTATAGCGGCCAGAGATGCGATCCACAAGGGATTCGTCATCGACTTCTATCTGAACAACAGCGTTTAGCTTAACGCCTTCTTCCTCAAGCATTTGGTCAAGGGCTTTTGCCTGAGCCACATTGCGAGGAAAACCGTCAAGGATAAAGCCGTTTTTGCAATCATCTTGTTTAATGCGATCTGCAATAATCCCGATAACGATATCGTCAGAAACCAGCTGACCGGCCGCCATTTTTTCTTGGGCTTTCTGGCCAAAATGCGTTTTTTCTGTAACAGCGGCACGCAGCATGTCGCCTGTCGAAAGCTGAACCAGACCATGGTTCTTCTCCAGGCGCTGTGCCTGTGTGCCTTTGCCGGCACCGGGGGGGCCAAACAGAATGATTATCATCTGTTGCGACCTCCCTTGAGGCGGGCTTTCTTCAACAAGCCTTCATATTGCTGCGCCATCAGGTGTGAATGAATCTGGCTCACGGTGTCCATGGTCACATTCACAACGATTAGCAAACTCGTACCACCAAGGTAAAACGGGATCGCAGAGGCGCTGATAATAAATTCAGGGATTGCACACACTACGGACAAATACGCAGACCCGATAACCGTCAGGCGTGTCAGGACGTAATCCAGATATTCCGCGGTGCGCTTACCGGGGCGAATACCAGGAATAAAGCCACCGTTTTTTTTCAGGTTGTCTGCGGTATCTTCAGGGTTAAACTGAATAGCCGTATAGAAAAAGCAGAAGAAAACAATGAGCCCGATGTAAAGCGCGATGTAAACCGGCTGACCAGGCGCCAGAATAGCGGTTACGGTGCCCAGAAATTCGTTCCCGCCCTGCGCCGACATGCCAGCCACCGTCAGGGGCATAAGCAGCAGAGAGCTTGCAAAGATCGGTGGAATAACACCCGCGACATTAAGCTTTAGTGGCAGATGCGACTTGTCGCCCTGCATAACCCGGTTGCCTTGCTGACGCTTCGGGTACTGGATCACGACGCGACGCTGTGCACGCTCACAGAAAACAATGAACCATATCAGAGCCGCAGCGCCTGCCAAAAGAGCCAGCAATACCGGGAAGTTAAGCTGCCCTGTACGGCTAAGCTCAAACGCCTGAGCCAATACGCCTGGCAATTCTGCGACGATACCTGCAAAGATAATCAGGGAAATACCATTCCCAATGCCGCGTTGGGTGATTTGCTCACCAAGCCACATCAGGAACATGGTACCACCCAACAGCGTCACCACCGCCGTAAAGCGGAAGAACAAGCCAGGGTCCACAACAACACCAGGCTGGCTTTCAAGGCCTGCCGCAATGGCCCAACCCTGAACAATCGTCAGCAGAACAGTACCATATCGTGTATATTGGTTGATTTTCTTGCGGCCTTGCTCACCTTCTTTTTTCCACTGCGCAAGCGTGGAATTCATGGTGGTAAGAAGCTGCATGATAATCGAAGCCGAGATGTAGGGCATGATACCCAGCATGATGATCGACGTCCGCTGCAACGCACCGCCGGAGAAGGTATTGACGATATCGACAAATCCTCCTTCCAGATTGGCGAACATACGTTCAACGGCTGCCGCATCAATCCCGGGAATAGGGATATAGCTGCACAGCCGGAAAATGACGAGCGCACCAAGAGCGAACAGAATTCGCTTTTTCAGCTCGTCTGCCTTTGAAAAGGCAGACCAACTGATATTGGACGCAAGTTGTTCAGCAGCAGATGCCATAAATGCGGTCTCCAGCCCTAAAAGTTATCTCGGCTCAGGTTTTTGTTATGCAACGGTGACTTTACCGCCAGCCTTCTCAACAGCTTCAACTGCCATTTTAGAGGCACCTGTTACTGTGATATCGACTTTGGCTTTCAGATCACCCCTAGCAAGCAGACGAACACCGTCCACAACCTTGCCAACAACACCCGCTTCCACGAGGCTATCGACAGTAATTGGGGATTTGGCGTCCAGTTTACCAGCGTCAATCGCCTTTTGAAGACGACCGATATTCAGAAGCTGGTACTCTTTCTTATTACGGCTGTTGAAACCACGCTTAGGAAGGCGTTGATACAGTGGCATTTGGCCACCCTCAAAACCATTGATAGCCACACCGGAGCGAGCTTTCTGACCCTTGTGACCGGAACCGGCAGTTTTACCCTTGCCAGAACCGATACCGCGGCCAACACGCATCGCAGACTTGCGAGCACCGGCGTTATCGCTCAGTTGATTGAGTTTCATCACAATTCTCCAAACGCCGGCTTAATCTTCAACGCGCACGAGATGGTGCACCTTGTTGATCATGCCACGCACTGCTGGCGTGTCTTCAAGCTCACGCGTTTTGTGCATTTTGTTAAGACCCAGCCCAACCAGCGTCTGACGCTGGTCTTCACGGCGGCGAATAGGGCTACCGATCTGGGTGATTTTCACTGTTTTTTTCTTAGCAGCCATCGGTCATTACTCCGCTTCTGCAGCGTCAACAGCGTCGGCGCCAGCAGCTTTAACTTCGCCGCGACGTGCCACGATGTCAGCTACTTTCTTACCGCGCTTCGCTGCAACCATACGAGGCGAGTTTTGCAGCGACAAAGCATCAAACGTTGCGCGAACCATGTTGTAAGGGTTTGAAGACCCTTGCGATTTGGTCACAACGTCCTGAACGCCAAGTGCTTCAAACACCGCACGCATTGGACCACCAGCAATGATACCTGTACCCGCAACGGCGGTGCGCAGCAACACTTTACCCGCGCCGTGACGGCCCCGGATATCATGGTGTAGCGTACGGCCTTCTTTCAGCGGTACACGGATCATGTTTTTCTTTGCGGCTTCGGTTGCTTTGCGGATTGCTTCTGGTACTTCACGGGCTTTACCGTTACCGAAACCAACCCGACCGCGTTGGTCACCAACAACCACAAGGGCTGCAAAACCAAACCGTCGACCACCTTTTACCACCTTGGCCACACGGTTAATGTGGACAAGCTTTTCAATGAGTTCGCTTTCTTCGCGATTACCGCGTTCTTGGCGATTGCGTTCTGGGCGTGCCATGGGACATCCTTTTCCTTATACCAAGCCTAGAAGCTCAGGCCGCCCTCGCGCGCTGCTTCAGCAAGTGCTTTGACGCGGCCGTGGTACAAGAAACCACCGCGATCAAATACGACTGATTCAACGCCCGCGGCTTTGGCCCGCTCGGCAATCAATTTTCCAACTTTAGACGCAGCATCGATATTGGCTGATGATGCATCACTTTTGAGATCAGGGTCGAGTGTTGAGGCCGCAGCAAGTGTTGCCCCTTTCACATCGTCAATGACCTGCGCATAAATATGCTGGTTTGTCCGGTGGACAGAAAGACGCGGCCGCCCGTTGCCAACTTTACTAAGCTGGTTGCGGTTACGCTGGCGGCGTCGTTCAAAATTACTTGTGCTACTTGCCATTGGTGCCACCTACTTCTTCTTGCCTTCTTTGCGGAAGACGTATTCGCCGTCATACCGAACACCCTTGCCTTTGTATGGCTCTGGTTTGCGGTATTCGCGGATCTTGGCTGCCGTTTCACCAACAAGCTGCTTGTCGATGCCGGAAATCACGATCGTTGTTTGATCAGGCGTTTCAATTTTAATGCCTGCAGGCACAGGGAAATTGATGTCATGGCTAAAACCAAGCTGAAGATTCAGCGCGGAGCCTTTCATCTGCGCCCGATAACCAACACCTTGCAGACCGAGTTTCTTGGAGAAACCACTGGTCACACCTTCGATGATGTTGCTTACCATAGAGCGCTGCATTCCCCACATGGAGCGAGCACGCTTTGTGTCATTAACAGGTGATACACTAATGACATCATTCTCGTGACTGACTGTCACTTCCGGAACGAAAGACATCGCGAGCTCACCTTTTGGGCCTTTGACCGACAGGTCGCTACCGTCTAGGGAAACGGTGACGCCAGCCGGAATAGCCACAGGCTTTTTACCGATACGGGACATTTCGTTACCCTTCCTTAGAATACGGTGCAGAGAACTTCGCCGCCCACGTTGTTCTCCCGCGCTTCCGCGTCAGAGAGAACACCTTTCGGTGTGGATACGATCGAAATTCCCAGGCCGTTGTGAACACGTGGCAAATCACGCACTGAACTGTATACGCGGCGACCAGGCTTGGACACACGATTAATCGTGCGGATAACAGGTTCGCCTTCCATGTATTTCAGTTCGATTGTCAGCTCGGCTTTATTAGCCTCACCGTCAATACGCGAATAGCCGCGGATGTAACCTTCCCGCTGTAGCACATCAAGAATACGCTGGCGGGTTTTGGATGCTGGTGACGTTACAACGGTTTTTCCTGCCATCAGGCCGTTGCGAATACGGGTCAGCATATCTGCGATAGGATCAGTCATCGACATGAGCTTTCCCCTTTACCAACTTGACTTAACAAGGCCTGGTACTTTTGCAGCGGAGCCGAGCTCACGCAACGCAATACGAGACATCTTGAATTTACGGTAGTAACCGCGCGGACGACCAGTCACTTCACAACGATTGCGAAGCCGGGTCGAAGCACCGTCACGTGGCAGCGCAGCAAGCTGCAATGCAGCGAGCCAACGCTCGTCTTCTGACAAGCTTTTATCGTAAACCTTCGCTTTAAGCTCGGCACGCTTTGTTGCGTACTTGGCGACGATTTTCTCACGACGCTTGTTTTTTTGAATGGCGCTCTTCTTAGCCATGATAAACCCTCCTGCTACGCTTTGAACGGCATATCAAAACCGCGAAGAAGCTCACGTGCTTCATCATCGGTCTGAGCCGTGGTGCAGATAATAATGTCCATACCCCGAACCTGATCTACGTTGTCGTAGCTGATTTCAGGGAAAATGAGCTGTTCCTTAACGCCCATCGCATAGTTGCCGTTTCCGTCAAAAGACTTTGGGTTAACACCCTGAAAGTCACGAATACGGGGCATTGCAATGGTAATCAGGCGATCCAGAAACTCGTACATGCGTTCGGAGCGAAGCGTTACTTTCGCACCAATTGGCATGCCCTCACGCAGCTTGAAGCCCGCGATAGACTTTCGTGCCCGCGTGATGACAGGTTTCTGACCAGCAATCGCTTCAATTTCTGAAGCCGCTTTCGTCACCTTTTTCTTGTCCTGAACACCGTCACGACCAACACCCATGTTGATCACAATCTTGTCCAGTTTCGGAACCTGCATTGGGTTTTTGTAGCCGAACTTCTCTTGAAGAGACGCACGAACCGAATCTTCATACTTCGTACGAAGGCGTGGCATTGTTTTATCAGCCATTGATCACCTCTCCGGACTTCTTGGCAAAACGAACTTTTTTGCCGTCCTCTACTTTGAAACCTACACGGGTCGGAGCGCCATCTTTCGGGTCTTCAATCATAAGATTGGAGAGCTGGATTGGAGCTTCCTTGGTATTGATACCGCCCGCGCTTGTCTGCGTTGGACGCTGGTGGCGTTTCACAAGGTTAATACCCTGTACAACAGCCCGGCCTTCCGATGGCAGAACTGACAGAATTTCGCCGCGCTTGCCCTTGTCTTTACCGGCAACCACAACGACCTTATCGCCTTTTTTCAATTTAGCGGCCATTACAGCACCTCCGGTGCAAGCGAAATGATCTTCATATGCTTCTTCGCACGCAGTTCACGAACAACTGGGCCAAAAATACGGGTACCAATTGGTTCGTGGTTTTTGTTCACAAGTACAGCGGCGTTGTTGTCAAACCGGATGGCGGTGCCATCGTTGCGACGAACTTCTTTTGCTGTACGCACGATGACGGCACGATGCACGTCACCTTTTTTCACCCGACCCCGTGGGATCGCTTCTTTGACTGAGACGACAATAATGTCGCCTACTCCGGCCGTCTTTCGTTTAGATCCACCAAGGACCTTAATGCACTGCACCCTCTTGGCCCCAGAGTTGTCGGCCACATCGAGGTTGGTTTGCATTTGAATCATGGGTTACACCCTTTTCTTCAGTTTAAAACCAGCACAAAAGCTGAGGTAAGGCCTAGGCCTCACCACCAACTACGCGCCAAGTTTTCAGTTTCGAGATAGGACGACACTCTTCAATACGAACAGTCTCGCCAACCTGAATTGTGTTGCTCTCGTCATGAGCGTGGTACTTCTTAGAACGACGAATAATTTTGTCAAGCAATGGATGCTTGATCCGACGTTCTACTTTCACAACAACGGTATTTGACCCTTTGTCGCTTACGACCACACCTTGCAGAATACGCTTTGGCATGAGTTTCTCCTTACGCCTCTGCTTGTTCAGACAGAATCGTCTGGATACGCGCTACATCGCGGCGCACCTGACGAACCCGTGCTGTATTTTCCAATTGCCCACTTGCCGCCTGAAAGCGCAGGTTAAACTGCTCTTTCTTCAAGCTGACAAGCTCATCGCGGAGCTCGTCTTTGGACTTGGCACGAAGATCTGTTGCCTTCATTGCTCTTCTCCGCCTAGTGCATGCGCTCGACGATGCGGCTTGCAACGGAGAGCTTCGCAGCCGCCCGCTCAAACGCACCGCGTGCGATTTCTTCAGAGACACCGTCAATCTCGAACATGACGCGACCAGGTTTTACCTTGGCCACCCAACGATCAACAGAGCCTTTACCTTTACCCATCCGAACCTCGGTAGGCTTCGCCGTTACTGGAACGTCCGGGAAAATCCGGATCCAGACTTTACCAGACCGTTTCATATGACGGTTCATGGCACGACGCGCCGCCTCGATTTGACGAGCGGTGACACGACCAGCTTGGGTTGCTTTCAACCCGAACTGACCAAAGTTCAAATCGGTTCCGCCCTTGGCATTGCCATGGATACGACCCTTATGAGCCTTGCGGAACTTTGTACGTTTCGGTTGCAACATTGTCTGTGCTTCCTTCGACTATCCCATCCAGCCTAACGGCGGGATGGACCACCTTGGCTTTGGGCTTCGTTTGCACGACGCTCATGAGCCATTGGATCGTGTTCCATGATGTCGCCTTTATAGACCCACACCTTGATGCCCGAGATGCCATAAGCAGTCAGGGCTTCAGAAGTGCCATAGTCAATGTCGGCGCGCAGTGTGTGAAGTGGCACGCGGCCTTCGCGGTACCATTCTGTCCGGGCAATCTCTGCACCGCCCAAACGACCAGCACAGTTCACACGGATACCACCTGCACCAAGGCGCATTGCACTTTGTACCGAGCGTTTCATCGCACGGCGGAACGCAACACGGCGCTCTAATTGCTGCGCAATACCATCAGCAATCAGCTTGGCATCAATCTCAGGCTTGCGAACTTCAACAATGTTGAGGCTCACTTCAGCAGACGTAAGGCCAGCCACCTTGCGGCGAAGCTTCTCAATGTCAGCGCCTTTTTTACCGATAATCACACCAGGACGTGCAGAATAGATAGTTACACGACATTTTTTTGCTGGACGTTCGATCACGACTTTTGAAATGCCGGCTTGCGACAGTTCTTTTTCGATGAACTCGCGAATTTTCAGGTCTTCGTGCAACAGGCTGCCATAATCATCGCCTTCGGCATACCAGCGCGAGTCCCAGGTGCGGTTAACACCAAGGCGCAGACCTACTGGGCTTACTTTCTGACCCATTATGCAGTCTCCTCTACTTCACGCACAACAATGCGCAGACGACTGAACGGCTTTACGATCTTGCCGACACGACCACGGGCACGAGCACGGAACCGTTTCATGGTCAGTGCCTTACCCACAGTGGCTTCAGCAACAATCAGGCTGTCCACATCAAGGTTATGGTTATTCTCGGCATTCGCAATTGCGCTTTCGAGAACAGATTTAACATCAACAGCAGTACGGCGACGGTTGAAGCTCAGGCTTGTCAGAGCTTTTTCCACTTTCATACCGCGAATTGAGGCTGCGACCAGATTCAGTTTCTGGGGCGAGCCACGAAGCTGTGTTGCTGTCGCAACGGCTTCGTTATCCGCC
Organism: uncultured Kordiimonas sp.; assembly: GCA_947503575.1. Classification (GTDB taxonomy): domain Bacteria; phylum Pseudomonadota; class Alphaproteobacteria; order Sphingomonadales; family Kordiimonadaceae; genus Kordiimonas. The sequence goes on along the minus strand of CANNDZ010000001.1, from coordinate 1,590,939 downwards.
AAACGGCGTTTTGCAGATTGCTTACCCACGGTTACTTCCTCTTCGCTTTCTTATCCGCAGCGTGACCGTAGTAAGTCCGCGTTGGGGAAAACTCACCCAGCTTGTGACCAACCATATCTTCGGTCACATACACAGGAATGAACTTTTGGCCGTTGTAGACGTTGAACGTAATACCTACAAAGTCGGGCAGGATCGTAGACCGGCGGGACCAGGTCTGGATCACATTACTTGCTTTGCCACTTTCTTGAGCTGCTTCCACCTTCTTAAGAAGATGCATGTCAACGAAAGGGCCTTTCCATACAGAGCGTGCCATATTCGGGACTCCTTAACGTTTCTTGCGCTCGTGGCGCGACCGGATGATAAGCTTATCTGTCGCTTTATTAGAGCGAGTGCGCTTACCTTTAGTAGGCTTACCCCAAGGCGTCACAGGATGACGACCACCAGAGGTCCGACCTTCACCACCACCATGTGGGTGATCCACCGGGTTCATGGCAACACCACGAACAGATGGACGTTTACCCAACCAGCGATTCCGACCCGCTTTAGCGAGCTTGATGTTTTGGTTATCAGGGTTAGAGACAGCACCAACCGTTGCAACACACTCGCCGCGAACGACGCGTACTTCACCTGAGCTCAGGCGAAGCTGTGCGTAACCGCGGTCACGACCGATCAGCTGGGCGTATGTACCTGCTGAACGGGCGATCTGGCCGCCTTTGCCTGCTTTCATCTCCACATTGTGGATGATGGTGCCAACAGGCATGTTGGAAAGCCGCATAACATTACCGGGCTTCACGTCGGCTTTTTCCGCAGCGATAACAGTATCGCCAGGAGCCAAACGCTGAGGTGCCAAGATGTAAGCGAGCTCGCCGTCTTCGTATTTGATAAGGGCGATAAACGCCGTACGGTTGGGGTCATACTCAAGACGCTCAACTGTCGCAGGCATGTTCCATTTAGTGCGCTTAAAGTCTATTTTCCGGTACGTACGCTTGTGACCGCCACCAATGCGACGTGCAGTGATACGGCCAGTGTTGTTGCGTCCACCAGACTTGGTTAGTCCTTCAGTCAGCGCCTTAACAGGCTTGCCCTTGTGCAGACCATCACGGTCAACAAGAACCAAACCACGCTGAGACGGAGTAACCGGTTTATATTGCTTCAATGCCATCGGTTAAACTCCCGTCGTCACATCAATGCTGTTACCTTCAGCAAGGGTAACCATGGCTTTTTTGTATTCGGCGCGTTTGCCTTTTACACCACGGAACCGCTTAATCTTGCCTTCTTGGCGCAGCGTGTTGACTTTAGTGACTTTCACTTCAAAGAGCGCTTCCACAGCAGCCTTGATTTCAGGCTTAGTGGCGTCAATCGCAACTTTGAAAGTCACCTGGTTATGTTCTGAACCCAGGGTCGCCTTTTCGGTGATGACCGGACTCTTGATAACGTCAAAATGCTTTACGTTGTTCATTTGAGCCTCTCCCCGAGTGTCTCGACAGCGGCTTTGGTCAGGATCAGCGTGTCACGACGCAGAATGTCGTAAACGTTTGCGCCCTGGCTTGGCAGCACATCAACATTTGGGATGTTTTGAACCGCACGGAGGAAGTTTTCGTTCACTTCCGGACCATCAACAAAAAGAGCGTTTGAAACACCAAGTTTCTCAAGCTTAGCCTGAAGTTCCTTGGTTTTACCGTCTTTTAGGTCTGCAGTATCAACAACAATGAGTTTACCGTCAGCTTGCTTGGCAGAGAGCGCACTCTTCAGACCAAGTTTGCGAACTTTCTTCGGCAGGCTAAAGCCATGATCCCGAGGGATCGGACCAAATGCACGACCACCACCAATAAAGATGTTGGAGCGGCGTGAACCGTGACGGGCTGTACCGCCACCTTTTTGGCGACCGAAACGAGCACCCGTGCGTGAAATATCCGAACGGAATTTCACGGCGTGTGTTCCTGCACGGCGCTTGGCAAGCTGCCAGTTTACAACGCGGTGCAGAATATCTGCGCGCGCTGCTACACCAAAGATCGCCTCATCAAGTTCGATGTCGCCGGCTTTCTTGGCGTCAAGTGTAAGGACATTCGTCTTCATGACTTATTCCTCGCCTTTTTCTGCAGCTGCGTCTTCAGCAGGTGCTGCATCGGCTTCCGGAGCGGCTGCTACTTCAGCGGGCGCTTCTTCTTCGACTGCAGGTGCCCGAAAAGCAGCTGGCATCGGCACATCCGCAGGGAGTGCCTTTTTCACGGCGTCAGAAACCAGTACCCAACCCTCTTTAGAGCCAGGCAAACCACCTTTAACGAGGATCAGGCCCTCTTCGGCGCGAGTTTCGACAACTTCAAGGTTTTGAACCGTTGTACGAGCATCCCCCATATGGCCGGCCATCTTCTTACCTTTGAACACACGGCCTGGGTCCTGACATTGACCCGTAGAACCATGTGAACGGTGAGAGATAGACACACCATGCGACGCACGAAGACCACCAAAATTATGACGCTTCATCGCACCGGCAAAACCTTTACCTTTGCTGGTACCAACAACGTCAACACGCTGGCCTGCAACAAAGTGGTCTGCCGTCAGTTCTGCACCCACGTCAACCATGCCATCTGCACCAACACGGAATTCAGCAATTTTTGCTTTAGGCTCTACTTCCGCTTTGGCGAAGTGACCGCGCTGAGCTTTGGACACATTCTTTACCTTGCGGCTACCGGCACCAAGCTGGAGCGCCGTATAACCATCTTTTTCTTCCGTGCGCTGAGCAACAACCTGACAGCCATCAAGCTGCAAGACAGTTACCGGCACGTGGTGACCGCGGTCATTGAAGACACGGGTCATACCGAGTTTTTTTGCAATCAAACCTGTACGCATGGGTCTTATCCTTGCAGTTTGATTTCGACGTCCACACCAGCAGACAGGTCGAGCTTCATCAGAGCATCAACCGTTTGCGGTGTTGGGTCTACGATATCGAGCAGGCGCTTGTGCGTACGCATTTCGAACTGCTCGCGGGATTTCTTGTTCACGTGCGGGCTTCTCAGCACGGTGAACTTTTCAATTCTGGTTGGCATCGGGATTGGACCGCGAACCAGAGCGCCCGTACGCTTAGCCGTGTTGGCGATTTCACCTGTGGCTTGGTCAAGCACACGGTGGTCAAAAGCCTTCAGGCGGATGCGAATATTTTGCGCTTCCATTGATCTTACACCTTAAAAAGCGGCGCCAGTGCAAAAGCCCCGGCGCCTGTTTGTTCTATTCGATAATTTTAGCGACGACACCGGCACCGACGGTACGGCCACCTTCGCGGATAGCGAAACGCAGGCCTTCGTCCATGGCGATCGGCGCAATCAGCTCAACCGTCAGGTTCACATTGTCACCAGGCATAACCATCTCGGTGCCAGAAGGCAGTTCAACGTTGCCGGTCACATCCGTCGTACGGAAATAGAACTGCGGACGGTAGTTCGCAAAGAACGGCGTATGACGGCCACCTTCTTCCTTGGTCAGGATATAGGTCTCTGCTGTGAACTTCGTGTGCGGTGTGATCGAACCAACATGCGCCAGAACCTGACCACGCTCAATGTCATCACGGGCAACACCACGCAGCAGCGCACCAATGTTGTCCCCTGCACGACCTTCGTCCAGAAGCTTGCGGAACATCTCAACACCAGTGATCGTCGTCTTGGTGGTATCCTTGATACCAACAATCTCGATCTCTTCACCAACCTTGACAATACCACGCTCAACACGGCCCGTCGCAACCGTACCACGGCCAGAAATAGAGAAGACATCCTCAACAGGCATCAGGAACGCACCATCAATCGCACGCTCTGGCATTGGGATATATTCATCAACAGCAGCCATCAGCTCAAGGATCTTCTCTTTACCGATGGTGTCGTCACGGCCTTCAAGGGCAGCAAGCGCTGAACCAGCAATGATCGGAATATCGTCACCAGGGAACTCATACTCGTCCAGAAGCTCACGGATCTCCATCTCAACAAGTTCCAGAAGCTCTTCGTCGTCTACCTGGTCAACCTTGTTCATGAACACAACAAGCGCTGGAACACCAACCTGACGTGCAAGCAGAATGTGCTCACGGGTCTGTGGCATCGGGCCGTCCGCTGCGTTCACAACAAGAATGCCGCCATCCATCTGTGCCGCACCCGTGATCATGTTCTTCACATAGTCAGCGTGACCCGGGCAATCAACGTGCGCGTAGTGACGGTTCTCTGTCTCATACTCAACGTGCGCCGTCGAAATCGTGATACCACGCTCACGCTCCTCAGGGGCCTTGTCAATGTTCGCAAAATCAACAGCTTCGCCGCCGCCAACTTCTGCCAATACCTTCGTAATCGCCGCCGTCAATGTTGTCTTACCATGGTCAACGTGACCAATCGTGCCAACATTACAGTGCGGCTTATTACGCTCAAACTTCTCTTTAGCCATCCTATTTTACCTTTCTATCGGCCCTTGTATTGCCAAGGGGTCCATAACGCTTTTTTGTTGTTTAACTTACCCGGCAAGCTTTGCTTTAACTTCATCAGCAACTGCCTGCGGAACTCCATCATAATGGTCAAACTGCATGGAGAACGTCGCCCGGCCTTGTGAGAACGAGCGAAGCTCGTTTACGTAACCAAACATGTTCGCCAGCGGAACCATTGCATTGATAACCGTGTTCGGACCGCGGGTTTCAGAACCCTGGATCTGACCACGACGTTTGTTGAGGTCGCCAATAACGTCGCCCATGTAATCTTCAGGGGTGACAACTTCGACCTTCATGATTGGCTCAAGGAGCCGAATACCTGCGTCAACAGCGGCCTGCCGCGTTGCACCACGACCCGCGATTTCAAACGCTAGAACGCTTGAGTCTACATCGTGGTAGGCACCGTCAACCAACCGTACAGAGAAATCGATGATCGGGAAGCCGATCAATGCACCGCTTTCAGCGATGTCCTTGATGCCTTTTTCAACACCAGGGATATACTCTTTCGGGATATTACCACCCTTGATTTCATCAATGAACTCAAAGCCAGAACCACGCTCACCTGGTGTAACAACCATTTTCACGCGACCAAACTGACCAGAACCACCAGACTGCTTCTTGTGGGTGTAATCAACCTCAACAGCCTTGGCAAAGCTCTCACGGTAAGCAACCTGAGGCGCACCAACAGTACACTCAACTTTGAACTCACGCTTCATACGATCGACGAGAATATCAAGGTGCAGTTCGCCCATACCAGAAATAACGGTCTGGCCGCTTTCCTCGTCACTTGCCACGCGGAAGCTCGGGTCTTCTGCAGCCAGACGATTAAGGGCGATACCCATCTTCTCTTGGTCAGCTTTGGTTTTTGGCTCCACCGCAACCGAAATCACCGGATCCGGGAATTCCATACGCTCCAGGATAACCTGGCTGTTGTTTGCGCACAGCGTGTCGCCTGTTGTTGTAGACTTCAGGCCCGCCAATGCAATGATATCACCAGCACGGGCTTCCTTCAGGTCTTCCCGGTTGTTGGCATGCATTTCCAGCATGCGGCCAACTTTTTCTTTCCGCTGCTTAACAGAGTTCATCACCTGCGTGCCCGTTTCCAGAACACCAGAATAGATACGGCAGAACGTTAGCGTACCAACAAATGGGTCGTTCATGATTTTAAACGCCAGCGCAGAAAACGGCTCGTCATCATCAGATTTACGAACAATTTCTTTGTCTGTGTCATGCGCATCAACACCGTTGATCGCTGCAACATCTGTCGGCGCAGGCATGAAGTCAACGACAGCATCCAGAAGTGGCTGAACACCTTTGTTCTTAAACGCCGTACCATTCAGAACTGGAACAAAATCACCAGCAATGGTGCCCTTACGAATGGCTGACTTCAATTCCTCTTCAGTGATATCTTCACCTTCAAGGTACTTTTCCATCAACTCTTCATCAGCTTCGACAGCTGTTTCGATCATTTCCATGCGCGCAGCCTCGGCCGCGTCTGCAAGTTCAGGGCGAATATCGACATATTCGTATGAAGCACCCAGGTCTTCACCCTTCCAAAGAACTTCCTTGTTCTTAACAAGGTCGATCAAACCTTCATAATCGCTTTCAGCGCCAATCGGCAACTGGATCACGAGAGCGCGAGCACCAAGGCGCTCTTTAATCATGTCAACACAGCGCTCGAAGTTTGCACCCATGCGGTCCATCTTGTTGACGAAGCACATACGCGGAACACCGTACTTATCAGCCTGCCGCCATACAGTTTCAGACTGTGGTTCAACACCGGCTACAGAGTCGAAAACAGCAACAGCACCATCAAGAACACGCAAAGACCGCTCAACTTCAATCGTGAAGTCAACGTGACCAGGGGTATCAATAATGTTGATGCGGTGATCATTCCAGAAACAAGTGGTAGCAGCAGAGGTAATTGTAATACCGCGCTCTTGCTCTTGCTCCATCCAGTCCATCGTTGCGCCACCGTCGTGAACTTCGCCAATTTTATGGCTACGACCTGTGTAATACAGAACGCGTTCAGTCGTTGTGGTTTTACCCGCATCAATGTGAGCCATGATGCCGATGTTGCGATAGTCGCTTAGTGGGGTTCTACGTGCCATCGAACCAGTTCCTTACCCTAAAACTCTTTACCAGCGGTAATGAGAGAAGGCTTTGTTAGCCTCTGCCATTTTATGAGTGTCTTCACGCTTCTTAACAGCAGCGCCGCGATTGTTTGATGCATCCATCAATTCGCCGGAAAGACGATCAACCATTGTGGTTTCGTTGCGCTTACGAGCAGCAGCAATCAACCAACGAATTGCCAAAGCCTGTGCACGCTCGGAACGAACTTCAACAGGCACCTGATATGTCGCACCACCAACCCGGCGAGAGCGAACCTCAATGGCAGGCTTCACATTGTCCAGAGCTTCGTGGAACAATGGGAGAGCATCAGATTTGACGCGCTCTTCCATTTTATCGAAAGCACCGTAAACAATGCGTTCAGCAACAGACTTTTTGCCATCAAGCATCAAGCTGTTCATAAATTTTGTTAGCACCACGTCACCGAATTTCGGATCGGGCAGGACATCGCGTTTTTCTGCGCTATGACGACGAGACATGCGTTAATTCCTTCTTCAATCTTACTTCGGACGCTTGGTGCCGTATTTAGAACGGCTCTTGCGACGGTCTGCAACACCCTGGGTATCGAGCACACCACGCAGCGTGTGGTAGCGAACACCAGGCAAATCTTTGACACGACCACCGCGGATCAGAACAACAGAGTGTTCCTGAAGGTTGTGACCTTCACCGGGAATGTAGGACGTGACCTCAAAACCGTTTGAAAGACGGACACGAGCAACTTTACGCAGCGCTGAGTTCGGCTTCTTCGGAGTCGTTGTATATACACGTGTGCACACGCCGCGCTTTTGCGGGCATGCTTCGAGCGCGGGCACTTTGTTGTGCGCTGGCTTGTTTTGGCGCGGTTTGCGCACAAGTTGGTTAATGGTAGGCATTCTTGTTCCCTATTGGTTTTTCAGCCGTTTTTCTCTGTCACCATCATTCCAGATGCCCTGTTTTGCATGCAGCAAAAACAACCTCAATCGGCAGCTTTTTGGCTCCAATCAGGTTACCCGGATCGATTCTAATTTTACACTCTTAGCCAGCAAACCCCAGCGTCTAGGCCGATTTGGCCTACCACCTGAGCTCTGGCGAGGTGCGCTATCTATACCGAAATGCCCGATACGTCAATGAAAAAGCTGACCAACGAACCATAAAATCCGCATCCTTCATCGGGCCCATTTGCAAGTAACGCGAGTTGAGGGGATGCCGTGCTCTAAGTACCTTATAATACGAAGACTATTTTTGAGTTGATCAAAAAGGAGGTTTGGCACACTGTTTCAGCACTACAAAGGCATACTATATGCCCTAATTTTTACATTTGAGGCTGCCACCCTAATGAAGATCGAAAATGACTAAAGTAATTTTGTTTCGACTTTTAGTACTAGGTTTAGTCTGCGTATTCATAAGTGGCCTTGGCCTTTTTTTTATTGCCCGCGATTACGAGGAAGTGGCACAAAAACGCTTCTATCGGGGTTCGGAGAAGGTTTGGGCCCACCGGGGATATCTGGGGGTGGATAAAAGCCTACCAGAAAACTCAATCTCTGCTTTTCGGTCTGCGGCGAACGAAGGTGCGAAGGGCATAGAGCTGGATATATTTTACGACGCTGACTTGAGCGATTTCATTGTTTCACATGATAAACCGTATCAGCGTCATAACGGCCAGTTGCTAACAGTGGTCGATGTGGTTTCCGAGTTTGGGGACAGCCTTTATTACTGGTTCGATTTTAAGAATCTCCGGTACTTGCCATCTCATCAAATACCCGCAGTAGCAGCCTCTCTGAGTCGATTGCTGACGGATGCCGATGTTAAAAATAAGGTTTTGATCGAATCCCAAAACCCCGAAGCGCTCGCGCCTTTTGCATCGACTGGCATTCAAACCAGTTACTGGATTGGCCTGAATCCGTCGGGCAGTGCCATCTCCTATTGGTATGAACTGTTAAAGATTCGCTATCGTCTGCAGCGATACGGCGTGCATGCCGTATCTATGGAACATCAATCTTTTGACCAGCGGCTATTTTCGCTTTTGCCAACATCAGAAGTGTATGTTTTTACCGTGAATGACGTAGCACGAATTGAAACTTTGGCCCGGGAAGCGCGGGTTAGAGTGATCCTATCAGACGAAAATTATTTTAGGCAAAGATGGTGAAAGAGACATTCCTTCAATACGGCAAAAGCCTATCTTTCGGACAAATGGCAACATTCGCTTGCTTGGTAATGCTCGTAACCGTTGCTGCGGCCTATGGCCCCACCGCACAAAACCAGCTTGGCGTTGACTTGAAGCGCCTGGTACATTTCATAGGCTACTCCAGCCTTCTGGCAGGTATGCTTTTGATGGCCGCGAACGGCCGTATCATAAGAACACTCCTGTCCCTGCTCATCATTGCCGATTTGCTAACACGGACCACCTACGCGGACCATCTATCTATAGCCGTCTGGATGAGTGTGTTCTATGCGTCGGCTTACGAAATAAATTCCTACATCACTGAAAACCTGATGGTAACAGCCGCATCTGTGGTGACATTCGTTGGAATGGTCTCATTGCCGAAGGTGGCAGTACCAAAACAAATTAGCATAGTTCTTCTGACAGTTGGCCTGCTGCATGCCTTTGCACCTCTGGTATCTGACCAAACGCTTAGTCGGGATTTCGCTGAAGACGTGGCGGCCTCCAGAAAAGCAGAGTTGAAATACAGCGCTTTGGGATTCGATCGCTCAACAGCAAAAGTCTTCCATTATGCAGACTCGATGGGATATCGCCTGCCAATTAGCGAGAGCCTGACGGGGCTCGCCAAAGCAATCCTATATGTCACATCTGATAACACTAGCGGTAAAAACTGGACCAACGTGAACCAGGCACTCTCGGCTCCGTCCCTTTTAGTCCTGGTTATTGGTGAGTCTTTACGGGCAGATCACCTTGGCCTCTATGGCTACCACCGCGACACAACGCCAAGGCTGAGAGCTCGGGGCACTAGGTTGCAGATGGCTGAGCAGGCTTACGCAGGAGGGGCAAACACCTGGACCGCAATCCCTGCAATGCTAACAAAAGGGGGCAGTAAGGTGGACTTCAGCCTGTCTATTGTAAAGCTCGCACAAGCTGCAGGTTACCAAGTTCACTGGCTATCAAACCAGATCCGCTTTGATGACTGGGGCGTTGGGGTTTCCCATGTTGCACAGGATGCAGATATTCAGGAGTTTATTGCAACCGATAGTGAGAACCACCCACTGGACGAAGCTTTACTGCCGTTGCTTCAACAAACACTGGATAAGAAGGCATCTGACCAGAAAACCCTCGTGATTCTGCACATGATAGGCTCTCACTTTCTTTTTAATGAAAGGTATCCAGCCGATTTCGCACGATTTTCGGCGGCGACTTTCACGTCAGAAAAGCAAGCAACAATAGCAGCCTATGACGACAGCGTTCGCTACACAGACTATTTTTTGGATGAGGTTATTCAGCGCATTGAACCCTATGATGGGGAACTTATGTTTGTTGCAGACCATGGCCTTATTGATGTAGCCAGCGAACTATTTCTCAAACATGATATTAGAACTCCGCCTGCCATGCAGTCCCTGAGAGTGCCCCTTCTGTATTACGGCGAGCAAAATAGTTTTTTCGAGAACACTAAGACATATAATTTGTTCAAGTTTGAATGCCTGATGGCAAAATGGGCCATGATTTCTGCTAATGAACTGCGGGAAAATGATCATTGCGTCCAAACTAACGAGGCTAATACGGTTACTTTTTTTGACGCAAAGCTGAATTTAAGGACGGAAACGGTCGAAAAAAGTACAAAAAAGCCCGCTAAATAGAAATAGGCACTTACAAAAGTGAGCCCTTTTCAAACAACAAGTCAGCCAATTGGGTGTTTAGGCTTCCGCTTTTTCACCGTCCCCATCACTTGATGTCGCTGCAGCAAATTCTGCCTCAATATATGGAATTAGTTTACAACAATGATATGGCTATACCAAGATACTGTCCCAAGTCGATTCTTTGCTGGGACGCCAGCGCTCAAACATTGATGCTTTTCAATCTTGGATGCTACCACTATCCTACTAAATTCAACGGGATTTTCTGTGTATGCCATATAAGGGTAGAGTTGGGCAGTCTTTTCACCAACTGAAAAAACTGCCGTCCCAACTTTTAGACAATTCGATGCGCTCAAAACAGATGATTTGGCTTGCTGGCGTTCAACGTAGCGGCACAAATATGGTAATGGACGCATTGGATCGTCATACACTGACGCGTGTTTTCCACGAGGCTGAGCCAAGCGTCTTTGACGATTATAAACTCAGAGACAATGAGGTCGTAGTGAAGCGGTACAAGGCGTCCTACGCCAAGACTGTTGTAGCAAAGGCATTATTAGACGCTGATCGGATCGCAGAGCTGCTTGCCTGCTTTGAAGACTCAAAAGTGGTATGGCCAACTCGCAATTTCGCGGATGTCATTAACTCGCACATGGTCCGGTGGCCTGGTTTCAGAGAGTGGGTTGATGAAATCGCAGCCGGACATGCCAAGGAGAACTGGCGTGGCCGTACCATCAGCACCAATGTCCGAGACATCCTGAACCAATTATATTTTCCAGAGTGCAGCGTTGTAGATTGTAAAGCCCTCTTTTGGTTGTGCCGCAATCAGATTTATTTTGATGAGCAACTCCACACAGATGATAGAGCCTTGGTTATTCGATACGAAGACTTTGTGCAAAATCCCGAAAACATAAGCAGAGTGTTAGTTGAATTTGCCGGTCTGGACTATCAAAGTGCCATGATCAAGGGAATACACACCCGGTCCATCAGCAAATCCCCACCCCCTGAAATGAACCAAGCGATAAAATCTGCCTGCCTTGAGATGGAAGCCCGCTTACTGGAACAATGTGTCAGCAGTCCCACCAACGAGTGAATACAAAAAAAGGGCCCGCATGTGCGGACCCTTTTTTAATGTTTTTGTGTCGGCTAGAGCTTAGGCGCTATCGCCAGCGTCCTCGCCGCCCATAGCAGCAGCAAATTCTGCTTCAGCAGATGCCATCGGATCTTCGGCTGCCGCCTGCGCTTCAGCAGTAATCTGATCCCGCTTCAGCGCTTCATGCCGCAACTTATTGACAACAGAACCCGTACCCGCCGGGATCAAGCGACCAACAATCACGTTTTCTTTAAGGCCAACAAGCTTGTCTTTCTTGCCAGCAACTGACGCTTCGGTCAGAACGCGTGTTGTCTCCTGGAATGATGCCGCAGAGATAAAGCTGCGCGTCTGCAGGCTTGCCTTAGTAATACCCAGCAGAATTGGATGGCCTTTTGCCGGCAAGCGGCCTTCGGCTTCAAGCTTGGCATTGGCTTCCTCGAATTCCTCGCGGTCAACCTGCTCACCCAGAAGCATGGTGCTGTCACCTGAAGCCGTGATTTCAACTTTTTGCAGCATCTGGCGAACAATCACCTCAATGTGCTTATCGTTGATTTTCACGCCTTGCAGGCGGTAAACATCCTGAACTTCTTTCACAAGATAGTTGGCCAGCGCCTCGACCCCGGAAACATGCAAGATATCATGCGGTGCCGGGTTACCATCGATCAGATACTCACCCTGCTGAATGAAGTCGCCTTCCTGAACAGCAATGTGCTTGCCTTTAGGCACCAGATATTCAACCGGTTCACCGTCTTCATCACGCGGACGAATGCTGATGCGACGCTTGTTCTTATAGTCACGACCAAACTCAACGATACCATCAATCTCTGCGATAACGGCGTGGTCTTTCGGACGACGTGCTTCAAACAGTTCAGCAACCCGAGGCAGACCACCAGTAATATCCTTGGTTTTCGCGGCTTCACGCGGGATACGCGCGATCACGTCACCAGCCGATACATGGCGGCCATCTTCGACCGACAGAATGGCTTCAACAGACAGGAAGTAACGGGCTTCTGTACCGTTAGCGAGCTCGATTACATTGTCTTTGTCATCACGAAGGGTAATACGCGGACGCAGGTCTGTGCCTTTGGTACCAGAACGCCAGTCCATAACAACCTTGGACGCAATACCGGTACCTTCGTCAACAACCTCTTTAACAGAAACGCCTTCAACAAGGTCAACATACCGAACCACCCCAGATTGTTCTGTAATGATCGGAACAGTGTAGGGGTCCCACTCAGCGAGCTTTTCGCCTTTAACAACCTCGTCACCTTCGTCTTTCATCAGGTGTGAGCCATAAGCCAAGCGGTGCTTCGCACGCTCGCGGCCCTCGTCATCCAGAACCACAACTTCCATGTTGCGGCTCATAACAACCTTACGGCCTTTGCTGTCTTCAATAACATTGCGGTTATCAATCCGAACCTTACCGTCAGCAGAGGACTCGATTGCAGATTCAGCGTTTACCGTTGCAGCACCACCAATGTGGAAAGTCCGCATCGTGAGCTGTGTGCCCGGCTCACCGATAGACTGTGCAGCAATAACGCCGACAGCTTCACCCATATTCACAGGTGTACCACGCGCCAGGTCACGGCCATAACACGCACCGCAAACACCACCCTTGGTCTCACATGTCAGAACTGAGCGGATTTTCACCTCTGCAAAACCAGCGGTTTCAATCGCATCCGACTTCACTTCATCCAGAAGCGTGCCAGCTTCAAACATCACGTCGCCAGTAATAGGGTCTTTAACGTCCACAGCCAGGCTACGGCCCAAAATACGCTCGCTCAGCGGCACAAGAATGTCACCACCCTCAGACACTTCAGCGATGGTAATGCCATTTTGAGTACCACAGTCATGCTCAACAATCACACAATCCTGGGATACATCCACCAGACGGCGCGTCAGATAACCAGAGTTCGCTGTTTTCAACGCTGTATCCGCGAGACCCTTACGGGCACCGTGCGAACTGTTGAAATACTCAAGAACCGAGAGGCCTTCTTTAAAGTTTGAAATGATCGGTGTCTCAATGATCTCACCAGATGGCTTGGCCATCAGGCCCCGCATACCAGCAAGCTGTTTCATCTGAGCCGCACTACCCCGGGCACCAGAATGCGCCATCATAAAGACTGAGTTCAGGTCTGTTTGACGGCCTGTTTCATCAAGTTCAGTGCGCTCCATTTCCTTCATCATTGCATCAGCAACTTTGTCGGTACATTGAGCCCAGGCATCAACAACTTTGTTGTATTTCTCACCCTGCGTGATCAAGCCATCCTGATACTGCTCTTCATACTCTTTCACAAGAGCGCGCGTTTCATCGACCAGTTTGATCTTCGCTGTAGGGATGATCATGTCGTCTTTACCGAACGAAATACCAGCAGCACAAGCGCGCTTGAAGCCTTCGCCCATAATGCCATCAGCAAACAGAACTGTCGTTTTCTGACCACAGTGGCGGTACACCACGTCAATCACTTCCGTAATTTCTTTCTTGGTCAGTTGACGGTTGATCAAGCTGAACGGAACCTTGGGGTGCAATGGCAAGTGACGACCCAGCAACATACGGCCCGGTGTGGTTTCAACGCGCAACCAGACTTCATTGCCTTCAGCGTCAACAGACTTGATCCGTGCGGTGATTTTGGAATGCAGAGTAATCGCCCCGCCATCCAGAGCAAACTGCACCTCATCGAAATCGGCGTACGCTTTGCCCTCACCCACATCACCTTCACGCTGCATGGTCATGTAATACAGACCAAGTACGATATCCTGTGATGGTACGATAATCGGCTTACCGTTCGCAGGGCTAAGGATGTTGTTGGTGGACATCATCAACACGCGGGCTTCAAGCTGAGCTTCAATGGACAACGGCACGTGAACAGCCATCTGGTCACCATCAAAGTCAGCGTTAAACGCCGCACACACAAGCGGGTGTAACTGAATGGCCTTGCCTTCAATCAAAACCGGCTCAAACGCCTGAATGCCAAGACGGTGCAATGTCGGCGCCCGGTTTAGCATTACAGGATGTTCACGGATAACCTCATCCAGGATGTCCCAAACTTCCCTGCGTTCTTTTTCCACCAGTTTCTTGGCAGCCTTGATCGTGGTCGCAATCCCCTTTTTGTCGAGGCGCGAGTAGATGAAAGGTTTAAACAGCTCAAGCGCCATTTTCTTCGGCAGACCACACTGATGCAGTTTCAGTTCAGGACCAACCACGATCACAGAACGACCAGAATAGTCGACCCGCTTACCTAGCAAGTTCTGGCGGAAACGGCCTTGCTTGCCTTTCAGCATATCAGACAGTGACTTCAGCGGACGTTTGTTCGCACCTGTGATGGTGCGGCCACGGCGACCATTGTCAAACAGCGCGTCCACAGATTCCTGCAGCATCCGCTTCTCGTTACGGATAATGATATCTGGAGCACGCAGTTCAATCAGACGCTTCAAGCGGTTGTTACGGTTGATCACCCGGCGATACAAATCGTTAAGATCAGATGTCGCAAAACGACCACCATCAAGCGGCACAAGTGGGCGCAGCTCTGGTGGGATCACAGGCACAACAGTCAGGATCATCCACTCAGGACGATTGCCGGATTCGATAAAGGCTTCAATAACCTTCAGGCGCTTGACAATTTTCTTTGGTTTCAACTCTGACTTGGTTTCGGCAAGTTCAACCAAAAGCTTCTCGCGCTCGCCTTCAAGGTCGATCGCTTCCAGAAGCTTACGGATTGCCTCCGCGCCGATACCAGCTGTAAAGCTGTCTTCGCCGTACTCATCCTGCGCGCGGTAATAATCTTCTTCATTCAGAAGCTGGAACTGCTTCAAAGGCGTCAGGCCGGGCTCCACCACAACATAATATTCAAAATAGAGAACCCGCTCCAGATCCTTCAATGTCATGTCAAGCAACAGACCGATGCGACTTGGCAATGATTTCAGGAACCAGATGTGAGCAACCGGTGCTGCCAGATCAATGTGACCCATGCGCTCACGGCGCACTTTTGACAACGTAACTTCAACACCACATTTTTCGCAGATGATACCGCGATACTTCATGCGCTTGTATTTACCGCACAAGCACTCATAGTCCTTTACAGGGCCAAAAATGCGAGCACAAAACAGACCATCTTTCTCGGGCTTAAATGTACGATAATTGATTGTTTCCGGCTTCTTGATCTCGCCAAAAGACCAGGAGCGAATGCGCTCTGGGGACGCGACCGAGATTTGAATCTGGTCAAACGTCTCTGGTTTCTGGTTCGGGTTGAAGTATTTCATCACTTCTTGGTTCATATCCGGCGTCTTTCTTCAAACTTCGGCCTTAAGGTGACCGCCATCCTGAAATCAGTGCCTGCCGTTAGGCAGACTGGGCGACAAGCAAGCTCGCCGCCCGGTTCTGGGCAAAGCCCTGGTCTTTAGTCGTCAGTCTTCTGTACCTGTGATCAATTCCACATTCAGACACAGGGACCGCATTTCCTTCACGAGTACGTTAAAGGATTCTGGAATACCTGCCTCGAAGGTGTCATCACCACGAACAATCGCTTCATAAACCTTGGTCCGGCCCTGTACGTCATCCGACTTAACAGTGAGCATTTCCTGCAGCGTGTAGGCAGCGCCATACGCTTGCAAAGCCCACACTTCCATCTCACCGAAGCGCTGGCCACCAAACTGGGCCTTACCACCAAGCGGTTGCTGGGTCACAAGGCTGTATGGGCCAATCGACCGTGCGTGAATTTTATCATCCACAAGGTGATGCAGCTTCAGCATGTAAATGTAGCCAACGGTTACCTTGCGGTCGAATTTCTCACCGGTCCGTCCATCATAAAGATCAACCTGGCCAGAACTGTCGAGGCCAGACTTGTCAAGCATGTCAACAATATCAGCTTCTACGGCACCATCAAACACAGGGGTTCCCATTGGCACACCATTTGTCAGGTTACCAGCAAGCTCAATTACCTGGTCATCATCCAACTCTTCGATATCGGTACCATATTGCTCGGCACCATAGATATCTTTGAAGGACGTGCGGAACTCATCAATATTGCCCTGACCGTGGCGGTAGTTTTCGAGCATCGTATCAATCTGACGCCCCAGACCACGTGATGCCCAACCAAGGTGTGTTTCAAGGATTTGACCCACGTTCATCCGTGATGGCACACCCAGCGGATTTAACACAACGTCAACCGGTGTACCGTCTTCCAGGTGAGGCATGTCTTCCTGGGGCAGAATGCGGGAAATCACACCCTTGTTTCCATGACGACCAGCCATTTTGTCACCAGGCTGAAGCTTGCGCTTCACGGCTACAAACACCTTGACCATTTTCAAAACGCCAGGTGGCAATTCGTCACCACGCTGCAGCTTTTCAATCTTCTCGTCAAAACGGCTTTGCAGTTGCGCGCGGCTCTCATCGAACTGCTTGCGCAAGGCTTCGATGTTACCCATGGTTTCATCGTCATCAACAGCAAGGTCCCACCACTGGATGCGAGGCAGTTCGCTCAGGCCTTCTTCCGTGATTTTGGTGCCTTTTTTCATGTCTTTGTTGCCAGACGATACTGTCTTGCCAACGAGCCATGGCTGCAGGCGACCATAGATGCTGCGTTCAAGGATTGAGCGTTCGTCTTCACGATCTTTCGTCAGACGATCAATTTCTTCCCGTTCGATAGTCAGGGCACGCTCGTCTTTGTCAACACCATGCCGGTTGAAGACACGCACCTCAACGACCGTACCAGCAACGCCCGGGGGCAACCGCATGGACGTGTCACGTACATCTGAAGCTTTTTCACCAAAGATGGCGCGCAGAAGTTTTTCTTCCGGCGTCATCGGGCTTTCGCCTTTTGGTGTGATTTTACCAACCAGAATATCGCCTGGGTGCACTTCAGCACCGATGTAAACGATACCAGCTTCATCTAGGCTCTTAAGGCCTTCTTCACCCACGTTAGGGATATCCCGCGTGATTTCCTCGGGGCCAAGCTTGGTGTCACGTGCCATCACCTCGAATTCCTCGATGTGGATGGATGTAAACACGTCTTCCTTCACGATCCGCTCAGAAATCAGGATCGAATCCTCGAAGTTGTAACCGTTCCAGGGCATGAAGGCGACAAGCGCATTCCGGCCCAGCGCCAGTTCACCAAGATCTGTTGACGGTCCATCACAAATGATGTCGCCTTGCTTGATTGAATCGCCCACTTTCACCAGCGGGCGCTGGTTGATACAGGTGTTCTGGTTAGAACGCTGGAATTTCTGCAAGGTGTAGATGTCCACGCCAGACTTACCAGGGTCAACTTCCTCGGTTGCCCGGATCACGATCCGGGTTGCGTCCACCTGCTCCACGATACCTGTGCGGCGGGCTGCAATGGCTGCACCACTGTCGCGTGCAACAACCGATTCCATGCCGGTACCAACAAACGGCGCTTCAGCACGCACCAAAGGTACGGCCTGGCGTTGCATGTTTGATCCCATCAGGGCGCGGTTCGCGTCATCGTTCTCGAGGAACGGAATAAGCGATGCCGCAACAGACACAAGCTGCTTGGGAGACACGTCCATCAAATCAATCTGACCTGGCTGGGTCATGATAAATTCACCGGCCTGACGGCAAGACACAAGATCATTGGCAAATGTGCCATCGTCTTTCAGTTCAGCGTTTGCCTGTGCGACCGTGTATTTGGCCTCTTCCATTGCCGACAGGTAGATCACCTCATCAGACACCACGCCGTTTTCAACTTTGCGGTACGGGCTTTCAATGAAGCCGTATTTGTTGACTTGGGCATATGTTGCCAAAGAGTTGATCAAACCAATGTTCGGACCCTCAGGTGTTTCAATTGGACAAATCCGCCCGTAGTGGGTTGGGTGAACGTCCCGCACTTCAAAGCCTGCACGCTCGCGTGTCAGGCCGCCAGGGCCAAGCGCAGACATACGGCGCTTGTGGGTAATTTCCGATAGCGGGTTAGTTTGGTCCATAAACTGTGAAAGCTGTGACGAGCCGAAGAATTCGCGCACGCTGGCAACTACCGGCTTGGCGTTGATCAGGTCGTGCGGCATCACGGTATCGATGTCTACAGACGACATGCGCTCGCGGATTGCCCGCTCCATGCGCAGCAAACCAATGCGATACTGGTTTTCCATCAATTCACCAACAGAGCGTACCCGACGGTTACCAAGGTGGTCAATATCATCGATATCGCCTTTGCCGTCTTTCAGCTCGACCAGGGTTTTGACAGTTTGCAGAATGTCCTCGCGGCGCAGTGTACCGACGGTATCTTCACACTCAACATTGAGGCGCACATTCATTTTCACCCGGCCAACGTCCGATAGGTCATAGCGCTCAGGGTCAAAGAACAAACCGTAGAACAGGGCATCAGCAGTTTCTTTGGTCGGTGGCTCGCCAGGACGCATCACCTTATATATTTCAGCAAGTGCGCCGTCATGGCTTTCAACTTTGTCAGCCATCAGGGTGTTACGAATATATGGGCCAACTGAGACATCGTCGATGTCCAGAACCTCGATCTCGTCACAGCCCGCTGATGACAGAGCTTCAACAATCTCTTCTGTCAGCTCTTGCCCGGCTTCCACGTAGATAGCGCCGGTTTTCTCGTTGATCATGTCTTTGGCGGCAGAGCGACCAAGAATTTGATCATCAGGAACCAGAATGGCTTCAACACCGCCATTTTCCAGCTTCTTACCAAGGCGCGGCGTGATTTTTTTGCCAGCTTCAACAACCACTTCACCTGAGTCTGCATCCACCAGATCAAAAGTTGGCTTCTGTCCGCGCCAATTTTCGGCACGGAATGGCATACGCCAACCGTCTTTCGCACGGCGGAATGTCACGGTTTGGTAAAAATACTCCAGAATATCTTCTGCAGTCATACCCAGCGCATAAAGCAAGGAAGTTGCTGGCAACTTGCGACGACGGTCAATCCGCACATTTACAATGTCTTTGGCGTCAAACTCGAAGTCGAGCCAGGAACCACGGTAAGGAATGACGCGCGCAGCGAACAAAAACTTACCAGAGCTGTGGGTTTTGCCGCGATCGTGATCAAAAAATACACCTGGCGACCGGTGCATTTGGCTGACAATTACCCGCTCTGTTCCGTTAATCACAAACGTGCCGTTGTCCGTCATCATGGGCAGGTCACCCATGTAAACATCTTGTTCTTTGATATCGAGAACAGATTTGGCTTCTGTTTCAGGGTCAACTTCAAATACAATCAGACGCAAAGTCACCCGCAAAGGAGCCGCATATGTCATGTCACGCTGCTGGCACTCTTCCACGTCGTACTTTGGGTCTTCCAGCTCGTACTTGACGTACTCCAGCGACGCTGTGTTCGAGAAATCCTGGATCGGGAATACCGATTTCAGAACCTTCTCAAGGCCAGAACTTAATCGCTCTTCTTCTGTGGCACCCGCCTTGAAGAATTGATCGTAGGATTGACGCTGAACCTCAATCAGGTTCGGCATCTGGCTCACTTCCGTAATGTGACCAAAATCCTTACGTACGCGTTTACGACCGGTGAATGAAGTCGCCATACTTCGCCCTCGTCTCTCTATGTGTGGCCCTGCCTGCATACATCTGCAAGCTAGGCAAACCAATGAAACCCCAGCCCAGCGCCGGAATTTCGAAAATTCAGTTTCGCCTCAAAATCATGCCTGAGGCGTGGCATAAGGTAGTGTATTTTTGTCCTCTACCCCAAGGACGCCGAAAGGCCGGGCGTGCAAACCACGCCCGACCTACGGTTCGTTTGG
Organism: uncultured Kordiimonas sp.; assembly: GCA_947503575.1. Taxonomy (GTDB): domain Bacteria; phylum Pseudomonadota; class Alphaproteobacteria; order Sphingomonadales; family Kordiimonadaceae; genus Kordiimonas. The sequence goes on along the minus strand of CANNDZ010000001.1, from coordinate 1,570,762 downwards.
CTCAAGAAATTACTTGAGCTCAACAGATGCGCCAGCCGCTTCAAGCTTAGCTTTAAGCTCTTCCGCTTCTGCTTTTGGTGCAGCTTCTTTAACAGTTTTAGGTGCGCCTTCAACCATGTCCTTGGCTTCTTTGAGGCCCAGGCCAGTAATCGCACGCACTTCTTTAATCACGTTGATTTTCTTGTCGCCAGCAGCAGTCAGAACAACGTCAAACTCGTCTTTTTCTTCTGCAGCAGCTTCACCACCACCAGCGGCACCGCCAGCAGCAGCTACAGCAACAGGTGCAGCAGCAGAAACGCCCCATTTCTCTTCGAGAAGTTTTGAAAGCTCAGCAGCTTCCAGAACAGTAAGGGCAGACAGGTCTTCAACCAACTTATCAAGGTCAGCCATTTTTTTCACTCCAAATAGAACGGTCCCAATATGGGATCCACAATTCACTTTGCATTGCTCTCAGGCGGCCACCATAGCCACTTGAGAAAAGGTTAAGCTGCGTCTTGGCTTCCGTAAGCACCAAAGACACGGGCCAGTTGACCCGCAGGAGCCTGTGTAACCGAAGCGAGCTTCTGAGCAGGGGCTTGCAGAAGTCCTACAAGCTTGCCGCGAAGTTCGTCCAAAGACGGCAGTTCAGCCAGTGCTTTGACACCCGTTTGGTCCAGAACCAATGAGCCCATGCCACCGCCGAGAACACGAAGTTTTTCGTTGCCCTTGGCGTATTTTGACAAGACTTTGGCTGCAGACACGGGGTCTTCCGCGTAGCCGATTGCCGTCGGACCGGTAAACAGGTCCGAAATGCCTTCGTAGTCGGTGCCTTTAAGCGCAAGACGAGTCAGCCGGTTTTTGGTCACTTTGAGGGAAGCACCCTCAGCACGCATCTGTGAACGCAGATCAGTAATCTCTGCAACGCTCAGGCCGTCATAGTGCACTACGACAACTGAAGCGGCATCAGAGAAAACATCGTGCAAGGACGTAACCAGTTCCTGCTTCTCGGCTCTTTCCACTTTTTTCGTCTCCGACAGTGAAAACCATTGGCCATAGGGCCGCAGGTTTTCGTTAATTGAGCCACGTATTTACCACAAAGCGGCAAATACACTCCCCTGTCCGGGGCGCAAGAAAGGGTCGTCCTTTCCCGTTGGAACCGCGTCTATCGCCAGGTTGCTTACGCTTTTAGGCAATAATTCCGTTACCCCATCTCATGCAGGCCATGGCTACGCGACAGCCAATTGTTTTAAATCGCGACGGTCAAATACTAGAAAAGCACGCCGCAACACCTGCAATCTCGGACAGTTACTCCACCCTGGCAAAACATCCGCCAAGATGACTGCGCCGGTCGAAACCAACGCAAATTCGTGTGTTACCCTGCGTCTACAGACGCAACGTCAATCTTAAGACCAGGGCCCATGGTAGAAGACAATGCTATCTTCTTTACATACGTACCTTTGGCACCTGTTGGTTTAGCCTTGATCACAGCGCCAATAAACGCTTCAGCATTTTCAGCGATCTGACCTTCGTCAAAACTTGCCTTGCCAACACCACCGTGAACAATACCGGCTTTTTCAACGCGGTATTCCACCTGGCCCGCTTTGGCGGCTTCAACCGCAGCTTTCACGTCCATTGTGACAGTACCGAGTTTCGGGTTAGGCATCAGACCTTTAGGGCCCAGAACCTTACCAAGCCGACCAACCACACCCATCATGTCAGGGGTCGCGATCACACGGTCAAAGTCGATGTTACCCTTTTGGACATCTTCCATCAGGTCTTCCGCACCAACTTTGTCGGCACCAGCCGCCGTTGCTTCTTCAGCTTTTGGGCCGCGCGCAAACACAGCAACCCTTAAGGTTTTGCCTGTGCCGTGCGGCAAAGACACAACGCCGCGTACCATCTGGTCAGCATGACGAGGGTCAACGCCCAGGTTCATGGACACCTCGATCGTTTCGTCGAACTTCACTTTAGACCGTGATTTCAATTCTTTAACAGCGTCAGCAACGGTGTAGAACTTTTCGCGATCAAGACCGTCGTGTGCTTTCTTAATACGTTTTGCAATCTTCGCCATCTGCCTAGCCTTTCACTTCCAGACCCATAGAGCGCGCGGAACCTTCAATGATCAGCATAGCTGCATCAATATCGTTCGCACTCAGGTCTACCATTTTCGCTTCAGCAATTTCTTTAACCTGAGCTTTTGTAACTGAACCAGCTACGGTACGACCAGGTTCAGAACCACCCGACTTTAGACCAGCTGCCTTTTTAAGGTAGTAGCTTGCCGGCGGCGTCTTGGTAATGAACGTAAAAGACTTGTCTGCATAGATCGTCAGAATAGTGGGCACAGGCATACCTGGGTCCATTTTCTGCGTCTTGGCGTTAAAAGCCTTACAGAATTCCATAATATTGACACCACGCTGACCGAGCGCAGGACCAATAGGCGGTGACGGGTTGGCTTGGCCAGCCGGCACCTGAAGCTTCAGATAGCCATCAATCTTCTTTGCCATTTCAATTCCCTTTCAAAACAAACACGGGCAATGCCCACTTAGGGTGCGCGGTGCGGCTCATGGCTTGCCTCCCGCACGGATTTTCGGGGCACATGCCCCAAAAGTTATGTAATTTTCTCAACCTGCGTGTATTCCAGCTCGACCGGCGTTGCGCGGCCAAAGATGGATACTGACACTTTCAAGCGGGCACGGTCTTCATCCACATCTTCAACAGTTCCATTGAAACTGGAGAACGGACCATCCGTAACCTGTACTTCTTCGCCAACCTCGTACACGATATTCGGGCGGGGGCGCTCAACGCCCTCCTCAACCTGATTAAGGATACGGGCAGCTTCTGCGTCTGAAATTGGGCTTGGCTTGCCTTGCGCGCCCAAAAAGCCCGTCACTTTGGCATGGCTGTTTGCCAGGTGATATGTATCGTCGGTCAAAATCATTTTGATCAGAACGTAACCTGGGAAGAATTTCTTCTCAGACGTCACTTTCTTACCCTTGCGGACTTCAATGACCTCTTCCGTCGGCACAATAACTTCGTCGACCAGCGCATCGAGACCCTGTTGAACGGCCTGCTCTGCAATAGCAGCCGCTACTTTGTTCTCGAAGCCTGAATAGGCATGAATAATATACCAGCGAGACTTGCTCACGTTATTCTCCGAACCCGAGGAGCGATTGAACACCGGCATTCAACAAAAAATCGATGCCCAGGAAAAAAACTGACATGATAACCACCATGATAAATACCATCAAAGAGGTGATTCCCGCCTCGCGAGGTGTCGGCCATGTGACCTTCGAGCCCTCTTGGCGCACCTGCCGGGTAAATTCACCTGGGGTGGTTTTTGCCATAGTTTTTGTCCTCTATTCGCTCAACAAGCCCGCGGTCAAAGCTAAAAACCGCAGGCTAAACAAAACTTTACCTCTTGTTGTCGCCGAAGCGACACATGATACACGACCTGGCAGGGGCGGAGGGACTCGAACCCACGGCACCCGGTTTTGGAGACCGGTGCTCTACCAACTGAGCTACGCCCCTAAAGCCGGTTCAATCATGTTCATGAGGGGTGCGGTTTACAGGCCAACACCCCGGCATGCAAGTACTTTTTTTTGCCTTATGCTTTTAGGGCTTAGCTATTTGCCACAGGCCACAGACCGCACAAGCAAAAATGGGTCGGACAAGCCGACCCATTTCAAATTCCAGACAGGAATTATTCGATAATTTTAGCGACGACACCGGCACCGACGGTACGGCCACCTTCGCGGATAGCGAAACGCAGGCCTTCGTCCATGGCGATCGGCGCAATCAGCTCAACCGTCAGGTTCACATTGTCACCAGGCATAACCATCTCGGTGCCAGAAGGCAGTTCAACGTTGCCGGTCACATCCGTCGTACGGAAATAGAACTGCGGACGGTAGTTCGCAAAGAACGGCGTATGACGGCCACCTTCTTCCTTGGTCAGGATATAGGTCTCTGCTGTGAACTTCGTGTGCGGTGTGATCGAACCAACATGCGCCAGAACCTGACCACGCTCAATGTCATCACGGGCAACACCACGCAGCAGCGCACCAATGTTGTCCCCTGCACGACCTTCGTCCAGAAGCTTGCGGAACATCTCAACACCAGTGATCGTCGTCTTGGTGGTATCCTTGATACCAACAATCTCGATCTCTTCACCAACCTTGACAATACCACGCTCAACACGGCCCGTCGCAACCGTACCACGGCCAGAAATAGAGAAGACATCCTCAACAGGCATCAGGAACGCACCATCAATCGCACGCTCTGGCATTGGGATATATTCATCAACAGCAGCCATCAGCTCAAGGATCTTCTCTTTACCGATGGTGTCGTCACGGCCTTCAAGGGCAGCAAGCGCTGAACCAGCAATGATCGGAATATCGTCACCAGGGAACTCATACTCGTCCAGAAGCTCACGGATCTCCATCTCAACAAGTTCCAGAAGCTCTTCGTCGTCTACCTGGTCAACCTTGTTCATGAACACAACAAGCGCTGGAACACCAACCTGACGTGCAAGCAGAATGTGCTCACGGGTCTGTGGCATCGGGCCGTCCGCTGCGTTCACAACAAGAATGCCGCCATCCATCTGTGCCGCACCCGTGATCATGTTCTTCACATAGTCAGCGTGACCCGGGCAATCAACGTGCGCGTAGTGACGGTTCTCTGTCTCATACTCAACGTGCGCCGTCGAAATCGTGATACCACGCTCACGCTCCTCAGGGGCCTTGTCAATGTTCGCAAAATCAACAGCTTCGCCGCCGCCAACTTCTGCCAATACCTTCGTAATCGCCGCCGTCAATGTTGTCTTACCATGGTCAACGTGACCAATCGTGCCAACATTACAGTGCGGCTTATTACGCTCAAACTTCTCTTTAGCCATTGCCCGTCTTTCCTTGCAAGCAATACGCCCCCGGCGTTTCTGACTATCAGGCGCTCTGACTGGTCAGAATCACACAGGCGAACGTTCAGTTAACCCAGCAGAGGCCCACCCTGGACCACCACGTTATGTCTTGCCCGAGAGGGCTTTATTGGAGCGGGTGAAGGGAATCGAACCCTCGTCGTAAGCTTGGAAGGCTTCTGCTCTACCATTGAGCTACACCCGCGCAAAACCAAACCGCTCTCTCGAACGCCAACGGCTTCCCTGACTATAGCCGTGGCAGGAAAGCAGTAAGTGGTGGAGGGGACAGGATTCGAACCTGTGTACTCATACGAGGCCAGATTTACAGTCTGGTGCCTTTAACCGCTCGGCCACCCCTCCATGAAAGACACGCCCGAAACCCTGGGCGCGACAGTGACGCGCAATATGCCCATATCTTAGACCTTGTCAACACCAACTTATAGGCGCTAAGCACTTTTTTAAGGGTTCGCATTGGCATCGACTTTTCGGCTTATTGTGCGGCATTTGAAAGGCATCGGTCAAAATGACGAAGCGACAAAAAAAGGGCCCCAAGGGCAGTCATACCAAAAACCAACAAACAGCGCAGAGGCCGCCTGTTGACAAAAAGAAATATGTGAAACGGCAAACAACTGACAGCACAACAACAAAACTTAAGCATCCAGACAGCTATCTTCTGTATGGCAGGAACTCTGTAGAAGCTGCCCTGGCTAATCCAGACCGCGATGTTGTGCGCCTTTTTGGTGTAACAAAAGCGCTTGACGCGCTTGACCCAAAGCTTGCCAAAAAAGCGCGCATCGAGCAAAGGCGCGATATAGCAGACCTGGAACAATTGATCCCGGTGGGTGCACCGCACCAAGGCCTGTTACTTGAAGTGAGACCCCTGCCCGGCACATTGATTGAAGACTTGTCTCCCATTTCAGGCCAGAAAAACGTGATCATGATGCTGGATCAGGTAACGGACCCCCAAAATGTCGGTGCATGCCTGCGCTCTGCTGCGGCGTTTGGTGCGCGGGCTCTGATTACACAGGATCGCAACAGCCCGATGGAATCTGGCGCGCTGGCCCGTGCATCAGCAGGTGGACTGGAAGTCATACCCTGGTTGCGCGCCTCAAATTTGGTGCAGGCACTCGATACACTGAAGGAAATGGGCTATTGGCATGTTGGGCTGGACGGCACCACACAAACAGCGTTGAAATCGGTCGATATAGGAGACAATATCGTTTTAGTAATGGGGTCAGAAGGCAAGGGTTTGAGGCCACTTGTGCGAAAACACTGCGATATCATCGCTAAAATTCCGATGACAGGTGTAGTCGAAAGCTTGAATGTCTCAAACGCAGCAGCCATAGCGCTATATGAGCTTTCAGATTAACGTCATGTCACCGTTGATTGCGGAAAATGCTGCGCTGCACACCCAATATCTATCCAGTTGTATTTTGACTGCTCCCACACCGACCTGATCGGATGGGGAAAAGACAAATCGGCAATATTACCAACTGCAACACCCGTCATGTCGGGGTGTTTACCCGCCACCCAATAAACGGTGGACCCACAATGGGGACAAAAGTGCGAAGTGAAATCTCCACCCGTTGACGTTTTGCGAACATATGCGCGGCTCTCTCCGACTATTCGCAGTATTTCGGTCGGGTAATATGCACCAACGCCAAAAGGCGAGCCTGTTCGCTTCTGACATTCGATGCAATGACAGGCAACAACTGACACGGTTGGACCCGGCAATTCCACAACCAGCGCCCCACAAGCACATTCAGCACGCATATTATTTACCCCCGATTATTGAGCTGTCGCGTACGGTAACAGGTGACCCTTAACCCAGATGAAATGACCGTTCAGCTTTTCACCGGCTCAGGCGCCAGTTGATCGCTCTCGCCAATCGTATTGAACAGCTCCCACTGCACACCCGCCGGGTCTTCAGACCAGACTTTCCTAGACTGCGCATAACAGCATTTTACCTCGCCCTCATCGTACATATGAGCATTAACGTTTTTCAAGCGCCCACGCAGTTGAACAAGATCGTCATCTTCATCCACTTCAACACCCAAATGTCCAATGCCGGTTCCCTCAGACTGAAGCGAAATGGCAAAATTGACACCTAGATCAGAAGGCGACCACTTGGCGTAATCATGCATCGTTTTAACGGGTTCTTCGCCAAACATTGCAGAATAGTAAGTGATGGCTTCTACCAAATTCGTGACGCCAACATGCACATGTAACCTTTTCATCTTCTACTCCTGTCTAAGCGCACCCTCGCTTTGGGCCACCTGTAACCTGTTTTACTGCTTACGGCCGGGCCCGCTGATCACCTGCGCAGCAATCTTCCATCAGATACCCCATCAAAGCCTGCATCATCGAGAAATTGACCCGGTATATGATCTGCTGCGCTTGCCGCTCACGCGAGACAAGGCCAGCAGCTTCCATCTGGGCCAAATGACGCGACAACGTTGTTTGGTTCACTATCAAGCTATCAGCAATGCTCCCCGCCGACAGCCCCTCAGACCCGTGTCGCACAAGCAAACGCATAACCTCCAGGCGGGTTTCCTGCGACAATGCTTTGAGAGTAATGATGACATCTTCAATTTTCATATTTGTACAATTATACAAATAAATGAGATTGTCAATACGGTTTCGGCACTTCAGCGCGGATCCGGATTAGTAATAAAACGGCAAAAGTGGCAGCTTGCGTTTCTTGCGCGCGAGCGCCCAGTTGCCTTTGACCCACAAACGTTTGTAGGCAGGGTGTTTGGCCACCAACAGCTCCCAGGTTCGCTCCACAGGGCTGATTTGCTGCTCTTCCACTGGCCACTGGGTTGCCCAGTCCTTGCCCTCTGCTGTCCAGTTAAAATCGTCAAACAGGATCAACCCGCCGTCCACGAGCAATTGATCGACGAGATAAAAGGCAAATCCGGTATCACCCCAGTTATGGCCACCGTCCAGGTAGCAGAAATCGAACGTGCGGCCTTCTTCAATGAACTTCATCAAACGCCACAAGTAGCTACGCGCCTCAAAATGCGGCTCTATATACTGTGTGAGGCCTAGTTCCTCGCTTAGCTCTATGATATTGGGTTCTTTTTTGCGCGCCCATTCCAAATCAATGGTCGTGATCTTTCCGCCCGTATTTCTGTCATCCAATATCGCGGCCATATACATGGTGGAGACACCATGGAAAAAGCCAAGCTCAAGCAAGTCCCTGCATTTGTATGTCTTTATGACTTTTTGAAGCCTTTGCGCCTGTGCAATGCGCATATAGGGCAAGCCATCGACATGATCTGCGACTGTTTCAAGCTTCATCGGACACTCTTAATCGGGTTTTATATTGATACCTGCAGGCTCGATAGCCTAGTTTCAGATAGAATTCCAGTCATCAGAGGTTTTGAGAAAATTCAATGCAAACAATTGAAGAAATTGTAGACCAACTTCGTCTTGAGCCTCACCCTGAAGGTGGGTTTTATCGAAGAACCTATCGCAACGCCAATGTGTCAGTAACGTCTGGCAGCCAGACAAGGGCCTGCGCATCAGCGATATATTTTCTTCAATTGCCTGACTTTAGTCGCTGGCACCGCACGGATGGTGATGAACTGTGGTTCTGGCATGCCGGGGCGCCGCTGACGCTAGAAATTCGGGCAGAAGACGGCAGCGTTGATGCCCAAACCCTTGGCCTTAACGTCGGAGCGAACGAGCAGCCCCAATTGCTGGCCCCTGCGAACCAATGGCAACGGGCAAAAAGCAACGGGGATTGGACTTTGGTGAGCTGTTCTGTAAGCCCCGAGTTTCTGTTTGAAACGTTCGAGATGGAAAAGTGACGGGCTCAACGAGCGTCACATAACTGAATGTTTGGGCAACTCATAACCTGTATCTAAAAGCAAAAAAGGCCACCCCGTTTTATTAGGGTGGCCTCGCTGTCGCAGGCTAGGCCTGCTGTATGGGCGCCGTGCATAGCGGCGACCTTCTTTGATTAGGTGGCGCGTTTGCGAAGCTCAATCGCTCCGAACACAAACCCGGCGGCGATCACCAGGCCAATCCAGAATTGCGTGCTTCCCAACGAGTAAGTCAACGCTTCCCATTGCAGGCCGCCAAAAACTAATGCCAGGAAATCTGCCGGGCCGTCGATATCTGCGTTCAAGTCGCGGTAAGCGTATGTTTGCCACCCACCTAACTGAATACCGATCCAACGCAGAACAGTCGTTGTCTCGAACAGGATACCTTCTATTGCCATTATGATTGCTGGCGGCAACAGAGCCCACATTATGGGTAACCGAGAGGCATAGGCCGATACAAACAGCACCCAAGCCAGTATTGGCAGCACCCACAGGGTCATTGTCATGTAAAGCGTTGCGAAGTAAATCCATGTTCCGATCATGGATGCCAAAGGCCAAAGTTCGAGAACAGGCCCTCCCTGAAAGAGCACAACAATGCTCAAGAAAAGGGCGACAACAATCTGCGAGCCTATGGCAATGGCTAAAAATATGATCGGTGCCAAAAAGACGGGTGTCACAAACTTGGCCAGCACTTCCTGCCAGTCATCGACAGGCATTGACTTCCAAAACAGGATAGAGCGGTCCCGGCGTTCTTCATACAGCGCACTCAGCAACGAGAAGAAGACGACAAACGGTAACGCCACCCAACTGATGCCCGCCATTACCCAGTAACTGAGCGTAATAGCGGCAGGCAACTCTTCGTCGCCTCTTTTGGAAGCCGCAGCTTCCGTTAACGCATCGCCGAGGTTTTCAATCTCATAGTCATCAAAAACACCATCAAACTCAATGGTTTCGCCGAATCCGATGGTGGACACAACCACCAGGAAAATGGAGAGCGCTGCAAGAATAACTGGCACTCGAAGGTATCCGTTTTGCCCATCAAGAAATTCTCTTTTTATAAGGGCGACATAGGTATTCATTGCCCTTCTCCTGTCATGGTCGCCACGAATATGTCAGCAAGACCCAGGCGGCGTGTTTCGCCCAATTCGGCCAGCTTTTCGCGGTCTATGTTTTTATAAATACACGTCGTTTTACCAAAAGTGACACCTTTGGAAATCGGTCCCAATTTTTGGGCTTCTTCTTCCATGCCTGGCGTTACCATCACTTCAATGAATTGCTGCGTCAGCTCATCCATTTCAGCTTCAAGGATGATTTCACCATCCTTAATGAACATCACATCGGACAGGATATGTTCGATTTCTTCAACCTGATGCGTCGTGACAATCACTGTGCGGTTTTCATCGAAGTATTCTTCAAGCAGGCTTGCATAAAATTGCTTGCGGAAGATGATGTCTAGACCCAGCGTGGGCTCATCAAGCACCAGAAGCTTGGCGTCAATCGACATAACAACAGCCAGATGAAGCTGAACTGTCATACCCTTGGATAGCGCACGAACCTTACGGTCCTGTGGCACATTGGTTCGGTCAAGGAAAGACATAGCCCTCGCACGATCAAACCGCGGATGCACGCCCTCAACATAGTCAAGAACTTCGCTGACCTTCATCCATTTAGGCAAGGTCGCAACGTCGGCAATGAAGCAGACATCCTGCATCAGTTTGCCGCGTTCTTTCGATGGGTTGTTGCCCATAACAGATAAATCGCCCTCATAACTCATGAGGCCGAGCACTGCGTTCAGCATTGTGGTTTTTCCGGCACCATTTGCGCCAATAACACCCAGAATGCGACCCAGTGGCACTTTGAAACTGGATGGCTTCAAGGCCTTGAAATCACCATATGATTTCGTGAGGCCGTTGGCTTCTATCACATATTCAGTCATGATCGGCCCCCTCAGTTTGCAGTGCTGCGCTTCAGCAGCGTTTCTGCGTCCAAACCAAGCCGCTGGATCGTTTCCATCACCCGCGGCCATTCTTCATTCATGAAGCGATCACGCTCTGCTTCCACAAGCTTTGAGCGCGCGCCTTCTACCACGAACATTCCCAGTCCGCGTTTTTTCTCGACTAAACCGTCCATTACCAGCTCCTGATAGGCTTTTGAGGCAGTGATTGGATTTATCTGTAAATCCACAGCGACATTTCTGACAGATGGGAGGGCCTCGCCTTCGCGCATGGTCCCCTCCACTATCGCTGCAACTACCTTGTCCTTCAGTTGCCGGTAGATCGGCTGGTCTTCCGTCCAATCCGGCGTCATACTTCCTCCCTCCGCCTAAGCTGCAAAGCTGGTGCGGTTGTTCACAATACCGTGCTGCAGGTCAGACCCGGTCAGCACATCTGTTTGACGCGCAATACGACGACTACGGCGAACGGTGCGTTTGTTGGTTTGGTAAGTGCGGGTTGTCATTTACTTTCTCCTCGCTGGCGGCACCCTTTTGGTGGATGCTCTATTGTGATGCTCTTGTTTTTGTAGAGCCTTATTATCTCTGTCGTGTCTCGGGCCTTTTGGCCTTTTTTGGTCCGGGGGGGGGCGGCACATCTGGTGTACCGTTACCCCCTCACTTCCTCGCTGTAGTGGCCAGTTTGCTGGCTCTTTTTATTGGTCTCTGTCGTGCTCGGGCCGCTTTTTCTGACCTCTTTTCCGGCTTGTCCTCGCTGCGCCTGTTTATCTGAGCCTTTTGGCCTTCTGTTCTGGCGTTCTATCGTGCCGGTGTATTAGTTATGTAGTACACTATATTTTGTTGTGCAAGTACCAAACATAAAAAAACTTATGAAACTTATTCAAGATATTGTTTTTAATATATTTTTTCTGAAACAAATGAATATAGGATTGCATATAGAGTTGTATAACAGATACTGTTTGTGCAGGCCAATGGCGCTCCCGTTGACTCAGACACACCACTTAACATGTTCGGAAAATCACTAGTTCTGTCAATCGATGCCAGACCTTCATCTGCAGCAGATGGTCACGCAACTGTCACAGTTTGTATTAAATTGTATCGGCCTATTGCTAATGAGCCGGCCCCGACATACTGCGTCAATGACTTTATCGTGGATATTTGTCCAAGGAGAAAGGTACAAGAACCGGTTGGGGAACCAAGTGCAGTCCAAATCAAAGATACTAATCGTTGAAGATAATGCATCTGTAAGAGATGCCTTGTCGGACTATTTAACCATGCAAGGTTTTGAAATAGTGACCGTTGTTGGTCAATCTGATGCGCTAACAGCTGTTCGCGCGGAACCACCAGACCTTGCGATTCTTGATATTATGCTATCCGATGGAGATGGCTTCACACTTTTCCAGGAAATCCGTCGTTTCTCCCAAGTACCCGTTATATTTCTGTCTGCTCGCTCGGAAGACACGGAACGGATTATTGGGCTTGAAATCGGCGCTGATGACTACGTCAGCAAACCTTTTAACCCGAGGGAACTCACCGCACGCATCAAAGCGGTATTGCGACGTGCGCGGACGTCAGATACTTCGCCAGAGTCTGTCTTAATGGGCGAGAAAGTATACTTCGGTGGTTGCACCTTCAATTCACTAACACATGAGTTAGTAAACGCGCGCGGGGAGACAGTCTTATTGAGCAAAGGTGAGCGAAAACTACTAACCATATTGTTGCGCCACCCGCATGAAGTCCTAAGTCGTGACCAATTGTTGGATATGACCCAGGGGAAACCTGCGGAAGCATTTGATCGGAGTGTTGACAACCTGGTGTCCAGATTGAGGAAAAAACTGGAAAACGACCCAAGATCACCGAAACTAATCAAAACATATTGGGGGGGTGGCTATGCTCTCTGTGCGGATGTTTCTTCCAAGCCGACCAAAAACGGATTCTAATTGCCATTTGACTGCCACCTTTAGATAGAGGTGGCCGGACGTTCCCCTGCGGCTTGAATGTTTCGCGGGATTACAATGCGTACAACTGTTCCTTGACCTCGCTCTGACAGTATGTGCAACTTTCCGCCCATGCACTCGACGAACCGATCTACGAGTGACAGGCCCAATCCGGTACCTTCCTGATAGTTTGCATGATACCCATCATTAATTTGCACAAACGGCTGAGTGCACTGCTCAACCTGACCAGCCTCCATTCCAATACCATTATCTGCTACAGTAAGGATCAGGTTTTCGCCTCTTTCTTTCACCAATATTTCAATCTGGCCACCATCTTCGGTAAATTTGGCGGCGTTCGAAATAAGATTAATGAATATCTGTTTGAGCATGCGCTCGTCCAGAACAACACATATGTCCGGACAGTCGACAGTCACAAGCAGTCGTTTGGCCTGGGTTTTCGGATTATTGAAAGCGATGGCTTGCTTGATACAATTCTTAATTGGAAACTCGGCGGGCAGAATTGTGTAACGTTCCGCCTCAAGTTTCGACAGATCAAGAATATCATTAATCAGTGACAACAAATGCTGTCCGCTGGAGTGAATAATGTCGAGATACTCTGCCTCCCGTTCCGGTGTATACGCCAATTGCTGCTGCAACATTTCGGTAAAGCCAATAACTGCATTCAAAGGAGTTCGTATTTCATGACTCATGGAGGCTAAAAAGGTTGATTTGGCTTTATTCGCTGTTTCGGCGTCTTCTTTAGCAATGGAAAGTTCATTGGTGCGTTCAGCAACCATCTTCTGCAGATGTTCCTTTTGCTCTCGTAATCGCCTGTCATGAGCACTCAGCTCTTCTACCATGCGCATAAAAGTCACATGCAATTGACCGATTTCATCGCCGCGCTCAACACCACGCATCTCTTTAGAAATAAGACTATCAAGATTTTTGGTTTGCTTATCTCGGCCACCAGCATACCCAACGGCTTGAATTTTGTGGGCGAGAGCCGTGACCAATTGAAGCGGTTCAAGCCAACGATGCAGCAAAGCAGCGGCAACCATCATGCCGACAAAAGCAATGGCGATGACCACAAACCCAGACTGATACATAACAAGCTGCGCCTGTTCATTGATCCGTTCCGTCGACATACCAACCTGCACCACACCAACCAGCTCGCGACCAGATTGGTTTTCTTCGCCAAAAGTGTCTACTTCATCATGCTCTGTTGATGCTAGATCGGCCGAAAAGTCACGCCATACCGGCACAGCAACATGATATCCTTCATATTCAATCGAGCTGTGCACAGTACTAATAATGGGAGAGAAAGAACTAACGGTGTTGCCGACGTCAATGGCCTGCCTATATAGGTCATGCAATGAACCAGGGTCAGAGTTGACCGGCGAACTGACAATCTCTTCGCCACTGATATCGCGTACCGTAATATAAGCAACATCCTCTTCATCAATAAATGGGGCCATTACTTCAATCAGGACAACCACGTCCCTTAGCATCACCCCGAACGTTGAGCTATCTGATATGCTGCCGGCAATAGACTGCGCGCGTCTCTGCAGCTCGTCAGTTAGCATTCGGTTGGTCGACTGATAAAAAACATAGCTTAATGAAACACTTATCGCAAAAACGAAAACGATCAGGAATACCGCTGCCTGCTGTTGCATAGAAAGACGAGGCGCAGGGCCGCTAGTACTCTGGCTGCTACCAGATGCCTTCCCCTCCTTAGAGTCATCGCTTATAACTGGTTTTGGAGTGCTCATTTCTGCACCCTCAAATTGGCTGTTGTAAGAGGCCTACCAATTCTATTCAGCTGTTCTAGAACACGTGCGTTTGTATGAACCAGGTAGTCGGCTTCAACGGCAGGAACCACCTCCAACACGCCATGATCCATATAGTTTTGAATAGATTTTCCCAACAGACGCCCAAAAGCTTCGGGCTTGGGCACCAGTGCAGCAGCCAGTCCCATGTCAACCAGTGACCGAGAATAGGCGATAGTATGGCGTCCGTTTTCCAAGGTGTGTTGCATAACGAATTTTATTGTGTCGTTATTCACAACCATCGGATCCCTGATAAGGATCAAGGCATCATTCATGTGCACCGCTTCACGCAACGCACTCGCTATGTCTTTCCGATCCTTAATTCTGTATATATTTATGTGTTCCGGGTCAGGGCTTTCAGAAGACTGCTGAAATCGATTGTTCCGTTCACCGACAACAATCCCGGCACTTCTGAACTCGGGCTGCAACTTCCTCAGCAATTTTAGCTGCGCTTTCAAAGGAGCATCGGTGGGTAGGCCTACGATCAGCGCAGATCTAGCAAATTGCCCTATTTCTTGTCCCACAAATGTGTAGATCACCGGGGTATGTTCAAGTTTTTCAGCAATGACCCGGGTCGCAGGTCGCCCCAAAGTCACAACCAATGACAGACGACCTGCTTTCTCTTCAGCCGCTAACTCAGCGGCTATCCGCTTTGCCACGCGCAGACTGCCATTCATCTGCCTGTATTTCAAAGCACCACAGCTAGCGCATTCACGCCTCAACGCTTCGCCTAACTGTTGGGTGGCAGGTCGGTCAATTGTATCCACGACATATACATCTCCCGCCAGGACAGGTAGTGACAGGACGAAAAGAAATGGCATACCTATTCGTGAGACTATGGCAAATAGCCTTGCCAGATTCAGCCTGAGACCTGAAGAAAAAGTAAAACTGTGTAAGGCAGACTTCATAGGCAAACTCAAAACCGGACCTGAAGGCCAAACACATGCTGTGCGTTGGGTCGCAAGCCTGCCTCATTTAACGGCAAGAGCACATTATAGTAAGCGTTCAAACCCTGCCTGAAGCTGTAGCTAAGGCCCAGACTTAAATCAAATTGATCATCTCCCATTTCATCGCGTCTTGTGACAACATTCTTACCCAAAAAATCCGCCCCAATTGCCATCGCAGCCTGATTTGAAGACCATTCAAATATGAATGAACCTCCAACGGCGTAGTCAATAATTTGCTCCCGATGAACACCTGAATTGAATCCATAAGCAATATTGACGTGGGGTCTAAAGACCCCGAAGCCCAGTTCAACATCCCGAGAAGCAATAATCCTGGGTTTAATGCCAATCTCGGGTAAGCCCTGAAGGTTATTTGCACGACCGGTCGGCATGCGCACATCAATGCCGGCGTTTACGTTCCAGGCATCGTCTCTATGCGTAATAACACCGTAATTCAGCCTCACTACTGTATCTCCAATGCCTGTCCGTTGTGCACGAACAGCATCAATCGCGCTGCCCGAGTCACCACCAAATGAATGGACGGCCACGGGGAAGAAAACCCGGGTTGGATTTTCAACCACGGTTGCTGAAGAAAAAGCACCAACAGTTGTACGCAGAATTGGGAGAAAGACGCTAACGTCCATGCGATCAGTCAGCCCATATGCACCGGTCAGTGCCAGCATTTCTTCCTCTATTTCAAGATCAATCGATAATCGAATAACGTCTCTTTCAAAAGCGTAGCAAGCGCCTGGTGGCCCACCTATGCACGGCAAATCAGACCCATTGTCTCCCAAGTCAACGTGCATAAGGTCAACTTCAAGGCGGTCTAGTGGGGCACCACCGATCTCATCAAACTTGCGAACTGAAAAAGCCATTCCCAGATGCAACTCTCCCTTTCCAACTGTTTCCGCATCAAATGCAAACGCAGAAGCACTAAGGGAATTCTCAGTTGGCACAAATTCGTCCAACACGGGGTCATATTTAAACCGGACACCAACTTGCGGGTTTAAAATCGGGAACGTCAAATCTCTCACGCCTAGTGACAGCTTGTTAAACTGAGCCAGGGAGTCGCCGATGAAGTGGGCAGCATGACTAAAGACATCACTTCCCTGCAGAGTAATCCCATCGCCACCGTAAAGATTCGTAATCACACCATCGAGGGGGCCGCTGAAGTTCCGATAAATTGGCCGCTCGGCGACACCCTGTGCAGCCACTTGATCCGACGGTAGCCCTATCGCCATTAAAATTGAGCCGGCAATTACCGCTGTTAATGCCCATACGCTGTGCATAAGCCTATCTCGACTCCCCAAGATACTCTAGCACAGAGCAAAAGCCAGACAATGCGCATTTGGATCGATTGAGACCAAGCAGAACCGGAAAAAAGCATTGTCAGAAGAGCAATTCTGACCGGTCACTTTTCACTTTCCCGGCCCTCGACTTCCTGACTTTGATCGTTGTCGGGGCGCTGAGCTTCATCTTTTTTAGTCAAAGAACTCCATGTACCTGCCAAAAACTCCGCGAGCGGACTTCTCTTGCGTTTCATGGTCCCGTTATCGTCTTTACCACTATCCTGACCCGCAGCAGGGGCTAACTCGTCAAGGAATATGCCAAGTGAAAACCCTGCAGAGAAAACATCACCCGCAGCATCTGATCGCAAGACTGCATCTTTAGGAGCTGACGACACCGGTGCTGTGTCAGCAATAGCACTGGCGTTATCTGGTGCCTCAATCGCCGTTGCAGGATCAAGTTCTGGCTCAGGCTCAGGTTCCGGCTCGGGTTCTGGCTCGGGCTCGGGTTCTGGCTCAGGCTCGGGTTCAGGCTCTGGTTCGGGCTCTGGCTCAGGCTCAGGCTCAGGCTCGGGTTCAGGCTCTGGTTCGGGCTCTGGCTCAGGCTCAGGCTCAGGTTCCGGCTCTGGTTCGGGCTCTGGCTCTGGTTCGGGCTCTGGCTCAGGTTCCGGCTCGGGTTCAGGCGCCTCCACAGTCTCACCATTCACATCGACGTCGGCAGAGCCTGTCGCGGTTACATCTTCGGGGTCAACATCACCTGCAACTGTTGCACCAACATCTGCATCAACCGTCAAGCTCTCGGCGCTTACAGTCACGTCAACGGTCTCTCCGGCGACAGTGGCTGAGTTATCGGCATTCACGGTAGCCTGCACCGTGTTCCCAGCCGCCACGGTGACATCACTGCCCGAAACGGTTCCCGTTACATTGGTGCCTGCGGAAACGCTAGCTGTGCCACCGGTCGCACTGACGGTCGCATTCACGGACCCCCCAGTAGCCTGTACCGTCGCGGTGCTTGCAGAAACATCGCCTGTAACATTCTCTCCCGCTGTCACGCCGGCTGTTCCGTTTGTCGCGGAAACTGCGCCGGACACATTGGTGCCAGCCGTCACGGTCGCATTACCAGTAGTTGCTGTTACTGGTGCTGTAACTTCACCCGCAGTCGCTGCAACCGTTGCTGTTGCTGCCTCCACGCTGCCCGTAACACTAGACCCAGCGGTCACACCAGCCGAACCATTGGACGCCCTGACCGTGCCTGATACATTTGTGCCTGCGTTTACGGTCGCATTGCCGGTAGTTGCTGTTACAGGAGCAGAGACCTCGCCAGTGTTCGCCTGTACGGTCACCGTTGGCGCTTCCACCGAACCAGTAACGTTTGTTTGTGCGGTAACCTGGGCGGTACCGCCCGTAGAACTTACGGCTGCTTCAACAGCACCCGCTGTCGCGTTCACCGTAACATCACCATCGGCTGTAACCCGCCCACGCACGTTTGCACCAACAACACTAGCGCGCCCCGAAGCATTCAGGGAATTGTCACCAAGAGAGGCGTCGCCAGTTACTGTCGCATCCATATTGACGACATACGTGGTGCCAGCCGATCCGTCATATGTGTTTGCGGTCACCGTAAGATCGCCGATGCGAAGGTTCGAAGCACCAATGTTAGTATGAACAATATCGCCTGTTCCTGCGTTAAGCGTAAGGTCGTCCTGCGCTGCCGTTGTCGCTGTAATGGCATTATTGAATGTAATATTGCCGCCTGTGTTGCTGGTATTTAGTTCAGTGTCTGCCAACAGCACAACCGGACCGGTTGCAGCAAAACTACCAAGGACATAGGTGCCTGACAGATTGATCGCGCTCGCACTGATTGACAGCCCAAAGGCGGACGACAATGCAGGTAGCGTTACAGCGCTGTTAACTGCCAGCGACGAATCCCCAGTCAAATCAAAGCCCCCGGGCAAGCTAAAGCTCTCCGCGTTCAAACTGCCTCGCAACAGGGGCACAATGCCATTGTTGGCCATAACCGCGTTAACGGTCGCTCCGTCAAATACGAAGGTATGCAGGCCATCGAAGGTAAGGTCTTCATTGTAGTCGCCGCTGCCCACTATTAGTGTGCCACCTATAACTGCGGCATCTGATGCGTCTGCAATGGAACCGAGCGGCTGGCGCGCATTGCCAAGGCCATTGCCAAGGTCAAAGTCATCAGACGCTGTAAAGGATGATCCAGCCGATGTATGAACATGGGAACGGTTGCCTACATCGGTCGCGATACCCAACAATCCGTTTGAGCCATACCGTCGGTCGAGGACTGACATGCCATCATTTGCACTTGAAAGCGCCATGATATCGGCGCCGTAGGTTGCCTCGCTGACGGTTGGCGATGTGGTATAAGCGCCGTCACTAACGGTAAGGAACACGATGCCCCACTCGTTGCTTTCCGTCGCCTCGGCGTTTCCGGTGATGGTCGCGTCATCGGTGCGGACCAGAATAGCACCTTTTGTATTGTCGATCACATTGCCACTGACGGTACCTTGACTACCACTGCTGAGAGAGATGCCGGTCCGCACGTCGGTGATAGTGTTGTCGGTGATAGAGAACCCTTGCGCAGAAGGTGATGTGACAATGCCAAAAGTGCTGGCCGCGGTGTCCCAATCAACATTGACAAAATTCTCGCTGAACGGTCCTGTTATCGACAGGCCGGAGACGGTCACGTCGTCGCCAGAGATGGAAATACCGGTTTCGCCTTCAGCAACAGTCAGATTAGCGCCACTGCTGCCAGTGAGTGTTACACCGTCCGTTGCAAGACTGAGGTTTTCAGCGTAGCTCCCAGCTCGAACGGACACGGTGCTGCCATCAATGGCTTGATCAAGCGCGGCTTGTATGCTCATCGCCACACCGCCTGTGCCCGTGCCCACCGTATAGTCATTGCCTGCCGATGTGCCGGACCACAAACGGATATAACTTGAGTCCGACGGCGAGAAAGAAACAGCGAAGTCGATCGCGTCTTGCTCTGAGGTGCGATAGAAAACGAATTGCGACCCATCACTTCTGAAGTCCGGGTTTTCGACGGTATGGGAGAAGTTGGTAAGGTTCAGCGTGCCAAAATCGAAAGTATCTGAACTATCCTGCGAAAATAGTCCTCCAGACTCATTAAACGTGTTCTGATTGGCATCAATATTGATGTTCGTCGTCTGCTGGTCGAAACTTTGTCCACTATCAAAGTCGGATTGATAGATGGCAGCGCTACCCCAAGCGTTGCCCAGTGTTTCAACTCCAGAAAGAGTTACATTGGCGCTGTTGGTAATTTGAATACCTGCACCAGCTGTTTCCAGGCTTTCATCAGCCAACAGACGACCATCTGCCGTTACATTCGTAACAACCGCACCAGTAACGCCATTTAAATCAAGTTCTGCTCTGCCCGACCCTCGGATTGTGACATCATTGATGGCGAAGTTCAGCAAGCGGCTGCTGACATCACCAGTCGGATTAACCTTAACCCCATAGCTTGTGCCGGCGTTGACTGCGGGGCCATAAAGCGTGAAGGTATTCATAGTAACATCATCAGCGGTCACATGAATGCCATAACCGCTGACACCCGAGCCATCGATGATGGTGCCGCCTTCACTTTGGCCCGCAAATGTAATGCTTTTGCCAATATCCAGCGTTGACGTGAGCGTGTAAGAACCATCGCCCAGCAGCACGGTACCGCCCTCTTCCGCAAAACCAATACCCGCATCAACATCGCCGCCGTCGTTCAGGAAAACATAGCCGTCACGCAATTGCGCAAAACCAGAATACCCACCGCTGCCGTCAACGCCGTGGCCAATCAGGGCCTCAACAGCCAGTAATTCGTCAAGCGTCATATCAACTACATTCACGCCGCCGAAACTGTTAGCGCTGACATCGAACTCAACATCGTCGCCTATATAAAGACCAAGATGCATGGCATTGCCGGTAAAGTCGTTGCCGGAAATCGTCGCCGTCTCATCAATCGATCCAGGCCCCAGTCCCAACCCTTCAAAAAGATTGTTGGAAAATGTGTTACCAGTAATGATCGTGCCGCTAGGGCCGTCGACAGACATGCCGACATAATTGCCATCAAAATCGTTGCTCAGAACCTGAACGCCCGTGGCACCGGGGTTGAGATAAATACCCGTCGCCCAGCCCGAGAAACTGTTGTTCTGAATCACCAAGCCAGTCTGACCGCCGTTCGTAGTTGTAACAATACCTCTGAAACTATCGCCGTCGACAGTGCCTGATCGTGTAAAAACGGTGTTTTGGACCGTAACATTTGTTGCGCCGGTGCCGATAAACAGACCCGTATTTTCTGTGGTAGCAGACGACCCATCGGCGATGGTCAGACCGTCAATGATGGTTCCATCCGCGTCGCCGGTTACATTGATGCTGCCGGTCAATACCGCCTCATCGCCGCTTCGGCCGGAGGCTGCAATACCGGCCTGTGCTCCAGAGAGAGTAATGTCAGCGGTGGCTAGCTCAACATCTTCCGCATAGGAACCGGCTGCAATGGTAACAAGCCCATCGCTTGCAACATTGTCTACGCCGTCCTGTATTGACGACCATATGGCGTTGCCGTCCGTTACGGTGACAGCGGCGTCAAACGTATTATTGGCCAAAGTATCTGAAAGCGTCGCAACGCCGTTTTTGTCGATAAGCTGCGCTTCATTACCTGAGAAAATATTGCCGCTTATCGTTACGTTTGTCGGGTTCTGGTCTTTGCCCACCCGAACACCGTATGTTGTATTTGCATCGTTCTCGCTGCCGTTATTCTGCAGGGTGTTGCCAGTGATGCTGACGTTGTCGACGTCAAAGTCCACAAAAATTGCGCCGTTTGAACTGGTGCTGCCGCTGACCGTGTTGCCCGTGACCGTGACGTCGCTCATGTAAACTGTGATGCCGTCACCAGCAACGTCCTCGACGACATTATCGACAATAGTGCCACCGGAAAGTGCACTGTCGGTGCCGCTTTTGTTGCCGATCTTGATACCATCATTAACGGAGACATTATGAACAAAATTGCCCCGAACCGTGCTGCCCGTTGAGGCTTCGTTGATATAGATCGCGGCATTCGTGGATGCACTGTCGTGCACTTCGTTGAACCGGATGAAGCCGTCAGTAACGGTCGTAAAATTGATGCCATCCCCGGCGGTGTCATAAATGCGGTTATACTCAATGACCGGATTGGTCGCGTTCCTGATCTGGATACCCTCGTCACCCGAAGTACCATGGATCAGGTTATAGCTTATCAGCAGGTTATCGACCGCGACATCGGTCTCAACCAGATCGCCCGTTCCGTTTCGGATTTCAAACCCACTCAGGGTCACGTCATCAGCAGCAATACGGACAAGAGTAGAGAGACTGCCCCCACCATCAATAATTGACTCGTCGCCGCTACCGGATGAGCGCGCACTCGCGCCGCTCCGGGGATCGACGCCGCCCTGTGCACCAATTAGAGAGACAGATTTATCAATCTCAATCGTCTCGGTGATTGCGTAGGTGCCAGCGCCGACCATGACGCTGTCACCCTCGTCGGCACGATCAAGACCCAGGTCGATACTGCCACCGTCCGTAACAAAAACAAATCCGTCACGAAGATGCGCAACACCCGAATACCCATCGACGGCGCGTATACCATCACCAATTTTTTCAGCCACGGCCAACAGTTCAATCGCGGTCATGCCACCGGCCAGAACACCACCAAAGCTGTTGTCGCTAAAATCAATCACGGTATCATCACCAGCATACATGCCTACGTGCATTGTATTGCTGTCAGCGAAATCGTTATCCGCGATGGTCGCTGTTAAGGTAACCGGCTCGTCTGCCGGGTTGCCTGTCCATGACCCAAAGCCCAAGCCCTCGAAACCACTATTGGCAAAACTATTACCCGTTATGATCACTCCATCGGGGCCATCTACTGAAATACCGACAAAGTTGCCGTCAAAGTCGTTGCTCGTGACCGTTGCATCTGTCGCGCCTGGATTCAGGTACACACCTGTAGCCCAGCCCAGAAAACTATTGTTCCGGATAACTAGACCTGTTTGGGCCCCGTCACTTGCCGTTAGTATTCCACGATATCCGTCACCATTGCTGCCGCCATCACGATGAAAAACAGTGTTTTCAACGGTAATATCCGCAGCACCGCGATCAACATATATACCTGCTTTACTGCCATCAATGGATGCACCGTCCGCAATGGTCACCCCATCAACAGTCGCACCATCGGCGCCACCTTCGATGTGAATACTGGTGATTTCTGTTTCACTTCCAGAACGCCCAGAAGCCGCCATCCCAGCCTGAGCCCCCGCTAGAGTGAGGTCCGCAGTCGACACCACGACATTTTCGTCATAGGTGCCCGCAGCAACATTGACAGTGGCCCCCTCGGCCGCAACGTCAACACCATTCTGAATTGTCGTACCATTGGCAACATTCACGGTGCTGCCTTCACCAGCTAGCGATTGGTTGGCGCCAAGAGATATCTCAGCATTCAGATTGACCGTGAGGTTGCCATCACTATTTTGGTCGGTGAGCGACAATGTTGTTGAGCTGGTTTGACTGCTGCTGTCGATACCCACGCTGACCGTGATCGAATTGTTCGCCATCAACTGAACATCAGAAGTTTCAAGATTGGTAACGATTGTGGCCGCAGAAACCTGGCTGTCGGTGCCATCGGACGTTTCGACAACCTCAAGATCATCAGGGTCCAGTAACCACGTACCAAAGTCGCCGAATGCTGCACTGGTGTCGACACGTGCGGTTTCGCCGACCATCAAACGAGTGCCCGATGTTTCGACAAAACCGCCGTCCCCTCCAGCGCGACCCCCAAGAGCACTGGCAGAAGCCGAAAATGACAGACTGTCAGACGCAATCACGCGAATATCACCGCCATCACCGACAACGCCTGCATCGGCTGACAACTCTGCGTCTGAAGACGCAGAAATTACACCACCCGTCACGGAAATAATGCCGCCATCGCCGCCATCGCCGACTTGGTCAGCCAGTAATTTTCCGGAAATACTGATATTGCTGTTGTCATCGCCCGAGATGACAATCCGTCCCCCTAGTTCAGCAACCGATCTGGCCTGAATAACGCCTGACATATTAACAATATTTTCGACCACACCTGCCGCAGAGCGTGCGTCGATGGAAACAAAGCCGCCATCAACAAAAATGCTGCCCGTGTTGCTGACAAACTGGTCGCTCCCCTTACCAGTGGTCGCGTTCTGGGCAACGGCGTCGCCAACAGCCAGTTGGATGAGGTCATCGCCATATAAATCGAGCGTGAAACGAGTACCTGTTGCCAATGCGACTTGGCCAAATTTCGCCGTTATCGTCCCATTGTTTTCAACACCTGGTGCCACCAGCGCAACCAGACCATGGTCTCGTGCTGTGATACTACCGTGATTGATGACATGTGCATTGGTATCAACGGAGTGGTCAAACACCATGTTGCCACTCATAAAATCAGTGTCTGAAATATCTGACGTAGTGGCAACTAACCCAGCCACATCAACCCGTGCAGTTGCACCGAACAAGATGCCATTGGGATTAATAATCATCACCCGACCATTGGCGTTCAACTGTCCTAAAATTTCGGACCCATAGTCGCCGATAACCCGGTTTAGCGTGATCGAGTCCGCCGACGGCTGATAGAAGGTTACAACCTCCTGCTCCGCGATGGAGAAATCCCGCCAGTTAATAATAGCCCTGTCGGTATTCTGATGCACATCTGTTTGCAGGTTATCAGGCCGGGTAATTGCGGCATTCCCGGCCACGACGATACCATCACGGGGACCAGCATAAGCTGGAGACATCGGCACGGCGGCGAGAAGTCCAGCGACAATAAGGCGTCCAGCCAGAGACGTTGATGTCATGAGCCTGGAACGGAGCCTAACCGAGACTGATGCCGGCGTAGTCTGGCTGTTATTGGCCAATCTGGGCGAAAGCGAATACCGCTTAGTATTTGTCATGCTTGATCTCTCAAAATCTAAAGCTGATGCCCGCAAATCCACGCACCGAGTCTCCCCAGCGTGCTTCAAAGTCTGCGGTTTTTTCAAAAGGAGCAGCTAATTCAACATAAGCAGAGATGTTTTCGTTCACCGTCAGGCGCAGGCCACCACCGGCAGAGCCAATGTCAACAGACTGATAGCTCCCGTTTTGCTGATTCCAGACCACCCCATAGTCGCCAAAAAGATAGAGCTGATATTTTTCCAGCCAGCGCATGTTGCTTGTGCCGTCATAACGAAGTTCTGCGCGCCCAGCGACACCACGGTCACCGGATATCTCGGATGGATCAAAAGCACGACCAAACTGGCCACCGCCTAGCGCGAACTCTTCCGCAGCAACAAGACCATCGCTCGTGAACTGACCGGCCGTATCCAGTAAAAGACTGACTTTAGGAGCAATACGCTGCAACCGCGTTACTGAGGCATTTACCTTCACAAAACCGGTCTCAGCGTCTGCCCGGGATTGAAAGGGGTCTCGTGTTCGCGAGGCATTAAAAATGTCCAGACCTCGCGAGACTTCTATGTCCACAAGGTTTATCCCGTCTAGCCGGTCAACAAAATCGTAGGCCGCACCCAAACGAGCCACGCGGATACGGTCCTCGCTGAAGGCTTGACCAAGAATGTCGGTTTCTGTGTCGCGTATGTCCAAAGCCGCTCGAACATATAAACTGCGCGCACGAGACCGCATGAGTGGATGCTGCAGAACGACTCTGCCAAAAATTGAATTTGCCTCAATTTCAAGATCACTAAGACTGCTACCCGGTTCCGAGAACGTCCGACGACCCACAAGTTGCAGGGTTGTTCCTTCGGTCCCCAATACCTGCAGGTGCGCCACTTCATAGAGGCGGAATTCCGATATTTGAGCTGCACCAATGGCACGGACACCTGTGCGCGACCCGCCGCCAAAAAGTCCGTTGAAGTATGCGCCAACCTGGCCCTGTACCGGCCCGTTAAACCGTGACCCCCGATTGTTCACCGATGCAAAAACCTCGGCCCGGTCTTGTGAGACAACAATAGTCAGGTCGGTTGCGCCCGGTTGATCAGAGGCCTGCAACACAGCACTTGCTGTTACACCAGGAATATCGTTGGCCAACAACATGTATCGTTCAAGGTCTTTGGCAAGCAACGGCCTGGATTGGGTTATTTTGTTTCCGAGCCGAGCCAGTTTCCCTGCGGCGAAAACCATATCACCTTCAACTGTCACTTTATGGATGTAACCTTCAACGGCAGTCAGGGTAACAGCGCCATCTGTGACTTCCTGCGCAGGCACTGTAACGCGGGACAGGATATAGCCCCGGTTTCGATAAAAGGCCGACATTCGAGCAGCAATATCAAAAAGCTGGGCAACAGAAATCTCAGTGCCGATCAAGTCAGCATAAAATGGTTCCAGTTCAGACACAGGGAGTGCAGACAGGCCCTGGATAGTAAGGCTTTCCAGAACAAACCTGATATCAGCCGCAGGACCAATAGGTTGCTGGTCATCGGATCTGTTATTGATTGTGAAACTTGACTGCGGAAGCTTTCGCTCTTCAAACTGGCTCTCTAACTGAGATGGGTCAGGAAGAACTGGAGGCTGCTGAGCACTGACTACCCGTGCATCAAGCGCAACAATCAGCACCATTACACAAAACAACAGAACAAACGCTGTAACGCGTCCACCCCAACTTGTTAGCCGATTTACTTTAACGGACCGATAGCCATCGGTAGGGACAAATGTCCACACCAACTCTGAACTATTCGTTTTCACCTTATTCCCCAATCGTCACCGACTTAAAACAGTGAAAAAGTCTTCATTCAAATCAACAGATGAAATATGACCTGCGTGTGATTACGGAGATACCACGGGCATAAGTTTGAAATTTGCTAACTTTGTTTAAAATTGTCGCAATATGTATCAGGATGGCAAATCGGTGAGGAAAAGTCTGGTGTCGACTGTTCAAAATTTCTAAGCTGGGAATATACAAAAGTACCAGATAACAAAATCCTAGATTGTTGGCCCAACTCAAGGTTAGGGAGAGGCGATTGCCAACTAGCAAGCACATTCTTGTCGTTGATGATGAAGAAGGCATCCGGGAACCAATCGGTGTCTATCTGGAGTCCCAAGGATTTAGGGTAAGCTTGGCAAGCAACGCCAGCGATGCAATGGCCTGTATCAATGGGGAAGACTGCGACCTGGCTGTCCTTGATGTTATGCTGGGTAAAGACGATGGGTTTACATTGTGTCGGGATATTAGAAAAGTGTCGGAAGTGCCGGTCATATTTCTGTCCGGCCGCAGCGAAGACACTGAACGTATTATCGGATTGGAACTCGGCGCAGACGACTATGTCGTCAAGCCCTTTAACCCCAGAGAATTGTTGGCCCGAATCCGCTCCGTCCTGCGGCGTGCAACAGCCCGTGATGATAGCACCGGCATGAAACCAGCGAGTCAGCCGACCTTTGGCGGTTGGACACTGGATGTGGCAAACCAAGAGCTTGTGTCCGGCGAGGGTGTGGCACAGTCTCTCAGTACCGGCGAAGCCCGCTTGTTGCAGGTCTTTATCAACCATCCCAATATTGTCTTAACGCGCGACCAACTTCTGAAGTTATCAAAAGGACGGGAAGCAAATGCCTTTGACAGAAGCATCGACAACTATGTCAGCCGTATCAGAAAAAAAATTGAGGATGACCCGAGTAAACCACGGATCCTTAAAACATATTGGGGTGGCGGTTACGCGCTAACATGCGAAACTGACTAACCCAGCAGCTGAAGCCTGGCCCGACTACTGTCATCAAACCGTGGTTCTGTCGCCCAAATCTTGCAAAAGGTCTGCGACTTCTTGCGGAATGAAAGGTTTTCCTAGATAAGGCCTATTGCAGGTATCAAGGAATATTTTGGTTTGGTCAGACAAATCATTACCCGTGATAAACGCAATATGGTCAACCATATCGGGATGCTCAGTGCGAATTGTCCTAAAAAGTTCCTGACCGTCCATCCCTGGCATCCGAATATCGCTGAGCATACCGTCGAATTTTTGAACCTTCAGAGCGTCAAGGGCCTCAACCCCCGAACTTACAGCGTGCACTGCATGCCCTTGCAGCACCAGAATATCCTCAAGCGCGGCAAGTACGTCGGGTTCGTCGTCCACTATCAGAATGCGCTGCTGAGCATCACCCACTGTGTCGCCAATTAGATTATCATCTTGTTTCAATACATGCCCGACATGCGGAACTGATACCCTGAAATGTCCACCCGCGCCATTTTGGATCAGATCAATCCTGCCACCGTGCGAGTTGACAATTCCGCGCACAAGCGACAAGCCCATGCCCGTACCCTCTCCTACCCTTTTGGTGGTAAAGAAGGGATCAAAAATGTTATCCTGAATCTCGGTGGGTACACCGCCACCATTATCAATCACATGAAGTTCAATGCTGTCGCCGGATTTATTCAGATGCATTTCAACCACGATGCGTCGGGGGGCGTCTTGGTTTACCAAGGCCTGTTTTGCATTGATGATCAAATTCAGGACAACTTGAGCAAACTGATCGGGGTCGCCCTTGATGGCCGGCAAGCTGCTGGCAATTTTTGTTTCAAGGTCAATTTGGTCTTCCTGCAAACCATAAACTGACAGATCAATCGCCTGCCGGACACAAGCAGCTGCATCAAACTCGACTTTTTCACCCGGGCTTTTGCGCGCCATATCAAGAAATGACCGGATAATTTTTGCACATCTGTCAGCTGCGTCTGTGATCTTTTGAATCCGCGTTTGCGCCGCCTCATCTTCGCTTGTTAATGCAAGAACATGGGCGTTTGCGACCACCACGGTGAGAGGATTGTTCAACTCGTGAGCAACACCTGCCAGAAGGGTGCCTAGAGCGTTCAGCTTTTCACTTTGGAACAAAGCTTCCCGCTGTTTTTCGAGTTCTGACTGAAGGTCTTTTATGTTGGAAATATCGATAAAGCTGACAACCTGTGCCTCCCGGCCAGCATAGGAAATTCCATGCGATGAAAAAAGTGCAGAAAACTTTTCACCAGAAAGTCTGGTCACAGTGGTCTCTGTTACTGTTGCCACGTGATCTTGGTCATCCACAAACCGATCTGGTGCATTGTCAAGCAAGCCACCAAGAAATGCCTGCGCCGTGTTTTTCATCACTTGTTTTTCATCCCCCCCCAAGGCATCTATTGCGGCCGCGCTGGCAAACAGAATTTTACTGTCGTCAGGTCTCACCAGCATCACAGGGAATGGCTGGCCACCTAATATCTGTCTTAACTGAGCTTCATTTTTTTCAAGATCAATTTCCAGTAACCGCCGGTTCGTGACATCGTTGGCGATAGTAACAAACCCTTCGTTGGGCACGGGGCGTATTGACAGGTCAACCCAGGTGTCATCGTCCAGAAGAACTGTCGAGCTTTTTTGCTCTCCTGCCTCAATTGCATCCATCCATTCGTGCATCCACTCACTGCGCAGCACAAGACTCGCATCTTTTGCTACCTTGAGACGCCGCATCAAAGCCGATACGAGAGTGGTCAATGGCTGCCGGACAATCCAGTCCTGATCACGCTGCAAGATATTTTCATAGGATTTGTTGCAAGCGACCAACTGATGGTTTTTATCGAACAGGGCAAAACCAATGGGCATAGAGCTAATTGCGGATTCAAGCCGCGCCCTTGCTCGGTATAGCTGTGTAACATCACGGGACACCAGAATTTGACCCCCAGCCCGCAAGTAGCCGCAGTCGACAATAAAACTACGATCATCATTGGTGAGCACGTTCAAGCGCGTACCCGTGGTCAGTGCGTGCCAGAGCTTTTGTGCAATATCTTCACTGAATTGGACCGGATTTCCGTCGATAAAGGCAAAATTTTCGCGGTAAAGGTCTATAACCTCCAGGGTTCTTAGGCCCGCTAGTTCCTCTTTAGTTTTGCCCAAAAATGACGCCATGGCTCCATTGCATGTAAGGAAGGTTCCATCACCGTCATCAATCGCAATCAAATCAGGCATTGCCTCAATGGCATCCTGGACCGTGCCCCAGCTTTTCTCGGCCTCCTCTCGTCGCTTTTGTTTCTGATACTCTGCGAGGACTTCTGCACGTGTAGAAATATCGGAAGCGATCAACGAAAGTGCGAACATGCCCAGCAACGTGAAAAACGGCGGCAGCGTAAGAAAAGCGATAGTGACATACAATTGTTCCGCTACCGGGTCTCTTGTCGCCCCCTGGCTTAGCGCAACAGAACCAACAAACATTTGAGATGCGGCAAAAAGCCCAAGGGTTACAATCACCGCCCATTCCACAAGCCTTTTTTTTCTGGGCTCGCTATAAAGTATCCACATGCTCCAGAAGCTATTGGCAACAATGAGAGTCGGCAAAATAGCTGCCCGAAGGCCCACATGCGGTTGTACATAGATTAACCAGATGGATCCACCTGCACTGGCAAGGATTAGGGCAGTAATAAACGGGACATTGACCAACCGCTGCGCCCGTTGAAGAT
Source organism: uncultured Kordiimonas sp. (assembly GCA_947503575.1). GTDB lineage: Bacteria > Pseudomonadota > Alphaproteobacteria > Sphingomonadales > Kordiimonadaceae > Kordiimonas. Next base: position 1,540,617 of record CANNDZ010000001.1, on the reverse strand, counting down.
AGCCTACTACGGACATACAAGTGGTCGCAGGCCCCAGGAAGGATTGGGCCACATCGAATAACAATTGACTGGGCACAAACTCCACTGCGAGGCTCAGGTTGAAGCCCCATTGTAAAGTGGACATAACAAACATAATGGCCCATGTAAGCGCGTGCTTCATGCGGCCAAATGTTCGCCAAGCAAAGAAAAATATCGCACTAAAAGCAGCGCTGATAAACAAAAGCGTTAGTATGGCGAAGGGAAGCTGTTCCAAAGGTCAGCCCTTTATACGACGTACCGCGGCAGGAATTTTAGTTTTGGGCAGCATATCTAGTAAAACCCATCGGTTAACACAATTTCTGCGATGCAACATTTCAGCATTAAGCCGGGGTGTCGCTATGGCAATTTCTTCTTTATTCTATCGACCCTACGTAACCAGTTGTTTCGCTTCAACTGCCTGAGACACTAACGATACATATTGATACATATTGATACATTTTTCTTTTACTGCCTCAAATACGGCAAACCGTGGGTTACGTGGCGTCAAAAATGCTCAGGGCGATAACTTTGCGCGCCAAATCGCGGATCAGCTTAAACTCGCCCAAATTAACCAAATCAATAATGAAACAGGCATCTCCAACTCAAGAAATCAGCTCGGCCTGAAAACGCCTTGAACCGAAACCGATATCTTAGGCGGAAGGCGCAATGCGTGCACAAACAGGTTCTTTCAACCAAATGCAGGGTTTTATCTCACCATAACATGGTGTTATATGTATAGTATGCTCTAGGAGCCCTTATGCCACTATCCATAAAACTGCAAAGATACATGGCTTTAGCCATTTTGGCATCCGCCATTAACATGCTGTTCTCGCGTGACATACTTTCCCAAGAAGCAGCAACGCCTGACATCAATGTCGGCAGTATGAGCATCCCCTTTGCCTATGAACAAAACGGCAGCGGTGTGTACAACACCATCTACAACAAACTGCTCGAAGGATACTCCGGCGAAGTCAAAACAACATTTCTGCCTTCCAACCGGCTTACCCGTGCTCTCGTTAATCGGCAAATGGACTGCATGTACATAGCCACAGACAGAATTGTCAGCAAAGGCGAGGATGGCAGCGCGTACCGCGATCTCGATTTTATTGGGCCAGTGAACACAATATCCGTGGTCGCTTACTTGCCAAAGTCATCGCCCGATATTACAGATGTTGACCAACTCAAGGGACTGAAAATAGCATCCGATGTTAACCTGGTAGACTTCCTTGATCAGCTTGGGGTCGAGGATGATTTTCATCTTCAAAGCCAATTGCAGATGATTGATATGCTGGTCGCTGGCAGGGTAGACGCCTTAATCGGTTTTGACTTTGATCTTGATTTTCTGTCCAAAAAACGGGGCGTGAGGGATCAATTAAAAAAGGCAACCATACGGCTGGACTCGATGGGCGACGGGATCGCTTGCTTTGACAATCCGAAAACAACTGAATTCAGAGCCCATATCCGCAAGCGCTTGCAGGACATAACCGACTCAGGCTGGCTTGACGACACATTGAAAGACTATCGCTAAACCAACCTGCCTTGGTATCTGTCGCTACTCCATTTATCTCACTGGCGATACTTCTCATCGATTTATTGATAGGTCCGTCAAAATCGCGGACCATCATACGTCATCACAATATTGATAGGGGCAGCCAATTGATGATGCAAAACTGCATCATTCTGTATTAAAAGGCACAGCCCCAGCTTAAAAATGCCCGGTTTTTATATATTCAACCAATCAGTTGAATATATAGTTTCGCGCACTGATTGAATGAAGACAAGAGAGACTGACAGTGAAACTAACACGCCAAAGCCTTGATAACCCGGCAACAGTAGCAATTGTTGCGGCTGTGGTGATGTTGTTGGGTGTCGCTTCCATCTTCAACCTTCCCGCACAATTGCTGCCCCAAATTCAGAAGCCGATCATTTCAGTAATCAATTCCTGGCCCGGCGCTTCACCAGCGGAAATCGAGAGCGAAATCACGGTTCCTGTTGAAGAAGTCTTGCAAGGCACGCCCGGCATGACCGAAATGGTGAGCTGGAATATGGCCAATTTTGGGTTTATGCAGCTTGAATTCGCCATCGAGACAGACATGACACGCGCGCTGATTGATATTATCAGCCGCCTGAACCGCCTGCGCCCCTTGCCCGCCAACGCTCAAAAACCCCAGGTGATGATGGGAGAATGGGGCGATGCCAACGATCAATTGATTGAATATTATGTCCAGCAGGTGCCGGGCACTGAGGACCGTGCGTCAGAAAACGCAAAATATTTGCGAGATGTGATCAAGCCAGAACTGCAATCCCTGTACGGTGTCTCGGAAATCCAGCTTGATGACGGAACAGGCGGTGGCGGCGATCAGCTCCAGATTATTTTCAACCCCTACCGCGCAGCCGAATTGGGTATTGATATCGCCCGCGTTCCGGCGCGTATCGGTCGTTCTGTCGATATATCCTCCGGGTCGGTGGATGTTGGCCGCAAACAATACACTGTCCGCTATGAAGGACGGTATGACGCGGACGAACTTGCTGACCTCATTTTGGAATGGCGCAATGGCTTGCCCATCAAACTTGGCGACATTGCCCGCATTGAAATTGGTCCGGGGCAGGCAGATGGTTTTATCTACCAGAACGGCAACCCGTCCATCCGGCTTGGGATATCAAAAACCAACGATGCCAATGTTCTGGAAGCACTCGCTGCGGTAAAAACCCGTATGGACGAACTCAATGCCGGCGAATTCAAAAACCGGGGTCTTGTCGCCCAATATAGTTTCGATCCCGGGCTTTACATTAACCGGTCAATCAATCTGCTCGGAAGCAACTTGATTATTGGCATGCTGTTGGCCGTCGGTGTGTTGTGGCTGTTTTTACGGCAGTGGCGGGCAACTTTGCTTATCGCGACTGCAATACCTGTCTCTTTGCTGGCAACATTTCTGGTCCTGAACCTGACGGGGCGCACATTGAATGTCATTTCATTGGCTGGACTAGCCTTTGCAACCGGTATGGTGCTGGATGCTGCTATCGTTGTCCTAGAAAACATCGTCAGGCTAAGGGAACGAGGCGAAAAACCCAAAGACGCCAGTAACCTTGGCGCCAGCCAGGTATGGGGCGCCCTGCTGGCGTCAACGGCTACAACAGTAGCTGTGTTCATACCTATTATGTTCCTCAAGGACGCTATCGGGCAAATGTTTGCCGACCTTGCGCTGACGATCGCCATAGGCGTAGGTGTTTCGCTGATTGTGGCCGTAACGGTATTGCCTACAATGGCGCGCTTCTGGATGCGCGAGCTGCCAGATCCTGACGATAAAAAATCTATTTGGGAGACAATGTCTGACGGTTTGATGACGCTGACCAACAACAATGCCAAACGTGCGGGTTGGGTTGCCGGCCTGATCGGGGCGTCGTTCACCCTGTTTTTCCTGTTGATGCCGCAAATGGATTATCTTCCACCAGTAAAACGTGACACTGTAGATAGCTTTCTGTTTTTCCCACCCGGCACCAACGTTGAAACGGCAGACAGGGAGATTGCCAAAGTGCTGGGCGCACGCATCCAACCCTACCTGACCGGCGAAAAAGAACCAAAGGTGCGGGATTACTTCTTGTGGTCATTTCCGGGCGCATCCGGGGGCTGGCTTGCGCTGAACGGCGAAGACGGTACACAAATTGAAGACCTGCAAAACATTGTACAAACCGAAATAATCGCGGGTATCCCCGACATGTTTGGTTTCACCCTCAGACGCAGCCTGTTTGGCGGATTTGGTGACGAAAACAGTGTGGAACTGCGTATCAGCGCCCCGGACCTTCGTGCCGCCCAGAACGCGGCCATGCAAGGCATGGGATTGGTTATGTCACAGATCCCCGGCGCGGCTGCAAACCCCCAACCTGATCCGTTTGCTGAAAACACAGAGTTAAGATTTGAGCCCAACGATGTCCGGCTGGCCGAGGTTGGCTGGAACCGCGATGACCTGACACAGGTTATTCTACAATTGGGTCAGGGGTCCTGGTTAGGGGAATATTTCGATGGAACCGAACGGCTTGATATCTATCTGAAGTCCGAGCGGTTTGACACGCCGGAACGGATTGCCGCAGTGCCGGTGCAAACGCCGCTTGGCGGCGTTGTTCCGCTGGGTGAACTTGCAAACATCACAGCAGCGCTGGGGCCAAACTCTATTATGCGAGTGGATAGGGTGCGGGCCTACAGCCTGATGGTGAACCCGCCCGAAGGCATGTCTCTTGATACCCTGATAACCGAGTTACAAACCAAAGTGGAGCCGGCATTGAAGGCCAGCTTGCCGTCAAATGCCACCATCAAGTATGCAGGTAGCGCCGATGACCTGGCACAGGCACTTATAATTCTGGGACAAAACTTTGGTGTGGCGCTGGTACTGCTGACCTTCATTCTTGCGGGCTTGTTCCGATCTGTCGTTGATGCGTTGATGGTTGTTGTTTCGATTGTAACAGCCTGTGCAGGCGGCATGATTGGTATTTATGTGATGAACCAGATTCAATATCAGTCGCTCGACCTGTTGGGCATGATTGGGTTTATTATCCTGCTCGGCCTTGTGGTCAACAACGCCATCCTGCTGGTGGCGCAAACACGCAAGGCACAAAGCCGAGGCATGAACCGCGAGGAAGCCGTGCATGAAGCCCTGCGCTTGCGGCTGCGCCCCATTTTCATGAGCACTTTGACAAGCCTGTTTGGTATGTTGCCCTTGTTGCTGTTCCCGGGTGCGGGTAGTGAAATATATCGTGGCATGGCTGCTGCCATCGTTGGTGGCATGAGCATTTCAACAATCTTCACGCTTGTACTGCTGCCAAGCTTGCTTCAACTGACATTCAGGTCTAAGACGCAGTCCCTTGCAGCAACCCCGTCGGCAGCCGAGTGACGGTGTTGAGAAGATTTTTTAAGCGAAATAGATTTATACAATGCGAAAACTCATAAAGTTACCAGCTATCAGCTTTATGGTAGCCCTAGCATTCATGCCACTGTCGCTGGATGCGACAGCACAACAGCCTGAGCAGCCACCGGCACAAGTCCGCGTGGCGATAGCAGAAGAACGCTTGATGGCACCGTTGATCGATGTGAGCGGCACGGTTATCAGCCTGAACGACAGCCGTATTGCGACCGAAGTAGAAGGCCGTCTGCGCGCGGTAGCCAATGTGGGTGATTATCTGGAAACAGGGGACGTGATCGCGACAATTGATGACAGGTTGCTGTCTGTCGCCTTGCGCCAGGCAAAGGCCGCCCTCAAACGTCTTGAGGCGGACATGGTTTTCCGGACCGAGGAAGTCACGCGCTTTAAAGACCTTGCCGCACGTAATAATGCATCCCAATCAAGGTTGCAGGAAGTGATCGCCCAGCGGGAAATGGTCGCGCAAGACATTGAAGATGCCCGCGCCCGCGTGGAGCGTGCAGAAGGCGACCTGGCGCGCGCGCAAATACGCGCCCCCTTCCCCGGTACGGTTGTCGAGCGGTTGGCAAACATTGGCGAATATCTGAACATCGGTGCCAATGTGGTCAGACTGGTAGATACCACCAACTTGGAAGTCGCGATCCCCGCACCGATTGCAGTGATGCCTCATTTGACTACAGGCGCGGTCGTGGATGTTCGCTCCGGTGAAATGCTGCGCTCCCTTCCTATCAGAACTGTTGTACCTGTGGGGGACATGGTGTCGCGCATGATTGAGGTTCGACTAGAAGCATCAGACGCGGGCTGGATTATCGGCACGCCTGTAACCGTCAGCTTGCCGCGCGCGGCAGCACACAGCAGCGTTGCTGTTCCCCGAGACGCCATTGTGCTTAAGGGCGGCGATATGTATTTCTTCAAAATAAACGGTGGAAATGTTGCTGAGCGCGTTACCGCCGACCTGCGCAACGCCATCGGCCTTTGGGTACCGGTCGCTGAAGGTGTTGCAGCAGGCGATCAAGTGGTGGTGCGCGGCGCTGAACGCCTGCAACCGGGCCAAAGCGTTGTGGTAATGGACCCCTCTCGGTAGGTGTTAGTCAGCCAAATTTGGCCGAAGCCAACGCTCCGCCGTCTTTAGGTCAACACCGCGCCGGTTGGCGTAATCTTCCAGCTGGTCTTTTCCAATTTTGCCAATACCGAAGTACCGCGCTTCAGGGTGCGCAAAATAATACCCCGACACTGCCGCTGTTGGCAGCATGGCAAAACTATCCGTCAGGGACACGCCGATGGACTCTGTCGCGTCCAACATTTCAAACAGTTTCACTTTTTCAGAATGATCCGGACACGCAGGATAACCTGGTGCAGGGCGAATGCCCTGATAGCGCTCCTTGATCAGATCGGTGTTGTCCAAAGCTTCGTTTTGCACAAATCCCCAAAATTCTGTCCGCACCCGCTCATGCATGCGCTCTGCGAACGCTTCAGCCAAACGGTCCGCAAGTGCTTTCAGTAAAATTTCATTATAGTCGTCATGCGCTGCTTTGAAGCGCGCGACATGCTCTTCGATGCCATGCCCGGCCGTAACAACAAAACCACCCAGATAATCTTCAGGGCCATTTTTATGCGCGATGAAATCAGCAAGGCAATCGTTGCTGCGACCTTCCCTTTTTTGCACTTGTTGGCGCAGAAAATGGACTTTTTCGTAATTTTTTTGACGTTTTTCGTCATTAAATAACTGCACATCATCGCCGTGACGGGCCGCAGGCCAGAAACCGATGACGGCTTTTGCCGTTAGCCATTTCTCTGACACGATTTGCTTTAGCATCGCTTGCGCATCGTCAAACAGGCTGCGAGCGCTTTCTCCCACGATGTCATCCTGAAGGATGGCAGGGTATGTGCCTGCCAGCTCCCATGTGCGGAAAAATGGGGTCCAGTCAATACGGTCTATCAAGTCTTCGAGAGGGTAGCTCTCAAACGTTTTTGTGCCTAAAAACTGAGGCTTTACAGGTGTGTAGCTATCAAATGACACATCAGCAGCATTGCCCCGCGCCGTTGCCAGCGATGCCAAGCGGTCTGACTTTGGTTTGGCCAATCGCTTTTGGCGAATATCCTCGTATGCGGCTTTTGTTTCGGCAACGAAATTATCCTTTAGGTCATCAGACAGCAGAGTGCTGGCAACCCCCACAGCCCGCGACGCATCAAGCACATGCACCACCGGGCCAGAGTATTCAGGTGCGATCTTGACCGCAGTGTGCACCCGGCTTGTTGTCGCCCCGCCAATCAGCAAAGGTACAGTAAAATCAGCCCGTTTCATCTCGGCAGCGACGGTAACCATCTCATCCAGTGACGGCGTAATAAGACCAGAAAGGCCAATCATATCAGCGCCATGGTCGTTTGCGGCCTGCAGGATATCAGACCAGGGTACCATCACCCCCATGTCGATCACTTCATAATTGTTGCACTGTAAAACAACACCAACGATGTTTTTACCGATGTCATGAACATCACCCTTTACCGTCGCCATAATGATCTTGCCTTTGGCGGCGGCGCCCTCTTCTTTTTCAGCTTCGATATAGGGCTGCAGATAATTCACTGCCTGCTTCATCACACGCGCAGACTTCACCACCTGCGGTAGGAACATTTCACCGGCACCAAACAGGTCGCCAACCACATTCATACCATCCATCAACGGGCCTTCAATTACCTGGATGGGGCGATCAAACTGCTGGCGCGCTTCTTCAGCATCTTCTTCGATGTAATCAGCAATCCCCTTCACCAGGGCATGCTCCATTCGTTTTTGCACCGGTTGTTCGCGCCAGGAAAGGTCTTCCACTTTCTTCTTGCCGCCCTGCCCGCGATATTCGTCGGCGATATCCAGCAAGCGTTCGGTGGCATCATCCCGCCTGTTTAAAATGACATCTTCAACGCGCTCTTTCAGATCTTCTGGTATATCAGAATACACGGTCAACTGACCGGCATTTACAATACCCATGTCCATTCCAGCGCGGATAGCGTGGTACAGAAAGACACTGTGCATTGCTTCGCGCACCGGGTTGTTGCCCCGGAACGAAAAAGACACATTGGAAACGCCGCCGGACACCTTGGCGTGAGGCAGGTGTGTTTTGATCAACCGCGTGGCTTCAATGAAATCAACACCATAGTTGTTGTGTTCTTCAATGCCCGTAGCGACCGCAAAAATATTCGGGTCAAAAATGATATCTTCAGGCGGGAAACCAACGTTGTTGACCAAAATGTCATACGATCGTTTGCAAATTTCAAACTTCCGCTCGACACTGTCGGCCTGACCATCTGTATCAAACGCCATAACCACAACGGCAGCGCCGTAGCGCATGATACGGCGCGCCTGCTGGATAAAGGGCCCTTCCCCTTCTTTAAGGCTGATGGAATTAACGACCGCCTTACCCTGCACGCACTTAAGGCCTGCTTCAATCACCGACCATTTTGAACTGTCAATCATTACTGGCACACGGGCGATATCAGGTTCTGCTGCAATCCGGTTGAGGAACTTAACCATTGCGTCTTCGGCATCAAGCATGGCGTCGTCCATATTGACGTCAACGATTTGCGCCCCGCCTTCAACCTGATGACGAGCAACCTCTACCGCCGCTTCATAGTCACCTTCAAAAATCAGCTTCTTGAAGCGCGCAGACCCGGCAACATTCGTGCGTTCACCCACATTGATAAACTGTGCGATTGGTTTGTTCATAAAAGTTACTCAGCCGGTGTCAGGGTTGCGATTTGCACAGGGTCAATGCCCGACAAGCGCATAACTGGTTCAATTGTGGGAATCTCTCGAGGTTTGCTGTCGGCAACAGCTTCTGCGATAGCCGCGATATGCTCTGGTGTTGTGCCGCAGCAGCCACCAACAATATTCAAAATACCTTCTTCGGCCCAGCCCTTGAGCAAACCTGCTGTAACCTCGGGCGTTTCGTCATATTCACCCATTTCATTGGGCAGACCCGCGTTGGGGTACACACAAATCCGCGTGTCTGCTACGGCCGCGATAGTGACGGCATGAGGCCGCAATAATTCAGCACCAAAGGCACAGTTCAAGCCCACAGCAAAGGGTTTCACATGCTGCACACTGTGCCAGAAAGCTTCGATTGTCTGGCCAGACAGATTGCGTCCAGACATATCAGTGATGGTACAGGACATGAATACAGGTAGCCTAAAACCGCGTTCTTCAAAAACTTCCTCGGTGGCAAAAATCGCTGCCTTTGCATTCAGTGTATCGAAGATGGTTTCAATCAGGATGATATCAACGCCGCCCTCTATCAGCCCCTCAACCTGTTCCTTGTAGGACGCCATGACCTGATCGAAGGTGACAGAACGGAACCCCGGGTTATCCACATCCGGTGAAACGGACAAAGACTGATTCATTGGACCGATTGCGCCCGCAACAAAACGGGGTTTGTCAGGCGTTTTCGCCGTCCATTCATCAGCAATTCGACGCGCCAGCTTTGCACCTTCAACGTTCATCTCATAGGCATAGTCTTGCATGTCGTAGTCAGCCATCGAAACACGCGTTGCATTAAATGTGTCTGTTTCAATGATGTCTGCGCCCGCCGCCAGAAAATCATTGTGCACTTTCTCGATCACAGATGGCTTTGTCAGAACCAACAGGTCGTTATTGCCTTTTAGGTCTTTGTGCCAGTCCTTAAAGCGTTCGCCGCGGTAGTTTGCTTCTTGCAGTTTTTCGCGCTGGATCATGGTGCCCATGGCTCCGTCCATGATCAAAATACGCTTTTCGGCGCACGCGTTTAGCAAATCCACTACATCTGATCTGTTGGTGGTTGCCATGATTACGCCCCTTCTTCCTGTTTTGACGGGCGATGCCCCAACATGTGACAGACAGCAAATGTCAGGTCTGCACGATTAAGAGTATAGAAATGAAAGTCTTTAACGCCGCCAGCATAAAGCTTACGACACATTTCACCGGCAACAGTCGCCGCAATCAGCGCCCTGGTATCCGGCCGGTCATCTAACCCATCAAACAATTCTCCAAGCCACTGTGGAATGCTTGCTCCGGTTGACCCTGCAAAGTTTTTGAGTGTTTTGAAATTGGACACCGGCAGTATCCCGGGCACAATCGGCACATCAATACCAAACGACTGACAGTGATCCAGAAAGCGAAAATACTGATCTGTTTCGAAAAAGAACTGTGTAATCGCACGGTTCGCACCAGCATCAATCTTGCGCTTGAGGTTATCAAGGTCAGCAGCCAGGTTTGGGCTATCAGGGTGTATTTCAGGGTAAGCTGCAACAGAGATATCAAAATCACCAATTGCCCGAATGCCCGCGACTAATTCTGTTGCATTTGCATATCCGCCGTCATGAGGTTGGTAGCCTTCAGCCCCTTCTGGTGGGTCACCCCGAAGCGCAACGATGTTGCGCACACCAGCCGTGTGGTAATCTCGAATAACGTCATCCACTTCTTCACGTGTGGCGCCAACACACGTGAGGTGGGCTGCAGGCTTGAGTTTGGTTTCATCAAGCAGACGTTTAACCGTATTGTGGGTGCGTTCCCGGGTTGAACCACCAGCACCATAGGTTACAGACACAAATGACGGGCTTAGCACCTCGAGCTTTTTGATCGACGCCCAGAGGGTTTCCTCCATTTTGGGTGTCTTTGGGGGAAAGAATTCAAAAGATACATTCGCATCTGAAATAGAGTCAGCAAACAAAGAGCCAGATCGAGCAAGTGCGTTGTTTTGATCAATCATTGATTGAAGCCTTTTTTACCAAAATTCCAGATCGTGACGCGGAGTTCGCCACCATCCAAATGGGTTAATTTTTCAAGATTGAGCCCAACCGACTGCCCCCAAGACGTTATCTCATCATCAGAAAAACCCAAGCGACGATGGGCGTGCTCGTCGCGCAGAAACTCTTGGTCATGGGGGGCAAAATCAGCAATCAAAATCTTGCCGCCTGGTGCCAAGACACGGCTTGCTTCTGCGATTGCGCGGGCAGGGTCTTCAGCAAAGTGTAATACCTGATGAAATAGAATAAGGTTTTGGCTGTTGTCCTGCAGATTAAGGGCATACATATCGCCAAGGCGTACCTGGCAGTTGCCCATATCCGCCCCGTCAAGCTGGGCGCGCGCCATACCCAGCATGGCAAGCGAAACATCTATGCCAAGCGCCTCATCAGCAAAGGGAGAAAATACCTCCAGCATGCGCCCGGTGCCTGTACCAATATCCAGCAACCGTGGGACAACTGCATCGCCGTGCTGCTCCAAAAGGGCTTGTTCAACCTGTTCTTCAGAAACATGCAGCGACCTGAGCCGGTCCCAGTCCTTCGCGTTTTGTTGAAAATACGCCTGCGCCCGTTCAACCCGTTCCTTACGAATGGTATCAAGGCTTTGTATGTCGCCTGCAAAATCTGCATCCGACATCAAGTTAACAATGGCCTTATTCAAAGCACCGCCAACATCCTTTGTGGCTAGGCGGTAGAACACTTGTGTGCCTTCCTGAAAACGGTCCAGCAGACCCGATTCGCCCATTAGTTTCAGGTGTCGGGATACTCTGGGTTGGCTTTGACCCAATATCTGAACCAACTCACCAACTGTCAGTTCACCCTTGGATAACAAAGCAACAATGCGTAGCCGTGTCGCCTCACCTGCACCCCGTAACGCTGTTAAAAGCTGATTCATTGACTGTTTCCATAACCGAAGGATCCTATATAAAGTTTTCTTTATATAAGTAAAGCTCGTTTTATTGGCCCCCTTCAGTAAAATGTGATTGATCTTCTCTATTCGCGAGCACGTAATCTTGATAAAGCCATAGTTTGCGGTCAGTTGAGCTGCAAAGGTTGAACTCAAGACCACACTTGGAGCCTGTATGATACGTCAAATAACCGCACGCTTGGCTGTTGCTTTTGTCCTGGTGATTGCGACTTCGGCCTGTGCCACGAAATCTGCGACGTTAAATCCTGATGTCAACGACCCGTATGAAGCGATGAACCGGAAAATCTTTGAGTTTAACCGCACTTTTGATCGCCAGATTTTCAAACCCATCTCCTCTGCCTATCAGTTTGTAATGCCAGATCCGCTGGAAGACGGGGTTAGCAATGCAATGCGCAACCTTCGGGAGCCATGGGTTTTCGTGAATGATATACTGCAGTTTAAGTTCAAGCGCGCTCTGACTACGTTGACACGGTTTGCCCTGAACACAACTGTCGGTGCCGCTGGCCTTTTCAGGGTATCTGACGGTATGGGCATTCCATACCATTCCGAAGACCTGGGGCAAACACTGGCCGCGTGGGGCGTGAAAGAAAGTCCCTATTTTGTAATTCCCTTTATTGGCCCGTCAACCAACCGAGATTTTGTCGGTTTTGCAGGGTTCTTCTTCTTTGACCCGGTTACAATGACACTGGACAGCGAAGGATTGGATGGCTTGGCCCTCGCCAGGAACGGTACAGACGCATTGGCAGCCCGGGTGCAGTTACATGATGCCCTTGATCAATTATACCAGGAAGATGATCCATACGTAGTTATGCGATCTTTGTATCTTCAGAACCGCCGTTTTCAGATTTATGATGGAAATCCGCCTGCTGACGAAGCGGAAGAAGATTTTTTTGATGATCTGGAAGATGATGTAGAGGCAGAAGATAACGCAAACGGAGGTAATTGAGCCGCATCCAACTGCCACAAATCCTTAAATGGAAGTTTAAATTGGTTGCCCTGAGGCCCACCGTGGCCCTACTGGTCAACCAGATGCAGACAAGCCGTGCCAGACGGCAAACCGTATCTGTCATAGATATCTTGCAGGTCGCCAACGAAAGAGGCATTGCTCAGCAACCCACGCATGCGTTCTTTCAAGACTTTGTGCTTGTTGTCAAATGACGACGTAACGGCCAATCGCAGAGACTCAAGATAAAATGGTTGTGAAAAAGACTGCCACTGTGCGGCTGTTTCTTTGCGTGCCTGGTCAAGCTCTAGTCGATATCCTTGCAAGACAGCATCATCAATTACGAAAGCATCCAGACGGCCACGCAAGGCCATACGGAACATAATGTCTGCGTTGGCGACTGCCATACCCTCCAGGTCCAGAGTGGGCAGGAAATTATCAGCGAAATAGCCGCTACTTGAATAAGCGACACGCATTCCGTTCAAATCTTCGATTTTTCTTACTGGCCGGTCACGCATTGACACGACCGCAGTACGGATACAGCCAACATCCAGGACATGATCAACTTGACGGTTCAGCTTTTTGCCGCGGTAGATGATAGAAAAATCATATTCGCCAGACTTGATGGATCGCAAAACACGCGAGACCGGAGCGATCGCGTAGTTGTTTTCGACGGACAAGGCTTTATCCACCGCCTTGGCAATATCAACCAACAGTCCTTGTGGCGTGGCGTTATCTTGCCACCCATACGGAAACCAGTCAGCCAACACATAGGTTACGGGTGAGCCATCAGTGTCGGCGGATACAGATGGCACCCAGACGCAGGCTAGTATCATCGCCGACCATAGTGTGCGCATTGTTCCCTCCGAAGGCTTGAACGTATTTATGCGTGCACCAAGGTGAAACAAAAAGATAACTAACTTCTTACCAGTTCGTCCACCTAGCGGGCAAATTTGCGATATTTGATGCGGTGCGGCTGTGTTGCATCTGACCCCAGGCGGCGCTTTTTATCTTCTTCATAGGCTTCGAAGTTGCCCTCGAACCACTCTACATGGCTGTCGCCTTCAAATGCCAGAATATGGGTAGCAATACGATCCAGGAAAAAGCGGTCGTGGCTGATGACCACAGCGCACCCAGCAAAGTTTTCAAGTGCTTCTTCAAGGGCCGCCAATGTTTCTGTATCCAGATCGTTGGTTGGCTCATCAAGCAGCAAGACGTTCCCGCCACCCTTCAGCATTTTCGCCAGATGCACGCGGTTTCGTTCACCACCAGACAACAGTCCAACCTTTTTCTGTTGGTCGCCACCCTTAAAATTGAACGCCCCAACATAAGCCCGTGTGCTTACTTCGGTTTTCCCGAAAGTGAAGATATCATGCCCACCTGAAATTTCTTCCCAGACGTTTTTGTTGGCATCCAGGGCATCTCTTGACTGGTCAACATAGCCAAGCTCAACGGTTTCACCCAATTCTATGGTACCGGCATCGGGCTTCTCGTCTCCGGTGATCAGGCGAAACAGGGTGGTTTTACCGGCACCGTTGGGGCCGATGATGCCAACAATACCGCCAGGTGGCAGTGAAAATTCAAGGTTTTCAAACAACAGTTTGTCGCCAAACGCCTTGGTTAGGCCACTCGCCTCAATCACCTTGTTGCCTAAGCGAGCTGGTGGTTGGATTTTGATCTGCGCCGGTCCGGAAACCCGGTCCTGTTGCTGCTTGAGCATCTCATCATATGCCTTGATCCGGGCCTTGGATTTTGCCTGCCGAGCCTTTGGACTTTGGCGAATCCAGTCTAACTCGTCATTCATGGCTTTTTGGCGCGCTTTGTCAGTGCGTTCTTCTTGCGCCATCCGTTTGGTTTTCATTTCCAGCCAAGCAGTATAGTTACCTTCAAACGGAATACCCTGCCCGCGATCCAGCTCCAGCACCCAGCCCACAACATTATCAAGGAAGTACCTATCGTGGGTGACCAGAATAACGCAGCCCGTATAGTTCTGCAGGTACCGCTCCAGCCAAGCAACAGTTTCGGCATCCAAATGGTTGGTTGGCTCATCAAGAAGCAGAATTTCAGGCTTTTCAAGCAACAGCTTGCACAGGGCAACACGGCGTTTTTCCCCGCCAGACAATTTGTCCACAGACCATTCATTGGGCGGACAACACAGCGCATCCATTGCCACTTCAGCCTGGCTTTGCAGGTCCCAGGCATCGGCAGCATCTATTTGTTCCTGCAGCTCGCCCATTATATTCAACAGGTCCATGTTTTCCGGGTCCATGCCATAGTCGGCGGCAACCTGGTTGAACTCATCGACCAGCGCCTGAGTTTCAGCAAGGCCGTCCATCACGTTACCAAGCACATCCTTGCTTTCATCCAACTGCGGTTCTTGCGGCAGATACCCGACACGGATGCCATCCGCAGCCCATGCTTCGCCACCAAATTCCGTGTCATAGCCCGCCATGATTTTCATGAGCGTCGACTTACCGGCGCCATTCTGACCGATGATGGCGATCTTGGCGTCTGGCAGGAAGTTGAGCGAAATGCCGTTCAGAACCTGTTTGCCCCCTGGATAGGTTTTGGACAGTTTCTGCATCTGGTAGACATACTGATAAGCAGCCATGGGTGTACGACCTCGAAAAATTGGAAAGATTGCGCCTCAATTAGCGCAGAAACTGGCCTGAAACAAGCAGGATTGTGCGTCTAATGCCGACTAGTCATCATTACCAGAGCCGAAGGTTCGGCTTGTTGGCAGGCCATCCTGCAGGTGCACCCAAGGCTGACGAGTTTTCACATAGGTATGGTTCTGTGGCTCGAACATGTCAGCATCATCCAGCAGCACAAGATGTAAGTGTATTTCGTCGGGCCAGGCCTCCCCTTCAAAAGAGACCGCACTGCCACATTTTTTGCAAAAGCGGCGCGTGACACCGGGGCTTGAACGAAACACTTCGAGTGTATCTCCCGACAGCCTGACAGCTTGCTTCTTAAACCCTGCATAGGTTGCAAACGCCGCTCCCACAGCTTTTTGGCAGCTAGGACAATGACAATGACCGGCCCATAAAGGGTCACCGTGCACTTCAATTTTGACATCACCGCACAGGCACCCACCGGTATGATCAGGCTCCAGGCTCATTTTTTATTCTCAAAAAACTTGGCAACGCTTCTATCCGCGCGGGCTTTACTTGCCTGATAAATTTCAGATTTTTGTGCAGTGTCCCAATAAGCAGATAATTTTGGATAATCGCTCAAGTCTGCGGCACCAAATTGCGGCATCAAACGCTCAAACCAATACAGATGAGACATGATCGCGGCATCTGCAAACGTCCAGCCATCACCAACGGCATAAGTCTCGCCTTCGATGCAGGCATCAAGGTATTTCAGCGCCTCAGGCAATGCCCTGTTCTTGGCATCTGCAACTTCTTCATCCGTTGCTGTACCACCAAACGCAACACGACCCATCGGGCCAATCGCATTGGAATAATAGATGTCCAGTACGCGGACAATACGGCTCGCTTTCGCCGCGTCAAACGGATCTGTGGGCACAAGCGATGCGCCCCCGGCAACAGAATCTAGATACTCAACAATCGACTGGCTTTCCGACAGCGAGCGCCCATCATCCAGCAGCAAAAATGGTATTTTCCCCAAAGGATGGTGCGAGAAATGTTCCTCTGACTTAAAGCCGCCTGCGACATCCGACAGTACAACCGCGTTAGGCGTGCCTTTCATCTCCAGCGCGATTAAAACACGCTCAACAAAGGGTGATACGCTGTGGCCACAAAGCTTCATAATACTCTCCTCGCCTTTTGCTATTCGTTGAGTGGATTATTTCATGTTCGCCATCACGGCATCAAGCGAAGTTTGTATCCGCGCATGACAATTTTGAACCAGATTGGTGTCTTTTTGAGCCTGCCACCAGGTAGTAATGTTTTTTCGGCCCGCTAACGGCCTCAAGTCGAAGGCTGATAAAAAGTTCTCAAAGAAAAACATGTGCGGAATAAGCGCAATATCTGCAAAAGAAAGTGCATTTCCAATGGCAAAAACATCGCCTGACAGCGTTTTATCCAGAAAATCAAAGCCAGATGGCAAACCTGTTTCAATGGCATAGGCGGTTGCCGCCTCATCGCGCGCCACCCTGCCAAACATCGGGCGGGACAGAACGGCGGTATGCGGCGCTATATACAGGTCTACTATCCTTGCAACCAAGTGAGCGCGCGGCATTGGCCGGGTGTTCGTGTTCTAGGTTGGGGCCATCAAAAATGGCGTTAAAATACTCTGCAATAACCTGCCCTTCAGGCAGACAACTACCGTCATCCAGCAAAAGATACGGTATTTTCCCCAAAGGGCTTTCTGCCAATAATTCATCAGAGCCAAAGGCGCCCGGCATACCCGCCAGTTCAACTTTGTCGACGGCACTTTTGATTTCTAGCACCAAATAGGCGCGTTCATAATACGGAGAAAGATGCATACCGCATAACTTCATTGTCTGGCTCCTTGTCGGGTCACAGACAAAATCTAACCAGATGAAACCAAATCGCGATGACGCACGTCAACGATCAGGCGAGCTGGAACCGGATCAGGTTAAGAGCAACAGCAATCATGACAAACGCGATAAAGCTATCCAACACCCGCCATGTGATGGTTTTCTGGAACAAGGGTGCCATTTTTTTACCACCAAGCGCCAAGCCAAAAAACCACACGAAAGATGCAAGCACCGCACCAATCAGGAAAGCCAGCCGCTCACCATCCGTCGCATACCGAACGCTAACACCGCCGATCAGCACCATCGTGTCCATATAAACCCAAGGGTTCAAAAGTGAAAACGCCGCAGCATGCATCATCGCTGTTTTGGCGTTGCCGCCCTTGGCGTCTCCTGCTGCTGCATCCATATGGGCGGCATCCAATACCTCGGGTTTGATCGCGGCCTTGATGCTGCGGGCAGCAAACCATCCAAGGAAAAGAACTCCACCCCACCCAAGAACCATGGATAAAGTCTCATTGCTTGCGATAAACTTGCCAACACCAACCACCCCCAAGGTTATCAGCGTTGCGTCTATTACAAAACAAACGCCAGCCACTTGTGCGGCATGGCGCTGCCTGATGCCCTGCCGAAGGACATAGGCGTTTTGCGGACCAATCGCGACGATCAGACCGATTGAGACAACAAAACCTTCAATGAATGACAGTAACAGGGACACGCGTGTTCTCTCTATGAATGGAAGAGAAATCCTTCGCACACGCAGGCCCGCATTACCAGCGTGTGTTGCTATTCGAGATGAAAAGCTAAACTAATGCACTACCGTCTAAATCTGGCGCGGTTCATCAACCAAAATGTCGACCAACCCAATCCAGCAATGCAGCATTCACCTCGTCGGCTTTTTCCTGCTGAGTCCAATGGCCAATGCCTTTGAAATCAACCCGTTCATAGGGCTCGCACAGGTCTTCCATTCCATCTGCCAGTTTCGGTGGACACACCCCGTCAAGCTCTGCGGTGAACATCAAACAAGGCTTCATTACTTTGGGCAAGGCACCGTCAACAAGGAACTGTTTCTGTACTTCCCAGTTGTTTGCCATATTCCGGTACCAGTGCAATGGCCCTGTCATGCCCTTACGCGAAAATGCATCGACGTAATAATCCATCTCTTCTTGGGCGAGCAGCGTTTCGCCGCCCCATGTATCCTCGCCAGCCTCCAGCAAACTGATCAGGTCAAGGCTTTTGATAGCGAAGGCCAGGTTTTCAGTTGTCGGTTTTTTAACGCTCCGCCCCCCGGTTGGTCGGCGCAGGAAAAAGCGGAAGGTTTCATTAAGGTCACGTTCTAAAATTGGCTCACATGCGCCTTCCGTTTGGAAGCGGACAATATACATGTTTTCACCCAGCGCCTGCCGGAAAATAGACACCGGGTCCATGGGATAATGCCTCAAAAGCGGCACATTCATGCCCGCACAGCCCAGAACCCGGTCACCGATATAAAAGGGTGTTTGCCACAGCACAATGGCGCCCCAGTCGTGGCCGACCAACACAGCAGTATCAATACCATAATGGTCCTGAACAGCGACAATATCGCTGGTCAGTTTTGCCATTGTATAGTTTTCCACCCCGGTTGGCGCATCAGACCGGCCATACCCGCGCCCATCATAGGCAAACACCGGATACCCGGCTTCCCCAAGGGCCTTAAGCTGATGATTCCAGGTAATCGCCACATCGGGCCAGCCATGCATGAAGATCACTGCAGGCTTATCGGTATCTGATGGCAAAGGCCCATTTCGATAAACGGCCAGTTTGACGCCACCGTTATTGACATATTCGGGATTATCGAAATCAACCATGCCTGTGGTCCCTTCTTTATGTTCCAAACACTACACCGACAAACAACGCAATAATCGCCGCCGGCACAACATACCGGATCAGGGCATACAGTATCTGAAATAGCGCCCCATTTTCCAGCGACAAGGTTTGCACGACCCTGTCCTTTGGTAGACCCCACCCAACCATTAAGGCAAAGGCCAACCCTCCAAGAGGCAATACGATGTTGTTAACGCCCTCCCGAATAAGGTCAAACCAAGTGTGACCGTCCAGCCCAATCAAAGCGAGCGGATACACCTCTTTCCAGCTTGAAAACGATAGAACTGTCAAACTGCTTAGAACCAGCACAATCGCAGCCATTACCCATGCGGCAACAGCACGCGGCACACCCCACTCCTCAAGCTTTGCAGTGGTTGGCGACAGCAAAACAATGGACGACGTAAGGGCTGCAAACGTCAGCAAGAGAAAAAACACGAACGCCACAACTATTCCGGCGGGAATTTCGGTGAAAACCACTGGCAATGTCACAAACACAAGCCCAGGACCAACCGCCGGGTCCATATCACTGGCAAAAAGCAGTGGAAAGATGGCAAGTCCTGCTAACAACGCAACGGCCAGATCCATCAAGACCACGATGCCTGCCGCTTTTGGCAGGTGCACATCGCGCCCCATATAGGACCCCATAATCATAATACCGCCTACACCAACACCAATGGTGAAAAAGGCTTGGCCCACTGCATCCAGAAACAGTTTGGGGCCAAACTCAACCCTGTTAAAGCCAAACAGGAAATCCACCGCCTGGCCGAAACCGCCACTAAATACGGCATAGATCACCATGCCCAGCAGCATCAGGAACAGCGCTGGCATCATCAGTTTGCTTGCGCGTTCAATGCCGCCCTGAACGCCCGCCGCCACAATGAATGCAGTAATGGCACAAAAAACAGCAGACCATAGAAGTGGCCCTGTCGGGTCCGATTTAAATTCAGCGTCAAAAGCTCGGATTGCCTCGTCGCTCCAACCTGTCATGCCGCCAAACATGGCTTCATAGCCATAGGCCATAATCTGACCAGCGATAACACTGTAGAAACTGAGCACAAGGATCGTGGCAACAAGGCCTACCCAGGCAACCCAATGCCAGGGCAGTTTGCTACCGGCCTCTGCCGATAATGTTTTAAGCGACGTTACCGGGTTCGCGCGGCCCATTCGGCCAAGCAGAAGTTCAGCAATGAACACCGGCGTAGCAATGAAGGCAAGCGCCAGCAGATAAACGAGGATAAACCCTGCACCGCCATTTATGCCCGCAACATAGGTAAAGCTCCAGACATTGCCGAGTCCGATGGCAGACCCTGCTGTCGCAATAATAAAGGCAAATCGGCTTGAAAAACGCGGACCGCCCGACTGCATGCTCATACACACTCCCCTACACGCCGCGTATGCTCATGGCATCGGCCCCCATAAGGCGTAGGCAGTTCTGCAGGTTTACGCAACCATGATTTATGATGGCGGTTAATAGAGTTCATCAACCGCGCGCACAGCCGCATCGATAGCACCATTGACATAGGCGAAAGCAGACGAGTCTGATCCGGCAATGGCTATGTTGTCAACTTTTTGACGGCCCACAATATGTGGGCCATTGTCAGGGTTCAGGTCGCCATCAAACAGTTCGTTGTATTCATAAGCATAACCATGCGGCCATCGGTTGACGGTAATTGCGGCTATATCACGCTCTGCGTCAAAGCCATGCGCCCCCATCGCACTAGAAAGCTGCCCTAAAATGGCTCGTTCATAGTCATCAAAGCTAAGGTCAAGCATGTCATATCGACCCAGGCGATGTTGGTCGTGCGCCGGCAAACCAGGACGCGTGGGACAGTGTGTCATATGCAGTAAAACAGGTTGCTCTGGTGATGCAGAAAACTGGTATTTTCCAATGCTAACCGGGAAATCGAGCGAATAATTGGAAAACAACCCACCTGGCGCGTAGACATAGTTTACGCCTGCGCTGGCAAAGGCCCGCCAGTTGCGCAGCGCCACTGTCGTGTATGTAAGCGGTACTTTTTCAGGCCATAACAGCGCATTTTTCTGCGCTGTCGGTAGGTCCGGCATGATGTGAGGCAGCATGTGACCGTATCCGGCCATGATACCATGTTTTGCTGTAACACGTTCAATCTTGCCACCAGCGCGGATATAAGTGACATCGACCGCATCATCGATGTTCCGAACGTCCACAACCGTCGACAACAGGCGCAAACGAACAGGATTGTCAGGCTGGTCCAGAAGATCATACCGAACGCGTGCATCGACAAGTTCTGCCATAGTATCAGCATCAATAGCGTTTGGTACAAGCTTTGCAATCGCCATGCGGGCCAGTGCTGCGTTGCCATCCGGATAATGAAAAATGTAGGGTTCGTCGCCCTTATAAGCACCTGGTATGTTTTCTGCGTCAAGGCCGAGACCATATGTGGCGGGGTGGTACAGGCGAACTGCCTCCAAGCCTGAAAGGGCATCCCAGCCAAGACCCCATAGCCCAACATAATCGTTGCGCAGCAGTGTTAACGCCTTTTCCGACAAGTCAGTATGTTTGCGAAGGCAATCCTCATAGGAACTGGATTTCAGATAGCTTATTTTTTCGGCGCGGGACATGGGGGCAAGCCAGTCCTCTAAATCAACAAAAAGCCGTGTCAAAATTACCTTATCATTTGCCGCAATCGGGATACCGGCGATAAAAGCTGCCAGGTCCGTGCGCTCTCTGTCGGTTTCATAATCCCACAGTCCCCCAGCATTATAACCCGATGATCGCTGAAGCAGAGTGTCTGTCCCGAAGGTTTTTGCGTCCATATGCAGCGCAACGCCCGTGTTAAAGCGCTTGTAAAAATCCATATCAAAATGCTGGTAAAAATCTTCAGCCCAGAAACCCATGTCACGCATGAAGCGGCTTGATGCCGGGCTATAGCGTGCTGGCTGATCAATCGACTGGCTACCACCATAGCCGATAAGGCGTTTGCCATCCACCGTGAATTCATTGCGCTTGGCATGCCCACCAAAGTCATCGTGGTTGTCCAGAATCAGTATCCTCGCCTGATTGCCAATTTTTTCACGGGCAAGATAGGCCGCCGCCAATCCGCTGATACCGGCACCAACAACAACAAGGTCATATGGGCGGTCTGTTCGCAAATCAGGTCGTTCGTAGGTTGCGCCGTCCATCGCCAATTGATGGGCAACCTCAAAGCTACCGGCGTGGCTGCCGCGCAAGCCCGTCAAAGCGGGTGGATAGCCTGCTATCACTGGGTCAGTGCCAGTCATAGCATTGTTTGCCATTGCCGCAATGGGTGGTACAGCCGCAGCTACCCCTGCAACAGCAACACCGTCCAGAAAGTCGCGCCGCGTTATGCCTTTAAGCCTTCGCATACGGTTTCCTGCATCCTGCAATTTTTCTTGCCAAGGCGGGGCAAGCCCTCCATCGTTTTGCAAGACTATCCGGGGAAAGGTAACGGGGGAACGAAAATGTTAATAAAAACAGTGTTAAAGGTTTTGATTGCAGGAATGCTTTTTACTGTATCCAGCCTTTCGCAGGATGCGCCAGAGCCCGGTGAGGAACGTACCGCTTCGATCAAAAAATTCCCAACTGTCGCAAGCCCTCGGGAAAACCACCTGTCCAAAGGGCCTTTTAACCGATTGGTCATTCGCGGCGCGACGCTGGTGGATGGAACAGGTGCACCGCCCATTGGCCCGGTTGACATAGTGATTGAAGGCAATCGTATCAGCGAAATACGCTCTGTCGGCAACCCTGGCGTTCCGATACGAGAAGAAGGACGACCCGCCGCTGGGGACCATGAAATTGATGCCCATGGCAGCTATGTTTTGCCCGGTTTTATTGATGCCCACAGCCACATTGGCAATGCCCTTTGAGGGCTGACCGGCGATATGCCCTCGATGGATTACATCTTTAAACTGTGGATGAGCCATGGCATCACCACAAGCCGCGAAGTGGGCTGTGGCTTGGGCGCAAATTATACGATCAGTGAAAAACGTCGATCGGAACGCAATGAAATCACTGCGCCGCGTCTGGTTGTTCACTGTGGGTTCCCAACCGGGTTCAGCGAGGGCAAGCAAGCGCGTGACTGGGTCAAGGCCATCAAACGCAAGGGCGCGAATGGTATCAAATTCTTTGGTGGCAACCCACGGGTGCTGGAAGCCGCTTTTGATGAAGCAAAAAAACAAGAACTGCGCACGGCGTTTCATCATGCGCAAATGTCGGTCAGCCGGGTGAATGTGCTTACATCAGCGCGGTGGGGACTGACGTCCATGGAGCATTGGTACGGCCTGCCAGAAGCATTGTTTGATGACCGCGTGGTTCAGGACTACCCCTTTGATTACAACTACAACAACGAGCAAGACCGTTTTGGCGAAGCGGGGCGATTGTGGCGCCAGGCCGCGAAGCCAGGAAGCGACAAATGGAACGCAGTGATGGAGGAGTTGCTGTCGCTTGATTTCACATTGGACCCGACTTTCACGATTTATGAGGCCAACCGCGATGTCATGCGCGCGAAAAACGCCGATTGGCATGCAGACTATACTCTGCCCTCTGTTTGGCGCTTTTTTCAACCCAACCGCGTGCTGCATGGATCTTACCATTTCGACTGGACCACAAAGGACGAAATTGACTGGAAGAAGAACTTTCAGCTTTGGATGGCGTTCGTCAACGAATACAAGAACCGCGGTGGCCGGGTAACGGCGGGGTCGGACAGCGGCTTTATCTTCAAACTATATGGTTTTGGGTACATCCGCGAACTTGAACTATTGCAGGAAGCAGGCTTTCATCCGCTTGAAGTGATTAAAAGCGCAACCCTGAACGGTGCGGAACTCATCGGCCGCGAAGCAGATCTGGGCAGCGTGGAGCCCGGTAAGCTGGCAGATTTGGTGATTATAGACGAAAACCCTGTGCGAAACTTCAAGGTTTTATATGGCACAGGCCATATGCGCCTGAATGATGACACGAATGAAGTCGAGCGGGTTGGCGGTGTGAAATACACCATCAAGGACGGCATAATTTATGATGCTGTCGCGATGCGCGCCGATGTGCGCGCGATGGTAAAGGCCGCGAAGAACGCAGAGGCAGGGGCTGGTTCTAGTTACCTCAAAGCTGACTAGAGTAGCTTCTCAATCTCTTTGCGGATGGCATGCGGGGTATCCGTCGGCGCAAAGCGTTTGACCACTTGGCCATCACGGTTCACCAAAAATTTGGTGAAGTTCCATTTGATGCGCTTACTGCCCATCAGGCCGGGTTTCTCTGCCTTGAGGTATTTATAGAGTGGGTCCGCGCCAGAGCCATTGACCTCTATCTTCGAGAACATCGGAAAGCTAACGCCGTAGTTAATCTGGCAAAACTCACCAATTTCATCATTGGTGCCTGGATCCTGGCTACCAAACTGGTTGCAGGGGAACCCAAGGATTTCAAGGCCTTGGTCTTTCAGGTCGCCGTACAATTTTTCTAAACCTTCAAACTGGGGCGTGAACCCGCATTTGGAGGCTGTATTCACAATCAGAAGCACCTTGCCCTTATAGTCGGCAAGCGGCTGGTCCTTGCCGTTCAGGCGCGGGGCGGAAAAATCATATATTGCGGTCATGGCTGGCCTCGTATGGGTTTCACTGTTTACCTTCAGTCCAACCTAGCGCCTTTATCGCGGATGGCAAGCTCCAGCCGCGTGATGGCCCGCTGAGTTGCGGCCCTATTGATCTCCATCCAGGCCCATATTTCAAAACCGATCATGGAAACACCCGCAAGGATTGACCATACGCCCCAAAACAGCTGGCTCGAAAGATCGGCTGCACCAAAAAACTTCCATAAGCAGAAGGCGACACCCAGACCAGTCAAAGTGGCAAGGGCAATCACCAATTTTACAATACCGCCGGTGCTGCCACTCAGCGCAGCGCGGAACATTTCGTTGATATCGCCGGTTTCGCCGATGATCTTGTCAACATCCAGGCTTTCCGCCTCCAATTCCCGTTTAATTCGTTCATCAATACTATTCATTTTACTATCTCCAAGTTGATTCTGTCGTGTCTCGGGCGGGTTTCCAGCGCCTCGTTTGGGTCGTTTGGTGGGTCAATTTTCTGTTTTAGTCTGTCGCGCGCGCGTGCAAGACGGGACTTCACTGTGCCCCCCGGCACCTCCTGTATGGCCGCGATTTCTGCAACGCTCAGGTCTTCAAGGTAAAAAAGATATAAAGCTTCCCCCTCCGCTTGCGGCAGGGTCTTGATCAACCGACGAAGCTGATCGCTGGTTGCCCATACTTCTGTTTTTTCTTCGGCGACCTGATCTTCAATCAGCTCTTCGCCGGCAGTACGACCACGCCTTCGGATACGGTCAAACGTCCGCCAGCGAACCGCTTTAAAAACCCTTGCCCTGAACGTATGCGGTGGAAAGGCCTGTTTCAGGCTGCGAAGCGTCAGCATCCAGGCATCCTGTACGGCGTCCCGGGCCAGCGTTTCATCCCCGCAAAGCCGAAAGGAAAACCGCAACAACGAAGGCTGGTAAAGCCGGTATAGCACTTCAAACGCGCGTTCATTGCCATCCTGCGCCGCCAGCACCAGCTTTTCCTCTTTCGCGCGTGTGTCAATCATGGACACGATACTCTTCTCACCCGTTTTGCCCTGTTGCTGTTAAGACGCGCAGCAGGCCTATCAGGTTCGCAAAGATACGGAATTTATGCAAAAAACTTACGCTTTTGGGCTATTTTGGCAGGATAAAGGTGCCTCGCATAACCTCAACCGCATAGCCCGAGATCAGAATTCTGTCACCGACGACGTCCAGCCACAAATCGCCTCGACGGGCAGAGATTTGCTGGGCATAAAGCTGGACTTTTCCCAGGTGTTTGGCCCAATAGGGGCCGGAAACACTGTGCGCGGAGCCCGTGACCGGATCCTCCCCAAGCCCATGGTTCGGGAAAAAACATCGTGACACGAAATCAACGTCACCATCACCGGGTGCCGTTGCAATAAAACCGAACGGCGCATATGCCGTTAAAGCACCAAGGTCAGGTGTCAAAGCAGCCACAGTTGCTGCGTCAGGGTACACCAGCAGCAAGTCACGGTCGCCCTGCTCACTTTTCAGCACAGCGTCAGGTTCTGCACCCATCGCGGCACCCAGGCCGGTAGGTGCTTCAAATGGCGCCGGTGGGTAGCTTGGGAAATCCATTTGATAGCGGTCCCCTAACCTTTTAACGGTTAGGATACCTGAAAGTGTTTGAAATCGAACCGTCTTAAACGCGGGGCACAGATGCGTGAACACCACATGGGCTGTGGCGAGGGTCGCGTGCCCGCACAAGGCGACCTCTGTACCCGGTGTGAACCACCGCAGGTGATAGTCTGCCTCTGCTCCGTCAAGCGGCACTATGAAAGCGGTTTCAGACAGATTGTTTTCCAGCGCAATGGCTTGCAGCACGTCATCGGGCAAAAATGCATCCAGTGGGCATACGGCCGCCGGGTTACCGCCAAACGCCTGGCTGGTGAAAGCATCAACTTGGTAAATCGGAATTTCAGTCATCGACACTGAACTCTCTAAATTTTTCTAAGGCGCCCGACACTCTTTTTCTTCACGAACAGCGTCAGGGATAGCAGTGCAAAATGCGTCAAAGGTTGCGTTGAGCATATCAAAATGCTGATCAGGGTAAATGCTGGTAGATACCCACATTTCTCCTCGATCTACGGCACTATTGAACGATCGAACAGGCCGCTTGGCCAAGGCCTGTTGGATTTGGGTTGCTGTCCACCTTTAAGCATAAAGCAAATATAGGTATTCAGCGACGTCGGATACGATAGAATTCTCTCGACATTCTCCCACCGCATTTTGCCTTTCCAACGACTGTCCACGAAGCCATCTGCATCAACGGTAAAAGTATCCCGGCCCTTGCGCAGGAAAATATACAACAACCGACCAATTGCAACCAACCAGAACACCGCCAGAAAATATAGTGCCTGCGGCTGAAAACGCCCGCTTTCAAGCGAAACCAACACAAAAACTGTTAGAAAAACAGGCAATAACAGCGACCGAAACCATGATGCCCGAAAAGTTATTGAAGCCATTAGCCTAACTCGATGCCCACGCTTTAATTTCATCAGCGTCCTTGGCCGCAAAGCCGAGCCGGTAGTCGCCGTCTTTCATCCACACCGGGCGCTTCACAAGCGCATCATGGGCTGCCATCAAGGCAATCGCTCCGGCTTCATCCACATCAGCTTTGTCAGCTTCATCCAGCTTGCGCCATGTGGTGCCGCGAGTGTTCAGTAATGCTTCCCAACCCAGGGCGGTAGAAAACCCCGACAGCAACTCGGCGTCAATGCCATCAACACGGTAATCATGGAAATGATAGTCAATACCTGCACCCTCCAGCCATTTACGGGCCTTTTTTACGGTGTCGCAGTTTTTGATGCCAAAGAGTGTCAGCATTATATGTCCTTCTGTTCCGGGAGTTCCTTGAGCGTTAAATCAAGCGATTTTTCGCTTGGCGGGTCAACATGAATAATAATCTCGGTATCAGGGAAGGCTTCCCCAACGGTTGCCTCAACCTCATGGGCAATAAAATGTGCTTCCCGAACAGTCAGGTCACCATCCACCTCAATATGCATTTGGATAAACCTGTCGCGGCCGGCAGCACGGGTTTTTAGCTCATGCAGACCGCGCACCGCCTTGCTTTCAAGCACAAGATTAAAAATTCGCTCGCGGTCTGCGATATCAAACTCGCGGTCCATCAACATGTTGGTGGCCGGGCGCGCAATACCCAGCGCCCCGAACAATATATAAAACGCGATCGCTATACCGATCAAAGGGTCAGCCTGTGGCACCCCTTCACCCACGGCATAGGCCGCGACAATCACCCCCAAGTTTAGCAACAAATCGCCCTTGTAATGCAGGTGGTCGCCCGCAATCGCAAGTGACCGCGTTTTCCGTACAACGTAGGCCTGAAACAGCACTAAAACGAGCGAAAGTCCAATCGCAACAATGGATACCTGAATAATCGTTGCTGGCGCAGACACCGGTTGAGGGTCAAAAAGCCGCTCCACGGATTGCAACAACAGAAACACCGCTGATCCGCCCATAAGCGTGGCCTGGAAAAGACCGGCAAGAGCCTCCGCCTTACCGTGGCCAAAACGGTGCTCGGCATCAGGTGGCATAACAGCTGTTTTGATGGCAAAAAGTGTCACAAGCGATGCCGCCAAATCCAGGCCACTATCTGCCAATGATCCCAGCAATGCCACAGACCCGGACATCCACCATACTATGGCTTTGCCCACAACAAGCAAAGCCGCGACGCAAACAGACGCACGCGTCGCCCACCGCATAAGGCTATTTGCCTGCTCACGCGACAAAGTATCACTGTTATGCTGGCCCGATTTCATAACCGCCACTGTCGCAACTGGCGCTTTTGTTGTCATCTGGAAAATAAAAGACTGTGCCGATAAAAAAAGCACCCGAAAACGGACGCTTTATAATGTTGCCAGTGACACCAACAGATAAACTAGTGAAGCTTGCTTTCTACGTCAGCGATTGCCTGGTTAACCAGAGCAGTGCCAGCTTTGCCTTTCATCGCGTCCGCCAAAACGGTTGTCGCCGCTTCTACCGCAATGTTAACGGCAGCCGCTTTTACTTGTTTAATCGCATTCGCTTCGGCCTGGGCGATTTTCTCTGCTGCACCGCGCTCACGGCGGCGCATCAGAGCGTCAAGGTCTTGCTTGGCCTGATCCGCCATGAGTTTGGCATCTTCCTTAGCCTGAGCAACCATGTCCTCTGCTTCGCGCTCTGCATCGCGTTGCTTGCGCTGGTATTCAATCAGCAGGTTTTCAGCTTCCGCACGAAGAGTTTTGGCTTCTTCGATTTGAGCCTGAATGGACGCAGACCGCTCGTCCAGCATGGCACCGATTGTTTTGTGCGCCTTGAAGTACAGAATGAGCGCAATAAAACCAAAAAACGCGACAGCTACCCAGAAGGTAGTATTCGTAAGAAATTCCATTACGAGGCCTCCTTCACGGCGGCTGCAACCGCTTTGCCGACAGCATCTGCTGAGACGTCCGACGCACCCAGCTTGGCAATCATGTCTACTGCAACCTCGGTCGCGATGCCTTCTATTCCGGCTAGGGCTTTGGCTGTGGCCTCGACAATCCGGCTTTCGGCGGCTTCAGCGTCAGCCAGAAGCTTAGCATCCAGTTCAGCTTGCGCTTTTGCAATTTCGGCGCGGGCTGCGTCTTTGGCATCAAGTAGGGTTTGTTGTGCTTTGGCACGAGCATCAGCAACTGAAGCTTCGTAAGCTTCCCGTACACCTTGTGCTTCGGCACGCAGACGCGCCGCCGTGTCCAAGTCACCAGCGATTTTCTCTTCGCGTTCTTCAAGCACAGTTGTTACGCGAGGTACAACCAAGCGCGAAACAACGACATAAAGAAGAACAAACGTGATCAGCAACCAGGCAATCTGATTGGTGTAGGTTCCGTCTTCAAAAACGCTTATCTGCGGCAGGCCGCCTGCGTCTTGTTCAACCGTTTCAGTGGTGGCTTGAGCCATTGCTTAACCTCAGTCACAGATAGTGTCAGGAGAAGGCACCAACATTGGCGCCTTATCCATATCTAGTGGCACGTATGCCTACAGCCCATGGGGCTGCAACCTGAACCCTATGAGAACAGGATCAGGAATGCGATCACAAGAGCAAACAGGCCAGTTGCCTCAGTCAAGGCAAAGCCAATCAGCAGGTTCGTGAACTGCTTTGGTGCAGCAGACGGGTTGCGCAGAGCACCAGCCAAGTAGTTGCCAAAGATGCTGCCGAGGCCAATACCAATGCCTGCGAGAGCGAGAGTTGCGATACCAGCGCCAATATATTTTGCTGCTTCAGCTTCCATGATTAAGTCCTTTTCGTGTGTCAGAATATCAAGTTAAACAGTAGATTTTGTCCTGGTTTCTACCAACTAGTGTGCTGGATGCATCGCATCGTGCAGGTAGATGCAGGTCAAAATGGTGAAAACAAATGCCTGAAGGCAGGCAACAAGAATTTCTAGGCCAGTCAGCAGTACCGTCACTGCAAGCGGCGCGACGGCACCAATAACGCCAGCAGCGCCAATTGCGCCCAAGCTGATAATGAATCCGGCAAACACCTTCATCATGATATGGCCCGCAAGCATATTTGCGAACAACCGTACAGCCAGACTGATGGGGCGCGTGCAGTATGAAATAATCTCGATCAAAACGATCAACGGCAGCAACCAGCCAGGAACACCCGCAGGCGCAAACAACTTCAAATACCCTGCCCCATTTTTCGCAAATCCAATAAGCGTCACACCGATGAAAACGAAAATAGCCATCGCGAAGTTAACCGCAATGTGGCTAGTTACCGTAAATGACCCCGGGATCATGCCTGCAAGGTTAGAGCCCAAAATGAACATAAAGAGCGTGAAAATGAACGGGAAGTAGGCCTTGCCTTCTTTACCAACATTGTCACGCACCATCCCTGCGATAAATTCATAAGCCATTTCCACCATCGACTGCCAGCGCCCCGGCACAACAGCACTTTTGCGCATCCCACCAACCATAAAAACAGTCAGGGCAATCAATACAATCAGCATCCACTGGGAACTATTCGTGAAGGAGACGTCAATGCCTGCTAGTTCAATAGGAACCTTTGTCTGGATTTGGAACTGTTCAATTGGACTTGTGGCCACGAGTCTAATCTCTTCTTACTGGCAACGGCACAAAACCGTTGGCGATCAATCTTTATCTGCCTTTTCGGCGTTCTCTTCTGCTTCCTGCATTCGCGTGGCTTCACGTACCACGTTGCGGATGCCGCTTGCGAACCCCAGGATCAGAAGCACGATCAAAAAGAGCGGTGCCGTTCCGATCCATCGATCAAACCAGAAGCCGATAAAGGCGCCAACGCCGCTACCCACCACCAGTTCAATGCCCATTTTGAAAGCTACTCCCATCGGGGAAGTCGGACGATCTTCCGCATCTTCGAAAGACTGTCCCTTTGCTCTCGCCTGAGCTTGTTGAAGACGCTTATCAAACGATTGATCGTCCGGGCCTTTTTCGTTGTCACCCATCAAAATCAACCTTTTCCGCCCGCTCCAACTGGTTTGCTCTGCGTAGAATCAGAACTCTGCCAAAGGCACGCGCAACATAGTGAAGGCCCTATCCTGTGTCAAGAACCAATAAAAATATGTTAAGTAATTGATTTATATTAATTTTTTAAATTTTTATCAGCTTGCGTCACGCAATTCTTCGGCCCGTTCCAAGTCGACTGAAACCAGCGTTGAGATTCCGCGTTCTACCATCGTTACCCCGAACAACCGACGCATGCGTGCCATGCTAACGGCATTGTGGGTCACGATAAGGAAGCGCGTGTCGGTCCGGTCCATCATTTCATCGAGCAAATTGCAGAACCGTTCTACGTTGGCGTCATCCAGGGGGGCATCCACCTCATCCAGCACGCAAATGGGGGCGGGATTGGTGATAAAGACCGCAAAAATCAGCGAAAGCGCGGTCAAGGCCTGTTCACCGCCGGACAACAAAGAAAGCGCCTGCAAGCGTTTACCCGGCGGGCTTGCGAATATCTCTAGTCCAGCATCCAGTGGGTCATCAGACTCCGTTAGCTTTAAGTGCGCTTCACCCCCACCGAACAGACTTTTGAACAGCTCACCAAAATGATTGTTGACGATATCAAAAGCCGCCAGCAGGCGCTCACGACCTTCTTTGTTCAGACCGGCAATAGCCTGTCTCAAGCGAGCAATCGCCTCTTCCAAATCAACACGTTCGCTGACCAGATGCTGCATCTGTTCGTCAATTTCGTTTAGTTCCTCATCCGCGCGCAAGTTCACCGCGCCCATGCCGTCGCGCTCTCGTTTCAGTTTTTCAAGGCGAGCTTCCAGCACACTGACATCTGGCAGACTATCTGAGGGTTCAATTTCAACTTTTTCGAGAAGCTGGGTCGGCGCACATTCAAACCGCTCACCAATCTGCGACGCGATATCTTTACGGCGCGCAACACCGTTTTCGACGGCAGCATCCGCCCTGATCTGACGTTCGCGGGCTTGTGCCTGCGCTTCCTGAATAGCTTTCAATGCTCTGTCTTGCTCGGCCAACGAGTTTTCAGCCGTCATCAGGGCGTCACTTGTTTCGCGGCGGGTGGCTTCCGCAACGGTAATCTGGTCAAGCAAGGCATCTCGCTGTCTGATAAGATCATCGGGTCCGGCCTCAACCGCTTGCAGTTGTTCTTTCGCTGCTGCCTCGCGCTCTTCAAGAGAGGCGAGCTGCTTGCGCGCACTCGTGACCCGCAATTGCCAGGCCCCACTTTCTGTGCCTATGGCCGTCAAACGGTCTGTGCGACTTTCCGCCTCCCTACGCAGGCTGTCATAGGCTGCCCGACGGGTGCTCAGATCAGCGCGAAGGGCTTCAACCTGCTGGCGTGCTGTCGCAAGTTGTGTTTCAAGCTCCGTCGAGTCCGGCAAATCACTGATCCGCTGATCTATATCGCTCAGTCTTTTCGTTGTTTCTGCGTTTTCACCCGCAACACGCGTCAGCGTTTCTTTCAGCAAATTGACTTTGCTCGCGCGACTGCTGGCTTCCTGCTCTGCCGCCACGAATGCGCGACGTGCTTCAGCGAGTGCCTTTTCCGCGTCCTGACGCATCTGGCGCTGGGCGTTTTCTGCCTCACGAGCACTGGCGTGGGCGTCTGCGGCGGCACTAACCGCGGCGTCTGCGTCTGTGACACGCCCACGGGTTTGCTCGATCTCGCGCTCAAGCTCTACAAGATGGTTCTTTTGTTCCAACCGCAAAGCGGCCTGATTTGGCGCATCCGCACGGGTGGTAAAGCCATCCCAGCGCCAGATAGAGCCATCTTTGCTGACAAGCATCTGCCCAGGCTGCAGCGCGGGTGCCAGCGCATCACCTGCCGCATCATCATCAACCACACCTGTTGCGGCAAACAAGCGCGCCAACTCTGTTGGTCCCTCGACAAAATCTGACAAAGGCGAAACGCCGGACGCCCACGTGAAAGACGGAACATCAACGCGCTGCGCCCAAAACCGGGCGGCATCGCTCTCGACACCCGCTTCAGATGCATCACCCAAGGCGGCACCAACAGCCTTTTCATAACCGGCAACAGCAGACAAGGCTTCTGAAACAGGGGCATTGTCCTCGTTTTCATCCGTAGAGAGCATCCGCACGATGCTGGCGGCTTCTGCCTCTATAGCCTTTAGCTGGCCTGACAGTTCAGCCCTCGCGGTTTCACTATCCTGACGGCGACTGCGCGCCTCTTGCGTCGCCTGCTCCGTGCTGGCTAGTGCAGAAGTCGCAACGCCAAGCCGTTTTTCTTCGGCAGAGACTTTTTCTTCCGCGGCCTTGAGAGATGATAGACTTTCGTCTGCATCCATCAATCCAGCAAGTTCCGATTCCAGACGAACAGTTTCTGCCACCAGTTGCTCTGCCCGCCGATTAATCGCGAGCCTGTCACTTTCAAGGCTGGATCGCTGCGCGCGCGCGCCTGCCGCCTGCTCGCTGATCTGGTCAAAAGCGGCTTCCGCCTCACCTGCAGCCTGAACCGCCGCTTCCAGGGCCTCCTGCGCCTCAATCCCCACCGACTTTTCAGCGTCGCGGGCGGCTTCCAGGCGGGCTTTTTCGGTATTTAATCGCTCTAACGCTGCGCTTGCATCATGGTCAATGTCTTGCTCGCGGGCGCGGTCTCCGGCAATTTGTTCAAGTGTTGCACGCAGCGTGAGGGCGGTTTGTTTGCGGCGCTCGGCCTCTGCTTCCAGGTTTTCACGGGCAATCGACAATCGCTGTAGTGCGGCAGCAGCCTCAACGTCCCGGTCCCGCAAAGGAGGCATAGCCGCTGCCACATCCGCTTGCTGCTTGCTGATCGTAGCTACCTGGCCTTCTATTTCGCCAACGGCGGCTTCGGCTTCCCTCAGTTTTCGTTCAAGTGAAATCACCTCCTCGGAGGCATGGCTCCAGCGAAGAAACATCAGGCTTGCTTCTGCTTTGCGAATATCACCAGAAACCGATCGATACCGGACAGCCTGACGGGCCTGCCGTTTCAGGCTGTTAATCTGGCTCTCCATCGCCTGAATCACGTCATGAACGCGAACAAGGTTGTTTTCTGCCCCCCGCAAACGACTTTCTGCTTCCTTGCGACGGGTATGCAACCCTGAGATGCCAGCCGCTTCTTCAAGGATCGCGCGGCGATCCTGTGGCTTGGCGTTAATCAGGCTGCCGATACGACCCTGACTGACAAGAGCTGGCGAATGCGCGCCCGTGGCCGCATCAGCAAAAAGAAGCTGAACATCCTTCTGGCGCACATCTTTACCATTAATCCGGTAAGCAGAGCCTGACTCGCGCTCAATCCGGCGCGTCACTTCTATTAAATCAGTGTCATTATAATCTGCGGGGGCAGCGCGGTCGCTGTTATCAATCACTAACGTGACTTCCGCCATGTTGCGTGCGGGTCGGCGGTCCGTGCCGGCGAAGATCACATCGTCCATGCCGCTACCACGCAAAGACTTGGCGCGATTTTCACCCATGACCCAGCGAATTGCCTCCAAAAGGTTGGACTTGCCACAACCGTTTGGGCCCACGACTCCGGTCAGACCGGGCTCAATCAGCAGCTCGGTCGGATCAACAAAGGACTTAAAGCCCGATAGTCGCAGTCGCGAAAATCGCATTGGCTACATGTTCTCCCCTAGCGGCTGATTTGCATCTTTGTCGCGGTGACACCCCTGTCGCCCAGCAAACCAGCCATATCCCCTTCTTAGGCGCTGATGCGCCTCGTTCCTAGTTCAACTCCGCTTCAATCGCTGCTTTGATTTCATCCCAGCTATCGGTGCGGTCGACCTTGTCACCATCCACCAGCAAGGTAGGCGTTGCATTTACTTTGTAGCGAAGCGCGCCCGTCTGGGTCATTTTTGTCAGATGCTGCTGCATATCGCGGTTTGCGATACAGCGGTCAAACTGCGTGCGGCTCAGGCCACCCGCACGGCGCGCTAATCCTGCAAGCGCACCAACCCGGTCTTCGGCACCTACCCAGGCAGCCTGGCGGTCGAAAAAGACCGTCATGAGGCGTTTGGCCACTTCAGGCGTTTTGCAACGCGCAACAACAGATGCAGCCATGTCATATTGATTCATGACATAATTGCGATAAATGAACTTCACCTTACCCGTGTCGATATATTCTTCTTTGATTTTGGGAAAGATATCCGCCGAAAACCGTGCGCAATGCGAGCATGTAAGAGACGCATACTCAATAATCTCCACCGGCGCATTTTCATCACCATAAACAATATCGCCCCATGTTCCTTCACCGCCAGCAGCCGTTGCAAGCTCTTTGGCTTCAGCCAGCGCTTCCGCTTCTGCTGCGGCAACAGCTTCGGGGTCAATCGGCTCCGACTCGTTAGCACTGTCATTGCTACAGGCAGCAACAGCGAAAAAAACGCCTGCAATCAAAGCTTTTACTGAAAAACGCGAATAAGTCTGGTAGTTCATAGAAACCTCACATACTAGATATTGTGTTTAGCGTGATCGCAACGGTGTTACGAGTCCTTTTTTCAAAACAGATAGAGCACTATTCAAAACAGGATAAAACTCTGGCAGCCTTTTTTAATTGGCGGTCAGCTCTTTTGTAGAAATCAGCGTTTCAATCCGCAATTTCAGTCGATCATACCCTGGAAAAGACATCGGCACCCCGTCCAGCACCAAAGTGGGCGTTGCAGACACCTCAAATTGTTCCTGACCATACTGCCGCATCTCGATGATATGGCGCTGAACATCCTGATCAGAAATGCACTGCCCCATTTCATCCTGGGTCATACCGTAGCGTCCCATGATATCGGCCATCGCCTGATACGGGTTGTCGCTACCCAACCATGTTTTCTGCTGCTTGAACAAGTCATCCAGAGCGGCTTTCGCATCAGCCTCTGTTGCAACGCAGCGACTGGCAGACGCGGCCGCAAGATCATACCTGTCGCGTACAAAGTTCCGAAAAACAAATTTAAGCTGCCCGGAATTGACAAAATCTTCCAGCAAACGCGGTACCGCTGTTGCAGCAAAATTTGCGCAAGCCGGGCACGTTAGGGAGCCATACTCGATCAATTCAATTGGTGCGTCAGCAGATCCATATACGATATCACCCCAAATGCCGGGGCGCGCGGGTATAGTTATTGCCTGTTCCTGCACGCCAGGCTGCTGGTCTGCCGACGGCTGCGCCGACGCTACGATTGGCAAAAACGCCCCTACCAAAATGGCTGCAACAGCAGACTTCAAGTTTCCTAACTTTTTCACTCCGGAATATCCTCACTTTTATGCATCAACGCCTATTTTCAAAGTTAGGCATCGTTGCAGACGATCTCTACTTTCCTTTGTCCGGGTTTGATAAAACCCTTTCACCCAGGCTTTTAACGGCTTCACGCAACGGACTCAGTTCACCGCCGCCGACAAGACTGTTCAATTCATCCTGTTGATGGCGATTAAGTGGCTTTTTCTCAATGTCTTTTCGGACTGTCGCGATGGGCAATGGTCCCTGCGTTACCTGAAGACGGGACACAGCAGCGTACCCCAGAAACCTGTTCACCAACTCAATAACATGATCCGCGCGTTGCTGTAGCACAGGCGCAAAAGCCGAAACTGTTTTGACATGAAGTGTTGCGCCGTCCCGACGACCGCGCGGAAACTGCAGCTTAATCGGGACCGTCGCTTTCGCCAGATCAGCACCAACAATACGCCCCCAGCGCGTGACTATCTCAGCTTCGGCAAAACCTTTGGCGCGGACAGCTTTTGAAACAAGCGAAGATGCCACCCTTGACACGCTGGTGGTTCGCCTTCGTCGCTTCGGCGTTATTTGGTCCTTGGATTGTTTGGCTGCCGCCATTGGCTCGCCTCCGGTCCTCGATGAAACACGCGCGTCCATTGTGTTTGTTGCTATCAGGTGGTCAAAAACGCTGCAAGGCTTATCGGCACGGTTCAACCGGTTGTGATGACTGGAGCAGAAAAACCGCACCACACAAAACAACAGCCTGCTTTTCAAAAAAGCTGTTTAATTTAGGACGGAGACCGCTTAAACATCTGCGCAGGCGAACGTAAAGCGCGGCACTGAAGTCCAACGAGTCCACAACGGGTATATAACATGCAAGATACTTTGTTGGGGCCGACCGGAATGTTGTTTATCGGGTTTTATCTCGCATCGCTTTTGCTGATCGGCTGGCTGGCTAACCGCTCCCGCAAGGAAGACAGCTTAAAAGACTATTACCTAGCCGGCAGTTCACTGGGAAGCGTCAGCCTGTTCTTCACGCTGTACGCAACACAATATAGCGGCAATACCCTGTTTGCGATCCCGGGCAATGCCTACAGAAACGGCTTTATCGGGCTGAGTGTAGCCGCCGCCGTGATGTCGGTCGTTCTGGTATATTTTACCTTTGCCGGGCGGCTAAACCGGCTTGCCCACCAGCATGGTTTTGTGTCTGTCGGTGACTTTTTGACCTGGCGGTACAATAGTCGCGCCCTTCTGATTGCCGTTAATACTATCGCTGTTGTTACTCTGATCAGCTATGCGCTGGGCAACTTCAAGGCAATCGGTTTGTTGCTGGAAAGCACAACAGGCGGTGCCATTCCGTTTGCGGCAGGCATTGTTCTGCTGGGATTGATCATGGCGGTTTATGAAAGCTTGGGCGGCCTTCGCGGGGTTATATGGACAGATATTATTCAAGGGTCCCTGTTATTCATGGGCTGCCTTCTGCTGTTTTTTGCCGTTCTGTCGCTAGGCCCTAACGGCACGGCGGCGAGTGCCGCAACCCTTTCCGGTAAACTGCAGACATATTTCACCGTAGAAATTGATACCGTTGGTTTCCTGAGCGTTGTTGCGCTTGTGGGCATTGGCGCTGCCGTTTACCCACAAGCATTGCAGCGTATTTACATTGCTAAAAACCCGCGTGTTTTGCGTCGGTCCTACATCGCATTGCTGGTTATGCCCTTGCTGACCACAGTGCCGATGATCCTTGTTGGTATTCTGGTTGTTGACTGGCTGCCAAGCCTGAGTGAGCAACAAAGCGAAAATGTGGTGATTTACGCGGTAGAAGAAATTACCCGCGCTTACCCTGCCCTATCGTGGTTACTGGTGCTATATTTAGGGGCGGCTATCGCAGCGATCATGTCAACGATAGATTCTGCGCTGTTATCGCTCGGGTCTACCATCACAAAAGATATCATCAGCCGCAAAGGGCGCGTTTTGGATGACAAAAGCCTGTATCGTATCAGCAAGCTGACGTCATGGGGCTTGATGGCCGTTATGGTTACGTTGGCCATTATATTACCGCAGACCATATGGGCGCTGATGATTTTCAAGTTTGAGTTGCTTATCCAGATCGCGCCCGCAATTATTTTGGGGGTCCGGTCATCAAGCGTTTCTGCCACATCGGTTTTTGCCGGGTTATTGGCGGGAAGCGCTGTGGCAGTCATGCTGAAGCTTTCGAGTTATACGCCCTACGATTATAGCGAACCGCTGGGTGTGCATGCTGGCGTATGGGGCGTTTTGATAAATGTTTTGGTGGTTTTGCTATGGCGAAAATAACGCAAGAACTTTTGACCTGGTATGACAGGGAAAGACGTGACCTGCCATGGCGCGCCGCGCCGGGGCAGCGGGCAGACCCCTATCATGTCTGGCTATCCGAAGTAATGCTGCAACAAACCACTGTTGCCACTGTCAAAGCCTATTACCGGAAGTTTTTATCGCTATGGCCGACTGTTGCAAATCTGGCAGCAGCACCACAGGAACAGGTACTGAAGGAGTGGGCTGGTCTGGGGTATTACGCCAGAGCCCGTAACCTGCATAAGTGTGCGCGCGTGGTTGTTGACCAACATGGCGGACACTTCCCGCAAACAGAAGAAGGCCTCAGGGCTCTGCCAGGTATTGGCGAGTATACCGCCGCCGCCATTGCCGCCATCGCCTTTGATGTGCCTGCCGTGGTTGTGGACGGGAACATTGAGCGTGTTGTTGCGCGCCTTTACCGGATTGAAGATCAGCTTCCCGCCGCCAAAAAGCCGATAAAGGCTGCAACAAAAATAATTACCCCTGAGCGGCGGCCCGGCGACTTTGCCCAAGCCATGATGGACCTTGGGTCTGGTATCTGCACTCCCCGCAATCCCAAATGCCTGTTGTGCCCAATATCAGGCATGTGCGCAGCACAAGCCGCGGGTGACATGGAACGCTTTCCAGTGAAGGCCGCAAAAAAACAAAAACCAATA
Organism: uncultured Kordiimonas sp.; assembly: GCA_947503575.1. Lineage (GTDB taxonomy): Bacteria > Pseudomonadota > Alphaproteobacteria > Sphingomonadales > Kordiimonadaceae > Kordiimonas. Next base: position 1,501,500 of record CANNDZ010000001.1, on the reverse strand, counting down.
CGGCGTGCCATCAGCTTTTGGCTGGAACATGATGGGCATCTTCTTCTGGAGCGCCGCCCTGATAAAGGCTTGCTGGGTGGCATGCCTGGCTTGTTTTCCACTCCATGGGAGGAACGGGATACTTTTCCGGAAAAGACAGAGTGGGCTGACCACGCCCCTGCGACGAGTGCTTGGTCCGTTGGCAATACCATTGCCAAACATACGTTTACGCATTTTCACCTGGAAACGAAGTTGGCCACAGCAAAGGCGCAGACGCGGCTGAATATTAAGGGTGGGTTTTGGCATCCGATAAGTGACATGGAAGCCGTTGGGCTACCAACAGCTTTTGCCAAAATTGTGAAACTGGCAAAATAACCCGTTCAGTCCCTTTAACTGAGCCCACTCAATTACTGTTCGTAAACGGACAATTTATCGAAGTACGTGTGTTCGTTTTTGCACACTTAAGCGATACCCAAGACACCATGACCAAATAAGTCATTATTTTATATTGATAAATTCATGGAACAAAACTTGGCCCGCTGATTGCTATTTCACCCCTAAAGAACAAACCCAAGTCACGACAGAGAAAAAACAGGGGAATAAAGGCAACAGTGCGTCTGCGGCATAAGCTTACATAGTGGCCGCGTCAGTCGCATTAAACATGAATGAACCACTGGACTTCACGAAGTCCACGCAACACCTGATGGCCGGTAGATGACTTTGTCATCCACCGGTCTTTTTTTTCAATATCCAGTGCAAAACACGCCGGCAATCGCCGTCGCATAAACATATTGGTGGAAATCTGAAGTTCCGAACAGCCGGGCGAAAACCTGGCTGTCTGGAAAAAAAGACGCCCCTCTCGGGCAAGAGGGGCGCCAACGGAGGCCACAGCCATTGAATCAGGGCGGCTGCGGCTTTGGGAACTTTTTGGGGCTTACACCCCAAATCGACCTTACTAATGCATTTCTGCCCGTACCTGTTGGCGCAATACATCAATAGGGATCAACTGACCTTTGTTTTCTATGTGCCAGAAGGTCCAGCCATTGCAGGCTGGGGCACCTTGAACGCTGGCACCCACCTGATGAATTGACCCTTTGCCTGCCCCCGCGATCAGCGTGCCGTCCGTACGGACACGGGCAGCATGGCGGCGACGGGCATCATATAGCGTTGTGCCTGGTTCGATCATGCCACGTTCAACGATGGTGCCAAACGGCACACGGGGCGCATTGCGTTTGCTTTCGGTAAAGCCAAGCGCTTCGCTGTCCAATTCGGTCACTTTGGCGATCCGTTCGCGCGCAACTTTAATGTAATCAGTTTCGCGCTCTATCCCGATGTAATTACGGCCGAGTTTCTTTGCAACAGCACCCGTTGTCCCTGTTCCAAAGAAGGGGTCCAGTACCACATCGCCCGGTTTGGTAGATGTCATTAAAACCCGGTACAAAAGGGACTCTGGTTTTTGGGTCGCATGGGCTTTTTTATCGCCGTTCTTCAGCCGTTCACGGCCAGAACAGATGGGCAGTGTCCAGTCCGATCGCATTTGAGTATCGTCGTTCATCGCCTTCATGGCATCATAGTTGAAGGTGTATCCACCTTTGTCAGCTGATTTTGCCGCCCAGATCAGTGTTTCATGCGCATTGGTGAAGCGCGTTCCGCGAAAGTTTGGCATCGGGTTGGTTTTGCGCCAGATCACGTCATTAAGCACCCAATAGTCCAGGTTCTGAAGGGCAGTGCCGACCCGGAAAATATTATGATAAGACCCAATAACCCAAATAGTACCCGTATCTTTGAGGACACGCTGTGCTGCCTCAAGCCAGCGATAGGTAAATTCGTCATACGCTGAAAAACTGGCGAACTTGTCCCATGCGTCATGGACACCATCAACCTTGCTGTTGTCAGGGCGCGCCAGGGTGTCTTTGAGTTGCATATTGTAGGGTGGGTCTGCAAAAATCACATCGACCGATTTTTCCGGCAGCGCATTCATGACATCAATGCTGTCACCCTGAATGATCCGGTTCAATTTGGAGGTGAGCGCCGCCCCCTTTTTTGATGCTTTTGACATCTTTTTTGTGGCGCCTGGCACCATTTTTGTCGCTTTTGGCATTTTTTCCGTCCCGTTTTTCGGCCCGATATGAGGGCTTTTTCGACCTATTTCGCGTCATTTGACGTCTTTTATAGGTCCAAATTCAGGAGGAATCATGAGTCGAAAGCGAATCGAGGTCAAGTGATTCTTTAATATGAATCAATATCTTGTTAGTTATTCTTCATCTAAAATATATCGAATCGGGGCAAAACTTCGACGGTGGTGAGGCGTCACCCCCACAAGCTTTAGTGCCTGCCGGTGTTTTTCAACACCATATCCTGCGTTTTGCGCCCATCCATACTCGGGGAAGTCTTCACCCAGTTTTGCCATCAAACGATCGCGAAAAACTTTCGCAAGAATGCTCGCTGCAGCAATGGAAAGAGAGCGACTATCCCCCTTGATTAGTGTTCTGGTGGGAATTCCCCCCAATCCCGGGTCGCGGTTTCCGTCGACTAAAGCCGCTATTGGCGTTGTGCTCAAGCCAACCACCGCCCGGCGCATCGCCAGCATCGACGCTTCCAATATATTGAGGCTATCAATTTCCTCGACAGAGGCCTGCGCAGTGGCGTGCGCGATCGCCGTCTCCATAATGCTCTCGTACAAAAGTTCACGCTTTTTTGCTGTCAGGCGCTTGCTATCATCAAGGCCAACAGGAATACGTGCAGGATCAAGAATAACCGCCGACGCAACCACTGGGCCCGCAAGGGGCCCGCGCCCTACCTCGTCAACACCGCAAACCATCAGCTTGCAAGTATCTGCACCTTGCCCTCGAGCCATGGATATCTCGGCAGTAAAATCAGGCCCGCTCGGGATCGCTACCTGCATCGCATCAAAAAGGTCCATAGAAAAGCCACTGCCGGTTTGTTAGGGTGCGTTAACGGCATTGCGCCAGAAAAGCGGCACTTCGGCAAGTGCTTATCCCGCCAAATTAACCAGTAGACCCCTTGTGCCAGACATTACCCAATTACTTGACGATCTCTCAGACGCACTTGATACGGTGGAACCTGCTGCAAACTGGCAGGCGGATGGCCCCAACGGCAATTCGCGCAAATGCGACATCTATCAATTGTCAAATACCATAAGCGACAAAAAGCTAGCTCTAAAGGTATACCGACCCGGTGTATCGTCGGCGCAAGCGCCTCAAATACAATACCGCGCCATGGAACGGGTTGCGAAAGCGGCTAACACCTCAAGGGTGCTATTAGCGCCAAAACCCATCACTTTTCTGCCTGATGTTCCTGCCATCCTGATGAGCTGGCAGGATGCTGAGCGGTTGCAAAAGCATCTGTGGCAGCGCCTTCTTTCGCCAGGTAATCGACTAAAGCTTATTGAGAATACCGGCAAATGGCTTCGGGGCTTTCACGATATTTCCTGTATTGCTTCAGCTCCGTTGGATGCAAACAAACTGGCAAAAAAACTGACCGGCAAAATAGGTTTCCCCTTTGAAAGCCCAGAAAGTTCAGGGCTTTCCATCACAAAAAGCCAAACGTTTTGGTCAGCTTGGGATCGTTTTCATACCAGTGCGTCGCTGTTGGACACCAAGGTGCCTCACGCCTTGCTGCATGGTGATTTTACATCCAGCAATATACTCGTGAACGGCAATGATATCATCGGCATTGATATGTGGGGTGCGCGCCTTGGACCCGTTTATGAAGATGCAGCAAGGCTGATGACCTATCTGGCTATCAGATCACCTTACTCTTTGTCGACGGCTCCCTTACATCCGGACGGCCAGTTGATGACGGCGTTCGCTAAAGGCTACGGCAAGGAGGTGCTGGACATACAGTCCAACGCCTGGAACTTCATACTGCTGTATCAGCAGCTCAGGCGATGGGTCGCATACGAGCAAAGGCTGGGAAAAGGTGCAAACGATGCTGCAACGCGTTGGCTAATTAACAGAACAATAAGGATTGTGCGCCAAACTATGGGTTGGCTTAATCACCCCTAGATACATGGCGGCATGGTTAAGCGTATGTTTGGCAGGGGACACACTATGCAGGACTTGATCCGTTGGTTTGAGAGAATGTGGGGCGCTGGCGGAACCGATATGGCTATTGCGATAGCTGTCGCTACAGTAGTGGCGATGATTGCCATTGCCTGGATTATGCTGCCGTTTGCGCTGATCGGCATTAAAGGCAAGGTGGCACAACTGACGCGGGCAACCAATTATAATACCGCTGAAATCCGGGCACTAAGGAACGATAATACCAAGCTTGCTAAAAGGGCTGAGCGCAGGGCCGAATAATAAGCAGTTTCCGACTATTTGGTTAAACGACAAGCCGGGATGAATCCTTTTTCCCAGACTGGTATTGCCCGGGATAATCATGAAAACTATTGCGGTAGGTGTACCAAACACCTGGTAATAGTTTTCGCGCCCGCCGATATTTGCGCATACCAAAGTTGTCTGACGCTCTCGATTGTCTGAACGTCTTGCCTGTCGTCCGATCCGTCACAATAACGGGTAAAAACTCAATTGCCATCGTGCACCCCCATGCTGTTCGGCAAAGTATATGGCAAAGATGGCTATAATTCGACACTAATTGTGTATTCTTTTGTATCAGTACTAATACATACTCATACGGGTCGTGTGCCCAAGCGCGGTAAGGCACATCAAAACCCAGTACAGCGTGCTTGCAAAAAACCTAACAACGCACCGCCGCCGGCCAACAGCCCTGATATGGTAAAGGCATCCCCCGGGTAAAGGGGATGCCTTAAAGTTGGTGTGTTTCCTTGGGAGGGTTATACACCAGATTTTGCGGACCGTGTGATAGGGGCTAGTCCGCAAGGAGCTATAAGTTGGCCGGACCCGGATGGGCACTAGGGGCTAGGGTCAGGGGCGTGATCCGCACCCAAGTCCGGCCAGAATCTACGATCGCGTAAGGGCTATAAGTTCATAAGCTGGAGCTTAAGGGCGATCGCAGACCCAAGTCGTTGGCGGTTACGCTGCAGATGTCAGGCGGGAATTGCGTTCCTGACGCCTGCGATGGCGGCGCGACCGGGACGGCACGCGATTAACTCGCTGCGTCGCGTTAGGCAAACCTCTTACAGGGCGTGCGCTGGCAATCAAATTGGTAAACATTTTTATCCTCGCTCATTATGAGTGCTCTGCGATGGGCTTATTGCCCTATTTTTGCCTAGCACGGGCTGTCGTTGTCGTTTTTCGTAGCACCGCCTGTTTTCAGGTCTGTCTTGTTGCTACATTTGTAACTTAGGCATCATCACACAGGACTTCAATAGCACCCACCCTGTTTTGCGCACGCTTCACCGCAAACAGCATCCGGTTGGCTTGCTGACCCACCCTCATTGTTTTTTGATTACGTTCCCGCGACTTGGTCCAACATAGAGAAATCGCAGGTTGAGCCAGCCTCACACAGGGTCTTCAGACCAGAAAGGACATAAGGCCAGCCATCCCTCACCATTTGGTATGTAGTGCTATTCTCGTTTGCAAAGCCATGATGACGAACAATCAGTTTTGTACTGCCCGCAACATCTATCAGTTGAAAAGTAATGCGTGATGGTTCTTCACCAGCACAGTTGGGGTTTAAAGGAAAATGCCACGTGTAGCTTAATAGGGAGGGTTCATCTGCCTCCAGCACAGTGCCGATACATCCAGCGATCGGGCCATCATCTGACATCGTCAAAAACTCAACAGAACTACCTTCTGTCCAATCTGACTGGACCTCGGTCTGATGCCAATATTGCTTGGTAAATTCGCCGGTCGTTAAAGCCTTCCAAACCCGGGTGCGGGGTGCATCAATCAAGATCACATAATAAAATTCAGGCGTTTGCATTGCTTGGTCCTTTACTTGTGCACCCGTTTATCAATCAGCTATGTCAGTCCTCTATAGGGGTAAAGAACGATGTAACTATTGGTCCCTGCGGGCTTTTTATACCCTCTTCAGGCAGGCTATCCATGGCTTGCTCAGGTTCGCTGTTCTTCTGGTCCGGGTCTTCCAGAGCCTGCTTCATGGCAATTAAAGCATCTGCCTGTACCTGGTTGAATTTATCGACCCACCGTAGTGCAATTTCGCGAATTGGCACGGGGTTCAAAAAATGCCTTTTCTCCCGACCTTCCCATTCCACATGTACCAAACCTGCCTGCTCTAGCAGCTTGAGGTGTTTACTGGCGGACTGGCGACGCATCCCTGTGTTGGCCACCAAATCCCCTACTGTAAGACCGGGTGTCGCAAATAGCTTATCCAGCATCATGCGCCGGGTCGGGTCTGCCAGCGCCTTAAAAACAGGATCGTCGGGGTGGCTCATAATGCATCCTTTTGACTGCATTTATTATGCAGCTTAAAAGATGCATGTCAAGGCGATAAAAAAGAGGGCGATAACGCCCTCTTTCTCCGCTTCCCTGGCATCTAAAACGTTAGCTGGCCTTCAGCATCGCATAGATTTCATCTTTTAGTGTCATCCGCTTCTTGCGCATATCATCCTCTGCAAACTGCGACACATGCTCGTCACCAATTTCGATACGATGGATTTCGCGATTGACGACATGATACTCGTCAGCAAGTTTTCTGAAATGTTGGTTACTCTCTTTCAGTGTATGGATTTGATCTTCAAACTCTGGAAAATCTTCCCTCAATTCATGAGGCGCGTGGCTCATCTGTACCCTCCTTTGTCCGGACATTGGAAAAATTGTAGGAATGTACAGCAAACCCTGACTTGACGATGGTCAAAGGCCTGACGAAATTATGCAGGGGCTTTCAAAAAAGGCCGTCTATATATCAGACTGATCAGGCAACATCGTCTTCGCTTCGCCTTCCTCAACCTCATCAACCGTCTTGAGCGCCCGTAACATCACGTTTTTGCGGGTTTCCAGCTTATCTATATGGTTTTCGAGTGCCTTGACGCTCTTGCCCATTGACGAGATTTGCTCGCCGTATTTATTGAATTCCCTTTTAACGGCACCCAGCACTTTCCAGACTTCAGCGGCATGTTCTTGCATAGCGAGCTGTTGGAAGCCCATGCGGAAGGTGGTTAGCAAGACCTGGAAGTTTGTTGGGCCTGTAATAGTGACGTTCAGCTCTCGCTGCACGCCCTCAATGAAGCCCGGCAAGCGCAGCATTTCGGCATACAGTCCTTCTGTGGGCAGAAATAAAATCGCTGAAGGCGTTGTGTAAGGCGGGTTAATATATTTCTGCGCGATATCTTTGGCGAAAGACTTTACCTGGTTGGAAAGACCGCGTTGGGCCAATGCAATAGCATCTTTATCACCCGCTTCAACCGCCGCCTGAAGGCGCTCATAATCTTCTGTCGGAAACTTGGCATCAACAGGCAAATACACTTCTGTCTCTGCTCCGGGCATGCGAATACCAAACTCTACTCGCTGCTGGCCGCCGGATTTGCCGCAATCATAATTCGCCACAAACTGGTTTGGTGTCAGGATATCTTCTATCAGCAATCCTAATTGTACCTCGCCAAACGTGCCGCGTGTTTTAACGTTTGTCAGCACACGTTTCAAATCCCCCACGCCTGTCGCAAGAGCCTGCATTTCACCCAAGCCCTTGTGTACCTGCTCAAGCCTGTCGGACACCGTTTTAAAACTTTCAGTCAGACGTTTTTCAAGGGTTGTTTGCAGATGCTCGTCAACAGTTTTGCGCATTTCATCCAGCTTTTGGCTGTTTTCCGTACGGAGTTCCTTCATTTTATCATCAAGCTTATTGCGCATCTGCTCCTGCTGGTCAGTTTGGTGCTGACCAAATTTACGCAACGTGTCCGACAGGTCATTGATTGCTTTACTTATTTCTTCGCGGTTGCCCTGGAATTCGGAGCGTATTGCTTTTTCCCGAGCATCAGCTTGCGATGACAAAATATCAATTCGCGTCTGGATTTCAATCAGCTTACTGATATGCTCTCCGGCGTCATTGCGGGTCGCCTGCTTTAAACGCACAAGCTGAAACAAGCTAAGACCAAGCAATGCAACAAGGCCTGCAATGAAGATGATATCTATTGTCGTCACGGTGAAAATTTTCCTTTTGTTGTGTATTGACTAGCCTGCCCGACCAGCAACAGCAAGGCTTGACCGAAAAGTAACGCTATGATTGACTAACAAGGTAGGGTTTTGCCTAAATCAACCTCCGTCGGGCTATCGTCCAATCGGCGGGCAAAGCCCCGGAGACTTTCGATGTTACCCCGATTTGATGGCCGGAACTTTACTGGTGTCACGGTCGAAATGCGCAACGCCTTTGATCGCGACGGTGTGTTGGTGCTGGATGGCCTTGTGCCAACACAAATGTGCGATGACTTACGCACTCACATGAACGGTATGATTCAATCGTTCGATGCAGACGAACATGCGAGCGTTTTTTCAACGACCCACCAGACCCACGCACAAGACGCCTATTTCCTGTCGTCAGGCCACACGACACGGTTTTTCTACGAAGAAGAGGCATTTGACAATAACGGCACATTAAATAAGCCATTGGAGTCAGCGATAAATAAAGTTGGGCATGCAATGCATGATACCGATCCTGTATTTAGCAGGTTTTCGCGGCAATTGGCGTTTTCCGAATTGGCACAGGGCCTTGGCATACAAAGCCCGCGCCTTGCCCAGTCCATGTATATTTTCAAGCAACCGCACATAGGCGGTGAAGTGGTCTGCCATCAGGACGCCACCTTTATTCGCACTCGGCCGAACAGTTGCCTGGGGTTCTGGGTTGCCCTGGAAGATGCCACCGAAGAAAATGGCTGCTTGTGGGGCATTCCCGGCGCGCACAAAAGTGACATGCCAAAATCACTCTTCATCCGGGAAGGTGACGGGACGCGAACCCATGTTTTGGATGAAACCCCCTACGCAGAAGAAAAACGAGTTTCCTTGCCTGCACCCAAAGGAACGGTGCTGGTGTTTGGCGGGTTATTCCCACATATGTCATCCGCAAACCGCTCGGATAAGTCGCGGCATGCTTTTACCCTGCATGTGATTGACGGCGATGCAGACTATCCTGCAGACAACTGGCTGCAGCGACCGGAAGACATGCCCTTTAAAGGTTTTTAGATAAAGAAAACGGCCACCTGCGAGGCGACCGTTTATTCGTTGCGGTATTTAGTTCTCGCTACTGCAGAACACGATCAATCGCTGCACGCAGCTCGGGCGACTGCGGCGTTACTTTACTGGGGAAGAAAGCAACAGCCTCACCGTCCGGGCCAATCAAATACTTATGAAAATTCCAGCGCGGGCGCGACTCTTCACCCAGTTCAGCAGCCAACCAGTCATAAACGGGGGCATTGCCTTCGCCACCTTTGACAACCATTTTTTTGGTCATCGGAAAATCGACCTGAAAGTTGACCTTGCAAAAGTTCTTGATGTTGCGCTCGTCGCCTGGCTCTTGGTCGCCAAAGTCGTTCGCTGGAACCCCTAGTACAACCAAACCTTTGTCGCGGTATTCACTCCACAGGGCCTGCAACCCCTCATACTGCGGTGTGTAGCCACAATAGGATGCTGTGTTCACCATCAAAACAGCCTTGCCCTCATACTGAGATAGCGGCATGTCGCTGTAATCAATCGATTGGACTGTAAAGTCGTGGATTGACGATTCATTTTCCGCCTGCGCACTCGCGGTTAGTACTGCCGCAGTCGCCAGTACCATCAATTTTTTGAAAAACATGGCAAAACTCCCTCATGCCAAAAAAGGTGCCAACCCCGACACCCTCACTTTGTTACGGGACTATATCAATATTGGTTTGGAAAACCAGCCTGATTGCCTTGAAACAAATATAAGGTGCGCTAAGTCAAACTCTAGGCTATTTTCTGCTAACCATCTGACTTAAGGGGTTTTTTGTGACCGCATCTCCACTTTTCGAGCACTATGACCTAGGTAATCTGCATCTGGATAACCGAATTGTGATGGCCCCGATGACCCGTAGCTATTCGCCGGGGAATGTTCCGAACGCCAAAAATATCGAATACTACCGACGGCGGGCAGCAGGCGGCGTGGGTCTTATTATCACGGAAGGCACCTGTGTAGGACACAAGGCGGCGAGCGGGTATCCTAATGTCCCCTTCTTTTACGGCGTTGATGCACTGAAGGGATGGAAAAAGGTTGCAGAGGCGGTGCACGCAGAAGGCGGCAAGATAATGCCGCAGCTGTGGCATGTTGGTGCCGTACGCAAACCCGGCATTGAACCGGACCCGGAGGTACCGGGACATGGCCCATCGGGCCTGGTTGCGCGGGGCAAGAAACGTTGCCATGAAATGACGGAACAGGACATTGAAGACGTGATTGAGGCTTTTGCGCAAGCCGCGGAAGACGCCAAGCGTATTGGTTTTGACGGCGTGGAGGTGCACGGAGCGCATGGCTATATTATTGACCAGTTTTTTTGGGATGCCCTTAACGAACGCACTGACAAATGGGGTGGGGACCTTGTAAAACGAACGCGATTTGCGGTGGAAATTATTAAAGCAATTCGCGAACGGGTAGGTGCAGACTTCCCCATCATTCTGCGCTGGTCACAATGGAAACAGCAGGAATATTCTGCGCGGCTTGCAGAAACTCCGGAAGACCTCGCAGCTTTCCTGAAACCGCTGGTTGATGCCGGTGTTGACATTTTCCATTGCTCGACACGGCGGTTTTGGGAACCGGAGTTTGATGGCAGCGACCTTAACCTCGCTGGATGGGTCAAGAAATTGACAGGAAAACCCACAATTACAGTTGGCAGTGTCGGGCTTGATGCTGCTTTCACTGAAGAAGGACAGGTTGGGTTTTCTGAAGCGTCCCCTGTCAGTTTGGAAGGCCTGGAGAAACGCCTGGCGGCAGGCGAGTTTGACTTGGTTGCGGTTGGCAGAGCCCTGATTGCCAATCCTGATTGGGCCAGTCAAATTCGCGACGGCAAAAGTACCGAACTAAAGCCGTATACCAAGGATATGCTGACACAGTTGGTTTGAGGTAAAACCCTTACAGGCCCTTGTTGGCAAAACTGGCTATGCCAGCGCTGAACGACGGGGTCCAAAATCAAAGCCAAGCTGGTCGCCTTCCGGCGGCCTGAACAAGTCTGTTCTGAGGTTAGTTGTCTTTTGATTCAACTTCAGTCTTCGGCACAGGTTGGTAAAGCGCTGCCTCATCAGGTCGGCTTCAAAGCCCTTGCCCTTCATCCTATGTATGAAGCGCGGATCATTGAGCCGTCCGCCGCGCAGCGCTTTTAATCTGTTGAGAACCCGTTTCTTCCGATCCGGGTAATATTCTTCCAACCACTCTTCGAACAGTTCCGCAACCTCCAGCGGCAACCGTAACAACAAATAACTTGCGTCCTGAGCACCGGCATGCGCGGCTGCCGCCAAAATCTGTTCCATTTCATGGTCATTCAAGGCCGGGATAACAGGCGCAAACATCACGCCTGTTGGCACACCCGCATCAGCCAGCAGTTTTATCGCGTCAAGACGGCGCTGCGGCATTGATGCCCGGGGTTCCAAATTTCGGGCAAGCGAATGGTCCATCGTCGTCATGGACAAAGCCACTTTAACCAAGCCTTTGCGCGCCATCGGCACGATAATATCGAGGTCACGCACGACAAGTCTGGACTTTGTTAATATTGTTACCGGGTGATCATGCTCCGCCAAAACACTCAGTACCTGACGGGTAATACGCCGATCCCGCTCAATCGGCTGGTATGGGTCTGTATTGGTGCCCAAAGCAATTGGCTTAACTTTGTAAGATTTTTTGGAGAGTTCATATTGCAAAATCTCTGCTGCTTGGGGCTTTGCAAACAACTGACTTTCAAAATCCAGTCCGGGTGAAAGCCCCATATATGCATGGGAGGGCCGGGCAAAGCAGTAGACGCAGCCATGTTCACAACCCCGGTACGGATTTATTGATTGGTCAAACGGAATGTCGGGTGATTTATTACGAGCAATGACAGACTTGGGAAATTCGTCTGTAACTTCAGTTTTCAATTGAGTTTGCTCAGGCTGGTTGGACCAGCCATCACTGAATGCTGCCCTTTGCAGGAGTTCATAACGCCCTGATCGCTTGGATACAGAGCCCCTACCCTTGTATATCGCCCTACTATCCATGGTCCAGGGCGAAGGTTGAGGGTGTTTTTCCGAGCTTGTATTACTTTTTATCATGGCTTTGGATACCATAAGAACAAAACAAGAACAAGTTATTAATCTGAAGTTCGCTTGACGTTAAATGGTTACGTCATTACATTCCGTGCAGCTTAATCACAATTGGCTTGATAGCTGAGATGACACGGTTTTTGGCAACATTTAAACTTATTGCGCTTTGCACCTTTATCTGGGTCCAAGCGACACAGGCAGGCCATATGGTCGACCAGTCGTTTACCGCAGAGCATGTTGATTGCCTGGAATGCAAAAGCCTTAATCAGCCAATTGCAGATTTTTCTTCCCCGCTAATTCTTGTAAGCGTCGTTTACACCAGCGATGAAACCGCAGGTTTCGTGCTGGAAGCAGCCAAACAGCGTTTGGTGCATTCAGACCCAGCGCGGGCACCGCCTCTAACAACCTAGATTTACATTCGTCCGGCGACCATGACGTCGCTAATCACTCTTTGAATGGGATACGGAGTGTTTCTTTGCGAAACGCGTCTGTCCAAACGAAATTTGGGTTAAAATAATGTCAAAAAATCTGCCGAAAAACGGCATCAAAAACTTGAAACAGGCTCTTCTTTTCACCTCAGCAATCACAATGGTAGCGCCCGCAGCAGTGGCTGAGCGGGCGGCACCACCGTTAGAGGACCAACTGGAAGAAATCATCGTCTCTGGTGCTTTTGAAGACCGTAAAGTTGGTGAAACTATTCTGGGCGCGACAGTTCTAACTCAGGATGAAATCCTGCGCCGTCTGAATGGCACAATTGGTGAAACACTCAGAAGCCAGCCAGGAATTAGCTCCACATTCTTTGGGGCTGGCGCTAGCCGCCCGGTCATCCGCGGCCTTAGCGGTGACAGAATTCGGGTACTCGACAATGGTATCGGCTCTATTGATGCGTCGTCCAACAGCCCCGATCATGCAGTCGCTGTTGAAGCTGCCCTTGCTGAACGCATTGAAATTTTGCGTGGAACAGCAATGTTGAAGTATGGCAGCTCTGCCGCTGGCGGTGTGGTGAATGTTATAGACAACCGCATCCCTTCAACAGTGCCTGAAGACGGCTTTGAAGGCGCCGTTCGCTACGGTTTTACAAGCGTTGATAACGGCCATGAAGCTACTGCGGCCTTCAACGCGCTGATTAATGACGGCGATGCAGCCAAAATCATTTTGCATGGTGACTTTTTCTACCGGGATACAGATGACTATGACATCCCTGGCTTTGCAGAAAGTGCACAGCAACGGGCACTTGAAGAGGAAGAAGAACACGACGACGATCATGATGAAGATCACGATGATGAACACGGTGACGAGGAAGAAGCATTCGGCACACTTGAAAACAGCGCTGTTGAAACAAAAGGCGGTTCAGGCGGCCTGAGCTTCTTATTCGAAAATGGATTCATCGGCTTCAATATTCGGCAAATGGACAGTCTTTACGGCGTACCTGGAGGTCACGAACATGGCCACGGTGACGAAGAAGACGAAGACCATGACGAGGAGGAGCACGACGAGGACGAACATAACGAGGAAGAAGAACTCGTCAGAATCGACCTAGACCAAACACGTTATGACTTGAGTGGTGAATTTTCAGGTGACTTCGGTTGGTTCTCAAAAGCAAAATTCCGGTTTGGTTACTCAGACTATACTCATACCGAACTTGAAGGCGACGAGACGGGTACAGTCTTCTCAAACGAAGGCTGGGAAGGCCGATTGGACCTGGTTGAAAAAGGGTCAGATAATTGGAAAGGCTCCACTGGCATCCAAATTCGCACACGTGACTTTTCCGCGATTGGCGAAGAAGCGTTTGTTCCGCCTTCGGAGATGGCCCAGTACGGCATCTACACCGTCAAAGAATATACCACTGGCGACTGGCGTTTTGATTTTGGTGGACGCTTTGAACATACAACGTACGATGTTGATAGCCTTGCCATTGAGCGTTCATTCGATGGCTTCAGCGGTAGCTTGGGTGCAGGTTACAAACTAAGCGAAGAAGCCTTTTTAGGTGCAACTATTTTCCGCACAGAGCGCGCACCAGCAACCGAAGAGTTATTCGCAAATGGCCCGCACCTGGCGACCAACGCTTTTGAGATCGGAAACCCCGACCTGGGCCTTGAAACTGCAACCGGCATTGAAGCTACTTTTACATATGCTAGTGGTCCGTTCAGCTTCGTCGCTAATGCCTATTATACAAGTTATGACGACTTCATTTACGAAGTGGCTACCGGAGCAGAGGAAGACGACCTGCCAGTATTTGAGTTCAGAGCGAACGACGCTCAGATATATGGCTTTGAAGCCCAAGCTGAGTATCATGCCGGTACTTTTAACTGGGACGGCGTGGGTGAAGTAGATGTTCATTTTGACGGTCAATTCGACCTGATTGAAGCAGACTTGGACCGTGGTGGTAACGACGAGCTGCCGCGCTTGCCCCCAGCCAGCTTCCTGCTGGGCGCCGAAGCCACGTCTGAGTTGTTCGATATACGGACAGAAGTAGAATACTACGGCGAAGTAACCGACGTGGCACAAGTAGAATTGCCGACCGACAGCTTCGCTTTCTGGAACGCCTACTTTACCATTCGTCCTTTCGACAACAAAAACCTGTCGTTTGACGTCCGGGCAACCAACCTACTGGACAGCACAGGGCGTCAGCACGCCAGCTTCATCAAAGATGTGGCACCTCTGCCTGGGCGGAACATTCGTCTGGCATTCCGCGCTGCATTCTAGGAAGTCATATAATTCAAACGTTGAAAGAGCGCTCCCACGGGCGCTCTTTTTTTATGAATATCTGCAAGAATGGCGGACATTGGCTTCGCTATTAAACCAAAAACATCAATATCGGAAAAAATGCTGGTGTTTAAGTCAAACCAGGAATGATAAGGACGCCATCCTCATAGTCCTCAATCCAGATGAGAAACTCATTCGCTGACATTGGCTTACCGATAAGATACCCTTGGGCGACATCCGCCCCTACATCTTTTGCCAGTTTAAGCTGTTCCTCAGTTTCAACCCCTTCGACTGTGGATGAAAGTTTCAAACGCTTTACAAGGTCAATCGCCGTTTCAAAAATGATACGGGCAGTCTGGTCTTCTGCTGCCCGGGCGAGGAATGACCGATCAATCACGATTTCATCGAATGGGATTGATTTCAGCTTCATCAACGGAGCAAAACCAGCACCAAAATCATCCAGTCCCAAACCAAAACCACGGGCATGAAGCCTGCCCAAGTTTTCAAGTGGTATACGGTCATCGACATCAAAATCCGCTTCAGTGATTTCAAGCCGGACCATAGACGGATCAACCCCAAACTGATCAGCAAGTCCGGACACAACGTCAGCGAAGTCCGTCTTGCGTAAGTTTACGCTGGAAATATTGACGGAAAGCGGCACATCCTTGCCTTCGCCTCGCCATTTACCCTGTTGCTGCAAAGCTAGCTCCAGCATGCGATAGGTCAGAACATCCATGTGGCCCTGCTCGCGGGCAACTTTGATTACGGCACCAGCCCCTAAAAGACCGCCCCCAGGCGCACTCCAACGTGCGAAGGCCTCCGCGCCTACAACTCTACCATTACGCAAATTTACTTTTGGCTGAAACACTGGCGAAAGACCATCCGTCATCAGACCGCGCATAAATTCGGACTCTGCAAGTCCTGATCTTGACCCCTCAGTATCAGCACCACCAAGGTCTGCGACATCAACAAGAGTGGACACCAACATATCACGACTAACGGGCGATGATAATGTACCCAGAAGGTCAATGCTGTATGCCATAGCATGTTCGCGTATTTTCTGGCGCACCACCGGATCGTCATCACAAACCAGCACTATCGAAGGAGAATAGTCCAGATCAGTGATCATCTCTATGAGGCGAAAACCGTCATAGTCCGCCATATTATGGTTTGCGACAACAACATCGAAACGCTCGGTTTTAAGCACATCAAGTGCCTGAGGCCCCCCTGCTGCGCCAGCGACCAAAAAATCAATGGCGGGCAGGTAAGTCGACAGGGTTTCCTGAAGCCGTAACGAATCGTCCACTGCCAGTATGCGTTTACTCACGCTGGGTTACTCCTCGCGATCAGACTGAAAAAGCCTACCATCTAGTCTCACACGATCAAATGGTAGGCTCATATTGGTTAATATCTGATTTATAATTTAGGAGACTACTCCGCAGCTTGAGCCAAACGATACCGCAATACCGGTTGGCGAGCAGCCTGAGTTTCATCCAATCTTTTCCAAGGAGCGTGATAAGGTGCGCCCTCGAACCGATCAGTGGCTCCTGCCTTGGCATCCTTCGCCAACCCACGCATGGAGCGAATAAATTGGTCCATATTATATTTGGATTCTGTTTCTGTTGGCTCCACCAGCATTGCACCGTGAACAACAAGTGGGAAATACATCGTCATGGGGTGATACCCCTCGTCGATCATTGCCTTGGCGAAATCAAGCGTTGTGACACCGGTATCCTTCAGGAACCGGTCGTCAAACAGAGCTTCGTGCATACACGGCCCATCAAAAGATGCCGACATAACGTCAGACAAGGATGCCAGAACATAATTTGCGTTTAAGACGGCGTCCTCAGCGGCCTGTCGGATGCCGTCCGATCCGTGACTGAGCATATAGCTCAAGGCCCGGACATACATACCCATTTGACCATGAAACGCAGTTAATCTGCCAAGCGAACTTGCATCACCATCTTCAACAATCTTATACCCTGATCCGGTGTCAACGACGTATGGCATCGGTGCAAAATCTTTCAGTGCATCTGAAAAAACGACAGGCCCGGAGCCAGGACCGCCCCCGCCATGCGGTGTCGAAAAAGTCTTATGCAAATTGAGGTGCATGGCATCAACACCAAGATCGCCAGGGCGAGCCTTGCCCATAATGGCGTTGAAGTTAGCACCATCACAATAGAAGAAGGCGCCAGCTTCGTGGATAGCGTCCGCGATTTCCTTGATATCCGTTTCAAACAAACCACAGGTGTTGGGGTTTGTTATCATGACGGCGGCGACAGTATCGTCCAACCCTGCTTTCAAGGCATCAACATCTACCCGACCGTTTTCTTTGGCGGGAATGGACTTTACCTTGTAACCACAAAATGCCGCAGTAGCGGGGTTGGTGCCGTGTGCGCTTTCAGGGCACAGAACCACTTCACGAGCGTCGCCGCGGGCTTCAAGGGCGGCTCGAATGGCCATCACACCACATAATTCCCCGTGCGCGCCGGCCTTTGGTGACAAGGCGACCGCCGGCATACCCGTTAACGTGGTAATCCAGTGGCTTAGCTCATTCATAAGCTCCAATCCGCCCTGCACCGTGGAAACTGGCTGAAGCGGATGAATGTCGCCAAACCCGGGCAGACGCGCCATTTTTTCATTCAGCCGTGGGTTATGCTTCATGGTGCAGGATCCGAGCGGGAAAACACCCATGTCGATGCCATAATTGCGGCGCGACAACCTGGTGAAATGCCGGACTGTATCGGGCTCGGACAAACCTGGGCATCCAATATCCCCTTCGCGTTCCAAACCTCCAATAGCCAGCTCAAATTCCTCAATATCTTCGACATCAACACCCGAGGTGTCCTGCGTGCCAAGTTCAAAGATCAATGGCTCGGCAAGGAAGAGGCCCCTATGGCCAGAATAGCTCTCAAAAACTGGCTGCATCTCAGTTGTGTCATTGCCTGCAACTGGCACGGTGGGGCGCCCTTGTGAATTCATACTCATGACAATGCCTCCGCCAGTTTTATCGAAAGAATGGAAATATCTTCTTTAGTTACGGTTTCCGTAGCGGCGAGGATCAGGTGATTGTCAAAGCCCTTACCTGGATAAAGCCGGCTCATGGGGACCCCGGCCAAAACATTGTCAGAGACCAGTGCATCGACAATATCTGCGGCAGGAACCGGTAGAGTTACCGTTACTTCGTTGAAAAACGCGGTATTGAGAATCTGGACCCCATCAATGGTGGATAGGGCATCCCGGAGTTCACATGCTCGCTTGTGATTAACGCGTGCGAGCTGACGAAGGCCTTTTTCGCCCAACAAACTCATGTGCACGGTAAATGCCAGCGAGCACAACCCGGAATTCGTACAAATATTTGATGTGGCTTTTTCTCGGCGGATATGTTGCTCGCGCGTAGAAAGTGTCAGTACAAAGCCTTCGTTACCATCAGCATCGACCGTCTTGCCGCACAAACGACCCGGCATCTGCCGCACATATTTTTGGTTAGTTGCGAACAAACCCAGGTAGGGACCACCAAAATTCAGGCCATTACCGATGGATTGGCCTTCGCCAACCACGATATCTGCGCCCATTTCACCGGGGCTTTTAATCAACCCCAGCGACATAACTTCCGTGACCACAACAATCAAAAGCGCCTTTTTGGCGTGGGCCGCTTCGGCGATGGGGGTCAAATCCAGAACTGATCCGTTGACCCCAGGGTTCTGCACAACCACACAGCTTGTCGCGTCATCAATTGCATCAAGTGCGGCCGCAAGCTCAGCCTCAGGGTTTGCGGGCACAGGTTCAAGAGTGACGATTTCATCATCTGTAAATTGTGTTGTCGTCTCGACAACCGCCTGATAGTGGGCATGAACGCTACCGGCAAGAACCGCGCGTTTTTTGCGGGTTACACGCCGCGCCATCATAACGGCTTCTGCTGTCGCCGTTGACCCGTCATACATGCTGGCATTAGCGACATCCATGCCCGTAAGCTGTGCGACAAGTGTTTGGAATTCAAACAGATATTGAAGCGTGCCTTGGGCAATCTCTGGCTGGTAAGGAGTATAGGCTGTCAAGAACTCGCCGCGCTGGATCATGTGATCCACTGTTGCCGGCACATGATGTTTGTAAGCACCCGCACCAACAAAAAACGGAACAGACCCCGCTGGTACGTTTTTGGCTGCCATACGAGACAAATGCCGTTCAACGGCCATCTCGCTTTGATGGCGCGGCAGATCAATATCCGGGTTTAGGTCAGATTTGGGAACATCACGAAACAGATCGTCGATATGACGGACACCAATTTTCGCCAGCATAGCCTGACGGTCATCGCCCGTAAGCGGCAAATAGCGCATGCATGCACTCCTATCAAGTCGGCTGATCAGGCCTCGCTACCTGACCATTCGCGTTTACATGCGGCCCCTCACCGCCAACTATTTAGTCTAGCCCGGCGACATGCGCCTTGTAGGCTTCTTCGTCCATTAAACCATCCAAGTCCCCGACATTTGCCAGTTTCATTTTGAAAAACCATCCGTCAGCCGTTGGCGACGTATTGACTAGGCTTGGGTCACCCTCAAGTGCCTCGTTAATTTCGGTAATTTCGCCAGTTAGTGGTGCATAAACCTCGCTGGCAGCCTTGACTGACTCGACAACAGAAACCTCGTCACCCGCGCTGAAAGACGCGCCAGTTTCCGGAAGCTCTACAAAAACGACGTCACCCAGTGCTTTTTGGGCATAATCTGTAATGCCAACAGTGGCGATATCTCCGTCAACATCAATCCACTCATGGTCTTCAGTGTATTTCGTCATGCCTAATAATCCCCTCTTCCCGGTCTATGGCTGTTTACGCTTATAACGTTGCGGTACAAACGGCGTTGATGCAACGACTGCCTCATGCGCCTTGCCCCTAATCATCAAATGAAGTTTGGTGCCTTCGTCGGCAAAATCTTTGGGCACAAACCCCATGGCGACCGGCCCACCAAAGGTTGGTCCAAAGCCACCAGAGGTGATCTTGCCGATTATTGCCCCGGTGCTGTCCGCAATATCAGTACCTTCACGGGCAGGGGCACGACCAGACGGCAAAATGCCAACCCTTATCATGTCGGGTCCATCTGCAAGTTCGGACAAAATACGATCCGCCCCAACAAAATCGCCAGCCTCTTTGCGCTTTTTGCCAAGGGCAAAAGTAATATTCGCTGCTACCGGGCTTACCTCACTATTAAAATCATGGCCAGACAAGCAAAGTCCTGCTTCCAGGCGCAAGCTATCACGCGCTCCGAGGCCGATCCATTCTACGTCGTCATGAGCAAGCAAGCGGCGCGCAAACGCTTCTGCTTCATCCGACGGAACAGATATTTCATACCCATCTTCACCTGTGTAACCAGACCGGGACACCCAGCAAACAACGCCCTCCAGGGTAACCATGGTGGCTTCCATGAAATTTAGGTCTGCAACGTTTGCGGCCATTGCTGAGAGAACTTCCTCAGCCTTTGGGCCTTGAAGCGCCAAAAGGGCTCTATCTTCCAAAGGTTCAAGGGTAATTCGGTCACCCAACTTTTCTTCGAGCCAATCATAGTCTTTGTCTTTACATGCCGCATTGACGACAACGTAAAGGGTGCCTTCCGGCTCGAATGTCCGGGTGACCATCAGGTCATCTTCGATGCCGCCCCGATCATTAAGCAGCACTGTGTAACGCATTTTGCCTGGCTTCAGAACCGCCAGTGCGCTGGGCATAAGGTGTTCGATAATAGCCGCTGGATCACTGCCATCCTTGGACCGGATGTAAGCCTGTCCCATGTGAGAGACATCAAATAGGCCAGCTTTCTCCCTGGTATGAAGATGTTCTTTCATGATGCCTAGCGGGTATTGTACCGGCATTTCATAGCCAGCAAACGGCACCATTTTGCCGCCAGCTTCAACATGAAGATCATAGAGAGGGGTTCTCAGTAGAGTACTGTCATTCATGGCACACTCCGCGCGCAACTATGGCTGGTTCATCCAGCGATTGCGCCCCCTCTGTCACGGGACCTGAGAGATTTCGCGACATATAGTGTTTGCCGCTTACCCCGTCGGTGAGAAACGTATAAACGTTTCTGCTTTCCAGAGTGTCTTTAAAGCACGCGGTCCTTTTGCCTGAGAGTTTCCGGGGCGGTTGCTCCTTCGGCGCCAAATCAGCTTTAGTCTCTCCCGCGTGCGGCAGTCTCAAAGCATGCTTTAAGACATGACCTTACGTGCGCGATGGTATGCCGCAGGCATGAACAAGAGTCAATTGCCAAGCTGTCGTACCCCTAATTTAAAGACATTACATAACCGCGCTGGCATTTAGCCAAGCATGCTCAACACTTTCAAACGCTTCTCTGTTTTCTGGGCGTTTATTGACCCATTTATCAAACGCTTTGAGGTCCGCGCCTTTCACGGTGTCCCGCTCCAGGGCAATAAGCCAATGGCAGGCGTCCTTAACTGGTTCACTATTGCAAGAAGGCTCAAGGGTTGTGAGTGCCTTTTGCAGTCGCTTTTCAGGATCGCCATCCAAAGCCGGCGCGCGCAAATCATGCTCCACATTTGCCTCAAGTACGGCAGCATACTGTCGCAGGATTCTTTTGTCTTTCTTGGTTAACTTCCCAAAACGTTCTTGCATGCGTGACTGGACGTCTTGGTCTAACTGGTGCCTAACCCGAGCATCAAAACGCCGGTATTGCCGATTTTCAGCATAAATTCCATAAACCAGACGCCGTATGGAAGAGAAAACACCCCTCAAGCCGCTACGCCCTGCTAACTCGGCATCCGCAACAATCCACAGCAAGTGATTGAAAGCCCTGAATGCAGGTCTGCCATAATGATCCCTGAGCCTTATGAATACTCGCCTTCTTTTCTTGATGGCTTGTTTTTCATTTTCCATATTTGCAGCAAGATATTGGCCAACATCACCGCTTAACTCATGGTACAAAATTGCAAAGGGAATTTGTGTTGTCTGGTTATACATAGATCGCTCCTTGACCAATCATTAACATATTATGGGAAATAATTGCAAGTGAGATGGCCAGTTTGGCCATTTACGCAATATGGTAACGTTGCCGGTGAGACATAATATCCACGCCGCATAAATAGGTAATGATAGAAAAAGGGCTTAGTGTGTGTCGCTACCGTTCCATATTAAATGCAACATCGTCGACATTCATCTGGAAGCCAATCAACAATTCGTAATTGTATCGACGTGCTTGCTCAATCGTTGGTATATACTGGCTCAAAACCTCGCGTGATACAGCGTAACCATCTCGATCAAATGTCATCGGAACATCAAAAACACGTTTTGTAACGACTTCACTATTATCCTTTAGGACAGCAACAAAATAGGACAAAGTGACCGTCTCATTCACCACTTTGCCTTCTGAATTAGCGCCTATGTAAAAGCCAATAGCTGAGAGGACATCTTCTTCCTGATTGCACGTAACATTCACATCACTGATCGAGGCCGTAAACAAAATATCATCCGTTGTGCGGCCTTCTCCGTCAAACCGCGTCAACGTTCCCGTGTCAGCCACCACCGCAACGGCCGGACAACGCGATACGGTGATCTCCAGCGGGTTGGAGGCACAGGCCGCCAACGCAGACGCCATAACACTCAATACGAACAGACGGTTCATCATCAACAGCAATCCCAACACTTATGTCGCTTTGAAGAGTAGCAAAAACGCCGCGATCATAGGGACTGATGCGCCAAAGAGCAAGCCGACAATCGTGGTCATTTCAGTGAGTATTCTGAAAAGAATCTAATGCTGTTTGCGGGCCAAAACATGGCAACCTAGGCCGAACTGAATACATTTTATCGCATTGACGCCGGCGCCTTACATCTTGCACCAACACCGCGCGCGTCAAAAGCAACGCGACTGCTGTCCGCTGCCGCCCATGAACTGCCCTCAACTGTTTCTGAAGAAACCTGATCACGGTATAACCACAACATCAGCATAGGCACAAAGTTACGACCAGAACGGGACGGCCACATTGATTTACGCAATTTCAGGACAAATGTCCGCGGCAAGCTCTCCTGCGTTTCAAAAACAAACTCATCGCCGCGATCATGCAAAAAAATTGGATTCAATAAGGTTCTCCCCTCCAAACCAACGCTTGCGGGCTGACCCTGGTGAACAATGTTAATGAAACATTCCATTTCGGATGCACGGAAAAATTTTGTATGAATGTTATCTTCCCGGACATCGATCAGGGGCGCATCGGTTTCGCCGTGGTTCAAAATCCAAAGGCCTTCTTGACCAAGCGTGGCAGAATACCCACCATTTTTGCACTGGTCACCCGTTGACGAGGCATAGACATGCCCCTGCCCCCGAAACCATGTGAATTCGCAAGGGTGGGGAACACTTGTGCTACTGCTGCTGATTGGACTTTCGCTGGTTTTCGTTCCACCTGTATCTGCGACTGGCATAAGATACCGCAACATTTTTACGCCTCTGGTTTTTTCATCTACACTGAAATCCCAGGTTTCACGGCGCAGCATGGGTGCCATCTTTCCACCCCCGTGCCATTCGGTCAGGAAAGC
Source organism: uncultured Kordiimonas sp. (assembly GCA_947503575.1). Taxonomy (GTDB): domain Bacteria; phylum Pseudomonadota; class Alphaproteobacteria; order Sphingomonadales; family Kordiimonadaceae; genus Kordiimonas. Next base: position 1,478,142 of record CANNDZ010000001.1, on the reverse strand, counting down.
AACGTTACCAACCTTCCTGGCCTCAGCTGGTTGGATCCGCAAAAAGTGCCGCGAGTGAGGCCCATCCTCACCTGCACCAAAAGCTGTTTCCAAAAATATCTGCGGCTCAGTATCATAAATGCCCGGTAACAAAGACTGGATATCCAGCAGGACAAACTTGGCTTCAGTAAGTGATTGAGCGGTGGAAACACTGGTAGGGACCCAAGCAAGAAAGCACCCAATCATGATCCTTAAAAAAGTGCGCGGCATAGAAAAACCTTCTACTGACAAAGCTTCTACTGGCAAAACAGTATTTGTTGCATGTTTCTGCATCGCATAAACTCGTGCACCGGAAAATGACGCAGATCAGCGGTCTTGCTTGACGATCCTGACCCAGACAGGTAGCTAAGAAAGGGTATTGCTGCGCATCAAAGGAAACTAAAAATCACTATGGTAGATAGCCCGCAAAATATGCCCAAGAACAGTTTAAATATCCTGTTGGCCAACCCCCGTGGGTTCTGTGCCGGCGTTGACCGGGCCATCAAAATCGTTGAATTGGCGATCAAAAAATTTGGCGCACCCGTGTATGTTCGGCACGAAATCGTTCACAATCGGTATGTAGTAGAGGGACTTGAAGCCATTGGTGCAATTTTCATAGATGAATTGGAAGAAGTACCAGACGACGCCCCTGTTGTTTTCTCGGCGCACGGCGTACCAAAATCAGTTCCGGCAGAAGCAGAACGCCGCAAAATGATTTACGTTGATGCGACATGTCCACTTGTATCAAAAGTTCACCGGTCTGTGGAAAGACATCAAGGTGCTGGCCGTCATATTCTAATGATTGGCCATGCTGGCCATCCCGAAGTTATTGGCACGATGGGGCAAATAGAAGCGGGTACAATATCGTTGATTGAAACGGTTGAAGACGCTGAAAATATTGAACCTGCTGATCCCAACTCTCTAGCATATGTTACCCAGACAACCCTGTCGGTTGATGACACGGCGGATATTGTTGCAACGCTGGAAAGGCGTTTTCCGCAACTAACCAACCCAAAAAAAGAAGATATATGTTACGCGACAACGAACCGCCAGGTTGCCGTAAAAGAAATTGCTGGAAAAGCAGACCGGGTTATCGTTATCGGTGCTCCGAACTCGTCAAATAGTGTGCGGTTGGTTGAAGTTAGCGAAAAAGATGGCTGCCCTGCAATGCTTGTTCAGCGCGCTGCAGATATTGATTGGGCATGGCTTAAGGGTGCCGCCACGGTTGGAATCACGGCAGGCGCCAGTGCGCCGGAAATATTGGTGGAAGAGGTTATTGACGCAATCAGGGAGCGCTACACAGCACGAGTTGAATTGGTTACGACTGCGGAGGAAGACGTTATTTTCAAGGTTCCTCCGATCCTGAAAGACGTTGCTTGATGGCTGTCTACACACATGTAGACCATAATACCCTCGCTAACTTTCTGAAACGATACGATCTGGGAACAGTTGTAACGTTCAAAGGCATTGCAGAAGGGGTGGAAAATTCCAACTATTTGCTGGAAACAGAACAAAACCGCTTCATTCTGACGCTATACGAAAAGCGCGCAAACCCTGCTGATCTACCCTATTTTCTTGACCTGATGGACCATTTGGCGAACGCGGGCCTACCAGCACCGCGTCCAATCAAAGATACGTCCGGCAAAGCGCTGCAATCGCTTTTGGGAAAACCTGCATGCCTGATCAGTTTTCTACCTGGCGTTAGCGTAGATGCCCCCAGCGAAGATCATTGTGCTTCTATGGGCACCATGCTAGCGAAAATGCATCGGGCGCTCAGTGGTTTTGAGCAAAAAAGGGCCAATGACCTCTCGCTTGATGGATGGATCGCCCTTACCAATAAAACGGTGACAGCGGCTGATACAGTGAAAGAAGGACTTGGTTCCTTTATCAGGGAAGAAATTTCGTTCCTGCAGGAAAACTGGCCGCAAAACCTCCCATGTGGGACAATTCATGCAGACCTGTTCCCGGATAATATTTTGTTTACAGACCATCAGATTACAGGCCTGATAGACTTCTATTTTGGCTGCACAGATGTATTGGCATACGATTTGGCTGTTTGTATCAATGCTTGGTGCTTTGACAACAAACACAGATTTATAGCTGCTAAGGCAAAACGATTAACTGAAATGTATGATGTTGAGCGGCACTTGACCGGCCCGGAGATCAATGCAATGCCCATTTTGTGTCGTGGGGCGGCTTTGCGCTTCTTGCTCACTCGCCTGTATGATTGGCTTAACCCGGTAGAAGGTGCCGTCGTGCGCCCCAAAGACCCGCTTGATTACCTTACGCGGTTGAAGTTCCATCAGAACGTAAAAGATACTGCATCTTATGTCGTCTAAACCAAACCAGGATCATGTCGAGATTTACACAGATGGCGCTTGCTCCGGCAATCCCGGGCCCGGGGGTTGGGGCGTTTTGATGCTCTCCGGCGACCATGAAAAAGAACTAACTGGTGGCGAATTTGATACAACAAATAACCGGATGGAACTAACTGCAGCGATTGAAGCGCTTAATGCCCTAAAGCGCCCCTGCCGAGTGGACCTGTATACAGACAGTACCTATGTGAAAAACGGCATAACAGAATGGATAGACAACTGGAAACGTCGAGGCTGGAAAACAGCGGCCAAAAAACCGGTAAAAAACGCTGACCTTTGGCAAGCACTAGATAATGCCGTCGGTCGTCACTCCATAGAATGGCATTGGGTAAAAGGACACGCGGGGCACCCCGAAAACGAAAGAGCCGACGCACTGGCGAACCAGGGCATGGCGCTTTACAAAGGCGATATATAGGCTTCAGTGCTTGTGAGCCACCCCTGCCCCGGTCGGGATGCGGATATCATCCACAAGTGCTTGTATGGTCTCAGGTGGTTTCGCTGTCTGACTGGCAACAAGGATCGCGACACCGAAATTGATGAGCATACCAATCGAACCAATGCCTTCGGGCGATATACCCAGAAACCAGTGCTCCGCAGTATTCACCGCACCAAACCAGTCAGACTTGAAATAAGCAATGTAGCCAACAGTGAACAACAAGCCTGCTACCATGCCTGCAATCGCACCCTCGCGGTTCATGCGCTTGACAAAAATCCCCATCAAAATAGCAGGGAACAGGCTGGCTGCCGCAAGACCAAACGCCAACGCAACAACCTGGGCAACAAAACCGGGCGGGTTAATCCCCAGGTAGCCTGCAACAGCGATAGCGATCACGGCAGAGCCCCGGGCCGCAAGCAATTCAGTTTTGTCAGAAACATCTGGCTTGAAGGTTTTTTTCAGCAAATCGTGACTGATTGACGCAGAAATCACCAATAAAAGGCCTGCAGCGGTGGATAATGCCGCAGCAATCCCACCTGCCGCCACCAGCGCAATAACCCAAGGCGGCAGATTAGCGATTTCCGGGTTTGCCAGCACCATAATATCCCGGTCTATATCGAGCTCATTCGCATTGGACGTCGCCGTATTCAGTAAAACTCGCTCGCCGCTGGGACCTCGCTCGTCTGCAAACTCTGCAGTTCCTTCAAAGGACTTGCCAGCGGAATACTGCACAATACCATCCTGGTTTTTATCAATCCAGCGGATCAAGCCGATATTTTCAAATGTTTTGAAAAAAGCGGGGGTGCCGCCAACGTCCTCTGCTGCGGCGTACGTTGATCCGTTAACTGTTTCGATGAAATTGATGCGAGCAAAGGCACCAACAGCCGGTGCTGTTGTGTACAAAAGTGCAATAAATACCAGCGCATAGCCTGCAGAAAGCCTTGCATCAGATACTTTAGGCACTGTGAAAAATCTTACAATAACGTGCGGCAAACCAGCGGTACCCACCATCAAAGCGCATGTAATTGCAAAGATATCCACCATGGACTTTTTCGGCTGCGTATAGGGTGCAAAACCAAGATCGGTAAGAGTGGCATCAAGCTTTTGAAGAACAGTGAGACCCGACCCATCAAGCACCTCTGCGCCCAACCCAATCTGCGGCACAGGGGTTCCGGTAACCAACATGGAAATGAAAATCGCAGGTGTCATGTAGGCAAAGATCAATACACAATACTGCGCGACTTGCGTATAGGTAATGCCTTTCATGCCACCAAGAACAGCATAAAAGAACACTACGGCCATTCCAACCAACACGCCAATAGTGATGGGTACATTCAGGAAATGTGAAAATACCACACCAACACCACGCATTTGCCCTGCAATATACGTGAAAGAAATCGCAATAAGGCACACGACAGCCACCACGCGCGCGGCTTTCGAATAATACCGTTCGCCAATGAAGTCAGGCACCGTAAACTGGCCAAATTTGCGCAGATACGGGGCAAGCAACAAGGCAAGCAAAACATACCCACCTGTCCAGCCCATCAGATAAACTGACCCGTCATAGCCCGCAAACGCGATAATCCCGGCCATCGAAATAAAGCTTGCAGCGCTCATCCAGTCTGCGGCTGTCGCCATGCCATTGGCAATCGGATGTACACCACCACCAGCGACATAAAAATCCTTAGTTGACCCAGCCCGGGACCAAATGGCTATTCCGATATACAATACAAAAGACAGACCAACAGCGATGTACGTCAGAAATTGTGTGCTCACGAAACATGCTCCGCGGTGTTTTGTGCCTCGACTATTTCATCATCAACACCAAACCGCTTTTCAATTTTTTTCATTTGCCAAGCGTAAACAAAAATCAGAACCACAAAAACATAGATCGCGCCCTGTTGAGCGAACCAGAAACCCAGCGGGAAACCTGCAATTTCATATGCATTTAGGGATTCGAAAAACAAAATACCTGCGCCAAAAGATGCAAAAAACCAAATGACGAGAAGTGAAAGAAGCAGCCGCACATTCTGCCGCCAATATGCCGCCACACGCTCTTCGCTTAACGTTTCCTCATCGTGTTTACTGTGCGATGGTAGATTATCCCCCGCGTGATGATAAACGTCGTCCACTGACTTGTTTGACATGAGCACCCCTCTCCTTGCATGGATCGTTACACAGGTAAGCTAATCTGCCAAGCCCACAAAAAAGGGCGCTGACCAAATAGGCCGCGCCCTCCTTTTGTTGGGTGGTGAGCTTTTATCTTTTTCCGAAGGTTTCCCCAAAAAAGTCACCCTCGTTCCAGGTTGGTCGCGCGTCACCGTTGGCAATTGCGTTCGCAATCAACCAGTTGGCGTGCGCAAACTTTGCCCCGGCCTCAAAATCGATGTCCTGGCTCAAGTCATCAGCCGGAGAATGATATGTATTGCCCAAAAATTCACGGAAGATGGCACCGCCGTCCTTGCCGCCAACACCAGGGCCCCAACCAGTTACCAAAAATACGGATGGAATACCCTGCTGAACGAACCTGTAGTGGTCGCTGCGTGTAAAGATACCCTCTTGCGGCATCGGGTCAGGGCTAAGGCTGACACCAATTTTGGCAAGAGCCTGCTCCGTAACCGGACCCAGACTGCTCCTTTCAGCACCGAACGCTACGACATCAGAGAAATCATAAAGCAGAATCGGCATATCCAGGTTTACATTGGCAATAAGGTTCGATTTCTCAAGCGTTGGATAGTGGGCGAAATACTCTGCGCCCAACAAACCCTTTTCCTCCGCAGCCACAATAGCGAACAGGATAGAACGACGCGGCCGGTCGCCTGCCCGGACGTAGGCTCTAGCAACTTCCATCAGAATCGCAACACCCGAGGCATTGTCCAGCGCACCATTATTTATTTTATCTTCGCCTTTAGCGCGTTCACTCACGCCGATATGGTCCAAGTGCGCCGACAGAACGACATATTCGTTCTTTAGTTCAGGATCAGAGCCTTCCAATACTGCCAAAACATTCGGACTTTCAAATGTATCGCTCAATTTGCTGGCACGCTTCAAAGTTGCTGTGGCATTCAGTGCAAACCCTTTAGGTGCACCGTCAGCAGCCGCTGCCAGCACGGCATCCAGGTCTTTTTCAGCATTGGCAAACAGGGTGCGGGCAACATCATGACTTACTGATGCTGAAGCCTTTAGTGAGCTTGGCTCCACGGCATCCGGCTGCACCCAATCATAACTCTTGAACCCGATAAATCGCTTCAGTCTCGCGAAAGGCCGACGCTTTTCAGCCTCAAGCGTGCTGAAAGTGACCAAACCCACTGCGCCGCGGTCCCGAAGAGCTTGCCCTTTGGTTGCGGAAGAGCCGTGATGGGCCCGGATTTCAGTATTAAAGGATGTCGGTGCACCAGATAAGGCGACAACTATTTTACCTTCTACATCCAATCCTTCAAAATCATCATGCCCCAAGTCAGGCGCATAGATACCGTATCCTGCAAAAACTAAGTCTGCGGTAACTTCACCATGGGGGTTTTGCACGCTACCCGCCATAAAGAAGTCATCGCCCAAAACTAAGGTACGAGAGTCGCCGCCAATTGTGATCGACATGGAAGACTTTTCCATATCAACTTGTGCCGTTTTAAAAGGTACTTCCTGGAAATAGCTATCGTTATTACCCGCGGGTTTAAGGCCTAGTCGGGCGAACTCTGCTGCAACATAATTTGCGGCAATACGGTACCCTTCAGACCCTGTATCCCGTCCTCTCAGCAGGTCATCCGCCAAAAATGTAACATCAGCTTCAATGCGGTCGGGGTTGAACATTGCTCGTTCCTGCGCGACCTGATCTTCAACGCTAACTGGGCCGCTTGCGGCACAGGCACCAAGACCAAGCATACAAGCCATATAGCCAGCCTGTCTAAATGCGATAAATCTATTCCGTTTCTTTTTCATAACCTACCCTGTTTGGTATTTTGCGCCGCTACGCGCCTGTGTGTGACGAACAATAGATACATTCCTTACCAGTCAAATTAAAGGATGCACAAATAGGCTTTGGTTTAATTTGACTTGGTCACCCGTCTTATTGCTTGAGCGTTTGAACAACAGCCCATATTCGATCCTGTCCCCAAAATGTTTCTCCGGATGAGCGAAAGGTTGGAACACCCCAACTGCCAGCACGGAACATATCCTGTTTGTTTTGTTCTGCGAGCGCCTCGGTTTCGGCCTTTGGAAGTCCCTTTCCCAGCCAGCAATCATCGACTTTTGCTTGCCGCAATATTTTTAGCAAACCTGCATCCGATGCACCGTCAACACCTTGTGACCACACTGCCTGCATAAAGCTTTTGAAAAACCTCAGCGCTTGACCCTTGCCAGCATCATCCTGATGCTCATGCTGCATCAGGGCAAAACCAATTTGTAGAGCCCTCCATGTCGCAGCGCCTAAAGGATCGCATAAGTATCCAAACTCTATTCCTTCCAGGCGTGCTTCACGGGCAGTATCCATGACAATGTATGACCGTTTAGCTGGCGGCACTTTCATGCCGCGCATCATCATCGGAAAAACCGGCCTGAGTTCAATATCAACGCCTGTCTTTGCGGCGAATTCGGAAATCAACTGTAAGCCAAGGTAGCTGTATGGGCTTCGTACTGAAAAAAAGACTTCGACTTTTTGCCCAACAATTGATTGCTCAAGTTCAGTTAACCCGTAGCGCCAAAGGCGATGAACTTCATAGGCAACTTCATCGTCACCCAATCCCAAATCATTGAGCCGTCGTTCAAGATGGTCCAGGCGGTCAATACCAACATAGAATTCGCCGCCGTAATATATATTTGCACTTGCGTAATGACCCAAAGACTTTAGCAATCCCTCATTTTCGGTCAGGGCAGCCTCATTTAGGTCAGCGCTACCGCACAACCTGCGAACAGCTTCGTAATCTCGCCGCCATATCGCAGCCCCAATTTCAGCTGCAACCGCAAAAAATGATGGGTCGTCTTGTTTGCTTGCCAAAAAGCGATTTGCCATGCCAACGGCCAGACGGTCAGGGATCGTCGCCTCTTCAGAGAAACCAAGGCCATATAGACGTGCCAAACGGCTGGCGTCGATAACAGCGTATGCTTCATATCTCGCGGGGTCAGGGTACATATTAGCCGGAAGCTTTTCGACAACCTTTGGTCTAACCTCTACTGCGAACCGGGAAGCAATATCAGGCAACACCTGGACCATAAGCTGACAATATGGATCATCGACACGGTGGAAATAATAGACGATATGAGGTTTGCGCGTCAGTTTCCTGCGGACTTCGGCGCGAAAACGCCTCAAATTAAGGCGTGTTTCACTGGTTAACCATTTTGCAATGGTTGATTTGAAGGTGTTGGCCAGGCTCATGACTTAGTGATGATTGTTATTGGTTAGCCGCTTCTACCACCAAAACTGTTCCATCAACAGCGATAACCTTTGCCAGGGCCCCCTTTTTAAGGTCAGGGCCTGAAGCGAGCCAGCGACTGTCGCCAACCCTTACATGTCCACGCCCATTTTTGATGGGCTCAACGACTTCGTAGGTTTTGCCTACAAAAGACTTACCACGCACATTCACTTCGGAGTCCACAACAGCCGTGCCTTGCCGGTAAACAAACCTGTGCCCCACATAGATGGAGACCGTCGCAAGTAGCGCAAACACAATTCCATGACCAGCAAACCCCCATTCAGGTATCAGCCATGCAATAACACCTGTCACAAGGGAAGCTAAGCCAATCCACAATAGATAAACTCCAGGAATAACCATTTCCCCTGCCAGAAGCACAACGCCAACCGACCACCAAAGCCAATCAGCATTATCAGCCATCCAGTTCATCATATCCTGCATTGAAACCTCCTAACTCGGGTAATCGGTAAGCGTATATTAGTCCACCAATGGAACGCCGCCAGGGCGCCCACTCGGCTGGTTGGTGCCCTTGATGTCTTTAAACAACTCGGCAATACCGCCAATTGATCCGATTACACCGGACGCTTCCATAGGCATAAAGACCAGTTTTTCATTGTTCGACTGTGCAAAACCGCTCAATGCCTCAACATATTTTTGCGCGATAAAATAGTTGATCGCCTGAGGGTCGCCCTCAGCTATTGCTTTGGACACCATCTCTGTCGCTCTGGCTTCCGCTTCCGCCTCGCGCTCTCGTGCTTCAGCGTCTCTAAAGGCAGCTTCCCGGCGGCCTTCAGCCTCCAGAATGGCAGACTTCTTTTCGCCCTCCGCACGCAAAATTTCAGACTCGCGTGACCCCTCCGCTTCAAGAATAGCTGCACGTTTGTCACGCTCCGCTTTCATCTGCCGGGCCATTGCATCGACAATATCGCGCGGAGGCGCGATATCCTTAATCTCGATGCGCGTAATCTTCACACCCCACGGCTGCGTTGCTTCATCGACGACATTCATCAGACGGGCGTTAATTTCATCCCTTTTTGACAACAGTTCATCAAGATCCATCGACCCCATCACCGTTCTGAGATTGGTCATGGTAAGGTTTAGGATTGCGAGTGGCAGATTGTTAACTTCATAACTTGCCTGCGATGCATCCAACACCTGAAAAAAAACAACACCATCGGCAGCAACCATGGCGTTGTCCTTGGTAATAACTTCTTGCGTTGGAACATCCAAAACCTGCTCCATCATGTTTTGCTTGCTACCAACACGTTCAATCAGCGGCACCAGAAGATGGAAACCCGGTTTCAGGGTTTTAGTGTATCGCCCAAAACGCTCAACTGTGTATTCAAAGCCTTGACGCACGGTCACGACTGCAGAAAACACCAAAACAATGACCATAACAACGATAAGCGTTGTCAAAATAGTTGACATTTCAAGCATATAGCCTGCTCCCGATGATGATTAATGAACTGTCCCTGCATTAATATGTAGGCATGCAACGACCAAAATAAAAGAGGCGACCGCAGACCGCCCCTTCAACCGCCCCTGATAGACGCTACTATAGTTGGCCGAGAATGTGGTTCGCAGTCGATACCTGAAAGGCGCCTGGCTCTTCAACGTTCAGTTCCGTCACGACGCCGTCTTCGACAATCATGGCGAAACGTTGGGAACGAATACCCATACCAAAGCCCGTGCCGTCCATTTCAAGGCCAATTGCTTTGGTAAAATCGCCGTTACCGTCCGCCAGCATTACAACTTTATCCGTAACGCCGGCGTCTTTACCCCATGCATGCATGACAAATACGTCATTCACAGACATGCAGGCAATTGCATCAACACCTTTGCCCAGAATTTCGTCGGCTTGTTCAATGAAACCCGGCAGATGTTTCGCCGAACAGGTTGGCGTAAAAGCACCTGGCACAGCAAAAAGCACGACTTTCTTACCACTGAAGAAGTCATCGGTAGAGACAGGCCCCGGCCCATCTGCGGTCATGGTTGTCATAATGGCTGAGGGGAGTTTATCACCAACTGCAATCGTCATCTTTCACTCCATTTTCGAGACTATGTCGCCGGACCAATGTTTCGTCTCCGACTATAAGGGAAATTAGAGAGTACACGCCATATCATTGCGGACAAGTGTTAACGCGATGGCAGCTCAAAAATTCTGTCAATGGCATTGCCGCGACCATCTGACATGGTTAACCGCACCTGCTTACCCGCCAAGTCCAGACCTTTTTGCGTTGACATCACAGGCAGAACAAAACGAACAGACTTACCGTCGCTTAAAAGCCGCGTTTTTGGCGTATGAAATTGTGTGGACTCGTCCAGCTCCGCGAGCACATCCGCTTTGCTAAGCGGTATATCAGCAGTGGCCTCTACGATAAGGTTTTGATGCCCGGGCTTACCAGCATAGCGCACCAGCTTAATGTCAATGCCTTTAGGCGCGCTGCCAAAGCGGGCGGGCACCTGATTTAACGCATTTCTGACACGCGTATCAGTGACAATGGTACCAGCATCTGTTGGTTGCACCTGCAAGCTATATTCGACCTCAAACGGCACACAGATATCCTTGCACACCATAAAGTCAGCCTTCAACTCCACTGCATCGGCGGTTGCGGGCACAAGAAATGGTATAGTGACTTTTTTGCTATAGCCATATGTCTCCAACCCAAAAAGTTCAAAGCGCTCTGGAAAAGGATACAAAATATCAATCTGTTCGCCGCCGTGAAATACACGAACAGGCAAGCCCGCCTCACCGGGCGACCGCCAATAGGTTTTCCATCCATCTTTCAACTCAGCTTCCCAGGCCAGCAAAAGCCATGTTCGGCCATCGGTTTGAATGCGAGACGGGAACTCTTTTACGATGTCGGAAGACGCCGAAATCACTCGGGTCGATAACATACCCTGATGATCCTGCCACTCAGACTGATTGGCATGTGCGGCGAAACCCACAAATACGAGGGAGAAAAGATTGGTTAGCGCCGCACTAAAAAACAATTTGCGCATGGAAGTAACTCCTTAGTTGCGCTGTATTTAGCAAGGCAGGCCGGTAATATCCAATATCAATGGTTCACAATAGCGTCAGCGCCGCTTAGTCCAACCCAAACTAACACTGCCCGACCGCGCAGACCATGTGATTGCGTGACCCTTTCAATAAGAGTAAGCTTTGTGAAAGTGAGATTGTTATGCCTGCCTCTGTTTTTTTTGAGAACAAACTTTTACTAGCAATGCCCGTTATGATGGACCCGCGTTTTGAGCGCAGTGTTATCTATATGTGCACTCATGACGAGTCTGGAGCCATGGGATTGGTTGTTAATCAGCCTTTAGACCAATTAAATTTCAAAGGATTGCTGGAACAACTGTCCATCGAAACTGAGGACGAAGTCCCAGATGTTGCCATCCATGCCGGTGGACCGGTAGAACCGGGCAGAGGATTTGTTCTGCATTCGGCGGATTTTGTCCAGGAATCGACGATGATAGTGAGCCAGACACTTGCGTTGACCGCAACCGTAGACATCCTAAAAGCATTAGCAAAAGGAACCGGCCCTCAGCATCATTTGTTAGCCTTGGGGTACGCGGGTTGGGGTACCGGACAATTGGAGCGCGAAATTCAGGACAATGCATGGATGATTGCAGAGCCGGATGATGAAATTTTGTTCAACACAGAGTTACATCTCAAGTGGCCACGCGCGATGGCAATGTTGGGAATAGATGTTGCCATGCTATCAAGCGATGCAGGGCATAGCTGACAAGACAACTGCCAGCTATATAGCAACAGACGCTCAGTTTACCACATCGGCACTATGGGCTACAGCTTCTAGAGAACGGTATGGCAGTTCAACAAGGGCTGCGTTGCCGTGCCCAAGCCTAAGCTCTAACATCTGAGCTACATCAAGCACCCGCAACTCTGTGTCCTGTAAAGACAAAAGACTCTGGAGACGCTGAGACACCTGCTCTGGCTTGATAACCGACGGGGACGGCAGCAGATACATGTCATCTATTTGAATATGAAATCTGTCGCGGCTGTCAATAAAAGTAGGATTATCGAACTGAAAAGGCATAACGGCAGCCACCATCACGGTGCCACCCATCGCTCGTTCGTCCGAAAACGGTAAAGCGAGCACTTCAAAATTCTGCTCCTGAAGGTCGCCTAGTCTCAAAGTACCCCGGCGCAGTAATCCGCACCCGCGAACAATTGACAGGGCATAGATTTCTTCGGCCAGTCCCCCATCTATTTCGAGGCTGAAGAGGTCGGAATAATGGCAATCCGTCATACCTGTTCCCATGGCCTCTTCTAGCATCGAGCCCGCAAGTCGAAAACGAAGCGATCCATCACTTGCCATTTCAAGAATGAACATCCATCGCAGGATAGATGTCAATTTTCTAAGATCAAGGGACCGTCGGGAGGGCGTTTGCGCACCACCACCCAGTGACGCCCAATAACATAGAAAATTATATAGTTCTGGAGCCAAAATTTGTCACCCAATTACCCCGTCAGCGGGATTGTTACCACTTTGCGACGGTTTCATCAACCAACTGGGAAATCCAGTTACTCAACAGTGTTCAGGTAAACGAAAATTTTACTGGGATAGTAGCTGTTCAATTGCCGATTTTTCACCGACAGCAGCCAGGGACTTGGCGGCACTTGCCGAAATTTCGGATGCGACATCTGCTACGTCACGAGGGTCAACGGCGTCAACGTTTGCAATCATTTCCGCGACAGGGATTATGCGATCAAACACTAACATCTGACGGCCAAGTTGCTCCATACGGGATGTTGTCGCCTCCAACGCCATCAATAGACCAGCCTTTAACTGAGCGCGTGCAATATGAAATTCCTCATCGCCGGGACCCGTGGTTAAGGCATCCATTTCTGTTTCCAGAACAGAGACTAATTCCTGCGCCTGCCCGGGGCTTGTGCCAGCATAAATACCAAACAAGCCCGTCTCTGCATGGCTACTGCTGAAGCTATAGACAGAATATGCCAGCCCACGATGTTCGCGTACTTCTTGAAACAGCCGGGATGACATACCTCCTCCAAGAATGGTGGAATAAAGCTGATGTGCGTAATACCTGTCGTCATGATAGGAAACACCAGGCCAGCCAAATGTTAAATGAAGCTGCTCAAGCTGCCTGTCCTCTATATGTACCCCGCCAACATAGCTTGCAACTTCGGGCGTTTCACGACTTCCGGTTTGTATACCCGCGAACTTGGATTGCACAGTATCCACCAATACATCGTGGTCTAGGTTTCCGACAGCAGATACAACAATATTACCTGCCAAATAATGCGTTTGAAGAAAGTCTAACAAGCGTGACCTGGTAAACCCCTTGACGGTTTCTGCATTACCTAGAATTGTTCGGCCAATGGGCTGATTTTTGAAAGCAACACTTTGCAAGTTGTCAAAAACAATATCGTCCGGAGTGTCGTAGGTCTGTCCAATTTCTTGTAAAATTACGTCTTTTTCGCGCTCCAGCTCGTTCGCATCGCAAACACTGTTCAGCACCAGATCGGCCAGAAGGTCAACCGCCAGCTGCAAGTCTTGCTTCAAAACACGGGCATAATAGGTGGTGTTATCCCGCGACGTAAAAGCGTTCATATGCCCGCCAGCAGCCTCAATGGCAAAAGCAATGTCTCTTGCGGAACGTGATTTTGTACCCTTAAACAACATGTGTTCCAGGCAATGAGTTAGACCGTTCTGCTCTAGTGTTTCGTACCGTGCACCAACATCTACCCATACGCCTACCGCGACTGTTTCCACAGTTTTGCGGCTTTCGCTGACAACACGTAAGCCATTATCAAGACGGGTAACTTCAACACTCATGCAGATGCCCTACCTGCAACCAGTGCTTTCAAGTCGTCGCAAGAGTTTGGCAAGTTCATGAACCGCTCCTCACGTTCATACAAGTCTTGCAAATGGGTAGGAAGTTGTGGGGCCACACCCGTAGCATCCTGAACCGCCGCGCCAAATTTGACGGGGTGAGCTGTTGACAAAGTCACCCGCGCGGCTTGGCCGTATGGCAAAGCTTGCGCAGCCTTCAGGCCCACTGCGGTATGCGGGTCAGCGATATAGCCATTTTTTGCACAGAGTTGAGCCATAACTGTTTTGGTTGTCGCATCGTCAACTTGTTGCGCTAGGAAAATGCTGCGTGCTTTTTCAAGTTCGGTTGCAGAAAGTTGTATCTGGCCGTGCGCGGCAAAGTCCTGCATGTAAGCGTTGATGACTGCACCTTTTCGTTCACTCAAATCAAACATCATTCGTTCAAAATTACTGGAAACCTGAATATCCATGCTAGGAGAAATAGTTGCATGCACATCTCCTCGCGCGTAGAGTCCAGTTTGCAAGGTTCGGGCGAGGATGTCATTGCTATTGGTTGCAATAACAAGGCGCTCAATCGGCAGGCCCATGGCTCGTGCAAGATATCCTGCATAAATATCGCCAAAATTTCCCGTAGGCACGCTGTAGGAAATTTTACGATCTGGGGCGCCCAGGGCGACTGCGGATGTAAAATAATAGACAATTTGGGCCATAACCCGCGCCCAATTTATCGAATTTACTGCGGTCAAGCCAACTTCGTCGCGAAAGGCAAGATCATTGAAGCTAGCCTTCACCAGCGCCTGACAGTCATCAAACGTGCCGTCAATCGCAACATTGACAACGTTCGGCTCCAAAATCGTTGTCATCTGGCGCCGCTGCACGTCAGAAACGCGGTCTTTTGGGTGCAGCATATATATGGTGATGTTATTACGGCCCCGGCAAGCTTCGATGGCCGCAGATCCCGTATCGCCTGACGTAGCCCCCAGAATAGTCAGCGTTTTGCCTCGTTTGGCAATAAAGTGATCAAAAAACCGCCCAAGCAACTGCAATGCAAAGTCTTTGAAAGCTAGTGTCGGGCCATGAAACAGTTCTAATAGCCAATCATTAGAACCGAGCTGGACAAGCGGGGCTACAGCCGCATGTCGGAAAACTGTTTCGCTGTATGTTTCCTCAATCATAGCCTTTAAAACGCTATCGTCGATAACGCCGCCAACAAAAGGCTGAATGACCGTGAAAGCCACATCCGCATAGGACTGGCCTCTCATGGCCCGTATCACGTCGGAAGATAAAGCTGGAATACTGTCGGGTACATAAAGCCCGCCGTCACGCGCCAATCCTGCAAGGGTAGCGCCTTCAAAATCGAGGGTTTCGGCTTGGCCGCGCGTAGAAACATATTTCACGATTATATCACTCAACTAACTGATTATTGCGCAAGCAATTGCTCGACTGTCTTACGTTTCAAGTAACCGAGATGCAAGCGCACACTTTGTTCCGCTAGGAATCGCGCGCTTTCCTGAAACCATAAGCGATATAAACTCCCAGCAGCGCCAACGCAATGCCGTACCAAGTCAGCATATATTCCAGATGGTCATTGGGAATATCTACACGAAGCTGGCCACCAAGCGGGTATCGACCTTCTGTCTCTATTGCATCCGCGAAAATACGAAAATGATAATGATCTTTAGCCCCATAGCCAAAATATTGCCCCATTTCGAATACATCGGCTGTGAACCAATCCCTTTTTGCCAAATCATTTGTAACAGAAAAGCTGCCAGGGGTGGCGCTTGGGACCAAGACACCAGATAGTGTTACGGGCCCAACAGGCAACACGGGTTCATCGGCCAGTTCCATGGGTATCCAGCCAAAATTGACAAATACAGCGCGACCAAAATCCCGCACTACAGGTTTGTATAAATAGTATCCTGGTCGACCATCCAGATTGGTGCCAAACAACCTGAGAGGCGCGACATCAATCGCATCACCTTCAAACACAACACGCCGATAAGCCAAAGCTGCAGGGTCGTCCACATGCACTGATAATTCTATCGGCTCCGCGGACAATCCGGCATTTATGCTTTCGATCAACTCAGTTTTCGGACCTATTTTCTGAGCCTGCCATGTACCAAGACCAAGTAGGATTACAAAAGCCAGACCCACGGCTACGGTGAGAGTTAGTCCGGGTTTAAAACGCGTGTTAGTCATCAAGACGTCCACCCGAATACAATCGACTTTTATGAGCACGAAAGCGACACTGCAGCGCAATGAATGGAGAGCTAAAAATCTGCCGCATTTCCATACTGCTATCCAGAACGACTACAAACAATAAGCGAAACCGACCGGCTGAGCCGATCGGTTCCTAATCTCTCAGATTAGCCCTTCACCATTCCGGCTTAGCCGCCCCAGATATAAACGGCAACAAACAGGAACAACCATACAACGTCAACGAAGTGCCAGTACCAGGCCGCGGCCTCCAGACCAAAGTGATGGTCTGGCTTAAAGTGGCCTTTATAGACCCTGCCCAAACACACCGCCAAGAAGATGGTGCCAACCAGAACATGGAACCCATGGAAGCCAGTTGCCATAAAGAAAGTGGCGCCGTAAATGCTGCCAGAGAAACCGAACGCCGCGTGCCCATACTCATAAGCCTGAACCATCGTGAAGGCCGCACCCAACAATACTGTAAGCCACAAACCAGATTTCAGGCCTTCCCTGTCGTCATGCAACACAGCATGGTGTGCCCATGTAACCGTGGTTCCAGACAGCAAAAGAATAAGAGTATTGATAAACGGGAGGTGCCAGGGATCAAACGTTTCAATGCCAACGGGTGGCCAAACAGCTTCGTTGCCAATCACATCCCAGAAAGTTCCGGCCGTGGTCGGCATAATCGGATACAGTGAAGCATTGAAAAACGCCCAAAACCACGCAACAAAGAACATAACCTCAGAAGCAATAAACAGGATCATGCCGTAGCGCAGACCGATGCCAACAACAGGCGTGTGGTCGCCGCTCTCGGCCTCTTTCACTACGTCTTTCCACCAGGCAAAGACTGTGTAGATCAACAACGCAAAACCGGCACCAAAGCCCCAGTGCGCCCAGCTTTCGCCTTCAATACCAAACAGCAAAGCGTCCGGTTTCATGTAGAAAACCGCGCCAATCAACATCACCAGAATAGCGAATGAACCAACTGCGGGCCATGGGCTAGGGTCCACTAGATGGTAGTCGTGTTTCACTTCGCCTGCCATAAATTCCTCCTCAACAAAGCGCCGGCCCCTCCGGTCGCTTCAGTGTTTCTGGGTCATCGACCCGTTAATGTTTCAGCGTCTTCGTCATCCATGACAAAAAACGTATAGGACAAGGTTACTTCCGTAACTTCATTCAGATTGCGGTCTTCCTCGATCAAGGGATCGATAAAATATACCACTGGCATAACAACACTTTCGCCGGGCTCCAAGACTTGCTCGGTAAAGCAAAAGCAATCGATTTTAGCGAAATATGTTCCCGCCTTGTGAGGTGCTACATTATATGTAGCTGTACCAATAATTCTTTTGTTCGTAGGGTTATGCGCCTCAAAGTAGGCAAGGCCTTGCTCGCCAACCTTCAACTTTTGCGACACTTGCTGGGGTTTAAAATCCCACGGCATATCACGGTGGACGTTAGCAGCAAACCGCACTTTGATGTCACGGTCCGTCGCCTGACCACTAACCATTTCAGCACGCTGTGTCGTACCGCCATAGCCAGTCACTTTACAAAACAGGTCGTAAAGTGGAACGGATGCATAGGCAAGGCCCACCATGCCAACCACGACACCCGCAACCATACCTGCCATTCGACGGTTTTTTAGTACGACGTCTGTCACGGGGTAAGACCCTTGATTCTGAAGTAGCTAATCACGCCCAGCGCGACGACAAAAACAGCGAGCGACAAGCCAACAAACTTGTTGCGTTTTTTTATCCGCTCAATGGCTTCAGCATCAAGCTGAGTTTTGGGCTGCTCAATATCCATCAGGTAATCATTCCCATTGCAATGCGCTCCAAGCCAAGCGCAGCAAAAACGCCAAACAGATACAGAATGGAAAACAAAAACAGTTTCCGGTCTGCCTTCTCATGGCCGCGCCAAACGTAAAACGCATAGACTAGAAAAATAGTTCCCAGCGCCGCAGAAATAACGCCGTAAAAAATTCCGGCGAAACCCATGAAATATGGTGCGATACCGCACGGAACAACAAGCAGGCTATAGAGCAATATTTGTTTTCGGGTTTCTTCAACTCCGGCAACAACGGGTAGCATCGGTACGCTGACTTTTTCATAGTCTTTTTTGATCATCAGCGACAAAGCCCAGAAATGCGGCGGTGTCCACAAAAAGATGATCCCGAACAGTACAATTGATTCCATGGTGACACTGTCGGTCACGGCAGCCCACCCAATCATAGGGGGGAACGCCCCTGCAGCCCCACCAATAACAATATTCTGCGGGGTGCGCCGTTTGAGCCACATGGTATACACTGCAGCGTAAAAGAATATGGTTAAGGCCAGCAGGGCGGCCGACGTAACGTTGGCGACAAGACCCAGCAGAACCACTGAAGCCACGGACAGCACCACACCAAAACCTAACGCATCACCTGGCGACACGTTGCCGGCCGGCACAGGCCGGGACGCCGTTCTTTTCATCTCGACGTCAATATCGGCATCATACCACATGTTTAGTGCACCAGACGCACCGGCGCCAACGGCTATCAACACAATAGCAGCCAGAGCCAAAATGGGGTTCATATCCCCCGGTGCGGCCAGCATGCCAACAAAAGCCGTAAAAACCACCAGCGACATAACGCGCGGTTTCATCAGCGCAATAAAATCTCGCGCTTCAGGCATAGCTCGGTAAGCTTGCTGATAGCTCGCCGAGTTTTGATCAACGGGTGTTACGGTGTCAGTCACATGCTGTTCCTGGTAAATATCGTGGCCGGCGAACCGGCCACTTTTGCTTTATTGCCTACTTGATTTGAGGCAATTCATTAAACTGGTGGAATGGTGGTGGTGAAGACAAAGTCCATTCCAGCGTCGTGGCACCTTCGCCCCATGGGTTGTCGGCAACATCTTTCTTGCGCTTGAACAAGGTCATCGCCATCACAACGATAAACAGCATCACGCCAACCAACGTTACCAAATAGCCCCAGCTAGATACCCAGTTCCAGTAAGCGAAAGCGTCGGGGTAATCTACGTAGCGGCGCGGCATGCCTTGCAGTCCAAGGAAGTGCTGCGGGAAGAAGATCATATTCACACCAATGAAGGTGATCCAGAACTGAACCTTCGCCAAAAATTCCGGGTATTGCTTTCCGGACATCTTGCCAATCCAGTAATAGAGGCCTGCAAAAATCGCAAACACCGCCCCCAGCGACAATACATAATGGAAATGCGCTACCACATAATAAGTGTCGTGCAATGCCACGTCAGCACCCGCGTTAGACAGTACAACACCGGTTACACCACCAAGTGTAAACAGCAGAATGAAGGCAATTGCGTACATCATCGGCACCGTGAAGCGCAATGAACCGCCCCACATGGTTGCAATCCATGAGAAGATTTTGACACCTGTAGGCACCGCGATCACCATAGTTGCTGCAACAAAGTATGCCTTGGTATCAACATCCAACCCGACGGTATACATATGGTGGGCCCACACAACAAAACCGATGAACCCGATGGCTGCCATCGCATAGGCCATTCCCAGATAGCCGAAAATCGGCTTTTTGGAGAAGGTTGAAATGATGTGGCTGACAATACCAAAGGCAGGCAAAATCATGATGTAAACTTCAGGGTGACCAAAGAACCAGAACAAGTGCTGGAACAATACCGGATCACCGCCCCCTGCAGGGTCAAAGAAGGTTGTACCAAAATTCCGATCTGTCAAAAGCATGGTAATAGCACCAGCTAGTACCGGCAAAGACAGAACCAGCAGGAATGCGGTAATCAAAATCGACCAGCTAAACAACGGCATTTTGTGCAGAGTCATGCCCGGCGCACGCATATTGAAAATGGTCGTAATATAGTTGATTGCGCCCATGATGGACGACGCACCCGCAACGTGCAGGGAGAAAATCGCCAGATCCATTGATGGACCGGGATGCCCTGATGTTGACAGCGGCGCATAGGCTGTCCAGCCACCACCAAAACCGTTCATGCCGGATGGCCCCTCAACAAAAGTAGAGAGCAGCAACAAAATGAACGCAGGCGGCATAAGCCAAAATGAAATGTTGTTCATGCGCGGGAACGCCATATCAGGCGCACCAATCATTAACGGCACAAAATAGTTACCAAACCCACCAATAAGGGCGGGCATAACCATGAAGAACACCATTATAAGACCATGACCCGTGGTCAGCACGTTAAACATGTGCCGGGCCTGCTCGTCGTTCATGCCAAAGACACTAGGAATCACCTGGATGCCAGGCTCCATTAGTTCCATGCGGATAAGGCCAGACATGCCAAACCCGATCATGCCCGCAATGAATGCGAACCACAGGTACATCACGCCAATATCTTTGTGGTTGGTCGAGAATAACCAGCGTTTCCAACCAGTTGGGTTTCCGTGAGCCATTGCTCTTCCTTTCCCTTAACTTCTTATCGACCAAGCGAGGTTGGGTTGTTTTCAGCGGTAATTGTACCGCCTTGCAACTCAACCCAGCGGGCAAATTCTTCTTTGGTTACAACTTCCACTGCTATCGGCATGAACGCGTGGTCCTTGCCGCACAGCTCAGAACACTGACCGTAAAAAACACCAGTCTTGTTGGCTTCAAACCATGTTTCATTCAAACGTCCAGGAACGGCGTCTAGCTTCACACCGAAGGCAGGTACTGTCCATGCGTGCAAAACGTCAGACGCAGTCAATTGCACCTTAACTCGCGTGTTCACAGGCAAGACAACGCGGTAATCGGTATCAAGCAGACGCGCGTTCAGTTTCGCGGGCCAGCCAAGAAAACTGGACAGCTCTTCCTCTGCCGCAGCGCGTGCAGATGCATTGGTGAAGGTCGCGTCCGGCACCACGTTTGCTGTAAGTTCAATATCGCCGTAATCAGGGTAATTATAGGTCCAGTTCCACTGGTTGCCCGTGACATGAATTGCCATATCGGTTTCCGGTATCTGGTCCTGCCAGTAAAGCAACGGAAGTGATATAACCCCTATACCGATAAGGATTAGGACCGGCGCCGCAGTCCAAATAACTTCAAGAGCTGTATTATGTGTCACCTTGGAAGGTGTCGGGTTCGCTTTCTCGCGGAACCGCCACATAACGTAAAACATCAGCACAAAAACGAAAACAGTAATTGCCGCAATGATCCACAAAAGCAATTCATTGAAGTCACTAATTTTTTGCGCTTGTTCACTTGCTGCATCTTGCAGCCACAGACCTTTATCCGTTGGCGCGCCGCCAACGGTGGACTGAGCCAGAGCACTAGTCGCTACACCCAACCACGCGAACACAGTTGAAATGAAACCAGCAGTCAGCCTTTTTACAGTCATAACGTTGCTTTCCCTTTTATCTGACCCCAATGGAGGATCTGGAATGTCCCGGCTTTCACGCAGAACCAGCATCAAGGCCGGAAACATGTGATATTTGCGGTTTTTCGTGACCTGATAGACGAACAGTCAGCTACCAGAACAACCGAAGGCCGCGAACACCTTTGTAAATTTGGTGCCTCTTATACCAGAGGAAACTACAGGCTCAAGCCAATGTGACACCTTTGCGCAGATTTTATTGAGCAAAGGTTAACTTAACTCGGATTTTCCTGCACAAACACTTGAGTTTTCAAGCATCTGCGCCCAATGTACTGGTAATTGCACTGATCGTTGTGTGGCATTTGGCCGCAACAAAATGATGCAGAACAAGTTTTGCAATAGTTCCCGGAGTACCATCCATGTCCGAATCCAGCCCCAGTCTGAACTTTTTCTTTACAGACACCGATCTCGACGAAGCAAAAACAATAGGTCTTGTTGAAGACACCTTGCATGAGATGGACGACGGCGAATTGTATCTGGAATCGACGCAATCGGAATCGTTTACGTTTGACGATGGGCGACTAAAGGGGGCCAGCTTTGATTCGAGCCAAGGATTTGGCATTAGGGCGGTATCAGGTGAAAGTACCGGCTACGCGCACTCAAACGAGCTATCCCATGACTCGATCAAACGGGCAGGCAAAACCGTAGGGGCAATTAGAACTGGCAACCCTGGCACTATGAGCGCAGGCCCTGCACGCACAAACCGACAGCTTTATGCGCCCGAAAACCCGCTGTTAGGCGTCGACTTCGATAAAAAGGTCGCACTGTTGCAAGATATTGACGCCTACACCCGAGCACAGGATGAACGGATCAGGCAAGTCAGTGCGTCGATTCTAGGGAGCTGGCAATCTGTTGAAATTATCCGTGCAGATGGTCACCGTGTACGAGATGTTCGTCCGCTTGTTCGCCTAAACATATCGGTTGTGATGGGAGAAGGCGACCGGCAGGAAATGGGATATGATGGACAAGGTGGTCGACAATCCTATGATTTTCTTTTTGACGAAGATGCCTGGCAAGCGCAGGTTCAGGAAGCCATTCGACAAGCGGATGTTAATTTACAAAGTGTTGAGGCACCGGCCGGTGAAATGACCGTGGTGTTGGGCCCAGGTTGGCCTGGCGTGCTATTGCATGAAGCAGTTGGACACGGCCTGGAAGGTGACTTCAACCGCAAAAAAACGTCTGCATTTGCTGGCTTGATGGGTGAACAGGTTGCCGCGAAAGGCATTACTGTCGTTGATGACGGCACATTAGACGCCAAGCGTGGTTCATTGACCATCGATGACGAAGGAACACCAACTGAACGCACAGTGCTGATAGAAGACGGTATTCTAAAGGGCTACATGCAGGATCGCCTCAATGCCCGGCTCATGGGCGTGGCACCAACAGGAAATGGACGGCGCCAGAGCTTTGCGCATTCCCCAATGCCACGAATGACCAATACATTTATGCTTGCTGGCGACAAAGACCCTGCAGAGATTTTGGCAAGCGTTGATGACGGGCTTTATGCCGTCAATTTCGGGGGCGGTCAGGTAGATATCACGTCCGGTAAATTCGTGTTCAGCTGTACCGAAGCGTATCTGATCAAAAACGGCAAGATAGATGCACCGGTTAAAGGTGCGACACTAATCGGTAATGGGCCTGACGTTCTAAAACGGGTGTCCATGATTGGTAATGACCTGAAACTGGATAATGGTGTAGGAACATGTGGCAAGGGCGGTCAGACCGTGCCTGCAGGCGTCGGGCAACCAACCCTGCGTGTTGACGGACTGACAGTTGGTGGAACCGCTGGGTAACAATGTTATTGATACTATTTTAGGGGGTCGCCTTAGTAAAAGAAGGCTTGGATATCCATGATCAAAGACCATCAATCGGTAGTAGAGGATCAACTTAGAGAAACGTCAAAAGTTCTTTCCTATGAAGAGGTGACTTTGCTGCCGTCGTTTGCGGGGCCTGTTAAGCTCTATGAAACATGGAAGGCCCTGCCGGGGGATGTTCCACATTACAGCCATATAAAACCTGGCTTGTTCGAGCCAGCCGAACTGCCCCTGATGTATATTCTCGACGTCATTGAAGAAACTGCTGAAGACAACGACACCGGCGATGTTGATTTCCAATTCCGGCTATTTGGCACGGCCAACAGGGACCACTATGGTAAAGAAGGAACGCGAAAACGTTTGTCTCAGATGTCGCATGCGGGCGCTGGCAGTGGATTTGATATAACCAAGCTCGCCTGGAGTACACGAAAAGCCCATTTTCTATACTGCGAATATTTGAAAAATGATGTCTGTGTGAAAAACGGCAGTTTTGTTGTTATGCCATTGGCTGATGATAACGGAAAAGTCGCAAGAATGTTCGGTTTGTCAGTCTGGGGCAACTCAGTTTAATCAATATTTGTAGTAAATTACCGCCCTGGTTGGTTAGTCAACTTGCTCAGCGGGAGACACATTAAACGTGTCAAACTTTAAGCCCATAAAGAAATTAACATCCGACAGTGGCGACGTTTTGAAATCAAGAATGTCAGTCGTTTCGCTCGCGCAAGCACGAGACATTACCTCATTTCGTGAACCTGTGCGATTGCACGGTATATGGTACGAACTTCCCAAAGAAATGCGTCAAATTCGGGCGCTAAAGGCCGAAACCTTTGGGCCATCTCTGCTACCGCATATGTATATTCTGGATATCGACCAGGATAGCGCCAGCCAAGAAATCGATTTTCGCTGGCGGTTGTTTGGCAGCATACACAGCGCCCGCTACGGAGAAGCAACAGGCGGCTATCTGTCCGAAGCTGCCACAAAACACTCCGGAGCCGCTTCGAGTTATCAAATAGCCCAATGGGTTTATGAACAAAAGCAAGATGCGTTTTACATGAACCATTATTCAGACGATGTCGGGCCGGTTAGGTCCACAAGCACAGTGGCAATGCCGGTCTTAAGCGAATCAGGAGACGTAACACATGTTTTGGGTTGTTCAGTTTGGCAATCGCTAAGGCCCGATTCTTAACCCCCAATGAGCACTTTAGCGTGATGTTGAATCGGCGTTTTGATTGATCGGGCAATAAAACACATCTTGCTTACGTCACCATGAATTTTCTTGGCCAATGCAGTCATCGAGCTGTCCGTAATTGTCACTTGTGGATGCAAAGTGACGGAAACAAATTCGCCAGAACCGTCCGAATTCACTGCCATCTCTGCCTCTGCCCGATCCTGATAGTCAGTAACAATAACCCCTGCGGCACTGGCGAGGTGAAGGTACCAAAGCATATGGCAACTGGCGACAGAGGCTAAAAATAAGTCTTCGGGGTTATGTTTTTGGGCGTCACCAAGGAAACCTGGATCCGATGATCCGTGAAAGGTTGGTTTACCCTCAATTACTAGGCTATAGCTGCGATCATAAGCGCGGTAGCTGCTGGTGCCTTTGCCTTTATTACCTGTCCAGATCAGGTTGATCTTATAGTTATGTCCGCTCATTTCACTGCTCTCTCTTTCACAGGCCGAAGCTTAAAACTGCACCGCAGCGTCCATTTGTGGGTCAAATCCTACTCTGGACATTCTCTTATTTGTTACAAGTGAGATTTTTTCTTGCAAGCCGGATGCTACAGCGATATACGGTGCCCCGGTCCTTATTTGGACCGGCAGGTTTTTTACGAAATCTGTGCGGTTACGCCGAAATGTGCCGGTATAGCTCAGATGGTAGAGCAGTTGATTTGTAATCATCAGGCCCCGGGTTCGATTCCTGGTGCCGGCACCATTTCCTCCCCATACAATTATAAACGAATACCTAAACCAAAGTGATTTGGTGTCGTTTTTTCTGGCCCCATTAACCCTGATGTCATACCCATTTACCCAAAGCCATTTGGGAGGGTTAGATGGGTTCATCCTTTTTCAGCGTTTTAAAAGTCTCTTTTTGCGCGGTCGTTACAGTAGCGTTAGCTGCCTGTAGCAGCGAGGAGCAAACATCGGATCAAAATACTGCTACAATTACCGGGGTTAGTGAAACGAAGGGCGAACTAGTCCCCTACAGCAGTTTCACACTTGAAAACGGGCTGACGACAATCATGCACATAGATCGTTCTGATCCCGTGGTAGCGGTTGCGTTAACTGCTCACGTTGGCTCTGCGCGAGAGAAAACTGGTCGTACAGGCTTTGCTCATTTGTTTGAACATCTGTTGTTCCTCGAGTCTGAAAACCTTGGCAAAGGCGGGCTGGATAAACTAAGCGCCCGAATCGGTGGTTCAGGTGCTAATGGTTCAACAAGTCGGGACCGAACCAATTACTTCCAAACTGTACCAAAAGATGCGCTTGAAAAAATGCTGTGGGCTGAAGCGGATAAGCTTGGCTGGTTTATCAACACGGTCACAGACCCAGTACTGGCCAAGGAAAAACAGGTCGTCAAAAATGAAAAACGTCAAGGTGTCGACAACCGCCCCTATGGTCACACGCAATATGTGATCGACAAGGCCTTGTACCCTGAAGATCACCCCTATAACTGGCAGGTGATCGGATCACTCGCGGATTTAGATGCCGCAACCCTCAGTGACGTAAAAGAGTTTTTCCGCGACTGGTATGTTCCAAACAACGTGTATCTAACTATTTCTGGCGATTTCGACCCCGAAGAAGCCCGCGAGTGGGTCGAAAAATACTTTGGTGAAATCCCGCGTGGCCCGGACATCCAGCGCCAGGAAAAAAGGGACGCAGTGCTCACCGAATCTATCAGCCTGTATTGGGAAGACAACTTCGCCCGGTTGCCAGAATTGCGCCTGACGTGGCCAACCGTGTCCGTGTATCATGCAGACAGCTACCCTTTGTCTATACTGCGCAGCCTTCTTACAAATGGCAAAGATGCACCCTTCAATCGGCTGCTTATTGATGAAAAGAAACTCACAACAACGGTCTTTATGGCGCCGTACGAATCAGAGCTGGCCGGGCAAATGTCCCTGGGCGTTAGAGCTGTCCCCGGCACTGACCTTGATACCGTTCAGTCCGCCATCGCTGAAGCCTTTGCCCTGTTTGAGGCGGAAGGCATTGATGATGCCGCGCTTGAACGTATAAAGACAGAAGCGGAAGCTAGCTTCTATAGTGGAATAGAAAGTGTTCTTGGCAAAGGTTTCAACCTTGCAAATTATGCTATTTACACCGGTGAACCAGGCTTTATGGACACAGACCTTGCCCGCATAAAAGCCGTTACTAAAGAAGATGTTCTGCGCGCTTACAACACTTACATCAAAAATAAGCCATACGTGGCAACAAGTTTTGTACCGAAAGGTAGTGCAAACCTGGCTATTGAAGGCGCTGTCCTTGCAGAGGTGGCAGAAGAGCAAATTGTCCAGGGTGCCGAAGCCGCCGTTGATCCGAACGTGGTCGCGACTTACGAACCGACACCGTCTTCATTTGATCGCTCGGTGGAGCCGCCTTACGGGCCGACACCAAAACTCCCTACCCCAGATATTTGGGGACACAAATCGGGCAATGGTCTTGCTATCTATGGGATCGAAAGCAACGAAGTCCCTGTCGTGCGCTTTAGCATGGTGATGGAAGGTGGCCAGCTTTTCGATACACCGAATAAAGCAGGATCAGCGAACCTGCTGGCAGAGGTTATGACCAAAGGCACACAGCGCCTTACAACGGCAGAGTTCGAAAACACTCTGAAATCCTTGGGGGCCACGCTGTCTGCAAATGCCACAGCAGAAGCTATCACATTGTCGGGTAGCACGCTTGCAAGAAACTTAGACGCGGTTATGGAACTTGTTAGCGAAATACTGCTTACACCGCGATGGGACGAAGATGAGTTCTCGCTGGCTAAAATCCGCATTCTGGATCAGTTGGCGCAGCAGAAGGCCAACCCCAACGCGCTCGCCGCCAATGCTTTCCGCAAAGCGATATACGGTGACAGGCACATCCTGTCACAAAACATTATGGGGACACGAGAAACCATTGAAAGCCTCTCACTTCAGGATATTGAAACCTTTTTCAGCACTAATCTGACCCCACAGCTTACCAAGCTGCATGTTGTTGGCGACGCAACCATGGAAACAGCGATCAAGGCGACGACACGCCTATCTGACGGATGGAAGCAAAAAGATATCAAAATTCCGGTCTATCCGGCACCAACACCGCCAGAAACATCTACGGTTTACTTTTACGATGTACCGGGTGCCAAACAATCCGTGATCCAGTTCGGATATCCGGCACTTACAACTGGAGATGCAGATTTCTATCCAGCCACAGTAATGAACTATATTCTGGGCGGCGGCAGTTTTGCCTCCCGGCTAATGCAACAACTCCGGGAGGGCAAAGGCTATACTTATGGTATCGGTTCTGGATTTGTCGGCATGAAGCAGTCTGGGTATTTCAGGCTCTCGTCCAGTGTTCGCTCCAACATTACTTTCGAAGCGGCGGACTTAGTGAAGACCATTATGGAAAACTATGCTGAAACATTCACCGCAGCCGACCTGGACGTCACCAAAAGCTTCCTGACCAAAAGCCAGACACGGGCATTTGAAACCTTGGGAGCCAAACTGAATATGCTCAGCAATATCAGTTTGTATGGTTTTCCTGCCGATTATCCCCAGCGACGTAGTGATTACGTAAGCACTGTCAAAAAAGAAAATATTCAATCGCTGGCAGATAAATATATTCGGCCACAAGCAATGCATTACATTGTTGTCGGCGATGCTGAAACTCAGCTTGAACGGTTAACGGGCCTTGGTTTTGGGGATCCTGTATTGTTGAACCCGCTCTCGGATTGACGAGTTCCTAACGAATTGGCCGCTATTGCCATGTAACTGCATTTGCAAATGAGTTTTGCGAGAGCACAGTTTCGACATATGATCCACCCCGCTGATGGCTTACATAGTTTGGGGGGCCAAGATGAGCGATCTCGGTGACGCAGATGGCGGTGAAGTATCAAAAGAGGTTTTGCGCCAACTAGTGGGGCGATCCGAAACGGTGAGTACTGAGGATGCATTGTCGTCTGTCAGGTTTGCGACTTCAACTAAACTATATAACCTTTGGCAAACCCTGCCAGGTCACCCTCCACAGCATGCCGCTTTTTCGCTTGGTGCCCTTAGTCCGGAATTGCTGCCCAAAATGGTGGTAATAGACGTGTTGCGCCACGGCGAAGACTATCGCTTTCGCTTTTATGGGTCCACGCATGTCGCGCACTTTGGCGGGGATCTGACCGGGCTGACTACAAGAGATGTGGAAAAGGCGGTGCCTGCATCTAACGTTATTCGACAGCTCTATGATCACGTTTTGGCATTAAAAGATGCCGTGTTCTTTCGGTTGACTTACCTTAACCAGACAGATGTCATAAAACGAGCCACCGGCGTTATGATGCCGCTGACAGATGAAAATGGCGCCATTACCCGCCTCATTGGTGGCATGGACTGGTATAGAGAGTAGCTATTCTACTATAGCAGCCTCAGTCGCGGCTTCGACATCTGCCATTGTCACATCCGGCGCAAGTTCCACAACTTTCAGCCCCGCATCCGTCACATCAAACACCCCGAGGTTGGTCACAATACGGTCTACAACAGCCTTGCCCGTCAATGGCAAGGTACAGTCTTTCAACAGCTTGGATGCACCCGCTTTGTTGGTATGATCCATGATCACGACAACGCGTTTGACGCCTGCAACCAAATCCATCGCGCCGCCCATACCCTTTACCATCTTGCCTGGGATCATCCAATTGGCAAGGTCGCCGTTTTCGGCCACTTCCATTGCACCAAGAATGGACAGATCAATGTGCCCGCCGCGAATCATTGCAAAACTGTCGGCTGACGAGAAATAGGAGCTGGTTGGCAGTTCTGTGATGGTTTGTTTTCCGGCATTGATCAAATCCGGGTCTACCTCATCTTCATAAGGAAATGGGCCCATTCCCAGCATGCCGTTTTCGCTTTGCAGCGTTACGGTCATTCCGTCTGGGATATAATTTGCGACCAACGTTGGAATACCAATGCCGAGATTGACATAAAAACCATCCTGTAGTTCCTGTGCGGCCCGTGCGGCCATCTGGTTTCTATCCCAAGGCATTATACGTCCTCCCGGCTGCGCGTTGTTCTTTGCTCAATCCGTTTTTCAAAGTTGCCCTTGATCATGCGCTGAATATAAATACCTGGCGTATGAATATGGTCTGGGTCCAATTCACCCGCCGGGACAACCTCTTCAACTTCCGCAATCGTTACTTTACCCGCTGTTGCCATCATCGGATTAAAGTTGCGTGCTGTTTTCCGGTATACAAGGTTGCCTTCGGTATCCGCTTTCCACGCTTTGATGATCGAGACATCGGCCACAAGGCCGGTTTCCATGATGTAGGTTTCACCGTCAAAATCGCGGTGGTCTTTTCCTTCAGCGATCAATGTACCCACGCCAGTTTTTGTATAAAAACCAGGAATGCCAGCACCGCCCGCCCTGATGCGTTCAGCCAGCGTACCTTGCGGATTAAACTCAAGCTCCAGTTCACCGTCCAGATACTGACGCTCAAATTCCTTGTTTTCGCCAACATAGGAACTGATCATTTTTTTGATCTGCTTTGCGTCCAACAAAATACCCAACCCAAAACCGTCAACACCACAATTGTTGGACACAACAGATAGGTCTTTAACGCCAGCTTCGTGCACCGCTGCAATCAGGTTTTCGGGAATGCCGCACAAGCCAAAACCACCAGCCATCATTGTCATGCCATCAAACAACAGGCCTTCAAGCGCACTATCGGCATCTGAATATAGTTTGTTCATCAAAACACCCTTGTTTCATGCTGGTCCGGTTCAGTGTTGGCGAAAGGACCATCTGATATGAAGCGCCTTTCCTATCGCACCATAGTTACATATGCAACTAATTGGTCTTGGATGCAAAGAATAGATGCTGCCTTGAACCAGCCATAAACCATGCGTATATATAGGAAAATAATAAAACGACAGCGATCAGGAGATAATTATGATGCGCCTTGTGTGCCGGATCATCGGTAGTGCGCTTTGCTTCTTTGGCATACTTGGTATGCTGACGCCTATTCCGTTCGGTCTGATACTCTTTATCATTGGATTGCTGTTTCTTATTCCGTCAACGCCATCAGCAGCTAATGCTGTACGCTGGGCGCGCCGGAAAGTACGCATTTTTGACCGCGTCATGAGTGCCGCAACCAATCGCATGCCATACCCGTATCGTCGCGTGTTACGAGAAACCGAAATCAATCCAGACTGGTAACTTATTCGTGGTCCCGCCCCGAAACATATGCTTCCCAAGATTTTAGCAGTTTGCCACCGCCACCATTAAAGCGGCCCTGATGGACATCCATATCTGTGATCCGGTCAATGCGAAAATGACGAAAATCGTTTCTAAGCTCGCACCAAGCCGCCAGCAACGTACTTTCGGCAAAAAAGGCAACAGCAACGGGCCAGATCACTCGTTCGGAAATCCGGTCATTTAAATCCCGGTACTGGATTTTCACTTTTTGGTCATTCCTGATGCAGTCTCTCACTTGCGCTAGGTCAACGGCACCCATTTGTCCGTATGTAGGCGGCGCAAACAGCGCAACACGCTCCATTCGGTCTCGCATATGGTCGGGAACCACTGACTTAACCTTCGATACAACACGATCGGCTGCTTTTTCCAGCGCTTCATCACCACGTTGCCCGGCAAGGCGCGCCCCCAGCACAACCGCTTCCAGTTCTTCTAATGTGAACATCAACGGCGGCAAATGAAACCCTGGTCGCAGGACATAGCCAATACCCGCCTCGCCTTCGATAGGGACCCCCTGCCCCTGAAGCCCGGCAATGTCACGGTATATTGTACGCTCCGACACATTAAGCTCCGCAGAAAGGTCTGCTGCCGTTATTGCCTTGTTGGTCGCGCGCATGGTTTCAATAATTTCAAACAACCGGTCTGCTTTGCGCATCAGATTTCCTATAACTGTTCTGTAAGCCTCAGGTTTCCTCAAGTTTCGATCATAAATCATCACTCCTGACACAATGTGTCAGGAGGCTGTCAGTATTATGTTGGTTATCCCGATCACGACAGGGATTTTTTGAGGACACCAAAATCAACAAGAGGAATGAATAATGATTGGATATGTAACCGTTGGCACCAACAACATGGAAAAATCGATTGCTTTCTACGACGCGCTGTTAGGTGAAATAGGCGCAACTCGCGCCATGGACATGGATACTTTCAAAGCATGGTCTACAGGCACTGGCCCAATGTTTTCGGTAACTCTGCCCTTCAACAAAGAACCTGCAACAGTTGGCAACGGTGTCATGATCGCCCTTGCCGTTGGCAGTCCGGCAATGGTTGATCGTTTGCATGCCAAGGCGTTGGAGCTGGGAGCAACAGACGAAGGTGCACCAGGCCCACGCGACGGTGACAGCGGCTTCTATGCTGGTTACTTCCGGGACCTTGACGGAAACAAACTCAATTTCTTCCATTTCGCTCAGTCGTGAAGCAGCAGGGCTTAACCGGCCTACTGCGACCACGGCGTTCAAGCAAAGGCCCGGCACTGCCGGGCCTTTTGTCTTAATCAGGAAGCGAAGAATACTTCCATGGCCATGGCATGCCGGTCGGCCCCACTATGGCTTCTATGATTTGTGGGAATATCAGGTGCCCTTTAGCTGTATTCATCAGCAGCAAGATACATTCCTTCTGCTCTGTCAGACACAGCAGCATGTTATCAGTTTTGTCATTGTGCCCACCTTTCAGAAAACCATGCCCTTTTGGACCGACAAATGTTTCGACACCAATGGCCGCCGCCAGTTGAGATTTGGCGTTATCGGGGTTGTCTGTTGGGTCCCACGGCGGAAACTGGCGACGTGAGGTGATCGGCAGACCCGGTTCGAAAAGCGCATCCCGCGCACGCGTGCCAATCAAATCGCCTGACATGAAGGCGGCAACCCATACGGAAAAGTCATTGAGCGTCGTGTCCATGGAACCGGCGGCACGCACATTTGATTGCATATTATGCCCCTCGTTGACGCCGTTTACGGTGTAACCCTGAGCAAAATTTGGCCTGAAATCGTCACGCCACGTCAGGCTGGTACGTGCCATACCTAAGGGATCAAAAAACCGGCGCTGCAGCTCATCACCAGTGTCCAGCCCAAGCGCTTCTTCAACCACAAGCTGGGCGATATAATACCCTTCTCCCGAGTAGCCATACCGCACCCCAGGATCAAACACGAAGGCAAGCTTGGCATCCGGGTCAAACTCGCTATTTGGTGGGAAAAACCGAAAATTCGGAAAACCAGACTGATGCGCCAGCAGGCGCCGCAGCGTTAATGCACGCCAGCGTTCGTCACCTTCCAGGTCGGCGTATTTGTCATAAGCGGGCAAAGGCTGCGGCAGTTGGTCCGCGATGGAGGCATCGATGTCTATCAGCCCCTCATCGGCAAGCTGCATGACATATGCAGCAAAAACAAACTTAGTCAGCGATGCTCCATACATGACGGTGTCGTTGTTCAAAGCTGAACTGCTTTCAACTTCCCGAAACCCAAACGTTTTCTTGTACGCGACATTACCGTCCTTGATGGTAGCGATAGCAAGACCTGGTATGCTGTGTTGCTCCATCAAGCTTTCTATTATCGTATCGATTTGAAGCTTGGTCTGGCCAATGGCAGCGCTATGCGGCGCGACCAACAAACTCATAATTATACCCAAAACTATCCTGTGTCGTTTTATCATGTCTGTCTCCATTTCTGTGTTGGATAACGTGTTGTTTGATACAGACAGTCTTTGGAATTCATCTTAAGACTACAAGGTGAATAAACGGGAATAGACACAAAAAAGGCCCGGATAAAACCGAGCCTTGTCAAATTACGAAAGAAAGACCAAGCAGGTCAGGACGCTGCCTTAATCGCTTTTTCGATCAGGCTAGCTGCTTTCTCAGCACCTTCCCAACCTTTGATTTTCACCCACTTTCCCGCCTCAAGGTCTTTATAGTGCTCAAAAAAGTGAGAGATTTGATCCAAGAATATCTTCGGTAATTCTTCGTAGCTTTCAACATCGCTGTGAAACGGATGAAGTTTGTCGACAGGCACCATAAGCAGTTTTTCATCCATACCGGCTTCATCTTCCATCACCAGCACGCCAATAGGGCGACACCGAACAACTGCACCCGGCATAATCGGCGTATGGTTGGCCAAAATCACATCAACAGGGTCCCCATCATCCGCAAGCGTATGCGGAATAAATCCGTAGTTACACGGATACCGCATACTGGTGTGCATGATACGATCGACAAAAAGAGCACCAGACTCTTTATCTAGCTCGTATTTCACTGGTTCTGTGCCAGCAGGCACTTCAATGATGACATTTACGTCCCATGGGGCGTTCGCACCAACAGCAATCTTGTTAACATTCATCAATCTGTTCCTTGATGGGAGCTATTATGAACCACCTGTTAAAGCACGGTATAGTGACCAAGAATGAAGGCCAGAAGCACGACACCACCAAATTCTATGTTGGAACGAAACACGCCTAAGCATGTTTCCGGGTCGTCCAAATCCACCGTCCTGATCTGCGACACAAGCTGCGTGCCCGCAAATGCGATGCCGACATAGAAGATTACACCAAGGTTTGCAAGCGTTCCTGCCACCACCAGCCCAATAAAAAACAACCCATAGAAAATCCACAAAGCGGGTTTAGTCTTATCGCCGAGCGTCAGGGCCGTCGACCCAACCCCGATCAGAGCATCATCTTCCTTGTCCTGATGGGCATAAATGGTGTCATACCCCAACGTCCAGAACACGCATGCACCATACAGCGTAATTGCTGCCGGGCTGAGGCTGCCATCAAGGGCAGCCCACCCCATCAGGGCACCCCAATTGAACGTGAGGCCAAGCCATGCCTGCGGCCAGCCTGTGATGCGCTTCATAAACGGGTAGGCAGCAACCAGCGCCAGCGACCCTAACCCAAGAAAGATACTGAACTGGTTAAATTGCAGCAGAACCACCAAGCCCACAAGACACTGTGCGATCAGAAATACCCAGGCTTTGCTGATTGTCACCTCTCCTGCGGGAATGGGGCGTGACCGCGTTCGGTCAACCTGACCGTCAAAATCGGCATCGACAATATCATTGTAAGTACAACCAGCCCCGCGCATCGCTAGTGATCCGACGGCGAACAAAAATGCGATATAGCCAAGTTCCAGCAGGCTATAACCAACGATTGAAAGCGCCATCGACCAAAGGCAAGGCCACAACAACAGCCACGTACCGACTGGCCGGTCAAGCCGCGCCAGCTTTAGATATGGCCGAAGCACAAGCGGCGCACGTCGATACACCCAGCTGCCATCAACCGCATCTGCGGTTTCAACTACCTTTTCGACCGGACTTTGATCATTTGTTTCTATTTTTTTATCCTTCAACTAGACTTTCAAAACAAGTCCGCTTCTTTAACCACATCTGTTTCAGGAAATATTCTAGTTTAGCCTATGCTACTTAAACTGAACAAATTTTGGCAAGATAACTATGCAGTTCTAACACTGGCCGGGTACTTCTTAGGCTTTAGCTCTGCGATTGCCCTGCAGTTTTTCGATGAGATTAGTTTTGGTAACATTAGTGACTTCGCAGTCGCTGGTGCAACCATTGTGCTCGCTGTGTTCACTTGGTTACTTTGGTCAGAAACGGCTAGATCACGGCATCACAACCAATCGGCCCACATAGTTTTAACTATTGAAGAGCATCAACTACATAAGCCAGCAATGTTGCTTGTATTAGAAAATGTCGGGATGGGAATTGCCAGAGATATCCAAATTGATATTTTAGACCAAAAAGAAACAGAATTCGTCAAAGGAAAAAAAGACGATAAGCACTTTACAAATGTTGGCTTCTTATCAAGTAGCATACCTTTGATGAAAGCAGGAAGCCGTGTAGAGCATTTCTGCTTCATGTACTGGGATATCGCAAACCCAAAGGGGTTCGAAATCCTGACTTCTATCAAATGGATCGACTACGCAGGCAGCTTTCAACAAACTGAATGCAAATTGAACCTAGATTACTTTGAAGGCACAACTACGATTGGGTCTGATCCAGTATATGAAATAGCAAAGCATCAAAAGAAAATTGCCGATGCGATTGGGAGAGTGTCACGACTTGGACGGCTCGAGGTCAATGTTTACTCAGAAGAAGACAGACAAGAGAGAAGAAAACAAGATCAAATGCAAATTGATGAGCACTATTCAAAGCAGAAAAAAGCCAAATAAATGTCGATCCGCTTGTTTATAAATGATGTCCTAACGCTTGGCGTTTCTATCGAACTGGATCGGGAACAATCGCATTATCTTGCCACGGTCATGCGCCAAAAAGTTGGCGATAGCGTTGCTCTATTCAATGGGCGCGATGGCGAGTGGGCTGCCTTAATCACGGGTATCGAAAAGCGCACTGTTATCCTTGATATACAGCAGCAAACAAAGCCTCAAAGCAACGAGCCAGATCTTTGGCTTGCTTTCGCCCCCATAAAAAAAGCCCGTCTTGACTTCATCGCACAGAAAGCGACCGAATTGGGCGTTGACCGCCTTATTCCGGTGATGACAAGACGGACAATCGTGGACCGCGTCAAAACAGACCGGATGGTTGCCAACGCCGTAGAAGCCGCAGAGCAATGCGAGCGACTGACAGTGCCAACCGTCGGCGATGTCACGAAGTTAGAAAAACTGCTTCAAGACTGGCCTTCAGACCGGCACCTGATGTTCTGTGATGAAGACCTGTCTGGTGAACCTGCCCATGCCGCGCTACAAAAAGTAGCAGCGAAAAGTAACCCGGGCCCGTGGGGGTTACTGATCGGGCCCGAAGGTGGATTTGATGATGCAGAACGCCGTATGATTCGCCAGCACCCAAACTGTGTAACTGTATCACTGGGGCCCCGTGTATTACGTGCAGATACGGCGGCCATGGCCGCCATCAGCTTGTGGCAATCTGCCCTGGGGGATTGGTAGTCTACCGCACTAGGCAAACATGGAATGATTTTGCAGCCAGCTTTCCTGTGGCAATATAGAATTTCCAAAAAAACCTCATATAAACGAAAAATAGGAAACACTTTTCATCACCTAAGTGGTATTATCGTCCTACTTTAAATCATTTTATTAGCTTTTGGGGACTAGATACCATCATGGACGGAGCATTTTGTTTCAGAAACGGCACACAGCTTTCCAAACTCATTGATGAAGCTGGAATAATTACCAGAGACCTTGATTGCTGCAATCACCGTCCGGCGGTGGCCAGTTTATTGCGCCTTGCCCTGCCCCACGTCAATACCATGCCCCCGTCCGAGAACCTTGTGAACGAGTTTGGTTATGCACGCCAGTTGCTGCACACAGACCCTGGTGGCCGCTTTAGCGTAATGACCTTGCGCTGGATGCCAGGTGCCTGTACCCCCATCCACGGTCACAATGCCTGGGGGTGTGTCGGCGTTCTGGAGGGTGAAGTAGGATGCGAAACCTTTGCGCATAAAACCCGCGATACTGAACCCGGTGTCCCCGAAGCACCCTGCCTTGTCTCAACCGGCAAACTGTTGGCTGGCCCCGGCACAGTAGCCACAGTTGACCCTGACCCTTGCGGAATTCACCGTATCTTCAACCCAACACAAGCCCCAGCAACCACCCTTCACATATACGGTATGAACCTGGAAGCAGAACCTGAAGGCCTGAATAAGTGGTATCAGCACTAATTCAGGCAGCTGCAAATAGACCAGATTAGCTCACATAGCCGTGAATTCACTTTAACTTGCTTGAAAGCAGAGGAAACCAGCCCTACCTTCGTTCGATATCGAAGAGCAGGGACTTCGCCTTTATGCCAAGCGACAATCAAGTGATCGCCAGTAAAGCTCAGCTTGTTGAGTTTCTGGAAACCGGCAGCAAACCAGACCGTGATAGCTGGCGCATTGGATCAGAGCATGAAAAATTCATCTTCCACCGGAAAAATAATGGTCCGCTAAGCTATTTGGGCGAAGACGGCAAACCCGGAATTCGGGACGTGTTGCAGGCTTTTGCCAAACGCGGCTGGGAACCGGTTGAAGAAAACGGCAATATCATTGCTGGCCTGAAAGACGGTGCCTCTGTAACACTGGAACCCGGTGGCCAGTTTGAGCTATCCGGGGCACCGCTTGAGACAATCCACCAAACCTGCAATGAGACAACATCCCACCTGCGCATGGCAAAGGAAATTGGGGAAGAACTGGATATCGGGTTTTTAGGGTTAGGCTTTCATCCGACCCTACGGCGCGAAGACGCCCCCATTATGCCGAAAGCGCGCTATGACATCATGCGCAATTATATGCCAACGGTCGGCACGCTTGGTCTGGATATGATGCTTCGCACCTGTACGGTGCAGGTTAATCTGGACTTCGCCAGCGAGCAGGACATGGTGGAAAAATTCCGTATAAGTCTGGCGTTGCAACCACTAGCGACCGCGCTGTTTGCAAACTCACCGCTGAAGGAAGGCCGCCCTAACGGTATGCGCAGCCTTCGCTCGCACGTATGGACAGACACAGACCCTGACCGCTGTGGCATGCTGCCTTTCGTTTTTGAAGACGGAATGGGATTTGAACGCTGGGTGGACCATGTGCTGGACGTCCCGATGTATTTTGTGCGCCGCGACGGCAAGTATATTAACGCTGCCGGACAAAGCTTTCGCGACTTCATGAAAGGTGAACTGCCCGCATACCCAGACGAATTGCCAACCATGGAAGACTGGAAAGACCATATGACCACGCTGTTCCCGGAGGTGCGCCTGAAAACCTTCCTGGAGATGCGCGGCGCGGACGGCGGACCCTGGTCCCGATTATGTGCTCTGCCCGCTTTGTGGGTAGGTCTGTTGTATGATCAGGAAGCACAGGCAGAAGCACTGGCTTTGACGCAGGAATGGTCACTTGAAGACATCACCACCATGCGTGACAACGCACCCAAAATGGGCCTGGCGACCGAGGTTAAGGGCAGGTCTTTTCAGGAACTGGCAAAACAAGTCCTGGGGATTGCAGACCAAGGTCTTAAAAAGCGGGCACGCCTGTCTACCAGCGGCGAAACTGAACAGGGTTTCCTAAATGACCTTTGGGAAAGTGCCGAGACCGGCCAAACACCAGCAGACCGCATTCTTGCAGACCTGAATGGCCGCTGGGGCGGTGACGTTACGAAGATTTTCTCCGACTACTCCTACTAGCTTCACGACAGACTAGCTTCACGAAAGTTACGCTAACGTCCGGCTATGGCCGCGTTCACTATCAGTGGCTAAGCGATGAGCCGTGGCCGCGACGGGACGAGCGGTAAAGACTTCTGTTATCAAATAACGTACCCTTGCAGTATAAAATGTTGTCCCCGAAGAAGGGGGCGCATGACTGTCGCGGGGGAAGCATGACAATATCTTTCAGTATTAATGGTGCCGTCCAGAATTTTGATGGTGATGAGGATATGCCGCTATTATGGCACTTGCGCGAAGAAGCGGGGCTAAAAGGCACCAAATTTGGCTGTGGTATTGGCCAGTGCGGCGCTTGCACTGTACATATTGACGGCGACGCTGTGCGCAGCTGCTCTGTTCCGATGGCATCTTTGTCTGGCGCTAGTATTACAACGATTGAAGGGCTGGCAGACGGCGATACATTGCATCCGGTTCAGGCCGCATGGATTGAAGAAGATGTACCGCAATGCGGTTACTGCCAAGCGGGCCAGATTATGGCGACAGCCGCTTTCCTGAAAGACACACCGAACCCCACAGATGATGACATCAACGCTGGCATTACCAATCTGTGCCGTTGTGGCACTTATTATCGCATTCGCAAAGCCATAAAGCGAGCCGCTAAAAACATGGCTTCCGCCTAACTTTTATGTAGTCTCTATAGATATTTCAGCCAGTTAATCAAGACGATCAGGCCCAGAGCAACAGCGGCCATTACGCCGCTCCATGCCAAGGCGATTGGCAGGCCAGCAAACCGCTTGCGACCATCGTTAAAATAACTATCGCATTCAAGGCAATGAAACCACTTGCCGCCAGTGTCCGCCTGAATTCTGACAAAAGGAACGATTGTGGGTATCTCTCCCACGAATGGATGAACGCGGTGCGAACCACAATGGTTGCAGCTGTGCTCTTCACCGTCAGGATCAATAGGGCCAGACCGGCCGGGCATTAGCTCAATCGCCGACAGAGCCTTCTCGGCGGCACGCCAGTCTTTCGCGCGAACAAACAAGTCTGTACTGCTCATGAAATTCATGGAACCCGTGTGCTCATTGGCCAGAAAGGCAGGTATCCCCTGCCCTTCAAGGTTTAGTTTCAGCATCTGAGCCTGATGACCATCCAACCCGGAGCGAATGGCAACCAGCTTATCCATATCTGGTTGGGCCGTCGTCATGCGTTAGTCGTTCAGACCGGTTTCAAAACCGTCAATGGAAACCAGGTTATTTTTCTGCTGATATTCAAGAATTTTCTCTTCACCTTTGCTTTCAACCCATTTTTGCAATGTATCGCGATGTTGTATGCCGTCTGCCAGCGGCACACCGTAACCGCAGCTTGTTTGCGTGCTTTCAACGTCCAACAAGATAATCTGTCGGTCTTTGATTTCTGCCGGGAACTTCTCTCGCAAGGCCGGATAGTCTTCATGATGGGGGCGCACAACACGGCCTTTGCCATACAAGCGATAAATAAGAGCATTGCGCGTGAAACTGTTAAACATGATGGTTAACCGGCCATCATTTTTGATATGAGCCGCCGTTTCATTGCCACTGCCTCCCATGTCCAGAAACCCGCACAGGGTGGGAGACAGAACGCGAAAACTGTCGTTGCCCTTGGGGCTTAGGTTAATGCGCCCGGTTGCACACGCACTCGCGGTGAAAAACATAGGTTGCTGCGCAATAAATTCCGCATGCTTGTCAGTAATATGATCAAAAAAATCAGCCATTTGCCGTCTCCTACCGTGAGTGAGTTAACACAATTGTAAACTGGCCCGTTTTCCTCAGTGTCCATCTTGCCAAACTGCGCAGCATAAATCACCTGACAATATATGGTCACAAAAGATGGGTAATCTTAATCAGGAGTTATCAGGAGTATCTTGTGCCAAGACCGATAAAAAATCTGTTGCGTTGGATTGCCTTGCCGGTCGGCTTTGTGGTTTTTCTGGTGGGCGCTATTACATTCCCGTTGCCATTGCCAACCGGGCTTGTCCTGATGGTCGTTGGCGTTACTGTGGCAGCGTTCAACCCCTTGGTGCTGCGGTGGATCAAACGGACCCGCCCGCGTTTTCCCAAAACAAATGCACAACTCCGCCGACTGACACCGCACATGCCCGCCTTTATCCGCCGCGTTCTGAGGCGGACCGATGGCCCCCAACGCCCCGCAAAGCCTTGATAGGGTTCAGGATAGATACTGCAAGGCAATATCTATAAACAGGGCAATGAGTGCCAGAGAACTGCAAGAAAAAGCAATAAACCTGTGGATCACCCTGTTGTACGTTATATGAATGATGGCATGCAGCACCCTTAGGCCCACATATGCCCAGGCGATGAGCAGCGTTGTTTCAGTACCTAAGCCCGCCAGCATGGCACCCAAACATAAAACATAAAACAGGACGGGCGATTCAAACTGGTGATTGTAATTCTGGGCAGCAAATCGGGCTGTTTTAGGCAGTCTTTCCAGTGATTTGGGGTCCTGCATCACATCGTTGGAAGGTTTGGCAGCCATCATCGGTGGCAAACGGTTCGCATACAAAACCAACAGGGTTATCAAAGTAAGACCAACTTGCGCCAGCAACGGCCCCAGTAAAGCATGTTCCATATCTCACTCCTTTATTCACGCTGGAGCGAGTATTTAGCCTCTAGTCTTGATTGTAGCCATTGCAAAAACACGTATAGCACCTCTTCATATTGTTTGTGCGCTCTTGCGAACAGTGAACAGGACGGCTAGATTTTCAGTCAAAGGATATCATATGGCCACCATCCGTCCCTACATGCCAACTGATTGGCACGATGTTGAACGCATTTATGCCGAGGGCATCGCCACCAAAATGGCAACCTTTGAAACTGCACCCAAATCGCAGAATTCATGGGAGCAGCAATCCGTGCAAGGGTCTGCAATTGTTGCACAAATCGAGAGTGACACTGCCTTATCCGGATGGGCTGTTTTATGGCCAGTTTCCGACCGCTGCGCCTATGCCGGAGTTGCAGAAGTCAGCGTTTACATCGCTGAAAGCGCACGCGGCAAGGGTATAGGCAAAGCCCTTTTGAGCAACCTTGTTACGGTATCGGAACAATTGGGTCTATGGACCCTACAAGCCGGTATTTTTGAAGAAAACATGCCGTCAATCCGTTTACATGAAAAGTGTGGCTTTCGTATTATTGGCGTACGGGAGCGGCTTGGCGCATTGGAAGGTGACTGGAAAAATATCGTTTTAATGGAACGACGTAGCACCAATATCGGCACATAAACGGCAACGATAATCTGCGCCTCACTTGTTCTTTGTTGCCGCCCCTGCCTGTGCTATCTGTATCTGAAACGATAAGGGGACCATTATGCGCACTTTTATTATCGCACTCTTTGCAGTTTGGCTGACCTTCATTCCTGCGTTTGGGCAGGAGGATCAGAAACCGTTTGACCAGATGACGATTGAGGAACTGAGAGCCGTTGACACGTCCGATCTGTCAAAAACAGACAAAAAGCTGCACAAAAAATTACTGAAATCTGCAGAAAAAGAAGAAAAAAAGCGCATAAAAGTAGAAAAACGTGCCGAAAAAAAGCGCCAGCAGGCCGAAGCGAAGCGACTAAAAAAAGAAGCGAAGGCGCGTAAAAAACGCAACAAGGCGGTGAACAAACAGTTGGACATGGTCACAGATGTTTATCTGGAAACAGAAATCGTGCAGGACGACTTTGAAGCCTTTATCGAAATAGTGGCACCTTATCACCCCGGCCTGTTTCTCGGCGGACGTATGCCTGATGACACTCACTTCAGAGGGTTCTATTACCCATCAACCGACGAACTCTTGCTTAGGCTCGTCAGTTCGAAACAACATATGATTGAAGAAATTACATCCGAAAACATCCAGTCGATAAAGGGGGGCGCAGAGAGGTATATAACCAAATTGGGGTACTGGCATAACTACAGGCGCGCGACGCTTAGGGGTGGTATTGAACTGACTGTAGAACCGCTGGCCAGATACAACGTTGACTGCCATTTAGTATATTGTAAATTTCGAGAAGACATAGGTATTACACTAGCCTTGGACCACCTGATACCATCTCTTGAAAGACTGGAAATCCTGCAAATCAAGGTCTCGAACAGGAAAGGCAAGAGCCACGTGATCTCCCTGCCGCCAGGACTGATCATCGGCTACCTGAAAAAGCTTGATGACGCTGGGGCCTTGCCAGAGGACATGCGCACAATTGTCGATGCAAGCGAAGAAGCCCTGGTAAACCGCCTTGAAGTCGGGCCCTGATACAGTACGCTATCAGCCCCCCGCAACCAAAGCAGGGCATGCCGACAGTTTTTGTTCGCCAGTATTACGGCACAGGCATAATTCTATTAGTCTGCGGGCGTCGGTGTTCATCGACCGCTATCACATCGCCCTCAACCCTGGCCCCGCATAGCATACGCCGCGTAATGCGTTCATAATACTGGATAAAACGTTCAACCCATGCCCGGCGCTCATCAGGTAAGGTGCCCTTCGCCAAGCCCAGCGTTGTTTCCTCCTGCTCACAGCGCCACCCCAAAACCGTGTCGAAATCAGGCGCAAGCAAATGCAGAAACGTATCCATCCTGGTCCACAGCGGCATATAGGCTTGTGCTAGCGCCTGCTCCTGCCAATTTCGCCAAATGCCATCTGGGTCTTCATGTTCTTCCAGTGGATTAATAGGCGCACTTTGGCCTGCCTGCGGGTCAGCCAGGGCGCCTATCATCCAGCCCTCAACCAAGATGGCATCGGGCCTACCAACAAAGTGCCGCCCTGCTTCCAGTGGTGCGCGGTCGTCGCTTACTTTGTCAAAGGCTGGCCAGCGGATTTCATCCTCCGCCCCGGCAGCACAGAGAGCTTCGATGGTGTGCAGCAAGAGGGCAACATCATGGGTGCCGGGCGCACCGCGAGTTGCGCACAGCGGATGCACAGTCTTCGCCAATGACAAGCGCTCTTTCTGGGTGAGGTAAAAATCATCCAGTGACAGCACAGCAATACGTAAACCGGGCAAGTCAGTAACTTCTTTTAGTGCAGTGGTTTTGCCTATCCCCTGGGACCCACTAACGGCAAGAACGGTAACACCCGCCCTCGCAGCTGTTTGTTTCGTCACCCACTGGCGAACCAAACCCCCAACACCCGAAAGCTGCGGACCCTGTTCGCTATCGCTCATAGGCGCACCTAATACATCTTCCTGTGGCTTTTGGCCTTTTTAGTGCGCGTACCGGGACGGCCACCCGTCGCCCTGCCCTTGGGTCGCAAACGCTTGTCTTCAATGCCCAGTTCACCAGCCTCCAGCTTACGAATTTCATCGCGCAGGCGCGCGGCTTCCTCAAACTCAAGGTTTTCTGCGGCATCGCGCATTTTTTTGTTGAGCCCCTCAAGGTGCTTCTTGAGGTTAGAGCCAACCAGATGCGCCGCATCTTCGCCGATATCAACGGTAACATGGTCGCCAGACGCCACATGGGCAATGACATCACCTACATTTTTGGCAATGGTTTTGGGGGTGATGCCGTGTTTTTGATTATAGGCAACCTGTTTTTCCCGGCGTCGATTTGTCTCCTCAATCGCGCGCTGCATGGACCCGGTTATCTTGTCCGCATACAGGATAACGCGGCCCTCAGCGTTACGGGC
Organism: uncultured Kordiimonas sp.; assembly: GCA_947503575.1. Taxonomy (GTDB): domain Bacteria; phylum Pseudomonadota; class Alphaproteobacteria; order Sphingomonadales; family Kordiimonadaceae; genus Kordiimonas. The sequence goes on along the minus strand of CANNDZ010000001.1, from coordinate 1,433,790 downwards.
CGCTCGGCCAATGGTTTGCACAAGCGAGCGCTCAGAGCGCAAAAAGCCTTCTTTGTCGGCATCCAAAATGGCCACCAAACCACATTCCGGAATATCAAGCCCTTCGCGCAGCAGGTTAATCCCGACCAGCACATCAAAGGCCCCCAGCCGCAAATCACGGATAATTTCGATCCGTTCCAGCGTATCGATATCGGAATGCATGTACCGCACTCGCACACCGTTTTCGTGCAAATATTCCGTCAAGTCTTCGGCCATACGTTTGGTAAGTGTGGTCACCAGCACCCGCAGGCCCTTGTCCGCCATCAGGCGGCTTTCATGCATCAAGTCATCAACTTGGCTTTCGACCGGCCTGATATCAATTTCCGGATCAACAAGGCCAGTGGGGCGAATAACCTGCTCGGCAAAAACACCGCCGGTTTGCTCCAGTTCCCAATCACCCGGCGTGGCAGAAACATAGACTGTTTGCGGCCGCATTCCGTTCCATTCTTCAAACTTCAGCGGGCGGTTATCAATGCAACTTGGCAAGCGGAACCCATGTTCCGACAAAACAGATTTGCGCTTGAAGTCACCCCGGCTCATGCCGCCAACCTGATTAACACTGACGTGGCTTTCATCCACAAACAACAAAGCGTTTTCGGGGATATATTCAAACAATGTCGGTGGCGGTTCGCCGGGGTTGCGGCCTGTCAGGTAGCGGGAATAATTCTCGATGCCCGCGCAGCTTCCCGTTGCTTCCAACATTTCAAGATCGAACGTTGTTCGTTGTTCCAATCGCTGCAATTCAAGAATACGGCCGATTTTTTCATATTCTTTCAGGCGGTTATTCAGTTCGTTTTTGATTTTTTTCACAGCCTGATCAAGCGTGGGGCGCGGTGTAACATAGTGGCTGTTGGCGTATATCTTCACTCCTTCAAGAGTTCGGATTTTCTCGCCAGTTAAGGGATCAAACTCAACAATTTCCTCAATCTCGTCCCCGAACATCATCAAACGCCACGCCCGGTCCTCGAGGTGGCTGGGGAAAATATCAATAACATCACCCCGAACACGAAAGGTGCCGCGCTGAAACGCAGCGTCGTTACGCGTATATTGCATGGCAACAAGGCGGCGCAGCAGCTCGCGGTTATCCACTTCCTGTCCGGCCTGCAGGGCAAAGGTCATGGCCGTGTATGTTTCAACTGATCCAATGCCGTAAATGCATGATACACTGGCCACAATGATCACATCGTCGCGTTCCAGAATAGCCCGGGTTGCCGAGTGGCGCATGCGATCAATCTGCTCGTTGATCGACGCCTCTTTTTCCACAAATGTATCGGTACGCGGCACATAGGCCTCGGGCTGGTAATAGTCATAGTAAGATACGAAATATTCGACCGAGTTTTTCGGGAAAAAGGATTTGAATTCGCCGTACAACTGGGCCGCCAGCGTCTTATTTGGGGCCATAATCAGGGCTGGTCGCTGGGTCGCCTCAATGATTTTGGCCATTGTGTATGTCTTGCCAGACCCCGTAACCCCCAGGAGTACCTGATCCTGCTCTTGCCCTTTGATGCCAGCAACAAGTTCGGCAATAGCGGTTGGTTGATCACCGGAGGGCGTAAAGTCAGAGACCACTTCAAATGGCACCCCGCCCTCTGATTTTTCGGGGCGCACAGGTCGATGCGGCACAAACGAGGCCAAGGCCGACTGGTCGGCACTGGTTTCAGGCTGATTTTGGGATACCACAGGGCTATTCCTTAATAAGTCTCCAGCACTATAAATGGTCAGTATCTGTCTTCAAGCAGCAAAACGACAAGAGCCATTTTACCCCCTCCAATTACTATATGCACACAAAATAAACATCGCCTATTTTGTGTGCAGTATTTTTGTTCAAAAATTAATCACTCTCATTACACAAATATTTTTATCTATACTTTACAAATACTTATGGTCTTTATGAATCTGGCATACTGCTTGCTGATATAGAGGCGCAAACAACATTTGCAGAAAAAAGGACCGTGGAGGACCTGATGGCATTGGTAGAGACAAACAGAGGACGAAGCAGTATGTCAATCGGCTGCGCACTGGTGGATGCCAGTATCATCTCTTGCTCTACCGCCTCCCGTGAATCTAACGGCATGGAAGATGATGCCACTGCGGATACCGAAAAATCGCTGTTGCTTGCCGGGTTCAAAAAAATATTCAAGCAGTTATCTCTCTCAATCACAGATGTCGCTCTCGCGGCAAGCTTTAAGGAGGCAGCCTAGCGAAACAAACGACTAGTTTAAGTATCTTCCCAAGCCCGATCTCCCATTTAATCGGGCTGCACAGATGGCATGTTGACGTACTGGATCTCTCTCCCCAAACCGTTGACATGCCTTTCTGTTTTTTTGGCAACTAGCGATTGATATGATCCGCACACAAGCCTAATGTTCTGTCATAATTTTAACGGTGCCACAGCCCAGTTGCAGGACCTTGCCATGACCTTCCTATCGAACAGCCTTGATCGCATTAAACCATCGCCCACTATGGCCGTAACGGCCAAAGCCGCAGAACTAAAAGCTGCAGGCAAAGATGTTATTGGCCTGGGTGCCGGGGAACCGGACTTTGATACCCCGGATCATATCAAGGAAGCGGCGATTAAAGCGATTTGGGATGGCCAGACCAAATACACCAAAGTGGACGGCACACCCGCCTGTAAAGAAGCGGTGATTGAAAAATTTAAACGCGAAAACGACCTGTCTTTTGACGCAAGCCAGATCAGCGTCAACAGCGGCGGCAAACACACAATTTATAACGCGATGATGGCGACCCTGAACCCGGGCGATGAAGTGATTATCCCAACCCCTTACTGGGTTAGCTATCCGGATATTACGTTGCTGGCAGGCGGAACACCGGTGTTTGTGCATGCCAGCATTGAAACCGGCTTCAAAATGACACCTGAGATGCTGGATGCCGCGATCACACCCAAAACCAAATGGCTAATTTTCAACTCGCCGTCGAACCCGTCAGGCGCAGCCTACACCGAGGCGGAGATTAAAGCGCTTGGTGAGGTGCTGAAACGGCATGAAAATGTGTGGATATTTTCCGATGATATATACGAGCATGTCGTCTATGAGGGCTTCACCTTCAAAACCATGGCGCAGGCTGTGCCGGATATTGCGCATCGGGTGCTGACCATGAACGGTGTTGCCAAGGCTTACGCCATGACGGGATGGCGCATCGGCTATGCCGGTGGAGATGCAAAGCTGATTAAAGCGATGGCAAAAGTGCAATCCCAAAGCACGTCAAACCCCTGCTCTATCAGTCAGGCGGCGACGGTTGCTGCCCTTACAGGCACACAGGACTTTCTGAAGGAAAGGGCAACTGTGTTTCAGGGAAGACGCGACCTGGTGGTTGATATGCTGAATACTGCAGAGGGCATAAGCTGCCCAATGCCTGAAGGGGCTTTTTATGTGTATCCGTCGATCGCAGGCTGCATTGGCAAGCAAACACCCAGCGGCAAGGTCATTAACACCGACGAAGATTTTGTGACCTACATGCTGGAAGACTACGGCGTGGCAGCGGTACATGGTGAAGCCTTTGGCCTGAGCCCGCATTTCCGGGTGTCTTACGCCACATCTACAGAAGCCTTGACCGAAGCCTGTAGCCGCATCCAGGACGCCTGCGCCAAATTGAAATGACCCAGGGGTGACAGACGCAACACTTGCCACAGGCCTGATCCTGATCTCAGCATTATTGCATGCAAGTTGGAATGCGGTTCTGAAATCCGGTGAAGACCGCAATGCCCTTATTGGTGTGTTAAACGTATCTGGCGCTTTGATTTCAGCACCGCTGTTGCTTGTTGTGCCAATGCCGGTGGCCGCAGACTGGATGTGGATCGGTGTTTCGGTTTGCATTCATTTGGCGTATCAGCTTAGCCTCGCAAAAATGATGGGCAGCGCAGATTATTCGCTGGTCTACCCGATATCCAGAGGACTTGGCCCCCTGGTTGTTACTTTAATCGCGCTTGTTTTACTGGGCGAAAAACTGGCGCTTGCGGAAGTGATGGCTATTATCGTGCTGATCGGGGGAGCGACACTTGCGGGGTTTGCCAGCGCGGCCCGATTGAAACGACCACCCGCGAATGCCCTGATCTGGGCCTGCGTTGTTGGCCTGCTCATTGGTATATACACCGCCATTGACGGCACGGCGGCGAAACGTATGAACCCGCTGACATTCATTTTCTGGTCCAATATTTTGATTATGCCGCCCATGATGGCTTTTCTATATGCCCGTCAGGGCGCAGAGTTCAGTGGTCGGTTAATCACGCACTGGCAACGCGGCCTGACGATGACACTGATTGCCTACACAGGATACAGCATGGCGCTGTTTGCATTTCGGTATGGGGGGCTGGCGGAAATTGCCGCCCTGCGGGAAACCAGTATTTTCTTTGCCGCAATCATTGGCGCACTGTGGCTGCGGGAGCACATGACTCCCTTGCGCGTTGCGGGCATCATGATGATTGCAACCGGCGCGATTCTGCTCAAACTCTTTTAGCGGCTCTTGACAAAACACGAACGGCTTACTATTTCGGTAATTAGCGAAATACCAAAATAACAGCAAATGCCCGATGTGTTTATATGTCTGATGTCTTTAATGCCCTTTCGTCCCCAGTCCGGCGCCAGATTCTGTTGCTTTTGAAAACCCGGGACATGACAGCGGGTGAAATAGCCGACACGCTCTCTGTCGGTAAATCAACACTTTCAGGGCACTTCAATGTCCTGAAAGCAGCAGACCTTGTTTTCACAACACGCCAGGGGACCACCATCACCTATCACCTGAACACCAGTGTTGTTGAGGAACTTTTGGGATTGATCGTCGGGCTGTTTTCGCCACCGAAAAAGGAACAGGAAACGAACAGGAATCGGAAACATGATCAAAAAATTTAAAGGTGCAAGCCTGATGACAGCACTCTCGATAGCGATTGGCATCTTTGCCGTGACCCAATTCGAGCCAGACGCACAAATCCCGACCCACTGGAACGCAGCCGGTGAAGCAGATGATTATATGTCCCCGCTGGCCGCCTTTTCGCTCATGCCCCTGGTGCAAATTATATTGCTTTTTATCTTCTCCAAGCTGCATTTCTTCGAGCCAAGGGGTGAAAATTTACAAAAATCCTGGAAAGCTGTTGTTGCCATCATCACAGTTGTTTTTGCCCTCCTCACCGCAATTCAGGCCCTTATTTTTGGAGCAGCAAAAGGGCTGATGGCTATGGATCCGAACATAGTCTTCGCACTGATGGGTTTCATGTTCATGGTGATCGGTAATTATTTTGGCAAACTGCATTCCACGTTTTTTATTGGGCTTCGCACACCCTGGACATTATCCAGCGAGACTGTCTGGCGGAAAACGCACAGATTAGGGGGCAAGCTGTTTGTTGGCTCTGGTCTGATTCTTGTGTTGTCCAGCAGCTTTATTCAAGGTGAAACCGGTATCATCATTGGTATGAGTGCGATTGCAGCAGGTGTCCTTTCTCCACTCGGTTACTCGTGGTGGATCTGGCTTAAGGAAAATAAGGAGCCAATCGGCAAATAATCGATTTTATCGATGACAAAGCCTATTCTTTATAGTTTCAAATTGTAACTTTGTGCTCCTATATTGAGGTTATGTTCAACAGGAGACAACAGATGCCGACAGATTTCACCCAATCGAAAAAAGACCAGATCGCGGACGCCATGAAGCCCGTCCTGGCAGAAACATTCCAACTGTATGTGGCTACCCTAAACGTTCACTGGAACGTAACCGGCCCATCGTTTCAGCCTGTCCATGCGCTGACAGAAGAACAGTATCTGGAGCTCGCGCCTGCTATTGACGATATTGCTGAGCGCATCCGCGCGCTGGGCCACAAGGCACCGGCAACCATGAAACAGTATATGGCAACTGGCTCTATTGCAGACGGTGATGAAAACGCCAGCGCAGATCAGATGGTTAGAGCTTTGCAACAAGGTCATGACCAACTGGCAAACCGTATTCGGCCCCTTATTGCGCAGGCCGCTGACGCCAGTGATGACGTAACCGCAGGCTTATTGACAGACCGCCTGACTGTGCATGAAAAAGCGCAATGGATGCTGGGTGCTATGCTTGGCTAATTGATATCGTCAAGCCATACCTATTCCAATCACAAGAAAGGCCGGTGCAGCGCATCGGCCTTTTCTCTATGCATTATCACCAGTAGGCCTTGCCGCCCCGCCCCCTGCATGCTAAGACCCGCTTGTTAAGAATAATTATCAATTAGCCGCAGGTCCTTTATGCCTCCCTCTCATTCCAACGTGCCGCTCGGCACCTGCACACCGGGCTTTAGTGGAACAATCACAAGCTTTTCGCCAAACGCCGATGCTGAAACGGCAAGCATTATTGACAGGCTGCGCGAAATGGGCTTCTCCGAAGACCTTGGTGTCGAGGTTTTGCACCAGAACCCGTTTGGCAAAGACCCTATTGCGGTGAAAGTAGGATCGATGACACTGGCCCTGAGGCGGGCAGAGGCAAATTTGATTGAGGTAGTACCCACGTGAGCCAGGCAACAGCAGTTTCGCAACCAACACAGCGTATCGTCGCGGTTGTTGGCAACCCTAATTGTGGCAAGTCTGCGCTTTTCAATGCTTTGACCGGCTTGCGCCAAAAGGTGGCCAACTATCCGGGGGCAACGGTTGAAAGACGCAGCGGCGATCTTGACGATGTTGCCAGCCTTACGCTTATTGACTTACCTGGCGCCTATAGCCTGACGCCGCGCAGCGCCGATGAAGAAGTCACCCGGCAAGTTGTAACAGGCACCCATGATATTGAAGCCCAACCCGACGCCATTTTAAGCGTCGTGGACGCCACAAACCTTGCACAGCATCTGCGATTTGTTCTTGAACTGCGCGATCTTGGCATGCCGATGGTTGTTGCATTGAATATGACAGACCTCGCAGCCCGGGAACGGATATCGATTGACGTGGATGCGCTGTCCGCGAAGCTCGGCGTGCCGGTCATTGAAACGGTAGCAGTGCGCAAAAAAGGTTTGGACAGCTTGAAGGACGTGGTTGCCAAGGCGGTACTTGCGCCGCCACCTGCCCCGATGGACATCGGCCCCACTGTGCGCGAACGCCAGATCGCCGCCCGCAAAATTGCTTCTGCCGTAACAATCAGCGAAGGCATAGGGCACAAAACAACGCGCCAACTTGACCGCGTGCTTCTGAACCCGGTTATTGGCCCGATAACTCTGTTTGGTCTTTTGTTCCTGATGTTTCAGGCTGTTTTTTCCTGGGCAACACCACCGCAAGACCTGATAGAAGCAGGTATCGGTGCCTTGCAATCCGGGCTTGCCAACACCCTGCCCGATGGTCTGCTCCTTAGCTTCTTCAATGACGGTATTTTGGCGGGTGTCGGGGCTGTTGTGGTGTTTCTGCCGCAAATCCTAATTTTGTTTTTGTTTATTCTGGTGCTGGAAAGCACCGGGTATATGGCGCGCGCAGCGTTCATCATGGACCGCTTGATGGCGTCTGTCGGGTTGAACGGACGCGCGTTCATTCCGCTTTTATCAAGTTTTGCCTGCGCCATCCCCGGCATTATGGCGGCGCGTGCCATCGCCAACGAACGCGACAGATTAACCACAATCTTGATTGCACCCCTGATGACCTGTTCGGCACGCCTACCGGTTTACACAGTCATCATCAGTGCCTTCATTCCCAACCGCGATGTGGGCGGATTTGGCCTTCAAGGCCTGGTGATGTTCGCACTGTATATCGCAGGCATTCTGGCTGCACTTGTGGTTGCTGCCGTGCTGAAACGGACCGTCGCTCAAGGCAAAGCAGACACTTTCATGCTTGAACTGCCTAAATACCAAAGCCCAAACCTGCGTTTTGTACTGATCGGGCTGTATGAGCGATCGCGCGTGTTCCTGCGTCGGGCTGGAACGATCATTCTTGCCTCCACAGTTATTTTATGGTTGTTCGCGATCTACCCCGTCGCCCCGGAAGGCTCCACCCAGCCTGATATCGCTTACAGCTTTGTTGGCATAATCGGTAACGCACTTGAGGTCATTTTTGCGCCCATTGGCTTCAACTGGGAAATCTCTGTCGCGCTGGTGCCGGGCATGGCTGCCCGCGAGGTCGCGGTGGCGGCCCTTGGCACTGTCTATTCCCTGTCTGGCAGCGAAGAAATGATCGAGGCCGGGCTGGTAAGCGTGTTGAATTCTGCCTGGTCATTGCCAACAGCCCTGTCGTTTCTCGCTTGGTTCGTTTTTGCGCCACAGTGTTTGTCTACTATCGCGGTAACACGCCGCGAAACCGGTGGCTGGAAATGGCCGGGCTTTATGGTTGCATACCTGTTTGCCCTTGCTTACGGTGCGTCATTCATTACGTATCGACTGGCAAGCTACCTGCTGGGATAGCAGCAACAGATACATACGCCCGGCGTACATACGTCGGACAAAAACTACGGGGGAAATGCAATGAAAAAGCTACTAACCGGACTTTCGCTGCTGGCGCTTGCAGCCTGCTCAAACGAAACCGAACAACCTCAAGACCTTACAGCTATGGCCAACAGGATTGCGGCAGAGACAATTATTGTCGATGGTCATATCGATGTGCCGTACCGACTGGCTGATGAATGGGACGATGTATCAGGTCCTACTGAAACAGGCGATTTCGACTATCCTCGTGCTGTATCCGGCGGCTTGAACGCGCCGTTCATGTCAATATACACACCTGCCAACCTTGACGGAACACCGGAGGCAAAAGAGCACGCAGACCGCATGATCGATATTGTGGAACGTATTGCCGCAGAGTCACCGAACAAGTTCGCTGTAACGAAAACTGTTGCAGAAGTGGAAGCCGCTTTTGCTGCAGGCAAGATCGCCCTGCCACTTGGTATGGAAAATGGGTCACCCCTGCTGGGTGATCTGGCGAACCTTGATCATTTCCATGAGCGCGGCATCCGATACATTACGCTGGCACATTCTTTGTCTAACGATATTTCAGATTCGTCCTATGACGAAAACAAGCAATGGGGCGGCCTGTCTGACTTTGGCAAGCAGGTCGTGACCCGTATGAACGAGCTGGGCATCATGGTCGATATCAGCCATGTATCGGACGAAGCTTTTTGGGATGTTATGGAAATCACCGCAACGCCTGTGATTGCATCACATTCATCAGCGCGGCATTTCACACCTGGTTTTGAACGCAATATGAACGATGATATGATCAAAGCACTGGTTACCAACGGCAGCGTGATCATGATCAATTATGGGTCTTCTTTCATCACCGAAGCTGCCAACCAATATCGTCCGAATTTGACCGCCGCTTACACAGCACACCTTGAAGCAAACGGACTTGAAGACACCGACGAAATTCGGTCTGCCTTCATGGCTGACTATCAAAAAAACAACCCATACCCATATGCAACGCTAGACGAAGTACTGGACCACTTTGATCATGTGGTAAAACTGACAGGCATTGACCATGTCGGTATCGGATCTGATTATGACGGCGTCGGTGACAGTCTTCCGGTTGGCCTGAAAGACGTGTCCACATACCCGACCCTTGTTGAAGGCCTTCTGAAACGGGGCTATTCGGAAGAAGACATCAAAAAAGTGCTGTCAGGCAATGCGCTGCGTGTTTGGCGCACGGTTGAGGCTTACGCGGCCACTCACTAGTTCCATCGTCGCTCATGAAGAATGAGCTCTAACATACCAAATTAGCCGCCTTCGGGCGGCTTTTTGCTGCCGTTCATCGCACTAATGGGCCGACCGGAAAATATCTTGTCTCGCAATTCACTTGTAATTGCAGGTGGGAACTCTATCGTTTCATCTGTCGCTCTGGGGAGAGGCACATAAACTATATAGTCTGGGGAGAGATATGAGCGACAGCAGCAAGTCCGCCATGGCGGAAGACATAAGCAGCAGCGCCAAATACTATGCGCTTTTTATCCTGACCATTGTTTATGCGTTCAATTTTGTTGACCGGCAGATACTGGTAATATTGCAACCTCTCATCAAGGCTGATTTAGACTTAAGTGATACCCAGCTTGGGCTTTTGTCAGGCATCGCATTTGCTTTTCTTTATACTGTGTTGGGTATTCCGATTGCGCGTCTTGCGGACCGCAGTAACCGCCGAAATATCATAGCAATCGCTCTGACTGTCTGGAGCGGCATGACCGTCGTTTGTGGTTACGCCCAAAACTTCTTTCAATTGTTACTGGCCCGTATGGGGGTCGGTATTGGCGAGGCCGGCGGCAGTCCGCCTGCACACTCCATGATATCAGATATGTTTACTGCGCAAAAACGCGCGACGGCTTTGGCGGTATACTCTGCTGGGCTGTATCTTGGTGTTGTGATTGGCTTTTCCCTGGGTGGTTTTTTTGGCGAAACTTTTGGCTGGCGCACAACGTTCCTGCTTGTCGGAGCGCCCGGCATTCTGCTTGCCGTCATATTGATGCTGACCGTCAAAGAACCTAAACGAACTGAGGCACAAACCACCGAAGATGCCCCTAGTTTTGGGGACACCATGAAGCGCCTGAAGCAGCTAAAGTCCTTTCCATTTTTCGCTCTTGGCTGTGCGATGTCAGCTTTTGTTAGTTACGGCACCAGCAACTTTATGCCGAGCTACATGGTTCGCTATCACGATGTACCCCTGACAGAAATTGGCTATTTACTGGCAGCCACCGGCGGGGGCGGCGGTATTATTGGTACATTTCTGGGTGGCTACCTAACCGATCGGGTAGGGAAACATGATCCACGATGGTATTTGTGGTTGCCTGGGATTACGGCCGTCGCCGCGATACCGCTGGCGATCTATGTGTTTAACACTGACAACACGCCCATGATGCTTACCGTCTATTTCTTTGTCGCGGTTCTTGGTACGCTATACCTTGCGCCTTCCATCGCAATTGCACACCGATTGGTCGACACCAGAATGCGGGCGATGACCTCAGCAATTTTGTTTTTCATCCTGAATATGATTGGCCTTGGTGGCGGCCCATTCATTGTCGGCATGTTAAGCGACATGATCAGCTCAATGAGCGGGAGTGATGGCCTGCGAGCAGCCCTGACCATTGGTGCCTGCGTTGCGTTTATCAAAGGATACCTGTTCTGGATGGCTGGCAGAAAACTGCCTGATGATATAGCCTTAACTGAAAGCTTGATAAGGGCAAAAGAGAGCTGATTGCATTGACGGAAAGACAAACGGCTGGCTTGCAAGTGCGCATAGCAGAGTGCGTGATTGTCGGCATTTTGATTGTTGCCATTTGCCTGCGAGCAAGTTTGGAAAAGAGCGGGGCGCTGTTGTCAGTATTGCACGGCGGAACGCTTTTTGGTCTTTTTGTTATCGCCAGCAGTTTACTGCATCAACTCCACCCTTTGGTTGGGCGTGCGTTTTTTGCGCTAACCGTCATTGTTCTGGCATTTGAAGCAGCCATTCAGACCATGACCGGGATGCACCTGAACTGGTTTGTGCTGAGTCTGTTGTGGCAAGACAATAGCAGCGCACAAGTTGGCATTTCCTTTCCTTTGGTTGCAGGCGGCATAAGTGTTGCCGTTGTGATGCTTATCGGCATAAGCGCCAGACTGGAAAACCGCCGATTTTCAACACCTGTTTTAGCAACGCTAGTCTTGGTTTTGGGCGCATTTGGAACCACTCAACTCCACTATGCCTATGCCTACTTCGGCGGTGCGGCAGAGATATTGCAAGCCCGCAGAACGCTGCCCTTTTTCTGGGCACCGCATCCGTATCAATCCAACAAATTACTGGGAATGGTTTTAGGCCCGAGGGCGATTAACCCCTTCTCTCATTCAGACATTGAGGTCGCCAAATCAGCCTTTGAACCGCCATCGAACAGCATGGAAAACAGACAGATTATGCTGGACCCTACAACTGCACCAAATATCCTGCTGATCATTTCAGACAGCCTGCGGTCCAAGGATATTCGCGCAGACCGCTCGCTTATGCCGAACCTTTTCTCGGCGGCCAATGACGGATATTTTTCTCTCGATCACTATAGCGTATCTAACTGTACCCATTTTTCGATGTACACATTACTAACGGGCAGGCTTGCCACCAGCTATGGAACGAGCAGGCGCCGTGGAACGCCTACTGGCCTGTTTCCAAGCCTTGCACTGGCAGGCTACCGTCTAACAACCGCAGAGTCTTCAGCGCTTGACTGGTATGATCTGTCAGAGATTTTACTGCCCGCAGAGACAGAACGCTGGATCGCGGAAGGCGAAGATACAATCGAAAATGACGCAGCAATAACTGACAAAACGATCACGGAGATTGCGGCTTGGCCCAACCTTGAGGCGCCAACGCTGCATATGGCATTTTATCACGGCACGCACTATCCCTACAGCGACGACTTAAACGCACCTGGTACGACCAACCTGGACAGGTACAAGCAATCTATCCAATTGTTTGATAAGAAAATTGGGAAAATACTGCGCGCCATCAAGGCTCAGGACACAGGGCGCAAAACACTGGTGATTGTTACCTCGGATCACGGAGAAGAGTTCTTTAGCGAAGGCCGGGTCGGGCATGCAAGCCGCCTGTCGGATGAGCAGGTTAAAGTGCCCTTTCTGTTATTAGGCGCGGTTAACGATACATCTGATCTGCGCTCGCATGCAGATGTATTCAGGTTTCTGATAAACGCCGTTGTTAAGGGGCCAAATCAGCCACCCAAAGAGCGCCCTATTGTACTAGCAAACTGTGATTATGATTTCCCGACCGGATTTGCCCTAATCAAGGGCAGAGCGCGGTACGATTTTCTGTATGACGAAGGCTATCTGGTTCCCGGTCCTGTATCGGACGGGAGCAAGAACCCACAAGGCCAGCTAGACGCCGCACGAAGGTTGCTGACACTGATCAATGGTGACCTGTAGCAGGTGTAGCAGGCACCCGGTTGATATGGATTGATGCGTCAGGGAGGATAAAGCGGAGAGTATAAACCAAGACCCGGTCACAGATAGCTGCAGATGCCCGGTTACACGGGTCAGTCTATTTCAATGCCTGCACTTTTCAGCGCCATTTGAATGACACTTTGCTTTGCTTCTTCGAATTGGTCGTCTGATAGAGGTTGTCCATCATTCATCACATTGATCTGAGTTTCAAAATCTGCGTAATTTTGGGTGGTGGCCCAGATCATATAAAAGAAATAGCGCGTGTTCATTGGTTTAAGACGCCCTTCTTCTATCCATTTTTCCAGAACCTGTTCGCGGCTGCTGAGCCAGGGTTTTACTGTGTTTTCCAGATACTCCATCAAGAAAGGCGCGCCAGAAGCCATTTCAATTGCCCACAACCGCGATCCATTTGGGCGCTCCCGCGCCAGATCCATTTTTGCGCCAACATAGCGGCGAATCGCCGTGGCTGGATCATCGGTGGCATCAAAGGTGTCAGCGGCATGTAGCCATATCGAACAAACATCTTCGATGACTCGGCGATACAATTCTTCTTTGTTGCCAAAATAATAATAAACATTGGGTTTGGGTACATTGGCTCTGTCGGCAATCAGACCCACACTCGCCCCCTTAAAACCTTTTTCGGCAAAAACACTTTCTGCCGCTGCCATGATCTTGGTGACGTTGTCTCGCCTGATGCTGGCTTTGTGGGCAGCTAAATTGTCGGCTGGACGGTTCATTCCCTGTTTTCCCTCATAAAGCCAAATTCCTCAATCCGGCTTTGTCGTCTTGCTGACCTGCTGCACCTCATGTGCCACAGATTCCCTGGTGCTGACACCCCTGATTTACTGCGATGCGATAGTTTTGGCCTACAAGCATAAAAAAACGCCCGGGGCAAACCCCGGGCGTTCTGTGTTTTAACTATCCTGTCACCTTAGAAGCGGTAACGGATACCAACGTTGATGCGCCACAGTGTGTCATCAAGGTCGATGATGGTGTTTGGTGCAGTAAACTCGTTGAAGTTATACTGTGTACCATCGTCTGACAAAGACGCTTCTACAAGCGAGATACCCTCACCAACGTCACCAGAACGGATGAAGGTTTGCTTGCCAGCACCGCTGTCAACAAAGTTCAGAACGTTCTCGAAGTCGATGAACAGAAGGAAGCCATCATCTTCAAAGAACCCAAGACCAGGCAGTTCCTGCTGGAACCGGATATCCAGGTCAGCAGTCCAAACCTGCTCTTCTGATGTCCGCTCAATGATTTCGCCGGCAAAACGGTCAAGGCCGTTATTGTTGACATAATCAAAGAAGGCAGCGGTATCGAAGTCCGCACCAAAATTCACCAATGGATCGTTTGGACCTGTTGGGATGTACAGCAGGCTACGTGCTTCACTATCAGAGTCACCGAAGATACGGTTAGATGCTGAGTCATCAAACACATAGGACAGTGGACGGCCAGACCGCACACGGAAGAAGGCCGTGATGCTGGTATCCAGGTCATCTGCAAACCATTGATCCGTGAAGGTCGTGCCAACTGTGAAGTTGTGCTCGTTACCGAATGGCGACCGACCCAGGGGTACATTGTTGAAGTTCGCAGTTGTTACTTCTTCAAAGTTAGAGCCCGCAGTCGACGACGTTCCAGCGTTACCGATGACGGCGTCCGTGTAGGCATAACCGAAACGGAAATCCAAAGTAGCCGTTTGCGTTAACTCAAACTCTTTCTGGAATTGGGCTGCAATCGAAAGCTGATGACCACCACCATTTACGGCGTTTGTCAGCAGAATATCCTGGAAGTCATTGTCCGGACGCAAATCACCAAATCCGTCACCTGCTTCAAAGCCGCGCACACACTCAGGCGTCACGCCATTGAAACCTTGGCGTACACCAGCAAATGTGGCGTTACAGCCGGCTTGTGTTGGGTCAACCTGTTCAAATACAGGACGACCATCTGGTGCTGTACCAACTGGTGTAAGTGAGAGATCGACGAAGTCCGGGGCGTTTACCCAGTCACTGTAGATCACGTCCACCTGAACTTGCCAATCGTTGAAGAAGTCAACACCCCAGTCCTGCGTAAAGTGTGTTACGCCGATGCTGAACCGGTTCTGCGTTGGCAGTTTGAAGTCTGGGTCAACCGCCGCAACAGCCGCACCAAATTGCTGTGCTTGTGCTTGACCAGCAGCAATCACACAATTCGGGATACCAGAGAAGCTGCCACCAGCAAGAACATTCAGTTCATCTGCTGTACAAGCGTCACCAGTACCAACACCCAACGCACCACCAAAGTTCTGGAAGGAGTTTGCAAACCAAACGGTTGGATCGCCACCAGAGAAGGTCGCGAAGCCACCCGTCAGCGTTGTGTCACCAAACGTGTCTTCAGGCAGTGTCCAGCTAAAGCCGATACGTGGCTGGAATGCATTCAAACCATCAAAGGATGTTGTGTTGTCAAAGCCGTAACGAGCGTTGAACGACGGGTTGGTCAAAGGGGCATCGCCAGACTGATAATAGTCGTAGCGCAAACCCAGGACCAGGTTGAAAGCTTCTGTTACTTGCCACTCATCCTGCAGATAGAAGGTGTGAATGTCGCGCTTGAATTCAGCCGCTGCATCACGTGGATCACCTGTAAAGGATACACCCTGACGGATATTGGCTGCCGTACCGGCTTCCAGATCATCAATGCTGCCAAATACAATTGTACCTGTCGCATTTGGGATAAACAGGTTGAACACATCAAGGCTATCAAGCTCGTAACCAACGGTCAGCGTGTGGTCGCCGGTGACATAGTCAGCCGTTGCCTTGATTTGGTTGATCTGAGTATTCAGTTCGTTTGCGCTTCGGAACGTACCTGGACCAGACGTGAAGTCAGAGCCAAAGAATTCGTTACCGAAAGGCAGACCTACCATAATCCGTGGGCGTGGGTTCGCATCTTGTGCTTCACCGCCGCCTACAGGGCTTTGGATGTCCTGAACGTCATTACGAGAAAAACGCAGGCTTGTGGAGAAGTTATCCGTCCAGTTCGAGAACAAGCGGAAAGAGTAAGTATCTGAAACCGAACCACGATCCTGGAAGTTGTCAGAGAAGGTAAAGTTACCACGACCTGTGTTGATGTCATCACCGAGAACACGGTTTTCTTCCAAGCGGCTGTATGTCGCTTCAAAGCGGTGATCATCATTGATGTTCCAGTCAATACGACCGAAATAACGGACGCTGGTGTTAGGGAGCGTGCGCACCAAATCACCAGGATCACGACCATACTGATTTACCAGAATGTCACGAATACGAGTGATTTCATCTAGGCTCAGGTTGCTTGCGTTTGCAAATCCGGCATCTGATGGACCTTCTTCCTGAATGTCAGCAGTATCTGTTTCTTCATAAGAGAAGTAGAAGAAGACTTTGTCTTCAATAACAGGACCACCAAGTTCAGCGCCCCAGTTGTAACGGTCAAAGCTTGCGTCACCAGTCTGGTTTACGCCGTCAACATCTGAGCCGGACAGGCTGTCGCTGTTGTAAAGGAAGAACGCAGAACCATGGAAGTCGTTGGTACCAGACTTGGTAACAACGTTTACGTTACAACCCGTGAACTGGCCGTATTCAACGTCAATTGGCGAGAATTCAACCGATGTGGCTGCAAGGCTATCAAACGGAATTGGGAAAGTACTACGAGCCAGGTTACCAGAAGCATTCAGGCCAAAAGCATCTGCTGCACGCACACCATCAATTGTGAAAGAGTTAATTCGGCCAGATGAACCACCGCAGTTGATGCCAGCACCTTCACCGCCATTTGAACGACCGATGTTAACACGCGGATCGATACGGATAATGTCCCGTACCTGTCGGCTGATAGACGGCAGGTTTTGAATGTCTTCAATAGTGAAAGCTGTACCAGGACCAATAGCAAGGTTGGTTACAGACGCAGCACTTGCAACGACAACAATCTCTTCAATACCGGCTTGAGAGTCTTGCAGCGCGATGTTGAAGCTTGATGTCCCTGACAGGCTGGTGAAGACATCAGTGATCAGATAATCTTCGTACTGGCCACCGGTTACGCGAATTGTGTATGGGCCACCAACTGTCAAACCACGGACAGAAAAGCCGCCGTTTGCATTTGTTGATGTTGATGACGCTGCACCGGTCCGCGTATCAGTCACAACCACTGTATAACCACCAGCAGCATTGCCAGTAGGTGTTGTAACCGTACCACGAATCGACGCCGTAATTTCTTGCGAAATGGCCGGAACGGACGCTGCCATCGCAGCGAGCGCAACGCCACTACACAAGGTAGTCTTAAATAGGCGATTCATTTCCCTTAGCTCCGTTTTATGGTTGTAAGCCGAACACAGGACGTGTCGGATAACCCCATTGTTAACCTCTAATAAAGGCTATTGTTAAGTTTCACACTAAACCCCAACCACACCTGACCAAATCTTGACTAAAAGGTCAAGGGGGGCTGGAAACCCGCTTTAAAGCTGGCTTGCGGCACTGTTGTAGTGGGGTTTCTTTTCAGTTTTTTGACGAAACTGTCAAGAATCGTGAAGGGAGTTTTCCGATTGCACGCATAAACATCAAAAGCTGTTGCTAAAATGCGACATCGATTGTGTGCACTGGGCTGTTTCCGGCATCAATCAGGTCCGTATTGGCCAATATTCTCCGACAATCAGTCGGCAAATGGCCATAACAGACAGCCGCTGCTGTGCCTAAGCTGAGGACTTCTCTTCTCAACTCGGCCACAGCAAAGGCTCAACCGGGACAGCGACAGAAATTCGTTATTCGCTTTTGAACAGCTCGTTCAAATAGCCAGCCAACCTGACACCCCCTTTGGAAAGCTGGCTTTTGATCAGCGGTGTGTATTTATAGACATAATCCCATGACAGAATACCAACACTGTTCGCGTAAATATCATCGCGCAGCACGAGGTCTTCATGCACCCAATCAATAGGCTTGGCCTTTTGCCATTCTTCTATATCCGCAGGTTTGATTTTACGTTCCAGAAAACGGGTCCACTCGGTAAAAGACAAGCGACGGTGCTGGATCAAATGCTCATCCCAAAGCCGGTGCAGATTGGTTAGCTCCTCCATAAACACCACCTCTATCCAGTTACCGCCTCGGTCTTCTGGATGGCCCACATGCAAAGGCTGGTGCAAGTCACCAACAAGATGAACTACAAACCATAAAGCCCGGCGTTTTTCATCTGCCGTTGAAGCAGTATCGGTCAAAACAGCAGTAAACTTCTCCAGCGCCGTTAGTGCATCGCCAGCTGGGTTCTTTTCGCTGTCTTCGTAAGTCTGTCCTGCAGGGACGTTGATATAGTGATACGGGTTTGCCTCCATCTGCCAGAACTCATCAGGGTTCGAGCGCATTTCGTCAGGCATTGTCGCCGCTTCCGCCAGAAACTCGTCCCCCAAAATAGAGTCCACAGCCGCGCGCGCATCCGGTGTCAGGTACCCGTACGCCAGTTCCGCAATCACACGGTGACCCGTAGGGCCATATGCGCTGGCATGCGTGCCGGTAAACGCAACTATTAACGTTAACGCAAAAAACAAACGCATTTCAGTTCTCCCTATCGGTATCACGAGTTAATGGGCGCTCTCACCTTCAGCCAACGGTGCGATACCCAAATGCTTGGCAACGGTCTGTCCTATATCAGCAAAACTTTTGCGCTGTCCGCCACTACCCGTCATAAAACGCGGGCCGTAAGCGACAAATGGCACAAACTCACGTGTATGATCAGACCCCGGCCAGGTCGGGTCACAGCCGTGGTCAGCGGTCAGGATAACAAGGTCATCATCCTGCATAGCGTCCAAAAACTCCGGCAATCTGGTGTCAAAATACTCCAACGCCGCTGCATAGCCAGCCACATTGCGCCGATGGCCAAAAGACTGGTCAAAATCAACAAAGTTTACGAAAGTCAGGGAACCGTCTTCCGCCTCTTTTTGCATCTTCAGGCTCAGGTCAAACAGGCCATCCAGTCCATTGGCCTTAACTTTTCGGGTCACGCCCCTGTGGGCAAAGATATCTGCGATTTTGCCAACAGAAATAACCTCCCGGCCATTTTCTTCCAGCTTATCCAGGAGGGTTGCAGCGTGCGGCGGCGTTGCCAGGTCACGGCGATTGCCGGTACGTTCATAAACACCATTCTCCCCCACAAACGGGCGGGCAATGACACGCCCGATATTGTAATCATCAACCAATTCTCTGGCGGCATCGCATACATCATACAAACGCTGGAGACCAAAATGCTCTTCGTGTGCGGCAATTTGGAAAACACTATCTGCTGACGTGTAAACAATTGGCTTGCCACTCGCTACGTGCTCATCACCCAATTCCTCGATGATTACAGTGCCAGAGGCAGCTTTATTGCCCAAAACGCCGGGAATACCGGTTTTTTCGATCAGTTTTCCAATCAATTCATCTGGAAAACTTGGAAACGCCTGTTGGAAATAGCCCCAATCAAATTCGACCGGCAAACCCGCCATTTCCCAGTGACCAGAGGGCGTATCTTTGCCAAAAGACCGTTCCGCACAGGCGGCGTAAAACCCGGTGATGTCACCGTCATATTCTGTGCCCGGATGCGTTTTCCCGGTTGCGAGTTCAGCGGCCTTACCCAGCCCCAGCTTTACCATATTTGGGATGCTGATAGGCCCGGCTTGCGCACGGTCTGGCGCGGTATTGCCCGCCGCGCACCATTCAGCAATATGACCGAACGTATCCGCACCGACATCGCCAAATGCCTCCGCGTCCGGTGCTTCACCAATACCAAAACTATCCAATACCAAAATGAATGCGCGTGCCATACTTAGCCCCCGACGATTTCCGCAACAACTGACGTGGTCTCACACGCAGTGTCACTTACAATTATTGCATTTTTGACGGCTTCTGCTGCACGGCGTGCTGATGCTTCGTCGTGCGCATGCACAACCGCCAGCGGTGTTGTGCTGTCAACCTGGTCACCGATTTGCGCAATGTGGGTTAAGCCGACCGCATGATCAATAACGGCAGTAGGATCGGTTCGCCCACCGCCCATGGCAACAACGGCCATACCGATCGCGCGCGTATCCTGTTTGCTGACAAACCCGTCAACATCGCTGCGCACCTCCAGGCTATGGCCAGCGACCTTCAGGTGTTTTCCATGATCATCAGCGATGCCCGTGGGGCCACCCTGCGCAGCGACCATCCTGTTAAATACTTCGGCAGCACTGCCGCTCGTAAGGCTTGTTTCCGCCGCCGCTGTCGCCGCTGCAATATCGGACTGCACCCCGGCGAGCACCAGCATGTGCGCGGCCAGACCAACCGTTACATCATATAAGCGGGACTCAGCTGCACCGGGGTTCATTAAAAACTCAATGGCTTCAATCACTTCAACAGCATTACCTGCTGTACGACCAAGGACCTGGTTCATGTCGGTCAGCAATGCCCGTGTCGGAGTACCTGCTGCACCCGCCACCCGTACGATATTTTCCGCGAGGGTTTTAGCATCCCCACAATCCGCCATAAAGGCACCGGACCCGAACTTCACGTCCATCACTAACGAATTCAGGCCCGCCGACAGTTTTTTAGACAAAATGGAGGCCGTAATTAAAGGAATGCTTTCTACAGTCGCGGTCACATCACGCACAGCATAAAACCGTTTGTCAGCTGGTGCTAACTCGCCTGTCTGGCCGATAATGGAGCAACCAACCTTACGCACAATATCAGCGAAACGGTCTATGCTGGGGTACGGGTCATACCCCTCAATACTTTCGAATTTATCCAGCGTACCGCCAGTATGCCCCAAACCACGGCCTGATATCATCGGTACCAAACCACCACATGCGGCAACAATGGGCGCAAGCATCAAGCTGACTTTGTCGCCGACACCGCCAGTCGAATGTTTGTCAACAATCGGAGCATCGGCATCAAATCCCAGACTGGTCCAATCAATAACATCGCCGGAGTCCCGCATCGACAAGGTCAACGCCGCACCTTCTTCCGGGCTCATGCCATTAAAAAACACGGCCATAGCGAAGGCTGAAATCTGGCTATCTGCTACACGGCCATCGGTAATGCCTTCAACAAAGCGCGCAATATCCTCGCTACTGACTGTTTCACCGTCCCGTTTTTGTCGAATAATTTCCTGCGGAATCAACAAATCGCTCATCACAAACTCTCCCCGGCATCTTTGACGGCATTCACCGTATCTGGGCCAAATGAATTTGGCAGCATCTCGGACAAGCTGGTTTCAAGCAATAGGTTGCCATCCACATCACAAATGATGACGGGCATATCCTCAGGCCCGACAAATTCCCGTAATTGCTGCCTGCATCCGCCACAGGGCGTGCAAATGTCAGCATTGGGGCCTGCAACTACAACAGCCTTAATCTGGTGACCGCCGGCCATCACCATAGTACCAATGGCATTGGCTTCCGCGCAGAAACCAAGCGGATAGGCGGCATTTTCTACATTGCACCCAGCATAAATCATGCCGTCGTCTGCCAACAGAGCGGCCCCAACAGCAAAGCCAGAATACGGCGAATAAGAGTTCGCCCGCGCACCGGCCGCAGCTTCAATCATCGCCGAAAGTGTTATGTCATCTATCTTTTTCATACGGGATACCACTGGCTTTTGGGGCTTCCATCTTGCCCACAAAACCCGCCAAAATAATTACCGTCAATACATACGGTAGCATAATCGTAAACTGTACAGGTATTTCACCCACCAGTGGGAGCGCAACACCTTGAAGACGACCCTGCAATGCATCGACAAAAGCAAACAACAGGCAGGCAAGCAAAGTGGGAACTGGTTTCCATTTACCAAAGATCATTGCCGCAAGCGCCAAAAAGCCCTTACCCGCCGACATGTCCCGAATGAACCCTGCACCCAGCGCGGTAGAAAGCGCACTGCCGGAAATACCGCACAAAATGCCCGCAATAATCATCGCCTGATACCGCAGTAGCGTGACAGAAATACCCGCTGTATCAACCGCCTCCGGATTTTCCCCAACGGCACGCAACCGAAGGCCAAACCTCGTTTTATAAAGTATCCACCCCACGGTGGGCACAGCGACAAAAGCCACATAGGTTAACAGCGAATGCCCCGACAAAAGGTCGCTGTATATCGCACCCAATAGCGGCACACCCGAAATTGCGTCGGCAAACGGAAGCGTGATTTCGGTAAAGCGAGCCTCACTGGGCAGCAAGGGTGTTTGCCCCCCTCTTGAAAACCAGGCATTAGCAAGTGTTGGTGCAAGCCCGGCAACCATAATATTGATAGCCATTCCAGAAACGATCTGGTTTCCGCGCTGGTTGATCGACACGTACCCATGCAGCAACGATAACAGCACAGATGCAACAATGCCCGCCAACAACCCCGCCCAAGGTGACGCCGTTACAGACGCCGCACTGGCCGCTGCAAAAGCTGCCGCCAACATCTTGCCTTCAAGGCCAATATCAACAATGCCGGCCCGTTCTGCGCACAAGCCAGCGAGTGCAGCCAAAATAAGCGGCCCCGCGACGCGCAATGTCGAGTCAGACAACAGCAATATGTCGACCAAAAACTCCATCACACAGCACCTTTTCGAGCCATGCGGGCATACAGTAACGCCACCGGCTTACGCAAAAGATGCGGCATAGCGCCTGCGAACAAGATCACCAATCCCTGGATTACAACAATCAAATCACGCGTAATGTTGGGCATTTCAAAAGCAAGCTCCGCACCGCCCTGGTACAAAACACCGAACAATACTGCGGCCAACACAATGCCCAGCGGGTGATTACGGCCCATGAAGGCGACAGCAATACCGACAAAACCATACCCGAGCGTAAAGTTGCCAATAAGGCGAAGCTGTTCACCCAAAAGCTCGTTTAATCCCATCATCCCGGCCAGCGCACCCGAGAGCATCAGAGCAATAATCGTTACACGTGAAACAGAAACCCCCGCAAAAGCCGCGGCATGAGCGTTCTTTCCGGCAACACGCATTTCGTATCCAAATCGTGTGCGGGTCAGAAGAAACCAAACACCAAAGGCCGCCATCAAAGCAATCAGGAAAGAGGCATTCAACGGGCTTTGTTCAAAGCGAATTCCTACCATTTCCAATACTTCATGAAATTGCATCAAGCCTGTTCCATCAGGAAAGTCACTGCTTTCCGGCATTTGACCACCGGGTCGCTGCAACGGCCCCACCAAAAGATAGGCGAGAAAAGCAGATGCAATGAAATTGAACATGATGGTGGTGATAACAATGTGACTGCCGCGTTTTGCCTGCAACCAAGCTGGGATGAACGCCCACGCTGCACCAAACACCGCCGCTCCGATGATAGCCAGAAAGATTGACAGAACGGGAGCAGTGTCCCCCAGCCAAAGAACAGCAAGCGTTAGGCCAAGGCCGCCCAGCATCGCCTGCCCTTCACCGCCGATATTGAAATGCCCGGCATGAAACGCAACCGAAACCGCAAGCCCGGTAAAGATAAAGTTGGTAGCGTAATAAAACGTGTAGCCGATGGCTTCTTCGTAACCAAACGCCCCTTCTATCAAAAGGCTAAGGGCAAAAAACGGATCTTCCCCCAACCCCCATACGACAAGGCCGGAAACGAAAAGTGCGACCATAATATTCAAGAACGGCA
Source organism: uncultured Kordiimonas sp. (assembly GCA_947503575.1). GTDB lineage: Bacteria > Pseudomonadota > Alphaproteobacteria > Sphingomonadales > Kordiimonadaceae > Kordiimonas. The sequence continues at coordinate 1,410,319 of CANNDZ010000001.1, read as the reverse complement.
TCAAAACCGCTTCAACCGCCCCCGGCAGTTTTGCAGGCACCGCACTCATGCGCTTGCCTCCTCAGAATGGGGTGCCCCGCTGGCACCGGCCATCATCAGGCCAAGCGTGCGTTCATCCGCGTCCTGAATAGGTACGATACCGACCAGTTCACCGCCACACATCACGGCAATACGGTCACTAATCGCCATCAGTTCGTCCAAATCTGCGGACACAACCAGGAGCGCTTTACCAGCATTCCGGAGTTCGGTGATTTGATCATGGATTTTAGTCACCGCACCAATATCCACACCACGGGTAGGCTGACCAATGATGAGCGTTTGCGGGTCGCGTGCGAGTTCACGCGCAATCACCAGTTTTTGCTGGTTACCACCAGAAAAGGATGCGACCGGCAGGGTTGGATCACGGGGCCGGACATCCTGGCTGTCAAAATAAGTATTGGCGGCCCTATCGATCGCGCTCAACTTCAATAAACCATTTTGGCAAAAATCCGGGTCATGCTGATATCCCAGAATGGCGTTTTCGGTCGCTGTCATCGTTGCAACCACGCCGGTTTTAAGCCGATCCTCCGCGATATGAGCCAGCCCCATTTGGCGCAGCTTTGTCGGGCCTCTTTGCACATCATCAGCGTTTATGAGGATACCATCCAATTCAACCCGGCCAGAGCTTACCGGCCGCAGTCCAGTCAAAACCTCAAGCAGTTCGGTTTGGCCATTCCCCGCGACGCCAGCAACCCCCAGAACTTCACCATCATACACATCAAAAGTGATGGCTTTTAATGCGTCATGGCCATGATCAGACAAGGCGGAAACACCATCAACCCTCAAGCGCGGTGACCTGTGATCTTTCGCTTCCCGGGTAACAGTACGACTGATTTTCGCGCCGACCATGGCTTCTGCCAGATCATCTGGCGTGGTACTGGCCGTTGCGGTACAGGTAACCACCTTGCCCGCCCTGATAACTGTAACCGCATCCGTGATTGCCATAATTTCATGCAGTTTATGAGTGACAAACAGGATGGTTTTCCCACGGCTTTTCAGCAGCCGGACCAAATCAAATAGTTGGTCACATTCCTGCGGGGTCAAAACGGCTGTTGGTTCATCTAAAATCAGGATGTCGGCACCACGAAACAGCGCCTTCAAAATTTCCACACGCTGTCGTTCACCGACGGAAAGCTGGCTAACAGGCGTATCGAGCGGCAGATCAAAACCAAACTGCTGTTCCAGCCCCAACAGTTTTGCCCTGGCATCCGTCATCGCGTGCTTCAACATGGGTTGGCCTTCGGCCCCCAAAATGATGTTCTCCAGCACGGTAAAAGGCTCAACCAGCATAAAGTGCTGGTGCACCATTGCGATACCAGCCGCCATCGCTTCTGACGGACTATCAAACGCAAGCGGCACACCGTTAATGATCAGATCACCACTGTTCGGTTGGTAGAAGCCAAACAACATTTTAAGCAAAGTGGATTTGCCGGCACCATTTTCCCCGACAATTCCATGCACCGACCCTTGGTCCACCAGCAAAGACACATTGTCGTTGGCTTGCACCGCACCAAACCGTTTGCAAAGGTTTCTGGTCTCAATGGCTGGTGCCACGCTCATGCCGTTTTGTCCCGCTTGAAAAGCCAGTTTTTCAGCCCTGATTCAACTGGATGTGGCCCAATTGGATCAATGCCCTTCGTTGCTGCCCTCTACATCAGCAACTGCAATTTCGCCAGAGATGATTTTAGCGCGCGCCTCTTCAAGACGTTGCTTCATCTCGTCAGTGATCAGCGATGCGTTATATTCATCCAGCGCATAATCAACACCCCCTTCAGGTAACCCCATGACAACATGACCGGGTGCCCATGTGCCATTTTTAGCTTGCTGCATTGCCTGCTCGACCGCCAGGTCCACGCGCTTCAGCATGCTTGTCAGCACAAATCCAGGCTGCACATGATTTTGGTTGCTATCAACACCGATGGCCAGCGCGTTCGAGTCTTTTGCTGCGTTAATCACCCCTAGACCTGACGGGCCCGCCGCAGAAAAAATAATATCAACGCCGCGCGCATACTGAGATTTGGCCATTTCCGCGGCTTTAATCGGGTCATTCCATGCTGACGGCGTGGTGCCTACATAGTTTTCTATAAACTCGATATCGTCACGCACGAACCTGACGCCTTGGTCATAACCAACCTGAAAGCGCCGTATGAGGGGTATATCCATACCGCCGATAAAGCCAACCTTGCCGCTTTTTGTTGCCATGCCAGCGATCATACCAACCAAAAACGATCCTTCATTTTCCTTAAAGGTGACAGACTGCACGTTGGGCAAATCTATCACCGCATCAATCACCGTAAATTTTACATCTGGATAGCGCTGAGCCACATTCCGTACAGCGACAGCATAACCAACGCCAACAGCAACAATCAGGTCAGCCCGGCGTCGCGCAAATCGCTTGAGCGCTTGTTCGTACTGGGTCTCGCTATTGGGTTCAAAGTCACGAAATTCGATGCCTGTATCGGTGTTAAACCGTTCTGCTCCACGAAAGGCAGCTTCATTGAACGATTTGTCGAACTTGCCACCAATATCATACAACAGAACCGGGCGAAAATCCTGCGCAGTCGCTGCGTAGGTTGACCCCACCAAAAGAGCTGTCAGCGCCAGCATTTTGATGAATAAATATTTCACGAATTTTTGCTCCCCATTGGCGAAAAAATGCCTATGCTCCCTTATGCATCGAACACGAGGGCGGGCGCAAGGGAACCAGAGCATTTGTAGCAGGTCAACCATTTTTGACAATTCAGTCAGGATTGGGTCGACAGCCTGCCGCAAAATGACTAATGAAGGCAACCACGTCACCTGATTGGTGCCATTAGAGGGGGAGCGATTGCATGACCACTTCGGTTACCGTTGTTGACCATCCATTGGTGCAACACAAACTGACGCTTTTGCGGCGTAAAGAAGCAAGCACTGCAGAATTTCGTAAATTATTGCGGGAAATCGGCTTGTTTCTAGGCTATGAAGCGCTCAGAGATCTGCCACTGGGCAAAATTCAGATTGAAACACCAGTATGCCCAACCGAAGCCCCCGTGCTTGCTGGCAAAAAACTGACATTCATATCGGTTTTGCGCGCCGGAGACGGCCTGTTGGGGCCAATGCTTGAGTTGGTGCCATCCGCGCGCGTTGGTCAAATCGGTCTGGCGCGAGACGAAGAAACTCTGCAGCCGACTAAGTATTTTTTCAAAGTGCCTAAGGATATTTCTAGTCGCCTGAATGTAGTGCTTGACCCAATGCTCGCGACTGGCCATTCGGCTGTGCGCGCCGTTCAGGAAATGAAAGATGCAGGCGCAACCGATCTGCGGTTTGTTTGCTTGCTGGCAGCGCCTGAAGGCATCGAAACCTTCACCAAGGCACACCCTGATGTGCCGGTGGTAACGGCATCTATCGATGAACAATTAAACGAAAAAGCATATATCGTACCGGGACTTGGGGATGCGGGCGATAGACTGTTCGGAACCAAAGGGGTTTAAGGCTAATGAGCGTTACAAAAAAATATGTCACAGCGCAGGAGTTGCTAGACGATTCGTTTGAGCTGGGCGTGAAAATACTGAAAAGCGGCTTTCGCCCCAAATTTATTGTGGGTGTCTGGCGTGGTGGCACCCCGACCGGTATCGCCGTTCAGGAAATTCTGGATTATTACGGCGTAGACACTGACCATATCGCCATCCGCACATCAAGCTATATTGGCATGCAACAACAAAAGGAAGTGAAAGTTCACGGCCTTGAATATATCGTCAACAACATCAACGCGGAAGACAGCCTATTGATTGTCGATGATGTGTTCGATAGCGGCCGGTCCATTGCGGCCACGATTGACCACCTGAAAGAAAAATGCCGTCGCAACACGCCGGATATCATCAAGATTGCAACGGTATATTTTAAGCCAACACGCAATGTGACCGATCTTGAGCCAGATTTCTATTGCCATGAAACTGATGACTGGCTGGTGTTCCCGCATGAGCTTTCGGACATGACCAAAGACGAAATTCGTGAACACAAAAACCTGGATTTGCCAGAAATAGACATCTGAAAACAGACATCTGAGATCGAAATCTGACACTTGATTAAGGAGACGCCATCATGAGCTTTGAAGACGTTCAAACCTGCGCACAATATATTCGCGAACGGTTCAACGGCGATATGCCCAAAATGGCGCTAGTATTGGGCAGCGGGCTTAATAGCATGGCGGATGCCATTGAGGACGCGACCGTCTTTTCCTACCTCGATCTGCCAGGTTTCCCTGAACCGACAGTAGAAGGCCACGCGGGCCACATGCATATTGGAAAGCTTGAGGGCAAACCGGTAATTTGCATGCAGGGCCGCGCCCACGCCTATGAAGGCCATGCACCTGAAAAACTTGCTTTTTCAACACGTGTTTTGTGGGCGCTGGGCGTTGAAATCCTGGTTCTCACCAACGCGGCAGGTAGCCTGATGGAAAAAGCCGGACCCGGCAGCCTTATGGCGATTACTGACCATATTAATTTTTCCGGCATTAACCCGCTTGTTGGGGTTAACGATGACCGGTTTGGCCCCCGTTTCCCTGACGTCACCGCCGCATGGGACAAGGCACTAACCAGTGACCTGCATGCCTGCGCTAAAACACTGGGTATTGACCTGCACGAGGGCACGTACCTGATGGCAAAAGGGCCGAACTTCGAAACACCGGCAGAAATTGGTGCATTTCGAATTATGGGTGCAGATGCTGTTGGCATGTCAACTGTGCCAGAATGCCTAACGGCCCGCCATGTGGGCATGCGGGTCTGCGGCATCAGCTCTATCACCAATTACGCTGCGGGCATGACAGGCGACGAGCTAACGCACGACGAAACTATGGAATTTGGCGCTGTCGCGGCCGTGAACCTCGAGAAGCTACTGCGCGCTTTCATCGGCCGCGTTGCGTAGCCTAGTAGCTTTTGCCACCTTCGTTGGCGTCACCATATGGCACCCAGATGTTTTTGACCTCAGACGCACGGTCCATCATGGTGCGCGCACCAAACTGCTGGTTGCTGGTAAAATCATAGGCCATGCCATAATTCAACCATGTGCGCTTCATGTTTTCAGCCGCCTCGCGCTCCACATCCGCGCAGCCATCCCGGTCACCAAAATACCAAAGGGCATCAATGCCGTAATGCTTGGCAAGCGGCATGGCCATCGCATCCCGTGCACCGGTCACGATGTTCACCACACCCGCTGGCACGTCCGACGTTTCCAGGATCTGATAAAAATCTGTTGCGATTAGCGGATAGCGCGGGGACGGGATAACAACAGTGGTGTTACCTGCTGCAATCGCAAACGCCGTAAGCGTCACAAACGCCAGCAAGGGCGCTTCGTCCGGGCACACAATACCCAGCGTGCCGATGGGTTCGTTCATCGCCAGTGCAACACCGCGAATGGGTGGGCTGTGCACCAGGCCGTCATGCTTGTCGGCCATGGCGGCGGCGGCGAACAAGCGTTCAATCGACAGGTCAACCTCATGCGCCGCAGCCTTGGCGCTTGCGCCTGTAAGATCGCTCAGGCGTCTTTGAAATTCACCCGCCCGATAACCAAGGTTCTCGGCGATAAAATACAAAATCTGCGCTTTGGAATGCCCAGCGGTTTTGGCCCATCCGGCTGCCTTTCCAGCCGCTTCTACAGCGTTGCGGATATCCTTGTAATTGCCATCCCCCACCAGCCCGGCAAACGCACCTTTGCTGGTTGCAATAGCAACCGAGTCGCCACCATCGGGCCGCGCCTGCTTACCGCCAATATACATTTTGGCCGTCTGGTCCACGCTGGGCAAACCGTTAACCGGTTTTGCAGGCTTCACATCTACTGGTGCAGTAATCGGTGACCAGGCTTTCAGCGTCTTCTCATACTTTGGCTTCAGGTATGCCAGCATGCCTTCGCGGCCCCCTTCCCGGCCAAAGCCGCTTTCACGGTAGCCACCAAAACCTACGGCGGCATCAAACATATTTGTGCCATTAATCCAGATAATGCCTGCTTTTATCGCCGGTGCCACTTCAAGCGCGCGACTGATGCTCTCGCTCCAGATACTGCCGGCCAGGCCGTACCGCGTGTTGTTGGCAAGACCAACAGCTTCATTTTGCGTGCGGAACGTAATGGCGGTCAAAACCGGGCCAAACACTTCTTCCTTAAAAAGCGTGTTATCCGTGCTCACGTTTGTCACCAGTGTTGGTGGGTAAAACGCGCCCTGCTCCGGCATAGGGCAATTTGCCTGGAAAATCTCTGCGCCTTCAGCAGCGCCCTGCGCCACAAGGGCTTCAATGCGATCCTGCTGCACTTTGTCGACCACAGCACCGATATCAATGCATTTATCTAGGCTGTCACCGATACGCAGTTTACCCATGCGGGTTTTCAGTTTGGCGAAAAACTGGTCTGCAATGCCTTCCTGCACCAAAAGGCGCGACCCAGCGCAGCACACTTCGCCCTGATTGAACCAGATGGCATCCACAATGCCCTCTACGGCACCATCAAGGTCTGCATCTTCGAAAACGATGAAAGGGGACTTGCCACCTAACTCCAGTGTCAGCTTTTTACCGGACCCGGCTATGGACCGGCGGATATGCTTACCCACGTTGGTGGATCCGGTGAAGGCAACCTTGTCAACATCTGCATCCACCACCATGGCGCCTACGTCGCCAGCGCCGGTGATGATGTTCACCACGCCTTTTGGAAGGCCCGCCTCCATACACAGTTCGGCAAACATCAGGGCCGTTAACGAGGTGAACTCAGCCGGCTTCATCACAACGGTATTGCCCGCAGCGAGCGCAGGTGCAATTTTCCATGCCATCATCAGCAGGGGAAAGTTCCAGGGGATCACCTGGCCTGCCACGCCCACGGCCTCGTGGTCGGGGAATTCATCATCCAGAAGCTGCGCCCAACCGGCATGGTGATAGAAGTGGCGGGCGACCAGCGGAATATCAATATCGCGGCTTTCACGGATCGGCTTGCCGTTATCCAGCGATTCGAGCACCGACAAAATGCGCGAATGCTTTTGCACCAAACGCGCCAGCGCATAAAGATACCGTGCGCGCGCATGACCACCAATTTTCGCCCAGCCACCTTGTGCTGTGCGGGCAGCAGCAACAGCTGCGTCCACATCATCCTGCCGCGCCGAGGTTAGCGATGCGAGTTTTTCACCGGTTGACGGCGAAAACGTATCAAACGTTTTGGCACCTTCAGGGGTGACCCATCCGCCATTGATAAACAGGCCAAAATGATGGTCGTGGCCTGCAAGCCATTCATCAGCCTTCGCACGGCTTTCCAGGGCAGGTCCGTAATCCATAGTTTCAAGTATTTCGCTTACACTCATATCTGTCCCCTAGCCCATCGGATGCCGGTAACCGACCGAATACGCCCCGGTCGCATGATACTCTAATTGCCGCTCCAGATCACCAAGCAGGCTTGATGCCCCGAAGCGGAACAGCTCTGGCTCCATCCAGTCACGGCCCAGCTCTTCTTTTATCAGTGCCAGATACAAAACGGCTTCTTTCGCGGCCTTGATGCCACCCGCCGGTTTGTAGCCTACTTTTTGGCCGGTACGCTCATAAAAGTCCCTGATTTGACGGATCATCACCAGCGACACCGGCAATGTCGCGTTCACGCCTTCCATGCCGGTTGATGTTTTGATGAAATCAGACCCAGCCATCATGGCCACCATAGACGCCTTGCCAACTTGCGTGAGATTACCATGCTCGCCAGTGGCCAGAATGGATTTCATCAGCGCCGGGCCGCAGGCATCCTTGAACGCCCGCACTTCATCATATAGTGCCTGCCAGTTGCCAGTCAGGACATGCGCCCGGGTTACGACAATATCAATTTCCCGGGCACCAGCGGCGACAGAGCGTTTGATTTCCTCCAGCCGGGTTTCCATGGGGGCAAGGCCTGCCGGAAACCCTGTAGAAACAGCTGCAACGGGCACGCCAGAACCATCAAGCGCAGCAACGGCTTCTTCAACCATCTCGTGGTAAACGCACACAGCCCCCGTAGTCAGGCGGATGTCTGCAACGCCCAACGCATCCAGAATGTCGCGGCGTACGGGCTGCCGCGCTTTGCCGCACAGGCGGCGCACGCGGCCCGGCGTGTCATCACCAGCCAGGGTCGTCAGGTCAATACAGCTTATGGCCTTCAGCATAAAAGCAATCTGGCTGTCTTTTTTGACAGCCCGCCGACCACCGAGGGTCGCGGTTCTGCGCTCCACAGCGCTTTTGTTGACCCTGATGCCTTCCAGCCAATCGGCGTGGAAAGTTGTGCCCTGGTTTGCCAACGTATCCGTCACGTGTCTTGTCCTGTTATCAGCGTTCCGATTTTTAGCATTACGGCTGCATAAACCCCAATACTGACCATTTGGTCAAGATTTGTTTGGCTCACCGGCCTCGTTTTTGGTCATATTAAAACCAAACAACATCAGCCCCGCGATTAAATAACCGACTGCCAACCGATGAGGTAAAATCTCTAACCCGCCAAGATCGCCAATTGCCCACGGCAGATACATACCGCCTGTGGGGGCAACCGAATGAATGATGCCAACCTCGGTGCAAATCGCGGCGACAATTGCGGCCCCGGCCGCGCGAACAAGCTTGCGGTCAATGATCCAGACAATCATGGCACCCCACAATATGCTGGTCAGGATATAACCCTTCGACATCGCCCCCATCAGGTTATAGCCTGCGAGCCATTCGCTGCCCAGCGATTGCTGAACCGACACACCCAGCTTGCCATACAGCTCCGATACTTTTGTGAAAGTGTAATTCAGGATGCCCGGCACCACGGCAAACAACAAAGCGGGGGCATGGCGCACATCGCCGCCTGTGAAGGCAAGCCGCATGATATCGCAGGCCACGACCACTAAAATGGGTTTCAAAACCGCCGCCGGGATCATTTGCGACGCCAAAGCAATAACGCCAAGGAAACCGCCAATTGTAATCACACTTACTGCGCCAATCGCATAGTTGGTACGCGCCCCCATGCGCTTGTAGGTGGCATGACCGAAGTAAGGCGTGGTCTGCACCACTCCACCAAAGAGCGCGCTGACCGCTGTTGCGACAGAGTCGATTTTCACCACTTTGCTGGCATCATAATCGTCGCCGATAACCCGCGCACCCGCCACCACATTGACGCTGCTGGCAGCAATTAATAGAGCAAAAGGCAGGATAATACCGAGATAATTGGTCACTTCACCAAACATGCCTGTAAACCCACCAAGGCTGGGGGATGGGATGGCAGACACAAGTTCAGGTGCTTCGCGCACCACATAATTTTCACCAACACCTGCAAACGCCAAAATGTAATAGAGGATCGTACCGCCCAGAATGGCAATCACCGCGCCTGGCATGTTAAACGGTAGCTTGTGACCTGCAATCAGCGCGTAGGCCATCACCATCAGGGAAACGATACCCACCTCTGGCAGCTCAAAAACGCCGTAGATGGCTTCTGCCCCCAACCACACGGTTGCGATGGCGGCCATGGCCCCAATAAGGGCCATTTGCGGGAGTTCGACTTGCATAGCGCGGGCAAAAAACGACAGGCCCATCTTGATCACAGCCATCCACAGCGTGCTTGCCATGCCGATGATCCAGGCTTTTTCAGCGGCCGCCAACTCTCCCACTGCCTCAACGTTGGCAAGGTAAACAGGCCCCAGGATAAAGAAACACATACCGAACACGGTGGGCAGGTCTATCCCCAGCGGGATAGACGTTAAAGCCGGATTGCCTGTTTCCTCTGCAGTTTTTTTCGCAAACCAGATGAAGACCACGTTTCCAAACAAGATACCGGCGATAGCCCCGGGGATGATGCGGCCAAAAACAATTTCCACCGGAAAGTTGAAGGCTCCTAGTAAAATGCCGGCAAGCACAAATATATTGACGACAACATCAAGAAAGAAGGCAAAGCCTGCGTTTATATCGGCTGAGGTTTGCGATGTGGGTGTTACATCGGCAAAAGTGTTGGCCCCAGTTTTGGCACTGGTTTGGTCTGACATTCAGTTTCCCCCACCCGGTTAACAGGTTTGTATTTTCTGCCCCAAGGGCATGCCCCACTATTGGCGAATTGCAAATTAATTGAAAGAGTTGAGCTTGCGCTCAGGAACTTTCATGTTCGATTCGAATATCTTAAAGCGCTGTTCCAATTTCCATTGGAGGCGAGCCTTGTCGCTCTTATCCAGTAATTGTTGACACTTATTGCCGGGGTCACGCCCCGCCCCCAGATCCGCCTGACATTCGTCAGAAGTCCACAGACTGTCCCCGTTCAGAAAACTGTATGTCAGCGAATTCCGCGATGCCTGTCGAATTTCAAAATAGGGTACCTGATAAGTACGAGCAAGGCGCATATATTCGTGTGTCAGATCAATACGCGACACACCCTCGTCGTCAGTACTGATGGTGTAGGGCACTTCCATATCACGATACAAAACGATGGGATGATCAGGACCGGAAATACCTAAAATGGTGTCATTGCTGGTCAGGTTAATTTCCACAAGAATATCTTCAGCAACCATTTTCTCCAACAATTGCTCGTGGTTATCCTCAAAGGCGATGGCAACGCCGTGGCCAATGCGCTTGGCGTGGCCAGTTTCTATCGCCTGCCGGATATGAAACCGGAGTTGCCGCGGCCGCACCAGCCCCAGCGCAAGCTCGCCCGCATGCAAGCTGATATTTTGCGGCCCGCGCGCCTGATACAGATGGTCGATCATGCGCATGTGCTGTGTATAATCCCGCAGCGCGATAAAGCCATCTTCGGGCGCAACCAGATTGAGGCCAACCACTTCGCTTGCTTTTTCCATGACCGACCACCCCAGAATGATTTGGGCGTATACCATGGCTGGCTCAAACGACCGAACCACCTGATGCAAAAAGCGGATTTCAACATCGCAGCCCACCTTCGGGGACGGTGTATCGCAGCCCAGGACCTCTCGCTTGCGGGTTTTTGCATACGCGAACTGCAGCTGAATATTCTCTGTTAATTCGTCAAGTTTTGCCCCGAAAGGACTTGCCATAAGGGCCTGATAATCGGTGGCGGCATCACCGGTCATTTTCACATCTGCCACCAGGGGGAAAAGCTGCGGCAACAAAATGGTTTCCATCAACTCCAGATACAGGATGTTCTGGCGACCCGCGCGTTCTGCCACTGCCGCAAGCTGATCGCCGAGGCGTTGTGGCTTGGCCGCGATTTTTGCGAAAGTTCCAAAAAACTGATTATGGCCGGACCAGCCGTTGGTGGGGACATAACTGCGGGTGCTGAGCGCGTTGATCAACTCATAGCGATAGAACTCCACAGATTGTGCCTCGGCGGCAGTTATCCAGCCGCTTTCTTCACAGGTCGCACGCTCCTTGAACCGCAGCTCGGGCACGTTCATGTCGGCGCACAGCCCGTCTTCCGCCGCCCATTCCAGCCATGTTTCCGCATAGATGGCACCGCGCAGGTGAGTGTGGATATCCCCCCCTTTTGGCATCATTTCAAAGGCTTGGCGACCACGCCCATTATCCAGATGCCAATAAAGTGCATCCCCTGCGACACGCGCCAGACGGTCAGCGTCCTGCGCCGCTGTTGCTGATCCAAACCACCCGCAACAGGCAATCAGCAATCCCACCAAAAAACGCATGCCTATCCCTCCGATTTTTCTCACTGTCATGCTTGCCAAAAAGCGCTGGTTTTTCTAGTGTCCGCACCAAAGTTTTGTTGGGCACAACGGTTTTCTTAACCCCCCGGCTTTCGCCAGCCTAACCGAGCCATACCAAAAAGAACATAGGGCAAATCACGCATGGCCAAGCTGTATTTCTATTATTCCGCGATGAATGCGGGCAAGTCGACAACCCTGTTGCAGTCCAGTTTCAACTATGAAGAACGCGGCATGAAGACCATGCTTTTTACTGCTGCAATCGATGATCGCTTTGAAAAAGGGTCGATTGCATCCCGTTTGGGCATCAAAAAAGATGCTCATTTGTTCGAAAAAGGCGAAAATCTGTACGAAAAAGTACAAAAAGAGCTCGAAAAAAGACAAGTCAACTGCATCCTGATCGACGAAGCACAATTTTTAACACGCGACCATGTTTTTGAACTCGCCAATGTGGCGGATCAAATGTCGATCCCGGTACTTTGTTACGGACTCAGAACGGATTTTCAGGCCAACCTTTTTGAAGGCAGTCAGTGGTTGCTCGCCATCGCCGATGAAATCCATGAACTGAAAACCATTTGCCGGTGCGGCAGTAAAGCAACCATGAATTTACGCATTGATGAGCACGGCAATGCGGTCAAAATCGGCGCGTCCATCGAAATTGGCGGTAACGACCGCTACATCGCGATGTGCCGCAAGCATTTTATGGAAAAACTGCGCGACGCCAGGTGATCTCTACCCAGCTTTCTGTTGCTTCCGGCGCGGCCAAAACCTGAAATATAACAAGATGATACCGGTTATAACAAACAGGGTCGAGGTGGTGGTTGTAACGATCAGCAGCGGATTGTTGAAATCCTCTCGCTCATCATAATCCATGATGTGCAACATCCAGAAAAAGTCGAATACCCGCCAGTAATCATTGCGCCGCGCCAGCACTTGCCCTGTATCAGGTGAAACATAAAGGCGGGTGCCGTCAGGATCATTAAGGGTTACCTGCCACACCGGCAGCTTACGGCGAAAATCCCCCGGTTCTTCGGTCAGCCATTCGGTGGCCAGAACAGCTATGTTGCCATTATGCTTGCTGTCCCGGTATGCAAAGTCAGCCAGCGCAACTTTTGCAGCCAGTTCGGCGGAGATCGGCGACAGGAGCACCGCGGTTTCAGCATGATAAATAAAGGTTTTTCCTGCTGCATCGGTGATTTGCAGCACCGGCAGGCCTGCGACACTTCGCGCGGAAACCTGTCGAGCGTTTTCAATGCCATTCGCCGCAAGTACGCGTGTGATATCGCTAGCCAGAACAGACACTGGTGCTTGCTTGGCCATACTGCGTTCCCCGCGCACCAAATCAAGCGGCAACACAGTCATCACCAACCCGCCCGTGAACCAAAACACGATTTGCAAACCAACCAGCAGCCCCATCCAGTTATGTAATGTGAGCGCCAGCCTGCGGACCTGATTGCCTGAAACCATTTTCACCCTCTTTTTCGGCGTGTGTAGCCTGTTTTATGGATAGATGCACCAAACGCCGAGTTTAAGCTGATCGCAGCGTCCGAAGGTTTAAATAGTGCGCCGCCGCCATAAAAACCGCGCCTGAACTTGCCAAAGGCTCAGAAAATTCGCCAACAGCAGACTCCGCTAAAGACGCTAGCAACAGCATAATACCAACAAGCCCCAATGAAACGGGAATGGCGCGGCGGTGATGCGCAAACCCACTGCTGAGCGCCACCACACCAACACCCGTTGCCAAAAACACCAAAGGCATGTGTAACCATTCACCGTTGGGAACCAAAGCACTGAGTGTTGGCGCGGTATACACCACTAGCGGGAACAACGCACAATGCAAAAGACAAATCCCCGCCGCCATAATGCCGCAGCGGTCGACGCCTGCATGATAGCCTCTTGGTAATTTCATGACACCTGCCCGTTACCGCAACCGCAGTGGCTGCATGATGTTGCAATCTCAAGATGATATGATTTCACTTCAAACCCGCTTTTGCGTGCATTAGACCGAAGCGCAGACAACAATGGCTTGTTTTCAAGAGGCCGGGCTTTACCGCAGTCCTCACACACAAGCATTACCGAGCGGCCCTGAGCCGGGTCAGATGTCGGCAACGCAACAAAGGTTTGCATGGACACAATGTGCCGCACCAAGCCCTTTTCCATAAGCTCGTTTAAAGCGCGATAGACGGTGGGTGCGGCTTTCACCCCTTGTTCTCTTAACAAATCTAGAAGTTCATACGCCTTGGCGGTTCGGCCCAACCCCAACAGGGCGCTATATATCATTTTCTGGTTCCCGGTAAGGGGCGGCAGACATGGCTGCACCCCCTTTTCCCCAACGGAGGGTTGGCGGTCATCAGACCGCACAGGTTCAATGGTCATGGTGGTATCCAAACACAGGCTCACCGCCCTTTTAAGGGCAGGAAGCGCCTCAACATGCCAGCATCGGGCTGACGGTTCTTTTAACGGCTAGGTGTTTGGTTGGGGCGGGGCGCGGGGGCCACCTGGGCGCGCTGTCGGGCTCGCAGGTGCGTCCCTGAACGTCAGGGAAAGTAAATGCTGCGCGGACGCCAATCCATCAAAAACAGGCGTTTGTTCTGGCACGTCAAAAACGCCAGGGGCCGCGACACAGATATCACATTCAATGCTAAACCCATCGTCCGCAGCGCCCGCTGCGTGCGTGTCGCTCACATGATGGAAGCTGATCAATACCTGCGCCAGCAAAAACATCGCGGCCAGCAGGGCATAATGCATGCCTTTGCTGCGACCCTTCTGTGATGTGAACCCTGTGCGCGTCACGCCAACCTCCCTGTGGGGACGGTTATACAATAGCAAGCCAGCCGCAGGCAAAATAAAAAGGCGCCGGTATCAGCGGCTTTTATCTTGGCGCCATATCATTACCGGGTTCGGGAAGGCATCAACCAAACTGGTGGCAGTGTGTGCACCAAGAAGTATAATGAATTACAGGGTATTCCCAAATATCCGCATTGTCCGGCTATGAGCTCAAAATCTAAGAACTCGAAACTCAGGGAACTTCAGAGAAATACAGATTATAAGCCCCGATCTTTCCACCACCTTTCCGACAAAAACTCCTCAGGCACTTTATCTACTTCAGGGTCTATTCCTTTTGCCTCTAGGGAGTCGAACCATTCATCCCTTAACGGCACAGGAAACGCCTGACCCGACCAAGGGCAATATTTTAACACTGCACCCGCGTAACCATCCCTACAATGGATAACAAATTCCCTAAACTTGGGTCTGTAAGAGATTTCTAAATCGCCTGATTCTAGACACTTGAAAAAATCCAAATATTTTTCTCTCAGGCAACTCATGAATGCTCCTCTTGAAGGTCTATAGTTCGCCCCATTCCTAAAAAGGATCACACCTACTGTTATACTGTCAAACTATCCAATCCGGTTTCACCGCCCCCTACTCGGCGGCGTGGTAGCCGAGCACAGATTTCAGCTCCAGGAAGTCATTAAAGGCATGCGCGCCCCATTCCCGCCCGTTGCCGGACTGTTTGTAGCCGCCAAATGGTGCGCTCAGGTCGCCTGCTGCACCGTTGATGTAGACCATGCCGGTGCGCATTTTTGATGCCACCCGGCGGGCGCGGTCCACGTCTGAGGACTGCACCGCACCCGAGAGGCCATACGGGCTGTCGTTGGCGATGCGCACAGCCTCGTCTTCATCTTTGTACCCAATGATCGACAAAACGGGCCCAAAAATTTCTTCGCGTGCGATGGTCATGTCTGGTGTTACGCCAGCAAACACGGTCGGTTTGACAAAATACCCTTTGTCGACGCCATCGGGGCGCCCTGTGCCGCCCGCAACCACCTGCGCGCCTTCTGCCATGCCTTTTTCGATCAACAGGCCAACTTTTTCAAACTGCTGCGCATTTGAAATGGGCCCCATGGTGGTGCCTTCTGCTGTTGGGTCGCCGGTTATCACGGTCTCCGCCGCCTTGGCAGCAATCGCGGCGGCTTCATCCATGCGGTCAGCGGGCACCAGCATGCGCGTGAGCGCGGTGCAGGTTTGCCCGGTGTTGCGCATAACCGACAGCGTTTCGCGGGTTACCACCTCTTCAAAATCAGCGTCATCCAGGATGATGTTGGCGGACTTGCCGCCCAGTTCCTGCGTCACCCGCTTGATGGTTTTGGCCGCGTTTGCCTGCACCGCCGCGCCCATACGCGTGGAGCCGGTAACGGACACCATGTCCACATCCGGGTGGCCGGAAATGGCCTCACCCACCGTCAAACCTTCGCCGTACACCACATTGTAAACGCCTGCGGGCACATCTGCGGCATCCATGATTTCGGTGAATAATTGGCAGCTATAGGGCGCCACCTCGCTGGGTTTCAGCAACATGGTGCAGCCCGTGGCAATCGCAGGTGCCACCTTGCAGGCGATCTGGTTAATCGGCCAGTTCCAGGGTGTGATCATGCCAACAACGCCGATCGGTTCTTTGGCGACGCGGGTGGGGCCATTGTCTTCCTCAAACGGGAAAGTTTCCAGAATTTTCCGCGCTGTCATCAGGTGCCCAAGGCCAGACGGCGCATGTGCCTTGTTGGCCAGAAACGCAGGCGCACCCATTTCCAGCGTGATCATGGCTGCCATTTCAGGCATGCGTTTTTTATATTCGGTGATGATGCGGTCCAGAATGGCCAGCCGTTCTTCGCGCGTTGTTTCAGAAAACGTTTCAAACGCAGCCTTGGCGGCGGCAACGGCGGCGTCCACATCGCCTGCGGTACCCAATAGCATCTTGCCTGAAACTTCCTCTGTCGCCGGGTTTACCACATCGCGGAAGGTTTGGTTTTCGCCCGGAACCCACGCGCCGTTAATGTAATTTTTGTCGAGCATCTTCATGATCTATTCTCCATGTGCCCCCAGCAGACTGTGGGGTAAGGCATCAAAAAATCTGGCCCGGACTTTACCGGAGCCAGCGCTTGCTTGCCAATCAAGATTATCTATTTCGCTTTGCCTTGTTTGAACGACCCATTATTTTGCAGGCGTTTCCTCACCTTCAAACGCACCTTTCATCAGGCGCGGGAAAAGCTTGCGCCAAGCGTTTGGGAACCAGCGCTGAATGCGGTCTATAAACCGTGCATCACCGCCCACAAGGATGCGGTATTTGCCGCGCGCCACGCCGTCCAGAATTACTTTTGCCGCCTCATCCGGGGTGGTGCGCGCATTGTCCTTGAAGCGCTGTTCCATTTCTGCCTTATCGACGGCCCCACTTATAGAGTGTTTGTGCACGCCGTGTTTGACAATGCCGGTGTCCACGCCGCCGGGGTGCACGCTGTGAACCTGTACGCCCGTGTCTTCCAGTTCATAAAACAGCGACTCGTTAAACCCTTTCACCGCGTGCTTGGCAGCGCAGTAAGCGGCCTGACTGGGCACGCCGACGATACCAAAAATACTGGATATATTTACGATATGGCCCTGCCCGCGTTCGATCATTTTGGGCAAAACGGCCTTGGTGCCATGAACAACACCCCAAAAATCAACGTCCATGACTTTTTCAAAGTCGTCATAGTCATGGCTGACGACCAAATCGGAAAAGGATATGCCTGCATTATTAAACATGCCGTCCAGCGGGCCGATTTTTGCCTCTGCGTCTTCAACCGCGGCAAACACCTCGTCCTTTTTGGACACGTCCAAAACCCGGGCATGCACATTGACCTGCTTTGCCTTTAGCTCAGCTTCGACCTTGGCAAGGTTTTCACTGTTGATATCCGTGATGTAAACCGCGCAGCCCTTGCTGGCCAGGGTGTGCGCCAGCGAGCGACCAATGCCCGATCCTGCGCCTGTAATGAAGGCTGTTTTCATAATAGTGCTTCTTTCAAACGTGGTGCGCGTTACCAGTACGGCGCGAAAAATTCTGCAATTTCGGTGATAGCCTTGCGGCCTTCGGGGACGATACCGGCGGTGGTGTGCCAAACATGGTGCATTTTGCTCCAAACCCGCAAGGTGGTGTTGCTGCCTGCTGCTGTTGCCCTGGCATGAAAACGGGTGCTGTCATCCAGCAGAATTTCTTCGCTGCCTGCCTGCAACAACAGAGGCGGCAGGTTTGCCAGATCAGCAAATAGCGGTGACACCTGCGGGTCATCATGTTTCATGGCACCGGCATAAACCTGTGCCGCCATGCCAATTCCATCCGGGCGCAGCATCACGTCCTTGCGGCCATTGCTTTTGACGCTGTCGCCAGACCCTGTCAGGTCCAGCCAGGGTGAAATAAGCGAAACAGCAACCGGTGCAGGCCGACCACTGTCGCGGATCGCCAGCATCAGCGCAGCGCTGAGGTTGCCGCCTGCACTGTCACCAGACAGGGTGATTTTTGCATCCGGGTGATGTGTGCGAATGTAATCCAGCGCGGCCAACCCTTCGTTGATTTGCACAGGGCATTGCGCTTCGGGCGCAAGCGTGTAATCCAGCAAAAACACTCGCGCGTTGCAGGCTTTGGACAAGC
Organism: uncultured Kordiimonas sp.; assembly: GCA_947503575.1. Taxonomy (GTDB): domain Bacteria; phylum Pseudomonadota; class Alphaproteobacteria; order Sphingomonadales; family Kordiimonadaceae; genus Kordiimonas. Next base: position 1,392,206 of record CANNDZ010000001.1, on the reverse strand, counting down.
GCCACGCCAGGTCCCGGTAAAATTTTGGTGCGCCCCAAACATACCCGCCGCCATGGGAATAGAAAATGATGCGATCGGCCCGCACACCCGGTTCTGCAATCCACTCACCGCGAAACGCCTGACCATCGTGTGTGGCTTCCAGCAGGGTGATTTCCGTGCCTTTGGGCGGTTGGGGCAACCGCTTTTCTGACACAGCCAGCGCTTCGTTAAAGTTAGGGGGTGGCACGGGCTCACCCGGCTTTACATCAAGATCTGGCCTAAACAGCTTTCGTATCTGGCGGCGGACCAGCCAGGCTCTAATGGACATTGTCTCTCTCCCCTTGGCACATCACACAGGCTTGATCAAAGCTGATCCCGGATTGCTTGACAGCATAGATCGCTTAACAGCATGGTGCGGCGCCATACTAATGACATTCATTATCTAGTCAATTGATCGGAACTTTCAAATGTCTGCCCAAATTTCAGCGAAGTCCCCTTTGACCTTGCCTGTCACTTTATACGCCTGTCCGCCCAGCCTTTTTTCCGGCAAAGTCCGCAGTTATCTGCGTAAAGCAGGCATTCCGTTTCAGGAGCGGTTGCAAAGCCACCCTGAGTATGCAGCCCGCATTTTACCGGCGGTTGGACGGTTTGTTATTCCGGTTCTGGAAACGGATGGCACCATTGTTCAGGACACGACAGAGATCATTGATTACCTGGAAAACCGACTTGATACACCGCTCGGCGTATACCCGACCGGGCCGCGGCAAAGGATCATTTCGCTGATTTTGGAAATGTTCGGTGACGAGGGCTTGCTGCGACCCGCGATGCATTATCGGTGGAACTTCCCAGACGAAAACGACTATTTCATTTCCATGGAATTTGGCCGTTTCATGAAAGCCGACGCGACGGACGATGAAGCGCGTGAGCTTGCAGCCATGCCAAAAGCCGCGATGCAGAAATACCTGCCGGGGCTGGGCATAACGCCTGACACCATTCCGGCAATTGAGAAAAATTACCGCGACCTTCTGGCTGCACTGGATGCTCATTTTTTGAAGCAGCCCTATCTGTTGGGCGGTAAGCCGACGATGGCGGACTTTGGCATGTATGGCCCGATGTATGCGCATTTGGCGCGCGATCCAGCGCCAGAAATGCTGATGAAACAGACCGCAAACCGCGTTTGGCGCTGGGTAGAACGTATGACAGCTCCCGCAAATACCATGAGTGATGACATGCCGGAGTTCCCCAACATGCCGCGCGACGTGTTGGCGGATGACGGGATCGCAGATACGCTGTTGCCCGTTTTGAAGCTGGTGGCCCGTGACTACGGCCCAGAGGTGACGGCACTGGTGGACTTTATTAACGCACATCTTGATCAAAGCCCGAACATAGAGAGCGGCAGCCCTGTTATCACCGATGCGACCAAGCGTGTTTTAGGCCGCATTACGGTCCCCGTAGGTGAGATGGATGTACCCGTCGGCGCGCGTCACTATTCCCTGTGGATGCTGCAGCGGGTTCAGGATGCCTATGATGCGCTGACCGCTGATGACCGGGCCGCGGTTGATACGCTTTTGGAACAAATGGGGCTGACCATGTTTATCACAAAACGCACAACACGACGGATAAACCGGGTCAACTACACGGAGGTGTGGGACTGAACGCCACAACAACCAGGCGCGCATGAGCAGCAGTTTTGCGAACCGGTTCTTTACTAACCCCTGTCATAAATGTTTAACTGCTTTCGGTGGGAGAGCAGTAACTAGTTCAGGGGGAGAAACTTGAACGTACAAAATGGTGGCAAAGTAAAACGTGCCGACGCAACGCGTATTGCCCTGATTGAAGCGGCAGAACGCCTGATTGCAGAAAAGGGGTTGGCTGATGTTTCAACGCGGGAAATCCTGCAGGAAGCAGGTCAACGCAATCAGTCAGCGCTTCAGTATCATTTCGGGTCCAAAAAAGGGCTGATCAGCGCAACAATCAACGAACGCACAATGCAAATCGACCAGGTTCGGCAAAAGATGCTGGAAGATCTGGACGATGACCCGACGCTTGCGCAATTAGTTGAAGTGTTGATCATGCCGCTTGGTGAACTGATGAAGGAAAAGGCGGCGGGTGCCAACTATCTGAATTTTCTGAGCCAGGCGATTACCCAACCCAGTTGGGAGCTGCGGCGGATCATTGAAGAATTCAACGTTGTCGGCATGTTAAAGACCTATGAAATGCTGGACGGCAAGTTCGCCCATATGTCTGAAAAAGAACGGCTGACGCGCCAATATGTCTTGTTTGATTTCGCTATTATGGCGCTAAAACGTTGGAGCCTGGACGAAAACCCGGTGCGCACACTGGAAGAAACGCTCAGCTTTGTGATCAAGGGGTCTGTCGCTCTTGCCAGGCTGGACTGACCTCATTCACCATAAATGATTGCGCTATGATGGTTGCTGGCTTGAAAAAGTCTGGATCGCTCCAGTTTATGACCGTAACCCGCAACAGCAGATAGGGACACTGCAATGACACTGACCGTGTGCGGCCTAATTGGTTCGCCTTTCTTTCGCAAAATCCTGACGCAACTGAATGAAAAAGGCGTTGATTTTGAAGTTGAGCACCTAAGCCCATTTGGGGCTGGCGATGACTTTACTAAAATCAATCCTGCGCGCCGGATTCCGGTTTTGAAAGACAGTGACAACGGTGACGACTGGGTGTTGCCGGACTCGACCGCAATCTTCCATTATCTGGAAAAGAAACTTCCTGAGCCTGCGCTGGTGCCTGCTGAGCTTGCAGACTATGGCCGCACCCTTTGGTTCGAAGAATATGCGGACACCGAGATGGCATCGACTATTGGTCTGGGCATTTTCCGCAAAATGGTATTTCCGCAAATGCAGGGAAAAGAACCTGATGTGGACGGGGCGATGGAGGTTATTCGCGGCAAACTAATTGGCATCAACGACTATATCGACGCATCGCTTGAGGGTCGTGATTGGCTTGTGGGCGACATGATCTCAGTCGCAGACATCTCCGTCGCGGTGCAGTATGCAAACCTGTCGTTTACAGGCTATGTGCCAAGCGCCAATCGCTGGCCCAACTTGTCTAGCTTCATGCAACGTATCGGTGCGCGGGACAGTTTCGCGGGCCCGCATGTCAAAGCCGTGGCCGCCTTCGCCGAGATGAAAAAGCTTGATGTCAGCCCCGAGGAGGGCCTGTAATGGCTACAAACCCCAAATGGATGATCTACGGTGCAACCGGGTACACCGGCAAGCTGATCGCCGCCAAAGCCATAGAGCTGGGGCAAAAGCCAACATTAGCAGGCCGTAACGCCGACAAGGTGCGGGCACTGGCAGAAAAACTGGGGTTGCCGTGGGCTGCCTTTTCCGTGGATGACACCGATGCTGCTAAGGCTGCTTTGAAAAACCACACGCTTGTTTTGTCCGTTGCCGGGCCGTTTTCTGCAACTGCTCAACAGATGATGACGGCCTGTATTGAAACCGGCACGCATTATCTGGACGTTACAGGTGAAATTGCGGTGTTTGAACTGGCAGCATCGTTAAATGACGATGCCAAAGAAGCAGGGATTTCCCTGATGCCTGGCGTCGGTTTTGATGTCGTGCCAAGCGACTGTCTGGCGGCGCATACAGCGGCCAGAGCCAAAGATCCGCAATCTCTGGTTATTGCAATCAAAGGCCTGGGCGGCCCATCGCAGGGCACGGCCAAGACGGCGGTTGAGTCATTGGGCGCAGGCACCATGGCACGCAAAGGCGGCGTTATCAAAAGCTTTCCGGCTGGTAAACTGCAACGGTCGTTTGACTTGGGTGTTGGGCCGGAACCCTTCCTGGCCGTTTCCTGGGGCGACGTATCAACCGCTTTTTACAGTACCAATATCGACGATATTGAAGTGTATTTCCCCAATGAAGGCCCTATCAAGTCCATGACCACCATGAGCCGGTTTTTCGGTCCCGTAATGGGCAGCAATATGGTCAAAAATTTCCTTAAAAAACAAATTGATAAAATGCCTGCGGGCCCGACAGACGCGGAGCGCGAACGCGATACATCATTGCTACTGGCGGAAGTGACCGATGCGGACGGTACCGTCTACAAAAGCACACTCGCCACACCCAATGGCTATACCTTAACGGCTGAGTCCGCTGTCCGGTGTGCGCTTTTGAAACTCAGCGGCGAAGGCGAAGGCGGTTTCCAAACACCATCAAAGGCTTTCGGTGCTGAATTTGTAACGAAACTGACTGACTGTAAGCTTGAAGATTATTAAAACCGAAGAAGACTGCAGTTAGGCGGATTTGGCGACCCTGGCGGACATCAATCCGTTGGTGGGCTTGCCATAAAAATACCCCTGACCATAGTCAACGCCTATGTCTTTCAAAAGGTCGGCATGGTCCTTGGTTTCGACCCATTCACCCACAGTATCGATTCCCAATTCCCGGCATAGCATAACCATGGATCGCAAGAAGGCACGGTCCTCTGCTGACTCCACAGCGTCTTTAATGTAGGCCCCATCAATTTTAACAGCATCTACTTTTAGACTTTTTAAATACTGGAACCCGGCTGCACCTGCGCCAAAATCATCCAGATAGACCCTGAAGCCAATGCCCCGGATTTGCTGCACCACAGCAGCTAAAGACTTTAAGTCCAGAATGCGTGCACTCTCTGTGATTTCAAGCGACAGATGGCCCGAAAGGTCACGGTTTTCTTCCAGCGTTTTGATCAGGTCGCTTATAAATTCCGGGTGAGAGAGCGATCGCCCCGATACATTAACCGCAATAGCTGGCGCGACACCCTGGCTCATCAATTCGCGAATTTTTTTGATAACCCTATTGATAACCGCGCGATCAAAATCATCAATCAGGCCAACATCTTCAGCGAACCGGATCATCTCCCACTGGCTTCGCATAATCTCAGGCAAGTCAAAGCGTGTCAGTGCCTCAAAGTGATGCGTGGTCAAACGCTTCATGTCCACAATCGGCTGATAGACCAGTGAAAATGCGCCATCAGATAACACCTGTCGAAATGCACGCACCCGTTCGGCCGTTTCGCCAATCAATGTGCCACAATTTTCTTCGATAGACTCAACATCAAAACCATCACTGTCTTCAGCAAACTGCTGCAAGCCAAAGACCAGCGCTTTCATGCTGTCTTTATCGCTTAAGTTGCTAGCAGCCGCATCAATGGTTGCCGTGCTGATGGAAACACCTGTCGCTTGCTCGACTGCCGTTCGGATTGCTTCAGTGGACGAAGTATCGTTTTCTTTTTCGTGAACAACTGCGAACTTTGCTTCTGCAACGCGCGAGGCAGTGTTGCCACCGTATGAAACAGACTGCAGATATTGTTCGATATTGCTTTGTTGTCCAGCGTTGAGGCTTTCGCCGTCATCTGCTTCGATAACAGTGACTTGTACCTTGTCTTCAAGGCCAGGTTCGTCATCAAAAAGCCGTTCAAGATTGTTGAAAAACTGTTGTTTTTTCTCCTCGGCCACCATAGTGGCCGTGGGTGAAGCATCGTTCATTCCAAGGCGCTGAGGCCGTGAGAGGACGACGTAGACTACATCAGGTTCGGTCGGCAACTTTGCGATAAAGGCTCCGAATTTTTCCTTGCTGTCGGCATCAAAACCAACATTCAAGCTGATGGGGCCTAGCCGGTTTGCACCAGTAAGTTTCTTGATGTTCTTTTTAAAAAGGCCCCTGCCCGGCACATCCAGCAGGTCCAGAAAGTTCGTTGCACTGCCAGGCGCGGTTTCCAACCCCAAGGTTTTTTTAACCGCGCCATCAGCATTTTTGACGGTGAAATCATCGCTTAATTCCAACAGCAAATCGCCCACGCAAAATGCGTAGCCTAAAAACCTGTTGGGAACTTTTTGCGGCATAATAATGAACAACCCCTAGACCATTTGACTATGAGCTGCAGGGCACGCGCTGGCGTCAATTTACTGATCTTTGCTTCGGTGTCATATTCTTGTGCCTTTAGGTTATTAAATGGTAAATCAGCGTGAAATTAGTGCAGAAAATGTTAACCGTTTTAATGAACGCAAGAGCACAAAGGCCTTTTGGACCGACGCATAGATAAACGCCCAATGACGATAGATACCTGAATGCGGCTGGTGCCGCTGCAAAACGAAACCGCAACAAGGGAAAGCAACGTGACCCACAAGCCCAAAACATCTAATTCGACGCCTGCCGTAAATCGGCGCACTGTCATAAAAGGAGCGTCGGGCCTGACGGGGTATGCTCTTTTCGCGGGTATGCCAACGGCAACCGCCCGTCAATCAGGAAGTATTGTTTTCTCGCACGGCGTCGCAAGCGGAGACCCGCTGCAGGATCGCGTGATCCTTTGGACTCGTACAATCCCAACTGATGGTAATGCGCGCAACCTGTCTGTTCGCTGGGAAGTGGCGCTGACCGACGATTTTAAAACTGTTGTTGCACAAGGTGAGAGCCGCTGTGGCCCGAAAACAGATTACACTGTTAAAGTCGATGCATCCGGTTTGACGTCTGATACACCATACTATTACCGGTTCATTTGTGAGGGCACCCAAAGCACAACAGGTACCACGCGGACGCTGCCCGCATCAGGTAAGGACCCGATCGCTCTGGCGGTTGTGTCATGCTCGAACTACCCGCAGGGCTTCTTTCATGTTTACCGGGAAATCGCTGATCGTGACCTAGCGGCGGTGCTGCATCTTGGCGATTATATTTATGAGTATCCTGAGGGTGTTTACAGCAACGACGGGATAACAGGTAACCATGGCCGCAAGGTTGACCCTAAAGGCGAAGTTATAGCGCTTGAGGATTACCGCAAGCGATATGCCCTGTATCGCAGTGACCCGGATTTGCAAGCCGTGCATGCCGCGCATCCGTTCATTTGTGTTTGGGATGATCACGAAATTGCCAACGATACCTGGAAAACCGGGGCGCAGAACCATAATGACGGTGAAGGCGTGTTTGAAGAACGCAAGCAAGCTGCCTTGCGGGCGTATCACGAATGGCTGCCAATCCGTGAAAATGCGGCAGGTGACCAGAACACAATTTACCGCAGTTTCGAGTTGGGTGACCTTGCAACCCTTATTATGCTGGATACCCGGCTGGTTGGACGCGACCAACCCCTGACATACGGCGCTGACTTGCCGTTGCGAACGGCAGCCTTCAGATTTGAAGATGGGAAAACCCCCGTTGCGGTGTCTGGTTATGACGCCAGCGAACAATCAGGTGCCGTCACCATTCGTCAGATACCCGTGCCTTTTCGGGTTAACGGGCAACAAGCGGAACCCATCGTCGACTGGCAGGAAATCCAGTCACTGGACCCTAAAAACCTGCCCAACGGGATAACCTATTTGCCTGACTTAGCACGATTTAAAGAGGAAATTCTGCCAGATGATAGCCGCCGAATGCTGGGCGCAAAACAAGAAGCATGGCTCGCGGACACGCTGCGCACCTCAAAAGATGCTGGCAAACCCTGGCAAATTCTTGGCCAACAGGTGCTAACCGGCAAAGTTGGTATTCCGGTGATTGCTGACGAAGATATAGACGCCGACAGCACCAGCTTCGTCACGCCGCGCCAGATTGCTGAGTTCAGGGCATTAGCCGCTATGGATTTGCCTCTCAATTTGGATGCCTGGGATGGCTATCCAGCTGCGCGTAATGCGTTGTTTGAAAGCTTGCAGAAAAATAGCGCCAACCCCGTTTTGCTGGCAGGCGACACCCATAATGCGTGGGCGTTTGACCTGACGGATGAGACCGGTAGACCAGTAGGCGTTGAGTTCGGCACAGCCGGTGTTTCATCACCTGGTATGGAAGAATATCTGCCCGTCAAGCCGGAAGTGGTAAAAACCGCGATCATGGAAAAAAGTCCGGAGCTTAAGTTCTTAAACAGCAGTCACCGAGGGTGGCTTGAACTGTTGATCACGCGGGATGACGTAACCGCAACATTCCAGTTTGTATCAACTGTGCGTGAAGCAGACTATGTGCTGGAAGCGCCCGTTAGCAAAACGGTGAAGGCTGGCCAACACACACTAACTGGATAAGCCGGATTTTGGACGGAGTGGTTTGCTGGAATAGTTATTTTTTGCTGCCGCTTCGGCCGTAACTTTTCAATAGCCATTCGTCGCCAACCCGCTCAAGCGTGAACTTCATGCCGCTACCCATCATGGCGGCCATACCAAGGTTGCGCCGCATAACCGGATTTCCGGCGCTGGCCTGGATCACCAGTTCAGATTTCTCGTCGACAAAATCAGAGCTGACAAATTGCCAGTTGCGGGGCTGAAGTTGTGAAAATGTCATCATTGCCCGGCCCAAAGACTTGGTTGCATCTTCGGTTGGCAGCCACATCGGCGCCAGGTTCTCCTGCACTTGAGGGGCTATTTTCATGCTTTCTTTAGCGCGCTTTGGCGAATAAAATTCCTCAATCTTATCCATATAACTGGTGAACACGGCCTCAGGGCTGTCGGGGTTGCCTTCAACAATCAAATTATGCCAGCCGTCGTGGTTGCCTTCCAGCGAACGAAGGTCAACATAACCACCAATTTTCCAGCGGGTCCCTGCCTTAAAAAACTTGAAACCAAAGGGAATGGGATCTGGGCGACTTTCATCAACCGACTTGAAGTAAACTTTGGCAAAGGCACTGTCTTCAAGCCAGTCAAATTCTGTAATGACCCATGATTGGGGGCCATGCATCCACAGCTTTGCAATCAGCCCGGTTGGGGAGTCCGCAGGGTTTTTCAGCCGTTCCGACGCGGGGCTCCGCTCATAGGCGGCACGCGCATGGCGTAACAAGGGAATCATCGCGCGGCCGCCTGTGTTTTCACGACGTTTCTTCGCGTAGGTGGAAAACCGCGCAAAAAAACCATCCAGGAATGTCTCAATGTCTTGCGCGGGGCCTGCCAGCTCAACCGCAGAGAGGTCCTGCTGCTGTGATGCCTGTGCGGCAAAAGCATTACCCAGCAGCGCTGCGCAGCATACTGCACCGGTTATCAAGCCTGTCCGAAGCTGTTTCACAAGTTCCAATTTTGCTTGCTTGCCGCTCATAGTTTCCCCTGTGAAGCCACGTGATTAAGATCACCCCGCCGTTACTTCGGACTTTATCATACCAGAATGAAATTCCTAGGGGGAGTTACGTTTAGTTCCTATCAAACGCACCTTAAGGCTTTAGCAAGTCTGCCTGAATTTTTTTGGCAATGGCCTTAATATCTGCGCGCATCGCGGCAACATCAATGGTTTTCACCTCCCGATCCTGCATCAGGATTTTGCCATCAACAATGGATGTCACGACATCTGCACCCGTTGCCACATAAACAAGGTGAGAGACAATATTATACAGCGGCTGAAAACGCGGATTGTCTATAGATACCTGAATCATGTCAGCGCGGCGACCAACCGACAGGCTGCCAACCTGGTCCCCAAGTCCAACGGCCATTGCGCCCATTCTTGTAGCCATATCAAGTGCTTGGTTCGCGGTAACCAAGGTCGGATCGGTCGCAGCGCCTTTGTGGATCAGGGCGGCCAATCGCATTTCCTGCCAAAGGTTTAGGTCGTTATTGGAAGCAGCACCATCTGTACCAAGCCCGACAGTCACGCCAGCCGCCAACATTTTGGCAACAGGCGCAATACCAGCACCTGTTTTCATGTTAGAAGTTGGGTTATGGATCGGTCCGGCCATCGAACCCGCGAGTGCTGCGATATCCTGATCGGTCGGCCAAACAACATGCGCCGCGATTGTTCTATGCTCCAGCATACCCATGCCGGACAGCAGACTGATAGATGACATGCTATAGGTGTCGCTAACGGTTTTCACTTCTGCCTGATCTTCCGCAACATGAATGGATACCGGCACTCCAAGGTCTTTTGCTGCAGAGAAAGCAGCCTCCAAATGCGCTTTTGAAACTGTGTAGGGCGCGTGGGGTGCCAGTGCAGGAGTAATGCGCGGATGCTTGCCTTTCCAGCGGCGGGCAAAGTCCACGCCGGCGGCAAAGCTGTCATCCCAACCAGAAAAACCGGGGCTGGGGAAATCAATCATCGGTGCCGCAACAACAGCCCGCAAACCGCATTTTACTGCGACATCGGCAATCACGTCAGGGTAAAAATACATGTCGACAAAACTTGTGGTGCCAGACGTGATCATTTCCCAGCACGCCAACTTTGTCCCGGCCTCAACAAGCGCCTGGTCGACATACCGCGCTTCCATTGGAAATATATAGTCCTGCAGCCAGGTCATAAGCGGCAGATCGTCTGCCATCCCCCGAAACAGCACCATGGATGAATGTGTATGACCATTTACAAGGCCGGGCATCAATACTTTGCCAGCACCATCAATAGTTTGCGCTGCATCAAACTGAGCTTGAATGTCGCTGGCTGGGCCAACCGCTACAATATCCCCGTCGATAACCGCGATTGCGCCATCTTGTATCGCTTTTGAACCGGGCTCCATGGCCAGGACATACTCACCCTGCACAATAAGGTCGGCTGGCTTTTTGTCTTCTGCGGCAGCAACAGCGGCACCCAACAAAATGCCAATACAGATACTGTGAATGAGTGTGCGAATGCCCATGGTGACCTCGTTGATATTGAAATATTGTCCGCGCAAGGGACATGTATACAGTCTTTTTATGGCCTATCCGGAACGGCGTCACAAGGATACTTTTTGGCAGGAAATACGCTTGTTAATGGGCACCATTATCGCTTAGTCTGCCCACTCTGGGGAGAGAATGATGACCGACACTGCAGGCGCCGCTGCTGCCGTTTCCATTGCTGTTGACCCAGTGACACAAGTTGTTTTGTCGGCGTCGCTTGCCTTCACTATGCTGACTGTAGCGCTTGGACTGCGGCCCCATGACTTTGGTTTTGTGCGGTCGCACCCGGCATCCATGCTGGTGGGGTTTTGCGCGCAGGTTATCGCACTGCCGCTGGTGACGCTGTTACTGGTCAAAGCCCTTTCGCTTCCCGCGGGCATTGCGCTGGGCATGATCATTGTTGCCTGCTGCCCGGGCGGTGCCATGTCAAACCTCATTACCAAAATTGCGGGGGGTGACTCTGCTTACTCTGTGGCGCTAACGATGTTGTCATCTGTGTTTTCAGCCCTGTTACTGCCAATCGCTATCCTGTTTTGGGTATCGTGGCACGGCCCAGCCAATGCATTGATTGATGAAATCAACATCGACCGCGCCGAATTTATCAAGAACACAACAATCATTCTGGTTATTCCGCTGGCCATTGGGATTTGGACGGCGTGGGCGCGACCAGAACTGGCAGTGAAACTCCACACAAGGTTTATGCCTGTCGCTCTCCTGATTTTGATCGGCTTGATCGTTGCTGGCCTGATTACAAATTATGATGTCGTGGTGTCCCACGGGATGCAAATGACTCCCATCGTTGCGCTGCACAATGGCCTTGCCTTCCTGACCGGTGGCATTGTGGGGCGTTTGTTATTGAAAGATCGCCGTAAAACCCGCGCATTGGTGTTTGAAGTTGGCATTCAAAACGCCGGACTGGGCCTTATTATCGTTATGACCCAATTGGGCGGACTGGGCGAAGCTGCCATACTGGTCGGCACATGGAGCATATGGCATTTGATTGGTGGCTTCACACTGGCCAGCATATTTCGTAAGTTTGCCCCGCTTCCCATGCGGTAGATATCATCTTGAAGGAGAGACACATGTCTTTTGACCTGCTGATCAAAAATGGACTTGTTTACGACGGAGATGGGGGATCACCTTATCACGCAAATGTAGGCATTAAAGAGGGTATCATCGCAGAAATCGGCACCTGTGAAGGCGACGCGACCGATGTAATTGACGCATCTGGCGCCATCATCACACCGGGATTTATTGACCTGCACACACACTATGATGGCCAGGTAAGCTGGGACGAAAAATTTGAACCCAGTGTCTATCACGGCGTAACCACGGTCGTGATGGGTAGCTGCGGCGTTGGTTTTGCGCCCGTGAAACCAGCGGACCATGACAAGCTTGTACGGCTCATGGAGGGTGTGGAAGATATTCCCGGCTCAGCACTGTCGGAAGGCATTACGTGGAACTGGGAAAGCTTTGAAGACTATATGTCGGCAATCGATTTCCCGCACACCATCGATTTTGCCGCACAAGTGGTCCATGATCCGCTGCGTGTTTACGTTATGGGTGACCGTGCGGTCTATAATGAACCGGCCACAAATGAAGACATCGAAAAAATGCGGGACCTGACGCGCGCCGCCCTTAAAGCCGGGGCGGTTGGTTTTTCCACGGGTCGGTCTGACGTACACCGTTCTGCTGACGGAGAATGGACCCCGTCCTCGGAAGCAACCGCTGAAGAACTATCCGGCATCGCCGCAGCCTTTAGAGGCCTTGATCACGGCATTCTGCAAGCCGTCAATGATTTTGACCTTGAACGCGACGACCCAGACGCTTTTGACCGAGAATGGAAATTACTGGAACAGTTTGCCAGCGGCGCGGACGGGCGTCCTTTTTCGCTGTCGCTTATGCAGCGCGACTTTGCGCCCAAACAATGGCGGGATATTTTAAGCCGCAGTGAAGACGCCAAAAACCGGGGTGTGAATGTAAACCTGCAGGTTGCACCGCGCGGGATTGGCGTCATTTTGGGCCTGCAGTGTACATTCCATCCTTTCATCGGCTTTCCGAGTTATAAAAAAATTAGCCACTTGCCGCTGGCTGAACGCGTGGAAATCATGCGCGATCCAGCATTTAAGTCACAGCTGCTCGGCGAAGAAATGGAAAAGCTGGCTGGTGACGGCACCCCCATACCGCCTATTGCCGACATGTTGTTGGCACAAATTGATTTCATCTCCTGCAAGATGTTCCGGCTTGGCGAAAACCCGGATTATGAGCAGTCAGTTGACCGATCTGTTTACAAGGCTGCGCTGGAAGGCGGCGTGACGCCGCTTGATAAAATCTATGATATTTTGCTTGAAAAAGACGGTCATGAATTCCTGTATTTCCCAATCTACAATTACACAGATTTAAACTATGACGCTGTTTACAAAATGATGACCCATCCACAAGCCATCATGGGGCTTTCAGATGGTGGTGCGCATGTCGGCACCATTTGCGACGCCAGCTTCCCAAGTTATCTGCTGTTGCATTGGGCGCGGGATCGCGGCGAAAAAGGGTCTATCCCCCTGGAAACAGCGGTGAAAAAACTAACGTCAGAACTGGCAGACTTTGCAGGCTTCAAGGATCGCGGACGCATTAAAGTGGGGCTGAAAGCTAACATCAACGTAATTAACCATGAACAATTGCGCCTGCACCCGCCGCGTATGGTTCAGGACCTACCTGCTGGTGGCCAGAGGCTGCTGCAAAACGCCCATGGCTATATCGCCACACTTGTGGGCGGTGTGCCTGTGGTCAGGAATGATGTTTTAACGGGGGCCCTGCCCGGTCGCCTGGTGCGGGTTGGACCTGCCGCCGAGGCAGCCTAACTACGCGGCGGTAGCGGGATACCATCGTGCCAGAGGTTGATGCCTCATGGCTTATGCCGCGTGACGTATGTGTCGCAACTGGGCGCTATGGCGCATCACCTAGAGCTTGGGTTCCTTCACGGTGCCCTTGGGCACATACCCCAAAATGTTCCGCGCCTGGATGATACCAAGCCGGGCAGAATCAACACTTCCCGGATGGCCAAGCACCAGGTACCCCTCAAGGGGGGCTTCGAGCTTTTTAAACCGCGTGCGTGCTGAACCCAAAAGTACATAGGGTTTGCCAAAAGGTGTTTTTGCTTCCACACCATTGATCAGAAAGCGGCCATTTTGCTGGACACTCACATTATCCCCTGGCATTCCCCACACTTGTTTGATCACATGCGCTGCACTTTCTGTTGTGCGAAAAACAACATAATCATACCGCTCAGGCTCACCGCAGCCCCAACCCAAAACAGTGATCTGCTGTCCTTGCCAAAGCTGTCCCTCGAGCGAGGAGCCATCAATCGTTGTGTCAACTTGCACACACAGGTCCTTTGTCTGCCATGCTCGACCCGGAGTCGATAGCAACCCAGCAAAAACACAAACGCCGATTAGTATGGTATTTGAAACACCGCTCATAAGGGTATATTGACAAAAGGCTCTCAAAAATAAAAGCTTTCCAACGTTTTCATCAATTTCCGGGTATTTGACATGCTTCGCACCGCCTTCTTTACTGTATCGTTATTGGTGTCATCCGCTATTATTGCACAACCACTATCTGAGGATGCGGCAACAAGTCAGTCGCAGCAAACCCCGAACAGAGACCCCCGGATTATTGACAGCACACGCGGTAACATACCCATTCCGACAAACCCCGAAGAGCTGCGGCTGGTATCACTCGACCTATGGCTGAAATTCAGAAGAACAAACCAGCAGCTATACAATTATATTACCGAAGCATCAGAATTCAGGGCATATTCCAGTTTGTGCAAACGCCATGACCTCAACGTTAACCTGGCCCCTATCAATGCCTTGGTCAGCCGCCATTTGCAGCAAATCCTGCTGGCCCACTATGAAGAACCGGACTATGCCGTGCTTGAGGCCATGAACAAGAGCGAACAGGCATCGCTCATGCAGGATGTCGCTGCGGATCTATATGGTTTTGAGTATGGGTATCGCCTGTCCAGGCAGCAATCATTGATTGAAGACGCGTCCGCTACCACCAACAATTATTGTGTTCAGGCAGAGAAAACATACTACGGGAAATACATAGCTTTGCTGGCCACAGCACGCAGACAACAAAATTGATTGCAACGTTAAGTAAACCGTTAATCTACCCCTAATAGTTTGTCGCAAAATTTTAAAAAAATGTGGCAAATAGTGTATAGATACAATAAGATACAAACTCCTAGGGCATAGTTGTTAGATGGCGAGTTCAATGGATGTGGTCTGCCATCAAACTGTATGGCAGCTTTTAGCCCTGGAGTGTTTTTTTGGGGGGTCTGTGGGTATAACTTTATGACATATACATATGAATACCCCCATCCGGCTGTTACGACTGACATAGTCATTCTGACAGTACTGGATGGGGCACTAAAGGTGCTGCTTATTAAACGTGGAGCGGAACCTTTCAAAGGCCAATGGGCGTTGCCTGGTGGTTTTGTTAAAATTGATGAAAGTGTGGACACTTGCGCTGTCCGCGAACTAAGGGAAGAGGCAGGCATCACAGATGTCTACCTGGAGCAACTATATACGTTTGGGAAAATTGACCGGGACCCTCGTGAAAGGGTAATAAGCGTGGCCTATTATGCGCTTATTCCGGGCAACAACGTAGAATTAAAAGCAGGAACCGACGCAGACGAGGCTGATTGGTTCGCTGTTGATGATCTGCCCAAACTATCATTTGATCACGCCGAAATTCTGGACATGGCGCGCAAACGCCTGGCTGCGAAAATGGATTATTCAACCATTGGGTTAAAGCTGATGCCGGAAGAATTTACACTGTCTTATCTTCAGGATGTGTATGAAAAGGCAACAGATAAACCGCGAGATAAGCGCAATTTCCGCAAATGGATTTTCTCGCTCAACGTGATTGAAGCTACGGGCAAAAAATACTCTAGTGGGCCGCACCGTCCGGCGATGCTGTACCGTGTGATCAACCCAGAAGAAGTACGCAACATCCGTTAGTCTGTTTCAATTTCCAAAAACCAAAAAAGGGCACCCTGGAGTGCCCTTTTTCTTGTCTGAATTTTGCTTAGCTTAGAAATTGAAGCTTAGCTCAATACCGTATGACCGGCGCGAACCGGGATGGATGAAGGATCCCCCAAACTCTGGCGCTGGGATAACTTCTTCCAAAATTTTAGTATTGGTCAGGTTGCGCGCAAACCCGATCAAAGCCCAGTTGTCGCCTTGAATACCCATGCGGACATCAAGCGTTGTATAGGCGTCACGTTGTGCATTACCAAAGTCTGCAATACCCAGTGCACCAGAGTCAGGCCCAAAAATAGACTGTGCAAACAGTGGGTTGAAGATGGTGGCATTTTCACCACCCTGTTGCGTATGGAACCATGTTGGCCCGACGACAGTAACATCAGCGCGCGCAAGCAAACTATAATCCTGATCCACATCAAACGTGAATTGGGAGCCAAAATTAAGGGTATAATCCGGCGTATAAGGCGCCTTGTTACCAACTGTATCAGGGCGCGAGTTGTTTGCCTTGATTTCACTTTCGGTTACGCTGACGCCGCCGTACAAGTTCCACCAGTCTGTCATTTGGGCATTGGCCGCAAATTCAAAGCCGTAAAGCTCTAGTTCGTCAATGTTTGAAACAACCCGCAATAAACCAAATGTACCAACATAAAACTCAAAGAATTGGCTGTCGGTTACGTCGGTATAATAGGCCGCGCCTTCAAGGCTTAACCGGCCACCAAACAACCGCGACTTGAACCCCGCTTCAAAAGCGCTGGATGTTTCCTTGCGATAATTATCATCGATGGATGGCAGACTATCACCAATCTGGTCTGCAAAGTCAGACACCACGTTGTTGATGAAGTTATTGATGAACAGGTCAACTGTGGCGGCACTGCCGGCATTGTTAAAGCCACCTGCCTTAAAGCCAACGCCCCAGCTTGCGAACAATGTCGTTTCATCTGCTACGTCCCAAGTCACAGACAGCTTTGGCTGCAACTGTTCAAACGTGCGTTCCTGGTCTTCAATAACACCTGATGGGTTTACGAGATTGCTCAAGCCCGGATTCAGCGGATCGTTGAATACACCATCGAAATTCAGGTCAATCACCGACGACGTCAGATCGGTGGGTACCAAGTTCGATACCTGCCTTTCTTCCCGGTCGTAACGCAGGGCTGCAGAAAACTCGATGTCATCACTGACGTCATACTGAACCTGACCAAAAACGGCATAAACGGTGCTGTCGAAGTCATCATAGACAAGGGCTTCGGTTTTATTTGGCCCGTCTGCTTGGACCAGCCCACGAATTGGCGCGGCACCGCTATCTCGATTTAACGAAACGCCAACTTCACGGTCAATATCGAGGAAATACAGGCCTGCCATCCAGCGCAAGTCTTCATCATCATCAGACGCAAGACGCAGCTCAAAGCTCAGATCTTTCTGGTTGCGGACCTGTTCCTGAATACCGTCACAGGTCGTGGGCGTGTAGGGCCCAAAGAACGAGCCAGAGAAGTCAGGCGTGAAAATGACGCCAACAGGCGTTGTGCCCAAAATCTGCGGTGCAGGCAATGTAACACCCGCCGCATTCAGATCGGCAGTAGACTGCTGGCAGGTTGGGTCATTATTGAAAAACCCAAATGCCGCCGATGTTCCGTCTGCAATCAGATCATTTTCTATGTCACTATAGAGCACCCAGCCTGTCAGGGTCATGCCGTCCATGTCGTAATCGAACTTGCTCGAAAACTCGAATGCTTGCTGATTATTGTCAGAAACAATATTGGGCTGGAACACGAAGTCATGCTCATTCACATCTTCGTTTGCCAGTGGCGCATTCGCGCCCGCGGCAAAGTTGGGCAGATGGAATGTTGCATTAAACGTGATCGAACTTGCGTCCACTTCACCGTAACGCACCTTGCTGTCGACTTCTAAATTCTCGGTTGGTGTCCAGACCAGACGACCATCAAGATTAAAGCCTTCAAAACGATCAACAATAGCTGCATCATTCTGAAAACTGTTGCGGAAAAAGCCATCCGTCGTGCGGTAATCCCCGCCGATACGAAAAGCCAGCTTATCCTCTACCAAAGGCCCTTCGATAGACGCCGCAAAATCAAGGCTGTCATTGTTTCCATAGCTACCTTCCGCCTGGATGCCAAATTCATCACCCGGTTTGCGGGTTGTGGCAATAATGGCGCCGGCTGCAGCATTGCGGCCATAAATGGCGCCCTGCGGACCTTTGAATATCTCTATCTGGCTTAGATTGGTAAACTCGCGGTTAAAAGCTGCGGGGTTGGTCATCAGCACGCCATCAAGGACAAAGGCGAAGCTATTTTCTGCATCCCGTGATCCGTTGATCCCGCGGATATTGACCTGGCTATCACCAACTTCGGCGGCATCCACAATTGAAACGCCTGGCGTCAGGGCGATAAAGTCCTCGGCGCGTTCAACGCCTGCATCACGAATCGTTGCGGCTGATACGACCGAGACAGTCCCCGGAACATCTTTCAGACTTTCTTCACGGCGACGGGCCGTGACAACAATTTCTTCAAATGTAAAGCCTTCGTCCTCATCATCTTGCTGCGCGAGGGTGGGGCTGGTTAAAAAGGCAGTGGTCAGAATTGCAAGCGTCGATACGCCAGCAACCGCACGAGCGCGACTGTTTGTTGAGTTCATAGTCTCCTCCTCCATTTCGCGCACTGCTTTATAAGCGTCCGGGTCCCCTGTTGGTTTTGTGTGGCTTACATGCGATTTGCCACCCCAGCATGCGCATCGTCTCCCGTAGATATAACTCTGAACTGGTTCACTATATTGCATCTTTAGCAATATTGTATACACTAAAGACATGCGTTTTACGATGGAGTATACAAATTAGATGTCGAAAGCGACAGAAAAGGCATACTCACTCATTCGGGAAAACATCCTGAATGGAAATTATGCGCCGGGCATGCACCTCAAAGAAGGGGAGCTTGTCACACTGTGCGGAGTAAGCCGAACACCCGTGCGGGACGCACTACGTCAGCTTGCGATCGACCGGTATGTTGTCACGCGCCGTAATCAGGGCGTTTTTGTCAGCAAATGGTCTGTGGATGACATCAAAGATATTTTTGAGTTACGATCTATCCTCGAATCTCTAGTGGCAGAGCGGGCAGCAACAAATATTACCGCACAACAACTTGAAACACTGCGCACCATTCATAGCACGATCCAGGAAATGTTGGATGACAGCAGCGCCCCAAACATCGAACTGTTTCTTACAGAAAACAAACAGTTTCACCAAACACTGATGGATGCAGCCCAAAGCCGTACACTCGCTGAAACTTTAGGCCAAATCGTGCAACCACCGCTGATTGCCCAGACCGCTCGCCAGTATACGAAACAGGAACTTCAACAAAGCAATGACCATCACCGAGACATCGTTTTGGCACTGGAATCAGAAGACAGTGCATGGGCCGGTTCCGTGATGAAAACCCACATTATTGCTGCGCAACGCACGTTTATGAAAAGCTATATGGCGACACGGCAGAGCGAAGCGGCGGAATAACCGCGAAGCGGCGGAATTATTACCCGAGCCCCTATCAGGCCCAACCTGCCGCAAGCCTCTCCATCACCTGGTCGGTTGTGACCAAATCAGCATACTTTGCGCTCAGATCAAACAGATTTGCCTTATGCACACTTTCGTCGCGGTCGCCACAAGCGTCCTCAACCACCAACGGGATAAACCCGTTTTGGATGGTATCCAAGGCACTGGCCCTAACGCAGCCTGACGTACTCACGCCTGTTATCACCACACTATCGCATCCGAGTGCCGACAGTGTACTGGCAAGCGAAGTCCCAAAATAAGCGCTGGCATACTGTTTTGTCACAACGACTTCGTCGGCCTGTGGCTGCAGTTCGGGCGGTGAGTCAGCAAACGGATTGCCTCGGTCAAAACACTTCAGGGCAGAAACCTTTTTATAAAAAAGCCCGCCGTCCGCACCGCCAGGCACATATTCTACTCGCGTATGAATGACAGGACGACCAGCATCGCGGAAGGCGCTCAGCAACCGCCCGACCTGCCCGGCTTCTGCCTCAATACCCGCATACAGCGGGGCCCCGGGGTCCAGATACGCCATGCACATATCAATGATCAAAAGAGCCGGCGCTGCCCCAAAGCCTAGCGTACCGCCAAATCCAGCTTTCCTATAATCCTGATCAAGCGACACGTCTTTAGTGGCCATTAAATAATTCCGGCTTCACGCATACTTTCAATCTCTTCCGGCGTTTTACCCAGAAGGTCAGCATACACCTCGCTGTTATGTTCACCAAGTGAATGCGGCCCGGCCCACCGAACCTCGCCGGGCGTTTCGGACAATTTGGGGAAAACATTCTGCATGTATAGCTTTTCATATTCAGGGTGGTCCACTTTCACAACAGCCTCCCGGGCGGTGTATTGCGGATCCGTCAACATATCAGGTGCCTTGAATATTTTGCCTGCAGGGACACCGTGCTCATCCATCAAGGCCTGCAATTCATCGCTGGTGAAATCTTTGGTCCAGTCAGCGATAATGTCGTCCAATTCTTCCTGCCGCGCACCCCGCGCATGGTGCGTTGCATACTCTTCGCTGTCTGCCATTTCAGGCCGCCCCATCGCCGCCGCCAGACGTTTGAAAACAGTATCCTGATTAGCGGCGATCAGTATGTCCCCATCTTTGGTCGGATAGGCGTTTGATGGCGCCACTTTGGGCAATACGGACCCTGTTCGCTCACGAACAAAACCCTGCTGGGTATATTCCGGCACGACAGATTCCATCATCGCAAGAACAGCTTCATAAATGGCGCTATCAACCACCTGCCCCTCGCCGGTTTGGTCACGGTGCCGCAGCGCCATCAAGGCACCAAGGCATGCATAGGTCGCAGCCAGGGAGTCACCAATAGACAAGCCAATACGGCTTGGCGGTGTTGACGGGTCACCGGCAAGGTTGCGCATACCGCCCATTGCTTCCCCGATGGAGCCATACCCGGCGCGTTTCGCATAAGGCCCGGTCTGGCCAAACCCGGAAACGCGGATCATAATAAGTCGGGGGTTAATCTTGGACAGCTCTTCGTAACTCAGGCCCCATTTCTCCATGGTTCCTGCGCGAAAATTCTCTAACAGGAAATCGGTTTTCTTGACCATTTCCTTCAATAGGTCCTGGCCTTCTTTTTCTCGCAAGTTCAGCGTAACGCACTTTTTATTACGGGACACAACCGGCCACCACAACGGTGCACTTTGGCCCCATTTCCGCATCGGATCACCAATGCCAGGGGCTTCTACCTTAATAACCTCAACTCCGTGGTCAGCCATTAACTGGCCGCAAAACGGACCAGCAATCAACTGCCCGAGTTCGATCATCCGCAAACCCTTCAGGGCGCCAAAGTTCGGAGCATTGGTCACTGTTTGTCTCCTAATGATTTATCTCAACGATCAAGATCGCTATAACAGATAAGAATCTGCCTTATTGAATTTTTGTATACAATCAGTTTATAGAATTGTATACATTTTTTGATGAGGCGCTGACCTATATCATGCGAACTCACAGAGGCATAAAATGACATCAAATGTCGAAATTCTGGAAGTTGGTCCCAGGGACGGATTGCAGAATGAAAAAGTCGTTTTTTCAACCGAAGACAAGCTGCGGATGATCAATGGCGCGATCGCGGCAGGTATACGCCGGCTCGAGGTCGCCAGCTTTGTGCACCCCAAACGCGTACCGCAAATGGCCGACGCCGAGGCTGTGATTGCCGGACTGGAAGACCGCAAAGACGTTACCTATATCGGGCTTGTGTTAAACAAACGCGGTCTGCTGCGGGGTTTTGCCACCCGCGAGGGCGGCAAGCGTGGTATTGACGAAGCCGGGTGCGTAGCTATCGCCAGCGATACATTCGCGGATAAAAATCAGGGGCAAACATCCGCCGAGTCCGTCACCATCACAAAAGACATGATCAAAATGGCCAAGGCCGAGGGCATGAGTGCACAAGCAACTATCTCGGCCTCGTTTGGGTGTCCGTTTGAAGGCCGTGTGGACCCAGCAAAAGTCATCGCCATGGCCGAAGATATTGCAGAGGCTGAGCCGCGTGAAATCGCCATCGCTGACACTATTGGTGTTGGGTCGCCCAAGCGTGTGACAGAGCTGATAACTGCCATCCGCGAACGGCTGCCAAGCATGCCGCTGCGTGCACATTTTCATAACACCCGCAACACTGGCCTCGCCAACGCCTGGGCGGCATATGAAGCAGGGGTGACAACACTGGATGCCTCCGTTGCGGGCCTGGGCGGCTGCCCCTTTGCGCCCAAGGCAACGGGTAACATAGGCACCGAAGACCTTTTATACTTGTTGTCCGAGTCAGATGTGACAACGGGCGTAGATCTGGACCAAATGATTGAACTCGCGCACTGGGTTGAAACCGTACTGGGGCGCACACCCCCTGCCATGGTCAGCCAGGCGGGTGGTTTTCCACTATCTGAACATCAAGCTATCTAAATACTGACGGGGTTTTCTCGCACAGCGTGAAATTAGGGAGACAAAAAACATGCCTTACAGACTAGGTGTAGACGTGGGGGGCACGTTCACAGACCTTCTGCTTATCGACGAAGAAACCGGCGCAACATGGCGCGACAAGGTACCCAGTACACCCCATGACCCCTCGGTCGCGGTGATCAGCGGCACCAAAGCGATTTGCGATCAGGCTGGCATTAATCCATCTGATGTTGGCCAGTTTCTGCATGGTACAACGGTTGCGACCAATGCTGTGCTGGAAGGCAAGGGCGCAAAAACCGGGCTAGTTGTCACTCAAGGATACCGACAAATTTTGCAGGTTGCACGCTCGCTGGTGCCGGGCGGTCTTGCAGCATGGATCACCTGGCCGAAACCGGAGCCACTCGCCGCGCTGGAATGCACTGTCGAAATTGAAGAACGGCTTGATGCCAATGGTGGCGTTGTAAAACCAGTAAACAAAGACCAGGCACGCGCCGCCCTTGAAAGCCTGAAAAGCGAAGGCATTGAGGCCCTCACGATTTGTACAGTCAATAGCTACATCAACGGTGTGCATGAGCGTGAAATCGGCGAAATAGCCAAAGATGTTTTCCCTGACATCCCCATTTCCCTGAGCCACGAGGTATTGCCGGAAATGCAGGAGTATGAGCGTGCGCTCACGTCCGTTGCTAACTCACTCGTCCGCCCCATCATGGCGATGTATGTCTCGAACTTGCGCAACGAACTGCGGACCCTGGGCATGGACGGCCGCATCAATCTGCTGCGCTCTGATGGTGGCCTGATGGGCTCTGAAAAATCAGAAGGTCATCCGGTCAACCTGCTCATGTCCGGCCCGGCGGGCGGTGTAACCGGCGCATTGTGGTCCGCGCGCAATGCAGGCCTGAAAAACATCCTCACACTTGATGTTGGTGGCACCTCGACAGACGTGGCGCTGATCGAAAACAGCGAACCACGCTTGCGGCGAGAAACAAGTGTTGGCCACCTTACAGTGCGCGCCTCGTCGCTTGATGTAAAAACCGTTGGTGCGGGTGGCGGATCCATTGCCCATGTACCGGAACTAACGGGTGCACTGAGGGTTGGCCCTGAATCAGCGGGTGCAGTGCCTGGCCCTGCGGCCTACGGTAAGGGCGGCGAGCAGCCAACAGTCACGGACGCGCATGTGGTGCTGGGCAACCTGCCCGCCGCGCTACTGGGTGGGTCGTTCAAACTGGATGTGGATGCCGCTACCAAAGCTGTGCAGACCATCGCGGACGCCCTGAGCGTCACCATTCAGGAAGCAGCACAAGGCATTATCGATATCGCAAACGAAAACATGTTTGGTGCGCTGCGGCTTGTATCTGTGCAACAGGGCTATGACCCGCGCGACTTTGCTCTGATGGGGTTTGGCGGCGCCGGGTCCCTGCATTCAAACGCGGTTGGCAAGCTTATGGGCAGTTACCCGGTTGTGGTGCCTGTCAGCCCCGGCGTTTTATGCGCCACAGGGGATGCCACAACACAAATGCGCTATGAGCATGCGCGGTCGTTCAATCGAACGGTCAAACAAACCGATGATGCCGAGGTCGCCAAATGGCTCGCAGAAATGCGCGAAACGGTTGCCCGCGAACTGGAAGAAGAAGGTGTTGCCCGCGACCAGCAAACCATTACGTTTGAAGCAGGTGTGCGCTATGCCGGGCAAGGGTTTGAGGTCGATCTGTCGATCGACATAAAGGATTTTGAAGCAGGCAACGGCATCAAAAAGCTTCAGGCTACATTTGATGAAGAACACAAGCGCCTGTTTACCTTTAATCTGGATGTGGTGCACGAGATTGTAAACCTACGCGCTATTGCGCTTGGTCAGGGCACGGAAATGCCGGCGATCAAACTACCCGACGGCGACGGTGATCCATCACAGGCCAAAGTCAGCGACCACACGATGTGGGCAGGGGGCACAGAACATGCCGCCGCGATTTATGACCGCTCCAAACTGGAAGCCGGCGATAAAATTCCAGGCCCGTGCATTGTAACCGAGATGGATAGCACCGCTGTCATCCTGCCGGACCATGTGGGCACGGTGGATACATACGGCAACATCCTGATCAATCCGGCATCTTAAGGGGAGGAAAACCAATGACTGCAACAATTATTGAAACGAACACCACCCCGTTTAAAAAAGTACCGGTGGATACGATCACCCTCGATATCGTTGAAAACGCGCTTAGGAATGCGCGCGAGGAAATGGACGCAACCCTGTTTCGCACCGCCATGAGCCCTGGCATCCGCGAACAAGGCGATGCCTTCCCGCTGATTGCAGACCGAGAGGGTCTGATGGTGGTGGGCCAGTTTGGCAGCTTTATTGATGGCTTCCTCAAGGGCTATGACGGCGATATTGAAGAAGGCGACATGATCTGGCTTGCTGATCCCTACAGTTGCGAAGGCGCGGTATCCCACAACAATGACTGGTTGATCATACGACCCATTTTTGTGGATGGCCGATTGGTTAGCTGGGCTTGCATGTTCGGTCACATGACCGACATTGGCGGTAAGGTGCCGGGCAGCATGCCAACGGACGCCACCAGCATTTTTGAAGAAGGGGTGCGCATCCCACCGATTAAACTGTTCAAGAAAGACGTTTTACAGGAAGATATCCTGACGCTCGTGCTGCACCAGGTGCGTATGCCGGAATGGTGCCGAGCTGACTTGCTGGCAATTGTGGCAAGCTGCCGCGTGGCGGAAAAGCGCGTGATCGAGATATGCGAGCGCTTCGGCGATGATTTTTTCACCTCAGCAACAGACGAGCTGCTGGCCCGCAACAAACGAGCGATGGGCCACCTGATCAACACAGCAGTCAGCACCGAAAAAGTCAGCTTTGAAGACTATATCTGTGATGATGGCCGTGGTTTTGGCCCTTACAAAATCAAATGTACCATGTGGCGCGAAGGCGAGACTGTCATCCTGGATTTTGATGGCACAGACCCACAAGCTGTTGGTTCTATTAACTTTTACCTAAACGAGAACATGTTCAAAATGTTCTTTGGTATTTATATGGTTATGGTGTTTGACCCGCAAGTGATGTTCAATGATGGCTTCTATGACCTTGTGGATGTACGCATCCCACAAGGTAGTCTGTTGAAGCCAAACTTCCCTGCCGCGCTTTCGTGCAGAACGCATGCTTTGGGCCGGATTTTTGACATTCTGGGCGGGCTGCTGGGGCAAGGCCAGCCTGAGTTCCTGAATGCAGCGGGCTTCAGCTCAAGCCCACACCTGATGTTCTCTGGTTTTGACAAGGACAGCGGCGAATGGTTCCAGCTATTCCAGATTGGTTTTGGCGGCATTCCTGGGCGCCCCTGGGGCGACGGGCCCGACGGTCACAGCCTGTGGCCCGGCTTCACCAATGTGCCTAACGAGTTTCTGGAACGCTACTTCCCGATGCGGATTACCGACTATACCTCCATCCCCGACAGTGGCGGCGCGGGGCTTAACCGGGGCGGCAACGGCATTTTGATGACATACCAGTTTCTGAACAAAGGTACGGTATCCATCCATGATGATCGTTGGTTCACTTACCCCTGGGGTGTAAACGGCGGGGAGCCGGGCGCACGGTCCACCAAAATCCTGCGCCGGGCTGACGGCACGGAGGAAGTGCTCGCCTCCAAATGCGACCGAATTGATGTGTTTGAAGGCGATGAGCTGGATTACATCACCTGGGGCGGTGGCGGCTGGGGTAACCCGCTGGAGCGGGATGCGGAGTTGGTGGCACTGGAAGTACGGCGGGGCCTCGTGAGCGTGGAAGGCGCGTTCAATAACTACGGCGTGAAAGTGGATGCTGCTGGGACCATTGATGCGGCCGCGACCGAAGCAAAGCGCGCAGAACTTGCCAAGCATCAAACCGAAGGTGAGATTTTCAATTTCGGCCCGGACATTGAAACCATCCGCGCCAATTGCAAGGCAGAAACCGGCCTGGACGCCCCCATCCAGCCGCAGTGGTAGAACTTGCAGACATTAAAAAGAAAAGGCCGGTTAACCCCGGCCTTTTTTACTTCTTACCACGCGGAACAGAATAAGAGTTTCCACACTTATCGCACAAATCCGGGGTAGCTTGTTTCGGCAATCCAAAGCGAACTTGTGGAATTGAATGCCCACAATGCTGGCACCTACCTGACCAGAACATTAACCCCCATGAAACTGCGGCCCACATCATTAGTGAAACTGAGGTGTACGAATAATTGTATTCGACTGCTGTGAGCACGCCAATAAAGCCAATTGATACAAAGAGCGTGATGATCAAGTAATGGCGCTTTATGGGGTTAAACAGATTCATCACAACTCCATGATGCGGTTGATGTCTTTAGTAATTTCTTCTTCCGGGGTCACAAGCGAGACAAGAATGAAGAGTATCATGGAAACGAGGAGCGCCAAAAAACCCGGGTGCATGGCATAAGGCAGCGACCAACCAAATATCTGAAATGCCAAGTTTATCAAAAGGCTGAAAACAATCGCCGTGATAGCCGCCGGGCGGGTCGCACGTTTCCAATTCAGGCCAATCACAACCACCGGTACGATAGCGGCGGCAAATGTGCCCCAGCCAAACGCACCCAGAAGCGCGACAAGCTGCCCACTGCCGTAGTGGGCATAAAGCGCAAAACCTGTTGCGATCAGGGATATGATAACGGTCGCCCAGCGCGCGGATGCAAGCTCCGCCTTCATGGCCATACCGCGCACCGCCTTTGGAATGTCATGCACCACGGCCGCCGCACCGATGTTCAGGAAGGCGTCCGCGGTTGACATAATGGCCGCAAACAGCCCTGCAAACACAATGCCTGCGAGCAAGGGGTGCGCATACTGCGACAGGAAAACGGGCGCTGCCTGATCTGCGGCCTCAAGGGGCGTTAGCATATCGCCCACCACCACCGCGCGCATCACCAAGCCGACCGACACCCAAAGCAAAACCGCAACGGCATAGCCGAGCATGGACATCGGCAGGATGATTTTATTGTCTTCAATGCGCCGGTTCATCATCATTTTGGTGATGATGTGCGGCTGGCCCGCGAGACCGAAACCAAAGAGGAAAAACCAACTGAGCACACCCACCGCACCCACGGTGCCAAAGGGCATAATAGCTTCCGGGTCGTCAGCAAAAATGATTTGGCTGACCTCTGTCATGCCGCCATCAAGCACCGTCGCCGCCGTGATGACGACAAGCACTCCCGCCACAATCATGATCGAGCCCTGCACAAGGTCTGTATAAACGGACGCGATGATGCCGCCGGTCACCGAATAGAAGATGAGGACAGAAGTTGAGATGACAGCACAGGTGACGAGGCTGATGTCCGCGAACATGGGTGTGGCCGAGAGCAGCGCCTTCAACACCATCGCCATCGCCAGGATTTGCGTTGCCATATACCCCATGACACCCAGCAGGATGGTCACGCCCGTGAGCCCGCGCGCCAGCTCGCTGTTGTAGCGTGCGGCAACAATATCAGGCAGCGAGAGCGTGTCGCGCACCTCAGCGATCATGCGAATACGTTTGGCGATCAGGAAAAACCCGATTGCAAAGCCGAAGGCCGTTACCGTGCTCATCCATAAGGAGCTGAGGCCCGTCGCATACACAAGGCCCGGCCCGCCAACAAACCCAAAGCCCGAAAGGGAGCTAGAAAACACAGCAAGCCCGACAACAATCGGCCCAAGGCTGCGGCCTGCAACAAAAAAGTCTCCTGCCGATTTGGTTTTACGCATCGCCCACAGGCCAATGCCAATGCATAGCACCATATAAAAGGCAACAGACCCCAGGATGATGGGCTGACGCAACTCTTCCATCAGGTATCCCTCGCCTGATCTTTCAAGAGCGCTTCAAAGCCCTCCCGGTCTTCTTTGGTGTAAACATATTTTTCAAAACCAAAGACATACAGAAAGGAAAGAAGTAACCCCACGCCCCAAACGGCATAAACAGTTAGGGCGGATGGGAGCGGAAAACCCAGAAGATAAGGCATGTCGTCACCTTCGAGTGTGCCTTTATATGTGAACATAATCGCAAGCCACACCACCACTGAAAGGGCCGAAACGGCATGAATGAAAGCTGCGGCACTTTTTCCCTGTGGTCCCCGCCATAACGGCACCAAAATCAACGATAAGATGGCAGACAAAGTCCCATACTGGAGCAGAAGCGCCGGAACAAATATGGCTGACAATCGCGCAAGCCCATCACCGCCCTTGCGCATACCTGCAATGCTCTTATGTGCCATTCCGGCAGCTCCGGTTGGTTCAGGGATAAGGGCAATCCATACTGTCGCGCCCAGCACGATCAACAAGTTGATCAGCAGCAATTTCATTGCGTTAGACAAAGCTCCACCTCCAGCCTGTATTGCAGAGGAAAAACTGAGCGAAATCAAGCCTGTTGCCATTGATGTGTATCATTGAGAAAAGACACAGCGATTGCTTCGATGCATACTGGCAATATGAACCCGCAATCAGATTGAGGATACAGAATGGCAAACGAGCCAACCATGGTGACGTCTGACAAGACCGCCCGTGAAATTTTTGAGGATGTCTGGGCTAACCCGGCGCGCGCAAAATTCGGCTTTGGCGGCAAACTGGCGATTGTGAATGTGGATCCACAGAAGGGCTATACGCGACCTGATCTGTTCCCAAAAACCGCCTATATCACCGACCCGGGGCAAATGGACTATATCAACCAAATATCCGGCCTTGCCCGCGCCAAGGGGTTGCCGGTGGTTTGGACACATGTCGCCTACATGGACAACGCCGCAGACGCAGGCGTTTGGGGCACGCGGACCAATACACCTGACAGCCTGCAGAACATCAAATATGGCTCTGACCGACACGCGTTTGATGACCGGCTAACCATCGACGAAAAAGTGGATGCGGTTTACACAAAACGCATGCCGTCCGCTTTCTTTGAAACGCCGCTAGCCTCCTTCCTGACGTGGCACCGCGTGGATACTGTGGTTATTACCGGCGGCTCCACTTCTGGCTGTGTACGGGCGACAGCGGTGGACGCCCTAAGCCATGGATACCGCGCCATCGTGCCCATAGAATGCGTGGCCGACAAGCATGAAAGCTATCATTTCGCCAATCTGACCGACCTGCAGCTAAAGTATGCAGACGTCGTAAAAGTACAGGACGTGATTGACCAGATCGCGGCCTACAACGGTTGAGAAAGAAGGCAAGCTCATGAAGTATGATCCAGGGCTTTATGATTATTGGCCATATGAGAACCGCCCAAAAATTGTGTGGCCGGGCGGTAAAAAAGTGGCTTTCTGGGTTGCGCCCAACATTGAATTTTATGAGCTGAACCCACCCGCAAACCCGCAGCGCAAGAGCTGGCCGCGTCCCTACCCTGACATCACGCCCTACAGCTACCGCGACCATGGCAACCGGGTTGGCCACTGGCGGTTGATGGAAATGATGGATGAATTTGGCGTGCGCGGGTCTATTTCCCTGTCGGTTGCCATGTGCCAGCATCACCCGGAAATTATTGAGGCCTGCGCCGCGCGCAAGTGGGAGTTTTTCAGCCATGGTATCTATAACACCCGCTACATTTACGGCATGGACCGCGATCAGGAACAAGCGATCCTTACAGACTCGATTAAAACGGTTGAGGCCGCAACCGGGCAACGCATTCGTGGCTATCTGGCCCCAGCCCTTACCCACACTGAACACACCATCGACCTGCTGGCAGAAAATGATTTCTGGTATAGCTGTGACCTGTTTCAGGATGACCAGCCTCAACCGCTCAAAACCAAATCCAGCAAAAAACTGGTGTCCATGCCTTACAGCCTAGAGGTCAACGACCATTATGCCTTCAACGTGTATGGCCAAAGCGCGCGCCAGTATGCCGACCTTTTGAAACGGCAGTTCGACACGCTACTGGAAGAAGGCGTGGATAGCGGCACAGTTATGTGCATACCCTTGCATGCGTATCTGATCGGGCGGGCGCACCGGATGGGGCCGTTCCGTGAAGTGCTGGATTATATTACAGGCCACAAGCAAGATGTTTGGGTGACCACAGCCGCCGAGATCGCAGAGTTTTACCTGGCAAACTGTTATGATGATGCGCTGACCAGCATCAATGCTGCACAAAAGAAGGCAAGCTGATGTCGCTTCCTGATGATTATCTGAAATACCCGCATCGCCGCCATGGCATGGACCATGACTTGTATCCTTGGTCAAACCTGTTTAACCGTCAGCCGGTTACCTGGCCGGGTGACAAATCGGTTGCACTGTGGATTACCGTGGCGCTTGAATTTTTCCCGCTGACACCGAACGAAGGGCCGTTCCGCGCCCCCGGCCACATGGTCACGCCCTACCCGGATTACAGGACCTACACCACCCGGGATTATGGCAACCGGGTCGGTGTTTTCCGTATTATGAAAGTGCTGGACGCGCTGGGCGTTAAAGCATCTACGCCGATGAGCGCCAAGATCGCAGAACGCTATCCCGCTCTGCTGGATGCGGTCCAGAAGCGAGGCTGGGAAATCATCGCCCACGGCATTGATATGAATAAAATTCATTATGGTGGCATGGATAAGGGCGAGGAAGCACAGCAGATCGAGGATGCGCTTGTGATGCTGGAAAAATCTACCGGTAAAAAACCGACTGGGTGGTTTTCACCTGCCCGCAGCGAAAGCGAAAACACGCTGAAACTGTTAGCCGAACACGGCATTTCTTATGTGTGTGACTGGGTCAATGATGACATGCCTTATGGCATGACAACAGAAGCGGGACCAATTGTTGCCATGCCGCACACAATGGAACTGGATGACCGACACCTGATGGTGACATTAGGCCAAAATGAAGACACTTACCGCGAACAAATTCTGGCAGCTTTTGACTTGCTGCGGACCGAAGGCAAAACCTATGGGGGTCGCATTCTGCACCTGTCGCTGACCCCCTATGTTATTGGCCAGCCATTCCGCATTCATGCCCTGAAAGCGGTGCTGGAGGAGATCATGGAAAGTGGTGATGTCTGGAGCGCGACCCCCGGCGAGATACTGGATTTGTGGCAAAGCCAGAAATAACTGGCTGCAAATCTTCAGTTACTGACTGTTTCGTAAATCTCGATTTGCGTGCCACCGGGCGCAGTGGCAACAAACACGTCGACGGGACCAACGCCAGACATCGGTAAACCGCGTGCGATGCCGGAAACCGGGTATCCAAGTGTCGCTATCCGCTCTCGCACTGCGCCAAGGCCGGTTGCGGGGAACCTCAAACGAGACAAGCCGCGATTTGGCATTTGGGTTCGGGCAGAAAAATCAGCCCCTGTTGCGCCCTCGTAAGCGAGCAGTTCAATACTGCCTTCGTTTTTACCATCAGGGTGCAAGATGGACACGTCGCGCACTACCTCTGTCGCCATATTATGAGGGATACCGAGCACATTAGGCCCCGCTTCCTTTGAAGGCGCCTTGTGCTCAATGTAGGACTTGAAGCCCATGCCTTCGCGCCAGAACCGCCGGGCGTCTTTGATGTCTGCAACAATCATGGTTGCATTGAACGCACGTGAAAACTTCTTCATATGCGGCCAGCCTTCCAGCGGCGGCTGCATCCGCTCTATCACCGCAAGCCGAACACCATCCAAACCGCGCGGCAGCCACTCCTGCACCACAAAGGGACCAAAAGAAAACTGTACAGGCTCGCTTGGGGCTGCCCACCCGGCATTCATTAACGCCTGTCGTGCAGCTGCCATATCGGCAACCCGCATATTAAAATCAAACAATCCGCCCGTGTCCCAGGACTGGCCGTTGGGGCGGATAAAGTCACCGGGTTCGCCGTCAAATTCAATGAACCTGATAAAGCCGCGTTGGGTGCCCGGATTGCCGATCACTGTATACTGCGCCGAGGTGCTAATGCCCCACAGCTCAAGCCAGCCGGGGTCAACAGAGCCCTCATCGCGCACTTCCCAACCTGCTATGGGGACATAGCTATTTTTCCAGCTATCCCGGTCTGCCGTCACGATCAATAGTTCATGATAGCCCCCTGTCACCTGTTGGTCTGCAGCGGCGTTAGCGACCACGCATACAAGTGTTACCAGTAAAATGATCAGGTGTTTCATTGGTCGAGCCATCTTTTGATTTTTGTGGCAACCTCATCGCTCGCGACGTCGAACAAGTCGCCTTTCATGTCAGGCCAGTCTTCAAGGTCTGCGTTTTTGAACAGCTTCGCCGCAGCCCGGCTACTGTCCGCCAGCATTTCATCTGGCACCGGGATAAAGACTGGTTTGTTCAATGCTGCGATGGCGACATCAGGGTCATAACGATATACGGCAGCAAAACCTTTGTTCATACCCGCAACACCCGTGCGAACGCTTTCAGCAAACAAGGCGATAAATCGGGCATCGGATTGAGCACCCCGGCCTTTCAACCCCATATCCCAGCGTTTTTGCACATAGCCATCTTCAGTGAAGTAAGGCCGGTCGCCAGAAAACATTTGAAGCCGTTTGGCGCGCCCGTCTGCATCTGTGTAGGGAATACCCGGCAAAACCAGTTTCCGAACACGGTCAGGGGCGGCATGCGCTAGTGCGAGGGCAACAAAGGTGCCTGTATGGAAACCCATAAGGTCAACGGTGTCCAGCCCCAGCCCATTCAGCATATCAATCATGGCGGCGGCATAGTCTTCCATGGTGGGCACATCAAGCGGCATATCGGACCCGCCATACCCCGGTGTATCGGGGCAAAGAACCAACCTGTCGGAAGCCATATGCGCCATAAAAGGCTCATAATGCAGGCCTGAATAAGGGCTCATGTGAAAGCAAACAAGCGGCACGCCCCCTTCGCCCGCGCTCCGCATATGTAGCTGGCCAAACCGACAATCCAGATAAGACTTTTTGATGACGTTCATGCCACGTTCCTGTTACTTGATGATCTGGTAAATGACGATCAGATTGTGATCAAAGTCCAGCAATCCCTGCTGTCGGCCTGCGCCGCCATCTGATGTGGTAAATGCATTTTCCGCGAACATGGTTAGTCCGGCAGTTTTGGCGCGCGCGATCACGCCGTCAAAGTCCTGTACTTCCAGCACTATCCCGACCCGAGAGAGGGCAGACTGCCCGCCTGCTTCAAAAAACGAAGTATTTTTGACCTCAGTCAGCGCCAGTATGTTCGATTGGCTATCCGATGATAAAACCGCAAAACGCAGGTCTGCCTCTGCGGGCAGTTGAAAAAGCTCATACGCATACCCGCCTTTTGGTAAAGCGCGGACGGCAACAAGCTTCAGGCCCAAAACATCACGGTAAACACTGAGCGCTGTATCAAGGTCAGATATAAGGTGGTTGGACCGCTGGAAACGAACTTCATCCTGCGCCACCGCCTGCGCGCCACCAACCATCAATGCGCAAAAAAACGCATAGGGAGCAAGCCGCCACAAGTTGCGAATATTAAAAAGCCCCTGCATTCTATTCAGGGTGCTCCAGAATAAGGTAAATCACGATCAGATTGCCGTCATGGTCGAGAAACCCAAGCTCCCGGCCTTTGCGGCCATCCTTGGTGACCAGATTGCCTTCTTCAAACACCGTCAGGCCCGCGGCTTTGGCCCTCCTCATAACGCCGTCAAAGTCTGTACATTCAAGCACAATAGCTGACCGGCTTGGCAAGGGAACATCGGCCAGATCGATCCCCTTAAGTTCGGTAAGCGCCATACAATTGGGCTGTGTGGGCGTACCCAGAACAGCAAATCGCATTTTGGCGGACCGGTCAATTTGAAACACTTCATAAGAATAGCTGTCTTCTGCTGAGTCTTTGACAAACACAAGGTCCAGCCCCAGCACATCCGTATAGACCGGCAATGCACGATCAAGGTCGCTCACGATATAGTTGGAACGCTGGAACCGTACAGGCGGTTTTTCAACTGGCGGTTTTTCATCGGTGATTTGTGTCATTGCCTTCCCTTTTGTTATATAGATATACTTATATAACATTTAAGCATTTTGAGTAAAGCACAGACGCCATGGAAATGCCGCTCGATGAACCCTTTTTAAAGCGTACCACCATTCGGGTGCGCGATATGGATAAAGCCATCGCTTTCTATGAAGGCGTAATTGGCATGACGCAGTATTACAACAATGAGGTTTTGCTTGATCGTCATTTCCTGCCCGGGGAAAAACCCGGCGACAAAATCCATTTGGTCATCATGAAAGGCCAGGACCCTGTTATTGGCATGATCGGATTGCTGAAGTGGCT
Organism: uncultured Kordiimonas sp.; assembly: GCA_947503575.1. Lineage (GTDB taxonomy): Bacteria > Pseudomonadota > Alphaproteobacteria > Sphingomonadales > Kordiimonadaceae > Kordiimonas. The sequence continues at coordinate 1,357,969 of CANNDZ010000001.1, read as the reverse complement.
TGACCCACCGCAATCTCCGCCGCCAGTCTCATATGATTTTGACTTTGGTCAGCCGGTTTTTGTGGTGCAATGCCCGGATGCACAGGCCCTGTATGAAAAGGCGAAGGCACTGGGCTGCAAAATCCGCTCCGCCCTGACAGAAACCGAATATCCAGCCGCCGCTGGAGGCACCGTTAAGGTTCGGTCTGTTGGTCTTTTTGACCCGGATGGCCACTTTTTTGAATGCAATCAGCGCCTCTAGGCGAATTTACAAGGAACCAACATGACCGCCATTATCAAACGCACAACGCTCAAAGTTCGGGACATGGAAAAATCAATCGCCTTTTATGAGGGCGTGATGGGCATGTCTAAATATTACGACAATGAAATCACCCTGACCGGTAACCTGTTACCCGGCGGCAAAAAGGACGATGTAACCCGGCTGGTGATTATGAAGGGCGATGACCCGGTGATTGGTATGATTGGCTTGCTGGAGTGGCTGGACCCAAAACCGAAGGCACCTGAAATACCGTATGACTTTGACTTCGGAAACCCGGTTTTTGTGGCCGCCGTTGAAGACGCAGAAGACGCGTTTGCAAAGGCACAGGCGCTGGACTGCGTCATCCGCGCGCCGCTCTCTGAAGCAGAGTATCCTGGCGCTGATGGCGGTGTGGTGAAAGTGCGATCCGTCGGCGTTTTTGACCCCGACGGTCACTTTTTTGAGCTGAACCAGCGCCTGGAAGGCTAAGATTTTGGGGCTTCCCTAATCCGTGAATTTAGCCAGCTCCGCCCGGTAGGCTTTGCCAATAATACCGGAAAACAGCAGAATTGTGCCACTGTACAGCAGCGGCACCAGCGCCATCGAGTAGCGTATCTGACTTTCGTCGCCAAAAATATAATCCGTAAACAACGGCACGACCGAAGGGCCGATCAACAAGCCTGTCATGCTGATAAACATATAATACATGGCAACCGCCTGCCCCCTCAGCTCACTGGGCAAAATCGCCAGCAACGCAGTAATACCGCCTGCTGTCACCATCGTGAAACCAACATTGGCAACCTGTGAGATCACAAAGGCCGTCCAGACGTCAGGCATCAGCGGGAAGACAACACTGGCGATAACCAGAACAGCAAGCCCTGCCCGTGTGATCACAAACGGCATGTCATGCCGGCCTTTCTGGTTAAAATGGTCGATAACCCACCCCCAGAACAAAATAGAAGCTGGCGCAAGAAACAGAAGAACGGAGCCATTATAGCTGCTGAAGGTTGCAGCGCTCCAACCCCACGTCCGCTCAAACAAAGGCGGTAACCACATGCCTGTGTAGGCAATGGCCGTCATGCCTGAAACCATTACGGTCACGCCCAACAAGGGCAATTTGTGCTGCCAGATGTAATCAAGGGTTTGCCGGAAAGTCGCCGCCCCCTGACCGTCTGTTGCGGATAGTTTGGTTTGCTTGCGTGTTGGTTCCTTGACGGTCAGGAACAGCAGCCCTAGCAAAATACCTGGGAAGCCAACAGCCAGGAAAACCACCTGCCAGGGTTTATCAACACCCAGAAATGCCAGATATGACAAATCTGCTGTTTCAGCATAGTCAAGGATGGCCCCAACAACCAGATAAGCGATCGCAGATCCAACACCCAGCGCCATGGAATAAAAGGCAATCGCTTTCGCCCGGCGCTCTGGTGCAAACAGATCAGAAATCAGCGACATGGCGCTGGGGCTCAGCGCAGCCTCGCCAAAACCAACCGCCATACGTGCAACAAACAGTTGGGCAAATCCCCGCGCAACGCCTGTCGCCATTGTGGCGGCAGACCAAAGAATAGCCCCCAGCGCCACAATAAATTTACGCGGCTTGCGGTCCACCAACCAACCAAGCGGTATGCCCATGGTGGCGTAAAAAATCGCGAAGGCGGCTCCACCAAGCAGACCCATATTGGTATCGGTGAGACCCAGGTCAGCTTTCATCGGCTCCAGCACAAGGCCCAAAACAATCCGGTCGATGTAGGAAAAAATATAAGCAATCGTCAGCAAAACGACTACATACCAGCCGTAGCCCGCGCTGGGATAATCCCCGGCACTCTGTGCCTCTACCAAACCTTGTTCTGTGGAATTTGACGTATCGCTCATGTGCCATTCTCCCCATGGTGGCAAGCTGATATCTCTCACAATTCGTTACTTGTTATAACGATATCACAACTTTTACCAGACCATTGACGTGCATCAATGCAAAAAACCACCCCCAGCCAGAAATTGTTCCCCTGTAAACGAGTGACCAACAGGGGACTTAGGATGGATACATATTTGAACTTCTTGGGCATGGAAATCCCGTTCCATGATGTGTTGCGCTGGGCGCATATCATCCTGGCCGCATACTGGCTGGGCGGTGAATGGGGCGTGTTCAACGCGTCAACTTTTGTCGCAGACCGCACTCTGACGCTGGAAGAACGCAGACGCCACATGAAAACGGCAGTGATGATTGATATCCTGCCCCGGTCCGCCATCATATGGCTCTTGCCGGTTGGCTTCCACATGGCCAACAACTACGGCCTGTCTCCGATTTCCGGTAATTGGGTGTATGTCGCGTGGGTGGCAACTGCCGCTTGGTGGTGGTTCCTCATTTGGGGTGCTTTCAAAAACGCAGGCACGGAAAAATATGTGCGCCTTACTCAAATCGACAACAAAATCCGCTGGGTGCTGATCCCGTCGCTGATGTTTGCCGGGCTATACACCATCTTTACCGGCAATGTGTTGTTCACGGGTGAAGAAGCGGGGCAATACTGGTTTGGGTTCAAAATGGCCTTCTTTGGCTTCATCCTGATTATCGGGCTTTACCTGCGCTATGTGATGACGGACTGGGTTGGCGCCTTCCGCAAACTGGAAGCAGACGGACCTAATGATGAAGTAGAAGACCACATCTACGGCACCCTGCAACAAGCCAGAAAGGCTGCCTACCTATATTGGGTTAGCATCGGCACCATGGCGTTTGTCGGGGTTACCAAAGCGTTCTAAGTTACAGTCCATCGCACCCAAAAAAGGCAGGCATCGTGCCTGCCTTTTTTATGCTCAGGCTGATACAGTTAAAAACATTTTTGGCCAAAGCGACGGAATCAATTGATCCTATTGTTATATCAATATACTATTTGATCCAAATCCAGCAGACAGGAGACATCAAATGATGGGGATGATGAAATCGGGGCTTTCTGCTCTAAAAACAACTTTGGCCGCCGCAGTGCTTGCCGGACTATCCGGGACAGCAGCAACAGCCGCACCAATAGACCTGAACACACCCGAGGGCGCAACCGCCGCTAACCGGAAAATCCAATGCTCAACCGAAGATAACAAACCTGTTGTCTACACATGGGAAGGGTCTGTGTTTTCCCGCCGCATGGGTGAGGCCGACAAACGCATGTTTGGCACCGTGGGCATGAATATTCGAACCTGCGTATCCATCGACGGCGGCAAAAAAGGCACCGGCTACCGGCTCGTTTCAAAAGAAATCCTGCTGTATCTGGACCCAAAAACCGGCGAACCCATGGAAAAGTGGGACAACCCTTGGACCGACACAACTGTCGATGTGATCCATGTAGCCAATGACCCTGTGAACCAGCGTCCCAGCTTCCCGTATGACGATGATGGCAACCCGCGCGCGCGATGGTTTGCCCGCAACCAAGGCGATAGCTGGTTTATGACAGCCCCTATTCCGCTGTTCTATCACAACGAATTGGGCGGCGAATATCAGGCCTATGTGGGCGGTGCATACCATGCAACAGAACTGTTTAACTTTATGGGCGACATCGAAAGCCTGACCAGCGACAGCACAGATACAGCCGATGTTAAAGTTGGCTGGGTGCGTATTTCAGACTGGTTGCCCTGGATGGAAATGCAGGGCCGCGAAGGCATTATCTACATTCATGCTGCCGGCCAGAAAGTGGATTCGTTTGACGACCTGCCCGATGTTATGAAACGCTATATTGCTGAAAAAGAACCGACCTACACAGCACCACCTCCGGGGGATGATGACCGCCCGAACGAGACAAGCTGGACCTACTTCAAGAAACGGGTTGAAGGTGGCAAGCTGCCGCGCGGCGGCCACAACTAAGGCCTAAATCGGAACAGCTATGGCAAAAACCCTGTTCGATAAATTGTGGGATGCGCATGTTGTCACCAACCTTGGTGGCAACAATGCACTTCTGTACATCGACAGGGTCTTTATCCATGAGCGCACAGGCAGTGTTGCGCTCAAAAGCCTGGAGGAAAGCGGCAGGCAAGTCCGCTTTCCTGATCATGTATTCGGTACCATGGACCATATTGTAGACACCCATGAAGGGCGCGGTGACACAACGCTGATGCCAAGTGGCGAAGACTTTATAAAAGCCATGCGCGAAGGCTGCGCCTGGGCTGGCATAAAGCTTTTTGACATCAACGATAAGGACCAAGGCATCGTCCATGTTATTTCGCCCGAACAAGGCATTGTTTTACCGGGCCTAAGCTTGGTTTGCCCGGACAGCCACACCTGCTCGCAAGGGGCATTTGGCGCACTTGCGTGGGGTATCGGATCAACAGAAGCAGAACATGCGCTCGCGACTTCCACCCTGCGTGTGGCAAAGCCCAAACAAATGCGCATCGCCATCCTGGGCACCCTGCCTGCTGGCATTACGGCGAAAGATGTTATCCTGCATATTATCGGCGAATTGGGCGCGGCGGGTGCCACTGGTCACGCCATTGAATTTTGCGGTCCCGTGGTAGACGCCATGGATATGGAAGCCCGCATGACCCTGTGTAACATGGGCGTCGAATTATCAGCCTTTACGGCGGTCATTGCGCCTGATGCAAAGGCCATATCGTTTTTAAAGGGAAAACCCTATGCGCCAAAAGGCGATGCCTGGGCTGAAGCGCAGACATATTGGCAGACGCTGAAAAGCGATAACCGTGCCGCATTTGACCGCGATATCGCCATTGATGTCAGCCGCCTGAAAGAAACCGTGACCTGGGGCACCAGTCCCGAACATGCGATAGAAATTTCAGACACAGTTCCCCTAACAACCAACACCCAAGGGTGCGCAAGTAGCGAAAGCATCCGCAAAGCACTGGATTACATTGGCCTGGAAAGCGGGACACCCCTGGCGGGCGTACCGATAACCGGTGCATTCATTGGGTCCTGCACCAATGGGCGGCTTTCCGACCTGCGCCGGGCGGCGGCTGTTCTGAAAGGGCGGCATATCGCTAAAGGTGTCAAAGCCATCTGCGTACCGGGGTCCATGGCGGTGAAAGCCGCTGCAGAAGATGAAGGACTGGACCGCATTTTCAAGGACGCGGGGTTTGAATGGCGTCTACCAGGGTGTTCCATGTGTTTTTATGCGGGCGGCGAAAGCTTTGACGATCAGGAACGCGTGATTTCGACCACCAATCGCAATTTTGAAAACCGTCAGGGCCCTAAAACCCGCACCCACTTGGCAAGCCCCGCCACAGTTGCAGCGTCGGCAATTAAAGGAAAAATCGCCAGCTTTCGGGACATAGGGGCAGACACGCCAAAAGACGCCATACCTGCCGCACGCACTGTGGAAGTTGTTAATTAATATGGAAAAATTCACTTCCATAACGGCCATTGCAGCGCCTTTGATGCGGGTCAACATCGACACAGACATAATTATTCCATCGCGTGAAATGAAACGTGTTTCAAAAAAAGGCCTGTCTATCGGGCTTTTTGCCGGATGGCGGTATGAGGATATTGATGCCCGCAAACAAAACCCGGATTTCGTGCTTAACCAGCCCAAGTATCTTGGCACCCAAATCCTGATTGCGGGGGAAAACTTTGGCTGCGGTTCTTCGCGGGAACATGCCGTTTGGGCGCTGGCTGAATATGGCATCAGGACTATCATCGCGCCGTCTTTCAGCGCAATATTTGAAAGCAACTGCATCCAGAACGGCTTGTTGCCGGTAACATTACAAGCCGATCAGGTGGCAGTTCTGGCTGACCTCGCTATCGGCGGGGCAGCCGGTATTTTTACCGTTGATCTGGTCGCTCAAACGATCAGCGATCCAACCGGGCAAATCCATGCCTTTAAGGTTTCAGATAACAAACGCCAAACGCTGATGGACGGCCTGGACCCAATCGCCCGTACACTGATGGTGGAAGATCAAATAAAAGCTTTTGAACAAAAGCGTTTTACTACCCACCCATGGGCGCGCCTGTAGGGCCTAACGATAAGTTACACCGCCAACCGCGCCGCCCAACGCGCCCCTGAACAAATGAAATTCTACAGACTGCCAGATGGGCGCTTTGAAATAGGGGTCGGCTTCCAGCCATTCGCGGGCCTGTGCTTTATCATCAGTCTTATAAATAAGGGTCGACCCGATTATGGTTTTCCCATCGTCGGCAAAAACCGGCCCTGCAACAAGGATATGGTCGAGGATCGACTCCACATGATCCAGATGGCCTTGCATGAATTCAAGGCGCGCGTCCTGCGCCTCCTGCCCGGGGCGATCTGTACAGACAGCCATCACGAACAGTTTGCGGTTGGGGTCAGCGTCAGGCATGTCGATGCTCCAGTTTAATTCATTCAAGCAGGCTGATAGCCCTTTGGATAGCCTTTCGGCAGACCGGCGTCGGGCGTAAAACCATACAGGGGCTCACCCGGCAAGGCCCCCTCGACAATAGTGCGCACAGCAAGCAGCTGATCAAGGTCTATGCCGGTTTTCAGTCCCATGCTGTCCAGCATATAAACCAGATCTTCGGTCACAATATTACCGCTTGCGCCTGGGGCAAAAGGACAGCCACCAATCCCACCGAGCGAGGCATCCAGCGTGGTGATACCAACATCAAGCGCCGCCATCACGTTTGCAAGCCCGACACCGCGTGTGTTGTGCAAATGAAGGCCGGTGAGTTTGTCGTCCCCAACCGCGGCTTTTACGGCCTTGGTCAATCGCTTCACCTGACCAGGGTTCGCATACCCCGTGGTGTCCGACAGGCCCACTTCGGTGCAACCACGCTCCATCAATGCCTCAGCCAGTGCCACCACCGTGGATTCGGCTATAGGACCCTCAAGAGTGCAGCCAAAAGCCGTTGACAGACCCCCTTCAAACACCGGCCTTTTGTCGGCGGGCAACCCATTAATCAATTGGGCGATACGGGACACCTCGTCCAGCATCTGGGCATGGGTGCGCCGCACGTTTTTAAGGCTATGAGTTTCGCTGACAGACAGCGGAATAGTGATTTTATCGGCACCTGCCTGCATCGCGTTTTCCGCGCCGCGAAAATTAGGCACCAGCACCGCCACTGTCAGACCCGGAATTGTTTTAGCAAAAGCAACAACCTCGGCTGTGTCAGCGAGTTGCGGCAATATCTTGGCTGGTACAAATGAACCAACCTCAATCTCTGGCACACCAGCGGCTGCCTCTGCGGCTATCCAGGCCTTTTTAGCCTCCAGCGGCATAATCCGGTCAATGCTTTGAAGGCCGTCTCTGAGGCCTACCTCGCTGATTTCAATGTCAATATTAGGATGGTGCACACAATTACTCCTGCCTGAAAATCAGGTATCTTTCCACAGCTTAAGGCATGATAGGATCGGATTTCCGGTTGAACCATTCCTTTAATTGCTCTATTGATATAACAATTGAGGTTTTGTGATCAAGGGGCAATTAGCGGACCACCATACAGGCCTGCCAGAAATTGTCGACTTGATGGAAATCGTGGGGAATGAAGGGGCACCATGGCGGAAACACAGCACCTGCCACTTTCGGGCATTAAGGTCATTGAATTTACCCACATGGTGATGGGGCCAACCGTCGGGGTTATGCTGGCGGACCTTGGTGCTGATGTTATCAAGATCGAACCAACAAAAGGTGACAATACGCGGCGCTTGGTCGGCGCGGGGGCTGGCTATTTTGCCATGTACAACCGCAACAAGCGCAGCATTTGCCTGGATATGAAGTCCGACACGGGCAAAGACATTGCGCGCAAACTTATCAAAAACGCTGATGTGGTCATCGAAAATTTCAGGCCGGGTGCCATGGAAAAGCTGGGATTTGGCTATGATGACCTGAAAGCCGTCAATGAACGGCTGATCTATTGCTCCGAAAAAGGGTTCCTGAGAGGTCCTTACGAGCAGCGCACCGCTCTTGATGAAGTGGCCCAAATGATGGGCGGCCTGGCCTATATGACAGGCCCGCCCGGCAGGCCGCTGCGCGCGGGTGCAAGCGTGATTGATGTAACGGGCGGCATGTTTGGCGTGATCGCCATTTTGGCGGCTATTGAAGAACGCCATCGCACCGGAAAAGGCCAGTATGTAAAAAGTTCTCTTTATGAAACAACCGCTTACTTAGTGGGGCAGCATATGGCACAATATGCGGTCACAGGCACCCCGGCGCAGCCCATGCCTGCCCGCATTTCCAGTTGGGCCGTGTATGATGTGTTTGAAACAGCGGATGATGACAATGTGTTTGTCGGTGTCGTGAGCGACACGCAGTGGGTGGCATTTTGCGAAGCTTTTGGCTTGCCTGAAATGGCCAACAACCCCGACTATGCCACCAACCCCGAGCGGGTGAAACGCAGGGACAGCCTCATCCCAACGGTGCGCGCCCTGTTCCGGCGCTACAGCAAAGCGGACCTTATGGCAAAGCTGGAGACCACCGGCCTGCCCTATGCGCCCATCGCCAAACCCGAAGACCTGATTGATGACCCGCACCTGAACGCCGCGGGCGGCATGGTTGAGGTAACACTTGATAGCGGCGACAAAGCGAAGCTGCCAGCGATGCCGATTGAGATGGACGGCGCGCGGCCGGGCCTTAGAAAAGACCTGCCAAAAATTGGTGAGCACACGGTGGAAGTGTTGGTATCCTTGGGATACAGCGATATTGAGATCAAAGAACTGGCGGCGGCTGGTACGGTGCGGTGCGATTAATGACATCTGATAGTCCATCGCTGAAATCCATCGCGGATGCCGCAACGGCAGAGAGGCTGCGGTATTTCGACGACCCGGTGACCGATGACCTGCTGGCGTTAGTGCTTGAAATCGCAGAAGAAAATTGCGTGCTGCGGGACCGTCTGGCGACCGCAAAAACCCTGCATCCGGGGCTGGATGATGCGATAGACAGCTACACCCCAAATGCGGAAGGCATCAGCGAAAGGCTGCAATCCCACGGCGATTATATGAAAAATCTGATGAAAAAGGTCGCGTCTGCCGCAAAAAAATAACGAAATCCCGGCAAAAAAGTACGAAAACAGCTCAAAAAGGGACGAAAACGATCCCAAAAAGGTCACCGGCCCCTATTTTTGCGCCGTCACCACATACCACTGCAACGGTCCGTCAAGCTGGTCGAGATAATGCGCCTTAACCGCCGTTTCTGAAAATCCCCCCTGCACCATCAAATCCGGCACATCGGCACTGGCATAATCCAGCCAAAACGGTTCGCCGTTATTGTCTTTTTGCCATTCCGATAAAAACTGAATGAACGGCGGCAACTGGTCCAGTTGCACAGCAACATCCTGATGCAAACACAATCCACCGGGCGCGAGCACGCGGGCGCATTCCTGCATCACCGGCAATTGGTGCGCCGCCGCCGTTTCATGCAACATATTGTGAGAGACAATCAGGTCAAACGCCCCGTCCTCAAACGGCAGGTCGGCTGCGTCCGCCAGATGGAAGATAATGGTGGCCTTCAGCACATCAGCGCGCGCCCTCGCGTACCGCAGCATGGCGGGGGAGATATCAACGGCATGAACCTCCGCCCCCTGAAACGCCGCAGGGTAATAACTGGTTTGCGCCCCGGCGGAGCACCCCAGCTCCAGAATGCGTTTTGGTCTCAGGTCCGGGAATTCTTCGCGGATGAAAGCGATAATCCGTTGGGCTTTTGAATCCTTCGCGCCAATGTTCTGCCCCATCGCATAAATATTGCCGCCCATCTCATAGAGCAGCCCCGCGCCCACATCGCCCGCAAACCGGTCCAGCAAATAGCCACCCGGCTGGCAATGAATGTCCGCCTGCCGGATATAGTCTGGCGCTTCAAACCCATCCGGCACATTAAGGTTTGCAACGGGTTGCTGCGCCCGCGCGGCCTGAACACTCTGGGCAATGCGGTCATAATCCGCGTCAATCTGCTCTGCCAGCATGGCCCACATACGGTGCTGCGCCGCCCGGTTGATGCTGGACCACGCCTTATAAAGCGTGTGCGTTTTCAATGCGTCCCGAAAATCAGCGGCGGTTTCAACCGGCCTGCCCAGCGCTTGCTCGGCTGCGGGTTTCACCTCCCCCTCAAACACCTGCATCAGGGCCGGCTGCAACACGGCCCCCACTGCCCGCTTCATGGCGAGCACCGCCAGGCGGCGGCTTGTGCCGTCATGGTCGGCCTGTGGCATCAACTCGTGGGTCAACTCGCGGGACATGGGAACCTTCTCATTTCAGACAGCTATTCAGGCGGCAATTCAGGTTGCTTAGTTGTTATAGATATATAACAATATAGACGAAAAGACTACCAGTAATTCAATGTCACGGGGGGTGGCAGCTATATGAGCGCACTGAAAAAAACCTACATCTGGGGCTGGGGGCTTGGCTCCGTGGGGCTCGCGGTTGTGCACAACACCCTGAATGTGCTGCTGATGGCGTATCTTATCCGCGTGGTCGGTATTGAGCCTGCGCTGGCGGGCTCCATCGTTCTGCTCACCAAACTGGTGGATGTGATGACAGACATGCCCGTTGGCTGGCTGTCGGACCGCACGCAAACCTCCATGGGCAGGCGGCGGCCTTACCTGCTGGCGGCGGCGATCATCACGCCTTTGGCGGCCTACAGCCTCTTTAGCGCGGGGCCGGGCGGCACCACACAGGCGGTCGTCAGCCTGCTGGCGCTCAGCGCGGTGGGCTATACGCTGTTTAACGTTCCCTACCTTTCCATGCCGGCCGAAATGACCAAAAGCCCGGATGTGCGCACCCGCATGGTGGGCGTGCGCTCCAGCGCGATTGCGCTGGGCACCCTGTTTGGCATTTCGCTCGCGCCCCTGTTGCTGGGCAGGCTGGGCGGCGGCGCTGCGGGCTACAGCGGCCTTGCGGTTGTTATGGCCATCGCCATTTTCGCGGCATTTTTTGGCAGCTTCCTCAGCCTGAAGGGCGCGCCCGACCATGCAGGCACCGAACCGCCCGCCGCCCTGTGGCAGCAAATCAGGTCCATTATCAGGGGCCGCAGCTACCAAATGCTGCTGCTGATCAAAATATTGCATTTGCTGGGGCTGGCGGTGGGGGCGGGCAGCCTTGTGTTTTTCTTTACGGCAGCGCTGGCGTATGACGTGACGATGCTGGGCATCTATGGCATGATCACCACCCTGACCTGGACACTGGTGATGCCGCTGTGGACCCGGCTGGCCAACGCTATTGGCAAGCGCAAGGGCTATATGCTGGCAACCGTGCTGTATACGCTGGTGACGCTGACCTGGCTGCTGGCGGAGCCACAGGAGCCCCTGCCCCAGCTTTATGGCCGCGCGGTGCTGTTTGGCATTTTGTCGGGCGGGATGCTGCTGATGGGCAACGGCATGTTGCAGGACATTATGGATGATGATTTCAGGCGGTTTGGGGAGCGCCGCAACGGTGTGTTTGCCGCCAGCTACAGCCTGACAGAAAAAATAACTTCCGGCCTTGCGGCGCAGATTTTGGGGGCGATCCTTGCCTTCACCGGCTACCAGCGCGGGGCAGACGTGCAATCGCCAGAGGCGATCAGCGGGCTGTATTTCACCGTGGGCATTGTGCCTGCCCTATGCATGGGGCTGAGCTTGCTGGCGATATATTATTACACCCTGCATGAGGATGACTTGCGTACGGCGTGATTCGATGTGGGGTTTTGGAGGGCATGCGCATGAAGAATACAACACCCACTCTTGGCCATAAGCCTCAGCAAAAATGCGTATTAGACCCTCGCATATCCATACTGGCTTTTAACATATGTGTTGAGAAAGCCGCCTATAGAGTGCGCACTCATCATCTGTTCATAGAGGTGGAGCGGAACACCGAAGTATTGGTAAACGTCGCCACTTAGAAATTCTACTTCCATAGTCTCGCTATACTCGTCGTATCCGACTGAACCAACATTAGATGAAACTACTGGTGTTCTATCCATACCTATACTCCCTGCTTTTCAGTCTCGATGTTTCCTTGAGCACGCCAAGTTTTGACCAGCCTAGAATAGTCTTCACCAGCTTTATCAGCTTTTGACCAAGCAGAATGCACGTCGGGGTCACTACTTCTCGGACGATGCTCTTCTTTTGGCAGATTTACTCTACATCTCATAGGTAGCTGAGCAGCTTCCCCGACAATAATGGCTTCACCTGTTCGTAAGACGGGCAAGACATCAAGCAATCCAGACAAATTATCAGGGAGCGCGCCTTTGATCCTGCTGCGGTCTCTTGGGTTTCCCATTCGCAAAGATACGAAGGTTCCACACTGTGATAAAATCGTCTCATCCACTTCTGAGGGCCTCTGACTAACAAGCATTGCACCGACTCCGTACTTTCGACCTTCCTTAGCGATACGTTGTACGGTCTTAGTCGCAAGGGTCTCTTTGTCACCAGACAAGTATCGATGGGCCTCCTCCATGACAACAAGAAGTGGCCGTTCAATACCCCCTTCTGCGTGATTTTTTCCCCAATAGACTGCTTCAAAGATTGTTTTCAATATAGAGCCGACAAGGTGTCCAAGGACGGTGCTTGGAACACTTGACAGATCTAGAATGCTAATAGGCTTCTGCCCACCCAGCCACTGAGAGAGCAGTTCATCTAAATCGGATTCTACCGCACCGTCTAAGGCAGGTTCCCAAGGTCCCGGTGAGAGAAGAAAATCATATCGCCGATCGAGTAACCGAGACCTGATAGAGTCTAGTTGCCGCCGTATCCCCTTGGCTTGTTGGTTCAGAAATGGCCCAGCGCTTCCCATTGCATGTGGCTCGTATTTTGGCTGCAGAAGCGTTTCTGCATCCCCTTCATCAAGCAAAGCGGGTTCGTCGCGCTGTGGACCCTTAAAAGTTGAAATTTCAAAATCGATGAGCTCATACCAAAGCTTCTTGATACTGAAGGGTATGGGGGTATCGACCGTCAATGTAGTGACATCCACCCCTTCAAAATCATTTTCCTCTTGAGATTTTAGCTTTAATTCAAAGATTTTATCCGTGAACGCGAGCTCTCTCTTCTCATCAAGATTACCGCATAATGTCTGAATTAAATCGCGGCCCTCCAAAGCCCAATAAGGAATTCGGAGTTGGCGTTCTTGATCTGTAGGATGAACACTGAACACGTCAGCAACGTCGCTCAAAGCTTTAGAATATTCACCATGAAGGTCTAACAACAGTATTCTGGCGCTATCATATTCTCCGGTGGGGTTTTCTCCTGCACCTCCTACAACTGACCTTAGAATGCTAGCAATTGTGGTTGATTTACCAGCGCCTGTAGAGCCCAGGACAGCCGAGTGGCGAGTCACCAACTCATTTAGAGATAGCTTTGCAGATATGCTTTCGGAACTAGACAGCGTTCCAATTTTGACTTGGCCCTTTATCTCTGAACGATAAATCTTGGAAAGATCAGTCTCAGTGGCGAGATGTACATGGTCATCGACATTGGGGAAATAGCTAATTCCCCTTTGGAAGCTCCCTCCCAAGGCCTCCCCTAGTAACTGCGCCTTTAACCATCGCCCTGTAGGCCCGTCTTCATTGTCAGGCGACGTCGCTCCAATCTCCGCCACAATGCCGTAGAGGTCCTGATAGCCTTGAGGAATTCTTACAAAACTTCCAACCTGGCCAATCCTATACGCGTGCCCCTCTACCAATGAGATGCCCGAATCAACGGACCGAGCCAAGTCAACAGTTACCGAAGACCCTGAAACACTCGATATTTTTCCTAAGTATGTGGGATCATGCTCAAGCATCAAGAGTACCTTGGGCATCTATCTGTTGGTCGATATCTCCTGATTCTGTAGGAGCCTCACTGCTTGTTTCTTCTGGAGCCTTAACTGTTAGCCTCTGTGCCTGAGCGAGCGCCAAGAACTGAGATAGCTTAGCGAAGTCGCCCAGCAGAAACTCTGACGGTTCGTCACCATTTGCGTACTTCCAGAATGACCTTCTAATTGTCGCCCACTCATCATTTGGTGGGTCACCTGTTCGCCATATGCCCTGAACCCCATTAATGATAGCACCATCTCTGGCGTAGACGCTCATATTGGGACGGCGGCGTGCGAGGTTTGTGGCATACGGTTCGTTACTAACGTTTTGATACTGGAAGCCTATTACCGCAGCATGAGCGTTTGCAGCCAAGTTTTCTTCGATAACAGCTGTAATGTGTGCATCAAAAAAGGAAAAACCAGCACAAATCAATAAGCTATCAGGAGTCCTAATAAACTGCGCCAGCCGATCAAACAGCGCAGAGTATGGCATCTTGGTAATCTCATCATACTTGAGGTGGTCTGGATATATCAGTTTCGTTGCCAATCTATCGCCTGTCCTGACGACTGAGCCTCCTTCTATATCCCACCCCAGCGAACCATGAATTTTCCAAATTTTGGACCAACGTGCCGGTAGACCATCTAGAGTTACACTGGCAGCATCAAAAAAAGGCCGATGCCCACCGGAGAAACCGTCATAATATGGCATCCTCACTCGTTCAAAAGCTTGCTCAAGTAGTAGGTCGTAGTTGGGTGTAAAAATCTCGACAGAGTGCTGGCGATCAGTACCTGATATCCAAGCAATGAGGTTTGAGAAAGGCGTTGTTCCGATGGGAAGATTGGCATTTACATAAGCGCCTATTTTACGACAAATTTCTTGGCCCAGCATTTCGTAGCCTGAGGCATCTAGCCCATGAATCTTTGATGTTCCTATGGCCTGTTCCAGAAGTCGTACTTTGGTCAAAATCGCTTCAATGTTGGCATTCGTTCCCAACTCTTTTTTCAGCTCGACGATGACGGCTTTTTCGTCCTCTGAAAGATCGGCTAGCACCTTTGCCGTTAGTCCTGCGATATGAGGAATTAGAGGTTCGCCCCCTGAGTCGAGTTCGCCATCAGCGTTTACAAGCAGCGAAGTTGATGCGCCCGCCCCAATCAAAAAACCAATCTTCTTTCGTCCCTGCGTAAGCAATTGACGCAACTCAGACATATAGCGATCAGGATTATGCTCGGTATCTGACATTGTTGGCCTCTAATTAGTTTAAAGCTAAAAGGGTGTGACCGCACTACTATAGGTAATCAGTATTGTATCATATACACAAGATCAAACTCGGCTAATCGGGATTTCATTTATTATCGATAACTATCTCTTATCGATTCTAGAGCTCATTTTGATCTGGAAAGAAACACCCGCTTTCAATAGGTATTTTTCAGCAAGATAGGTCCCTGACCGAGACTCGGTTCGCAATAAAACGCTCTGCTTCCCCGCATACGAGCTCGAATACTGTCATGCATGCTAGTTTGCGCGCGGCCCGTGTACCTAGTGTGTATCCGAAATCTGGGCGCTATTCTGGCCAGACCCTACAGGAGACGTGCGAAGTTTAGGCCGCAGAAGAAATGGCTTCGGCGCTCCGGCAAATCAAACTCCGCGCTGCGGCGCGTGCAGGAAAAAAGCCAGTCGTGCCGCTCGTTTTTCCAGCCAACCCCAATCGAATTTTCAAAAACAAACCGCTCCACCTCAGAGGCGGACAGGTCATGCACGTTGCTTTTGAACTGCCCCTGCAACAGGGCGTTATAGCCAACAAAATTAACCCGGTTTGTGACGATGCCGTATAGCTCCCGCTGAGGGCTTTTTTTAATTTCGTAGCCGCTTGCCCGGCCTGATTGCCAAACGGGTTTTTGCTTGTTCAGCAGGCCAAACCGCGCAGAAACGCCCACGTTCGCGCCTGTTTGATACCCGAGGGTGGCGCCGGTTGAATAAATGATATCAAGCCAGTCAGCGCGCACATTTTGGCGGTGAAACCAGTTTACCGCCAGTTTTGCCGTGGGCTCCCCGCCGTTGGATATCTGGTTATTCCATCCCTTTGGGTCGAAAGGTTCCTCGCTGCGGAAAACGGTGCGGACGGCGTAATGAAAGCCAGCCTGGGTCCATTCGCTGACCGGCAAGCCCAGAAACCCGAGGGAAAGGCTGACTTCTGTCGCGGAGCGCTCGGCGTTTTTGAAGGCCACCACACTGTTGGTGACCTGCAAAATGGAGCTGTAGGGCCTGTCTTCAAAAAGGGGGGCTTCCGCCGGGAGGTCATCGGGTGTGTAATTAAAGCTTTCAAACGCGGTGCTGTAGCGGAACTTTGTTTGCGCATCCCCGATGGAGAGCGCGTCCAGCAGTAAATGCTGGGCTTCATGGCCTGAAAACCAGCTGGACGCCGTTCGGCAACTGCTGAACCGGACGAACAGGCCCATTGTATAGTCCCGGTCTTCGTTTGCGCCGGGGATGGGGTCGAGGAACAGGTCCTGGTCCAATTGCGCGCTGGTGAAGGTTAGGCCACATTCGTCGTCTGCGATGGCGTCATCCGCGATCAGCGGCGCGGAAAAAACCATGAGCCATAGGGCGAAAAGGCAAAAGCGGTGTGGGGCGCGGGGTGATGGTGCCATGGTGTTACTAAGCTGCTCTATCCATTTGTGTGCCGGGGTAACAAGGATATTTTTGGTTATGCAAACCTTATGAGCAGTATTGGCGAAAACACTGGCGAGGTACAGCCCTAACGGCAGATGACGCCGAGCTTGCACAGGCAGCTTAAAAGAGCCCGCCCCGCAATGCGGGCAACCTGTGACCAGTTTTCAGGTGGCCAGTTTTAGGTGATCAGTTTTAAGCTTGGGGCCCCTGCCTATTCCACCATGGAGGAGATGTAGCTGATCATTTCATCTCTCGCCGGGCTTTCCGCGAGGCTCAGGCTCCCCAAAAGGGATGCATGCGTTTCCTCGTTATAGTAGCTGAACTGGATCAGGTCGGTTTTGCCGCTTTCAGCAACCGCATCGTCAAAGACCTTGGTGTAATTAATGGTTTGGCCTTCGGTCAACACAAGCATGGGAATGGATGCGCCCTGCAAATAGGTGAGCGGCGATGCATCCGGCAGGCTTTCCCGCGGGCCGAACACGCCGAGCACATGGCCGATGGCAACATCCTGGCCCATGCCCTCTTCAATCGCGACATAATAATCTTCCATGTCATAGCCACCGGCAACGGGGATGGCGGCGCGAATATCCGACACGGACAAGCCATGGGCCGCGAGGTAGCGTTCGTCCATCGCAAGAAGGGCCGACAGGTGCCCGCCTGCCGAAAACCCGCTGACGAAAAGATTGCTGGTATCAAGGCCATAGTTGCCTGCGTTCGTGTGCAGCCAGGCAAACGCGCTTGCAACATCCTTGATATGTTCCGGGTGCTGAACACCGGTTGAGGGGAATTCCTCCCCGCGCCAGTCACCGCGGCTCAGGCGGTATGACATGGAGGCGACGGCCACCCCTTCGCGGGCGAAGGCACGGGCGAGCTCCAGGTCGTTCTTGCGGTCCCCAAAGGCCCAGGCCCCGCCGTGGATCCATAACATAGTTGCGATGGCAGGCTGGCCTGCCGGGATGATCAGGTCAAGGCGGTGCTTTTCATCGCTGAAGCCTTCGCCTTCAAAGTACGCCAGATCAAGATGCTCTGTTACATCTTGCGCGAGCGCGGCCGACCCCATCCACTGCGCGAGCAGCAGAATAGCGACGGCAACAACAAATGTTTTGACGCCAAATTGAGACGCGCGTGCGCCCGCGTGGTTAGTTTCCAGCATTACCATGACAGTCCCCCTATAGATTTGTGATCCAGTAGTTTGTGATCCGTTTCAGCCCCTTATGCCCTTTGGTATCACCCTTTTGCGCACCGTCAAAGCAACAGCCGCCTGAGCGACCTATATAATTGGTTTAGGGGGCAAGCGTGTGCTGACGCCCGGAGTGTCTGCTGTCGGGGTGCCCGCTGTCGGGGGTGCCCTCTGTTCAGTCAAGGGGTTTGGGATGGCTGCTACGCATCCCCCGACACATGAACAATCTGTTTGCCCACGTTCTTACCTTCATAGAGCCGCATCAGCGCGGTGGGCATCATTTCCAGGCCTTCGAGCCGGTCTTCCTGATACGTCAGGTCCCCGGCGGCGATCCAGTTTGCCATCACGCGCTCCGCTTCCTCGAACATGGGTTCATAGTCATAGACAAAAAAGCCCTGCATTTTGGCGCGCATGTGGCCCACCTGCCCCCAGTTCCTGAGCTTATAGGGTTCGTCGTTCAGATATTCAGAAATCCGGCCACAGCAGATGATGCGGGCATAGCGGTTGAGGTGCAGCAGCACGGCATCCAAAATGGAGCCGCCAACATTATCGAAAAAGATGTCCACACCGTCCGGCGCGGCGGTTTTCAGGTCTTCGTCCACCTGCCCGTTTTTGTAGTTGATGGTGGCATGGCAACCGAGTTTGTCCTCAAGCACGCGGCATTTTTCATCCGACCCGGCGATGCCGACAACCCGACACCCCATAAGGCGGGCAAGCTGCACCGCAATGTTGCCCACACCGCCCAGCGCACCGGAGACAACCACCGTTTCGCCCTTGCGCGGGGTGCCAATGTCCTTAAGCGCGCAGTAAGCGGTAAAGCCGGTCATGCCCAGCACACCAAGACCGGTAGCGATAGGCGCCACCTTCTGCCGGATGGGGAACATCAGCGTACCGGGCGCGCCAGTGCCAAGCGCATAGTCCTGCCAGCCAAGCTTGCCTTGCACGATGGTGCCGACGGGCCAGTCCGCGTTTTTGCTGGTCACAATTTCACCGACGCCGCGCCCGCGCATCACATCACCAATGGCCAGCGGCTTTTCAATGCCAGCACCATCGATCATATAGTTGCGCATAACCGGCGCGACCGACAGATAGCGCGTGCGCACCACAAACTCCCCCTCACCGGGTGTGGGGACCGTTCCCTCCTTGAGGGTAAAATCACTTTCCTGCACCGGTCTGCCGATGGGGCGCTCTGCCAGACACCACTGACGATTAACGGTTTCGCTCATGCCTTTGTCTCCCTTTGGAGGGGTATCCTGCAAAACAGGCCTTCGCCTTCCATGACCTAGGTCATTCACGCGGGCGCACCGCCACGCCACTCTGAACGGAGCGCAGGGGATAATCATGCACAAACGCCGATATGCTGATGTAAGCTTTGGCCAAATTCATTACCGCATTGCGGGGCCTGGCCCGGCAGCAGAAGGGCCGGTGCTGCTACTGTTGCATCAGTCCCCGCGCACATCGGCGGAATATGCGGACCTGATCGACACGCTGGCGCGCGATTTCACGGTTATCGCGCCGGACAACCCCGGCAACGGCATGTCAGACCCACTGCCCGACGAGATACCAGCCATGGCCGCCTATGCCGCAGCATTGGTTGAATTTTTTGATGCCATTGGTCTGGACCGAGCGTGTATTTATGGCTTTCATACAGGTGCCAGTATTGCAACAGCCACAGCGGCCCTGTACCCGGACCGCGTCACATTTGCGGTAGCGCATGGTCTGTCGGTTTTCCGCGGGCCGGAGCGGGACGATTTGCTGGCAAACTATTGCCCGCCAATTGTTCCCAAAGCAGACGGCAGCCATATGACCTGGCTGTGGCAGCGGTTCATGCAACAGGCCGAATTTTTTCCGTGGTACAGACAGGATGATACCTCCCGCATTGATGTGCCGGCATATTCAGCAGAGAAATGCCAGGCAATGGTGAATGACCTGCTGCTGGCAGGCAACAATTACATCGGCCCTTATAATGCAGCCTTTGCATTTGATCCGGTAGCAGATGGGTTACTGCCCACGGATAACCTGTTGGTTATGTCGTCCCCTCAGGACCCTTTGTTCACATGCATGGATCACCTGCCAAAAACTCAAAAAACATATCGCGGCAATGACTACAGCCAATGCCTTGAGGTCGCGCTCAAGATACTTAAGGACCATGGTTAACGGCCAGACGCAGGCAAACGGCCCTGCCAACGCTGGTGCAAAGCCATTGATGCACAATGATTTACACCCAATGCATAGGCTCCATGTGCTTTTTTCATCACAGCATCCGGCGACAGCGCATCAGCCGCAGGAATTTGGGGCGTTTTAATTGACATAGTATTATATCAATAGTACAAATTAATTAGTGCTGAAATGTCGGCGTGTGCGCAATCTTATTGCGCAAAAGTGCCTTAAAACATTCGGCCGGGGAGTATTCGTATCGACAGTTCCTTAACGGAGGGGAAGGACATGATCCACAAACAGAAACTCTTGGCGTCTGCAGCGATGAGCATGGTGCTTGCGGTCCCAAGTATTTCAACAGCGGTGACAGCACAGGATGCTGCCGCTGACGACGGTTTTGCCATTGACGAAATCACGATTACAGCGCGCAAGCGCGAACAAAGCCTGCAAGATACGCCAATTGCAATTTCTGCTTTCAGCAACCAGCAATTGTTTGATGCGGGCTTTAACAACATTCTGGACGTTGCGCGGGCAACCCCGGGCCTGTTCATCGAGGGGTTTAATGACCGGAATGCGCGGATAGCAACATCGCCTCGTTTCCGTGGTATTACCGTTGACAACAGTGACCCATTGTTACGGACAGCGGCCATTTTTATTGATGGCATTTATGTGTCTGGCGGCATTCAGGGTATCGGCGTTCAGGAACTGGAACGCGTAGAGATTATCAAAGGGCCGCAATCGGCGCTATTTGGCCGGAACACGTTTGCCGGTGCGATCAACTATATTACTAAAGACCCAGGCGAGGAGCTGGCCTTCAACATGACCGGCGTTGCCGCGACACGCGACGAATACCGGGGCCAGTTTGGCATGGAAGGCGCGATCACCGACAATCTGACAGGCCGGATAAACGCCAGTTATGATTATGTTGGTGGGCATTACCGCAATTCCAACGATACTAGCCAGGAACTGGGCCGGGAAAGCACATGGTCTATTGCAGGTACGCTGCTGTTTAAGCCCAATGACAATTTCCGTATCAAGGCACGCGGCCTGTATTATGAAGATGATGATGGCCCAGCCGCTGTGGCGCGCATTGGTGGCCTTGCAGAGCATAATTTTGGCGGCTTCCCGCTTGATGGTGGTGGCACAACAGAAACCGCATTCCAGGGAACGCTGCGAATTCCGACAGAAGATGAACTTGGTGCCAACACGACACGGGAAGACTTTAACCTTGCTCTGGCGGCTCTTGCCAACCTTGGAGAGGCCACATCGCTGGGTCTGACGCTCAATGATCTTGACGGCTTTGGCCTGAAACGCGAAGCCTTCCGGGGTAGCCTCGATTCAAGTTACGATTTTGACAATGGCATGTCGCTGGATGTGCTGTTTGGCTATAATAAAGAAGAATATTTGTTCTTCGGTGACTTTGACAGCACAGGCACCTATGGCTTCAATACCTCTGGCGCCCAGGAACTGGAAGATATAAGCATAGAAACCCGTCTTTCTGGTACAGCGCTGAATGACAGGCTGACCTGGACAGTTGGTGGTAACTATCTGGATATCGACATCCTGACCACCGGTGGCTTTTATGATGGCCTGCTGGATTTCTGGTTCGCGGGTGTGATTGCCCCGGCAAACGCAACAGGCGCAGAAACCAAAGGCGTGTTCGCCATTCTTGATTACCAGATCAATGATGATCTTGAGATCATTTTTGAAGGCCGGTACCAGAATGACCAAATTTCAAATGCCGCTGTTGCAAACGGGAATGCCTCGTTCAATACATTCCTGCCAAAAGTTGTTTTGAACTATACGCCAAACGACGAAACAACCCTGTATGCCAACTATAGCGTTGGTAACCTGCCAGGTGGTTTTAATGCCGAGGTGGCAGAATTGGATGCACAACAACTGGCAGAGTTGAGGCAGCGGAACCCCGGCATCAGCACAACGTTTGATGAAGAAAAACTGGAAAACTTCGAGATCGGTTGGAAACAGTATTTCAACGACAAGCGCGGCGTTATGAACCTGGCGGCGTTCTACATGAAACGCAGTGATCAGATCTTCTCTGGCTTCGACTTCATTGCCGAAACCGATCCAACAGCGCCAAACCCGGTTCGTACAGTTGCCTTTACTGGCAATGGGGCCACAACCAACATTTATGGTTTTGAGCTGGACACCACCGTTAACCTTAGCGAAGAGCTGACGTTCCAGGGGTCTGTATCATATATTGACGCCAAGATCGCGAGCTTCCCTGAAGATGGCGGCGCGGGTGACTTTAACGACGTGTTTGGTCCTGATGCCAATGTGGAAGGCCAGCGCGCGCCTCGCTTCCCCAAGTGGGCGTGGTCTGCAAACCTGACATACGAAAAGCCAATTCAAGGCAAGTTTATGGGCATGGATGATCCGGTCTGGTTCACCCGTCTGGACACTTTCTTTACAGGCAGTTTCTTTGACAGCAACACCAACCTCGCGGAAACACAAACAGCGCTGGATGTAAACATCCGGACCGGTTTCCGGGTAGACGATGTGTCTGTTGAAGCGTTTATTACCAACCTGCTTGGTGAAAATGCGCCAACATCGGCCAACAATATTGCCGACACCAGCGCAGATGTCCGCCTGGCGCCGCCCTTTGGTGCAAACTTCTTCGACTTCACGCGGGAAAGCATCCATGTTGCCTTCCGCCGCAAAACGCAGTTTGGCATCCGCTTTAACTACTCGTTTTAAGCTATTGGCTTCGGGCATCGGCCCGAAGCCACCCTCTGTTTCTGTTCTGAGTATGGTCCAGGCGTGATCGACCAAAACTGAATGCGCAGTTATCGCCTAGGACACTCCTCCCGGAGAAACGAAAACGACCACATACTCATCAGCCGGCTCCTGCGAGCCGGCTTTTTTTATGTTTCGCTTTTTTTAGTTTTATATTGATATTAATAATGATTATTAGTATTAATAAGAAGCTTTCTCTTTGAAGTATCAAGAGGGATACCCACCAACCCCGCGTGCTTTTCATCGCTATGGTGTTTTGCATCGGGCTTGTAGCGGACACAAGGAAATACAATGTCAGAGACAACCCAGCCCCAGGAATCCATATTAAAGAAAACCGGAAGTTTTTTACCGAACCTGATTGGTATTGCAGTGCTTCTTGCGGCTGGATACGGCCTGAGGCATGGATCACTTGGCGAAATTGCATGGTTCATTTCGGCAATCTGTATGACCGCTATTCGCATCCCTCACAGCAAGCAGAATCAAAACAACGAAATTATTGACGATAAAAAGGACATCATCGAAACCGCTGTCCTGTTTGCGATGTTTATAGCCATGGGGCTGCTGCCCTATATCGAACTGGCCACCAGGGTCTTTTCATTTGCAGACTACAGTCTGCCATCTTGGGCAATGATGGTGGGGCTTATCGCTCAGGTGCCGATGCTTTGGCTGTTTTGGCGGTCACATGCGGACCTAGGCAAAAACTGGAGCCCTGGCCTGGAAATTCGGGAAGATCACGGCCTTGTAACTGGCGGTGTTTACGCCCGTATGCGTCACCCCATGTATGCCGCCATTTGGATATCTGTGTTGGCCCAGCCGCTGCTGATCCAGAATTGGATCGCGGGTGCTTTGGTCGTGCCGGTATTCCTGCTTATGTATGTAACCCGCATCCCAAAAGAAGAAGCAATGATGCGAGAGACCTTTGGCGAAAGCTATGACAGCTACAAGGCTTCAACGGGTCGTGTTTTCCCAAAACTTTCTCGCGGATCCCGGTAACAGTTTATGAAACGTGTATGGTTAGACCTCCACAGGTGGGTAGGCCTGAAATTATCCATCCTGCTCAGTTTTGTGCTGATTACCGGCACACTTGCAACCGTATCTCATGAAATTGACTGGCTCTTGGATGCTGAAAGTGGGTTTATCTCGCGCACGGGCCACTTCCCCGGCGAACCCCGCACAGTTCGCCTTGAAGTGACGGCCAGATTTTAAAGACTAAAATACGATGGTGCGCCAAGCCGGCGCACCATATCAATGTTCAGTTTTCCAGAAGTTCGACTCTTCCCCTTCAACGCGGGAAAGGGTCATGTTCATCTGGTACAGGTCAGGCCGGTATAAGACGGTAATAAACTCTACGGGCCGGTCGTCGCTGTCAAACACAACGCGCGTCACTTTCAAAAGCGGGCTACCCACATTGACGCTTAACATGGATGCTGTTTTGCCATCTGCAAGCGTTGCGGTCATAGACTGACGCGCGCGGGAAATATTCACCCCCGCCCGTTCCAGCAAAGCCAACAATGGCTGGTTTTCCATTTCCTCGCGTTTGAAAGATCGACCTATTTCCTCGGGCACGTATGTCTCAACATACGAAAATGGCGTGTCGTCCTTGTGACGCACCCGGATTGCCCGCTGGACTTTAGTGCCCGGCGCGACCTCAAGCGCATCGGCCGCTCGTGGAGGGGCGGCAACATAGTCAAACTCGTGGATTGTTACCTGGGTTTCCAACACAATGGTCAACAGGTTTTCCATCAAACCATCCATGGACTCAGCGCTTTTTGAGGGTACCGGCGCTGAAAAGGTAACCACCGTCCCGCGCCCGCGCTGACGCGCCACCAAACCATCCGCCGCCAGTTCATCTAGCGCGCGCTTGGCCGTAATCCGGGACACGTTGAAAATCTTTTCCAGTTCATGCTCGCTGGGGATAAGCGTGCCTTCGGGGTAATCACCCGACACGACTTTTTCACGAAGCAGCACATATATCTGGTGATACAAGGGTGTTGGCAGGTTTTCGTTTACCCGTTCAGTTGCGGAAAACACAACGCCGCCATTTCTGTTTTTACTCATTTTATCCCCTGAGCTTCCTGCCCTTGAGCCACAATTTTGACGTTCCCAGTCACAAAAATGGCGGCAAAGCACCCTGTTTCAAACCATTGATATTGATCAACGCCCCTGTGATCAAGCCAGATATATTGATATATCATTTCGAAGGTGCTGGCAAATCATCACCCAAAGACAGTAACACCCTTGTAGCACGCCCTGTTGCAGGGCACCCAGAAGGAGTTAACCAGCATGGCAGCCTACATGATCATACTCGCAGAAATTCAAGATATGCAAAGCTTTAGGGCATACGGCGAGCGCGCAGCCGAACTGGTAACACAGTTTGGCGGAGAGTATGTCGCGCGCGGTGCGCGGGTCAGCGAATGTCTGGAAGGGGACTGGCCTGACGAGACCAAAGTTGTTATATCAAAATGGCCTTCGTTTGAGGCTGCAAAAACCTTCTGGCATTCACCAGAATACGCCGAGGCAAAGAAGCTGCGGGAAGGCAATTCAACTGTCCGGGTGCGCCTTGTTGAAGCGCTGGACTAGCCTACCACTTAGGTCCCCTTTCGGAGATACGTCATGAGCCTGCCTGATAAGAGTTTACCGGTCAGAAACCCCCACAGCGGTGAAATAGACTATACGATTGACCCCGTAAGCCCGGTCGATGTGGCTGCCACCTGCAAAGGTTTGCGGGCCGCGCAACCGGCCTGGGAAGCCAAGGGGTTTGAAGGCCGCGCAGATATTTTGCGGGCATTTGGAAAAGCCATCGTCGCAAACAAGGCAGACATTCTGTCTGCGCTTACGGATGACACAGGCCGCAGCTATATCTCTGCCATGGAAATAGATGGCATCCCCGGCGCAATCGAGCGATGGGTGAAAGCCGCCAGCGAATTAACCGACGACACGGGCCGCGCAGGCGCAATGCCGTTTATCGAATATTCGGTGGGCTACCGGCCTTACAAGCTGGTGGGTGTTATAAGCCCGTGGAATTTCCCGCTGACGCTGTCGTTCATAGACGCCCTGCCCGCCCTGATGGCCGGCGCAGCCGTTATCATCAAACCCAGCGAAGTAACCCCCAGGTTTGCAGCGCCCGTGCGCGACGTCATTGCCGGCATTGACGGGCTTAAGGATGTGCTCGCTATCGTCGACGGTGATGGGACAACCGGCGCTGCACTGGTTGATAACGTGGACATGGTGTGTTTTACCGGCAGCGTGGCAACGGGCCGGAAGGTCGGCGAGCAAGCGGCGCGCAACTTCATCCCCTCGTGCCTTGAACTTGGCGGCAAGGACCCCGCGATTGTGCTTGAAAGCGCAGACGTGGACCGCGCCAGCACATCGCTGCTGCGGGCATCGGTGCTGAACACCGGCCAGGCCTGCCAGTCGATAGAGCGCATTTATGTTGCCCGCCCGATTTTTGATGACTTTCTGGAGAAACTGGTCGCGAAAGCTGGTGAGGTCACCATCAACGCGCCCAATATCCATTCCGGGCACATTGGGCCGATCATCTTTGACAAACAGGCCAGCATCATCGAGGGCCAGATTGCAGATGCGCGCTCAAAAGGGGCAACCATTCACACAGGCGGTAAAATTGAAAAGCACGGCGGCAACTGGTGCCGCCCCACGGTGATAACCGGTCTGACACCTGACATGAAAATAATGACCGAGGAAACATTCGGCCCGCTTTTACCTGTTATCCCGTTTGACACGGTTGATGAAGCCATTGCCATGGCAAACGACAGCGACTACGGCCTGAGCGGTGCGGTATATGCCGCAACTGCCGAAGAAGCCATTGCTGTTGGCCGCCAAATAGAGGCTGGCGGCATCAGCATCAATGATGGCTCCTTGACCGGCATGATGCATGAAGCCGAAAAAAACTCGTTCAAGCTGTCGGGCATGGGGGCATCGCGCATGGGACGCTCCGGCTTCCTGCGCTTTTTCCGCCGCCAATCTATGATGGTGAACACAGCAGAGGTCGCCCCCATCACTGTGTTTGATGAAGCCAACGCCAACCTTGATTAAGCTCTGCCAAAAACCACAAACCCGTTGACACATGCCATGGTCCGCGCGGTAGGCTAATCAACGGATTTTAACTGCCCACAATGCGCCGTAAGATGAAACGCGGCCAGGGGTGCTTGCCATCTGGGTGGGATCGAACAAAGGAATACAATGTCACCAGAACTGTTGGTGCTTGTCACCACAGCCGCCTCCATTGCGTTTTTGCATACGCTGATTGGCCCGGATCACTATTTGCCTTTTGTCGCTCTCGGCAAAGCAAGGGGCTGGACAGCACACAAAATGGCGCTTGTGACCATTGGGTGCGGACTTGGTCATTCGGTTGGGTCCATTGCACTTGGCCTTATTGGCTTATCGCTGGGCTTCGCGCTTGAAAGCATGGAAGTGATAGAAGTCATGCGCGGCGACCTGGCGGCGTGGGCGCTTATGTCTTTTGGACTGCTGTATCTTGTGTGGGGCATACGGCGCGCCAACCGCCAGAAACAGCACAGCCACTATCATGTGCACGCAGACGGTACCGCCCACGATCACGCGCACAGCCACCGGGGCAACCACATGCACGTGCATGACGCACCTGAAAAAGCGGGCAGCAAACTTGCGCTGGCTCCCTGGTCGATTTTTATCATTTTTGTGCTGGGCCCCTGCGAACCGCTTATTCCGCTGATGCTGTATCCGGCTGCAACATCCTCGGTAATCGGCATGACGATGGTTGTGGGCACCTTCGTGCTGGTCACGGTTGCCACCATGACCGGCATTGCGATGGCCGTTTTCAGTGGCCTGACCTTCATGCCGACGGCAACCCTGCAGCACTATACCCATGCCATTGCAGGCGGCACAATTGCCCTGTGCGGCTTTGCCATTGTTGGGCTGGGGCTATAGGGAAAACAGCGATGGAAGATTACGGGTATAAAGCCAAAGAGGCGGTGCAGGAGCACACCCTGAAACTATGTTCCTGTTTAAATTTTTTTCTGATACCGTTTGCAACTAAACCCGCGTTCGGAGAATGAGGCATGCGTCCAGTGTCGCACGACGGTAAAATTCTGTGCCACAGTTGCCCGGCCCGCAAAAGCAGGCTGTGTTCTGCGCTTGATGAAAAAGCGATTTATGAGCTGGACGCTATCGCAACCCGCATTGAAATTAAACCGGGTGGCTATCTTTTTGAAGAAGAAGACCCCAGCGACTATGTGTATAACATCAGCACAGGCATCGGGCTTTTGGAGCGGCTGTCCAGCGACGGCCGGCGCCAGATTATGGCATTTCTTTTTCCGGGTGATTTTGCAGGTCTGTTGCCGGACGCTATTGCGAGCGTGAGTGCCAAGGCGCTTAGCCGCCTGAACGCCTGCCGCTGGCATATTCGGGACCTTGACGCCCTGATGGAGCGCCACCCCGAATTGGAACATCGCTTAAGACGTATCGGCGGGCGTGTGCTCGCCACCACGCTTGATCAGGTTTTTGTACTGGGCTGCAAAAATGCCCGCGAAAAACTGGCGTATTTTCTGTTGCATATGGAACACCGGCAAAAAGCGGCGCTTGGACCGCGCGAGACGTTGCACTTGCCGATGACACGGGTGGACATTGCAGACTATCTAGGCATCACGGTTGAAACCGTCAGCCGTGTGTTTTCCAAAATCAAACGGGAAGGCCTGATTGAACTGCCTGATCCCAACAATGTCATCATCAAACAGCGCGAGCGGCTGGAAGATATCGCGGAATATTATCCCAACGGCCAGTAACTCAAAACTGCGCCAATCTCGCGTTTCAGCACAGGTAAGGTTTCGTCTACCTATTCTCCGGTCTTCAAGGCGTCCATTGCGGCGTTGATGGCTTTAAAGCAGCGCTCCTCATCGCCAGACAGCTGGCTGTAAGCAAAACCTATTATATTGAAAAACCGAACACCGTCTGTACGGCGTGTTCCTGCCAAAGCCTGTTGGTAGGCGTCCGCTGTGTTTTCGATCCGTTCAAAACAGGCATATGCTTCATTAACGGCGGCAGTAACAGGAACCGCCGTTTCGGCCCAAACACCCATTTGAAGCGCGGTATCAAACGCAGCATGCCGCAAAAGTGGCACCTGAAATCCAGTGTACCAGCTGGCATCGGCGTATTGTCCCGTGCTTTCTATGTAATCGAGCGCTGCAAAGCTTTTGGGGGCCGCTTCAACATGGTACTCGTACGACGCCCTGATTGTTACTTCGTTGGCCTGAAGTTCCGCACCGACGGCCTGCAAGTTTTGGTTGATGAGGCGCTGCCTTTCCTGATCAGCCCAATATTCTTCTGCCGCCAGCGCCAAAATAACACCCAGCGCAACCACAATCAGTTCAAGAAACAGGCTGGGCTGGCGCCCTTCCCCGCGAAATAATAGTCTGGATAAAACCATAATGCCCCCTTACTTCCTCACCTATAATCTAGCGCGGGCAACCAAAGGCATGCAACGGTTATGGTGAGGCCGATTAGATAACGCCGTCTTCATCCATTTTTTTAATTGATGCCTGCTGAGCACCGATAAAATGCGCGCGGTCAGGCGTTTTGACGCTGCCATCCGCCTCCAACAAACTATTGGCAGGCTGCGTACCCAGGGTGGCATAGGTTTCTGCGAACAACTCCAGCCGCTGCCGGGCCAGCATGTTGCTCATGCCGGGGCGGCGGCGGTGTTTCCTGAGCGCATTAAGGTCAATACAGGCGTGCGCTGTCATGGTCTGGCCCCAGCCGCTTTCCGCCTGCACAATGCCCTTATAGTCAACGATTGAAGACCGCCCGTCGGTGGCAGAAAACGGCAGTTCGTGCCCGCGAATACCGCCCGCATTGGCGGATATGACATAGGCCAGGTTCTCCAGCGCCCGGGCCTTGCGCGCAATGGCTTTCGGCGTGTCAGACACAGACCCCATTTCGCCCGTGGCATGCAAAAACACCTCCGCACCGCGCAGCGCCAGCGACCGCGCAATCTCAGGGTACAGAATTTCCTCTGATGCAATTGCCGCCAGATTACCAATGTCGGTTTTCGCAACCGGAAACACCCCGTCCAGGCCGTAAATATCCAGATACATGTTCCACACATCATGGGGTGTTGGGGCAAACATGGAATTTAACCGCCGGTAACGCAGCACAACGTCGCCGTTGGGGCCGATAATGAAGCACGCCTGAAAATACAGGTTGGGGAAATGCGCGTCCCGCTCATAGGCGTTACCCATCAGATAAATATCGTTATCCTGCGCGATTTTGCCCAAAGCTTCATACTCTGGCCCGTCCACATCAATGGCCGCTTTATCTGCCCAGCCGGGTACTGTATCCCCCAGCGGATAGGCAGTTAGCACATATTCGGGCAGTACAATAATTTTGGTGTCGGGGCCGACAAAGCGTTTAGTCGCCTGAATTTCACCCGCAAGCCGTTTGATGGTTTGCATCATCGAGGCACGGGCTTCATCCTTTGATGCCAGACCGTTTACTGCATCACATGTTGTTTGCAGGGCCGCCGCATAAAAGCTGGGTCCCAAGAGTTTCTGTTCGCTCATACATCACCCCATAAATTTGCCCGACTATAGCGGAACCAGATGGAATATCACTTGTTTTACATCAAGATTAACTTAAAATGATATAGTGATATAGCATTTAAAGCGGAGCCTGCCATGACCGAGCCGATGAACCAGCAAGTCCGCCTGAAGGCAACGCCTGACGGTATCCCGAGCGCTGATCATTTTGTGGTAGCGGAAACGGCGCTGGTGCCGCCAAGCGACGGCGAGGTTTTATGCAAAAATCTGTATCTGTCGCTTGACCCTTATATGCGTAGTCAAATTGCCGGGCGGCATATGTCCGGCAGCATTGCACCCGGCGATGTGCTTAAGGGCGAAACGGTTTCAGAGGTGTTAGAAAGCAAACACCCTGACTTTAAGCCGGGTGACCGCATTCTTGTGCCCGGTGGTTGGCAAACCTACAGCACACTCACGCCCATAGTGGACCCATTGCGCCCGGACGGCGCCCGCATGCTTGATGCGCGTATCACGCCGCCGTCGCTTGCACTGGGTGTGCTGGGCATGCCTGGGCTGACGGCCTACGCGGGCCTGAAACATCTGGGCGAGCCCAAAGAAGGCGACGTGGTTGTTGTGTCCGCCGCCTCAGGTGCCGTTGGCTCCATGGTGGGGCAGTATGCCAAATCGCTTGGCTGTACGGTCATTGGCATCGCAGGAAGTGCGGACAAATGCCAGTGGCTTACACAAACCGCCGGTTTCGATGGCTGCATCAACTACAAGCAGGAACTGGTGGCGGACGGCATTGACCGCTTGTGCCCGAACGGCGTGGATATTTACTTTGACAATGTTGGCGGCGAAACACTGGATGCAGCGGCGTGGCGGCTTGCGGTTGGTGGCCGGGTGATCCTGTGCGGGCTGATTTCACAGGTCAACAGCGGCGAGCCCATCACCGGCCCTAACCCTGCTGCGTTCATTAGGGCGCGGGCAACCGTGCGCGGCCTTGTTGTGTATGACTTCTGGGACCAGATGGATGATATGATCGGCACATTTGTTGAGCTGATCGCAGCGGGCAAGATGCATTTCCTGGAAGATGTCAGCACCGGCATAGAGGCCGCGCCAGAAGCCTTTGCCCGCCTGATGAACGGCAAAAACTTCGGCAAAACCATCATTAAATTAGCCTGAGGGATTAGACAGGTTTCTTAATCCGCAGTAGGTTCCGGGCTTGCACTTCTACCAAAGCACTGACAGAGGGACCGGCTTATGAAAATCGCAAGAATGTTTGGCAGATATCTTGTCTTGCCGTTTCTGTTGCTTGTGGTTGGCGCGACTGCGGGGGCCTGGTTCATTGTCGATACAGGCAAGTCATTCAACGACGACGCAAACTGGTTCAACTCTCCACAGGGAATTGACGAAGCCATCATGGTGTCCCTTGGTGGCACTGATCAATATGTTCGCATCCGTAGCCGGGACAAGGCAAACCCTGTAATGCTCGACTTGCATGGCGGTCCAGGGTCGCCGCAAACAGGCGTGTCATACAGAAGTTTGAGACCGTTGACCGAATATTACACTCTGGTGGAGTGGGACCAGCGCGGTACGCCGCGTTCGCCCTACAGATCAACACAAGGCAACCCGAACAGTTATGACCTCATGGTCGCAGATACCGTTGAGTTGATTGAATATTTACAAACCCATCTCAACATAGAGAGGGTCACTCTGGTTGGGCACAGCTGGGGGTCAATGCTCGGCCTCGGGGTTATTAAGAAACGCCCTGACCTTATTGCCGCCTATGTTGGTGTGGGGCAAGCTCTGGCATGGAACGCAGGGTTCGATGAAAGCAAGCGCCTGCTGCTGAACGCTGCGCGAAAAACTGCCGACACCGAAACCATAAACAATCTCGAAGCGTTACAGGATGAGTGGCCACCCAAGGGAGACGTTGATGGCTTTATGGAGCGTATCATTGCCATCCAGGCTCCGCTCATCACCTACAAAACCTCGATTCATGCATCGAAATCGAACAACTTGTTTACATCAGATTTATTCAGCGATTCCTTGTTTTCACCTGAAATGGGACTGCAGGACGCACTAAGCATGGTTGCAGGTGCCAGCAAAGCAACTGAAGAACTGATGAATGACCTATACGGCCGAGACTTTCGCAAAGAATTCGGCACGACTTACCAAGTGCCAATGTTCATATTTCAGGGCGATCATGACTGGCAAACACCAACAAGCCTTGTTGGTCCCTGGTTTGAAACACTGGAAGCACCGCATAAAGAATATGTGGCTTTCGAGCATTCAGCTCATATTATCATCAACGAACAACCTGGCAAATACCTGCATCAGATGGTAACGCGGGTTCGTCCGTTCTCTCTAGGGCAAAGCACCACAGACTAAATTAGCCTCTATACCAAACCAAGAGCACCCGGATTCATCTGACCGGTTGGGTCGAGCTGTTTTTTCAGTCCTTCCACCACCGCATAGGTCGCGGGTTCGAGGCCATCCCGATAGGGATACGCCTTGCCGATCTGCATATGAACAGCACCATGTGCCAAAAACAGCTCGTTCAGCGCCGCGCGCACTTTCATCACGGTAGCAAAGCCTTCAGGGCGGGCGCCAAAGTCCTTGAAGTTTTTCTTAGCGCTGTCTTCGACAACCTCGTCCTGAATTTCCATGCGTTCATCAGGCCAGAAAAACACAGGTTCCAGAACACAGGTGCTGGCTCCAACGGTGGCGATCAGATAGCCAGTGTTGATACCATGCTCAGCAAGCGCATCGCCGTGGTCAGCAAAGCATTGCTCGATGGCTGCCATCATGTCGGGCGCTTTGGAATGTGGCACCAGCCCATGCACCGGCAACCAGCGTTCGCCTTCCGGGCCCACCATATTATTCAGGGGCGTGAACGGGTTGGCGCTGATGATTTTCGGGATTGAGTTTTCAAGCTGCTTACCGCCCGCCTCCAAACAGATTTTCTCTATGCCCTTTAGCGCTTCGTCCGCGCCTGCTGCACTGTGCGCCTCAGTCATAAAGTGGTAGCTGTATTGGGCATCATCCATAAAACTGCGGCCAGCCAGGGCGATCTTTGCGCCGTCCTTGAGCGCCTTAAGCGCCCCACCTGAGGATTTCATCACATTAGTCAGTGACTTCACGTCGCTGGCGAGGCTTTGGCGTTTCATGCGCTGGCTTTGCAGATACGGGTCAAAGCCAAAGCTTTCGGTTGCCAAACCCTGGCGGGAGACTTCGCTTGCCGCCGCAAAAAGCGAGCGGTAATCCGCAAAATCAAAGGAGGCAAAACGCTTGTGCGCCGGGTCGCGGATCAGCTTCATGGTCACTGTGGCCTTCAAGCCCAGTGCGCCCGCATCCGCTGTGAAAATGCCTGTCAGGTCCGGGCCATAATGGCGCTGGAATGGGCTGGCATTCACCTGCGCGCCCGCCCCGGTTTTCAGGATGCTGCCATCGGCGAGCACAATCTCGAACCCGGTGGCGCTGTCGGCGGCTGTGCCGTGCACACCGGAGCCAAAAAAGATACTGTTTTGGCTCATGCTACCGCCAACGGTGGCGCGAATGCCCGACAGCGTACCCCAAAACGGGGGCCGCACGCCTTTGCCCTTTAAGGCTTCGTGCAAATCCACCCAGCGGCACCCGGATTCTACCGTGACATACATGTCGGTGGTGTTGATCTCCAGCACGCGGTTCATGCGTGCCATATCAATGGTAACCGCCTTATTGTTGCTGGGCAGGTACCCGCTGGTGTAGCTCATGCCGCCACCACGCGGAAAAACACAGTATCCGCCTTCCACCACAACCTTAATAGCTGCAGCCAGTTCTTCCGTGTTACCAGGCCGTATGACGGCATTGGTCACGAACTCGGCGCGCTTGCTGACATCCTGCGAATAAAACGCCCGATCTGCTGAACTCATCAGCAAATTGTCTGCGCCCAAAATCTGGATCAAACGGTCTTTAAGGGAAGCGTCCATGGTTCAGTCCTACTTAACTAAGAAAAGCGACAGTGACGGCGTGAAGGTGACGATCAGCAGGCCAATCAGCATCAACACCAAAAACGGCAGCACTGATTTGGCGATCAGCCAGAAATCTTCCTTGAAGGCGGTCATCGCCACAATCAGGTTCAGGCCCAGCGGCGGTGTGAGATACCCAATTTCAAGGTTGGTGATCATGATGACACCAAAATGTACCGGGTCCACGCCCTGGCTTAACGCCAGCGGCAAAAGAAGCGGCGAGATAATCAGGATTGCTGAGCCGATGTCCATAAAGCAGCCAACCGCCAGCAACAGCACCATCGTAATCAGCAGGAAGGAAACAGGGTCCGAGACAAGGCCGGTCATCCAGCCAACCAGTTCTGCGGGGATCTGCTCATACGCCATAAAAGTATTGATCGACAGAGCCATCATCAGCAACGGGAACAGGCTGCCCATCATGGTCGCGGTTTCGAGCGATGTGTCTTTGAGTTCTGCAACCGTCATGTCCCGGTGGACAAACAGTTCCACCAGTACAGCATAAAACACCGCCACCGCCGCCGACTCTGTCGCTGTAAACAGTCCGGCGTAAATACCGCCCAAAATAACCACAGGCATAAAGAGCGCAAAAATGCCGTTTTTCAGCGCACCCCACAGCGCGCCCGCATCAAAGGGCGCGCGTTCCTTGGACCAGTTCACCACCATGGAATAGGCAATGAAAATACTGGTCAACAGGATGGCAGGGCCAATCCCGGCCTTAAACAGATCCGCAATCGACGTTTCCGTCATCACACCATAGAGGATAAGCGGGATCGAAGGCGGGACAATGATACCGAGCGTGCCCGCCGCACAGAGCGCCCCCAGCGCGAATTTTTTGCTATATCCCGCCTCAATCAAAGCCGGGTACATTACAGACCCAACCGCAATCAGGGTCACTGTGCTGGACCCGGAAATGGCGGCAAAAAACGCACAGGACAATACAGTGGCAATCGCCAACCCGCCGGGGATGGGGTTCATGGCTTCGCGCATGATGGCAATCAACCTTCGCGCGATGGACCCACGCGACATAATATTGCCCGCCAGGATAAACAGCGGGATGGACAGCAACACTTCCTGATCTGCTGCCGCCCACGCATCCAGCACGACATAATCCAGCCGACCATCGCCCCACACCAGATAACTGAAGGCGGCGGCAAACATCAGCATAATGACAATGCGCTGGCGCAAGAGCAGCATCCCGATTAACGAGCCCGAGAGGAGAAGAGCGCTCATGCTTTATCCCCCGCCTGACCCGTTTCCACCTTCAGGTTTGCTGGCACGGCATCAAGACTGGCAGCATCTTCAAGTTTTGGTCGCAAATCGGGAATAAGGCCAAAAATGCTGTGGCGGATGGCGGCAATAAAAAACACCAGCGGAATGATCGCCTGCATGGGCCACACCGGGATGCGCAGCATGCGTGTTGTCTCCCCCAGCGTATAGGTTTCCATCACCACGCCAACGCCCACAACCGCGAAGGCAAGGCAAAAGGCGGCGGTAAGCAGTTCCTGCGCACACGTTATCGCGGCGTTCCAGCTTTCGGGGAACCAGCCATCCGCGAACTTTGGCCGCAAATGACGGCGCGCGTCTGACGCCAAACCAAAGCTGACAAAAGCCGTTGCAATCATCGCAAACACGCCGATACGCGGCGCACCCGCAATCCCGACGCCAGTTATTTTGCGGCTGAATACATCAGCGATAATGACCAGTGTCATAATAACAAACGCGAGCAGGGTCACTGCCCGTTCTGCTTTAGAGACAACGCGCAAGAAAGTGCGGGCAAACTCCATCAATTTGCTCCCTCGGCAGCGGTGGCTTCAAATTGCCCGGCAGCAAGCCGCGCGCGGTAATCTGCACGCCCCCGCAGCATGGCATCATAAATCATCTGAGACTGCCCCCCCACTGCGGCAATGATGCGCTCAGAATTGCCTGCCGTTGCCTCCACCCAGGCTTGACGATCTGCATCAGACAATTGGTGGATCGTGATATCCGGGTCGGCCTGAACCATACCGCCCAAAGATTGCGTCATGGCCCGCACACCGGCACGCGCTTCGGCAGACGTTGGGAAGGCATTGTTGATCAGGCTCTGGTCTGTTTCGCTCAAGCCGCTGAACCATTTATAATTGGCCACAACGACGCCGGTATCATATGCGTGGCGCGTGAGTGTCAGATGCGGAGCTTCTTTGCCCAGCCCCGTAATAGCATACAGCACCATATTGGTGTCGCCGCCCTTCACAAGGCCGGTTTGCAACGCCGGGATAAGGTCGGGGAACGGCATTTGTATCATATCACCGCCCAGCGATTTCATCAGAACCTGTGACGCTTCCGATGCTTGTGAACGCAGCGCATAGCCTTGAGCATCCTCCGGTTTCAAGATGGGTGTTTTGCCAAAGAAATTCAGCCAGCCCACATCCACCCAACGCATCAGAACAAGATTTTTTTCGGCAAACAGCGGCTGGAACACATCAAGCAGATGTTCGTCCATCACATAATCAAGTTCCTGTCGGTCCTTGAAGAAAAACGGCGTGAGCAACACCGATAGTTCGGGCACGATGGCAGAGGCCCCACCAATGGTGAAGCCGCCAAACTGCAAACGGTTACGGCGAATGTTGCTCATGGTGACAGGTTCACCGCCGGTTTCACCCCGGATCAGCAATTTAATGGCCACATCGCCATTTGACCGCCCTTCGGCATTGCGCCTGAAGGTTTGCCAGTCTTTGTCCCACGGCGTACCAGGTGCCGCAAATGCCCCCACCGTGACCTTAACCCTGGGTTCTTTCGATTGCGCGCTGGCTGGCATAGCCGCGATGGCTATCGCCAAAACTGCGGCAATAAAACTGCTCCCCCACTTGAACACTGTTGATTCCTTCAAAACTATGTTCCTGCCCAGACCTTACCACCCAGACTTTAATGCACAGACCTTACTGCACGCGCTGCAAGGTTACCAAATGATCATACTCGGTCGGCCAGCGATAATCTGGCTCCCCGTCCAGATAAGGCGCAGCATGATCTTTTGACGAAATGGTGTGTATCATGTTCCAGCCTGCTGTTGCGGCCAGCGCAGCAAACTCATCTGGTAGAAACCCGGATACAATGGGCTCCCCGCGCGCCGCGGTATAGGCCATCAAACGCTTCAAGTCAGCCGCCGTGTCCGGGATGGTGCGCAAAAAGCCTTCATCGAACAGGCGAGCATCCATAAAGTCCACAATCAAAAAACTGCCTGCGGCAGAAATGGTCGCCAACCCTTTAAGCGACCGCGAGATCGTGTCTTTATCCAGATAAATCAGAACACCCTGCCAACTGAAAAAGCTTTTCTGGTCCGGGTCAAACCCAGCCTCCAACAACTTTGCTTCAACCTGCTCGCACGTAAAATCGACAGGCACAAACCTATGCTCAACAAAAGGTTTGCGACCACAGGATTGAACCTTCTTGCGTTTTTCCGCCTGACTGTCCGGCGTATCAACTTCAAACACCGTTACACCGGTAAATTGTGTATCCGCGCGTAGGGCAAAGGTATCAAGGCCTGCTCCTAACAAAACATATTGCGACACGCCGTCCGCTATACTTTTGGCAAGCCGATCTTCACAGTAGCGCGCGCGAGATAGCACACTAAGCGACGACTTCAGATGCTTGAACATGCCTTGCCGCATATACCGCTGCCGCAGGAACGGCACGCTGCATTTCAGGCGATAAAAGAGGCCCACCATGCGCACAGCATAGGGGTCGTCAAACAAAGTTGCTTCAGGGCCATAATGATAGGCTGCGCGCACTGCTGCCACCATTTCTGCCGTTTTGCTTGCTGATCCCATCGGGGTTAGCCTATTTCAATCAGTTCAATAAGCTCGCCCGCTGCACCAATGCAACAGGCTGACCGCTGGCCGCCATACATCGCGCCACCCAGCGCCTGCGGTGCGCTTATAAAATCAACATCAAGGGTATCCAGCGACTTAACCATATAGCTGACAGCTGCAATGCCCGGTGGCAGCATACCTGTCGCGCTGTCCCGCATCACAGTGCCGGGGGGATACTGGTCAATCTCGTTGTTCACCAGCCGCCCAACACACGTGGTGGTGATGTCAGTTTTATGGTCAGGCCCAAACCCAAACGCCTTATTGATAACGGTGTAAGTGAGGTTATAGCTGTCGCCCCGGTCCCACCCCAATTTATTGGTGTAAAACTCCAGCGCCTTTTCGCGGTCCGGGGTGGCCAAAATCATGATAAAAATATGATCAACCGGCACTTTTGCTTTTGGCAGATCATGGTCTGGCAAGCTACCGCGCACTTCATTCAGGAACAGCACTTCGCCTTCCGGACCAACTGCCTGCATCGGATAGATGATAGAGGCGATCTCCAGCTCTTTCGGGGGGCCAATGATGGTGAAAGGTGAATTTTTCAGCTTTGCATACAGGGCATCCACATCTTGAACGCATATTTCCATCGCGTTCCAGCCGTAAGATCGCAGGGGCGTGTATGGCGGCATGTCCGGGTTTTCAACGATGCGGATATAGATGGGCGTACCGCTATCAGAAGCCATCAGGTAACTGGCTTTCCCCGTCATACCGGGCGTGCCCCAACTAGCGGCAAGCCCTTCTGAAACAATGTTTTTTTCAAGTACCTTCAAGCCCAGATGATGCGTGTAGGTTTGCGCTAGCGCAGGCGCATCAGCGGCACTTACAGTTGCGGCTTTGATCAGTCCTTCACGGTCAAACCCTTGTGTCAAAATCACCGGATCCCATTGTCTTCAATTAGCGCAACATGGTGCGCCAGTTACCCCATTACCCAACATGACGTATGTCAATAGAGGTCAATAAATGGTATAGAGTTATATCATTTTAAACGAGAGGCTTGATCTATGTCTTAGGCGCGCTGTGAAGCCGACCATAAAGTTAAGTAATCAACGCTGTGTTTTGGGGAGAACCGCATGAAACCGATAACAACCAACCGCCGCCGTTTTTTGCTGGGCAGTGCCGCCGCCATTGCAGCCCCTGCTATTGGCTCGCTTGCATTTGCGCGCAATCTTGACTGCGATGTCGCCGTTGTTGGGGCCGGCCTGTCGGGGCTGAATACTGCACGGCACCTTGAGGATCAAGGGCTGAAGGTACTGGTTCTGGAAGCACAAGACCGGGTTGGCGGACGGGTTTATTCCCTGACCGATATGAACGGCGTGCAGGAACTGGGCGGGCAATCCATCGGCAATGGCTATGCGCGCATGGTGGCAGCTGCCGATGACTTGGGCTTATCGCGCTACAACCCCGGCGCATCCAACGCGGTTTTACAGCGACGCGGCACAACCATGATGTATCGGGGGCAAACGTTTGCCGATAAAACTGCGTGGGGCAACAGCCCGCTGAACCCATTTGATGATGATAATCGCAGCCAATACCCGTGGGAGCGCCTGCGCGGGCTGATAGGACGATTGAACCCGGTTAAAAATGCAGAAGACTGGCTGGACGCGGAGTATCATCCCTACGATGTGTCGTTGTCAGCGACGCTGAATCAAACCGGGTTGACCGATGAGCAGGT
Source organism: uncultured Kordiimonas sp. (assembly GCA_947503575.1). GTDB lineage: Bacteria > Pseudomonadota > Alphaproteobacteria > Sphingomonadales > Kordiimonadaceae > Kordiimonas. The sequence goes on along the minus strand of CANNDZ010000001.1, from coordinate 1,318,285 downwards.
TCGCCTGCTAACCGACATTAACACCACCTACGGCGATGGCGGTGATGCGATTTCGGCTATGATGCATTTTTATAATGCGGCCTGGATCAGGCGGCAGTTTGCCTTCATGGAACCCGGCACATCGCCGACCTTCCAAATAAAAGGCGGCAATCAGCGCATTCCCATTGGCATGGCGCAGCAATTGAAAACAGAGGTACGCCGTGGCTTCAGGCTTGCCAGTGTGGAACAAGCGGCAGGCCAAGTTACTCTGACCAGCGCAACTGGTCAGACCGTGCGAGCAAAAGCGGTGGTGATTACGCTGCCGCTAAAAGCGCTGAGCAAGGTTGCTTTTGACGCCTCCATGCCCGCGCAGCGAAGGGCGGCGATCGGTGCTGTGCCATACTCTCGGGTCTATCAGGGCTTTTTTGCGATCGAAAAACCGTTTTGGGAAATCGATGAACTACCGCTGACCTGCTGGACCGACACACCCGCTGGTCGGCTGTTTGTCGCGGCGGGGGCAGACGATGGGCCCGCCTACCTCAAAACATGGTCAACCGGCATGACAGCCAAAGCGCTGGATGCCATTGCAGAGGCGGACGCCATGGCCTTGCTGCTTTCTGAAATTCACAAAGCGCGGCCTGCAACCAAAGGTGCGATCCGCCCGGTGCGCATGTGGTCCTGGCAACAAGACCCGTTTGCTGGCGGCACCTATGCTGCCTGGGCGCCCGGCCAGGTGCGGGATATCGTCCCAACCATTGGTGCACCTGTTGGCAATATCTTCTTTGCCGGAGAGCACACGGCGCAGTTGGACCGCGGTATGGAAGGTGCGATGGAGTCGGGCGAACGCGCCGCCTTTGAAGTGATCGATCGGCTGGAGGGATAGTCAGGCTTAGGGGATAGTCAGGCTTAGGGGATAGTCAGGCTTAGGGGATAGTCAGGCTGAAGGGATAATGAGGCGGCAACGCCGTGCCCATGGGCCTTGATTATGGGCCTTGATCGGGATTCTCTGGGCCTGACTTTTTCAAAGCATGCTCAGTTTTTTCCGCTTGTGCTCTCGCTCGCTCAATTCAATCATTTTACCGCATCATTTCCCGCCTGACGCGGCCAGAGCATTTTGCCCGGTAAAAGCGGGTGAATGCACCCCAGGAACGCGCGCGGACTGATCCCGAAAAGCCGCAATTTTCTTTAGAGCAATAGGCAAAACCTATTAACCGAAAGAGCAAAAACATGGAAAATCGCGACGAAAAATGTAGTGAATCTAAAATTATTAGCATAAAATGCACTTGAGGTTATGTCAGGGAAAAACACGTTAGTGCACACGAGATGTGCTGTTTTACCCATGTAAATTTGCGTCTGTTTATCTTTTGATCATTCAGAGCTGCCAGGGAATATGTGTGAGGGAATATGGGTTCTGTTACAGCAATAAAGTTTGAGCAGCAAAATGCACCTGCCGTCATCGAGCAGCTTGCTCTTTTTAAGGATGCGAGCGAAAGCACCATTAAATCCCTTGCCGCAGCGGGCCAGTTCCTGACCCTTGAAAAAGGCGAAGCGCTGTTCATGCAGGAAGACCCCGCAGAATGGTTTTTTGTGATGCTGTCCGGGTGGGTAAAACTGTTCCGGGAAACCATGGATGGCGCAGAAGCCGTAATTGATATGGCAACTCGCGGTGAAATGGTGGGGGAAACAGCTATTTTTGAAGACGGGCTGCATTCTTACTGTGCTTCTGCTGCAGAAAAAGTTGAAGTATTGCGCCTTCCCAGCAGCTTATTGAAAAAAGCGGTTAATGACGAACAACCTGTTGCCCTGGCACTGCTGGCGTCCATGTCCCGTCACCGCAAGCGGCAAAGCCGGGAAATTGAAAGCCTGACACTACAAAACGCGTCGCAGCGCATCGGGTGCTTTTTGCTCCGTCATTGCAACCAACCCAGCGCCGAGTGCATCGACTTTAAGCTGCCTTATGACAAGTCACTGATTGCCGCGCGTCTGGGCATGAAATCGGAAACATTTTCCCGCGCTTTGAATAAACTGCGGCAGGAAACCGACATCGAAGTGAAAGGGGCGTTGGTTAAAATTCCAAGCATTGATGTTATCTCGAGCTATTCGTGCAATGCCTGCTCGAACGAGTACCCCTGCGCCGACATTCAGGCAAACGACTAACGTCAGCCCAACAGCCTTTGCCACCAACCAGTGTCAAAAACCCTTGATTAAAAGATGACTGCAATGATCAGTGGATCAACCAGTCCCAGTTGATCAAAGACGGGTCCGCAACATACCGGTCTGGCTTGGCAACCACGTCCATCACATAATCCATTTGTACCGGATAGGTCGGCAATAAACGGTTTTCTGCTGCCATTTTGGCTGGTTCGATATTTTCAACCGTAATCGCATTTTCGCCCATCGCAACAACGGCATACGCCCTTAGACCATTGTTATACAATGCAAGGACAACAGGCTTTCCAGACAAGGCGCGCTCTCCCGCTGACCACATTTGGCGATACGGAAACCGGTCCCGGTTGGCGGCTAAAACCTTGTTGCAAATTCTAACATATCGCAGCAAAAGTTCATGATATGGCTCTTCATCATGCATAGCACTTTCAAGCTTAATTGGCGGCCAGTCTCTTGTCTTGCGTGCTAGCTTTGCGTCGTCCGGCAGTGCCATGTCGGTCACCCCATACTTCCCCAATTGATACCGGCAGTGTGACTCATCGCGCGCGTCGATATGTTGACTTTGGTCAAGTAAGGCAGGGGTAATTTCGGAATAGGATGCAGCCAATGACCTTTCATCGCAGGAGCCTATCCGTGAACCAGATCCATGATGCGCTGCTGCGCCATAACAGAAACACCCCCCGTTACACCAGTTATCCAACCGCGCCGCATTTTTCTGACGATGTGACAGCAGACACGGTAAAAGGCTGGATGAAAACCCTGGACGGTGACCGTGGCATTTCATTGTATCTCCACATTCCGTTTTGCCGAAAAATGTGCTGGTACTGCGGCTGTAATACCAAGGCCACCCGTCAATACACACCAGTAAGCGACTATGTCGACTATCTGCTGAGTGAAATGGAAATGGTGTCACAGCAAACGGGCGTGCGCAAAACTGTTGATCACATCCACTTTGGCGGCGGGTCACCCAGCCGGTTATCGCCTGCTGACTTCAGCCGCATTATGCAAACCATTAATGACCACTTTGATGTGAGCGAAAACGCTGAAATCGCCATAGAGCTTGACCCCCGCGAAGTGACCGAAGCCAAAGTTGCAGCTTATGCACTAGGCGGCGTAAACCGTGTCAGTTTTGGTATTCAGGATTTTCACGAAGATGTGCAGGAAGCGGTAAATCGGCGGCAACCCTTCTTCAAAGTCTATGGTGCCATCAAACTGGTTCGTGACTATGGTATAGAGCATATCAACCTTGACCTGTTGTATGGCCTGCCCCATCAAACCGAAAAGAAAATCCGAGCCAATGTTAACTTTGCAAAAGCGTTGGCACCAACGCGCATTACGCTGTTTGGCTATGCCCATGTGCCCTGGATGAAAAAGCATATGCGGCTAATAGACGAAACTGCCCTTCCGGGTTCTCGGGAACGCCTAGAGCAGTTTGACGCGGGCGCAGATCAGCTGGCAACCTTTGGCTTTGAACCCGTTGGCCTGGATCATTTTGTCCGCTCGGACGACCCAATGCGGCACGCCCTGAAAAACCACACACTCAGTCGCAACTTTCAGGGCTACACCACCGATAGCGCAACAGATTTGATCGCCCTTGGTGTGTCGGCTATTGGGTCTCTCAATGAAGGCTATTACCAGAACTGTGCGGATACCCGCAGCTATTACCGGGCAATTGACGAGGGCAATTTGCCCATAGTGAAGGGCAAAACCATAACCGATGATGACCGGTTGCGGCGGTCTATTATCGAAGAACTAATGTGTTACGGCGCCATTGACCTGGAGGCACATTGCACAGCAAGAGGCGTTGACATTACAGGCTTCGCGGATGCTTTCAGGGAACTGGATACGCTGCAAAATGAAGGCCTTGTTGAGGTTGATGGCTTTACCATTACGGTTACGGCCAATGCCCGACAGGCTGTCAGGCTGGCATGTGCAGCGTTTGACGCATACCTGGCGCCTGCAGGTGGTCGGCACGCACAAGTCGCCTAGACACAGAAAACCTTGCAACAGATTTACGGCTGTATCGCTGGTTAACCTGCAATGACTGCGCTATAGAATGCGCACCAGCCGAAAGGGGTGTGCATGATCCGGTTGCTGACCAGTTCCGTTGAAGACGACATTTTGCTGACCAGCGCATGTGCACTGAAACAGTTGTCATACCATAAAATGACCCCAAAGCCGGAAGACCCCGCAACCATGGAATGGGATGGCGGGCGCGCCTCTGGTTTGGCCGCTATCCTGCTGGTACTGGAATCGGCTGCACCAACGCCCAGCCTGTTTCCCAACGGCAACGTCGGCATGCCGCTTGCCTTACTGCATTGGCGCGCCAAGATGATACAAACCACAGCTGACACACCAGACAGCATACATGCCAATGCCGCCCTGGTTTCCCGGCAAATGAACGATGGCAGAACTTTCCTGCAGGGTAACGCGGCGGGTCTTGCGGACCTGTGTGCCGCCAGTTGGTTAATTCCGCGCCGATCTTCGTTGGCTTGCGATCCTGCACTTGATGGCTGGCTTGACCGTATGACAAAGCTTGGTCAAAAACCGAGCGCACACAACACTGGTAAGTTTGCCCCAGCGGCCGCGCTTACCACCCTTCAAAAAGAGGGGCTGCTTGTCCTGAGCCACGCGGACGGCACACGTGTTGTCACCAGTCCGCTGGATCTCTGAAAATGAAACCGGTTCTTAGCGCCTAAGCGGTTGCGGCAAACTCATAGTTTTTGATCGGCAACTTGCGCACCCGCTGGCCGCTCAGGACATACAGTGCATTTGTTATCGCCGGTGCAATGGGTGGCAAGCCTGGCTCCCCAAGACCACCAAGCGGTGCCCCAGACTCGATAATATGGACGTCAATGCCCGGCACCTCTGCCAGGCGAACCATTTCATAGTCTGGGAAATTACCTTCAACCACCTGCCCGTTTTCAATGGTTATTTCGCCGTAACAGGCTGCTGTCATGCCATAAATAACCGCACTTTCGATTTGTGATTCAATATTGTCAGGGTTAATAGCCTCGCCGCAATCCACCGCGCAGGTAACTTTGTGCACCTGCACCATACCGTTGCCGCCAACGGACACTTCAACAACATGCGCCACAATCGAGCCAAAGCTTTCATGCACCGCAAGCCCCATGGCGCGGCCATCTTTCACGCCAGTGTACCATCCGGCAGCATTCGCTGCCGTTTTCAGCACGTGAGCATGGCGCGGCGCATCGGTCAGTAGAGACAAGCGATATTGCAAGGGATCAGCACCCGCCGCATGCGCCAGTTCGTCAATAAAGCTTTCGGTAAAAAAAGCATGCTGCGAATGGTCAACACTGCGCCACGGGCCAAGCTTCAGGTGGCTTTGGCTTTTAACGTAACCAATGGACTGATTTTCCACCGCATAGGGAATAAGCGGCGCTTCCACTGGCTCCCGTTTGTCAGAAAACCGGTTTTGCCAAGCCGTCGGTTTACCGCTGTCGTCCAGCTTTGCCGCAAACCGGCTGACTACAGCAGGGCGGTATTCATCAAACCGCATATCTTCCTCGCGGCTCCAGATCGTCTTAACCGGGGCGCCGGCCATTTTTGCGATCTCAACCGCTGGCGCAACATAGTCGTTTTCGGCGTGAATGCGGCGACCAAAACCGCCGCCCAGCATATGGTTATGCACTGTTACCTGTTCCGGCTCCAGCCCCGCGGCTGTCGCGGCAGCAGTGCGCGCCATCAAAGGGGCCTGTGTCCCCGTCCAAACATCGCAGACGCCGTCACGCACCCAGGCCGTGCAATTCATCGGCTCCATACAGGCGTGAGCCAAATATGGCACCGCATACTCCGCTTCAACAAGCCGGCCCGATGCTGTGCTGAAGTCGCCTTCGTCGATGTCATATTCCAGTTCGCTGGTTTCCAGATCACGGGCAAACCGGGCAAAGATCGCATCGGTGTTCAACCCTTCGTTGCCGTTTCCGTCAAATTCAATATCCACAGCGTCAAGCGCCTTTTTTGCCCGCCAGTATTTGTCTGCAACCACCGCGTGGGCATAGCCAAGGTTACACACTTTCTTCACCCCCGGCATGGCAAGCGCTGCCGCGTCATCAAGGGACGTAATCATACCGCCGTGCACCGGCACGCGGGCAATCGCCGCATACAGCATGCCGTCCACTTCGGCATCAATACCGTACCGCGCGCTGCCGTCCACTTTGGACGGCACATCAAGTCGTTTTACCGTGCGGGTACCAACAAGGGTGTGGTCCGCTTTCGCCTTAAGTGTGGGTGTAGGGTTCGGGTCAAATTCGGCAGCTGCATCCGCAAGCGAGCCATATGTTGCGGAACGCCCGGACGCGCGGTGATACACATGGCTTTTTTCTGTACTTAGGTCACCAAGCGGCACATCCCATTCTTTGGCGGCGGCTTTCATCAGCATCTCACGCGCTGCTGCCCCGGCGACACGCATGCCATATTGCCCTGTGAACCGAACCGACGTTGACCCACCGGTAATTTGCAGGTCCATTGCCTGCGTGATGGAATAAAACGCCTTGTTAATCAATGGTGCCAAAATATTCGGCAATTTATCGCCAACAATAAAGCCTTCGGCAAGCGGCTGGTTGGCAAACTCTGGCATGCCAGGTGCCTCTTCCATGGACACAAGGTCCCAGTCGGCATCCAGTTCTTCCGCCGCCATCATTGGAAGGGCAGTATGCGCACCCTGCCCCATTTCAGCATGAGGTACGATCACCGTGATTTTGTTATCGGCCGTAATTTTGATCCAGCCAGAAAGTACTTGGCCGTTCCCCTTATACTTGGCGGCGATGTCTTTGGTCTGGTTCGGAAGCGCCGCATACCCAAGCACAAGACCGCCACCTACAACAGCACCCGTGCCCAACAGGAACTTACGGCGCGTGAGCTTTTTCTTTTGGCTTGCCATTACGCTGCACCCCTTTCGCTGATCACAGTCTGGATCGCTTTTTTGATACGCGGATAGCTGCCACACCGGCACACATTTGTGATGGCAGCGTTGATGTCCTCGTCGGTTGGGTTAGGCGTTTCCGCCAGAAGCGCACTGACCGCCATGATCATACCGGACTGGCAATAGCCGCACTGGGGCACCTGTTCTTCAATCCAGGCTTGCTGGACATCGGTCAGCACCCCATCAACGGCCAAGCCTTCAATGGTGGTAATATCGCTGCCTGCAGCGGCTTCAACGGGGTAAACACAGGTACGGGTCGCCGTACCGTCCATATGCACGGTACAGGCACCGCACGCGGCTACGCCGCAACCAAATTTCACGCCTTTAAAGCCAAGCTCATCCCGCAGCACCCACAACAGCGGGGTGTCCGGTTCAACATCGACAACCCGTGTCTCGCCGTTGACTTTTAACGAAAATTCCATCCCTATACTCTCCTGATCAATCGTGCCCCGATAAACACTGGTATCTATCATATAGGGCTACTGAGTGATCTGTCATTAAAATGTGATCGGCATGGTATAGCCGCGTTATACAAGCCTGAAAGGAGACATGATATGAGCTTCCATGAGTCAGCCGACGCGGCATGTGAAAGCAAAACATGTTCTGGCATCAAAACCGTCATTCGGCCAAAGGCAAAAGACATTGGCGGGTTTGAGGTGCGGCGCGCCCTGCCATCCACTGAGGCACGCACCGTTGGTCCTTTCATCTTTTTTGATCAAATGGGTCCCGCAACCTTTGCGCCCGGCACCGGCATTGACGTGCGACCACATCCCCATATTGGCCTGTCCACGCTGACATGGTTGATTGAAGGTCAAATTATGCACCGCGACAGCCTTGGGTATGTGCAACCCATCCGCCCTGGCGAGGTAAACTGGATGACCGCCGGGGACGGCATTGTGCATTCAGAGCGCACGCCAGACGACGTGCGGGCAAAGGGCCATAGCCTTCTGGGATTACAGGTATGGATGGCCCTGCCCGCCGACAAACAGGACATTGATCCATCTTTTCAGCATTATGCAGCATCAGATATCCCAACAGTGAACCTTGACGGGGCTCTGGCAACGGTGGTTGCAGGAACAGCATGGGGCGCAACATCGCCGGTGGCTGTTTACAGCCAGACTTTATACGCTGATGTTAAGATTGATGCAGGCGCAACACTGGAGGTGCCCGCTGACCACGAAGAACGCGCCATCTATGTAATAGAGGGCACCATAAAGCTCGGCGATGAAGAATTTGACGAAGCCACGATGATTGTTCTGCGTGAAGGAGAGCCTGTCCCGGTTGAGACATCATCAGGTGCGCATCTGGCGTTGATCGGCGGCGACCGGCTCAGGCACCCCAGGCGGCTGTGGTGGAATTTTGCCCATACAGATATTGAAATGATTGAAGAGGCCAAAAAACGCTGGCAATCAGGGGGCTTCAAAATGGTTGACGGCGACGACGAATTCATTCCGCTTCCCCCACGCTAAAGCATAAAAACACCCACTTGAGTCGACAATAATAGTACAGAATTGCGGTTTTTGTACGTTTAGTGTGCGACATTTTTGCAACATTGCGTCAAGTTTTTATCGATCCTCAAAATCGCTAACATTCTGTTTTATATATGCTTTCAATATATGAAACCTAACTGTTCTGCGCCAAGTTGTTCTATTGATATATCATAAGATTGACGAAACCGCTCTGACAGGCCCTAATGGCGGTGGATGGAAATGAGGAAAATTGAGCGTTTCTGACAAGGCGGGACTGTTTGCCCGGTCCTTCATCCCGTTTAAGCCTTGCAAAACGCGACGATAGCAGGAAGGGGAACCATGCTTATCAGAAAACTTATGTCGACGACTGCGGTGCTGAGCTTGGCAGCAACCGCAACAAGTTGGTCGGCAAGCGCGCAGGACGCATCTGCTGATGACGATGCGCTGTCGCTAGAGGAAATAATTGTAACGGCGCGGAAACGGTCAGAAAATTTACGGGACGTACCTGTTGCCATTACGGCGTTCACAGCCGATGCCATTCAAAGATCACAAATTCAGGATGTTCAGGACCTTGCGCTTCTGACACCCGGCTTTTCGTTCCGTGAGGGATTTGGGCGTGCAACCGGGGGCGCCAACAACCGCCCATCGATCCGGGGCATGTCAAACATTTTGGGGTCACCCAACGCGTCCTTTTTTGTGGACGGTGTTTATGTATCTGGGCCGATCACGTCGTATGATCTGAATAACGTGCAACGCGTTGAAGTGGTTCGGGGGCCACAGTCAGCCCTGTTTGGTAGGGGAACATTTTCTGGTGCGGTCAACTTCATTACTGCACGGCCAGGGAACGAGTTTAAAGGCCGGGTCATGGCCGAAGCGGGCGACCATGATCATTATGAGCTGCGCGGTTTTGTTCAGGCACCCATTGTCGAGGACAAGCTTGCTGTTGAAGTAAACGGCTCGTTTTACACATTCGGCGGCGACTTCATTAACAATGTCAATGGCCGAAAGGAACTGGGCGACGAGGAAACCAAAATGGTCGGGGCCAAGATCAACTGGACCCCAACCGACACCCTGAGCGTGTATGTGGACATGGCCTACTCGGAAGACCGGGACCGTGGCTTTGCCTACGGTCTGTGGAACGGCGGTGATGATGACGAAAGCACATTTGGTGAAGATCAGATCAACTGTTTTGACCCAGCACCTGGCTTCTTTAAACCCACCCGGACACGCGGGTATTATTGCGGCGAAATCGACAGCTTCAGCAGCTATTATTATGACTTGAGCGGCACCAACGGCGTGACCGTGGACGGTGTCCGTCGCGACAGCTTCCGCCTGACCGCCATTGTTGATTATGACATCAATGGCTATACGCTCACCTCCTTGACGGGGTACACGGACTTTGATTTCCAAAACGCGTTTGGGGCTGTGAACCCAGGCGGGTTTGCCTCTTTTGGTCGCGGTAGTCAGAAATATTTTTCTGAGGAAGTGCGTCTGGCAAGCCCTGATGACCAACGCTTGCGCTGGCTGGTTGGTGGGTATTATTTCAAGGATTCAGAAGGCGATGACTTCGACACATCCTGGAACCCGCTAACGGACCCGGCTCCGGTCGATAGCGACGTTGTGCTAGTGGAAAATGAAAGCTTCATCCAAAACCTCGCAGTGTTTGGTAGCCTTGATTATGACATCATGGATGACCTTGTGTTCTCCGCAGAGCTGCGGTGGCAGGAAGAAACCATTCATCTTGCCGGTGCGGGCTTCGATGACCCGCTAACACCAGAGGCACTTGATAACCCCGGTGACCTGGTCTTCAGAGCCACATTGCCGCGTTTTGCTTTACGATACGACGTGAGCGAAGAGGTTAACCTCTATGCATCGGCGGCACGCGGCAACAAACCGGGTGGCTATAACCAGGCGTTTTATGATGCCGATTTTGACGCAGCGGACCGCGCCAACTTTGTCGCGGATGGCAGAGGCCAGTTTGACGAATCCAAAGTCTGGTCCTACGAATTAGGGTCCAAGGGTGCGTTGTTTGGGGGCCGTGTCCGGTATGATGCATCTGTGTATTACATCGATTGGACAGCACAACCCCTGACCACATCAGAAGCCCTGCAACAGGCAGGGTCGGACGCGCAGTCAACCGTTTCGCCGATTTTGAATGCGGGTACATCCGAAGTGAAAGGCTTTGAGCTGGAGCTAAACGCACGGGTCACGCAAGGTTTTGACCTGCGGATAACCTACGCCTACTCAGATGCGGAATTCACCGACTATCTGGATGAAAACTTCCGCGATTTGCAGGATACAAATGGCGTGTTCACAGGCCCGGCAGAGCCAGGCCAGATTGTTGACATCAATGGTGACGGCGTGTTGGAGCGTTTTGACCTGTCTACCTTCTCTTTCGTGGAACTGCCCGGCGTTGAAATAACAGGCACCCGCGAAGATGGCAGGGTTGATGTTGTTGATAACACCGACCCGGATGGCCAGACGGCAGGCAATCAACTGCCTCAAACGCCGAAGCATATGCTGACCATTTCGCCGAACTTCACCTACGAAGTGAACGACCGGATGAACCTGTTCATGAACGTTGACTATCAGTATGAAAGCAGGCGCTTTGTTCAGGCAGCAAACCTGGCGTTCGTGGGCGGCACGAACAAGATTAACGCCAACATTGGCTTTACCTGGGACGACCTGCGCGTGACCTTCTATGCCAAGAATCTGACCAAAGAGGATACGCCGGAAGTAGTGACCCGCCTTGCGGATTTCCGCCAGTTCTTCTTTATCCCAAGTCAGGTGCGCACGTCCGGCATTCGCGGCACCTTCGCTCGTGATTTTGCGGTTACACCGCCGCGCCAACGCGAGTTTGGTATCGCCCTCAGCTACGACTTCTAGTCTGGCTGAAAATCAGATAAATATCATGGGTGGGGACCTTCCCCGCCCTTTTTACTAGACAGTTTCACCATTTGGGGGTGCGGTAGATGGCGGTCAAAAAACCTTGGATCAAACTAAGGCCGTATCAATTCTTTCTAAAAATACACCGCTGGGCCGGCCTTGGTGCTGTTGTCTGGCTAACGCTGTTGTGCGCGACAGGGATTATCCTTGACCACCCTGAATGGCGCTGGACCGCGCAAACACCCACACCGGCAGAGTGGTCATCCACGCGGGTACAACGCATCGCCCCCGCTACCATCATGCGGTATATCGCCGTTAACGCAGAGGAAAGCCGGTTTATCGGCGCTTCTGAACGCGGCTTTTGGTACAGCGACGACAAAGGCACCACCTGGAACGATATTGAATTTGTCGGCGCATCCGGCACCCCGCAAGTCAAGCGCATGCTGGGGTCCCATACCGGCAACCTGAATGACCTGATACTCGCCACGGATGACGGCATATGGCAGGTGACAGATTATGGCCTCACCGCTAAGCGCTTGGGCCTTTTGGGACAGTTTGTATCGTCCATTTCTGAAGGGGCGGCACCGGGCACTCTGCTGGCGGTACTGGACGAAAGCGAGCTCATCACTTTTGACATCGCGTCCGGCCAGGTTGCCCCGATTGACATTGAGGCCAATGTCACCGGCCTGTCAGAAAAACTGCCGTTTTACCGCGTGATGATGGATCTGCACTTTGGCCATGGCACGCTGCCCGGCGCCGGGTCTTTGTGGCTTAACGACATTGCCGGATTTGGCATGATAATATTGGGCATCACTGGTGTCTTAAGCTGGTGGCTGCCAAAACGCTGGAAGAAAAACAAAACACCCGGCAGCAAACGTCAGAAGATATACCGCTGGCTGTTTCGGGGGCATGCGCCCATTGTTGGTTTTATTGCCCTTATCCCCATCCTGATCATCACAACAACCGCCATTCCAATGAACCATATTCTGGATTTCATCCCCTGGTCACGGGGCATGGAAGTAGAACGCGCTTCGCTGCCGCCTGCTTATCAGGCAACCTCGTTCGGGCACACTATACGCGGTGCGGTTGCCTTTCCGGGGGACCCGGATCGCCTGCAAATGACCACACGATTTGGCATTCTGGAAAGCCGGGACCGGGGCCAAAGCTGGCGGGTGGAAACATCCCTGCCCTTGCCCCCTTCGATGAATATGACGGGTGGCGGTTTGTTCCGTGTTGGTGACCGCGTGTTCGCAGCGTTCAGCGGGGGCCGTAATTTCTGGCGGCAGGATGATCAGGATACCTGGACCAAAATCGAAGGGCCACAGCGCGCCATCACCGCAGCCGCAAGGGCTGGCGATGACATCTGGTACGTTAAAAACAGCAAGGCCATCTTCAGGGGCAGTTTTGCGGAAGGAGCGGAGCCGATGGTGGATTCAGGCGTATCGTTCAGAAACGCCGCCCCGGGCACACCCTTTTATCTGTTTGCGGCAGACATTCATGCAGGCGTGATATTCCATGACCAATGGGGATGGTTCAACGACATCATCACCGTGCTTGCCATCATGCTGGCGCTATCCGGGCCGATTATCTGGCTCAGAAAAAAATGGCTGTAACGTAGCCGCAGGCGAAAATACAAAAGCCCGCTGATGATAACACCGACGGGCTTTTCTTTTAGCTTACAGGCCTTTTAGCGCGGCCCTTGTTTTGGCACTTCGCCGCGGTCCCGCTTTTCATCAATCCAGCGTTTGAACACCGTCCAGGTAGTGTCATTGGGGCGGGCATCATCCACCGGTGGCGGCGTTTGATATTTGGGCCAGTTGGTTTCAATCTCGACCCGCAGCACATCCGGCATGTCTTCCCATTTGTGAAGACGCATACCATGCGTGTAATGCACCATCAGACCTGACCGCCCGCGCATTTTCATCCATGGCAGCCAGCCCGAAATACGACCCCAACTGATCACAGCATCCTGAATGGCTGTTTTGCTGGCATCCAGCGCATCCGCCAATGGGTAAGCCATGGTCAAAAACTCGGCTGCATGATACTTGCCGCCTTCATAGTCCTGATAATCCCCCGCCAGCGGATTGTTGTAAAACAGCCGTGCCGCGCCGCCACCACGCAATACCGTACCGTTAATGACAAGATCGGGGTCAAACGTCGCGCGCGGTTCGCCGTTTTCATCCCGCGCCCAGCTTGGGCCACGGCTATTGACCGGGTCATTGTTAACATGCAGCACCTCAACCTCCTCGCCCGTCCAGGGGTTATCCCAGGTCCGCAGGATTTCGTTGGTTTCAGGGTCCAGATAAATCATCATCTCACGGCTAACGCTGCGGAAGCCAAGGCCACGGGTTTCGTCTTCCATGCGACCACACTGACGCGCATTCATGCCCTGCACATTGAAGATATGTTTGTCTTTCTCGCCGGGAATACGGCTATAAACCTCGCCCTGCCACCAATAGAGCGCAACTTCGCCCGGCTCGTTGGCGCAAAACAACTTATTGTTGGCCATCAAGGCCTGATCCGGATCGGACACATCCAACTGTTGCGCAGAAACCCCGGTGGCCAGACCAGCAGCCGCCAGGGCGGCTGTCATAAACGCTACTCCAGTCATTGAACAAATACGCATCACTTGTTCTCCCTTTCGGCATCAATCGCGGCTTTGGTCAGCACCCAGCTTGTCTCGTTGGGCCTGTCATCATCAAGGGGCGGCGGCGTCAAAAACTTGGGATAGTTCGCTTTCATCTCGCTTAAAAGCGGTTCGGGAATATCCTCAACAGTGTTAACGCGCGCGCCAACAACTGACGTGAACATAATGCCTATGCGGTCGCCCATCTTCATCCAGGGCAGCCAGTCCGCCACCCGCGTCCAACTGAAACTCAGGCGCGATAGCTTCATGTTATTGCGATCGAGAACCTCCTCCTCGTAGGCATAATCATTAAACATCTCCATCGCGTGATACGTGCCGCCAATATAATCCTGATAGTCCCCGCCCAGCGGGTTCTTGTAAAACAGCGGCACATTAAAAGAGCTGAACACCCGACCGTTCTTGAACATGCCATTAAATGTAATCGGCGTACCATCTTCGCGGTACACATGGATTGGGTTGCGCATGTTCACTGGATCGTTGGCTACATGCACTACGTTCAGGGTCTCGCCAGTCCAGGGGTTTTCCCATGTTTTGAGAACCTCGTTGGTGTCGGGGTCGAGATACAGCATTACCTCGCGGCTAACGCTGCGGAACCCACGCCCGCGCTCTGGATGATCCAGATTTTTACATTGGCGCACATTGACACCAACAAGATTGAATAGAATGCGGTCGCGTTCACCTTCAACCCGGGAATACATCTTGCCCTGAAAATAGCCGTAGGTTGTGTCGCCTTCCGCGCGGGAACAAATAAATTTCCGCTGCACTTCCAGCGCGTCTTCCGGCACATTCAAGTCAAGCCTGTCTTGTGCTTGAACGCCTGGCGGCATAGCGGACATTCCGCCTAGCAGCAGTGCGCCAAATAATAATTTCTTCATGGTCTTCCCCTCTCCTAAATGCCACGAATATTTTAAAACCTTCTATATCTCAGACCTACATCTCGGGCCGGGCCTCATCTCTGGGTGTCATGGCGCAGTTCACCAGCATCCAGCGTAAGTTATAGCCAATGCGTGTCGCACTTGGTTCCGTGAAGGTATAAGGGTGCGATTTGATGCTGCCGTCCTTCAAGCGTTCGGATGCATACAGCACCAATGAATTGCGGTTAAAGTTGCCGTTGTTTTCGTTCAGCACATGCCAGGTGATCGCCTGCAGGGTCAGGCTGATTTCCCGCTTTTCCTCGTCGCGCGTGGTAAAGGTGTGCGTTGCCCCTTTGTCATGCAAAACAATGTTGTCGTAGCGCTCAAAAGGAATATCGCGTCCGCCGCTAACGCCGGGCAGGTCTGCGTAGCAATGAAATTCGCGCGCGCGCTCGTACCAGTATGGTTCGGCTTTTGACGCTACTTCAACCCACACTTCCTTGCGGGACACCTGCATGCCTATGAAACCGACAGCCTCACAGCCAGTCCCAACGGCGGTTCCATCATAATGCTCGGCGCGGCGCTTGAACCGTAATTCACAGTCTTCAAAATCCACCCAGGCATCACCAGACTGCTGCGATAGATTTGCCGTGAGTTCCTGATCCGTTGGGCCGCCAACCAGTGACAGGCCATATGTAACGCCCCGACCCGCAATGGTGCCCGTGAGCGAGAACTGATGGACACCATCACGCCGTTCGATGCGGAACTCTTCGCGGCCATGGCGTTCCGCGTCTGCAATACCGCGGCGCGCATCAAAAAGTGCTTGGTTCGCGCTGCTGTAGATGCCGGGTAAAAGCTCTGATAAAACTAGCAGATTGCGTTCACCGGGCGACGAATCCTGACCTTGGCCATACACCGCTGGTGCGGCAACCAACCATGCACTTACGCCAATCAGTTTAGTGACAAAAGATGTGTTCATAATGCTTCCCCCTCCAATACTGGCGGGAAGCGGTTGTTTTACTGCGCGGCGGCAGCCTCCGTCCAGCCAAGCCAACCCGGGCCCCGCAGCGCACGACCGGGCATCGCGCCCGTGTGTTCGCCGTCCTTCAGGACCGGAATGCCGTTAATGATTACATCATTTACGCCCGTGGAATATTGATGTGGATCATCGAACGTCGAATGATCCTTAATGGTTTCAGGGTCAAAAATGACGATATCGGCAAAATACCCTTCGCGTATGTGACCGCGATCCTTGAGTTTCAGGTTTTCCGCCGGGAGGGACGTCATTTTACGCACCGCTTCTTCGATGGTCAGCACCCCTTCTTCCCGCACATATTTGGCATAGACACGCGCAAAGTTACCGTAGGCACGCGGGTGCGCACCGCTCAGTGTAAAGGGCGGCTGGGGTGCGATTGCCCCTGCGTCAGAGCCAAAGCTCATCCAGGGCTGCACAATTTTTTTCCGGATATTGTCTTCCGACATAATGAAATAAGCTGTGCCGACCCGGCTACCGTCTTCCACAACCAAATCCATGGCGGTTTCAATTGGCCCTTTGCCGCGCATGGCAGCAACCTCTGCCAGCGACTTGCCCGTCAGGGGCTTGAGGTCCGGGTTTTTAAAGCCGATTAACAACAGTTTATCTGCGCCGCCTGCAGCAAGATACAGGTTTTCCCAATTTTGTGGGGTTGCGATTTCAACAATCAACTGTTCCCGCACCAGCGGGTCTTGCAGGCGCTCGGCCCATGCCTCATAACCGCCTTCCTGCACCCATGGCGGCATCATAGCATCCAGCCCGGTAGCACCGGCCGTGTAACTGTACATATCTGCTGTAATTTTCAGGCCTTCTGCACGCGCAGCCTCTATTTTTGCGATCACCCGGTCCATTTTGTCCCAGTTCTGCGTTCCCGCAGCCTTAAGGTGATAAATTTCTGCAGGTGCGCCAGTTTCGCGTGCGATATGAATCAGTTCATCAACCGCCTCCTCAAAGCGATCCCCTTCGCTGCGCATGTGCGAAATGTAGCTACCATCATACTTGGACGCCGTCTTCATCAGCGCGACAAGTTCTTCGGTGTTGGCGTAGGAGGCTGGTGCATAAATTAACGAAGACCCCACACCCAGTGCGCCTTCTTCCATGGACTCGGCAACCAGTTCCTGCATCCGGGACAGTTCGGCGGCTGTTGCGTGCCTGTCTTCATACCCCAGCGTATGGATACGCACTGTTGTCGCACCCACGAAAGAGGCCACGTTCGGCGACACCCCTTTGGTTTCCATATGCATCAGATAATCGCCGAGGCTTGTCCACTCCACATCAAATTTCAGGTCGCCCTGCCGCTCAACCATGGTTTGGCGCATCTCGGCGTTGATGGGCCCCATCGACCAGCCTTCGCCAAAAATTTCTGTGGTTACACCTTGTCGGATATCGCTTTCGCCCTTGCCATCCACCAGCAGGGATTCGGTTGCCCAGCTCAGTACATTGATGAACCCCGGTGTAACAGCCTTTCCACCGGCGTCAATAACTGTGTTTGCATCCGCCAGATCAAGGTTACCAATCTTTGCTATCCGGTCATCTATGATGCCCACATCGACACTGCGCGCGGCACCGCCAGACCCGTCATAGACAATACCGTTGGTGATAACGATGTCGTACGTGACGCTTGGTGCTGTGCCAAGGTAGGAATAGGCAATCAGTGCCACAACCGCCGATGCGGCAATGGCCGCCGCTAAGTATCTTTTCATGGTTCATCCCCTCTTCAGCACCTGAATAGTAACATCGCTTCCTAAACCTTAGTCATCCAGCCTGCATCACTCAAGCACAAGCCGCCCCCAATGTGGCTGGCCCCTATTAGGACAAAATGTCGCATACGACATTCTGCCTGGAATTCTTGACCATTATCAAACGCAATCAGGATCGTGTTTTCTAAAACCATGTCATCTCAAAGGATGAGGAAATGACATGACACTTATGAGAGGCATCATTTGCGCAGCGGCCCTGTTGGGGGCATCTGTGACAGCAACGGCTCAGGATGGGCCATGGCAAGTTCGTTTGCGGGCAATCAATATCGCACCAGACGAAAGCAGCACGGTATCAATCGGCGGTGAAGCCCGCGTTGATAACCAGATCATGCCAGAACTGGATATCACCTATTTCTGGACCGAGCATTTTTCAACAGAGCTGATCCTGGCTACAGCTCAGCACAATGTATCGGCGCGCGGCACAGCCCTTGGTGACCTAAGCTTGGGTGATGTGTGGGTTCTGCCACCGACCCTGACATTCCAGTATAACGTCAACCCTGGCGGTGATGTTCGCCCCTATGTGGGTGCAGGCGTGAACTATACAATCTTTTACGGTGACGATCCCGGCGATGTTGGTTCCATCAAATACAAAGATGGTTTCGGTTTTGCCCTGCAGGCTGGTGTTGATTTCCAGATCAATGATGACTGGTTCTTCAACGTGGATGCCAAACGCATTTGGCTGGACACCGACGTTGAAATCAACGGCGGTGCAGTGACCGCCGACGTGAACCTGAACCCGTGGGTTTTTGGGGTTGGTTTCGGCAAGCGCTTCTAAAAAAAGCGATCAAAGTTTACAGAAAAGGCTCGGTTTCCGAGCCTTTTTCTATGTCTGCACCCCCTGACAAATGACGATCCTTGCTCTATAGTGCTGCTCTTCAACAGATTTGGGAGGGTCTTATGAAACGATTGTTATGCGCGGTGGGTACCGCGCTTATGCTGCTGTCGTCGGTTGGGACAACCAGCGCGGCAGATACCATCAAACCGGAAATGTACATGAACTGGGAGCGCGTATCGGGTGCCCAGCTGTCACCAGATGGTAACCAGATTGCCTATGTCCGGTCGCGTGTCGATGAAATGAATGACCGCTGGTCATCTGAAATTTGGTTGATGAATGCGGATGGCAGTAAAAACAGGTTTCTGGTCAAGGGCGCCAGTATGCGTTGGTCACCAAATGGCGACCGTATCGCCTATGTAGCAAAAGCCGATGATGACACCGCCCAAATATTCGTTCGCTGGATGGATGATGAAGGCGCCGTTAGCCAGTTAACGCACGGCCAAAACCCGCCAAAGATGCTGCGTTGGTCACCAGATGGTTCATCCATTGCCTTCCGGTCCCGCGTGCCTGCCACCAGTGACTGGAAAATTTCCATCGCCGCACCACCCGAAGGGGCGAAATGGACCAAAAACGCGACAGTGATTGATAGCCTGCATTACCGGCAAGACCGGGTTGGGGCGATTTCAGGGTTTGATCATCTGTTTATGGTACCATCCGAGGGTGGCACAGCGCGCCAGTTAACATCTGGCAAGTGGCACACGGTTTCGCGCTTCTCTGGCATGGTTGGTAACGCGGCCTACGCTTTCACCCCCGACGGGTCTGCCATCATTTTTGACGGTAATGGCCCTGCTGGCGATGTGGAAGAAACCAAATATAACTCGCAAATTCATAAGCTGGACATCGCCACCGGCGAGATTACGCAACTCACCAAGGCCGAAGGCTATTGGTCTGACCCCGCGGTCAGCCCTGACGGCACCACCATTGTTTATGCTGGCAAGTCTGATGTGATCACGACATATGGCACTGACGAAGTGCGAGCTATCAACATGGATGGCAGCAACGAGCGCATCATCACCAATGATCTACCCTCAGGGGCGGGTGGCTTTATGTTTAGCCGCCGCAGCGACCGTGTGTATTTCGCTGTGCGCACCGAAGGCGACATTCAGGTCATGCGACTGCGTATGAATGGCCGGATGGAAGCCATAACCAAAGGTATGCACCAGGTGTCGCTGGATAGCATTACAGAGGCTGGCAAGTTTGTTGGCCGCTACCGCGACCCAAAAACGGACTTCAACCTTGTCATTGGTGACGTATCTAACGGTGAACTGACACAGCTTACCGACCTGAACGCTGACATTATGGGCGGTGTTACCATCGGTGATGTCGAGGAAATCTGGTACGACAGCAGCGACGATACCCGCGTTCAGGGCTGGGTCATGACTCCGCCTGATTTTGACGCCAGCAAAAAATATCCGATGCTGCTTTATATCCATGGTGGGCCGCACGGTATGTACGGCGTGAACTTCAACTTCATGTGGCAAGCGCTGGCAGCCAAAGGTTATGTGGTTGTGTACACAAACCCCCGTGGTTCTGTTGGGTACGGGTCTGATTTTGCCAACGCCATCGACAATCGCTATCCAGGACGCAGGGACTTTGACGACCTGATGGCAGGCGTTGATACCGTCGTGAACCGTGGCTACATCGATGAAAGCCAGATGTATGTCGCCGGCTGTTCTGGTGGTGGCGTGTTAACCACATGGGTTGTGGGCAACACAGACCGTTTCGCTGGCGCCGCCGCACTATGCCCCGTGATCAACTGGATCAGCTTTGCAGGCACAGCCGATATTGTGGCGTGGGGTAACAAACGTTTCCGTACACCTTGGTGGGAAGACCCGGAATTGTGGTTGAAGCATAGCCCGCTGATGCGCGCACCGCACATCAAAACACCAACGCTGTTCATGACCGGCGACAAGGACCTGCGCACACCGCTGGCTCAAGCCGAAGAAATGTACACAGCGCTCAAGGTGTTGGGCACGCCGACAAAACTGATTTCCATTCACGGGGAATATCACGGCACAACAAGCATTCCCTCGAATATGCTGCGAACCATCGCCATTCTGGATAAATGGTTCAAGGAATGGAAAAAGGAATAGCTGCCTGATGCGGCTTGCAAAAACACAAAAAAGGCGGCTTAGGCCGCCTTTTTCTTATCGCTAACGGGGCCAGATATTACGCTGTGGTATCCGCTGCGCCGCGCGCGCCAAAATACCCGGCAATTGCCATAACACTGGTCACGGTTGCGCCCCAGGCCATATCAACCACCACCACAATAAGCGGCCAACCCTGTAACGTGGCATGATTGGTCAGGTCATAGGTGCCGTAAGCCACAAGACCCAACAAAGCACCATTACCCACGGCTTTTTTCCAGCTACCGGCTTGCACCGCAGGTAAGCTGGCAAAATAGGCAACCCCGCCGATATACAGCGCGTAAAACACCAGCGCAGACGCCCACACAATCTGCTCTCGCATAATGTACCCCAGGGTTTCTGCGTAAAAATCACTGGCAACCACTGACAGCCACACACCGTCCATGATGGCAAAGGCCAAAAATGCAAAAAGATAAGCCCGAGCAAAGAGTTTCATAATTGTCTCCTGTTGCTTCTTTTAACGCGAGGAAGGGCACCATAGATCAAATTGACACTTTTAAAGCCCCCGCACCCGCGCTAAAGAAGCGCCACATCTACCAGCATTAGGGACCTTTTGCATCATGACAGACAGCCAACCAAAATTTGCCCTTGCATTGCACGGCGGTGCAGGCGCCCAAAAAGGCCGGTCCTATGCCCGGGCGGAAGCGCATTTGAGAGAACTTGCACGCCAAGGCGAGCAGATGTTGGCGGGCGGCGCAACCGCTGTTGATGTGGTGGAGCACATGGTGCGCGAAATGGAAGCATCGGGCCTATATGTTGCCGGGCGCGGGTCTGCCGCCAACAATGCGGGATATGTGGAACTGGACGCTGCTATCATGGACGGCGCTGCCCGAAATGCAGGAGCAGTTGCTGCAATCCGCGATGTGAAACACCCTATCAGCGCAGCACGCACCCTGATGGACAAAACGCCGTATGTGATGCTGGCGGGCGACGGCGCAACCAAGTTTGCCGCCAAACATGGCCTGGAAACAGTCGAAAATCCTGCGGCCTATTACACACTGCCGGACGGTACGACGGAAGAAGACACCCAAACAGAAACCCTGTCCCACGGCACGGTTGGTGCGGTTGCGCTTGATATCCACGGCAATCTGGCGGCTGCTACGTCCACAGGCGGTGTTTTCGGCAAACCAGAAGGCCGACTTGGCGACACACCCATCAACGGTGTCGGTAACTGGGCCGACAGCGAGGTCGCGGTATCTTGCACAGGTGTGGGTGAATATTTCATCCTGTCAGGTGGTGCCAGCACCATTACCAACGGCGTCAAGCTGGCCGGTGATAGCCTGGAAAAAGCCGTTTGGCGGATGCTTGATGACGTCCAAAGCCTGAAGGGCGACGGCGGTGTTGTCGCCGTCAACAAAGCCGGTGAGATTGTGATGGCCTACAATTCAGACGGCATGAAGCGCGCCAGCGTTTCATCAGGCACGCCCGTCATGGCCACAACGTTTGCACCCTGTCGTTAGGCCGCTGCTTCCAAAAGCGCAAAAACCTTATCGCGCTCATCCAGCACCAACAGCAAGGCAAGGTCGCCTTCCGCCAGATCTTTGATAATTAGTTCGGTGCCGGTGGGCGGGCTGTCTGCCTTGCGGATAACGTCGCCGGGTACGCCGTTTTCAAGACAGGCTTTTTCGATCAAATCACTGACTTCACCAAATCTGCGCCCGCGCAGGTATTCTTCCAGTTCCACGATAATAATCTGGTCCGGGCCAAACGCGAGCGCCGCCAGCGTCAGGTTACGAATATCCTCGTCCGACCGATCGCCGGCGTGCCCCAGCAGCAAAAACTTACGCTTTGATGGTAAGTGCGCCAGCGCATCAGACACCGCCTCAACCGAATGCGGATTGTGAGCAAAGTCAACAAACACCCGCGCGCCTTTGGCAAAAAACTCATTACAGCGGCCGGGGTTATCTTCTGGCTTGCTTTCAAATGTGGATAGGCCTTTGATGATCGCCGCGTCCGACAGGCCCAGCGCTTTACCTAGGCACAAAGCCCCCATTACATTGCGGATGTTAAACTTGGCGGCCCCGCCCATGGTAACCGGTGCATCTGCCGCAGCCAGCATGGGCTGCGCGCTGGTGCCGTCAAAATAAATGATCATTCCGTCTTCTAGCCAGCAACACAGGTTGCCGGTTGATTTGGCTGCCTGAATTTCAGGGTTTTCAGGATCAAGCGAAAACCAGCACACTTGCCGTTCTGCCTGATGGCCGTTGCGCACCACCAGCGGGTCATCGGCGTTCAGGACTAAAATACCGTCAACAGCCAGCGTGCGCGCCACTGCAAACTTTGCGTCCGCCAGGGCCTCCACCGTATTAACACCGTACTGGCCCAAATGGTCATTGGCGATGTTGGTTACCAGCGCCGCCTGCGCCTGCCGCAGCGCAAGGCCGCGCCGCAAAATACCGCCGCGCGCCACTTCCAGAAACGCCAATTCAAGCCGCTTGTCGCGCAACAACATGCGTGCGCCGCCGGGCCCGGAATAGTCACCGTAATCCAGAATATCGTCGCCAATTTTTACATAATCCGTGGATGTGGTGCCGGAGCCAATACCCGCCGCTTCGCCAATGGCAGCCGACAGGCGCACACTGGTGGATTTGCCGTTGGTGCCGGTAATCAATGCAACGGGCAGGTTATAAAGGCTATCCCACGGGATATCCTCCAACGGCGGTATGGACCGCACAGGCCACGTCATTGAACCGGCACCGTGCCCCAGGGACACATGATCGTCGTCGCTCAGGAAATCAATCGCACGCTCATCCGCCGCTTTTTGGAGCGCTAGCAAATCCGGGTTTGCCTCTTCTGCCATAACTGCAGTTACGCCAGACACAAACGGCTCAAGACTATCGGGTTCGGTTCCCAATAGCGTATGCGCAGTATAGTGCCAGGCAACTTGCGCCACAAAGATGGCGGAATATAGCTGGTCAATCGGTGCCGTTATCGCCAGGTTAAGGCCGTCTTCAAACTGCCGCGCGATGAGCTTTTCCGCCTGCCAGCCAACGGCATCCAGCACCCGCCGTGCTTCTGCCGACCAGACATCAGCCACTTTTGCGGTATCAACACCTTCGACAAATACGTCCAGAATGGCGCCGTAATGCTTCCACAACAAACCTGGACCTGTCAGGCGGCGGCTGTCATCCAGCACCAGCCGTGGGTCGTCAGGAACAGGAATCGAAAGAGCAGTTTCCAGCTCATCAACCGTCATGACCATCGCTCAAACCCCGTCCTAGTCCCCGTCTTCATCTTCTTCACGCGCGAGGCGCACACCCCGACCATCACTGACCAATTTCTGGTCATCATCGATCAGGTCTTCGTAGGCTTCGGTAA
This sequence comes from uncultured Kordiimonas sp., assembly GCA_947503575.1. Lineage (GTDB taxonomy): Bacteria > Pseudomonadota > Alphaproteobacteria > Sphingomonadales > Kordiimonadaceae > Kordiimonas. The sequence goes on along the minus strand of CANNDZ010000001.1, from coordinate 1,294,246 downwards.
TTAGCGGCTTGGCCTCACCCGTTCCCACCTGCACTTCGGCGTTTTCACCACCGAAATAGATGATCTGTTTCCAACATCTGATAACATTGTCGCCAAATACCACAACCAGATCGCCTTCCCGTGCCATGGCAAGGCCCGCGTTTACGGCTTCCTGTTCGTCCGGGATCACTTCGATCTTGGCGTCATCAACCCCGTTGTCCTTGAGCGCCTGCCGCATCATCTGTGGCACTTCGTCAACGCCCCGATTGCGGCGATTATCATCGGCTTTACAGATGTAATGGTCAAAATGCCCAGCAAGCATGGACGCACTGTCCACAATGTCTTCGTCGCGCCGGTCCCCCGGGCAGGCGATAACCGCAATACGTTTACCAACAACCTCAAGCTGGTCTGTCAGGTTGGCCATCGCACGGAACGCAGCAGCGTTGTGCGCATAATCCAAAATGACCCGGAAAGGATGCTCGTCATACACATTCATGCGGCCCGGTGCCTGGAAGAAGCTGGTATTGAACGTGCGCAGGCCTTCACGAATTTTATCAAGGTCTGTATCGAAACTATAGGCCATTGCAGCGGCAAACATGGCGTTTTGCACATTGTGCGTTGCCCGGCCCTCCAGCGTTGCCGGGATAAGATGTGACCACAAAAGCGGGATATGGGTGCCATTGTCGTAAATGGTAATCATGTCACCGTTCATACCTTTTTCCAGCACAACGGCCCGGCCACCCACGTTAATATGCTGTTTCACCAGCGGATGCTCGTGCGTCATGGTGATGTAAACGATGTTTTCTGCGTCGGTATAATCCGCCATCATCAGGCAGTTGCGGTCATCGGCATTGAGCACAACACTGTCGGTAGCGGCTTCAACCACAATGCGTTTCACCGCCGCCAGTTCTTCAAGCGTGTTGATACCGCCCTGCCCCAAATGGTCAGAGGACACGTTCAAACAGGCTGATACATTGGTGAATTCATACCCAAGGCCACTGCGCACCAAACCACCGCGCGCGGTTTCCAACACGGCAAAGTCAACTGTTGGGTCGCGCAAAACCATTTGGGCTGACTGCGGCCCTGTGGTGTCGCCTTTCACGGTTTGCTTGCCATCAACATAAATACCATCTGTCGTGGTCAGGCCAACGGTGTTGCCGCAGCCCTTCATGATGTGCGCAAGCATGCGTGAGGTTGTGGTTTTGCCGTTGGTGCCCGTGATTGCAGCGATTGGGATGCGGCTGGGCGTATCTGCCGGGAACAGCATTTCAATCACTTTGCCCGACACATCGCGCGGCTGTCCTTCACTTGGGGCCACATGCATACGGAAACCAGGGGCGGCGTTTACTTCAACAATCGCACCGCCAATATCGCGGTAAGACTGGGTGATGTCATCAGTTAGAAAATCAACTCCGCCCACGTCAAGGCCAACGGCCTGCACGGCCCGCACGGCCATTTCGCGGTTATCGGGGTGTACCACATCGGTCATGTCGACGGCAGTGCCGCCGGTGGATAGGTTGGCGGTAGACCGCAGGAAGAAGGGCTCCCCGGACTGCAAAACAGTATCTACGGTGTAGCCAGCCTTTTCCATCAAACGTTCTGCCTGATGGTCAATTTCAAGCCGGGTCAGAACTTTTTCATGCCCCACACCGCGGCGCGGGTCTTCGTTTACCTGATCAACAAGCTCTGCAATGGTTTTGGTGCCGTCGCCAACCACATGGCCCGGAACCCGTTTCGCTACCGCAACAAGCTCGTTGTTCACAACCAGCATCCGGTGATCCATGCCGGTGATAAAGCTTTCTACCAACACGGCGCGGCTGGTGCCTTGTTCTTTGGCGGTGGAAAATGCGGCGGCGGCTTCGTCGTCGTCATTGATATTGATGGTGACACCGCGACCATGGTTGGCGCTTAAGGGTTTAACCACAACCGGAAAGCCGATCTTGCGGGCAGCGCGCACGGTTTCGCGCTCGTTGTACACCATATATTGCTGCGGCACCGGCAGGCCAAGGTCGTTTAGCAAGCGATGCGTATCTTCCTTGTCACAGGATATTTCGACCGCGATATGGCGGGTTTCGCCGGTGATGGTTGCCTGAATGCGTTTCTGGTATTTGCCGTGGCCAAACTGCACCAGGCTGTGACTATTAAGCCGTAAAAAAGGGATACCGCGCTCGACCGCTGCATCCACCAAGGACCCGGTTGAGGGGCCAAAAGCATGGCGCTGCGCCCGGCGAATAAAGGCTGTTAGTTCCTCGTCCCAGTCGAATTCGGGATCGATGTCATAATCAACCAGCTTTTGCACATGGGCAGGCAGCAGGTGCATCAACAGGCGAATGGCAAGCTTGGAGGCGGCTAGGCCAACATCCCTGTGTTTGTAGGCAAACACCATATTGTATTCAGCCGGATTGCCGGTGGAACGCGTGCGCCCAAACGTGACCTCGTTACCGGCAACACACTGCAATTCAATGGCCACATGTTCCATGATGTGGCCCATCCAGGTGCCTTCATCTTCGCGCAAGCGGCGCAGGAACCCACCGTGGGTTTTGTATGAACAGCCATGTTCTTCAAGGCCGGGCAGTGCAGCAACCAGACCGTCAATAAAGTCTTTGCCAAGCTTTACAGACGGCCATTCCTCTAGGGGGCCCAAATTCAGGATATGGCGAATAACACGGAACCTGGCATACAAGTTAGGCCCCACATAGACATTGGTCTTTAGTATCTGCATCGTCGTCCCCTAGATATTTTTAAGCGCCGCCTGCGTCTTTGGACCTGTGAAAGTCCGTTAGTCTCCCACCGAGATGTTGCAATGGCCCTGGCCGTCTTCTGCGGGTGGAAAAGCCTCCCGCGTATTCAGGTCATAGTGGCACCCTTCATGAAGGATATCGAGCTTCAGCCCAAGAAGCCCCAGTGCTTCGCCTTTTCGTGCGTGACTTAGCGATGAGTATTTCAGCCCAGACCCGTCAACGATGGTGACGCCGCCACTGCCAACAACTTCGATAACATTGTCAGGGTCGATGAAAGCGGCTGTGTCCTCGTCCACCCCAATACCAAAAAGATAGGGGTTATAGGCCACAGCCGACAAAAGTCTGCCAATGCGGTTTCGTTCCGAAAAATGCTGGTCAATGATGGCGGCATTAGTCAGCCCAAGGCCCGGCGCAAGGGTTGCCCCGCCTTCGCGCGCACCGCTGTCACCCGGCCCACCTGCCATCATATGCTGCGCCATGATTGATGCGCCCGCTGATGTGCCTGCGATATGGATACCAGCTGCATTCCCGCGCCGGATGGCTTGTGCCACCTCGGTTCCACCAAGGATGGTGGTCAGCCGCAACTGGTTACCACCGGTGATGAAAATACCAGTTGCGTCTTCACACAATTGCGCAAACTCAGGGTTATCACAGTCTTCCCGGCTGGTGATGGGTATATAATTGACTTCGCCTGCCCCCAACCGGGTGAACAAGGTTTGATATAGCTTACCAGTGTCATCAAGCCGTGATGCTGTTGGGATAACAACGATTCTGGCTTTGTTGCCGCCACTGATTTCTGCAAATCTTTTGAGGATAGTTGGTTTGGCTTCTTTGTCCTCGGCACCGCCGATCGGGACAAGATATCCGCGTTTTTGGCCCTCAGGAACAATTGCTGGGCACATTCTTCTGGATCCTGTTTCTTTTTTGTCGCCGCCAATGTTTTTGGCGTGCCGTCCTTACCTGATTTCAATAAACGAAGATCGAAGGTGGTGCCACGCTATTATGATGCGCGGCGCATTTTTTGGCGGGTTTTGTTCCTTTTTTGTTACGCCTTCGTCACTTTTTTGCATGTTTCCGTAATTTTTTGACCCGGTTTGCGCCGATAATTCGTTTGCCAAAGGCAAATCAGCACAGTATGCCGGTAACCGTGATGGTTCTTCTGGCCGTAATGAGGATTAGGTCAGAAGCTAAGAGGGAATGCGGTGCGTGACACGTCAGTCATGATTAGTCACAAAACCGCAGCTGTACCCGCAACTGTGAGTGGGGAGCCACCCCAAGAATGCCACTGGCCCCAAATGCGGCCGGGAAGGTAGGGGCGAGGCACTGATCCACAAGCCAGGAGACCTGCCGTCCGGTCGCCCCTCTTGAGGCCGGGTTAGCCATCAAGAACGGACATCCGTACAGGCGACGATTGAGTTGCCGTGTGCGGGGTGTTTTCAGCAAAAACAAACTCCATACGGTTGGTTAAATTGGTTCGTTCACAGAATTGATTTTGAGAAAATTGATCTGCAGCGGGCCGGATTGGAGTTGAAACCTCATGAAACACATCAGACCGTTAAAGGTCCTGTTGGCGGCAAGCACGCTTTTGACCGCCCCAACCTATGCCCAGAGCCAAGACGATGACGATATTGAAGAAGTGATCATCACGGCAGGGCGGCGCGCACAGCCCGCGAGCGAAGTTGCAAAATCGGTCAGCGTATTAACCGCAGAAGACCTGCAAATTGGACAGTTTTCATATTTGCTGGATGCTGTGCAATCCCTGCCCGGCGTATCAATTAACCAGAACGGGGCGTTTGGCGGCACAGCCTTTGTCAGCCTGCGCGGTGCCAGCACCGACCAAACGGTGGTGCTGATCGACGGCGTACAAGTCAATGATGGTTCCTCGCCCGGCGGTGGGTTTGATTTTGCCCGGCTCGATCCAAGCGGTGTGGAACGCATCGAAGTCCTGAAAGGCCCACAGGCTGTGCTGTATGGCTCTGACGCCATTGGCGGCGTGATTAACATTATCACCAAAGCCGGGTCCGAAGGGTTTGGCGGCGACGCCTTCGCCGAATATGGCGCATTTGATAGCCTTCGTATTGGCGGCTCGGCACAGGGTGGCACTGACCGGATTGGTTTTAATCTGTCCGCAAGCTACACCGACCAAGACGGCATTTCGGCCGCAGACGCTGCTGACGGCAACACTGAAACCGACGGTTTCCAAAGCCTCTCCGTGCGCGGCAAACTGAGCGCGAAGGTCAGCGATACTATTCGCCTTGAGGTCAGCAGCAACTATATCGACGCAGAAAATGAATTTGACGGGTTTGCCTTTGCGAATGGTACCTTCGCGCTGGGTGACACCGATGATGTTAGCGAAACAGAAGAGTTTTCCGTCGCCGGGCGCGGTTTCATTGACCTGCTGGACGGCCGGTTGAAAAATACGCTTTCTGTCGAATATTCATCCATTGAGCGAAACAGTTTCTCGAACGGCACTTTTTCAAATGGCGCTGAAGCGGACCGCACAAACCTCGATTATCTGGGCGAGTTTGCCATTGACGATGACTGGACGCTACTGGCCGGTGCTCAATATGAAAATGTTGATGCAAAGTCTGTGGACCCGGAGGCCATTTCAACCTCTAGCGTATTTGGCAGCCTTGCCTATGCGGCTAACGGGCTCGCGTTTGCGGCAGGCCTTCGTTATGACGACCACGAAACTTTTGGCGGCACCACAAACGGCGAAGTTAACGCGTCCTACCTGTTCGACGGCACAGGCACACGCATCATTGCAGCTTGGAGCGAAGGCTTCAAGGCACCAACCATCTTCCAGCTAACCTTTAGCTGCTGCGGTTTTGATGCCAATCCAAACTTGGCACCAGAACGCGCGAAAGCTTTTGAAGTTGGCGTCAACCAACCCTTTGCAGACGGCAAAGCCCAAATTGGCGTGACCTATTTTGAACAAAACACCCGCGATCTGATCATCTTTACTTTCACTGGTGGTTACCAGAATGTGGACCGTACAAGCGCCAAGGGTATTGAAGTTACCCTAGAAGCCGATCTGACCGATACGCTGCGCTTTCAGGGGAACTATACACTGACCGATGCGGAGGACCGCGCGACGGGTGAACGCCTTATCCGGCGGCCCAAAAACCAAGCGTTCGCGTCTCTGGTTTGGCAGGCAACCGAACGGTTAAACACCAACCTGTCCTTTACCTACAACGGGCAGGAGGCCGATACCACAGGCACCGTTGAAGGTTGGACACGGTTTGACCTGCGCGCCAGTTACCGGTTGGACGAAACGTTTGAACTGTATGGCCGGGTCGACAATCTGTTCGATGCTGACTACCAACAGGTCAATGGGTATGGAACGCCCGGGATTTCTGCGTTTGGTGGCGTAAGGGCCCGTTTCTAATGACGTTGTGGCGTCGCATAAGCAGCGTGTTGTGCGGCGCCGTTTTTATGGGCGTGCTCGTGTCCCCATTCGCATCCGCCGAGTCCCGCAATGAGCAGATAGCGTCTATCGACTATTGCGCAGACCAGTTTGTACTGGCGCTGGTGCCCCGGCACCATATTGCTGCCTTGTCTCGTGATGCGACAAGCGTGAATTCCTTTTTCCGCGAACAGGCCACTGGGCTGCCCCAAACACGCGGCAGCACGGAAGAGCTGCTTGCCCTTTCACCGACCATGATGGTGCGGCAATGGCAGGGCAGCCCCGCGATGGACAAAATTCTTAACCGGGCGGGCATAAAAACCATTGCTCTACCTTTTGCTCTTACGACGCAAGATGCCCTGAACAGCATGATCAGCTTTGGCAGCCGCATTGATCGCGACGCTGATGCACAGCGTTTTGTCGCCAAACGGCAGGCGATGGCGGCAACCCTTGCTGAAGCGAAACCGATACCTCTCAAAGCACTGTATCTTACCCCCAGCGGTTACACCGCGGGCCTTGGCACCGGTGTAGACGACACCATCAAACACGCCGGACTTGAGACAATGGCAGAAAAATTCGGGCGTAGAGGCTGGGGGCCCATACCGATGGAAGCGCTTGTGCAAGATCAGCCCGATATCATTGTCACCAGCTTTTTTGACCTGCCGCGCGCACCTTCAAACTGGTCCCTGTCTGGGCACCCGCGTATTACAGATATGCTTGAAGGCCTGCCAGTTATTGACCTGCCAGGCCGCTATATGGCGTGCAGCACCTTGTTTGCCATTGACGCTGCCTATTACATACACACCGAAGCTAAAAAGCTTGATCTGACGGTAAAATAAGCTGTCTACATGCTGCTGCATGAAAGCCGCCCTTGCTCAAACGTCGCGATATGCGCAAAGTGTATGCATAGTGTCAGCAGATCGGGGGATCAGGGGGGCTTATGAGCCATCAAAAGGTTATCGGCAAAAAAGACATTGTTCTTTTCTGCATATCCGCAATCCTGTTGCTGGACACTGTGGCCGCCGGTGCCGCTATTGGCGCTTCCAGCATCTTCTGGTGGGTGTTCCTGGCGATTATATTCTTTATCCCCTTCTCCTTGATTTCTGCAGAACTTGGCTGCGCCTACCCCGATCAAGGCGGCATATATGCCTGGGTTCATCGAGCATACGGCCCCCGCTGGGCCAGCCGTATCACCTGGTCTTACTGGGTGAATGTCGCCGTCTGGTTCCCGTCATTGTCAGTTTTGTTTGCGGGTATTTTCAAACAGCTTTTCTGGCCTGACCTGTCGCTCATGGGCCAAATAATATTGGGTGTGTGCATGTCGTGGCTGACGGTTCTGGTCAACATTGTCACACTGGAAATTGGCAAATGGATACCCAACATTGGCGCCATCATTAAAATGGTCGTCTTTACCGCCATCATTGTGGGGGCCGGGCAATATTATTTTGAAAACGGCGCGGTCAACGACATGTCGTTTGAAGCCCTTAAACCCAACCTCAGTGACGGCCTTCAGTATTTACCCGTTATCATCTATGGCATGCTGGGATTTGAACTTATATGCGCCGGGTCCGACGAAATAAGAAACCCGGAAAAGAATGTGCCAGCCGGGGTTTTACTGTCCGGGCTTATCATTATTTCCTTCTATATTCTGGCAACCATTGCTGTGCTAACAGCGATCCCGGTTGATAATATCAACCTTGTTGAAGGGTTGGTGGATACACTGCATCTATTTTTTGGCGACAGCGGCATCGGCGGCTTGTTTGTCTCCGTCCTTGCGGTCGGGGCGCTTTATACGTTTTTCTCCAACGGGGTGACATGGGCGCTGGGCGCAAACCGTGCCGCCGCAGAAGCCGCAATTGAAGGCGAACTGCCCGCCTTTTTTGCCATAGAAAGCAAAACTCGCGGCACACCGGTCGGGGCCGCGGTTGCCCTTGGCACCGCCAGCACGGTCATTCTGGTTTTGTATGGCGCACTGGCAGGCAGCAATGAAGAACTGTTCTGGTCCTTGTTTGCCTTCAGTGGGGTCATTTTCATGATCCCCTATCTGGGTATGGTGTTTGCGTATGTGAAGTTGCGCAAAACCGACCCAGACCGCGACCGCCCCTTTAAAATCAGCGGGCCGGCTTTTCTGCCAACCCTGCTGGCATCGGTTTGCGGCGTCGTTTTGATACTAACCATAGGCCTGTTCATGTATGCGCCGGGCGACGGCATGCAATGGGAGGTGTTTTGGGGTGCGCTGACACTGCTGACAATTGGCGAGATCATCATCCATGTGAACGCCCGGAAAAAAGCCCACCAGAGCGCCTAAGCCCCTACAGGTCGGCGGCAAGCAAGGAGGCATTGCCTCCGGCGGCTGTTGTATCAATGCAGACGTGCCGCTCCAGAACACACCACATGGCCATCTCTTTTGTTGCAAGCAACGGAATGATCGCTCCAGGGCGGGCAGAAAGTGCTGCACGTGCCTGCTGCAAGTCATCCCGCTCACTCCAGAGCGCAACAGCAGCAATACCTTCTATGTCCAGCAGATGCCTCCTTGGCAAATAGCCATCAATAGCACCGTCCCCCATTGCACCAGGAGCAACACGCACCGCAACGCACCCCTGACTTTTCGCCAGTTCTGCCTGTTGGTTGGCATCATCGACACTAGGGCCAAGGCACAACACAACACCACGCGCGTAGCTGGACAGTTCGTTCAGCTCACCCGTGGGCCCCGGCATCAATTGCGTAGTCAGCGGCATCGATGTGGCAAAGGACTGGGCATCCACCATCTGCTGCACACCTTTGGCTGTAACATCACTGCCCGCGCAAACCGGATGAGACGGCAGTGTTTCAGCGCAGAAACGCGCCAGATAATGTGGGCCACCGGCCTTGGGCCCTGTACCCGAAAGACCTTCCCCGCCGAATGGCTGCGACCCGACAATCGCCCCGATCTGGTTGCGGTTGACATAAAAGTTGCCAACGCGAATACGCGCTTTTACATGCTCAATCCGCTCATTGATGCGGGTATGAAGACCGAAAGTCAGACCATATCCGCAGCCATTAACCGCATCAACAACGGCATCAATCTCTGACGCTTTAAACTTGGCCACATGAAGGATGGGGCCAAATACCTCTCGCTCCAGCGCTTCGATGCCCGGCACAGATATCACCGTTGGTGGTACAAAATGGCCGACACCTGGCACCAGCAGCTGCTTAATCACGCGGTCTTCTGCTACTGCGGCCTGAATATAAGCCAAAATGCCTGCTTTGGCGGCTGCATCAATCACCGGCCCAACATCGGTTTCATGAGACCACGGCGCACCCATAGCCAGCTCATCCATCGCGCCAAACAACATTTCGAGCATGGTGTCAGCAACATCTTCCTGCACATATAGCATCCGCAATGCAGAACAGCGCTGACCGGCGGACTGGAACGCTGATGCCACGATGTCGCGCACCGCCTGCTCTGCAAGGGCAGTTGAGTCGACGATCATGGCATTTATGCCGCCAGTTTCAGCGATTAACGGTGCATGGGGTGGCAGGTTTTTTGCCATTGCCCGATTAATCCGCTGTGCTGTTTCGGTAGAGCCGGTAAAACAAACGCCGCCAATGCGGGGGTCAGACGTGAGGGCGCCACCCACTGTGGCCCCGGCACCCGGCACCAACTGTAACACGTCTGCAGGCACGCCTGCCTGATGCAACAACCTGACAGCAAGCGCCGCAATTAGCGGGGTTGTTTCTGCAGGTTTTGCCAGTACGCCGTTGCCGGTCACGAGCGCTGCGGCAATCTGGCCCGTAAAAATAGCAAGCGGGAAATTCCACGGCGAGATGCACGTAAACAAACCAACGGGCTGGCGGTCTGCGTGGTGGCATGCTTCGTTTGCGTAATACCTCAGAAAGTCAACGGCTTCGCGCAGTTCCGCAACCGCATCCACAGGTGTTTTTGCTGCTTCCCGAGCCAATAGCGCAAATATCTCACCGCTGTTTTCCTCAAACAGATCAGATGCCTTCCGCAAGACGTCGGCTCGTTCTTCAAGGGGCGCAGTCCATGGTTTTGCCCGTTGGATGGCACGCTGAGCACCTTCCGCATCTAATTCCCAAACCGTTCCAACAGTATCCAACGGATCCGCCGGATTGTAGATGGGTGTTGGTGTTGCTTGCTCTGCAGCGACAGTTGGCTTCAAAGTCCATACCGTTTCCTGAAACGGCGCGCGGGCACAATCAAAGGTTTCGATATCAACAGTGTTGCGCAAGTCCCACCCACTTGAGTTGATGCGACCGGGTGCATAAAGTTGGGTTGGGCTCTCGAGCCCGGGTTCATGGAGCCTAACCTCAATGCTGTCAAAGGGGTCCGCTGCAACCAAATCAGCAGGAACGTCTTCATCGACAACTTGATTGACGAAAGAAGAATTAGCGCCGTTTTCCAGCAACCGCCTGACCAGATAAGCTAGCAAATCCTGGTGCGCGCCCACCGGCGCATAAATACGACAACGACAATTTTGCTGGCGCAGCACTGTTTCCAGCAGACTTTTGCCCATGCCATGCAGCCTTTGGAATTCAAACGGTTTATCAGCGCCCGCCAGTTCAAGGATCGCCGCAACAGTATGGGCATTATGGGTCGCAAATTGAGGGTAGATGCAGTCCGTCATACCGAGCAGCTTTTTTGCGCAACAGATATAGGAGACATCGGTCGCCACCTTGCGCGTAAACACAGGGTAGTCCTCTGCACCGTCAACCTGTGCCTGTTTGATTTCACTGTCCCAATAAGCGCCCTTGACCAGCCGCACCATGATGTGCCGGTCCAAATTGGTGGCAAGGGCATAAAGCCAATCAATGACAGCGCCTGCGCGCTTGCCGTATGCCTGCACAACCACACCAAAACCATCCCAACCAGCAAAAACTGGGTCTGACAGCACGGCTTCAATAATATCAAGCGACAGGTCGAGACGATCTGCTTCTTCGGCGTCGATATTAAGGCCCATATTGGCCTTGCGTGCCGCCAACGCCAACGCGTGCACTCGAGGTACCAGCTCTTTCATGACCCGGTCGCGTTTTGCGACCTCATACCTTGGGTGCAAGGCAGAAAGCTTGATGGAAATGCCGGGGTTTTTTCGGCTTTCGGGATGGTCGCTGCGCTTGGCAAGATAGGCGATGGCATCAGAATAGGCATTAAAATAGACTGTGGCATCAGCCGCTGTCATGGCGGCTTCGCCTAGCATGTCATACGAAAAACAAAAGCCTTTTTTTGCGTCTTCTGCCCCTTCAGCCACCGCTTCCTCAATGGTGCGCCCCAGAACAAACTGTTTGCCCAGTATCCGCATGGCGCGGGCAATCGCGATCCTGATAACGGGCTCACCCAGCCTTTTGACGGCCCCTTTGATGGATGACAAAACACCATCTGCAGGCGCTGGCTGCAGCACTTTACCAACCAGTACAAGCGCAAGCGTTGACGTGTTTACAAGCGTGGAAGGCGAATCCCCAAGATGGTCTGCCCATTTGGATGGAACGATCTTGTCTTCGATAAGGTCATCAATGGTTTCCTGATCCGGTACACGCAACATGGCTTCCGCCAGGCACATCAGGGCCACACCTTCGCTGGTGGATAACCCATACTCAGACAGAAATGCCTCCATCAAGCCGAGGTCTTTTTCTTTACGCAGATCTTCTACGAAAGAGATTGCGCGCGTTTTGATCCGAGACCGTGTCTTTATATCCGGCGCATCACTTTTCATCAGCGCGCCAATAACATCGGCTTCCGGGGCCCGATGCAGACTACGACTGCGCTCTCTGATACCTTCTAGATCCTGCACACTTGGCATTTGCCGCCCTCCATTAACATCCCATGTCCAAACAGGACCGAGCGTCAATTTAAGGTAGCTTTACCAAGACTTTTTCCTGTACATCGAAGAAATCAAGACTAAAGGTCTATTCTCAGGATTTTTAAAGGTCAAAATCGTTATGGAAACCATCAAAGACAATACAATTGACCGAATTGATCGCAATATACTGAGATTACTAAGCCTTGATGGCCGCATGTCGGTGACCGACCTCGCCGATAAGGTAGGCTTGTCGAAAAGCCCGTGCCAGGTGCGCCTGAAGCGTCTGCAGGCGGATGGCTACATTCTCGGCTTTCGTGCAGTTCTTAATGATGCCAAGCTTGGCCGCAATCATGTTGCTTTCACGGAAGTCAAACTTGAAACCACGACAGAGCGGGCGCTTGACGCTTTCAACAAAGCTGTTCTGGCAATACCGGAAATAGAGCAATGCCATTTGATCGCCGGGTCCTTTGACTATTTACTGAAAGTGCGCACAAAAGACATCAATGTCTACCGGCAGGTTTTAGGTGAACAGATTTCAACCCTGCCTCATGTCGCGCATACGTCCACTTTTGTCGCGATGCAGTCCGTAAAAGAAACCGGGCTTGAAGATTGAATGCCCGCCAGAATGGGCTTAGGCTTGGCCAATCAGAACCCAGGGGGACCAGATGAGGCTGCTTTCTAAATTTGTTATCACGATGCTGGCGCTAACGGTTAATGTGTCGGCGCAAAACACCAGCGCCTACCCCGATGTTTATTCCATGAAGGACCGCGCTGCATTCCAGGACGCATGGCTGAAAAAACGGCTTGATACGGTCATTCCTGCCGTCATGCGGGATCGCAGCATCGATATGTGGGTGTTGATCGCGCGCGAGTATAATGAAGACCCTGTGGTCAAAACTATGCTGCCCGCAACCTGGCTATCAGCACGGCGGCGCACGGTACTGGTTTTCCATGATACGGGGGAAGCAGTCGAACGATTTGCCGTCAGCCGCTACGCCGTGGGAGATATTTTTCCAGCCGCCTGGAACCCGGAAGACCAGCCCGATCAGTGGGCACGGATCGCTGAGCTGATCACAGAACGTAACCCAAAAAAAATTGCCCTGAATGCGTCTGACGTTTTCGCGCTGGCAGACGGCATTACAGAAAGCCAGCATCGCGGATTGCTTGATGCCCTGCCAGAAACACTGCGCACCCGCATCGTTTATGACCCTGCTCTTGCCATTGGATGGCTGGAACGTCGTATCCTGGAAGAGATGGCCCTTTACCCTCACGTAATGGAATTGGCGCACGCCATTATTCAGGAAGGGTTTTCTGATGCCGTCATCACGCCCGGCACAACAACCACCGCTGATGTAATGTGGTGGTTCCGGGACAAAATTCGCGAAAAAGGCGTAACCGCCTGGTTTCATCCAACGGTCTCTATTCAGCGGCAAACTTTAGACGACCAGGGTCAAAAAATGACTGAGTTGTTTGACCCGTCCAGCGACAATGTGATCCGCCGGGGGGACCTGATCCACGTAGATTTTGGCATCACCTACATGCGGCTGAACACTGACACACAGCATCATGGCTATGTGTTGAAAAACGGGGAAACCGACGCGCCTGCGGGTATTAAATCTGCGCTGGCAACGGGTAACCGGTTACAGGACATTTTAACCGGCAATTACAAAACCGGCCTTAGTGGTGATGCTGTTTTGGCAGCCAGCCGGGCGCAGGCAATTGCGGAGGGGATTGTGCCCAGCATTTATACCCACCCCATCGGTTATCATGGGCACGGCGCGGGGGCGACTATTGGCATGTGGGACAGCCAAGGCGGTGTGCCGGGCCGGGGGGATTACCCAGTGGTCGCCAACACGGCCTGGTCGATCGAGTTGAATGCCACCGTTCCCATACCGGAATGGGGCGGCCAGAAAGTGCGTATCATGCTGGAAGAAGACGCCTTTTTTGATGGCTCAACGGTTCGTTACATCAACGGGCGCCAAACCAAATTGCACATCATCGGCAAAAACTAGAAACCGGCTTTGGCTTCCAACGCGGCACGACCTTCATCGCTCAGCTTAATGGGCTTTGCGATGGGGCGCAGCGTATCCTTGTCGAAAAAGGGCTTGCAGGCCTTTCCACCCCAAATTCGCCACCACATAAGCTTGGCAAGAAGACGCAGCAACATAACAGTATTCTTCAATCGCATGCCGAACGAGATAGGTGTTGTTGGATTAACGTGCCCCCTCGCCGGCCCGAAAAGGCGAACCACCTCTGGCGAAGTGCCTTTGTGACCAAGACATATGGGCAAAACGCCCAAAAAAGGCACACCCCCTCGCCGGAAACTGTTGCCAAGCGGTGTATTGCAGCAGCGTGTGTGCCACCGAAGCGGGCCTTTTGGTGTTACACTCATGCAGGCAACATGCTCCATGCCATCGGTTATATCAAAACTGGCCGGATTAAGTTGGACGATGTTGGACCCACCATCTGCATCCAGCATATCGTCGGTTCGCCCTAGGTAGTGAGCGTAGGATTGACAGCCCTTGCAACTACAAACGACATGGTTGGAACTTGATGAGGACAGATTACGGGCAATGCCCCTCACTTTGCCGCATGTACAGGATATCAAAGCATCTTCTGCCATCTTCCTCCCCCTACTTACCAGGATGATAAACCCGCGTAGCGTTCGCTAGCACTGCCTCGCGCGTGGTCAGCGCCCGACGCCATTTTTTGGTCGCGAACAACGGCGCTTGATCTGCATAATGGGGGGAGGTCGCATCCAGCGTCGCGCTGCCATAGTTATGGATAACGTCAGCCGTTTGGCGGCCTTCTGCATCCCACTCCACAAGCCCAATCCAGGTGTCGCCGTGAGTGGCTGGCGCAATACCGCCTTCATAGTCACCCGCGGCATAAATGGCGCGCAAGACGTCTGGACCGCCGTCTATTTCCATATTCAGATCACCGCGCACCAATCTGCTAACATCACCCCAGCGCACGTCGATGCCACCGTGATGTGTGGTTAAATAGTCCACCGCCCAGCGCAGCGCCGCCGCCATTGCCGCTGGGCTTTCATCATCTGCACCGTTCCGGCTTTGCTTGCGCAGCGCCATAATCACCAGCGCCGCATGCCGGTTGTCCACATCGGTAGAGAGGTCCCAGTCTTTCATATGCTCAACAGCAGGCAGTAGGTCCGCGTGGGCGCTCCAATCCATGCCGACCATGAGGTCACGCAGGCGCGCCGGGCGCGACAGCGGCGAATAATCATCATCAAACTTGATTTCCAGCAACCGCTCACGGTCGATAAGCGATGTACCGTCGGTTAATTCCATCAACCGCAACGACCGGTTCGTTTGGTTGGTCGCCAACCCCATAGAGTCCGGGAACATCGCCGGGGCCAGGTTATCCGGACCATCCGTGGCCGTATAGGGCGTGTTGTTAGCATTGAACAGCAACCCCGATTGCGGGTTGATAAGCTTTGGCACCTGCGCAAACGGGCGGTACCCTTGCCAAATAAGATCAGACCGATCGCCCGGAATGTCTTTGGACCAGTCCCAACCATCAACCCGGTTCGGGTATTGTGCGTTATGGATGAAGGCGATGTTGTTCTCTTTATCGGCATACACATAGTTGATGCTGGGTAGTGCGTTCATGGCCATCGCATTCATGAAGTCTTCCAGACTTTTCGCCTGATTAAACCGGTAGTATTGCTCAAGCTGGCGTACCTCGCCCATCCCTGTGTAGCGCAGCGCATAAGCCGCGCCATCCCGCTCAACAACCGGGCCATGTTTTGACCTTAGAAGAAGCCGTTTGGCCGGGTACACAAACGGTCCAAACAGCTTGACCGGAAGCGTCACTTCCGTCACTTCAAAATCAACCCATTCGCCGTCCAGTTTGTATTGCATCGGGTTATCAGGGTTGCGTGTCAGCACATAAACGTCTGACAAATCAATGTGGTTAACTGTGTTGGCCCAGCCCAAATGATCGTTAAATCCATGCAAAATCAATGGCGTTCCCGGGAACAAACCGCCTGTTATATTAAGGCCTTGCTCGGAAGACAGTTGCGCCTCATACCATGCTACGGGGCCGGAGAGCGGCTGGTGTGAATTGATCAGCAAACGGGTAACACCGTCACCTCCACGCTCTGCCGACACAGCAATGGCGTTAGAACCCAGCTCAGCCTCGGTTTTGGGTGCCAAGGTAAAAGCGTTGTTTTTATGGGTCGGCGCTAGCGATATGGCGCGGGCAACTTCGCGGGGGTCATCGCCTTCAAACAACCCCTGCAACACTTTATCCAAACCATAAAAAAACGGTGTTTTAAATATGAACCCGGCAACAACATCTTCGGCCCGAAACGGTGCAAGACCAGCCCAGGTTGCGTCAGGGTTTTCGGCAGCATACAAGTTAACGCCAGCGGCATAAGCCTCTGCGATGGCTTTCACCTCTGCCGGAACACCGTTTGCATACTGCGCATCCATGGTGGGCCAAACGTTCAGAAACGACACCACATAATCAGTGGGCGCCGCGTCCGCGCCGCGATAGCGCGCCAGCACACCGCGCGTAGCGGCAACAACTTCCTGAATGGTCTCAAAATCATCTTCGGCGTGAGCGTAAGCGAGGCCGAACGATACGTCAGCGTCCCGCTTACCAAAAATGTGCGGCACACCCCAGTTGTCGCGGATTATTTCGGCATCGTAACGGGATGCTGCTGCCGACAACGCAGACGCAGGTGGATTGTCTGGCAAGGGGTCATACAGATAAAACCCTACAACCATCAGGCTTGCCGCTACAAACAGGCCAAAGCCACGTAAAAAACGCCCCATGAGGGACCGTTCCTCAGCCTCTTCACGTTCAGGCGTCATGCCGTTTGCCCCCCAGTTTCACCCCCTTAAGTTTGACCACGGTGCTACTCACTGGCACCTGCCCTTGGCACAGCGGCCCATGATTTCAGAAGCTCGTCGTAATCCACCGTTATGCCCTGTGGCTTTTCGTTATCAAGCTTTGCCTTTGGGGCGCCCGGCTGGTTCAGCCAATAAGCCGCATCGCGGGGTGTATTAAGCTTGGGCCCGCATTCGCCCTGCACGCCCGCCCGCTCGAGCCGCCGCAAAATCCGGTCCTGCTGGTTAGCCAGACTATCCATCGCTTCCTGCGGGGTCTTGTCGCCCGAAATCGCATCGCCAATGTCCTGCCACCACAGCTGCGCAAGGCGCGGATAGTCCGGGATGTTGGTACCTGTCGGCGTCCATAAAACCCGCGCCTGAGACCGATAAAATTCCACAAGGCCACCCAATGACGGCGCGCGTTCAGTCATGCTTTCATCCCAGATATCGCTTTCACGAATGAAGGTCAGGCCAACATGGCTTTTGCGCAAGGACACGGTTTTCGAGACCACAAATTGCGCATACAGCCAAGCGGCTTTGGCGCGGTCCACGGGGGTTGATTTCATCAACGTCCAGGCACCCGTGTCCTGGTACCCCAGCTTCATGCCCTCGTCATAATACACACCGCGCGGGCTGGGGGCCATGCGCCACTTGGGCCGCTCGCCGTCCATGACAGCAATGCCGGGTTTGACCATGTCGGCTGTAAAGGCCGTATACCAGAAAATTTGCTGCGCTACTGCCCCTTGTGCAGGGACAGGCCCCGCCTCAGAAAACGTCATGCCTGCCGCAGTGGGGGGCGCATAATTTTTGAGCCAGTCGATGTATTTTTCAACAGAATAAACAGCCGCCGGGCCATTGGTAGCCCCGCCGCGCGTGACGCTTGAGCCCACCGGGCGACAGCCATCAACGCGGATACCCCACTCGTCCACCGGCTTACCGTTTGGCAGGCCCACATCGCCCGCACCCGCCATCGAGAGCCACGCGTCGGTGAAGCGCCAGCCAAGCGACGGGTCTTTCTTGCCGTAATCCATGTGGCCGTATACTTTTTCGCCGTCAATTTCACCGACATCCTTGGTGAAGAAGGCAGCGATATCTTCGTACGCCGACCAGTTTACTGGCACACCCAGATCGTAACCGTATTTTTCCTTAAACTGCGCTTTCAGCGCTGGGTCTGTGAACCAGTCGTAGCGAAACCAATAAAGGTTGGCGAATTGCTGGTCCGGCAACTGATACAGTTTACCGTCGGGGCCAGTGGTAAAACTTTTGCCGATGAAGTCATCAATATCAAGCCCGGGATTGGTGACATCAGCGCCCTCGCCTGTCATCCAGTCAGACAGGTTGCGCACCTGCTGGTAGCGGTAATGCGTGCCAATCAGGTCACTGTCGTTGATGTAGGCGTCGTAGATGTTGCGGCCAGACTGCATCTGAGTTTGCAGTTTTTCAACCACATCGCCTTCGCCGATCAAATCGTGGTTTACCCGAATGCCGGTGATTTCAAAAAAGGCCTCGGCGAGCACGCGGGCTTCATACTCGTGCGTTGTCAGCGTTTCAGACACCACATTGATCGTCATGCCCTTATAGGGCTCCGCCGCTTTCGCGAACCATCGCATTTCTGCCATCTGCTGCTCGGGTGTCAGCGTAGACTGGCTGAATTCCTGGCTTATCCATTTTTGCGCGGCTTGATTATTCGCGGTTGCAGGCACACACGCCAGCAGCGCTGCAGCAACTGTTGCAAGATATTTCACAGGCACTCTCTCCCTACCCTTGAAACTGTGACGCCTTGAAATTGTGACGTAGGGCAAAATACAAACAGACCCAGCAAAGAAGGGCAAGAACAGAAGTGACCATAAACCTGCCCTGTCATCCCACATTTCAATCTATACACCGGCAGCCATGCTAGCTACCATGGGCTTTCATCCCAAAACCATTCAAACAGGCCCCCTTCAAGAGGACATACCATGAAGCGCTTTTTTATCGGGTACCTTTGCGTTCAGCTTATCGCCAACGTCTTTGCCACTGCGGCTATTGGCCAAACCCCTCAGGCAACAAGTGGCTACGCCGACCTGATTGAAATTTTTGATGACTTTCGCACGGTCCGGGCATCAAAGGCATGGTCCGCCGCGTTTGATGACCCCGAAGCGCCCTATGGTGTGGTGAACTACGGCGCGGACGAGGTGCAGGCACGGTCTGCGGCCCTGGACGCACTGGAAACCCGATTGCGGGCGCTTGATCCCGCGGGATGGCCGGTGGCGCAAAAAGTTGATTATCTGGCGGTGAAAGCACAGTTTGCCGCCCAGCGTTTTTACCTTGAGGTCAGTCGCCCCTGGGCACGGGACCCCGGGACCTATGTAGACCCGCTACTGCGCCTGTCCTTTTCTGACATGACGGCAACCGGCGACCGACTGCACCGCATCCGCCAGCGACTGGAGGCTGTGCCGGAAATTGTTGCGCTTGCGAAATCAACGCTTACAGAAGGCGCCGCGGACTATCTGATGCTGGCCCGCTTTAACATGCGCCAGCCAGACGGGGTTGGCCACGGCCACCCCTATCGAGCGGTGCCGCCCATGGGGGTTATCGGCTGGTATGAGGACTTGCTGGCGCGCGCAAGGGCGCAGCAGCCCGCACTGGTGCCGGTGGTGGAAGAGGCGTTGGCGGCTGTGCAGGACTTCGCAGGTTGGCTGGATGCCGCCGAACCAGCCATGACGGCGCAGGCAGGCGTGGGACGCGCGCGGTTTGACTGGTATATGCGCCATGCAAAGCTTCTACCCTGGACTTCGGAAGAGCTGACCGCGCTCGCGGACCGGGAATGGAAGCGGCTTGTTGCGTTCCTCGCGCTGGAAGAACAGCGCAACCAGAAGCTTCCTGTCCTTGAGCCAGCAAGCAACGCACAGGACTATGAGAAGCGCCTGAGGGCAACCGACAAAAACATCCGTGAGTGGTTGAAGTCAGCGGGCATCATTACGCTGCCAGAAGACACACCGGATTTTGAGACATTTGGTTATAACGCACCCTTTATCGAGCGGCCAAACGGTCTGAATTTTTGGGAGAAGGTGCAGTTCAGAGACCCGCACCCGGACCATTTACATGCGGTTATTCCAGGCCACCGGTATGACGGCTGGTTTGCGAAGCGGTCCCACCACCCTATCCGCTCACATATTTCAGATGGTGTGAGGGTAGAAGGCTGGGGCGTCTATCTGGAAGAGCCGATGATGCGCGCCGGGGTGCTGGACGCACAGCCCCGCGTTCATGAGCTGATGTATCTGTTTGGTATTTTCCGCGCCACACGAGTTTGGGCAGATATTGGCATGCAGCTAAATGAGTTGAGCATCCAGCAAGCGGCGGACCAAATGAAAAACGGCTCCCCTTGGTTGGACCAGAGCGTCGCCCAAGTGGATGCCGAGATTTACCTGCGCAGTCCGCCAGGCTATGGGCTGGGGTACACCATCGGCAACCTGCAAATTCAAAACCTGCTGGCGGAAATGAGGCTGCGCGATGGGCCTGCATTTGACCTGAAAGCTTTTCATGATGCCTTCATGGCGGCGGGGCGACTGCCCGTAAGCCTTATTCGTTATGAAATGTTGGGTGACACAGATGAAATTGACGCCTTTTTCGAGTTTGAGCCAATACCTGACGAGTGACGGTGTTGGCTCCCTGAAAGGGATGGCCGCTGACAGGCGTGAGGGTTCAGGCTCACCAAAGAGGGATGGAACCCGTATGAGAATGGGAACTACCCGGCCCAAACCCCAGTTTCCGGTTAGGGTTGCGGCTGATTAGAAATAATATTACAATAAACATATAAATTTTGTTAATATATAATACGCTGTTGTAATTTTATTGCTAATCCCCATATATAGGCATGCAGCCGATCATGGCTGTGCTTAGCGGCAGATTATTGCCGCATCCATGAAAGGGCATTTGATGTCCTATAAAGACCTACCCAAAGGAACAACCGCATCAGGCCCGGCAAAACCGGATACAAAGCCAGCTGACGCGACCGACAAGGCAGTCGAAAAGACGCCCGCAGAAGAGCCAAAAAAAACTTAAAGCCGACAATCGGCTTTCTGAACTGATTCAGTGAATTGGTTCAAGGGGGTGGGAAGGCGTTCCTTCTCCCCCTGACACAAGCGGTGTCATCCAGGAATTCATCGTGAAAAACCGGACAACCGAAAAAATCGTGACATTTCAGAACTGTTTTTCGTTCAGCGGTTACGCGAAAACCCTGCCCGCCGGGTCTTATAAGGTGGTGATTGAAGAAGACATTCTCGACGGCCTTACTTTTACTGCCCATCGACGCACACAGGTCTCGCTCTATCTGCCACCGGATCCGCGCCATCCCGGTCAGTCCGACGTTATCACACTGCGTGACCCTCGTGAACTGGATGCCGCACTCGCACGGGACGGCCTGCAAAGGAATTGAAAACTGCCCGGATGCACCGTTCATGCGCGCCAATAATGAGTATGCGGCCCGCACCGACTTTTGCGGACGTAAGTTCCGACCAGAGGAAATCAAATGAAACCATCAATATACCTTAAAACAAGCATGGCGCGTTTGGTCCGCCTTATAGGTTTAGCTGCCTTCACAGCGACACTGGCTGCGGTGACGTCGTCTGCGTCAATCGCTCAGGGACAAGTTTCAGATAACGCTGTTCCCGCAAATGCCCGGGCCAACAATTATGGCAGAGGTTGGACCTGTGATCTTGGGTACCGTGCCAATGATTCGAGCTGCACCGAGATTGCACTGCCCGTAAATGCTTACTTCACAACAACAACTTATGGACGCGGTTGGGAATGCCTGCGCGGCTATATGCACAGACAAGATAGTTGCTATGAAATCCAGGTACCCGAAAACGGATTTCTTGCCTCCTCCCTGTATGGAACTGGCTGGGCATGCAAAAGGGGCTATCGCCGCGAGGGAGCAGCATGCGTATTGGTACCCGTACCCGAAAATGCCCACCTCACGACAAGTAGTGCAAACCCTGACTGGGCCTGCAACCGAACCTACCGCAAGGAAGGCGAAAGTTGTATTCTAATCGAATTGCCCGAAAACGCCTATTTTTCGGACTCATCTTGGTCTGTAGGCTGGGCCTGTGGACGAGGGTTTCGCGCGAATGGAAATACTTGCGCGCCAATTGAGGTACCCGCCAACGGATATCTCAACAATGACTCCTCGGGCGACGGTTGGGCCTGCGAGCGTGGATTTCAAAAAAAACGTGGCGCATGCAATGAAATCAAGGTTCCCCTGAACGGATATCTCGACACGGCATCCTACCGGGAAGGCTGGAGCTGTTTGCGAGGATTTGCCGCCCGCGGCGACGCATGCGAAGCCATCCGATTACCTGCAAATGCTCACATCAGCGTTTCTGGCAACGGCTGGGACTGTGATCCGAAGTTTCAAAAACGTCGGGACACATGCGTGGCGTCTTAATACCGCCAAACCATTGCAACGGATGATATCCGCGTCGCTAAAGCCGGCTCGTGTTATCTCCGATTAACCCGCCCGAAGAGGGAATGAGAAAATGCCTGACCTACCCGTTGACCTTGACAAATATCGTGGCGCGAACGCCCAGAAGGCGACCGAAGCACGATGCCACGACATTGTAGAGTTTTTGGCGCGTACACATGCCTTAAAGGAACAGCAGCAAGAGCTTGAACGGTCATACCTGAAATCTTCAGCATCAACCTGGCCTGAGGTCGGTGCACGGGCACTTTACTTACTCGAAGTATTCGCAGCCGAGTCCGGCGCTCTAAGTGGGACACGCAAAAAGCTTCTTGTGCAAACCAGGGATGCTTTGACGCGACTTTATGCAGCAGAGGAGAAAAAGTCATGACCCAGACGAATAAAGTAGAATCAACCAAGCCTACCGCCACATCAAGTGGCGCCAGACTCAGGCCTTGTTTGACATGTGAGGTTCCGTTTGAAAGCACTTGGGTCGGCGAACGCATATGCCGTCGATGCAAATGTAAAAACACTTGGAAAAATGGTGTTCCATTGGAAGCAACCCGCCAGAACAATCATCGGCGTGGGCATTCTTCCTCAAGTTAGTATGACGGCCTCAGCACCTGTTTCAAAAAATGCAAAAAGGTGCTCAACTATTTGATTTTTTAGGAGGAGAATGACGATGACCCAAAACACTGAAGTGCAGCAGTCCCAGGACGCGGAAGAAATGGCAAAATACGGCATCACACGTGAACCGGTGGACTATTATATTTTTGATACTTTCCGCTATACTTCTCTTAAGGATGCCATTGCGCAAGCCAAGCGCTGCGAGAAGACGCGTTAGCAGACGACCCAAACAAGAGCTGATCATTCCCCGCCTCGAACTACATGCGCCGTCGTTAAGACCATAGAGTTGCTGCATCTTGGTTTCGGCGGCATTTCCAGTCCACAGTAAAAAGAGATTAGATACCGAGCCTATTCTATGCGACAGTTTTGGCCACAGATGGGGAGAGGCATGAGCCATGATGAAAATTGTCGCGGTCAAGATTGACGATATTTATGTGCCAACGGCGCGGCGCAACGAACTGCAGCAAGACAAGGTTGACGCGACAGTTGAGCAAATGCTGGCAGGCGACGACATGAAACCCATCAAGGTGCGTGAAGGAAAAGGGCGCATGGTCCTTATTGAAGGGGTTCACCGGCTTGAAGCAAGTAAAGCCGTTGGCGAAACGGAGATCGGCGCTTACATCGTGCAGGCCCCGAAGTTTTAGCCCGGCGCAGACTCTCATTTTTCTCGTTCTCGTATACACTTTCTGTTCACGCCGTACGGCGCACGCTTCGTCGATCTTGGATAGGGGCAGCAGCCCATTGATTGTACACGCAAAGAAAACATTATCCGGACACAACGAGATATGACCGAACGCACAGCAAGCTGCAGCCTTGAAGAACTTTTGGACGAAATCGAGCCTTTGGCGAGCGCTGGCCAAAACGAGCAGAACGAAATGTCAAGCCCACAGCAGAACGCCGGCATGGGTCGCCGCTCATTCCTGAAAGTAGCCGGTGCGGCAGGCATGGGGCTTGTCCTGGCCTTTAGCTTGGAAGGCAGGGCAAAGGCCGCCTCACCGGGTGCGGAGACGGCGCTCAATGCCTATATCCGAATTACGCCCGAAGGCACCATCTATATCTATTCGAAAAACCCCGAGATAGGTCAGGGTATCAAAACCGCGATGCCAATGATTATCGCCGAAGAGTTGGACGCCGACTGGGCCGATGTGAAGGTGGAACAGTCGCCAATCAACGTAACGCTGTTTGGCCGCCAAAATGCTGGTGGCTCGCGTTCTATCGCTCGCAACTGGAACAGCATGCGAGAGGTCGGAGCGGCAGCTCGGCACATGCTGGTGCAGGCGGCAGCCATAGAATGGCAAGTGCCCGCCACTGAGTGCACCACAAAAAAAAGCTTTGTTGTTCATGAGCCAACAGGCCGCCGGGCGGCATACGGCACGCTTGTAGAAAAAGCAGCCACTCTGCCCGTGCCGCCGACGGCGAGCTTGAGACTGAAAGACCGCGAGGACTTTACACTCATTGGTACCCGCAAGGGCGGCGTTGATAATCTCGCCGTCGTAACCGGCAAGCCATTGTTTGGCATCGACCAGACCCTGCCCGGTATGCTTTTCGCTATTTATCAAAAATGCCCAGCCGTCGGTGGCAAGGCCAAGAGTGCCAATTTGGATGAAATTCTGGCGCTGCCCGGCGTTAAGCATGCCTTTATTCTCGACGGCAACGGCAATGACCTCGAACTGATGCCGGGTGTGGCGATTGTCGCCACATCGACCTGGGCGGCGTTTCAGGCCAAAGAACAGTTACGGGTTGAGTGGGATGAAGCGGAGGCTTCGAAGGACAGCTGGAGTGCACTTCAGCAGGCAGCAGAAGGCCTGAAAGACAAGCCAGGCAAGAAAGTGTTGCATGAAACCGGCGATGCGGACGCTGCAACAGCCGCTGCAGCAACGTCTGTAGGTGCCTACTATACCTATCATTTTGCCGCCCACGCCAACCTTGAGCCACAAAACTGCACGGCCTGGTTTAAAGGCGACACAGTCGAGCTGTGGGCACCAACTCAGTCGCCCACGCGCGGCGTAACCGCTGTCGCCCGCCTGCTAGGTATCAGCCAAGACGCCGTTATGTTGCATCAAACGCGTGTAGGCGGTGGGTTTGGACGCCGGTTGGTCAATGATTACGCCTGTGAAGCCGCGGCGATTTCCAGGGCGATCAACGCACCTGTCAAACTGACATGGACCCGCGAAGATGACATGCAGCATGATTTTTATCGTACCGCAGGTTTTCATGCTTTCATGGGCGGACTGGATGAAGGCGGCAAGCTCACCGCATGGCAGGATCATATAATCACTTTCAGCAATGACGGCGAAAAACCCGTGATCGCTGCAGTGCCGCGCCAACCTGAGCACGAGTTTCCAGCGCATCTGGTAAACAATTTTCGCCTGAGCCAGTCTTTGCTGCCTTTGCGGACGCGGTGCGGCTTATTGCGCGCGCCTGGCTCAAATACGCGGGCATGGGCAATCCAGAGCTTCTTGCATGAGCTTTCGACTGCTGCTGGGCGGGACCATCTCGCATTCCTACTTGAAATCATGGGTGAGCCACGGTGGCTACCACCCCGAACCCCATACGGCCTAAATACAGGCCGGGCGGTGGACGTCATCAAGCTTGCAGCGGAAAAAGCTGGCTGGAACAAGACTTTGCCCACCGGCCGTGCGCTCGGCCTGGCATTTCATTTCAGCCATGCCGGGTACTTTGCAGAAGTGGCGGACGTCAGCGTTGATGAGACGAAACAGGTGACCGTGCATCGGGTTACTGTGGCGGCGGATATCGGCGCTGTTGTGAACATGAGCGGTGCTGAAAATCAGGTTCAGGGATCGGTTATTGACGGCCTGAGCGTGATGGCAGAGCAGGAAATAACCATGGAACAGGGCCGTATTGAGCAGGCCAATTTCGATACCTATCCACTGTTGCGTATGGAGAGCGCGCCCATAGTCGACGTGCATTTCATTCGAAGCGACAACCCACCTACTGGGGTCGGCGAACCCGCACTACCGCCTCTTGCGCCTGCGGTATGCAATGCGATTTTTGCCGTCACAGGCCACAGGGTGCGTACACTGCCAATCTCAAAAGAGGGCTTTTTTGTCTGACGCCGCTCAAGTCTATTAAACCCACCTGAAGACCGCGAAGGCGTAGAGGACAGACACACCCAACGCCCACCAAAGGTCTGTGCCGCCAAAAAATAGCCACCCCAAATGAATGAAGGCGCTGCCGAGCAAGGACACAAACAAACGGTCACCCCGCGTGGTTTCAAACCCGAGCACTCCGCGCCGAGGTGCACCGCCGGGGCGGGCAATTTCCCACACCGTCATGGTCACGAGCAAGGACGCGATCACAGCAAAAAAAGTGGCGGTAAAAGGCGTCCATCCCATCCAGCCAAGATCCATCATTCTTGTTTCTCATTACTCTGATTGGAACGACGCAGTTCGAACCTCCAAATCCACAGATTCACACAATAGAGAAACCCGGAAAGAAGGCACACAAACATAAATCGATCTGTGCCAGCCCATCCAATTGCAAATAAAATCGTGAATATCATAGAAAACCAAATAGTTATCAGACCAACCCACATGTGGTGGGGGCCTGTTAACCAGTAGTGAACACGGTCCTTCATCAGGGCCCTCCTTAAACCCTACCAAGGGCAAAGCCCTTGGCGATATGGTTGCGCACAAACCAGATAACAATCGCGCCCGGCACAATGGTGAGTATGCCCGCCGCCGCGAGCACGCCCCAATCCAACCCCGACGCCGAAACCGTACGTGTCATCACAGCGGCGATGGGCTTGGCATCCACACTGGTAAGCGTTCGCGCGATCAGCAGCTCCACCCAACTGAACATAAAGCAGAAAAAGGCCGCGACACCGATGCCGCTGGCGATAAGCGGCATGAAAATGCGGGTAAAAAAGGCCGGGAAACTGTAACCGTCGATTTGCGCGGTTTCATCAATTTCCTTTGGCACGCCGGACATGAACCCTTCCAAAATCCACACCGCCAGCGGCACATTAAACAAGCAATGCGCTAGCGCCACCGCAATATGGGTATCGAATAGGCCAATGGAGCTGTAAAGCTGGAAAAAGGGCAACACAAATACGGCGGGCGGCGCCATACGGTTGGAAAGCAGCCAGAAAAACAGGTGTTTGTCCCCCAGAAACCGGTAGCGCGAAAAAGCATAGGCCGCAGGCAGTGCCACAGTAATCGAAATGATGGTGTTCAGCACAACGTAAATGGTGGAATTTATGTAACCTGAATACCAGCTTGCATCCGTCAAAATGGTGCGGAAGTTATCCAGCGTGGGGTCCTTTGGCCAGAGCGAAAACCCACCCAATATTTCCGTGTTGGTCTTCAGCGACATGGTCAAAAGCCAATAAATCGGCACCATCAGGAATATGATGTAAAGAATAGGCGTCAGGCGGATATTTTTCAGGCCAGAGCGGTTCATGACTGCCCCTCCCCGTCCCATGCGGTAACCACGGTGTAGAAAACCCAGCTTATCAGCAGCACGATCAGGAAATAGATGAGCGAAAAGGCCGCCGCAGGACCCACATCAAACTGGCCAATCGCCATTTTCACCAGATCAATCGACAGGAAAGTTGTGGCGTTACCCGGCCCGCCGCCTGTTACCACAAACGGTTCCGTATAAATCATGAAACTGTCCATGAACCGCAGCAGCACAGCAATCAGTAGCACCCGTTGCATTTTCGGTAACTGGATATGGCGGAACACGGCCCAGCGGTCTGCCCCGTCAATGCGCGCCGCCTGATAATAAGCGTCAGGTATGGAGGACAAACCGGCATAACACAGCAGGACCACGAGGCTGGTCCAGTGCCACACATCCATCACGACAACCGTTATCCAGGCCGACAGGGTATCCTGTGTATAGTTGTAATCCACGCCCAACGCAGCGAGCGTATGGCCCAGCAAGCCAATATCCTCACGGGCAAAAATTTGCCAAATGGTGCCCACCACATTCCAGGGGATCAGCAGCGGTAGTGCCATCAGCACCAGACATGCAGACACAGCCCAACCCTTTTTCGGCATCTGCAACGCAATCCAGATACCCAAGGGAATTTCAATCGCCAGAATGATGCCTGAGAACATCAGTTGCCGACCAAGGGCCGAATGAAAGCGGTCAGAATTCAAAACCTCAACAAACCATTCGCTGCCAACCCAGAAAAACTCATTATTGCCAAAACTGTCCTGCACCGAATAGTTGACAACCGTCATCAGCGGAATGATGGCGGAAAAAGCCACCAGCAGGAAAACAGGCAACACCAAAAACCAGGCTTTTTGATTTTTCTGTTTTTGCATCAGGCTGCCCCTTCCAGCAAAAAACCATCGCGGAACAAAAGCGTATGCTGTGGATCTAACCTCAATGTCGCGGCACTCGCTGGTATCGCTTTACTTGCGGGGACGACAACAGTTACGTCCTGACCGTTAACACGCGTGCGCACAATCCGATGACGCCCCAAATCGTCAACCGCCTGAATGGTGCAGTCAAGGCCGTCCGCGCTGCTGTCCTCAAGCGTCAAGAACTCGGGCCGGATGCCAATTTGCACCGGGCCATCCACGCACCCATACGGCGACAGGATCTTTTGCTCTCCCACACGGGCTGATCCGCCATCAACAGTTGCATCAATAAAATTCATGCCTGGCGAGCCTATGAAGTAGCCAACGAAAGTGTGGGCTGGCCGCTCGAACAATTCCTCCGGCGTCCCGACCTGCAATACCTGCCCGTCATTCATCACGACGACTTTATCGGCAAACGTGAGTGCTTCAGTTTGGTCGTGGGTGACATAAACCATGGTATGATTGAACTGCTGATGCAGAGCTTTCAATTTCGACCTGATCTGCCATTTCAGATGCGGATCAATCACCGTGAGCGGCTCATCAAACAGGATGGCACTAACGTCTGTGCGCACGAGACCGCGCCCGAGTGAGATAATTTGTTTTGCGTCAGCCGACAGACCCGCCGCCCGCTCCCCTAAACGGGGTGTCAGGTCCAGCAGGTCAGCAATCTCCTCCACCCTGGTCTTTACCATGCCTACATCCATGCCCCGGTTCTTCAAGGGGAACGCGAGGTTCTGATATACGGTCATGGTGTCATAAATTACGGGAAACTGAAAAACCTGCGCGATGTTGCGGTGAGCGGTATCGCGTGAAGTTACGTCATTACCGTCAAACAAAACCTGCCCTTCGCTGGGCCTCAGCAAGCCGGATATGATGTTCAAAAGGGTTGTCTTGCCGCAGCCGGACGGCCCCAGGAGCGCATAGGCGCTGCCATCCTGCCAAACGTGGTCCATCGGCTTCAGCGCGTAGTCCGCCTCGCCAGCGGGGATAGGAAAATAACTATGGGCAATGTCTTTCAGGTGAATTTCAGCCACGGACACTACCTTCATCGGCAAAAACAAAAACCTCGGACGGGTCCAGAAACAGCGTGATATCACTGCCAATTGCAGGTGTATGCACACCGTGGACAAGTGCTGTCCAGCGTTGCCCCATGGCATCAACATGGATAAAGCTCTCTGACCCGGTGATTTCCGTCAGGGTCACTTCGCCTTTGATTTCGATGTCTGCATCAGACTTGCGCACCACCCCAAGCTGATGGGGCCGAAATCCGACACCACAGGAACTACCGTCAGCGACAGATTCAGCATTCCCATTTACTGGCAGCGAAATACCTGTACCGCTCGCCAATGTAACCACACCACCCTGCTTCTGGCCGGATATTTGATTAAGCGGCGGATCAGAAAACCTGTGCGCAG
Organism: uncultured Kordiimonas sp.; assembly: GCA_947503575.1. Taxonomy (GTDB): domain Bacteria; phylum Pseudomonadota; class Alphaproteobacteria; order Sphingomonadales; family Kordiimonadaceae; genus Kordiimonas. Next base: position 1,264,657 of record CANNDZ010000001.1, on the reverse strand, counting down.
CCGTTAAAGATGACGGGTTGTTGTAGACATCAAGCGTTGGACCAGACTGCTGCACCTGCCCTTCGTGCAAAACCGTCACCTGCCCACCAAGCAATAATGCTTCCTCCGGCTCTGACGTTGCATACACAACGATCGATCCGGTGTTGGCAAACAGCTTAGGTAGTTCTGCCCGCAGTTCTTCGCGTAGCTTGTAGTCCAGGTTGGCAAGTGGCTCGTCCAGGAGCACCAGCTCGGCCTCCCGCACCAGTGCCCGCGCCAGCGCCACCCTTTGCTGTTGGCCACCAGAAAGCTCCAGCGGCTTGCGATCCAGATAACGCCGAATTGACAGAAGATCTGCAATTTTCTCCACACGTGATGCAATGATATCCTTTGGCAACCGCGCCACCTTCAAGGGCGAGGCGATATTATCGAACACACTAAAGCCGGGATAATTGATGAATTGCTGATACACAAACGCTACATCCCGTTTGCGCACGGGCTTGTCCGTTACGTCCGCACCGTTAAGAACAATTTTGCCATCTGATGGCTGATCAAGGCCTGCCATAAGGCGCAGTAAGCTGGTTTTGCCTGCAAGCGTTGGCCCCAGCAATACGTTGAAGGTGCCCGGTTCACAGCGTACAGACACGTCCACGATATGCGCGTCTCCGTCCACAAGTTTGCTGACTTTTTGCAGCTCCAGCGCCACGCTGCTCTCCCTCTGGTTGGTACCTTCTGGCGCAGCCGCACCTGCCAACGTCCGACCCTAACGAGCAGATTGCGGGGGATCAACAATAGGATAGCTGTAGCTGCAATCTGTCAGGTCACTTCCTGACCGCGCGCGCCCGAAAAGCGTTGCCAGCTCTCCGTTTGCATGATGTCCTGCAAAATGTCGACCGCATCCTGAATGTCCTGATATCGCAGGGTCAGCGGCGTAAAACCAAACCGCAGGATGTCCGGGTCCCGAAAATCACCTACCACGCCCCGGTCGATGAGCGCACGCATGATCGCCAGACCATTTTCATGCCGGATAGATACCTGACTGCCCCGCTCGCTCGCATTTTTTGGCGAAACAATCGTAAACCCAAAGTAGGGGTTCAGGTCCTGCACAAATGAAATAAACAAGTCACTCATGGCGACACTTTTGGCGCGCACATCTGCCATATCAACTGCTTCCCAGATGTCCAGCGATGCCTCCAGCGCACCAAGGCTGACAATGGGCGGCGTGCCTGCCAAAAACTGACGGATGCCATCCGCCGGTTCATAATCAATAGCAAAGGCAAACGGGTCTTTATGGCCAAACCAGCCGCTGATGGGGTTGGTGGCGGTAGCGTGGTGCCGCGCCGCGACATACAGAAAGGCTGGTGCCCCCGGCCCAGCGTTCAAATACTTGTAGGTGCAGCCAACGGCCATGTCGGCACCAATAGTATCCAGATCAACCGGCAGCGCGCCTGCGCTGTGGGCCAGGTCCCATATCATCAGCGCACCACTTGCCTGCACTTTTTTGGTCATTGCCGCCATATCGTGCTCGGCACCAGTTTTGAAATCTACACCAGTTATCAAGACGGCGGCGGTGTCTTCGTTCAGCAAGTCATCCAGCGTGCCATCGCGGCCGACCAGGACCACTTCCACACCGGGCCAGAAACGCTCAATCCCTTGCAGCACATAAATGTCTGACGGGAAATTGCTGGCCTCGGTGATCAGGCGTCGCCTACCTGGTCGCATCTCCAGCGCACAGCATACCAATTTGAACAGGTTCACCGAAATGCTGTCTGTCACCAACGTTTGGCCTGGTGTCGCGCCGATCAATCCACCAATGCGGTCACCCAGCCGCACCGGCATATCGTACCACCCGGCTTCGCCCCAGCTTCTGATCAGGCGATTGCCCCATTCCTGTTCGACAATCTGCTGCACGCGCGACGCGGCGGCCTTCGGCAAAGGTCCCAACGAATTACCATCCAGATAAATCACCCCTTCTGGCAGCAAAAACTTTTCCCGCACCCAGGCCAGTGTGTCATCAGCGTCCAGTTGTTTGATAATTTCTGGGTCCATCACTCAGCCCTCCCTTTGACCAATTGCACGAGCCGACGAAACAGTCCAGAGTCAGGGTTCGCCAAGGCAAAAAGAACATCGAAATGATTTTGTCCGGTCAGTACAGCATGCCCGCCTGCTGGCAGCATGGGGGACCAGATTTCTGCAAATTCTTTGGATTGCCGCTTGAATTCATCGGTTTCATGCTCCCCCACCACAATATCAACCGGGCACAATCGTACCGGATGTAAACGAGCAGGGCTGCAAGATGCGACTTCCTTATCGCTAATCGCAGCGGTGTCATTCACGTAAGACATTTGCACAGGCTTTAGGTCATACACACCGCTGATTAGCAGAGCACTCACGACCTGCGGCGCATCTTGTCGTGTCAGCATCATGGCCGACAGGTGCGCCCCTGCGGAATGACCCACAAGCACCATACGGCCTGTATCAACACCAAGGCTGACGGCGTTGCCCGCCAGCCACTTCAGGCCAAGGGCAACATCGTCCACAATTTCGCTCAGTGATGCCTCAGGCGCCAGCCGGTAGGTCATTGAAACATAATGAATGCCAGCTGCCAGAAACGCTCTTGCCGGGAAACTGAACGAACTTTGATCAAGCGCGCTCCAGAACCCGCCATGGACAAATATCACAACAGGCGCATTCGCCCACCCGCAATCAAAAAAGTCCAGCCGATGGCGGTCATGCGGACCATAAGCGACATCGATCCGGGCTTGGCCTGATAGCACTGCGCGTGTTTCTGCGCTCAATGCAGCATAGTCCTGCAGGTACGCATCCAGACTGTCGACCAGCAGACTGGGCGAATACTCCCGGTCCAGTGTCGCCTTGTCTGATGGATACTGTTTTGCCGCCTTTTTCATCGAGACACAGGGCCATATCAAGGCTCAGAAATCAACCGTCTGCATCAAATCCCGTCGGCTGCCACAATTAAACCGCAAGAAAGCCGCTGGTTCGGCACGGTTCCGGCATCAGCTTGCCATGCTCGGGGCGCATGAAGGGTTTCTCTCCCGCCTGCCCTGAAAGGACCTTCATGCCCATCGTTCGTCTGTTGCTTCTTGCCGTTTTCCTGCCCACCATTGCCCATGCTTCACCTTCATCCCCAACGTACGACGTCAACACTGTCGAACCTGGTGGTCTGTATTTCGCAACAGAAACGCCCGGGCGCGTGGTTCCAGCCCCCAGCCTTAAAGCAAACGTGCATATGGATGTATCGGGGCCGGTTGTGCGCACACGGGTGACCCAGTTTTTCAAGAACCGCAGCAAGGCGTGGGTTGAAGGTATCTATACCTACCCACTGCCGAAAGGGTCCGCGATTGATGTACTGAAAATGCAGGTCGGCAACCGTATCATTGAAGGCGAAATAAAGGAAAAAGCGGAAGCCCAACGAACATTTGAGCAAGCCAGCCTTGACGGCAAACGCGCCAGCCTTGTTGTACAGCGCCGCCCCAATATTTTTTCAACGCGTATCGCCAACATCGGCCCCGGCGAAACCATTGAGGTTACCATAGAGTATCAGGATCTGATTACCCCGCGTGACAATGTGTTTGAACTGCGGTTCCCGATGGTTGTGCGCCCGCGCTATACCCCGGGCATACCGCTGGATGACGTGCAGGCGCGCGCAGGGTGGGGGTTTGATACTGACCAAGTGCCGGACGGCAGCACCCTGAACCCACCGTGGGTGGACGGTGCCCAACAAAACCACAACCCGGTATCCTTAAGCGTCTCGCTGTCACCGGGCTTTGCCCTGGATCAGCTTTCAAGCCCGAGCCACGATATTTCGGTGGTTCAACAGGAACGCCAGGCCACAGTTACTCTGGCGAACGGCGACGTGCCTGCCGATCAGGACTTCATCCTTCGCTGGTCACCAATGGCAAATAGCGCGCCGCAACTCGGGGTATTTGAAGAGGGGACAGACCAAGGTTCCCACACCCTTGTGATGCTGCTGCCACCAACCGATACAACAGCATCACAGGATTTGGCGCCCCGCAACCTTGTTATCGTATTGGATAAATCCGGGTCCATGGGCGGACAGGCGATCAGGCATGCCAAGGCTGCGGTGCGCCGCGCTATCTTGAGAATGCGGAACCAGGATACCTTCAATGTGATCGCCTTCGACAGCACAGCCCAAGCTTTGTTTGACACAAGCCAACCTGTGACGGACCGCACCATTGATGATGCACTGGATTTTGTCGGCAACATGCAGGCGGGCGGCGGCACCAATATGGCCGAGGCACTGACCCTTGCGCTCCCAGCCGATATCGACCGTTCTGAAAAGCTTAAGCAGGTGATATTCATCACAGACGGTGCGGTTGGCAACGAAGCCGCGCTGATGGCGCAGATTAAAAACGAACTGGGCGATGCACGCCTGTTCACCGTCGGCATTGGCAGTGCACCCAACAGCTATTTTATGAGCGAAGCTGCCCACTTTGGGCGCGGCACTTTTATCAACATCGCCATGCAGGATGATGTGATGACCGCTATGGCGGGATTGTTTGCCAAAATCGAAAAACCACAGCTCACCTATATCAAAATCTCAGGGCTGTCCAACGGCATGGATATGGCACCGGAAACCATACCTGATTTATATGCCGGGGAACCCATTGTGCTCGCGCTTAAGGGCGATATTGCCAATACCATACACATTAGCGGGACCCAAAACGGCACGCCTTGGTCAATGGCGGTTCCCGCTGCGCAGCGCGGCACGGCCGCGGGCGTCGCCAGCCTTTGGGCGCGGCGGAAAATTCAGGCCTTAAACCGCAGTTATATTGGCAAGTATAGCGCCGATGATCAGACACAAAAACGTACAGATATATTGCGCCTTGCGCTTGCTTATCATTTGGTTAGCGACTTCACCAGCCTTGTAGCTGTGGAACAAGAGGCGGCACGCCCCTCCACCGAACAACAATTCAGGCGCGAAGTATCTCAAAACCTGCCCGCGGGCATGGACTGGGCAGAGCGCAAACGCATGACCATCTCACGCGGGCTTATCGCCGCCGATACGGCGACTGATCCGGCAGTTCGCCCAAGGGCATCCGCATCTCCCATGATGCTTAACACGCTGTTTGGGTTGCTACTATTGCTGCTGTCGCTTGCCAGCTTCATGCTCACCCGCAGACACATACAGGTGCGGGTGTGAAATACCTGCGCACACCCACCTTACTTACGGCGTTATGCGGCGCTGTTCTTCTCGCTAAAGGGCTGTGGATACCATTGAAGGCAGAACTGGCTTACGGCCTGATGGACCGCGCGTTTGAAACATCGGTAACAACAGAAGCCCCTGCAAAACCCTGGTCCTGGGCGGACTTCAGCGTTATCGGCAGGCTTCAAATCGCCGAAGACATCATCCATGTACTGGACCGGGCAACTGACCAGGCACTGGCGTTTGGCGCTGGCAGGCATGAGGAGTATGCAGCGGATGGCCCCCTCGTTCTGTCCGGGCACCGGGATACCGATTTTGCCAGTCTCGAAGGCACACAAACCGGCGACACCATCAGCTATGAAACGGCAACAGGTCTAACCGAATACCGGGTAACCGATACCCGCATTTATGACCTGCGCGAGGGTGTACTGCTGCCCCCCGGTGACGGGCAAATGATGTTGATCACCTGCTGGCCGTTTGACGCGATTGATCCCAATACACCCAAACGGTTTCTGGTGCTCGCGGAAACAGCAAACCTGGCGACCGGGCGTTAGCCTTGTTTCAAGCCGCCGGTTTTAACAATGAAGTCGGCAACTTCGGCCACCCCGTCTCCCGCCCGGATATTGGTAAAAATAAACGGCTTGTCGCCGCGCATTTTTTTGCTGTCCCGGTCCATGACCCCAAGGTCGGCGCCCACAAATTCCGCCAAATCAATTTTGTTGATCACCAGTAGGTCAGATTTAGTGATCCCAGGCCCCCCCTTGCGCGGGATTTTATCACCCGCGCACACATCAATTACATACAGCGTTATGTCTGCAAGTTCCGGCGAAAAAGTTGCCGCCAGATTGTCACCCCCGCTTTCGATAATGACCATTTCCAGGTCTGGGAATTTGGCGTTCATTTCCCGGACCGCTACCATGTTGATGGATGCATCCTCGCGGATTGCTGTATGTGGGCAACCGCCGGTTTCAACACCCATGATACGTTCCACCGGCAATGCGCCAGAACGGGTCAGAAACTCTGCGTCCTCTTTGGTGTAAATATCATTGGTAATAGCAGCAACTGAATAGGTATCTCGCATATGCTTGCATAAAGCATCGGTAAGAGCGGTTTTACCTGAGCCAACTGGCCCACCTATGCCAACGCGAAGAGGTCCTGTATGTTTCATGATCTGAATAGCCTTGTATATTGGGTTTCGTGACGCATGGAGGCGATATCCGAGAGGATACCGTTTGACGCCACATCATCCGGGTCGGTTTGAACGGCACGCACGGCACTTTCATGCACAGTATCTGCCAGGGATGCGGTTGTAAGCTGCCCGTCGGTTTGTCCCAGCGGAATAAGCCGAACGGCGGCAGATACCATATTAGCGGCAAACGCATGCAAATAGCCGTGCACAGCAGCATTAACTGCGATACCAGCACCAGCGGCGGCGGCCCCTATCACCACCGGATACGCATGAGGCCCTTCAACACCCTTGTTCAGCCGCGCCAGCTTGGCCCCCGGCCAGGCCTTTGCCGTAATCTCCAGAAACGCACCACCCTGCATTTCGCTCTCCAGCGCCAATTCTTTGGTTGGAACAAACGCCAGCGCCAGATCATTAACATCCCGCAGGGCATGTGCATCATCCGCAGCTTGATGGGCCGCAGCCAAAAACACGGCATCGGCAAATCCGTCACCAGCTTTTACGATTTGGCGCACCCAGTCTTCCATCGTCCCACGGTCGGTTACCCAGCCTGCTTCTATCGCCTGCTCGAGGCCGTGACTGTATGTGTAGGCCCCCACTGGATAGGACGGCGAAAGCCATGTCATAAGCTGATATAATGCCGCTGAATTGAAGGCGTCGCTAATCATGGCTGTGGCCATGGGGGCCTCCTTCATAAGCACCGCCTTCCGGGTTAAAAGGGGCCTCAATGATAGTCGCCGTGCCCCCCAGCCCTTCGATCATGTCCAAAATCACCTTGTCATGACGAATGCGGATCGCATCTGCACCAATTTCTGCTGGTAAATGCCGGTTGCCCAGATGCCACGCCATTTTCAACAAAGCGCTTGCGTCCGCACAGGTTATTTCAATCAACTGTTCGGCAGCGGCACGAACCTCGACAAAGTCTCCGGTATCAAGCACCAACGCATCCCCGTCCTGCAAGCGCTCTGCATCCGCAAGGCTTAACAAAATCTGGCTACCGCGCTCGCCCGACAAGGTTACGCGGCGGCGGAACCTGTCATCATAGGTCAGGATAACCCGGTCGACCGGATCACCGAGCCAACTTCCGGCCTTGCGCACCATAAAGGCGGTATAGTCTTTGCCACTCATACTGTTCCTCAATACATAAAATAGCGCTGCGCCAGCGCCAGCTCTGTTGCGGGCTCACAAGTCAGCAGCTCTCCGTCAGCGCGCACTTCATAGGTTTCGGGGTCTACGGAAATATCGGGCTGAGCATCGTTCAGCACCATCGCCTGCTTGCCGATGCCACCACGGGTGTTTTGAACCGCAAGAAGGTCTTTGCGCAGTGACAATTTGCCACCGATATCTGCATGCAACGCAGCTTCGGAAACAAAAGTAACGGCGTTTCGGGTCAGGCTTTCACCAAACGCACCGAACATAGGCCTGTAGTGCACGGGTTGCGGTGTCGGAATAGATGCATTGGGATCCCCCATGAGGGCGGCCGCAATTGTCCCCATCTTGAGTATCAAATCCGGCTTTACACCAAAAAAGGCGGGCGACCATAAAACCAGATCCGCCAGCTTGCCCACTTCAACCGACCCAATGTGCGCCGAGACGCCGTGCGCAATAGCTGGGTTGATGGTATATTTGGCAATGTAGCGCTTGACCCGAAGGTTATCATTGTCGCCGGTTTCGCCCGGCAGGCTGCCGCGCTGTTTTTTCATTTTGTCGGCGGTTTGCCAGGTGCGGATAATCACTTCACCAACCCGGCCCATGGCCTGACTGTCCGATGCGATAATCGAAAACGCCCCCATATCATGCAAAATATCTTCCGCTGCGATGGTTTCCTTGCGGATACGGCTTTCGGCAAAAGCAATGTCTTCCGGGATAGACGGGTCCAGATGATGACACACCATCAACATATCCAGATGCTCATCCACCGTATTCACTGTATAGGGGCGGGTTGGGTTCGTGGATGATGGCAGGATATGAGACAGCCCTGCGACTTTAATGATGTCCGGAGCATGGCCACCGCCTGCCCCTTCGGTGTGGAAGGCGTGGATGGTGCGTCCTGCAATCGCCTTGATGGTATCCTCGACAAACCCGCTTTCATTGAGCGTATCGGTATGGATCATGACCTGGATATCCATGTCGTCCGCAACCGACAGGCAGCAGTCTATCGCCGCTGGCGTTGTTCCCCAATCTTCATGCAGTTTCAGAGCACAGGCACCGGCAAGAATTTGGTCCTGCAAGGCGGCTGGTGTGCTGGCGTTGCCTTTACCCGCAAATGCCAGGTTCATCGGGAAGGCCTCTGCTGATTGCAGCATGCGCCCAATATGCCAGGGGCCAGGTGTGCAGGTGGTGGCGTTTGTGCCGGTTGCCGGGCCCGTGCCGCCGCCCAGCATGGTGGTAACACCGGACATCAGGGCTTCTTCAATTTGCTGCGGGCAAATATAATGAATATGGGCGTCAAAACCGCCAGCGGTCAGGATTTTGCCTTCGCCAGCGATCGCCTCGGTACCGGGGCCGATGATAATATCAACGCCGTCTTGCACATCCGGGTTGCCTGCCTTTCCGATGGCCGCTATGCGCCCGTCTTTCAGGCCCACGTCGGCCTTCACAATACCCGTATGGTCAACGATCAGCGCATTGGTAATGACGGTATCCACAGCGCCGTCTGTGCGCGATACCTGTGACTGGCCCATGCCATCCCTGATGACCTTACCGCCACCAAATTTTACCTCGTCACCGTAGGTGGTGAAATCCTTCTCAACCTCGATAAACAGATCGGTATCCGCAAGTCTTACCTTGTCGCCCACCGTGGGGCCAAACATGGCGGCATAGTCACTGCGCTTCATGGTATAAGCCATCAGCCCGCCTCCTCGTCAACCGGGCCCATAACCTTGCCCTGAAAGCCATTGACACGCCGCGCCCCTTGATAGGGAACCAAAGTGACGGTGCGTTCCATGCCGGGTTCAAACCGAACTGCCGTTCCCGCCGGGATATCGAGGCGAAAGCCGCGCGTTGATGCGCGGTCAAACGCCAGCGCGTTGTTCACTTCATAAAAATGATAATGGCTGCCAACCTGCACGGGCCTGTCACCGGTATTAGCGACCGTAACTTCAACCGTGTAGGCACCGTTGTTTAAGGTAATATTGCCCTCGGGCGTTATGACCTCACCTGGCGTAATTGTGGAACTCATACGTGTCTCCTCAGCGAATAGGTTCATGCACGGTGACAAGCTTGGTGCCATCGGGGAACGTGGCTTCCACTTGCACGTCATGGATCATGTCTGCGATACCATCCATCACCTGATCACGGGTGAGAACAGTTGCGCCCGCAGCCATTAGCTCGGCGACAGACCGGCCATCGCGTGCGCCTTCGATGACATAGTCGGTGATCAGCGCAATCGCTTCCGGGTAGTTCAGTTTCACGCCGCGGGCCAGCCGCCGTTCAGCAACCATGGCAGCGACGCTGACCAGCAATTTGTCTTTTTCTCGGGGACTTAGGTTCATTTAGGTCGTTCCTCAGGTCAAAATATCTTCAGGTCAAAAATGCCGTCGGGAAAGGATTGGCGGCGTGACCGGCTTATCGCCGTTCATAATGTGATCTATCGCGCTTAGGGCCGCATTGACTGTGGCCTGAAGCTGCGCGGCATCAGCGCTGGCAAAGCGAGCCAGAACAACTGGGTTACGTAGCGAGCAACCAAACACTACCCCTTCGGGGGCAGCAACCGCCCGCACAGCATCTACGACAGCCCCCGTGCAGGAAGAAAGGATCAGCAAACTTGCAACGGCGGTGTTCCCACCCAGCAAGGCCGCTCCGCTCAGTGTATCTGCACTATCATCCTCAAGGTGAAATCCGTCGGCAAATACCAGCTTGCCGCCCTGCCGTACACGCCAGCGATCAAACAGATTGACTGCCTGTACCCGCTCTTTCATTGCCGTCCGGCCCAGCACCAGCGTTTCGGCGGCAACCAGTGTACCCCCGATGGCAACATCAAAGTCAAAGGCACGCCTGATGGCTGCCCCATCAAAAAGAATGGTTTCCTGCGGGATCCAAAAAAGCTGCGCACCTCGAGCGACTGATATTTGCGTTGATACGGACGCCGGAGCGTTGATAGCCCGCGCACGGTAAACACGCTCCGCCGCTTGTGTTGTTAACACTGCAGACGTATGTGCGGCCAGGGTGATGTGAGTTTGAAGCTGGTCACCGTCAGCGATACCGCCTGTAGTATTGATCAGATAACCAGATTTAGCGGCTTCCTGCCACCGGGGAAACCGGGCTTTTAGGCACCCTTCCTGATACAAGGTATCGAGTGCAGTTTTGGCACCGCGGCGCTTAAAGCCGAGTGTAAGTTTTCCCGATGCGCGTTCAAGCGCGCTGAAATCTTGTATGGTGCCGTCCACCTTACCTCCGGTTGCCCAAACCCACGCCCATCAACAGTATGGAAAGCTGCAAAAAACGCAATGGCAGAATATGGTTTTCATGATGCCTGCATCAAAATCTTGACCCTATAGTCAACATTTACGAAAGATTGCATCTGCATCAAACAAACTATGGCGTGAAGCGTCGGCCTCTGGCAAAGTTTGACAGAAGGCTGCGGAACAGCCGCGAGGGGAAGCACGCGTGACAGCAACAGCCATAATTGGGGACATTTTTACGCTGGTCGATGACCCGGCGGTTGTTGGCGCACAGGACGCCCACCGCTATATCCCTAACGGTATATTGCTTGTTGAAGACGGCCACATCGCAGCGGTTGGCAAGCGCAACGAGCTTGAACCAAATCTATCAGAGGGCACGAAGCTTATTGATCACACGGGCGCGCTGATCACGCCGGGGTTCATTGATACACACATTCATTTCCCCCAGATTGATATGATCGCCAGCTACGGCGAGCAGTTGCTGGACTGGCTGGAGAATTACACCTTCCCGGCAGAAGCTCAGTATGCAGACGAAGCGCATGCTGCAGACGCCGCACAGTTTTTTATCCGAGAGTTGCTGAGGAACGGCACGACCAGCGCTTTGGTGTATGGCTCCGTACATGCGGGTGCGGTTGATGCCCTATTTGAGGAAGCCCATAAACACAACATGCGGCTGGTCGCCGGCAAATCTTTGATGGACCGCAACGTGCCGTATGATGTGCGGGATACAGCAGAAAGCGGTGACGCAGACAGCCGCTGGCTTGCCGACAAATGGCACGGCAAGGGACGGCTTGGCTATGCCGTTACCCCCCGGTTTGCGCCAGCCTGCTCTGACGAGCAACTAACCCGCGCGGGCCAAATGCTGCAGGACTATGATGGCCTCCTTATGCATACACACCTGTCGGAAAATACCGCCGAAATCGATTGGGTGAAAGAGCTGTACCCGGATGCCAGCGGTTATCTGGACGCATACGCCCGCTTTGGCCTGCTGACCGACCGCTGCGTTTTTGCTCACTGCGTTCATCTGTCGGGGGAGGAATTCCAGCGCATGGGCGAGGCAGGGGCCGCAATCGCCTATTGCCCAACCTCGAACCTGTTTTTGGGCAGCGGGCTGTTTCACCTGAAAGAAGCGGAAAAATACGGTATTACCGTCGGCATGGGAACGGACGTGGGCGCAGGCACCAGCTTTTCCATGCTGCAAACGCTGAACGAAGCCTACAAAATCGGGCAGTTGCGCGGCAACAAGTTGAACCCATTCAAATCCTTTTATCTGGCCACCCTTGGCGGAGCCAAAGCCCTTCACATGGCGGACAAAGTTGGCAGCCTGGAAGTGGGCAAGGAAGCAGATTTTCTGGTGTATAATATGGCGGCTACGCCGTTGCTCGCACGGCGGCTCAAACACTGCAAAACCATTGAAGAAACGCTGTTTGTGCTATCGATCCTGGGCGACGACCGCTGTATTGCCGAGACATGGATTGCCGGAAATGGCCACTACAAAAAGGGGTAATGCAATAAGGTATTACGTCGTTTCCATGGACACAAGGACCTTGCCGCGTGCCCTGCCCGCTTCCAGATACCCGATTGCCTCCCCAACTTGCTCCAACGGGAAAACCCGGTCGATGACTACTCTCAAGGTCCGGCTTTCCAAAAGAGTGCGCAACAGTTCAAGGTCGGTAGGGTTCGGGTTGCCAAACATAGTTACACTGCGTTTGGCTTTTCTGACTGCAAGCCACAACAACCGGCTGATGTTCCCCGCAGCGACAGCAACATAGGTCCCTTCTGGTGTGCGCAAACTTTCAAACACCCTGATACTATGGTTCCCGACATTGTCGAGCACGATGTCAAAACGTTGATCCAGCACCGCCAAGTCAGTCTGAGTATAGTCGATCACCTCGTCCGCGCCCAGGCTTGCAACCAGCTCTGTGTTTCTGCCACTGCATACAGACGTAACATGCGTGCCAAAATATTTTGCAAGCTGAACCGCAAAGGTGCCCACCCCGCCAGAAGCGCCATTTATCAGAACTTTCATGCCGGATTGAATACCGCCGCAGTTACGCAGCGCTTGTAGCGACGTGTAAGCAGATGCAGGAACTCCTGCAGCTTCTTCAAAACTCAGGTGCGCTGGCTTTTTTGCAATCTGTGACGGAAGAGCCGTCAGGTATTCCGTAAACGTACCCGCCTTTAACCCAAAGACAGCATCGCCCGGCGCGTAGCCGGTTACGCGAGCACCGACATCTTCAACAATGCCCGCAAAATCCACACCCAAAATAGGCGTTTTTGGGCCAAAAACGCCACTTTTTAGTCGCAGCAATTTGGGTTTCCCCCGCATGAAGCGCCAATCATAAGGGTTCACCGCTGCCGCCTTCACCCGTATCAATAGTGTTTCATCTGAAACGACGGGTCGGTTGATTGCGCGGACGCTCATTACGGATGGAGGACCATATTTTTTTTGTGTGGCGGCACGCATAAACATATCCGTAACCCTTTCCCTGTGCTGTCTTGACTTGAGATTTTATTTAGTACATATATGTACCATTATCGCATAGGAAAAATAATGTCAACCAAACATCCACCCAACAATCCGACCCACACCCTGTATTATCTGGTGGACCAATTGGGCCAAGTATTAAAACGCACTGCAGATGAAGCTTTGCTGGAAAAGTCCGGGATTACGACAGCTCAGGCGGCAGCACTGCGCATCGTTGTTGAAAAAAAGGGCGCCAGCCTGGCCTATATCGCCAATGCACTGGGCCAGCGAAAAAGTGCGATGACCACAATGGCCCGGCGGCTGGAAAGCGCCGGATTTGTGGAGCGTGTCGCTGACAAGCAGGACCGTCGTGCATCCACCCTGCAACCCACTGCGCTGGGCAAAAAGGCGCTCAATGACCTGTTAGACGCCTTCACCGACATTGATCAGGCAGTGCAACAGGTTGTTGATGTAGCGGAGATCGAGGCTTTGTCGCATGGGGTGTCAAAAATTCTAGGTGCCCTAAAACCTACAAAACAACCGACAGAGTGAATAACCTACCGAAAAAACTGGTTCATTGCCCCAGCTATCGCATCACAAGGAGCTGCTCAGAGTCAGTTAGTTTATGCTCAACACAATTCACGCTGTCGGCCTCATCGGCGATGCGGTCGATCACCAGAAAATCGCTCACGGCCTCTAATGCCAAACTGAAATGATGCCATGTGCCGGGGTGATAATTCACGCCCTGCTCGCCCGATGCCACAAAGGCGCGTAGTGCACTCGCGTCAAACGGCCCCTTTGGCGCAACCACTATCAGATAAGGTCGGGCAGAAAGCGGTACAAACGCCTGCGACGATAACGGATGATACTCCATCACTTTCACCGTGACCGGCATCTCAAGCGGGGTAGAGCGGAAAATGCTGACGCCCGGTTTGCCGCCCTGTGCCGTTAGATCCAGCGCCGCCAGGTCATGAAATCGGGTGGTATTGCCGTAATTGATTGCTTTCTGCACCGCTGCGCCAGAGGCTTCAATTACATCGCCAAACGGCACAAAGGCGTCTGCTGTCAGCGGCTCTGCGACTAAAGTACGCGTCATCGCTTTGCCCCGTCTTCGATCCATTTGCCCAGAAGCGCACGTTCCTCGGCGGTCATGCCGGTCTCGTTACCCAGCGGCATAATGTCGGACATGACCACCTGCTCCATGATCGAAGGTGCAAACTGGCGTATCAGGTCAGCCCGGTCCAGCATCACGCCGCCTGGTGCTTCGTCAAAAAACTCATGCGCCGGGCTGGCTGCATGGCACATCACACAGTGCTTGCCCACAATCACCTGAACCCGGCTGAAGCTGACCGTCTGGTCCCCAACGTTCACACGGGTCTGCTTTTCCGCTTCGCTGGCAAATATCATCACAGCAATGAACAAAAGGATGGACGCCACAACCAAACCCGGGCTGGTTTTACCCTTATGCCGTAAATTGAAAAAGTGCCGCACCATTACCCCCACCAGCCCAAGGCCGGCAATCACGGCCCAATTATAGGGGTTGGAGAATGTCATCGGGTAATGATTGGAAATCATCAACAGCAACACCGGCAGGGTCATGTAATTGTTATGCAGGCTGCGTTGCTTGCCGATCTGGCCCAATTTTGGGTCCGGTGCTTCTCCTGCTGTCAGGGCCGCCACCACTTTTTTCTGGTTCGGGATAATCACCATAAACACGTTGGCCGCCATAGCGGTGCCAGTGATCGCCCCAACATGAATGAAAGCCGCGCGGTCACTGAAAATCTGGCTCAAACCATACGCTGCGCCAACAAGGCTCGCAAACCAGATAATGCCCGTCAAACGATTGTTTTGGCCAATCGGGGACCGGCACAAGCCATCATAAAACACCCAGCCCCCAACCAGAAACGCGAGGCTGATACCAATCGCTTGCCACTGCGTCAGATCCATCTTGGATTTATCGATCAGGAACAGGTCCGCGCCCAAATAGTAAATCACCGCCAGCAGCGCAAAACCGCTCATCCAGGTGAAATAGGCCTCCCACTTAAACCAATGCAGGGTGTCCGGCATCACTTCGGGGGCAACGGCATACTTCTGCTTGTGGTAAAACCCACCTCCGTGCACAGACCACAACTCCCCGGACATACCCTTTTTAGGCTCTTTGGGCGCCTCCAAGTGGTTGTCTAGCCAGACAAAATAAAAGCTGGAGCCGATCCAGGCAATGCCGGTGATAAAATGCAGCCAGCGGATCGCCATATTGATCCAGGGGGTGATATCAAGTTCCATGGGTGTCCTTATTCTTCTTATTTATCTTATGGCGCATTATCTATCATCTGGCACAGGGCTAATCACCTGCAGCAACTGCGCGGCGACAGAAGCGGCAATGACCTCTGGCTCTTTGCCGTGAATGCCCACAATACCAATGGGACACGTAAGCCGGGCAATCTGATCTTCCGACAGACCCTCTTCTTTGCGAAATCGCGAGACAAAGCGCGCGCGTTTGGTGTCCGAGCCAATCAGCCCGCAGTAGGCTGCATCGCCACGCTTTAACACTGCTGCCGTGATGTCATAATCAAGCTGGTGGCTGTGGGTGAAAATAAGATACAGGCTGTATGCAGGCGCGCTTTCGACATGACGGACGGGTGTATCATCCAGCACCTTTGTCGTCCGCTTGGACACGAGGCTGGGAAATTCGTCCGCACGCCCATCCACCCAGGTTACCTGAAACGGCAGTTTGCGGATCGCCGTCATCACCGCCTTGCCCACATGCCCAGCACCAAACATATAAAGCGGTGCCAGTGTGCGGGTATCCCTCATGGCACTCAGCCGGTTTGCTGTTGGCATCTTCTTCAGTTTCAGCACCACACTACCGCCGCAGCATTGTTCCAACAACGGGCCGAGGGCATAGCGCTGGGTCGCTTCCATTTCATCGACCTCAAGCAGTTTACGCGCTTGCTCTATCGCTAAAAATTCTAAATTGCCACCACCAATGGTGCCCTGAATGCCGCGCGCATCAACCCACATGACTGTGCCTTCTTCGCGGGGGGCGGAACCCTCGGTCGCGTCGACCCGGACAAGCACGCCGTACTCAACAGACACCGCCTTAGTCCCCGGCCCGTTGGGTGATGGCCGCTTGCAGTGCCTGCACCGAGCGCAAGACTTCCTCTGGCGTGGCGGGTGCATTCAGGTCCGGGGACTGTGTGCCGTCCCCGACACTGGCAATGGCATCGCGGATCGCCAGGAAAACCGAGTTCGCCAGCATAAAGGGCGGCTCTCCCACTGCTTTTGAGCGGTGAATCGTTGCCTCCACATTACGGCCGCGCTTATAAAGCTCAATATTCATCTGATCCGGCCTATCGCTGGCGGTTGGAATTTTGTAGGTGCTCGGTGCATGGGTCATCAAACGGCCATCATCGCTGAACACCAGTTCTTCTGTCGTCAGCCAGCCCATGCCTTGCACAAAGCCGCCTTCAATCTGGCCCTTGTCAATCGCCGGGTTAAGCGAGCGACCCGCGTCATGTAATATGTCAGTGCGCAAAACCCGGTTTTCACCCGTGAGTGTGTCGATTATCACCTCGGACACGGCTGCACCGTAACAGAAGTAGAAAAATGGCCTGCCTTTGTGCGTGGCGCGGTCATAATGAATTTTGGGCGTTTTATAAAACCCGGTTGACGACAACGAAACCCGGCCCAAGTATGCCTCCCGCACCAGATCGGCAAAGGTCATTTCCCGGTTTTCTATATACACATGATTGTTGCGGAAACTGATGCGATCCGTGGGGCATTCATATTTTTCGGCGGCAAAATTAACCAGCCGAGCCTTGATTTTGCGGGCGGCATCCAGCGCCGCCATACCATTCAGGTCAGAGCCACTAGACGCCGCCGTTGCAGACGTATTAGGCACCTTGGCAGTTGTGGTTGCCGTGATCTTAATGTGGTCAACATCTATTTGAAATTCTTCCGCCACCACCTGCGCAACCTTAACAAACAGCCCCTGCCCCATTTCGGTGCCGCCGTGGTTAAGATGCACACTGCCATCGGCATAAACATGCACCAACGCGCCCGCCTGGTTAAGATGCGTGGTGGTAAAGCTGATGCCAAACCGCACTGGTGTTAGGGCAATACCCTTTTTCAGGAACGGGCTTGAAGCATTAAACTGCTTAATCTCCTGCCGTCTGCCACGGTAACCGGATTGGTCGGCCAATGTTTCCATCAATTCTGGCGCGATATTGTCCTCAACCGTCATGCCATACGGTGTGGTGGTCCGACCTTCACCGCCATACAAGTTCAGGAGTCGGATACCGAGCGGATCTTTGCCTAGGGCGCGGGCGATATCGTCCAGCGCATATTCGATGCCTAGCATGCCTTGCGGGCCACCAAACCCCCGGAAAGCAGTGTTGGACACGGTGTGGGTTTTGCAGCGGTGAGATTTGATCACCACATCCGACAGGAAGTAGCAGTTATCTGCATGAAACATAGCGCGATCATTGATGGCAGGCGACAGATCGGTCGAGCGCCCGCAGCGCGACGCCATGTCAATGCTGATACCGGTGATCAAGCCATCGCTGTTGTAACCAATGTCATAATCATAACGGAAATCATGCCGCTTGCCGGTCACGACCATATCGTCGTCGCGATCCAGCCGAAGCTTGGCAGGCCTGTCGGTTTTCACGGCCACCAGCGCGGACAACGCGGCAAACATAGCCGGATGCGTTTCCTTACCGCCAAAACCACCGCCCATGCGCCGCACTTCAACCGTAACAGCGTTGGTGGGCCGCCCCAGCACGTGCGCGACCAGATGCTGCACTTCGCTCGGATGCTGGGTTGAGGAAAACACATGCACGTCGCCGTCTTCCTGCGGTGTGGCAACTGCGATTTGCCCTTCAAGATAAAAATGATCCTGCCCGCCGATGCGGAAGCTGCCCTGCGTGCGGTGGGAAGCGGACGCCAGAGCCCGCTCCGGGTCGCCGTGACCCATTGTCTGCATAGGTTCAATTGCGCTATCGGCGGCAAGCGCCTGATCAATGGTGGTGACAGCGGGCAACGCTTCGTACTGAACCTTAGCAAGCTTTGCCCCAGCACGCGCGGCTTCCAATGTTTCAGCGGCAACAGCAAAAATTGGCTGCCCGATATATTCCACCAAACCATCTGCCAAGAGCGGGTCATCCCCTGCAAACGGGCTTACGTCGTTATGGCCGGGAATATCGTCTGCTGTCAGTGCCAGCACGACATCTTTGGCTGTTCTTACAGCAGCCAAATCCATGGACGTGATACGCGCGTGCGGCTTTTCGCTCATGGCCACATAAATATGCAGCAGGTTTTTAGGCTCCGGCAAATCATCAATATAGACCGCGTCGCCCGATACGTGCTTGTGCGCGCTGTCGTGGCGCAGTTCCTTATGGACGGCACCTTTTATTTCCGAGAGCATTTCAGCCATGCGCGCGTTCTCCGCATGCAGTCTCTCGATGCTCAAGCACTCGGGTCGGGCCTTTGGCTTCTATTTCCGCATATGCTTTTAGCAGTAGGTTTTTCGCTGACGCCATCCGGTAATCAGCAGACGCCCGCATATCGGTCAGGGGTGTATAGTCCGCTTCCATTGCCTGCATGGCGGCGCGCACGGTGGCTTCCGACCAGGGTTTGCCGACAAGAGCGGCTTCGGCAGCAGTAGCGCGCTTGGGTGTAGCGGCCATGCCGCCATAGCAGATGCGCGCGTCGGCGACCGTGCCACCGTCAAGGGTCAGGCGGAAACATCCGCACACAGCGGAAATATCCTGATCAAAGCGTTTGGAGAGTTTGTAGGCCCTGAAATGCTGGTTCGTGGCAGGTTTGGGCACAATCACCTTCTCGACAAATTCACCGGGCAACAGGTCCTGTTTGCCATAATCGATGAAATAATCCTCAAGCGGCATCATGCGCTGGTCCGCGCCTTTTCGCAGCAC
The DNA here is from genome assembly GCA_947503575.1 of uncultured Kordiimonas sp. Classification (GTDB taxonomy): domain Bacteria; phylum Pseudomonadota; class Alphaproteobacteria; order Sphingomonadales; family Kordiimonadaceae; genus Kordiimonas. The sequence continues at coordinate 1,245,498 of CANNDZ010000001.1, read as the reverse complement.
AAGCGTTGCACCAGCCGCAATAAGCGCGGGCATGCTGTCACCAATCGGCGATCCGTTAGCGATGTTGCCGCCAATGGTGCCGCTGTTTCTGATTTGCACAGACCCGATACGGCGGATCAGTTCGCCCATATCAGGATAATACTGAGCCAGCGTGTCCATCTCGTCCGTGTAGCTAACGCCTGCCCCAATTTCGAGTGCTTCACCGGTGTCGTCAATCACCTTTAGGTCAGCCACATCGCCGATGTAAATCACCGTTTCCAGCTCCCGGTGTTGTTTGGTGACCCACAGGCCGACATCTGTACCACCCGCCAGGAATGTGGCATCAGGGTACGCCGCTGCAATATCAGCCAGCGCATCAACCGTTACGGGCGCGAAATATTGCTTTTCAAGACTGGTTAGCCGACTTTTTGCCTGCATTTTCAGCGTTTCTGTCCGCTGGATTGACCTAAGCGCGGCGACTTGGGCCCGCCGCACAGCATCGTCCGCACCGCCCACCTTCTGTGCGGCTTCAATAATCGGACCGTACCCCGTGCAGCGGCACAGGTTACCGGCCAGCGCATCTTCAATGCTCGCAGTATCGGTGGGGCCGCTCATCAACCAGTGGGCATAAAGCGACATGACAATACCCGGCGTGCAAAAACCACACTGGGAGCCGTGAGTATCCACCATCGCCTGCTGCACCGGATGCAGGCTACCATCTGGCTTGCGCAGGCTTTCCACCGTTAGCAATTCTTTGCCATCCAGCACGGGCAAAAACAGAATGCAGGCATTCACCGCCTGGTAGCGCACACTGTCACCATCCAGCTCGCCCACTATCACAGTGCAGGCGCCGCAATCCCCTTCAGCACACCCTTCCTTGGTGCCTGTGCGTGCCATCCGGTAACGTAAATGGTTCAGTACCGTATCCGTTGGGTCCACCCCCGCCAGTTCGACCACTTCACCATCCAGCAGAAATCGGATTACATTGCTCATGCCCGCCCCTTAACTGCCACGATACGTGCTGTAGCCATACGGCGAAATGAGCAAGGGTACATGATAATGTGCATCGTCGTCTGCGATACCAAAGCGGATGGGTACCCTATCAAGGAATGCAGGGTCAGGCAGCGCCGTGCCCTGTGCCCGGAAATAATCGCCTGCACCGAATTCAAGCTCATAGCTGCCAGTACGGAAATCATCCCCTGACAACAGCGGTGCATCCACACGACCATCAGAGTTGGTCACACTTTCTGCCAGAAGGGTGCGTGCATCGCCTTCCAGGCGGAACAGCCGCACCTTGATGCCGCCGCCGGGACAGCCTGTTGCCGTGTCCAGAACATGTGTTGTCAGCTTACCCACGGTATTCCTTACCTTTGTATACGGTCTTTTGCTTGTTTCACTTTCAACCATAAAGCCTGAAGCAGGAAAGTAGAATTGTAAAGCCAATCGTCGACACTTTTACCCATAAATTGTTGACAATTTGCCTGCAGACGGGACAATTCGCTTACTGCGTGACGGAAAATACGCAAAAAACAGTGGAATGACGATGGCAAGCGCTGCCACCATAGCAAATAGCAGTACGGCAAAGACCCACATGGCCGAAGCGCCCATGACCGAAGAGGACGTGTGCGCCCACGTGCGCGACAGTGTTCTGGAACGGCGGCTGGCCCCTGGCACCAAACTGACGGAAGAGTCGTTATGCAGTATTTTTGGCGTGGGTCGGACCACCGTCCGACGTGCGTTTCTGCTGCTCAAGCGCGACAATATTGTCGACCTGCATCGCAACCGCGGGGCGGTTGTGGCGTCACCAACCCCCGCAGAAGCACGCGACGTGTTTGAAAGCCGCCGCATGATCGAACACGCCTTGCTACAGCAGGCAGCCAGCACAATCGCACCCGCATCTATCACCGCACTTGAAGACCACCTTGAGCAAGAACGAACCGCGCTTACCGCTGGCGATGTAGGCCGCTGGATACGACTAACCGGCGATTTCCACCTGCATTTGGCGCGGCTTGCGGGCAACAGGGTTATGCTTGAGTTCCTGAAGCAGCTCGTGTTTCAAACATCGCTCATTGTGGCGCTGTACGGCCCATCAAATAACGGCTCCAATTGCTCCGGCGGGGATCATGCAAAGATAGTTGCCGCCATGCGAGACGGTGACCTGTCGTCGGCACAGGATATTCTCGACAGCCATTTGCGGGAAATCGAAGCTCAGCTTGAATTCAACAAACCAGAAAAGCAAAACGATCTTGTATCTGCCTTTGCTCCCATGAGGTCAGCATGAAGGATACTCACGCTCGAGACCTGATCGGCTACGGGGCGACGCCGCCACACGCCAACTGGCCGGACGGCGCGCGCATTGCAGTACAACTGGTGATGAACTATGAAGAAGGCGGCGAAAACTGTGTACTGAACGGTGATGCTGGGGCAGAAACTTTCCTTTCAGAAATTATCAATGCCCCCACCATCACCGGCGCGCGCCACATGAGCATGGAATCGATCTATGAATACGGCAGCCGGGCTGGCGTATGGCGGTTGCTGCGCTTGTTCGCAGACTATGACATCCCGATCACGGTATTTGCCGTTGCCACCGCGCTGCAAAAACACCCTGAAGTCGCCAAGGCTTGCGTTGCAGCCGGCCATGAAATCTGTAGTCATGGCTATAAATGGATCAATTATCAGGACGTGCCGGAAGATATTGAGCGCGAACACATAGAGCGCGCCATGACAATCCTGACAGACCTTATCGGCGAGCGGCCCTTAGGCTGGTACACCGGGCGCACAGGCCCCAACACCAGCCGTTTGGTCGCTGAATATGGCGGCTTCCTATATGACGCTGACGATTATTCCGATGACCTGCCGTTCTGGCGCGACATCGGTGGCACCCCGCAGCTTATTGTGCCCTACACGCTGGATGCTAACGATATGCGGTTTGCCAGCCCGCAGGGGTTCAACGCTGGCGATCAGTTCTTCAGTTACCTGAAGGATACATTTGACGCGCTGTACGCAGAAGGCGCGGACCACCCCAAAATGATGTCTGTCGGGTTGCATTGCCGTATTATTGGCAGACCGGGGCGCATTCAGGCTCTACGGCGCTTCCTCGAGTATGCAAAGAACCATAAACACGTTTGGTTTGCCCGCCGGGTCGATATTGCACGCCATTGGCGGGCGACACACCCTTATCCGGGAAACGGCGCATGACTGATATGAAACTTAAGGCCAGCCTGTGTAACCGCGAAACTTTTACAGATGTTTACGGCGGTATTTATGAGCACTCACCCTGGGTCGCAGAAACCGTGTGGGACCAGCGAACTGCCACCAGCATTGATACGCTTGAACAGCTCACAGTCGCCATGCGCGATGCGGTTGAAGCTGCAGATGAAACGCGTCAAATGGCGCTTGTGTGCGCGCACCCGGACCTTGCAGGAAAGGCTGCGGTGGCGGGTGATCTGACCAAAGAATCGCGCACAGAGCAAAAAGGTGCGGGCCTTGACCAGTGCACAACCGAAGAATTCGAAGAATTCCAAACACTAAATGCTGCTTACAAACAGAAGTTTGGTTTCCCCTTCATCATTGCGGTTAAGGGTCATGACCGGCACAGTATCCTGGCGGCATTTCGCGCCCGCCTGAACAATGATCGGGAACGCGAGTTCCGCACTGCCATGGATGAGATTCATAAAATCGCTGGCTTCCGCCTTGCTGACCTGACCTGACATCATCTGAACTGGCCTGACTTGGCCTGAATATTTTTGAAAGTACAGAGTATCCTCATGTCTACCGATAAATCCAAAACCAATATCAACCTTGCCGATCCGCGTCTTGGCGCTGCGGTGATTTATGCAACAGATGATTTTTTTGCACCCAAGGAACGGCTCATCAAACCGGAAGACCCGGTCTTTATTCCTGGTAAATATGACGATCACGGCAAATGGATGGACGGATGGGAATCGCGCCGTAAACGCACCCCCGGTCATGATTACTGTATAGTGTGGCTGGGGCAGCCCGGCATCATCGCGGCTGTCGATATAGACACGCGCCATTTTACGGGCAACTACCCACCCGAAGCGTCGCTGGAAGCCTGCGTGTGGCACAGTGAAACACCCAATGAAATGCCGGGAGAAAAGGCCATATGGACAGAAATTGTCAGCCGCCGCGCTCTAAACGGTAACAGCCAGCACCTAATTGATGTTGATGCGCAACAGCCTTACACGCATTTGCGGCTGCATATGTACCCTGATGGCGGCATTGCCCGGCTGCGAGTGTACGGTCAGGTGCACCGGGGTTGGCTGCCGGAAGATGCTTCAAAAACTGTCGATCTACTGGCCGCAAAAAATGGCGGCAGGCCCATTTTCGCAAATGATGAACATTTTGGCACGCTCGCCAACCTGATGGCACCGGGCAAGGGCATCAACATGGGCGATGGCTGGGAAACCCGCCGCCGCCGCGAACCCGGCAATGATTGGGCGGTCGTCGCGCTGGGTCATCGGGGCGTCATTGAAGACATTCTGGTCGATACAGCTTACTTCAAGGGCAATTACCCGGCGGCGGTATCGCTTCAAGGCACGAGCGTTACGACCACCGACACAGATGCAATTTTGAAAGACAGCGAAAGCTGGCCACTATTGCTGGAAAAAAACGAGTTGGGCCCGGACGCCGAACATAGCTTCAAGCCTACGGCAGACGGCGCACCCATCACACATGTACGGATCAATATCTTCCCGGACGGGGGCATCAGCCGTCTGCGCCTGTTTGGCAAACCAGTCTTTGATTAAGCGAGGCCCCACTCCGGCGGCACTTTCACAGGCATCGACAGCAGCATCTGACCATAAGCCTTGCCTTGGCTATCCATGCGGATAGAGGCCGTTGCGCCGCCGCCCAGCGCTTCGGTCATCAGGAAATTATAGGCCCCAAATCCGGGCAAGGCATAGCGCGATACACTTCCGTATACCAAATGGCTAAAATAGGTGGAAACAGCGTCTGCTGTGACCTGCCCTTCCAAAATAGGCAGATATTTAGGATCGCGCACCATCAGTCCCACGTTGGCTTTGTTGCCTTTGTCGCCGCTGCGCGCATAACACAGTTTTTCCAGCGGTACTTCCACCCAATCGGGTTGAACATCAGCGGGCGCAATGGGCATCGCCGGACCATTTGCCAGGTCGGACGTTTCGCCCACGTCATACGGTTCTTCTGCAATGATCGCGTCCCCCACCTGAACCTTTACTGGCACGGTTGACTTTTTCATCAGGCCGGAATGGATGCGCATCAGAGGCTGCGGCTTGAACCGCCCGCCGCCAAGGCCGCTCATGCCCGGTGTGCCAGATGTGCCCAGATATGCCAGCTCCGCCGATGCAAACGCCAGTGCCTTCGGATCATCGTGATGCAGGCCAAATTTGCACATGACTTCCCGAGTGTCGTTCGCCTGTGCATGGGGGCCATAGACGGCTTCTGCACCGACAACCTCAATGGACACGTCACGGAAGTCTTGTATGCCGCGTTCCTCAAAAGCCTTACGCACGCGTCTGATCCAGGCATCTGCGCCTGTGCGCGCCTTTTCTGCACTACGCGGCCCTGCCAGGAAATAACACCCCATCAGGCGAAAACCATCCACATACGTCGCGCAGACTTTGTAGTCCAGGCCCGGTGCCCGGCCTTTTGCACCCGAAACGCGCACGCGGTCTTTGCCAACTTCGCTCAGCTCAACACCCGTGAAATCGCACGCAACATCCGGCAGCAGGTAATTGGCAGGATCGCCAATTTCATAGAGTATCTGTTCGCCGACGGTGCCCCGGCTCACGAGCCCGCCGGTTTCTGGCGGAATGCCAACTGTAAAGCTGCCGTCTGCCTCTATCGCCGCAACCGGGTAGCTGATATCGGCATAGTCGGGTACCAAGTGCCAGTCCGTGAAATTGCCACCCGCACACTGTGCGCCGCACTCAAGCACATGGCCCGCAAGCGAGCCTTGCGCCAGCTTGTCATAGTCGGTCATCGACCAGCCAAATTCATGGACAAGCGGCCCTAACACCAGCGCACTGTCCACGACCCGGCCTGTCACCACCACATTGGCACCAGCCGCCAAGGCATCCGCAATTGGCTGCGCACCCAGGTAGGCGTTTGCGCTTGCAAGCTTATCAGGCAGCGACTTACCGGTGTCGATATCCGGCATGCCGGCTTGCACCATTTCAGGCGCACGGTCTGATACGTCATCACCGTAAACACCTGCGATTGTAAGGTTAAGGCATTGTGCTGTGCACAATTCTTCCAGTGCCTTAATGCAACCTGGTACATTCACGCCGCCCGCGTTTGCGACAACCTTGATGCCTTTTTTTGCACAGTCCGCCAGCACGTCTTTCATGGCTACAGTAACAAAATCTACAGCATAGCCAAAGTTGGGGTCGCGCATGTGAGCGCGTGCCAGAATGGCCATCGTCACTTCGGCCAGATAGTCAAAAATCAGATAGTCCACGTCACCCTTGTCCACGAGCTGCCGGGCGGCAAGCTGGCTGTCACCGTAAAAGGCGGACGCGCCGCCGATGCGTATAATTTTGTCAGACATCATCTGCCCCCTCATCGCTCTTGATTGTGGCAAGTATCTGTTTGCTTTTGACCTGATCGCCTTGTTGGGCACCAACGGCCTCGACAACACCGTCCATCATCGCTTTCATAGAATGTTCCATTTTCATGGCTTCCATAATGATCAACACATCGCCTTTTTTGACTGTATCGCCCACCGCGACTTTCACGTTAACGATCGCGCCGTCCATCGGGGCTTTGATCTGACCATCCGCCGCGCCGCCACTGGCTGACGCCGGGTCATGCGTGATGTTGCGCAGCGCAAGGTGGCCGGCTGAACCATCCAGAAAAACGGTTTGACCATCACGCGCAAAGGCAAATGTTAGCCTGATGCCCTCTTCCTCAACGGTGCAATGGTTGGCGCTGAATACGGGACCCGAAAAGTGAATGCTTTGTTCACCAACGGTGACCGTATAGTCCGCACCGCGCTGCACCACCGAAACGGCAACCGGTTCATCGCCATTATCAAACGCAAACTGTGCGCTGCTTCCTGCCGCGCTATCCCAACGTGTTGCAGCCGGGGCAGAATTGCCTGCAAACAATACAAGCGCCGCACAGGCAAAAGTATGTGCTGTATTTTGCTGCTGCTTGAAGGTTTCTGCGTGCTCATGCAAAAAGGCAGTTGTGGCCTGCCCGTTTGCAAATGCCGGGATCGACACGGTGTGTTTGAGAAAAGCCCGGTTGTGGGTGACACCTAGCAAAAGGGTATCATCCAGCCCGGACTTGATCCGCCTGAGGGCTGCTGCGCGGCTATCCCCATACCCGATAATTTTTGCCAGCATCGGGTCATAGTTGGCGGAAACGGTGGCTCCTGTCTCAATACCCGTGTCCACCCTCACACCTGTTCGCTGTGGCACAGACCAATGATGAACAGTGCCCGTTTGTGGCAGGAAACCATCCGCCGGGTCTTCGGCATAAAGCCGAACCTCTATCGCATGACCGGACAGGGTTATCTGCTCCTGGCTGAGCGGCAGCGGCTCCCCTTGGGCAACAGCAAGCTGCCAGGCGACAAGGTCAACGCCTGTCACCAGCTCTGTCACCGGGTGCTCTACCTGCAGGCGGGTATTCATCTCCAGGAAATAGAAATTGCGGTCGGCATCCACCAGAAATTCGACCGTGCCAGCCCCCACATAGTTGCAGGCCTTGGCTGCATTAATCGCGGCTTCGGTCATCGCGGCGCGCAGCTCATCCGTCATAAAGGGGCTTGGAGCTTCCTCAACCACCTTTTGGTGGCGGCGCTGGATCGAGCAGTCCCGCTCAAACAAATGCACGATGGTGCCATGGCTGTCGCCAAACACCTGAATTTCAATGTGGCGCGGCTCGATGACTGCTTTTTCAAGGATCAGTTCGCCGCTACCGAAGGCATTTTGTGCTTCGGACCGCGCGGTTGAAAGACCGGCCAAAAGATCATCCGCGCGTTCCACGAGCCGCATACCGCGCCCACCACCGCCAGCCGACGCCTTGATCATCAGCGGGTAGCCGATTTTATCGGCCTCCACTACCAGCGTTTCATCAGCCTGGTCCGCCCCGCTGTAACCAGGCACGCAAGGCACATCGGCCTCAATCATCGCGAGCTTCGACAGGCGCTTGCTGCCCATCAGTTCAATGGCGTCTGGCGACGGACCAATAAAAGTGATGCCCGCCTCGGCGCAAGCGCGGGCAAACCCCGCGTTTTCAGACAGAAATCCATAGCCCGGATGAATGCCATCCGCGCCTGTGCGCTTAGCTGCATCAATGATTTTGTCGCCGCACAGATAGCTTTTCCCCACAGGCGCGGGGCCGATGCACACCGCTTCATCCGCCATCTTTACATGCAAAGCCCCCGCATCTGCTTCGCTATACACCGCAACGGTGCGGTAGCCTTCGCTCCGTGCGGTTTTGATAATCCGAACGGCAATTTCGCCCCGGTTGGCAATCAGGATCTTTTCCATGTGTCAGTCCTCCTGCGCCCAGTTCGGTTTGCGTTTTTCAACAAAGGCGCGCGTGCCTTCCGCCCCCTCATCACTGCCCAGCGCGTCGGCGAACCAGTCCGCAGCCTGATCAAGCAGGGCTTCATGTTCCATTTCATCCACCGCCAACAGCAGTTTTTTCGTGAGCGCGTTGGCGCCAGGCGCCGTGCGCTTTACACCCTTCAGCACGCGTGCAAGCGCCAATTCCATTGCCTCTGCACCGTCTGCCACCAGATGCACAAGGCCCAGCCCTTCTGCCTGCGCACCTGTTACCCAATCCCCCAGCAGCGCCAGCTTGCGCGCCTGCGTCAGACCAATACGCTTGACCACAAACGGCGCGATCTGCGCCGGGATAATGCCCAGCCCGGTTTCCGGCATGCCGAACCTGGCCGCCGCGTCAGCAATCGCCACATCAGAAATGCAGGCAAGGCCAAAACCGCCGCCCAGCACAGCCCCTTCAAGGCAGGCAATCACCACCTGCGGGGCGGCGTTCACTTCCGTGATCATGCGGCCAAAACTGCGGTTAAAGTCCCACATCACAGTTTTCGCGTCCGCGCCGGGGGCGGACCGGTCATTCATGCCCGAAATATCGCCACCTGAACAAAAATTGCCTTCCGCGCCTCTGAGCACGACAGCACGCACCGTCCGGTCATCATGAATGCTGGCGAACACGCCGCGCAGTTCGTGCACCATCGTGTCATTCATGGCGTTGCGCTTTTCTGGCCGGTTTAGCGTGATGTGCAGCACGCCGCCATCGCGCTTTACTATAAGGGTTTCACACTCTGGTAATGTCATATCTACCCCCTAAAGCCGCGCCACGCCGAACGTGTTGCTGTTCAACTGCCTGCGGTCTGCTTCCCGGCAAACCGACAGGGCAAACGCAACCACCGCGCGGGTGTCACGCGGGTCAATCATGCCATCATCCCACAGGCGCGCTGTGTTGGCGAGCGCGCGGGACTTGGCCTCCATTGTGTCCACCACGTCCTTTTCCATCGCGTCCAGCAGCTCATGGTTCACGGCACCGTGGCGCGCCATTTTGGCTTCCCCAACCTGGCGCATCACACTACCCGCCTGCGCCGGGCCCATGACAGACACAACGCTTCTGGGCCAGGCAAACATAAACCGCGGGTCCATGCCGCGCCCGCACATGGCATAGTTGCCCGCGCCGTATGACCCGCCAACCACCACGCTGACCTTTGGCACCCGCGCATTGGTCACCGCCTGAATAAGCTTGGCCCCGTGTTTGATGATGCCCGCCTGCTCGGCTTCGGTGCCCACCAGAAAGCCGGTGGTGTTGTGCAAAAACAGGATCGGCGAGCCCGCCTGCTCACAAAGCTGGATAAACTGCGCCGCCTTGGCAGCGCCCCGTGCCGTGATCGGCGCATTATTGCCAATCACACCACAGGCCATGCCTTCAATTTCAACCTGGCCGCACACGGTGCCTGCGTCAAAATCTGCCTTAAACTCAAGAAAGTCAGAGCCGTCTGCGATGCGCGCGGTTATCTCCCGCACATCGTAGGGCGTTTTTGGGTCCACCGGCACCAGGCCCAAAAGGTCTTCGGCAGGGTAGAGCGGGTCTTTAAACGTGCGCTTTGGCGGCGTCGGCTGGTCTTCGTTCCAGCCCAGCTTGCCCACAATCTCCCGCGCAATGCGCACACCGTCCGCATCATTTTCCGCCAGATAATCGGCCGTTCCAGCGACTTCGGCGTGCATTTCAGCACCACCAATTTCTTCGTCGGTGGCAATCTCGCCGGTCGCAGCCTTCAGAAGTGGTGGCCCCGCAAGATATACGGTCGATTGCTTGCGGATCATCACCACATAATCCGACAGACCGGGCTGATACGCCCCGCCTGCCGTGGCGCTGCCATGCACCACCGTTATTTGCGGAATACCCGCCGCCGAAAGGCGCGACTGCATGGCAAACCCGCCGCCAGACGGCCCAAAAAAATCACCGAGGGACTTCAAGTCGCCGCCACCTGATTGCGCCAGCGTGATGAGCGGCAGTTTGTTTTCAAGCGCCAAATCCAGCATGCGACGGCGTTTTTTGCCCGCCAGCTCCGTGATCGTTCCGCCTTTGGTCAGATAATCATCCGCCATTACCATCACACGCACGCCGCCAACGAAACCAATGCCCGCGATACAGCTTCCACCGGCACCACTGCCGTCACGGTCGCCCTGCTGCATATAACCACACAATGTCGACAGCTCCAGAAACGGTGCGCCGGGGTCCAGCAGCAAATTCAGCCGCTCACGCGGCGGCAAAAACCCGCGTTTGATGTAACGCGGGGCTTTTTCCTCTGCCTTTTCAATCACCAGCCGCTCGATGGCACGAAATTCCTCAACCGCAGCCAGCATGGTGGCGTGGTTTTCGCGGTAAGCGTCCGTATTGGAAGCCAACTGTGTTTCTAAAATGGCCATGACGCGCCTCTAATCCCGGCGACGCGCCGGTAGCGTGCCCATATATTTGCAAATGATGCCCAGCATCACCTCGTCCGCACCGCCGCCGATGGAACCAAGGCGGCTGTCGCGGTAGGCGCGGGCAATACCGCTGTCCCACATAAAGCCCTGACCGCCCCAATACTGCAGGCAGGCGTCGTTCACTTCACGCGCCAACCGACCCGCTTTCAGCTTCGCCATAGATGCCTTCAAGGTTACATCATCGCCGTGGATATATCCCTCGACCGCATCATAAGTGAGCGCCCGCAGCATCTCGACTTCAGTTTGCAGTTCCGCCAGCCGAAAATGCACGACCTGATTGTCCAGAATGGATTGCCCAAACGCCTTGCGGTCGCGGGTGTACTCAATCGTGTCATTGATGCTGTTCTCCATCCCCTTCAGGGTGTTGGCGGCGGCAAAAACCCGCTCTTCCTGAAACTGCACCATCTGGTAGGTGAAGCCTGCGCCTTCCGCACCAATGCGGTAGCGCTGCGGCACCCGCACATCATCAAAGAAAATCTGCGCGGTATCGCTCGAACGCATGCCGAGCTTGTTAAGAGGTTCCGAAAAGCTGACGCCGGGGGTGTTTGTCGGCACAATCACCAGAGATTTATTTTTGTGCATCGGGTCATCGCTGGTGTTCACCAGAAGACATAGATAATCCGCCTGAGTCGAGTTGGTAATCCACATTTTGGTGCCGTTGATCACGTAATCGTCGCCGTCCTTACGGGCGGACGTTTTAATAGCCGCCACATCAGACCCGGCGTGCGGTTCGCTGACTCCAATGGAAAACACCGCCTCCCCGGTGATGGACGGTGCCAGGAAATCGCGTTTCAATTCATCACTACCAAATCGAGCGAGCGCAGGCGTCGCCATGTCCGTCTGCACGCCAATGCCCATGGGCACGCCGCCACAGCGGATAGCGCCAATTTCTTCGGCAAACACGGTTTGGTAGCTGTAATCAAGGCCAAGGCCGCCATACTCAACCGGCTTGTGGATACCCAGCATGCCCAGATCACCCAGTTTTTTGAAAACTTCATGGGCGGGGAAAATGCCTGCGGCCTCCCATTCATCCACATGAGGGTTGATCTCTTTTTCAACAAACTGCGCCACCGTGTTGCGGATGGCATTATGTTCTTCGGTAAAACGCATGGGAACTCCTACTTGAATACACTTGTCTCTGCGCCGAGTGCGGCGGCGCGTTTGAACGCAGGCCGCGCCTGCAAGCGGGCAAGATAGTCTTTAACCTGCGGGGTATAGCGGTCATCAAGGCCAAGCGATTGCCCCAGATGCAAGGCATAGCCAACAGCAATATCGGCGATGGTAAAGCGGCCATCGCACAAAAATTCGCGCGTCTCGATATGGGCATCCAGCCTGCGCAAGCGCGCGATATACCATGCGGCATAGTCTTCTGCCGCCTGCGGCAAGCGCCGGTCGCCCTGCTCCAGCATCGTGTAACGCAGCACAATGGTTTGCGGAAACGTCAGCGTCGCATCACTGTGATACAGCCAGTTCAGATAATCGCCGTACTCTGCATCCTTCGGCGTCAGCCCAAAGACGCGTTGATCATACTTTTCCACCAGATAGTGGCAAATGCCTGAAGATTCCGTCATCGTCATGTCGCCGTCCACAAAGTACGGTACGGTGCCAAGAACGTTCTCGCCGAGGAACTCTTTTTTGAAAATGCGCGGCGGAAACGGCAGCACCTCAAGCTCATACTCAAGACCCATTTCTTCCAACGCCCAAAGTGGCCGGAGCGACCGGGCATTGTGACAGTGCCAAAGCTTCATGGATACCTCCCTAAAGGCCGTATTGGCGCGACGCCAGATCACGCATAACTTCTTCCGAGCCACCACCAATGGCATTCACGCGCACTTCCCGGTAGATACGTTCAACACGGTTGCCGCGCATGTAGCCAATACCGCCTAGAATCTGCATCGCTTCGCGGGCGCAATATTCCATGGTCTGGCTGCATTGCACTTTCAACAAGGCGATATCGCCTGCCGGTTCAACGCCGTCTTCCATCTGTTTGGAAATGATCTGGATATAGGCTTCGGTGGCATTGATGCGCATTTTCATGTCAGCAATTTTATGTCGGATCACCTGATGGTCGGCGAGCCGCTTGCCAAAAGTTTTGCGGTCCCGCGCCCAATTGACCGCTTCCTCTAGGCATACCCGCGCAGATGCGGCCATAGACACGCTCATGGCCATGCGTTCAAAGTTGAAGTTGCGCATGATCACAGCAAAACCCTGATTTTCAGAGCCGATAAGGTGATCCACCGGCACGCGCACATTATCGAAATACAGCGTTGCGGTATCGGACGCCCACCAGCCCTGTTTTTTGTCCAAAGGTGTGCGCGAAAAACCCTTGCTGTCGGTCGGGATCAATAGCGTCGACACGCCGCCCGCCCCTGCGCCGCCGGTGCGCACAGCGGTTGTTACCCAATCGGCCCGCATCCCACCCGTGATGTAGGTTTTGGAGCCGTTGACCACATAATGATCGCCGTCGCGCACTGCCGTCGTGGAAAGCTGCGCCACATCGGAACCAGCGCCGGGTTCAGTAATGCCAAGCGAGATGTTTTTCTGACCCTGTAAAACCGGTGGTGCCACCATCTCTTTGATATGGTCCTGGGCAAAATTGATCACGGGTGGCAAGCCAATGCCATGCACCATTAGGGAGGCCGGGATACCGCCCGCACCGATGCGGGCCAGCTCCTCGTTAACAATGTTTTTGTGCCAAATGCTGATGCCCTCGGACACGCCGCCAAATTCTTCCGGGTAACCAAGCCCCAGCAAGCCAAGGTCTGCTGCTTTGGGCCACAGGGCGTCCGGGATATGACCATCCTCGTCCCACTCGTCCGCGAACGGCATGATTTCCTTGTCAATGAACCGCCTGAGCTGATCGCGCCACGCGTGATGATCTTCCGTCAGATACGGGTTAGGCAGGCGCGCGCTATCAAAATCCAAAGCCATGGCTCTCTCCCCATAAGCAAGTGGCAGAGCGAAAGACTACGTCAAAATGAAGGGATATTCATGCGATTTTACGCCATTTTATATTTATTTTACGCCAAACCAGCTTTTTGACGATAGTCGCTGGGGGCACACGCATGCCATGTTTTGAAGGCGCTGGAAAATGCGGCCTGGTCACTGTAGCCCAGCATAAAAGCAGTGTCGGTGACCGTCACGGTCGGGTCACTTAGGTAACGCACCGCAAGCTGCGAACGGATGTCTCGCACTTCGTCCCGAAAACTCGTTGTGCGCTGCTTTAACGACCGCTGCAAAGTGCGGGCAGACATGTTCATGTCAGCAGCGACCATATCGACAGACAAGTCACCAAGAGGCAACAAGCGCACGATAGATTGGCGCAGCCGGGACCAGAATTTGTCGCTGGGGTCTTTGCCGTCAAACAGATCGGCAAACGGAATAACACCCCCCTGGGCCCCGCGATAGCTTTGCTGGACCAATGGTAACCTGAGCGACGCCCGTTCAAAATACAGACAACTGGCCGGCGCATCAAAAGTGATGTCCTTACTCAGCATATTTTTGAGAAGTGTTTCATCTGTGGGGCGTGCATAGGTTACCTGCGCTCTCAAAACCGGGTTGGGCATCACGCACAGGCTGTCGACAATCATGGCGCTGGCGGCCAACATAACGTCGGTTAGATAGCGCTGCGCGCCGGTGCCTGCCTCCAGCGGCAGCCAATCAAGTCGAATGAAATCACCGTCTGCCTTAATTTTCACCTCGCCAATATCACCCCACATTTTCAGCACACTGGGCATCAGGTTCAGATAGTCCCGGAAGGTATGGCAGATGGTTGCCATATAAAGCTGCAAGTTCAGACCAGTCAGATAACTAATTCGACCGGCATACAGGCCGATGTTCGGGCAGGCGGTGGCCTTTTCCGCTGCTTCAAACAAACGAAAATAGTGGGCAACCGGTATGCGGTGTTCTGGGTCTTCAAGCCACAGCGGATTGATGCCCGCTGCGGCCACCAATTCAGTGCGTTTGGCACCAAGCTGTTCTGCCGCCAGCAACAGAGAGTTTACCGGTGCAGCGTAAACGCTCCAGTCGCTGGGAGCGCCCGTTGATTTTGCGCGATCGCTGATGAATTTACCCCTGTTTTTGCATCAGATTGGGTACAATTTCCCGCAACTCAAATTTCTTCACCTTGCCCGTAGCGTTCCTTGGCAAAACGTCCATCATGACCAAATGCATGGGGTGTTTGTAGCGCGCCAGTTTGGCATCACAGTGGCTGCGAACAGCCTCAATGGTCAGGTTGTGACCATCGCCCAATACCACAACAGCACAGCCGGTTTCGCCCCATTTTTCATCGGCCATGCCGATCACGGCAACATCGAGGATTTGTTCCATTTCAAAGAGCACGCCCTCCACTTCTGCCGGATAGACATTTTCACCGCCCGAGATGTACATATCTTTCGCGCGGTCCTGCAGGATGAAGTTGCCCTCATCGTCCTGGCGCGCGATGTCGCCGGACTTGAACCAGCCATCCTCAAACGACTCTGCGTTTGCGCTGTCATTGTTCCAGTAGCCAGGGGTGATTACCGGGCCGCGCATCCAGATTTCGCCGACCTCGCCTTGCGCTACGCGGTTGCCGTGCGCGTCGACGATCTTCATTTCCGTATATTGCAGCGCCTTGCCCGATGTGCCGATGATACGCGGCACATCAGCGCGGGATGTCATGCAATTGCTGGCGGCAGATTCGGTCATGCCGTACCCATCCTGAATGATCAGGCCGCGCTCGTACCACCATTCCACCAGCTCTTTAGGCACACTTGCACCGCCCGCCAGCGTTGCCTTGAGGCGCGAATAGTCGGTGGTGGCGGCTTTGGGCGACATGCGCATGGCATTAAACATCGCAGGCACACCCAGCGTGTGATTGATGTTCAGCTCCGGGTCATTGATGACATCAAGCGTTGCCTCCGGGTCAAACATGCGCATCACCACCGCTGTGCCGCCAATGGAAATGGCAGGCAAGCTGGTTACATTCAGCCCGCCGATATGGAATTGCGGCATCAGAGTCAGCCATACGTCATTTGACGTTGCCGCAGTTGGTGCAATGCCGTTGAAGTGAGAATAGCGCAGCATTTCGTGCGTGATGATGACACCCTTGGGCTTGCCAGTTGTGCCCGAGGAATACATCAGCATTGCCTGATCTGTGATGGGTTGCTCGACCCGCTCCAGAATAGGGGGGCTTGCCTTGATGCCTGCCTCAAAGGTTGTTGGGCCGCCAAGACCGTCCATATCAATGTAATGATCGATATCGATCAGGGTCTTGAGTTCATCAACAACGGCGGTGAATTCTTTGTCAAATACCATCACCTTAGGTGCGGCGTCGCCAATGATATATTCCAGCTCTGGCGCGGTCAGGCGGTAGTTGAGCGCCAACGCCGACCCGCCGATGCGCCAGATGGCCAGCACGAGGTCGATAATATCGGTCGAATTCAGCGCCAGAAAACCAACCCGGTCACCAACACCGACACCTTTGCTTTGCAGAAATGCCGCCAACCGGCCAACCCGGTCATGCATTTGCGCATAGGTTTGACGGCGACCACTCGCCAGATCAATTGTCGCTGTTTTGTCAGGTGTGACATACGTGAAATGGGCGGCCCAGTCGGTCGCCAGTGGTGCATTGCCGGTGGTCATATTTTCTCTCCCCAGAAGACGACCTTTGTATGCGGGTAGCTTGTGTCGCATGAGATACAATTGGCAATAAAAATCTTATCCATGCCTTGATAGGAAACGTCGATCAGAACCGTCTGCAGAGGACGCTTTTTGTGGTCGAAATTATCCCTTTTTTACGGTTTTTCGTAATTTTTTTGCGAAAATTCTGACTTTTTTGACCGCACAGTCGGGCCAATATAAGCAATGTCGTAACTTTCGTTGCCATAACATACGCTCTGGCGCATGCTGCTGCCAGCAACGGAGGCAAGATATGAAGATCAGCTTTTCAGCGGCAATCGCCTTGTTCATGATCACGGCGGCAGCGGGTGCCGATCCTGTGGTATACCGCTTTGACAGCATTATAGACGGCACAGGCGAACGGCTTCAAGCCACTGATATTGCTGTTGAAAATGGCGAGATCCTGGCCGTTGGCATTGGTCTTGATACCTCCCTGGGTGGCACGCTGGAACTGATGAACGGCCTGACCGCTCTACCCGGACTGATTGACGCTCACACCCACATTACTTATGGCCTCGCCGGACCACCCAAAGGTGATGCCTGGGCAGAATTGAGCACTACAAGCCGCGACGAAAGGTTTAATGCCGCGAAGCGCAATGCCTTGCTCACCCTGGCTTCCGGGGTTACAAGCGTGCGGGATTTGAATGCTGACCAGAACCTCGACTTTGACCTGCGGGATGCGATAAATCAGGGCAACCTGCCGGGACCGCGCATTTTTGCGTCCGGGCCCGGTATTCACCCGTTTAATGATCCGTTGCCTGAAGGCATGAAAACCGCAACACCAGAATTTCTGCGGGCTGCAGCCCAGCGACGTATTGATGCGGGCGCAGACTGGATCAAGATTTTTGGCACCAGCGGCAGTGCGTCAGACCTGACCAGCCGCGCGTTCTACACAGCTGATGCTATCAAGGGTGCTGTCGAGGTTGCAACCGCAGCCGGCAAGCGCGTCACCTTACATTCTTATGGCCCACAAGCGGTTGATGGCGCCATTGCAGCGGGCGTCACCTCGCTAGACCACCCAGTCGGAATGTCCCTCGAGCAATTATCCGCCATGCGGGAAAAGGGCATTATTTACGTGCCGACAATTGACCACAACCGGTATTATGCGCACCACGGCCACGAATATGGCTATAACGAAAAAACTCAGGCAAACCTGCATGTTTTTATTGGGCGTAACATTGAAAGCGTTCGCCAGGCTCATGCCGCCGAGGTAACAATCGCCATGGGGTCTGATGCCGTGATGACCGGTTTTGGACAAAATACCTGCGAACTGCGCGCTTTTATCGCCGCTGGTTTAACGCCCGCAGAAGCAATTCAAACCGCAACCGTCAACGGCGCGCTATTACTGGGAAAAGAACAAAGCCTTGGGCGGATTGCCACAGGTTTTACCGCTGACATTGTCGCTGTCGCAGGCGATCCGCTAGCGGACATCAATGCCCTGATTTCAGGCGTCACTGTGGTGATCAAAGGCGGCAATCCTGTGGTTGATCATCGCGGCAACGCAGCAGCCATCAACCAACCAGACTGCGGCAGTTTATATTGACGCTTGCAAGTGCTGGCGAAGATCCGCTGGAACTCAAAAAACTATGCCGCAAAACGGCCATACAATAATAGCAGTTCATTACGCCGCAGGTACAAGATGGTACGTGACAGTCACACCTGTCTCCCATAGTCTTTAATTTTACGTCGTTATCCGGGGTCAAAGCATGATTGGTCGTTTTGTTTCAAAAATCACAGTCTATTTATTTTCTGCAGTCGCTGTTCTTGCTACCGCTGGCTGCAGTGACACACAACAAACGCCAGAAGAACCGCCCGTTAGGGGCTTGCGGGTTTTTGAGGTGTCTGCTCAAGCGCAAAACATGGAACGACGCTTCCCAAGCCTGATCCAGCCCGCCGATGAAACGCCTTTGTCATTCGAGATTTCTGGCCAACTTACGCAAGTAGACCTAGAAGTCGGCAAACGCGTGAAAGCAGGCGATATCCTGACAACGATTGACGAAACCACGCTGCGGCTGGAACTGCAACAGGCGCGCGCCGCGCTTGAGCAGGCAGAAGCCACGTATGAAAACGCCCAAACTGATTTTGAACGCAAAGCAGAGCTGCTTAAGTCAGGCAACGTAACGCAGGCGGCGTATGACACATCCGAAACCAACCTCAAAAGTGCCGATTCGCAGCAAGACCAAGCGCTTCAACAGTATGCCATTGTCGCCGAACGCCTGGACAAAGCCATTTTAAAAGCGCCGTTCGATGGCATCATCTCGAAGGTTGATGCGCGGTCTTATTCTAACGTCAACGCAGGCCAGACGATCATATCGCTCTACAGCGAAAATGCGTTTGAAGTAGAGTTCACGGTGCCCGCAACGGTTATCAATGACCTGAAGGTCGGGGACCCCGCGCAGGTTGAACTCGCTGACTTATCCAATCGCACAGTCCGAGGCCGCATTAAGGAACTGGGCTCCCGCGCAGGTCAGGTGTCAGCCTTTCCGGTTGTTGTCGCATTAGAGGAAGACCTGCCCGGCCTGAAAGCCGGCATGTCTGCTGATGTGGCCATCACTGTCAATTTGCTGGAAGGGGATTTTGGCTTTCTGGTGCCGCTGCAGTGTTTTTCTCTGTCAGGGTCAACATCGTTGCGGGAAGGTCAATCCATCAGGGATGGCGGCGGCCAAGCCGAAGTATTTGTCTTCAAACCCGATACATCAACCGTGCACCGCCAAACTGTTTACACTGCCGGCGTAAAGGAAAACCAGGTGATCGTTGTCGGTGGCCTGAATGAAGGCGATCTGATCGCATCTGCCGGCGTTTCCTACTTGTCGGACGGGCAAAAAGTACGCCGTCTGCCGTCTGCGCGCTAGGGGCCCCGTATCATGACATCCCTGACAGAGCTTGGCCTGAACAAAGCCCGCTTCACAATGCTATTGATGGTCTCACTGGTGATCTCAGGCATACTTTTGTATGTCGATTTCCCCAAGCGCGAAGACCCTCAAATCCTGATCCGCACCGCGATTGTTGATGCCCGGTATCCCGGCATGACACCGGAACGCGTTGAAAACCTGATTGCGGAAAAAATTGAACGCAAAATCCGCGAAATCAAAGAAGTGGATGAAATCAATACGGTCCTGAAAACTGGCAGCATGCGGACGTATGTGAACCTCAAAGATGAGGTAACCGACCTTGACCCCATCTGGCAGGAATTGCGGGACAAGATGGGCGATATGGAACGCGAAGTACCCGAAGGAACATTTGGTCCTTTCGTCAACACAGACTTCGGGGAAGTGGCCATCGCAACCATCGCAATGACCGCAGAGGGCTTCACCTACCGCGAGATGGAGGTAACGGCGAAAGAACTGCAACGCCAGCTTTACACCGTTGAAGGCGTATCCAAAGTTGAAATATCGGGAGAACAGGAAGAACGCATCTGGCTTGAACTGGATACACGCCGATTTGGCACCATCGGGGCGCAATTAAACACGCTGATTAACGACCTACAAACGCAAAATATCATTTTGCCTGCCGGTAAACTTAATGCCGACGGCAGCTCCATTTTACTGGAAGCGAGCGGCGATTTCAAAAGCGTAGAAGAAATCGAAACAATGCTGACACAGGTGTCCGATAGCGGTGATTTTGTGCGCCTGAGCGATATTGTCACCGTGCGCCGGGGCATTGTGTCACCAAAGGAACAGCCTGCTTTCTATAATGGTCGCCCCGCTTTGGTGGTGTCTGTCCAGATGCAACCAACTTTTGATGTGCAGGATGTGGGGCTTGATGTCCGTGAAAAAGTACGCGCTTTTGAGCAGGCTCAACCCATCGGTTATGCATTTGAATTTGCGACGTTCCAACCAGATGATGTTTCGCGTGCCATCAACGATGCCCTGTCAAATGTGGCACAAACTTTTATTGTTGTGCTGATCGTCGTGCTCGGCTTCCTGGGCTTGAGGTCTGGTCTGGTTATCGCATCTATCGTGCCGTTTGCCGTTATGTTCACGCTACTTGGCATGAGTGTTCTGGGCCTGGCGCTGGAGCAGGTATCGATCGCCGCAGTTATCATATCGCTTGGGTTGCTGGTCGATAATGGAGTTGTGATTGTTGAGGACATCCTGCGCCGTATCGACGAAGGGTCTACCCGGCACGCAGCGGCCACTGCCGCCGGTAAACAGTTTGCCATGCCGCTCCTCATTTCCTCGTTAACTACTATTTTTGCTTTCACCCCGTTTTTCCTGCTGGTCGGCGCGGAAGGGGAGTATGCCTTTTCTCTTGGGTCGGTCGTTGCCCTTACCCTGATCGGGTCGTGGCTTTCAGCGATGTATTTCCTGCCGCTGATTGCTGCCAACTTCCTTAGACGCCGCAGCAACGGGGACGCCAAGTCTCCTGAGGAGAGAGAAAATAGCCTGACCCGCACCTATGGCCGTATCGTACCTGTGGCCGTAAAACGTGCAGGCTGGGTGATCATTGCCAGCTACGGCCTGATATTTGGCACCGTGCAATTGTTTTCATCTGTCCCGAACGAGATGTTCCCAACAAGTGAACGCGGCGAGGTGCTAATCTATATGGACCTGCCCAAAGGCGCCCATATTTCCGCGACGGAGCAAATAGCAAAGCAAGTTTCTGGCTGGATTAGCGACGATGAGACCAACCCTGAAGTCCGGGATCATATTCTGTATGTAGGGTCTGGCGGACCGCGGTTTTACCTGAGCCTGAACCCGGAAGACCCGGACCCCGCCAGCGCCTTTTTCCTGGTGAACACTCACAGCAGTCCAGAAGCCGATATTTTTGCAGCACGCGCAAAGCGGCACTTGTTTGAAAATCAGCCAGAGGGCCGCTTTACCATCAAACGTCTTTCGATGGGGGCGAGCGAGTCTGGTTTTGTTGACGTTGAAATATCAGGCAGCGGCCTCGAGAAGCTGCTGACGTTAGGGGGCGAGGTTGAACAATTATTCGCCACTGCACCCGGCATACAGGACAACAAACACGACTGGGGCGAAAAGCTGGTGAAATTCGTGATTGATGTTGACCAGGACAGAGCGCGCCGGTTGAACCTGAGTTCGCAGGACATGGCTCAAATCCTGAGCGCGTATTTCGATGGGTTTGAAATTTCGGAGTTCCGCGACGCAGACCAAACGATCCCGATCATGATGCGGTCTGCGGAGCGAGACAGAAACAGCATTGGCGACCTGCTTGATATTATTCTGCCAAGCGCTGACGGCGAAAACCTGACCCCGCTGGAACAACTGGCGGTTTTAAAACCTCAGCTTGAAAATTCGCAAATAAGACGGAAAGACCAAGTTCGCACCATTACAATCACCGGCAAAAGTTCTGAGATGACGGCAGATGAACTGTATGCGCATATCAAGCCGGGGTTGGATGCACTTGAGATGCCAGACGACTTCAGCGTTAAAATCGCTGGAGAGATGGAAGACAGCCAGGAAATATACACCAAGCTTGGCAACGGATTGCCGTACGCATTTCTGCTGATGATCCTGGCGGTGGTGTTTCAGTTTAATTCGCTGAGACGCGGATTGGTTATTTTCATGACCGTGCCATTGGCACTTGTCGGCGTTCCCATCGGGCTGTGGGTGACCGGCGAACCCATGTCATTTTTCGCGATGCTGGGCATCATCAGTCTAGCAGGTATCATTATCAATAACGCCATTGTTCTGGTGGACCAGATTGATATTGAACTGGACAGCAACCCTATTGATCAGGCCATAACCCTTGCAGGTATGAAGCGACTGCGGCCCATTCTACTCACGTCCATCACGACGGTGGTTGGTCTTGCGCCGCTGTATTTCTTTGGTGGCAATCTTTGGTCACCGCTGGCAGCCGTGATGATGTTTGGGTTGGCGTTTGCCTCGGCGCTGACGCTGGTGTTTGTACCGGCCGCTTACATGTTACTGTTCAGGCGTTCTGCCGCCACATCGACTTAGGAGATAAGCGCTGCAAGCACGCGGCGCTTGCCTTCAAATGAACGACGACCATGCATGACCTGATAATTGTCGACCAGCGCCACATCACCCGCTTGCCATGGCAGGTCAACGATGAGGTCTTCGGCCATGTCGCAAATGCGCTGCATATCATCTGCAGGGATCGGTGTACCGTCACCAAAAGCGATTTTGTGGACACCTGCATGGCTAACGTCGGCCCATCCCAGAAACGCCGCGATTAACTGATTGAAGAAGGCTTCCCGGCCATTGGTCGCTTCCCGGATGGCTGGTAACGCTGGCGTGGTTGTGCGCAGGCTGCCGTCGTCAAGCCACGCCCAACTGTAGCCCAGTTTTGCAAGCCGAGCCTCGGCTTCCTGCCGGGTTTCAACGCCAAGTGTACTTTGCCAGCCTCGGCCCTGCCCTGATTCCGGGTCATCACTTGCTGGCATGATCAGGCTGTATTTCACCAGTTTATCACGGCAGTTTTGCACAAATTCCGGCATGGTTTCTTTCATGCGGTCCAGCAGCACGTCTGACCGGCACACGGGCGTTTGACCGCGTTTATCTGCTGCGATCTGACAGAAAAAATACAGTTTGGAGGGGAAAAGCGGGGTTTGTGCCATTTCATGATGCAGGTAAATGCCCACTTCCGGCGGTGCCTCGTTGGCAGTGAAAACGCGCTCTGTCAGGTTTACGCGCACCGCGTTCGAGAGCGACTCTTTATAGGTAAAACCAGACTCGCCAAAAGCACCGATAAAGGCATCAAAGTCTTCCGGCGACGAAAGGGGAAAGTCGCGAAACAGAACTGTTCCGCTGTCTGACAAGGCCTTGAACAAATGTTCTTTGTTTTCCCTGGCCCATGCAACGGTGCCGTCAAGATCAAGATCTTTGTCGGCGTTGACAATCAGCGCCGGGAACGGGCCGTCCTGATACTGTTGTTGGAATTCAGCGCTTTGGCTTTGGATGCTCGGATTGTTCATAATGTACCCCCACTCTTGCTATGCATTGATAACCCTCTGCTACTTTTCTTCAGGCAGCAGGTCTTCAAGCTTATGGTCCTGGATCAGTTTGCTGACATCGACGGGCTGACCGCTTTTGACAGACATTTCTGCCGCGGCACCGACCAGAACAGACAGCAAACCCTGCGCGCAGTCTGCCGCATCGGTTGTTTTGCCATCCAGAAGATCAACAAATTTTTCATGCTCAATGTAGGTGGCGCCGCTGTGGCCGCTGCGCTCAATGCGGTCAACATATCTAGGCGAAATCTGGCGCGAAATGCCGGTTTCCCCATGCAGGATATCAATGCCCGTTGAGAGGGTGTCATCCTGAAATGTGTTGATTTCCTCAAAAGCCTTCAGTCGCCCTTCATCGCCGATAACAATCAGCTCCTCGTAAAAAGACGGAGAGAACATATTGAGGGCAAAAGACCCACGCACACCATTTGCGTAGTCAATGGTGACAAAGGCATTGTCCAAAATGTCAGAGCGTTGACCGTCCTGCTCAAAATCAGTGAAATTGACCGCCTGGGACCCTGTGGCGAACACACGCGCAGGCCGCGCCCCTGCCACTCGATTCATCAGGTCAAAATAGTGGCAGCATTTTTCAACCAGCGTACCGCCGGATTTCGCGGCAAATTTGTTCCATTGGCCAACTTTATCCAGAAACGGCGGGCGGTGCTCTGCCATCGACACATTTTTGACCGAACCCAGCACGCCGCGCGTTAGTATTTCATAGAGCGCTTCCGCATATGTTGCTTTGTAACGGTACTGCAGGCCAACCTGAATGGGCGCGCTGTAATCGCGGGCGATTTCTGCAATTGCCTTAGCGTCTTCGATGGTGGGGGCCATCGGCTTTTCCAAAAGGATTGGTTTGCCGGACCGAACCGCCACCTGCAGGACATCAAGGTGAGTATGATTAGGCGTGCAGATGATAAGGGCGTCGGCGGCCGGGTCGGTGCAGGCCTTCTCAAGCGTGTCATAGCATACGAGTGCGCGGTCCGAGTGGTCCTTGAAAATATGCTGCGCAACCGACAGGCTTTTTTTGCTGCTATCAAACAAACCATGGATTTGCGCGCGGCCTTCCAGTTCGGTCACACGCATATGTTCCTGCCCAATTGTGCCTGTGCCGATAACATTAAACCGATAACGCGGCGCGGACGCTTCAAAAAGGTAACGGTCTTTCGGTTCGACAAAATCGAAAAACGGTGCTTCTTCCATATGTCGGAGACGGAGTTCTTTTTTTGTCGCCATCAAACGGGCCCTGGTATGCGGCGGCAGATACGTGCCGCTGTTGATATAATAGACAGACCTTGATTGTTTTTCGCTGGTTTCTGCCTGCTTTCAGAGTGGTTTCTCATCAGATTTTGGCCAAAAGTATGGATAGTGACTTCTTCGCATCAAGTGAAAAATTATACGCGATGACGTCCCCACCCTGTTCGACAAAAAGTTGCATTTATATTTCAAATGTTATCCAATGGTCCTCGGGAAGATAATAAGTTGTACCTTTTTGGCCTGTTCGAGAAACAAAAAGTTGCAGCTGGGGAGACAGTACTACCCTGAGTTTTGCGTCCGCAGAACCACCTCTCCCGTGCGTTTTGGTGTTTAGTTTACCAACCATACATAAAGCCGGAGGAATACATGTCCAGATATATTCGCAGTAAAATGACAGCGTTGTCCAGCGTGTCGATTATTGCCGCCCTCGCCTGCACAGCGACAGCCGCAGCGCAAGACGCAGCAAGCGATGATGGTGTTTTTGAAGAAATTGTTGTCACGTCGCAAAAGCGCGAACAACGACTGAGTGAAGTGCCGATTGCCGTTAGCGTGCTCGACTCAGGTGCGATTGACCGCGCGCAAGCACCGAATATCGAAGCCCTGCAAACCCTGATACCATCTGTGAGCTTCAGGAAAGGGACAACAAATGCCAACTCTGCGATCACAATCCGGGGTATTGGCACGATCTCTTTCAGCGGCGCGGCAGAACCCAGCGTTTCAACTGTTGTTGACGGTGTTGTCCTCGCGCGTTCCGGTCAGGCATTTGCAGACTTATATGACATTGACCGATTAGAGGTGCTGCGCGGGCCACAGGGGACACTGTTTGGCAAAAATGCATCGGCGGGTGTTGTCAACATCACAACCAAACGTCCAACCAGCGAGCTGGAAGGTTACGTGGATGCCATGCTCGCAGAAGACAATGAATGGCGGGTGCGCGGGCGCATTTCCGGCCCCCTGGCGGATAACCTGAACGCTAGCCTGACGGTCACCAAATCCGAGTTCGCAGGCTACATCACAAACGAATTCAACAACCGGACCGTTAATGGATACGACCGCTATGGCTTCCGGGCGATGGTGGAGTATATGCCGTCTGATACGCTGTCGATCCTCGCGATCTATGAACATTCAGAAGCCGACGATGATTGCTGCGCCGACCTTGAGGTGCTGCCAAGTGGCCGTAACCCGGCATCACCAGCGGCCCCAAACAGCAACGGCATTGTTAACGGTGTTGCAGACCTTGATTTGGGTCAGCGGCGTATCGACCATGATTTCGAGACCAGAACCCTTGATAACACCGATGCCTGGTCCGTTGAAATCAACAAGGATTTTGAAAACTTTACCCTTACATCCATCACCGCTTACAGAAACTGGTCAAACACTGAATTCCGCGAAGGAGACTTTACCTCCATCGGTGGCACGTCAGACCAGCCGGTTTTCGGTGTTCCGTTCCAACTGCATGATGACGGCACTCGGGAATGGGATCAGGTGTCCCAGGAAATCAGACTGTCTGGCCCCGAAGGCGAGCGGCTGTTTTATCAGGTCGGCTTCTACTACTTTAATCAAGACCAGGAAGCGGACTTTACCCGCAACGCGAGCTGCCAAAACAATGGCGGCCAAAACCAAGCCATTCTGGATGCAAACCCTGGTTTGACCTGTAACGCCAATGACATTGTTGCGGCCACCGGCTTCAGCAATGTGGATATCGAAAACTGGGCTTTCTTTGGTCAAGGTAGCTATGAGCTGATCGAAGATGAGCTGACCTTGATTTTCGGCGCACGTTACACAGACGACACCGTGTCGTTCAATCACCGCAGGGTCAGCCTTGACACCTTCGGTCGCCAGGGTGTGGGCGTTCGGCCCGAACTACCCAACAGCCAATTCAGCGAAGCATCCGGCGGTTTTGCCACCGATTTCGCGAACCAAAGCAGCAACACGGACTTCTCGGTTCAGGCCGGTCTGCAGTATAATATGGGGGACGCTGGCGTGGTCTATGCCACCTACGCCCAAGGGTATAAAGGACCAGCCTTTAACGTGTTTTACAACATGGGCCGCAACGACGAACTTCCGATTGCTGAAGAGTCGTCAGACTCGTTTGAAGTTGGCTACAAATATGCGTCCAGCGATCTTGTTGTGAACTTGGCCGCCTACTACACTGAAATCAGTGGCTTCCAAGCCAACAACTTTGACAATTCAACCGGTGTCACCATCACGCGGCTAACCAACGCGGGCGATGTTTCCACCAAGGGTATCGAGCTGGACATGCTCTGGAACCCAACAGCCAACTTCACGCTGACGGCGTCTGCTGCGTTGAATGATGCTCAGATCGAAGAGTTCAACTGCCCGGTTGATCCGCTGTCAGGCCAACCCCCTGCCAACTGCTCAGATCGTTCAGGACTTGATCTGTTGTTCTCGCCGGACTTCAACTTCAATATTGGCGGTGAATATGTCATTCCGGTTAGCGACGGCACAGAAGTTGTGCTGAATGCCAACTGGGCCCGTATCGACGAGCAGCAATCTCTGCTGCCCAACACGGATGGTTCATTTAACCCTGTTGGCCTGTTGCCGGGCTATGACAAAGTGGATGCCAGCATCACCTTCTCAATGAATGATGGTCAGTATCTGTTTACCGGCTTCGTCCGCAATCTATTCGACGAAAGCTTTGTCACCACATACAGCGGCGATGGCTTCCGGTATCAAATACCACGGGAAGCAGACCGTTACTTTGGCATCAACTTCCGGGCAAACTTCAACTAAGAAGTTGCCAAAAGCGATATCCTGATCGCACTATCGGCGCATCGCTTACGGCGGTGCGCCACCCCTTTTAGGGACTGGTCGCGCTCACAGCCAAGGGGAGAGGCTTTGCGACGTTTCTTTGAAAATCTGGCAGCTGGTTTGGGTTCTGTGAACGGAACAATCGCCAAAACCGGGTGCAATATTGCCGCCGTTATGCTGGCTGCGATGGTTAGCATTGTCCTGGCACAGGTTTTTTACCGCTACGGCTTGAACGCTGCCTTTAGCTGGAGCGAAGAAATCGCCAAAGTGATGATGGTTTGGGTTACTTTTTTGGTTAGCCCCTGGGCGTACCGATACGGTGCTTTTGTATCGGTTGATATGTTCATTGAACCCTTTTCAAGCCGTTTCAGGCTATGGCTTGGCCTCGTTGTGCACACGCTTATTCTGTGGTCGCTATATGTCTTTTTCATCGAAAGCATTGATTTCTGGCAGCAAGGCCGTGCGACCTTTGCGGCAACCGTGCCGGTTAAGTTGGCTTGGTTTTACAGCATTGTACCTATCGCCTTTTGTGCCTTGTTCCTGGTTGGTATCGAAACATTGTTGCGCTACATGCTGACCCTCACATCATCGGGAAAATCATACCTAATCACAGAAGGGAACGACTGATCATGTCGCTTGGGTACTTCTGGATATTCATTCTGTTGATGGTGATTGGTGCCCCTGTGGTGTTTGCCCTATTGATTGGCCCTGCCCTCAGTCTGACACTTGATGGCCAGCCACAATATGTGCGAGCGCTCCTGAGCCGCCTTTATAACGGCATGGACAGTTTTCCGCTGATGGCCGTGCCGTTTTTCATTCTGGCGGGTGAGCTCATGAATTCAGGCGGCATTACCCGCGCAATTGTGCGCTTTAGCCAAACACTAATCGGCCATGTACGGGGTGGCCTGGCACAAATCAATATTCTGTCCTCTATCCTGTTTGCCGGACTTTCAGGCTCCGCCGTGGCGGACACATCAGCCCTTGGTAAAATGCTGGTACCCGCGATGGAAGAAGCCGGATACTCGAAACGGTTTTCGGCGGCGGTAACGGCGGCATCTTCCGTGATCGGGCCAATCATTCCGCCGTCTGGCATTATGATTATCTATGCCTTCATCATGAATGTGTCAGTGGGGGGGCTGTTTGCTGCGGGTATCGTGCCAGGCTTTCTTGTTGCTGCTGGTTTGATGCTGATGACCAGTCGCATATCAAAAGCACGCGACTATCCGGTTGCCAACCGCAAAGCAACTTGGGGGGAACGCGGCGCTGCCTTCAAAAGCACCATCCTCGCACTGCTCACCCCGGTTATCCTGCTGGGTGGTATTGTACTGGGCATTTTCACGCCGACGGAAGCAGCCGCCGTTGCTGCTTTTTATGCGCTTGTTGTCGGGCTGTTTTTCATGCGGTCTTTGAATATCAAAGACCTGCCGCTGATCTTCCGCAATGTGGCAACGCAGTCGGGGGTAATCCTGCTGTTGGTGGGAGCCGCCGTTACCTTTGCCTGGATCATCACGGTGTCTGGCATGGCCGAACAGCTGGCTACTGCACTCACCGGCATCACTGATAATGTGTTGCTGTTGCTGTTTCTGGTGAACATCTTTTTGCTGATCGTCGGTATGTTTTTGGATGCAGGACCTGCAATCCTTATTCTCGGGCCGGTGCTTGGCCCCATTTTTATTGGGCTGGGGTTGGAGCCGCTGCATTTTGCCATCGTCATGTGCGTCAATGTTACTGTTGGACTGGCAACGCCGCCGATGGGGCTTGTGCTGTTTGTTGCTTCTTCCATTTCAGGTGAAAAAGTTGACCGTATCGCGCAGGAAATGCTGCCGTTTCTGGCTGTTGAAATCGGTGTAATTTTCCTAATCACCTACTTCCCAGCCCTGTCACTAACCATCCCAAAAGCACTCGGGTTTTTGTAGGGGGGGGTATGATGGAGCAAGACCACAAACCAGCAAACGACCGCCGCACTAGCGCCATCCGCATTCTGTTCTTTGCCCTTATTGCCATGTGCCTGGTGGGACTAAGTTACAGCTTTAGCGCTAATCGCGGCGAGGTGATAAAGGTTGCGTTTCTGGGGTCCAAAGACGACGAAGACTATGCAGGCGCGCTGGCTTTCAAAAAAACTGTGGAGGCGCGCACACAAGGTGCCGTTACCGTACAGATATTCCCGGCAGGGCAGTTTTGCGGCAATGCCCGCGAATGCCTTGAAGCACTGCAATCAGGCACACTGGAAGTCACCATGACCACGGCTGGCGGTGCCGGCAGCCTGTTTGGTGCCATACAAGTGCTTGATTTGCCTTATGCGTTTGAGGGCGACGCCGTTGCCGAATGCGTTGTTGATGGCCCTTTTGCTGAACGGCTACGCGAGGCAATGCTGGATGCGGGCACTGGCATCAGGCTTGGCGTCATATCCAACACGGGTGGTTGGCGTAACTTCGCCACCGTTGGCACACCGGTAAAAGAGGCAAGTGACCTGAAGGGCCTGAAATTGCGCACAGTTACCGCACCCATCCAGCAGGAAATGATGCGCCAACTGGACGCCAGCGCCACCCCAATTGCCTGGTCAGAACTGTATTCCGCGCTGGCGACACGGGTTGTTGAAGGCACTAAAAACAGTGTGCAGGACATCGTGGGGATGAAGTTTCATGAACATATCAAACATCTGACGTTGGACGGCCATGCCTATATGGCGGCTATGTGGTGGTACAGTGACAACAGTTGGCAACAGCTTTCCCCGACGCAACAAAGCATCGTCCAGGAAGCGTTTAGCGAGTTGCAAAAGGTCACACGCGATGTAACAAAAGCGGGCGAAGCCAGCGCTCTTGAAGAATTCGCCCAAGCAGGTGGAACGATTTACCGCCCCTCCATCGACGACCGGCAAACATTTATAGATGCCACAGCAGGCATGCGACGCTGGTTTGCAGACCGCTATGGTGAACAGTGGTTGGCGGCACTTGATAGCGCCGTGAACACCTGCCAAAGCACCGTAAAATAACGGAGCTCTTGCAAAACCTTCTATCCCGCTTAGCATGCACGGTTAGTGACGCTGATTAGTGCTAGGCATTTGGGGATGCGCTGGTGGCAACTGTTGAAGAGACCCGATTATCCAAATGGCCCTTTTTAAAAAACCATCCGACGATGATGCTGCCCCATCCGACCTTGATAAAGAGGTAGCCGAGGCGTTTGTTGCCATGGGCAGGCGGGATAAAGGTGCACCTGTGGCTGCGGGGCTTGCGCGGGAAACACTTATATCCCTGATGTTCCGGCATGCCGATTTGTTGTCTCAATCCGGTAAGCCACAAGAATCTGCAACCCTGTATGAATTGGCAACTCACATAGCAGGCTTTGACTCGGCAACGCTGGGCGAAGGCAAAGACATAGAAGACCTGCGGTCGCTGGGTGCCATACTGATGACGGCAGGGCGCTTTGAATATGCCGCAAAAATTTATGAGCGGATTATTGAAGCCGTTCCAGACGACCATGATGATCATATCCGTCTTGCCAGCTTGTATTACATTCTGGACCGCAAGCAGCAATCGCGCGATTTTCTTTTGGAATTTTTCCAAAAACACCCATTAACCCATACCGCTTCTGACCGAGATGCCGAGCCACTGGGTAAAATTTTGCGGTTCACCGGCTATGACAAAACCCAGTATAAAATGGCACCGCGCAAAGACGGCAGTTTCAAATACTATCGCAGTGGCGGCCACTTTATGGCGCAATATCTGTTGAATTTGTCAGATTATGATCTCGATACCTATGTTGTTGCCCGCGATAATATTGCCGACCAGCCCCCCGCCGGGCCCCATGACATGATCCTGAATATCATCGCGGATGCAGATACAGAATATAACTCTTTAAAGTCGCTTGAAGCCTACCTGGCCAAAACACCGCACCCGCCCATCGTTAATCACCCAACGCAGGTGCTAGCGACAACACGGGACAACAATTGTGACCGTCTCAATAAAATTGCCGGTATCCGGTTTCCCAGAACCGAACGTTTCACGTTAGCGGAAAATGAAGCAACGGGACTTGCCAACCAGATTGAAGCAGCAGGTTTTTCATACCCCTTAATTATTCGGCAAACCGGCACACATACCGCTATAACGACAGAACTGGTGACAAATCGTCCTGCTCTTGATGCATATCTGGCGGGTGCCACCGGCAACAGTTTTTACGTCATAGAATTTGTGGAAAATGCATCGGATGCTGGCCATTATACCAAAATGCGGTTTTTTGCCATTGATGGCAGGCTATACCCGGTTGTTCATCATATTGACGAAGTGTGGAATGTGCACGGCGGCAACCGCAAAACCTTTATGGCGCAGCATGATTGGATGCTGGAAAAAGAACGACGGTTTATGGACGACCCGGCCTCGGTTATCGGGCAATCTGCTTATGCCCTGCTTGAAACTCTGCCAGGTATTATAGGCCTGGACTTTTTTGGCTTCGACTTCACGCTGCTGGAGGACGGTACGATCCTGATTTTTGAGCTGAACCCGGCGATGCGCCATAGTTATGCCCATGCAGACAACTTCCCCTACCTGAAACGGCATATGGACGCGATCGGTGATGCCTTTACGACAATGGTGAACCAGAAAATTGCGCACAACAGGCGTTAAATTCTGTCCAGTGCAGCCAGGCCCTGTTCAAACACATCGGCATCAGAACATAAAATCAACCGGATACAATCTTCACTGGTTGGGCCATAAACATGGCCGGGGATGCTGACGATTTTCTTTTCCGCCAACAACCAGTTAGCAACGGCTTTTCCAGCACCGTCTTCGTCTACCGCCAAACCCTGTTTTTCAGCCAAACCCCGCACGTTGGGGAAAGCGAACATGGCGCCCTGTGGCGCGCGCGGCCATGAAAAACCTTTGTCCGCCGACAGGGTTGCATGCAGCCGCAGCGCCCGTGCGGCCAGCACCTCAGCTGTTTCATCCATCCAAGGGTCGGCGCGGGTGTCAGCAATCATACGGGTTGCTATTCGTTCTGACAGAATATTAACCCCTAAATACATGAAGTCATGCAGCTTTGCCGCCAAATCAATCACAGCTTTCGGCGCACACAACCAGCCAATGCGCAACCCCGGCACGCCGTATTTTTTTGAAAAACTATTGATCAGGATGGAGCGGTCTTTCAATTCAGGCACGCAGCGTGCAGGCACATGCGGGCGCTTGAAAACCATGCTGTCATACACCTCATCATGCAGGATCCACATGTCCTGGCTGCGTGAGATATCCGCAAGGGCTGCCATATCATCGTTGCTGGCGACATAACCGCTCGGGTTTTCCGGCGAATTAACAATCATCGCGCGGGCTGATGGCAAGCGCTCGCTAGTGGATGACATAATCGCATATTCGTGCCCACCACAAGGTCGCGACACGGCCACCGGTTCACGCCCAAGCGTTTTAATCGCCCGCTGGTACAGCATGTAGGTTGGGTCTGTTATCAGAATGGTATCGCCCGGGTCTGATGTCACAAGAGCGGCCAGCGTGATTGCCTCCACCCCGCCGTGTGTGATCAGGATTTCGCTATCAGGGTCAACGTTCAGATCGTATCTTCGGGCATAATAATCGGCAATCGCCGTCCGCAATTCCGGCATACCCCGGTTTTTTTCATACCGCTTACTGGACGTATAAAACGCGTCCCAGGTCAGGTCGTTGTCTTCTATTGCCTGCTGGCTGGTTTTGGGCGGCCCAAAGGAGGGTTCACCAAACGCCAGATTAATCGCGCCGGCGGTGGCGCGCGCTTTTTCTGCCATCGCTTTGGTGGCGTAGCCGTCCAGCGCCTGCACCTGATTGCCCAACTTCGGAGATGTCATAGTGATTTTTCCTGCTTTGGCCCCGTATTCATGCCGGGATGATCACGCCCAAACCTATCTGGTATTTGATTCTTTTGCCATGACATCAACAACCTGACTAGGCTACAAAGAACCCGTATGCATCTACAAATATGCCCTTGGAGGACAACAGTGCAACAAACCGGTGGAATACATTGACTGACAATTCAATCAAGACGTCAGAAACTGTGGGGATATCTGTCGGAAAACAATTGCGGGCACTTCTGGATTCAAAAGACCTGTCTTTCATCATGGAAGCGCACAACGCCATGGCGGCAAAACTCGCCGTTGATGCCGGGTTTAAGGCCGTTTGGGCATCTGGCCTAACGCTATCGGCCTCGATGGGGCTGCGCGACGCGAACGAACTAACATGGACAGATGTCCTAAATCTGGTTGATCCGATCACAGATTTTGTCGACCGGCCAGTTCTTCTGGATGCTGACAGCGGTTACGGCGACTTCAACATATTCGGGCGCTTTGTTCGCAAAGCCTGCGAAACAGGCGTTGCTGGTGTTTGCATTGAAGACAAGGCTTTTCCCAAGCGGAATTCATTTGCCAACACAAGGCATCAACTCGCTGATATTGCAGATTTCACCAGTATGATTATGGCTGCAAAGGATAATCAGAAAACTGATGATTTTTGCGTAGTTGCCCGCACCGAAGCGTTGGTCGCTGGTGCGGGCCTTCCCGAAGCGCTGGAGCGAGCCAACCGCTACGAGGCCGCAGGGGCCGATGCGCTTTTTGTGCATTCAAAACAGAAAACCGCGTTTGAAATTGAAGCCTTCTGCGATAGCTGGACAGGCACAATCCCCATCATTATCGCGCCAACAACCTACTCCGGCACTCCAACAGATGTGTTTGAACGGCTTGGCATCAGCGCCGTCATCTGGGCTAATCATGGGCTGCGTGCGGCCATGACAAGCATGGCATCAGCGTATCAAACCATTTTTGACGAACGCAGCGTCAGCGCCCTTGAACCTCTCATCGCATCAGTTGAAGACATTCTATCACTGACTGACACTGAAGGGCTGTTGAAGGGGCCAGTGTCTCTTGCGTCGCGCAAGAGACACTCGGGTTAAGCTTGTGCTGGATGCGACGGAGTTTATTGACGCGCTTCGGTCGCACGGAACAAATTTCTTTTCTGGTGTGCCTTGCTCATTTCTGAAAGCCCCGATGCAGGTGCTGGCAAACGATGATGACTATGTAGGGGCCGTCATCGAAACCGATGCCCTGGCCATGGCCACTGGTGCGTATCTTGCGGGTAAAACACCAGCTGTTTTCTGCCAAAACTCCGGACTTGGCAATCTGATCAATCCTCTCAGTTCCTTGAATGACCCATTCCGCATTCCGGTTTTACTGGTGATCGGGTGGCGCGCGGCGCCAGGTATTGAAGACGAACCCCAGCATCACCTGATGGGCAAGACCACGCGCGATATGCTAAAATTAATGGGTGTTGAAAGCCTGGAGCTGCCAACTGACGTAGCCGCAATGCGTGCGTGCCTGAACACGGCGTTTTCCACCATGACGGAAACGCAAAAGCCTGTTGCCTTGCTCGTCAAGCCTGACAGTTTTGCGCCTTTAGTGCATCCTGCGGAAAACCAAATCATTCCGGAACGCAGTACAACATCCACCACGGATCAATGCCGCCACAAACCAGCAATGTCGCGCTATGACGCTTTGCGCGCGATTGTCGCAGTAATACCAGAGGATGCAGCCGTGGTCGCCACAACCGGCAAATGTAGCCGTGAACTGTTTACCCTGGGGCACAGGCCTCAGAATTTTTACATGGTTGGGTCCATGGGGTCTGCGGGCGCCATTGGGCTTGGCATCGCGCTTGCCCGGCCTAATAAACCTATCATCGTTCTTGATGGGGATGGTGCGGCGCTCATGCGACTTGGTACGCTTACCACCATTGGCCGGGAACGCCCTGCCAACTTGATTCATGTCATTTTAGATAATGCCGCCCACGATTCTACCGGCGGCCAACCCACAGGGTCTGAAAGTGTTGATTTTGCAGCTATCGCGGCAGCGTGCGGATACAAAACTGCAACGCGCTGCGACGACGCGAACACAGTGCGGCAAATAATCAGCGATGCGGTGTCAGAAAGTGGCCCCCATATGATCCATATGCGCATCGCGGTTGGCTCGCTTGAAAACCTTGCACGACCAACGGTTACCCCAGCAGAGGTTGCCCAGCGTTTTATGGCGTTTTTAAGCCATTAAACCAGCTTGGCAGAGCGTGCTGCCGTTTCGCCGGCCAGTTTACCCAGGGTCACTGCAGTGCATATCCCCATACCCGGCAGATACCCCCAAACCGAGGGGCCGGATACACTGCGTGCCGCACCACCACCTGCAAAAAGGTTTGGGAACGCGGAGCCATCAGCCCGCACCACGCGCGCTTCACCGTTCACGCACAAACCACCCTGCGTATGGAAAAGTGCGCCTGTAACTTTGATGGCATAAAAAGGCGCTTCCAATTGGCGATCTGTGGTGAATGGGCGGCCAAACGGGTCGCTGGTGTCGCCCTGTTTATACCTTGTGACAGAGTCCATCGTCCTCACCAGCACATCGGCGGGCACCCGCATCTGCTGCGCTAAGTCTGCCCAGTTTGACGCAAACTTACACAGGTTCAAACTAACTGCGGTTTTATATTCTTCGAAGCGATCTTGCGCTTCGTCGTGCAGGGTTTGGTCATACACAACCCAGATTTCGCCGTCTGGCTGTTCCAAAATCGTCAGCGCCTGCCCCGAAATATCGTGCAGTTCGTTTTCAAACCGCTCGCCATTTTTGTTTATTTGCGCTCCGCCACCAATCAATAGGGTATGAGGTATCACGAGGTTTCCGGGGCTGCTGAGCGAACCAAGTGCCTGATAAGCCCCCAGGTCATCAACGGCGGCCCCAAGTTCCTGGCCCCATAACAAGGCATCACCAACATTGCCTTCATGGCCATAATACTGCGCATTTTCCAGTTCTGGCATATACTGTCGGATCAGGTCTTCGTTGCCACCATAGCCACAGGTCGCAAGGATGAGCTGGTCACAGCCAAATTCTTCCATGCCGTCAGGGCGTTCTACACGAACACCCAAAATACGGTCATCCAAGCCCACAATCAGGTCTGTCACACGCGCCTGCGTTAAAACATCAACGCCCTCGCGGTCTACTGCCGATAACAGCATGCCCATCAACACTTCGCCAGACCGACCAGGAGGGGCGTGCAGGCGCAGTTGGCTATGGCCCAAGCCTGCCCACTGCACTTCCACGTCAAGGTCGAACCCCAGGTCTTCTGTTAACCAATCCAGTGTTGGTCCGGCATTTTCAGCGATTGTGCGAGCATGCGCAGGGTCGGTCTGACCCTTGGTGATCGCTAGAATATCGTCAAAAAACTGCTCGTGGGTGTCAGACAAGCCTACTTTTTTTTGTGCAACCGTATCAGCGGCACATATGCCACCATATGACATAGCCGTAGACCCGGCTGGGTGGGCATCCCGTTCCAGAACCACAACATCGACACCCTGTCTTTTGGCGGCAATCGCTGCCGTGAGGCCACACGCACCCCCCCCCGCAATAACAACAGGAATGCTGAAATCCGGCGTGAAATCCGGTTTTCTGATGATGCCCATGGTTTTTATATCCGTATGCTTGCCAGTATTTCTGGCAATTTCACTTGTTAAAAAGCTTTATGTCAAGATATATTGATTTGTATCTGCGGTAGATCAAAACGGTGAGGCATGACTGTAGGGAAAGAAGATAGACTGGATCGGTTAAGCCGCGCATGGTCGGAAACGCGCACCGATATGGATATATCCCCCTGGCAGGTTTGGGGCCGCATCACCCGTATCAACGACATTTTCCTTGCAAGGCTAAGTCGGGTGTTAAACCAGCACAGCCTGTCGTATTCCGAACTGCAAACACTTGGGGCGCTGATTGTTTCGGGTCCGCCCTATGAAGCCAAACCCAACGCGATTTCCCGGCACAATTTGCTGACATCCGGCGGCATGACCAATGTCCTGACCCGCATGGAGAGAAAAGGCCTGATCCTTAGACGCAAAGACAAAAACGATGGTCGGGGTGTGATTGTTTCGGTCACACCGCTAGGGCTGGAAACATTTGATGCGGTTATTACAAAAGAAAACGAGATCGAACATCGCCTGCTTGGCGATATCAACGATAAAGAACGCGAGGTAGTGGCATCTATCTTACGCAAAATCCTGCTTAGCATCGATGAAGAAGAGTAGCGGGAAACTGTATGACAACAGCGCCTGAAATCCACGAAAACGCGATAGACGCATTGGTCCAGTTTGCCCTTGGTCCGACGCCAGCGGCAGCACCCTCACACACCATAGAAAGTGCCAAGGCGTTTCTGGTCGATACATTGGGCTGTGCGCTGGCTGGCAGCGCGGCAGAAACCAACGCCTCGATGGTCAATGCATTTGCTGGCGACCATGGACCATACAGAATTCCCGGGCGACCAGAGACCGCAACCCGCGATACAGCCGCTGTTTTGACAGCCCATGCTATCCACTGCCTTGAATGGGATGCCGTACATGAACCGGCAGTAGTACATGCTATGTCGGTCACAACTGGCGCGTTGTGGGCAGAAGTTCAGTCTCATGAGTGCATCAGTGGCGGGACGTTCCTTGAATGTCTGATTGTTGGTGTCGACATCGCATCGCGCCTTGGGGTCGCAACAAACAGTCCGCTGCGTTTTTTCCGACCGGCAACCGCAGGCCTTATCGGGGCAACCGCAGCAATTGCAAGAATGCGCGACCTGGGAGAAAGCGAAACCAAAGATGCCCTTGGCCTAGCTTACAGTCAGGTTCAGGGCACCATGCAGGCGCATGTGGAAGGCACGCCCGCCCTTGCTGTGCAGGTTGCCTTGTCGGCGCGCGCGGCCCTGAATGCCTGCGATATGGCTAGTGCGGGCTTGTCAGGGCCACATGATATTTTCACCGGCCCATTTGGTTATTTTTCCTTGATCGAGGAAACCGGCGATATTGGTATGATGCTGGATGGCCTTGGTGACCGGTTTGCAATTGATGACCTGTCGATCAAGCCTTACCCCACGGGCCGCGCCAGTCATGGTGTGTTATCGGTGCTACTGAAAAATATCACTGAGGGAACGGTATCGTCTGAGACCCTTGCTGGCCTCACGGCATCGGTGCCACCCCTTGTTCACAGGCTTGTAGGGCGACCCCTAAAGCCTGATATGTCTCCCGCATATGCGCGCCTGTGCTTGCCGTTTTTGGTGGGGTTGGCGTTGCAGGACGGGAAAATTGACCCACGTGAGTTCCGCGCAGCGCGGTTTTTGGACCCAGCAATTCACGCCACTGCACAAAAGGTCGATATTACTATCGATGAAAACCCGGATAAGAACGCGTTATCGCCGCAAAAAGTAGAGATCCAGGGCCAAAAAGGCGACAAAATCACTATCAACGTGCCCGCAGTATTGGGAGCGCCCGACAACCCGCTGTCTGACCAGGACTTATTGGCTAAATTTCAGCTAGCGGCGTCAATTGCATTCGCACCGCTATCGCCTGAGCAAGCGAGACCTATCTTTGCAGCAATAAGATCCCTCGATATAGCCAAAAATTGCTTCGATAATTTCCGCCTTCTGTTCCCTCATTAACGCCAAAGTAAAGGAGACCCACATGACTACAATTATTGTGCTTTTTAATCTGAAAGACGGTGCTTCCATTGAGACATACGAAACCTGGGCACGGGAAACTGACCTGAAAACCGTACGGGGCCTGTCATCAGTATCCGGATTTGAGGTTTTCCGCACCAATGGTTTGCTCGGCAGTGATGATTCCAGCCCGTATCAGTATGTAGAAATCATCAGCGTAAGTGACATGGCAAAGTTCGGCGAAGAAATTGGCACTGATGTTATGCAAAAGGTGGCTGGCGAGTTTCAGTCTTTTGCCGATAATCCCATGTTTATTATGTCAGAAAGCATCGAAGGGTAGGCATCATGGCAAACTTGCTTAATGGAAAAGTGGCCATTGTCACCGGGTCAGGCCGAAAAAAAGGTCTGGGTGAAGCGATTGCCGCGGCTTTTGCAGCCGAAGGGGCGAAAATAGTTATCACGGACTTGGGCACACCAGCCACTCATTTGGATGCCGATGACATTGGCACCACAAACGAGATGGAAGACATTGCCGCCACCCTGCGCAGCAAGGGTGCAGATGTGTTGACGATTGCAGCCGACATACGGGATGACACGCAGGTGCAAAACCTGATTAAAACAACGGTGGACACCTTCGGAAAAATTGACATTCTGGTGAACAACGCTGGCATTGGCTACATTATGAAACCCATGTTTGATTTGGCGGTTGATGAATGGGACGCCGTTCTCGACGTAAACCTGAAAGGGGCGTTTCTATGCAGCAAACACGCCGCCCTGGCCATGAAAGACAATGGCGGGCGCATCATCAACATCGCCAGTCAGGCAGCAAAGACAGGCTTTCCCCACATGGCGCCCTACACCGCGTCAAAGCATGGCATGATTGGGCTGACACGGTCCAACGCCGTTGAACTTGGTCAGTATGGCATCACTGTTAATGCCATATGCCCCAACCATGTCACTACCGGGCTTGGTGCCAAGCAAAATGACTATTTTTCCAAACTGCTTGGCTTTGAAAGCGTTGATGACTATTTGGCCAATATGCGGCGGACAAATCCCATGGGCCGACCTGGCTTGCCAACAGATACGGCAGCCGCTGCGGTGTTCCTGGCATCAGAAGCGGCGGGCTATATCACGGGAGAAGCCTTGAATGTTTCGGGCGGGGAAGAGGTTCACTAACCTGGCCAGAGCTCACCAGAACCACGTAGGAGCTGACAAGTAGGCTTCTGAGTAGAAAGCCGTGGCGCGTTTTACCTTAGGAAAACGCTGCTGATCGCACGGGATGACAGGCATTTGTCGAAATAGGTGATTCTGCATGACATTTGTCATGGTCGCCACAACGCCGGTTTTATACTCAAGTAACACAGGAACCAACTTATTAACTGACCAGAGTAGCTAAATGACCAAATCAAGCGCAACGCCACCAGCATGGCACCACGTGGAAGCTCATGACATGTTCCCTGAGAGGGACCATGATGATACCGCCCGTTTCAATTTCATTGCATCAATGAACAAATATCTGGCGCAAACGCTAGGTGAGGGCAACCAACTGGCTTATGAAAAGCGCGTTCTTCCGGCGCTGCAAAAAGAATTGCACCGCGAGCCCCAGTCGCGCCATGAAATTCGCGCCGCGATGAACCGCGACCCGTTTCATAGTTTCTGGAGCGCGGCGAAACGCAATACCATGGAACAGCGCCAGCAAATGAGCCGGGCAATGGTTTTGCCGCAAGCAGAAAAGCTGGCAAAAAAAGCAGAGGGCATACTCGCCTCCACATCGGCACTTGAGTTGGACCCGGACCTGGACATTCCCGCCTATATTGCATCGGTTGATCATCACTGCATGCCGGGCAGCTACCACACGGAATTAATCCCGAACGATGTGTCGGCAGGGGCAAATTACGACTCTGGTATATTCGCGACCACTGGCGGTGCTATGGGTGCCCTTAGTGACATGGCCGGGCGCGCCGTTGTAGATTGGCTTACAACAAATTACCCTGACTTTGCCCCAAAACGCATCCTTGATATCGGCTGCACTATTGGTCACACGCTTGTGCCCATCGCCCAGGCCTTCCCCGACGCCGAGGTTATCGGCGTTGATGTGGCTGCACCAGTGCTGCGCTATGCGGCGGCGCGGGCCGTATCACTTGGGGCAGATAACGTGACTTTTATTCAGGCGAACGGCGAAGACCTGTCGCGATTTGAGGATGCCAGCTTCGATCTTGTGTATTCATCCATGTTTCTGCACGAAACATCGAATTCAGCAATGCAGAAGATCATGAATGAAGTGAGCCGTGTGCTGGCACCTGGCGGCCTGACACTGCATCTGGAACAACCCAGCTACACAGATGATATGCCTTTGTATGAACAATTCATTCGCGACTGGGATGCTCACAATAACAATGAGCCCTTTTGGACACGCCTGCATGACATCAATATCGGCGACATAATTCAAAAGGCCGGTTTTGAAGCGGATAATCAATTCGTTACACAAGTCGCGTCAGCAGGTAAACTTGATGGACCGGAAGACCATGGACGAGGTGCCGCATGGCATACATACGGCGCGTGGAAAGGGGCTTAAAATGTCAGAAAACTTGAACCATTTAGTCAACAAAAACGCCAAAGGCCGTAGACCTCAGTTTCTCGGCACCAAAGCGGAAGAGCACTTGATGTCCATGACTATGGCATTAATGCAGGAACTTGCTGTAACCCGCGAACGCGTTGATACACTGGAGCGCGTGCTGGAGCAAAAAGGCATCCTAACGAAACCAGAGATTAACTCGTTCACACCTGACGCGAACGCCGAAATTGAACGCCAGGCCGCGCATGGTAAATTGATTGCTTCGGTTATGCGCTCCATGGAGCAGGAAGTGCATGCACTGAAAGAACAGGCAGCGCCCGACGCGAGCCAGCTACATGTTGTGGACGACGAACAGGTTGCTTAAAACGTACAAGAAACTATAGCCTTCGTCCGACCGTAAGTGCAGCAGGTCGGGTGGGCTAGGTTGTAAGAAGTTCACCCAACAAGACGTTCGGGAACAACCGCGAGAGTGTGATGGCAAAGAAGGTTTCCATCAGCCCCGGCACCTCAGAAAGTTCGACCAGATTACGCTTTTTCAGCTCGTGACGCACAACAATCGGTGGCACAACGCCAACACCCACACCTTCGCGGATCAACAGCCTCAACATGGCCATGTCATCGCTTTCCGCCAGTATGTTGGGTGTTAGCCCATGGCGCTCCACCAGAGAGTCGAACCCGGATCGGACGCCACTTTCCACAGAGGGCAGGATAAGCGGAGCCTCAGAAATCACTTCTTCCCATGTCTGCCACTTCTTCTCGTATTTGGGGGTCGCGATCAGGCTGACATGCTGTTCATCAATCAAATGAGGCACCCAGGTCGCGTTGGCGTCCCTGAGCGGCAGCACGTTGGACAAAATCACATCAATCTTGTGGGTCTCCAGCGCCTCGATCAAATCACTAAAGCTGCCTGATTTCATAATCAGTCGCACATTGTCACGGGATAACAGCGGCTCGACAAACTTCATCTGAAAGTTTCTAGACAAAGTGGCCCGGGCACCGATCCTTAGTGTGGGCGTTGACCCGGAAATCCGGTCACGCAAAGCGACCAACAGTTCCTCACCCGTGTTGAATATCTGATCCGCATGTTCCAGAACCACCGATCCAACTTCCGTCAGGATCAATTGGCGCCCCCGCCGTTCAAACAGC
The DNA here is from genome assembly GCA_947503575.1 of uncultured Kordiimonas sp. Lineage (GTDB taxonomy): Bacteria > Pseudomonadota > Alphaproteobacteria > Sphingomonadales > Kordiimonadaceae > Kordiimonas. The sequence goes on along the minus strand of CANNDZ010000001.1, from coordinate 1,202,724 downwards.
GCATGCCCGAGTTGATCTTCCAGTTTTTGAATCTGGATCGACAAGGCTGACTGAGAGATGTTCAGCTTTTCTGCCGTACGCGTCAGATTGCCCTCATGCGCGACAGCCCAGAAATAATGGAGGTGTTTATAATTTAGATGTTTCATATGATCATTATATTTTATGAATGGAAACTATAGAAACATTAAATTTTTTAAAGGTCAAGAGAGTTGCTAGAAGGTGCGCAACGTAATCACTGTTGATGGAAGAGGACACGATGTTGTCTGCAACTCAATTTTTACCCTTACTGCTGCCTCTACTATATTTAGTGGGCGCTATCTGGTTTCACTCTTTTGGCAAAACATCTGAGCGCGGAACTGAAAACAGCCTTGCCGAAGTAAATCAAAAAATGTTTGGCATGGCCAAGGTTTTTGCTCTTCTTCCGGTGTTTGCCGCCGTTATGCTTCTGATACTGCAAACAAGCGCAGGCACCGTTGATACTGGGTCTTTTGCCATGACCTATATCTCGGTTGGCCTGAGAGCAGACTTGTTTGCTTCTGTGATGGCAGTTCTTGTGACAACAGTGGGAGCAATCTGCCTGCTCTTCAGCCGCCGCTACATGGCAGGCGACCCTCACCAAGCACGGTTCTTCAAATTCATGCTGCTAACGCTCGGGTGTGTAACAACGCTGATCCTGTCGAACACATTGTTCCTGACAGTGTGTGCCTGGGTCGCCATGAGCCTCTCTTTGCACCGGCTGCTGCTGTTCTATCCCGACCGTGCCGCTGCCCAGCGCGCCGCGTCTAAAAAATACGTTGCTGCCCGCATCGGCGATTTGTGCCTGATCGCTGCAGCAGTATTGCTGGTGATCGACTTTGGCACCGACCAGATCAGCACCATCATGACCCTCGCCAAGTCGCAACCTGTTTTTGGTGTCAGTTCCGTATTTGCTGCCTTCCTGATTGTTGTTGCAGCGCTCATGAAGTCGGCACAGTTCCCCTTCAATGGATGGCTGGTCGAAGTTATGGAAACACCCACACCCGTATCTGCGCTGTTGCACGCCGGTGTTGTGAACGCAGGCGGCTTTCTGGTTATCCGCTTTTCAGACCTTCTGCTCCAGTCACCCGAAGCTATGTGGCTGCTCGCCCTGGCTGGCGGAACAACAACGGTTATCGCCTCCATCGCCATGATCTCGCAAACAAGCATAAAAGTAGGCTTGGCCTGGTCAACGGTTGCGCAAATGGGCCTGATGATCCTGCAGTGCGGTCTTGGAGCCTTCTCTGCCGCAGCCCTGCATATTGTGGCTCACTCGCTGTATAAAGCTTATGCCTTTCTGTCAGCAGGGTCTGCCATCGACCAGGACAAAATGCCGCTCAAGTTTGCTAGTGCGCGGTCTACGCCGCCTGCGTTCTACGCAGGTCTGCTAATACTCACGGCATCTATGCTGGTAACCATGGCGTCTGTTGTGAACCTGGATTTGCTGGCGCACCCTGGTGGCGTACTGCTGACCGGACTGTTCGTTCTGGGCACAATGCACCTGATCAGCGCTTTCTTCATGCTGGAAAAAATCGATACAGCCGCTATTGGCGGTCTGGGTGTGATGTTGTTGGTTGTTAGTGTTTCATACGGCGCACTGCATCATTTTGCACCAACCTTGCTGGGTGCGAGCAGCGCCAGCATGGCACTAGCAACATCTGCTAAATTCACATGGACAATTGCCATCGTGCTGGCGCTGGCCGGTGTTATGGTTATCCAGTGGATGAATGCCACCGGAACACGCCCGGTTTGGTTACAAACCCTGCTGATCCACGCCTCCAACGGGTTTTACGCAAGCGCATATGCTGATCGTTTGTTGCAAAACCGTCAGCGCCCTGCCCTTACTTCACCTGCAATCACAAGGAATTCATGATGCTTCAGGATAAAGTCGTTCCGATCACAAGTGGCCAGACAAACCTTGGCGAAGCTGAGCAACTGGACGCATGGACTGAGATCAAAGCCGCAGCATCAAAGATCGCACCTGTGTGGCCACTGCAAAATTTTGTTGCAGTGAATCCATACCTGGGTCTTACCGACAAAAGCTGGCGCGACGCCGCAGCAGAGATGAAAGCCTCTGCTAATGCTCGCAGCACAATGGATGCGGACTTCTACCAAAAGAAGTTTGAGGCCGGTGAATTAGCCGCTAGCGATGTAGAAAAAACATTGCAGGAGTATGGCCTGTCAGTCTCTGCCTCTGAGTTTATTACCACGCTGGCAGATAAAAACGAAGACACGTCAAGGCTGGCTCTGATGTCCAACCTGCACGTCAACCAGACTGGAATTGAAACCACAGACCTTATCCTTGAGCAAATCTCTAAATGGAGTGCTGACTATTTTGATAAGGGACAGGCAACCATCCGCACGTCATCGGGCGACACTACGCTTTTTGCACAGTGGCTGACGCATCAAAAGATTGACCGGACCTTGCGGGTCATGGGGTTGACCGATTTGAATGATATCCTGTCCCGGCTTAGCGATCAGCCGCAGGAAGCCGCGCGGACCATTCTGGCAGACATTGGCTTAGACAATGAAGCCGTTCCAATGTATCTGCACCGCCTTGCACGCAGCATTGGTGGCTGGATGGCCTATGCCCGCTACCAGGACTGGGGCTATGAACTGGACGGTGAAACATCCGATAACGCCAATATGCTGTTGCTGGTTCGCCTTGCGTATGATTGGTATTGCTTCCAATCTTTGGCAGCAGACATGGGGGCAGACATTCTGCGCCAAACCTTCCGGCGACAGCTGGCCGCCCCGGCGCCTTCAACACCTGACCACTTGATGCTGGCACAAGAAGCCTATGAAGCGTCTGTTCGCGGTCGGTTGCTGAACAACTTCCAGGACAACAAGACCACTGCAAAAACAGAGCGCGCTTCCATCCAGGCAGCCTTCTGCATTGACGTACGGTCAGAAATCCTGCGCCGCGCCTTTGAAACACAAAGCACCAACATTGAAACCATCGGTTTTGCCGGTTTCTTTGGCCTTGCTGTTGATGTGCAGCACTTTGGTCATCATGACAAAAATGCGCACTGCCCTGTCCTGCTGAAACCTGGCTATACAGCCTGTGAAACGCCGGCTTACAAAAGTGCAGAGAAAGCAGAAAATACACAGTCCGCAATTGCCGCAAACTGGTTTTCCTTCAAGGCCTTTCGATCCAGCGCTGTTTCTTCCTTCGCGTTTGTCGAAGCCCTTGGGCTTGGCTATCTGGTGCGCGCCATAACCGATGCGGCCCGGATTACGCGGCCAGCAGCCCTTGCCGCCAAGCGTGGCATTGTCGGGCCAAAGCTTGAAAACGCGCAACGCTATGAACTCAAGCATCTGGACGGCACAGCTGTGTCACGCGAAGAAAAAGCAACGATTGCAGGCAACATCCTTAATGGCATGAGCCTGAAGTCAGATTTTGCACGGCTGGTTTTCCTGGTGGGTCATGGCTCAACCAGCGTGAATAACCCGCATGCTGCTGGGCTGGATTGCGGCGCTTGTGGCGGTAACGCCGGGGCCCCCAATGCACAGTTGACCGCAGACTTGCTGAATGACCCACAAGTTCGCGAGGACCTTGAAGCCCGCGGTGTTGTCATACCAGAAGACTGCTGGTTTGTAGCAGCGCAGCACGACACCACCACCGATGATGTTGAGTTTTACAAATCGCTTCACGTCCCGGATAGTCACCAGGATGATTTACAGAAGGCGCGGGCATACTTTGATACTGCCAGCAACATTACGCGTACTGAGCGGGCGCTTCGGTTAGGCACGACACAGTCACACGCCGTCCACAAAGAGGTAATATCAAGAAGCAGTGACTGGAGCGAAGTGCGTCCGGAATGGGGCCTGGCCGGTTGTAAGGCCTTCATTGCGGCACCGCGCACCCACTCAAGTCACGCGAACCTTGAAGGGCATGCGTTCCTGCATTCTTATGACTACAAAAACGACGAAGACTTCCAGGTTCTGGAACTGATTATGACCGCCCCAATGATTGTTGCGAGCTGGATCAACCTGCAATATTTCGGGTCGACCGTCGACAACACAGTATTTGGTAGTGGTAACAAAACGCTACACAATGTTGTGGGCCGGATCGGAGTTCTGGAAGGCGCTGGCGGTGACCTACGTGTTGGATTGCCGATGCAATCCCTGCATGACGGCGAAAAATGGATGCATGATCCGGTAAAACTGTCGGTTGTCATCAGGGCACCCATTGAAGCCATGAACACCATCATTCAAAAACATGAGATGGTTCGTGAACTGGCCGACAATGGCTGGCTTTACCTTTATGCAATGTCTGAAAATGGCGGCATATCGCATGAATATGCTGGCGGCGGCAAATGGCTGGCTTACGGTGAAACAGAAACAACAGAGTCGAGAACAGTTGCGTGAGTTTGCCGACATACCTGGCCAAGCTTGAGGCGGAATCGATCCACATCCTCAGGGACGGTATAGCCGAAGCAGAAAACCCTGTGTTACTTTTCTCAGCGGGCAAGGACTCAACAGTCCTTGCCCACTTGGCGTTACGGGCCTTTTATCCATCGCCGCCACCCCTAACACTGTTGCATGTGGACTCGACATGGGAATTTACCGAGCTTGTCGACTTCAGGGACCGATTTGTAGCGGATAACAACCTCAAGCTGGAAGTTACCGTTAACGAAGAAGGTAAGGCAGTTGGCCTGAATCCGATTGATCACGGCGACCGCTATACCAGCCTCATGCGCACGGAAACCCTAAAAAAAGCACTTGATGATGGCGGGTATGATGTCATTTTTGGTGGTGCCCGCCGGGATGAAGAAGCAACGCGCGCCAAAGAGCGGATTGTTTCGGTGCGGGAACGTAATCATGTGTGGGAACCCCGCTACCAACGGCCAGAGTTATGGTCTCATTTCAATTGGCATCGCAACACTGGTCAGACGCTGCGCGCGTTTCCTTTGTCCAACTGGACCGAGGTAGATTTGTGGAATTACATCATTCACAGGGATATAGAGCTTGCCCCGCTGTATTACGCAAAGCGACGCCCTGTTATTGAAACAGATGACGGCCTGATTGTGGTGAGTGAAGAAGGCCGCCTGAGAGCGTTTGAAGGCATACCCGTTCGGGACCGTCTGGTGCGGTTTCGCACTCTGGGGTGTTGGCCGGTGACTTGCGCCATTGAATCTTCGGCAGAAACCGCACGCGATATTGCTGCGGAGGTTCTGCTGGGGCAGACATCTGAAAGGCTGGGCCGGGTTAGTGATTCAGGCTCGCTCGAAAATCAGAAAAGAAATGGCTACTTCTAGGCCATTCCCACACTATTTTTTCGATAAAATACGTCAGTTTTACGTGACCAGCCTCAGGGTGTTGATTGGCTGCTGCTGATCTGGAACACCGGCACCACGCTCTTGAACAGCAAGGGCTTGCATCTTGCGCGGCGTATCGCCAAAGCGCTCTATCACAGCGGCAGCAAACTCTTCGGCATCAACACGGCGCGCGTTCGGTGAAAACTGAAACAACTCTTGTGTATGAATGCCGTCTTCGATACTGCGCAGCCATGCATTATAAATCCGCGCTGCTTGGTAGCTATTCCCTTGTTCTACCAAAAGCATGACTGCCGCCAGGAACAGAGATGACGGACCAGCTACCTCATCTTTCGGGGCGCGTGTACCTTGGTGCCCGCTGTAGCCAAAGAAGCTGTTGCCGTGTCCAATGTCCGCAATCACTTGCTGGCCGCTCATGCCCGTTAATGATTGTGCAATACCCTGAACCCATGATCCGCGATCAGACACTGTGATAATGGAACCAAACTTGCGCGGGGACGCGACCAACATGGCGAGGCCTTCTTGCAACTCCATAATGCGGTTTGCGGTTTCGCCCAGGCTATTCAGGCACAGCGATACGCAGTCAACAGCTTGTTTGCCGCGCACGCCATCGGCGCCATCGTAAAAAATTGTGATATCGTCAAGCCCAAGGAAGGACTTTAACTTTAAAAAGCTGGAAAGCTTTTCTGCCAATCTGTCTTCGTCGTTCCGGTTGTTGATCAACGCACTTTTCAAGGACAAGGACGCAGGCAAGAGGACCAAATTTTCGTTAACGCGCGATTGAAATGGTGCCAGCGAAACACAAGGTGCAAGCGTAATGGCATCGGTCGTTGAATTATCCTGAGATATTTGAGAGACGTCATCCTCTGTGCGGACAAACCCTGTACGAGCCAGGTTGTCATCCCATCTTTGCATGGTCGTCTCATGATCCATGTTCGTAGGGTCAACAACGTCACGAAGCTGAAAACCCGGACATGCCGCCTGAAGGATTGTCGATACACATTCAACAGACTGCGCCGCCACGGTGTCACTGGCATGTACCGTGACTTCAGGGCGTGCTTCCACACTTGGTATCAGTCGTAATTTTGCGTTTGCAGACATATTCAGGCCTATATCCTTGGGGATAAAATCTGGCTTGAACCTAGCGGGAAATAATTAATATAAAAAATTCAATAAACTAATTTTTTTCTTCCTTTTTTTATATGCTTTTGTTTGTGTGAGAATTTGACCGTCAAACTGGCCTGATTGGTAAAACTCTTGGCAAACTGGGGGTTCAAGTCCCATTAGTCGAAATCTTATTCGCCTGCACCCGCCAAGCCTGCTGGGTCAGGGAAAAACATAAAGATGCTTAAAAAAAGCGCCAATACTGAACAAAAAAGTACAATTTTTGGCAAAAAAATTACGAAAAACCTCAAAAATGGGGCGTTTCGTCTAGCTCCGCAGGCATGAGGAAGTGGTTTGAAGTATATAGCCAATGGCTATCGCTGAACGCGGCGTACCAAGAGGAAAACAATAATAATTGCAACTGGTGCGATCGCCGCCTCGTAAAGTTCCCATCCAGATAGCAACCCGGCTTTTTCGCCGCCCTTCAAGAATATGGCAAGGATGCTGACCATATAATAACTGATGGCGACCACGGAAAAGCCTTCAACGGCGCGTTGAAGTCTAACTTGTGATTGAGTAGAGGCCTTAATTTGCTCCAGCAGTTGCTTATTCTGACCGGCGAGCCCCGTCTCCACCTTCGTTCTCAACATCTGAGACGTGTCTGCAAGCCGCCGCTCCAACGTATCGCGCTGGCGTTCGATGGCAATGCAATGGTCAATCGCCGGGGTCATGCGGCGTTTCAAAAAGGTTGAGGCACGGGAATACCCGCTGATGCGCTGTTCCCGAAGCTCGGTTAGGCGGCTATCAACAATCGCGCTGTAGGCCTTGGTGGCCGAAAACCGGAAGGCGGTTTTGCCAAACAATATATTGGTTTGATGCGACAGGGTTTGTATCCGGTCCAAAAGCGACTGGCACGCCGCCAGGTCCATGTCGGGGTCCAGATCGCTAATGATAGAGTCTAATTGCTGGTTCTTTTCCCGAATGTCAGCTTGCGCCTGCCGCGCCACAGGAAAGCCTAAAAGCGCCATAAAACGGTAGGTCTCTATCTCAAGCACCCGTTGCACAATACGCCCGGCGCGCTGCGGTGACATAGTCACTGCATCCAGACGAAATGGTGTGTATCCATCCGGCCCAATTTTATAGTCCGTCCACAAGAAAGCGTCACCGCCGCTAACACGGGCACCAACATAGGTACCGGGCGCTTCACGGAGTGCGCGCGAAGGTTCTTCCTGGGGCGCCGGGTCGGCCTGGTCCATCAAGCCAACCGTTATACGACTGGCCGAAATGCGAACCCTGTCGTGACTGGAAGCAATAAGTGGTTCTATTTTGTTTTGCCAAGCGCAATTTTGCGGTTCACCTGAACCACCCGGGCCAACAAATGTCAGGGTTTCAAATTCACCGTGACGTTCCCATTTCAGCAACCCTTCGGACGTTTTGCTGATCATGTGCCGCGCATCTTCATGCGGTGGTTCAATGTCCAGCGCGGCGCAGATAGGCGAAATCAAACCATGCAAAGGTACAGAGGCCTCCAACATCAATGCGCAGTGATACACCATGGCAGGCACAGCCACATCCAGCGGTGGCCTGCTGTGCAGTTCGGCGTCAATAGTCTGCCTCATTGGGTGATCAAGCACATCTACCACTGGCTGTTCATCCTTCACACATCATCTAAAAACATGTATTTCGTACGGTCAATATGCCTGCCTAGATGATTAAACACCATTAATCCCGTTAATCGTGACTTCAGGAAACATCTAGTAGACATACAACAACGTACACCTTAATTGTGCGCGTAGCACCTTCCGTACGATACGTACGGCAAACGGGGCTAACGGGTGAAATTGGGAAGATAGACTGGTAAGTGAACCGGGCCTTGGTAACCATCCAGGGCCATAGTTCAGACAGAGGAGGAACGACTATGTTTAACACTATTCGACGCGCAGCACTGGCTGGTGCATTTGGATTTGCCGCTATCGCAGCACCGCAAATAGCGTCTGCCGCTGATGCAGCAAACGGCGAAAAAATATTCAGAAAATGTGCAACATGCCATGTGCTCGAAGAAGGGGGCCGCAAAATTGGTCCGTCATTGTACGGCATTTTTGGCCGCACGTCGGGTACACTTGAAGGTTTCCGCTATTCAAAAGCCATGCAAGAAGCAGGCGTTGTCTGGTCAGAAGAAACCATTGACGAATATATTGCTAATCCACGCGGCTACATCAAAGGTAACCGCATGGCGTTTGTCGGTATCAAAAAAGCTGATGAGCGTGCTGACCTTATCGCCTATCTCAAAACGGCGACAGCTGCCGAGTAAATCTCAGGCATCAGCTATTCAGAACAGCTTTGGGCAGTTCTGCCAGCGACCGGCTTCCGGTCAAAAGGCAGGCTGCCCTTATCGTATCTGTCAGCGTCGCAAAATGGTCTAATACTGCATCGGTTGATTGCAACGCCGCCTGCAACACCGGCCCGGCCTGCGCAACAATAGTTGCCCCCAGCGCAATTGCCTTCGCGGCATCAACACCGTGACGAATACCGCCAGACGCGACAACCGCACACTCCAACCGATGGTGGCTGATTTGGCGCAGGCAGGTTACCGTATCCAGGCCCCACCCCGCGAATGCCCTGCCAAGCTCTTGTGCGGCAGGCGTTGAATTGCGCGCAAGTTCCACATCGGCAAAATTGGTACCGCCCTGTCCGGCCACATCAATGGCCTGAACCCCAGCGCTTAACAACTGCCGGGCGACATCAGCACCGATACCGAAACCAACTTCTTTGGCAATAACCGGAACGGAGGAGCGTTTAACAACCTGCCTTACGGCATCCAGAATGCCGGCCCAATCCCGGTCGCCCCCGGGCTGCAGAAGTTCCTGCAAAGGGTTAAAGTGCAAAATCAGTCCGTTTGCCTCTAACATCTCGACAGCTCTTAGGGCACCATCAACGCCCACGCCGTCAATCAGTTGAACCGCGCCAATGTTGGCGAACAAGGCTATTTTGGGGGCACGTTTACGGATAGATACCGCAAGCCCCGCATCTGCGCCTGCTTCCAAAGCCACGCGTTGTGACCCAACGCCCATCGCAATGTTAAGCTCTGCTGCTGCTTCTGCCAAATGTGCGTTGATCGCCTCCGCCCGTTTTGGCCCGCCGGTCATGCTGCTTATCAAACAGGGATATGAAAGGGTATGCCCCAAAAATCGGGTAGTCAGGTCAATATCCCCATAATTAACCTCTGGCATCGCACAATGCTGTAATTGAACGGCATCAAAACAACTATTCCCGCGTGATCGGTCTACAGCAACCGGCGTTTCCGCCTCTGCGCGCTGGGCAAGAACCAGGTCAATATGATCCTCTTTTCGGCCAACGATATCGTCCCGCTGGTCAAAGGGTTTTTTATCACCGTCCATTATGTGGCCTCCCTTTTTGAGCGCGCCCGTTCATCATGTGCCGACAATTCTGTCCAGCGTAGCCAGACATCAAAAGCATGCGCCATACCGGACAAAACCAGAAACAGGGCAATTACAGTCCAGTCAGCGCCAACAAGCGCAGCCCTGAGCGCCAGGAAAATACATAGACCGGGCACGATAACACTGATCAACCGACCAAGTTTTAAACCAGCCTGTTTTCCGCGGGCGGCAAACCCCAGAACCAACAGTTCGACCCCGAAAACAATCAGGATAAAATCAACGATCTGGCCGGACATGATGATATCTTTCATCTGTCATCCAAACGGCGCGTTAAGCTGCACAACTGAGGCATTCAGGGCGGCTGCGAAACTGACCCACAGCAAGTAGGGTGCAAGCGCAGGCACAACAACAGGCGCGATAGGCCGCAAAAACACGCCGATTGCAACAATAGAAGCCCATAAAAAACCCACTTCAATCAGAGCCCAGTCAGGGCGCTGTAACGTGAAAAACAGGACACTCCACAAAAAATTCAGGACGCCGTTTGCAATAAACAAACCGGCAATCAATTGCCTTTCGCGTTTGGTTTCGCTGGCATTCCAACATTTAACCGCGGCATACCCGGTCAATGCAAAAATGGTTGTCCAGACCGGCCCAAACAAAAAGTCAGGCGGCTTCCAGGACGGCTGATTAAGGGCATAATACCACGGGCCAAGAGGTGTCGCCAATCCGCCCAAAATAAGGAACAGAACAGCAAGTCCCGCAATGACGATCGTCGAGCGTGGCAAGTCTATCTTTGCAGCCAACAGATTTCCTTGATCAGGATTTACGTTTACCAGCATCATGATACGGCGAAACCATTTGCAACAGATGTGCGACATCTTTGACAAAAATCTTGAAATGGGCACCAATACTTTGCCGCACCAGTTTCTTCTCCATATAAGCTTGCCAGGTCAACCGCTGCACATCCGGGTCCCCACACATAGTGGTAAACCGCTCACGCATGCTGTCTGACCCGTACCAAAAACGCTGCAAAATTCCGAGTATCCAGAAAACACGACCGTGTTCTTTCATGAAACGCGCACGCGCCTGCTTCATAAGCTTCACATCTTTTTGTTGCAGGCTTTCCGCCATGGCTTGCGCCGCCATTTCGCCGCATAACATAGCGTAATAAATCCCTTCGCCAGAGGCAGGCGCAACAACGCCTGCCGCATCACCTGCCAACAAAAGGTCTTTGCCATTATCCCAGCGCTTCAAAGGCTTCATCGGAATAGGCGCCCCTTCGCAGCGGATGGTGCGGGTTTGAAGGCCATCTTTTTCCCTCAAATCACGGACTGAGTCCTTCAGAGAAAATCCCTTTTTTGCCGTGCCTGTGCCAACCGACACAGACTTGCCGTGCGGGAAAACCCAACTGTAAAAGTCTGGCGACAGTTTACCAGTATAATGAATATCGCAGCGGTCAGCCTGATACGGGCGCTCTATGCCATCATCTTCGGGTGCTTCAATGACTTCATGATAGGCAAACACCGATTTGGGCGTTCCAAGCTGGGGCGCACCCAATCGACGGACGGTTGACAAGGCACCGTCTGCGCCGATGATCCGCCGCGCATAAATGGTATGCTCGGATTTGTTTTTGGCTTCGTACCGCACGCCGCACAAATCGGCAGTTTCGCCGTTAACATCAGCCTGCAAGCGATCAATTGCGACCATTTTACCGGTATGGCGCACAGCACCGGCTTCGCCCGCCCGCTCCCGCAGGAATTCATCAAATTTGTCGCGGTCAACCATGCCGACATAGCCATTTTCAATAGGCATATCAACAATCTGCCCGGACGGCGAAACAATGCGCGCACCATGCACACGGGCGACAATTTGCTCATTGGGAATGCGATAATCCCTGATCAGTATCGGAGGCACTGCGCCACCACAGGGTTTTATGCGACCGGCCTTATCCAGCAACACAACTGAATGCCCGGCAGTAGCGAGCGTTTCTGCCGCCGTAGACCCTGACGGTCCGCCACCGACAACGATGACATCTACTGGATTGGACTGAGACCCAATAGGCTCAGCCTCTGATACGTGCGCATGTATGGTCACAACGTGCCCCTTTCCTGAATCTTGTGGGTATTGCCTGCACCTACGGGTGCGACCCCCTCAAACGTGGCGATGCCACTTGAAAACATCTTGCTTAGCGACACATCGCTGGACGGCGTCTTGCTCTGTCCGGTCATGATGCGAAGTGCAAGGATGGCCGCAACCAGAAACAAAACAGCTTCTGTTGCGAAAATACTGCCGTAGGCCACGGTGGGGCCACCGCCAAGCACCGTGATCAGGTCAACGCCTGACGTTGCCAGGACACCGCCAAGAGCAAATGCAATAGCTTGTGCAGCACCCCAAATGCCGACTCGGGTTCCTTCGCGCCGGGCGATACCGTTCCGGGCAAAGCTGAACATGCTGCCAATTGCACCAACTGCAAAAATACCGTTCCCCAGGCCAAGAAAGAATACCAGCTGGCCCAAGTTGCTGGCACTCGCCCAGTGGATAGCTGTTGCCAGCAAGGCAAGGCCCGCGGCAGACAGCACGCACCCCAGTAGCGTCCAGGTCACCATCGGCATCGTCCGGCGCAGTACCGGCAAGCTGCCCAACAGGCCGACAGCAACCATACCCAGCAGAACGCCCTGATGCTGTATTGCCGATAGCGAAGTGGATTCGCCGACGCTAAGCCCAAACACCAACCCGGCGTAGGGTTCAAGGATAAGGTCCTGAGCGCTGTAAGCCAGCATGGACACAAAAACAAAAATCGCGAAATTACGTACTGTCTTTTCATGCCAGATATCCATCATCACAGAAATAAGACCCCGATCTTCATCTGATTGTTCGGGTTCATCTTCGACAGTAAGGATTGCGCGCTTTTCAACGCCAAGAACAGCCAGCGATGCCAGAACAGCTGCCGTTAGGCTGATCATCGCCGTGACAGAAAGCAGGCGTTCGTGGGTGTAGGGATCCAGTGTATTGGCGGCTGTTGCGGCGCTGATGATGATGCCTACGATCATCATGACCCAGGTTATTGTTGCGGCGGCTGGGCGGCGCGCGGCGCTGACCGTGCGGGCCAGTAATGCCAGCAACGACGTGCCAGATGCGCTGACGCCGACACCAATACCAAAAAAGGCAACAGCAGACACCGCCATACCGATCAAAGATGACCAGGCCATAACCTGCACCGACGCGGCAGCTGCAATGCTGGATGCTGCAAGGGTGAACATCCCGATAAGAATGAGAGGGGTCGCGCGGCCCCACAGATCGACCCGCAGCCCCATTAAGGGTCGGCTGACCTGAACCGCATAATGAAGGCCAACCAAAACACCTGGCAGCATGGCCGCCAAATTGAGCTCCACCACCATAACGCGGTTGAGCGTTGACGTAGACAAAACAACGATGGCCCCAAGCGCCGCCTGAACCATGCCCAGACGCACAATGCTGAGCCAGCTTAGCGATGGCTCATTTGCCTCCACGTCCTGCGTATCAGCTTCCCTGATATCGGACTCTCTGATATCGGCTTCCCTGGCTACCATATACTTCCCTCTGGTTAGCGCTCCTGCGAACAGGCTTTTTGTGTTGGCAGTTAACCAGCCGCGGCGTCCTCAATTCGCCGCGGCTGGTTCCTCATTCGTCAAGGTAAGTGGCCGCCAATTGCCAAAGCAGACACCATCATTCCAAGTACATACAGGCTGACACCCCACAAGCTGTACCAAGGCGCAAGACGCGCCGGGTCCTCAAACAGCTTGCGCATTAGTGGCACCTGCAAAAGCACACTGCATGAAATCAACACAGACGCGAGCAGAGCATCCAGTGATACCAAAACACCCACGACCCCGATTTGGGCAAACAGCATAACGCCCGTGGCCCAATAGCTTGCGCGACGAACACCCAGTGTTGCCGGCAGGCTTTTGATGCCCATTATTTTGTCGCCCTCGACAGCCTTAAAATCGTTCAATGTCATGATGCCATGCGCGCCGATGCTGTAAAGCACAGCAATAATCCAGACTTCGGTGGACGGCATACCCGCGATGGCAATGGCCGTTGCCGTAAGCCATGGCAGGCCTTCGTAACAAATTGCGACCGTCGCCGGCCCAAGCCAACCGGATCGCTTGAAGCGAAATGGCGGTGCGCTGTAAACCCAGGCACACACAAGGCCGAATATGGCCGCAGGTATTGCAAAACCGCCAATAATCAGTGCAAGACCGAAGGACAAACAAATCCAGGTTAGTGCCCAATACAATCCCCAGTTACCGGGCACGCGCCCCGACGGAATGGGGCGATCCGGTTCATTGATCGCATCGACGTGACGGTCAAACCAATCATTGATGATTTGGCTTGTGCCACAAACCGCTGGACCCGCCAGCATCAAACCAAGCAAGGCCCATACACCGCGCAGTTCAACAATAGCCGAGAAAGATAGCCCGCTGGCAACCAACCCGCAGCCATAGGCCCAGACAGGTGGGAACCATGTTATTGGCTTTGTCAGCTCAATAAGGGCCTTGGGCTCGGGGAATTTACGGTGGTTTTGCGCTATGTTTGACGACGCGCCAGATGGCCCTAAAGGCTCAGTAGGATCAGCTTCACCAGATGGCTCCTGCCACTGCTGGTGCCCGGTTTTTTCCGACGCTGAAGCCATGTTGTTCATCGGAAAACGGTACGCCGTCACCGTCATTATGTCAATTTAAATTGACGCTTTTGAGCGGCTAGCAGAAGGGATGTCTATTTTTGTTTACAGTTGGCTAATTATCCTGCGAACGATCAATGCCAAACCGGCGCATTTTCACATAAAGGCTTTGCCTACTCAGCCCCAGTACTTCCGCCGCAGACGCCCTGTTTCCCTGCGTCATGGACAAGGCAGCCTCCAGGCACATGCGCTCAATTACATCCGTGGTTTCTTTGACGATGTCCTTAAGGGCCATCTGGCCGATCAGCTCAGAAATATTGTCAAAAGTGGAGTCCCCTGACAGCAGTGGCTTGGGTTGCGACGTAGTGCGCGTGCTGATGTCGCGCAGCAAAAGGCCGATTCGGGTTTCTGCCCCCCTGGACAGGTAGGTGACAGACACTTCCACTTCACGGGACGTGCCAAACTCACCGACCATTTCAGCCGGAATGAGGCGCAGACCGTTGGATGCGCTGATGGTCTTCGTGAGAGCTGAAAAGCTCAGCCCGCCAAAGTTCAGCCACCGATCAACGGTTGAATTCTGGATCGCTTCACGCGATGCCAGCTCGGTCATTTTGAAGAAGCTTTCATTGGATTTCAAAATGACGCCGTTACCATCTGTTACGACCAGCGCATCAGGCAGTTCTTCCAGAACGCGCTCAAGCATCGGGTCGGTTTTTGCGGTCAGCGCTTGCTCGGTTGAGTGGCTGGCGCCCAGGCGCAGGATCAGATTACCTGCCTGATCGCGTCCTTCAAAACTGACATTAAGGCCCTCTGCCGACTGCGGCACCGACACTGATTTTCTCGTAATCAACCGGCCTGACACTGCTTCGCGCAGCAGCGTCTCGATGGCATTGTCGCTGTCAACATCAAGCAGTCCGGAGAAATCAGCCGGGAATAGTTTCCCCATCAAATCCGTACCATTTAACCCACCAAGCGGCGCCAGAATGGCGCGCGACGCTTTATTGGCGTCAACAATCGATAGATTGGCAGCATCAATGACCAGAATACCGTGGGTATCCAATTGGAAAAGCTGCCGGTAACGCGACTCGGTCTGGCGGAACCGATCGTAATCATGCTCCAGCGCTTGCTGCGCCCTGATCAACCGCTCCTGCAAGGCAGCCAACTGCTTCAGGTCACGCCCTAGCAACAATACAGCGTCTTCTTCGCCAACCTTCAACGACTGGTATTCAAATGCAATGCTGGCTTTGCTGTCAGCGCGCGGGCTGGGCATCGGATGGTTTAACTGGCGCCATCTTTTTGGCTTGTCATCCAGCGCATCAGACCGCAGCGCCCGCACCTTCTCGACACTTTCTGTCGTCACAAAGGCTTCTAGGCTTTTGCCCATCCATTTTGAACAATCAAGCTCATCATATTCTGTGGTTTGGTGAGCCCCAATGATATCGCCATCTGCATTCAACAGCAAAGCAATGTCACACACTGTTTCAACTATATGCGCTGCCTCGGCAGGAAGCGTATCTGTAAAAGACGCGGTTACTGGTGAATGGGTCACGGGACTGATTTATCTATATAAGAGGGGCGCACAATAATACTCTTGAACTATGGGGATAATAATTGTTGTTTTTGAAAAATATTTTCGACGTAAGGTAATGCAGACATACCATTATAAAAAGTGACGTCCGCGTCAAGGGACCTTGCCGGTGCAGACAACCGGCTTACACCAGGGCCGCCAACCACAACCTTTGTCTGCGGGTTGCAAGACCGACTGCGAAGCCGTTTAAGCCAATACCGCCACTGCTCACAATTGTCGGCAAAACCAATAGAAACACCAATAAAGCAATAAGGCGTCGTCGCGACGGCCTGCTCTGCTTCCTCCAGCCTGTGCACAACCAAGTGCCTGGCCTGCCAGCCTTCAAGCCTAAGCAACTCACAAAACATTTGCGTACCGAAGCGGTGATCTTCTTCATGTGACGAGAGTATCAGCGCATTTTTCGCTGGCTCGCTGGCCACCTCTGGCGTTTGGCCGTTCCATAACTCGCGCATCAGGATTGTCAGCGTACCAACACCAACGGTTACATCCGTGAAACTGACATCGTCGTCGATCCACATGTCCCCCAAGCGGGATGATGCAGCGGCAAAAACGTCAGACATGATACGGGCCTGGCTGAACCCGGCCTGGATGAGGGCATGGATGGTAGAAACAGCAGATTTACGGTCGTCTTGCACAACGGCGCTTACCAACGCGTCTATACTAAGAGCAATCATCTGCTCCGCTTCCACAAACGAACGACTGTCCGTCAGGGGCAGTGTTGATGCTGGAACAATCTCGCTTTTTGCGACGAGTTGAGGCAGCACCTCTTTTTCCACTGTCTTCATAAGGACAGACTCCACAGAGTCCACAATAGCAGACTGCAAGTCGTTTCTTTTGTCTGCCGATTTGGTGGGTATCCCATCAAGCGTTGTACTTTCCATTTTATACCCTTCCCTTCCAAGCTTCGAGAAGCCACCTTGCGGGTACGCACATTCACTTGACTTGCAACACTTACTAAGTGAGCTGAGGCGCACGGAGCATGATCAAACCTGCTACCTGGTTGTATAGCTGAATAGACATGAACGCTCGCCTTGCAACATCGCAACCGACTGCGTGCATTCACCATCCTGGACAAGCTCTATCTGGCGGGCTTTTAAGACATATTCTGAGGTCATTTACCCCGTAAAATGGGGTCACTTGCCCTATATGTCGTGTCTAGATGGCTCCTTCACTGGTCGACAATGTTTACACATCTTCTTCGCTTCCCTAGAAAAAAATCTATCGTGATTCGCCAAAAATTGCAATTTCATAATTAAAAATCGGCTATCTCTATAATTTTATTACGTTATAGCCAACTTCCAAATCCTGAGCGTCTGTAAATATTCACAAATGTAAACTATTATTTATGTCAATTAAGGTTGACACCTGATCATTTTCATCCCTAAAATTCTGCATAGATCGGCGGGTTGGCACCTTCAATCGGATCGGTCTGGAATGCAGGGAGAGCGTGAAAATGGGCACCAACAAGTCATCAGGGGCTTACCAGCAGCCATTTCGGCAGGTTGGACATGATGACAACCGGGGCACTGATATCTACACGCCAGAGCAACGCGCAATGCGCGACTCAACAATTTGGACACCAATTCAGGGTGTATTAGCAGCAGCACAATTCATCGTATTTTTCATCAGCCTGATTTTGGTTGTACGGTTTATGGCAACCGGCGACGGTTTTTGGATCGCCAGTTTGTCTGTTCTGGTAAAAACCGGCCTGCTGCTGACGATTATGGTAACGGGGGCAATTTGGGAAAAAGTTGTCTTCGGCCAGTATCTATTTGCACCGAGCTTCTTTTGGGAAGACGTGGTCTCGTTCCTCGTGATCACCTTACATTTATTGTATGTCGCCGCCTTCTCCTTTGATCTAGCGCCTGCGGGAACGCAAATGCTGATCATCTTGGCCGCTTACGCTGCTTATGTCGTCAACGCGGGGCAGTTCCTGTGGAAATTTCGTCAGGCGCGCAAAGCCCATGAGGGCCAGGCTAATGAAAGCAATATCAGCACCGCAACGTCAGGCGCATTACCCTCCGCCAACGCTGTTGGACAGGGAGCTGGCTCATGAACGCCCCTCTTGATAGCGGCATGAACATGGGCTCACAGCCGATAACAGCGCCACAAAGTGCAGACTGCAAAACAAGCACACCGGTTATTCAGCGGGAAGAAGGCCAGCGCGACGTTTTCTGCGGCCTGACCAGCATTGTCTGGCTGCACAGAAAAATACCGGATGCCTTCTTTTTGGTGATCGGGTCCAGAACCTGTGCGCACCTGCTGCAATCGGCAGCAGGCGTGATGATTTTTGCTGAGCCACGATTCGCAACGGCAATTTTGGGCGAACGTGATCTTGCAGGCATGGCAGACGCACACGAAGAAATAGACCGTGTTGTCGCTGAACTGGTCAATCGCCGCCCGGATATCAAAATGCTTTTCCTGGTAGGGTCCTGCCCATCAGAAGTTATCAAGCTGGACCTCGATAATGCGGCGGACCGGCTGAACCGCAGTCATGAGAATGTGCGGGTTCTCAGCTTTTCCGGCAGCGGCATTGAAACCACCTTCACCGAAGGCGAAGATGCATGCCTCAAGACACTGGTTGAAGCCTGCCCTGAAGCAGACGCTAACGCAGAGCCAAACCTGCTGATTGTTGGCTGTCTGGCAGACATCATCGAAGATCAGATGCGCCGCACATTCCATGCGTGCGGTGTTAAGCGCCTGGACTTTCTGCCATCCAAGTCAACAAGCGAATTACCAGCGATTGGCCCCAATACAAGAATTCTGCTGGCACAGCCCTATCTAGGTGAAACCCTGACCGCCCTGAATGTTCGGGGCGCACAGCATTTCCCTGCCCTATTCCCGATGGGAGCAGAAGGTACCCGTGCCTGGTTTGCGGCAGGCCTTGCCGCGATGGATCAGCAAGACCAGATCGATCATCCGATGTTGAAGGCTGCTTACGACAGGGCCCGCTACTCTTTGGAAAAGGCACGCCAGGAGCTTGATGGAAAGAGTATTTTCTTTTTTCCCGATTCACAGTTGGAAATACCCCTTGCGCGTTTTCTGTCGCAGGAATTGGGCATGACGCTTAAGGAAGTCAGCTCTCCTTACATTCACCAGCAAATCATGCAGTCTGAACTGCAGCTGTTGCCATCCGATGTGGAACTGCGGGAAGGCCAGGATCTTGAAGCGCAATCAGATCGCTGTGTCGCAAGCTCGCCTGACATAACCGTATGCGGCCTTGGCCTTGCCAACCCGCTTGAAGCGCGTGGCTTGACCACAAAGTGGTCCATCGAACTTGTTTTCACGCCAATCCAGGGTTTTGAACAAGCCTGTGACCTGGCCAACCTTTTTGTGCGGCCGCTCGACCGGCGCACCAGACTGGCGGTTTAACCAATATGGAACTCACTCTCTGGACATATGAAGGACCTTCCCACGTTGGCGCAATGCGGATTGCTGCATCCATGCGCGACGTGCATCTGGTTCTGCATGCGCCGCAGGGTGACGCATACGCCAATTTGCTGTTCACCATGATCCAGCGCGACAAACAGCGCCCGCCCGTGACATTCACTACGTTCCAGGCAAAACACCTGGGCGGTGACACAGCCGAACTTTTCCAGTCAAGGGTCAAGAAAGCAGCCGACCTGCATTCCCCGTCCCTGCTGCTTGTGGGGGCCAGCTGCACGGCTGAACTGTTGCAGGACGATACTGCAGGCTTTGGCAAGCGCCTCGATATTGGCATGCCGCTGATACCGCTTGACTTGCCCGCCTACTCCAAACGCGAAAACTGGGCAGCCGGGGAAACATTTTATCAGATCGTCCGGCACTTGGCACCGCGCACCAAACCAGACCAACCAGAGCAAGGCAAAAAAACTGGTACCCGGCCAACCTGCAATATTCTGGGGCCAACGTCGCTTGGTTTCAGGAACCGGGACGATTTGCAGGAAATCCTGCGACTTCTGGAAAGCATTGGTGTTGATGTCAATGTGGTTGCGCCGCTGAGCGCCAGCCCATCGGATATTGCGCGCCTGGGTGATGCAGACTGTAATGTGGTTCTGTACCCGGAAGTGGCCCTTCCTGCTGCCCGCCTCCTGGAACGCAATCTTGGGCAGCCCTATACCAAAACAGTGCCACTGGGTGTTGGGGCAACCATCGATTTTGTGAAAGAGCTTTGTGGTCTGTTGGGCATTGAAGCCCGAATTGATCAAATGATCGAAAGCCGCCTGCCCTGGTACAGTCGTTCGGTTGATTCAGGTTATTTAACCGGCAAACGTGTCTTTATATTCGCTGATGCAATGCACGCGCTTGCTGCAGCGAGAATAGCCAAGGAAGAAATGGGCTACGACGTTGTCGGCCTCGGCACCTACGAACGAGGCTTTGCCAAAGCGGTACGAGCGAAAGCTGCAGAACTGGGTATCGAGGCACTCATTACTGATCAGTACCTGGATGTTGAAGCAGCAATTTCCGAAAGTGCGCCAGACTTGATTTTGGGCACGCAGATGGAACGCCATGTCGGCAAGCGCCTTGGTATTGGTTGTGCTGTTATTTCCGCCCCAGTCCATGTGCAAGACTTCCCGGCGCGTTACAGCCCGCACATGGGCATTGAAGGTGCGAACGTGTTGTTCGATACGCTCGTCCACCCTTTGATGATGGGCCTTGAAGAACACTTGCTTGGCATGTTCAGGGAAGACTTCGAGTTTCAGGATGTGCCATCGCACCTGGGACACCAACCTGCAACCGGTACCCATGCCCCTGAAGCGGTGATGGAAAACAACCCTGAAATCCACGCGTCTGTACCAGATGCTTCACCTGATGTAACGGCTGACGATCTATCCTGGGCTGATGATGCAAAAGCGGAATTGAGCCGCATCCCCTTCTTCGTGCGGGGCAAAGCACGGAAAAATACCGAAAAATATGCCGTCGAACGCGGCGTCGCGCTGGTGACGCTGGACGTATTGTACGACGCAAAGGCACACTATGGACGACATTAAAGGGACATTCACAAACCCGCCGGTCCGCGTTGTGCTTATCACTTTGGACCGGCATATAGAGTCAGCAGTTGAGCGCGCGCGCCGCGACCTTGCAGAGGATGCACCCGGACTGACCCTGTCGCTTCATGCTGCGGTTGACTGGCAACGGGACCAAAGCAAACTGGAACGGGTTAAAGCCGACATCGCCCGCGCTGACATCCTGATCGTGAACATGTTGTTCATCGAAGACCATATCAAAGCAGTTCTGCCTGATCTGGAAGCCAGGTGCGAGGAATGCGATGTTTTTGTTGGCACCATGGCGGCGGGTGAAGTTATCAAATGCACCCGTATGGGCCAGCTCAATATGGGCAAGGAAGCCAAAGGCCCCTTGGCCCTGCTGAAAAAGCTGCGCGGTGGTAAAAAACAAAAAAACAGCAGCGGTGCCGGTCAAATGGCGATGCTGCGGCGCTTGCCAAAACTGCTAAGGTTCGTGCCGGGCACCGCACAGGACCTGCGATGCTATTTCCTGAGCATGAGCTATTGGCTTAGTGGTTCAGAGGTAAACATTGCCAATATGGTTCGTATGCTGGTCAACCGGTATGCAAGCGGCCCGAGGCTCGCATGGCGTGACAGCCTTAAAGTGGCAGCGCCGATCGAATATCCTGATGTTGGTCTGTATCATCCCGGTATTGAAGGTCGGTTTGCGGACACAACTGACCGCCTGCCGCGGGTGAAAGACGCCAAAACCAAAAATAGCCCACGCGTTGGTTTGCTGCTGATGCGGTCTTATGTGCTGTCCGGGGACTGCGCCCATTACGATTCTGTAATTGCCGCCTTTGAAGCGCGGGGTATTACGGCAGTTCCTGCTTTCGCGAGCGGACTTGATGCCCGCCCTGCCATAGACCAGTTTTTTAAAGACAAGACCGGCAAACCAACCATTGATTGCCTGGTTTCCCTGACCGGCTTTTCGCTGGTTGGTGGCCCAGCATACAACGACTCCGCCGCCGCAACAGAGGTTTTGACCAGCCTGGATGTACCTTACATGCCGGTCCACAGCCTTGAGTTCCAGTCTTTGTCAGAATGGACATCAAACGATCAGGGTTTATCGCCTGTAGAAACGACGTTGATGGTGGCCCTGCCTGAACTGGAAGGCGGCACAAACCCGATGATTTACGCGGGTCGTGACGGGGCGTCCAACATGATTGCCTGCGCCGAGCGCGTTGAGCGTCTTGCAGCAAGGGTTAAAGCAACAATTGATCTGCGCCGGAAAGACCGAGCGGACCGCCGCCTTGCCATTACACTGTTTAATTTCCCTCCGGGAAGCGGTGCAGCCGGAACAGCGGCACATCTGTCGGTTTATAAATCACTGTATAATATGCTGATATCGTTAGCAGACGCCGGGTACAGTGTTGAAGTGCCGGACTCCTCTGATGCATTGAAAGAGATGCTACTAACCGACCCAAGTGATGCACTGTCAGATTTTGTCATCCATGACCGGGTCAGCGCAGATGATCATATCCGTGATGAAATTTACCTGGCAGATATTGAAAAAGCCTGGGGTCCTGCACCTGGCCAAACCGGCACTGATGGCCGTAACATTCTGATTTGTGGCAAACAGTTTGGGAATGTTTTTGTTGGTTTGCAGCCGGGTCTTGGCATTGAAGACGACCCCATGCGCCTTTTGTTTGAAAAAGATCACGCCCCAACTCATGCCATGAGCGCCTATTACCGGTATCTCAGAAAAACATTTGGTGCTGACGCCCTTTTGCATTTTGGCACCCATGGCGGCCTCGAGTTTATGCCCGGCAAGCAAAGTGGCCTGTCGGATGCGTGCTGGCCGGAACGCCTTATTGGCGATTTCCCGCATTATTATTTGTATGCAGCCAACAACCCGTCAGAAGCCACCATCGCAAAACGTCGTTCTGCGGCCACCATCATCAGTTATCTGACTCCGCCATTGGCGCGTTCCGGTCTCTACAAAGGCTTTGCAAAGATGCATGAGCTGATCGACCAATGGAGCCAATCCGCACTGGAGCACGGAGAGGACAAAGTACAGGGTGAATTGTTCGATCTGATCCGTGATGAAGCGCTCGCGCTGGATCTGCTGGATGAAAAAACGGCCGAAACCCTCTCGGTAGGCGACATGATCCGTAAGCTTAAAACCGACCTGCGCGAAATTCAGGAAACAGCGATACCTGACGGTCTGCATATCTTGGGCGAGCCGATGACGGCAGAAGGCCAGGAAGAAACGCTGTCTATTGCGCTGGATTGCATGATGGATGCGCCATCTGATGACGGCCAAGGCCGGGCGCGTACTATGGAAGCGACAGATCGTTCGGAGATGGTGCAGCAGCTTCTGCACGGCGCAACAGACAAAACACTGGCAAGCAAGTTTGGTATAGACCTTGAGGCTGGAACGCGGTTGACCCATCTGGCGAAGGGCCTGCAGACAAATGTCGAGCTTGAGGCCACCGTTGACGCCCTTGATGGCGGATACGTAGCGCCGTCACCATCAGGTGATTTGATCCACGCACCTGAGATTCTGCCAACCGGTCGTAATATCCACGGATTTGACCCTTTCCGTATTCCAACACCGCTTGCCATGGCAACTGGCACCCGGCAAGCCAATTGCCTGCTAGAGCAGTTGAATAAAGACAAAGCGGACCCCACCCGGTCTGTCGCTTTTGTTTTATGGGGCACTGACAATATCAAAAGCGGCGGCAACCCCATCGCGCAGGTGCTGGCCCTGATTGGCGCGACACCCAGGATGGACTCATATGGTCGCCTGTGTGGTGCCAACCTGACACCTGTCGCAGAGTTAGGCCGCCCTCGGGTCGATGTGGTGCTTACTATCTCCGGTATTTTCCGCGATCTTTTACCGCAACAGGCGCGCATGCTGGCCGAAGCTGTATGGCTTGCAGCCAGTGCAGAAGACGAAAGCCCGGAAGATAACCCGATCCGAGCAAATACCCTTGCCCACATGGAAAAGGCTGGTTGCACGTTTGATGATGCAGCCATGCGGGTTTTCGCCAACTCCGACGGCGCATACGGTGCTAATGTCAACCGTCTGGTCGATTCTGGCATGTGGGAAAATGACGATGAAATTGCCGAATGTTACGGCGACCGCAAATGTTTCGCGATCAACCGCAGTGGCCATGTTGTCAAGCAGCGCGCCGTTATGGAAAGCGCACTTGGTACCGTTGAAGCGGCATACCAGAATATCGACAGCGTCGAGCTGGGTGTAACAACCATCGACCATTATTTTGATACGCTTGGCGGTATCGCAAAAGCTGTCAGCAAAGTTCGCGGCGTTGAAAAGCTGCCTGTATTGCTGGGGGATCAAACCACCGGCAAGGAAACTGTTCGCTCGCTGGAGCAACAAGTGGCGCTTGAAACCCGTACCCGTACCCTGAACCCCAAATGGTATGATGCCATGCTCGCTCATGGCTATGAAGGGGTCCGCAATATTGAAGCCGCCGTGACCAACACGCTTGGTTGGTCTGCAACCACAGGCGCTGTAGAACCATGGGTTTATGAAAACATCGCGCAGGTTTACATGCTCGACGACGAGATGAGACAGCGCCTTGCCGAGTTGAATCCGGCAGCATCCTCAAAACTTACTAACCGACTACGCGAAGCATGCGAGCGCACTTTCTGGACGCCGGACGAGGCAACCAGAGAAGCACTTGAAAAAGCCGCAGACGAACTTGAAGACCGGCTTGAAGGCCTAGACACCCCGCCAGTTCTGGAAAGAGAAGCATCATGAATTTACACCGCCCTATTACAGCAGGAAATCAGTCTCCCCCCGACGGTGAGGGCAGCGTTCAGGTTAAATCGGATGTCAGCATGGACATTGATGGAACCCAGGTTATTGCCATCTACGGCAAAGGCGGCATCGGCAAGAGCACAACCTCTTCCAATATATCCGTCGCACTGACCCGCCTTGGTAAACGTGTCCTGCAAATCGGCTGTGACCCGAAGCATGATAGTACTTATACATTGACCAAACGGTTGGTGCCGACAGTTATTGATGCCCTAGCGGACGTTGAATTCCATTCAGAAGAACTGAGCCCGGAAGACTTTGTTTATGAAGGTGTTGGTGGTGTCTTGTGTGTTGAAGCTGGCGGCCCGCCTGCGGGAACTGGTTGCGGCGGCTATGTTGTTGGCCAAACAGTGAAGCTTTTGAAAGAGCATCACCTGCTGGAAGACACAGATGTGGTGATTTTTGACGTGCTGGGCGATGTTGTGTGCGGTGGTTTTGCCGCCCCTCTGCAGCATGCGGACAAAGCGCTGGTGATCACTGCCAATGATTTTGACAGCATCTTCGCCATGAACCGGATCATCGCGGCCATCGCGGCAAAATCTAAAAACTATGATGTGCGGATGGGCGGCTGTATTGCCAACCGCTCTGACAGCACAGACCAATTGGACAAATACGCAGCGGAAACGGGCGTCAAGCCGCTTGCCCTGTTCCCGCAACTTGACGTGATCCGCCGCAGCCGTCTGCAAAAGAAAACCCTGTTTGAAATGGATAGTGAGCCGGAACTCACCCCCGTTCTCGATGAATATATGCGCCTGGCAGAACACATCGCGAACGGCGTGAATATGCAATCGGTCACACCTATGAAAGATCGTGAAATATTTGACTTGTTGGGTTTTGAATAATGAAATCAAGCACATATACTGAAACTCGGTCTGCTCTGCGCACCTATTTTGACCGCACAGCGGTGGATGCATGGGCCAAGCTGACATCTGACGCCAAAGTATCCGGTATCCGGGAAACAGTGCGCGCTGGCCGGGACAAGATGCGGACCACGCTGGTCAACTGGCTGCCTGCTGACCTTTCGGGACGCAAGCTCTATGATGCAGGATGCGGTACAGGGGCATTGGCCGTTGAAACCGCGCGGCGGGGTGCTGATGTTACAGCAGTTGATTTGTCCCCAACGCTTATTGCGCTGGCGCATGAGCGGCTACCCGTCAACATTGGCCATGGCCGCATTAAACTCGCAACTGGCGACATGCTGACACCCGAAGCAAGCGGCCTGCCCGACAAGTATGACCATATCGTCGCAATGGATAGCTTGATCCATTATGAACCCGATGACGTGATTGATGCGCTGGAGCAATTAACGGCACGCGCCGAACGATCTGTATCTTTCACCTTTGCCCCTTGGACACCTTTGCTGGCTGTCATGCATCACGCTGGTCGCGCTTTTCCGCGCAGCAACCGCGCCCCTGCAATTGTACCCAACAAACTGTCAACGCTCTCGAAAGCTATAGAAAATGCACCCGGCCTCAAGGGCTGGAAAGAAGGACGCACGCACCGCGTAGATAGCGGTTTTTACATTAGCCAGGCACTGGAATTAGTACGCGAATGACCACAAAGACCGACCAGGAACGAGCAAACGAACGGGTCACAGCAATGTGGCAACGGGTTGGCTTGCGCTATCTACCTTTTGCCGATGCGGCCGAAGGGTCCGTGGGCTGGCCGCGTCTGCTGCGGTTGTCGCTGTTCCAAGTTTCTGTCGGGCTCGCAATGGTACTCCTCAATGCCACACTGAACCGTGTCATGATTGTTGAACTGGGCGTTTCCAGCAGTCTGGTCGCCATTATGATTGCGATACCTGTCCTTTTTGCCCCGTTCCGGGTTTTGATTGGCCATCGTTCTGATCACCACCGGTCTTTCCTCGGATGGCGTCGTCTTCCTTATATGTGGTTCGGCACCCTACTTCAGTATGGTGGTCTTGCTATCATGCCGTTTTCCCTGCTGATCCTGACGGGCGATGCAAACGGGCCTGTATGGGTTGGTCAACTAGGCGCGGCAATATCGTTCCTGATGGTTGGCGCCGGGTTGCACACAACACAAACCAGCGGGCTTGCACTGGCTGCGGACTTGTCTGCAGAAGACAAGCAACCTCGTATCGTTGCCTTTTTATATGTGGTTCTTCTGGCGGGCATGGGCCTTTCTGCGCTTATGCTAGGGTTGTTGTTAACGGATTTTAGCGAAGTACGCCTGATTCAGGTGATTCAGGGCTGCGCCGTTGCAACGATGCTGATCAACATGGTTGCCCTGTGGAAACAGGAAGGCCGCGGACCGAAGGTCAAGCGTCCTGGCACTGAGCGCCCGAGCCTGACAATGTCTTGGAAGAAGTTCTCATCGAATGGCCGGTCACTGCGCCTGATGGTTGCTGTTGCATTGGGAGCTGCAGCCTTCTCCATGCAGGAAGTTTTGCTTGAGCCCTATGGCGGCGAGATACTGGGTCTGTCTGTTGCCAGCACGACCATGCTGACAGCTTTGCTGTCCGGTGGCACCATCATCGGATTTCTGTTTGCAGGGCGCGCGCTTTCCCAAGGTCTGAGCGCGTGTTTTATCGCCGCCATCGGCGCGATGTTTGGCCTGGTGGCGTTTCCCGCCGTTATTTTTTCAGAGGCCTTATCGTCCATTCTGGTGTTCCAGACCGGCAGTGCCTTATTAGGTGTTGGAACAGGATTGTTCCTGATTGGCACATTGACCGCTGCGATGGATCTTGCCCGTGACGGCGAAAGCGGTTTGGCCATGGGTGCTTGGGGGGCTGTATATGCCACAGCAACAGGCTGCGCCATCGGACTTGGTGGTGTGATCAGAGATTGGGTCAGCACAGCAGCAGAAAGTGGTTTGCTGGGAACGGCACTGACAGACCCGGCCACGGGGTATGTCGCAGTTTATAGTCTTGAGATCGTTTTGATTTTTATCACGCTTATCGCAGTGGGGCCATTGGTTCGCCACGGCCGTATCCCGCGGAGCGTTTCACAGAATTCAATCGGGTTAGCGGAATTCCCGGGTTGATACACAGGAGGTTGAAATGGAAGTTGGTGCAATAACAGGATATATCGATGTCGCTCAGTTGATGCTGTACGCGTTTTGGATATTCTTTTTCGGGCTGATTTATTATCTGCAACGCGAAACGGCCCGCGAAGGCTATCCGCTGGAAACAGATAGCGGCAAGCCTGAAAAAGGTCGTTTGTTTATGGGACCGGAACCAAAGCAGTTTCTGGTTAAGCACGGCGACACAGTGAAAACGCTATCGTCAAACCAACCAGACACACGCGACCTGAAGCTGAAACAAGCCTTTCGGGCGCAGGGTTCACCGTTTGACCCAACTGGTGATCCCATGATCGACCAGGTTGGCCCCGCAAGTTATGCAGAACGGGGTGACCATCCGGATTATGACCTGCACGGCGGACCAAAGTTGCTGCCGCTGCGGATTGCCACAGATTTTTACCCGGCTGAGCAAGACGAAGACCCTCGCGGCATGACAGTTTATGGTGCCGATGATGAAGTTGCTGGTACTGTCAGTGACATCTGGGTTGATACTGGTGAATTCATTGGCCGATACATAGAGATTGACCTTGGCGAAGCCGGCAAGCGGCTTGTTCCTTTCACGGCCTTCAAGGTTGTTGGCAAAAAAGGCTGGTTTGCACTGCTGTCCGGCATTGAGCCAAAGAGGCAAGGCGTCTTCGTCGAAAGCATTCTGGCTGAACAGTTTGCCGGCATTCCCACAACAGCATCCCCTGATCAGGTTACCCTTCTAGAAGAAGATAAAATCATGGGCTACATCGGCGGGGGACGGCTTTATGCGACAGAAGAACGCCAGGAGCCTCTGATATGACCATTCAGCAACGCCACATCTCTGAACCTCAAGACCGGGTTCCCTATGAGGATGAGGAAGAGTTCGAGCCCATGCACGGCCTTCCTGAAGTGCCGCCGGAGGATGAGAAAATTTTGTGGCAAGGCGCGCCGACTGTTAGCTCCATTGCGAACCGCGTCTTTTACCTGAAGTTTGTATCGGCCTATTTTGCCTTTTTGTTCGGCTGGGCTGTTTACGAACGCATGGGCGATGGCGTTTCGCTTTCTGCCGCTATTTCGCAGTCAACAATCTTGATTGTACCGTTGGGTTTTGTGATCGCCTTGATGCTGTTTCTGGCCTGGTCAATCGCCAAAACAAGCGTTTACACACTGACGAACAAGCGGATCGTTATGCGTGTGGGTGTTTCATTGTCAAATGCAGTGAACCTTCCTTTTGCACAAATCATTGGCGCAAGCGAACGCATTGGTCGTGACGGCACTGTTGATATCGCATTCCAGATGACGAAGGACGCGAAACCACATTATCTGCTGCTATGGCCACATCTGCGTCCACGCAACTGGAGCCAGGTTCAACCAATGCTGCGGGGCATTGCGGCAGACGACCCTGTTCGCGAAATGCTGACCGACGCGTTGATGACCTATCACAACCAGGACATTTCGGGCGCTGCTTTGACACCCGCTAGCCAGGACACCGGTGCAAATGACACCGACATTCTGCCAGGCGGCGCAGCAGCAACATAGAAAAGAGGAAGCCAGCATGAGCGATCCATTCAAAAATCAGGCGATCCCAAAAGCTGCCCTTATCGGCGCAGGCTTTCTGGTTATTATGTCGTTAGTGGTAACGACCGCTCATGTACATTTCGGCTTTGGTGCGGGCATTCATGGCCCCGGCGATGTTTTGCATGAACGTCAGCTAGTGTTCACGGACCAAACGACCGGGGGCATCCTGGTGCTAGACGGTGACAGCGGTGAAGTTGTGCAAGCCTACGAGCCAGGGGACGGCAATTTTGTTCGCAATCTGATGCGCATTCTGGCGCGGGAGAGAAAAATTGTCGGGGGTTCATCCGAGACACCGTTCCGGCTTATCCTGCGCGAGGGTGGATATTTGAGCCTCGAAGACCCAATAACGGCACGTTCAATTGAATTAAATGCCTTTGGTCAAGAAAACCTGGCGACTTTTGTTTCATTATTGCCCTTATCAAATGAGGCTTCAACATGACTGCAGCAACAAAAACAGACGTAGCGGCACGCATCGCGATTGAGCGTACCAACGAACATTTCTGCGCCCACACGCTTTATAGCGAGTTGATAGACTTTCAACCGGGGGATCGGGTGCAGGTTATGGGACCAGAAATTCAAGTGGAAACTGGCGACCGATTTGTTGCCAGAAGACGCGCCAAAGTTAAGCGGGCTGGTGCCATCAGCCGCTTCTGGTTTCGTATGATATCAATTTTGGAAATTACTGGCCTGTATGAGGTCAGCTTCACGGGGAGAAGAAAGCCATGAATGCACCAAATCCAAGCATCGATATGGCAGAGGTAACACCTGCCGTTGACCCGACGGTTGAAACGCTCAACACCACCGCAATGGCGCTTGAGGCGACGATCCTGAGCCCACGGTTTTACACCACAGACTATGAAAAAGTGGATGAGCTGGACTTTGAACCGATGCGAGCCGAGTGGGACAAAATTCTTGCCGAGTTTAAAGAAGACAAGAACAAAGGCCACTTTAAACGCAACGAAGATTTCAAGCACTTGAAACTGGACAGCTTGCCCGACGATTTGCGGGCTGAGTTTGTTGATTTTCTGGTCAGCAGCATCACCTCTGAATTTTCGGGTTGTGTACTGTATGCCGAGATTAAAAAGCGCGCCAAAAACCCGGATGTGAAGGCTTTGTTTCGCTACATGAGCCGTGACGAATCTCGTCATGCCGGTTTTATTAACGACACGCTGAAAGACTTTGGCATAGGTGTTGATCTGTCTTTCCTCACGAAGGAAAAGCGCTACACCTATTTCCGCCCGAAATTTATCTTTTATGCGACATATTTGAGCGAGAAAATCGGCTATAGCCGTTATATCGCCATCTATCGTCAGCTTGAGCGGAACCCGGAACTGAGGTTCCACCCGATCTTCAAGTGGTTCAAGGAATGGTGCAACGACGAGTTCCGTCACGGCGAAGCCTTTGCCCTGATCATGCGGTCTAATCCGCATTTACTGAAGGGCCATAACCGGCTGTGGATTCGCTTCTTCCTGCTGGCTGTATACGCCACAATGTATGTGCGTGATCACAACCGGCCTGCGTTCCATAAAGCGTTGGGGCTTAGCCCAACCGATTATGATTATGAAGTGTTCCGGATTTGCAATGAAAACTGCAAGCAGGTGTTTCCTATGACGCCGGACATTGATAACCCAAGGCTCCGCGCGGTTATGGAGAGAATGCGCGTGGCGTCTGACGACCTGCAGCGCAGCAGAGAGCGCGGCGGAGTCGTTGGTGCTTTCCAAAGCGCCTATCACAGCATGCGCTGTGTTGGTGCCTTCATTTCACTGTACCGCATACCGATGGTGCAGCATGAATTGCCTGACTCTGTTCGGCTGGAGCCTGTTTGGTGAATGCCTACGCGGACATAACGTTCGTGCAGGTCGCTGTTGCGGCCCTTGCCTGGTGGTTTCTAACCGGCGCAGTGTTTTGGCTGTGCCGTCAACGGTCTGACTATTTCCCGCTAACGCTGGGTGTTGGCATTGCCATATTTGCGCTCGCTTTTGTGAGCCTGAACTGGAGTTTGGACCGGGTGGACGGCATTGGCCTCCTGGTTGGTTTTATCAGCGGCCTGACGATATGGGCGTTTCAGGAACTAACCTTTTATCTGGGTTATGTTACCGGACCGCGCAGGAAACGTTGCCATCAGGGGTGCAGTGGCTGGCGGCACTGGTTGCATGCTTTGGAAGCCAGCCTATTCCACGAGATTTCGATTGTGCTGACATTCATTGTTTTGCTCGGCATGAGTTGGGGTGCCGACAACCAGATTGCAATTCTAACATTCTCGCTGATCTGGCTTATGCACCAAAGTGCCAGGATTAACGTGATGCTGGGCGTGCGCAACGTCAATGCCGAGTGGCTGCCAAAGCATCTGGATTTTCTACATAGTTTTCTAAAACAGGCACCGCCCACCAGTTTCTTCCTGGTGAGTGTATCCTGTATTTCGCTTTTATTTATCGTTCAATTGGATTTGCTGGCCAGTATGCCAGTCAGCGAAAGCGGTAGGGGTACCGTGACGCTGCTGACAACACTGACCGGCTTGGCCCTGATTGAACATATTTGTCTCGTGGCGCCGTTACCATTAACGGCCTTGTGGCGCATTTTCGGCGCGCCTGAACCAGACATCCATAACTCAGTGGCCAAACATGCTGGAGGAACCCATGAAATATGATGCTCTTTTTGATGCGCAGCTCGATGAACTGAGAGCTGAGGGCAACTATAGAGTTTTTGCAGAACTGGAACGGGAGAGAGGCTCTTTCCCAGTTGCCAGGAACTACGGCGAAAAAGGTGTGCAAGACGTAACAGTCTGGTGCTCAAATGATTATCTGGGAATGGGGCAAAACCCAGTGGTTGTCGACGCTATGCATGAAGCGCTTGACCGTTGCGGCACCGGCGCTGGTGGTACGCGCAACATCTCTGGCACCACACATGACCATATCCTGCTGGAAGCAGAACTTGCGGACCTTCACCAGAAAGAAGCAGCGCTGCTGTTTACATCAGGCTATGTCTCCAACTGGGCCAGCCTTTCAACGCTGGGGTCGCGACTAAAGGATTGTGTCATCCTGTCGGACGCCAAAAACCACGCATCAATGATCGAAGGTATTCGTCACAGCCGCTGTGAAAAACGTCTTTGGCAGCATAATGACATGGAAGACCTGGAGCGTCAGTTGAAATCTTTGGACTATGATCGCCCCAAGATTATTGCGTTTGAATCTGTGTATTCAATGGATGGTCATATCGCACCGATCAAAGAAATTTGCGACCTGGCAGACAAATATAACGCGATGACGTATCTGGATGAAGTCCACGGCGTCGGACTGTATGGCCCTCGTGGTGGCGGCGTTGCTGAGCGCGAAGGCCTGATGGACCGGATAACGCTGATTGAAGGCACGTTGGGTAAAGCTTTTGGTGTTGTTGGTGGGTATATTACGGGATCACGCTCCCTGATTGATTTTATCCGCAGCTTTGCCTCCGGTTTTATCTTCACAACCGCCCTGCCCCCGGCGATTGCCGCTGGTTCACGGGCCAGCATTGAGTATCTCAAGAACAGTGAAATTGAGCGCTTGAGACAAAAAGAACGAGTGGCAACAGTACGCAAACGCTTGGACCAATTGGGCATACCCCACATGGATAACCCAAGCCATATTGTTCCGATCATGGTTGGCAATCCGGTGAAGTGTAAACAGATCAGCGATAGGCTCCTGTCCGACTATGGCATCTATGTGCAGCCTATCAATTATCCGACAGTGCCCAAAGGCACCGAGCGCCTGCGCATTACACCATCACCGGTTCACAGCGACGAAGATATTGACCGCCTTATGGATGCACTGGAAGATCAATGGTCACAGTGTGCCTTGGCACGGACAGTTAGCGCCGCTTAACCGACTGGGCTGATAAAGGGACAGGCAGAGATGGACGACGTGCGCTCACCAAAAGATACAGCCGCGGATCCTGTCTCTGCACCAATCACCGACTCCCTGGTTGAAGACTGTGACGGCCCCGTCACATCCCTAAACCTATATGAATATGCCGGGCTGGATAAGATTTGGATTTTTATGCAAATGGGTTTGGCGCATATTGGAATGCGCCGATCTCGTGGCATTAGCCCGCTGTTTTACAAACTTGTAGGCAGTGGCAGTGACCTTGGTTTTAACCCCAAGCCGGACTGGTCCAGATATGGTGTGCTGGCAACATGGCGCAATCTGGATGATGCACGTAATGCGCAACACTTGCACCCTGTGTTGTCTCGGTGGAAAAACAAAGCGGTCAGAACCCAAACATTTTTGCTTAAGCCCACCCGGTCTTCGGGTAATTGGTCCGGTGTTCAACCGTTTCCCGTGACGCAGGGACCAAAAAATGGTGATGGCCGTGCCACAAACCAGAAAACAAACGATACAGAGCCCGTCGCGGTTATCACACGCGCGCGGCTAAAATTATCGGTTCTGAAGCCTTTCTGGCGGCACGTGCCCGAAATATCGCGTCAGATCGCTGGCGCAGAGGGCCGGGAGTTTCAGGTGGGGCTTGGAGAGATTCCCTGGGTGCACCAAATCACCTTCAGCATCTGGCGCGACCCAAAAGCAATACGCACCTTCGCTTATCAGGCCGGTGCGCATGCAGACGCCATCACCGCATCGCGGGATGGCAACTGGTTTGCAGAAGACCTTTTTGCGCGCTTTCAGGTTCTGGAACAACACTCACAAAACTAACTGTTCCAAGCTATGCCGGCAGAAACACCCTGCGTGTGATGGTGCACTTTGCTAAAAAGCTTTCAGACAACAAAAAACCGGCGGCAATAGCCACCGGTTTCACTTTTTTTATCTTAGGTACCTAAGGTCGCGCCTTACTCACCGGCAGACCCCGAGGTGACTTTCATTTTGGCGTGCGCCACCGCAGCTTCAGCCATCGCCTTGTCAACCAGCGCTTTTATCTGATCGGCTGACATGGCGGACTGATTAAAGTCCTTGCCGGCCCAAAGCTCAGGATGGTCTTTCAGCATTGGCGCCCCGTTCAACGGCTTGTTCACACCAGCATGACATGTTGCACAATATACTTTGCCAACATCACCCGTGGGGCCCAGGCGGTTTTCCGGGAACACATCAGTCAGCGGCACCATATAGTCATTGTTAGCCTCGCGAACCATGCGAATACCAAACCAGGCGGTTGCACGCGCTGGTGGGCTCTCCTCCCAGCTCGCGAACACACGACTATTATGACAGTAAGTGCAATTAACGCCAAGCGACTGAGACATATGAGTCATCAGCGCATAGGTGTATTCAGTATTTTTGATGCCACCTTCCGGTGCCTGACCAGAAGGTAAAGCCGTTGGGCTATTCACACGGATGTTTTTGTCATCCAGCAAATACGGCGTAAACGGATCTTCAGGCAAACTGGAGAAGTTGACTTCCTCCGTTGCGCGATTTTGCTGCGCGCGGTAACCAACACCCAATGCTTTTTCGGGCACAGCCTCAAACCAGAGGTTTTCTGGCACAGCCTGACCACGGTGACAGGTGTAACAAGTTACACCAACATTGCCGACATGATCGCTCCAGTTGGCATTAATGTTTAGCGTCATCTGCAGCATCTTGCGGGCAACAGTTTTGGTATAAACGCTATCGTCTGCGAAGCCTTCGTCCAGATTATGACAGTAAGCGCAGCCCTCATCGGGGGCAATCCACTCGGTAATATGGGCCATAAGCCTGTCAAACTCAGCAGCACGCAAGCCACCAAGAACCTGAACATTTTCGTATACGTCCGTGGCCATGTCACCTTCGGTGCTACTTTCCGGCGGATACAAGGGTTCAGGCACTTGATTAAGGGCTGCTTTGATCGCTTCGATCTCGGTGTTTTGCACTGTTTCCATTGCAGTACCCCGATATCCCTGTTGCGATGTCTCCATGTTGGTGGGGTCTTCACACCCTGCCAATAAAACACCCGCAGCCAGCAGCGCACCAATCGTTTTAACTGGTTGGTTAATCATCTTCCATGACATATCAGGATCCTCCCAATGCAGGGTCTGGAACAGCAGGCCATACCGCCGGATAGGCAGGAGCAACGCCGTGTTTAACACCCCATAGGTACCAGTTATCAACAACTGTCCCGGTTAACAGGATACCAATACCGCCTGTCAGCGTGCAGAGAACTGCGAACCACCAAGCCCACCGGTGAATACTTTCCATTGAAGCATTGAAGCCCATGGTCCAGCGCCAGAACAGCGCAGCCCGCTCGGAAGCAGTACCCCGATCCGTAATCTGCTCCAGTTCGCGGTCACCGCCGTAGCGCGTTACCGCCAAAATTGTCGCACCATGCATGGCAAACAACAGTGCAGAGCCATACAGGAAGACAATAGAAAGCATGTGGAACGGGTTGTAGAACAGGTTCCCGTGTCGGATCGACAAAGCAGCCGTCCAGTCAAGATGCGGGAAAATGCCGTACGGAACGCCTTCTGACCAGCTACCCATCAAGATTGGACGGAACAGACCAAGCACTAGGAACAGCCATATTGCACTGGCAAAGGCCCAGGCGACATGTGTTCCCATCTCCAGTTCTACGGCTCGGCGATAGGTTCTGACCCACCATAGGATAACCGCAACCAGCATGAAGAAGCTGGAGATAATCCACCAGCCGCCTTTTGTTAGCGGTGGCAAGCTAAGGCCATACTCTGGTGCTGGTGGCTCAAGTGCCAGCCAAAAAAACTGGCGAATAAACTCGCCGCCATCCCAGCCAACAGACGCCAGCATGTTGAAGCCGATAATGTTGATCGACAGCGTGCCAAATACAATCGCGGCCAGACCCAACCGGCCCAGATAAAAAGGACCAATTTGTGCGTCACCAAGAATACCCATCAGGTAACTGAAGGTGCCCTTTCTACCGAGCCGTGGGTCGTTATGTCCGCCAATCGGTACGCCAGGATACGCTGGTCCCCTCATTTGGACTTTTGTAAAGATGTTCTGATAATCAGCCATCGTGTAATCCTCCTAAGACCAAATCGGCAGATGCAGCCACCAGCTCCACCACTCTGGCCACCCACGTGTCCAGAAAGGTCCGCTGATAATGATGCAAACAGCACTAAAGAAGACGGCACCAAGCGCCAGGAACATACCCAGCCGGTGAATACCCAAAGGGCCGATCGAATACCCAACCAGGTCCCTAAAGAAGGTGTTTTCATGTTCCGCCGTCTTGACAACTTTTCCTTTGCCCGGATTTGTAGATGACAAAATCAAAGCACCATGCAGTGCCAGCGCAAAACAGGTGGTAAAGAACAAGCTGACAGCAATCATATGTGCCGGATTATAATGGAAATGCAGGAACTGATATCCGACATTCGACACCCAATCCAAGTGCGATAAAATCCCGTATGGGAAGCCATGCCCCCAGGCACCCAGCATCAACGGCCGGAAAATCACCAGGGTTACGTAGGCCAGAATAGCAAAACCAAAAGCGATGGGTACATGGTAGCCAATGCCCAGTTTTCTGCTGATTTCAACCTCTCGTAATGCCCACGAGATAAAGGCACCCGTCGCACACATGGTTATAATTTGATAAAAGCCACCCTCTTTCAGCGGCGCAAAACCAAGGCCATATTTTAGGTCTGGTGGTGCAATATTGATTTGCCAAACATTCCAGGTTGGCCCCAGAGCCGCATCATACATAATCAGGCCAACGCCAATCAGCGTGAAAAACAGTGTGGTGACGCCAAAAAAGCCGACATAAAACGGCCCCATCCAAAAGTCGAACAGGTCACCACCAATCAAGGTGCCACCACGGACCCGGTACTTTCGTTCAAAGCTTAATAAAGCCATTTCAATTCTCCCCTTACGATCGAATCGGTGCGTCAAAGGGCGCCACGTCAATACGTTTCCAATCGGTCTATTTACCGATCAAAGGTTTGTCATAGGCAGCGGATGGATTGCTTGCACAGCCCGCCCGCTGCCATTTTCTAGGTTCTGAAGGAAATGGGTGTTAACCCAATCCAGTAAGCATTGCTGTCGTTTGTGCAGCAGATGCAACCGCGGATCCTTCAAACCAGTTGAACCGCTCGGTGCTCAAAATCACGAAGTGAATGAAAATTGCGAGTGCAAACAAAAAGATGAACATCGCAACCAACGCTCTTCGTGGGTCAAAAAGAAGCCAAATTCTATACATTCATCTTCTCCTTAACTAAGCATCGAGAGGTATGTAGACGCCTGTTGAATGACGCTGGTCGCTTCCGCATACCCAGAGTCACCAGGGATCCAAGGCCGCCACATCCACACCAAAACGTGTGCAGCAGTGGCTACCAAAGTGAAACCAACAGCGCTTGCCATGAACATGCCATGGAATTCTTTGGCTTCCTCTTCGGTCAATCCCGACAGGGAATTGTCAGAGTCATACATACTCTTCTCCAGTTTGTGGGTTACTTACCCAGTTTTACTCAGAACACATCTCGTTTCCCGCAACCGCACTAACCGTGGTTGAAGGCAAAAGCTATTGTCCCGCACGCATTTTCCCAGGCCTCTCGCCAAATCGAACGAGCCTCCCGATAAGCAGGACTTTGGTAGCGCCCGCGCAGCAGGCGTCCATAAATGGTTGCAAGCAGAAAGAGCCCATACGTTGCCATCGCCAGCAACTTCAGCTCCAGTTGTTCGCTTCGATGATGATCTACGCCACTGATCTCGTGGCTTGAACTCACAACAGGACTGGTCTTAGACGACATGATGCATCTCCCTTTCCGCATTGGTGACATGCTCCACCGAAACTTCGGTGGCAGCACCCCGGTGCGCGAGCGCTTCTGCGGCATCGCGTAATCGTTTACTGTGGCTGATACGGGTCAGAACCGGCACATCAGCCAGCGCGGTGTCCAAAGCGGCGCGCGCTTCGGCCGTCCACGGCAAAATATTTGTTGATCTGGTTTTGGTATGGCGCGTGAGCGTCGCGGCCTTCTGGTCCATCTCGCCGCCGAGCGGTAAGATGTGGAACAACATATCAAACAGGGCGTTAGCCACTTCCTGAACCAGGTAGGCAGCACCTGAATATCCAATGAAAGGCGTGCCTGTATGGCGCCGAACAATAGTGCCAGGATAACTGGCCGGAATATAGGCAGACCGGCCACCGGCTTCAGCCACATACATACGTTCATTCACACTGCCGAAAACAATTAGCGGCGGAGATTTTGTCAGGCTTTCCTTAACCTTTTCATTATCCGGCTTTTGACCGGCACACCGCCCTACGCTTAAGGTGCATGGCATGCCCAGTTCTTCTTCAAGGAACAAACGCACACCCCGGGCGTATGTCTCGTTGGCAACAATGGCAAAGCTGGCGGTAGCAAAGAAGTCTTGGGTTACCGACCGCCACAAATCCCAAATCACTTTAATGGTGGTATGTTTCTCGCGCTCAATAAATGGTTGTGGATCGATATCCAGCAACTCGCCAAGCTTCTCAAGGAACTTGGTGGTGCTATCCATGCCAATCGGTGCTTGCAGATATGGTTTCTCGAGCGATTCACAGAGGATACGTCCGTATTCGCGGTACATACATATGTTGACATCGGCGTCTATCAGCCTGGCGGTATCGTCCAGATGACTACCCAGTGGGAAGACCATGTTGATTTCAGCACCAATGCCTTCAACCAACCGCCTGATTTCCGCCAGATCGGATGCCATATTGAACATGCCGTAAGCAGGCCCGATAATGTTCACCAATGGTTTTGCGCCCTCGGGCCGTGGCTTGGCTTTGGGCATTTTCTTGCCACCGCGCTTGCCAAATTCGGTCCAAAGCCAGTTCAGGGCCCGGTCTGCAGATTGCCATTGGTCTTCATCAATGGTGCGCGGCAGGAAGCGCTTGAGGCCAGTGCCTTCAGGTGTTACGCCGCCACCAATCATCTCTGCAATTGAGCCGGTGACCACAACAGAAGGCTGGTCCGGGTCTAATTCCGCATGCGCGCGCTTTAGCGCTTCTTCCGTGCCATGCTGGCCCAGTTCTTCTTCTGCAAGGCCAGACACAACAATGGGCAGTTCATGAGGTGGCAATGCGTCGGTGTAGTGCAGAACTGACGTGACGGGTAAATTCTCACACCCAACAGGGCCATCAATCACAACCTGCAGGCCTTTAACAGCTGTAAAGACGTAAACGCTGCCCCAGTAGCCACCGGCTCTGTCGTGATCAATCACATACATGGCCTAGCCTCCGACAGAAGCATCGATGATGCTTCCTTCCACATTTGTTGCTTTGGGTTTGGCCCGTCCGCTTTTTTTGCGCTCAACCGGGGTGTCTTCCCAGATACCTGCTTTGTTGCCGCTTCCGACATCGCCAAAAAAGTCTTTCATGGACGAAAACCGGTCTGCTGACTTCAGAGCACCATTCAGAACCTGAGACATGGCACCGGCACCAGCGACACCCACCAAAGGTCGCGCTGAAATAAGATTGGTGAAATAAAGGGACGGAACAGCCGCCTCTTTGGCCGCCTGAACAACAGGCGTTGTACCAATGGCAAGGTCAGGTTTGAACTCCTTGAACGCCGCCAGGTCATCTTCCAGACTGGCGCGGAACTGAACGTGAACACCGCGCGCTTCAAGCCAGTTTTTATCGTCTTCAGAATAAGGTGTCTTGGGACAAGCCGAGCCAACGTACCGAAGGTCTGCGCCGGCTTCACACAAAAGACGCGCGACCAACAGTTCAGACCCTTCATAGCCACTCAGCGTAATGCGCGCGTCAATCGGGTGTGCTTCAAGCGCTGCTTTGATGGCAGGCAATGCAGCATTTTGTGCTGCTGAAATCAGTTTACCGGAAACGCCAGCCGCCTGGCCAATTGCCTCAAGCCAGCTTGCCGTCCCTTCACAGCCGATAGGGGCTGAGCCAACAACTGGGCGGCCTGCTTTCTTAAACTCACGAATTGATGCGGTATAAAAGGGATGAAT
The DNA here is from genome assembly GCA_947503575.1 of uncultured Kordiimonas sp. Classification (GTDB taxonomy): domain Bacteria; phylum Pseudomonadota; class Alphaproteobacteria; order Sphingomonadales; family Kordiimonadaceae; genus Kordiimonas. Next base: position 1,162,456 of record CANNDZ010000001.1, on the reverse strand, counting down.
AGCCGCAACCGCAACACCATCCAACGCGCCATAAAGCTCACGCCACTCACGTGTTGGCACAACAGGGCCTGCTGCCAACTCCATCGGTGCGAGCAGCGCTCCAACCGACATTGGGTCAGCCGGGAACATCTCTCCCAGCAACGGAATAGTCGGGCGGCTTGTATCCAGACCTTCGGGTGCAGGAACCGCGCCTTCTTCGCACTCCCGCCGCGCGTAGGCCAGCATGGCGCCGGCCAAAATGTCTTTTGCTTCCGCATGCGTCGGCACCCCAAACCCGGGCACATCAATACCAATGATGCGCACGCCGTTGATCGCCTCAGGCAGCAACCTTAAAGGCACACCGCTTGCGGTAGGAACACACAGGTTGGTAATGACGATCGCGTCATATTTTTCAGGGTCAGCGAGCTTTTCCACGCTTTCCTTAATGTCCTCAAAAAGCTTCCCGGTCACCAGCGTTTCGGAATTAAAGGGTACATACCCGACACTGCGGCGCGCGCCATAAAAATGTGATGTGAATGTCAGGCCATAAACACAACAGGCGGACCCGGACAATACCGTCGCAGTGCGGCGCATCCGCAGGCCAACCCGAAGGCTGCCAAATGCGGGACACATACTTTGCGGCTGGTCATGCGGCCCTGTTGGGTAATCCTCACGATACCGTGCCAGCAGCTCCTCTTTATGAGTATCCCGCGCTTCACCATCGCCTGCATGAGCAGGTGTCTGACGATGCATTTCTTCTGTCGAATGACACCCGACAGCGTCAACAGCATCAGAGGCTGATGGCAACTCGCTAATATCTTGTTTTTCGTCTGGCACTATATGTCTCTTCTATTCATTCGGTCTGTCCGGCGGTCGATCAAGCTTTGTCGTAAATAACCTCTAGCGACTCGCGCTGGATGGACTTGCTGCCGCACATGTCCTCAAATGTTGCTGGTTCCAACACATAATCGCGGCCTGTTTCCTCACTGGAGAAAAGGTCCAGCAAACCATCTGGCTCGAGGGGCGCAGGCAAAACGGGCGGAGCATCCGCAGCAGTTTGCGCAAGGTCTGTGAAAAGCGACGCCCAAGGCGAGCCTGGCTTGCCGATTATCTGATAATTCGCGCTTTTGCGCCGAATGTCTTCGTCTTGCGGGATTGCCGCCAGAACCGGGATACCGACCTCTTCAGCAAAAGCTTTTGCCTCTCCCGTACCGTCATCTTTGTTGATAACAAGCCCGGCAACACCGACGTTGCCGCCAAGCTTGCGGAAATATTGCACAGCAGAGCAGACATTGTTTGCGACATACAAAGACTGCAGGTCATTCGATGCCACGACAATCACCTTCTGGCAAAGGTCTCGCGCAATCGGCAAACCAAAACCGCCGCACACCACATCACCCAGGAAGTCCAGCAGGACATAGTCGAAGTCCCAGTCATGGAAACCAAGCTTTTCGAGCAGTTCAAAGCCATGGATAATGCCGCGTCCGCCGCAGCCACGACCAACTTCAGGGCCGCCCAGTTCCATTGCAAAAACGCCGTCTCGCTTGAAGCACACGTCACCGATTTCAACTTCAACACCCGCCGCTTTTCTGGCTGATGATGTCTCAATGATTGTCGGGCAGCTTTTACCGCCAAACAAAAGGCTGGTGGTATCACTTTTCGGATCGCAGCCAATCAGCAAAACACGCTTGCCCTGCTGAGCCATCATGTAAGAAAGGTTAGCAAGCGTGAAGCTTTTGCCAATACCGCCTTTACCATAGATGGCAATAACTTGCGTTTCGCCGGGGACACGAGGGCCTGCCGGTGGCACGCCTTCACTATCGTCTCTTGGGGGTGGATTATCTCTTGGGCTCACGAAATTTGCCTCCAGTCTATAACCATTTTCAAACAGGCGGGGTCTTCCAACGCCTGACGGTAAGCATCCGCGCCATCGACAGCATTCGCCTCATGAGAGACAATGCCGGACAATAGGTCTGGGTGCTCAGACAACAGCCCCACAACAGCTTTCAGGTCGTGGGGTTGCCATTCGGCAGCAATTTTCAGCGTTAGCTGCCGCATAAATACAGGGGGGAAAGTAAAGCTGACTTTCCGGTGATAGAAACCAGCCAGTACCAGCATACTGCCCTTGGCCATATGCTGAACGACTTTATCAGTGATGTCAGGGTCACCGCTTGCGTCCACAACTGTTTTATAATCCTGACGCGCATCATCAGCAGCGTTGCAAACCTTATAAAGGCCGCCGCTATCCAGCCGACTTTCGTCTATTTCCCAAACAGTTGGCGTACCGCCCAGAACAACTGTCAGCCGCGCCATCAAGCGACCCAAAACGCCGTGCCCGATAATCAGATCAGGCAACCCGCCAACAGTAAGTGCGTGATGTGCTGTTGCCGCCAAAGCAATCAAAACACCTTCGCGGCCAATACCATCAGGCAAAACAATCAACCGGTCGGCAGGTGTTACAATTTTTGATGACGCTGCACCAAATAGGCCATGAATTTCGCCGTAGCATTTTGCGCCAGGAATAAAAACGGTATCTCCCGTTTTTAGCAAGCCGCTTTTAGGGGCGTGAACAACCGTCCCTGTCGCCTCATAGCCCGGTACGAGAGGATAACCCATACCCGGGAAGGGCGGCATTTCGCCGCTCCATATCAGCTTTTCAGTACCTGTACTGATACCAGTGAAATCAACATCTACAATGGCATCTTGCTCGCTTGGCGCATCAATCTCCAACGACCGCAACTGAGCGTCGTGTGGATTGTTGATAACAATGGCAAGCGCTTCCATGAATAGCGTTCCTTAAGTTTTGGTCTCGCACAGTTTCGTCGGCAAAATCTTTCAGGAAACGGGATTGGCGCAGCGGCTCTGATGAAAACTCAAAACTGAAAATCAGCACCGGGACAAAACGATTGTCCCCCGACAGATAAGCAATAAGTCATAATAAATTTACAGTATATAATGTCAACTAAAATTGACGCTTTTCATCTAAGTTGACACAGAGGCAAGGCATACCTGTCGTTGAACCATAATGCAGACTAGCGCTGCGCCGTAATCACCCGCACAATCATCGGCAACGAGGTACTGTGTTCACGGACATCCTTGAAGCCCGATTCGCGCAAGAGTTGAGAAACCTGGCCAGGTGACCGCGCACGGCCACGACCCATAGCAAGCAAAAACCAACCAAAGTATACACGGCCGATTCGCTCGGCAGCATCCGATCCTGCCAGCGTTTCTGCGATCAAGATTGTTCCGCCAGGCTTTAATGCCGCCCTTGCTTTTGCAAGTAAGGCAGAGGCGCTTTCATCGCTTTGATCATGCAAGACACGGATTAGGCAAACAATATCCTGGCCAGTGGGCAATGATCCGTCAGCAAAGTTGCCAGGCACCAACGTCATTCGGGTGGCGTCAATTACGGATGCCTCTACCTTCGGTCCAGCCAACTCAATAACGGGCGGCAAGTCATACAAAGTCAGGTTTAGATTGGCGTGTTGCGCCGCAACAGCCATAGCAAATGTGCCTGTGCCACAACCGGCATCCAGAAGGTCCGTGTGTTTTGAAAAGTCATACGCACCAAGTACCAAATCCGCGACAGTTGACTGTGTAGCCGCCATGACTTCGCTGTAGTTGTTCGCAAGCGACGGGTCGATATCCCCTACTTTATCGTCCTGTGTGTAGGCCCAAAAAGCAGCCATATCCGACTTAAGCGGAGTTGTCAGAACATCAACAGGCTGCGCAAGATCCCGGTACAGCAAATCATGATGACGAACAATCACCGCTATACCAGGGTCAGCAAGAACGGCCGTACCCAAACGCCCAACGGCATATGTTTGGTCCGTACGCTGGCGCAGCAGCTTGAGTGCAGTTGCACTTTCCAAAAGCACCTGTAGATTCTGCTTGGGGACATCAAGGTGCGCAGCCAAGTCCGCGAGCCCCATCGGGGTGTCATGTAAAAGCTGGAACAAATTCAGTTCGACACAACAACGGAGCGTCTGCGAATAGGAGAAACCCACGCAGATGTCGTATAGGTCGCGTGCATCGCGGCGCGCCGTAGACCGTGTAAAGAAATTATGCGTTAGAAAACGCTGAACATGCCGCTTGGAAAGCTGCTGAATTATCCAGTCGTTTGCCCAGTCTTTGAGGCGCGAAAATGGCCCTCGCGCCATTGCATTATTATTCTTGGGAATATTCACTGAAGCCCCACCCGCCTGGGGAGCCATAGGTCCTTGTACCGTCATTATGCTATGCCGCCAGCGCCCATATATCGTCCGGCAGGAATTTTCTGGTCGTTGCACGGACGAGTGCTTCTAACGAGTCGCGACCAGCACAAGCCGGTATATGACCAATGGCTGTTTCAATTTGCTCCATCAAGGCTTCTACCGCACGGCGGACACCCAGAGTATTGGCAATATTCGGGCGGCCGAGCCGTTTATCCTGCCCACAAGGTTTACCAAGTTTACCGTCTGTGGACGTTACGTCGCAAATATCGTCTGCCATTTGATAAGCTGTTCCCAGCTCCATACCAAACGTCGCCCATGTATCCGCGCCTTCATAACCGGCCGACAACGCCCCCATAACGGTTACGCCGGCAAATAGAGCACCCGTTTTTGCAGCGTGATAAGCCTTTAGGTCAGGATAGGGTTCTTCTTCCCAGGCCTGGCCAGCACAAAGACCAAAAGGCATGCCAATACTGCCAGCCAATGTTTTGGTTAGCGCGGGCAAAAGATGTGTGTGGTCCGCTGCACCGTACGCGAGCTCTTCGAAAGCCAGCATGATCAGGGCATCCCCTGCCAGAACGGCAATGGGTTCACCGAACCGCTTTTGAATGGATGGCTTACCCCGACGGATAGCAGCATCATCAAAGGCAGGCAGGTCATCATGAACAAGCGAGGCACAATGCATCAACTCTATGGATGTCGCTGCCGACAAAGTCAGCTCTTCAGATTGCGCACCGCATGCCGCTGCAACTGCCAGCAACAGGCGCGGTCGAATGCGTGCACCACCCGGCAAAACCGCATCACGCATAGCTGCAGCCAATTTGGGCGGGCAGCCTGGCTGTTCAATACGATTTAAGGTTTTTTGAATTGCGGGCTCTATAGCCTCAACGCTTTTAACGGTTACTGGCACGACTGCGGCTCCCCTCAGCTCTCCCCCTCAGTCCAACAGACTGGCGAGGATGTACGAGCGCACCGTTCACGACACATAGGCAATGCGGCGCACACGCAACATAATTAAGAAAGTGTCAATTTTAATTGTCACATATAACTGTCATTTTGTATATACATTTGTAAGGAGGCTGTCTGACACCATGCCAAAGCAACCAAAAATCGCTGTTATCGGGTCCGGAATTGCCGGGCTGATGGCTGCTTTGCGGCTTGGGAAAGCAGGATGTGCCGTAACGCTTTTTGAAGCGGAGCCCGTTCTTGGCGGCAAAATGGCCACCGAAAAATTTGATGTAAACGGCACCCAGGTTGCCGTTGATTGCGGCCCAACAGTGTTTTCCATGAAACCCTTGTTTGAAGACATGTTCACCCAGATGGGCCTGTGTTTCCCGTCATCTGTTAAAACAACACCGCATGAGCTGTTGGCGCGTCATTACTGGGCTGATGATAAGGACGGCACTGTTCAGCTTGATTTATTTGCTGATCTTGAGCGCTCAAAAGACGCTATCGGGGCTTTTTCCGGGGCTCGAGATGCAGAGGCTTTTAGCCAAGTCATCGCACAGGCTCAGTCACTTTTTCAGTCACTTGACCACACCTTTATGCGCAAACCATCCCCTAACATGGTGCGACTGATTACATCGCTGCCCTTTCTGGGGCTGCCACTTCTTTTAAAGGCACGACCATGGCAAAGCCTTTGGAGTATGTTGACAAAAGACTTCCGGGATCCGCGATTAGTGCAACTTTTTGCCCGCTACAGCACCTATTGCGGCGGCAATCCAATGAAAACATCCGCACTGTTTCTTCTTGTGCTGCAAGCCGAGTTCGCCGGACTATGGTCAATAACCGGTGGTATGGCGGCGCTGGCAAAGGCAATGGAAAAACAACTAAAAAACTGCGGCGTAACCATCGTAACTAATACGCGCATAAACAAGATTTTGATTGATAGTAACAAAATTACTGGCGTCACCCTGCCAGAGGATCAGCAACAAAGCTTTGATAGTGTTGTGATGGCCGGCGACGTCTCAGCGCTGCGTTCAATGGTCCCCGCCACTGCTGCGGGTCGGGCACCCCCGCCGGTCAGGCCGAAGGACCGGTCTTTATCGGCAACAACAATGACCGGTGTTGCCAAGTTTAACGGGTTGGATCCAGCTGCTCATACTGTATTTTTCAGTTCCGACTATAAAAGCGAGTTCGATTCCATTGCCGCAGGAAACATGCCTGCGGACCCCACGCTTTATCTCAATACAAGTTCTATCGCCAATAAAGATGCAGACGACCAAATGAACCGGCTATTCATCATTGCCAATGCAAAAGCACTGCGAAACGATACAGATGGGGCAACGGCGCCATCCCAGAAGGAGAGGCAACTGTGGCAAAACCGCATGGAGCAAAAACTGGAGTCGATGGGGCTTCACCTTTCACATCACACCAGCCCGGTCATGACATTGCCGGAGGATTTCGCCACCCGGTTTCCGGGCAGCGGGGGAGCACTGTACGGCAGAGCACCCCACGGGTTCCTGGCGTCGTTCAAGCGACCGGGACAAAGGACAAAGGTATCGGGCCTGTATCTGGCGAGCGGCAGCGCGCATCCATCGGCGGGGGTTCCAATGTCAGCCCTGTCGGGCTTCACAGCAGCTGGGGCGGTGATAGAAGACTTGGTTTCAATGAACCACCTCCTGCAGGTGGATACCTCTGGTGGTACGTCGACGTCGTCAGCGATTGCGGCAACTGGGGGTTAAGCCTGATTGCCTTTATTGGCAGCGTATTTTCACCCTATTACGCCTGGTCCGGCCGCACCAATCCGCTTAATCATTGCGCAGTTAACGTTGGCATTTATAAGCGCGGCCTTGGTTATTGGGCCATGACCGAGCGACCCGAGTCTGAAGTTGATATCGGGGAAGACACCCTGAAAATCGGACCAAGCGCCCTGCACTGGGACGGGCAGCAGCTCGAAATTAACATTGACGAAGTCACCGCACCATTGCCGCGACGCATCCGGGGCAACATAACTGTCGCGCCGCAAGCACCGCTGGGACAAGCCATCACACTTGATGCGTCTGGAGATCATCGGTGGTGGCCCATCGCACCTGTCTCCCGCGTGTCGGTAAATCTGTCGCGCCCGGATCTACAATGGGAAGGGTTTGGCTACCTTGACAGCAACCGCGGCGCGGAGCCGCTTGAGGACGGTGTCAAGACATGGACATGGTCTCGCGTTTCGGTTCCTAACCCAGAAAAACCCAACCAGGCACCCGATGTGGCCGTGCTATACGACCTAGTGCGTCGCCGCGACCAAAGCCGGATGGTTTTCGGGCGGACATTTGATGCGCAAGGAAACGTGACGGAATTCGAGCCTGCCACTGTGCAGCCGCTTCCTACAAGCCTTTGGCGGATGAAGCGGTCAGTTGCATCAGAGTCGGCTTCACCAGCCCCAAAAGTATTGAGAACAGCCGAAGACTCGCCCTTTTATACACGCTCGATTATTACAACAGGGTTGAGTGGTAGGCAGCATCTTGCCATGCATGAAAGCCTGAATATGGATTACTTCCGGCAATGGTGGATGAAAGCACTCATGCCCGTCAGAATGCCGCGACAAATTTGGTAAGACTACTGCGAAGCCTCGGAGTCTGCTTTTTTTGCCGCTTCTTCTTGTGCTCTCTTGGCCCTGATTTCCCGCACATCCCGTCGCATTTTCCATACTTGCCAAGAACCAAACAAGATGATGCCGCCGTACAGAAATACTGTTTCAATAAGGAAAAGCCAGTCCCGCTTATCCACCGCTAACCTCCTCGCTCACAAATCGCTTTGACGGTCTGCGCTTGGGGCGCGCTAATAAACCAGCAGCCCAAATAATGCGGTCCGACAAGCCGGGTTCTGGCGGTGCACCCTGGGCAGCGCTTGTGGTCATATCAACAAGGCCCTGCGCCTCAGGCACCCCGGCGACACACTCACTGTTTTGACCCCTGAACGCCGAAACGCAGCTATAAAACAGCAACGCAACCTTCCGGCGGTTGGTTACAATTGCACGCTGGTTGACGCTGTCGTAATCCATGCGCCTGATAACACGACCAATATCAGCATAAATGTGGCGCGCAGCAAAAATGCCGGCACGCGCATCGCGCGGTAGCCTGGCGATACCAGCCTCTGCATGCTCGTACCAGCGCGCTGCCTCCTCAAGAAGGCATTCTATACAATCTGTAATGGCTGGGTCAGCGGTTGGATTAAGAAGAAAGTCATCTGGTTTTACGCCGCGTTCTTCCAGCCAGTCTGTTGGCAAATAAAGGCGGTTAGCGTTCGCGTCTTCCCCGACATCGCGTGCGATATTGGTTAATTGCATGGCTACGCCCAGACTACAGGCCCGGTCAATTGTATCTCGGTCCCGAACACCAAGTAAAAGAGCCACAATCGCCCCCACGGTGCTGGCAACCCGCACACTGTAGGCCCGAACATCCGAGATCGTTTTATAGTGACGTTCTTTTGTGTCCCACTCAAAACCCTCAATCAACATATCAATTAGGGGCCGGGGGATTGGATGAGTTAAAATCAGGTCTGCAAAAGCCCTGTCCACCGGTTGTGCAAGCGGCTTGTTTTCATAACACCGGTCAAGGCGCATTTTTAGTTTATTCAGCGAAGCAACTTTATCACGGGCGTAATCGATACTGTCATCCGCCAATCTGCAGAAAGCATAAAATGTCGTGATCGGGTCGCGCAGGCGCTGAGGCAATAACTTGGCGGCGGTGTGAAAACTCACAGAGCCCTGTTTCAGCATCTGGCGGCATCGCGCATGATCCGCGAAACTGGCGTGTGATTTTGATGCATCAAGCGGTAACATGGGGCACCATATCACCAACAACGCGCGCAGAGGACAGAACTCCGGGTAATCCAGCACCTGGATGTGTGCCAGCCCCTACCAAATAGAGCCCGTCTATTTTTTCGCTTCTGTTATGGGGCCTAAACCAGGCGCTTTGCAAAAGGTGCGGTGCCAGCGAAAAGCCTGTGCCTTTTTCAGATCTCAAGTCACGTTCAAAATCCAGGGGCGTCATGATGTGGCTGGTTGCAATCTGGTTTTCCAAGTCGGGCAATACGGTATCTGACAAAAACTTCGCAAGCTTTTGCCGGTAAAGCTCTGCAGTCACTGTCCAGTCTACGTCACCATCGAGGTTCGGCACCGGCGACAACACATAAAAACTGTCACAGCCATCCGGTGCAAGACTGGGGTCAGTTGCCGTCGGGCGATGCAGATACAAGCTGAAGTCATCTGCAAGGAAACCGTGCTTGAAAATGTCTTCCAATAACTCGCGATACCGTTCATTCAGCAAAATCAGGTGGTGCGGCACGTCAGGATATTGATTCTTTGTACCGAAATACCAAACGAACAGACCCATACTGTGACGCGAATTTTCGATCTTTTTAGGTGTCCAGCGCTTCGACGCATGTTTCGGCAAAAGTCTGGAGTATGTTTCAGCGATGTCCGCATTGGATACCACGACATTGGCAGGCAAAAACTGTCTACTTTCAAGGGTAACACCTGTTACCTGACCATTTTCCAAAGTTATTTCCTGGGCGGGAGTATTATAGCTGATGCGCCCCCCCTCTTGGCGGAAAAGGTTGACCATCGCCTGTATTAAGGCACCAGTGCCGCCCTGTGCGAAGTGCACACCATGTTCTTTTTCCAGAAAAGCGATCAGCGAATAAATCGCAGTTGTATCGAACGGATTTCCCCCAATCAAAAGCGGATGAAAGCTGAAAATACGCCGCAAGTATGGGTTTTTAAAATACCGACAAGCGTTCTGGTAAACAGACAAATGAAACCTGAACCACAACAAATCGGGTATAATGCTGAGCATCTTGGGAACCGTATCAATCGGTACAGAACATAGCTGTTCAAACCCGACACGATATATCGCCTCACTATCTTTCATTAATCGGTCGTAATTTGCTTCTTCGCCGGGACTGATCTTTGCGATCTCTGCGCGCATTTTGTCCCGATCACCGCTGTAGGAGAAAAAATGCCCATCAGGCATCCGCAATTGATAGAAAGGATCAAGCGAAACAAGCTCGATATCATCTTCTATCTTGCGACCAAAAAGTTCCCACAAGTCTGCAAATAGAAAAGGCGCCGTGATAATGGTCGGACCGGCATCGAAGGTGAAACCGTCTTGCCGGAAAACCCGTGCACGACCGCCCGGTTGATCCAGTGCCTCTATGATATCAACAGAATACCCTTTTGCCAGTAAGCGAAGGCCCGCTGCGATACCACCGATACCACTGCCGATAACAACTGCTGATGGCCGGGAAGAAGAGGGCTCGTTTGCCAAGAAAGTGCCTGACGATAACTCGTTCATACTCTGCTTCCTCTCCTTGGCTCCCAATGGCATGCTCAGACATGTCTTGAACAAACCCGAGGAACCATCCCCTATCCTTCTTGATCGATTCTAAGCGATCCAGACAATAGCGATTGTTATGGAACACCTTGAGGGCCAACGCATTGCAGGCAAAACTCAATTCACTATAGAAGCGATGTAAACAAATGCTTACACATATTTACACTTAAGTAAACATAACTGGACACTTTGTCGTGGGGCCAGAAGAGGTGATTTACACAGGTTCTGCGAGAAAACGACGTATTTCCGCCGCTACCCGTTCTGGGTCTTCCTCGTGTCCAAGATGGCCAAGGCCCTCAAGCGTAATAGTCTCCGCATTAGGGTTGCCCAGCACCAGTTGGGCAGACTGACCTGCAGGGACAGCAATATCATTTGCCATTTCAATAGACAAAAACCGATGCGACAATTCAGGGTCTAGCGTTTGCAAACTGCTTAGGTTCCAGCCCCCCATCATACTGAGAACACTAGCAATATGCGCTGGTTTTTTCATCAGATACTGCACACATTTATACCCCTGCGCATCCAAATCGGAGCCGGTTTGCCTGACCAAACGATGAACAGCTTCAATTTTGTTCGCACGAAGCGCAACGAAATGGGCGAGGCCCGGTGTCTTAGAAAGGGTTTGCGCTGCCGCCCTGAAAAACGGTGCCAACAAGCCACCAAAGGGGTTGAGGGCCCCTGCGATGGATATCACGGTTGGTAGGGACTGTTCGAGTTTTGGCGCCAGGCTTAACGCCACCGCAGCCCCGGCGGAATGCCCAATGATCGCAGTGACATGCCACCCCTGATTTTGAACCAGCGCTTCAAGTTCGCGCGTCATGCCTTCCAGCGTCAAGGCCCCTGGGTCAGACGCGTGCGTCAAATGATGCCCCGGCAGATCAACACACACGACCCTCTGCTTATCAGCCAATATAGGGGCAAGACCATGCCAGCTATGCGCAGATGACGCTGTACCGTGCAGCATCAGGATGACTGGTTCCGGGCTATCTTGGTCATTCAGTGCTGGGTTTGATGCCGGAAAATCCACCAGATGCCAACGGGTCCCATAAACCGTGACCAAACGGCTTTTATCCGGGTTGGGCCAAAAATCTGGCAGGTAGCCGGGCAGCGTCATGTCAGGTTTACTTGCTTTCCAGCACCGCGGGCGGCCTGTTTTAGCTCTTGGTGCAACACTTCCTGAGGGACTCGGTGAAGATGGAGGTACCGGGCATTAAGGTCGCCCGCGATTTCCTTGCACAAATCAGAGGAACGAGGCCCCGTGTCAACAAAGAAGCTTTCGATACCGTTGGCAAACAAGGTTTGCGCCATCGCTTTTACATCGGCGGCAGCCTCCGGCCTGCCCGGTCGTCCATCAAGCGCGATGTTGGCCTTGCCATCGGTCAACAAAACAACAAAAGGTGTGTCCCCGTCCTGGCGAACCTGCATGGCGACTTTTTGGGCAAGCTTCAGTCCGGCAGCGAGCGGGGTTCCGCCACCACTTGGCATCAGATGCATTTCCCGCGCGGCGCGCGCTGGCGCACCCGTGGGTGCAAGTGACAGGTTGGCTTCGTAACCGCCAAAACTGATCACTGCAACACGGTCGCGTCGCTCATAGCAGGTTTGCAACATCGACAGCGTTGCGCCCTTGGCTTCGTTCAAGCGACCAACAGCATGGCTTCCGGACGCGTCCACCAGAAAAATTGTGGTGACACGCTGGGGTGAGCTGCGGCGCAGAACCCGAAAATCATCCAGACTTATGCGGATGCCGGACCGGTTATGTCCGTCCAGTACTGAATTGTTGAGCATGGGGCGGCGTATGCTTTGTTTGCCAATGGCCGCAATCAACGTATCGCGCATTGACAAGCTGCGTATTTCATCGCGCCTACCACGGCGCACACCCACCGGGCGCCCATGCTTAACGCGTTTATTTTTTACTCCCCGGCTCGCACGGCCCTGGGACGCACGCGACATCTTCTGTTGTTTCGCGATAGGGTCAAAATCCTGGGCGAACATAGCTTGCGCCGCTTCAACAATCTGGTCGATATCTGCTGGATTCAGATCAATGGGCTGCGTGTTTTCTTCTGCCTCTTGCTGCTGCTGTTCTTCTGGCGCTTCCGGTTCGTTGGCTTCTTCCTGATCACTAGAAGGCATGCGTGTCGCGCGCGGTAAAAGCGTCAGCGCAACAGCCGCTGTAAAATCTGCTTTTTCCAGTTTGCGACGCCCATTCAGTGCCGCATGAGCCCGCGCCGCCTGAACGGTGAAGTACGGCATGCGCATCGAATAAATACCGAACTGAAGCGCCAAAATGGACGCAAATTCCATATCACGGTCGCTAATAACTACTTTTTTAAGGGTTTTTCGTGCTTTTTTTACGATGTCCGGGGGGTCCAGAGAGGCAGTCCAGGTTTCAAGGCATTGACCGCTCAAGGCAACAGACAACCCAAGCCGATCATCCAGCGAAGCGCTCAAACCCTCTTCCCCGTCATCCGCTTCATCAATCGCCAGCGCAGTGAAATCTACCGCATTGTCAAGTGCAGTTGCCATGGCACGGCGCAGCGGTGGCAGCAGCAGCGACGCCTGCGGCATCAGGACGACAGTGCCAGACAATTTATCCAGCAAGCCATCCACCTTAACCGTGCGGCCTTCTGCAAGTGTGGTTAAGAGGTCAGTACGGGAATGTAGGTGCGCAATATCAAAGCTATGAGAAACTGTGTGAACCTTTTTAGGGTTGAGCAGTGCCAACGTCGTTTCCGCCCAGCGTGTCCGCGCCGGGCTGGGGGCGGCAACCATATGAATGCCCCGCAAGCCTTGGGGGTTAACGGCAAGCAATTGTGCCGCCAGCACCGCATGCTGCCATTCTGTTTTCTGTTTTTCCAAAAGATCTGGATGCCCGCCAGCCGGGCCAGACTGCGGATACTGCGGCGGACTATGCTCGTTCATAGCAGGCGTCCAACGCGCGCTCAATCCGGGCTGAAGATGGCATATCACTAAGCGGGTCTTGACGCAGACGGTGCGTCAGAACAAGGGGCGCCAACTTCACCAAATCTTCGACCACAACAGTTTTGCGCCCTTCAAAGGCGGCGTAAGCCCTGCTGGCTTTAATTAGCGTCAATTCGCCCCTTAGCCCGTCCGACCCCAAAGCCAAACACAGCTCAGCAGCAAAATGAAAGACCTTGTCATCCACCTCTATCGCGTCAAGCGCAGTGCGCGCACGGGTTACTTTGCCCCGCAAGCGAGAGTTTTTGTGTTTGTAAGCCGCATGAAATGCTTCGGAGTCCGCTTCAAACGCTTCGCGGCGCTTCAATATTTCAACCCGCTCGCGCGGGTCCATAGGCGTCGTGACATTAACGGCCAACCCAAACCTGTCCTGCAATTGCGGCCGCAACTCCCCTTCTTCGGGGTTGCCTGACCCAACCAGCACAAAGCGAGCCGGGTGCCTGATACTAAAACCATCTTTTTCAACGATATTTTCACCGCTGGCAGCGACATCCAGAAGTATGTCAACGATATGGTCTTCCAACAGGTTCACTTCATCAACATACAGAAAACCATTGTTGGCATCGGCCAAAAGCCCTGGCTGAAATTCCTTCTTGCCCTCAACCATGGCTTTTTCTATGTCGAGAGCACCGGTTAACCGGTCTTCACTAACGCCCAGTGGCAGGTCAACACACGATACAGGCCGCGAAGCAATCTTGGTTTTTTTGCCTTCGGATTTTGGACACCCAGGCGCGCAGGGTCCGACTGTCGAGTCGGGTTTACAGCCATACGGGCAGCCAAAAGTCGCCTTATCCGGCGGTAACATATGCGCAAGTGAGCGAATAGTTGTTGTTTTGCCGGTGCCTCTGTCACCAAATGCAAGTACACCGCCGATGCGAGGGTCAATCGCAGCCAGCAATAGTGCCAAACGTAGGTCAGCTTGACCAACGATTGCAGTAAAGGGGAACGATTTGCTTGTCATATAGATAACCCCTGGCGACGCATGATTTAAGCGTAACACAGTTAAATGAAGACTGTCAGAAAAAATTTACAGTTCTGCTTCTAAGTCTCTGGAAACAGCGGTTTTACCAGCGTTTTAAAACCAGGTATTTGACTAAAGACAGATACTGTAAGCGCAGTCCGTACCGAGCAAACATTTTCATAGTACGCTGACAACACCACAAAAAATGAGGCCCGTTAGATCGTTGACCGCCCGCAGTTTTTGTGGTCGCATTCATTGGGAATGAAGAGGGCAATAGCATGGCAAAAGACAAATCGAAGACGCCGACACCCAAGGTAGAAAAACGTCATGATACACGCCACTACCAGGCGCTAGACAACGCACACCACCTCCACCCTTTCACTGTGCACCATGAATTGCGCGACCAGAAGCCACGGGTCATATCGCGCGGCAAGGGTGTGTATTTGTGGGATTCGGACGGAAACCGGATCATTGACGGCATGGCAGGCTTGTGGTGCGCGCAACTCGGATATGGTGTCGAAGAGCTGGCGGATGCCGCATCTGAGGCCATCAAATCCCTGAGCTATTACAACACGTTTTTTCAAACAACGACGCCAGCAGTAGCCGACCTTAGCGCCTTGGTAGCCGGGAAAACACCCGTCGGCCTTGATCAGTTATTTTTTGCCAGTTCAGGGTCTGAAGCAAACGACACGGCGATTAAGCTGATTTGGTATTATTGGAATTTGAAGGGCAAGCCCAGCAAGAAGGCGATTATCAGTCGCGACAAAGCCTATCATGGCACCACCATCGGCGCAGCAAGCCTGACAGGCCTGCCATTCATGCACGATATTTTTGATCTGCCACTACCAAACATTCATCATATTGGCCCAACGCCACACTATTATGAATTTGGCAATGAAGGCGAAAGCGAACAACAGTTCGCTGCACGCTGCGCCAAAGCGCTGGAGGATAAAATCCTGGAACTGGGGCCCGACAATGTTGCCGCCTTTATCGGTGAACCTGTAATGGGTGCAGGCGGATTAATGGTACCCCCCGAAGGATACTGGCAAAAGATAGAAGCCATATGCAGCAAATATGATGTTCTGTTATGGTCAGACGAGGTCATTTGCGGCTTTGGGCGAACGGGGTCATGGTTCGGTTGCCAGACCTATGGCTTCACCCCTGACATAATGACCATGGCAAAGGGGATGTCGAGCGGCTATGTCCCTATTTCCGCCGTTGCCCTGAACAATGAAATTGCAAATACAATCGTTAATTCAGATGATGAAATGGCACATGGGTTTACCTATTCCGGTCACCCGGTCGCTTGTTCGGTGGCGCTACGCAACATCCGCATGATTGAGGAAATGGGCCTCGTTGGCGAACGAGGTAAAAGAACATCGGCCTACTTCCAGCAAAGCCTTGCCGAGCTCGAGGATCATCCGTTGGTCGGGCAGACCAGAGGCGTAGGCATGTTGGGCGCCCTTGAGTTGGTGAAAGACAAAAAAACGGGCCGCCGGTATGACCCTTTGGGCCATGCAGGCACCACATGCCGAAATGCCTGTTTTTCAACCGGCGTTATCATGCGGGCTGTTGGCGACACGATGTTTTTATCGCCGCCATTGGTGATAATCGAAAGCGAAATCGATGAAATGTTTGCCCTTATCCGCCAAAGCCTCGACCAAACGCACAAAACTTTAACCGGCTAACCGCAAACCTTCAAAAAAGCCGAGTGCCCTTGCTTCAAACGCCAAGCCGGGCCGCATGAAAGCGCAAATGGTCTTCAATGTAGGAAGCAATGAAATAGTAGCTGTGGTCATAGCCTTCCTGCATACGCAGTGTCAGCGTCTGTCCTACTGCATCACAAGCTTCCTGTAACAGGTGAGGCTTCAACTGACCCTCCAGGAAATTATCCGCCGTACCCTGATCCACCAAAATATTGTCATACCTGCCGGCAACCAGACCAACAAGGGAACAGGCGTCATGGTCTACCCAAACGCTTTTGTCTGTGCCTAGGTAGCCGCCAAGGGCTTTTTGCCCCCATGGACAGGCCATCGGTGATACGATTGGCGAGAAGGCAGATACAGACTGGAACCGATCAGGGTTTTTGAACGCGATTGTCAGCGCGCCGTGCCCTCCCATCGAATGACCAGTTATGGCCTGCCGTGCCATATCGGCGGGGAAATTGTCCGCAATCACCTGCGGCAAGTCAGAAACGACATAGTCAAACATATGGAAATGCTGATCCCAGGGGGGCTGGGTTGCGTTCACATAAAACCCTGCGCCTTGTCCGAAATCATAGGCATCATCATCCGGCACGCCTTCGCCGCGCGGTGACGTATCCGGGCACACAATCATCATACCCAATTCGGCGGCCACACGCTGGAAACCTGCCTTCGTGGTTGCATTTTCCTGCGTGCAAGTAAGGCCCGACAAATACCAGACGACAGGAAATGGCCCCTCGCCCGGTGGTGTGAAGACAGAAAACTCCATCTCACACTTCGTCGTTTCCGCTGAGTGTTTGTAAACACCCTGCTGCCCACCGAAAACCCTGGCCTGAGCGACCGTTTCCATCAGTAAATCACCACACTGCGGATGCTCTCGCCCTCGTGCATCAAGTCAAAGGCCTTATTGATATCGTCAAGCGGCATGGTGTGCGTGATCAGGTCATCAATGTTGATCTTACCGTCCATGTACCAATCGACGATTTTGGGTACATCCGTGCGACCACGCGCACCACCAAAGGCTGTGCCGCGCCACACCCTTCCAGTTACCAGTTGGAATGGGCGCGTGGAGATTTCCTGCCCAGCCCCTGCTACACCAACAATAATGCTTTCGCCCCAACCCTTGTGACAGCATTCCAGCGCCTGACGCATGGTGTTGACATTTCCAATGCATTCAAAGCTGTAGTCGGCACCGCCACCGGTTAGGTCCATAATGGCGGCCATCACATCGGTGTCTTTGGGGTTAATAAAATCAGTCATACCGAAGGTACGGCCCATCGCCTCGCGCGCTGGGTTTATATCAATACCAATGATTTTGTCGGCGCCAACCATGCGCGCGCCCTGAATGACGTTCAAGCCAATGCCCCCCAAACCAAACACAACCACGTTGGAGCCGGGCTCTACTTTGGCATCAAATGCGACGGCACCAACACCCGTTGTAACTCCGCAACCGATGTAACAAATTTTGTCAAACGGCGCATCCTTGCGTACTTTGGCAAGCGCAATTTCCGGTAATACGGTGTAGTTAGAAAATGTCGAACAGCCCATGTAATGCAATATGGGCGTACCATCGATTGAGAAGCGGCTGGTGCCATCCGGCATTACGCCCTGCCCTTGCGTTTCCCGGATCGACTGGCACAGGTTAGTTTTGGGATGCAGGCAATAATCGCATTCGCGGCATTCTGGGGTGTACAGCGGTATGACATGATCACCAGGTGACAGGCTTGTGACACCGTCGCCGACTTCCACAACAACGCCCGCACCTTCATGTCCCAGAATAGCTGGAAACGCCCCTTCTGGGTCGTCTCCAGACAAGGTAAAGGCATCGGTATGACAAACCCCGGTTGCTTTTATTTCGACCAGAACTTCGCCTGCCCGGGGGCCTTCCAGATCAACTATTTCAACCGAAAGAGGGTCACCCGCCCGGTAAGCAATGGCAGCACGCGTTTTCATTTCATGGGTCCTTGTTTCCAGACATAATGCCAGCTTCACGGCGGAAGCCAAACAGATGGTTAATCTATTTTAGGCACCGACGTGAAACAATAGACAAATAGACCCAAAGACGCATGACCCCGCTTTCAGACTTAGATTGCTGCAAAACGTTTATGCCCGTGGCACCTCAAATGTGCATCGTCAAGCCGCGGACCACACCCCATGGAAACTGAGCGGCAAGGGTGCCGCAGCCTGCCAACTCACAACTGGACCATCATACAGGTTAGATGCATCAAAAACATGCAAACAGGTCGCTTTTTTATCCAGATGAAGGGTGGGTACCAACAACCATCCGTGGTCTGTCTTGTTTGGATGCGGGGCAAAAATCGGTTCTTCAACCAGCACATTCAAGCCAAAATCAAAGGTGTCTTGCGTGCCGGTTGTCCAGTCCATTGCCATCACCGTATTGAAGCGATAACCCATGTTGGTGGTAAGCGCCCCTTCGGTAACACTATATACCCTGGAATGCCTTAAGCCTTCTTGTCGAGGATCAACCCGCGGGAATTCTGCAGAAATTGATGTGTGTTCAAATTCTGCCGTGCCATTTGGCTTCAGGACCGCCATGGTCATATGCGGTGTAGCGCGGTTTAAAGTCCCACCACGTAGTATGGCGGAGCCTTCCTCGGCATCCAGTGTTGGTCGTTCCGCAAGGCATACATCAAAACGGATGGTGCCGTCGGGCTCTTCAAAGGCATTGCCCGTGTGGAAAAATGCGCCCGCTGGCAGTTCATAAATCTGCCGATTGTCAAAGTCATCTTTGTCAACGACCAGAACCTTTAACCCGTTTTCAGGTTGCCATGTCAAACTGCGAACAAACGGCGGCTGCTGCCGCGTGAACACCCAGGGCTGTAAAGGGAAAATAAGCTTTGTTTGTGTCACAGCCCAATCGTGCATATAGCTGGCGGACGGCAAGTTAATGATGCCCGACCGAACCACAGCACCGCGTGACGACAATCCCCATAAAAAAGCAAACGGATGCCCGTAAGCCAGTCCAAAGTTCCAGATCATGCCATCCGGACTTACTTTAGGATGAGCGGAAAACGGCATCTGGGCGAGATCATCACGCAGCACAACTGGACCATTTGTCGACAGATCATTTGGGTCAATATCGAAGGGGCTGCCCGCTTCCCACAAAGCCCATAAACGATCCTCCACAGACAACAGCGCAGTGTTGGCGGCATTGGCATCATCGGGCCCAGTTACCGGTGCACCCGGTGCAGCCGGGGTGCCAAAGCCGGGCATAATGAAACGCCCTGCTTCTTCGTCGCGTCGGCGCTTGATGGTTTTGACGAACTGCGCCGACAAGTTGGCATTGCCACCAGCAATACGGAAAGCCCGCACCAATCCATCGCCGTCAAACCAATGGTTCAGAGTTTGATCGCCCCTGCGAAAATGCGCTGGACCATTTCTATACAGCACACCTGTCAGGTCTTTGGGTGCGCGGCCAAAAACCCGTTGCATGGGCTCATTGTCATAGCCGTTCGCCGGACCATTGTGGAACCCCAGGGGCGAGAAACTGTCCGCGGCAAAAACACCTGCTTTGCCGACATTCATGGCGGCGCCGGCAAACAGCGTGGCGCCTCCTTTGACAAAAGACCGGCGGCTAATCATTTCGCGAACCTCAGTGTGTCTTGAGTTTCTCCTGCACCGATTGTAAGCGCTGCCTTGTCGAACGACGGCGGGCCATAATGTGCCTGAGCCCCGTTCGAAAATGCGAAAGGTTCAATTGGCAAGCCAAACGGGTTTACCGACAGTTGCCCGTCACCGTCCAAATCATGGTAGGCCTTGACCGCATAGGTGCCCGGCTTGAGACCTTCAAAGGACGTCGTCATTTCAAGCTTTTCTGCTGGCACCCGGGTTGCCCGAACTGGCTGACCCTTTCCGCCATAAGCAGGTGCACTATCAAACAAGGCGATCATTACGGCCCCTTGGGCTTTGATGACTTCTATGTTGAAGGTCAGGGTTGCCATTGGTGTCGAAGTGCCCGCACCGTTCTGGAAAGCACCAGGGGGTTCTGCCACAGAGCCACTGGCAAATAGTACAGCGCCTGCAATGGCAATGGTTTTGCTGAGATGTCTGTCAAAAATTTTGCGAACCACAATACTTCTCCGTTATGATTGACTATCATTGCAGCCAAAAGATTAGCTGGACGTTGCAGAAACAGTGAACAGACAGTTCGTTAAACGACCAAAGTCTTCGCAAATGACGGCCATTCGCCACTGACGAAACGTGAGTTACGAAACAAGTGAAGAACACGATCTACGGGAAAATCGCCTTTGTTTTGATTGCCAGTGCCTTACTGGCTTTTTCTGGTTTGTATGGCGGCGAATCTTTCCCGTTTTTAGTGCGTTTGGTTTACTGGGCGACGTTGATTGGAGCAGGCCTTTGGCTAGGCGACGCGCTTTCCCGTCAATTGAGGCCCTTACTTGCGCCGCTGCCGTGGGCAGCACGCTGGATATTGTACTCGCTCATTCTTACAGTGCCGATGTTTGGCTTTGTCATGATCTTAGAGGGCTTTAGCGATGAACCCATTGTGGTTACAGATTATGCGGAGGTGGCACTGAAAGTCTGGGTAGTTACGGCGGTGATTACCGGGTTTCGGATGAAGGATCATGAAGCAGCTGCCGCTGGGTCACCCGCTTTACCCCCGGACGAGGCCGACAGACCGCCAGACGGCGAGGCTGAAACGGTTAAATCAGAAGCCAGCATTGCCGCAAAACAAGGTACATCAAAAATATTGCGGCGCCTTCAGCCGAAATTGCGCGATGCGGAACTGTGGGCACTTGGAGCGGAAGACCACTATGTTCGGGTGATAACCGACGCGGGAGATGAACTCATTCTCGTGCGGTTTGTGGACGCTATCTCTGAATCAGACAGCATGGAAGGCTTGCGCGTGCACCGGTCTTGGTGGGTCGCTCGGCAAGGTATTGACCGCATTAGCAAACGTACCGAAGGCGGAGTCATTTTCTTGAAAAACGGTGAGGAAATTCCAATTTCCCGGCGTCGCATGAGCGACGTTAAATTGGCGGGTTGGCTATGAGAGTTCTTTTCTTGATCGAACTCCCATCGGTGAGTGCGTTTCAGCACGGAAAATAGTGGATTTTGCATCATGTTTGACCAGTTTGAAGCCAAGACATTTTCGAGTGACAACGCTGAGATTTTTTTTCGCATAGGCGGCAGAGGCCCTGCCCTGTTGCTGATGCATGGTCACCCACAAACCCACATGATCTGGCACAAAGTTGCCGATAAACTGGCACAGTACTTCACGGTCGTGGCTGCCGACCTGAGGGGATATGGGGACAGCAGCCGCCCTCCGACAGACTCCAAACATACACCCTATTCAAAACGTGTCATGGCTCAGGATAGCGTCAACTTGATGGCCTCACTGGGGCATAATTCATTCAAGGTTCTCGCTCATGATCGAGGGGCCAGAGTGGCACACCGGATGGCGGCAGATCACAACGGGTGTGTGGAACGCCTGATGATGCTGGATATTGCGCCAACATTGGCTATGTATGAAAACACCAATGAGGTATTCGCCCGCGCATATTGGCATTGGTTTTTCTTAATCAGACCAGCTCCGCTACCTGAGCTGCTAATTAAGACAGACCCTGATGCCTATTTGGCGGGTATTATGGACGGCCGCAGCGATGGCATGAAATATTTTTCCTCGGAAGCAATGCAGGAGTATCGGCGCTGCATCCGCAAACCCGGCACCGCTGAAGCCATGTGTGAAGACTATAGAGCGAGCGCTACCATTGACCTTGAACATGACCGGCAAGACATAGAAAATGGGCATATGCTGGACTGTCCGGTTAACATACTATGGGGTAAAAACGGGGCTGTCGGCACATGTTTCGATGTGTTGGCAGAATGGCGAAAAGTAGCCAAACATGTCACTGGAATGGAGCTGCCGTCTGGTCACTATATTCCAGAAGAAGTTCCTGACATTTTATTGGAGCAGGCGTTGATTTTCTTCCGCGATTAAACGCCGTACAATGCCTGGCTTCGTGTTGGACAAATCTTTGGACCGAAAAAATCGCGACTTACGGCCGTATTTTACGTCAAGCTAACCAAGGGTTTTCTGCCAAGTGCCTTTTTTCAAAGTTTAGAATAGCGTCTTTGTGTTGCAGAGTGGACCCAATGGGATCAAGGCCTTCTATCAAAACATTTTTTCGCAGTTGGTCAATCTCGAACCTGATTGCTTCTTTTTCTTCAATGCGGATTTCCTGGTGTGGCAGATCAATTGTCAGCTTCAAATCCTTACCAAGTGTGTCGTGCGTCATTATCTGTCTGAGTTGCGCTTCGTCGACCAAAGCGATTAAAACACCATTCCTCATGCAATTATCAAAAAATATACCTGCAAACGAGGTGCCGATAAGCGCGCGAATACCTAATTGATAAAGCCCCCAAACGGCATGCTCTCTGCTTGAACCACATCCGAAGTTTGGGCCGGTCAGGAGAAATTTGGCACCGGCATATGCTGGTTGATTGAGAACAAAGTCTGGATTTGGCTGACCATCAGCACGAAACCTCTGATCAAAGAACACTCCCTTGTCCAGACCTGTGCGATCAATACCTTTCAAAAACTGCTTCGGCATAATCACATCCGTATCAATGTTGGCATTCAACATTGGAGCAGCGGGTCCAGATACACGATTAAATGGTTCCATCAAATCACTTCGGCTTTAGTTTTCTAACATCTTTTAATCGACCAGAAACTGCCGCTGCGGCAACCATGGCCGGGCTCATGAGGTGGGTACGCGCACCAGCCCCCTGCCGTCCTTCAAAGTTTCTGTTAGTACTAGATGCACATCGCTCTTCAGGAAGAAGAATATCTTCATTCATGGCAAGACAAAGTGAGCACCCTGATTGCCGCCACTCAAAGCCCGCAGACTTGAAAATATCAACAAGGCCCTCCTCATCGGCCTGCTGGCGAACCAACGATGATCCCGGCACAATGATCCCGCGCACACCGTTGGCGATTTTACGGCCCGCTAAGACAGCGGCGACCTGCCTCAGGTCCTCAATACGTGAATTGGTACAAGACCCGATAAACGCATGGGTTATCTCAATATCTTCAAAATTGGTGCCTGGCTCGAGGCCCATGTACTCCAGTGCTCTCTCAATTGCTGCGTTTTGATGGTCACCGTAAGTGGTGTTAGGTGATGGCACAAATCCAGAAATGATGTCTGCCTGGTCTGGGCTAATCCCCCACGAAATCATCGGCTCCACGGCTTCTGCAGACAGGTGGACTTCCCGGTCAAACTGGGCACCCTCATCTGTTTTCAAGGTCATCCATTTTGCAACTGCTTGTGACCACAGTGACCCGCGCGGCGCACGCGGTTTTGATTGAATATACGCCAATACTTTTTCATCAGGTGCCATGAAGGCACCACGGGCCCCAGCTTCCACAGCCATATTGCAAATCGTCATCCGGGATTCAACGCTCAAATCAGCTATGGTTGAACCGGCAAATTCAACTGCATATCCCGTTGCACCCGAAGCGCCAATTTTCTTGATAACCGCCATCACCAGATCTTTAGAGGTCACGCCAAGACCTAATGTCCCGTCAATAGTGACACGCATCGTTTTGAGGCGTTTATATACCAGCGTCTGTGTTGCAAGAAGATGCTCAATTTCAGATGTGCCAATACCAAAGCCAAACGCGCCCAAGGCACCGTATGTCGTGGTGTGGCTGTCGCCAGCAGCTATAACCATACCGGGCAATACAAATCCCTGTTCGGGAGCAACAACATGCTCAATTCCCTGACGTTTATCCAGAAGGTCAAATAGTTCGATGCCAAACCTATCGCAGTTTTCTGCAAGATATTTCATTTGCCGGGCGCCAGACTCACTCTCGGAAAAATCGGTCCTGTTTGGCTCAGTAGAGTTGACGTGATCAACAACGGCGAGGGTGGTGCTGGGCCGCCAAACATCCCGGTTATGTTGTCGAAGACCGCTAAAAGCTTGAGGACTGGTATACTCGTTGATGACGTGACGATCGACATAAAGCAGAACATGACCATCATTATCCAAAGTCTTGACTGAATGGCTGTCGATCAATTTATCGTAGAGAGTTCTGGTTTTCATCAATACCGAACCTT
The DNA here is from genome assembly GCA_947503575.1 of uncultured Kordiimonas sp. GTDB lineage: Bacteria > Pseudomonadota > Alphaproteobacteria > Sphingomonadales > Kordiimonadaceae > Kordiimonas. The sequence continues at coordinate 1,138,201 of CANNDZ010000001.1, read as the reverse complement.
CAATTCTGCTGAAATACGAGACCAGTTTAATATCTTAACAACTGCAAAGTTGCACTTCAGTCAACTTACGTTGTGATGCACAGCATCTTCAACAATGGCTCTGCAAACCGTAAAGCAATCCTTGGTGTTATTGCATATAGAAAGCGGCATAACACGGCAAGAAACGTCGTTAATTTTTAACGGGATATCATCGCCTGACGAAGTGCAGACCCTAACAGTTTACGCGAGCGGTGTGGACATAACGACAGTCCTCGTACGGCGACGGCGATGCCATGCAAGTCCAAGTAAGCCGCTGGCGAGCACAAATATGCTAGATGGCTCTGGGACGCTGACAGCCTCTACGACAATTGTAGCTTGTGCAAAGGCGACGTTTCTGAGGCCATTTGCGGTTGCGGCGATGCCGCCAGAAAGGTTGCCAATGACGCTACCGTCAAAATTACCAACCGTTGCACCATTAATGGAAAACCCGCTGCCTGCGATTTCCAAACCATTGTCGTTAAAGGTCCTCTGGTTGGCAGCATTCGGCTCTACAATTGTTACGCCACCCTGCACCGCTGTAATCAGGCTGATTACATAAGTGCCTGCCGTCGAGAATAACGTACCGGCACCCGTAGCAATCGCGGTTGGGCCAAAGCCCGCTGCAGCAGTGCCCAAGCTTTGAACCGTGCCGCCCGCACTCGCGACCAGACTGGCGATACTGGAGGCAACACCTTGTCCCCCTGTCCCAAATGTTAGGGCAGAGGTGGTTCCGGCTCGGGAAATCAGATAATTGACGCTAAATCTATCAGGTTCGGACGAACTGCAAATACTGTTTAGCGCTACCGACGAGTTGCCCCTAACAACATTACTGCCACACGGGTCTAAAGTAATATTTTCGCCCAAGGCCACCGGCTGAAAACTAGAAAGGTTGGCATTTATATCAACGCCTATCGTTTGAGCTGACGCTGATGACGCGACGATACCCATGGTAACAGCGCTCAGCAGTGTCTTGATGAAATTTCCAGTTTGCATGGCCGACTTTTCTATATTTCCGACGCCTTAGCTACAACGCCACCTATATCGACCCCATTGGCGTAATTTAGTCTAACTAGCGCAAATAGTAAAGCAGGCGTCTTTTCAAAAACTAGTGATCCTGGCTTTTAGCATGTCCGCGATAGACTTATTTCGCCTGGAGACAGAGCCAAATCCATTTGACCCCATGCGTTACAATTCTTGTTTGTTAATGCCCCGTAAAAGGCTTTATTGCCTAAGTGTTTACTGATTTACTAACGCTCTAATGAGCTGCATACTTTGTTGCGACTAGCGTGGCTTTCGGGAATTTCACATCATATGACAGATGATCATACCAGGATGAACCATTTGCAGCGCCGTTTAACTGCACAGTTGCAATTGCTCTATCCTAATCATAATGCCGAAAGGCTGGCACAGCGTGCGATCGAGCTTTTCTGGCCCGACAAGAGCCAAATAGTTGAAAATGAACACGGTGCAGATAAGCTTTTATGGGATGAGAGCGATATAGCCCTGATCACCTATGGGGGCACCATTCAATCAGACAGGGAGGCCCCGCTCAAAACACTGTATCGATTTCTAAAGGATCGTGTGGGACAGAAAATTGGCATGGTCCATATCCTGCCTTTCTTTCCTTACAGTTCGGACGATGGGTTCGCTGTGATTGATTATCTTGCCGTCAACGAGAATTTGGGTGACTGGTTGGATATTGAGAAGATCGGTGCTGAATATCGTTTAATGGCAGATTTGGTGATCAATCATGGATCCAGTCAATCCAAATGGTTTCAACAATTCCTGTCCGGCGAAGCACCAGGCAAAGACTATTATTATATAGCTGACCCAACTGCTGACCTTGGCGAGGTCGTAAGGCCGCGTGCGCACCCCCTGCTAACTCCTTTTCGCACATCGGATGGAGACAAACATGTTTGGAGCACATTCAGTGCTGATCAGCCCGACTTTGACTTCACCAATCCTGACGTTCTGCTTGAATTCATAAAGATCATCGCGGCCTACATTGATCACGGCGTGCGGGTTTTCAGGCTCGATGCGGTCGCTTTCCTATGGAAAAAGATTGGCACCTCATCAATTAATCTGGATGAAACTCATGAGGTGATCAGGCTACTGCGTACATTGATGGACCATCACGCGAAAACCCTGATTATTATTACAGAAACCAACATTCCAAATCATGAAAACCTGACCTACTTCGGCAATCAGAACGAAGCCCATGTAATTTACAACTTTTCCCTGCCACCGTTGCTGGTGCACGCATTGCTGACGGGAGATGCCCTCTACTTAAAGCGATGGACGCGCAGCAATCCCCCTGCCCTCAGCGGCTGCACCTATCTTAATTTTACCGCCAGCCACGACGGCATCGGCTTGCGACCGACAGAGGGTGTTCTGCCCCCAGGAGAAGTCGATCAAATGCTGGCTGCGATGCGGCGCTTTGGCGGACGCATTTCAATGCGTCGGGGGCCAGGCGGAACGGAAAAGCCTTACGAGATGAACATCTCTTATTTTGAGGCTATGCAGGGCACGATGGCTGGGCCAGACGACTTACAAGTTGACCGCTTTATGGCGGCGATGGCTATCATGCTGGCACTGGAAGGCATTCCAGCGATCTATATTCACAGTCTTTTGGCAACCCCGAACGGCTATGAAGAAATGAATAAAACTGGCCACAATCGATCCATCAACCGGCGGCAACTGGATTACGATGATATCAGCAGCAAACTAAACGACCCAACTACCATTGAAGCAACTGTATTTCAGCGATTTTTGGGCCTGATTGATATCCGCAAGACACAGCCAGCCTTTCACCCAAATGCGGTTCAGTTCACGCTGACACTACCAGAAGGTTTGTTTGGGATATGGCGCCAAAGCCTGGACAGAAAACAAAGCATCTTCGCCGTGACCAATGTGACCAACCAAAACAAGACACTTTCGTTGGCGGATATAAATTTGATTGCAAGCGATCCCTGGTGGGATTTGATATCCGGTACGCCTATTTCAGATATTGAAGGAGCGCAGACCCTTGCCCCCTATCAAACAGTATGGATTAGCAATAATACGCTTGGCAGGGACTAATCGGCATTATCCAGTTGCACCGCTTCTGTAAAGCGTTTGGTAAAATCAGGTACGGCACTGGTTATCCGGTTCCAGTTGGCCATAAAGGGTGTTTCATTTGGCGATTCCAAAAAGCTTTCGCCAGCCTGCATGATATTTTGCGCAAAAAGTTCAACGGTTGTTTCTTCTTCGTGCCGATCAAGGGTCAGGCCATTCATCACCGCGTCATTGTGATATGTTTCGATCCGGTCAAGGGCGATCCGGAAGTAGGTCGCCTTAAGGGTTCTGAAAGTACCCTGAGAGAATATCTGACCGTCGGTAGCCAGCTTACGAAACACCGATTTTGTAATATCAATGCTCATCTTCGATAATCCTTTTGTCGGATTATCGTGTGAGACAGACTGATGTTTATGGTCGTAGTTGTCTGCAATCTCTACCTGACAAATCATTTTGGTAGATTGATTGCGCCAAATCTCGGACAGTACGCCAACCTCCAAACCCCAATCAGAGGGAATGCGGATGTTTTTTACCACCTGACGACCCATGGCAAACTCACCTGCCAGAGCATAGCGAAAACTGTTCAGATAGGTAATATAGTCATTGGGTTCGCATACTTTTTGCAGCGCGGCCAACAGCGGCCCAATAAGCAGGCGAACAACACGCCCGTTCAGTTTTTCTTCAGTGGTTCTGGCGTAATATCCTTTTGAAAAAACATAGGGAAAAGTTGGATTGGCAACAGGGTACATAAGCCGGGCCAACATGTGACGGTCGTAAGTTAATATATCACAATCATGCAGGCCAACCATCTGGGCATTGGTCGCAGCTAAAAAATACCCAAAACAGAACCAAACATTACGGCCTTTTCCGGGTTCAGCAGGTGAAAGGCCGTGTTCTTTCAGTTCTTCATCCAGAGCCGTCAAACGCGGACCACTGTTCCACAAAATATGGTGACGCTGCGGCAATCGGGCGAAATACTTTTTGGCGTATTCGAACTGGCTTTTGTCCGCCCTATCAAGACCGATGATGATGTCGTCAAGATAAGGAACTTTGCAAAGTTCATCGACAATATGCTCCAGAGCTGGACCTTCCAGTTCAGAAAACAATGACGGCAGCACAAGAGCCATCGGGTTGGCTGAGCGAAATTTCATCAAATCAGCCTCCAGCGATTCCAGGGACCTATCTGTGAGGTTATGGAGCGTCGAAATGATGCCATTTTGATGAAAGTCAGTCATGGGCGAGCCTCAGGTTAACCAGATGACAGTCTAAATGTGTTCACACCTAAAGCAATCCCAATTCGCGGAGAATAGCCGTTACTGAAGATACCCAGCCGCCCGGGCCAGCTTTATCTGCTGTTCTTACAGACGATATATCGGACTCAATACTGGTGCCGTCTACATTGGGAATAATCACACCGAAATCGGCACCTTCAATCATCCCAATGTCATTGGGCCCATCGCCTAGTGCGATTGTCACATACTTGCAGCCGTTTTTTTGTTGCTGGAATGCATCGGCGATATGTCGCATCGCCTGTAGTTTTGTTACCTTACCCGTGAAATGGTAAAATCGACCGCCCTGCTGGACCTGGATGCCCGCTTGCTCCAGCAACTCCCGCAGTTCATGCAGTTCATCCACCGTTCCGAACCATAAGAAAGGTTCTGTTGCCTGCCGTTCTTTGGCGCGCCGAGCTTCGCCCAAACTCAACCCTGTGTGTACGGCCACCTCGGCTTCCGTCATCCCGGAAAAACCATGGATGGAACGGCTCAGATGATTTGGCAATGCTTTTAGCGCAGCCAAAATCGACTGATACGTCACGCTCAGAACAATGGGGGCTTGAATTCCTTGATCATGTAGCAAATGCCCGGCAGGTATTTGGATAACCGAGCCATTTTCGGATATCTTGATACAGTCAGAAAATGGAAGTTCTTTTTCAAGCCAAAGAAGCTCTGCCTGCGTTTTGCTCGTTATCGGCACAACATCAGCAACCAATGTACCAATAAGTTGTTTGATAAGCATATCTGCTGGTTTCGCGGAATAGCTGTGATGATCCAGTAAAGTCCCATCAAGATCCGTAAAAATCAGGGGATAGACGCGCTTCGGTGACATTAGTGATCCGTCATTCTGGTTAAAACCCTGAAACCAAGAATATTATCGTTATCAAACACCATTACACGTTCGCAAAAAACCAAAACATCTGTTTTTCTGGTAGGACACTAACCTTATTTAAGTTCAGCAGACCTAAAACGCACTTTATGTTGAAAGAGCACCTGCCTTCATTCGCGCTTTGGCTTCCAACCTGCGCTTGTGAAGGAGAGGCTCTGTATAGCCACTCGGCTGTACCCGCCCTTTAAAAATCAGGTCAGCTGCCGCCTGGAAGGCAATGCTGTTTGCAAAATTCGGTGCCATCGGCCGATAAGCGGGGTCCCCTGCATTTTGTGTATCCACAATTGCGGCCATCCGCTCCAATGATTCGGTTACCTGCTCTTTGGTGCAAATGCCGTGATGAAGCCAGTTTGCAACATGCTGGCTGGAAATACGCAGTGTTGCACGATCTTCCATCAGACCAACATCTTTTATGTCTGGTACTTTCGAACAGCCAATACCCTGATCGATCCATCGCACCACATAACCAAGAATGCCTTGTGCATTGTTATCAAGCTCCCGCTGTACTTCGTCGCCTGACAAATTACGCCCTCTCAAAAGGGGTACGGTCAGAATGTCGTCAAGGCTAGCGCGAGGAGAAGCCGCCAATTCGCGCTGGCGGTCTGCAACGGAGACATAGTGATAATGCTGTGCATGCAATGTGGCCGCCGTTGGTGATGGCACCCAGGCGCAGCTGGCACCGGCCATTGGATGGCCAATTTTCTGTTCCATCATCTTTGCCATTTCATCTGGCATGGCCCACATGCCTTTTCCGATTTGGGCAACCCCCTGAAGACCACATTCCAGCCCGATGTTCACATTCCAGTCTTCATAGGCCGCGATCCAAGGTTCACCCTTTATGTCATCTTTAGGCAGAAAGGCATCGGCTTCCATACTGGTATGAAGTTCATCGCCCGTGCGGTCCAGAAAGCCAGTGTTGATAAATACCAATCGCTCCTTCACGGCTCGGATGCACTCTTTCAGGTTTACCGTGGTGCGCCGTTCTTCGTCCATCACACCGACTTTGATGGTAAACCGTTCGAGGCCAAGGACATCCTCTACATAGCCCATGATATCGTTGGTTAAGGCCACCTCGGACGGACCATGCATTTTTGGTTTAACAATATAAATACTGCCGGTGCGACTGTTGGCGTTCTGACCCTTCTTTTTCAGGTCATGAAGCGCACAAAGGCTGGTTACCAATGCATCCAGCAAACCTTCAGATATTTCGTTGCCGTGCTTGTCCAGGACCGCAGGTGTAGTCATCAAGTGACCCACGTTGCGCACCAAAAGCAAACTGCGACCGGGCAACGTAAAACTAGTGCCATCCGGTGCACTGTATTCTCTGTCACTGCTCAACCGTCGCGTCAGCTCCTTGTCACCTTTAGTGAATGTTTCGCTTAGATCGCCTTTCATAAGGCCAAGCCAATTTCGGTATGCAGCCGCTTTATCCGCACCATCTACTGCTGCCACTGAATCTTCACAGTCCTGGATGGTCGATACAGCTGCTTCAAGCACCACATCCTTCACACCGGCGCTGGAGCTTGCTCCGACAGGGTGGGTGCGATCGACCTGAATTTCGATATGCAGGCCATTATTACGAAGCAGCAATGAAGTCGGAACATCTGCACTACCCTGATACCCAACAAACTGATCACCGTCTTTCAATCCTATTACATTGCCATCTTTAGTAGTTGCTGTAAGGATTCCGTCGTGCACGCCGTACGACACAACATCAGTATGGCTAACACTCTCTAAAGGAACGGCGTCATCCAGAAATTCTACCGCCTTTTCCACGACGGCTGCGCCTCGTTTTGTGTTGTAAGCTGCCGTTTTTTCCAGTCCTGGCGTTTCCGCAATTACATCAGTGCCGTAGTAGGCATCATATAAACTACCCCAACGGGCATTTGCTGCGTTGAGCGCAAAACGCGCATTCATCACAGGGACCACAAGCTGCGGGCCTGCAACGCTGGCAATTTCCTTGTCCACATTTTGTGTTTCAATTTTGAAAGCCGGGCCTTCCTCAACCAGATAGCCAATCTTACGGAGGAACGCTTTATAGTCCTCCTGGTCGTAATTCGAGCCTGGTTTTTCCTTGTGCCAAGCGTCAATTTGAGCCTGTAAATCCTCACGAGCGGCGAGGGCATTTTTTATTTCTGGACCGAATGTCTGAACAAGGTCCGCAAGACCTTTCCAGAATATTTTCTTGTCTATGCCGGTACCCGGCAGAGCCTCGTTGCAAATAAACTCATGCATTTCAGCCGCAACAGACAAGCCACTGTGTTCAATCCGATTACTCATTCGACGTACCCTTTTGCGCGCAGCACTTTGTTGCCACTTGCTTAATCTTACTTAAAAAGCTGTATCCAGCTCAACTATTGCAAATCAACAGGCCTTTTACGCATTCTGCCGCCCTCTCCCTAGCGGGAAAAAGCGGCAGTTGCATCGTTACCAACAGCTATTTAGCCGAATTGGTTCATTGTATTATCTTTGCCAGATGCTTTCAGCGCAGCTTCACCAGCAAAATATTCTTTGTGATCGTCACCAATATCGGACCCTGCCATATTCTGGTGCTTCACGCAGGCAATACCCTGGCGGATTTCTTCGCGTTGAACCTGTTTAACATAGCCCAGCATCGCTTCATCACCGAAGTAGCGCTTAGCCAGATTATCAGTAGAAAGCGCAGCCGTATGGTAAGTCGGCAGCGTAATGAGGTGATGGAAAATCCCTGCGCGCTTGGAACCGTCTTTCTGAAAAGTGCGAATCTTTTCATCAGCGGCAACCGCGAGGTCACTGTCGTCATAATCCACACTCATCAGGTCGGCACGGTCATATGCGGATACATCCTTGCCTTCGGCTTCCCAGGCGTCAAATACCTGCTGACGGAAGTTCAGTGTCCAGTTGAAGGACGGTGAGTTGTTATAAACCAGCTTTGCATCCGGAACGACGTCGCGAATTCTATCAACCATGCTCGCGATCTGCTCAACATGAGGTTTTTCGGTTTCGATCCACAGCAAATCCGCACCGTTTTGTAGAGACGTGATGCAATCAAGAACGCAGCGGTCCACTCCGCTACCCGGCTTGAACTGGAACAAGTTAGACGGTAACCGTTTCGGGCGCATCAACTTGCCATCGCGGTTGATGACAACGTCATTGGGTGCCAAATCACCGGCTTCTACTTCTTCGCAGTCCAGGAAGCTGTTGTACTGATCGCCAATATCGCCCGTCTCTTTGGAAAAAGCGATTTGCTTGGTCAGACCGGCACCCAGACTGTCTGTTCTAGTAACAACGATACCATCATCAACACCCATTTCAAGGAAGGCATACCGGCAGGCGCGCACCTTGGCGAGGAAGTCTTCATGAGGCACCGTAACTTTGCCGTCCTGGTGGCCACACTGCTTTTCATCAGACACTTGGTTTTCGATCTGGAGTGCACAGGCGCCAGCTTCAATCATTTTCTTTGCCAGCAGATAGGTTGCTTCTGCGTTACCAAAACCAGCGTCAATATCTGCAATGATCGGAACAACATGGGTTTGGAAATTGTCAATTTTACCCTGAATTTCTTTCTCTAATGCTGCGTTACCCGCATCGCGAGCGGCGTCCAGGTCACGGAAGAGACCGCCTAGTTCACGGGCATCAGCTTGTTTGAGGAAAGTATAAAGCTCTTCGATTAGTGCTGGAACAGAGGTTTTCTCATGCATGGACTGGTCAGGCAGTGGACCAAATTCAGAACGCAGCGCAGCGACCATCCAGCCGGAAAGATACAAGTACCGACCCTTTGTATCCCCGAAGTGTTTCTTGATCGAAATCATCTTCTGTTGACCGATAAAGCCATGCCAGCAACCCAGTGACTGGGTGTAGTTCGCGGGGTCTGCGTCGTAGGCCGCCATGTCCGCCCGCATAATACCGGCTGTGTAGCGCGCGATGTCCAGGCCCGTGTGGAAACGATTTTGAGCGCGCATCCGTGCAACGGCCTCAGCATCAATACCGTCCCAGGTTCCGTTGTAACCGTTGATCAAGTCTTGAACATTTTTAATGTCATCTTGATAGGTCATAGTTTTGGCTCCATCTGCTTTTCCAGAAATAGTGTCATAGGGCATCGATTTTTCCTCTACTCAAAACCAGCACCCTCTTTTCAAAAGGTCACCGATTAGTTTCTGGAGCGACTGGTAAGCTTTTGCTGCGGCTTTTGCACTGTCGAAAAAGTGAACTTGTAAATTATTACAAATGATTTTGTAACTTTGTAAAATATGTAATATATGGGTTGTAAATTAGAGGCATAAAATGGCAAAAAAGCGTAGCACCTTTATGGGCCCCAGAATACGGCGTATGCGTCGTGACTTGGGCCTGACACAGGTTATGATGGCTGAAGACCTTGATGTTTCAACGTCCTATATCGCCCTTATCGAAAGCAACCAACGCCCGGTAACAGCAGCCATGCTGCTTAAACTTGCAGAAATTTACCGCATTGATATTGCGTCTTTAGCACGGGGCTCTGGCAACGATTTCGATGCGCAAATGGCCGCAGTTTTCAAAGCCCCCTTGTTTGAAGATCTTGATCTTTCTCCTCTGGAAATACAGGATTTTGGCAGCACATTTCCGGCGACTGCCGAAGCCGTGCTTCGCCTTTATACAGCCTATCAAGAAGGCCAGTTGGCACTTGCCGACCAAGGGGGCACTGATATAACAGGCTCAGATCCTGTTGGCGAAGCCAGGCGGTTCCTTACGGCGCGCAAAAACTACTTTGCAGAAATTGACAATCTGGCCGAGGATTTATCTAGGAACATACAAAGAGCCGGAGGTTATGAGAGATATTTCGCTGATCAGCGCCTAAGGGTTCGCCATCTTCCCTCTGATGTGATGGTAGGCTTGACGAGGCGCTTTGATATGCACCGCAGAGAAATAGTTCTGGACGAGTCGCTTGACAAAGCCAGCGCCTCTTTTCAGCTTGCATTGCAAGTTGTCTATCTTGAAATGGCGGATGTAATATCAGACGTTCTGGCGGGCACGAGCTTTGATACCGATACAGCGGAAAAGCTGACACGTCGCGCCATTGCAAATTATACTGCTGGAGCCATTATGATGCCGTATCAGGCTTTCGCAAAAGCTGCCAAAAATCGGCTGTATGACATAGAGGCATTGGGGCGTCAGTTTGGCGCCAGTTTCGAACAAGTTGCACACCGGCTGACAACACTGCAAAAGCCAGGGCAGGAAGGCGTGCCTTTCTTCTTCATAAGAGTAGATGCAGCAGGAAATGTATCAAAAAGACTGGATGGTGCCGGTTTTCCGTTTGCCAGGCACGGCGGGTCCTGTCCGCTCTGGGAGCTTCACAGTGCCTTTAAAAGCCCACGCCGCGTGTTGACACAGTGGGTTGAATTGCCCGGCGGTGAGAGGTTTTTCTCCATTGTACGAACAGTAACTGCGGGAGGCGGTGGGTATAAACGGCCTAAAATAGAGCGAGCGGTTGCCTTATGCTGTTCATCTCAGCACGCCCACAAACTGGTCTATACAAAAGACACGGACACGTCGGCTGTGCAGACAACACCAATCGGGATCACATGTCGTCTTTGTCACCGCGCGGACTGTATGGCGCGGGCTGAACCACCTATTGGCCGCTCAATCCTGTCCGACGATTACAGGCGACCATCAACGCCGTTTGGCCTGGTGGATCCTTAAGTCGCTACCGGAGATCGCCTGGGAGAACAAGTTTTTCAGCCGATTGCCGTATACTGGTGAATGTCATGATTTTGGCGCTTAATAAAATCTGTTATTTGTTCTTTTTTTGTTCTATTACTGTATTTATGAAAACAGAGTCAATATGCTCCTGCAATCAAATAAAAACTGCCTGTCCAACTGCGGCTTTGAAAAGAAGTGCCAAGTATAATACAATATTCATGGTATTATTAGGAAGTGGGCAACCAGAGAATAGAAGCACAGGTCCGGCATTGAGTAGTAATGTGGACTGCATTGCATCCTAGAGGTGTTTCTTGGATAAAAAAACTCAGATTGTTAGTGACGACATCGAATGCCGGTGACCCTATGTGCCCATGGCACCATCATAATTATTATAATGACTAAGTGCACTAATTACCACAACCCAAAGCCATTGCCAAGCTGGACGTGCGCTCGCAAAGGGAAGCGGCGCAAGAGCTAACAATCCATAGATAATGGTCCGCATGGGTCATCCCTTCAGATACTGTCGAACGGTTTTTCGCCATCATACAAAATAACAAGATAGTTTAGTATTAATGACTAACGACTTTCATTCAATTCTTGTTTCACCATTTGCTGCATTTATGTATATTTGTTTCTCTACACATGGTGCTTGATTTTAGGAGTGAAAGTTGTGTCGAGATGTAGTTCAGTCTACCCTGTTCGCAATTTATATTGAGTATCGAGTGATAGCTTGAGCTGCAAGGAATCCTGAGGACATTGCTTGAGATACCGTCAGGCCAAAGCTAACCAGTCTCAAAACTCGCCAGAATAATGACATGTTAAGCTGCAGCTTCCGGCAATTCTGGAAGTGCTTCAGATCAACATTTTTTTGTAGCGATGTCGTTTACGTTCTCCATTGAAGTGTTTTTGGATTTAGGACTTGATTGAAGTGAAATTCTGCAGCCCTTTCCCGTTCGGAACTTGTTCATCACCCCACTTCTTTATGGTGTTTTGCATCCAGAGCTCTACGTGACGCTCTGTATGATCCGAGGCAATCTGTGACGACAGCCTGCGGTTGTCCATAGCGTTTCATGATACTTTTCCGGACTTTCAGGGCCACAAGTTTATTTCAGCGCTTGGTGACGACTGCATCCAGCACCTCGCCTTTATGATCTACAGCACACCGCAAACAGTGAGTTTACCTTTGATTTTGACAAAGACTTCGACGATGTGCCACCGCCAGTTTGAATATTGGGCTGGGTGCTTCCGCCGACGCTTCCTTGTCTCTTTTGCAAAGATAGACCCGAGGTGGTTTCATCAGAAACGAATGGACTCGTGGCAAATATCTATGCCTCGTTTGAACAAACGTTCTTCAACATTGCGGCATAAGAGTGGAAAATGAACATACATTATCACCACGAGGCAAATAGTCGCTGGTGATAATTTAAAGTAGTGAAAATTCTTGGTCATCAGATTAAGAGGCCCCAACCTCTTGACCAATTTTCTTCTGACAATTCCTTGGCCAGATTATGGCGGAGACGAAGTCTGTATAAGGTATGTCCGCAGCGGCACATAGTGACGTATATTATGTATATATTTCAATTATTTAAAAGAATTTTTGTCTATTGAAATCCACAGAGGTGCGCGTCAACCTGGTATTGTCTAATGGGTAGATTATTGGGTAAATATGGCGCGTCTAATTCATAAACTGTCGGCACGCCGTGTGGCAACAACGACGGAACCTTCGCCTACCGTCGACACCACTCGTTTTACTGAGCCCGAGCTCACATCTCCAACGGCAAAAATGCCCGGACATGACGTAGCGAATGACCCATAGTTGTTCTCTCGATCTTGCCCAGTGATCACAAACCCTTTGTGGTATTGGGCGCCACACCCACCTTTAAAAAAGCGCTTTGCAGTCAATCCGCATGTCTGCAGCCGTCTTGCCGCTACAGGAAACCCACTTCTCCGAGCACCTGATTATTACCGATGGTGAAGCTGACGCTGTCGTTGTCAGATCGGTCAAGAGTTTCCACGTCACCGTCCAGGACTGCGTAAAACTCAAGCATGTACTCGCCCATGTCGAACAAACGCTCGCCTGGTACAAACTGACGTCGATCACCATGCTTCAACAGTAGCTGCATCAGTTCTGGAGGGCTTAACTTGGCAATCAGCTATTCAAGTGACTCACCTATAGTTTCCATTGAAAGGCTTTCATTCACTATTTCCGGGGCTTGCTTTGGCTTGTTCAACCGCCCCTCCTTGCCATCCACCACCGAGAGCCTTGTAAACAGCTATTAAGTTGAGCGCGACCGTCGTTTCACTAACAGCCAATTGGTTTTCGGTCTGAAGCAAAGTACGTTCAGCGTCCAGCACGTCGAGAAAATCATCTAGGCCACCTCATACCGCACCCTGGACAATCGTGCTGCGGATCCCGCGGCTGTGGCCGCTTCGACAAGGCTTTGGCATCTCTCTTCTTCGCGGTTGAAGTTTGACATCGCAGTTTGGATTTCTTCAAGAGCCTCAAGCACAGACTGCTCAAACCTAAGCAGTAACGCGCGTGCTTCTGCATCTGCTTGTTCAACTTGAGCCTGGACCCGTCCAATGTTAAACGCAGCCCAGTTAATTTGCGGCCCCACACTGAAATTATTGGTTCGACCATCTCCGAAGTCACTAAGAGAGAGCGACTGAAATCCAATCGAACCCAGAATACTCACACTAGGATAGAGGTTTGCAACTGCTACACCGTACCTCGCGGTCGCGGATTGAACACGGCGCTCCGCGGCTCTCAAATCCGGACGCCGTCGTATCAAATCAGATGCTTCACCCACAGCAACTGTAGCCGGCATTGACGGAAGTGGTTGGATGCTAGAAAGCTCAGTTTCCAAAAGGCCCGGCGCTTCGCCTGTTAAAACGCCAAGCCGGTTTATGGCTGCAGTGATCCTGCCTTTGAGCGGCGGAATTGTCGCTTCGGAAAGCCTCAACTGCGAGCGTGCTCGAACCACGTCGAGATTTGATGCACGGCCACTATCTGACTGCCTAGTAATTAGATTGAGGGTTTCAGTCTGATTTCTAACATTTCTTTCGGCTACATTGAGTTCAAGCTGCGCGCCTCGCAATTCCATATAGTTTCGGCCAACATCAGCCAAAATCGTTACCATTATGTCGGCAAGATCAGCCTCCACAGCTTGTGTTTCGGCTTCGGCAGCTTCGATTGAACGGCTGATGCGTCCGAACACATCCAGCTCCCAAAGTGCATCAAAGCCGGCGTCATAATTATTAAAAGTACGATCCGCTGCTGCACCGCCGATGCCGTCCCTACTCAGGCGCTGGCGGACGAAGCTAGCGCGCGCTTCAACCGTTGGAAAGCGGTCAAATTCCACTTCATCCTGGATCGCCCTTGCGGTGAATATTGTCTCAACAGCAGCGGCTATGTTTTTATTGTTTTTAAGTGCCTTCTCGCTTAGTGCCGTCAGCGCAGGGTCATTAAATCGCTGCCACCACTCTTCGACTGGTTCTTCTCGCACAAATGGACCGTCACCCGTAGCTTGTGCAGCGGCAACAAGATCCGTTGCCTGTTCGACAGCACTGGTATCTGGCTCTTCATAGTCCCGCCCGACTGTGCACCCAGAGACGAGCAAACCCAAAACGGTTAAGCCAATTATAGGTTTCATGCCGTTTGCTCCTCTGTGCTCTCGGTTTTTTTACCAACTTGGGAAGACCGCGAGAGCTTGCGACACATCACATAAAACACCGGGGTAAACAGCAAGCCAAACAGTGTAACACCCAACATGCCGGAGAAGACCGAAATACCAAGTGCCTGCCGCATTTCTGCGGCTGCGCCGCTTGCAATAGCAAGCGGTACAACACCCAGAATGAATGCGAAACTGGTCATTAAGATCGGCCTCAAGCGCTGACCTGAGGCGTCAATTGCAGCATTGAACCGGTCCAGTCCTTCATCTTCTCGCTGTTTCGCAAATTCCACGATCAAAATTGCGTTTTTAGACGCAAGCCCGACCAACACCACCAGCCCAATCTGAACCAGGATATCATTTGAAAGCCCGGCCATAGACACACCTGTAATGGCCGACAAAAGCACCATTGGAACAATCAGAATGACAGAAAGAGGCAGTAACCAGCTTTCATACTGGGCAGAAAGCAGCAAGAAAACAAACACGACAGCAAGAGCGAATACCAAGCCAGCCGTATTGCCAGCTACTTTCTGTTGATAGGCGAGTTCCGTCCATTCATAGCCAAAGCCTTGGGGTAGCGAACCATCGGCAAGCGCTTCCATGGCTGCCAGGGCTTCCCCTGAACTTGTGCCCGGCAGCGTATCGCCTTGCACAGCTGCAGCTGGATAAAGATTGTACCGCGCGACCCGATAGGGCCCGGTTCTATCCCTGATCTGGGCGACAGAACCGAGTGGCACAGTTTCGCCAAACTCGTTCAGGGTTCGCAATCGCAATAGATCATCGGGAGTTTGCCGGTACGGCGCATCAGCCTGTGCAGTCACACGGAAGGTACGACCGAGAAAATTGAAGTCGTTCACAAAGGCCGATCCAAAATAAACCTCCAAGGTATCGAACACATTTTGTATTGGCACATTCAATTGTTGTGCCCGTACCCGGTCTATGTCGAGATAAATCTGGGGTGTACCGGTGTTAAACAAAGTGAAAACGCTGGTTAGCCCGTCCGTTGAATTGGCAGGCCCTAAAAGGGCATAGGTACTGCCTGCCAGCGCGTCAAGACCACGACCGTTTCTGTCTTGTACGTACATTTTGAAGCCGCCCCCTGTACCGATGCCTTCAACGGGTGGTGGCGGTATCACCAACATAAAAGCTTCATCAATTCCGGACATCGCAATCCTGGCTTCGGTGAGAATTTGGTTGAAGCTAATGCCCTTAGCCCTGCGAACGTCAAATGGTTCCAGTACCGGGAAAATGGCGCCAGCGTTCGGGGCTTGCGTGAAGGTTGCTCCGTCAAATCCAGCGAATCCAACAGTTTGCTGGATACCGTCAATGGCGAGCAGCTTTTCGGTCGCTTGCCGCACGACATGATCGGTGCGATCCAGTTTGGCGCCTGGCGGTAACTGGAAGGCTACAATCACATAGCCTTTGTCCTGGGCCGGAATGAACCCCGCCGGAACGTTACTGAACTGGAACCCAGTCAGGCCAATCAAGCCCAAATAGACGACTGCCATTACTGCGGTCATACGCACCAATTTTGATACAACAACCCGGTACCCCCCTGACAGCCGGTCCATACCGCTATTGAACAGATCGAAAAACTTCTGAAATGCAGCTGAGGTGGCGCCTTTCGGTTTATGACTAGGATCATGGGGCTTTAGCATGAGCGCCGAAAGCGCAGGGCTGAGGGTGAGAGACACAAATGCCGAAATAAGCGTTGCTGTCGCGATCGTAAGGGCAAACTGGCGGAAAAACTGACCGGATATTCCTTCTATGAAAGCCGTGGGTATAAATACGGCGCTCAAGACTAAGGCGATAGAAATGAGCGCACCACCAACCTCATCCATTGTTTTGTGCGCCGCCTCGCGTACACCCATTCCCTCCGAAAGATTACGTTCAATATTTTCAACAACTACAATTGCGTCATCCACAACGATTCCAATGGCGAGTACCAGTCCAAAGAGCGAGAGGTTGTTAATGGAAAATCCAAAAGCCGCCATTACAGCGAAGGTACCAATGAGCGAAATGGGGATTGCAGCAATTGGAATAAGGGATGCCCGCCAGCTTTGAAGAAAAAGCACAACGACAAGTATTACCAAGGCCACGGCTTCAAAAATAGTGGTCACAACCGCATCGACAGACTCCTGAATAAACTCCGTGGGATTGTAAGCAATTTCGTATTCAAGGCCTGGTGGGAAGTCTTTAGCTGCATCTTCCATCAAAGCGATAATCTCTGCCGCTGTTTCGAGGGCGTTGGAGCCGGGGCGCTGGTTGATTGGCAAGGCAATCGCTGGCTTGTCCCCCAGATATCCGCGCGTCGAATAGCTTTGCGCGCCGAGTTCAACCCGACCCACATCCCGCAGTCGAACAACACGCCCATCGGGCTGGGCTTTGACGACAACGTTTTCAAAGTCCTCAGGTGTCGACAATCTGCCCTGTGTTTGGACATTAACCTGGAACCCAGAGGGCCCTGATGCGGGAGGCTGGTTCATAACACCTGAGGCCACTTGAATGTTTTGTCCCCTAAGTGCGGACACGACTTCCTGACTTGTCATACCAAGTGACGCTATGATGTCGGGGTCCAACCATACCCGCATAGCATACTCGCTGGCACCAAACAGCTGGACTTGTCCCACTCCATCCAGGCGGCGTAAGCGATCTCTAAGCTGCAATACCGCATAGTTGGCAATAAACACTTGGTCATAGGTGTTGTCTGGTGAAAACAAGTTGATTACCAACATCAGGTCGGGGCTGTTTTTTTGCGTCGTAACGCCCAGTCGCCGAACTTGCTCGGGCAATCTTGGTTCGGCGATAGCTACACGGTTTTGTACAAGAACTTGCGCTTGATCGAGATTGGTCCCCAGCTCAAAGGTGATCGTGAGTTGCATAACCCCGTCACCGGTTGATTGAGAAAGCATATACAGCATGCCTTCAACACCATTGATTTCCTGCTCCAGTGGCGTTGCAACTGTGTCAGCGACAACCTCTGCACTTGCGCCGGGATAACTTGCCTGCACGACAACTGTCGGTGGAGCTACCTCGGGATACTGGGCAACCGGCAGGCTTCCATACGCGACAGCGCCCATGATAATAATCAGAATTGAGATAACGCCTGCGAATATCGGGCGCTCAATGAAAAAATGACTGAATTTCATCGCCGCCTCCTATTCAGCGGCCGTGATTTGCTGAGTCTGCGGTGACACAGTCATCCCGGGCCTAATACGATGAAAACCGGAGAGTACAACTTTGTCGGTCGCTTCGACACCACGACGAATAACGCGCAGGCCTTCATACATCGGGCCAAGTTCAACAAACTTACGACCAACCACATTGCCGGAATCAACGATGTAAATGTATTTTTGCGATTGCTCGGATTGCACCACTTCATCCGGCACCATAATCGCATCATATTCTCCGCTACCAAGCAGCCTAAGGCGGCCAAACTGACCCGGCTGCAAAAAACCATCAGGATTAGAGATAATTGCGCGCCCCCGAAGAGTGCCTGACGTCGGATTCAGCTCGTTATCAACAAAGTCCATCACACCTGCGTGTAAATATTCATCTTCGTCCAACAGACGAACTTGTACTGGATTAGGGTCATCGCGTGAGCTTGGACGTGTACCATCGCGATACAGTCGGGCATATTTTAGGAACTCACTTTCGCTGACCTCAAAAGAGAAGTAGATCGGATCCTCACTCACTACTGTTGTCAGGAGAGTTGTGCCACTTGTTCCCCCGCTCACCAGGTTACCCCGAGTTACCAAGTCAGTGCCTACGCGACCGGCAATGGGCGATGTAACTGTGGTGTACTCCATATCAAGTTCTGCCCTGTCCACAGCGGCTTGAGCGGACCGGACTTGGGCTGAAGTTTCAGCAACCTGTGACTGACGTGTTTCGAATTCTTCCTGACTGATGGCATTGCTCTCGCGAAGGCTTCTGGCACGTTCTGCCTCACGAGATGCCAGACTGGCGCGCGCCTTGGCTGCATCAAAGTCAGCTTTTGCAGCTTCTAGCGCAATTTCAAACGGCCGCTGATCAATCACGAACAATGGTGTACCAGGCGGCACCAACTGACCATCTTCAAATAAAACTTTGTCTAGGTAACCACTCACTCGTGCCCGGATTTCAACACGCTCTACGGCCTGAAACCGTCCCGTGTATTCATCCCAATCAACAATGGTTTCCATTTTTGGCAGAGCAACCGATAACGCTGGTGGCTCTTGGCTGCTGACCCGCGCTGTGCAAGCCACAAACAACATCATTCCAATAGTTAAAAGACGGCTGTGCATCAATCGACTCCATAATCGGTGGCATAACGCAATCAACTCAGGACAATGACTAATAAGGGAAAGCACTTTTTTTACGTGATGGTGGAACGCGCGGATCAACCTGAGCGAGCGAAATTGTGCTGCGCGTTACCGAGTGTGTCTTTCAAATTCTGATGAATTTATGGATTTTGAAGCCAAAAACTTGCGCTTGTATTAGATCAGGGTAAGCTCAAATACAGATAGTTAGACCTTTTAGATCATAGCCAGTATAAGTTTTGTAATGAAGCACACTCACCTGCCTGACTACTTGGAATTTTATCGCACCAGATACGGTGATCATATTATTGAGAGTCATTTTTTAAAGGCTTCCGGCGATGTTGGTATGTTCATTTGTGAACAACCTGCTGGCTCATACCCTGACGACCCAACGAAAAGTTACGGCATTCAGTTAAACATTGGAAAAGCGGTTTCAGGCCGCCTGGATTTGGGCGCTGGGCAAAGAGAGTTTGAGATAGGTTCGGGTACTTTCATCTTTTCTCCGCCAGGTATCAGAACGGAATATGATTTGTACGGAGACCATCGTATTATGTGCCTTGCCCTGCCCGCGGACTTTGTTGAAAAAGCTGCAACCGACACGGGAACAAACATATCCGAGCTGCAGTCGTTACTCACAAAAGCTCAAGGCGACACCGTTTTCCGGCACCTGTTAAAAGAATGTTGGAAAGATGCCCATTCTGGCCTCAGTCGCGGCAAGTTATACTCTGATGCCTGTTTGATGATGTTGGCAACTCGTCTGATGTCGCTTGCAGCCAGGGGTGCGGGTCGCCCTCGGAAAGCTCGGAACCGGGCGTTATCAAATCAACACTACAAAAAAATTTGCGAATTTGTTGATGGCAACATTGATAACAGCATTCGTATTACTGACTTGGCCAGCCTTGTCAAAATGAGCGAATACTGTTTTTCTCGAGCCTTCAAAGCACGCACGGGACAATCACCATATCAATGGGTTATAGATCACAAGCTTGGTCGGGCAGAATCCTTGCTCCAGCATTCGAAAGACAGTATCGCAGATATTGCCTATGCAACTGGCTTTTCCAGCCAGGCGCATTTAAGCGCTTTGTTTTCCGACCGAAACGGTATTTCGCCCTCAAAGTATCGGAAGTCAAATAGATAGATTTAACATTAATGTAAATTGACCGGCCAACTGCATTCGGCCTATTCCGTTGAAAAACTCTTATTGAATGCTGTTTGAGGCTCTGATTCACTTGTTTCTATAAGAAACAGGAGGATCAGGCGATGATCGAGCGGATGGAAGAGCGCTTTGGCATCAGGCCGGACCACCTAGCGGCTGACACGGCCATGGTTCGGCGCCGACACTCGCGTGGCTTGTCGACAAGAAAGAGATCGAGCCACATATCCCTGTGTGGGATAAGTCGGCCGGTAAGGAAGGTCTGTTCCCGCGGTCAGCCTTAACCTTCGATAAAGGCAGGAATGAATATATCTGTCCCTCAGGGCATGCACTCCACACAACAGGGCGGATCACGACAGACAATACGGTCCTTTATCGTTCGCGCAATCATCACTGCGCGGGTTGTGCGCTCAAGCCAAGGTGCTGTCCCAACACGCCGGGTCGCAAGGTCGCCCGATCGGTGCATGAAGAAGACCGTGACTATGCCCGCTCACTCAGAGACACACCCGGTTACCTTCAATCCCGCAAGGACAGGAAAAAGGTAGAAATGGCCTTCGCCCACCTCAAGCGCATTCTCAAGCTAGACCGCCTACGGCTCCAAGGCCTCTTGGGTACCAACGACGAGCTCCCTTCTAGTGGCCACGGCGCTGAACCTCAGAAAGATGGCTAAAATGATCTGGAAACCACCAAGAACTGAAGGGAGAGGTGTACCTGCGTGACACCAAAACACCTCTCTCACCCACCCATAACCGCCAAACCTGCAGCATGGGCGGGAAAACAAGCTCGTTCAATGTACTGATTGGGCGCCAACTGTCCGTAAATAGCCATCTCCAGAGAATTTTTCAACGGAATAGGTCGGAAGCGGAGGGTTTCACAGTAGTATGACAGCACCCGCGAGGCCAAAGAGTAAAGAGTGACTATTATGAATACGCATTGCACCTTGATACTAACGGCGCTTCAAGCAGGTATCTGCTTAAGTATCATTGATCTTGTTTGATAAGTTAATTCATGGGTAGGAAGAAGAGGCGCGTAATAAGCCATTAACAAAAAAATAATGGCGGTGGGCGCAGTCCGCTACGAACCAGTCTCCATATTTTTCGCTGCTAAATAGGGAAAATACTGGGAATTTTTTTGTCCTTTTCATGCAGCTGTGGCGAAGAGCCTTTGTCTACCGAGGGGTATCGCGCCAGCAAGCTATCTTTCATTATACTTAAACAGGGAATTGGTGCGTTAACATCACCGAACAATGCTTCAATAGCTGGCAAGTTCATTCGCTGGTTGTAGAACAAATACCGGCAGAGTAACATTCTCTGTTATAGCCATTCCTGTGCAAGATTTACCATCGTTCACTTTGATCTCTTCGTTTCCTCCGTTTCTTCGTCAATTCGCTACGCTTCGTATGAACCTACGACCTTCAGGTTATGAGCCTGATTGATAGGTTGTTAAAATATTGGAATATAAGAACAATAAATTTTCTAGAAAATTTTTGTGTGAATCTTGCGATCCACAAAACTCATTTTCAACTGCTCTAGACAGCCACCTCACCTATTTGGACCTTCAACCGTATCAAAATTCAAGTTTGCCAAAATCTACTTTGAACGACACTTTAATAATATCTCATAGAACCACGGTAGCGTCTGCCGTCAGCCAAAAGCGGTCATTTGACTTCCATCTCGCGCAACTCACGCTTGAGCAACTTGCCGGTAGCGTTTTTGGGCAATTGTTCGATGAAACTGATGCCTCTTGGCACTTTGAAACGCGATAATTTGTCTCGGCAAGTGGACAATACGTCTTTTTCAGAGAGTGCCTGGTCCCCACCACGGACAATAAATGCATGGACACGCTCACCCCATTCATCGTCCGGAAGCCCCACAACAGCAACTTCCTCGACAGCTGATATAGCAGAGATAACTGCTTCAACCTCTGCAGGGTAAATGTTGATGCCCCCGGAAACGATCATGTCCTTTTTGCGGCCGCATATGGTAATGAAGCCGTCTTCATCGACGGAAGCAAGGTCCTGAACAGTCACCCATCCGTCTTGAATGGTTTCGGCGGTTTCTTGAGGTTTGTTCAAGTATCCATTGAAGGTGTATGGGCCCCGGCAAAACAACTCACCTATTTCACCGGGCTTGCATAGGCCCCCGGCGGCGTTACGAACCTCAACTTCCATATGAACGAATGCCGTGCCCACACTCCCTGGTTTTTTTATCAGGCTGTTTGGTCGGATATTGGTGACAATGCCACCCTCTGTTGAACCATAAGTCTCGTGCAATAGGCCGTCACCAAACAAGGCGACGGTTTTTTCTTTGAATACCTGTGGAAGCGCGGCCGCATTAGAAATGATGGTTTTCAATCTATGCTTCTGAGCAAACCCACCAAAATGATCATCTGCGAGTTCAAATAATCGGCTGAAATGTGTTGGCACCATAAAAACACCGGTTATATCGCCTTCAGCGAGACGCGAAACAATATCTTCCGCCCTCGAACTATCGAACAGAATACATGTTCCACCAAATGAGATAGCCGCTGCAGCAAAGGCAAACCCGGCACCATGATACAAGGGGGCCAATGCCAGAAACCGGTCTTCCATACCAAAGCAGCCATATTCCACGTCCATGGCCATGAACATGAGTGCGCGGCTGCGATGCGGCAGTTGCACCCCCTTAGGCCTGCCAGTCGTGCCTGAGGTGTAGGAGATTGAAAAACTGGACCACTCAGCAACGTCGGGGACGACAAAAGATGCTGTTGCCTGTTCCAGCTTTGCTTCATACTCTTTCCCCAGAAGGGTGACCGGGATGCCGGGCTCTTTAACACCTGCAATTAGTGTTTTGAGTTGCCGAGCGATGATTGCGCGTTTCGGTTTGCAATCAGCAAGAATTGCGAAAAGCTCAGTTGGCGTAAGGTATGGATTCAGCGTTGCCACTGTAACGCCCACATCTGACAGGGCGCAGACAATCTCCAAGTATTCGGCGCAATTGGGTGCAATTAGTGCCACGACATCGCCGGGTAGCAAACCCCATTCGTATTGAGCGGCAGAAGCGAGCTTATCCATCCTATGAGCGAGTTGCCCGTAGTTTACGGTATGCCCGTCGAATTCAATGGCTACCTTCTCAGGCACCCTTCTGGCCGAGCATCGAATTCCCCTGCTGAGTGTAAGATGAGTAAACCCATCACCGATATGCGCTCTCGTGTCAGCCATCAGCTGTCTCTAATCGAGCATTCAGGCTGGGGAAAACGCTGAGAGCATTGCCGCGCATAACACGCTGATAACTCTCTGGCCTCAATCCATGGGCCCGGACCTCATCAACGCCCCGTCTGGGGTCAATGACAGGCCAATCAGTGCCGAACAACACTTTGTCACGGCCATAACTATTCATATAATGAACGAGTGCCGATGGAAGATGACGCGGGGCATAAGCATCAATGCCAATGAATACATTTTCATGCTTCCATGCCATTGCGATCATCTCATCTGCCCAGGGTGTGCCGACATGAATGCCAACGATTTTCAACTCCGGGAAATCAATGGCAATCTGATCGAGTAGAATTGGTTTAGCGACAGAAGGTAAGCGGACATCCTTCTGATAGATGAGATTCTGTCCCACTTGCATCATAATCGGAATGTCGAGCTCGCAGCATTTTGCGTAAATGGGGTACCACTGCGACGCATCTGGCGGTAGTCGAAACCAGTGTGGATAGCTGTGCGCGCCAACAAATCCCAATTCATTCACTGCGTATTCCAGGTCCCTTAGCTGGGACATGCCGCGAAAAGGGTCTACGCCTGCTAACCCTGAATACCGCTGTGGCATTTGACGACAGTATTCTGCCACCTGCTCGTAGGGGATTTCGATCGATCCACGCATGCGTTGGTCACCTGCGCGAACAGCAATCAGAAGCGAGTGCTCGACATCCGCTTCATCCATAATTGACGCATAGTCCTCAATGGAAACGCCGCCACGCATATAGTCGGGCATGCGCACTTGATCCATGAAATTACTGTCGAAACCAGACTGTTTCTTGGCAATTTCCTGGGCCGTAAATGGATTGCAGACAATGTCGATGGCTTTAACCATTACACACCTCAACCCCGGCTATGAATTGCAACTGGGCACTATCAGTCATCCGGCTCGCCTTGCAGCGTTACAACTTGGAACGTACTGTGACCCAGTCTGAGAGGGATAGCTTTTTTCTGGTATGTCTCGTCTAGCCAGAATCGCCTGGCTGCATCCGCGGTAGGCCAACGGCTGATGGCAAAAATGGCTTCATCCCATTCACCACTCAGGACTTCAATACTGCCGCCAAGCTCAAAAACGATGTAATAGGCTTGTAACTTTTTCATCATCGGCAGAATGATGTCGCGGTACTGATCCATTGCATCTTGGTTTTTGGCTGAACCCTCAATAATCATCAATGTTGGCGGCTGGGCTGTACCTGCATCCACATTGGCCTTGGTGGGGATAAAATCGTTACCCAAACCTGTTTCTGGCACCGCACTGGCTATCATCACTAATGATGCATCTGCTTTTGCAATTTGCGCAGTTTCCAGCTCGCTCCAGAATTTTCTTGCGTCCGCACGACTATCGAAAAGTCCTATCCAGGTATGCTTCGGGACAGACCCCGGTTCCAAAACAGACACTTTATGCACGGGCTGCGAAGCGACGAGGTGCACACACTTGGTCTCAACACTTTTACAGAACTCCCAAAAGACATCGGCAGGGGCCGTTGCGCGGATGATCAAATACGCTTTTTCCAACATGTTCAGTTCTCGCTATCCAACAAAATCCAGCAATATTTTATTGAACTTATCTGGTTCCTCCCAGAAGGGTGAATGGCCACTGTCCATAAACAGCTCCAAGCGACTCCCCTGGATTTGTTCAGCTATCCAAGCCCCAAGCTCGGAAGGAATGGGCACATTATTTTTGCGCCCGTACATCAGCAATGTCGGCAAATCGATGCTTTCCAGATCAGCTCTATAGTCAGCGTTGATCATATCCTGCACGTATGAAGTCGCTGCGTCAGTTGGGGTCAGCCACGCGGCGGCTTGCATTCGGGCCATGTCTTGATCTGGAATGGGCGACCCAAACGCCCCGGCTAAGAAACTTGTAAGCGGCTCTCGACTGTGTTTGCACCCCTCAATAAATCCCTGGCCGGCTTCAGCAGGGAAATCGCCAAAAGTTGGATGGGCCCACCCGTCATCATTGGTCAGTCGAACCTGAGCCTCAATGATCGCAAGCTTTGACAGATGTTGATTACCAAACTGCCTTCTGTACTCGAATGCAACCATGGCCCCAAACGCAACACCGGCCAGAGTCGCGTCTTGAACACCCAGCGCGTCCATAACCTCTTTCAGGTCCCGTGCACACTGGCTAATTGAATGCTCTCCTCGCGGCTTACCCGACATGCCATGGCTTCGATGATCAATGGCGATCACCTCGCAAGATCCCGACAACGGGCCTAGGTTTTTCGTCCAGAAATCATCGACATTCAACATCAATCCGTGCAGCAAAACGAGGATTGGTCCAGACCCCCTTCGCCAATAGTAAATCGGCGTGCCATCGCTAAGTTCCACATAAGCCATTATCGCCACCTTAAAAGTTGGTACTGACGGTCAGGCCATATGTTCTTGGCGGCGCAACAAACCCCTGCGGCAAGGCAAAACCAGTAATTACACCTGACTCGAATAGATTGGTGAAATAGTCGGTGTTTGTAAGGTTCCGGGCCCAAGCACGGATGCCCCAACGCCCACTGTCGAATGTGACGCCACCACTCACGTTAAGGACACTGTATCCATCTTGAGCAATATTGTCTCTATTAAACACCGAGAAGAACTGGTGCCCAGTGTATTGCCACTCTGTTCGCAACACGCCTTCGGTGCCATTTCCAAAGTCATGGAAGTAGCTGGCTGCAAGGTTAGCTGTCACGTCGGGAGACCGTGGCAACCTGTTCCCTGCCAGGTTTGGTGTGTTGGGACAGTTTTGCGTATTGATTGGGCGAGACGTATCGCGGGAATCTAACGTACAGAACAGGTCGAACTCTGTATCCAGGTAAGCAAAGTTACCGTCAATTTGAAAGTTGGCGGTTACCAGTGCACGAAACTCAAGTTCAAACCCCCAAATGGTTGAGGAACCAGCGTTGGTGGTTTGCGTCGCAAGGTTCGTTACTTGGCTAAGCTGTTGGTCTGTATAGTCGTAGTAGAAGGCCGCTGTATTCAACTCCAAACGATTGTCGAACAGACGGGATTTAGATCCGACCTCAAATGCCCAAACGAATTCGGGCTCAAAGGAATTTACCGGAAAGTCAAGCAAGCTGAACCCGCCTGACTTGAAGCCTCGCGTTGCTGATGCGTAAAAAAGGGTTGTTTCATTTAGGTTATAGTCCAGCACAAACCTTGGCGTAATCGCATCATTCTCAAAGCGCGGTGGAACGGTGGAAATCAATAATCCTCCTGGCACTGTGCCAACTTGATCGAAGGGCACAGCAGCCCCAAAAGGTGCTGATTGGCCAAAGTTCAACGTCGAATCTTTGGTTTCATCTGAGTATCGAATACCTGCAGTGAAGGCTAAGTCACCAAAGGTATACTTGCCTTCGACAAACACACCGTAGGCATCCGTTTCATTGGTGCCTTGATAAACAATGGTGGTTGCTCCGAATGCCGGGCCCAGTGGAATGGCGTATAAGCCATCTGAGTCTTCAGTGAAATAGGTCCCGCCAACGATCCACTGGAAAGGCCCATCATTATTCGATGTGATTTGAATGTCCTGAGTGAAAGACTCAGACGCGTCTCGCTGGAAATAGACCACCAGGAAATCAGAAAAGCCGTCGCCATCGTTAACCCATTCAAATCCCGTATCGCGGTAAGAGCTTGTGGCAACAACTGTGGCTACATCGGTTTCCCAGGTCAAACGACCGGTAATGCTGGACTGCTCCAGTTCCGGCTCTTCTACTCCGGGTATATCGGTAATGCCCGGCACCTCAGTTTCCAGGCCCTGTGAAACAGTTCTGATGTTTGACGGCAGCACACTGCCTGGACCCACGAACGGAGACCCTTCAGGATAAAAGAATGGGGGAGGGTTTGAATCGTCGCGGTAAATGTCCCCAATTAGCTCAAGGGTCAAATTGTCTGACAAATCAATGTCAATACGACCACGGATGGCGAACAAGTCTTTGTCGTCAAGCTCATCGAGGCCGCGGCTTTCTACGCCCGGCTGGATATTTTCTGTGAAGCCATCGCGTTTGGAATATAGGCCGGCCAATCGTACGCGCACGTTGTCAGCTACGGCACCAGATACCGCCCCTTCAAGGCGGATGGCGTCAAAGTTTCCGTAAGTTGCGTTGACATAACCTTCGAATTCTTCAGTCGGCGCCTTTGAAACCAGATTGATCACGCCACCAATGGCATTACGCCCGTAAAGTGTTGCCTGGGGGCCCCGCAGCACTTCAATTCTCTCAACATCAAAGAAGTCGAAAATTGCCGCGTTGGACCGGGCGACATAAGACCCATCCGCATAGATAGCAACGCCAGGGTCACCGCCAACGGTGAAATTCTCGTTGCCAATACCGCGAATAACGGCTTTGCCGACCACATCGCGCTGCACGATCAATCCTGGGATCGAGGCTGCAATAGTCTCTGTGTCAAAAATAACCGAATTTCTTAACTGATCGCCGCCAATAGCGGAGATTGCAATAGGCGTATCCTGAAGGGTAGATTCTCGGCGTTCGGCCGTTACGACAATCGTTTCTAGAGCAAATTCTTCGTCAGATTGCTCTTGCCCAACCGCCGAGCCCGTGATCGCCGTTAATGCAAGCAACACAGATGTAAGTGCTCTTTTTGAAGATTTCTTGGCCATTTTTAATTCCCTCCGTTTAGTGGCGCGAGACCCGCGTGCGGTGCTCACGTATAGATTTCAGCAACCGGATGACCGACAGCCAACGTCTCTCCCGCTGGTACCAAAATTTTGATGGTGCCTTCAAAAGGCGATTCAATTTCTATGGTGCTTTTCTCGGTCTCGATATCGTAGATATGCTGACCAACACTAACCTTGTCTCCGTCAGCAACCAGCCACTCAACAATGGTACCCTCCTGCATTGAGACAGCGCCCTTAGGTATCTTCAGCGTCATTTTTGCCACGGGGATTCCTCTGATCTACTCATCTCAAGCCAGCATCGACCGGGCTTTTTCCAATACGCCAGCCGCATTGGGGAAGTGCAGGTTTTCCAGGGTCTGATTAAAAGGGATAGGGGTATAGCGTGCACCGAGGCGTGCAACTGGCGCCTTCAACTCTGCAAAGAGGTTTTCGTGAATTTTGGAAGAAAGTTCCGCGCCGAAGCCACAAAATTCGACTGCCGGGTGCACAACAATTGCCCTACCCGTTTTCCGCACTGAGGACAGAACTGCCTCGAGGTCCAGGGGGACAATTGTTCGCAGGTCGATAACCTCCGCAGATACGCCTTCCCCGGCCAGAGTTTGAGCCGCAGCCTGAATCTCCTGCATGCCCCAACTGTAAGAAATCAAAGTAACGTCAGTTCCTGACTGTCGAACGGCAGCCTTGCCAATTGGAACCCGATAGTCGCCTTCGCCAACATCGCCCGGCACAAAAAAGCAACGCATGGCTTCCAGGGAGATGCAGGGGTCGGGGTCTTGGATGCAGGATAGGAGAAGACCCTTGGCGTCAAACGCCGTCGACGGAGCCACCACTTTCAGGCCAGGCGTGTGGGCAAACCAGCTCTCCAGACTTTGGGAGTGCTGTGCACCAAAACTTCCAACATTTCCGGCGCTCATCATACGAATTGTGATGGGTACGCTAGTGCGCCCGCCGGACATATATCTTAGTTTCGCTGCGTGGTTGGCAATCTGATCCATGCAGACCATCGCAAAATCACAGACCATGATTTCCGCCACAGGCTTCATGCCTTCGAGCGAGGCGCCAATTGCAGCGCCAACTATTGCCTGCTCAGAAATTGGCGTGCCTCGGACACGGTCAAGTCCATGCTTGGTCGATAAGCCGTAAGTCGCCTTAACAATGCCCCCGGCGGGGTCCATAATGTCCTCACCCAACAGAAAGACACTCGGGTCGGATGCCAGTGCGGTATCCAACGCATTGTTTACGGCTTCGCCAAACATCATTTTGGTCGTATTGGACGGCTTAGGGTCTTCGATCCGTACACCGCCTGACCCGGGACCTTCAGGCAACAATGAGTCGTCCGCAAAAATTTCTGTGTAGAGTTCCGAAGAGTCAAGATCAACGCTCTTGGCCGCAAAAGCCTGGGCGGCTGCCACCTCTTCTGCTGCAGTTTTCTCGATCACAGCTAACTGTTCTTCAGATGCAAGACCTTCCTCTAACAACCGTTTACGCACCGTAACAAGTGGCGCGTTCTCGATGTCACGCTCCAGCTGCGCCTGATCCATATGTGTTTGCTCTGATCCAAACGCATGCCCTTGCAGTCGCGGCGCTATGCATTCGAGGAGTGTAGGGCCGTGGCCCGTCCTCGCCCGATCAATCGCGCGGCCTGCTGCTTCATAAACACTGACCGGATCACAGCCATCACACTCTTCACCAGCCATGCCGTATCCTTGTGCCCGGTCGGCAATTGAAGAAGACGAGGTTGACTCTTTAAATGACGTATATTCGGCATACAGATTGTTCTGGCAAACAAAGACGACAGGCAGTTTCCATAGGGCCGCCATGTTGAGTGCTTCATGAACGGCGCCAATGTTTGCAGCTCCATCGCCAAAACTACATACAGTTACTTTACCTGTGCCCTTGAGCTGAGCAGCGAGACCTAAGCCGTTTGCAATTGGTGCGCCAGCGCCAACAATTCCAGTTGTCACCATTAGGCCAGACTTTGGGTCCGAGAGGTGCATAGGGCCACCCTTACCCTTTGAACAACCGGTGGCCTTGCCATACATTTCAGCAAAAATTTCAGAAACCGGTGTGCCCTTGGCGACAATGTCATGAATGACGCGATAGGTCGTTACCGACCGATCACCTTCATCCAGCAACGCCCCGATGGTAGCGGCAATCGCCTCCTGCCCACCTGCGGGATAATATTGAAACTGTAATTCGCCGGCAGCCAGACCTTTTTGAATTCCCTGATCACAAGCCGCGATACGAACCATCGTCTCGTAAATGCCAATCGCGGCGCTTCTGCCAATTGAAGCTAACTGTGTCATTCGTGTCCTCCCCAGTGGCTTGACCAAACCACAATAATTGTTGAATAGTCAAAGAAATCTATGATATCAGAATAATTACTATATTTATGGATTTTAATCATGCCGTCAATCAGCAGCTCTGTTCTCCGCACCTTCAAACTTTTTGAAATGTTTGAAAAACATCGGAAACCCATGACAGCCATTGAGCTTGCCAATGGCATAGGCGCGCCGCGATCAAGCTGCGCTGCACTCCTCAAAGCGCTCGCTGACCTTGGCATGCTCGGGATGGACCGTCGCACAAACAGCTATTTCCCAACTGCGCGATTCGCCGAACTGGGATCATGGATTGCTGACGGGTCCTTGTTTCCAGCAAGCGTGCTTGAGCTTCTCGAGACGCTACGAGACGTGACAGGGGAGACTGTCACACTGGTATCTTACCAAGATTTAATGATCGAACTGGTACAGGTGGAAAAGAGCGACCAAGCCATCTCTTTCACGGCCGAAGTTGGCCAGAGGTTTTCAGTGTGGGGAACTGGTGTGGGAACCGCGTATCTTTCGACCCTGAACACCTTGCAAATCCGCGCGCTCTATAGAAGAGCCGAAAACAGAAAGTTAGTGGACCCTACAATCCAGCCGATTGAAACTGTTTTGGCGCATGCTTCGCAGTGCCGTGACCGGGGTTACTATATTGCCGTAGGTGCAGTATTCCCGGACGCAACTGCTATATCTGCTCCCGTGAGCTCATCCATCAGCGCGCGCCCTCTGGTCATATCCATAACCGGCCCAAGTGAAAGGATGCGTCCCAATTTCGAGAAATTCGGCAACATGCTTGTGTCTGAACTGAATGCACTTTGAACCTTAGGCGCTGCGGTCAAACTCGCTTGCATCCTGAGGACTTTCGCATGCGAAACCAGCCAACTAAATGAGGAATACCCAGCATAGCATATCACACCAAAAACGTGCAGCTTGATTGGCATAGTGGCTTCCGGTGGTGCTTTATCTGCATGGCCAGCCAGCTTCCGCTGATGATGGCAACCGCACAGTAGAAAAGTTTGCTGACTATTGGACA
This sequence comes from uncultured Kordiimonas sp., assembly GCA_947503575.1. Classification (GTDB taxonomy): domain Bacteria; phylum Pseudomonadota; class Alphaproteobacteria; order Sphingomonadales; family Kordiimonadaceae; genus Kordiimonas. Next base: position 1,106,970 of record CANNDZ010000001.1, on the reverse strand, counting down.
GGCCTGTTTTCGAACGAATGCTAAGTGCATTTGAACAGTGGTCGCTTGATGCCGGGTTATCCCGAAATGGTGCGATCAGAGAGGGATCACAGAGTGTATCTGTCTGGCGGGTTCGCCACTGGGGCAAGAAGTTCTGTTCCTTGAAGAGTCGAAACACTCAGCACCCGATGTCGCGCACAGACAGCGCGTGATGACGCTCGAATGGGTTGAGGCTTCTCAGGAAACCCACGTCAATCAACAGTTTTTCAAAAGTGGCCCGGCGTATAACAGAGCTTTACTGGACCTATACGCGGTCGCTGCTATGAGTGCTGATCAATTCGAGCACATAGCTCGCTGTAACCTATTTTTCACATGGAACGAGAACCTCGAGCGATTCGAGGGCGGTATGCGCAAACATGAATGCACGTACGAACATGAAGTAAGCAGCCCTGTCTATGCAGAGTTTGATATGATCCTTGACAAGCATCGCATGAAGTACCGGGACCGTTCTATCAAACAACTTGACGGTGCAATTAGGGGCGAGATTGACGGCTTTTCCTGGCTGATATTTGATCGGCTTTCTAAAGAACCAGTGCTTGCGAACGGTGATCGAAACTCCAGAGAGGAGCTTATGCGCAGCATGCCAATCAGCGGCAGTATGGAGGGCACATGGTTGGGCGAATTCACTCGCGTTGACACGGAAGGAACAATCCTTGAAAAATTTCCAACAAAAATAGTGGCGTCCATCTGCCGGATGTAACTAATATGGCTTTCACCAGATTAACATTTTTAGGCCTGGGACGCCGGACGAGCGCACGATTGAAAGTTTCGGCAAGTGGGGTATCGACCGGCTTCATTTTTTTATTGACCGACTGGAAGGCTGGTCCAAAGACCTAGATATCGATGATAGCGGATTGACTTCAGTCTTCACCACTAAATTCCGCGATGGATCAGGCTTCGTTGTCTCTGGGATTATCAGCCGCAGTCCCAATGATCCCAACAAACGTATGTGGGCAACTTACTATATCAAAGACGGAAAAGTCATACGCAGAACGATGATACGAGAAGTGCGCATCTCGAATTAGAGACGCAGTTAGTCTGTCCGTAAAACTAGTGAATAAGTGTGAGGCCGAAAGACACATATGTCTTCAAGCGGCCATAAGCTACCACATCTGGTTGGGTGCCGTTGTCTTGTTCCGGAACTCATCAGCAGCCCTGATCACCACCCAATTCGGGCTCGCGATCAGATCCTATTCCTTGAGCATGCGGTACACACTAGCCTCAGAGACAAAATATCTCTAAGTATCTGTAAAGCGCACCGCCAGTTCGCGAGGTGACAGATCAGGCTGCTCAAGGGCCATGTCGATGACTTGCTGTCGAACCTTCTCTGGTATACGGTTCCAGACCCGGCCTAGCGCTGATGGCTTGTCATCCAGTGCGTCCGAGCCGTCCGTCTTCAGCCTGTCCATCCAGCGATAGAATGTCGGGCGCGATACGCCCAACATCTTCAGTGTCTGCTTGACTGGCAGGTGGCTTTCGTCCACCAGCCGAATGATCTCACGCTTCTCAGCGCCTGCATACCTCGTGCGGGGTCTTCCCCATCCCCGATCATGCTTTTTTTGAGCAGACGGTTCTCAAGCAGCTTCTCAGCCAGCGCTTCCTTGAGGTCGCGTGTCTCGCGCTTCCGAGTTTTGACTTCGTCGGTAGTGGCGGCGCGTTCCGTATCGCCCGCAAGCCGCTTCTTGCCAGCCTCAAGGAACTCTTTCGACCAGCTATAATAGAGGCTTTAGGCGATGCCTTCCCGACGGCACAGATCCGCGATGCTGCTCTCGCCACGCATGCCTTCGATCACAATGCGGATTTTCTCTTCAGCACTGAACTTGCACCGGCTCGCACGGCGAATATACTTGACCGCCTTCTCGGCGCCGCTTTTTGAACTTGTTGATTTTGCTCTCATCTTCATTCCTTACGTCATTACGATGAGACGAAAATCCTCCCTTAACAATATCTCAAATCTGTCTCATAGGCGCTGAAGAGGAACAAGGTGAGTAGTTACGTGATTTAAACAGCATGTTAACACATTAAGTATATCTGTTTCACGCTAGGCATTATGGCACAGAATAGTTGCGGTATTCGAACAGCAACTCTTCGATATTGTGATTACGGTACCAAATGAACATATATCATCACCACGACACGGATCACCCCAGATGGCGAATTGAAAATACCAAAAATTTGTAGTCATAGCAAAAAGCTAGCAGCCACTTACCTAAATATCAATTTTAGTTAATCAGTTGCTTCCTTGGTATACCCAAGCGCATTTTCAGACTTCCGCGGCTCTACCAGAAGCCAATACAAGAGGTTGTCTATAAACACTTTGGATTGGGTCAGTTCAATATGTTCATATGGAAGTATAACAACGCTATCAAAATCAATCGGCGAACGCAATCTTGGTGTCCAAGTGGCATCATTCCCATCGGCTCGCTCGTCCATTAAGGCCGAATAACGAGGTACCACACCGTCTCCCGGCGCCTTCAAAGATACCCTGAACTTACTTTTTTTTGCATCATACTCGATTGTCCGTGGTGTTAAATCTGCATCACCCAAAACAAGATTGTAGATTAGACGGGCTGGCGGTGCCCGCGGGATATCTAAAGCTTCATGGAAACGGCGGGCAGTCTCAAGATGAGTTTTCAGCGTATGCTTCACTACTAATTGAAGGGTATCGGGGTCCTCAATATCCGGAAAAAGGCGCTGGTATGTATCTTTCATCTTGGGACTCATGAGGCCCCATTCATTTTTTTCCCACGTTTCAATATCGAACAACGAGCCTAACTTATTGCCGCTCTTCAAGGTAATCGCGTTGTGACGATCTCTTGGGAGCAACTGGTATAAAGAAGCGAATGAGCCAAGTATTGCCTGATTGTAATATGGTAAAAAAGGCCACCCGTAGTTCTTGCCTTCGACTAATTCCCTTAAAGCATCGGTAGATCCTGCATTAGGCGAACCAATCAGGATTACCCGCTCAACACCAAGCGTACCGGACCAATCCAAAATAGGAGCGCTACCGTCATTGGGAAGCCCCTGGTCACCATACCGAAGCATGTAACGTGTCAGTAAGCCACCCATCGAATGAGCCACTATATCCACGTTTACTTCAGATTTTTCCACGCCAAACTTTCCTTCATAGTCCTCCGCTACTCGGTCTCTAACGTCTTGAACAAAACTAAAAAGTCTTTTCGCGTTTTCAGCATTCGACAACCGCCAGTCGTAATCGAACTGAAAAGCTGTATATTTGTTATCTTCATAGAGCGTAGAGTTTGTCTCCCCAAGTTGCTCTTCGCGAAAACCGCCTGCTCCCAAGGCGTTAACAAGTTGCGCATATGCTGCTACCTTCAACGGAATTCCTAAAAGTTCTACTTTCACCTCCTTTAAAGCTCCGTCTGGGACTACGTGACTCCAATTGGTGCTTGAGCCGTCGGGGAAGATATAGGGTGCAGTTATCAACTTCAGACCCTCATCTGTTTGTGGATCTGCTGCTCCGGCCACAAAAGCCCCCCACACCGGTTGGTCTGTCCGTATATCTTTGAGATTGGACCCCAAAATACCGGGAACTACAATCACGGGGTTTCTAAATGGAGAAGCTGCGGCTGCAACACGATTATATGTGAGCTCGATATCAGGCTCCTTCATACTTTTTGAGCAACCAGTTATACAAACCAATACAAAAACAATATAAGCAAGTCTGGCGCTTTTCATCACACCCTCTCCTTTTTTAAAATGGTCACTTTTTATTGATCTGAATTGAGCTACGTCTCTGGTGACGCTAGCCACTGCGAGCCTTACCGCTTGTAGATCACAAGTAACTCAACCGAAATGCTACTGACCATCATTCAACCACTCACTTGTGGCCCATTAGACTAGCCATTACCGGTGGAAATAGCGCTCTATAACAATGTGTCTGTTTTCCCATGTGGTAACGACCGCTTGGTTTTGGACGACGCGTTCGCTATCTACCGTGACGAATTCCATTGTGGCTTAATAAAACGTTTTAGCGCCACCATGCGCAATTGAGTGGACGGTGTACTATACGAATTTTGAAACGCCATTGAGCAACTTTTTCTCAATGGCCATCACATCCGCCTTCCCACGGTTTGGCTCATTGTCTCGCTCCCACAAACTGATGCCGTCGTGAAAGAATTTTTCCATAACTTCGACAAATTGACCATGCTTCAACATCTCGAGATGCTGCTTTAATAGATGCAAATTGCAACTCATATAAGTTCCTTATCCAACAGTTTTGATTGATATTTTCTGCATCGCAAAATCTTGCGAATAAAAATATGCGACAGTATAGCGAATTTAAGTAATTATTTAATATATATAATTATGAATATTTGACAATATGCGACAATTTATTGTATTATTTATGAATGTGCGACCAAGTAAGGGTCATATTTAGTTAAGCGGAGCTATATCGAAATGTTTAAAAAATGCCTTTTCGGTCTGCTAGCAATATTCATAAGCCACGCAACTACCAGCTCTATGGTCTCAGCGAGGCAGCAATTTGTCGATATAACATCAGATATTGGTCAGTTTTCGCCCGCAATATTAGACCGCAACTTCCAGTTATCACCGTGCGCTAGTCTAATTAATCGTGCGGTAGGCCGCCCTCTTCTTGGAATCTGTGACACAGCGGTGCCAGATGCTTTTAGTATAAATTACCTGATTTCTCACGAGGGAACGACATCCGCTCTAGTGTTTGGAGACGGAGGAACAGGAGTATCTGCAAGTATTCGGAATCTGGTCGATGAAAGCGGAGGTACTTTCGAGCGGTTGGGTGCCGCCAGCGACGGCTTACGAACAATATCGCTTGCAACCGGTGAAGGGTCACTTTTCAGTACTGCTGGCTCTTACGTTATCAGCTTGATCACTGCGTTTGACGACACGGCTACCTTAACGTCTGTGAACGGCACACCGGGCACTGACGGGGGTTTGCGAATCGCGGGTAGCGGTTTCCAGATAAATGGGTTTACCGTCGGAAACTTTGATGGGACAGATATCGGTACAATCGGTGCGCTTAGTTCGCACAACCCGATTGACGGAAACGGCGTAAGAAACGTTGCATTTTCTCAGGCAAGGCTGGTTGTGAGAGTCCCTGAGCCTGAAAGCATAATTATGGTTATCACCTCCAGCCTCATATTGCTTTTTACGCACTTTTATACCCGGCAGCGAAGGCGGTCTGAGCGTTTCTAAATCCGATACCCCAGTGTGGGTATACTGATCAGACATTCTCTGAGTTCACAGCTTACGCATCGGGAAGGCCATTAGTAACCCTATGTATTTTTCATTTAAATCGCTCGGGTTGATACTAATACCCTTGGTGACGACCTCTTGTGCTGAGCCAGAGCAAAATGAGCCCACATATAATGAGGACCAAGTCTTAGGTACCGCGCATATTCAGGACATGTTCGCGGGAAGCGATTTCGAGGGTGTCATTAGAGCAGTGCGAGTAAAAGAGAAATTAGAGCTTGCCAATTTCCGTGATCACATCTTGGCAACTAGGTCTTATCATGAGTTTGGCGACGCTGTTGGCGCATCTGTTCAGCTAGACAAAATTACACCTACTCTACAACACCAAGACGAGGTGGTATTGCTTAAAGCTAAAACACTTCTTTTGGAAGGGGAACTCTCTGAGGCACAGGTCACGCTTATGGGAAGAGATTTTCCGGAGAAGCATGTTCATCAAGCTGCCATGTTGAGAGCAGATATTGCGTTTTTAACAAAGGATTTTACAACTGCCTTAAGGGAATATTTGAAGGCTGCTGAGGCGGATAAGCAATCTTTCAAACCCCATTTGGGTAGAGCTCAAGTTTACTTAAAAATTGATGGTCATCAATTTGAAGCCTTGCAGGCCGCAAGAAACGCGGCTGCTTTGGATCAGAAAAATACGATCGCTCAATATACCCTAGCTGTGGCACTTAAACAGAACGGCGAAATCGAGTTAGCTAAGAAGCACCTTCATACAGCCCTCAATCTATATTCCGAAAACGTTCCGGCTTTGCTGGAACTAGTGAGTATTTTTTTGCATGAAAACGAAATCGACACTGCAGAACAATATTTGGATAAGGTTTACAGTCTACAGCCGAGTAACAATACTGCACGTTTCTACAGCGCCATGTTAGCAGCTTTGAATGGTGATGACATTGAGGCGCGTAGACACTTGGAACAATTAATCATTAGTAACGTCGACAACGTTCAGATTTCTAGACTTTTAGGACATGTCTCTTATCGTCTGCGTGACTATTATGTTGCCGAGAAGCGGCTCAAGAGGGTTATTGATTCAGCGCCATTTGATAGAGCATCTCGAATTATTCTTGCCGAAATACACTTACTGCAAGATTCACCTGATTCTGCCCTAACAGTTCTTGAGCCCATTCTGTCACCTGACGACCCTCGTAGCTATGTAGTTTTCGCGATGGCAGGCTTGGCTGCGCAGCAAATAGAAGACAGATTGAAAGCAATACAATACACTCAGACTGCAATCGGCCTCGCGTTAGAGGCAGCCACAACCAGTCCAGATCAAAGCGACTTCAAAACCTCAATTGCGCATCTGCGTCGAAGACTCGTAACCCTATTCAGAGAAACCGGGGATTTTGATCTGGCAGAGGCCGAGCTAAAGGAGTTATTGAAAGACGATACCACCGAACCTAAAAATCTGTTGATGTTGGTGAACTTATACATAGGTGAGGGTAAAATCGAGGCTGCTCATAAAACCGCAGAGAAACTTGTAATCAAACACCCAGAATCGCCTATTGGCCCGAATGCACTTGGCACCGTGCTTTTCAAAAAAGGCGAACTTGAGGCGGCTGCAACCGCATTTAGTGCGGCCATTCTTATTGACAACAAATACGCTTCAGCATTAAAAAACCGCGCTTCAGTTTACATCAAACAGCAAGCCTTTAATAGAGCAGTTTCAGACTTAGAAAGCGGCTTAGCGCTTAACCCCAACGATACTGACGTACAACTCATGTATGCCCAGACCATGATCGAACTCGGTGAATATGAAACAGCCATCATTTATCTGCGAAATCTTGAGACTCTAACACCGTCCTCGGGCTTGGTGTTTCTTCACCATGCACGCGCACTTGCAGCCTCCAGAAGGCACAAAGAAGCTTTGTCCAAAATACAGCAGGCTATCGAATTAACCAGTGACTACCCTAGAGATTTTATTATATATATCAAAGAGTTGAAAGAGGCCTATTTGGCGAATTCTGAATAAACACATCAATGACCCTTCAGCACACCGCATTTGCGATCTGGTGCAAGCGTTTAATTATTTCCGCAGAATTAAGGTGTACAGATTTTGCCTCCAATATGGGCGAGACAACCATCAACCCACGACCCTTTCAGCTCTTCCCCAGAAACATCTGTCATAATACCAAATCCATGCGGTCGGCCGGCCAACCAAAACCCCTCGTAGATCAGCCCGGTCGACCACTTCATCTTTCCATGCCCCGATTTTTGGCCTTCCTGCCAAAACCCCTCATAAACCTCTCCATCTGACGATACGCTTTTTCCGTAACCATGGAATTGGGAGTTAGTAAAAGAGCCTTCATAATAATCTTTTTCGGACCAGATTAGTATACCAAACCCATCAGCTTCATCATTTTCGAAGGCACCAGAATAGGTAGCACCATCATATAGCGTGAATGTACCTTGGCCATGCCTCAGCCCTTCTCTCATTTGCCCAAAATAATGATTTCCGTCAGGATAATATTCGTGCTGATATTGATTTTGGTTATAAGAGTTTGCGCTAGGCTCGCGCAAAATGCTCGGTGCAACAATAGATAGAAGGATAATACATCCAACTGTGATGCTTATTGTTAACTTGCTCATCAAGATAAGGTGCCCTTGTACAATAGCCTTGGAACCATTGAGACATTTGGCTGAGAGTATTGAGCCTGTTATAAGATTAAAATGCCATACCAATGGCTAGGCCAAAAACGATGCTATCTTCTCGTGAAATATCGTAGTGAAGTTGAGGCGAAAGAGTGAAGCTATCATCAAGTTCAAACTCATAAAGAAGCCCAAACCGAGCCGCAAATGCCGTTTTATCATCAATAATTTCTATACCAGGGCCAACCTGGGCCACGAGCCCTTTCCAAATATGAAGATCAGAGACCAACAACAAAGTTGTTGCATCAATTTCGCCGAAAGCTTGCTCCAAGACAAAGCCCAAACCTAAGAGACGATTCACTCTATATTCATAATCAATACCCAATGTTAGGGCTGTTTCAGGCTGGCTCAATATACTGGTGCCACCACTAAGTATGGAAACATGATGTCGCTTGTCTTCATGAAAGGATACAGTGTTGTCCTCGGCACTAGCGTTAGACGACATCAAAGACAAAAGCATAGGCAAAAAGACCCTGTAGCTACTGTTCATATCCATAGACTTTCCTTATTAGCTGAACCGCTAATTCCCCATAAAGGGGTACTTATTTGCTTTAGGCGGCACACAGCTTGAACATTTACGGCTTCTCTTTTTCCCTAAAAAATATTGATAGTATCTTTCTTGAAAGTAGTGCCCGCATCGGTCACAACGGACTTTAACGTTTCTCAACGACAGGGAAAAAAACAGTCCTAAAAGTCCTATAAATAGGAAAAAATCCGACTTAACGTAGAAGCCAACTACCAGAAGAGCAGTCGTCAAAAGGTATAATGTCTTCATTTCGAACCAGCCATGATGGGATCACTATTATCGCTGGACAGGCTATATAAGCGTGGCGTCTGTTATTATTTCTACGATCGACGGGCCTTCATATTTAAGAGCTGCCCTGACTGCCTCTTCCAGTTGTTCAGGCTTCGTCACTTTCCAGCCTTTTCCGCCACATATTTTTGCGTAAGCAGCAAAACTTGGATTATGTAATGTCGTTTGCCAAACATTCCATTCGCCCGAGATTTGTTCCTTCGAAATCTTTCCAAGCTCGGAATTATTTAATAATATGTGAGTAATATTAATGCCGTACTTAACCGCAGTCGTAAAATCTGCAAGATATTGACCGAAGCCTCCATCACCTGAGATAGAAACAACGCTCCAGTCTTTAAAGTTAGGGTCAACTTGCGTTGCGCTCCAGGCGCCGATAGCCGCGGGAAACGAAAAACCAATTGAGCCGAGGTAACCAGACATCATTATTCTTTGATTAGGCTTTGTTTCAAAGTACCTGCCAAAGCTGTATGTATTGTTACCTACATCGACAGCAATCGCCGTTTTACTCGGCACCAGCTCGGACAAGGTTTTGAATACAAAAGCAGAGTTAATACCTTTGCCGTTGTCATCATTAGCGCGCCGAGTTTTTTCATTTATCCATATATCGCGACGGGCTTTGATTTCTGGAACTTGGCTTTCTTGAGAAACTGATTTGGGTAACCCTGTATTTATTAGGGTCATGGTCGAGTCGATGTCGCCCCAGATAGCAAGGTCTACAGGGTGCGTCTTGCCAAGTGTCATTCTGTCAGAGTCTACCTGTATGATTTGTTTGGATTTTTCAATACCGGTATGATTTGAAAATGACGCACCTAATACAATCAACAAATCGCATTCATTCATAAACCAACTGGCAATTGGTGTGCCCGAGCGCCCCAAAACACCTGCACAGTTAGGGTGGTCATCATGCAATTGGCCTTTTGCCTTAAATGTCATGGCAACAGGGCACCCCATTTTCTCGGCAAAAGCAACGATTTGGGCCATATCTTGGCGCGCCCCATACCCTACTATGATCATAGGCCTCTCCGCTCTACAAAGCTTAATAATAGCTTTGGCAATTTCTTCAGGAGGCGGGGATATTTTTGTGTCTGACAACCGGCCATCAGGCGAAGAGACAAGTTGGTTTTCTTTTGCTTTCAACGACTGCACTTCATCGGGGAACACCAATTGCGAAACGCCTCTTTTTACAATAGCGTTTTTCAATGCTAAATTCATCAATTCAGCCGGTTTGGATGTAGGTAAAACAATTTGGGCGAAGTCAGAAACTGCATCAAACGCTGCTATTAAATTTATCTCCTGAAAGGCACCAGGGCCTAAAACTTGAGTATCAACTTGGCCATTGAGGGCAAGGATTGGCGCGCGATCCATCTTCGCATCCCAAAGACCCGTCAAAAGATTTGTAGAGCCAGGGCCAGCTATCGCAAAGCATGCCGCCGGCTTTCCTGTCAACTTTGCATAACCTGAAGCAGCAAATGCCGCAGCGCCTTCATGCCGTACACCAATAAATTCTAGTTTCCCGGCAACCTGTGCCTTTCGTAAGGCATCCGCCAGCCCTAAGTTAGAATGGCCCACCATTCCGAAGACATGTGTAACGCCCCAGTTTACCATAGTTTCCACCATTATATCGGAAATAGTGGGGTCATGTTCAGGCTCAGGTTCAACACCAATATAAATGCCGCCGTCATCTCGCACATCGACCGGGAACATCTCTTGACCAGAGTCTTGATGCCCGCCTGGGGGCTTTCCTGTTAATGGGTCAAAGTCCCAGCCATGCCAAGGACAGCGTATCCAGCATTTACCGCCCTCCCCTTTTTCAATCGACCCTTCACCAAGCGGCCCACCTTGATGAGGACAATGATTATTCATTGCCGTAAACTGGCCATCGAAATGAACGAGTGCGATTGACCGCACGCCCGCAGTAACTGTTTTTACTCGTCCTTCCTGCAAATCAGACTTATGGCCAACTTTGATCCATTCTAGTTTTATTTCTTTTGTCAATTTGGCCTCCTTCAACCAATTCATATTGGTACGTTGCAAATCTAACCAGGCAACGGTGCTTGGCATATAAACGGCACATCAGCGTCGTACGTTAACAATTCACCATAATTATTTTTCTCTTCAGATGAGAGCCGACGAATACTGTTTGGCAGTATCTTCAATCGTAAAAGGTCACCGTATCTCTCGACATTACCCATGACCTCCACAGGTTCGGCAACATAGGGCACTACGATGCGGGAAGCGCTTGTGTTTTCATGTGTTGTAAGTAAATAGCCAGCCCGTTGACCACTGTCGTTTTTAACAACAAGAATAGGTGGCATGCCGCCCATCAAACAAAGACCAGCACATGCCTTATGGACCTTTCCTTCTCCCGGTCGCATGACGCCAAGAAAACACTTAGAGTCAACAATCTCACCTTTAATTGAAACCTGTGAGAGAGGTTGTTTTACCGGTAATACACTTGTTGAACTTGATTGAGTTACTTCAATTGAATCAGGAGAGGATATCTCCAATAATTCCCAGCCGCCTGCATGAATTAAATTTCCGGTAATAGAAACGTGCATTGCATCAAAAGGCTTTGCCCAGGCACTAGCAGCATCTTTCCCTTCACCTACAATCATAACTGAACGAAACCCATGTTCGCTTTGGTGTTGCGTTATAAGTGTAGGGTAAGGCTTGGTAACAAGTTTGCCTGTTAGCTTAATTGGCCTGTCAACGTCCCAAAAGCCACCTGCTGAATTTTCTTGACTAGATAATATCCAGAATAAAGCACCAAGAACTAACAAAACAATTAATGGCACAAGCGTTTGATAAAAGTTTCGCAGTTGTTGCGATTTTCCAATGTACCCAACATAAAAATCATCTGACTTTTTATCCATTGGACACCTGCTCTATAATTGTAATGGGTCTTTTAGTACCCGGCGGATGCGGGTAAGGGTCCAGGTAAACTTCATCTCCAACCAACTTTAGTTTGTAAGTTGATATTTTCTCGGTAAACGGTGCAGGGGAAGCCCCGTTTTCAGGAAGATATTGAAAACCATGCCACGGGCAAGTAATACAGCCATCAATTACTTTCCCCTCACCAAGAGGGCCATTTTGGTGCTGACAAACATTTGAAACTGCTGCTAATTTATTTCCTTCATACCTGAAAATCGCTACGCGCTCGTCATGACTGACCGATACAACGATAGCACGATTGTTTTCGATATCTTGCCAACGCCCAACCTTTACCCAACTAGAATGCTTATGGTTCCGCTGATTGTAGATTTCTTTGTAGGCAGTAAATAAATGTAGGCTTGAAACCCAAACTACACTCATGAGCGCCATCTCGGGCAATATCCCGGTTGACGGCGACTGCATAGCACCCAGTGCGATATGACTGACTATTAAAGCGTATGCAAAATATACCCCCATATGGATTGCTTTCCAAAGTGGGCCTCCCAAATTTGCATTCCAGTAATCATGACTTGTGGCCGCCATAAACAGGAAAATACATAAAGCAAAAATACCAAGCGTCTCGAATGGGAATTGGGACAGAGATGTATAATTACTGTTTGAGAAAAACAAAGATTCAGCCGGCGATATCACACCAAAACCGTGGTACCAAAAGACTACAATTACTCCGTGGAAAAAGGCTATTACAAACATTGAAACGCCAAAATGTCGTCGGTTGTAAACCAGAGGTAAAAATTTCGAATTTATCCTAGCCAGTGGGCCAATGGATATAATGATATTCAGCATAATAAATGCGCACGTTCCCAAAGCGCGTATCAATACTATCGGCAGCGATATGACCTCGTCAGAAGCAACTAGCAGGGTGTTGAATAGTGTATAACACGCAATGTAAAATACTATGCCTATCCACAATACGACATCGTATTTCTTTTTGTCTGAATTCCATTGTACGGGAACATAACCATGGCTCATGGCAACACCTCCTCATCAGAGATATTGGGCCACTCATTCTGAACAGGCGTGTCTTGTCTTTCTGTGACTGCCAACCAAAGCAAAAAAAATAGCCCCGGAGCTAGCAGCAGCCATACAAGTAGATGTGTTTTTCGGTGTGATCGTTTCATTTTTTGCCCCGCATCGCGCTTCTTACCTTACTTAACAGAAGCGGCCAAAGCAGGACACTAGCGGGGAAAAGCAGCCCTCTAAAAACCATGCCCGAGTTTTCCGCTGCATGGTCAATAACCACACAGCCTTTAGAGACAAAGTATGCCGCGAAAACTATACCGATTAGTAGGTAAATTAAGCCCAAATATATGAGAAGTGAGATCATTAAAGTTAGCCTAAACCACCGAAATTAACGCCTGTTAAATCAGCCATATCACGCTTCCAAGTCGTTAGATCTTCAATTGAGAAGTCGCTCAACCTCTTATGTCCGCACGCTCTAGCCAAAACTTTCATTAAGTCTGTTGAGGCTTGAAAGTAATTTGCGAGTTGTTTGGCTGACTTTTCAACTACAAGGCGCCGCCTAAGGTCATCTCTTTGCGTGGCAATTCCAACGGGGCAGTTATTTGTTTGACAAGCCCTCATTCCCAAGCAACCAATTGCTTGTAATGCCGCATTTGAAACCGCTATGGCATCTGCACCGAGCGCCATTGCTTTGGCAAAGTCGCCCGGCAACCTTAGACCACCGGTTATAACTAAGGTAACGCCGCCACTTCCCGAAGCATCCAAGTGCCGACGAGCTCTAGCCAATGCAGGAATGGTAGGCACAGAAATATTATCTCTAAAAATTTCAGGTGCAGAACCCGTACCCCCACCTCTGCCATCAAGAATAATGTAATCTACCCCAACCTCTAGAGCAGCATCTATATCCTTCTCAATGTGCTGAGCAGATAATTTGTATCCAATGGGTATTCCGCCCGTCACTTCTCTTATATGGGCCCCGAAATCCCTAATTTGGGAAAGGCTGGTCCAGTCCGGAAAGCGCGGCGGCGAAATAGCGGCCTGGCCCTCTTCCAGCTCGCGCACTTCAGCAATTTTTCCAACAACCTTCTCACCCGGCAAATGACCACCAGTTCCTGTTTTGGCACCTTGCCCACCTTTAAAGTGAAACGCTTGGCACTTTTTCACTTTTTCATCTGAATAGCCAAATCGTCCAGACGCAAGTTCATAGAAGTACCGATCATTAGCGCCCTGTTCTTCTGGCAGCATGCCCCCTTCACCAGAACAAATGCCTGTTCCAGCGAGATCAGCCCCTCTTGCCAATGATATTTTAGCCTCTTGCGAGAGCGCGCCAAAACTCATATCGGAAACAAAAAGGGGAATATCAAGCGAAAGTGGCTTCTTAGCTTTGGGACCAATGACAACAGAGGTTTCAACCTCTTCATCATCAAGCAGCGGAAGCTTAGCCAGTTGGGCTGTTACAAACTGGATATCCTCCCAAACAGGTAGCTTCTCCCTCGAAACCCCCATTGCAACACTTACACCGTGATGCCCAACCTTGGACAATCCGTCCCTTGCATATTGTTGGATAATTCCAACATGTGGCTCTTCAGGTTGTGGGTGCGTATCCGCATATTGCCCTTGGTAATTTTCTCGCTGAAATGGCTGAGGGTTATTGGCGTGCCATGCGGCTACTTCGTCTTCATCAACATATACATCATCACCCTCCACCCAACAGTTAAATTTATGTAAGGCTTCCTTGTTGTTATATTCTGATATTCCCGTGTCTAAACGGTAATCCCAGTTATGCAGGCCGCATATCAAGTTGTCGCCCTCTACATGACCGTCCGCCATCAAGGCACCGCGATGAAGACATCGACCGTATAAAGCTGATATTTGGTTATCAAATTTGGTAACTACCAAGTCTACATTGGCAACCAACTTTGCCAGTGGCTTGCGGTCCACCAACTCACTTGAGGCAGCAATTTTAAATTTATTCATGACGGAAACTCTCTAATCAAACTTTGGTAAAATCACGTTTTTTGAGCGGCTTGAGGCTCAGTAGCCAACTCACCAAGCTCTTTGCCGAGAAAAAAGCTAATGGCGGTTCTGATAAGCACCAAACTGGCAACGAAAATAAGGCTATCAATCGACTTAGATAAAACAGTGGCAATAATGTCGGACGCAATCATGAACTCGATACCAAGAAGGATATAAGTACCTAGTTTTAAGCGGATTTTCTGATGACCCTCCGCGATCAAATCAGCGCCTATCCAGCTACGAAATTCAACCTTGATTAGCCCCACAAGCCCAAGGACAAAACCGTATAAAACGATAATAACACCAATAACATCGATTGCTTCTGCCAAGGTCTCTAAAGCTTCGACCAATTCATGCATTTCATCTACCTTCGCATATATATTACGATATTTAATCTCTTAATAAATGACATTCTATTTATAGTACTATTTTTAAAAGATAATTATCGTATTTAAATACGATAATATGTCGCTTAAATAAAACAAGTACTTTTTTACATCATTCAAGTGACTATCTATAATGACGGTATGCAAAAAAGAAAAAATACAGGGTATCACCAAAAACGCGGTGACTTTCGTCGGAAACTGATTCTCGAACATTGCCTAGTAATAATTGGGGAGAAAGGCCTGACAAATTTTAGCATGAGCGAGCTATCTAGGCGTTCAAATGTTCCAGCTGGAACTCTTTATCAGTATTACTCATCTAAATCAGATATTCTGCTTGCACTTGTTTCAAACAGCTTCATCAGCACAAACATTAAAGCCGCAGAAAAGTATGATCGCTGCCAAAATTATGAAGAAATAAAAATTGCTGCGTACGAAAATTTTATCGCATTTTACGAAACCATTAAGGCCACGCCAGCGTTGATAGACCTTTGGAATGGTTTTAAAGCTGACAAAAAACTTCAGCAAGTGGACAAAGAAGACACGCAGCATAACGCACAACTTCTTGCTTCGGCAATCTTGAAGTATAGATCACCGCCAGATCAAGGTCAGTTGATTAATGCTTGTATTTTATTGATGGACTTAGCAAGCACTGTGGCGAAAAGAGCAACGCGTAGTAAATCTAAAAACATCAAAAAGCTGCTTAAAACAATGTTTGAAATGGCTTGGAAAAATATGGAAAAGTCTCTTTAAGGAAAATAGCGCAATATCTTTTTGACGACCCCTTGTCGCTAATGCTCAAGATTTATCTATTTCCTTTTCTATAACTTCCCAAGCACTCTCAAACATTTGATCTATCATTTTATTTGCTTTAACAACAGGAAGAGATGCGGCTCTGCGGGCAGTTGCACTGCCAATGTAAATCAACATGATACATACTTCCCACAAATCATCAAAAGAGATGTTCGAACAAAAGGGTGCAATTTTTTCGCACATAATTCTCGCATTCTCAATTGCATCTTTTTCGTCTAAATCCTGAAGTACTTTGTCTGCTCTCAATCCATTCCATAGATCAATTAATTCAGGCCTTTCTCTTATAGTGTCATGAAAATATATAAAATGGTTACGGACTGCCAACCTTACATCTTCTACGCTTTCACACCCAGACATAGCGCTTAGGTATTTTGCTTTCAAAGGTGCAAATTCCACTTCTGCCACCGATGCAATAAGCTCTGTCTTGCTTGGCCAGAAACGGTACAAAGACCCATTAGAAATATTGGCCTTTTTGGCCAACATACCCATGGAGAATTCAGCAACCCCCAATTGACCAATGATGCCTAGCGCCAGAGCCCTCAGGTCTTCTCGGCGCTCGATCCCCCTTTTCTGTTGGTATTTAACTTTAGTCTTCAACGATGATCCTATTCTCGATTTTGTCAGGGAACTGCTTCAACTTTACTTGATCAGGAAGTTATTTAACACGCTGCAATTCACCTGTTAGCATATTATTATAGGCCGTACAGTTTTGCTTATGGAGAATTTTGCCAAGTATAGGGAAGTCAAAGGTGCGGGGCATTATCCAAACAGCCAACAACAGCATCTTAAACCCTGATATGAATACCGCCAAGGCATCAAAGCCAATCAAGGCTAATCACCTTATTGCCTTATTTGTAAACAAGAAATACACCCCCAACCGGTATGGCCAGGGACGTCTGTGCTCATTATGTACTGTCTTGGTATAATAGTATTGGATTTGGGAGTAGGATTTACCACTGCTGGGGCTTCGCCTCCTCGTGTTGACGCTCCTCGCTCTGCTCGTCGGTCCGAACGGTAGGTTTCAATACAACTACGACCTTCAGGTTATGAGCCTGATTAATAACCTTATAACTATATAATTTTATTATATTATTTTAATCACCAAATTTTTTGTGTGCAAATTTTGTGTGAGTTTTGCGCTCCAAAAAACTCATTTTAAGGCCCATTAAGCACATTTTATTATGTTTTGACTGCGTCTCCCCAAACCAACCCTAATCTCAATTCTTGGGTGAACAGGTTTCTTCGTTTCCTAAAAATTCACGTTACTTTCGGTTAGATCAGCAATATCAATACCGACGATAAACGCGCTGTCGCGATCATTGACGTGAACACAGGAAGGTGCGGGATTATTTTATCTGCGTTATCTTCGCTAAACTTAACAATTTCTGTGAACGATGGATCAGCCGGATTTGGCAATCCGCGGAACATTTCTTCCATGGTCTTCAGCCCCCATTGTCTTCAAGTGCCCAGTAGCGCACCCTGATGTAATCTGGACCACCACCCGTCTACCCGCCAAGGGGAAACCGCGGTCCTGATGGAGGTAACAGCAAGTTATATACCAATATTTTTTTTCATAAATAACAATAGGTTAACCGAACATCCATTATGAATTTGGAATGACCGACATGTCCGTCATGTTTGGGCACAAGGACAGTGTGCATGGGGCCTGCCAATATCAAACGACACTGGCATTAAGGAACCTTTTGCATCAATTACAAACTTGGTGGGACATGCGGTACGCTGGAACAGAACGTCGAAAAAGAATCGGCGGGACTTAATAGCAATTAGCCATCATAAACCCGAACGGAGCCCGTGTTTACCGCAAGCGCATCGATGAACAACATGACGACCTAAGCATAGTTAACGACAACTACCATACCTAGCAGTTGAACTTCTCGGCACCATGGTAAATGCCATCTATTAAAAATGCCCGCAAAGCAACTATTCTCAGGTTTTCGGCCTTGTTAAGCTATATCTTCTAAGTACAGGAATTTCCATGTGCTGAGTTTACCTATTTGCGGTTCAACTAAAAAGTACTACTAGCTACAAGATTCAACCATATTGATACCTTAAGCAGCCTATGTGTGTATTTATTGCAACATATTAGCTAATTTTGTAACACACACCTAAAGACATATAACTGTAACCTTTAGTATTATCTCCATTCTATGACACAAGCAGTTTGCATACTTTCACCCGAAAGTTTCAACTGCATGTATTCATTCCATACTTGGAGGGAAATTAATGTTTCACAGTAAAAATAGTCTAAAAAGCTACTTAATTGGCAGTACTGCTTTGGCAGCAACACTTGCTGTCACCGTCAGCAGTTCTGGTGCAATCGCACAAGATGCTGACGAGCGTATTGAAGAAGTTGTTGTTACGGGTTCGCGCATTAAGCGTACTGACCTGTCTGCGGCAAGCCCAGTATCAGTAGTGTCAAACGCTGATATCAACCTGGCTGGTAACATCAACGTTGAGCAAACGTTGAATGAACTTCCAGCGCTGACACCAAATACAACATCGACTACCAACAATGGTGGTACAGGTATCGCAAGTATTGACCTTCGCGATCTTGGCGCTGTTCGCACGTTAGTGCTACAAAATGGTCGCCGTCTAATCGGTGCAGATGATCAAGGCCGTGTTGATATCAACGCAATTCCTGGTCCATTGATCGAGCGTGTTGAAGTTCTTACTGGCGGTGCATCTGCTGTATATGGTTCCGATGCGATCGCAGGTGTTGTAAACTTCATCCTTAAAGATGACTTTGAAGGTCTTGAAATTGGTGGTCAGTATAACATGACTGAGCGCGGCGATGCCGACAACCGTACAATCAATATGACTATGGGCGGCAACTTTGCTGATGGCCGTGGTAACGTTGTTGTACATGCCAACTTTACCGACCGCCAGGCACTGACGCAAGCAGCGCGTCCGCGCTTCGCTGGCTCGCCTCTTGCTGACTTTGGTGGTGGTGAGTTCACAGCGTTTGGTTCGTCAAACGTACCTGGCAGCCGCGTTACCGGCCTTGGTGCTGGCCCTAACGGCGAAATCGTTCTTCCAGACGGTTCATTTGCGGTAGACGGCCTTGCATTCGACGAAAATGGCCTGCCACGTTCCAACGGTGGTTTCCGATTCAACTTCGCACCATTCCAGTTCTTGCAAGTACCGCAAGAGCGGACTGTTATCAGTACTCTTGGCCACTATGATATCACTGACAACATGACTGCTTACTTCGAAGGTTCATACGCAAGCAACCGCGTTGACCAAGAATTGGCGCCGAACGCTGGTGGTATTCCACCCGTAGGTGCTTTGTTCGTGCCTTCAACAAACCCGGTTATCAACCCTGTAACTCTGCAAACACTGTTGTTGAACTTTGACAACGGCCAAGCTGGTGATGCGGTTGCGGGTGACGGCATTGCATCTCTACCAACTGTGAACCGTCGTTTCACTGAAGGTGGTAACCGTGAAGATATCCGTGAGTTGAACCAGTATCGGTTGGTTGCTGGTATCCGTGGCGGTTTAACTGACGATTGGGATTACGATCTGTATTACTCATTCGCTCGTACGAACTTCAATGAAATTCTGACGAATCGCGTATCTAACGCTCGTATCCAACAAGGTCTGAACTCAACAACTGATGCAAACGGCAACGCTGTATGTATCGACCCAATCAACGGCTGTGTACCTCTCTCTATCTTTGGTATCGGTGCATTGAGCCCTGAGGCTGCGGTCTTCGTATCACCAACAGCCATTCGTTCGCGTTTCACTGAGCAAAACATCATTTCTGGTACTGTAACTGGTAGTGTTGAAGATGTTGATTTCGGTGCTGGACCACTTGGTCTTGCAATCGGCGGCGAGTACCGCGAAGAGCGTGCTGCTGACCGTCCGGACACAATCATCCAGTCTGGTGAACTTGGTGCTGGTAACTCTGCACTGCCAACAGAAGGTGGATTTGATGTTTGGGAGATCTACGCAGAAGCATTGATGCCTGTCCTTGGTAAAGATTCAGTCATCGGTAGTGTTGACCTTGAACTTGCTGGTCGTGTCTCTGATTACTCAACAGCTGGCGGCGTATTCACTTGGAGTGCTGGTGCACAATGGGAACCAATTCCTGGTTACCGTATTCGTGGTGGTTTCCACCGCGCAATCCGCGCACCTAACGTGAATGAGCTGTTTGGCGGCCAGGCGTCTGGTGCGGCAAGTACGGTTGATCCTTGTTCTTCACTCCAAGTTCAAGCTGACGAGATTGCTTTCTGTCAGGCACTTGGTGTTGCTGATCCAACCACTTACCTTCCACCAAACCCACAAATCTTCACAACATCTGGTTCAAACCCGAACCTGTTTGAAGAAACTGCTGAAACATTCACAATTGGTATGGTTATCACACCTGAAGAAATTCCAGGTCTTGAGATCACTGTCGATTACTATGACATCACTGTGGATGATGCGATTACAACGCTGAACTCAACAACTGTTCTTGATCTCTGCGTAAACAGCCGCGACGTAAACAATAGTTTCTGTCAGGCTGCACAGCGGAACGCGATCGGTGATGTTGAGCAAATCTTTGCACCAAACGACAACGTGGCATTCCAGTCACGTCAAGGTATTGACTGGTCTGTTGCATACTCGTTTGAGCTTGGTGAAGGTCAGATGACCCTCAACAACGTTGGTAACTACACATTCACCAACGAAAGCCAGGCTACTCCGATTTCAGCGATTATCGACTGTAACGGTGTATTTGGTGGTGCATGTACAGGCCTTGGTAATTTCATCGCTCCTGAGTGGCGGATTAACCAAACTGTATCTTACGCATTCGGTGACTGGTTCATCCGTGCTCAAGGCCGTGTGATTTCTCCAATCGAGAACGCTGGTCGTCAGGCGAACCCAACTGGTGAGTTCGCGCAAGGTGAAGTGAAAGTAAACGCATACTTCGATATGAGCTTCACATACCAAGTAACTGAGAATGTACAACTGACAGGTGGTGTCGAGAATATCTCTGACAACCAGCCTCCAGTGCTTGGTTTCTTCAACAACGTTGCCGCTAACACTGACCCATCTTTGTATAACGTCCTCGGTCGTTCATACTTCATGGGTGCGCGCGTAAACTTTTAATAGTTAACGCTTAGAAAATAACTATGGCTGGAAATGGTGGGCTTTGGCCCGCCATTTTCTTTTTGGGCGGCTTGATATATATTATGCTGGCGATTTAGGCAATGAAAAGCCCTCTTCTGTTTCCAGAAGAAGGCACAAACGGCACATTTGTATAGGCTTTACTTGATGCGTTTGACCTTGATGAGTTTTGGCCATTTCAAAGATACAATACTGTATGATCCAAGGCTGCCTTTTTTTAGTTCTGCCTTAAAGGGTGTTCTCTCCGGCGCCATATGTCCAGATGATAGCTGGCGCCAAATCTGTCCATCCTTTGTTGTGAATTGACGCCGACCGGATGCCAGACGTTTCACTGAGACAATTTCAACGATTACAGCCTCTGGCTCTTCACTAGGGGCTCCTTTTTCGTTTTTGATATCAAAGCGACCGAAAGCTTCTCGTTCAGCCTTCTTTTTTGCAGCAATGGTAAATACTGACCCATCAACAATTGTGTCGTAACAAGCAACACGCGTGCTATCACGTTCAATCGCGCGGCATTCTTCGACAGTGTTATAGACTTTATCAACGCCTTCGGATTGCAGGGCAAACGCCGACAGTGACGTAAGAAATATTGCTGCGATGATGAAAGCTGTTTTATTGATGGATGGCTTTTTTTTCATTGAAATCCTCAGTTTTATGTATTGTTTGCGACTGGAATGACATCAAAGGGTGCTGTTATGCGGTCTTGGTCGCTTGAGTAAGGCACCGTGCCATGCCAGACATACGAGGGAAAGAGCGCAAGTAATCCTGCTTCAGGCTTTATTAATTTGCCTATTTCTTCACGCCGCTCAAGGTTGAGGCCGCTTTCGCCAAACTTTAACCACCCCTCGTGTCTTGCGTCCTCTTGTTCGGTGTTACCTGGAACAGTGACATAAAAGGCCGAACTCAACCAGCCTAGCGAGTGAACATGATTAATATGAAAACCGTCTTTCCTTAACCATATAGACCATGAAGCTGAAAACTTAAACTGACCGGAATTGCGCATCAAAAGTGGATGTCTTGTATCCGTTGGCAATGCTGCGATATATTCTTGTATACACGCTTTCAAACTAGCCTTTAGGGCTTGAATTACAGGTTCTGGTCGCTCAAGCAGCAATCCGTGTGTTTGCGAACCTCCTCGCAATGTCTGATCAATCGGATGACGCTTGGCTGTATGTAAACCTTTTAATGTTGTGGTTAATTCATCAAGAAAATCAGATACTGAAGCATACCCTTTTGGTGCTTCAATCATCATGGGCTTCACAAAGGATGTGTAATCATTCAACCATTCATGACGTTCGTCACCGGTTAAGCGCCAACATAATCCCTTGTAAGCCAGCATTTCCTGATCAAACGGTGTGCGCGCTTCAACATTGCCCAAGTGCTTCAAAGCTTCGTCGTAACGCTCACGCTGAACACAGTAACGCGCCAAATCAAGCTGTATCTGGTTATTATCTGGTTCAGCATCAACGGCACGATAAAATGCTACTTCGGCTTTTTCATAATTACCCTCAATTTCAAGCAAACGGGCACGACGACGCCACAACCCGGCATGATCAGGGAATATATCAAGATAACTGCCAATAGTATCAGTGGCTTCATCAATGCGCCCGGCTTGTTCAAGCGCGCTTATGTGGTGCTCACATAACACCGCCGAATTAGGCGCAGAGCGAATGCCCACAACATAAGATTTGGCGTACAAATCGTTACGATCATGTTCCCAGTACAAATTATTGAGTGATATATGAGCATCAACATAATCTGGCTGTAAGCCAATAACAGTCCTATATTCTGTATCTGCCTCGTCAATCTGACCTATTTCGTAGTGGATATTGGCCTTGATATAACGCGGCTCTACCATACTAGGGGCCTGCTTTATTACTCTTTCCAGACATAAAAGCGCTTTATCAAATTGACTTTTCTCACGGTAAACAATCGCCAAGTTATGCAAGGCATTGATATAGTTCGCATTAATTGAAAGAGCCTGCATATACCACTGTATAGCAGCATCCTGCTGACCCAGCGCTCCATATGAAATACCCATTGCTGTATACACGGCAGGATTACCGTGCTGGATTTTATGTGCTTCATCGAAGCTTGCAAGTGCGCGCACATGATTGCCGCGAGCTTGTTCAGTAAGACCAAGATTCATGTGTGCTTGCACAAAATTAGCTCGCAATTGAATGGCTGTCTTATAATGCAAAACGGCTTCATCATAGTTTTTCATGTCTTTCAACAAGTTAGCAAAACTATTATGAACTTCTGGCTTTTGATCATCTGTATCAATTGACTGACGATACAATTTGACTGCAACAGTCTGATCTCCTTGTCCTTTTTTAGCTGCTGCCATTAAGTATAACAGTGTAGGGTTGTTGCCGTCAGCGGACAAAAGAGGTGTGAGCAGTTCCTCGGCATGAAATGCGTTCCCTTGTTGCAGAGACTGGGTTACGTCTGTTAAAACGCTCGAGTTTTTATGATTATTCCTCAAGTACTACTTCCAATTTTATAACGACGATCCGTATGATAAATTCTGACACGCATGGCGGTCTAGATGTTTATTTAAATCCGCCCGAGGAAATATCTTCGATGCTCCTTGGCGCTATTTCGGCATGTTCGCGTATGCTGGAACAGGCGGTTGAAATTTTGACAATTCAAGCCTTGTTTACTCAACTCTTCATCCAATAGGTGTTTATGGCCTTGGATATCTGATAAATTCAGGTTTGTTGCACCCCTTGGCCCCGCGGACTATCGTCCTTGACCTAAACCCTTGTGTTCATTTATATGCTCGAGCAGCCCATAACAGCAATAGGCGCCCCACAAGGGCTGGGTTTTCTTGTTGGTCTTGGGAGTAGGATTTACCACTGCGGGGCTTACGCCTCCTCGTGTTGACCTGCGGGCTGTCGCCCTTGGTCCGAACAGTAGGTTTCAACACAACTACTCTAGTAATCAAAACGCAAAAGACCCGCCCTTGTGGCTGGTCTCTACGTTTGGTTGCGGGAGTAGGATTTGAACCTACGACCTTCAGGTTATGAGCCTGATTGATAGGTAGTTAAGCTACTAAAATATATAGATAATTAAATTAATAGAAAAATTTTGTGTGCATTTTTGTGTGAGTCTCGAGTTTCAGAAAACTCATTTTAAAGCCCGATGAGGCTTCGTTTGTACAATTGAAGCCTTCAAACATATCAAGCTCGAGATTGCGAATATTCACTTGGAAAGATCATGCCGTTGGTTTGATATAGAACTAAAAACGTCAAACCGCCGCCAAAGGCGAACACACAAGAGTAATCTTCATTTGCCAATATGTTCCGCTAAAAATCGTTCTGTTTCTGCTAACATGCTTAACCTTGAGGCTGTAGAAAGCATGTAGTGAGTACCGTCTGATATTTTCACATACTCGCTGTGCTTATTTAACTTACCGAGCTTTCGATGCAGGTCACGAGACATTTTGTATGGTACTCGTGCATCGTCCACTGACGACATTAAAAGTATCGGCACTTCTATATCATCAGCTCGATGAAATGGTGACACTGCCTTGTCAGAAGCCTCGGCCAAACCCATATTTACAGTCCAGTTCCGCCATCCAAGTTGATATTTGTCCCGGGCCTTCATTTTCACCAAATTGGTAACGCCATTGACAGACACCGCACACCTATACAGCCCGTTTTCTTAATAGAAGAATAGTGGTTTTTTGATTTGAGGACTTACGCAAGCTATGTGCGTATTACATACGCTCTCTTGTTCAGTCGCTACCGCTCATTCTAGGGGGGCGTCACGCCCCCCCTTTTAATCCCCCGACTGATTGGGTTCATAAACCGGGGTTGATCCGGTCTCGAGCCATTAGAAGGCCAAACTCTGACGAGGAAAATCGATAATTAATTTAGTAGTTGGAAAAGCGTTCTTCCTAAACTTATTCCAATTGTAAATAGAAATACGGCAGCTAAAATGCCAGCTAGGATGTAGAGCCCTGTTTTATCGATGTGTATTTCCACAGTTTTTCTCCTATTTTTACTACCGAGGCTTTAAAAGCCTCGGTATATTAGCCCTGTAAAACTACTAGTAGGAAGCTTGGAATATTGCCCTGCCAACACTAACGCCACCAGCAAACAAGCCTGCACCAGCAACTATCCCACCTAGAATACATAGCCCTCCGCAGATAAAACCACCATTGACCTCTTCAAGTTCATGGTACTCAAGTTCTACAATTTTACTCATAAGATATACCCCTTTAATTAGCCTGGAATGTTTTTGATTCAGCAGCGTAGCCAAGCCCCATTCCTGCACCGAATATGAGACCCGCACCAAACGCGATGCCTACGATACAAAGACCACCGCACACAAACCCGCCGTTTACAGCGTCAATTTCATACACATTCAAAGTTTCAATTTTCTTTTGATCAGTCATTTTCAACCCTCCCTTATGCTTGGAAAATTCCGCGAGCTACCATAAAACCAATACCAGCCCCGCCAAAAAAAGCTGCTCCTGCAAGGGCAGCTACGCAAACGCCTGCACAAATAAAGCCACCATGTACGGCGTCAAAATCATATTCATTAAGCTCTAGAATTTGATTTTCATTGAAATTCAGCATTTTTGTATTCATATCTAGTTCTCCATTTCTTTCGTGTTGTGGAATAGGAATCAGTGGAATTGATTGGCGTCATCTACTGATTCCAACTTTCTTGATGACAAAAATGTTTGTTGTCATCCCTCACACTAATCAGAGGTTACCTCTTCATAGACTGAGCTCTTTGTTGGAGCTTTGATCGCACATGCCCAAACGTATAATTTTGTAGCCTCCAACTTTAATTACTATTTGCATATTCAATGGCACGCTCGAATGCCGATTTACTTGCCTCACTGGCCCAACCATCCGCAATTTGCTGTATATTTTTCTCGATGACGCTGGATCCTGTCAAAAACCTTTCCCCAATTTCAGAGCGATAAAAGGCGTTTATTTGCTCCAAATCACTTTCTGAAAAAACTTGCTTATAGAGATCAACTATTGCTTCTTTTAGCAGAGGCGCCTCTTTCGGGAATTCGTTCTCAAAATATTCCAATGTTTCGGTCAAAACAGAAGGGTCCGCATCGGATGAACTAGATTTAATTGAAGACTTACTTCTTTGAAGGAAGGCTAAAACCAGTTGATCAATGACTGTGTTGATTTTAGTGAAAGCAAATAGATCAGTGATGGCTTTTTCATGACTATTTTCAAGTTTCTGGTTCTCCAATCCCTGAGTTGTCAAATTCATTTTATATACCTTTAGGTTACACTGCTAAAATGTTGGCGCATTGATTCCGGCGGTTTTGAGTTCATTTTCGGCTATCCGCAATTCACCAATATGATCCTTCTGGGCTCTATCGTTTAAAGAGTGCCTTTGCGTATTTCCTTCCGCAGAACTGGGAGACTCAATCGAGTTGATCGCCGACAATTTACCAACTCGCATATTCAAGACAATGTCAGTCACCTTTATGGTTTCAGGCCGATGAGCAATAATGATCCGCGTTATACCAAGCAATGCTATTGACTGGTTCACCATGCGTTCGGTGGCAACATCAAGGTGCGCGGTGCCTTCGTCCATGAACAGAATTTTGGGTTGACGATATAGAGCCCGCGCCAGCATGATGCGCTGCTTCTGGCCGCCCGACAGTGCTGACCCCATGTCACCAACTAGGCTTTCGTATTTCATTGGCATGACCATAATTTCATTGTGGATCATGGCAGCATTTGATGCGGAGATTACTCTTTGCATATCTGCATCAGGATCGAAGAAGGATATGTTTTCAGCAATAGACCCGGCAAACAGGTCATCTTCCTGCATGACAACACCGATTTGCTTGCGAAATTGTGTGAGGCCGTATTGAGAAAGAGGCGTACCGCCTATCAATACCTGACCAGCGGTGGGCTTAAACAACCCTGTCATAATCTTGAGTAGCGTGGTTTTGCCACATCCAGATTGCCCCACTATGGCAACCGATTGTCCCGGCTGAATTTCAAGATCGATACCTGCCAGCACTTCCGGTGTATTGTCTGAGTAGCGGTAACGAATATCTTTCAGTGTTATCGCACCTGTTATTGGCTCTGCCTCAATCATACTGTGTTGATCAGCGCTTTGCTCTTCCTGCTCGGTATGGGCGATGTCGGCGATACGCTCAAGGTGCAAGCTTAACATGCGAAACTCGATGGCTTTCTCGACGAGAGCGGATGCTTTTTCAGTAAAGTTCCGTTTATACGCCATGAAGGCGAAAATCATGCCGATAGAGAAGCTGCCTGCCAGCACCATTTTTACGGCAATGTAGATCAGGATAACATGCTCTAAGCCGAAGATACCTGCGTTTGCACTTTGGAACCAAATACCGAGTTTCTCTGTTCGGGCGTTGGTGTTGATTACGTCGGCATATTTGTTTTTCCACAGGTTTTCGCGCTCTCCTTCACCCCCAAATAATTTGAGACTGGTAATGCCCCGGACTGTTTCAATGAAGGTGGTTTGTTCTTTAGCATGGCTAACGATAGCGTCTTCTTGTGCTGCTCTGAACGGACGGTAAAATGCCATGCGTACGGCAAAATACAAAAGCCAAGCACCTAATGCTATCGCTGTAAGATTGGGGCTGTAGACAAACATCAACACAAGTGTCGTTATGGCCATAATGCCATCAATCAAGCTAGCAATCAGACCTTCGGTAAGCATCTGTTTGATTGGTTCCATTGAGCCAAAGCGAGAAACAATGTCACCGATATGACGTTTCTCAAAAAAGCCGATGGGTAGCCTGATCAAATGACGGAATAAATTACCAACCATCTGGTATGACATCATGCTCCCGAAATACAAGAGTACGTATCCACGGATGGTTTGTGAAATGAAGTTGATCAGTGTGAAACCTGTAAAACCAAGCGCCAGCACCAGCAGCAGGTCTGTGTCGAACTTGGTAAGAACCTCATCGACTGCTATTTGCAAATAGAAGGGGCTAGCTAGCACAAACAATTGGAGCACAAGAGAAAGAACTAACACTTGAACAAGATTGCGCTTTAAACCGAACATTCGTCCCCATAGCTCGGATAGTTTTAGTGATACTTTTTCGCTGCGCTTCTCAAATGTTTCTGTTGGTGTTAGCTCAAGTGCAACCCCAGTAAAATGTTTTGAGAATTCATCTTCGCTGTACGTGCGTTCGCCGAGGGCTGGGTCGTGGATCGTGAACTTGTTCTTGCTGCAATCCTTCAAGACAACAAAGTGGTTCATATCCCAATGCAGAATTGCGGGTAACTTTACTTGTCCGATCAAATTGAGCGGTACTTTGATAGGGCGAGTGCCAAATTGCATCTTGGTTGCAACAGCAATGACATGCTTCAGTGACATGCCTTGCAGACTAGTCGCATATTTACGACGAAGGGTAGTAAGATCAGTTTTAAGGCCAAAATAGCCAGCAACCATCGCTAGCGAGGCAAGACCGCACTCAGCAGCTTCGTTTTGGCGGATCATGGGTAGGCGGTAACCGCCAGAAAGGTTGAGGGCAGACAAGCTCATACTATGCTCTGCCTCCAATGGCCCTTAAGGGCTCCAACAACCAATCAAGGAAACTGCGGCGCTCCAGCACAATATTAGCCTTCAGCGTCATACCGCTTTGCAGAGTTACTTTTGCTCCTCTCGCTGTAATTTCTGTTTCATCAATGGCTGCCGTGACCCGGTATACAGGTTCTTTGATCTCGAACGGTGCTAACGCTTCGTTGGGCGTAAGAATGGTTTCTGTAACATATGTGATTTTTGCCGGATAAGACCCAAACCGCTGATAGGGAAACGCATCGTAAAGAAGGCGAACCTCCTGTCCTGATTTGATGAATCCCGCAGCACGGCTAGGTACATATAATTCTGCTTCCAAATCGCTGCCTTCAGGCAAAATAGCCAGTAAAGGCTGTCCGGCTTGTACCGTTCTACCCTCACCACCGACATTGATCGAAGCCACATAGCCGCTCACTGGCGCAATAATAGAGTAAGCTTGTCTGCCTTCCTGATCTGCCGTCCGACTATCCAGTTCTGACAACTGGGTTTCAAGACGTGCTACGCGCTGCTTACTCTCGTTAGGTAGTTGGCTCAATCGAATGGCCAATTGCTCTAGGAGGGCTTGCGCCTCAACAAGTTCGTGTCGCCTGAGCTGCTCATTTGCTTGCTGCGAAAGCCAAGTTTGAAGACGGCGCTCAGACTCGGCTTTGCTGATATAGCCTTGTTCTAGTATGCCTTGAACATCTTTGTAAGCAGCTTCTGCAGATGCAGTTATCTGTTTTTGCAGGACAATTCTGTTTTCTAGAGATGTTGCACGCAGAGCTGCTTCTGCCTGTTCCGAGGATAGCTTCGCAAGTTCTGTTTCGAGTTGGTTCTTTTCCAGTGTAATTTGCGTTTCTATAACATTCCTTTGGCGCGTGAGCGCATCCAGACTTTTCTCAACAAATGACCGTCCATCAAACGTACCGTGAGCAATGGTTATGTCAGCGAGCACCTGCCCAGAGATCACCTTGTCTCCTTCTCGAACATGCAATGTGTCGAGCGTCCCAAACTGGCTTGCCTGTATTTTAATCAGGCCTTTTGATGGCACGATGTACCCTGCTACATGTTCGCTTCGAGCATAGGAACCAGTTGTGAGCAGAATGGCCGCAAGGCCTACCATTGCTGCGATAACAAACGTAATGATGGTAGACGAAACCGGCTGTGTGAGAAACACGTCACCATGTAGTTTTTTTTGCTGTGCTTTGACCGCTTCAATTCGAAACATTGAAAGTACTCTTGTAACTAATTTTTGCTGTTCATTTTTCCACGAGGACCCTCTGGAAGGTATTTCAAGATGCAGCCATGCCAGCAGGCATTATCATTCTTGATGATAAAACAGCCAATATCTTCTGGGAGAGGCTCAGTGGCGTGAAGATACTTGGCCAAACACTCTGTAGCGTCCCTGTTGAGGCAAAGACGCCTAAGTTCTCGAGCTGTGTTAGCAAACCAGCCCCCTTACGTTCAGGTTGCGCGTCTATTTCTTTATCCAGCGCCAACAGATCGAAATTCATACTACCCCCCGGTCATACACGTGCTGTTTAGTAGCAGATGGTTCGTGACCCTCTTCTGCGTAGCCAATAGTCAGTGGATAATGATGATTTAGCAATTCCTGAACTCAGGAAAAATCGACATAAAATTGATTTTTATCGGTTTTTTTTGATTTCATCTGAGGACGATCGCGGCTTCCGGTACAAGCATAAATAAGCCGTTCCAACAGTTCTCGCTCTTTGATAGCTAAAAATGCCAGCCTTTGTTGAAACATTTTACAACAATTGCCAAACGACTGGTGACGCCGACTTTTTCCATAATGCGGCTAATGCGTTTTTGAACGGTATCCGGTGTTACGCCAGTTTTTTCGGCGATGTAGCTTATATCTCTGGCTTCCATCAGAAACCGTATCACAACGCTCTCCCGCGCGGTCAACATTGGTTTAGGATTAATGTCTTGCCTTTTGTATAAACGCTCAGCTTTCCATAGAATCGTTCGGAAAAACGTCAGGATGCGTCTGTATTCTGTTACGCTCCAACCTTTGAGCATGCCCTTCGGCCCGAGCAACGAAACCATGCCTCTTTTATTTCCGTACTCAGGGGATGGTATAAATAGTCCATCACCAAGGCCCCAATGTTTAGCTTCATTGAATATAATTCTGCCGGGGTGTTTTCTCGATAAAGAACCAATGACCTCGGCCCATGTGTAGGGTTCTTCGGTTTTTGTTGCGAAATCAACGGTAGCGTCCTGATTGAGCATGGCGTTGGCACGCAAGTGCATCAACCACAGCGCTCCATCCTCTCGCTGCTGGCCAGACCTATCGATAATAATGCTGCCGCGCATATACTGCGGACCGGCAGCTCCTATTGCTCCCCCAAGAACCGTTATGATCCCCGAGTGATCCATGACAGTTTCAACGATATCAACTAAATCCTGCCTGTTTTGGCTATCATAAATCTTGTCGGTTTGCTCCGTGACTACGCTGCTCAAAAAACTGCTGCCAGCATAACCCTTATCAACTTCGATTTGTTTCACGTTCACTGCACCATGATTTGCTCTCAAAGCTAGTATAATGCAACTTCGTGTTTAAAAAACGAGTAAAATGTATTATTTTTGTGTCCCACGATTTGGTAAAATCAACAAATTATGTGCTTAATACTAAGGGTGCAGAATAGGTATTTCTGTTCCGGGTTCACTGTTAGAGGTAACATGTCAATTGAGAAGACTGCATTCAACTTTCTGGAGGCATCCCAAGAGGCTCGCTCGATAGAAGAGCTTAAGGCGCTGTTTTTATCTCACCTTGAGAGCGTTGGAGCCGATTTTGTAATGTGTGGCCGCTTACGAGAGCCCGGTGGACCGACAAATCCAACTGAGTTGTTTGTGAGCGAACACAGGTGGTTCGACTTTTACATGAAGCATCACCTTTTCATAGAGGATATAGCGCCCCGGCACGCAAACGGGACACGCTATCCCTTCTTTTGGAAAGATATCATCGATCAGCTTGAGTTATCGGATGCAGAGCGGATGGTTATGGAGGAACCAAAAAACTTTGGGCTTCGCGAAGGACTTGTCATTCCTCTCCATGGACCTATGAACGAATTTGCAACAGTTACCGTTGCTGGCGAGCATTTCGGAGACTTTCATCAGGCCTCCCGCAGAGCGCAAGATCAAGTCAAGGGGGCCATTCAGCTTATGGCTAATAGAGCCTATCAGCGCGCAACCGAAATTTATGGCCATGACGAATTTCGCCATGTTGGTCGCCCTCTTAAACCCCAAGAACGAACCATTCTTACGTGGGTTAACAGGGGTAAAACAAATCACGAAATAGCGACAATAACCGGCCTATCATTGGGTGGTGTCAAATATCATATTGGCAACCTAATCGAGTATTTTGACGTCCCCAACCGTCATGAAGTTGTCAAGGCCGCAAAAGATAGGGGCTTACTACCTTTCTAACGCTGCAACTATCCATCACAACCAGACATATATTACTTTGCCACTGAATACCCCTATGGGCTGTACCAACTAGCCGCCCGGCTAGTTTTTAATTCGCCGTGTCTCCGTTAAGCTTGGCTTCTCATCAGCACCAGGAGGATTCTATGTGCAAAATATATGTAGTAAATCAGACCAATCGTCTGAAGTTCGCAGCGTACCTAGAGGAGATGCATCGCCAAAGATACCAAATATATGTCGAGCAAAGACAATGGTCCGAGCTTGAAAGCCCCCTTAAGCTGGAAATTGATGAATATGACAATTCCCTTGCTACCTGGTTACTTGCCATATCTGACACAGGTGAACTGCAGGGCGGCGTCAGGCTTGTTCCTTCAGACTGCAGCACACTTTTGTTTGATCATTTCTCTTTTTTGGCAAGCAATATGGATATTCCAAACGATCCCAACATTTGGGAGATCACGCGATACTATATGATGGATAACAAGGCAATTGCCCCGGATGGGCATGACGTGAAGCGACACCTTATTCTGGGTATGCTGGACTATGCTCAAATGAGTGGGGTCAAGGGCTTGTTTGTTGTAATGGACACTGGGTTTCTGCGTATGATGGAAGCCTTTAAATGGGATTACACGCCCATGGGCTTGCCACAAAGGTACGAAAATGGTGAATGTGTCGCTGTGTCTATCAACCTCACCACCGAGATGGTAGAACGACACAGGCATATGGTCAATTTCTGGTCACACTCTGTTGTGCTGCCGGGCGAGGATGACCTTACCCACAAGCAGCACAATTTTGTTGCGGAAGAAACACGATTGCTTGCCAAGATTATACAAAATAAACCTGAGCTGGTTCAACCTCTCACGCGGTATATTGCAGACGCTGGCTCGATGGACCCTAACAAGGTATCGTCCGCTCTATCGAACATTGAGTGTCTGTTGTTAGAGAGTATCACCGAGGCAAGCAGTTCCCGATCGCTATTC
Source organism: uncultured Kordiimonas sp. (assembly GCA_947503575.1). Lineage (GTDB taxonomy): Bacteria > Pseudomonadota > Alphaproteobacteria > Sphingomonadales > Kordiimonadaceae > Kordiimonas. The sequence goes on along the minus strand of CANNDZ010000001.1, from coordinate 1,074,013 downwards.
ACTCCAGACCTGCAGCCAGTTGGTGCACAATTTGGCAGTAGCTAACCTTCTTCAGTTGTACTGGTGAGATGCTCCGCTTCCATAAAGCGAGTGTATGCGGCATGAGCGTCAAATGGTAATACTAGGTATACAGCCGGTATTGCCATGGGCGCTTCTGCTTCATCTGGTATTTTGTCAAGCGGTATCGCCAAAAAACTCATACCTGCACCGGTGATCCCCAAATATTCAATTGGAAAGAACAGGTCGTCTTCAACCGCTGTGGCTTTTCTCAGCAATCCTTTTGCTTCGCGTTCCGCAACCACGTTAACAAGCTCTTTCGGGATACGCCGGGATTGTTTTCTTTGATCATTAGTCACAAGCCTTACCTAGTCCATTGCTATACCAACTAACTTAACCGACATCCAGGCCACAATCCTTCGTATCTACAAAGCCATATTCTATCTATCATCAGCTAATGCCTTAGGCTATCGACGCTTTAACATTTATAGAGGCTAGTGCGTTCCTGTTTGATCACCGCTGATCCTTGTGATCAATTTGGACAATGATCCAATCGCAAAAATCGCCAATATTCGCAAGCATCTCGACCTCTCATCATCGCACCAGTTTCTCTCTGCAGCAGTGAACGAGACAACACCTAACTGATCGTCATGCGGCTGTGCTGGCACGAGTATCCCATATGGAGCCTTTTCAACATTCATCAATTGGCGCGCTAATTTCTTCTGTTCGGGAGGTAGCTTCTTCATAGCCGTACCCCATTCAAGGCTTGCTCCCGTGAGTAAAATTGTTCTGGCCACGCCGCCTACCATGAACAACTGCTCCACCATCAGTCCCATTGCGGCCTTTAGTTTGGGGGGCTGATCAAATTCTATCAAATCTCCGGTTTTCAAATCCACTAGTCCTAGTAGGGTTTCTGTCGCGCCCAGGCGGCGTGCGAGGGAGCTTGTTATTTGGATGATGTCTTCAATTGATTGCGCATCAGCGACCTGTGCTATTTCTGATAAAACATCCTCGACTACCTGCTCCACTTGGATAACACTCCTTTAAAAAGCCTAGCTCAAACCGGCTTTTGGGGGCAAAGCCAATTATGCAGTATCTTACATCTTGGTGACCTAATGCTCAATCGTTAAGCTTCCAACAATGGCAGTGCTTCAGTCCAGGGTAAAGGTCAATATGAGCCAATATGTTCATTCGACTACTCACTGGACCAATTAAAAGAGCCCCGGTCCCCTTATGGGGTCCGACCCTTTAATTGGTTTCTGTCGTAGGATATACTGGATATTCGCTTCGCTTGTCCGTTGCGTTCGCTTTGCTTTGGGCGAACCTAGGTTAAAATCGACATCGCCAGACAATAAAAAAACCAGTCCAGAGGACTAAGGTTATTTATTGGTCTTGGAAGTAGGATTAGCCTTGTCAACCTTTGGGTTCCTCGTCATTCCGCGTCGCTACGCTTGCTTCATATGAACCTAAAACCTTCAGGTTATGAGCCTGAGGGCCTTGCAGGGCCCTTAATGCTCAGCAACATAATTTCTAGTTATCACTTAAATTTGCTGAAATGGGTTCAGCACCATTGTGCCTCTAGGTGATTTTCAGTCAACCAAAAGAAGAATTCAGTCAGCTTTGGGTACATCCGCATCCAGCAAGTACCCGGGCGTGACCTTAAGGCCTCTGGCGAACTTCTCAAGCACTTCGATGCTGATATTGCGGGAGCCGCGCTCTACGTCGCTAACATACGTGCGATGAATATCTGCCTCGAATGCAAACTGCTCTTGTGAAAGACCTAATCCTTCCCTGAGCCGTTTTACATTGATACCGAGTTTTTGACGGATATTCATGGGACCGATCAAGGCCCCAATGTCGACAATCCGTCTACAGACGACCAGAGACAATAATGACTTGACTGGAAAGCAGCCCCAAGCAAATGTCACTTATCGCATGCGGCTGGTAGATTAGGCATGACAGAAGACGTAATATGGGCAAACGAAGCGCGCTTTATCAAGCTTGGCAAAGCTGGCGCATGGACCGAAACATGCTTGGCGGATGGCACACTAAGGCTGGATTACCGCCATGTGTCTGAGAGCCTGGCACGAACACCCGATTTCGATGCCTTGAGGTCTGACTTTGAGGCCAAAGAAATTACGTCAAGAGCGGCAACCAATCACGCCCGACAGGTTTTAGACTTCTTCGACGAGGACCCGAATGTGCTCTGGATCACCTTTCACAAAGGGTATCTCTACTGGTGTTTTGCGCAGTCTGATGTAGAGAGGATAAATGCGGGCGACGAGGCCGCTATCGACGCGGAAGGAGCTTGGCTCCGGCAAACTTGTTCCGGCTGGAGCCGATGTAGCCTAGATGGTCAGGAGCTTCTGGAGAACGAACTCAGCGGTCAACTCAATAAAACAGCTAGCTACCAAGGTACGATATGCACTGTAAAACCCCTCGACTACCTACTGGCCAAGATTAATGCCGCCCCTATTCCAGAGATCGTCGAAGCCCAGCAGGCGCGAAACCAATTGCTTGCGTCCACCTGCACACTGATGGCGATGTTGACCTGGGCAGACTTCGAGTTTTTGGTGGGCGCCGTGTTTGAGGGTAGCGGCTGGCGGCAGGTCAGGCAGCCGGGCGGGTCGAAACACACCACAGATATCGATCTTTTTATGCCACTAACCGGCGAGCGAGCGTTTGCTCAGGTTAAGTCCAGAACAGACCAAGGGCAGTTCAACGCCTATTTGCGCGAATTTAAAGCGCGCCCGGAAACGCGCCTCTTTTATGCTTACCATACATCTGACGAACCCATTGCATGCGTAGACCCAACTGTAACACTTATGGGGGCCAAAGCCCTTGCAAACCAGGTCCTAGATGCAGGCCTTTTCAATTGGCTACTCACAAAAGCAGGCTGACTGCAGAAAATAGCTAGCTTGGCCATAACTGGCGACGCCCGAGCTAACACTGTTGATAACGTGGCAACGAGCACTGGCCGAAGACACCTGTAGCTCCATCAAATCATTGGGTATCATCTCTTAAAACAGTCTTAAATTAATCGTCTCTTGAGCTTACAATATCTGCTATTGATACCGTACCCGACTAGGCCTTTTGGGAGACGAAAATCATATGCCACGTAAAGTCGATCCATTGTGGGGGCAGATTATACCAAACACGCTTCCACGCATGCATCTAACACACCAGGAAATTCAACACCTTTGGTCTTGGCTCGATAGCGAACAACCCAAACCTCCTAATAATTTTGGCACCAATTTGGAGTATGTGTGCCAGCAATATCTGAACCGGAGGGCGATTGATGAGGATGGCCCCCACCAGGGCCCAGATAACCCACGCTCTTGAAAGACTTATGAAGGCAGATCGCTTTCAGGCCAAACTTCAACGCCTGAACCATGCGGCGGAAACTCATTTGATGGATGCGCTCTCGCTGCAGTGCGCCAGAGAGATGCTGAAGCTAACCAATAGCAAAACCATTTTCTTTGCTCTCCAAAAACTGGCGACAACGTCCGATCTTGCCATACTCGCTAAAGGTCGAGCGCTCATCAAAGAGAGCCTACCACCCTATATCAACGCTTTAAAAAAGTCAGGAGGACCAAAGGAAAAACCCAACCTAGGACTTCTACTGTATGAACTGCTAAACATATATTGCGATACCACTGGGCTGACCCCGACCCATTCTGATATGCAGGACGGAGACCACACCGGTATACCTCTATCGCATGCAGGGAAATTCGCTGAAGAAGTCACTAAGATGATCAACAGCTGGCTCACCGACGCTTCACTCGCCCCCATTTTATCCACCATGATCACCAGCAATTTGCCTGGCGCTGTGAGGCGTTTCAAAGAAGAAACCTCGGGAAATTTATAAGGTACCAACTATCCGATTTTTAGAGCCCCTTCGTCATGTGACTGTTGCAAAACACACACCTGAAGGAGGCGTTTCCAATGACACCTAATACCCCTGCTACACCGCCTATCTGGGCTCAAAAAGTCAGCCCAAAACCCACCAATTCCCTCAAACCTCATGCCAGCAATGCCCGTACGCATTCTGAACGACAAATGCGCCAGATCGCCGCGTCAATTGAGGCATTTGGCTGGACCAATCCGATCCATTATCTGGTGCGGAAAGTGCTTTTACCTGCTGGAATTCCAGCCGCAATTCACACAGACGAGCGGCCAACCTGTCTTTAGCTTCCTAAAAGTCTTTTGTCCCCAGGCTTTCAAAGAATTCCGTCTTGGTGTGATAATGTGCGGATACTTCCTTCGGCACCCGCATCCGAAGATAATAAACACCACCACGCTTTTCGGGCGATCCAAATAGGTGACTTTTGGCATATCTTGCATACCCATTGTGTAGCACAAATGTGTAGCAGATAGAAATATAAGCCTCTGAAAATACAGAAAAATCTTCCGAAACAAAGCTTTATAAGGTGATGGCGGTGGGCACAGTCCGCTACAAACCAGTCTCCATATTTTTCGCTGTTAAACAGGGAAAATACTGGGAAACATTATTGATTATCGCGATTAGTTGCTTGCTGTACTAGAGGAAACTGCCGTTTTCTCCCGTAACTCGAGAAAATAACAGGGAATAATTTAACTCAATCAGGGAAGACCAGACGAAGAATAGCGATTTGCTTGACAGCCTAATAATTTCTCAAAATTTTACACAACTTGCTACAAGTTGGCTCTGGCCCGTTCGCTGCGACGAGCAATGGCTAAAGATGCCGCCAAAATCGCACACCACATATAGGAAATAGCGGGCATTTGAAGCGAAAAATCTACAAAAGAATGCAAACCTAACTGAACACTGGACGTGATACCTAGCGCTATGAGAGCACGATATTGAGCACCAACTCCCAGTCTAGTAAATAGAAAGGCCACAAAAATAAAAAATGCCAAAATTAGTATAGTTGTTGCCGGGATTCCCGCTGTCACTGCAAGCTCTAAATAGTCATTGTGTGCACGGTCGAAATAAATTGTTACATTTTCGTCCCTATATATTCGAAATATGTCATCAAATGTGCCTAAACCAAAACCTGTGAGTGGGCGGTCTATTATCGCTTCAACAATTAGGGGGTATACTTTAAATCTCTGGTCAAAAGTTGCATCCACCTGCAAGCGTGTTGCAAGTATTTCGCCGCTGAGTTCAAACAATCCCACACCTAAGGCTAGAATGGTTGCAAAGCCGAAAAAACGGCGAACAATATTGCCAGTCCTTTGATAGCTATGGGGGCTCAATAGTATTAACAGTAAAACAGCGACGGCAACGGAACCAAATCCGCCACGCGAATTGGTCAATAGTATTGCTATGGCCGTCAGTACGATCCCCAATGGCAACCACCACGCCTTGTTAATCCCTGTTTCAATAACATGGCGGTATAGCTCTCGGCCCGAGCGACCCTCCGTCAACTCATCCTGTGACCAGTAATAAGCGTAGGCGATCAAGCATTGCAGACCAAGTCCAGCAAAGGCTGCAAAACTATTACGGTTAACAAAAGTACTAGTTAAGGAACCAAAGCTAGCCCATTTTTCGTACCATAAGATCGTTTCATTACCTGAGACAAAAATGATAAAGCCGTAAATCGCATATATCGCGACAACAATTCCGCAAAAACGTATCAGCTGTACAGACTTTATGCGGCGATCACAGTAAACAAACACAAGCCAAAAAAAAGCACCGTGCGATAGGAAAAACGTGGCATTGGATATAGTTTTATGAGGAGCGACGGAAATTGACCCAAGATCCACAATTAGTTGATCAACTGCTTCGACTGATACGCCGAGGTCCCCACCAAACAGCGATGAAGCTTGTGCAAAACCCCAAGCAACAAACAAACCGCCCATCCAAAACGCCAGCGATAAGCTTTTGGGAACTCTGTGGGGTGTATGTTTCCAGTTTTTGAGAAGATAGAGCAGCACTAGTGCGCCAACCACCACAACCCAAAGCCATTGCCATGTCGGTCGTGCGCTCGCAAAGGGAAGCGGCGCAAAAGCTAACAATCCATAGATAATGGTCCGCATGGGTCATCCCTTCAGATACTGCCGAACAGTTTTTCACAATCATACAGAATAGCAAGATAGTTTAGTGTTAATGAGCGGCGGTTTTCATTCAATTCTTGTTTCAATATTTGCTACATTTTTGGACAACTGGTTATCTATCTCTGTTTTCTGTAAAGGATCATATAGATTAGAAGGGACAAATTTACGGTTCATAATTATGAACCGAGACCACATAAAGGTTTATAGCGAAAACAGCTTTAGTGTGTGGAGCAGGCGGATTTATTGGTGGCCGCATAGTAAATAGTTTAAAAAAGGAAGGTTTTGGTTCAGAGGTGCTGACGTAACAAGAAGTTAGCCGCTGTCGATTGCATCTGCAGAATTTGCTTCAAACTATAGTATCAACGTATAACTGACGAGTCGAGTTACGGGCGACATTATGTTGTCTATCACGCGCATTTAACATTTGGGGTATACTGTCATGAGTTTGATTATCGCCTATCTGGGTATCATGTCGGTACTGCTTATTGCACTGAACGCTCGCTATCTTGGTGAGCTTCTAGGTGTTATGGACGACCCTGCGAAAGAAGCACACAAAAAACACAAACTGCCCACGCCGCTCGTGGGAGCATTGATGGTTGGTGCGCTAGCTATATTTATCTTGCTGAACCATGTTCTATTTCAAGCCAGTTCAAGAATGGTAGGCATAGCGGTATGCACCATTTTGGTTGGTATTCTGGGTCTGATCGATGATCGCCTGGGCTTGAATTGGCAGGTTCGGTTGACCCTCATCGGAGGAATTTCAGCCATTCTGGTGCTTTGGGTACCGGAACTTCGATTGGATGGGCTAATGTGGTCTTTTGGCTACACAACGGAACTGGGCCCCTGGATTGGGGGTGCCTTCACGGTTTTGTGCCTGATGACACTCGTAATTTCCTTCAATATGATGGATGGTTTCAATGGTGGCGTCATCGGCATTAGCCTTATCTTGGTGATCTTGATGGCGATTGTGGCCACCAATCCACACCGGCAGGCGATTTGCCTGTTTCTCGCTTCGGCGCTCGGGATCATGTTTGTTTACAACATGAAAGGGGAATTTTTTCTGGGTGATGGTGGAGCATACGCACTTGGCATTTTGGTTGGATCGGTAGCGATCCTGACTTATAATGTTGGGGCCAATATCACAATTTATGCTGACACCATTTTCCTCTGGCTTGCAATTCCTACACTTGATTGCTTGCGGGTCGTGATCAAACGGCGCACTAAAAAAGAAAACCCATTTTATGCGGGCCGTGACCATTTGCACCACTTACTGATCGGCATTTCCGGACCAAAGCGAACGCTCCTTTTTTACATGATCAATGTTGGTGTTTTTGGCGCTATTTCACTCACCAGCGATACAGCAACATATATATTCTTCTTTGCAGAAGCCGCAATTCTTGTGACGACTGCAAAGTACGCACAGCGTCGCCTAGCCCCCGAGCCTGCTGAATAGGCGAGCAAAAGAAGATTGTTCGGATCACCTGATCGACATCAGAGAAGATCGCTTTTTCTATCTCAACATATTTTGTGTCGGTTACTGCAAAGGGCTCACAATGGTTAACGAAAAGCTTGGGGCGCTTTTGGATGGCACCGCCTGGCAGCCAGAGTACGTTTTGACTCAATGGGAGATAGATCTTATAGCATCGGTGCAAAGGGTCACGGACGAAACTGTCCTCAAGGTTGCTAACAATATCGCGTGCGAAATATGTCTTTCAATTTGCGTGGCGAGCCGCCTGAGGGCGCCTTCAGTTGTTTTAATGGGGACGTATTACGCCATAGAAATTTGAGTGCCAGTGAAATTGGAATCATCTGAAGAGTGGGTCGCCAGCTAAAGTAACGTGCTCACTACTATTTTATAGTTTAATTAGCGTGCTTTCATCGACAGCCTCCCACATTTGGACACATGAATATCAAAACCAAACGATGCAAGCAGCAAAGAAGGCAGAACTAAGAAAGGCAGAGTAATGTGCACCAAATGAGACTAACGGTTTGCCGTTACGCGTTGTTCGATCCATTCGTAAGTCTTTTCAAGACCGGAGAGCAGCGATTTAGACGGTCGCCAGCCGAGTTTCTCTCTAATAAGCCGGTTATCGGAGTTTCGACCGCGCACCCCACGCGGACCAGGAACATGGTTCTTGACAATTGTCTTGCCAGCAATTTCGGCCACAAGGTCCACGAGTTGATTAATCGAAACCATCTCATCTGACCCGATATTAACTGGACCTTCAAATTCTGAGCGCAAGAGGCGGGTCGAGCCTTCCAGGCACTCGTTGACAAATAGGAATGATCGGGTCTGTGTCCCGTCACCCCAAATCTCAATGGAGTCGCCGGACTTAACCTCGGCAACTTTGCGACAGATAGCTGCAGGCGCTTTTTCCTTACCGCCAGTCCAGGTGCCTTCAGGTCCGAAAATATTGTGGTAGCGGGCCACCCGGTTTGCTAAGTTATAGTTGCGGTTATAGGCTAAGAAAAGGCGCTCGGAGAAGAGCTTTTCCCAGCCATACTCGCTGTCCGGTGCGGCAGGATAGGCGCTATCTTCTGCGCAGTTCGGATTGCTTGGGTCGAGTTGGTTGTATTCCGGGTATATGCAAGCACTCGAACTATAGAAAATACGCTGGATGCTCCGTTGATGGCAGATATCCAATATATTGAGGTTGATGGTTGCAGAATTGTGCATAATGGCAGCGTCATTTTCGCCGGTAAAAATATACCCAGCGCCACCCATATCGGCTGCAAGCTGATAGACTTCATCGAATCGATGGTCGATAACGGCACGACACATGCTCGGGTCTCGCAAATCGGCAATCACAAAATCATCAGCCTCAGTGGAGGAAAACTCCGGGAACTTCAAATCTACTCCGCGAACCCAGAAATTTTCTTGCTTTAGACGTTTTACCAAATGGGCCCCGATAAATCCGCCTGCGCCACATACGAGTGTTGTTTTCAAGCCAATAACCCTTCATTTCTTTAAAAGTACAGTACTCATACCGGCACCAACTTATAGCTCAACTCTTTTGTTTTCATTGAAATCGAACACAGTAAACCACTATAAAAGTGCATATGACTAATGCCGATGGCATGCTCAAAGAAATTCGGATTAAGCTTACAGTCCCGGATTTCTTGGTAGGCCTCCATGCCTAGCTTCAAAATCTTTGCAATAGAAGCCGAAGCACCATACTTGTCAAAATTATAAGTCTGTCGAGCACAGGAGGTAGCGACTTCAATCAACAGCTCTTCTTTGCAAAAACCTCTAAAATATTGGTCTTCAGGCAGAAATGGCGTCAATAGCAATCCTGTTCTTTGGTTTTGTCACGAAACTCAATAACTGGTTTAAGGAGAGTCCCCCAAACTATGTAAAAAAAGTCAATCATCCAAGTTCGCAGCAATCATTATTTTGCATGATATTTCAATGTTTGAATTCAATCTGGATGAGTAACGTTAGGCGTTGCTCCATAGTCTAAGTCGGATTTTCATTTTCTAGAACCAGGTTTAGCTGAGACAGAGTTTCTGCTTCATGCTCGACCATAAACTGCATAACATTTTCATTTTGCAGCAACTTCCGCAGGTAGCCACGTGCAGCAGTGAGCTGCAGCAAGTCACTACCATAGCTCTCTTCCGCTGACTGATATTGTGCTTGAACCTTGTCCATTTCCTTTTCAAGTTTCACTATCCGCTCGATAGGAACTTGTTGTTTCGTAGTATTCTTGGGAGCAAAGTCGGACCTTTGTTCGGGCTTTGTCGCCTTCAGCAAGGCGCTCGCATGCGACTCAGTAAAGCTGTCCCCCGCAATCATGAGTTCAACGGCCTCAACCTGGCGAGCTGCTTTCATTTTTCTCAAAAACCTAGATAGTCCAGGCGTAAACTGCCTGTCCTTCAACAGTTCAACAGCCTTGGGGCAGATGCCATCTAAAAGACTGACCCGGCGATTGATTGAACTTAAATTGACATCGAACGCTTTTGCCAACCGTTCTTTGCTCACGCCTCGATCGATAGCTCTTCTGATCATATAGTGCTCTTGAACCGTTGAGAGACGATTTATTCTGTGATTGTAGGTATACCTGAGCATCATGGATGCTGTTCTTGTGCCTCTGCGTAAATCGGAAACGTTTAAAACGGTAATTCCGTCAAAAATATTTGAGGCAGCTGCGATGCAAAAACCGATTCTATTGGGAGTTGATGGACAGGCTCGAGAAATTGTTGAAAAATATAATGCCGGCTTACATTTTGAACCAGAGAATGAAGAGGCATTCATTGATGCAATACTTAAAATGAGAAATAATGAAGCGCTTATGGCAAACTTTAAAGCAGGTGGAGTAAAATTGGCGCGAGCATTTGAAAGGGAAATCCTAGCCAATAAAATGTTAAGTATTTTATTTGAACTCTGCTGTTCTGTAAATTCAATCTATGACAAAAGGTAAACTCAAAGTTCCTGTAGTACCGGAAAAAAGGATCTATTGCGCGCTAGATTTCTTGGACGGCAGAATCAAAAATAGTGATCCATAGGAAAACTCCGAAGTGAAGTGGGCAAAAATCGCTGATATCGCAAAATGTCACTACACCTGTAGAGAAAAGAGTAAGAAAGTAACTCAGAATATGAAATTGGCCCTTTAATTCCTTTGCCACAAAAAACCATACTACGCCCTACAAGTTGCGGCCGACTAGTCCATCAATGCCAGCTCCCCTTCGCCTCACCAATTGCTTTCCTGAGTTCCAAAGGGTCGTCAATCGTGGGGGTCAGGATGAAACTGCCGCCCGTGCCATTGATACGCAACTTGCCATACCCAAGAATCCGCCCGAGGATCGACTGCTCAAGATTCATCTCCTCGATACGTCCCAGCGTAATCTCCTCGGTTTTCCGAGAAATCCACCCTGTCTTATAAACCAGCCGATTGGTGGTGACACCAATCTCAGTGGTCAGCTTGGTGATCAGCATTTTTAGGAAAATATAGACACCAATCAGAAGCCACCCGAGGAGGATGAGATAAAGCAGCATGGCTACTGTGTAGAGCCAATGAAACTTGGCCTTGTAGGTGACCCGTTCGGACCCGCTGGAGCTGCTTTCGATGTACCCCATCAGCCGCATGCCCTTTGGACAAACCGCCGTAATTGAACTGTAACCTTACTGGGCATTGAGGTCCCCCAAACTTGGTGTTGAGGCGACCTGGCGAACCGGGTGTTTAGAACACGGCAAAAACATGCGTGCGCGCTAGTTTAGGCTACCCGGACGGATCCGAGCGGCCTTGGACATTTCACGCCACCCGGTCCATAGAGGACTGGGTGTTTTTGCTGAGGTTCTAACGCCTCACAGTTGTCCCATTGACAACTGCCCCCACACATTAGCTCGCATGCGGTCGGAAGTAAAATCCGATAATTTTCTATATTAAAACTGCGTCGTCCGGTTGCTTGGATAGCAATGAACGGCACACCGAAACGGCAGGAAAAATTCTACATCACAAAATATAGCGTTTAAGGACTTGATTAGATTGTTTCATGCGGTACACTCTACTCATGGGTTCGGTATGGCTCTGTCGACCAAATCCTCACTAAAGCTGCGAATTCTTATCGCAGTCAGATATTCCGAAAAGGGCGACACTGTCGCGCCTTCAAAATTGACTTCTCGGTTGAACACATTTTTTGTGTCGACCTCTTTTTTGGAGATTAGGAATGTCTATTATTCCCCAGTCAGTAGAATATTTGGAGCCAAGTGATCTTGAGCTCTATGATAAAAAATTACGCAAGCCCAACCGAGCACAACGGCGCAAACTTGCGGCTGCAATCAAGCAATTCGGATTTATTGGGGCAATCATTGTCAACGCAGATCATAGGATTGTCGCTGGGCATGCTCGATGGCTGGCAGCAAAGGACCTTGGCCTAAAGAAGATACCCACCATCAGGGTCGACCACCTTTCGCCCGCCAAGATAAAGGCCTACCGCATCGCAGACAACAAGCTCGCCGAAGGAGCAAAGTGGGATAATGACGTCCTGCGCGTCGAACTCTCCGAGATTATGCTCGAACTCCCAGATCTGACGGTTGACGCAATCGGCTTCGAACTGCCCGAATTTGAACTCCTGATGGACGGCGACAAAAAGGCAGCATCTTTAGACTCTGACCTAAAAGTTTCCACCAGCGAAGACATCGTCACGGAAACAGGAATGGTGTGGCAACTGGGAAACCATAAAATCATCTGTGGTGATGCTCGCAATGCTGGCTGTTTTATAGCCATAATGGGTGACGACAAAGCCTGTGTCATCTTTTGTGACCTACCATATAATGTGCCAATCAATGGGTTCGCCGTCGGCAAAGGTGCCATTAGTCACCCAAACTTTGTCTGTGCTGCTGGCGAGATGGGCCCGCAGGAATTTACCGAGTTCCTAAAACTCATTTTACAGAACCTCGCACTCTACAGTGCAAATGGCAGCGTTCACTTTCTGTGCATGGACTGGCGGCATATTCGCGAGATCATGACAGCGGGTGACGCGGTTTATGACCAACTCCTAAACTTGATTGTCTGGAACAAGTCAAACGGTGGCATGGGTAGTTTATGGAGATCCAAGCATGAGCTGATCCTTGCCTTCAAAAAGGGCAAAGCCAAACACATCAATAATGTGCAACTTGGCAAGTTTGGCCGTAATAGGACCAATGTCTGGGACTATGCAGGCGTCAACTCTATAAACTCTGAGCACAGGGAAGACCTGGCTCTGCACCCTACGGTAAAGCCAACCGCGCTAATCGCTGATGCCCTGCGGGATTGTTCCAACAAAGGCGACATCGTTCTTGATGCCTGCGGCGGTTCCGGCAGCACATTGCTTGCCGCCGAGCAGACCGGACGCCGGGCCCGTCTCATTGAAATCGACCCCAGGTATGTGGATGTCACTATCCGGCGCTGGCAGGAAATGACCGGCAAACAGGCAGTCAATCCAGCGACCGGCTGGACCTTCGATCAACACACCGAGATCACAGAATGCAAACGGAGGTTAGAACATGCAAACGCCGCCTAAAATCATGTTTCAGGTATTGAACGGGACCGGCTCTCTGGCAGAACCGGGCTCTCAAGAGCGCCTGCAAAACATGTTGTCCAATATCCGCAAGAACAAACTCCTGGAGGCCTGTGAACTAACAGGCTCCTATGATCCGAGCGATGGTCCCATTTACGCGATATGCGTGCCCATCCCAGGAATTCCTCGTTGGCAAATAGCTGAGATCCTCAATGGGAATTGCCCGAATGACATTACCTATTATGACTTTCCTTGCATATCGGAGGCCTTCCATTGACCCACAGACCTTATCGCATTGGCTACAGCAAACCACCAAAAGAGCATCAGTTCAAAAAGGGTCGGTCCGGCAACCCCAAAGGCCGCCCCAAGGACAAAAAGGCTGATGAAATCAGTGTTACTGGTCTATTGAATAGAGAAGTGACCATTCATGAAAATGGTAAGAAGCGAACAGTGTCTTCCTTTGAAGCCAGCCTTCAAGCGCAAGTCAATCGGGCATTAAATGAGGGTAAACTCAGCGATATCATCGATGCGATACACACTTTCGAAAAACACGGCATGCTCAATAGTCTGCGACCACAGATCAAGACAGGTGTGGCCGAGGTCAAAAGCAGCCCACTTTTGGAAGATTACCGACTTCTGCGTGATCACTATGAAAAAACAGGCGAAGTCCTGCCGGCAGAGGCCCTCGGCGGTCCAGATCAACCGCCACCAGATGATGCGGTGATCTTTAGGTGTGACCGGCAATAAAGGAGGCGAAAATGGGATACAAAGATCCGCCTGTGTCTGGGCAAATCAAACCAAGTGAAGTCAGAAACAAAAGAGGCCGCCCGAAAGGCTCTATAAACCGCAAAACGATCGTCCGCGACATTGCGTCCAAGCACCATCACGTCACGTTAGACGGAAAACGTCAGCGGGTAACGGCGCTTGAGGCATTATTGTTGCGCCTGCAGTTTCTCGCCATCCAGAAAGGAGGCAGAGCACTCAAAGAGCTACAACGCCTACTGGAAACCTATGATTTGCCGACTGAGAATGGAGGCCAAAGATATGGTGTTTTGGTCGCTCCACCGAGAATGTCTGAAGAGGAGTTTATTGACCTCCATAATGCAGGCGACCCCATGGAGCCGCCAAAACCCTTTATGAAGGTACTGCGGGACGTGTACGGAGAAAACAACACACAGAGATAAGACTGGACTGTTGAGGCAAACGGAGCGTCAGTGTCACCGAACCAAATGGAGAGGTGACATGACAATGGCTGACATTCAGGGTCTAACGCTGGACGCGCTTAGCAGGCTCAAGAACGCAGATGTCAAACACTTGTGGAACAGTCTCTATGGCGACGATCACCTGACCGGCACACCGTGCCGCCTCACCCGCAACATTCTCGCCTGGGACATTCAGGCCGTCCAAGAGGGTGGCCTCGACAAACACACCAAAGCGCAGCTCAAGCATCTCGCCAAATGCTTTGAGCGCAACCCAGCCTACCGGCTCAAGGATACCCCCATTTACGCGCCTGGCACCCAGTATGTCAGGGACTGGCAGGGCAAACGCTATACCGTGATCCAACGCCTTAACGGTGTCGAGTATGAAGGCGAACTCTACAAAAGCCTCAGTGAAGTTGCGCGGCTCATCACCGGCACCCGCTGGTCCGGGCCCGCCTTCTTCGGCCTCAAGGTCAAAAACTGATGGACGGCGCCAGCAAAGCGGAACTTAAACGCTGCGCCATTTATTGTCGTAAATCATCCGAAGAAGGTCTGGAGCAAGAGTTCAATAGCCTGGACGCTCAATATGAAGCCTGTGCAGCCTTCATCGGGTCACAGCGGTTCGAGGGTTGGTCTCTATTGGACAAGCGCTATGAGGATGGTGGCAAATCGGGTGGTAATTTGGAGCGGCCGGCTCTAAAGCAACTCATTGCAGATATTGAAGAGGGTCACGTTCAGATCGTTGTGGTTTATAAAGTGGACCGGCTCACAAGGTCCCTCGCAGACTTTGCCAAACTGGTTGAGGTCTTCGACAAACACAGTGTCTCCTTCGTCTCGGTTACCCAGCAGTTCAACACCACCTCCTCCATGGGGCGCCTGACGCTCAATGTGCTGCTCTCTTTCGCACAATATGAGCGGGAGGTCACGGCAGAGCGCATACGCGACAAGATAGCCGCATCAAAGAAAAAAGGGATGTGGATGGGCGGCGTGCCTCCGCTTGGCTATGAACCCAGTGGGCGCACCCTGAAAGTCGTGGCCAAAGAAGCAGAACAAGTTTGCACCCTCTTCGAGCTTTATCATGAACTTGGCTGTGTTCGACGCCTTCAGGCTGAGCTGGAAACACGGGGGATCAAATCTAAACGTTGGCAGACCAAAAAGGGCCAGCAGCTCGGAGGCAAGACAATCAGCCGAGGCAGTCTATACAAGATACTCAACAATCCCATCTACATCGGTCACATCCGGCACCGCGACAAACTCTATGAAGGCCAGCATGAAGAGATTATTGATGATGCATTATGGTCACAGGTGCAACAGCAACTCTCCCGAAATACCGCAAGTCGCCAAAAGCGCCGAGTAACTCAGTCTCCGCTCACGGGCCTGCTGTTTGACGAAAACGGCAATGGTTTTACGCCTAGTCACGCCAACAAAAAAGGCAGACGGTACCGCTATTATGTCAACCGGGCCGTGCTTCAAAACAAAGAGCGAAGTGCCGGCAGCGTGCAGCGCATCAGCGCCAGCAAGGTTGAGGGTATCGTCAGTGGTTGGCTGGGATCAGTTCTTACCGATCAAGTAATGCTTCAGACTTGGATGATAGAGGCAAAGCCTGAGATCAGTGCCGCTGAACTTTCTGATTATCTCGACAAAGCGAATAGCTTGGGAGCGCAGGCTAATAAAGGCAAGTCTAGTGAGTTATTGCGCTCCACGGTGAAAAGGATTGTTGTGACGACGGAGGGCATCTGCATCAGCCATGACCGGAGCGTGTTGCTAACAGCAGTTGGGATCAAAAATGCCAACCCATCCATACGCGAGGTGGGTATCAAAACACGCCTCAAAAGGCGTCATTCCGAAGACACACTGGTGATCGCCGCGGATAGCACGCACAAAAACCTGCCGCTTATAAAGATGCTGGCGCAAGCCCATGGCTGGTTGGACATGGTGAGGAGTGGCCGGGCCAGGACAGTTGGGGACATTGCAGGGCTCGTCGGATTGCAGGAGAGCTATATCTACAAGCATCTGAAGCTGGCTTTGTTGGCGCCAGATATCCAAACTGCGATACTGGAGGGCACGCAGCCGAGGTCGCTTAGTTTGGAAGTGCTAAAAGCTGGTAACTATACGCAAGACTGGAAAGCGCAACGAGACAAACTGAGGTTTTAAGAGGAGCAAAAACCGCCAACAGCTTCCGGCCAAAAGTAAACTCCGCATATCAAACGATGCGTTGTTTGCATATCAACGAAACGACGCGTGGAGCTGCTCAAAGCTGTAACAAGCAAAAAAGTTAAGCCCTCGTTGTCTCGCAACCATGGGCTTATCAGCTGGTTCATGAAGTTGGATGAAAGCGCTAAGGGTGGTTTCAAGGCTGGGTAAAAACGGTGAAGGTCAATATGACGCCGCCAATGTCCTGCATTCTATGGCCGAACTACCTGATGACGCAGTTGTCCAGCTTTTGCCTCAAGTGTTTGACGAAAACAGCAAAAACCACCTTGTTTGAGCAACTCAAAAAAGTACTCAACTTCCGTAGAGTCTTAGTCTCCCCACCGAGGTCGTGATCAGCAAGGCACGCTGCAACTTCACAGTATCCAATAAAAATTTCCAATAAAGTTTAACCGTAGTATAAGTGATGTCTAATAGAATCGTGGTTTTGAGCGATCAATAATCCGTTAGACAAGCAACTCTTGGGGTTCATAGTAATGAGTTTAATCATCGCGTATTTGGGTATCATGTCGGTGCTGCTTATCGCACTGAATGCTCGATATTTTGGCGAGTTGATCGGGGTGATGGACGACCCGGCTAACGAAGCTCACAAGAAGCATGCTCTGCCGACGCCTCTTGTTGGAGCTCTCATGGTAGGTGGTCTCGCGATTTTCATAATCATCAACCATTACGTATTCGAGGCCAGCACACGGATGGTTGGAATCGCCTTTTGCACCATCTTGGTTGGCATTCTAGGGATCATCGATGATCGCCTACGGCTCAGTTGGCAGATTCGTCTAACTCTCATAGGCGCGACCTCTGCGCTCTTGGTACTATGGGTTCCAGAGCTTCGACTTGATGGGCTGATGTGGTCCTTTGGCTATACCACTGAACTGGGGCCGTGGATTGGAGGAGCGTTTACCATACTTTGCTTGATGACATTGGTGATCTCATTCAACATGATGGATGGTTTCAATGGCGGCGTTATTGGAATTAGCCTGATACTGATGATTATCATGGCGCTGGTCGCAACAAACCCCCACCGCCAAGCGATATGCCTCTTCTTGGCTTCAGCATTGGGCATCATGTTTGTTTACAATATGAAGGGCGAGTTTTTCCTCGGCGACGGTGGTGCCTATGCTCTTGGCATTCTCGTAGGTTCTGTTGCGATCCTCACTTACAATGTGGACGCAAACATCACAATTTATGCTGATACGATCTTTCTGTGGCTTGCCATTCCGACGCTAGATTGTCTGCGTGTCGTGATCAAGCGGCGCTCAAATAGAGAAAATGCCTTCTATGCGGGACGAGATCATTTACACCACCTGCTAATCGGTATCTCTGGTACAAAACGCACGTTACTTTTTTACATGAGCAACATAGGTCTTTTTGGCGCACTTTCACTTGTTAGCAATGCGGGAACGTACCTTCTTTTCTTGACGGAGGTTTTCATCCTTGCGGCAGCAGCAAAATATGCTGGTCATCGCCTTGATGCAAAGCCCGCGGAGTAAATCAACTTCGGCATGTGATACGCGGGACTGACACTCAATGTGTTTTCGTCGATAACAATATCCACTATCGGCAAACCATTCTGTCATACTTTAGCTGATGCTTCATTCTCTAAAACCAATCCAAGTTGAGACAAAATTTCGGCTTCATGATCGACCAGAAACTGGTTGACCTTTTGGTTGCTCAATAACTTCCGAATATAACCGCGCGCGGCCGTCAGCTGTAGCAAGTCGCTACCATAGCTCTCTTCAGCCGATTGATACTGTCCTTGCACTTTATCCATCTCTTTTTCCAGTTTCACGATCCGTTCGATAGGAACCCGTTCGTTCTTCGTCTTTTTGGCAACATAGTCTGACCGTTGTTCAGGTTTAGTTGCCTTCAACAAGGCAGCAGCATGTGCTTCCGTAAAGCTATCGCCAGCAATCATCAACTCGACCGCCTCTATCTGTCGAACAGCCTTCATCTTTCTTAGGAATCTTGAAAGCCCTGGTGTGAATTGTCTGTCTTTAAGGAGTTCAACTGCTTTAGGACAAATCCCGTCTAGAAGGCTCACTCGGCGATTAATTGAACTTAGGTTTACATCAAATGCTTTCGCGAGCCGCTCTTTACTCACGCCCCGGTCGATAGCGCGACGGATCATATAGTGCTCCTGCACGGTCGAAAGCCTGTTGATACGGTGGTTGTATGTATAAGTCTCGTCATCGACCGCAATTAAGCAAGGAGCCACACTACGCGTCAATTGTTTGAGTGCCAGCGCTCTCAAGTGACCATCCAACAAAAGGAAGCCATCCTCATCCTCGCCCAATCGAACAATGGAGAGAGGCTCAATGAGTCCGATCTCTTCGATAGATGAAACGATCTGCTTAAACTTGCGTGTTGTGATAATACCTTCTGCTACCCTTTTACTGGGCTGTAGGTCACCAATTGGTATTTGATAGGTTTCCAATTCAAATCCAAGGAGTGGGTTGAGCGGTGCTTTTTTATAAGTACTGACGATATCCGCGTCACCGCTGGCTGCGCCTCTAACACCGGGAAAAATCTCATTCACTTTGGCCTTTTTACTCACGCTATTTTCTCCTCTTGTTGAATCTGTAACCTATCACCCAAGCACTGAGGCAAAGTTGTCAAATCCTGTGCCCTTAGCAGCGCCACAAAACTGTCGTTGCTGAACAGACTCTTTAGACATTCTACAACGAGTAGAAATTGCTGATGCGTATGGTCTGCTTTCAGAACCATTTTTCGTTGACGCTCGACTTCTCTCTGGTAGGTGCGAACCAAGTTAGCACTCGTTGTCGGCGGTTTGCGCTGTTCAGCCCCTCTCCTACTTGGTCCGTGCGTCGCTCGCTTCTCAACCAGTCGCTTGGCCTCTATTAGTTGTTTCCCTTTGAGCTGCCCTGTCTGATAAGCTTCCTCAAGCATATCACCCAAATTCTCATTACCATCTTTGGCCCGCGCTATCTCAAGAGCGGCCGTCAGCGGTATCCGGCCACGCTGGACGCCCTCAACAAGCCGCTCCTCACCTTTCTCAATCAGAAACACAACGTCGTAAACATATTTGCTTGAGAGGCCGGTCTTTCGGATGATCTCCTTTGCGGAATGTCCCCTTTTTCTCAACGCTTCAATATCAGCCAAAACTTCAAGCGGTCTGTACCCGCGTCGCGCAATGTTCTCGGCGAGGCTCATAATCAAAGCGTCTTCTTCGGTCACGTCAATCACAAGTGCTGGAATTTTGGCCTCTCCAAGAACTTTGAATGCGTTCAGGCGTCCCTCACCACACACCAGTATGTAGGGGGCTGATGCCTCTGCGTCTTCGGTTCGCCTGGA
This sequence comes from uncultured Kordiimonas sp., assembly GCA_947503575.1. Classification (GTDB taxonomy): domain Bacteria; phylum Pseudomonadota; class Alphaproteobacteria; order Sphingomonadales; family Kordiimonadaceae; genus Kordiimonas. Next base: position 1,054,259 of record CANNDZ010000001.1, on the reverse strand, counting down.
AACCGTGATGGGTTTCTTAAGCCCAATAGCCTTAATGTTTTCGACAATCTCCTCAAATACTTTGAGGTTTCGGTCTCTAGAGTTTAAGACTTCGATCTGATCCACCGGGATCATCTCAGCCGTCTCTGGCGTATCGTCCAACATCATGTTTCTCCTTTCAGTTGTCGGTCACTCGGCATTGGCGTTCAGAACGCCAACAGAACTTCGTGCGGCAATAGCGCCTAGGAACTTCAAATCATCAAAACGCCAACATGCATAGATGCTCTCGTTTGAAGGGGTTATGACGGCATCAGCATGATGCTCATGCGCAAGCGGCACAGCGATAAAGTCAAGGACATCTAGGTTCATTGCATCCATACGAGCCAGAATTTTCAGATCAGCTTTTGGTACCTTCCGAATGGGTGCCCAGCACTGGCCATAGTGGGTATGATGGCTTCTCAGGACATTTAGAGAAATCTGACACTCATTATTCACAGACAAAAGAAAAGGGGCAGAGTGCTTCTCCACTCTGCCCCCACTGTTTAACAAGGTTTGTTCCAGTTGCTCAAAAAGACTGAGCGCCTTATCAAGCAAACGCTTTCTCAATTGCCATCGCTCATACCGACTTCCATGTGCGTATCCAACCTTGGCGTATGCTTCGAATAAGCTGCCAAATCTATTGATGAAAGTTAGTGAAGAAGGGACGGTTGGATCAGCATCAATCAGTTTGGTAGATAGACTTCCTTCGCGCCTTAGTAGCTGAACGAGACCCGCAAGCATCTCTTCTTCTGAAAAGTGTTTGCGCCGTCGATCAAGTTTTTCCTGTGCGCTGTCAAATAGGTCTTTGGGAACAATAGCTTCAAACGCTCCATCTTTCCGTACCCACATATCCGGCGGATTAACAACACGACGGCGTTTTAACTTAAATGAACGCCTATTAAATATGTTGTTGCCAATGTATTTTTCGTTGCTGAGAATTTGACGCACAATGGCGGGCGTCCAGTTTCTACCCTGTTCTGCCGTCACACCTTCCGTGGTCAATCGAGCAGCAATCTCATGCAAAGTGAAGCCATCTCTCACATACCAGCCATAAATAGTGTTGACCCATTTCACCTCTTCCAATGGTCCCGGGACAAGGATCACTCGGTCTGTCTGTAAACTCTTATGCTCCCCAGGCTTCAAAATAACTTTTTCGCAGCCATTTTGATCAATCAACATACGCCGCAGTCCATAGCCCGCCGGCCCGCCTTGTTTGTAACCATGTTCAATAAGACGACATTGGCCTGCAAAGACCTTGGCCGAGAGCTCTCGGCTATATTCGCCCGCCATAGCGCGCTTAACGCCTTTCACGATCGTTGAGACGGGAGAGCCGTCATTCTCAAATTGTTCAGCGCAATAAATGACCTGCAGCCCTGCCTGCTTACACAGGTACTCGTAGTATGCAGATTCGTCGGCGTCTTGAAACCGGCCCCATCTGCTTACGTCATAAACCAACACATATTTGAAAGGAGCACCCCCCGACTGCGCATCTGCAATCAGTTGTTTCAGTGCCGGCCTACCGTCAATAGATAGCCCGCTTTTTCCTTTGTCTTCATAAGTTTTGACAATTTTGAGGTTATGATGCTCGGCATACTCCTGAATTTTGGCAGATTGATTTTCTGTAGAATACTTCTGGTGCTCAGTAGACATACGGACATATTTAACTGCCATTCCCGGACTAGAGTCTTGCGCCAAACCATTTCCCCAACATCGTTAAATTCGCTCTGGACACTTGCTCCGTATGACGGCACAGTCAAGTCGATTGATTGATCAAAAAAACTGCTTATTAGCCTTAAGCTTTTGGACCCAAATGGAATCCGTTAAGTATTCCATCTACGCGAATACTTTGACACCTCAAATTCCACAAAAAAATATTCACATTACGCTGGTAAAAGAATGAAAGTTCTGCAAATTTTTGGCACCCGCCCAGAAGCCATCAAAATGGCTCCCGTTGTGCATGCGCTTGAGGCCGCAGACGGGATAGACAACCGGGTGTGTGTTACAGCTCAACACCGGGACATGTTGGACCAAGTTCTGGACTTTTTCGACATCAGGGTAGACTATGATCTCAATATTATGAGGAATGCTCAGGGTTTAGCCGATGTAACCGCACGGATTTTGACCGATCTCACCTCTGTCCTGCAAAGTGAGCAGCCCGACCTTATTTTGGTTCACGGCGACACCAACACGACGATGTCTGCATCTCTGGCCGCCTACTATCAGCAAATTCCGATTGGCCATGTGGAAGCGGGGCTCCGTACGCACAATCTCTATTCCCCATGGCCTGAGGAAGCCAACAGGCTGATTACAGACAATCTGTCAGCACACTGTTTTGCTCCAACCAATGGGTCTCAAAACAATCTGTTGAGGGAAAATATCAGCCCAGAAAAAGTCCATGTCACTGGCAATACCGTGGTTGATGCACTGTTTATGGCCCTTGATCGTATCAAGGGTGACCCCGAGCAGATGTCGTCGTTTGAGGATCAATTCTCATTTCTTGATAGCAGCAAGAAACTCATTCTGGTTACCGGCCACCGCCGCGAGAGCTTTGGAGATGGCTTTAAAAATATTTGCTCAGCACTCGCGCAGATATCATCCCGTGATGATTTGGAAATTTTGTACCCTGTCCACCTCAATCCAAATGTGCAGGACCCTGTGCACACATTGCTGGCCGACAAGCCCAACATCCACCTCATCGCTCCCCAGGACTATCCGGCTTTCGTCTACCTTATGAACAGGTCTCACATCATCTTGACCGACTCTGGCGGCGTGCAAGAGGAAGCCCCGTCCTTGGGTAAACCTTTACTGGTGATGCGTGGCACAACCGAGCGACCAGAGGCTGTAGCAGCTGGCACGGTAAAGCTCGTCGGCACAGATAAAAACCTGATCGTTAGCGAGACAACAAAGTTGCTGGATGACGAAGGTCACTATAAAACCATGGCAGAGGCCCATAATCCCTACGGGGATGGAACTGCAGCTCAACAGATACTGAAAGTCATTATTGATGCATACCTTTAACAGCGTTTGCGTGGTCGGGCTCGGCTACATTGGTTTGCCAACAGCTGCGGTTTTCGCCAAAGCCGGCCTTAGCGTCACGGGTGTAGACGTAAATAAAAATGCCGTGGAGACCATCAACTCAGGCAAAGCGCATATTGTTGAAGTAGATTTGGACGGCCTACTGCAGGGCGTTGTGTCTGCTGGAACTCTCAAGGCGCAAACAGAACCGGCCGAAGCAAATGCCTTTGTCATTGCTGTTCCGACACCTTTCAAGGGGGACCATGCGGCCGATCTCAGCTATGTGGAGGCCGCAACCCGCTCCATTGCGCCTTACGTCCGACCCGGTAACCTTATCGTGCTCGAATCCACAGTTCCGCCTGGCGCAACGGATAAAATGGTTGAATGGCTTGAAGCCGAGCGGCCAGACCTAAAGCAGGTGGGCGGTGCCGGGACAGCTTATTATGCGGCTCACTGCCCGGAGCGTGTCTTGCCAGGACGCGTGCTAATCGAACTGGTGCAAAATGATCGTATTATCGGTGGCATGACAGAAGCCTGTGCGGAACGTGCTCAGGCCCTTTACGAAACCTTCCTCCGTGGTGAATGTTTCCTCACAAACGCCCGCACTGCAGAGATGGCGAAGCTGAGCGAAAATGCCTTCAGGGATGTGAACATCGCCTTTGCAAACGAACTGTCCCTCATCTCTGATGAGCTTGATATTGATGTTTGGGAGCTGATCCGGCTCGCGAACCGACATCCGCGCGTTAATATACTTCAGCCGGGTCCAGGCGTTGGCGGACACTGTATAGCAGTTGATCCATGGTTCATCGTGGACGCGGTGCCACAGACTGCAAAATTGATCCGCACAGCTCGCGAGGTGAATGACAGCAAGCCTGAAACGGTGATCAACAAAGTCAAGAAAGCGGTCTCACGCTTTAAAGACCCGATCGTGGCCTGTTTGGGTCTTGCCTTTAAAGCCGATATTGATGATCTACGGTCAAGTCCTGCGCTCGACATTACGGTCCGCTTGGCCAATGAACTGGAGTGCAAGGTCCTCGCTGTAGAGCCAAATATTGTTGGGTTGCCAAAAGCGCTTTCAGATACCGAAGTGCAGTTAACTGATTTGACAAACGCTTTGGAACAAGCCGATATTATCTTACTGCTTGTTGACCACCGAGAGTTCAAAAGAGTTCCAGCAAAGAGCCGCTCTGAAAAGGTGGTAATCGACACGCGTGGTATCTGGAGGTAACAAGTAGCGCTGTATAAAGTGCGTTATTTCCGCCCAACCACCAAGCCAGTAACTGGCAATTAGCGCCGAGACAATTTCCTTTCACTCAATGAAACCAGTTGCTGTTTCATTTTCATCGCAAGTGAGCGTCGGTCATAGGCCTCAGCCAACTTTTTACCGCCCTCGGAAAGCCTTTCGCAAAGCATACTATCATCAGAAAGCCGCTTCAGGCTGGTTAAAAAAGATTCCCGATCTTCCGGCTCAAAAAAGAGTCCCGCTTCAAACTGCTCAATGATTTCGCGAGCCTGACCATCCACACCAAGTAATATCGGTTTTCTCATACAAGCAGCTTCAAATATCTTGGATGGTATAACGGTCTTGAAGGTATCTGACTTTCTCAGCGGCACAAGGACAGCGTCGAGTGCAGCAATATACTGGCTGACTTCACTCTTAGGCACCGGGTCTAAAAAGCTGACATTGGTTACGCCAAGGTCACTTGCTTTTTCCACGATTGCGGCCTTGCGAGCACCATCGCCAACACACTGCAAATGAATAGTTCGATCTTTCAATTCTGCCATTGCACCGACAATAAATTCCAGTGAATGGGCCATACCGTGAGTGCCGATATAGCCGATTACAAACTTATCTTCGATACCAAGCTGCTGCCTTAAAGCAGTGTTCCTTTCGAGAGGAGGAAAAAGCGTCGGGTCAACACCGTTGGTAACGACAGAGATTTTCGCCGGGTCAATTCCATAATCAACTAGCCGAGCCTTAAACGCATCCGTTACCGCAACTATCATGTCGGCATGGCGATACATAAATCGCTCGATTTTTTCCAGAAACCTTATGGCGAGGCCTTTATCCATCGCCCCGACCGTTACAATTGACTCAGGCCACAAATCTCTCAACTCGAACACCCAGGGGCGCCGCTTTATCAGTGACAGAGAGAACCCAGTAAATGTTGTAAAAAACTGCGGCGACGTTGCTACTATAACATCAGCTTTTTCAAATAACCCTGCCCAGAAAGCCATAAAGGCAAAACTGATATAATCAAGAATACGCTTTGCGAAACCAGCATTTGCAGCGATATAACTCCAAACTCTTATAACCTTGATACCTTCCACCATTTCAATTTGGTAAGGGCTATTTTTGTATCCTTCAAACACGACCCCTTGCGGAAAATTGGGAGCGCAGGTCAAGACTGTCACGTCCGCCCCTTCTTTTACCCACTCAATGCAATGCTCATACGTACGAGAGGCCGGCGCATTAACTTCCGGTGGGAAGTTGTCTGTAATAAACAGGATCTTCATAATCGAATGTCTGTGATTAAGGTGTTTTCAAATTCAACTTCTATTGCCTGGGCAAGACGTAACTTGTTGAATTCAGGAGAATAATAATAATCTGCTACCACTATTTTGGTTGCATTCGAAAAGTTAAATTCCAAATCGTCCGCGATCACACTGTCGCCGTCTAGGACAGGGGTAACGTCAGGGTGCATATGGAAACGGGCGATTGACACGCTGTCTGCATCGCGTCCTTCAATGATGTCTTCCAATGTTATCCTATGGTGATTAAAAACAAATCGCCGCGTATGGGTTAAGCTTTTTCTGCCAAAGTAACGGCAGGTCGCGACCATAGATTTTTGATCATGCTTGCGCGAGACAATCCTCGCGCGACGCGCCACCCGGAAAGCGCTCCATATCTCACTTTGCTCATGTGCTCCAACCTGCACAGTATTATGAGCAGCGGTCGATCGTTCATGGTGCCGGCGCGCGCACAGTTCATAAGTGGACGTTCCTGTATCGACAACTACCGGCTTGCCTTTTGCGTAAAGCTCAAAACCAAGCATGTCGCAATGGGCATGACCGGGAATATAATCAGGCCCAATTTGGCCAGCATCGCCCCAAAAGCTATAGTTGGCGCCATCAAAACGAAAATAGCCACTCTCCGGCAAGTCCATAATGGCCTCAGATGTTTCCCGCGAAGCTGGCTGTAGTCCGAGTTTATTGCCGTAGGCTTTCAACTGCTCGAAGTCCGGGCTGACCCCATAGGCTGCATCGTTGAATAGTGGCGCTAGGCCATCCGGGCGGGTCATTACGTCCATCCATGTCAGCGCCTTCGACGCTGCTTTGTTCCACTCCGAGGGAATATCAAGGTTATAGGACAGCACCATATTGATAATATCGAGTAAGTCCTCGGTTAAAGTCGCATGGTAGGTTGTACTGAGTTCAAAGTGCCCCCCGTCCGCCAGAAACTGTTCTGGAATTTCTTGAACCAGAAGTCGTTGCGCCAATGCAAGCCACTTATCGGCTTCTTTACCGCGGAAAAAGCACCCGGCGAAGAAAACGGCTTTTGTATTAGCAAACAGGTGGTTCCCTAAAAGATGGTATTCGATCTGCTCAGAAAGACTAACCACCTGCCGTGCCAAGGAAGCCAGAGCCGCCTCACTTGGTTCGCCGCCGTTCAGAAACCATTTGATCCAATTTACAATCCTTAAAGACAGTGGATATGGTTCCCAACCATTGCCCTGCTCAATTGGATTGTCATTCATCCAGCGGGTGATCAAATCTTCTTTGATGACTGAAGATGTTGTATTTGAGGACAAGCAATCATGATAGTGCAGGTTGTAGAGCCAAAGTTTTGGTATGGCGCTGGCATTCCAATCTGCTTTGGTCGAAACTGTTACGCGGCGATTCAAAAAAGAAAACTCGCCGTTTCCCAAATATGAAGCTGGTTTGTTCAGGTACGGCTGGACCTTATTGACAGGTGTCCGCAGCGGTAAATCAAGCGTGTGGCTTCTTTTGCGAAAAGTCGGCAAGCTTCTCTTTACCCTACTGAGCACCTGTACGGGCCGTAAGTATTTAATGGTATTATAATACTTGAGTATTTCGCCAAGTTTCATACGTCTACCCGACGGTTACGAGCTTATTATCTGTTCCCAAGCGTTGATCGTCGCTTCGGATACCTCCATCAATTCTTCGAAGGCTACAGGTGATGGGCCTTCAGAAGCTAAGGCGTCTATAAAGCTCTTGCAGCAAGCTGTCTGCCCCTTGTCCTGCTGTCTTGTAGATGCCTTTACCGCCGAACTGCCATAGCTCTTCAATTTGCGGAAATTATCCAAAATGAAGATGTTCCCGGCCTGAAATACTTCAACGCGCTCTTTCGGGAAGGATTTGTGACCATTGGCGAAGTAATGGATCGTGGCCATTGAGCCATCAGCAAAAGTTACGGAAATCGTAGCGGTATCAAAACAGTCCTCTGAATTTGTCCGCATTGAGGATGCTGTCACATTGGATATCTGAGCGCCCACCAGAAAACGCGCGATATCAATGAAGTGACAAGCCTCTCCAACGATCCGGCCTCCACCACGCTCTATATCCTGCACCCAGCTGTCCGCCGGTAAGTGCCCGGCGTTACACGTGTATACTATGCTCATTGGTGTGCTGGATGCCTGAACAGCAGCCTTTAATTTTTTCATTAAAGGAGCAAACCGGCGATTGAAGCCAACCATAAGAATTGGCTCCTTGCCATCAACTAAAGCCCCCTCTTCGTACGCGTCTTTTATCTCGCTCAACTCGCTTCTTGAAAGGGCCAATGGCTTTTCAACAAATACACTCTTCCCCGCTCTGAGGGCTTTCTGAGTAAAGTGCGCGTGGCTGTTATGCTGAGTTCCCACAACAATAGTATTGATCTCTGGATCATCAAAGATGGTCTCGCTATCCGTTGTTGAGCTCTCAAATCCAAGCTTTTTGCCGTAGTGTGTCCCTGATATGCCGCCAGAAGAAGCAATAGACTTTAGTCTTGCTGATGTTTTCGAGAAAGCGGGCAATAGAACACGACCAAGATAGTTGCCTGCACCTATTACGCCCAGCGTCGGCTTAGCACTTAGCTTGTCGGGCGCATGTTCTTTCAACTGGACTGTTTTTGTAGCGTTTCGGTCTTTTGCTGGCTGTTTGGTGTCATACGTTAAGAGAATGCCCAATGCACTCTTGTCATGCATAAGAAAATCATAGGCATCGGGTGCGCTTTCAATGGAGAATTTTCTATTTTTCAGAGCGTCGAGTGTTAGTTTCCCCGAAGCCATAAGGTCCAAAACTGCCTCGAAATTGCGCTGCTCAGTCCAGCGCACAAAGCCAATGGGGTAATCATCCCCCTTTTGTTCATATTTCTCGTCATATCGACCCGGCCCATATGAGCAAGAAACCTGAAAGCTTAATTCTTTTTCGAAGAAGTCCGCTCTATTCAGTTCAAGTCCAGTAACACCGACCAGAACAATACGGCCACGCTTGCGGCACATAGTAGCTGCCTGACTTACCGGGTCACTACTTTTTGTGGATGCGGTCAGCAACACACCATCAACGCCGCGCCCGCGTGAAAAACTCTCAGCGGCAACCAAGGGGTTTTCACCTTTGCTGAGGTCAACAACCTGTGCGCCGTAACTCTTTGCCAGTTCCAGTTTTCGCTGATCAAAATCAATGCCTAATACTCGGCAGCCCTGAGCCAGCAAAAGCTGTACGGTCATCAAGCCCACAAGGCCCAAACCCGTTACAACGAAACTCTCACCCATAGTTGGACTGGCAAGGCGAATGCCTTGCAAGGCAATTGAACCGATAACCGTAAAGGCAGCATCTTCAGCATCAATACCTGTCGGCACTTTCGCACATAGATTTTTGGGGACACAGACGGTCTCTGCATGATTTCCATTGGAGGCCACAAGGTCGCCAACCTTGAATTCTGTCACGCCTGCTCCAACCTCAACGACGGTCCCTACATTGGAATACCCCATGGGAATTGGTTGATCGAGCTTCGACCGAACAGCGTCTATCGTTGGCAGGAGCCCATCGGTCCGGATTTTATCCAGCACCATCTTTACTTTTTCAGGTTGCTGACGCGCTTTCTCCAAGTAGCCTGAACGTCCGAAGTCTACAAGCATGCGCTCAGTACCTGCCGAGACAAGGGAAACATGACTTTGAATCAATACATGACCGGAGCGAACATTTGGAACCGGTACATCCGCTACAATAGTTTTTCCGGAGGCTAAATCTTGCAGAACTTGCTTCATAAAATTAACAGCTTTATCAAAAAATGCTCATCCAAACACTCTGAACTGCCAGCTCCGCAGAGCCTAGATAGATAAACTACAAACAGGTCAAGTAACATTGACAGTTACGGGTTGTAACGCCTCTTCAATCGTTAAATAGAACTGAAGCAGTTAGCGCCAGTTCACAATATCTTCGATAATTACCTGCCAACACCGCAGCCAAGTTATTGAAAAAAAGTGGCTACCCAGCAAACAGTATATTTTCGCCCTGCATATAGCCCGGCACCCTACCTTCGAATTTTTTGATCAATGATGGAGCGAAATCCAAAACACTTACTTTATCCCAGTTCGTGCCAGCCTTTGCATTAAGTGGTTTCTCAGGCTGGTAGTGAAGTAATATGCCTTGTGGGATATGATAAGCATAGGATCCGGATGCATCCTGTAGATCGACAATTTCAATACCAATTTCCGAAGCGCTTATATCTTCACCGTTTTCACTCACACTCAGCGTATCCACATTGGTCAAATCAAGGTCAAACCGTACATCATTGGTTGACGTGACGTGGAAGTTAACTTTCTTCTCATTAACTTTGATATTCTCCAAGCGTTCCAACTTCTTGATTAGGGAAGATGTTTTTGGCTTGATCACTACTCTTGGAGCCATGCTAAGACGCGGCTCCCATTCATCTTCACCTATGCCTAAATAGCTCAAAAGACTTTTCACTCTTGTAATTAACACTTGTTTTGATATCGGCGTAACATCCTCAACCGCACCCTGACCCATGCTGGAGCATACCAGCAATTCAGACCGTGTTTTCTTACTAAGGGTAATTAATTGCTCTAACTGATAATTTGCCACTTTAACCGCGTGCGGTATTTCGCCTTGCCATCGCATACACCAGTCTTTTTCAAATTTACCTTCCGGATAATCACCTGGGAAAATGGTGGGCCAATATCGATGCATAGCAGAAGCAACGTGGTTAGTGAAAAAGAAGGCGATATCTGGCTTAGTATCCACTAACTGTTTATAAAAAATATCAAAGGCAATTTCCGCCTGAGAGCTGCGGCGCCTAACAACACGGTCCTTCTTGACTTGTTCGGTCACGACCTGCTTCGCAAGATTGTTAAAGGTTTTAAAGGTAAGTCCTAACCGGCCTGCATTGGCAACAAATCTACCCGCATCTTTAATCGCGACGCCTTTTGAAACGTTTCTGCCATTTGCGCGAACCATAGATAAATTGAACGACTGAAAATCACTTAACTGCTCAGGGTAGCATTCGCTTCCGGCTGCGAATGTATCCGGAACGTAAAAGTCAAATCCGTCTAGATTATCGGGAAGTGGATAAGACTGAAGTGAGCCAAACACCCCTACTTTCACATTATTTTCCGCCAGAACGTTGAATATGTTTGGAAATTCAGCGTTAACTTTTGATAAATCCTGTCCCAAGTCAGAGATTTCGTGTTCAATGTTCGAAACACCACGATGCATTGTGGGCCAGGTGATCCAAGGCGAGAGAGCGCCAACGTCCGCTGTCTCGGTTTCAAAGAGTCGACTGTTATTACGGAGAGTAGCGAAAGCGGACTTAGGAAACGTATCTGCATAGAAGTTGAATAGTTTTTTGGGTACCTCGTTTAACTCATAAACCATTAAAGTCATTCTATTTCTTTCTTCTACTTTGCTGGAACTAACAATTCTTCAAGCAAATCGTGGTAGATTTACTAACATAATGAAGCGCTAACTCTAAGCTTGCCAGATATGTTTTGGGTGTTGATAAGATTTGATTAAGTCACTCCGGAGACACATAGAAAATGTCACATGTACCTGCAGCTTACTATGCGTACCAAACACGTTTCGAACAACAACTTTTTCCGCAAACTTTTGGCTCGCAGCGCAGTTCAATTATACAGAGTTCTGCCTTGATAATTGGCTTTCTGATTTTCGAGCGAACGAATAAGTCCTACAACCAAACCGGTAAGTGGATAGACAAAGAACTTGGCAGCAATTAACAGCAAAACTCCTGAAAAGAGTGAGATCAACAACAGCCCATATTTGGCAGTCTGCCTATCATACGGGAACCTTCTGACAATCACCATAATCCCGTAAACATACAAAAAAACCAGTAACGCGAAGCCTAATATGCCGGTATCAACCCAAGCCGATAGAATGTTGTGCGCATAGGTTCCAGGCACATAACTACCGTAGTCACCCCAAATAGGGTGCAAGAATATTGTATCAATAGCCTCTGTATAATTAATACCCCGAATATATAGTGAATCGTCCCCTGCCAGGCTCAGAAGACCCCAAATTCGACTATACGGAAAGTAAGTCTGCAGCATATCATAAACGAAAATAATCGCCAGGATAATCAGCATAAAGAAGATCAAATGTGAGCCTTTTAAGCGCCCCAAGTATTGTAGCTGCAGCAAACCATAACTCACAATAAGCGCAACCAGTTCAGAGCGAGCACCGTTTACGAATAAGGTAAAGATCGCCATCAGGAACACGATATTCTGGATAGCTTTTGCGCAATCAAACATAACCAGAAAGGTCAGTATCAAATAGGCAAGCGCAACGCCCTGATAGTTGTATAAGTAGTACTCAGCTCCGAGGCTCGATCCGATCTCAGTATTTCGAACAAAGACAGCCATCAAGGAAGAACACGCAAAAAATGCCAGTAACAGCATTTTGTTTTTACCTCGAGGAACCCACGTTCGCCCAACCACATAAAAGATCGAGTTTTGTATGATTCCAACGACATGAGGGTCAGTTATCAGCTGCGAATATCCATTTTGCGAAGCAATCGTTACTTTGAGGCTTAGAAGCGATAGAAATGCCAGGAAGGCCAGATCTAGAACATTTAATTTCACGAAGCTCTGGACGTATTTTTTTCCATTTGCGATGAGATGGAAAGCTAGAAACACAGACGGCCAAACAAGCAAAGCTGTCAAACTTGTGTGCTCACCTATCCCCCCGAAGCCTGCATACCCAATACTTTGTAGAGCCAAGTAAATGCTGAGAGAGCATAAAATATACAGCGTCGAATAGCGATTGGAACGTATTACAGCAACCATTCTTCTCTCCGACATTTATATACAATACACTGCCCAACTATTTACTTATCTATGTGAACCGTTACCTCACAGCCGCTTTGATGAGCCTCGCGGATACCTAAAAATAGCTCCGCAGTTGCCACGACATATGGGAGACTACAACCGCTTCCCTCTGCGCCCTGCCGGCTATTGTTATAACTGTTGAGGATATTCTTTTCGTGCCCGTGGTCACGGATCCAACTAAAGTGTTTCTTGCTAGAAATTCCACGTGTCAACAGCAGTGACTTAAAGTCTTTGATTTCGGCCAACAAACTACCCTTGTGAAGATGCAACACCTCACGAACACCTTCAAAGGTGTGCCCTTTGGCGGAAAATGTTATTGCTGCTGTAGAGCCATCCGCAAATTCAATGGACGTAACAAAATCAGATTTGGCACCCTTTGCCGAGCATGGCACTATTCTGCACGGAAAGGCATTTTCATATCCAACCAGTTCAAGCGTTAGATCACTCCAATGACATAAGTTGCCAAGAATACGACCACCTTCAGCTTCTGAGAAATACCAATGATCATCGGAGATTTCATGTCCCGCAACAAACCAGTTGATCATTGAGGCACCGCTTTCTTTAGCCATTGCCTGCTTTAACTTCTTAAAGTGACTTGACCGAGGTCGGTTGAAGCCCAAAAAGACTTTTCTTTCAGGAAACTTCTCGAGTGCTTGTTTAAGCTCTTCAAGCTGCGCGAGTGTTACGGCGTGCGGTTTTTCTATATGTACATCTTTGCCAGCTTCCAGCGCCATTATGGCGTACGGCGTATGTGTGGCGTGGTTGGACGCGATGTAAACTAGATCAATATTCGGATCGTTAATTATCTCTTCCACGTCAACTGTGGCGTATGCTGATTTGTATTTTGTGGCTAGCGATCTTGCATATGCGGGTTTGATGTCCATAACGCCGCGTATGGTATTGGGTGCTTTTCCGCACAGAAAATAAGCAATGTGCGTATAAGCAAAATTGCCTGCACCAATTATTCCGACTGACCTTTTATTAGAAACCGGTGTCTTGCATTTGGGATTTATCCATACTTTGCCATCAAAACCCTTATCATTGGTCATGTGAAGCTGAGCTTCAATCTTCCGCAATGTACGCAAAAAGCCGTAAAGACCGATGTACCGGATTACCTTGCGGACTTTATAGTAAAAAGGTTTGTCCAAATACGACTCAATAGACATTGCTTGCTTGTATCCTACTCATTGCGTCTTCATATCCTACGGTCCGTCGCGGCTATATTTCTAACGTATGGTTCCCTTAGACCGGGCTATCGAGATTTATTATCCTGCTGGTTAACCTCTAAAGCGCGTGCTGCACAGAGTAAAACGATCTCAGTTTTCAATACAGTGTTCGACCTTGGCACCGAATACCTGTGAAAGACTTTACGTATCTATCTTCAGGTAAGATGGGAAATGAAAAGAAACTACTATACAGTCGCTTACTATAATTTTACCTGCCTGTATCTACGGCTTGCAGCAGGTATTGCGCAAATCTTTCTGTCAACGCCTCACGGCTAAATGTATTCAGCGCTGGAGTCTCAGGCAAGGCCCAGCCTTTGCTGTCTATATCACTCAAAACCGTTGTCAATCCATATTCATTTCCATAACCCGCTATCCAGTCATCGCATCCTATTTCGCGCAGCAAATCAGCAGCCATTCCCGATGTATTTACATAAGAAATGATAGGCTTTTTAGCCATCATGTACTCGAATATTTTCCCACTGTAGGCAATAACATTGTCTTCGGGCAATCCAAACAACAGAGCGTCTGCACCCTGTAAAAAGCCAATCGACTTTGCGTGAGAAACATACCCCTCAAACCTTACAACTGATCCGAGGCCTTCTTCAGCGACGATTGCTTCGGCTCCCTCTATTTCCACTCTTCCAACAATAACAACTTCAATTTTCTCAAGAACTGGCGAAGGCAATTTTGATAAGTCCGATATGAACTGCCTGAAGAAACCTGTATAGTTGCCATATAAGGTACCGGTGTAGACTATAAGCCTACGCTCAGTTTTTTCTATTGGTATGAAGTTAATAAAATCATCAGCGTCATAGCCATTCGTCAAGACACCAACGTTGATCCCAGGGTACCGCTCCATAAATATGTTTTGCTGGTAACTACCATAAACGCAAACCATTTGAGCGCCTGTGATCGCTATTTTTTCCAGCCATTTATGCAAAGCTGCGTGCACAGCCGTTGGGCAATGCAACGCCGGATCATCAATCCAGCCATCTCTAAAATCCAGAACATAAGGCTTTCCGGTAATTCGGCTTACTAGATAGGCTACAAGGGCATTAGAATACGGACCAACCGACCCAACGATAACCTGAATATTGTCACGCCTAACCGCCGCAACCCCAGCATAGACCGCAAATGGCACCCAGCCGACACTGGCATCAGGAACTAGAAACCAATCGCGCAAGAAGCGATAGAGAGTAACAATTCGATTATTTTTCGGTGTTTTTACCCTTCTTGATTGTGCTTTTTTCTTACTAGATACATTTGTCTTAAATAAACTGATCAGCTTGGAAATAACGGCGGTTAACCGCAAGGGATCTAAAGAACCAGCACGCACAATTTTCACGTCGCTGGAAAGGTCGGAAAGCAGGCTTTCATCATACGAATGATAGACTATATCTTTGACTGTAAGCACAGTTGGCTGCCAACCAAGCCTAGGAAGGTATTTGCAATATTTGGCATTGCGTTGAACACCAGCTCCACCGCATGGCGGGAACAAATAACATACCAACAACACTCTATTTTTCATGCGTCATTTCCCGCGAAATAGGCTCTAAAAGTGCAATTAATATCAATTTTCTATAACAGATTTATATATCTGACGAATTCTCTCTTCAGCTAGATGATTGTTATGCCATAATAGTGTAAAATTTCCACTAACTTTTCTGCATGCATCCTTCAACGACAATAACCTGTTACTCGCAGCTTCCTCCTGTCGCAGCCCCATATAGCTTTCTGACAATATAGTAACGTCCATTGCTATCAGCGGCTTGAATTTCAACTTGTATTTTTCGCCAGTAAATGGATGAAAGGCAGAGTAATCAAAACAAGTGCCACACCTGAACCCAACGTGGTCGGCGTATCCTAAAGTAGAATCGTAATCCATTCCGGCCTGTTCCCAATTCAACATGGTATCTGGTTGCCGCCACCGTAGATAATGCATCCTACCTCCCCAGGTGGTCTGGTTAACCCCTTCCTCGCGGCAAATTTTCCTTAACAACTTAGATTCTTTCAAGAATTTCGCTTGATCTAAGTATGTATGGTAGCTGGGGTGCAAGCCTATTTCATGACCTCTCGCGTGAATACGACGAATAAGATGTCGTATTGCCGGATGGTCAATGCGGTAATCGGCATCAAATCTTCGGTCCGTGCAGCCGCAGATAAAATAGAAAGAGCTTCTTAGACCTTGCTGGTCAGAGACATCCATGATCCAATCAAAGGTGTTTGCCGGGTCACTGTTGTGCAGTTTTCTCTTTGTATTGAGGCGCGTAATTGGCGCTTGAAACAAACCAAAAAAATGCCGCTTTAAAACAGCTTCCCGAGCGAGTTGCTTTGCAAGTCTGCCAAATGAAGAAAACGCATATTGGCTGGGGAAATCGACATCATGTGACAAACTGATACTGAAATGGTTTTCTTTCCTTTGCAGGTGAGGACATATTTTTTTGAGCGCAGCCCATAAAATTTCTATATATTCGTCAATTATTGGGCGTTCAATAAAACCTGCCTGATGCGCCATGGATGCTTTTGCCGGAAAACGGTCATGCGCGTCGCGCTCACTGCTGATCATCTCTTCATAGCGCCCCAGCATAAAGACCGCTGATCCAAATATATCGATAGGCAATGTTACAGAGGCCGCATCTCTATTGCCTTGAGGAAGGGAACTTCCAAAAATGATGGGGACGGTGAGGTCAATTAGCGGGATGTTCTTGTCAAGAACTGCAGCATTCCAGACATTCAACGGCAACGTTGGCATTGAAGAAGGTTGAAGCCAGTCTTCCTGCGGCAGGGATAGAAAGATGTCCGGCAATCGTACCTCTCCGGCATGGCCCTCAATGCCTATCGCAATATCATCTCTTTCCTCGTGAAAGTGTGACAATTGGAGCCCTAGACGGTCACGAAAAATCCAATCATATATATAGGAGCGCAGACCAAGGTGTTTTGAGGAAGAAAAAATCTTTACTACCATAATCCATCTCTTTTGAGGGCGAGTTTGGCCGAAAATACACGGGCAAGACTGCTCTATAACAGATTATCTTCAATGAGCTAAATCGCTTTTTAATCGAATAGCGGAAACGCAGGCAGATATCGTTCAAAAAGGCATCCCGCGGTCGATACGAATGACCTGACCCGAGATTTTGCTGGAAGCCGGGGATAAAAGAAAGCCGACAAGTCCCGCTACATCTTCAGGCATGATCCGGCCGCTAAGGGCCGAACGATCATCAAGTTTAGCACGTGCCTTATCATCCATCAGCCCCGCCATGTCAGTCTCCACAACTGACGGGGCCACAGCATTCACGCGTATGCCAAATGCGCCTAACTCGTTTGCCATGACGCGGCTAGCGTGGATCAAAGAGGCTTTCGAGCCCCCATAGCCTAGCGTTCCAGAGTCAGCCAGCACCCCGGCGGTTGAAGAAATATTCACAATAGAGCCAGACTTGGTTCGCATCATGGTCTTTGCGACATACTGGGCCAGCATCAGCGGCCCGAATAAGTTCACCTGATAAAGCGCGCGCAAATCTTCCATGCGGGTCATAGAGAACAGACTTCCCGAAGCCATTCCTGCGCAATTCACAAGTCCAGCGGGCGCCCCAGTCCATTTCAGCATTTGACGCGCACCCTCCTTGATAGAGGCATCATCAGCCATATCCATGGTAAATATCTCGTGTGTACCCTTACCGTCTTGGATGAGTTGGGAAAGGTCATCAGAACTCGAGCGCACGCAGGCAGCAACACGGAAGCCTTCAGCCGCGAGGTGCTGGGCAATGCTAAGACCGATGCCTCGATTGGCTCCGGTAACGATGGCGGTTTTCTGAATATCACTCATGGGTGTCTAGCTTTCTGAAAATCGTTCGAGGACGGGCTCGAGAAGGTCATAGTCTATATCGGGCAGGCTGCGGGAATGAGGAAACAGCTCAGTAGGCCCGTCGCCGCGAAGGGCCGAGATGACGGATGGATTGGTGAAATAGGCCTCTAGTGCGGCCATCGTAAAAGACTGCGTTGGAGCTGTGGCAAGTTTGCGCAAGGCCTTTAGCTTATCATTAATGTCATTTAGGGGCGCGAGTGTTTCACCGTGTTCATTTAGATGTGGGGCGAGTGCGGCGATCTCGGTTTCAAGTGAGGCAAGCGCTTCTAGCCCAAGGGCGCTGAAACTGGGCATCATGCGGTCTGCATCCCCCGGAAACATCAGGTCAAGAAACGCTACAGGGGTTGTCATGATAATGCCCCCTCGGCTTTGGCTGTCTCAGCCATACGATTGGCGAGGTAAAGCGCCACAGATTGGATTGTGTTTGCAGGGTTTACACATGAGCCGGTGACGAAGACGCTGGAGTCCACGATGTAAAGGCCTTTTACGGTGTGCGCTTGACCATCTGGACCAACAACGGAGTTGCTGGGGTCTTCGCCCATCCGCGCAGTACCCATCAGATGCCAGCCGGTATTTCTGACAGGGCCGTATGCATAGGTACGTCCTGCGCCCGCCTCGAGCATGATTTCTTTAGCCCGCCCCATGCCGTGGGTCATCATTTTGCGCGTATTGTCCGCAAGTGCATAGTTGATTTTGACACCAGCCACACCGAAGCGATCCGTGTTCTGTGTATCCAGCAGTACACAATTTTTGGGGTCGGGAAGATCTTCGCAGATGATTGAAATCACGACCTGTCTTCTAAAAAACGCGTCGAAATCATCATATATCTGTTGCCCAAATTTCAACTTGCGCCGCTGGTAGGCAGAGACAGCGGTTTCCAGAGGGCCTGTGCCGCGAAGCGCATGCATCATATAGCCTAGCTTATGATCAGCCTCGGCTGCGCGGTGGTGTTCAAGACTGTATAACATGCACCCCTGCGGACCAGTATCGGTGTCCAAGGCCTCTGGGAAGACGCCTTCAACATAGCCCAACGGATGAATCATCAAATTACGCCCAACCTGGCCCGATTGATTGGCAAGCCCACGGGAAGCCGCCTCGCTGGTTGAATTCAAAAGGATGCGAGGCGTTCCAACTGCACTTGCGGCAAGCACGATGTTTCTGGCATGAAATTGATGTAGCGCACCTGCATCGTCATGGGCCTCGACGCCTACTGCTCGACCATTCTCAAGCAGCACTCTGGAAACAGCCATGTTTTCCATGATCTCAAGACCCAACTGTCGGGCGCGGGGGATATAGGTGATATCGGTTGAAGACTTCGCACCCTGCGGGCAACCAGTATTACATGGCCCAAGATTGATGCAGGCATTTCGCCCGCGTGCTGCGCGGGTTGAAATTGCGCTGTAACTCGGCCACCAGTGCCAACCCTTGGCATTAAAGGCACGCGCCAGCCGAGTGCCGGTTTCGCCCAGTGGCACAGGGGGCAGCAGATTTTCGATCTCGGGATACATTGGATCACCCGCAAGCCCTGCAACCGACATCTCGCGTTCGTTCTCGTCAAAGTGGGGACGCAGTTCGTCATAAGACAAAGGCCAGTCTGCCCCCAGACCTTCGGTTGTTTTAAGGCGGAAATCGTCAGGACGAAAGCGCGGAAAATGCCCTGAATACAATATGGTAGAACCGCCAACCGCGTTAAAGTTACAGACAGCAATAGGCGACTCTTTATCATCCACTGGATAGTCCCAGCGATTCTGGCGCTCGGCAATTGCAGGGTTTGCGGTGCTGCGCTTGGCTTTCTCCCAATCGTGTCCTGTTGTGGGATAGGACGCTGGCTCCATCCAACCACCACGTTCTATACAGGCTACCTTAAATCCATGCTTACACAATTTCCATGCGGCAGCAGCCCCCGCAGCCCCACTGCCAACCACAATAAAATCAAAAATCGTCATCTCTTTGGTAGATATTGTTCCAGAATGTCAGGGATGGTGATCATCATCTTAGCCTGGCAGGCGACTTCACCGTTGGTGTAACCAAAGGCGTGCCCTTTGCAGATACCGCGCCGCCAACTGTCTATAAAGGCTTCAATCCTGAGGCAGTCACCGGGCAGGACTTCCTTGCGAAAGCGTACAGTGTGTTCCAACGCATGGGTTACTGCCCCCGAAAGACCCTCTTGAGTGGTAATCGCTACAGTCAACATCTGCGCCATTGCCTCTAGCTGCAGGGCGCCGGGCATATTTGGTGCGCCCGGAAAATGCATGGGGAAATACCATTCGTTGTTAGTAAGGTTTTTGTAGCCTTTTGCGTATTGGCCTGGCTCGACATCCTCTACGATATCGATCATCAGAAACGGAAATCGATTAGGTTGATATTTCTTTAGTTCTTCTGCATTTAATGAAAATGACATTTTAGACTCTCTCCTTTGGCCCACAATTGATGGATAGTCACCGTATCAGCCAACTTGTGTTTTTCGGGAAAATAGTGACAGCATCTGCCGACCGTCCCAGTCCAATCCCATATCCAGTGCGCGGCCTACCGGCACAATCCGATCAATCCCGGACAAATTAGACTTAAGCGTATCAAACACTGTTTCAGGATCAACGCCAAAGGTAGTCAGGGTCTGTTCATTCTTCCGCAACATCGGGGGAATCTGTTCAAGGTCTTTGATATCTACTTCCAGAAACATACCAAATCGCAGTTTCTGGGTGCGCAAAGTATCGTCGGTTAACCGCCAGATATCTTCGTAATTGCTGTCCACTTGAACGGCGCCCTGTGACGCATCGGCTAGCGCCATAACATTTAGTGATCGCTCAATCCGCGCTACAGGGTCTAATTCGTAGGTTTTACCCAGATATTGATCAAGCGCGTCCCAGAACCGGTTCCGCGCAGCCTCGCATTGGGACTGATTGCCTTGCCAGAATATCAGATTGGGCGAAGAACAAGCGTTCTGATCCACAAGGTAGGTATCATTATAAAAATTCAAACAAAGAGACAGCAGCGCAGTTTCTTCGATTTCAAGAACAGCTTGCGCAGACAGAAGCGCTGAGGAAACACGATTGGGAAAATAAGCCTCTACACAGCGGGGGTGCTTGGGCAATGAGCGAAAACGCTCAACCGTGGAGTCGCCCCCCCAGACGACCAAACCCTGTGCCTGAGCAATCAGCGCATTTAGCTGAGGGCTGTCGCGGTCGCTTTGGACAAAAGCAGTTTCGCTACCGAAACCAGCATGCTGAGGCTGCGCCGCAACTTCATCAAAAAGCCGCACCATCAGTTCCATTTGCGCAAAAGCCCGTGTTGGCATGCGCACGATGTTGGAATTACCTGCCACCATTCCCATCAGTAGGGAAAAGGCAAAATTAACTGGAATATTTGAGGGCGCGATATGTATTACGGTACCCCAACCCGAACGATTGTGAAGGTCGGACAAAGCGGCGCGTACCTTGGCTATGCTTGCCTTGCGACAGAAGTAGCCAAAAGTCATAAGATCAGGAAACGCGCGAGCTTCCTTATGCTTCAGGATCGCGCGCGATAGGTCTTGCAGGAATGCAACAACGCTGTCGTCATCGCTGGATCGCCGTGCGCCAAAGGAAAAAGTCTTCAACCAATCGCCTACCTCAAAGGCTTTGGTGCTATGGATAGGCATCGCTGCAACCCCGCACTTCAGCCTGAGCAAGGCGGCCATCAATCTCCACAATCGTGCCCCCGCGCCCACAACCACAACTAGACCCCGCGTAAGTACGCCCAATGTCCTCAGTGAGTAGCGAGTGTCCGGGATAACTACCCTGAATGGAAGAAAACACCTGCAGAAGACCAGTCACCCCGTGGTCCAAAGCTTTGTGTGTTCTGGGGTCACGCGCCAACGCCGCGCCTTGTCGAGCCGCGTGTAAATGACCCTTTTCGCATTCGATAAAAATCGTGCCTGTCTGCTCGACCATGCCATAATAATTGTGGACTGATGAACTACCCGTGGTCTCATGGATCGCTTCTCTAAAAGCATCATTAGAGACTTTCTCGGCTTCAAGTTTTTTCCAGCCGCCACCATGCAAGAAGAAGGCGTTTTCCAGGGGCAGCGTTTGTTTTCGCCTCTTCAACTCCTGAATGAAGGTGCTCCAAATCAAGAAGGTGAACCCAAAGACGAAAATACGCTTGCCAGAATTTACTGCCAGGAAAGTGCGGATACTTTCTAAATCAAGGGTCATATCGTCTTTAAGCGCAAAACAACGCTTATTCGAGAACATGGAAAATCCATTGATGGCTGCCGTACGCGCGGAAAACTTCAAACGATCCTTAACCGTACTCTCTGAGTCTATCACCAGCATGGGAAAGCGACCTTTCCCGAAATAATCCGCGAAGCTTTCGGCCAATGCGCGGGTTTGACTCAAAGCGGTCTGCTTATCCAGGAAAATCTGGGAGAACTGCCCTGATGTACCCGAAGAGCGCATTGTCTTATAGACGGCATCATCGGGAACGCTCTTAAGCGTGAACTCTTTAAAGGCGCGCACTGGCAGGAAGGGAATATCAGCGAGTTGTTCAGCCTGCCCCTTGGGAAACATGGAAGCAACATAATCCGCATAAAGCTTGCAGTGGCTTTTATGATGGTTCGTAAGGTCATTAAGATCATCAACAAGCATAGCCGCTCCGGTCACAGAAATTGCGCACTGAGCGCAGCATAGTCGGGTTTACCGTTGGAGTTCATGGTAAGAGTATCAACTTCCTGCAGCCGAAAGGTCGTTGGATGAAACGCAAAATTCTCGGCCACAACGGCTGTAATCTCTTCGGCCATATTCTCTAAATGACAGACAATTATCAAGTTTTCCCGTCCTACGACGATGCAATCCAGATTAGCCTCTTTCAACAGATTTTCGACATGATCAAGGTTTACTGACACTCCTTGGAGCTTTACGAAGCGTTTGCGCCTGCCCACGATAAAGATGAAGCCTTCGTCATCAATGCGCACTTGATCGCCGGTTAAAAGAGATCCGCCAAATTCGTCGCCGCGTGCGATATCCTCACGCGAATAGGCATATCCAAGGGCCACATTGGTTCCCCGATAGAGTAGCTCTCCCTCTCCCGAGGCTGCTTTAGTCTCTGCAATCAACGCTTCTCCACACGAGATTGGCACGCCAACTGACCCCTCTTTTTCTGCAGCTCGCTCAGGGGGTAGATAGGAAATGCGCGGCGAGGCCTCGGTCTGCCCATACATTGTGAAAAAGCGGATGCCTTCGGCACCAAACTTCTCGCGAAAATGTCGCGTAAGCTTGGGATCAAGGCGTCCTCCAGCCTGCGTGACACACTCAAGCGCTTGCAGCGCTTCGGCTGGTACGCGTATCCGGCGCAGCATTTCAAAGATGAAAGGCACACCTGAAAGGTCAGTAACCCCCAGTTCTGCCATTAAACGCCATAAATCCTTATCCAGCACGGAATGGTTTGAGATCACGAAACTTGCACGTGCAGCGGCAGCCGTGTTCAGCACGGAAAGGCCATAGGAATAGTGCAGTGGCAAAAGTGAAATGCACCGCCGGGTGTGTGTGAGGCCAAGATAATCACAGATAGACCGGGTGCATGTATCAAGCGAGTTGTGGCTAAGGCGCACAAATTTTGGATCACCTGTGGAACCCGAAGTCGCAAGCAGCACAGCATTATCAGGGTGCGGGACTGGTGTCTGCTGCTCAGTCGATGCAGACAAAGTGGCCGCATTAAGGTCAGCAACTGTCTCAATACCCTCATGGCCCCTGCCCTGCGGATCAAAGACATAATCTGGGCGGTAGGCAGCAAATATCCGGTTTAGGGCTGCAGGTTTAGCATCCGCATCTAGTAAAAGTGGCACAAGCCCGTTACGCAGTGCGCCAAAATAGGCGGTTACCGTTGCAGCGCTTTTGTCGCAAAGAATTGCGACCAAACCGCGTTTACAGCCCGCCATAAGGGCATCACCGTTAGCGAATACCTGCGCGTAACTTTGCTCAAAGCCGTCTTCTATGAGAAAAACGCGAGCGTCCTCATCAGAGCCTTGGGATTGCCAGAAGCGTTTAGAATTCAACGTCATACTTCTTAAGCGTTTCGCGCCCAGTCGTGTAAGAGCCAAATTCCAAAATATCGTCCATCTCAAGCATGATATCGAAGACTTCCTCAATTTCAGCCATCAACGCCATATGACCTACGGAATCCCAGGCGGGGATGCTTTGATACTCGAGTTTTTCAGTCAGATCGCTTTTCTCGATCTCGAAAGTTTCAATAAAGGCCTCATCATATTTTTCCTGGGCAGACATTTGATATCCTTGGTCTAATTGAACAATTTTTTTCTTCATACCTAAACAAAGCTTTTAGGAGACACCGGCACTTTCCTTAAGGAACTCACGGATGCCTGCCGCGTCAAGCTTGTTGACCTCTAGCAGGAAGGCATAATTTCCTGTCTCGACATAGCGATCCTTTATTGAGTGCAATAGCACACGGCCTTTATAGTCGGGATGGAACTCATTAATGTGTTGAAGTACGGCACTTCCCAAGCCACCGACACTTGTATGTTCCTCTATTACACAGATCTGCTCGCTGGAGGCTACACAGTGGGCGATAGCCTCGGCATCAAGCGGCTTAATCGTGTGCATATTGAGAAGACCAACATCTTTTCCGTCTTCCTCAAGCTGTTTGATGGCCTGAAGTGCATGGCCCACCGTGCTGCCAGCCGAAACAATCGTTGTGGGCTGCGCGGGCCTGATCCAAACGGCCTTGCCAATCTGGAAGTCATAGTCTTCCTCGTAGACTATAGGCAGATTAATAGCCCCTGTCAGGCGAATATAGACCGGGCGATCAAACCCCACACAGGCTAACAGCGTTTTCACGATCTCAGCGCAGTCCGCGGGCGATATAATCGTCAGACCGGGAATCGTGCGCATGACCCCTACGTCTTCCAGACCATAGTGGGAATTACCAAGGAATGCCATTGCCAGCCCACTTCCCAGCGCAACCAGCTTCACCGGCTCTTGCATGTAGCCCATATTCATACGGACTATCTCTCCTGCTCGCAGAGAAGCGAAAGGCGCGAAAGTCGATGCAAATACATCAAAGCCCATGCGCGCCAACCCGGCAGCAGTGCCAACCATGTTCTGCTCAGCAATACCTGTGTTGATAAACTGATCGGGATACTCACTCGCAAACCGCGCCAAACCAGAGGACCGTCCCAGATCGGCAGACATGCCAATGATGTTCTGGTTGGACGAGGCCATCGCAGAAAAAGCTGTACCGTACAGAGCGCGAGCACCAATTCGCGACCAAGAACGCGCGTTACGTTTGGAAATCTCAAGCATCGCTGGCTTCTGCATCAAGTTGTTCAAGACAAGTCTCTAGAGTTTTCGGCGTGATCCGGTTGTGGTGCCAATCGTTATTGTCTTCCATAAAACCGATACCCTTACCCTTCACAGTATTCGCAACTATCACGCCGGGCTTTTCATTGTTTGCCAGGATTTCCTGATACGCGGCGTGGACTTCCTCTGTGTCGTGACCGTCAATCTCCACCACATGCCATCCAAAAGCGCGCCATACGTCCGCCAGCACTGGCCCACCCGCAGAGTTGTAAAGCGTGTTTACCCCGTCATTGCGGTGGCGGTTCTCATCGACGATAGCGATCAGGTTTGATACGCCCAGCTCAGCCGCAAGTGCCACCGCTTCCCAGACCGAACCCTCATTACATTCGCCGTCACCCATCATCACAAAGACACGACGATGATCTTGTCCACGCTTTCGCATCCCGATCGCCATGCCCAGTCCATACGATAGACCCTGCCCAAGTGAACCATTGGAACTTTCAATTCCAAGGGACAGTTTTTTGACGGGATGAGCGATAAGATCACTGCCATTCTGCTGAAAAGTGCTCAGTTTTTCGCGACTGAAATAGCCATAGGCGTGCAGCACAGCGAGATAACCAAGAACTGCATGACCCTTGCTGAGGATAAAGATATCTCGATCATCCCAAAGCGGATCGTTCGGCTTGTGACGTAGAACACTGCCAAAAAGCACGTTCAAAAGTTCTACCATGCTCAAGCATCCGCCCAGATGCGCAGACTCGCCGCAATCTGCCGCCGTCTGCACGATCAGGCGGCGCAACTCAATTTCCTTGATACTGTTCAAAGCCATTAAATCAAGTCCCATGGATAATGGTCAGGTTTGTAGTTATCGACACACCAAAAAACAAGTGTAATAAACATGTCTTTATGCAAAAACATGCCAAAAACCGAGAGATAATCTTGGGTGGCGGACCCGGTTGAAAGAGCCAAATACATACACGATTTTTCATGTCATTCGGATTCCCAACCGCTTAGTATACATTTCCAGATTCTGGGCCCAATTCTGGGATAATTCCGTAAATCTCTCTGCTGATATCTTTTTTGTTTCATCGTAACACTCATGTGGATGTGCCGTAGGCAGCGCGTGACGAGAAGGGAGTAGTTCGACGCGAAAAGAGATAGCTGGCGCTGGCATCTACTATGTAAAGGCTGGAGGCTTGAATAGTTAGGCAGATGATAAGGGTCAGGAAAGAACCCTCTGCCAAGTCTACCAGAAAGAGTGTCAACAAGACCGACGTTAGTCTAGCGAGATGCCAAGAAGGTCCATACCACCAAGCGTTCACGATAAGGCCGGAGCGGTCAAAGGGCACACTCATGAAAGAAAGTGCTACGCTCACGGCAACGAAGCGTGCAACCTCCCCAGCGAGTTGCCAATTCGGTCCAAACACGAATGGATAAAGGAAAGGACCAAAGACTGCAACAAAGGAAAAGCTGGGGATCGCGATCATCGCCAGCAGTTTGACATTGCCGATGACCAGTCCTGTAAAGGCCTCTCCCTTTGAAAACTGGCTTGACGCGCGTTGATAAAAAACCTGCCCCACAGCGTTCCCTATTAACGCCGTGGGCAAGGATAATGTGGTCAGGACAAGAGAGTAATATCCAGCAAAATCAGCACCGTAGCGGTAGCCAATATAGCTAAGAGGCGCAATCATCGTCATCGCCAACAATGAGTGCGACGTAATCAACGACCCCAGAAGCTTGAAAAGCGCCTGTCGCCGGATGGCGCGAAAACCCAGCAGAACAGCTAGTATAAAATTGCGCCGGATCAGGCCAAGGAATTTAAGGAAGGTGAGCGCCTTAAAGAAAAAACCTACAGTCACCGCAAAAGCGAGAAAATAGCTGGGAAGACCAGCGAGACCCGCGAAGATCGCTGTCATGCTGTTGGCCGTGCGGTTGACAACCTCTGATATACCTGAACGGCGGAAGTCAGCGGTGCGTTGGGACAATTGCTGAATAGCCTGCCCAAAAACCATAAAGTATGATGCCAACGGCAACAACAACGCCCACGGCTGATAAGGCGTGGGCACAACATCCAACAGAACGAGCAAAAGCGCTATAAGCGTCATCGCAGCAAATGTCATTGCCCCGTAGTTTAAAACAAAAACCGCAAGTACGCGGGCACGGGTGTCGGTGCGGGCCAGCATGATTATCTGCTCGACCCTGAATGAAACAAGAATTGTCGTTAGGGCAATACACTGTAGAAAAATACTAAGCGTACCGAAATCTGCGGGTCCAAAAAGGCGGGTTATAGCCGGCATGCTCAGAACGTAGATTACCTGAGCCAAGGCGTTGCCTGAACTTTGCCAACCGATGTTGCGTAAATAGCTTCCTTCCAAGCCGATCAAACGGATGAGTTTCATCTGCGCAACAATTTGATGATTTTTGTAATCGGCTTCGTCATGTGGCGCACATAGAACCAAATCGCCCCCAAGCCATTGTATTCAACGCGCCCATAACAACTAAGGCATGAGCGGTCGTCACACTTTAAGAGGTGTGGCGTCTGGGTCATCACGCGGGTCAATACCTCGGTAGATTTGCGTGCATCTACCAAGGCACTCGTGGAGCGACCAACACGGGCAAAGTTCACGGCATTTGCAGCAAGGTGATACCCCCATGCCTTATGAACCCCGCTCGTGCAGCCACCCAACTCACGCACCACGAACTTTTGTTTTTGTCCATTTTCATCGAGATATTGGGTCGCAAACAGCCCACTAAGCGGGTGTCGGCGGGTATGGCCCAGATTTTCCTGTACGTGGTGATATGTGAAGGGGCAGTTGCGCTCGTCCACAATGCCCAGCATCAAATTCTTGCCACCCATTTCGACAACCTTCGCATAAGGCTGATACTTGGGCAGGTTGGGCGTACTGCAAGAAACGATTTCTTCTGCTTGCGCGCCGCGCGCTGCAACGCTGTTTGTGGGATGTGTGCCACGCACCAAATTAGGCGCATCGCTCAGAAAAGCACGCGCCAGCGCTCCTGATGTACTCTCTGAGCTAGTCGTATAGACAAACTCGGATTTCTTAAAAAAGCGGCGTACATAAGGGCTGTAAGTTGGCACAACAATCGTACCCTCTTCACCGAGAACCTCATCAAATATCACAATCCAGTCTTTAAGTGTCTGGTCCTGTGTCCCGTTGAAATAGCCCACGCGCAATAGATCAGCGGCCACAAAAACCACATCGCCTTTCTTCAGCCCAAGGGCTCGAAGATCCGCGATTATTGAGTCTTTGGTTGGCAGGCTCATATCAGTCAGCCATTTGCAGCGGGTGATTAAGATAGCGTGCCGCTCTGGCTACAGAAAACCGTTTCATGTGTTGTTATGCCTTCACAATATTACTGGCCGGTTCGCGGTAAATACCACGACTGTCGACGATGAACTGCGCATGGTTGCGGATCATGTCGTAATCAAATTTTGCGTGGTCAGTTGTCAACACAATGGCGTCGCAGGCCGCAACGCTTTCAGGCGTCAGCGTGGTCGAAACCAAGTCAAAGTTATGCTCCCGCATTTTCGGGAACTTCAGCACATGAGGGTCTGAATAAACCACTTCCGCACCGCTTTTGCGCAGATTTTCCATGATTTCAACCGCTGGGCTTTCACGCATGTCATCGACATTCTTCTTGTACGCAATGCCCAACATCATGATACGGCTGCCCTTAAGCGACTTTTTCCGCTCGTTTAAAGCTGCGACCAGTTTGCTGATAACATAGTCAGGCATGGCGCGGTTAATTTCACCAGAAAGCTCGATAAACCGGGTATGCAATCCATACTCGCGCGCCTTCCACGTCAAATAAAAGGGATCGATAGGAATGCAGTGGCCACCCAAACCGGGGCCAGGATAGTAGGGGGTAAATCCAAAGGGCTTAGTCGCAGCGGCATCGATAACCTCAAAGATATCGACATCCATTCTATCTGCGACAACCTTCATTTCGTTGACCAGGCCGATATTGACCGCACGGTGAATATTTTCCAGTAGCTTTGTCATCTCAGCAACTTTGGTGGAGCTAACAGGCACAACCTTGTCCACCGCTTGCGCGTATAGCGCGATGCCAACCTCTCGGCAGGCTGAGGTCACGCCCCCCACAACCTTAGGGATCGTACTGGTTGAAAAATCCATATTGCCCGGGTCTTCCCGCTCAGGTGAATAGACCACAAAGATATCTCGGCCTACCACCAGCCCATCAGCAGTGACCCGAGGCAATATTTCTTCCTCGGTCGTGCCGGGATAGGTAGTACTCTCCAACGAAATAACTTGTCCGGCCCGCAGGTGAGGCACGATAGTTTCGGTGGTGCCAATAACAAAACTAAGATCTGGCTCACGGAACTTATTGAGCGGCGTCGGCACACATAAAACCAGGGCATCAGCCTCGGGGACGCGGGTAAAATCGCAGGTACATTCCATACCTGCCTCATTGGCAACGACTATATTTTCATTTGCAATATGCTCAATGCCAGAATGCCCGCCATTGAGAAGATCGACCTTTTCCTGATCAATATCAAAACCAAGCACTCGGTACCCTAACTGGCTGTATCGCAGAGCCAGTGGCTGACCAACATACCCCATACCGACAATTCCGATAACGGCGCTTCTACTCTGCAGTTTATCCAGAAGCTCTAAGCTTTGCTGCGCAGGGGCCTGTTCGCTCATTGCTCACTGTGCCTTTTCATATTACTAGACTTCAATTCCTCAATCTCCAGTCGGAGAGCTTCATATTCTTCCATCTTCCGGACCAAGAAAGCTTGCGTAAGAGCGGCCTTTTCCGCAATTCCCTTTGGTGTCAAAATATACGCATATCGACGCTTATCCTTCGCGGCGGTGAAGCGACCTAATTTTATCAGCCCCTTCTTGACCAGAGCACTTAGCACGTAATGTATGCTACCAACGCTTACACCGAGAGCCTCAGCCAGCTCTCGTTGTGACATTTCCGGGTTATCCTGAAGCAGGCGCAACACACGAAAATGCGTATCTTCTTGAAGCTTACTACGCTTACCAGTCATAAGTTTTTGATGGAGAAAATTTCAAGCTACGGCCCAAGAACTGCTTACAGAACACGTTGTTTGTAAAGGATCATACAGGAAACGATTATTAAATCGCTCATTTCTGAACGATAACAAACGCCAGGCATCCTCGCAAGTCGAATTATTTTGTTCATAAGCCGTCTTGGGGCATTGTTTAGCTGCTCGATCACGCAACTGGGAGGGATAGCCAACGACCTTGTCAAAGGAACTGACGCATGAGCCAGAACGGGCCGAACTATTTTGGCTTTGCGTCCATCTTACTGCCCTTGACCGGGGTTGGATGAGCAATGTATTTTAGACTAGCTTTTTTAATTGAGATTAAAGGTTCGTGAATATGGGGTGACAATCAGTATCTTTGGCGTTGTAAGGCGCAGTTATTCGGTTAAAAACATGTTAGATTTGACTATGAATTTACTTGAGAACACATCAATCTGATTATTGATAGTTGAGGTCGTTAAAGAACGCCATAAGACATCGCTATCAAAGCTTAATAAGGATCAAGATATGAAAAACTTCGCGCTTATGGGAGCAGCGGGCTATATTGCTCCTCGCCATATGCAGGCAATCAAGGAAACTCAAGGTTGTCTGGTGGCTGCTTTTGATCCTAATGATTCTGTAGGGATCATTGACAGCTATTTCCCGGAGGCTGAATTTTTTACAGCATTTGAACAGTTTTCGGATGCAATGAGCATGTTGAGACACGCTGGAGAAAAGCAAGCCGTTGATTATACGGCGATTTGCTCACCAAATCACCTACACGATGCGCACATAAGGTTTGCTTTGCGCTCAGGCACAGATGCCATATGTGAAAAACCTGTCGTGCTCAATAGTTGCGAGATCGATAAATTAAAGGAACTGGAAAAAGACACAGGTCAACAAATCAACACAATTTTGCAGCTGCGGCTGCATCCCTCTGTTATCGCCCTTCGCGAAAAGCTTCTAAAGCAACCGGGTGATAAGAAACATGAGGTCGATTTAACTTACATTACATCTCGTGGAAATTGGTACGCCAAATCCTGGAAGGGGGACTCGAAGAAATCAGGAGGCATAGCGACCAATATTGGCGTGCATTTTTACGATATGCTGTATTTCCTCTTCGGCGAATTGCAAGAGAATACAGTGCACTATAACTCCGATATCAAAGCATCAGGGTATTTAGAGTATGAACGGGCCCGCGTGCGCTGGATTTTATCGCTGGATATTGAAGACGTGCCGGCAGATATTCGCGCTACCGGTCAACGTACATATCGGTCAATCACCTGCGATGATGAAGAGATTGAGTTTTCCGCAGGCTTCACAGATCTTCATACACGCTCTTATGAAGAAATACTCGAGGGTAACGGTTTTGGTCTGGAGGATAATCGGGTTGCTATCGAAACAGTTGCGCATATACGCACTGCTCAACCCAAAAAATCGCCCGCTGACTATCACCCCTACCTGAAAAAGATACTTTCATGACCTATCAATGTCACGACAGTGCGATTGTAGATGATGGTGCCGAAATAGGTGAAGGTTCCCGAGTATGGCATTTTGTCCATGTTTGTGGTGGGGCGAGAATTGGAAAAAATGTTTCTTTGGGACAAAATGTTTTTATCGGCAATAAGGTTGTCATAGGGGACAATTGTAAGATCCAGAACAACGTCTCCGTCTATGATAATATTCAACTGGAAGAAGGCGTTTTTTGCGGACCCAGTATGGTGTTTACAAACGTCTATAATCCCCGCGCTCAAATTGAGCGCAAAAATGAATATAAAGAAACACTTGTCAAAAAAGGAGCCAGTCTAGGCGCCAACTCTACAGTGATATGCGGTGTTACCATTGGCGAGTACGCTTTTGTTGGGGCTGGCGCTGTTGTCAATAGGGATGTTGCTGCTTACGCATTGGTGGTTGGTGTCCCTGCAAAGCAAATCGGCTGGATGAGTGAATATGGTGAGCAGCTTGATCTACCCCTTGAAGGAGAGGCTCAGGTAACTTGTGAATACACCGGCACCTGTTATGCGTTGCGGGGCAATACACTTCACGCAACATCGACCCAGAGGTAGGCAATGCAGTTCATTGACTTGAAGTCGCAATATGAGGCTCTGAAAGAACGGATAGATAACCGCATTCAGACAGTGTTGAACCACGGGCAATTCATCATGGGGCCCGAAGTTCAAGAGCTTGAGCAAAAACTGAGCGAGTATGTCGATATCAAGCACACGATAACCTGTGCAAACGGTACAGATGCGCTGCAACTAGCTTTGATGACATTAGGTATTCAACCGGGGGATATTGTATTTACCACGCCGTTTACATTCTTCGCGACAGCCGAAGTTATAGCGCTTATCGGCGCAAAGCCCGTGTTTATTGATATCGACCCCAGAACGTTCAACATTGATCCCCAAAAGCTTGAAGACGAAATTGTTCGCAGACAGAAAGCCGGAGAAGCGCCGGGGGCTGCGGTAACGGCGGTTGACCTGTTTGGACTGC
This sequence comes from uncultured Kordiimonas sp., assembly GCA_947503575.1. GTDB lineage: Bacteria > Pseudomonadota > Alphaproteobacteria > Sphingomonadales > Kordiimonadaceae > Kordiimonas. The sequence continues at coordinate 1,021,959 of CANNDZ010000001.1, read as the reverse complement.
CATCTGACTACACCGTTCTTGAACCACTTTGTTCAAAGCATGGCCTGCATTTGATAGAAGATGCAGCGCAAGGATTTGGTGGTGCAATTGGGGCGCGAAAGGCTGGCTCTTTCGGTGACATTGCAACAACCAGCTTTTTCCCCGCGAAGCCGCTTGGCTGCTACGGTGATGGCGGGGCTGTGTTCACAAATAATGATGAATATGCCGAAAAGCTGCGTTCCCTGAGATTTCACGGTAAGGGGACAGACAAGTATGACAATGTTCTAATCGGTTTGAACAGCAGGCTTGATACGTTGCAGGCGGCAATACTTCTGGAAAAACTGGCAGCATTTCCCGTTGAATATGCAGCACGACAAGAGCTTGCATACGCATATTCAACTGCCTTGCACGACCGTTTCCTGGTTCCATGGATTCCAGAAGGATTTGAAACTTGTTGGGCACAATATTCTTTATTGGCGCAAAACAGGGAAGAACGGGACCGTGTTATTGCACAAGCCAAAGCGCGCGGAATTCCTATTATGATTTACTATCCAAAACCATTGCACTTGCTCAAAGCGATGCAATATCTGGGCGTTTCGGCGGGAGATTTTCCTGTCAGCGAACAGGTTAGTGAGCGCATATTCAGTTTACCCATGCACGGCTATTCGAAACAACCAAGCAATACAGTGCTTGAGTTATTAGTTGGTGAGTAGGGTAATTTAGGAAAAATCCCGGTCAGTTTAACACAAAGTCAGGTGCTGCCAGACTAATTGCCTTTGCACCCCAACTTAGACGAGAAACGCGACCCGGTATCATAAGGTATGCCTGATTAGAATTGCGTGCGACCTGATGTGTCTACTCAAACGTTCAGAAATTCCAATTGAATAAGAGAGCAGTTGATCGGTCACTACGCAATTCACCGGTTAACATTCCACGTCACGAAGAAAAGGAATAGCCTCGAAGGCAAACAGAAAATTCGATAAAAGACTGGACTTCAGCCCATAACGGAGCGTGTATGGCAATCATAGATCAGCGCTGCGATCTGCCGCTAAAGAAAAAGGCTGCCTTGGGTAGATACTCAGGTCTGTGTGAGGCGCCGTCATGAGCCGCAGACCACAAGACGATCTTACCCCTTATCTAGCTGCGCTTAAATCACTATCAACCAATTATCTCCGGTTTCGCTGGTTAGAACTTTAATCGCTTCAACAATTAGGGGGTAAACTTTAAATCTCTGGTCAAAAGTGGCATCCGCTTGCAAGCGTGTTTCAAGCATTTCGCCGCTAAGCGCAAACAGTCCCCAAAACAAAGTAGCCAAAATGACAAAGTCACCAACACACTCATTCCCTCATAGCGTCCAGTTGTCGCAAGCAGCAAAAGCGCGGCCGTCGCGAGAATTGCAGATAATGGGACAACAATTTTGAGTGTTCGCCAGAAACTTACCTTGCCGAAAGGGCTACGTCTTGCAGGACTAGTTTTGAGATAGCCTTCGAGCCACTGATGTTCTCTTTGCAGACGTTTACGAACTTCGCCCATGAAAGCCAGATAGTCTTTGGCTACTTGTTCTTCCTTAATCATCACAATGTAGATGATGAACCCGAGCAAACAAGAAACACCGAAAAGTACAATTGTAGACCAAACCAGGGGTGGATATGTCAGGAAATCAAATATTTTCAATACGTTGTTCGTTTGCTCGCTAGTAGAGCTGAGAGGGATTAGCGCAATAACGGAAGAGACAACAAAAAGTGGCAAGCTAACAAACTTCAGAAATAGTTCGAACAGCCTGTTTCTCTCATCTAAGTTTCTGTTGTAATACTGCCATGCTAGGTCAAAGTCTTTGAGTAGAAGCTCTGAGACTTTACTCAATTCCGAGATGACAGTCTCCGGGTTTCCATTATTCTCATTGTTGAACGGTTCTTCGGTCATACCAATATCCGCTTGATAGCTGTGGCCTATAAACTCCAGCTAAAATCAAGTATAAATTGATAAATTGTAATTGAAAGTTAGGTGTAGGTTCGCCGTCGGCTGCAGTTTCATGTGAGCGCAAACAGGCCATTATTGGTCACTAAATTTACTACCGATAACTTATGCTTATCGCCCACAGAGCATGAGTTCGGAACAGACGAGAATGCCGCTTTGGGTCGAACCCGCAATTTACTTTGAATCGTGATATATCCATTTCTCAATTAGTCCCCACGAAATTGGCTGCCAAATCCCACAACCAATTTGCAAGCAACTGATGCGCCAGAGAAAGTCGCTGGGTAGGAGCGAGATTCACAAGCCCATATTAGGCTAACTCCAGCCGGATCCATGACACAAGCTGCAGTCAAGTCATTGAATTATTAGGTGAAATGAATTTTTAGAAATTGGAGAGAAAGTTTCTCTAAAGATAAGTGGCGGAGACGAAGGGATTCGAACCCTCGATACAGTTGCCCGTATACTCCCTTAGCAGGGGAGCGCTTTCAGCCACTCAGCCACGTCTCCGTCGCCGTGAATAGCGAAGCGACCTACCTGAGTCAACGCCGCAGTGATCCAGAGCCCAAAAAAATATGGTTTGACCCGCCATCCAGTCTATCTCACGCTGTGTTGCTTCATGCAAACTAACGCTGAGAGGAATGAAAATGGACGTGGTTCGCACACCCGATGCTTGCTTTGAAAACCTGCCTGACTGGCCGTACGCCCCACATTATGTTGAAGGGCTGGATGGGTATGACAGTATCCGAATGGCCTATGTCGATGAAGGGCCCTCAAATGCTGACAGGGTTTTCCTGTGTTTGCACGGCGAACCAAGCTGGTCCTATCTGTACCGGCGCATGATCCCTCATTTCGTTGTTTCAGGTGCTCGCGTCATAGCACCTGATCTAATTGGCTTTGGACGGTCTGACAAACCCACAAATGACAATGATTACACGTTCCATTTTCATCGTAACGCGCTGCTGCGGTTCATTGAACGGCTGGACCTACAAAACATAACGTTGGTTTGCCAGGACTGGGGTGGCCTTCTGGGCCTCACACTGCCCGTGGATATGAAAACCCGGTTCACGCGCCTGATCGTTATGAACACAGCGATCGCAACAGGTATGGGGGCAAGCGAGGGGTTCCATGCGTGGCGCGATTATGTGGCCAACACGCCTAACCTGCCAATCGGCAAAATCATCGCTCGTGGCACCCCCCATCTGACCGAAGCAGAGATCGCGGCCTATGATGCCCCCTTCCCTGATGACACTTACAAAGCAGGGGCGCGGCGCTTTCCTGCACTGGTCATGACGGATCCTGGTATGGAAGGGATAGAAACATCAAAACGCGCCGCCGCTTTTTGGGCCAACGATTGGCAAGGTGAAAGCTTTATGGCCATCGGAATGCAAGACCCGGTGCTCGGCCCACCTGCCATGCATATGCTGCGCAAACTCATAAAAGGGTGCCCCGAGCCAATGGAAATTGAAGATGGCGGTCATTTTGTGCAAGAATGGGGTGATGAAATTGCTATTGCCGCATTGAAGCATTTTGGCGATATTGACTAAAAGGTGTCAGAATAACAGGTATTAACGCGATACAAGCTAATTACTGGATACTCGTTTTATAGTGCGGGCTGAGCCACACGGTTGGCCAAACTCTGGGGAGGGAAAATGTCTAACTCAATCATTAAACGGGCGCTTGTCAGTGGCCTGCTATCAACGGCACTTGCATGGTCGGCATCTGCTGATGATCTGACAGACGCCATCAATGCAGACTATGGGTATCTTGAGCCCCTATTCATGCATTTCCACCAGAACCCGGAATTGTCCTTCGTAGAAACCAAAACTGCTGCCCGCATGGCTGACGAACTCAGACAACTGGGTTTTGAGGTCACAACCGGCGTTGGCGGCACGGGCCTTGTGGCAATGATGAAAAACGGCGACGGCCCTCAGGTGCTCGTGCGGGCTGACATGGATGGCTTGCCCGTGAAGGAAAACTCAGGACTGCCATATGCATCGAAAGCCCGGCAGATAAACATTAATGGCGTTGAAATGCCGGTGATGCACGCCTGTGGCCACGATATGCACATGACATCACTCGTAGGGACTGCACGGCGTCTGGTCGCTATGCGCGACCAGTGGCGTGGTACTTTGATGCTGGTAGGGCAGCCGGCAGAGGAACGCATCGGCGGTGCCAAGGCTATGGTTGAAGACAACCTCTATGAGCGTTTTGGCCGGCCAGACTATGCGCTGGCACTTCATGTGGCGGCAGGCGAACCAGCCGGGCAGGTCATTTACGGCTCAGGCTTAACCTACTCTAGTTCCGATAGCGTTGATATCCGCGTTTACGGCACTGGCACGCACGGCGCATCACCGCATCTCGGCAACGACCCTATTGTACTGGCATCACAAATTGTTACCGCCCTGCAGACACTTGTGTCCCGGGAGATTTCCCCACTGGAGGCCGGTGTTGTAACCGTCGGCTCTTTTCATGCGGGCAATAAACACAACATTATTTCTGACCACGCCGATTTGCAGCTGACTGTGCGCTCCAACGACGAAGCCGTCCGCGAAAAGCTTTTGCAGGGTATAAAGCGTATCGCCGAAAATATGGGCCGCGTTGCCGGATTACCGGAAGACCGGTTGCCAAAAGTGGATTTATCCATCGAGTCCACGCCCACAACATACAATGACAAGGCCCTGTCCGCGCGTTTGGGGGCTGTGTTTGAGCAAACATTTGGTACAGATGGCACGGCCCCGGCTATTCAGCGCGGCATGGGTGCAGAAGATTTCCCGTATTTCACAAATGTGGAGCCCCCAATTCCCGGGTTCTATTTTGCGATTGGCGGCACACCGCAAGCTGACCTGGACGCCCAGGAAAACGGGGGGCCACGTGTTGCGGGCCATCATTCACCGTTTTTCAAAATTGAACCGGAGTCCTCCATCAAATCTGGTGTCAGGGCGATGACTGTTGCCGTTCTGGAGCTAATGCCCGCGAATTAGGAGACCGAATAATGAGCCCTCGCGCACTGCAGCCCTTCCACTTGGCCGTGCCAGTAGACGATCTATCGGCAGCGCGGGCATTTTATGGTGGTATTCTGGAATGTCCCGAAGGCCGGTCATCAGACACCTGGATTGACTTCAACCTGTTTGGGCACCAATTCGTCGTGCATCTGGGAACACCCGTCGGTCAACCGGATGCCAATGCTGTCGACGGCGACGCAGTACCCACTTTTCATTATGGATGTGTTTTAGATTGGGAGCACTGGCACGTGCTGGCAGGCAAGCTTACTGCGCAGAATGTTAAGTTTGTTTTGAAGCCAAAAATCAGATTTGAAGGGGAAGTTGGCGAGCAAGCCACCATGTTTTTCCTTGATCCCGCAGGCAATGCCCTTGAATTCAAGTCTTTCAGGGACCCCAGCCAGTTATTCGCAAAATAAAGAACTTTAGGACGCAGGCTTTTTCAGCAAAACTTGGAACACGATACCCTCGACCAGAAAATACAGCGGAATCAGAATTAAAAAAGTTGTCAGACTGCTGCTTAATCCATGCGGTGCAAACGCAAGCCCAGCGATAATCAGCAAAAGCGGAATGCGCTGCCGCTTGCGTTTCAGGGAACTCCTGCGCCGTTGCTCCAGCAGCTCAAAGCCGTCATGAAGTTTTGTCCCGCCTTTAACCAGACTTTCGCCCATTTTTGCTCGCAAGTGCCAGAATATCAGCCCCCCAAAAAACAAAGTACTTAGGTAAATGAGCAGTAGAAAAATCTGAGGGTAATCGCGAAAAATCGGCGTAACTTTTGTGGCCAGTGGCACAGCGTAGGTGAAAAATATGAAACTTGCACCCCAAGCTGTTGCTACACCAACACTAACAGCAAGCAGAAACAACAGCATACTGAAAATCCGATACCGGCCTTTCGTTGCGTCATCGACACTGTAACCGACCGACCGCCACCCAACACGAACCAACCGTCCGCCGCCGCGAGTAATTGGCGTGCCTCTCATCTGCTGATTTGTTTCCATCGCGTATTTGCCCTATCAATCCATTGCATGATGATCAAACCATCCTGTTTTTCAACAAATTTCGCTTTTAGTAGCTGATTTGCTGCTTTTTTGCGCTAAACAAAATCATGAGAACCATATTGCTAAAATCAGCTGCGTTCATTTTAGTGCTGTGTTTTTTGCACAAGTCAGCGGGTGCTTCTGAAACCGATGGTTCAGCGCTACTGATTGATCAGGTACAAAGCCTTGTGCAGCAAAGATTGGAGCTGATGCCTGCGGTGGCGCGCTATAAGTGGGATAGAAACCTACCGGTTGAGGATTTGGCGCGGGAAGCGCAAATTCTGAACCGCACAGTTCATCGGGCCAAAAATATGGGTATGGACCCAATCTATGCACAACAGGCCGTTACCGCCCAAATGATGGCTGCAAAAATGATTCAGTCCAGGTTGTTTCAAACATGGCGGGCGGATAATGCATCCTTTGACAGCACCCAACCCCAAGATCTTGTAAAAGATATTCGTCCCAAAATCAGCAACCTGACACACCAGTTGATCGGTATGCACATTCAATTGCGTGCACTAACAGTAACATGCCATGACATTAATACCCTAAGAGCAGCGCCAACCAGCAACCTGTTCACGGCGCAGGAATGGCATGTCGCCGTCCGTGACATCGCCCCGACCGACTTATCATGCGGGAATTAGTCGGTTTTTAACCTGCGACATTATCAGGCTTGGCGAGGACGGACCCCTGCCCTATAACCGCCTTTATGGCATATGATTCATTAAGAGAATTCCTGGAACGGTTAGAAACCGAAGGCAGGCTGGTCCGTGTTACTGAACCCGTGTCCACCAATCTGGAAATGACAGAAATCCAAACCCGTGTTTTAGGTAAGGGTGGGCCCGCGATCTTATTTGAAAATGTCATCAACGAGCGCGGCGAAAAGTCAGACATGCCCGTACTCGTCAATTTGTTCGGCACCGTCGAGCGCGTGGCATGGGGCATGGACCGCACGCCAGACCAACTGCGCGAAGTGGGAGAAACCCTGGCGTTTTTGCGGCAACCGGAACCACCGCGCGGTGTTAAGGATGCGATAGACCTGTTGCCGCTTGCCAAGCAGGTATTATCCATGCGTCCAAAGAAAGTTCGCAGCGGTCCGGTGCAGGATGTCGTGCTAACCGGCGATGATATTGACCTTTTTAAACTGCCAATACAGACATGCTGGCCCGGCGAACCTGCCCCCCTGATCACCTGGCCCCTGATCGTCACTAAAGGCCCATCAGGAAAAGCCGAAGACAATTACAATCTTGGCATCTACCGGATGCAGCGCCTTGGTAAAAATAAAACGCTCATGCGCTGGCTAAAGCACCGGGGCGGCGCACAACAATACCAGCGCTGGAAGCAGGAAAAACGGGAGCCTGTACCCGCAGCAGCCGTTATCGGGGCAGACCCCGGAACAATCCTTGCCGCCGTTACCCCCGTGCCCGACACATTGTCTGAATATCAATTTGCGGGCTTGTTACGCGGCAAAAAAGTGCCGTTAGTTGACTGTAAAACAGTGCCCTTGCAAGTGCCGGCAACAGCAGAAATGGTCATTGAAGGCTACGTCAGCCTTGATGAGTATGCCGATGAAGGCCCATACGGTGATCACACCGGTTACTACAACTCCGTAGAGCAGTTCCCAGTGTTCAATGTAACTGCCATCACCATGCGGAAGGACCCAATTTACCTGTCCACTTACACCGGCAGGCCGCCTGATGAACCAAGTGTGCTTGGTGAAGCCCTAAACGAGGTTTTCATTCCCCTGTTGCAACAGCAATTCCCGGAGGTGGTTGACTTTTGGCTGCCGCCAGAAGGCTGCAGTTACCGCATCGCAGTCGTTAGCATCAAGAAAGCCTACGCTGGACACGCAAAACGCGTCATGACAGGGGTTTGGTCTTATTTGCGGCAGTTTGTCTACACCAAGTTCGTTATTGTGGTTGATGACGACATTGATTGCCGCGACTGGAAGGATGTGATGTGGGCTATTTCAACCCGTATGGACCCTGTGCGCGACATTGTAACAATTGAAAATACGCCGATTGATTATCTGGATTTTGCCAGCCCGGAAAGTGGTTTGGGCGGCAAACTGGGGCTTGATGCCACCAACAAGGTTGGCAACGAAACCCACCGGGAATGGGGCGAACAAATCCGCATGGATGATACCGTCATAGATAAGGTAGACGCAATTTGGGATGCGCTGGGCATTCCCGGCAGCGGCGAAAAGATTTGGAAGTAAAGCCTATGCTCTGCCATAGTCTTCCTGAACCATCAAACAGGGGGATGTGAACATGGAAGCAGGGCTTCAAACTCTCTCGCGGCGACGTTTATTGGGCAGTCTGGCGGCAAGCGCAGCCATTATAGGCTCAGGCGCAATCGCTGCCCCGGCATTAGCGCGGGACGATCATCTTCTCCCTTTTCGCAAGGGTGCGTCCATTCTGCCGCTAAACTTCAATGAAAACTCGCTTGGTATGTCACCCGCGGCAAAAGATGCAGCCGCGTTTGCCGTGAAAAACAAAGGCAACCGCTACGCCGATGCGAGCATTGCGGACCTTCGCAATATGTTGGCAACATCAAATGGGGTGCCCACGGACCAAATCCTTCTGGGCAATGGGTCAACGGATGTGATCAAGGCGGTTGTTGCTACCGCAGCGCAAGTCAAGGCAACAGTGATAGAGCCTGATCCAACCTTCGGTGATGTAAGACGATATGCCCGCAGCTATGGCCTTCAATTGGTTCAGGTGCCAGTGGGGGCCGGGTTTGTAACCGATATTGCAGCACTTAGAGCCCGCGCAGAAGCGACAAACGGTCCGCTGTTGATTAACATATGCAACCCCAACAATCCAACTGGCACCATCGTTGATCAAGCAGCCCTGATGGACTGGATCAACGCTGCACCCGACGGCCACTTGTTCCTGATTGACGAAGCCTATTTTGACTACGCCAAAAACAGTGTAGGCTATTCAAGCCTTATTGGTGAAATCCGGCGCGGAAGGGAAAACATCGTCGTCGCCAGAACTTTTTCAAAAGTGTATGGCATGGCGGGTATGCGAGTTGGCTTTGGTGTAGCCGCACCAGAAACAGCAAAGCGCATCAGGCCATTTGCCGCCAACTATAACATGAGTGCTACCGGGCTGGCAGCCGCGATCGCGTCTCTAAAGGATGAAGCCTTTTATGCCAAGAGCCTGGCATCAAACCAGACAGCCAAAAACATTTTGTTAGAAACGCTTGCCGACCTTGGGCTGGCGCACATACCTGCACACACTAATTTTGTGTTGCACCGTATTGGCAGCGACCTGGACATTTATAAAAAACGTATGGCTGAAAACGGCGTTTTGGTTGGACGGCGCATGACGGCAGAGGACGGCTGGAACCGCCTTTCGATCGGCACCCCATCAGAAATGCAGGAATTTGCCCGAACATTGCGCGCTTTCCGCGACAAGGGCTGGGTGTAAACCCAGATACTGCGATAACGGCGGTACATGCGATATTAGTCGAATATTCAGCAAAAAAACCTGGAGCCCACATGCGTTGATATCCCGGAGTGCTTGATGAGGGGTTGTTGGTAACGTCATTGCGATTTGATTTGCGTGCCATGTCTGGCAGAGTATGGCCATCTAAATGAAATGGATAAAAAAGGGCTGGAAATGGGTAGGCAGGGCACAAGGTTTTCACGGCGAGGCATGATGACAGGGCTGGCAGCAACAGGCGCATCTGTCGGGCTAATGAGCCTGTCGAATGTTGCCTCTGCGCGCAGTTTCCCGGCCTTTGGCAAAATTGTTGATGAACAACCCTTCGCCCGGCTGGAAGAACTTGGCCCCGGCATTTGGGGCGTTGTCTCCACACCGCTAAAGCCAGACGGCAGCTTTAACCCCGCCGCCATTGCCACCTTGTGCAACGGTGGGATCATCGCGGGGGACAATAAGGTTGTCGCTATTGATGGATCATTCCGGCCAGAAGGGGCCGCCTGGTTAGCAGCCCAAGCACAAAAATTAACGGGCAAAGCTGTCACAGACGTGATTGTAACCCATTTTCACGCTGATCACACAGGCGGGCTTTCTGGATACCAGCAAGGGGCATCCGGTCCTGAAATCATCGCAACAGCCACTACCAACCAATTGATTTTTGAGCGCTATGCAGGCGCGAAGCAAACCCCCGATGGCAGCGATTTTGCCATACCTGCGATCCGCCCCGTTTTACCAACGCGCATCATTACGGACGAAACCAAAAGCCTGACCATGGACCTGGGGGGTCGCGCCATTCGCCTGCACCCTCTGAAGGGGCACACGCCGTCTGACCTTGCCATTCACGTAGAAGACGCACCCATCGTGTTTGCCGGTGATCTGGTTTGGGCCGGACTTTTCCATAATTATGTGGACGCAATCCCCAGCCATCTGACCACTTCAGCAAAACACCTATTGAAAGACCCTGACAATGTGATTGTCACCGGCCACGGCGCCATTGCAAGAGCCAGTGAGCTTAGCAATTATATTGCCTTGCTTGAATTGGTAGAGAAAAAGGCCCGCGCTTCATACGCAGCGGGGAAAACACCCGCCGAAGGGGCGGCGGACTTTACGGTGCCCGCTTCGCTTGGCACCTGGCAACTTTTCAACCCGCGGTATTATGAAATAGCTTTTGAAGCCTGGAGACGGGAACTGGCGGGTGAAACCAGCTAGTGGGAACAACCGCGACCATTTGACCTGCACGAAAGTCCTTTTACCCAGGCACAACACCCGTTAGTGTCTAGGCGATTTTTGGGGATGCATGTGCACCCCCTTCTTATGTCGTTTGTGCCCATATGAAACCCCACACGCAGCCTTGGTTTATTGCCCTGTTGCTTGTCGCTTTTTCGTCCAAAGCATTTGTGCCGGTTGGCATGATGCTGGACGTGCGGTCCTACATGATGGGCGGCAACCTGGTGACCATCTGTTCGGCAGCAGGCGACCTTCCGTGGCAAATGGTTACGTTTGATCATGACGATGGCATGATGGACGACATGCCGGAGGAACGATGCCCCTACGCATCACTGGACGCCCCGGCAAATATGGGGGACGTGAAAAGCCCGTCCATAGTAGTTTTGGGCCACGCCTTTTATTCTCCGATCACTGCAGATCTGATCAAAACCCTGATTGAGCGGTCGGATGCGCGCGCACCCCCTGTTGTTTAAGCCTTTTCAACACAAAAAGCTTACACATACAGGATAGTTAAAGATGAAACGTATTTCTCTTGCGGCCGCTACGCTTGCGTGCGCGCTGCCAGCAACTGCGCACGATATGCACGCAGAACCCCGAGCTTACGACCATGCCCCCATTGGCGTTATGGGGGACCATTTGCATAAAAAGGGCGAATTTATGATGTCTGCGCGCTATCAGCGCATGGACATGGGTGGTAACCGTATTGGCACAAATTCCGTCACCCCGGAACAAATTGTCACGACAGTACCCAATCAGTTTTTCGGCCAACCTATGCAGCCGCCGACCCTGCGCGTGGTGCCAACCACAATGACAATGGATATGTATATGCTGGGCGCCATGTATGCCCCCAGCGACACTTTAACGCTTATGGCCATGACCATGTATATGGAAAGCGAAATGGACCACATCACTTTTCAGGGTGGCATGGGCACGACGCGTTTGGGGGAGTTTACAACCCGCACGTCTGACTTTGGTGACACGCGTGTATCAGCGTTAGTACGATTGTTTGATAACACCGCCCACAAAATACATCTGAACGCAGGCATTTCCATCCCGACCGGCACGATTTCCGAAACCGATCAAATCCTGACACCTATGGGCGGCACACCAACCGTTCGCCTGCCTTACCCCATGCAAATTGGCTCAGGCACATGGGATTTGGCACCTGGTGTGACGTATGTCGGACATGAGGGCAGTTGGAACTGGGGAGCGCAGGCAAATGCGCTGATCCGGCTGGGCGATAATAGCGCAGATTATAGCCTTGGGAACCGCTGGGAAGCGACAAGCTGGTTGTCTTACGGGTTTTCCGATGTTTTTTCCGTTTCTGCGCGCCTGCAGGGCAGCACACAAGGCAGCATATCCGGGCAAGACCCACAAATTGTTGCCCCCGTGCAAACAGCGCAGACTGCTTTTCATGGTGGTGAGCGCCTGGACGCGCTGGTTGGTGCCAACTTTCTGGTTACGGAAGGCGCGCTGAGAGGCCACCGGCTGGGTGTAGAATTTGGTGTGCCGTTAGTTCAGGACCTCAACGGGCCGCAAATGGAAACCGACTATACGCTGACTGTCGGCTGGCAACTGGCATTTTAACTCGCTGTGTTGGGAGGCGTACTGCGCCTCCCCTTTCCTACAGTAGCAGATGTACCTTTCCTGCCCGCAGCTTTCCAATATTAAGAATGGCCCAGATCGGCCATTGATCAGGCGCAGCTTCTGTGGCTAAGTGGCGCTGAGTTTCACCTTTGTTTCAGGCGACCTGACCATGACAAACGACACGCTTTCCCTACTTGATGATCTTGTAAAATCTGCCCTGAAAGCGGGCGCAGATGCCGCCGACGCCGTAGCCGTAGATGCGCGCAGCCGCGGTATAAGCTGGCGCGACGGGCAGATGGAAGATGTTGAAGGGTCCGAAGGAGAAGATATCGGCCTGCGCGTACTGATTGGTAAAAAACAGGCCATGGTGTCCACCTCTGACCGGCGCAGCGACAGCCTGAAAAACCTGGTTAGTCGCACCGTTTCAATGGCCAGGGCTGTACCCGAAGATGAATATTGTGGCCTTGCGCCAGAAGATCGGTTGCATAGTGGTCCGTTTGCCGAACTTGACCTGTATGACCCGACAGAGGTTTCCGCCGCCACGCTGGGTGACATGGCGCGCGATGCAGAAGACGCAGCGCGGTCCGTTAAGGGTGTAACGAATTCCGATGGCGCAGGCGCAGGCGCATCCAGTTGGGCGATTAATCTGGTCACAAGTCATGGTTTCAGCGGCCATTACCAAGGTAGCAGTTTTTCTGCATCTGTATCTGCTGTGGCTGGCGAAGGCACAGGCATGGAGCGGGATTATGAGTTCACGAGCGCGCGCCATTTTGACGAGCTTTTGAACTGTCAGGACGTTGGTCGGGCGGCGGGCGAGCGGGCTGTAAGGCGCCTGAACCCGGCAAAAATAGATAGTGGCAAAATGACCGTTGTGTTCGACCCGCGCGAATCCAAAAGCCTGCTTGGGCATTTTTCGGGGGCGATATCAGGGAGCAGTGTTGCTCGGGGCACAAGCTTCTTGAAGGATATGCTGGGCAACCAAATATTTGCTGACAACGTCGATATAATTGATGATCCGCTGCGTGTACGGGGCTTGTCCTCAAAACTGTTTGACGGCGAAGGGGTCCGCGTTAGCCAATCAAGCTTGGTAAAAGACGGTGTACTGACAAGCTGGATGCTGAACAGCGCAACCGCGCGGCAGCTGGGTATGGGTGTCACCGGGCACGCATCGCGCGGTACATCGTCTGCACCGGGCATTTCTTCCAGCAATTTGTATATGGCGGCAGGCGAGCTTTCGCCCGCTGACCTGATGGCCGACATCAAAGACGGGTTTTACATTACCGAATTGATTGGTATGGGCGTGAACGCGGTTACGGGCGACTATAGCCGCGGTGCAGCAGGTTTCAGAATACGAAACGGCGAACTTGCGGAAGCAGTAAGCGAAGTCACGATTGCAGGCAATCTTAAGGAGATGTTCAGACACCTTGTGCCAGCCTCAGACCTTGAATTTAAATATGGCACCAATGCTCCCACCGTTCGGATAGACGGTATGATGATCGCGGGTGCCTAGCAGCACGCAACTGGGTCCAACTGATGGCAATCGCTGAAAATAGTGCCCTTTTCAATGAAGATACCTGTCCCTGGAGTCGGGCAGATGATGCCAGGTTGATTCAACAGGTAACCCGCGAGGCGGGCAGAATTGCCCTGTCATATTTCACGCGGGACATTCACGTCTGGGAAAAGTCCCCTGATAATCCTGTTTCAGAAGCAGACATCGCCGTTGACGAGTTCCTAAGAACTACCTTATCACAAAATCGTACCGGATATGGCTGGCTTTCAGAGGAAACCGAAGACCAACCTGAACGCCTTCGGTGCGGACGGTTGTGGATCGTTGACCCCATTGATGGCACACGCGCTTTTTTGGCGGGCGGGGATGACTGGGGCGTTTCAGTTGCGCTCGTACAGGACCAAAAACCTATTTTGGCTGTTTTCTATGCGCCCGTAAAAGATGCGTTTTATTTTGCCAGTGCCGGACAGGGAGCCACCAAAAACGGCCAGCCAATAACCGTTTCAGATTGTAGCGATCTTGCAAAAGCAAAAATGATGGGGGACCCATCTGCGTTTCGCCCCAGCAAATACTGGCCTGTCGAATGGCCCCAAACCATGTACGCGGAACAAGCGAATTCCATCGCACTGAGGATATGTCAGATCGCAGACGCGCAATTTGATTGCTGCGTAACATTGCGCCCAAAAAATGATTGGGACGTCGCCGCGGCAGATCTAATCCTCTCGGAAGCGGGCGGCGAGCTTACCACTGGCGATGGAGTCGCGCTGTTGTTCAACCGGGAAAAGCCCCTGCACAAACATATCGTTGCGGGAACAAAGCCGATAATTCCCGCATTAATGGCGCGGGTTAAACCTGCGCTAGAAAATTGGCGAAAACGCCAAAAATCAGAAATCCGCTAGTCCCCTTTCTGATTGTGTTGACCTATATTGCTCTTGTTGGAAGCTAATGGGCGAGTAAAGCAAAAGTGCCGGTGTATTTTAAAATCATAGCCAAAAGCTTTGGCCTGTGTAGTCTTGCGCTGTTGGTGGCGGTGATCACTGCGGGCGCGCCGTCGGCTGCGCAAACCCCAGACGAAGATATGGCCGCCGCTGAGGACCTTTTGTCCCAAACTCTAAACGCTACAGCATCTGACAGCTATGTCAGGATGAACAGCCTTGAGGAACTTTTCCAAAGATCACAGTCAGCGGACGCCCAGTGCGAAGTGCTGAAAGAAATGATCTATCTATCAATTGATTCTGGCGACACACAACGACTGTCCAGATACGCTGGCATGGGCAGAATACTAGCGGCTGAGACCGAAGACTATGAGCTAAAAATATACAGCGATCTGGCTTACGCAGTTATTGATCAGACAAACGGCGACTTGGCGGCGGCAGAGACCAAGGTAAAATCTATCAGGGCGTTTGCCGAAACCGTCGGCGATGAAAATAGCCTATTTTTTGTTGATACTATTGACTCAATCATCAACATCGATGGCGGCAATTACCTTAGTGGCCTCAGCAAACTATCAAGCAGCGTGCTGACACTGCCGGATACTCCTCGCGGTAACTGGATGCGCATGCTGGCCTATTTGACCCTTGCCTATACCTATACGGGTGTTGGCGACGTGGCCCATGTCAGCGACTTCTACCGGAAAGCCCTGGAGCTGTCGCAGCGCGAAGGCATCGCATTGGACCGCGAGTCTATCCTGTACAATATGGCCGAGAGCTTGCAGGAAACGAGGCAATTTGACCTGGCAGAACGCTATTTCAACGCTATCAAAACCATAAGTGTTCAGAACGGCAACTTAACCGGCACCCTATATGCGGACGAGGGACTTGCATGGCTGAAGTACCAGAAACAAGACTTTCGCGGTGCGTTGATCCACATAGAAACAATACTGCGAAGCAAAAGATTTGACGACCCAGTGACGATGGCACACCTGCTGGACCTGGCAGCACTGAACCACGCTAAACTCGGGGAACCAGACCTGGCTCGAAGCTACCTGGATCAGTCACAAGAATTGTTCAAATCCACTGATTACTACGAAGACCCCAGCAAAATAGCGCAACTAACCGAAGCCTACATTTTGCATGCAGAAGGCAAGTATGATGAAGCCTTCGAGTTACTGAATCGGGTCCGCCGCATGCAGATTGACGATCAGTTTAGCGAGTTTTCAATCACTATCTCGGACTTTTACGCCAGCTTGGATTCAATGCTGGACCGTCAAAAAGCAGAGCTTGAAATCTCTAAGGCTCAGTCAACAAATTCAAACCTCATCATTGTCTTTTCTGTGGTGTTCATATTGATGTTGGGCGGCGCACTGGTGATGCAGCGACGACACAATGCTGCGCTGATACAATCACGTATCCAGGCAGAGCAAGCCAATCAGGCAAAATCGGAATTTCTGGCCAACATGAGCCACGAACTCAGAACCCCGCTGAATGCGATTTTGGGTTTTTCTGAAATCATGACCCAAAAGATTTTTGGCGAACTGGGTGCACAACAATATGATGACTATGCCAACCATATAAACCAAAGCGGTCGGCACCTTTTGGATATCATCAATGACATCCTTGACCTGTCAAAAGTAGAGTCAGGCCAGCTACAGTTGGATGACGAATTTCTTGATCTTGCCTTGCTGATTTCCGACACATGTTCATTGGTGCAAAATCGGGCAAAAGCCAACAATATCAAAGTCGAAACAACCGTGCCGGAAGATGCCCGATATCTGTTGGCCGACCACCGGTTGACCAAGCAAATACTACTCAATCTGCTCAGCAACTCGGTTAAATTCACGCAACCTGGCGGAAATATTTTCATTGCCACGCAAAATGCGCCGGGGGGCGGCCTTGTCATCAGCGTGAAGGACAACGGCATTGGCATGAGTGACCGGGAACTCTCGCTGGCGCTGACACCGTTTGGTCAGGCGGGCACAACAACAACCCGCAGTCACGAGGGCACAGGCCTTGGCCTACCACTTGCCAACACCCTCATGGAACTGCACGGCGGTGCTTTGATGGTCACGTCCGAAAAGCACGTCGGTACGACTGTGAAAATGTGTTTTCCAGCGTCGCGGCGCATGCAGGCTGCAACCAAACCTCCAGCCCAAGAGACTAAAAATGCTCAGCAACTCGGGGGAGCATCAGAAATACCATCTGGCCCCAAAAATCACGCGACCTGAGCCCGCCCTGCCATCAAAACTTGATGTGTCGTAAGCAAGCGTTAGCTCGGCATCACTCACAAAGGCCGACACGCCAACCGACCAATCCCAAAGGTTTTCAATATCACCCCTAAAGTCCCGCCCCACATGCGTAATAAGAGTTAAAGCGGGTATATTGGGAATGGGGACCTCGACATCAGCAAACGTATACAGGCTGTCATTCCCGGGGGTAAACCAACGCCCTTCCGGCGCGAAGGCAACACCGGCCCGCGTGAAAGCCAACCCAAAATCTCTGGAAACAGACGCCTTGACCTCAGGGTAATACTGACTGCCACCACCATGGAACGTGTCCAATTCAAAGGAGATGTCATAAACATAGTCGCCAGCATCCAGCGAGTAGCCGGTAAAAAACTCAAGTCTGGCATCACCACCACCCGCGATGTCAACGGTACCAGCGTCCAAGCCAAAATAAAATCCATTTTCATGGAAGGCCCCGACAGACCCAGTTATCGCCAGCCCGCGATCAGACAAGGAAAGGCCACGGTCGCGGTAATCAGTTACACCGCCAACATAGCCTTCGATTGCAAATCCGTCAGTGCTTTGCGACCATACCGGCTGGGACAAAAGTCCAAACCCCAAACCCGCAACCAATATTCGCCTCATATGCACAGACTATTCCTTTTCCAACAACAATAGCGGGTCAAGCCGCACGGTCTTCCAGTTTACACGCCAATCAACATGCGGGCCGTTTGCCCGCCCAGTTGCACCGATAGTACCGATTGGGTCACCGCGATTAACACGGGCACCTTCATCTACGGTCACTGAGTCCATGTGGAATAACGTAGATGTAATGCCCCAGCCATGGTCAATAATCACGATCCCGCCTTCCAGTAAAAAGTCCGGCGCCGCAAGTCTTACAACACCCCCAGCAGGGGCGTATATCGGCGTACCTGTCTCGGCAGCGATATCCAGACCATAGTGCGGGCTGCGCGGCTCGCCGTTCAAAATCCGCTGACTGCCGTAAAAGCCAGAAAACCGTCCCTCTGCAGGTTTCAGGAAACCCTCAAGCCAAAGGGTTTCCGGCATCATTACACTGCGGGCAGACCGCACCCGGCCGTTTTCCATTTTTCGCCTTTCACGCCACTCCGGCGGCGGTGTAACTGTTTTGGGCGGCAAACCATTAACACGCTCAATGTCAAACTCTCTGGTCATCACATCAAGGGTAACGTTTTCCGTTTTGCCATCAGGATACTGAAACCGAAGTGTGGCTTGGGATGGGGCATCCCTGCCAAATCCAATCACAAAAATACCGCTCGGGTGAACGTTGACGGGTTCCTCGTCTAGCCAAACCTGAGAGCCCGGCGCAACTTCACCCCATAGCATACCTCCCTGCGAAGCACTGCCATTCAGCACAGGTGCTGCCAAAATGGAACTACTGCAAAACAACAGGCCAGCGATACATAGTATTAATCGGTTCATATGCACTCTCTCCCCTACAACTGCGGCAAAAAAACGGCCCATGGACTGAAACCCAAAAAATAGCCAAAACCTAGAACAGTTCACCCTGATTTGTTTTGGCTATAGTCTTCGCCTTAGACAGCTTTTTTTTCCCAATGAGTTTTTTATCAGCGGTTCTTTTATCAGCAGGTCTTTTAACTGTCTTTTTTGCTTTGTCAGTTGATTGACCCTTCACGGTCGCCCCCAATAACCCATCGGCAAACCTAAGGGTGATGTCATCACCACCGCCCAATGACACTGCGCGCGATACCGCAGTACCGTTTGCGTCCTCCACAAGCGCAAAGCCACGATCCAAAACCCGTTCGTACGATAAGCCCTCGAGCATTCGCGACGCAGCAGCCAAACGGTCTGTATGGGCCTGTAACAACCGGGCAAACGCTGGCGACAGCCTGTTTATCATTCCCTGTATTCCGCGCTGATGGAACAACAATGCCTGTTCCAACCTGCCTACTGTCAGCGCACCACTGACCCGGTTCAACTGGCTTTCTTTGCTCCGTGCGATAAAGGACAGGGCACGCGGCAAACGATCGCACAGATCATCAAACCGTTGCTGAGCCAATCCCAACAAATCCGCGGGTTTGGGCATTGCCCGCCCGAGCGCATGCAATTTTTCTGATCGCGTCTGAATGATCTGCTGCCGCTGTAACGCCAGTCGTCGGCCAAAATCGCTGACGGTCACGATCAGCTCTTCCCTAACTGGCACTGCCATTTCAGCGGCACCCGTGGGGGTTGGCGCTCGCAAATCTGCGGCATGATCCACCAGTGTTGTATCTGTTTCGTGCCCAACAGCGGAAATCACAGGTATGCTGCAGTCGGCAACCGCGCGCACGACTACTTCTTCGTTGAAAGACCACAAATCTTCAATCGACCCGCCCCCCCGCGCGACAATCAACACATCAGGCCGCGGGACAGCGCCGCCTTCTGTCAAAGCATCGAAACCCCTTATGGCAGAAGCCACCTGATCCGCCGCACCCTGCCCCTGAACCAGAACAGGCCAAACGATCACATCGCGCGGAAATCGGCCAGCAAGCCGGTGCAATATATCTCTGATCACCGCGCCTGTTGGTGACGTGACAACGCCAACAACTTTTGGCAGATACGGGATGGGCTTCTTGCGGGCAGGATCAAACAAACCTTCTGATGCCAATTTTTTCCGCCGTTCTTCCAGAAGAGCCATAAGAGCGCCGGCGCCAGCGGGCTCCATCTGATCAACAACCATCTGATATTTGGACCTTGCGGCATATGTTGTAAGCTTGCCGCTGCAAACCACCTCAAGGCCGTCCTCTGGGCGAAAACCCAACTTCTGCGCCTGACCGCGCCAACAAACGCCGTCCAATACAGATTTGTCATCCTTCAGCGCAAAATACAGATGCCCGGACGCCGCATGTTTAACACCCGACAGTTCAGCGCGCACACGGACATACCCGAACTGGTCCTCTACCGACCGCTTGAGGGCGGAAGAAAGCTCGGAAACACTGAATTCCTGAATGTTGGAAACAGGCCAGCCGTCGTTCATGGATATTACTACCTATCTTTTACAAAAGTCGGGGTGAATGCCGGTGTAATATACCCGACATACCACTAGGCCCGATACTTGGCTATTGAGTGCAAGCGAGCCTATGATACAAGGATCGGGCTTTCAAGAATTCAGCGGCTCTGGGGGAGTATTTATGAACATTCTTTTGATCGGTTCAGGCGGGCGCGAGCATGCGTTAGCCTGGAAAATAGCGCAGAGCCCAAGTCTGTCGACACTATATTGCGCCCCGGGTAATGGCGGCATGCAGGATATTGCAGAATGCATCACGCTTGATATCAGCAACCATGAAACCGTGATAAATTTCTGTCGGGAAAATGCCGTCGATCTTGTTGTCGTTGGCCCCGAAGCCCCCCTAGTCGAAGGGATTGCGGATGCCTTGACAGATGCTGGCATAAAGGTGTTTGGCCCCAAAAGAATTGCAGCTCAGCTTGAAGGGTCTAAGGGTTTCACTAAAGATATCTGCGCAAAGTACAATATACCCACGGCAGCATACGGGCGCTTTAAGGCGGCAAGACCTGCAAAAGATTATGTAACACAAAACGGCACACCCATTGTGGTGAAGGCTGATGGTTTGGCGGCCGGCAAGGGTGTTATCATTGCCCAAACGGTTGAAGAGGCTCATGCAGCCATAGACGATATGTTTGGCGGCGCATACGGGGACGCAGGTGTCGAAGTCGTAGTGGAAGAATTTCTGGAGGGCGAAGAAGCCAGCTTCTTTGCCCTCTCGGACGGCATCAGCGTATTGCCGCTTGCGACCGCACAAGACCACAAAACAGTTGGGGACGGCGACACAGGACCCAACACCGGCGGCATGGGCGCTTATTCGCCAGCGCCCGTGATGACCGAGGATATGACCGCACAGGTGATGCGGGAGATCATTAAACCAACGGCTCAGGCCATGCGGGATATGGGTTGCCCGTATCAGGGCGTTTTCTTTGCGGGCTTGATGATTACAGCAACAGGCCCCAAGCTGATTGAATATAACTGCAGGTTTGGTGACCCGGAATGTCAGGTTCTGATGATGCGGCTTAAAAGCGACCTTGTTCCCCTCTTGGTGGCCACTGCCGATGGGACCTTGGACAGTCAAATGCCGGTTTGGCACGAACAAACCGCGTTGACCGTTGTACTTGCAGCCAAAGGGTACCCGGGTTCCTACACCAAAGGCACCCCTATTGCCGGGCTGAACAGCATAACCGCAGCAAATCTTCAGGTTTTCCATGCAGGGACGCAGCAAAAGGATGGTGGTCTTATCGCAACTGGGGGCCGCGTATTGAACGTGACGGCGTTGGGACCGCGCGTCAGCGACGCCCAACAATCGGCATATGAAGCCATCAAACAGATTGATTGGCCCGAAGGGTTTTGCCGATCAGATATTGGTTGGCGGGCGGTTGCGCGGGAAACCAGCGTTGCTGATTAAACGGTAATCGCCCCTGGCCGAAACTAGGAGGCTATCGCCTTTGGCGCGGCAGGACCGGGCTTCTCGTGGACCACAGACTTTGGGAAGAAGACGCGCACCAAAGTCCCCTGCTTTGGTTCGCTGTCGATAGTCACCCGCGCACCAAGTTTTTCGGCGAACGCCACCACCAGCGGCAGCCCAAGACCAGACCCTTGCTGCGATCTGCTAAGGCTTGAGTCGACCTGACCAAAAGGCCGTTTTGCAATTGCAATTTCTTCTGCCGTCATTCCAATACCGGTATCGCAAACTGATACACAGGCACCGCCATCCCGTGTTTTCTCAAAACTCATATCAACGGATCCGCCAGATTTGGTGAATTTAACCGCATTCGATAGCATGTTTAGCGCAATCTGTTTGAGCAAACGCTCATCAGCTTCAATCATCACGGAACCATTAAACGTGTGCGTCAGCGACACGCCTTCTTCGCTGGCGCGGTGCTGCATCAGGCGCAGACACATGTCCAGGCACGGGACAGGGTCGATAACGCTTACATGTGCCTCAAGGCGACCCGCTTCAACTTTGGACAAATCGAGAATGTCATTGATAATTGCAAGCAAGTGCGTGCCACTGCGATGGATATCATTGGCGTAGTCTGTGTGTTTTTCCGTTAGGTCCACACCGCCAACACCATCCCGGATCAATTCAGAAAAACCCAGAATTGCATTCAGCGGTGTTCTGAGTTCATGGCTCATGTTCGCCAAAAATTCCGATTTGGTACGGTTCGACAACTCTGCTGCATCGCGCGTGCGTTGCAGTTCTTGTGCATGGCTGATCTCTTCTGTGACATCGCGACCCGTCATCAGCAGAAATGGGGCATCAGCGCCATCAATCCGGCGGGCAAACAACCGGAAATGCCGGATTGCTCCGCCACGTGTTGCAAGGGCTGCAGGGCTGTCGGTGATGAAAGCGGTTGTCTTAAGTTCTTCAACAAAGCGTTCAAAAAAAGTTGGTTCAGACCATAAACTCAGGGTGCCCACATTTGCGCCTAGAACATCTTCCCGTCGGCACCCAAACATGTTTAAGAACGCAGGATTTACATCAATCACACGAGCATCAGACAAGGTAAACAACATCATAAAATCAGGGGTGACGTTGAAAATATTTCTAAAGAGGTCATTACTCAGTTGTTGTTGATGCCGTATTACCATCTCAGCAGAAACATCTTTAATGTACGCAACAACACAGGTCTCGCCTGCCCAATCGATCAACGATGCCCGGCAGGACACCCAAACCGTACTGCCATCAACTCGCGTAAGGCGAAATTTATACTGGTCATCAGTGTCGCCACCACCAACCCGAGCCTGGAAAGACTGTTCAACCTTGTCGTGATCTTCGGGATATATCCATTGTTCAAGCGGCCGTTCGATGTGCGATGGGTCCTCAAAGCTGGCCCCCACAATGTCAAAAATCG
This sequence comes from uncultured Kordiimonas sp., assembly GCA_947503575.1. Taxonomy (GTDB): domain Bacteria; phylum Pseudomonadota; class Alphaproteobacteria; order Sphingomonadales; family Kordiimonadaceae; genus Kordiimonas. Next base: position 999,139 of record CANNDZ010000001.1, on the reverse strand, counting down.
CTTTATTGGCAAACACCACTTCTTTGGTGTTTCGCACCACCACACCTTCTGCAACACCGTCCAGCAGACGTGCTTGTGTCGCAGCATCATACCGATCATGGCTGTAATATGGATTTATTGGCTCACTCACTGGGATCTGGACCCTATAGACACTTTCGCTGGCGCAAACCCTACAGCCAATTTCTTCACAAAATATGAATGTCAGTTCATATCGCCGGATCCGGCATAGATTTTATATCTAATACCGTGAAACTAGTTTTTTTGAGGCGCATGGGGTGCTTTAGGGGCTTCAATTTTTGCCAGTGACTCCCATATAGTTTTATTATATAACTAAAAAGATAACAAAAAGTGGCGAAAAGCCGCTGAATAAAAACGACAAAACATTGCGAGGATAAAGTGAGGAAATTACTCAGGTATGCTGCGCCCCCAGTGGTATTAGCGGCTGCTGCCGGTGCTGTTTTTGTACTGGCTTCAGCAAAAGAGGCTCCCGAAAAGAACATTGAAGAAGAGCGCCTTGTGTCGCTTTACGTCGATGCCGTTCGTTCAGAACGCGTCACCGTTTCGGTGCGCACGCAGGGCGAAGTTCGGGCAAAAACCAATATTGGCCTGGTGCCACAAGTCACCGGCCGCGTTGTAGCCGTTGCAGACGCCTTCAATGAAGGCGGGTATTTTGAACCCGGCGAAACCCTGCTTCAGATCGACGATTCCGACTATCGGCTTGCCGTTACAAGTTCCGAAGCGCAAGTAGCGCAAGCTGCCGTCAGGGTCGAGCAAGAGCTAGCGGACGCGAGCATTAAGCGAAAGCAGTGGGAAGAATGGGTTGTTGATGGCGAGCCAACACCACTTGCCCTTAACCAGCCACAAGTTGCAGAAGCACAGGCACAGCTCCGTGCCGCAGAAGCCAACCTTGAAACCGCCAAGTTAAACCTGGCCCGCACACGCATTCAGGTACCCTTCAAAGGACGGGTATCAGAACGTACTGTTGGCCTTGGCGAGTTTGTCGCAGCCGGCACCAGCCTTGGCCGGGTTTTCGCAACTGATACGGTTGAGGTGCGCTTGCCCCTCACCGACGCCCAGCTTGCAGAACTGGCCCTGCCGATCGGTTTTATACCAAACGAAATGGACGCACCAGACGTTACGCTGTCTACCATTGTCGGTGGAAAGCGCCATACATGGAAGGGTAAAATTACCCGTGTGAATGCCGCGGTGGATAACCTGACAAGGCTTGTTTACGCGGTTGCTGAAGTACAAGACCCATACGGGGCTGCTGCCGATCAAGGTATGCCTCTGGCTGTCGGACTGTTCGTATCTGCAGAAATTGAAGGTGTTGTCCCTCACAATGGCTTGGTTATGCCCCGCACTGCCCTTCGTCAGGAAGATCAGGTTTATGTCATTACGGATGACAATAAACTGGAAGTCAGGACTGTAGACGTACTCTCCACTTCCCAAGATCGCCTGGTTGTGCTGAGCGGTGTATCGGACGGCGAAATGGTTGTCACAGCGCCCGTAAGAGGTGTTTACGACGGCATGCCTGCGCAACCAATAACGCGCAGTGCACGGCAGCCTGCCGCCACATCTTCACGCTGATAGGGGGACATCATGAATGGATTGATTGAATGGTGGGCTCGCAACAAGGTTGCCGCTAACCTCTTAATGTTCGGAATTTTTCTGGCAGGTTTCTTTGCCTTTACCTCGATGGAGCGGGAGCTGGACCCTCAGGTTCGCTTTCCTGGCCTACAAATTTTGGTCACGTGGCCTGGTGCCAGCCCGGTGGAAGTTGAAGAACAAATCGTTACCCGAATTGAAGAATCGGTACGCGATCTGGATAACATAGAATGGGTTCGCTCTTTTGCTGGTGAAGGGCTGGGCGAAATTTACATTCTGGCGGAGCAAAGCGTCGATTTCACTCAGTTCATGAACGAAGTGAAAATCAGGGTTGATAGTATCTCAAGCCTGCCCCGAGACATTGAACCACCGCGGGTTGCTCAGTGGGTCAATCGCAACGAAATGATCCGTGTTGCGGTTCACGGTGATATCGGCGAACGCAACCTGAAACGCTTGGCGGAGACCCTACGGCGGGAGGCAGCCCAACTGCCCGCCGTTAATATCGTGGAACTGTTTGGTGTCCGCGCCGAAGAAGTATCTGTCGAGGTCAGCGAAGAATCGTTGCGCCGCTACAATCTGAGTTTTGCACAGGTAGCGGAGGCCATCCGGAATAACAGCCTCAACTCCTCTGGGGGTACGGTTCGCACCGAAGCAGGGGAATTTAAACTCACAGCCCGCAATCTCGCCGATACCAGACGGGATTTCGAATCTATCATTTTACGTCAAACACCCGATGGCGGCACCATTCGGGTTGGCGATGTTGCGACAGTGATTGATGGCTTTGAAGACAATGAAATTCTGGCAACCCTGAATGGAGAGCCGACGGTTCTTCTGCAGGTCATGACGACTGAGACAATGGATATTGTCACGGCGTCTGAATCTATTACAAAATGGGTCGCGGAACGTCAGGAATCGTTGCCTTCAGGCGTGCAGCTTACGCTGTGGACCGACAACAGCGAGCTTTTTAAAGGCCGTATGGAGACAATCGGCAGTTCAGCCTTCTGGGGTCTGGTGCTGGTTCTGATTGTTTTGATGCTGACCTTGCGCCCAAAAGTCGCCTTCTGGGTGGCGTTCGGCATTGCTACAGCCTACGCCGGCGCATTTATTTTTCTGCCGTCGCTTGGCGTATCGCTTAATTTCCTGTCAACGTTTGCCTTTCTGCTGGTGCTTGGCATTGTGGTCGATGACGCCATTGTCGTCGGCGAAAGCATTCACACGGAAAGCCAAAGAACCGGGGGCGGCATTACGGCTGCGGTATTTGGCACCCAGCTTGTTGCAAAGCCGGTGATCTTCGCCGTTCTGACAACGATCATCGCTTTCCTGCCTTGGGTATTCATAGACGGGTCAACGTCGGAGTTTACACGCCACATCACCTGGGTTGTTGTGACGGCCTTGGCTTTCTCACTTGTGGAATCACTGCTGATTTTGCCGGCGCACTTATCCGGCCTGAAACCACGCGAAAAGCTGGGCCGGTTTGGCGAATTCCAAAAGGGCATTGCCAACAGCATTACCAATTTTGCCCAAGGACGCTATCGCAGGATGGGCCAGTGGGCGGTCAACAACCGCTACCTGACAGTGGCCGTATTTATTGGCGTTTTTGTTATTGGTACGGGCGTATTCTCGGTTGGCTATGTCAAACAAGCCTTCATGCCAAGCATTGAGTCAGACGAAATCAATATCAACATCGTACTGCCAGAAGGCGCATCCTACAGTCGTGCGCTGGAAATTCTTGCACAGGTGCAGGAAGCAGAAGAACAGCTAGTACGCGATGTCGATGCTGACACCGGCACGGAAGGTGCCCTGATCGAAAACTGGTACACCCGGTCACGCCGTGACAGCGTTATTGCTATCGTTAAACTAACGCCACCTGAAGAGCGCCCTGAAGCAGTTCAGCAGTTTACGGCGAAAGACACTGCCTTGCGCCTGCGGGACCTTATCGGCGATATACCGGACGCTAAGGAAGTGACGGTTCGCTATTCCTCCAATCAAAATGATCCAGGGTTTGAACTGTCTATTCGGCATCCAGATCTCGACCTTCTGCGCGACGCCGTCAGTGAACTTGAAGATCAGTTGCGCACCTATGATGCCTTGTATGATGTGCGCAACAACCTGGAAGGGGCCTCTGAAGAAATTCAGATTGAACTGAAACCCGGCGTAGAAAAACTGGGCTTAACGCTGGCAGACGTAACGCGCCAGGTTCGTCAGGCTTATTACGGCGAAGAAGCCCAGCGCATACCGCGTGACGGCCAGGACGTTAAGGTAATGGTACGCTACCCACGGGATAGCCGCCGGTCGATCGAAAGCCTGAAACACTTCCGGGTGCGCACGGCGGATGGTAACGAAGTGCCACTGCTGTCTATTGCCAACCTTGAATATGCTCCTGGCATTAACCGCATCGCCCGCTGGAACATGAACCGTGCCGCGCGCGTCAGCGCGGACATGAAAGACAACATTCGCAGCGACATCATGGATGACCTGAAGGAAAACTTCTTTCCACAATGGGAAAAGAAATATCCTGGCGTTATTCGGGATGCCATTGGGCAAGCAGAGGGTGAAGCACGCTTTGTACAGGATGTGATCAAGCTGTATCTGCTGGCGTTTTTCGTGATGTACACAATGCTGGCGATTGCGTTCAAAAGCTACTGGCAGCCTATCGCCATTCTGATTGCAATGCCTTACGCATTTGTTGGCGCCGTTTTTGGTCACCTAGCTGTTGATATGACCATGGCAATATTCAGCTATTTCGGTATTGCCGCAGCGGCTGGCGTCGTCGTCAACGATAACCTGGTGCTGGTCGACTATTGCAACAAACTGCGGGAACGTGGTTTGAACGCTTATGAAGCAATAGTTGAGGCTGGCGTTGCGCGCTTCCGCCCCATATTGCTGACAACTGTCACAACGTTTGTTGGTTTGGTGCCCATGATGCTTGAGCGGTCAATTCAGGCAGCTTTCCTGAAGCCGATCGTGGTGTCGCTTGCGGGCGGTGTTGTGCTTGCTTTCTTTGTGACGCTGTTCATGGTGCCCGCGCTTTACTGTGTTGGGTTTGACATTGGCAGCCTATTTGCTCGGTTATTCTTACGCCTGAAAATAGCGTTAGGAATAGGGAGGGTTCACCCCAAGCCAACCCAAGCAGAATAACAGAACGGAAGCCTAAAAAATATAAAGGCCGCTGGATATTCCAGCGGCCTTTTTTCATGTCTGCCGTGGTGAACGCATTAATACGCCGCGGCATGAGCCCCAGGCCTGCGCGGGTCAGCGGACCCAGCGATTAGCCCATCCGGCCGGCGAATAATCGTCATGGTCGCGCCCAGCACTCTCTCACCTTCATTGTAGGAAGCGACCGCACTGACACCGTGCCCCATTTCTGAGAGTATACGGCGCGTGTCAACTGAGTGACCCGGTTCCAGGATAAGCCGGTCTGGGAACCATTGGTGGTGGATACGGGGCCGCGCGGTAGCTGTCGCTGCATTCATGTCAAACTCTGCGACATTCAAAACGGTTTGCAAAACAGCCGTAATGATTGTTGAGCCACCGGGGCTGCCAGTCGCCATCACGGGCTGGCCGTTCCGGAACAACAACGTCGGCGTCATAGAACTCAGTGGGCGTTTTCCCGGCGCGATGGCATTGGCCACACCGCCCAGTAACCCAAACGCATTCGGCGTACCGGGCTTGGCAGAAAAATCATCCATTTCGTTATTGAGCAGGAAACCCGCCCCCGCAACAGTGCGACCATTACCATAGGTGAAGTTTAGCGTGTAGGTGTTGGCCACCATGTTGCCCGACGCATCCATGGTGGAAAAATGCGTTGTATCCTTGCTCTCGAATGGCAATTTGGGTGCAGGGGCTATCTCTGTTGATGGCGTCGCGCGTTCAAGGTTTATCTTGCCGCGAATGCTGCCGGCATAGGCTTTGTCCGTCAGCGCAGCAACCGGCACATCAAAATAGTCCGGGTCGCCAAGATATTTAGAGCGATCAGCATAAGCGTACTTCATGCTTTCAGTCAGTCGGTGAATATAGTCTGCACTATTGTGCCCCAGCGACTTCAGGTCCCAGCCCTCCAGCACATTCAACATCTGCAGGACATGAACACCGCCAGATGAGGGGGGCGGCATGGTTACCACCTGATAGCCACGATACGTGCCGGTCAGTGGTTCACGCTCTTTGGCAACATAATTTGCAAGGTCCCGGCGGTCGATCAGACCACCGTCTGCTTGCATGGTTTCAACGATACGGTCAGCAACCCAGCCTTTGTAAAAGCCGTCTGCACCCTTGGCAGCAATTTCTTTAAGTGTTTTAGCCAGTTCAGGCTGCCGGAAAATCTCTCCCTGGGGGTAGGCGGTGCCGTCTTCTTTGAAAAACTGTGCGCGGGTTACCGGGTCACGGCTCAGGCGTTCGCGATACCTGCTCAAGGATACATTCAGCGCCCACGTCATAGGGAACCCTTCATCCGCAAGACGGATTGCCGGCGCCATAACTGTTCCCAGTGGCAATGAGCCATATTTGGACAAGGCATCTGTCAGCCCCATGACCGTGCCGGGCACACCCGATGACTGCAAACTGAAACGCGCCCGCGTGTTGTCAACATTGCCGCTAGCATCCAGGAACATATTAGCCGATGCACCGGCTGGGGCCATTTCCCGGTAGTCTATGGCAACCACTTTGTCTTCTGACTTCAGGTAAACCAGCATAAACCCGCCACCGCCAAGGTTGCCAGCCTGCGGATGGGTCACCGCCAGGGCAAACCCGGTAGCGACAGCGGCATCAATCGCGTTGCCGCCCAAACGCAGAATTTCCAGCCCGGCTTCGCTGGCATAATAGTCCTGACTGACAACCATGCCTTTGCGAGCCAGCGTTGGATGAAACTTGCTGTCATAGCTGATAATAGGGGCTGACGACTGCGCCAGCGACGCAACAGGTGCGGCAGAAAAGGCCATCAGGGCGGCAAATAAGGCTGTAAGGAAACGCATGCAAAGGCTCCGGCAAAGGGGTTTTTTGGCTATATCGTTACGATAGAGCGATCACACTCTATTGTGTTCAAAAAAATTTTCTACACCGTTATACAAAATCTTTATGCTGCCACCACCACAATCACGCCATTATCACCTGAGGAGAGACCGGCATGAGCCAACAGCCAACCATCGCGATTGTACAAGAACCGCCGGTATTCCTGAATTTGGCTAAAAGCGCAGAGAAAGCCATTAGCCACGTACGAGATGCCGCCAACGCAGGCGCCCAGATTGTGGCATTTGCGGAATGCTGGTTACCCGGATACCCGGTGTGGCTCGATTTCGCGCCGGGCGCAGCTTTGTGGGATGATTCAGGTGCAAAGGCTTTGTTCAGGCTGCTGGCACAAAATAGTGTTGTAGCGGGGGACAAATATCTGACGGCATTTCAGGATTTGGCTAAGGAGCTCAACATATTTATCGTGCTGGGCACCCATGAACGAGATGGCACTACCCTATATAATACGACCTTCACTTTCTCCCCAAACATGGACAGCCCTGTGCCGCACCGGAAACTGGTGCCCACCTATACAGAGCGACTGGTGTGGGGGCGCGGCGATGGGTCGACGCTTGAAACTGTTGATACGCCATGGGGTGTGCTGGGTAGCCTGATATGCTGGGAACACTGGATGCCTTTGGCGCGGGCTGCAATGCACGCAAAAAAGGAATTCCTTCACGTTGCACAGTGGCCAATTGTTAAAGACATGCACCAAGTGGCAAGCCGCCATTATGCTTTTGAAGGTCGATGCGCTGTTGCCGCAGCAGGGTCCATCATGAGCAAAGGCGATGTTGTGGATGGCTTTGCGTCGCTGAAACTAAACGAGCGGGAAGCCGAAATGATGCTGGCTTCCATGCCCGGTGACAACGATGAATTTATTCACAACGGTGGCAGTGCGGTGATTGCCGCAGATGGCAGCTACATTACCGACCCTGTATTTGACAAGCCCACGCTGGTGATGGGCACGATCGACCTGACGGTCCAGCAGGAAGCGGCACAAACCCTGGACACGGATGGCCATTACAGCAGACCAGATGTGTTTGAACTAACAGTTAACACTCAGCCGCAACCCAGGGTGAAGTTCAGGAATTAGACCCCCAAGCTTGCCCCAAGGTTACCGCCCGGCTTAGTTGCCGCCCTGTTCGGCCCGCACGCGGCTGCCCGGCACGACAAATTCAAGCCGGTTGCCTGATGGTTCCCGGATCATCATGTGGGTGGTGGGCCCCTGCCCCATAAACTCAGGGGCAAACTCAATGCGAACACCCTCCGCATCCTGTAACTTCGCATGCAGGGCGTGCAGCGCCTTTAGGCTTTTAACCGTAAAGGCCAGATGATGCAGGCCAACATTGTTCCTGCGATCAAACTGTACAGCCGTCTTTGGGTCTGCAACCTGCCAAAGCGTAACGAACGCGTTGCCATCGGTCACAAAAACGGCGGGATAGTCCAGGTCACCACCCGCACGCCGCCAGCCAAGTGTTTGAGTGAAAAAGGCAGCAGAAGCGTCGAGGTTGGTTACCGCCAGCCCGATATGGTTCACGCCTTCTGTCGCAACTGTAGCTGCATCTTGCGCCCGGGCCGGGGCGGCTAGCAACAAAAGCGTTAACGCGTAAAAGACTATCAAGCTTTTGAATTTCATAATGAATTCCCCCTGAATAAAAAACCCCGCCGAGGCGGGGTTTATGGTTCGTTTAGTGTGGTTCACTCAGCGTTCAGGTCAACAACCACTGGGTAAAATCGGTCAGCTTTTTCAACGAAACCGGGGATGTCCTGCACCCACTTGCTTTTGACCTCAGCATTGTAATTCAGGTATAATTTACCATCGACGATCTTCCATTGTTCGGGGTCGCCGCTGGCCTTGTAACCGCGCTCGCCGTCATCACCGCCAGCCATCGCCCAGGCACAGTATCCGCCGTATTGCGGGGCGTATTTCGCGGGATCGCTCAGGAAAAGATCAAGGTTTTCCTGGCTGGAAAAGCGCCATTCGGTATCCTGATAGTCTGTGCGGAACTTCTTGCTGCCTTTAACGGGCTTGCCCGCCGTAAAGTAGGCAACAGTGTCATAACCGCTGACTGCTCGGTTGTTGAACAGTCCGGTATAGATGGGGTCGTCAGCAGCATTTGCTGCAACGCTTGCCCCTACCATCAACATGGCAGAGACGATAATTTTAGAGAGAAATTGTTTCACAGTACTAGCCCTTATCGGTTGAAGTGATGACAGCCATATAGGGGGCGACACTCGCTGTTGCACCTCAAGAACGATAAAGAAATCGTGTGCAGTGCGTGAAAAAGAGACGAAAAAGCGTCAAAAAATTACGAAAACAAGCAAAAAAAGGGAAATTATTCACCCAAAATGGTGCGAAAGCGTGCCTTTTCCTCGTCGCTTAAGGATAGCACTTCATCAAGAATTTCGTCCGTGTGTTCACCTAATTTTGGTGGCGGTCGATCATACCCGACTTTTGTCGATGAATAGACGATCGGATTTGCGATTGACGGCACGGTTTCACCGTTGCCGCGATCAAGGTCAATTTTAACGCCGCGGGCAACAACCTGTTCGTTTTCAAAAACACGCTTCATGCCATTAATCGGGCCACCCGGTACAGTGTTGGCTTCCAGCAAACTAACCCACTCGTCCGTGGTGCGGGATTTCATAATGTCTGCGATGATCGGCACGAGCGTGTCGCGGTTCCTGACCCGGTTTGGGTTCGTGCGGTATCGCTTGTCCGATGACAGGTCCTCTCGGCCCACCGCTTTGCAAAAACGGGCAAACTGGCCGTCATTACCGATGGCCAGAATAATATGGCCGTCCCGGCTCGCAAAACTTTGGTACGGCACAATACTAGCGTGGGCATTGCCCATCCGCTTCGGCTCTTGCCCTGACACCAGATACCCAAGCGCCTGATTACCCATAATCGCGACCTGAGTGTCCAGAAGCGACATGTCAATATGCTGGCCTTCGCCGGTTTGCTCCCGGTGGTGCAACGCCGCCAGAATGCCGATCACGCCGTACAGCCCGGTGAACACATCAGCGGTGGCAATCCCGGTTTTTTGTGGTCCACCACCCGGCAGGTCATCGCGCTCGCCGGTCACACTCATCATACCGCCCAGCCCCTGCACCAAAAAGTCATAGCCGGGCCTGTCTTTATAGGGGCCGGCATGCCCAAACCCGGTGATCGAGCAGTAAATCATGCCGGGGTTCACGGCTGAAAGCCCTGCATAATCCAACCCGTATTTGGCGAGCCCCCCTGCCTTGAAGTTTTCAATAACAATATCGCATTTGGCCGCAAGCCGCCTGACAAGCTCTTGACCGTCCGGCTTGGTAATGTCGATGGTGATGGAACGCTTATTACGGTTGGCCGACATATAATAGGCGGCCATGCTTTCGCCCGGCTCTATGCTGCTTTCAAAAAATGGCGGGCCCCAACTGCGGGTGTCATCGCCAACACCCGGGCGCTCCACTTTAATCACGTCCGCGCCCAAATCACCCAGGCACTGCCCGGCCCAAGGCCCTGCCAGCACCCGGCTGAGATCCAGCACTCTTATGCCTTGTAAGGGTCCCGCCATATCATCCTCTTTGAAGCTTTAGGCTGCTCCGGCCCTCTCCGCCAACCGGCCACCCAAGTGTAATTCCGTGCGGTGGTCGGATGGCGGAGAGGGCTGGTGCCGACTTATTCACTAAAAGAAAGCATGCAGGCCGGTTTGAGCCCGACCCAAAATCAGCGTGTGAATATCATACGTGCCTTCATAAGTGTTCACCGTTTCCAGGTTCACCATATGGCGCATCACATGATATTCGTCTGAAATCCCGTTGCCGCCGTGCATGTCGCGGGCGTCGCGCGCGATATCCAGCGCTTTGCCGCAACTGTTACGCTTGATCAGCGAAATGTTTTCGGGCGCTGCCGTGCCTTCGTCCAGCATCCGGCCAACCCGCAAACACGCCTGCAGGCCAAGCGTGATTTCGGTTTGCATGTCCGCCAGTTTTTTCTGCACCAACTGCGTTTGCGCCAGCGGCTTGCCAAACTGGACGCGGTCCAGCGTATACTGTCGCCCCGCATGCCAGCAAAACTCTGCCGCCCCCAGCGCACCCCACGCGATGCCATAACGCGCCTTGTTCAAACAACCAAACGGCCCGCCCAGACCGCTGGCGTTCGGCAGCAGGTTTTCTTCAGGCACAAACACATTGTCCATAACAATTTCGCCGGTGATCGACGCCCTGAGCGACAGCTTGCCCTTAATTTTGGGGGTGGAGAACCCTTCCATGCCGCGCTCGAGGATGAACCCGCGAATGCGGCCATCGAGCTTGCCCCAAACCACCGCAATGTCGGCAATCGGGCTATTGGTAATCCACATTTTGGCACCTGTCAGGCGGTAGCCGCCATCGACAGCCTCAGCGCGGGTTTTCATGCCGCCAGGGTCAGAGCCATGGTCAGGCTCCGTCAGGCCAAAACAGCCAATCATTTCACCGCTTGCCAGCTTGGGCAGATACTTCTGGCGCTGGTCTTCACTGCCGTAGGCATGAATGGGGTGCATCACAAGCGACGACTGAACACTCATCGCAGAGCGATAACCACTATCCACCCGCTCCACTTCGCGCGCAATCAAACCGTAGGCCACATGATTAACCCCTGCGCCGCCATATTCCTCTGGGATGGTAGCACCCAGCAAGCCCACATCGCCCAGCTCGCGCATGATCTGAGGGTCAAACGTCTCATGGCGGTTGGCTTCCAGAATGCGCGGCATCAGATTGCTTTGGCAAAACTCGTAAGCAGATGCCTGAATAAGGCGCTCTTCTTCGCTCAACTGTTCGGTCAGGAGAAAGGGATCTTCCCATGTAAAAACAGGCTTATCGGCCATAACAAAACGCTCTCACTAATTTAGACCCAAGTGGGCACACCCACTACACATTGCCTGTATATCGCATCCAGCCATCAATGCCAGTGGCTTTGTGACGCAACTGCAACAACACCCATGGAATTGATATATTTTACACCTTGATCGCTTTTTATTATTAAGAATGATTTGCATTTTCCTTTTTGATTGGCTTATTTATGCGACTAATTATTAGTTTCAAACTTGAGGACGTTATGAAGGCCATTCTTTATTCAGGGGTATGCGCAACCGCACTTTTGGTCGCGTCAGGTGTAGCAGCCGCAAATCAGGCGGATGCAGACAGCGACAATCAGCACATGGACGAAATTATTGTTGTCGGTCAGAAATTTGATCGCACGCTGCGCGATGTCGCCTCAAGCGTCACCGTGGAAACCGGCGCTGAGATTGAGCGGGAACCGCTTGTGGACCTCTATGACATTGTGGACCGTATCCCGAACGTCACATCGTCCTTCGGGGGCTTGGGGTTTGCAATTCGCGGCGTTGACCAGCGCGGAGTGGCTGGATCGGGTGCAACGCTTACAATCTATGTTGACGATGCACCACTAGGGAACCAAACCACTTTCTTCGGGCCATTAGGGTCATGGGATTTGGGTCAAGTCGAAGTCTACCGGGGTCCGCAATCAACCAACTTTGGCAGAAACGCCCTCGCCGGGGCGATCTACATTAGGACAAAAGACCCATCATTTGAGTGGGAAGCCAAAGCCAGAGCAGAAATAGGCAACAACGGCCAGCGCCATGGGGCCATGGCCTTTGGTGGCCCGCTGATTGATGAAAAGCTAGCGTTTAGGGTTGCCGCAGAATACCGGGAAACGGATGGGTTCATTCGCAACACTCTTCTGGATGCGGAGGCGGATGCCACAGAACTCTGGAATACGCGGCTAAAGCTGCTGTTTAAGCCAACGGAAAACTTCCAGATTATCTCTACGTCCTCTTATACCGAAAACTTCGCAGGCGAAGACATTGTTTCCCCTACAAATGATGCCGGCGAAGTGTTGAGCGCCGACGAAGTTGTTCGTGAAGTCGGGTATAACACGCCTGGACGCGAAGGAACCGAGACATTTATTCAGTCCGTCAACGCAACGTGGGAAGTAAGCGATCGGGTGTCACTTCAATCCATCACAACTTTTCAGACAACTGACTACCTGCGGCAGGAAGATTTTGACCTGACCGCCCTGCCCCTTGCGGAACTTGATCGCACCGGTGATGACGAAGCTTTTTCTGAAGAATTCCGGATTCGATACCAGGGTGATCGCCTGTCCTTCGGCCTTGGCTTCTATTATGTGAGTACCGAGGAAGGTTTTGAAGATGACTTCATTGTTCCGGGTTCCATTATCAACCCGGCCATTCCCCCGACGATTTCGATTGGTCGGCAATCAGCGCGCGTTGGTGAGGCGGAAAACTATGCAGGCTTCCTTGACGGCGAATATGAACTAAGTGAACAATTCGATCTGTTGTTTGGTCTGCGATACGACCGGGAAGAACAGGATAACTTTCAGAATACAGTGACAACCATCATCGGCGACCTGCCACCGCAACTGGATTTTTTGCGCGCACTGGAAGGAACGGATGAAAGCATCACCAATGCAACGTTTGATGCCTGGTTGCCAAAATTTGGTGTACGCTGGAATGCAAATGATGACGCTACGTTTGCGTTTGTCGTGCAGCGCGCTTACCGCGCTGGTGGCGCTGAAATCAACTTCGTGGATGGCTCTCTTTCTGAGTTTGACCCAGAGTATCTGTGGAATTATGAGCTTTCTTCCCGCGTAACGTTGCTGGATGGCAGTGTGAGCTGGAACACCAACATTTATTATTCTGATTGGTCAGATCAACAAACACCAACACCGCTGCCTGCGCCCTTCGAAAACTTCTCACAAACGGTGAATGCTGGTTCGTCGACACTTTACGGTTTGGAGAGCGATCTGACTTACCGCGTGACCGATCAGTTTGAGATTTACGCAGGCATTGGCTACTCGGTTGCAGAATTCAATGATTTTGTGAACGCCGATTTTGACCCAAACCAGCCGGAGAGTGAAGCTAACCAGCCCAACTTCAATGGCAACCGCTTTCCGTTTGCACCGCGCCTGTCCCTGAACGGTGGTTTTGACTATACCCATGAAAGTGGGTTCTTTGGTGGCGTTGATGTGAATTATCAGTCTTCAAGTTTCAATGAAGTCGACAACTTCTCCAGTAACGTGATTGACAGTCGCACGCTTGTTAATGCCAGAGTTGGTTATTCAATCTCCGAGAGTATTCGCATCTCCGGCTATGTAAGAAACCTGCTTGATGAAGACTATTTCACGACACTGAATGTGGTGAACCAGAACTCTGCGCGATTGGGAGATGAACTTACCTGGGCCATTCGTCTGGATATGGACTTCTAGGGGAAGAGAGTATGCTAACCGTAATGCTCGCCAGCCTGCTTTTATATCTTGGGGTTTTTGCCTTTTATCACGCTGGTAAAAACCGGACCGGATGGCCCAAGGTTAAAGCATCTCCTTTACTGCAAAAGCTTACACGCCTTTTGGGCTGGGGGCTGGTGTCACTGTCTTTGGTCTTTTTTTCTTCTATCAATGGGGCCGAGCGAGGCGTCGCCTATTGGCTTGCCATGTTTGTCGCCACTGGGCTTTTGAGCCTGATGCTGGCGGCATGGCGCCCAGAGCTGCACCGCAGAACCGGGCTGCCGGTGGCCGCATTTGCCAGTTTAATACTGACCGTATCATTTATGGAGGGGCTGTGATGCTGTATGGTGTTCTTGGCTTTTTTGCTCTTTTGATTATTGTGAGTACGTGGCGCAGACCACGCCTGACCAGCATCTTATTCTGGTCTTTGAGTGCCACACTGTTTTTTACCGCCGCCATGCTGTTGGTTTTTCCGGCAAACTTTCCAGACAAGGCAATTACCATAACACTGATGGTTCCCTTCATCTGGGTGGCTTTGCAGTTTTGGGTTTACTGGGCAGAAAAGCCGCAGCGTGTGACTGCAGGGTTAATAGCACTGACACTGGCGAGTGCAGCCATTGTCTTCACCAATGAACCAATGGTTTAGGAGGGCAATATGGATCGCGAACGACATCTTAGAATTTATGACCTGCATTCTTGGTCTGGCATTACGTTGGGGTTGTTTGTTTTCATTGTATGTATCACAGGCTGTTTTGCCCTGTTTGATCATGAAATTCATACATGGGAAGACCCTGCAAAACGTCTTGTAGTGCCGGAACAGCGGGTAGAAATCCATGACACCTTTGCAAGCTGGGTAACGGCAAACACCCGCGACGACCTTGAATTTGCCCGGCTCGATTACCCCACATCGCTGTCCCCATTTTATATGGGCATGATCGGCACCCACTTTGATGGGGAACCAGTAGAGTTTATTGAAGCACGGTGGAACGCGAGCACAGGAGAACTGTTGCCTGAGCGCGGTGCGGGCCTGTCAGAATGGATTTTGGATTTCCACCGGGACCTTATGTGGCCAGAAGCGTTGGGCGGGCGGCAGGTGGGCCGGGCGCTGGTGGGCGTGGCCGGTATAATTTTGATGCTGGCCATTGTGACAGGTATCGTTATCCATACCAAACTGACGCAAGAGCTTTTTACTCTCAGATTTTTCCGGTCTGTGCGTTTGAAATGGCAGGATGCGCACAAGGTTCTTGGCCTTTGGGGGTTGCCGTTCCACGCTGCAATCGCTGTCACCGGCGCTTACCTCGG
Source organism: uncultured Kordiimonas sp. (assembly GCA_947503575.1). Lineage (GTDB taxonomy): Bacteria > Pseudomonadota > Alphaproteobacteria > Sphingomonadales > Kordiimonadaceae > Kordiimonas. Next base: position 983,946 of record CANNDZ010000001.1, on the reverse strand, counting down.
AGTGGTTGCTATTCTGGCACCGATTGTTGCTCTCTTGTCTTTCAAAGGCGATCAGGAAGCACTGATTGAGGCGGTGGTTGGCAAACCGCTTGAGCCGGCGGGCATCGAACGACCCATGTATTCATTGGATGAGGTGGGCAGGATGCGCGAGCCAACCAGTGGGTTTGTACCGATGCGGGTGATCCTGCGGAATTGGGGCGACCAGAACGCACGGTATGATGTCTTTTTTGATCCGGACACTGAACTGGCGTCGATTGATGCCTTTGAACTGAATGGTGTTACTGGCGAGCATATTGATGGGGACCAGTTCGAGGTGATTAGTGCCCCCTTCAGGGTCGGCAACGCATTTGCCCCTATCCATTATGGCACCTATGGCGGCATCAGTTTGAAGTTGCTGTATTTTGTGCTTGGGTTGTCTTTAGCGATTATAACGGCACTGGGGTTGATTATGTGGCTGGAGCGGCGCTTGCACGGAAACGCTGGCAGTAAACCCCCCGCCACCTACCGCCGAATAGGCCACATTGTAACCGGGGTTTGTTTAGGGTTTCCACTGGCAACAGCGGGTATATTCACACTGGATAAACTGTATTGGGGAGCGGAAGCGGCGCGCCTGACTGCTACGGGCAATATGTATTTTGCGCTTGTGGCGCTCTCAATTTTATATGCATTCCTGCGCCGCAATGACTATAAGGCCACCCGGGACTTGATGGGCTTAACAGGTCTTTTGTTCGCTTGCTTGCCTGCCCTTAATTTTGCAAAAACAGGTGGCGGCCTGCCCGACGTTTTCGGCGCAGGACACACAGTGGCAGGCTACGTGGATGTGGGGCTGCTGACACTCGGGGTCGTGATGCTATGGGTTTCCCGCAGGTTACCCAAACAACGGTCACAGAATGATAGTGGGCGCAAAAGAGCTGAAGCACAGACAGAAGAGGAAGCACAAATACGCCAGCCACTGGCAGCGGAATAATGCTTACGCCAGATAGCGCTGCACAGCGCCCACTTCGGGGTAGGTTTCATCGCCGTACAGCGACACCAGCGCCCAGGCGGTTGCGAGTTCCAGGTCTATCTGTTTGGCGGTCAGGCGCGGTTCTTCAGAAAACTCAGCAATCGCCATCCAGGGCACCTTGGGCGGCTCACCTTCCGACGTTCCACAAACCATGTCAGTGTCTTGGGCATTTTCCTGCTGCCGGTTTACGGCTGCATGCCACCAGTGTTCAGAGCCATGGTCCCCCCAACACATAAAGACGGTTGCCGCTGCCTGGCCAGTGCGCAGGTTTTCAATCTCGTAGCTGGCACCACAGCAACTGCCATTGTGCAGGCGCAAAACCACCTTCAAGGAGCCAACACGTCCCCCTTTTTGGGCGGCAATGTCTCTTACCTCGCGGATCATCTTCGCTGGAACATCTTGCGGAAAACTGTCGCCTGAGTGCCCCGACCCCAGGAAAGTCCAGGTCAGCGTCATGGCATTTGCCTTTCAAAGGGCCGTTCTGGACCCGGCTTTAGCATACGCTTTTTCCACCAATAGTCGTTACAGGGCCTTGCGGTCCTCTATCACAATATTGCGGTAAGTGTCACCTTTGCTTGACGGAACTGTGTGTAAACCTGCATAATCAGGGCGCTTTCAGAGGAATGACCGAGGAATCATACCGTTGATGGCCCTGATGCCAATATGGTTTGGCATCGTTTTTTTGCTGTCCGTAAGGGGGGATAGCTGTGGTCATACATAGGGCAGCCTGTAATGCTGGCAGCCCCTTAAGCTTTGTGACGGCGCAATGTTTAAAATTGCGGCGCCACTTGTATGTTGTGAGACCATCTTCTTTGCACCTCCCACGCGCGCTCGGCCCGGAGACGACCCGATGAACGAGCCTGTTGATACGATGACGCTACACCGCGCGCTGGATACGCACGCGACAAGTGAAACCCCGGTCGCTGCGATTGAGGGGCGAAGAAAGCTACCGGATTCCCTGTTGAAGGCCGTTGGGCTGGATGCGGAAACAACATTAAAGGCAACGCTGTGGCGCACACCGCTGAAAGCCAGCGTTACCAACCCGGATCCCAATTTCCTGGGGCTGTTCCATCATTGTGTTGGCGGACCGGTGTGGACCGCAGAAGAACCAGACATTAAAGCCGTGGCTGGTAGTGCGTCCCTACATGACTGGCGCGAGCCACAGGCGTGGTTCAGCGACGATGTTGTAACCTTCAGCCATTATTATCTGTCGACCATGCTGTTGCAGGATGTTGCAGAGTCGATGTTTGGCATCGACTTCAAGCTGGATGACCTGGAACGTTTTACAAACACCCATGACAAGTCGATGATCAATTTAATGAATGCCGCTAATGCGTCTGTATTTGGGGACGATGAAATTGGCGGTATGGCGCTGGACGGCTGGGCTTTGCTGTTTTCAGAAACCTTGCTGAAGCGGTTTTCCCGGTTTGGAGACAAACCACGGCTGGACAAATTTGGTAAGCTGCCGCCAAAAAGCATTCGCCTGACAGTGGATTATATCGAAGACCATCTGGATCAGGATTTGTCTTTGGATGTGCTGGCACGGGTGGCTGCCATGAGCCCTTATCATTTCTCCCGGCGCTTCAAGGAGACCGTGGGCATGGCCCCTCATTCCTATGTGATGTACCGGCGCGCCCACAAAGCAAAAAACCTGTTGATCGAGAGCAGCCTGTGCCTGGCCCAAATTGCCTATGACTGCGGTTTTGCATCGCAAAGCCATATGACAACAACGGTTAAAAAGGTTTTGGGGATCACGCCTGCACGCCTGCGCAAAGAAGCAGGCCGTCTGACAAGCTGAACAAGTCGCATATCGGGCATTAGCCCCGCCTATCGGGGATTATCTGAGTGTTTTCTGAGGCGGGGATGTGCACGGCTACACGCGCCTATGGACGTGCCAGCATTTTAAAAAATTAGCCTGAAAATAGATGAGACGCGCCAACCTTCTTTTGGGGGGATGTCGGCGCGCCTCACTCATCGTGCTGGCCAGGGGTTTGGAATAGCAGCACACCCTGTAGGATAGACAGCAAGGGTGGCGCTGTATTTCACGCCTCGGGGAAATACTTTCATGGTCTTGCCGTTAAGCTTTTGGCAAAAAAGACGACCTGAATTGGGTTGAGGGCGTGGAAACCCTGCTATGATTACCCCAACAAATTGCTATCGCATCACTGGCCTGATAACAAAAGGGCCGGTCAAAACCGGCCCTTTACAGGTGTTTTAGCAAGTGTGATTACCAAATAGAAACACGCTCTTCCGGTGGTAGATACAAGTCATGCTCTGGTGTGACGCCAAAGGCTTCATACCACTCATCCATGTTGCGCACGACACCGTTAACCCGGAATTCCCCTGGTGAGTGTGAATCTGATTTCAGCAACGAAACAAGCGTTGCATCGCGGGTTTTGCGTTTCCAGACCTGTGCCCACGCCAGGAAAAAGCGCTGATCGCCGGTAAGGCCGTCAATCACCGGTGCGGGCTTGCCATTCAGCGACAGTTTATAAGCGTGATATGCCATCGACAGACCGCCAAGGTCGCCAATGTTTTCGCCTAGCGTAAACCGGCCATCGACAAAGTTACCGGGTACCGGTTCAAACTGATTATACTGCGCTACAAGAACATCGGCTTTCTTTTCAAAGTTGGCGCGGTCTTCATCGGTCCACCAGTTGCGCTGAATGCCCTTGTCATCAGACTTGGAGCCCTGGTCGTCAAATCCGTGGCCCATTTCGTGACCGATAACAGCACCAATACCACCGTAGTTAACGGCAGGGTCTGCGTTCGGGTCAAAGAAGGGGGGCTGCAAAATAGCGGCGGGGAAAACAATCTCATTAAACTGCGCATTGTAATAAGCGTTCACCGTTTGCGGTGTCATGCCCCAACGCTCGCGGTTGCTTGGGCGTTTTAGCCGGTCCGCCGCTTCAGCCTGGTTGAACGCCGCGATATTGCGCGCGCTTTGGAACAGGTCACCGGCAACAATGTCGATACCAGACCGGTCCCGCCACACATCAGGATAAGCGATTTTTGGCCGAAATGCCGCCAGCTTGGCACGGGCTTCTACTTTGGTTTCTTCACCCATCCAGGACAGGCCATCAATACGCTGGCCCATTGCAGTGCGCAGGTTTTCAACCAACTGCACCATCTGCTGTTTGGCTTCCGGCGGGAAATACCGGTCCACATAAATCTGACCAACGGCATCACCCAGGGCATTGCGGGCACCAACCCGCAGAACACCGCGCTCCCAGCGCTCCCGCTGTTCCTGCTGGCCGCGCAGTGTTTTGTTATAGAAATCGAAATTCGCATTATCAATTTCCTCAGACAGCAACGGCGCATTGTTGGAAATAAGGTGGTAGCTCAGATACGCCTTCCAGTCCTCGAGCGATACAGAATTGATGATTTCAAGGGCTGCTGCAACTGGCTCAGGGTGTGAAACATTCACATCCTCAAGGTCTTCAATGCCGTTTTCTGCCAGCATGACATCCCAATCAATACCGCTATATTGAGCTTTGAAGTCCGCATAGCTCATGGGGTTATAGATCAGGTCGCGGTTGCGGCGCTGTGAACGCGGCCATTGTTTTTCTGCAAGGCGTGTTTCAAGGGCAAGGATTGCCGCTGCTTTTTCCTCCGCACCGTCGATACCCGCCAAACCCAGCATCTGGGCGATGTGGGCTGTGTAAGCCGCGCGGATACCCGCAAAGCGTTCGCTGTCCTGCAAATAATAATCACGGTCTGGCAAGCCAAGGCCCCCGAGGCCTATGTTCAACACGGTCCGGTCCGGATTACCGCGATTAAGCCCGACAAAAAGGGTGATGGGCGCTTCGCTGCCCTCCAGGCCTTCACGGCCAAACGCCCGCACCAAATCCTCTTTGGATTGGATGGCGGCAACACGGTCCAGCGAAGGCTGCAACGGCGTAATACCCAGCGCGTTGATGGTTTCCACATCCATATAGGCGTTATAATAATCGCTGATTTTCTGCTCCAGCGATCCGGCCTCAAATGACCCGGCAGACAGATCATCAATGATGGATTTCACTCGGTCGCGGGACCGGTCTGATAACACAGTAAAAGCACCATACCCAGTTCTTGAGGCGGGAATTTCAAACTCATCCAGCCAGGTGCCGTTGGCCGCAACAAAGAAATTGTCGCCCCACTCAACACTTGGTTTTGCAGCAGACATGTCAACACCCCAGGTGCCAAGTTCCGGTTTTTGCGCCGCATCTGCCATGCTTGCGTTATCCGCAGCAGCATCGCCTGCCTGATTGGCCGTTTGAGTGCCTGTTTGATTATCCGAACACGCAGCCAGCAACAGTGCTGATAGCGCAACCGATGTTTTCAGAATCTGTTTCATGATCCCCTCCCAAAACTAAACTTATTTGATTGAGCACGACATGGTTCGTGCAAGCGGGTTTGGACCAGCCTCGCCAAACACCATAGGTGGCACGGTAAAAGATGCGGCCCGCCTGTCAACAAGCGGGCCGGTAAATTTCTCGTAATTTGCACTTTCGTTTAGAAACGCAGGGCGTTTGCGGCAAAATACGTACTTTTAGTCCGTCACATTGTATATGGTGCGAATTGGGTAAGGAATATTGATTCCCTTAGCGTCGTACGCTTCTTTAATAAGTTTCAGCAGGTCCCAGCTTAGCTGCCAATAATCACCGGACGCACACCAGACACGAACCATAACATTGACTGAACTGTCGCCCAGCTCGGTCACTGCAACAACGGGTCCCGGTGTATCAAGACAACGGCCATCCGCTGCAACAATATCCGAAATAACCTTCATGGCATCATCGATGTTGTCATCGTATCCGATACCCACAACCACCTGCACCCGGCGGGTATCATGAAAGCTATAGTTGGTGATTGGATTACCCCATACGGACCCGTTAGGGATGGTGATCCGCACATTGTCTGGCGTATCAAGCCGGGTTGTGAAAAGCGAAATGGCCTCCACGGTGCCAGACTCGCCGCCAACCTGGATAAAATCACCAATTTTGAACGGCCGGAAGATCAACAGCATCACACCCGCAGCAAGATTGGACAGTGTGCCCTGCAATGCCAAACCAATTGCCAGGCCCGCAGCACCCAAAAGGGCCACAAGGCTGGTGGTTTCAACGCCAAACTGATCCAGCAAAGCGATACCGGTGAAGATAAAGACGGCATATTTGCCAAGGCTCGCCAAAAAGGCAGAGACGGTATTGTCTATCCGATCACTTTTGGCAAACAGCTTGGTCAGCCGACTTTCCACAAATCCAGCAAGCCACATACCCAAGATCAGAACGACGAGGGCACCCAAAATCAGCAACCCCAAATCGATACCCTGGGCTGTTAATTCCTCCCAGTTAATCGACTCATCGTTAAAGAAATTCATCCTAAAACTCCTAAATAAATGCCCCCAAAAAAGCTACTATGCCAAGAATGTTCAGCCTCGCCAAGCATTGGATAAAGTTTGACGAACAGGTTTTTCATCACCGCATGCTTTGAAATTAGGCCCTCAGGCGCTACATGGGGAATATGCATTGCCAAGGGAGAGTATCATGCACGCCGCAGAATTTATGGTCGACAAAACCAACATTGGAAAAACCCGGTTTCAGACAGGCTGCGCCGCCGCCGACCGCCCGTTGGAAGCAGGCGAAATTCGCTTTGCCATTGAGCGCTTTGCCTTTACCGCCAACAATGTGACCTACGCGGCGTTTGGCGAAGCGATGAAATATTGGAACTTTTTTCCTGTTACCAATAGTTCCGGTACCGACGGCTTTGGCTTTGTGCCTGTGTGGGGTTTTGCCACTGTAACCGACAGCGCCATTGATGACATAAAGGTCGGCGACAAATACTATGGCTATTTCCCGATGGCGACACACCTGATTGTTTCACCTGCAAAAAATTCGCCCGCTGGTTTTTTTGACAGCAAGCAACATCGCGCCGAATTAAGCCCTGTTTATAATTATTACACACGCTGCGCAGGCGATCCCGGCTACACCGCAGACCTGGAAGAAATCCAGATGCTGTTCAAGCCACTGTTCACCACGTCGTTCCTGATTGATGATTTTTTGGAAGATAATGACTTTTTTGGTGCCACACAGGTGATCCTGTCCAGTGCATCCTCAAAAACGGCTTACGGCCTTGCATTCCAACTGGCACAGCGAGACGGTATTAAGGTGGTTGGCCTGACCTCTCCGGGCAATGTAGATTTTGTCGCGTCAATGGGACTGTATGATCAGACACTCGCTTACGATGACATCGAAACACTGGATGGCAGTGTCCCAACGGTGTTTGTCGATATGGCGGGCAACGGCGACGTTCGCGCCCGCATTCATGCAACCTTTGATGACGCCCTGAAATATAGCTGTTCAGTTGGCGCCACCAACTGGGATCAGATGGGCAGCAACATGGAACTAAAAGGTCCGGCGCCAACGCTTTTCTTTGCGCCGTCGCAAGCGCAAAAACGCTCCGCTGAGTGGGGGCCAGAGGGTATGCAAAACCGTATCGCCAAAGCCTGGGGCAGCTTTGTTGCCCGCGCGGACGACTGGGTCGAAGTGGTTGAGGAAAGCGGCGAAGACGCAATGGCGCGGATATATGCCAGTGTTCTGGATGGCAGCGCCAGCCCGAAAAAAGGCTACGTCCTGTCGTTTTAAACTGCTGCTGATTAACCTGCTGCCAACAGGGGCGGCGACAAGGCAAAGCCTGGTTTGACCGCCATTGGCCTATTTTGCTGTTGGCAAACTCCAACCGCGCATAATGCCCCCGGCGCGGGCCAGGAAGGCCCCTGCCATTGCGGCCCAAACGGCGACGGTTTCGGGCACGCCTGTCAGCACCAGCAGGCAAAAGGCCCCCGCACCAATGAAAGCCGCAGTGGCGTATATTTCGCCGCTGCGCATAACAATCGGGATTTCGTTGCAAATCACGTCGCGAATAATACCGCCCGCCACACCGGTCACCACGCCCATAATAACCGCAATCAGTACGCTGCCTGATACCTGCAAGGCCTTTTCAGCGCCCGTCACGCAAAACAACGACAGGCCAACCGCGTCCGCCCAGGTCAGAAAACGCAACCGACTTTCAATAAAGCGAGCAAAGAAAAAACTGGAGAATGCCGCCGCTAACGCCGCCCATATGGGCCAGTTATTTTCGACCCAGAACACAGGCTGATCAAGGGTAAGGTCCCGCAAGGTACCCCCACCTATTGCCGGCATCATCGCCAGCACGGCAACGCCAAAAAGGTCCATGCTTTTGCGCACACCAGCCAGCGCACCACTAACGGCAAAAACAAAAACACCCACCAGATCAAGCGCAATAATCAAATCATGCATGGTCTGCCTCCGATGCTTGCCAAAGACCGTCAATATCAAGGCATGTTTCCAGCGCCTCTGCAATATCATCCAGTGTCTGATCAATACGCGCCCTGTGGTCTTGCCGGATCATCGCCGCGAACCCCAACCTGTTTGCAACCGCCGCCCGGAAAGCACCATCTGAAAACAATCCGTGCATATAAGTGCCCGCAATCAAGCCATCTGGTGTGCAGGCCCCCAAAACCCTGCCCTGCCCTGCAATATAGGGCTGCGCCCCAGCACCGAGGGCCGTTTCCCCTGCATGGATTTCATACCCTTTTACGTCAGCTTGCAAGGGCACACAGTGCGCCTCAATTAACCCAACGGTTTTGCTGTCACTCATGACGGTTGTTACATCTAGTAACCCAAGCCCCTGTTCCGTGCAGGCCGGGCCTTCGACACCGCCCGGGTCCGTGACGCTGGTACCCAGCATCTGATACCCACCGCACAGGCCAACAACAGGTTTTCCTGCGCGGGCGTGGGCCTGAATGTCAGTGGCCCAACCTTCATGCTTCAGGAACTGCAGGTCAGCAATCGTGGCTTTTGACCCTGGTACAATGATCAGGTCGGCGTCTTGCGGCAAGGACGTACCAGGCGGGCAAAACTTTACAGTTACATCACTGTCGGCCTGCCAGGGGTCAAGGTCGTCAAAGTTGGCGATACGCGGCAGCATGGGCACCGCAATCAGGTATTTTTTTGATGACTCAGGGGTCGCCGCCTCCAGAACAACAGCATCTTCTGCGGGCAAATCACGGAACGCGCGCAGGAACGGCACAACGCCAAACGTTGACCAACCGGTGCGACCTTCAATAACCGTTAAACCGCCATCAAACAGGGTAACATCGCCTCTAAACTGGTTAATGATTGTGCCGCGCACCAGCGCTCTTTCTTGTTCGTCCAGTAGCGCATGAGTGCCCACCAATGCTGCAATCACCCCGCCGCGATTGATGTCGCCCACCAGTGCTACAGGTGTTTGGGTTGGCACCGCAAACCCCATGTTGGCAATGTCGCCTGCACGCAGGTTTACCTCTGCCGGGCTTCCTGCGCCTTCAACCAAAACAAGGTCTGCATCTGCGCACAGGGTCTGGTAGCTATCAATTACTGTATCGAGCAGTTCATCTTTGTGGTCGCGGTAGTACACTGATCCAATTTCCCCCATGGCTTTACCGCGCATAACCAATTGTGCCGTCATGTCAGCTTGCGGTTTGATCAACACAGGGTTCATGTGGATTGCGGGTTCTGCGCGCGCCGCCACCGCTTGCAGCCATTGTGCCCGGCCAATTTCACCACCCGTTTCGGTGGCTGCCGCATTGTTGGACATATTCTGCGGCTTAAACGGCAGGACGCGCTTGCCCCGATTTGTGAAAACCCGGCACAGCCCTGCAACCAATACCGATTTACCGACATCAGACCCGGTGCCTTGCAGCATGAGACGGCGCGCACTCAAGGGTTTAAGACCCTGTCACGGTTTTTGGGACCAGAAAGCTCTCACCGCCGTCAGACCAGCGCGCCGCCTGAATGGAAAACACATCGGCAAGCAAAACATCGGTTAACACGTCGCTGGGGGGACCGTCTGCCACCAGCTTGCCATCATTAATGACCAAAAGTCGGTCGCAAAACTGTTGTGCCAAATTCAGGTCGTGCATCACGACAACAGCGCCTGTGGTGTCCGTCACATGCGCTTTCAAGAGCGCCATCATGTCCAGTTGATAGTGCGGATCGAGCGCGGCGGCAGGCTCGTCCGCCAACAGGTACGGGGCCTTTGCCGCCAGTGCCCGCGCAAGCAGCACACGCGCCCGCTCACCGCCGGACAAATGGGTAACGATGCGGTCACGGAAAGCTTCAATGCCGGTGGCTTTCATCGCAACTTCAATGTGAAGACTGTCACCGTCCGATAGTTGCTGCCACGGTGTTCTGTGGGGCAAGCGCCCCAGCGCCACCAGGCTTTCAACGGACAATGGCCAATGCACAGTGCCGCCCTGCGCCAGATAGGCAAACAGCCGAGCCCGTTCCTTTATGGCCAAATCTGCAAGGTCACGGTCCCCGATGGTAATAGAGCCCGTGATATCGGCAAGACCCAAAAGCGCGCGCAGAAGGCTGGTCTTGCCCGCCCCGTTTGGGCCGATCAGGCCCACCATTTCGCCAGGGATCATGTGCAGGCTGACATCGTCAACAACCGTTTTTTCGCCGTAACGAACGGACAGTCCCTGAATCTGTATATCCAGCGGGTCGGTCATCGCATGGTGTCCCGGGTTTTAAAGATGATATAAAGGAAAATCGGCGCACCAATAACACCCATCACGACACCCAGGCGAAGCTGACCATACCCAACAGGCAACCGCGTGATGATATCTGCGAGCATCAATATAATTGCGCCCATCATCGCGCTGGGAACAAGAATACGTTTGGGCTCAAACCCAACAATCGCCCGGGCAAAATGTGGCACAACCAACCCGACAAAGCCAATGGCACCCGCGACCGCAACGGTTGCCCCGACCGCCAGCGCTGTACCCACCACAATGCGTAGCCTTAGCCATTTAAGGTTTACGCCGAGGGTACGCGCCGTGTCTTCGCCCAAGCTAAGCGCATTCAAGCCCTGCCCCGCGCCCGCAACACACAACAGGCCTGCGACCATAAAGGGAGCTGCAAGCATGATGTCGTTGTAAGACCGGTTTTCCAGCGAGCCCATCATCCACAGGATCATTTCCTGCAGTGTCATAGGATGCGGAGCAAAATTCATCACCAGCGATATACCCGCCGCCGCCAGGCTTGAAATACCAACACCGGCCAGAATAAGCGTAAGCACGCTGGCGTCGCGCAGTGACACCAGCAACAGCAGAAAGGTGGCCGCCAGTGCCCCGCTGATGGCACCGATGGGGACGGTCAATGACCCCACCATCGCAGCGCCCAGATAAATCGTGATAACCGCACCAAGGCTGGCAGAAGCAGACACCCCCACCACGCCCGGGTCCGCCAACGGGTTACGCAGCAGGCCTTGCAACAGCGCGCCCGAATACCCCAACGTTGCACCACACAGCGCACCCAGCAAAATGCGTGGCAGCCGAAGTTCCCGAACAATAATATTGGTCGCTGTATCGGCCTGCCCCAGCAAACCAGTGATAAGCTGCCCAACGCTCAGATCTGTTTGACCAAACAGGCCTGCCACCATAAGGACCGCAATCAGCAAAAGCCCCAACAGGGCATTGAAGCGAGCGTAGGATAGCGCTGACCGTGCCTGCATGAAGACAATACCCATGTCAAAGTTGGTGCCATTATCTGCAGGCAGATGACCATGCAGACATGTCAACCGCTATAGGCCATGAATGGCGGCAGGGGCAAGCTAAAGCGACGCAGCCTGCACACGCCGCATATGATGGGCAACCGGCAAACTGGTGGTATTTTTAACCGCCGTCAGCGCAATCGATGAACTGATTTCGCGAACCCCGTCGATTTTGGACAGATGGTTCCAGAAAAATTCTTCATACGCCTGCACATCCTTAACCTGCACCTTCAGGATAAAATCAATGTCACCCATCAAGGTATGGCATTCCATTACCTCGGGGAAACCGCTGACTTTTTCAATAAATTCAGGCAGGCTGTCGCGGTTTTGAGCCTGCATTTTTACATGGGCAAACACCATAACTGCCAGCCCCACCTTGGGGCCATCCAGAAGAATGGTGTGTTTTTTGATAATACCGTCAGTTTCCATCTTTTGCAGACGCCGCCAGACAGCCGACCGGCTGGATGCCACCAGGTCAGCGATATCGTTCAGCGACATGCTGGCGTCTTCCTGCAAACAATCGAGAATACGTGCGTCTGTTTCATCAATAGTCATAATATATTTCCGATTATTGACATAATATTGAGATAATTTCTCACAATATGCCCAATCTTCCTGACAATAGGAACCCTTTTCCGCCGATCCCGCGATAAAGTCCTGCTATCAGCGAAAAGGAGCCCTGAAATGGTGATGACAGGAAACAGCCGCACACGTTTTAGTGTACAGGCAGATTGTGAACCCAGCACACTGTCGCGTGTTCTGGAATTATTTGCCGTACGCGGCATGGTGTATGACACAATGTCGGCACGTAAAACCAATGATGGTATGCAGTGGATCGAGCTTTATTGCCCCGATGTTGAGGACCACAGCATTGATGTCCTGCTGAATAAAATTCGCCAGATTATCACCGTGCGGTCAGCGCAGGTGGAAACCACCCTGCTTGCTGCCGCATAAGAAAAGCCTATTCAGGCATGCCCGCCTGCACCGTGACCCGAGCCCAAGGCGGGACACGGTGTGGGTAGCGCTACTCTGAAAACGCGGTTTTACCAGGCGATGCCATAGTCATCGCCGTAATCACTGGCACCGCCCCACATCGACCCGGTTTTAGGGTCAAAATGAATGGCCGTGATCGGGCTGTAGGTCCGGTCAACGATTTCAACGCTGTAGCCCATTTTACCAAGCTGGGCCCGTACCCATTCAGGCACTTTTTTGGTCAGTTGCAATCTGCCTGGCTCGGACTTGTGCGCACCAAACGAACTTTGCATCTGATAGCTGGTGATATTGTGCGCTTCCGCCGCTTGCTGCACGTTCATATCGAACTCCACCATATTCAGGAAAAACTGCAACAGGTTCTGATCTTGCGTGTCGCCGCCCTGTACCGAGAAAGCCATCAGCGGCTTGCCGTCCTTTAGAGCAAGGCTGGGTGTTAGCGTCGCCCGTGGGCGTTGGCCCGGCTGCACAACATTGAAGGGGTTCAAGCCTTCATCCAGCACAAAGCTTTGCATCCGCTGGCTCAGGCCAATGCCTGTTTCCCCGGCGATAAACGCCGGTATCCAGCCGCCGCTTGGCGTAACGGAAACAACCCAACCTTCAGCGTCCGCCGCCTGAATGGACGTGGTGCCCGCCGTAAAGCTCTCATCGTCACTCATCACCCCTGCAACCTGGAAGCCGTCTGTGCCGTCTGCATCTGCAGCAGGGGGGATCGGGGTCCATTTTTTAAGCAAGTCAGTATAGGGATTGGTATCACCCTGAAACGGATACGGGTCACCCGGTTTAATGGTCGGATCATTGCGGGACATATCTATCAGCGCGCGGCGTGCTTTGGCATAATCTTTAGACAAAAGGCCTTCAATCGGTTCCGCTGGCGGCACATAAGGGTCCCCATAATAGAAATCCCGATCGGCAAACGACAAATTCATCGCCTGATACAGCGTGTGGATATAGCGCTGCGAGTTGTAGCCCATGCTTTTAAGGTCAATATCCTCGAGGATATTCAGCGCCTGCAACATGACCGGGCCCTGCACCCATGTGGTTAACTTATAGACATCAATGCCTTTATAATTTGTGCTAACCGGTTCTTCGATGTGTACCTGCCAGCGATCCAGGTCTTCCATCGTCATAAGGCCACCAAATTCTGCCGAACCTCGCACAATTTCCTCAGCGATATCACCGCGATAAAACCGGTCATATGCCGCGTATATCGCCTCCTTGCGGGTTTTACCGGCGGCAAGAGCTGCTTTTTCCGCATCCACCAACTTCTGCAGTGTCAAAAGCAAGTCAGGCTGCCTTAAAATTTCGCCTTCATAGGGGGCGGCGCGTTCCTGGCTGTCATCATCTTTCATGTGCGGCAGAAAAACATCGCGGGATTGCGGCCACTGCGCGATCACATCCTTACGGCGCTCCATATTATCTGCCTGAGATTTTTCGACCGGGTATCCTTCGGCCATTTGCATGGCGGGCGCCAAAACGTCAGCTAGGCTTAATTTACCATATTCAGCCAGCATCACCATCAAGCCACCTGGCGTGCCCGGTGTAACAGCCGCCAACGGGCCATATTCAGGGGGATACATCATGCCTTTGCTTTTGAAAAACTCAGGTGTGGCGCCAGTTGGGGCAACACCCAGCGCGTTAATGCCAATCACTTTGCCCGTTTTGGGGTTGTAAATAAGCGCCTGCGTTTCACCGCCCCAGCCAAGGGTATCCCACATGGTGCTGGTCGCCGCGAGCATAGCGCACGCGGCATCCACAGCATTACCACCGCGCGTAAACGTCATACTGCCCGCTGTTGCAGCCAGCGGCTTGCCCGTAATCGCAACCCAGTGCTTGCCATGCAAAACCGGCTTGGCTGTTTTTTGCGCCGTTGCGGGCGTGCCGGCTGGCAGCCCAATCATCAACCCCAGCAAACAGGATGCTGCAACAGAAGACCGCAACGGGCGTGTGAAAAATTTGGGCATAGACATCGGCATGGCAGGCTCCTGATCGCGATACAACGGCATTAATGCCGCCAACGGGCCAAACCCTACCATCATCCAGAAGAATGTAAATAATGCCCATCCGCCCTGAGTGACGCAGATGATATTGTTGGATTGAGTGACAAAGGTTTTTCGTTCATGCTTGATTAAGGTCCGGGTCGACTATGATCAGAGATAGATAAACGAAGGTATGGATACCTTTAAGGCCGAAGCTAAACGACCCATGGTCAGGAGCATTTATGGACGACGAACCAACCGGCAGTATTGCCACCAACTTTTCAGTGACTGTTGGCAGCAGTGCCACTGGCGTCATTGAAGTAGAAGGGGATACCGACTTTTTTGCTGTAGACTTGGTTGGCGGCGTTACATACCAGATCGACCTTGAAGGCAGCAGAACTGCATCCGGCACGCTGCTGGACCCATTCCTAACCGGGGTCTTTAATGATCGCGGCTTTCAAGTTGCGACACAGGATGATGACGACGGTGTCTCCACCAACAGTCGTATTCTGTTTACACCCAGCACGTCCGGCACCTATTTTATTGGCGCATCGTCGTTCAATAATGTGAGCCTGACCGACATTGGCAGCTACACGCTATACGTGGAAGAAGAAGCCCTGAGTGACAGGCCTGACCCACTTGTTCTGCGGTCGGTGGCTGACACCGGTGACATTATCATCGACACATTGGTTTTTGGACGAGGGTACGGAAACGGTGTCGACACACCGACGGTCACATTCAGTATTCCGGGCGATAACCCTACGTTCTTCTCGTCTTTCAACTTAGACGACGTGGATATCACAGAATTTGCCATCCCTATCGGGGCGTCTGCAGAAGCCTTTTATAGAGATGGGCTAGCTCAAGTTGCGGAAGACGCCAACATACGCTTCCTTGAGGTTGAGGACACAGAAGAAACATTCGGCACGCTGCGGCTTTACGGCGTCGACAGCGCCTTTGACTCCGGCAATACCATTGGTCTTGCTGGGCTACCGGGCGAGTCTTCCTCGGCTGGCGATGTCGCCATTTTTGAAAGCGAGATCCGAAGCGAAGGGCTGCTGCGATTTGTCGTTTTGCATGAGCTGGGGCACGCGCTCGGACTTGAGCATGTGAACGAAGAGGACGACTCTAGCTTCCCCGAAGAATTTACAGGTGCAGAATTTACCCTGCTGACGACGAGTTTCACGTCAGCATTTTTTCCGGATGCCGTGCGTGTCAGTTTTTACCCAACCACATTCGGATATCTGGACTTGCTGGCACTGCGGCAAATATATGGCCCGTCAGAAGACGCTGACAGCGACGACGTGTACACGTTCAATGTTAATGACGAGTATTTTGAAACGATCCTCGACACGGGCGGCAATGATACGATCGAGATTGTTGGCGGCAACGAAAACGTCAAAATTGACCTGTCACCGGATGCAAGCGCCTTTGGTGGGTCTTTTATCGACGTGGGCACAACGGTTACATATTTCAGCCGCTTTAGCACGGTTGTTGGATCGCGGGACGAAACTGTATTTATAAGCCCGGAAACAGTGATCGAAACCATCCTGGCAGCAGGCGGAAACGATACTGTGGTTGGCAATGCTGCCGCCAACCGCATCGAAGGCGGGGCCGGTAATGATGTTATATCGGGCGCAGATGGCGCGGACTTTCTTCTGGGCAATGCAGGCAATGATAAAGTGTCTGGCGGTGCGGGGAACGACCAGGCCTTTGCGGGGCCAGATGACCAAGGTAATGATACCGTTGAGGGCAATGCAGGTAATGATGTCCTTGGTGCCGGAGCAGGCAACGACGTCATCGTGGGGGGGCACGCAAACGCCGATATCACGAGTGAAAGTGCCAGCGCAGCAGGCAATGATACCCTCTTTGGCGGTGATGGTAATGATCTGCTGGTCGGCGCATCCTATAACACTCAAGGTGAAACGGTTGTAACAACGGGTGGCGGCCAAAATGTTTTATGGGCGGGAACCGGCAGAGATACAATTTTTGGCGACGATGGTGCAGACATCCTGGGTGGTGGGGAAGGCGACGACGCCATAAATGGTAACGGCGGCAACGATACGATATACGGCGGCGTTGGCTCTGCAACCAACAACGAAGACACAATAGACGGCGGATCCGGTGCTGATATTATTTTCGCGGGCTCTGATGAAGATATCATTACCGGCGGCACCGGAAACGATACCATCTTTGGTGGCACCGCGGATGACGAGATCAACGCTGGCAGCGGTTCTGACGTGATATGGGGCGGGCCGGGCGATGACACAATTACCGGCGGTAACGGCAATGATATCTTCGCTTTCACTTCAAACCACGGCAACGACATCATTGTGGACTTCAGCGTGACTTCCGACAGTTTGGCCTTTGAAAATATTCCGGGCTTTTTTGATGAAGCGAGCATCCAGGCGGCAATAAGCCAGACAACCCTTGGCGGCGTTTCGGGCTTACTGGTCGATACCGGGGATACCAGCTCGATTTTTCTTAGTGGATTGGACGAAGACGACATCACATCGCTGTCGCTTGTATTTTTATAAATACCAGTAAATACTGTCACTTACACGCCAAAGGCAGGGGCAAATAGTAATGGGCAATGGCAGGCTTAACGGAAAAAAAGCCCTAATTACACAGGCTGCAGATTTTATGGGGCCGGCGACGGTTGAGCATTTCAAACGCGAAGGCGCGACCGTCATTGCCGATAATGCCATTTTAACCGCGCCTGAAAAAGCCAAGGCAGTAGTTGATGCTGCCGGTGACATTGACATCCTTGTCGCAAATCTGGCGTCAGAAAATCTATATGGCAAAGCCGTCGAAACCCTTGAAGACACTGACTTTCAAACAGCTTTCGAGGTTATGGTCTACCCGCTGCACCGCTTGGTGCGGGCAGTCGCTCCGCAGATGAAAGCGCGGAAGTCCGGTAAAATCGTCGTATTTGGCAGCGCTGTGCCCTTGCGCCCGATGGGGCGTTTGGCCGCCTATTCTGCGGCGCGGGGCGCGCAAATTTCTTACGTCAAATCCGTCGGTGTGGAGCTGGCGCGCGATAATATTCAGTGCAATCTGATCGCCCAGAACTGGGTTGAAAACCCGGCATATTACCCACAGGAAATGCAGGAAAACCCAAAATTTCAAGCCAATCTTGCACGTGAAGTCCCGCTGGGGCGACTGGCAAAACCTGAGGAAGACACCGCGCTTGCGGTATTTCTGGCCTCAAGCGAAAGCGATTTTTTTGTCGGTCAGGCTATTCCATTTAGCGGGGGCTGGGCCAGCTAACGGACTATTTGAACACCACTGTTTTACTGCCATTCAGGAACACCCTGTCATCAAGATGATACGACAGCGCCCGCGATAAGGCGATGGCTTCTGCGTCCCGGCCCATGGCCACCAGTTGGTCTGGCGTTTTTGTATGATCAACTCGCTCAACAATCTGCTCAATGATCGGCCCTTCATCCAGGTCAGGCGTAACATAATGAGCGGTTGCGCCAATCAGTTTTACACCGCGCTCGTGTGCCTGATGATAAGGTTTTGCCCCTTTGAAGCTTGGTAAAAATGAATGGTGAATATTGATCACCCTGCCCTGCAGTTTCCGGCAAATGGCATCAGACAAAACCTGCATATACCTGGCGAGCACAATGGTGCCGGCCTGCGTTTCCTCAATCACGTCCAGCAGCTTTTGTTCAGCCTCCGGTTTTGTATCCTTACTGACCGGAATATGAAAAAACGGAATGCCGTGCCGGTCCGCAAGACCCGACAAGTCCATATGGTTCGATACGATTGCGGGCACTTCCATGTTGAGCGCGCCCGTGCTGTGCCGGTACAACAGGTCATTCAGGCAATGATCAAACTTCGATACCATGATCAGAACCCTGTGTTTAATGTGCGTATCGGCGAGACGCCATTCCATACCAAACATATCTGCAATGGCGGCAAACTCATCAGCAAAGTCTTGGCGGGCAGGCGAAATCCCCGTCGGCGTAAACACGGTACGCATAAAAAACATGCCCGTTATCGGGTCACCAAAATGCGACGATTCATCAATGAAATAATTCTTGCCGGTTAGATAGCCAGAGACTGCGGCAACAATGCCCATGGCATCCGGGCACCGGATGGTTAAGATGAAGCGATTTTTTTGAAGCTGCGTCATTGGTAACTCATTCTGGAAGTTGCGTGTCGCTGCGCGACGACCCATCAAGGTCGATAGACGCTATTGCATGCACCAGCAAGCGCTATATGGTACGCGAAAAGGAGTAACCAGGTGAGCGAGCAAAAAAAGCTGATCATTGGTATTGGCGGCGCAAGTGGCGTGATCTATGGCATTCGTATGCTTGAGGTACTGAAAAGTGCCAGGAATGTTGAGACACATCTGGTCATGTCGAAAACGGCGCGCATGAATGTTAAAATCGAAACCGATCTTGATGCTTCAGACGTGGAAGCGCTGGCAGACACGGTGCATAGCGTGGCGCAAGTGGGGGCATCCATTGCCAGCGGGTCCTTCAAAACCCACGGCATGATTGTCGCTGCCTGTTCCATGAAAAACCTGTCTGCGATAGTGCACAGCCACGCTGATGACCTTCTGACCCGCGCCGCTGATGTGGCGCTGAAGGAACGACGGCGTTTGGTTTTGATGCCGCGTGAGACACCGATCCATGCGGGGCATTGCAAACTGATGATGGAAGCTAACCAGCTGGGGGCAATTGTCGCGCCGCCCATGCCCGCCATGTATACCAACCCACAAACGATTGATGACATCATCAATCACACGGTAGGCAGGGTGCTGGATTTGTTTGAGCTGGACACCGGGCTTGTGGAGCGCTGGCAAGGTCCGAACACAACCGGCAAATAGGCCTTTGTTCAGCCACGACATCAAAATCGAAACATGGGACTTAAAGGTTCCCTTCGTTATTTCGCGGCGACGCTGTGACACAACCGATGTGCTTGTGTTAACCCTGCGTCAGGATGATGTGATTGGTCGCGGCGAAGCGGCAGGCGTTAATTACAAAGGCGAAACCCCGCACACAATGCGGGCAGAACTGGAAGCTTTTTTTGCCGCCCACCAGGGACCGCTTACCCGGGACCTGATAGCACAAGAGATGCCAGCGGGTGGGGCGCGCAATGCGCTTGATTGTGCATTGTGGGACCTGGAGACAAAACAAACCGGCCAAAGTATTTTTGACCTGGCCGGTTTTACCCCTGCGCCTGTTGAAACGGCCTTTACGTTAAGCCTCGACACCCCCGCTGCGATGGCCTTGGCCGCGGAGAATGCCACCTCCCGATTGCTGAAGTTAAAACTTGCCGGCGACAACCCTTTGGCGTGCGTGGCGGCGGTTCATCAGGCGCGGCGCGACGCTAAAATTATCGTTGATGCCAACGAAGCGCTGACATTTGACCAGTTGCAAGAGCTCGCCCTCAGACTTGCAGCACTCAATGTTCACCTGATTGAGCAACCCTTGCCTCGCGGCCAGGACGATGTGCTGGCAGGGTTCAAAAGCCCGGTCCCCGTGTGCGCTGATGAAAGCTGCATGACAGCCGCTGATGTACCTCGGCTGGCTGCACTGTATGACGTGGTCAATATCAAGCTGGATAAATGCGGCGGCCTGACAGCCGCAATTGAACTGGTCGAAAAAGCCGAAGCGGCAGGCCTTGGCCTGATGGTTGGCTGTATGCTGGGCACGTCGCTCGCGATGGCCCCGGCCATGGTAATCGCGCCCCGGTGCCGGTTTGTAGACCTGGATGGGCCTTTGTTGCTTGCCTCAGACCGGGACAATGGGCTGGTCATCGAAAAGGGCACCATTGCGCCGCCGACACCGGCCCTATGGGGCTAACCGTCAGCACACCTGGCAAACTGTCCTTTAATTTAAATATTTCTTCCGGACAAAATCGCACCAACGCTGTTCAAAATCAGCCTCACTAACATTGAGGACTTTGTCCGTATCGCCGTTGGCACTTATGAGCGCGGGCAGCGATTTTGGACCCCATGTTGCGATGATAAATTCCCCCAAAATAAAACCAGAACTGTATATCGATCCACCCCGGTCAAATGGAGAATTGAGCGTTTCAATGGTTGGACATCTACCGCCTTCAAACACCGGCGATGCAGCCGGGTCTACAAACTCACCAGCCAGATATATAGCTGCCGATTCCCACAACCATCGAGGATTATTGCCAAAATCAGGATTTAAATACAGGGTCGCAGAATGAACAAATTCATGGACGGCTTCGCGCTGCGCTGAAAGTCGCCGGTGAAACAAGAGCCTGATTTCGCTGTCACCTGTCACATATCCACGAGATCCCGGCGCGCGCATACCCAGCGTTTCTTCCATCGCTTCCTGGTACCGCTCCTCGTCCTGCCAGACATTAACACTAACGGTTGGCATATCGGATAACCCCGGCGCTTCGAGAACAGAAGGGCGACTTTTTTCGAGCGCTATTTGCAAATGCCTGACATCCGTTTCCTTTAGGTCACCATAAAGGACAAATTCAAAAGCCGTTGTATCGTCAGTCAATTCTGCGCGGAATAACTCTGCGCCGACCATGCTGCTTGCGCCGCTGATGAGGAAAATGACCATGATCGCGCGCCACAATGAGGCACTCGCACGCATCGATTTCAACGCCATAATCTATTTTCCTTTGTTTTCCTGTCTCACCGCAGCACCAGTGTTCATACTCAAGTAAGCTGTAACAACCAATTATTTTCTGGACTGTGCGATCGGCTGTCCTAGTTTCCATGATCAATAGTTTCGCGCCAAAAAATGCCAAGGGTCCTTATACCCCGGCTCGCCAAGGAGACAGTGCTATGGCCATGCCAGAACAGCTTCAGAATTTGCGTATTCCGGTGATTGGGTCACCGCTTTTTATTATTTCCAACCCGGACATTGTGATTGAACAGTGCAAAGCAGGCATTGTTGGCTCGTTCCCGGCCCTGAACGCGCGGCCCGGTCCTGTGCTGGAAGAATGGCTAATCCGCATCACGGAAGAACTGGATGCTTACAATCAGGCAAACCCAGATAAACCGGCAGCTCCTTTTGCCGTGAACCAAATCGTTCACCGGTCCAACGACAGGCTTCAGCACGATGTGGACATGTGCGTGAAGTATAAAGTGCCCATTATCATCACCTCACTGGGCGCACGCGTTGAAGTAAACGAAGCCATTCATTCATACGGTGGTATCGTGTTGCATGACATTATCAACGATAAATTTGCCCGAAAAGCAGTTGAAAAAGGCGCAGATGGTTTAATCGCAGTGGCATCTGGCGCTGGCGGACACGCGGGAACAACATCCCCGTTTGCGCTTATTCAGGAAATTCGTCAGTGGTTTGATGGCCCCATCGCCCTTTCGGGTTCGATCGCGACCGGCGATGCTGTTTTGGCGGCACAAGCCATGGGCGCAGACTTTGGCTATATCGGGTCTGCCTTCATCGCCACCAAAGAAGCCAATGCTGACGAACGATACAAACAAGCGATCGTTGACTATAAAGCCGATGACATTGTTTACACCAACCTGTTTACTGGCGTGCACGGCAACTATTTGAAGCCTTCTATTGTTGATGCCGGTATGGACCCGGACAATCTGCCGGAAAGTGACCCATCAAAAATGAGCTTTGGATCAGGTGGCAGTGAAAAATCGAAAGCCTGGAAAGATATTTGGGGCTGCGGTCAGGGCATTGGCGCCGTGGATAAAATCCAGACAACGGCAGAGTATGTCGATCAACTTGAAGCGCAGTATCTGGCGGCGAAAAAGCGTATTTGCTGAGTTAGCAAACCAGCGCCGAGAGCATCTAAGCCTCAGTCAGTTATGACCACTGACTGGGGTTTTTCATTAACCGACAGGCTGAAGACATCAGGCCGCGCGTAATGGCCGACTACATCCATGTCGTATTTGCCGCGCACGATTTCAGACTTATCAAGCTCTGCCGTCAACACTGCCTCCTGGCCAAACACTGGCGCCGCCAACACCTCGCCAAGCGGTGAGACAATGCAGCTTCCACCCCGAATAAGCACCGTATCAGCCGCGTCCCCCTGAATTGGGTCAAAATCTGCAGGACCGTCCCCTCGCGTCATAAACTGGCATGCTGACAGCACAAAGCATCGGCCCTCCAGCGCCACGGTTTGCATGGTTGGCAGCCATACATCCCGGTCATCCACCGTGGGGGCGCAGTAAAACTCCACACCCTTCTGGTACATCGCCAGCCGAAGCTGCGGCATGTAGTTTTCCCAGCAAATAGCGCCGCCTAGTGTACCAATGTCGGTTTTCGGGGCTGTGAGCGTGGAGCCATCACCGAAACCCCAGACCACGCGCTCCAGCGCCGTTGGCATGAGCTTGCGGTGTTTGCCAAGCAGTGAACCATCTGCGGAGAAATACAAAGCCGTGCAATACAGCGTGCCGCCGTCACGCTCGATCACACCAACAACCAGATTTATGTTGTTCTTGGCGGCAATCTCACCAATCGTATCAACCTCAGGCCCGGGCACATCAATGGCGCTCTCATAGTAGCGACGGAATGTATCCCTGCCTTCATCAGACCGGGAGCCAAGCCGCACGCCGAAATCAATACCCTTGGGGTAGCCGCCAACAAAAGCTTCGGGGAAAACGGCAAGCTGCGCTTTTTCCGCCGCCGCCCTGGATGTCCAGTCGCCCAGCTTCTGGATTGTCTTCGGTGTATCATACAAGGGGGTGCCCACTTGCACCACCGCACCAATGATCGTTGTCATGCGACTCTCCGCTTTTTTCTTTTCTTACCGTTAATCGCCGCCTGGACCAAAGGGAATGTCACCGCGTCACTGCATTGTTATCCAGCCATGTTTTGACCCACCTATTCGGTTGACAGCAAGGGGGAAATCCGTATAGTCCGCGCGATTGGCGGCGAAACAATGCTTTCGCGGCTTTATGTACTATTGAAAAATAGTCAGCGGAAACCGCCCAAAGTGTGGGATTTTTCAAAGGGTTAGGCCCCACCCGGTTTGCTGCGGCGCGAAAAACAGAAAGGAACTGTGATGTTCGCAGTTGTAAAAACTGGCGGTAAACAATACCGCGTCGCCGAGGGCGATGTCCTGAAAGTTGAAAAACTGGACGCCGAAGTCGGAAAAAAAGTAACGCTTGATGAAGTGCTGATGATCGGCGATGAAAAAGGCGTAAAAGTTGGCGAGCCTCTTGTTAAGGGTGCCAATGTAACTGCTGAAGTACTTGAGCAGAAAAAAGATAAAAAAATCACGGTCTTCAAAAAGAAGCGCCGTCACAACTACCGCCGTAAGAAAGGCCATCGCCAACAGATTACGGTTTTGCGCGTGACGAAGATCGCTAAAACGGCTGCCAAAAAGGCGCCTGCGAAAAAGAAGACTGAAACAAAAACCAAAGAAGCTGCAGCCGAATAAGGCGCGGTACAGTATTAAGGAGTAACTTTCATGGCTCACAAAAAAGCTGGTGGTAGTTCCCGTAACGGCCGCGACAGTATTGGTCGCCGTTTGGGTGTAAAGAAATTTGGTGGCGAGAATGTTCTTGCTGGCAACATCATTGTTCGCCAACGGGGCACCAAATGGTACCCGGGTGAAAATGTTGGCATGGGCAAGGACCACACGTTGTTCGCGCTCGTGGAAGGCCAGGTCAAGTTTTCTAAAGGTAGAGACGACCGCGCATTTGTGTCTGTTGTCAACTAAGACACCTTAAATACAGTATTTAAAAAGGCGGGCCCTGAGGCCCGCCTTTTTTTATTGCCTCTTCTTTACAAAAAAGCCGATTTCGTGGTGCATTAACACTTTTTATATAATTTGCGGTGTACTTTTATCACTAACTATTCACCGAGTCTTGGGGGTGAATAGGAAAAGGGTATTGCCTCTTTTCCAGTTTTTGCCGGGAGAGCAGAATGGAAAAATTATTAAACCGTTTCGGTATTGGCACACGAATTCTGTCTCAGATCATCGTGCCTTTGCTGTTCATTGTCGGATTGACAACGGCATTGAGCCTGCAAGCTTACAACGCCTCGAAAGAAGCAACAAATATCAGTAGGGTCGTGCAATTTGCTCCAAGCATGAGCACGCTTATCCATGAACTGCAAAAAGAGCGTGGCCGGTCAACCGCTTACATTGGTACACAGGGCAGAACCGCAGAGAAAATTGCACTTGCCGACCAGCGCGCTGTTGTCGACGACGCCGTGTTGACATATCTGACTGCACACGCGAGCTTCCCTTTTGATAATTATGATGCTCAGCTAGCTGATAGACTAGCGCAGGCAAACGCAATGCTAGGTACCCTTGATGCTAAACGACAACAGGTTAGCAGCCTGGAAATCAGTACCAATGACACGCTCAAATACTACTCCGATACAATAGAAACACTGTTTTTCGCGCAAAAAGGTATAGCTCTTGCCACAACAGACGCAGATATCACGCGAGAGCTTTCCGCTTTCATTAGCCTGCAAGTCGCCAAGAACTTTGCTGGCCTGCAACGGTCGATTGGCAATCTTGGGTACAACAAGGGCGTGTTCACACCTGAACAATTAAAAACCTTTTATGAGTTGAACGCGCAAGAAAACAGCAATCTGAACAAATTCAACGATTTCGCCTCACGTCCTGTACAACAGTTTTATGCGGACACCGTTGTTGGCCCCTCTGTGCGATCTGTCGAGCAGATGCGCAACTATGTTGTGCAAACCAACGGGCAAGTCGGCACCGATACCTACACAGGGCAACGTTGGTTTGATGAAACAACCGCTCGTATCAACCTGATGAACGAGGGTGTGGGCTTTGCCAATGACCGTATCCTCGCTGCCAGCACTCAATTGGAAAAGCAATCAAGCGATTATCTGATGACTGTGCTGGCTATCGTCGCTGTTGGGCTTGTTATTGTCGTTGCATTCTCTCTGACTGTCTATCGCAGTATCGCGAACCCAATGGGTGTTCTGGAGAAAAAAATGACGGCTATCGGCGAAGGCGATCTCAGTGTTGAGGTTCCTTTTGTTGACTATGGCAGTGCAATTGGAACGCTGGCTAACTCTATTGCGCAGCTAAAGGCCAATAGTCTGGAGCGTCTGCGGTTGGAAAAAGAAGCAAAAGCAGCCGAAAAAATACGATTGCAGGAAGAGGAGGCACATCGAGAACGAGAAGCCGAACAGCAAAAACTTGAACGCGAAAAAGACCGTGCAGCTGCGGCAGCACAGCAGAAACGCATTGAAGAATCAGAAAAAATAACCGCGGCATTTGAAGAAGAAGTCAAATTCCTTGTAAAAGCCCTGACCCTTGCTGCTGGAGAATTGGATAACACCTCCCGCGCAATGGCAAAACAAGCTGAGGATAATAAAGAGCAGAGCGATGAAGCGGTTAGAGCCTCTACTCAAACAGATGCCAATGTACAGACTGTTGCAGCAGCAAGCGAAGAACTGGCCGCATCCATCACAGAAATCCAGCGACAGATGGAACATTCTTCCCACATTACCTTAACAGCAGACGAAAAAGCGTCCAATGCAGTCGCGGTTGCGAAGGATCTTAAAAAGACATCAGAAACGGTGGGCGAAATTGTTGACCTTATCAGCGATATCGCGGCGCAAACCAACCTGTTGGCACTCAACGCCACCATCGAAGCGGCCCGCGCTGGCGAAGCCGGTAAGGGTTTTGCGGTCGTGGCACAGGAGGTAAAAGACCTGGCGGAGCAAACAGCAAAAGCAACCGACGCTATCTCGGCACAAGTTGGCGGTATCCAAACGGTATCAGGTGATATTGCAGAAGCTGTTGATGAGATTAAAAGCATTGTGGCGCAAACGGCGGAATCATCGGCGGCAATTGCTGCTGCCATTGAAGAACAATCAGCAGCAACGGCAGAGATTGCGCGAAACGCTCAGGAAGCACAAATCAGTACCAGCGACGTGACGAAGCGGCTGCAGGTGGTCAATTCTGTTGCAGAACGCACCAAAGAGTCGTCGCAGAGTGTGGCGGATTCATCGGACTCGCTGTCTTCCAACACAACAGCGCTGAAACAGCAATTCTCTTCTTTTGTGCAAAACATCAGCCGTGTTCAACACGATGAAGCAGCCTGACGGCCGCGAAACCGGTGCTTTACAGTAAACGATCAGAATGCCGCCACACGCGGCATTCTTTTTTTGCTGTCTTAGAGTCACCATTTACTTTGGCTTTTGTTGCCTGGAAGGCTCACCTTCTAACGGCAGACTGCCATTTTCTTGGAGACCACAGCGACTGCGCGCTTTGACCAGCGAACGTCATCTGTTACAAGGCGCGCATGAAATTTGTCGATCAAACCAGAATATTCTTAAAAAGTGGACCGGGTGGAAACGGGTGCG
Source organism: uncultured Kordiimonas sp. (assembly GCA_947503575.1). Lineage (GTDB taxonomy): Bacteria > Pseudomonadota > Alphaproteobacteria > Sphingomonadales > Kordiimonadaceae > Kordiimonas. Next base: position 957,097 of record CANNDZ010000001.1, on the reverse strand, counting down.
TTTCCTTTCGGCGCGAGAAGTATGTCGAATTCGGTGGGCCCAACGGCGGTGATGGCGGCAAGGGCGGCGATGTTGTTATCGAGGCTGTCACTGGCCTGAACACGCTTGTCGACTATCGCTACAAGCGCCATTATAAAGCCCCCAAAGGTCAGCACGGCATGGGCAAAAATATGACCGGCGCGTCTGGCGAAGACCTTGTCATGAAGGTGCCCGTGGGTACCCAGGTTTTCGATGAAGACATGGAATTTTTGATGGCCGACCTTGTGAAGGTTGGTGACCGAGTTGTTCTTGCCCGTGGCGGAGAAGGCGGACTTGGCAACACTCACTTCAAATCCTCAACCAACCGCGCGCCGCGCCGGTCTACCCCAGGCGGTGAAGGCGAAGAATTATGGGTTGTTCTGCGGCTAAAACTGATCGCCGACGCCGGATTGCTGGGCTTACCCAATGCGGGAAAGTCAACATTCCTGAGTGCCGTATCGCGGGCGAAGCCAAAAATTGCCGATTATCCGTTCACCACCATCAGGCCCCAGCTTGGTGTTGTGGGGGTCGGGCAAAACGAATTTGTCATGGCGGATATCCCTGGCCTCATTGAAGGGGCTAGTGACGGCGTTGGTTTGGGACACAGGTTTTTGGGCCATATCGAGCGATGCGGTGTCTTGTTGCATCTTGTCGATGCTACGGAAAACAACGTAGTCGCGAGTTATGAAACCATAATGGCTGAAATAGAGGCTTATGGTGGCGACCTGACCGGCAAACCAATGATTGTTGGTCTCAATAAATGCGATGCTGTCGCGGAAGAGGACCTGGAAGAAAAACGCCTCGCGCTTGCGGATGCGGCCGCGCGACCGGTTATGGTTCTATCCGGGGCAACTGGTGAAGGCGTGAAGGAAGTTCTCTCTGCCCTATGGGATGTGGTAAAACAGGATATTGCCCAGCGCGCAATTGAAGAAGAGCGGCCCGAAGATGATCAGGGCAACGAAACCGCGGGGGAGTGGTCCCCCATTTGATCGGAAGAGTTTTCAGATGACCTACACATTGCTGACAGCACGGCTTAATGACGCTGACCGTATCGTGATCAAAATTGGCTCCGCGACTTTGGCGAAAGATGGAGCCCTGCGGAGCGATTGGCTGGCAGCACTGGCGAACGACATTGCTATGCTGAAAAGCGAGGGCAAACAGGTCATTTTGGTATCGTCTGGCGCGGTAGCGCTCGGGCTGAGTGGGCTGGGTCTAAAGCAACGGAGCAACCGGCTTGAAGATGCGCAGGCCGCTGCGGCCATTGGCCAGATAAAACTGGCCCAGGCTTACCAAACAGAGTTTGCCAAAAACGATATAGTGATCGCGCAGATACTGCTGTCGATTGATGACCTGGAAGATCGGCCGCGATATCTGAACGCTCGCAACACTGTTGATACCCTTATTGAAAAAGGCATCGTGCCGGTTATCAACGAAAACGACAGTGTTGCCACCAGCGAAATCCGGTTTGGTGACAATGACCGCCTTGCCGCCCGGGTCGCCCAGATGATGCGCGCTGACCTGCTGTTGCTGTTGAGCGACATTGACGGCCTGTACTCTGCTGATCCAAGGCGTAACGAGGATGCAGAGTTCATTGGTCACATAACCGAAATTACACCCACGATCGAAGCAATGGCAGGCCCCCCTGCCGAGGTAACAGTTGGCACTGGCGGCATGATCACCAAGCTGCTGGCTGCAAAAATTGCCCTTGCGGGTGGTTGTTCCATGGTGATCATGGATGGGCGTGACCTTGCCCCAATTACACGGTTGCGGGCTGGTGAGCGTGGAACACTGTTTACAGCAGCTTCAGACCCCCTGACGCTGCGCAAGCAATGGATTATGGGGATGATGGCCCCAAAAGGGTTTATCCATATTGACTCAGGCGCGGTCGAAGCCTTGAAAAAAGGTGCCAGTTTGTTGCCCGCAGGCGTGACATCTGTTGATGGCAACTTTAGCCGGGGGGATATGGTGGCCTGCATGGGCCCAGATGGTAAATTGGTGGCACAAGGCCTTGTAGCCTATGATGCACTGGATGCGGATCGCATTGCGGGAGTGAAATCAGCCGATCTGATGCAGATACTGGGCTACACCGGACGCGCCAACCTGATCCACAGAGATGATTTGGTGCTGATTTAACGCCATATGAAAGAAAACAATGTTCGATAGCCATACAATAGACGGAATGATGGATGAACTGGGCGCAAGTGCCCGGAGCGCTGCCAGCCGTCTTGCTTTGGCAACAACGGACATGAAAAACAACGCACTTTTATCAGCTGCTGCTGCTTTAAGGGATAATTGCCAGACAATCCTGCAAGCCAACAGCAAAGATATAGCGTATGGCACAGAAAAAGGCTTGTCAGCGGCCATGATCGACCGTTTGCTGCTAGATGATCAGCGCATTGAAGCAATCGCAAAAAGCCTGGAGGATATCGCCGCCTTACCCGACCCGGTCGGGGATGAAATGGCGCGCTGGACACGTCCGAACGGCCTGGATATCGCACGCGTGCGGGTACCACTTGGCGTGATCGGGGTGATTTATGAAAGCCGCCCCAATGTGACCGCAGATGCGGGCGCCCTGTGTCTGAAAGCAGGCAATGCCGTCATTCTGCGTGGCGGCAGCGAAAGCTTCCATTCCAGCACTGCGATCCATGACTGTCTTGTCGAGGGCCTTAAAAAAGCGGGCCTGCCTGAAGACGCGATCCAACTCGTGCCGACGCGGGACCGTGCCGCTGTTGGCAAGATGCTAACCATGTCTGGTGTGATCGATATTATCGTGCCCAGAGGGGGGCGGTCTTTGGTGGAACGCGTGCAGACCGAGAGTCGTGTGCCTGTTTTTGCCCATCTTGAAGGCATCTGTCATGTCTATATTCACGAGGCAGCAGACCCGCAAAAAGCCCATGATATTGTGCTCAACGCCAAGATGCGGCGCACTGGCATTTGCGGCGCTGCCGAAACACTGTTGGTAGACAGGGCAGCCGCGGGCAGCCTGCCATCAATTATTGAAAGCCTGATTGCACAGGGGTGCGCTGTGCGCGGCGTTACTGCCGTCAGGGCGATGGACAGCCGCGTGACACCTGCAAGCGAAGAGGACTGGAGCACCGAATATCTGGATGCGATCCTGTCCGTGAAAATTGTCGATGATATTGACGATGCGCTGGCACATATCGCCGCCTTCTCGTCAGGCCACACCGAAAGTATTGTCACCGAAGATGCAGGTGCTGCGCAGACCTTCTTAACCAAGGTAGACAGCGCTATCGTAATGCATAATGCCTCAACACAGTTTGCCGATGGCGGCGAATTTGGCATGGGGGCCGAAATTGGTATTGCGACCGGTCGCATCCATGCACGTGGCCCAGTAGGGTTAGAGCAATTGACAAGCTTCAAATATCAGGTGCGCGGCAGCGGCCAGACCCGGCCCTGAAGATAGCCTAACTGACCCGATGGCCAAGCCCCTCAAACCTTTTTCCCTGATCCGGCACGCCAACCGCTGGCGGGGTCGGCGCGTGGGCCTCTATGGTGGTAGCTTTAACCCCGCGCACGAAGGCCACATACATGTCGCCTCTGAGGCGCTAAAGCGGTTGGATCTGGATGCCATATGGCTGATGGTTAGCCCAGGTAACCCGCTAAAGCAAAAGTATGACATGGCGAAACGCAAGCGCCGTAAGAAAAGCCTGCGGGCGCTGGTCGGCAACAGGCCAAAAATGGTCGTCACAGACATCGAAAAAAAGCTGGGTACGCGTTACAGCGCAGATACAATCCGCACCCTGACACGAAGGATGCCACAAACCGAGTTTGTCTGGATTATGGGGGCTGACAATTTAGCCTCCTTTCATCAGTGGCAAGAGTGGCAGTTCATCGCCCGCACGCTACCCATTGCGATTTTTGATCGTCCGGGGTATTCTGTTTCTGGCTTACACGGAAAATTTGCTTGTCAGTTCGGCCAATACCGGCGGCATTATAGCAATTTTTCAAACGCCAAAGCACCGGCTTGGACCTTTGTATCAATACCACGACACAGTGGTTCAGCCACAAGTATCCGCCGCCATAAAGGCAATGAATGGTGGCGGTAGACAAGAAAGGACATCTACTTGCACGCATCATCGGAGACGCATAGCGTCACTGATCCTGTCCCGGCAATGAGCGCCGAGGATCTCTTGAAATCCGTCATCTCATCGCTTGATGATAACAAGGCGGAAGACATCACTCCCATTGATTTAGCAGGCAAAACCGGCATCGCAGACTTTATGGTTATCGCGAGCGGAAGGTCACAGCGGCAAGTTGCGGCACTGACTGACTATGTCGTCAAGGGCCTGAAACAAAAGGGCCATAAAGACATCGTGGTTCAGGGCCTTGAGCAGGCTGATTGGGTGCTGATCGACGCAGGTGACGTGATTGTTCATATTTTCCGTCCAGAAGTTAGAAGCTTCTATAATCTGGATAAAATGTGGGCAACCGACATTGATGAAAACGCTGACCATGGCAAGGAAACCGCTGATACCGGACAAACCGCCGACGAGCGTATCCTGAATTAGGGCCAAAGCTGCTGTATCTGCAGTAGACGACGGGAACCCAATTCGGTTTGTAACCGGGCACTAGCTTCGGAGAGGGTTCTTTGCATATTTCAATCATCGCCATCGGGCGCATGCAGCGTGGCCCAGAACACACGCTGGTTGGTGACTATCTAAAGCGCCTGCCGTGGAAACATTCGATCATCGAAATCGAGATTAAAAAGCAGTCAGCAAATGCGGAAGAACGCAAATTGCGCGAAGCAGACCGCTTGCTGGCCGCTGTGCCGGATGGGGCAGCCCTTGTGGTGCTGGACGAAGGTGGCAAAGCGTTAAACTCCCGGGCGTTTGCAGCAAAGCTTTCAGACTGGCAATCAACTGGATACAGCGATATCGCCTTTGTCATTGGCGGGGCAGACGGCCTGCATACCAGCGTGCGCGATAAAGCCCATCTGAAGCTGGCATTTGGCGCACTAACCTGGCCTCATATGCTGGTGCGGGTGCTTTTATCAGAACAAATTTACCGCGCCTGGTCGATTAATGCTGGGCATCCGTACCATCGGGATTAAACTGGCATCCAGCATATCAGTTAGGACTATTTTTCATGACTAACATTCCTGCATCGGTTAAAAAGCCTGTAGTGCTGTGCATCCTTGATGGGTGGGGGTACCGCGAGGACATCGCAGATAATGCGATCAAGCAGGCAAGCACACCAACCTATGACCGTATGTGGCGAGAATATCCGCGCGCCTGGCTTAAAACCAGCGGCCTTGCTGTTGGTTTGCCGGAAGGCCAAATGGGCAACTCGGAAGTTGGTCACATGAACCTGGGCGGCGGCAGGGTCGTGTTGCAGGACCTGCCCCGCGTTGATGAAGCCATCGCAACAGGCACCTTGGAAAAGAACCCAGAGCTAGCAACCTTCATCACAAAGTTACAAACATCTGGCGGTGCCGCGCATCTTATGGGCCTGTTGTCGCCGGGCGGCGTGCACAGCCACCAGGATCACATAGCTGCGCTTGCTAACATCCTGTCCGCAAACGGGATCGTCGTCCATATCCATGCTTTTCTGGATGGTAGGGACACACCACCCAAGTCAGCGCTTGAATTTGTTGAAAAGTTTGAGGCTGACCTTGATGCCCCGTCTTTAGCAAAAATTGCGACCGTAACAGGGCGTTACTACGCAATGGACCGGGACAAGCGTTGGGACCGCGTAGAGCAAGCCTATAGCGCGATCACCGCCGCACACGCAGATAACCGCGCCGATAGCGCGACGGATGCAGTTAACCAGGCTTATGGGCGGCAGGAAAACGACGAATTTACCAAAGCTACAATCATTGGTGATTACACCGGCATGAAAGCAAGCGACGGCCTTCTGATGGCAAATTTTCGGGCCGACCGGGCACGAGAAATCCTGACCGCCCTTCTGGACCCGGCTTTTGATGGGTTTGACCGTGCTGTGGTGCCAACTTTTGCTGCAACACTTGGCATGGTTGAATATTCAACGGCGCTTAGCGAGTTTCATCCCATCCTGTTTCCGTCGCTGGATATTAAAAACAGCTTGGGTGAAGTGTTGGCGGCAAATAGTGTGCCGCAACTGCGGATTGCAGAAACCGAAAAATACGCGCATGTCACTTTTTTCTTCAATGGCGGCATTGAACCGGTATTTGAAGGCGAAGATCGCATATTGGTGCCGTCCCCGGACGTTGCCACCTATGACCTAAAACCTGAAATGTCCGCACCCGAAGTCACGGACAAGCTTGTAGAGGCGATCAAAAGCGGCAAATACGGTGCGATCATCGTTAACTTTGCCAACCCGGATATGGTGGGACACACAGGCGTTATGTCAGCGGCGATCAAGGCTGTTGAAACCATAGATACCTGCCTTGCCCGCCTGGAAGAAGCTGTCACCCAAGCGGGCGCAGCGATGCTGGTAACGGCTGACCACGGCAATGTGGAAATGATGATGGACCACAGCACGGGCCAACCGCATACAGCCCATACTTCACTGGATGTCCCTGTCATCATCGTGAACCACCAAATTACCCTGCAGGATGGCAGCCTGTCGGATGTCGCCCCAACGATGCTGAACATTATGGGGCTCAAGCAGCCCACCGAAATGACCGGGCACAGCTTGCTTACGGGCATCGAGTTTAGTGCAAGGATTGAACAAACTGCTTGATTGGTTGGGCATAAAGGCCACGCTGGTTCTGGCGGCGGTATGGTTCACAACAGTGCCTGCGTCAGCCCGTCAATCAGGGGATGACGCCAAGGAAAAACTGGAAGCGATTGAAGCCGAAATTGCGGCAGGGCAACGGCAACGGGAGATCCTCGAACTGCAAAGCGCGCGAGCACGCGCACAAGCCAATGAACTGGCCGCAGAATTGATCGATAGCGCCCGCGCCATTCAAATCGCAGAAGGCAATGTAACCAGGCTGGAAACCCGAATTGCCGATCTTGAAATAGAGATGACCCAAAAACGCGATGATCTGCTGGCTAACAATGACAATATCGTTGAGCTGGTGGCAGCAATAAGCAGACTGTCACAACGCCCTGCCGTCCTTGCGCTTTTGAAACCGGATGACGCGCTGACAACAGCACGCTCAACCAGCCTGATGGCGTCTCTGGTGCCGATGATTGACGAACGCGCATCTGCGCTCAAAACGGATTTGCTGCTTTTGGCAAACATTCAAACCGACTTGTCAGACCAGCGCTTTAGCCTGAAGAACAACTTGCAATCCTTAACGCAAAATCAGGAAAAACTTTCGTCACTGGTGGACCGCCGCCGGGCAGAAGCCGGTCAGGCAGATGAGCGCGCACGCGAACTTGCCCGCGAATTACGTGAATTTGCCGGTGAAGCAAAATCGTTGCGGGACTTGATCGCGAAATTGGAACAACAGGCCGCAAACCAGCGTTCGTTGGCTGCACGGCGTGATAGGCCGAAAGAAATAGAGCGACCCTTCAGCAGCTTGGGCAAGGCACTGGGCGAGTTGAAAGGCCAACTGCCCTACCCGGCTATTGGACCAATTGTGCAGCGATTCGGCAGCAAAGATGGTGCCACAAGCGCCAAAGGTATCCGCATCCGTGCACGGGGCGGAGCACAAGTGATATCGCCCTATGATGGCAGTGTCGTTTACGCTGGACCATTCCGGGATTACGGTCTGTTGTTGATCATAGACCATGGAGGTGGTTATCATAGTTTGTTGGCTGGCTTTGAATCGCTTCAAAGCGGCGTGGGCCAGTGGGTGCTGATGGGGGAACCTGTCGGTGTCATGCCAAATGGTGATAGTGATGATGGTCTCTATCTGGAACTGAGACGCGGCGGCCAACCCATTAATCCGCTGCCTTGGCTACAACGCCAAAGTGCGGCACGGTAGATGCGACAGCAACGGTTTTGGCGTCGCAGGATATAGAGTATGAAAGGTATCGATATGCGGAATTTTATAACCGGCACCGTGATGGCCCTGATGGTGTCTATGCCCTTGATATCTACACCCAGTGCCGCAGAGTCGAAATCGAAAGAAACCGAGCTATATAATCAGCTTGATACCTGGACCAATATTCTAAAACTTGTCCGCGACAATTATGTAGATGAAGTTGACGAAAAAGAACTGATCGAAGCCGCGATTCAGGGCATGCTACGCTCGCTGGACCCCCACTCTACTTATCTGAACCCTGATGTTTATCAACAAGTTAGAGTGCAGATGGAAGGCGAATACGGCGGCCTTGGTATAGAAGTGCAGATGGAGAACGGCGTTGTTAAAGTGGTGTCGCCCATAGATGAAACACCCGCGGCAAAAGCAGGTATCCAGGGCGGTGATCTGATAACACATATTGATGGCAAGGCGATTGTCGGTAAAACGCTGACCGAGGCCGTCAAGGAAATGCGCGGACCTGTAGATTCGTCAATCACGATCACGGTTGTGCGCGAAGACACAGCCGCACCATTTGACGTTGAAATCACGCGGGAAAAAATTCTGGTGCGGTCAGTGCGCCACCGCGTTGAGGATGAAACCATCGGTTACATCCGCGTAACGACCTTCAACATGCAGTCTGGTGAAGGTGTGGAAAACGCCATCGAGAAACTGGTTGCTGAACTTGGCGACAATATGGACGGCGTTATTCTGGATTTACGCAATAATCCAGGGGGGTTGCTGGACGAGGCGATTCGCATTTCTGATGCCTTTCTAGACCGGGGCGAAATTGTCTCCACCCGTGGCCGCATCCGCAACAATAATAGCCGCTGGTATGCCACAAGCGGCGACATGCTGGAGGGTGTGCCTGTTGTTGTGCTGGTAAATGCCTATTCTGCATCGGCGTCAGAGATTGTTGCCGGTGCGTTGCAGGACCACCGTCGCGCCGTGATATTGGGCGATCGTACATTTGGCAAAGGCACCGTACAAAGTGAAATCAGGCTTGGACGTTCCGGCAATCAGGCCGTTCGCCTGACCACAGCACGATATTTTACCCCAAGCGGCACATCCATTCAGGAACGCGGTGTGGAGCCGGACATAGAAGTATTGTTTCCCAACCAGCGCCGGGCCAAAGCGCGCCGCGAGGCCGATCTTCAGGGACATATTGAAAATGATCAGGTGAACAAGGACCGCGCAGGCGAATATGATGAACCATTGCCGGAGGACCTGGAGCCTGTCGCAGAAGCGGACGCCGATGAAGACCCGGTTGATGTTCAACTACGCTATGCGATCAAGCTGTTGAAGAATATGTCAAGCCTGCCACAAGCGCAGGTCGCAGAAGTGCGCCAGCCAGCATCACGATAAAGCATCCGCAATCAAAACTATCGTGTTGATTGATTCTTAACGACTTTGTGCGTAATTTTGGCACCAGTTCAGCGCGCCGAAAGATATGAGCATATATGCCGACAAGTTTCAGATCACTTGCTATTGCTTGGGCCATTTGTTTGACCGTGGTTTTCGGCGGCCTTGCGCTGCTGGAAGCAACATATGATCCTGCATCACAGCAGCAGGAAATGGATGTAGCTGAGGCACCAGCTGGCCCGCAGGAACCGGCTTTCCGACCCATTCCAGTGCAGGCATTCAGTGACCTTCTGGAAATGAGTGACCAGGGGCCTTTACCCGTCATCGGGCCAGATGGAACCCGGTCTTCTGAGTATTATGCCGCAACACCGGTGCAAGCACCTGACCAGGCAAAAATCGCGATCATCGTAACAGACATGGGGATGCAATCCCGTCGCACACGCCGCGCGTTGGCCGAAATGCCCGAACATACAACGTTTGCCTTTTCCCCGTTTGGGCAAGGTAACAATGGGTGGGCCGAGCAGGCACGCCGTGCCAACCACGAAGTTTTGCTGATGGTGCCGATGGAGCCAGTTAACTACCCCCAGGACGACCCTGGCGTATTAACCCTGCTGGTGACCAACATGCCGGATCAAAACCTGCGCTGGTTGCGCGAATCGCTTTCCAAGCTGACCGGTTACGTTGGAGTTATCAGCCACAAAGGATCACGGTTTACTGCCGCTGTTGACAGTATGCGCCCAATCATGCGGGATTTGTCGGCACGGGGCCTTATGTATGTGGATAGCCAGTCCAGTCAATATAGCGTGGGGCCAGATCTTGCACGCGGATTATCTGTTCCGCTTGCCATCAACAGTCGTATCGGTTTCATCGATGAAGAACTGTCCGCTGCCGTTATTAGCGAGCGACTGGACGAGCTTGAAAAAACAGCCCTTCGTAACGGTTATGCAGTCGGTATTATTCGGCCTCTTCCCGTGTCGATGGATGCTGTAAGCATCTGGGCAGCCGGGCTGGAAAGCCGGGGGGTTAGGCTCGCTCCGATATCACAGGTTGCCAAATTACATACTGCAACAGCGCAATGACACCTGCCGCCGCCAGCAAACTGCCGTATCGGCCCTGCGCCGGTATTATGCTTCTTAACCAGAGCGACAGGATTTTTGTCGGCGAACGCCTGGATAAACCTGGTGCATGGCAAATGCCTCAGGGCGGCATAGATGACGGTGAAACACCTGAACAGGCTGCCTTCAGGGAACTGGAAGAAGAAATTGGTCTGCCTGCAACCGGCGTGGACCTAATAACTATGTCAGAGACGTGGGTGTATTACGATCTGCCGGCAGAGCTGATCGGCAAAGTCTGGAAAGGCCGCTACTGCGGCCAAAAACAACGATGGGCGCTCATGCGGTTGAAAACAAGTGATAGCAACATCAACATAAACACTGCACATCCCGAATTCGGGGCATGGAAATGGACGGAGAGAGACGCGCTTGTATCTGAAATTGTGCCGTTTAAGCGGGATGTGTACCAACAGGTTATCAACGACCTGCTTGACTGACTGGCAACAGCACAGGAACCAGCAAACAAAAAGCCGCCCAAAGAGGCGGCTTCTTTATTCGAGTTAAAGCTGACTTTCTTAGGAAACGATTCCCGATAAGGCTGTCATCCATGCTAACTCTTTTTCAACCGCTGTACGGGCGACATCGTCAGGAGCTTTTGCAAGCTCGCTTTCTGCATCAGAAATTTTCTGGGACAAATCCGCCGCATCCACATCATCAAGATGGATAGTTTCTTCCGCCAAAATGGTCAGGCCATCAGGGCTGATTTGCGCTAAGCCCCCTTTGATGAACAACTGCTCTGGCTCGCCGCCCTCGGTCTCGTAAACCTCGACCACTCCAGGGCGAATTGTCGACATCATCGGCGCATGACCAGGCAATGCTGCAAAATCACCATCTGCACCAGGCACAACAACCATGGCAGCTTGAGCGTCTTTCAACAGACGCTCTGGCGAAACGATTTCAAAGTGAAGCATATCAGCCATCAGCTCTGCTTTCCTTAGGCGGCTTCAGCTGCCAGTTTCTCTGCTTTTGCAATCGCCTGTTCGATGTTGCCAACCAGATAGAAGGCACCTTCTGGCAGGTGATCATATTCACCAGCGACAATCGCCTTAAAGCCACTCACTGTGTCTTCAAGCGAGACAAACTCACCTGGCGTACCAGTGAACACTTCTGCCACATGGAAAGGTTGGCTAAGGAAACGCTGGATTTTACGAGCACGGGCCACAACCAGTTTGTCATCTTCCGACAACTCATCCATGCCCAGGATCGCGATGATATCCTGCAAAGATTTATACTTTTGCAATACTTCCTGAACAGACCGCGCCACCTCATAATGCTCTTCGCCCAGAACGCGCGGATCCAGGATACGAGACGTACTATCCAATGGGTCAACCGCCGGGTAGATGCCAAGTTCCGCAATCTGACGCGACAGAACAGTCGTTGCATCGAGGTGAGCAAATGAGGTTGCTGGCGCAGGGTCAGTCAAGTCATCGGCAGGCACATAAACGGCCTGCACAGATGTGATCGAGCCTTTTTTGGTCGATGTAATCCGTTCCTGCAAAGTACCCATGTCGGTTGCCAGTGTTGGCTGGTACCCAACAGCAGATGGGATACGACCAAGAAGGGCTGATACCTCTGCACCTGCTTGCGTGAAGCGGAAAATGTTATCCACGAAGAACAGAACGTCTTGGCCTTCCTGATCACGGAAATATTCCGCAAGCGTCAAACCAGTCAATGCCACACGAGCACGCGCACCGGGAGGCTCGTTCATCTGACCGTAAACGAGGGCAGCTTTACTTTCGCCTTCCAGGTTGATCACGTTTGATTCGATCATCTCGTGATAGAGGTCGTTACCCTCACGGGTCCGTTCCCCAACACCTGCGAACACTGAGTAACCACCGTGCCCTTTTGCGATGTTGTTGATCAGTTCCATGATCAAAACGGTTTTGCCAACACCGGCACCACCGAACAGACCAATTTTACCGCCCTTTGCGTACGGGGCCAAAAGGTCAACAACCTTAATACCTGTTACAAGAATTTCCTGCTCGGTTGACTGCTCTGCAAACGCAGGAGCCTCAGCATGAATAGGCGCAACTTGTTTGTGACCAATTTCGCCGCGCTCATCAATTGGCTCGCCGATCACATTCAGGATGCGACCGAGTGTTTCAGGGCCAACCGGCACAGAAATTGGCGCGCCGGTGTCTGTCACCTCTGCGCCGCGAACCAATCCCTCAGTAGAGTCCATCGCGATGGTGCGCACGGTGTTTTCACCAAGGTGCTGCGCAACTTCAAGAACCAGGCGTTCACCGTTGTTCTTTGTTTCCAGTGCGGACAGGATAGCTGGCAGTTGATCTTCAAACTGCACGTCGACAACAGCGCCGATAACCTGTGTGATGCGGCCAGTATTGGTAGCCATGTTTTACACTCCTTCGTGTAACCTGCTTAAAGCGCTTCCGCGCCCGAGATAATTTCAATCAGTTCTTTAGTGATGTTCGCCTGACGGGTCCGGTTGTATGTAACCGTCAAACTGTCAATCATGTCGCCCGCGTTGCGGGTTGCGTTGTCCATTGCGGTCATGCGCGCGCCCTGCTCGGACGCAGCATTTTCAAGAAGACCCCGATAAATCTGGACCGCCACGTTACGGGGCAGCAAATCATCAAGAATTGCTTCTTCGCTTGGTTCGTAATCATAAACAGCGCCACCAAGGTCATCTTGGACATCGTTTTCGTTCGCGGCATCATCCAGCGACGCAGGAATAAGCTGCTGCTTTGTATTGATCTGGACAAGCGCGGACTGGAACTTGGCATAGAAAAGCGTCGCAACGTCAAATTCGCCGCGCTCAAACATTGCCAAAACCTCAGCGGCAATCGGCTGTGCATCACCAAAACCAAGTTTTTTGACCCCGGACATATCCTTCAGATCAATAATCTTGTCTTCAAACTCGCGGCGCAGGATCACGTGGCCTTTGCGCCCGATGCACAGAATTTTTACTGTCTTGCCTTGGTCAATCAGCTTCAGGATGTGTGCTTTGGCGACCTTGACGATATTGGTGTTGAAGCCACCGCACAAACCGCGCTCTGACGTTGCAACGATCACAAGTTGAACATCATCTTTTCCGGTTCCCGCCAACAAAGGCGATGCGCCGGGCTGATCTTTGACCGCCTGGCCAAGGCCCGTAAGCACCTTTTCCATCCGCTCGGCATAGGGGCGGGCCGCCTCAGCCGCATCCTGTGCACGGCGCAGTTTAGATGCCGCCACCATTTTCATGGCTTTGGTGATCTTCTGCGTCGACTTTACAGAATTGATGCGAATTTTTAAGTCTTTAAGGCTTGGCATTGCTCAGCCTCTCCTCATCGGGTTCTTAGCTAAACGACTTCGCAAACGTTTCAAGGATCGACTTCAAGTTTGCAGTCGTCTCGTCTGTTAGCTTGGCTTCCTTACGGATCGTGCCCAGCAAATCTGCATGCTTTGCACGCATTTCGCCGAGGAACTGTTCCTCAAAACGGGTCACATCCGTTGTCGGAATATTGTCCAAAAAGCCGTTCACACCAGCAAAGATCGAAACAACCTGCTCTTCGACCGGCAGCGGGCTATATTGGCCCTGCTTCAGCAATTCTGTCAGACGAGCACCGCGGTTCAGCAGTTGCTGTGTTGCGGCATCAAGGTCTGAGCCAAACTGCGCGAAGGCTTCCATTTCGCGGTACTGTGCAAGTTCAAGCTTGATCGAACCAGCAACCTGTTTCATCGCCTTGATCTGTGCAGCAGACCCCACACGAGAAACCGACAGACCAACGTTAATTGCAGGACGGATACCTTTATAGAACAGCTCTGTCTCAAGGAAAATCTGACCATCAGTGATCGAAATCACGTTGGTTGGAATATATGCCGATACGTCACCCGCTTGTGTTTCGATAACAGGCAATGCCGTCAGGGAGCCGCCGCCCCGCTCATCAGACATTTTCGCTGCACGCTCAAGCAGGCGGCTGTGCAAATAGAATACGTCACCAGGGTAGGCTTCACGTCCAGGAGGGCGACGCAGCAGCAAAGACATCTGGCGGTAGGCGACAGCTTGCTTGGTAAGGTCATCATGAACGATCACAGCATGCATGCCGTTGTCACGGAAAAATTCACCCATGGCCGTACCAGTGTACGGCGCCAGGAACTGAAGCGGTGCAGGTTCAGATGCCGTGGCAGCCACAACAATCGAATATTCTAGCGCACCGTTTTCTTCCAGCGACTTCACAATCTGCGCAACAGTTGAACGCTTCTGTCCAACCGCAACATAGATGCAGAACAGTTTGTCGCTGTCACTGGCAGCAGCATCGTTGGTTGCTTTCTGGTTGATGAAAGTATCAATCGCTACAGCAGTTTTACCGGTTTGGCGGTCACCAATAATCAACTCACGCTGGCCACGACCCACAGGAACAAGCGCATCAATCGCTTTGAGGCCAGACTGCATTGGCTCGGAGACAGATTGGCGAGGGATAATGCCCGGCGCCTTAACTTCAACGCGCTCGCGGGTAACATCTTCCAGCGGGCCTTTACCGTCGATTGGATTACCAAGGCCGTCAACAACCCGCCCCAGCAAGCCTTTACCAACCGGCACGTCCACAATCGCGCCAGTACGCTTGACGGTGTCGCCTTCTTTAATGCCCCGGTCATCACCGAAAATCACGATACCGACATTGTCGCTTTCGAGGTTCAGCGCCATACCTTTGACACCGCCGGGAAATTCAACCATTTCTCCAGCTTGTACCTGGTCCAGGCCGTATACGCGGGCAATACCGTCACCCACAGAGAGAACGGTACCGATTTCAGAAACTTCGGCATCAGTTCCAAAATTTGCGATCTGATCTTTAAGGATCTTAGAGATTTCCGCTGCACGGATATCCATTATTGAACCCCTTTCATAGCGATTGCGAGGTTGTCGAGTTTGGTTTTCAACGAGCTATCGATCATTCGAGAGCCCACTTTCACTTTAAGACCACCGAGCAAGGTTTCGTCGACGATCTGATCGATCGCAACATCCTGCCCAATGGCTGTCTTCAAATTCTTTTCCAGAGATGTGATCTGCGTTTTAGTCAGTGCTTTCGCGCTGATCACACTAGCATTTACTTCACCGCGGTGGTCAGCAGCAAGGCGGTCAAACGCATCCATAATAGATTTTAGCGATGTCAGGCGGCGATTCGCTGCCAGCACACCAAGAAACTTCGATGTCAGATCAGAGAAACCGGCCTTGGCGGCAACAGCCGATATACCTTTGACCTGATCATCGCTGGCGATCACTGGCGAAGTGACCAGAACAGCAAAATCGTCACTTTCAGCTAGCATTGTGCGCAAATCGGCAAAATCGGTTTCGACGGCTTGCAGCGCCTTAGTCTCAACGGCGAGGTCAAAAATCGCCAGCGCATAGCGGCCCGATAAGCCAGAAACAATCGCTTTTTGCGAGGTCACGTCAGACGTCCCCTGAAAATAATGGCAGAACCTATCGGCTCAACTATGTGAGATGCCCGGAACAAGCATGGCTCACGCTCAAAATTCACGACCGCTTTAACCTTGGGAATATCCCACGATTTGGCGCTGGCCAGCCCAAATGCGTGCTCCCTCTAGCATAGAGATATGACCCTTGCAAGCGGGCATATTCATTGAATCTGGAATCTTCCCGGTGGCGGGCCGACTGATCTTACACAAGCGCCAGATTTAGCGGCGTTTGCCAGCATACACAGACCCATCAGGGACGCCGCATCCAAGGCCACTTACAGAAAACTATAGGGGTCAATATCAATCTTGATTTTAACGCCAGACACTGGCTTTGCAGACTGCACCCATGACCGCATGATATTTTGAATACCGGTCCGTTTGGCCCCATGCACAAGCATACGCACACGGTGCATCCCCCGCACTCGTGCCAGCGGCGCTGGGGCAGGCCCCATAAACTGCATATTTTCAAGCGCTGGCGCAGCGCTCGCCAACCGACGACCATATTCAAAGACATCAGCAAGGTTGGGCCCCGATAACACAAGCGCTGCCAACTGACCAAACGGCGGCATGGAAAATCGCTGCCGCGCTTGTCGCTCCGCCTGCATGAAGGTATCACCGTCGCTGGTCAACAGCGCCTGTACAACGGGATGCTCAGGCTCATAGGTTTGCAGAAACACCCTACCTGGCTTTTCCGCGCGTCCGGCCCGGCCTGCCACTTGCACCAGTTGCTGATACGTGCGCTCCCCGGCACGCAGGTCACCGCCGCGCAGGCCCAGATCGGCATCAACAACGCCCACCAGAGTCAGATTCGGAAAATGATACCCTTTGGTCACAATCTGGGTGCCAATCACCAGATCAAGCTGACCGCTTGCTATCTGCGACACCATCTGCGCTGTGGCTCGTGGGTTCGTCATCGTATCGCTGGTCATGACGGCCGTGCGCGCATCCGGGAACGCATGAGACACTTCTTCAAACAAACGCTCCACGCCGGGGCCACAGGCAACCAGACTGTCTTCTGATTTGCACTCCGGGCATTCGGCAGGGGTTGGGCGCATGTACCCACACTGGTGGCATTGCAGTTCTTTTTTAAATCGGTGTTCAACAAGCCATGCGGTGCAGTTGGGGCATTCAATGCGATGACCGCAGGTTCTACACAGGGTCAAAGGAGCGTATCCCCGACGGTTGAGGAACAGCATAACCTGTTCGCCAGCCGCCAGCGTCGCTGTCATGGCGTCTGATAGCACAGGTGATATCCAGCTACCGGCCACTGGTGCGCTGGCGCGCATATCAACCGCGAACATATCTGGCAAAACGGCATGCCCGAACCGTTCCCTAAGAATCAGCTTTTCATACTTGCCGTCGTCTGCGTTAACCAATGTTTCTAGGGACGGTGTGGCACTGGCCAGCACAATTGGGCAATCCGCAAACTTTGCCCGCACAACGGCCATATCCCGCGCGTGATACAGCACGCCTTCTTCCTGCTTAAAAGAAGGATCATGTTCTTCATCGACCGTTATAAAGGCCAGTTGCTTATACGGGAGAAACAGCGCTGACCGGGCCCCTACCACCACGCGGGCTTCGCCGCTTGCGACCGCGCGCCAGGCACGGCGGCGCTGGGCCATACCAATATCCGAGTGCCAGACGACAGGTCGCGCGCCAAACCGGGCTTCAAATCGTTTGAGCCACTGTGCCGTCAGGGCAATTTCAGGCACCAGTACCAGCACCTGTGCCCCGTCTTCCTTCAAGGCTTCGATCAGTCCTTCAAAATAAACCTCGGTTTTGCCAGAGCCGGTAATGCCGTCCAGCAAAAAAGTTTTAAATCCGCCGCACTGTACGCGATCTTTGATGGCACCAGCAGCGACCTGCTGCTCTTTGGATAGATCAGGCCCTTCAATCGACAAATCCGGTTGCTGGAAAGGCGCGTCAACCGACACTTCAACCGTGCGTAGCGCACCCGATTTTACCAACCCCTGAACAACGCCCGTAGAAACACCAGCTGTTTCTGCAATAACAGACGCCGTTTGTGGCCTGTCCAGGCTGGCTGCATCAAGCGCGGCCTGACGCGCCGCGGTTATCCGAGGTCCTGTTGGTATTTCACCCCGAACATACTGCGTTCTGACCGGCACATCACCAAGCGCAGCTGGGACCGACAGGCACATCCGCAAAACCGCCCCCTGCGAGGACAGCGTATAGGCAGAGACCCAATCGACAAACCGCATCAGATCCTGTGAAAAGGGCGATAGGGGCAAAACCGACTCGACAGGTTTTAACCTTGCCAGTGGCAAATTTTTGCGGGCTGCCCCCTCCTCTTGTGGCCAAACCACCCCTGTTGCGGTCCTGCCGGACAGGGGCACTTTGACGAGCGAGCCCACAGGTGGGCGTTCCATGCCTGCATCAAGTCGGTAATCCAGCGGTCCCTTCAAGGGCACAGGCAACAGCACGGATACACGCAGCGCATCGGCGTCAGGTTCGCCTAAATTCAACGCCGTTTGGTCCATGGGTGTGGGATATCCTTACAGGTGGGTAGGTGCATAGCATAGGAAAGCTGGGCCGCAACCGCAATCATCCATAAGGCTTGAATTTGACCCCAATCTTGGATAGGCATCAGCCACCGCGCAGGTTATGATGCTGCGGTCGGTCAAATGCCTAGCCACGGAGCGCACCCATGAAATTCTTCCTCGACACCGCCAATATTGACGAGATTCGCGAAGCAAATGCGACAGGCCTTCTTGATGGCGTGACGACTAATCCGTCTTTAATCAAAAAGTCTGGTCGTGATTTTTTTGAAGTGATCGCGGAAATCGCCAACGAAGTTGATGGGCCCGTGTCGGCAGAAACCACGGCACATGACCATGAAACGATGCTCAAAGAAGGCCTGAAATGTGCAAAAATCGCCGACAATATTGCTGTTAAAGTGCCGCTGACGGTGGACGGTCTGAAAACCTGCAAAGCCCTGCGCGCAGATGGCATCATGGTCAATGTAACGCTGTGTTTTTCTGCTAATCAGGCACTGTTGGCGGCCAAAGCGGGTGCAAGCTTCATTTCCCCATTTGTGGGTCGCCATGATGATGTGGGCTTTGATGGCATGGAGCTGATCGAAGATATCCGCACCATCTATGATAATTACGCGTTTGATACGGAAATTCTGGTCGCGTCTGTTCGCCACCCCGTTCATGTACTGGAAAGCGCGCGCATCGGCGCCGATGTAGCCACCTTCCCATGGGAAGTAATGAAAAAGCTGTTCAACCACCCGCTGACCACCAGTGGCCTGGCCGGATTTGACAAAGACTGGGCAGCGACCGGCTTCTCGATCCTCTAACTACCGTATGATTATGGGCGATAACGCCTTCAAGACACTCCAAGCTGCTACAGACTGGCCTGATGTTCGGGGCGTCCAGCCGTGGGACTATACCCTTGGCGGTGGGGGTCGCGAGCTGGTTGACGGCGTGATCCGCGACTCTGGCGCGCAGCTTTTGCTGGAAATTGGCTGTTTTTTGTGCGCGTCAACACGCCGGTGGCTGACGGTGCACCCCGACCTGAATGTTATAGGCGTTGACCCGTGGGATGATGATCTGATCCGGCAGGTGGGCCGCTATATCGGGCGGCCAAACCTCACGCGCAAATACCCGGACGCCGCAGTTCAGCAGCAAATGCTGGCGGACGTTACGGCAAACGGCCCGTTTAAAACGGCACTTGCCAATGTGGTAGAATTTAAGGACCGCTTTATCCCCTATCGCGGTTGGTCGCCAGAGGCCCTTCACGCGCTGAAGGATGCAGGCATTGAACCCGATGTCATATACATCGACTGCGACAAAAAACCGGATGAGCTTGAGGTCAGCCATGCCTTGTGGCCGAGTGCGCGAATCACCGGCGATGACTGGCACTGGAGCCGCACCAAAGGGTACCCGATGCGACAGGTCGTGTATGCCTTTGCGGAAAAATACGGTTTTACGGTAAAAGCCGAATGGGCGACCTGGATTCTAATCCCCTAGACAAAACCTTTTATCGCCCCTAAATATTCCTCGACGACTTATGGAGCGTTTTTGACTTACTTCGCAGAGACCCGCTGAAACCTGCCCCTCAACAAAGTTGAGCTGGCAGGTCAATAGAACCCCTCCTCCACTGACGTGGAAGGAGCATAAATTCTATTGTGCGGAGCGAAATCCCCGTGAACATTTCCAAATCAGAACAACGTGCGTTGCATGCCTTGGCGCAGGGTGGACGTATAATCATTGAGCGTGACGAGCGCAGAAAAATTGGCAAAGCAATCTGTGTGAACCGCGAAGGTTGGTATTTGTCTGGCTTTTCAATTGAGCTTTTTAAACGCCTGAAACGTAGGCGCTTTATTGCAAGCCGCGGTGGTGGCCCCTACCGGATCACCTTGCGTGGCCTCTTGAGCGTAAGGGCGCAGCTTGATAACCGATGACTAAAAAACTTCTATAAGCCTGAACTGTTCGCAAACAAGCAGCATGTCGGGCTTATAGCAACCCGTCTGAGTAAAGTACGCTTTGTGAGAGGCTTGCCAATGGGCAAGGCTTAAGTCGCCTTCGCCCTCTTTCTCAGCAAAAGCCGCATCTACTTCAGAAAACTTCGTGATTTCGACCGCTGTAATTTCTATTATGCAGGCACGCCTGCCCATTTCATCCAGCACAATTTGTTGTTCCCCAACCTCCACAATTTTTTTGTCTGGGTACATATCAAAAGCGGAGCATGTGGCTGTTTTTCGACCAGATAATACCAGCGCAAGCAGGGCCCTGGCCATCTCAGCAGAGTCCCCAAAGGAAAACTCCACCAATCCACTGTCGGATGTGCTGGCAGAGCGATACATAGGCTATTCCGTCTTAACCCAGGTCACATGGCCCATTTTACGGCCAGGGCGCGGGTCTGATTTGCCGTAATGATGTACGCTGGCCGTCGGGTCTTCCAGAAACTCGTCCAAATTCAGGATATCTTCACCCAGCAGGTTTTTCATACGCACCTTGCCGCGTGCCTGCGTATCGCCGAGCGGCAAGTCACAGATGGCACGTATGTGTTGCTCGAACTGGCTTGTGTGCGCGCCGTCCATTGTCCAGTGACCGGAATTGTGCACGCGCGGTGCAATCTCGTTAACAATAATCTGGCCGGTGCTGTCTGTTACAAACATCTCTACGCCCATGACGCCGATGTAATCCAGGGCATTTGCGACCTTGGTCGCCAGCACTTTTGCCGTTGCTTCAATGCGATCTGACACCGCAGCCGGCACATCGGTCGTATCAAGAATATGATTGGTATGAACGTTTTCACCGACGGGGTAAGCCGCCACATCGCCAGATGCACTGCGCGCAACAATCACACTGATTTCCCGGTCAAACGGAATGAACCCTTCGAGGATCGCGGGCATGTTCTGGGTAACATCCAAAACCAATTCAAGGTCCTTGGGTGTTTTGATCAACTGCTGGCCTTTGCCATCATACCCAAACCGGCGCGTTTTTGCGACCGATGGTCGGCCAATGGTTTTGAATGCGGCTTCCAATTCGTCTGCCGTATGAAATGCCTGATAGGGCGCGGTTTCAACCCCTGCATCGTTGAGGAACTGTTTTTCCGTTAACCGATCCTGCGTCACTGTCAGCGCCCGCGCGCCGGGGCGCAGCAGGGTATGGGCAGATACCGTATCCGCTGTGTTCCCAGGTACATTTTCAAATTCATAGGTTGCCACATCAACAGACTGTGCAAAGTCAATTAATGCCTCTTCATTGGTGTACGACGCCACAGTTGTTGTGTCGGCCACTTGAAAAGCAGGGCTGTTTTCTTCCGGGCAAAAGATATGACACCTGTACCCGAGGTTGGCGGCGGCAAGGGCCAGCATCCGCCCCAACTGTCCGCCGCCTAAAATTCCGATGGTGCCGCCAGGGTTAACGCGTGTCATTGTATGCCTCGGGTCTAGTCGTTTGTTGGGGCGTCTGCGACGCTTTCGGTTTGTGCCAAACGCCACGCATCCAGACGGTCAGCCAGCGCGTCGTCCATTAACGCAAGCACTGCTGCTGCCAAAAGGCCAGCATTTTTGGCCCCTGCCTTGCCAATTGCCAGCGTGCCAACCGGAACGCCGCCCGGCATTTGCACAATGGATAACAAGCTGTCCTGGCCGGACAAAGCCGCCGACTGGACCGGCACGCCAAACACTGGCAACGAGGTCATAGCTGCCGCCATACCCGGCAAATGCGCCGCGCCACCAGCACCGGCAATGATACATTTCAGGCCGTTTGATTTTGCGGACTTTGCATACTGATACAGGCGGTCTGGCGTGCGATGCGCCGAGACGATTTTTGTCTCAAACGGAACGCCCAGTTCATCCAAAATATCCGCTGCATGTTTCATCGTGGGCCAATCGGATTGGCTACCCATAATGATGCCGACCAATGGAGGTGTGTGTGTCACGGTTCCCGTCCTGTTTTATGGCCCCAATAGTCCAGCAGACGCTGGAAGAGCGCGCATTATAGGCACGAGCGCCTTGATTGCAAGGCACAGCGGCTCTTTGCGAAATCAACCGGTTTGCAAAAATTGAATGGCGTCCGTGCAACGGTTCGTTAATATTAACCCTGTTAGAAGGTGTTTGCCTTAACAACAGGATTTGGCATGAAAGTATCGAGCACACCCGGCGTTGTGAGAACCGCCCCCACACGGCCAGCAGGCCGCGCGGAACTCACCGGGTCGGCCAGCGACAGCAGCAGTGTCCGGCGTATCGAGGATACGGTGCAGGTTCTTGGCATCCCACCTGAGGAAATGACCGAACGCGTTCACCACGCTATTATGTCTTTGATGCAAGAAGTTGAGTCGTTACGGACCGAGCTTGATCGCACCAACCGTCGCTTGCGGGAAATGGAAGATGTGGCGGATACAGACGCACTTCTGCCGATCCCGAACCGGCGCGCGTTTGTGCGCGAACTGAACCGCATGATTTCTTTTGCCGAACGCTATGGCACTCCATCTACGCTTATGTTTATCGACCTGAATGATATGAAAAATATCAACGACAAATACGGTCATGACGCTGGGGACAAGGCGCTGTTTCATGTGGCGCGCCTGTTGGTTGATAATGTGCGGACAACAGACGTTATTGGCAGGCTGGGCGGTGATGAGTTTGGCGTTATTCTGGCTCAGGCCGATGAAACTGTTGGCTCAGAGAAAGCCAAAGCGCTGGCGGATATTATCACTGCAAACCCCTTGGAGTTAGGCGGCGAGGCAGGAGGTGACCCGGTGACCATGAGCCTGGCGTTTGGCACTTATACTTTCCGGTCAGGCGATAAACCTGATGATGCGCTCGATAAGGCGGACAAGGCCATGTATGAAAACAAGCGAGACATGAAGGATGGCGAGAAGGTTCGCTAAAACCCCAGTCAATTAAAACAACAATATTTAGGCGATAATATCCGGCACCAACATAGCCTGAAGCGCGGAAATCTCGTCCTTTAAAACCAGCTTTCGTTTTTTGAGCCGCTGGACCTGTAACAAATCATACACCGCCGCCGACTGGATTGCCTTGATGGCATCGTCCAGGTCGCGGTGTTCTTCCTTTTTCATGGCAAGACGTGCGCGGATGGCCTCTTCGTCCATTTTTCACCTTTGGCTGATTAATGCGTCAATGCTAGCATTTTAATAAGATTTAAAAAACTTAATGCGACATAAAAATCAGGAAGACCCGCGTGGCGCAACTACATCTGCATTCAGAAGACTTTTGGCAATTCTCTCTTCAGGTCTATGCGCGCCCGGCGGTGAAAGACATTTGTCTTCGCCTGCAAAATGAACGGAATGCCGATGTTAACCTGCTGTTGTTGGGGCTGTTTTTCCAAGCCAGGCGAATACTCTTAACACGCGCGGGATTTGACGCCCTTTTTAGCTTGTCAAACCACTGGCAGCTGAAAACTCTGAAGCCCTTGAGGGACCGTCGCATAGCTTTGGAGAGAGGTAGCGAAGCCTATCATGCTGCCCTTGCGGAAGAATTAGAGGCAGAAAAGCGCGAACAAGCCGCACTCATTGCCTGTTGGAATGATCAAGGCGCAAATTTGGCAAACGACGCAAGCCAGCGCATCGAGTTGTTACATCATTATGCAACGCCGCTTGGGTTGGACCCAACCGACTTGCTTGCGCAGATGCAGAAGGCAGCAGGGGGCACCTCTACGGCATAATAGCGCACGCAAGATAATTTCAAAAAGTGTGCATCGAGGAGCGTGGAGATGCGATTCTTTCCATGAAAACGGTTTTCTATTTCGCGCAGGATTTTATACAGCCTGCTAACCTGCCGATAAATCAGCGAAACTTTCATGCCAGAATCTTTACGTGACTCACAGAAGATGACGTGATGAAATACAAAGCTAAACAAAATTAATGAGGAGAAACGGGCATGAGCTTAGATACGCATGTTGCATCACTGAACCAGAAACATGCTGAAATTGAGGACGTCATCGCGCGAGAAGAGTTGCGACCGCATCCAGACGCCATGCGACTGATGGAACTCAAGAAACAAAAGCTCCGCCTGAAAGAGGAATTAATACGATTGCGGGTCAGACATTAGCCAGACACCGCATTTGGAACCAAAAAAGCGCGAGGCATTTTGCCCCGCGCTTTTTTATTAGACCTTAAAGGCTGAGTGCGATCCGCTTATTCCGTCACTTCAGGCGCGTCCGCAGTTTCGGCGGGCTTCTCAGCTTCCTGCGATCCTGCCGCCTTGGAGGCCTTAGCGGCCGCTTTCTCACGCTTTTCTGCAGCCAACTGCACCGCCTCGTCCAGCTCCAGTTGACGACACAAACCCAGTCCAACAGGGTCTTGTGGCTTAATGTTCTGGATATTCCAGTGGGTGCGCTCGCGGATGCCCTGTATCGTTGGCTTGGTCGTCCCAACCAGTCGGCTGATTTGCAAATCTGTCAATTCAGGGTGGTGGCGCACAAGCCAGGCAATGGCATCGGGTTTATCCTGCCGCTTTGAAACCGGTGTATAGCGCGGACCTTTCGTCCGCGTCACCGCTTTCACGTCGTCTTCGGTCAATACCAACCGCGCTTTGGGGTCGGCTTGGCAACGGTCCAGTTCAGCCTGCGTTAACTGGCCGCTCACTGTTGGGTCCTGGCCCACGATGTGGGTGCCAACAGTGCCATCAGCAATACCCTGAACCTCAAGCTCATGCAGTTGGCAGAACTCGGCAATCTGGGTGAATGTCAACGCAGTATTGTCAATAAGCCACACGGCTGTGGCCATCGGCATTAACGGTTGTGTCATTTTACTTTTCCTACAGTCAATACATCAGCCCTCGCAGAACTGCTGTCGCAGCCTGCCCCCTGGACCTGAATTTTCGGAAAGGGGTGGAGAGGGTCATCTCCATTGAGGTGACCCTAGCAAGGGTTTTACCGCCTGTCACCGCGATTATTGCACAAAATATACATTTTTTGCCCAATATGATGACTTTATGACGACCTTATGCGTCAATCTCCAACATTATTTTACCCATATGGGCGCTTGATTCCATCAAATGATGCGCGTCTGCCGCCTTCTCAAGCGGAAAAACAGTATCAATAACGGGTTTCACTGTCCCCGCTTCCAAGAGTTGCCAAACCTTCTGGTGCAAAGCCTGCGCGATCGCTTGCTTGAACCCATTATCCCGAGGGCGCAGCGTGCTGCCGGTTAATACCAACCGCTTGAGCATAACCTGCATCATGTTCAACTCGACCGCCGGGCCTTGCAGGAAGGCGATGGAAACGTGCCTTCCATCGGGTGCCATACAATTGATATTTTTGGCGATATAGCTCCCGCCGACCATATCAAGCACGACATTCACGCCCGTGCCGCCGGTGAACTCACTGACTGCTGCCTCAAAATCCTGATCGCGGTAGTTGATGGCCAAATCAGCCCCCAAAGACTGGCAGAAAGAGACCTTTTCTGCATTGCCTGCTGTGGTTATTACTTGAGCACCAAAGGCTTTAGCTAGCTGAATGGCAGTTGTGCCAATACCGGACGAGCCACCATGCACCAGTAGGGTTTCGCCAGCTTTCAGGCCAGCGCGGTCAAACACATTGGACCACACGGTAAAAAATGTTTCCGGTAATGCGGCTGCTTCTATGAATGACAGTCCACTGGGTTTCGGGAGGCATGTTTCCTCGGGTGCAATGCATAACCCGGCATAGCCACCCCCAGGCACCAAAGCACAGACTTCATCCCCCACTTTCAGCGATGAAACGCCCGCACCAACACCTTCGATAACGCCTGAGACTTCAAGCCCCGGGATATCCGAAGCACCGGGTGGCGGCGGATATAGGCCCAACCGCTGCACAACATCCGGGCGATTAACACCTGCTGCTTTTACGCGGATCAAAACCTGCCCATCGCCGGGTGCAGGATCAGGGCGTTCCACCGCCTGTAATACATCAGGGCCGCCGGGTGTTGAAATCTCTACTGCTTTCATCATCTGCCTTCCGCTGTTAAGTTGTGACCAAGTATGGCAGAGACGATAAAGGGAGGCCAGAATGGATATTGATGATGAGCCACGCAAGAAAACCGGCCCGCTGAGCGATGTTGAAAAAGAGGACCTGTCAACGATCAGCGCGGATGAGCTGGCAGAGCGGGTACAGCGCCTTGAGAGTGAGATTGACCGTACGAAGGCTGAAATTCAGGCAAAAACTGCTAGCCGCGCGGCGGCAGACGCCTTTTTCAAATCATAGCTGGTTTGTAAAAAATGGAGGCGAGACCAAGAATTTGACAATCAACGGCCTGCCTCCACAAGGTGTACGACAGCGAGGGTCGTGGGAGAATTCAATAGAATTGGCGCGACCGGCGCAGAGCGCTAAGCCAATAGACCGGTCGCGGAAAGGTTGGGAGTTAAGCGGCGTCAGACTCGATGGTCTTCATCTGCGCATCGCCTGAGCGAATTGCGATGTTACGCGGCTTCTTGTGCTCTGGGATCACCCGCCGAAGTTCTACCTGCAGTAGCCCGTTTTCAAAACTGGCGTCGCCTACCTGAATGGTATCGGCAAGTTCAAACCGGCGCTCAAACGCGCGCTTGGCAATACCGCGATGCAAAAATTTGCGGTCGGTGTCATCTTCCTGAGCTTTACCTGTTAGGATAAGCGTACCTTCCTGCACGGTAATCGTCAGTTCTTCGGGCGAAAACCCAGCAACAGCCATGGTGACGCGGTAATCGTCTTCCGACAGTTTTTCGATGTTATAGGGCGGATACGCATTGGCTCCGTCGCTGGTAAGCGCCGAGTCGAGCAAACGGTTCAGGTGATCGAAGCCAACTGAACTGCGCATCAAAGGGGAAAGGTCAAAGGTTCTCATGTCAAGTCCTCCTGTAGAAGCAACCAGATTATAAGGCCCACCACCATGGTCGGGCCGGACGTCAATACCGGTCCCACTAAGGGCGGCAACCGGATACAGCCTATTTGGGAATGACATCGAAAGCTTGCAAGAGGCAAAAATGAAAAAGGCGCCCAATAAGGACGCCTTTTCCGAATAACATACTGAGGTAAAACGCTTATTTATTAAGCTTGAGCCCACCAAAACGCTTGTTGAAGCGTGCAACACGACCACCTTCGGTGATCTGGCGCGCGCCACCAGTCCACGCCGGATGCGACTTCGGGTCAATTTCAAGGTTCAGCGTGTCACCTTCCGAGCCCCAGGTAGAACGAGTCTCAAAAGTTGTCCCGTCAGTCATAACCACTTTGATTGTGTGGTAATCGGGGTGAATATCTTGTTTCATTGGTCAAATCTCCAAAAACGAGGCGTCCGTATAGGGGATAGCGCGGGCGAATGCAAGGCTGTTTCGGGTATTTTTCAATATTTTACCGCCTGCACCATCTGCAAACAACTTTTCCATAATAGTGTGAAGCAGGGCGTTGGCTTTTTGGTTGACTAAGCTTATATGTCAAAGCGGTTTAGTTAGGAACGACAGTATATGAGCGACAGTAGTATTCGCCAGGAACACCAACCCCCTAAAGGCAAGATGAAAAACCTGAAGACCTTGTGGTCTTTTGTCAGGCCTTACAAGTTTCAGTTGTTCATGGCCTCCCTTTTTTTGTTAATAGCCGCAGGAACCTCGTTGGCAATCCCCCGCGCCATGGGAGATATTGTTGATAAAGAATTCACGTCACAACGCGCGGAGCTGGTGAACGACTATTTTCTCATCCTCGTCGCGATTGTTATTATTATGGCGGTGGCCACCGCCTTTCGTTTCTATTTTGTAACCTGGCTCGGTGAACGTGTTGTCGCTGACATACGCAAAGCCGTGTATGAGCGCCTGATCACGCTGTCGCCTGAATTTTTTGAAGAAAACAGGCCAGGTGAGATTGTATCCCGCCTCACGGCAGACACAACTCTGGTGCAAACAATCGTTGGGTCCAGTATGTCGGTATGGGCCCGCAATTTTCTTATCGCCATAGCCGGGACCATATTGCTGTTTATCCAGTCGCCCAAACTGATGATGTATATCGCAGTGGTGATACCGCTTCTCTTGGGTACCATCATCATTGTTGGTCGCCGGGTACGCAACCTGTCACGCACCAGCCAGGACAAAGTGGCCGATGTTGGTGCCCGCGCAAACGAATCGCTCACTGCCCTCAATATCGTGCAAGCCTTCACACAAGAACAATCTGAAGCCAAACGGTTCGGCCATCATGTGGACGATGCATTCCTGGCAGCAAAAAGGCGGATTCAGGTCCGCGCAGCACTAACTTTCACCATGATTTTCATGATATTCGGGGCGATTGCCTTCGTGCTGTACCAAGGTGCACAGGATGTCATTTCCGGCTCTATGACCGGCGGCGACATGGTCGAGTTCATCATGCTGTCTGTGTTTGTCGCGGCCGCCTTTGGTGCCCTGTCCGAAGTCTACAGCGAACTGCAACGTGCCGCAGGGGCTGCTGGCCGATTGGCAGAGCTTCTGGTAGCGGAGGCAACCATCAAAGCACCACCCTTGCCCATAGCTATGCCAGACAGGGTGCGCGGTGAAATTCGTTTTGAAAACGTAACATTCCATTACCCCACAAAAAAAGACGCCGCTGCACTGGATCGGTTTGATCTGACTGTAAAGCCGGGGGAAACACTGGCTTTAGTCGGGCCTTCGGGCGCGGGCAAGTCTACTGTCTTGCAAATGCTGCTAAGGTTTTATGACCCACAGCAGGGGCGGATCACCATTGACGGCATCGATATCGCTCAGACAGAACCTACTGAGTTCCGGGAGCACCTGTCCCTGGTGCCGCAGGAAACAATTATTTTTGCTGATTCGGTTGCTGAAAACATCCGCTATGGCCGGCTTGACGCGACAGATGCAGAAGTGGAAGCGGCGGCAGAAGCAGCCGCAGCGAAGGAGTTCATCGAACAATCCGACGATGGCTATAACACATTCCTCGGCGAACGCGGCACACGCTTGTCAGGGGGGCAACGCCAGCGCATTGCAATTGCTCGCGCCATCCTCAGAGATGCGCCAATTTTGCTCCTGGATGAAGCCACCAGTGCGCTTGATGCCGAATCTGAACTAAAAGTTCAGCGCGCGCTCGAACATTTGATGGAAGGCCGCACAACGCTTGTTATCGCACACAGGCTTGCCACCGTTAAAAAGGCAGACCGGATTATTGTTCTGGACGAAGGCCGCATTGTCGCAGAAGGCAAGCACGAAGATCTGGTTCAGCAGGATGGGCTTTATAAAAGATTGGCAGACCTGCAGTTTGGCGAACACGCAGCCTAACATCTAACCAGATTATAAAACCCAGATATCAAATCAACTCGGCGTTTCAGTTAATGAGGGCTGGAACCATTTTTTGGGCCACCAGTTGGTTTGGAATAAACTGCGTAGGCTTGCCATAATTTTCCCCTGTAAATGCGGCAACAAGCTGCAGTTCGGGCACAATAAAAATGAAATTACCGCCATTGCCGTGGGCATAAAGCAGGCTTACATCAACACCCTTTACGGTGCCACTATCCAGCCACCACAAGTACCCATAGCGTTCCCGGCGCTCATAAATGCGGGTTTGCTCGGACGTGGCTTCAGTAAGCCACTTGGCGGCAACGACCTGTTGCCCGTCCCATTGACCGCCCTTTTGCACTATCTCACCAAGCCTGTGTAAATCCTTCAGCGTTAGTCTCAGGTGCCCCCCCGTATCCGTATGGCCGGTTGGTGTGGTCTCCCATTTTGCCCCTTCAATGCCCGCAGGGGCAAACAGCCGCTCGTTGGCATACTCTGGCACAGGCTTGCCCGACAGTTTTTTGATGACGCGCCCCAGCAACACAACACCACCCGTACAGTAACTGAAATGTTTACCCCGTTCATAAGCCATGGGTTTGCTCAGTAAAAACGCTGCCCAATCATCGGTTTTATACATCTTGTCTTCATGACCAACCGACGCCGGTACCCAGTCGTTGCAGGCAAGACCTGTGCGCATCGTCAGGGCATCTTCCACCCGGATATCTCTGCGCGCGTCACCCTTTGGCAAATGCAAAAACTCATCCGGTAGTATGGTTGAAAGTTTGGTTTTCACCGACTTCAGGGCTCCGTCTTCAATCAGTTCGCCAATAAGAAGCGCGGTGATGCTTTTGGTAGCTGACCGGATATCATGCCGTTTTTCAGCGGTGTTGCCCGGTGCATAAGCCTCAACTATCAGTTCGCCGCCGACGCTGACCATGCCGCCTGTGATACCTTTGTAGTCCCCTGCTTGCAGGCCCTCCGCGATCTCGGTCATGACCCCCCGTGCTTCATCGGACATCTGGGCACTGGCTGGGAAGGCAAATAGAGCCAACATCCCTGCAATTATCATTCGGGTCATACTATCCTCAATCAGGTTGTGTCAGGATCGCAAGGTACCCGCGAATCCCGTCAATGTAGTTTCCAAGCCGTAAGTTTTCGTTTGGGCTGTGTTGATTGTTGTCAATATAGACAGCTGGAACAAGAATAGCAGGCACCCCAAGGCTTTTGACGAAGGGGGAGATGGGTATAGACCCACCGCCAGTGCGGATTTTAATGGGTGGCTCGCCAAAAGCGCGCACTAAGGCACGCTCCGCCCAGTCGCCAGCCGGATCATTAAGGGGTGTCCGGAAAGCTGCATACGAAATTTCGTAATCAAACGAGATCAAACGGTCATAAGTCTGACGCTCTTGCTCGGTTGGTTCTGTCCCGGCAATCACATGATATCCTTGATCCTCAATATATTGCCGCACAAGGCCCACCAGCTTCTCTGGCTCGCTTTCCAGTACCAGCCTGATATCCAGCTCCGCAGTGGCGGTTGCTGGGATGATGGTGCGAGCCTGATTGCCGACCCAAGCGCTTTCAAGGCCAAGCACGCTCAGGCTCGGGTACTGGATCGACTCCTGATAGGTCGGCGCAACGGCATCCGGGGTCTTGAACCCGATGAAACGACGAATGGCCGGTTCGTCGTCCGGCACGCTATTAATCACAGCTTTTGTTTCATCAGTGATAGCAATGCCATCATAAAACCCCGGAATGGTAACCCGACCATCGGCGTCTTCCATGCCGGCAACCAACTGGGCAAGCCGCATGGCAGGATTGGGCACATAGTTTCCATACGTACCGCTGTGCTGGGGACGGCGCGGGCCAAAAACGGTTAGTGAAACCGTCGCAATACCGCGCGCCCCAAAAACCAGCGTCGGGCGATTGCTGGTATGCCGGGGCCCGTCGTAAATCAGGAGCATATCAGCAGACAATGCGTCTTTATATTTCTCAACCGCCGCAGGTAGGTGCGGTGAGCCTAATTCTTCTTCAAAGTCCATGATGACTTTGACATTGTGAGTTTGTTCCAGGCCTTCGCGCTCGAGAATATCAAGCGCGGTCAGGAACATGGCGACAGGGCCTTTAGCATCTGATGCGGCCCGCGCGAACACCCGCCATTCAGGGTTCAACTCGCCTTCAAGGTTGGACCAATCAATTTGCTGCCAGTTTCCGCCACGTTGTTCTTTGAGCACAGGTTTGTAGGGGCTTTCCTGATTCCATTTAGTGGGGTCAACGGGCTGCCCGTCAATTTGCAAATAGATAAGCACAGTTTTGGTCGCATTTTGAACTGTACGTTCTGCCAGCAAAAGTGGAGGGCCACCGCTTTCCAATACTGTTGTTTTGAAGCGGCGGCTGTCGAATGCTGCTGTCATCCATTTAACGTTGGCGTCCACGTGATCAGGAAAATGTGCGTCGCTTGGGATCGAGAGTAGCTCCTTCAACATCGGGAAGGAGCCTTGGACATGCTTATCAGTCAACGCAGCAATGGTTTCAGTGTCAGGTGTTGACTGGCCGTGAGCTGGCAAAGCCACCGCAAGCAACGCCCCGAGCAAAGTGCTAAATCCCCGTTTCATATAACCCCCCGTGATTTCGATCAGCATGTAACCTAAGCCTTGCTGTAAGCACCGTCTATCAACGCTTTCAACGCACCCTATTCAAAATTGGACCGACCACCCAAGCCACCAATTCTATCGTTGCGTTAAGCGCATTTCGATACGACGGTTCCGGCTGTAGGCAAATATATTGTCCGCCGGGTCAATCGGCTGAAACTCTCCAAACCCTGCCGCAGCGAGGCGTTCTGGTGGCACACCGGCAGAGACCAAAAACCGCACGACACTGATGGCGCGCGCACTCGACAGTTCCCAGTTGCTGGCAAACGCGGCCGTTGAGATGGGTCGTTTGTCGGTGTGGCCATCAACCCTCAATATCCAGGGCAATTGACCCGGGATTTCCTGACTTATTGCAATCAGGGTTTCGGCAAATTTTCGCAACTCGGCGCGACCTTCCGGCCCCAGGTCGGATTGGCCACTGGCAAACAACAGTTCACTGGCAAAGACAAAGCGATCCCCTTCAATCCGGATTTCAGGGCGATTGGACAAAACTTCCTTCAGGCGTCCAAAGAATTCAGAGCGATAGCCCGCCAATTCTTCGACTTTGCTGGCAAGCGCCCGGTTCAGACGGCGCCCCATATCCACAATTACAGCCTGGTTGCGCTCATCCCGTTCCTCGCTAGCCTGCAAAGCAGCTTCAAGTCGGCCCAATTGTTCCCGCAATGCGGTGACATTGCGCTCCAGCAAATTGACCTGCTCACGGGCGCGCCGCGACAAGATTTGTTCTTCCGTCAGCGCAGCAGACGATGCCTCATATTGCGCGGCAAGCTCTTCGGCGCGAGCCGACAATGCATCGCGGGCTGCCGTAATTTCCGCAAGACTGGTTTCTGAAGCTGCAAGGCTTTGACGCATTGTATCTAGGTCCGCGCCCAAGCGGTCCCGGTCAGCGTTGGCAGCGGTCAGAGAGGCTGCAAGCTCTGTCATATTATCCCGCAGGGATGCATTGGCCTGCTGTTCAAGCCGCAAGAGGTTACCAAGCTGAGCGACTTGCCCCCGCAGTTCTGTCAGCGCCTGTTCCCGGCCCGACAAGGCTTGGCCCAGGAAAAACTGTGCCAAAACAAACATGGACAGCAGAAAAATGATCACCAGCAGAAGCGTCGACAAGGCATCGACAAAGCCCGGCCAACTATTATCCGGGCCCTGACCGCCAATTCGTCTGCGGGCGGCGATCATCCGCTAGCTCCACCGTCGCCAGAGCCCCGCCGTGCATCCAGCCCAGCAGAAATGGTGCGAGCCAACAGCTTCAATTCGCCGCGAAGGTCGTCGGAAAGCGCCTGGTTTGACCGCGATTGTTCTTCAATAAGCCGCTTGATGCCAACATCAAGGTTACGGATATGAGTTTTGGTGGTTTCGTCCATGGCTGGCGGTGGCACCGGTGCATCTTTTTTGGAGGCTTGTGTCTGCGCCTCGGCGAGTTGCGCGATAGACGCGGCAAGGGCTCGCTCACTTTCCTGGCTTTTAACCTGTTGGGACGCCTGTGCATCTATCCTGTCAGCAAGCGCCGCCAGCGATTCGGCAATTGTGATCATGGTTGTTTGTGCACCAGACCGCGATTCTTCAGATTGCTTTAGCGTGCGCTGCAACCGATCAATGCCGTCAGCGGTTTGTTCCATCAAAGCCGTCATGTAGGAGCTGGGGCTTGCAACACCTTCCGCGACTTCACTGCGCGATAGATGGGTGACAGAGGCCAACCAGTCTTCGACATCGTTGTAAAACCGCGTCTGTGACTGTGTTGCCTGCAGGTCCATAAACCCCATGATCAGGCTACCGGCCAAACCGAAGAGAGAACTGGAAAACGCGGTGCCCATGCCTGTGAGCGGTGCTTCCAGGCCCGCCTTCAGCTCGTCAAACATCAAGGCCATGTCACTGCCATCAACCGACAGGCCATTTATCGTGCCGCCGATGGCACCAATGGTGCCCAAAAGTCCCCAAAATGTACCCAGAAGGCCCAAAAAAATCAGCAACTGGGTAAAGTACCGGCTGATTTCACGGCTTTCTTCAAGGCGCGAAGCAATGCCATCCAGTACGGATCGCATGGACAAGGTGGACAGGCGCATGGCGCCTTCTTCCTGCGCCGACAACAACGCTGCAGCTGGTGCCATCAGCCGCGGGGTGACGGCAACAGCCGCGCTTTCATGTCGCTTGAACGCCTTGATCCAGTCAATTTCCGGTTTCAGGTCAAAGACCCGGCGGAAGGCAAAAACAACGCCAATCAAAAGCGTGAAGGCAATCACGCCGTTTAAGACGATGTTGGCCATGAAGGCTGTTAGCAACGGCCCACGCAGCAACACGACAAGCACGATAACCGCTGCCAGAAATAGCAGCATACGATTTATGAACTTTTGCGGTTTCTGCATAAAAGTAGCCCTTCCCCGGTTGGCCGGGCGTCATAAAACCATGACCCCAACTGGACCTAGTTTAAGGGCGAAATTATGACACGCAACCAGAAGCTTACCAACAGGCCACAGAGTATGCAGATCGTTTAACCCGCGAGACCGCGTCGGACACGCTTTAACATACGTTCCAGCGGCGCATGCAACCTGTCGTTGGCGGCGATAATGGTACCTGCTTCAACCACATTTTGCTTGCCATCAAAGTCTGTCACATACCCGCCTGCTTCACGGACCAGCAGCACGCCGGCAGCAACATCCCAGGCGTTCAGACCCGATTCCCAAAAACCGTCATACCGCCCCGCCGCCACGTAGGCGAGATCGAGTGTTGCTGCGCCAAAACGACGGATGCCTGCAACTTGGGGGGCAATTTCTTTCATTTCCGCGAGGAAAAGTTCATGCCCGTCCCGCCCCTTGAAAGGAATGCCGGTCGCGAGCAGCGCACTTTCCATTTTGATACGGCCCGACACCCGCAAGCGTGTATCATTCATAAACGCACCCTGGCCTTTTTCCGCCCAGAACAGCTCGTCGGTTAGCGGCGCATATATAACCCCTGCGGTGATTTCGCCGCGTTCCTCAACTGCAACGCTCATGGCAAAGTGCGGAATGCCATGCAAAAAATTGGTGGTGCCATCCAATGGGTCGATGATGAAGCGAATGTCATCACGCTTGCCCTTAACCTCGCCGTGTTCTTCCATCAAAAAGCCAAAATCAGGCCGCGCAGTATGCAACTCTTCAAACAAAAGCTTCTCAGCCCGCTTGTCTGCAATAGAAACAAAATCTGCCGGGCCTTTGCGCGAAACCTGCAGTTGCTCAACCTCGCCAAAATCACGGCGCAGACCCCGGCTCGCTTTCATGGCAGCGCTGACCATCACATTAATCAGGGGGGAACGACGGGCCATGGGCCTCTCCTTAAACTATACTCTGTACAAAAATATGTTGATTAGCTGTCGGCACGACCGGCGTACTCTCGCTCAGCCGTGGAAACAACAATCTTGTCACCCTGATTGATGAAAGGGGGCACACCAACCCGCAAGCCGTTGTCCAAAGTTGCAGGCTTGTAACTTGAAGATGCTGTTTGGCCTTTAACAACTGGTTCGGTTTCAACAACCTCAAGCGTTACTTTCTCAGGCAACTTAACGCCCAGCGGATTGCCTTCATGCATTTCGATAACGACCATCATGCCGTCTTGCAGGAACACGGTATCGTCGCCGACATCTTCAAGCGAAATGGAGATTTGTTCGTATGACTGCTGATCCATAAAGTGCGCCATGTCATCGTCCATATACAGATACTGATAGTCTTTCTGCTCAAGACGCGCGCGCTCAACTTTTTCAGAGGAACGGAACCGCTCATTCAGTTTTGAGCCATCCCGCAGGTTTTTCAGTTCCACCTGTAAATAGGCACCACCTTTGCCAGGCTGGGTATGAGCTATTTTAACCGCGCGCCACAGGCCACCTTTGTGCTCGATTACATTGCCCGGACGGATGGAATTGCCATCAATTTTCATGGGACACCTCTTAGGATCTGAATAAGTCAAAGAACAAGTTTGGCGCGATGTATCAGATTTACCAAAGTGATGCAACGTGCGTTCACCGAAGTGCATGGGCCCTGTGTCCAGTTTGGGGGTGAGCATTTCTCCTTTATGTTGCAAAATATCGAACGCAGATGCCTAAAAATAGCAATTTTCGTTGCTAATTTTGTCAATTATCTATGCCGCATACAACAACGCAGGGCCACAACCGATGGCCGAGACATGGAGAAAGACAATGACGACTCAAACACTCAATGCACGGATTGAAACGTTAAGTAACGGCAACGACGTTACGGAAACACTAGTGCGCGTCGGCGCAGGTTTGTTCCTTGTGCCGCACGGTGCACAAAAACTATTTGGCTGGTTTGGCGGGTATGGCCTTGAGGCCACCGGCCAATTTTTCCAGACCCAATTAGGGTTTTCCAACGGATATTTAGCCGCCCTTGGTGCAGGCTCTGTAGAATTCTTTGCCGGGATAACGCTCGCCCTTGGTTTATTGACCCGTACCTCGGCGGCAGCCATCGCTATATTGCTTTTGGTCGCCAGCAGCGTGCATCTGGGCGCTGGTTTCTTCTGGACGGAAGGTGGCTGGGAATATCCCATTTTGTGGGCAATCATTGCTCTTGCCTTTGTCACCAAAGGCGGCGGTAAATATAGCCTGGACAGGATTTTTGGCCTGCGCTTCTAAACAGCCTCTCCAAACCAGCAAGACGCCTTCGACATACTCTTGTGTCGGGGGCGTTTTCTCATTTAGGCGTAACACAATCTTGTGACTGCACAGTGAAGACATCTCGTGGCATAGTCCCATCGAAAGTTTACAACATAGGTTATAATCCCCATGCAGTATCTCACCCAATGCTTTGCAGCAGCTTTAGCGCTGTTCTTCGTATCTGTCACAGTGACCGCACAAAATGCGCCCAATGAAAATGTCGGCCCAGCCGTTGGTAGCGTGTTGTCACTTGATTTTGCCGCCACGGATCAAACCGGCACCCCACGAAACTTCGACAGCTTTGTCGGTGAAAACGGCGCTGTTGTCGTATTTTATCGGTCTGCCAAATGGTGCCCCTTTTGTCAGATGCAGCTTATTGACCTGAACACCAACGCCGTTGAAGCGATCAAAGAGCGTGGATACGGCCTTGCCGCTATCAGCTACGACAAAGTATCAGACCTGGAGCGATTTCATAAGAAGTGGCGTGTCGCGTTTCCGATGTTATCCGACGAAGGTTCGGCAATGATCGATACGCTTGGCCTGCGGAACCCGCATTATAAAGAGGGGCATTATGCTCACGGCGTTCCCTACCCGGTTATTCTGGTGCTTGATCAGGATAAAAAGGTCACTGCAAAACTTCTGCGTGAAAGCTACCGCGAACGTCCAGAACCCGAAGTTATATTGGAAACATTGGATGCACTGTCATCCACAGGCCGGTAAAAGCAGAAGACAATTTTCTGTGTTGATGCCGTATCGGCACAGTAAGGTCCTTGTTTTTGCCTATTTCAGAGCATAGCATTCCTTGACACCAGCGAGTTATGAGGAATGCTATGGCTGACAAGCGCCGCACTCTGGACCAAACCCCCATCACACAATTTTACCATGACCATGAACAGGGTCCTGAAGGGGCGGAACATGCATTATTTGGGCGTGTTACCCATAGCGACCGACGCGGTTTTCTAAAAAACATGGGGCTTGCCGCCCTTGGCACTATGGTCGGGGCTGCAATACCGTTCCACCGTAACATGCCCGCAGGGCTGATACCGGCAGCGTTGGCACAAGCAACTATTGCGGACGGCAAAGACGGGTTAACACTATTAAATGATCGCCCTCTTAATGCAGAGACACCAGCCCACTTTCTGGATGATGAAGTTACCCCAACGGCACGTCATTTCGTCCGCAACAATGGTTTGCCACCCTATGAAATGGATGCCGCCACATGGGAGCTAACGATAGATGGTTTTGTCGATCAGCCGTTGGCGCTTTCAATTGCAGACCTGCGCCGCGATTTTGAGGTGGTCACCCGCCAATTGGTGATTGAGTGCGGCGGTAACGGACGCGCCATGTTCAACCCGCCTGCGCGCGGGAACCAATGGACATACGGCGCTGTCGGCTGTTCGGAATGGACAGGGGTACGCCTGCGTGACGTGCTGAATGCAGCAGGCGTGAAGGAACAAGCCATTTACACAGCCCATGAAGGGGCTGACATTCATCTGTCTGGCAAAGCCGACAAAATGCCAATTTCGCGTGGTATGCCGATTGATAAGGCGATGGACGGGGCCAACCTCATAGCGTTTGGCCAAAACGGCGGCGATATCCACCCGATGAACGGCGCGCCGCTGCGGCTTGTTGTGCCGGGCTGGCCCGGTAGTTGTTCACAAAAGTGGCTGACCCGGATCTGGCTGCGCGACCAAGTTCATGACGGCGCAAAAATGACCGGCACGTCCTACCGTGTCCCGCGCTATCCGGTTGCGCCAGGTACCAAGGTGCCAAAAGAAGACTTCGAAATTATTGAGGCAATGCCTGTCAAATCCCTGATAACAGCGCCTGCAAGCGGCCTGGCATCCGCCGATCGCAGCTTCGAAGTGCGTGGCCATGCCTGGGCTGGCGATACA
Organism: uncultured Kordiimonas sp.; assembly: GCA_947503575.1. Taxonomy (GTDB): domain Bacteria; phylum Pseudomonadota; class Alphaproteobacteria; order Sphingomonadales; family Kordiimonadaceae; genus Kordiimonas. Next base: position 918,400 of record CANNDZ010000001.1, on the reverse strand, counting down.
AGCGTGTCAGCCGTTGATGTGTCTTTTGATTTTGGAGCAACGTGGCAACGCGCTGATTTGGCAGCGCCTGCCAACAAGGGAGCATGGCAGCGTTGGCGCACAAATGTTAGCTTACCAGAAGCCGGGTATTATGAAATATGGGCCCGCGCAACCGACGCAAATGGTCGCATGCAGCCTTTCGCTATCGACTGGAATCCAAAAGGCTATTTAAACAACAGCTTCCACCGCATTGCAGTAACCGTTGCCTGAGTTGAGAGTATCCCATGGTAAAGTCTCCCCTTAAAATAGCGCTTGTCTTTTGTCTATATGCACTTGCTGCCCCTACCGTATCCACAGCGCAGGACGCAGCGCAGGATGATATGAAAGCGGCACGGTTGTTCCGTCGCTGTGCCACTTGTCATAGCCTGGAGGAAGGTGGCCCAAACAAAGTGGGGCCAAACCTTTTTGGCGTTTTTGACCGCGGCATCGCCGCTGCAGAAGGCTATCGCTACAGCGATGCACTGTTGTCGCTGGGTGGCGGCTGGACAGATGAAGCCATTGACCAATTCCTGTTATCGCCGCGCACTTATGTTCGCGGCACCAAAATGGCTTTTGCCGGTGTGCGTAAAACCAGCGACAGGCAACTTTTGATAGCCTGGCTGAAAAAACAAACTGCCCGTGCAGATACCGAAGCACCAAACCCGGATGCAGAGACTGAGGAAACGCCAGAAAGTTCAGAAGACCCAGACATGGCACTGCTGCCCGCAGGAACAGGCCGGCTGGAAACCTTTGATAACTGCGCAGGATGTCATTCTATCAAACTGGTGGTGCAGCAAGGCATGGATAAAGACGGATGGACAGAGACCATCGAATGGATGGTCGACGAACAGGGTATGGATCCGATCGAAGACGATTTATCTGACACGATTGCATCGTATCTAGCGCTACATTTCGGCACCGACAGGCCTAACTTTCCGCAATAGCGTCAGGCGCTTTGGAGCATGTCAGCAAACGCCTGCACTGCCACAACGGGCCCGTCTGGATGGGACCACACGCCTGCGCTGACAGCGACAAAATGGGCCCCAGCCGCTGCAAGCTGGGCGCAGTTGTCAACAGTGATACCGCCAATGGCAACGCATGGCAGGTCTGTAACTTCATCCCACGTGGTCAGGATATCAAGGGACGGTGTATAATCCGTTTGTTTGGTGGTGGTTGGGAAAAACGCACCAAAAGCAACATAATCTGCGCCAGCATCCCCGGCTTCATACGCCAGATGTGTACTGTCATGGCAGGTGACGCCAATATCTTTGTCGTGGCCCAGCAAAGTGCGGGCAGTGCGCACATCGCTGTCGCTTTGTCCCAGATGAACCCCATCTGCGTCCAGCTCTGCGGCCAAGTCTGCCCTGTCGTTTAGAATGAAGGCAACTTCATGCTTGTGGCAAACAGGCATCAGGACCCTGGCAACTTCTCTAATGTCATCATCAGAAACATCTTTGAGGCGCAATTGAACGCATGCCACCTTGCCGGTTGCAAGCGTTGCATCCAACAGCGCAGCAAACGACGCCAGGTCATCAATCTTTGGCGGCGTTATCAGGTAAAGTTCACACGGTTGGCGAGGCATTGTTTTAGTAGAAGCAGCCATCAAAGTCTTCCTTTAAAAAGGGATGCACCACTCTTGCATATGCATGAATTGCGTGCCGGTGAAAAGCAGTTTTCACCGGCCATATTTTATGACGTGCGTTATGCGTCAGCGACAGATTTACCGCGCGAGCCTAAGTCTACAAACGCTTCATCAAGGCGCGTGACCAACGCCTGCTCGGCAGCACGCAGCCAAACACGCGGATCATATTGCTTTTTAAACGGTGTGCCGGTTTCCGGATGAACCTGCCATTTGAAAGCATCCGCATTGTCATGAACATAGGCACCAACCGCTTCTGAAAAGGCAAACTGTGTGTCGGTATCGATGTTCATTTTGAAGACACCGTAACCAACAGCTTCTTCGATCTTGGCTTTTTCAGACCCTGATCCGCCATGAAAAACAAAGTTGAGCGGATTTGCCGCAACACCACGTTCCTGCTCAACCATTGCTTGCGATGCCTGCAAAATTTCAGGGCGCAGCTTTACATTACCGGGCTTGTAAACGCCGTGCACGTTGCCGAACGAAGCCGCAACAGAAAAATGTCCCAGCGGTGTGAGCAGGTCATAGGCCTGCAACACGTCCTCCGGCTGGGTGTAGAGGCTCGGGTTTTCAAAATCATCGTCAACGTCTGATCCCACGCCGTCTTCTTCACCGCCGGTAACGCCTAATTCAATTTCCAGGCTCATGCCCAGGGGTGTCATATCCTTAAGGACACGCGCGCACGTTTGAAGATTGTCGTCAATTGGCTCTTCTGACAGATCAAGCATGTGAGAGCTGTATAGCGGCACGCCCTCGCGCTTTATGTTCTGACGGCTTTCTTCCACCAGCGCCTCGACCCATGGCACCAGTTTGCGGTTGGCGTGGTCCGTGTGCATAACAATACAAATACCATAATGTTCGGCCAGCAAATGTGCGTGTTTTGCGGCCGAAACGGCCCCTAGTACTTTGGCCCGGAAAGCGTCTTCCATGCCTTTACCAGCATAAAATTGTGCGCCGCTGTTAGAGAACTGGATAATAACATCTGATTTGTTTTTTGCGGCTGCTTCCATGACGGCGTTCAACGAACTTGTGCCCACCACATTCACAGCAGGCAAGGCGTAGCCACCTGCTTTACACGCCTCGACAAGGTTGATGTAATCTTCGCCAAAAACGACACCTGGTTTCATTTTCTTCCCCGATCCGGTTGCTGCACGCCGCCGGTAATTTTGGTTGGACCCGGTTGTTCAAAGCAGGCTTCCCAAAGAGCCGCTGACAACAGCCCATGTGATACACAGACCACACCCTCCACGCAACGGTTGGGCACGAAATTCGATAGTTTTTCTAGGGTTTTTCCGGGGATTTTCCAGTGATTTAGGACTGCATTTGGAATACCGGGCAATGACAGCGCTGCCAACATGATTTCACACAAAAGCTATTCTCACCAAATCCGAGTGATGCTGTCGATTCGGACACCAAATATGGTTTATCCGAGCGCCGCGACACCCGGCAGTGTGCGACCTTCCATCCATTCCAGAAATGCGCCCCCCGCTGTGGAGATATGGGTGAAATCATCTTTCACACCGGCATGGGCAAGCGCGGCAACCGTATCACCGCCACCGGCGACGGCCAAAAGATTGCCCGCTTTGGTTAGGGCACCAGCGGCCCGCGCCAACGCAACAGTTGCCGCATCAAAAGGTTCCATCTCAAACGCGCCCATCGGGCCATTCCAGACCAGTGTTTTTGCGGTTTCCAGTACCTTTTTGAGGCTTTCCACTGTCTCTGGGCCGGCATCCAGGATCATTTCACCTTCTTCCACCGCGCCCACCGGCTTTGTATGGTTTTCCGCATGGGCTTTAAAATCCCGTGCGACGACAACGTCTCTCGGTAAATGTATGGCGCATCCGGCCTTTCGCGCATTGGCAAGAATGGCAAGCGCCGTGTCCTTCAAGTCTTTTTCACACAGGCTCGCCCCAACATCGCAGCCTTGCGCAAACAGGAATGTGTTAGCCATGCCGCCGCCTATGATCAGATGATCAACTTTTTCCACCAAGTGCTCCAGCACCGCCAACTTTGAAGACACTTTGGCCCCCCCCACCACAGCCACGACGGGCTGCACCGGGTTGCCCAAAGCGCTCTCTAAAGCTTCAAGCTCAGCGCCCATGGTTTCGCCCGCTGCAGCGGGCAAAAGTTGTGCAATCGCCTCTGTGGATGCATGGGCTCGGTGCGCGGCAGAAAAAGCATCATTTACATACACATCACCGAGTGCGGCAAACTTCGCAGCAAGCGCGGGATCGTTTTTCTCTTCGCCTTCAAAGAAGCGTGTGTTTTCCATTACAACCACATCGGCGTCGGGTAATGGCTCACCAAGGATGGCAAAAGCCACGTCGCGCTGCAAAGCGGCCGCAAGCGCAGGCACAATCGGCTGCAAACTCATTTTAGGAACCACCTGCCCTTTTGGGCGACCAAAATGCGCCAGCAAAACAGAACGCCCACCAAGGGCTGCAATCGCCTCGACGGTTGGCTTTATGGCCACCAGCCGGGTGTCGTCTGTGACCTTACCACCTGCCATGGGCACGTTCAAATCCACCCGGACAACGGCGCGTTTCCCTGTCAGGTCACCAAAATCTGCAATTCTTTTGAAGGCCACGTTTGCTCTCCTGATAGATAAAGCCTGATACAAAAAGGGCGGCCTAAAAAGCCGCCCGATTGTAAAATACTGTCCCCATGCTGGTTAGCCCAGTTTGGCCATAGCAACAGCCGTGTCGGACATGCGGTTAGAAAAGCCCCACTCGTTGTCGTACCAGGTTAGGATACGAACGAAACGTCCATCGATTACCTTGGTTTGGCTTGCGTCGAAGGTGGAGCTGTTTGGGTTATGGTTAAAGTCAATCGAAACCGCAGGCATGTCTTCATACCCAAGAACGCCACTCAGCGCGCCGTTTGCAGCCCCTTTGATCGCTTCGTTGATTTCTTCGGCAGTTGTGTCACGACCCGCATCAAACTTCAGGTCCACCATGGATACATTCGGTGTTGGTACCCGCACGGCAGAGCCATCAAGCTTGCCAGCAAGTTCTGGCAGAACAAGGCCCACCGCTTTCGCCGCGCCCGTAGATGTTGGGATCATGGACAATGCGGCAGCCCGCGCCCGGCGTGGGTCTGAGTGCAGTGTATCCAGCACCGGCTGATCACCGGTGTAGGCGTGTACAGTCGTCATGTACCCGCGCTCTATCCCCACCAAATCGTTCAGCACTTTAGCAACGGGCGACAGGCAGTTGGTCGTGCAGGATGCATTGGAAACCACTGTGTCGTCAGAGGTCAGCGTCTGGTGGTTAACACCATAAACAATAGTTTTGTCTGCGTTGGCACCAGGGGCCGAAATGAGCACTTTTTTCGCTCCGGCCGTCAGATGCATGGCGGCTTTTTCGCGCGCGGTGAAAATACCCGTGCATTCCATCGCTACATCAACATTCTCGTCGCCCCACGGCAGTTCTTCGGGGTTGCGGATGGCGGTCACTCGGATGCGGTCGCCATTGACAACCATAAAGTCACCTTCAACGGCGACATCACCCTGGAACGGCCCGTGCACGCTGTCCCGCTTCAGCAGGTAGGCGTTCATCTCGGCATCACCTAGGTCGTTGATGGCAACAACTTTAATGTCATCGCGGCCACTTTCATAAATCGCGCGCAAAACATTGCGTCCGATACGGCCAAATCCGTTGATTGAAACTCTGACTGTCATGGAGGGTCTCCTCTCAAATACGTGGGTGGCGCGGGTGTTCCGCAAAAATCTTTAAAGCTTGGCTTTTACGGCATCAACCAGGGCATCTGCGGTGATACCAAAATGCTCGTACAAATCCCCGGCAGGCGCAGAGGCACCAAAGGTGGTCATGCCAATGTTAACACCGTCCAGACCTGTGTAGCGCTCCCAGCCAAAACTGGCCCCAGCTTCGATGGATGCTTTCAACACATCAGCGGGCAAAACAGATGCCTTGTAAGCGCTGTCCTGCTGATCAAACAAATCCGTGCAGGGCATGGACACAACACGCGTCGGAATACCATCCGCCTGAAGGGTTTCGCGCGCAGCAGCTGCGATCTCAACTTCGGAACCTGTCGCGATCAACACCACTTTGGCGTCCCCGCCATCAGCTTCATGCAGCACATAACCGCCTTTGGCACACAGGTTTTCGTCTTCACGGGTCAGGCGTTGTTGGGCCAACCCCTGCCGTGTTAGCGACAGCACGCTTGGCGTTGATGTTGCCTTCATGGCTAACGCCCAACATTCTGCGGTTTCAACCGCGTCACATGGCCTGAACACGTTCAGGTTTGGCATGGCACGCAAGCTCATCAAATGCTCAACTGGCTGGTGCGTCGGGCCATCTTCACCCAAGCCGATACTGTCATGGGTCATCACATAAATGGACCGCAGTCCCATCAGCGCCGCAAGCCGGATAGCCGGGCGCGCATAGTCTGTGAAAACCAGGAACGTACCGCCGTAGGGGACATGTTGGCCATATAGAGCAAGGCCATTCATCGCAGCGCACATTTCAAACTCACGGATGCCGTAATAAACGTAGCGTCCGGAAAAATCATCCGCGCTTATCGGTGCCGTCTGGCTTGTTTTGGTCAGGTTCGACCCTGTAAGGTCGGCTGACCCGCCAATGGTTTCCGGCACCGCATCGTTAACAACCTCAAGCGCCATCTGGCTCGCTTTCCGGGTCGCCACCTTCACCGGCTCCGCAACCAAAGCGGCCTTGTAATCGACAATCACCTGATCAAACGCCTTCGGCAGGTCACCCGCCAAACGGCGTTCCATGTCTTCCTGAACAAAAGTATCCAGCGCCTCGAACTTTGTTTTCCATGCAGCCGATAGCTTGGCGCCATTGGCCCCAACAGCCCGCCATGCCGCCAGGACATCTTCCGGCACCACAAACGGCTTCGCATGCCAGTTCAGCAGCTCCCGTGCGGCGACAATCTCATCGTCACCAAGGGGGGCGCCGTGTGTTGCCGCTGTGCCTTGCTTGGTTGGCGCGCCGTATCCGATGGTAGTTTTACAGGCAATCATGGAGGGCAGGTCATTTGCCTGTGCTTCGGAAATGGCGGCTTCAATCGCTTCAGGATCATGACCGTCAACGCTTTGCACATGCCAGCCTGCCGCTTCAAACCGGCCCTGCATGTCTTCGCTGGTCGAAAGATCAGTGCCGCCGTCGATAGAGATGGAATTGTCATCCCATAAAACAATCATTTTGGACAAACGCAAATGTCCGGCAAGCGAGATGGCTTCTTGGCTTACGCCTTCCATCAAGCACCCGTCGCCAGCCAGCACATAGGTGAAATGATCCGTGATATCATCGCCGTATTCAGCGTTCGACAGGCGTTCCCCCAGTGCCATTCCAACAGATGTTGCAAGACCCTGACCGAGCGGGCCAGTTGTAACTTCAACGCCAGGGCATTCCCCAAACTCGGGGTGGCCTGCTGTCGGGCTGTGCAGTTGGCGAAAGTTTTTGATGTCTTCCATAGTCGGGCGTTCATACCCCGTGAGGTGCAGCAGGGAGTAGATCAGCATAGAGCCATGACCCGCCGACAGGACAAAACGGTCCCGGTTCGGCCATGTTGGCCAGGTGGGGTCAAACCGCATGAATTTGGTAAACAACACTGTCGCCACATCAGCCATACCCATCGGCATTCCCGGATGCCCGGAATTAGCTTTTTGGATCGCATCCATCGACAGAGCGCGGATTGCGTTGGCCATATTATTGTGAAGGTCGGTTTCGGCAGAGAAGCTGGGGTTGGTCATGTGACATGTCTTCTAAGTGAAGGCGCTGGAAGCAGCCCTGAATAAAATTGCCCGCAAAATGGCCGGGAACGGTGCTTTAGTCAACCATTGAACGGCGGCGCAAAACCGGACTGCCTGGTTTTTTATATTCTGTCCGCGACTGGGCAATTGACCTCGCTCGGCGAAACGCCCTATCTTCAAGGTGAAGACAGATTTCAGCAATGGTAGCTGGCGGTATGTAGGCCGAACCAACAATGCTTTGCTCCAGGGGATTTTGATGGCACAAACAGGTGATAACGGCGGGTTAGAGAGCGCGAAAACGCGACTCGAAACAGCACTTTCCACATTGGCGCAGGAAGTTGCCCAGTCGCGGGAAGCGCTGGAGCAATCACGGCAAGCCCAGGAAAAGACCATCCAGGAAATGTCCACGCAAGCGGACCGGATGCAATCACTTGAACAGGAAAACCATCGCCTGCACGAACAGATTGCCGCCCTGTCGCTACAAGACGCTGATGCGGAAAACAGCGAAACATCTGCCACCCTCGAAGCAGAAAAAGCTGCCTTGCAACAAAACTATGATCTGTTGAAACGACAGTATACCAGTTTACAGGATGAGTTTGAGGGATTGCAGGATAGAGTGGGAGCCGCGCCGTCTGCAACACCAGACGCAGATAGCGACGCCCTAAAGCAAAAAGTTACTGCACTGATGCAGGAACGTGATGACCTGCGGTCAGAACTGGACGCCGTGATCAACGAGCTTGAAAGCTACCTGGCGGAGACGCGCAGCGCAGCAGGGGGAATGAACTGATGGCACAAATTCATGTGACAGTAGCGGACAAGTCTTATCCGCTGGCATGCGCAGAAGGCGATGAAGACCGGCTTTACAAACTGGCAGCTTATATCGACGGGAAAGCTAAAGACCTAACCGACAAGCTTGGGCATGTGAATGAAACGCGCCTCATTCTGATGGCCGCGGTGCTTATTGCCGACGAACTGCACGAGTCGATGGAAAGCAATGGCCATCAGGGCCTGCTTGATACCCTGTCGGAAAAAGACATGGCAGCGGTGCTAAATGAAGTCGCAGGTGAAGTCGAAGGTATTGCAGAACAGCTAGCAAACGCTTAAGTACTGCTGGCGGGCACTGCGCTGTACGCACGATATGCAGTAATCCCCGGGGCTATAAATACTCCTAGGGAGCTGTCCCTGGTTTGGACCGTGGTCCTTACCATTCACGGCGCCCACCTGATTTATCAGGCTACGGAGGATACAAACGTCAACGCGGCAGAGGCGGTCCCGCACCCTTTTCTCTCGTGTCTTACCGAGCGTGGCGAAAACATACGATGACCCAAAAAGCGAAAAAGCAACTGCGCAGTGCAGCAGCACGCATGCGCTCAGCGGCAAGTGCCATGTTGGGCCTGAAGGCTGCCGAAGATGCGGCATCCCATGGCATCCAGCTTTTACAGTCGCTTGAACCCGGCACGGTGATTGGTGCCTACTGGCCAATAAGGGACGAATTGGACCCCCGCTTTCTGATGCAGGCGCTGGAGCGTAGGGGCTTTGCCATCGCATTGCCGGTTGTAGTAAAAAAAAATGGCCCGCTGGTGTTTCGTCGTTGGGGATTTGGTGACGCCTTGGTGTCTGGTCCGTTTGGCACAGAACACCCGGCGGAAGACGCACCTGAGGTTGTGCCTGACGCTTTGATTGTACCCTTATTGGCCTTTGACGCGGACTGCAACCGTATGGGTTATGGCGCCGGGCATTATGACCAAACCTTGTCGCAGCATCCGCATGTAAAAGCTTTTGGCTTTGCTTATGCCGCACAATTTGTAGATGATATGCCAATTGAGGCTCATGATTGGCCACTACAGGGCGTTATTACGGAAACCGGTACGGTTTTGCCGCGTAAAACAACCTGACAAACCAAGTGAAATTGAGTTTAGAGTAGAAAGAATAAAATGCGTTTATTGTTTTTGGGTGATCTGATGGGCCGCAGCGGCAGAAATGCCGTGATCAAGGCATTGCCAGACCTGCGCAAGAACCTGAAACTCGATTTTGTGGTTGTTAATGCTGAAAACGCTGCGTCGGGTTTTGGCACCACCAGCAAAATTGCTGCCCAGGTGATTGAGGCAGGGGCAGATGTTTTGTCCGGTGGCAACCACACCTTTGATCAAAAAGAACTGTTGTCGGTTATCGACAATGATACCCGCATTTTGCGCCCAGTTAATTACCCCGATCCAACACCTGGCCGCGGTTACGGCGTCTATGACGCGCCTCGCGGTAAAAAAATACTGGTAATAAACGCCATGGCCCGTGTGTTCATGAACCCTATGGAATGTCCTTTTCGCGCCATAGACAAAGTTCTGTCCAAATACCGGATGGGGGTGACCGTGCATGCGGTTCTGGTTGATTTCCACGGCGAAGCCACCTCCGAAAAGATGGCCATGGGGCATTATCTGGATGGCCGAGCCAGCCTTGTGGTAGGAACGCACAGCCACGTGCCCACGGCTGACGCTCAAATATTACCGGGTGGAACCGCCTACCAAACCGATGCAGGCATGTGCGGCGACTACAACAGTGTTATTGGCATGGACAAAAAAGAGCCGATCAGCCGGTTCCTGACCAAAATAAACCGGGAACGTTTTTCACCGGCTGACGGCGAAGCAACGGTGTGTGGTACTTTTGTTGAAACCGATGACAAAACAGGGCTGGCCAAACGGATTGAACCTTTGCGCTTGGGCCCCCGACTGATGGAACACACGCCAGCGGTGTGATACGCGGCACGAAAAACCTCATGCCATGGCATGAGGTTGTGGTCAGCGTCCGGAATAATAGCTGCTAGTTAGATAATCAGCCTGTTTTCACTATCTGCCGGATCGTTTGAGGACCCTTCGCCACTCTTTTTGCTGGAAACACGCCCACCGTCAGCATCGATAAACTCTTCAACAGTCACTTCACCTTGGCGGTATTGGCGCGCCTTCCGCTCTTTTACCGCCCGGATCAGGGCGCGTATCTGGGGCGGCATGGTTCCTCTGGTTTTGTCGAAGGAGCCATCAGAAAATCCGGTAAGGCTAAATCTGTTATCGCCTTGAATGAATAATGCAAGGGCACCGGAACTGGTATTGATACTACTACCGTTATAGACATCACCAGCTTTTAAATCTGCAATATGCCAATCATAATTATTGGTTTTGAATGAGTTAACTTCTTCCAAACCACGACGCACACTATCTGTTGCGTATGTCAGCATGTGTTCTTTGATATCTTCGTCGAAATTTGGGAAGTAGCGGGCCCCTATGTCATAGTGCTGCGAAACACGGCCATATCCATTCCAGGCCCTGAACCCTCGTAAACTGTTCACAAACTCACGGGCACTTTTTCGCAAAACACCGCGGACGTTCTCACCTGTAAACGCAAGGTCCTGAACACTTGGTCCGCCAACGGTTCCAGTAAAAAAGCCATACAGCACAAGCGGATCATTCCAATTGGCGACAACATGATTTTGAATGTCTCTGATGGACGTGGAGATACCACCGATGGCCATTGTTTTATCATCCCAAGCAGAGCTATCACCTTCTGCCAAATCCCTGATTTTCTTGACCGGGTAAGCTTTAGCAATTTCATACATTACTGCCACATTATGCAGGTTTAGCCAGTAGGCGAGTTGTTCATTTTTGGAAAACTGTTCAAGCGGTGCAAATGTGGTCACTGCCTCGAGGTCCTGTCGAATTGCCAGTAGCGCATCCACATGGGCCTGCTTGAACTGGTAAAACATAACCCGGTTGCCTTCAAACGCTGTTGGGTTCAAGTTGCCATGTTTTATTCTGGTGCCAGTAACTCTGGCACCATTCCGGCTCGCAGGTCTGCGATCTGACAGACCCGTATCCAGCACCGATGAGGACAGAATTAGGTCCCAATCATCATAGTTGATAGTCATGTTACTGGCATCATCGTATGCCGTTGGCAGACCATCATCCGCCTGCGCACCAAAACTGTTGCCCAAAACAGCGAAAGCCATCGCCGCCATAGCCAGAAAAACTGTTTTTCCCATCAGATACCTTCCATGAACGAAACACACCTATCCGCCCCACAGCCCTACGGGACAAAAGCGTTTTATGAACAAGAAAGGTTAACTTAAGTTGATGAACCTGAACACACTATGAATTACAGCGTGATTGCCGTTAAATCCCGGCAAAGTCCGGCCAGGCCCCGGGGCCTTAATCAACATAAGGAAGTACATCACGCGGGATAAGGAGGGCTAGTCAGCGATAATGACACCACCATCATCAGGGGCATCATCTTCTTCAGTGCCTCGCTTCTTTTGGACGTCTTTCGTTGTAACCCGTCCACCGTCTTCGCTGACAAACTCCTCTACAGTCACTTCGCCTTCCCTGATCCGCCGTTCATCACGTTTTTTCATTGCCCGCAACAAAGCATATGTTTGGGGGTCAAGGCTTTGAGCGCCAGCACGCGTAACGCTTGTATGATCACCAAGTGTGACAAGGCCTGGCACTGTGATTAAGGCACCGCTGCCATTAGGGTGGGGCGCTTGGACAAAGGCCCAGAGTGCCGCTGCCGATGTATTGAAGCTCGGGCCAGCATAAACGGAGCCATTTCGCAGGTCGGCGATGCCCCAGTCATAATTTTTGATACGAAATGTATCGGCTTTCGCCAGTGCACGAAGGGCACTGCCGTTGGCAAACTTCATCAAGTGGCGTTTCATATCCTCGTCAAAATCGGGAAAATAATGTCGCCCAAGCTCGTAATGGTCCGAAACGCGCCCGTATCCGGACCAGAGCCGAAAACCTCTCAGGCTGTTTACGAAATCCACAGCATTTTCTCTCAAGGCATCTACCACATTGTCGCCGGTATAGGCTTCACTGCGGATATTAGGCCCCCCAATTGTGCCCATGAATAGCCCATATAACACCAGCGGGTCGTTCCAGTTGGCCACCACGTGGTCTTCAATATCCCGAATGGATGTTGGTACACCGCCGATGGACATGGTTTTTTTGTCCCACACACTTTTACGGCCTTTAACCAGAGATTTGATTTTCTTGATGGGATAGGCTTTTGCGATTTCATACACGACAGCCACATTGTGGAGGTTCAACCAGTAGGCAAGCTGTTCATTCTTTGAAAACTCCTCAAGCGGCACAAAATCTGATGTCGACTCCAGGTCCCTGCGGATCGCCAGCAAGCTGTCTTCATGCGCGGCGTCGAACAGATTGAACATAACCCGGTTAGCCTCAAAGGACGTAGAGCTCATGTTGGTATGTCGGATTCTGGTGGCGACATTGCGTTTGTCTCTGCGGCTTGCAGGTTCGCGGTCCGACAACCCTGTTTCCAGCACCGATGAAGATAGGATCAGGTCCCAATCGTCATAGCGTATGACATAGCTACTGCCTCGGGAATATTCGGTTGGTAGGCGAGACACTGCATCCTGCGCCAACGTTTGGGAGAAGCCGACTGGCGCCGAGAGCAACAAAGCCAGAAAAGTGGCTAGCCGCATTCCTGTTCTTATTCGATGTTTCATTACACCCTCCAAAGTTGTTGCCATGGTTAAACCGGATGATGGGAATTGCCCTGCACCGTAGCCAGCGGCACCGATAAGGTGCCGCTGAATTGGATTAAGTTACTCAGCGATTATACCACCACCGTCGGCTGGTTCCGATGTGTCGTCTGCTGGCCCGTCAAAAGCATCCCGGGTTGTGATCCGAGACCCTTCATCGCCGACAAACTCCTCAACAGTAACCTCACCTTCTTGGATACGGCGCTGATTGCGCAGTTTCATAGCCCTCAAGAGAGCTTTCGTTTGCGGCGATATGGAGGTTGAACCTGGAGCCATAAAGGTGGCATCCTTGCCTAGGCCCGTCGTGATACCGGCCATAGTACCCGGAGGGGGACCAAACGGACCGCCAGCCTGTGGGTCAGGCGCTTCCAAAAACCAGGCAAGAGCGCCAGGGTTGGTATTGAAACTACCGCCAGCGTATACGGAGCCGTTTTTCAGGTCCGCGATACCCCAATCATAGTTTTTGAGTTTAAAAGACTTGGCTTTCAAAATATCGTTTTTGGCGCTGGGGCCAGCATAGCCCAATAAATGCTTTTTGATATCTTCTTCAAAGTTCGGGAAATAGCGCAGGCCGATTTTATAGTGATCAGACACGCGGCCGGCCCCTGACCACAGCCGGAACCCGCGCAGGCTGTTAACAAAGCGAACGGCATTTTCCTGAAGCGCCTCAACCAGATTGTCGCCGGTGTAAGCGGTTGTTCTGATATTTGGTCCGCCAATTGAGCCCATGAAAAAACCATACAAAACAAGTGGGTTGTTCCAGTTTTCGACAACGTGGTTTTCAATATCCTGGATAGAGGTTGGGACCCCGTCAATGGACATGGTTTTTTTGTCCCACACACTATTGCGGCCCGACACAAGATTTTTAAGCTTTTTGACGGGGTAGGCCTTTGCGACCTCGTGCATGACGGCGACATTGTGCAGGTTAAACCAGTAGGCAAGCTGCTCATATTCATCGAATTGTTCCAGAGGAATAAAATCCGGGACGGTTTCCAGGTCCTTCCTTATGGCCAACAGGTTTTCAACATGGTTTTCAGCAAATTCATGAAACAGCACGCGGTTACCTTCAAAAGCGCTGACGCTTTTGTTTCCGTGGCTGATTTTAGTCATGGTATTGCGGTTGCCAGTGCGCCCGGCCGGACGGCGGTCCGATGGCCCAACGTCCATCACCGATGCCGATAAGATCAGGTTTAAATCGTCGTAGCGAATGACATAATTGCTGTTCGGGTCATTGCCGGTTGGCAAATCACTTGCTGATGCAAATGAACTGGCAAAAAAGCCTGCCACTGTAATAACGGTTACAAGAATTTTAGAAACGACAGCTTTCGTCATAAACGCCCCCTACCTATATTTTTAATGCCAAACATCAGACCAAGATGCCTGTAATGAACTCCCTACACTCAGCCATTTGCTGGACATGTCTATCTAACGTTTAGCCATGGTATCATAAAATTACAGGCATCGCACGCGGCGCATTGCAAAAATTACAAAAAGCGACCGACACAGCATCCCTGCGGCACAACCCTGATCACAGGAAGACCGTTTGAGTCTCAAGAAATGGCCTGCTACAAGGTTCAATAAATCGATGCGGTTATAGAGGCGCTAACCTACATCAGACAAAGCCATGGTGTTATCACAGCTAAAGAAAGCGCCCGACTACATCCTTGTATGACCGGCTAACCTTTAGTTCCATGCCGCAGGACAGGGTTAGGAAACACTCCCCATTTGAATGAGGACGCACCTCGGTCACCTTATCCAGGTTGACAATGGTAGAGCGATGCACACGTTGGAAAATTATGGGGTCCAGTCGTTTTTCCATTGTTTTCATGGTTTCGCGCAGGATGTGCGTTTTTTCGCCCACGTGAATGCACATATAGTCTCCCGCAGCGTCGATATAATCAACGTCCGACACATTAACGATTGTAATATGCCCGCGATCCTTGATCCGTAGATGAGGGTCAAAGCGCTCTTCGCGCAATTCCTGGGGTTGTTCCAAAAGGGCTGTAAGCGCTTCTTTTGGGGGCGAGTCCATAGTCTCCAACAACTCAACCAGGCGGGAGTTTTGCTCTATGGCCAAGCGCTGGCTCAGGGCTTCTCGCACGCGAGTGATTGCTTCTGATAAGCGGTCTTCTTCCACTGGCTTCAACAAATAATCCAGAGCATGGGCCTCAAACGCCTCCAGGGCATATTGGTCATATGCCGTAACGAACACGACAAGCGGAATTTCTGCTTCACCCACCAGCGAACGAATAACGGAAAAGCCATCAAAGCCCGGCATCTGGATATCCAGAAACACCAAGTCAGGGTGCGTTTCCTTGATAACCTTTACAGCCTCCCGACCGTTGGAACAGGTGCCAATAATATCAACATCGTTAAATGCCTCTAACCTGATCGTCAGGCCCCGTATGGCCAGTGGCTCGTCATCAACCAAAAGGGTGCGTATTTTGCTCATTTTTTGTCCTCTTTTGTCCTTTTTTGGACACTATCCGTCGCTTTTTTGCAGGCTGGACCCATTTTTTGGTGGGTCATTCTTTTCTTTTGGTACCTGAATATAAATACCCAGGCCGGTTGGTTCCAGGTTTTCCAGCCGAAACTCATGATCAGCACCATAAATTTGCAGCAGACGTTCTTTGGTGTTGGCAATCCCGACACCAGAACCAGACTGGCTGACAATATGGTTGATATCATCAACACCCGGCCCACTGTCCTTAAGCGCGAGCACCAGTCGTTCCCCCACAACCTTGGCGCAAATGGTGATGGTGCCTCCGTCAATTGAAGGGGCAATCGCATATTTGATCGCGTTCTCGATTAACGGCTGCAGAATCAGACTGGGCACCAGGGCGGACTTTGCCTTTTCATCGATATCGAACTCAATCGTCAGTCGGTCTTGAAACCGGACTTTTTCGATATCCAGATACAGGCCAAGCGCGTACAGTTCCTGATCAAGGCTGATGCGCTGGGTTGGCTGGTTCACTAACGTGTAGCGTAAAAAACTGGACAGCTTGGTCAGCATTTTGTTGGCGTCCTGCTCGGCTTTATCCAGAACAAGCGTCGATATCGCATTGAGCGTATTGAACAAAAAATGCGGGTTTAGCTGGTATCGCAACATCTTAAGCTGCGCCTGATGCGCCATCGCAGTGGCTTTCAGTACTTGTGCCTTTTGTTCCTGCAATCCGGCATAATAATGATAGCCAAAATAGATGGCTGACCAGGCAAACAGAACCGTTGCCTCAAACATCGCGTTACCGAAAAGCTCAATGCCAACTGCTCGCTGGAACCCTGGCACGAAAACTGGTGCCAGCGCCAGTTCAAGCGAAGAAAACAACAGCCCAAAGGCGGCGCAAAGGATCACAACAACCGGCAACACAAGAGGCAGCGGCTTATCGCGAATAATCCGGTATACATGGCGCATAACAATGGTCATCGAAACCCCAATGACCACGGCAACCAAATACTGTAGCGAAGCAAACCGCAGCTCCAGTTCAAAAGTAATCGCCTGGAACGTTCGCACCAAAAAATAGCCCATCCAGCCAAAAAGCTGGAACGACCAAAAAGTGGCTTCTTTGGTGCCAAACAAGCGGTTCATCACAGACATAGAGCGCTCAATCGTTCTTCTTTGCCGGGCAAAAGCACAGCATGGCCGCACTTGCCCACGCGGGCAACCTATCGCTGCGCATCACTATGAAGCGACCGGTCGCTATAGCCAAGAGTGGATATTCTTTTGTTCCCATATCAAAGGGTAAGGTTCTCCTTCAAGAACGCTCTAACGGCTGGTTTCAGTATCGTCAAACCGCACGGTTTGGCCAGGTTGCAGGCGCTCGCCGCCGCGCACCACGACCCGATCTCCGCTTTCAACGCCCCCAACAACCGCAACCCGGGTGCCGCTGGCAGCGCCTGTGCGCACCAAAAGCCTCTCTGCCGTGTTCTCCGCCGTGATCCGAAATACGTATGTGCCATCACTTCTCAGCACCAAGGCATCGCGCGGCACAGCAACAACTTCGGCGGGCGCACTTGACGGCACGCCAATCTGCAACGCCGTACCCACCACATATCCGGTTCCCTCTGGCACAGTGACGCGCACTTCCATCGTCCGGCTTATGGTATCGCCAACCGGCACCAACGCGCGAATTGCACTCGCACGCGACTGCCCATCCTTTCGCAGCGAAACGACAAGACCGTCGCGGAGCACACCTGCCAAATTCACCGGGGCCTGGCCGCGCACTTCCAGGTTTTCCGTATCAACAAGCCGAACAATTTGTCGGCCAGGTACAGAATATTCCCCGGCCTGAGCAAGCCGTTCAACAACACGGCCAGGAAAAGGCGCACGCACTTGGGTGCGTTCAAGATCAATTTTCGACTGCTCGAGCGCGATGCGGGCCTGCGCCAGTTCCTGCTCGGTCATGGCAAGGGTGCTTGCCGCTGCTTCAACAGTGCTGGTGGGGGCATATTCAGTTTCTGCAAGCTCTTGTTGGCGCGCCAAATCAGCCTTCAGAAATACAATGCGTGCCTCAAGCCGCAAAACCTGCGACTGGTTCAGGTCCACCGCAAGCTGGTGGTTCCTGCTGTCAATTTTTGCAAGCAAGTCGCCCTCTTTAACCAAGGCGCCTTCCGCCGCAACCCAGGTTACGCGGCCGGTAATTTCCGCTGAAACCTGGCTGTCATTTTGGCTGACCACAGTACCTGGCATGTAAACCTGCGGTGCCATCAGTTCAGCGCTCGCTTGCGCAATTTCCACAAGGGCTGGCGGTTGCTGGCCTTGCCGGGCCTGAGCACTGGTTTCTAGCGCGACGGTCATCAGCAGCAAACCCGCCTTAGACCAGACCCATTTTTTCTGTTTCATAATGTCCTCGCTTTTTAGAATTATCGTTGAATTTATTCAGCGGGCGTCAGCGCGCGTGACCGCCGCAGTGGCAGCAGGCCCCTCAAACCGCCTTCATCCAGCCGCAGCAGCGCGGGCAACATCACCAGCGTGAACAGCGTTGATAAGCACATACCGCCCACAATTGTTGTTGCCATACCGCGGTAGATATCGCTGCCTGCACCCGGGAACAAAACCAGCGGCAACATGCCCATAATGCTGGTGAGTGTACTCATGAAAATCGGCCGCAGCCGCAGGGTTAATGCTCGCTCAACAGCATCGGCGCGGGAAAGGCCTTCCTGCTCACCTTTACGGGTTTGCGCCACCAGCAGAATTGCGTTGTTAACCACTAGCCCCAACAGAATAATGAAGCCAATCATCGTCAACAGATCAAGCGGCGTAAAGGCAAACAGGTTCAGCACGTTAAGCGCCAGCACGCCGCCTACAGTCGCTAGTGGAATGGTAACCACAACAAACAAGGCATCTTTGGTAGACCTGAACAGACCCGCCAAAATCATAAACAACAGTCCCAGCGCCAGGACGAAATTCAACGACAAGGAGGTGACTGCCCGGTCCAGCGCATCTGCGCTGCCGCCATAAGACACAGTTGCATCTGCCGGCAACAAAGGTTTGATCTGTGGCTCAACCTCCTGTTTCAGGATCGCAATCATATCCTCAAGTGCCATGTCTTCTGGTTGGCTGATATTCAAGGTAACGGTTCGCTTGCGGTCGACACGCTGAACCACGGCGGGGCCAACCCCGCGCTCAAACGTCACCAGGTCACCCAGGGCCACAGTGCCGCCCAAGGGTGTCGTAACCAGTGTGCTGCTCAACAGCTCCGGGTCTTCCCAGTTGGCGGCTTTTAAAACCATATCCACCCGGCGCTCGCCGTCAAAATGTTCACCAAGCCACAAGCCGTCCCCCAGTGCCCTGACAATGCGGGCAATGTCATTGCGGTTGAAACCAACCTCCGCCAGACGACGATCGTTGGGAACAATTTTCAATTCCGGTGAAACGACATTGGGGTCCGGGTTCGGTTGCGCCCGAGATCCTGGCAGTGCCTGTGCGATAAAGCCCATGGCCTGGCGGGTTACGTCCTTCAAACCGTCCAGGTCCCTTGATTGGATATTAAGTTGCACAGATCCCGCGCCACCAAAGCCACCAAACAGATTGCCTTGCTGGGCAAATGCAAAAACGTCTGGTAATCCCGCCAGAATTTCTTCGTTTACAATACGTTCCAATTCTTTCACACGCCCCTGGTCCAGGGCCCGAACGCCAATGCTGCCACCCTGGCCATTTGGAAAGCTGATAAAATAATAGTTCTTCAGCGCGGGTTCTTTTTCACCCGTCATGTAAGGCTGCAGACGCTCGACAATCACCGATGCGATTTCAGTATCCACTGTTTCCATGTTGGACCCGGAAGGGAATAGCAAGAAAGCATCAACCGCATCCCGTTTTACAGGCGGCAGATAGTTCAGGTTCGGCAGCATTGACCAGCTTAGTCCAGTGGCAGCAGCCACCAAACCACCAATAATTGCGACCCTGCGGATCGGTGTGCCGGTGATCGTCATCAAGCGTGATGCAATGCGTTTTGCCCGCAAGCCAGCAGACTCGTTGGCTGGTAATCGTTTCAGCAAGTGCTGAGCGGCAACGGGCAGGATGGTAATGGCAACAATCAGCGACACGCCTACGCTAACAGCAATCGTAATGGCCAGATCGGCAAACAGTTGCCCTTCTGCGTCTTTCAAAAACAGGATGGGAACAAAAATCGCAACGGTCGTAATGGTGGACGCCAACAACGCCCCCCAAACCTGCTTGGCACCTGCAAGAGATGCCAGAGACGGGTTTTCCCCGCGTTCACGCAGTCGTACAATGTTTTCCAGTACCACAATCGCAGCATCCAGAACCATGCCGGTCGCAAACGCCATACCCGCAAGCGAAATAACATTCACCGTTCGGCCAAACAGTGCGAGCATGATCACAGTTGTTAACAAACAAACCGGAATCGTAAGGGCAATCAGTATCGTCGCCCGTATTTGGCGCAGGAACCACCAAAGCACTCCGACCGCCAACAGAACGCCGATCAGAAGGTTAGTTGAAAGCAAGTTGATCGCGCGCTTTATGAATACAGAAGGATCAAAAGACTTTTCAATTGCGATACCCTGTTCTGCAAGGATACCGGCATTCATCGAGTCCAGTTCTTCCGTCAAACGGTCGATAGTCGCCAAGACGTTAGCGCCAGACTCGCGGATGATCGGCATGCCAATCGCGCGGTTTCCATTTTGGTAAACGACCTGGGTGGCTTCCGGTGGCCCCATCGTGACGGTAGCGATATCACCCAGTGTTACAGGGCTGCCATCGCGCCACTGTAAAATAAGGGACCGTAATTCATTGGGTTCATACCGCCCCTGAAAGTTCAACAAGTACCGGCGGCGACCGACATCCAGATAACCACCCGAACTGTCAACGGTGCGCCCGACGCGCGCGGCAATATCATTGAGGTTCACGCCCAGATCGGCCGCACGTACCGGATCAAATTCTATCAGCAGTTGCTGCCCTTGTGGTGCGTTAATCTGTACATCAGCAACGCCGTCGATGGCTTCTAGCCGGGGCACAACATTGTCTTCGATAAAGCTGACATATTCATTGGGCGCCAGCACACTGTCTTCTCTAAACTGCGTAAACAGGTAAATCAGTGTTTCACCCTGCGGGTTGCCTCCGTTCATAACAATTTGTGGCCGGTCAGCATCTGCAGGCAGCGGAGGCAAGCGATTCAAGCGGCTGATCACCTCCAGCAACGTTCTATCCATGTCTGCTTCAAGCGCGAACTCCATTGAGACCCAGCCAAAGCTTGGGTTGGAAAATGTCCGCAATTCTTCAAGGCCGGGTATGCCCTGCATCACTTCTTCGATGGGTTCAACAATTTCAGATTCGATTTCGCTGGGGCTTGCGGCACGCCAAAAGGTTTGCACCGCCAGTTGCGGTCGCTCTATGGCAGGAAATAATTGCACCGGCAGCCGCATGAGCATGACAACGCCAAGTACAAGCGCCATAGCTGCAACAACCATAACCGCCGCCGGATTCTTCAGGCTTGTTTCGGTAAGTTTCATCTGACCCATCCCTCGCTGTGTCGTGATAAAGTAACATCAAGCGGTATGAGCCCGATTAGACAAGAGACAAACGGGATTGCGGTGGAAGGTGGGACGATTGCGGTGAGGCGCGCCCAGACATGAACAGTAATATATCTTCTAAACCAAAGGTTTATATCAGTAGATTGACACCCTTGCAGCCGGGGTGAAACTCAGAAGACTGCCGACAAATGCAGACCGGATTATGATCACTTGCTGTCGTCTGCATCTTTGGGTTTTTGTTTATACTCTTCAAAGTTACCCAATCCGCAACTGCCCCAGGTACGCCCGAAATTATCCAGAATTGTGATAATCTCTGCCCGGCATACGGCCCCAAAAGAGTTGGCATAGGCAAAGCGTTGTTCGCGCAACAGGCCGGGGCAGTCGTTTTGCAAGTGGTTCATGTAACCGCGGCGACCTCTGCCTTCAAAGAAGATGGTACGGTTGTCCAGAACAATAGACTGACGCAAGCTGCGCATGGGTACACATGCCAGGGTTTCTCCAGTGGCTTCATACTTTTCCATGATGCGCGCGCGGCGTGCGTCACCGCGGCGTTCAAAACGGCTTTTTTGCTTTACGTCACCGGCTGGTGTTTCCTCTTCAGATTGCGGCGCATCTTGCGCAATGGCAGAAGGGAGCATCAGCGCAATAACAACTGCAGCAATCCATAATACTCTTTTATGCAACAAATTAAGTCTCGTAACTATTCCACGAAGGACTGGTCCCCATTGAACTATTCCACACTGGCAGCTCTAGCTTAGACCATATGAACAAAAGCTGAATAGGATTGTTGGTTGGCCTGCCCTCAGTACCCCTATAGCGTGTCAAGTTCCCGCTGCATTACCCCCCGAAGGTAAGCACCCAGATTTGCCAGCGCGATTTGTTCATTTTTCCCCATGCTGGTCAACGTATCGTCAAAAGCAAGTCCATGGACCTGCGCAATTTGCAGCAAGTAGGCCGCAAATGCATCTGCACGTGCCCTGACAAGCCATAAAAAGGGCTCATAAGGAACACCCGCTTCTGTACATCCAGCGCGAAAAGACTGCACCAGATGCGGCAAAAGACTGTCACCGATACTCCGCACGCCCATACAAAATGCCTCAAAGGGAGGCAAGGGAGCACCACTTTCATCGGTATCCTGCTGGCAGGATGCAACGCTTTCCAGTTCGCGTACCATCTCACCAAGTTCGGCATCGAGGGCCGCCGCGATATCATCACTGACCTTTTGTTGCGCCGGCGTCAAAATAGTCTGCCCTGACGAGTCGAGCCCTCGCAGGCTCGCGCTTAAAAAATCAATAATGGACGCTTGTTCGTTCACATCCCGGTCCTTTCACCGATCGCCAATCTATAGCGCTTGCCTTTCAGATCGCAAAGGATTCAGTCCAGATTGGGCATTTTCTCGTAAAGGGCAACAATCAGGGAAGACAAACCGGAGGGGTCATCATGATTGATTTATATATCGCCAGCGCAAGCGCGCTGGGTATCGCCTTATTTGCGCTGTGGATCATTAGCATTCTGGTCAATCGTGTTAGTTTTATTGATTCGTTCTGGGGTATTGGCTTTGTTGTTGTGGGCTGGGCTGCGGCTGTTCAATTGGTTGAAATCGGCCCCATGCAAACCGTTACATTGCTGCTCGTTAGCCTCTGGGGTCTGCGGCTGGGAGGGTATCTCCTGCGCCGCTTTTTGGCGGAAGGTGAAGACAGGCGCTATATTCGCATGACCAAAGGCAAAGAAGGTCTGGCCCGGCATATGTTTACGCTGTGGTTTGTTTTTGGCCTTCAGGGTGTGTTGATGCTGATTATCAGCGCCCCGGTGATTGCCGCGCTTGCGGCTCCCGTACAAGGACTGGATATATTCGCCTACCTTGGGATAGCCCTGTGGGGTGTTGGGGCCTTTTTTGAATGGGTCGGTGACTGGCAGTTGGCACGTTTTAAAGCGAACCCCGCCAATGAAGGCAAAGTGTTGGACACAGGCCTGTGGGCCTGGACCCGCCACCCCAATTATTTCGGTGACACTTGCGTTTGGTGGGGCATCTGGCTTGTGGGCCACGACCTGACGGTTATTTTTGCGCCCATCGCAATGACCGTGATTTTGATGAAATGGTCGGGCGTGCCGCTGCTGGAAGCAGGATTGAAAAAACGCAGGCCGGGGTATCAGGCCTATATTGACCGAACAAGCAGCTTTTTCCCTAAACCGCCCAAAGGCGCCTGATCAGCCATAGACCCTGAAAAGGGGTGCATAAAACGGATGGGAGTAAGAGGCTCCATGCTGACCTGATATTGCCAGACCTAGCAGGTCTGGCAACAGCATACGCTTTTGCTCTCACTCAGGACTATGGGTAGCTCGTACCCTCGCCCGCCTTTTCCATCAGGCTCTTGCCGCGTTTGGATTTGAACAGTTCAAGCCGAGTGCGAACTGCCTTACGGGGCCAATGATTATTTTCTAGGCTCGCGTCTGCCGTTTCCCGGTGCGGATCCAGGGTGATCGATTTGATTTCCTTATTGCTGGTCACCAGTTTGATCACCTTGTTGGGGTTGCGGCGCCATAATTCTGCCGGCCAGCGGCGCATCTCACTGGTGCCGTCCATATAGTCAATTTGCACGATAACCGGCATCACCAGCCCGCCAATGTTGGAAAACTCAAGGAAATAGAAGTTTTCAGAATTATTCAGCAGTTCCCGCTCCCAGTCTGCGAGGCTTTCAACATATTTGGCATAAGCCTCCCGGTCTGCGTCCGTAACGGTGTAGCTATCGTTCTGGTTATAGAAATCCTGCAATTCAGTGCGTTCCAAAACACGGCGCCGATCATCGGCATGGCGCTGCTGTACCATGGTTTTACCCAGCTCTTCATCGCGGGCACGTTTGTACGCCATCTCAATGTCAGGGTCTTTGGTGTTGATGGTGCCCCAGGTCACGCGGTCCAGCGAGATATCCACATGATCGGTTGAATAGAACCAACCTCGCCAGAACCAGTCCAGGTCATACCCGGACGCATCTTCCATCGTGCGGAAAAAGTCAGCCGGGTAAGGCCGCTTGAACATCCATCGCTGGGCGTATTCCTTGAAGGCGTGATCAAAAGCTTCGCGGCCCATAACCGTTTCACGCAGGATGTTAAAAGCAACCGCCGGTTTCCGGTAGGCGTTTGCCCCAAACTGAATAAGGGACTCTGGGTCCGTCATGACCGGCATCTGATTTTTGCTGATCATGAACGGTACGATTGTCTCTGGGGACCCGATGTTGCCGGGCCAGCCTTCTTCCCATTCGCGGTGCGCAAGGCCCTGAAGGAAAGTGTTGAACCCTTCGTCCATCCAAAACCAGTCGCGTTCAGGCGTATTCACGATCATCGGGAAATAATTGTGCCCAACCTCGTGGATAATCACCCCAATCAAGCCGTACTTCGCGCGGCGGCTGTAGGTACGGACGCCGGTTTCTTTGTCTTCGACTGGGCGGCGCGGGTTGAAGCTGACCATCGGGTATTCCATACCGCTGGTTGCAGCGTTCACAGAAATGGCCACCGGGTATGGGTACGGGAATGTGTATTTAGAATAAACTTCCAGCGTATGGACAATCGCTTCCGTGGAATATTTGTCCCACAGCGGCATGCCTTCTTCCGGATAGTAGGACATGGCCATAATCGTGCGGCCATCGCTTTCCTGCTTGTGCCCCATGGCGTCCCACACAAACTTGCGAGATGAAGCGAAAGCGAAATCCCGAACATTTTCAGCTTCAAACTTCCAGGTCGCGGTGCCAGTGGGTGCTGTGGACTGGTTGGCAAGCGCTTCATCGCGGGTCACGATTTTAACAGGCCGGTCAGACCCGCGCGCCGCCTCCAGGCGTTCGCGCTGATCAGCCGTTAACACTTGCCGCGCATTCTGCAACTCGCCTGTTGCCGCAACGATATGATCATCCGGCACGGTTATTTCTACATCGTAAGACCCGAACTCTGTCTGAAACTCACCCAGACCATAAAAGGTGCGGTTATTCCAGGCTTTGGCATCTGTGTAGCCGGCAACACGCGGGTACCATTGGCCCAGATTGTAAATTTTATTGCCGTCTTTTTCAAAGTGATCCCAACCAGAGCGTTTGATCGGAATTTTCTTGGACTCGATGATGGTGTAGGACCAATCAATACCAAAAGTGAAACTGCTGTCAGGCTGCAAGGGCGCAGGCAAGTCAATTCGCATCATGGTGCGCACGATGGCATAGGGTAATGCATCACCCCGCTCGTTGGTCACTGCTGCAATTTTAAAACCGCCGTCAAATTCCTGTCGATACTTTTCATGCCTTAGGGCAGAAAAGCTCATACGTTCTGTGTTGTTGGTTGGCTGGGTCAGGTGGTCATCGGAATGCTTAGCAAAACGGTTCTGATCAAGCCGTACCCAGATGTAATCCAGCGTATGCGGCGAATTGTTCCGGTAGGTGATCACCTCTGAACCGCTAATCGTTTGATTGTCGTCGTTCAGCTCGACTTTGATTTCATAGTCCGTTTGCTGCTGCCAATAACCAGGGCCAGGTTTACCAGATGCTATACGCTGGTCATTGGGGGTGGGCCAGCTTTCTTCAAGCTGCCGGAATTTGTCTTCATGATGAGGTTGTTTGGATTGCTTGATCTGTGCAGACGCAGACACAGAAACCAATGCAACTGCCATCACTGCCAAACCTAGTTTTTTAACTGCTTCAATCATAACCTGACCCTCCCGAAAATCACTGATCACCATCTTGCCCAAAGTGATCTGGCTTTGCCGCTAGTGTACAACACCCCGGCGGCACAACCAATCAAGTACTACGGCATAGCCCAGACTGTTCTTTTTTGACAGGCGAAATTTTTGAACAAGAAAAACCAACATAGTCCATTTTTAATATTGATTATCATTATTAACTGTGGTTTTATGCTGAATATGGACATAGCATCCGTTTGGGGGTGCGCACTCCATGTCTCAGCGTACCGGCCTGACAGCGGTACGTTGGCAAGGAACCTGTTGGCCCGGGTTCCTGCCACTCCTTTGATCTACAAAGGTAAAGGCCGCTCCCATGTTCCCGGAGCGGCCTTTTTATATGTTGTTCATATAAGATCGCCAATATACCTTACGTTGTGAGGTAAGTTGGAGTTGCGATATGCAGCGCACATTGAAGGTACTGATAGCGGTTTTTGGAATGGTGTTGTGCACGGCAAACAATAGCAACGCCCAAACCGCCCGGAACGACCAGAACGCACAGGCTACAAAAACAGCACAAGAAGATAAGCCCCTCCTCACCTGGTTATCCATTGACTGGCAACCCGCCTGGATTGATGAAGGCCCTCTGAAGGGGGCAGGCTACGCGCAAACAGTAGAGCGAATGCTGCAGGAACGCATGACCAACTTTCAGCACCAGCGGCGAGAGATCACCAATGTGCGCATCTACTCCATCCTCCAAAATAGAGACGCATGTTTTGCCGCCTCCCCTTACAAAGGGGCGGACCTGCAGCAAGAAAGCAGGCGCGGCATCATCTGGAGCGCACCTTCCTATATCTATTTTCTGCAAGGCCTTATCGTGAAACCCGAAGCTGTATCAAAAATCAACCAGTATGAAGAAGATGGTTACATCAACTTCTCAGCCCTGATGGAAGATGAAAAAATCATCGGTGCGTTTCAGCCGGGCCGGTCCTACAGCCGTTGGCTGAACCCTTTGTTTGCAGATGCCAAGAAAACCAAAACCATGTTCAAATGGTCGGGCGATACCCAACTAACTCAAAGCATGTTCAGGCTAATGGACGCAGGGCGTATCGATTATTTCGTCGACTATGTGATCATGCTGAAATACCACGAGTCATCAACCGGCACACCAAGCGGCTATGTCTATATGCCGATTAAGGAACACAAAGGGTTCTTGGGTCTTGGTGCCATTGCCTGCTCTGACACACCTTTGGGGCGGCAGGCCATCAAGGACATTAATGCCGTGCTGAAAAAAATCCGTCAGTCTGACGCTGTGCGGGAAGTGAACAGCCGCTGGTTAATGCCTAAGGAACAGGAAGCCGAATATTGGCGTATGTGGGAAAGTGAGTTGCTGCCCTTAGAAAACTAAAAGGGCCGGCAAACGCCAGCCCTTCTTGAATATTTATCGCCAGTCTTATTGCAGGCCTTTGATGATTTCCTCGACCATTTTTTTGGCGTCAGAAAACAGCATCATGGTGTTGTCGCGGAAAAACAGTTCGTTTTCCACGCCAGCATACCCACTCCCCATGGAGCGTTTGATAAACAGAACGGTACCTGCTTTTTCTACGTCCAGAATAGGCATGCCGTAAATCGCACTTTGCGGATCGGTTTTGGCCGCCGGGTTTGTGACATCATTGGCCCCAATAACAAACGCGACATCCGCGCCGGCAAACTCGCTATTGATGTCCTCCAGCTCAAACACCTCATCGTACGGCACATTGGCTTCCGCCAGCAGAACATTCATGTGTCCCGGCATCCGGCCTGCAACAGGGTGGATCGCATAAGCCACATCAACGCCCTCGGCCTTCAGCATATCGCCCATTTCCTTGAGCGCGTGCTGTGCCTGCGCAACCGCCATACCGTAACCAGGCACGATGATAACCTTGCCCGCGTTTTTCATGATGAAGGCCGCGTCGTCCGCCGAGCCCTGCTTAACCGGCCGTGTTTCTGCGCCCATTGGGCCAGCCGCTGCCACATCATCGCCGCCAAAGCCACCAAGGATCACGCTGATGAAACTGCGGTTCATACCTTTACACATAATGTAAGACAGGATGGCACCGGAGGAGCCCACAAGCGCTCCGGTCACGATAAGCGCAGTATTTTGCAGCGTGAAGCCAATGCCTGCTGCCGCCCAGCCGGAATAACTGTTGAGCATGGAGACAACTACGGGCATGTCCGCACCGCCGATAGGTATGATCAGCAGGAAACCAATGATAAAGGCCAGCAAGGTCACCCACCAGAAGATGCTCAGGCCAGCAATCATCACGCTTTGGTCAACAGCAAACCATGCGATACCACCAACAATGGCGGCACCCATCGCCAGGTTAATCAGATGCCGTGCAGGCAGCATAATCGGCGCACCGGACATATTGCCATTCAGTTTGGCAAACGCGATCAAAGAGCCGGAAAAGGTGATCGCACCAATCGCGATACCCAACGACATCTCGATCTTAGACGCCATGAAGATTGCGCCGTCGACCCCTGCGATACCAAAAGCGCCGGGGTTAAGAAAAGCACTACCCGCAACCAGAACAGCTGCAAGGCCCACCAGGCTGTGAAACGCTGCAACCAGTTGTGGCATGGCCGTCATGGCAATGCGGCGGGCAATGATAAACCCTATGGCACCACCAACAATGATCGACCCGATGATCCAGTCATAACTGACTATTTCCGGGTTTAAGATGGTTGCAACAATCGCAATGGTCATGCCCAGGATACCAAAGATGTTACCCTTGCGACTGGTTTCAGGGGATGAAAGGCCCCGCAAACTCAGGATGAAAAGGACAGCAGCAACCATATAGGCGACAGCCGTCAAATCGACGAACGTCTGTGACATGGATAGGCTCCCTATTTCTTTTTCTTGTACATGCTGAGCATGCGCGCTGTGACAGCAAAGCCACCAAATATGTTAACGGCTGCAAGGCCAATGGCGATTGCGCCGAGCACTTTGGACAGGCTAACGCCTTCCGGCCCTGCGGCGATAAGTGCGCCAACAATGATCACACTGGAAATCGCGTTTGTTACGCTCATCAGCGGTGTGTGCAACGCCGGGGTCACGGACCACACGACATAATATCCGACAAAAATTGCCAGTATAAAAATACTGAATTGCTGGATGAATGGACTAATTACTAATTCGGTCATTGGTCGCCTCCTGTCAGGCGGGGGTGAACGATTGCACCGTCTTTTGTCACAACAGACTCGGCAACAATCTCGTCTTCAAAATCAATCTCAAGCGCACCATCTTTGACGTGCGGCGTAATGAAATGCAGCAGATTGCGTGCAAACAGTGCAGAAGC
Source organism: uncultured Kordiimonas sp. (assembly GCA_947503575.1). GTDB lineage: Bacteria > Pseudomonadota > Alphaproteobacteria > Sphingomonadales > Kordiimonadaceae > Kordiimonas. The sequence goes on along the minus strand of CANNDZ010000001.1, from coordinate 889,483 downwards.
ATCTGCTGCCAGGCGCGATGGCACGTTGCGGTGCCCGACAATCGTAACACCGTGGGCTTCCACTATTTCACCGGGCTTCGACAGCGCACAGTTACCACCCATTTCAACCGCCAGGTCAACGATCACGCTGCCGGGCTTCATGGACTTCACCATTTCTTCCGAGATCAGTTCGGGGGCTGGTCGACCGGGGATAAGCGCTGTTGTGATCGCAATATCTTGCTTGGCAAGCGTGTCTGCAATCAACTGGGCCTGTTTGGCTTTATACTCGTCGCTCATTTCCTTGGCGTAACCACCAGAGGTTTCAGCCTCCGCGGTTTCTTCGTCTTCAACCATTACAAACTTACCGCCCAGGCTTTGAACCTGCTCTTTGGCCGCTGGCCGAACGTCGGTAGCACTAACAATGGCGCCAAGTCGCTTTGCAGTTGCGATTGCCTGCAACCCGGCAACCCCTGCACCCATCACCATCACTTTGGCTGGGGCCACAGTCCCTGCCGCGGTCATCATCATGGGAAAGGCGCGGCCATAGGCTTCAGCAGCGTCAATCACCGCTTTGTATCCCGCAAGGTTTGACTGGCTGGATAAAACATCCATCGCCTGCGCGCGGGTAATCCGTGGCACAAACTCCATCGCAACAGCGGTTAACCCTGCATCGGCATAGGCTTTTAACCGGTCACCATCCACAAACGGGTTGAGGGAGGCCAGTTGGAGCGCACCCTTTTTTACTTTTGCTGCGTCCGTACCTTCCAGGCCCTGTACCGAAAAAATAACATCGGCGTCGCCCACAGTGGCAGCAAGGTCGGGCGCGATTGTCGCACCTGCCGATTCAAAATCTGCATCGGACACAGAAGCCGATACCCCAGCGCCTGTTTCAACGCTGACGTTAAAACCAAGGCCAATCAGCTTCTTGACCGTGTCCGGGGACGCCGCAACGCGTTTTTCCGCGTCCCGCGTCTCCCGTATTACTGCTAGTTTCATGAACATTCTCCGTGAAACTGATATGTTAAGTGTTTACCCAGTCCGGCTTCTATACGCACCAAAATGCAGGCTCGTTTATTTTGCCCCTCAGCCGCCGCTCTTTTATCACCGAAAGGTAACGCAAAAGGTGGTTTGAGCAAGGTTCTTTATACCGATCACAGAAATAGAGAAAATTTTATCATTACCAATTTGTTAACCATTGTCTTGAAACGATACACTTTTCACCCTGATTAAAGCGCGTGTGTAAGCGCAAGGGGCCAAAGCGCGAAAGATAAGGCATGGCACAAAAATCGGTCTTGATCATTGAAGACGAAATCACGCAAAGCACCCTGCTGGAAGGGATTGTAACACGGGCGGGGTATGTACCGTATGTTGCCCACACTGGCGCAGAGGCCCTGGACTTTATGAACACCCCTCAGGGCGAAGCGGTTGACATCGTGCTATTGGATCTGGTGATGCCGGGAATGGACGGCCTTGAGGTTTTGCAAAAGTTGCGGCCCCGGTGGCCTGACTTGCCAGTGATTATGCTGACTGCGCATTCTTCGATCAACACAGTCGTTGATGCAATGCGCGCAGGGGCAAACGACTTTATTGTTAAACCCGCCAGCGCTGAACGCATTCGCACCGCCATCAGTGCAGGCCTTGAAACCGCGTCCCTGGTCGGTGAAATCGAACCCATGCAAAAAGGGTTATCGATTGCGGGATTTGAAAACCTGGTGGGGGACAGCCAGGCAATGCAACAGGCGGTGGGTTTGGCACGCAAGGCAGCAACCGCGTCTATCCCGGTTCTGATTGACGGTGAAAGCGGGGTCGGCAAGGAAGTGTTTGCGCGCGCAGTTCATGCGGCAAGCGATCGGTCAGGCAAACCATTTGTTGCCGTCAATTGCGGTGCCATCCCTGAAAATCTGGTTGAAAGCATTTTGTTTGGCCATGAAAAAGGGGCTTTCACCGGTGCAACGGAAAAACGGATCGGCAAGTTTGAAGAAGCAAGTGGCGGCACCTTGTTTCTGGATGAGGTTGGAGAACTGCCCGCAGATGTACAGGTCAAACTGTTGCGCGCCCTGCAAGAGCGAGAGATTGACCCTGTTGGCGGCAAAACAAGCGTCCACGTCGATATTCGGGTGATTTCGGCAACCAATCGCAATCTGGCTGATTGCGTTGCGGACGGCAGTTTCCGTGAAGACTTGTTTTACCGGCTGAATGTGTATCCCATCAACCTGCCCCCCCTGCGTGCCCGCCGCGAAGACATCCCGGCTTTGGTGGATCACTTTCTGAAACTTATTCCGGAAATGGAAGGCCTGCCAAAACGCGACATCTCTCACTCTGCATTATCAGCACTTGTTGGCTACCATTGGCCCGGGAATATCCGACAGCTTCAGAATGCCTTGTTCAGGGCTGTTATTTTATCGGATCATGACCGGTTGGAAGCCCATGACTTTCCGCATCTGAACGGCCGGCAAATACAGTACACAGGGATGGAACAACCAGGCCCCATTGAGCTGACGCTGCACCAGCCCGGTGGTTTTTCCACTGGTGAAAACGGGCAATCTGCCCTAATTAGCCTTGTGTCCGATGGTGGCCATGTGCGCCGCCTCGCGGAAATCGAGCGAGAAGTTATTCGCCGCACCATCAACCATTATGGTGGCAAAATGTCAGAGGTCGCCAGACGGCTGGGTATAGGCAGGTCGACGCTTTACCGCAAACTGGATGAGTATGACCTGAAACGGTAGGAGGAACAGGTGATTGGCGTTTTCGATTCTGGCTCAGGCGGCCTGACAATTTTGAAAGCGCTGAGAAATGCCCTGCCTGATCAGGATTTTATGTATTTTGGCGACCACCGCAACGCACCCTACGGGCACCGGGACAATGACCAGATTGTTGAGCTGACCCGCGCAGGTGTGAAAACCCTGATGGACCGGGGGTGCTCGCTCGTGATCCTGGCCTGTAATACGGCTGCGGCGGTGGCGCTCAGATCATTGCAGCAGCAATGGTTGGAAGATCAGTATCCCGGCAACCGCATTCTTGGGGTGCTGGTCCCAATGGTAGAAGCAATTACCGGTCAGCCTTGGATGGCAGATGCTGCACCGGATGGTAGCCGCCGCGACAGAATACTACTGTTTGCAACAAGTAAAACGGTGTCCAGCGGTGCTTATTGCGAAGAAATTACCAAACGGGCACCCAACGTGGACCTTATCCAGAAAGCCTGTCCCGGTCTGGTTGATGCCATAGAAGGCGGCGCGGGGAAACGCCCTCTGCGAGGGTTAATAGAAGGCTATATCAGCGAGATGAATACAGCGGACGCTTCTGCTGCAGTGCTGGGCTGTACGCATTTTCCCCTCGTGGAAAAATACTTCCGCACAGCGCTGCCCACGTCTGTAAAAATTCTATCCCAACCCAATATTGTGGCCGCTTCGCTGGCTTCTTATTTGCAGCGGCGTCCGCATTTTGCAGAAGGCGGCACAGGGTCAATCACATTACTGACGTCCGGCGATCCGACCACTACAAATGAGATTTCACAGCGGTTTCTTGACCCAAAACTGGCTTTTGTTTCGGCCTAACCAGGCCGTTTCCGCGTTAGCGGGCAACACTTGTTATATTACTCTGCCGGTTCAGGCAAGGTGCCGCCTTCAATGGCATGCATATACACATCCAGAAGGGCTTCTTGTTCCTGCCGGTCAGCCTGATCCATTTTGCGAAGCGCAATAACCTTGCGCATTACTTTGGTATCGAAACCAACAGCTTTTGCACCTGCATATACTTCTTTTACATCTTCAGCGATGCCTTTTTTCTCTTCTTCAAGGCGCTCAATCCGCTCAATGAAGGACCGCAACTGATCACCGGCAACACCACCTGCTTGAACCATAAGAAAACTCCATAAATGTCATGGTTATGAGAGGGCCAAGGCTATTAGCAAATCTTGGCCATTCGTAAAATTGACCGGCACCATAGCCAAGCATGTGCAGGCGTGCAATTAGGTTATGCGATTTTATCGCAGCCGCCCTCGCACCTCCAATAAGGCAATGGCAATAAGACCGTGGCAATAAGACCGTGGCCTAGCGCGGAATGGGCATGCTTTCTGGTTCTGCAGCCAACCGTTCATCCGCCGCACAGGCTGCATAATCCGCGCGAATCTGATCATACCGCATGTCGATATATTGCAACATGGATGGATGCGTGAACACATAAAAGCGGTCTGCTTCCACACACTCAACGGTCCAGTCAGCAGCAAGTTCGGGCGCGATACCGCTTTCCACCACATCTTTCATTACAGAAAAGTCCGCTGCCGCCTCGTCGGCGGGGTTGACTGCCATGGCCGTCGGGCTGTTGAGGTGGCTTTTGTATATGTGAGTACGCACCCAGGCGGGGCACAAAACACTAATCCCGATACCGTCTTTTGCCAGGTCTTCCCGCAAAGACTCGGAATAGCCAACTACCGCAAATTTTGTTGCATGGTACGGCGCCATGGCCGGGCTCGCTACATGCCCCGCCATGGATGCCGTGTTGACAAAATAGCCCCCTTCACCGTGGGCTTTAATCAGCGGGGTGAAAATTTCAACACCGTACACGACGCCCATAAGGTTGATATCAACGATCCAGCGCCAGTCATCCAGCGAGGTTTCGCCCGCGCGGCCCCCGGTGCCAACGCCCGCATTATTAACAACAATATGCACCTTGCCAAACCGGGCGATGGTTGCGTCTGCCGCACGGCGCACTGCTTGTTCATCGGCAACGTCGCAAACAACAGTGCCGACATCAGCACCCTTGCTTTTCAGATTTTCTTGCGCCTCTGCAAGCGCTGCTTCGTCAATGTCTGCAAGCATTATCATGCAGCCACGGGCCGCAAATGACTGAGCCATTGCCAGTCCAATGCCGCCAGCCGCACCTGTGATAAAAACTGTTTTGCCGGTGACGTCCACGTTTCACTCCCTGTCAAAAACAGGGCCAAATACCGGGCCCTGATATACTGAGGTGTGATATGTGGCGGTTGCAGATTATGGCAACTTGTTCTTGGCAACGCTTTCGTTCATGCGGGCCAACTGTTCCTCTGTCGCCTTACCCTGATATTTGGCCTTAAAGTCGCCGTACGGCATGCCGTAAATGCGCTCGCGTGCGGCATCCTTGTCAACGTCTTCACCATGTGCGGCAGCAGCTTCCTGGTACCAGTCAGACAGACAGTTCCGGCAAAACCCACCATACCCCATCAGGTCGATATTTTGCACATCTTTACGGTGGTCAAGGTGCGCAAGCAGGCGGCGAAACACCGCTGCTTCAATCTGTGCCGTCTTCGGGTCAATATCGCTCATGTTAGTGTCTCCTTAGGTCCTGATTTGCTGTAAAATTTCCGCTGCGAGAGGTCCTCGCGCGACAGGCATTCATCCAGCAAGTCAGCAATCAACGCTGCCCACTGCGTGGCTTTTTCGTCGGTATCTACAAGGTCTTGCCGAATTTCCAGCGTTGTTTGCGGCAATCCATGATCGGCACCATGCCGCTGCATGGAATAATACAGGTCTTTCCCAGAATAGGGCAGATTGTCCCCAATCACCAGATCGGTTTCGCGCTCCATCAGGCCAATCATCGCCTGCGCGAGCCTGGGGTCCTCATCCCACAAGAAACCCGCGTGCCAAACCCGGTCTTCACCATTCATAGTGGGCGTAAAACTGTGAATAGCAACTACCAGCGGCACCATGCCTGCTTCCACATGATCAAACACCAGCGAATCACAGGCTTCGTGGAATGGATGGTAGTAGGCTTTCATCCGGGCTTCTATCGCCGCTTGCGTCAGGTCGCGATTTGCCGGAATATCAATACCGTCGCTTTCGGGTGGCACCAATGTGGCATGGTCGGGGCCACGATTGCAGTCTATCAACAAGCGTGACACAGGGCCCAGGACGGCAGGCGCACCCATCATCTCACAGATTTTACGGGTGACCGCTTCGGCGCCAATGTCATAAGCAATATGGTCTTGAAAATGACACGCATCCAGTCCCAAATTGTCATATCCGGCAGGTACATGGTTAGTGGCATGGTCGCACAACAAAATAACACCCGTGCGGGCATCACGATTAATCAAAACAGGCTGTTCCATTGTGTGCGGCATTAGGGTACCAATCAAAAGAGGGGAATTACCGGGTCTAGCAATAAAATCAGGTGGCTGAAGCACAATTACGTGCGCGGCAAACCCTAATATTTGGTATCTATCTGTCAAGAAGTAGAAATCGGAATAAGCCAGAACCATGTCTGAAACATCCATCGCCATGCCAGCAGGCAGCCGGAACCGCAAAACCCGTATTGTCGCAACCCTTGGCCCGGCCTCAAGCAGCCTGGATCAAATCCGTGCGCTGTTTATGGCAGGTGTTGATGTCTTCCGCCTGAATATGAGCCACGGCGAACAAGCCGATAAAATTGCGCTGGTAGATGCAATCCGCACGGTCGAGGAAGAAACTGGCCGTCCTATCGCCATTCTGGCTGATCTTCAGGGGCCGAAGCTGCGCGTTGGCACGTTCAAGGATGGCAGCATTGATCTGAAAGAAGGCCAAAGCTTTACGATTGATCTGTCGGCTGAGCCTGGCACAAAGGACCGGGTTGGCCTCCCCCATAAAGAGATTTTTGCCGCCCTTCAGCCCGGAACGCACCTGCTGTTGGATGACGGCAAGATCAAACTAAACGTGGAAGAATGCTTTGCCGATAAAGCCCGCTGTACGGTGCTGGTTGGTGGCAAACTATCAGACCGAAAGGGCGTGAATGTCCCTAATGCGGTGCTACCGCTTGCCGCCCTGACGCCAAAGGACCGCAAAGACCTGACATTTGCCTTAAGCCAGCGGGTAGACTGGGTTGCCTTGTCGTTTGTGCAGCGTGCAGCCGACGTGGCAGAGGCAAAAAAACTGGTCGCGGGCAAAGCCGCCGTTATGGCAAAGATTGAAAAGCCTGCCGCTGTCGAAGCATTGGATGAGATTGTCGAGCTGGCGGACGGTGTGATGGTCGCACGGGGAGATTTGGGTGTTGAAGAGCCCGTTGAGAACGTGCCCGGCATCCAGAAACACATTATTTCTGTCGCACGCGAGGCGGGCAAGCCCGTCGTGGTCGCAACTCAGATGCTGGAATCGATGATCAGCTCGCCTGTGCCAACTCGGGCTGAAGTATCTGATGTGGCAACAGCAGTTATGGACGGCGCAGACGCCGTTATGCTGTCTGCTGAATCGGCTGTTGGGGAGTATTCAACAGAAGCTGTAGGGGTCATGAACCGTGTGGCTATGCGTATTGAAGGTGAACCCTCTTATCATGCGAACCGCAAACGCGAGAGCGCAACCCAAACGTCATCAACGGCAGATTCCATAACCGCTGCGGCCCGGCAGGTCGCTGGCAGCATCGGGGCCAAAGCCATTGTGAGCTTCACAACCTCAGGCTCCACAGCGCTGCGCGCGGCGCGGGAACGCCCCAGCGCACCCATCCTGACGCTGACGCCGCGGGCGGAAATCGCCCGCCGCCTTGCCATTGTATGGGGCCTGCATACGGTTAAAACCAAAGACATCGACACCTTTGAAGACATGATTGGCAAATCAAAACGGATGGCCATACGCCATGGGCTTGCTGGGGCGGGCGACCGTATTGTGGTTACGGCAGGTGTGCCTTTTGGCACACCGGGGGCCACCAATGTGCTTCACATTGCCTGGATTAGTGGCAACGAACTAAAATAACCCGCCAGCCCAACGCCGTGATGACTTAGCGTAACATTCCGATCTTCTCAAAGGCGTCCCTGAGAACACCGGGCGCAGTGAACTGATGCCCGATCATGTCCAATTGTTCGGCAGCCAGCACATTTTCGCGCCGATCATCAATGTAAACCGTTGCCTCGGGGTCCAAGTGAAACCGCGCAATGGCCGTATGGTATATGCGGGGGTCAGGTTTGATCAGACCTTCTTCGCCAGACACGACCACCCCTTCAAACATGTCGGTAAAATCATGGTTTCGACAGAAAGCAGGCCATTTTTCCGCTGAAAAGTTGGTCAGGCCATACACCCGGATACCGCGTTCCAGCAGTTCCATCATCACATCGACAGAGCCCTGTATCACACCGCCAAGCGTTTCTTCCCAGCGCGTATCATAAGCCTGTATCAGGTCTTGGTATTCCGGGAACTGGCTTGAAAGATCAGCAACCCCTTCTGCGAAAGGGCGCCCGCGGTCATGTTCGCTGTGCCAGTCCAGCGTTACCACTTCTGCCAGAAAACGATCCAGCTCGTCCGCGTCATCAATAAGTTTTTGATACAAAAATCGCGGGTTCCACTCCACGAATACATTGCCGATATCAAACAGAACCGCGTTAGGTTGCATGCGTCATTCCACCCCTAAATAGACTTAGCCGCGCAACCCTATCAAAGGGTGCACGGCTAAAGCAATTCAGAAAGCAGTCTGATTTACGCCGAAATCAAACCGGCTGACTTAACCCTGGCGCGCTTTAAAACGACGCTGCGTTTTATTGATCACCAACAGGCGGCCCTTACGACGAATCACGCGGCAATCGCGGTGACGGGACTTTAGGGACTTCAGGCTATTGCGAACTTTCATGGCTCGTCATCCTAAAACTACGTGTTAAACCATGCACTTGAACCAGCAACTCACCAGACACGCTTTCGAGCACTTGTTCAAGGCTGCAGCGGCGAATCCGTCACTGCTCTAATCCATTGGCGGCGGACCATACTGATGCCCCAACCCCCTGTCAATAGGGGAAACCGGGAAATATGGCGCAATTTCAATGGGGTCGCAGCGTTGAGCATAGGCCTGTATATACACAGAGACACCCGCCTAATCGGTCGGGTGTCCCTTTCCCCCGTTAGATAGCGGGGGTGTCCGCTCACGCTATTGCGTCAGTAAGAAAAAGGTACCAGAACGAGACTGTCTTGTCATGGAAATAAAGCTGCAGCAACCATGACCTTCTTTAGCTTAAATCCAATGGGTAACCACGACTAGAATGCCTGCACCAACAAAAATGACATAGCCTTGCTGTCGCTTTCCGGTTGGGCTAAAGCTTGGCCCGGGTAACAGGGAGTGTGGTATGTTGATTTCGTCGAACTTTGACAGCGGAAATATTGAAACAGTCGATTTAAACGACACCAGCAATGTGCGGCTGCGTATCCGCAGGGACAATAAATCAGACTTTTTTCAGTGGTTTCACTTCCGGGCGTCAGGCGTTCAGGACATTTTGTGCCGATTCGTTATCGAAAATGCAGCGGATGCCGCCTACGCAGACGGCTGGATCGGGTATAATGTCTGTGCATCCTACGACAGGGAAAACTGGTTCCGCATCCCTACCGACTATAGTGATGGCCAGCTTGTCTGGGAATTTGAAGCCGACCAGGACAGCCTGTATTTTGCCTATTTTGCGCCCTATTCAATGGAACGCCATGCCGATTTGATCGCTGATGTGGCCGCGTCGCCGCTGGCGCGCACGCATGTGCTGGGTCACACGCTCGATGGGCAGGACATGGACCTTGTTGAGGTTGGCCACGGCCCGGATGGCAGAAAAGCCATCTGGCTGATTGCGCGCCAGCACCCCGGCGAAACCATGGCCGAATGGTGGATGGAAGGGGCGTTTGATTTCCTGCTGGATGAAGATAACCCTGTAGCGCGTGCGCTGCTTGATAAAGCACATTTTTACATCGTCCCCAACATGAACCCTGATGGGTCGCGGCGGGGTAACCTGCGCACGAATGCAGCGGGCGCAAACCTGAACCGGGAATGGCGTGACGCCACGATGGAGAATAGCCCCGAGGTGTATCTGGTGCGCCGGAAAATGCAGGAAACCGGGGTAGATTTTCATCTGGATGTGCACGGCGACGAGGACCTGCCCTATAATTTTATCGCCGGGTTTGAAGGAGTGCCTTCTGTAACGGAGCGGCAATTGAAGCTGCTGGACACATACCAGTCCTTACTGTGTGACATGTCGCCTGATTTCCAGCGCGAACACGGCTACCCGGTGGACGCACCCGGCACATCAGACTTGCGCAAATGCACGGACTATGTGGCAGAAACCTTTGGCGCGCTCTCCATGACGCTTGAGATGCCGTTCAAGGATAACGCCAATCTGCCAGACGCTGACTGGGGCTGGAGCCCTGAGCGCTGCCGCCACCTTGCGCATGCCTGCTTGGCGGCACTTGCACAAATGGTTGATGAGCTCTAATTCTGCCGCTCTTCCTGTGCGGGGAACTGCTTGAAGAGCCATAGCGCGAGGAATGCGCCGACAAGCTGCGCGGCAATAAACGCTGCTACGTCGGTGGCCAGAATGCCGGAAAAACTGTTGGTCATGGAGCGCGCAATGGTGACTGCAGGGTTGGCGAAGCTGGTGGAGGCCGTGAACCAGTAGCCTGCGGTAATATAAAGCCCGACAGAAAACGGGATCGCCTCCGGCCGGTAACGCAAGCACCCGAGGATCGACAGCAAGAGCCCAAAGGTTGCCACCCCCTCCGATATCCATTGGCCAACGCCAGTGCGGGCTTTCGCCGATGCCTGAAACAGCTCCACGTCAAACATGGCATGGGCCAACAGCACGCCTGCAATACCGCCAACAATCTGGATACCAATAAACGCCAAAGCGGTTGAGCGGTCGATGTCACCCCACGCGAGGAAAACAAGTGTTACCGCCGGATTGAAGTGTGCGCCCGATATTGGCGCAAACGCCAAAATAAGCACAACAAGGATCGCACCTGTGGCCGCCGTGTTGCCCCACAGCGCCAGCGCCACATTTCCGCTCGACAGGTTTTCAGCCATGATGCCGGAACCGACAACGGTGGCCAGCAGAAAAAGTGTACCGATAAACTCGGCCAATAGTTTTTGGCGCATGAGGTGCCTCTTTTATTGTAATGACAGCGTCTTTTCGTGGATTTTTTGTAGTGTCTGGCGCAAACCCTTCGCGCTTAAACCCGCTGGGTCAAGGGCCAGGAATTCTTTGATGTTGTGGGTTAAACCATCATACACCTGCCGGAACGCGGCACGTATATCATCACCGTCACCAACTATAGCCGCCGGGTCAGGAAAGCCCCAATGGACTGTGATTGGCGCACCAACCCACACGGGGCATTGCTCGCCCGCCGCATTGCCGCAAACAGTAATCACGATATCAATTCGCGGTGCACCCTCGCCCGTAAATTCATCCCAGCTTTTAGACCGGAATTCAGAGGTGTCGAACCCTTCCTCGTTCAAGAGCTCAAGTGCATGGGGATTGACCTGACCAACTGGCTTGCTACCAGCGCTAAACGCCTTGATGTCTTGGCCGCCAAGCCTGTTAAACACAGCTTCACCCAGGATAGAGCGCGCTGAGTTTCCCGTACATAACACCAGTATGTTCATCTGTTTGCCCCCGCTTGCAGGATATGACGCGATCACACAATCGCTTCACAAAAACGTGCAGCCCCTTAACTTGAGCCAACAAGCCCATATGTTGGCTACTACACCGCCTGCGGTGACAGATTTATGACAATGGCTCGTTTGTTCGGGAACAAGGAACGCCCATAATGGGCACCGCAGTCCATGCTTGACAGCATGGCGGCCTGTGCCAACAGTGCGAACCGGGGAGAGAAGTAACTATGATACCGTCGCCTGAAGCGATTGCTGCATGGCTTGAAGCCATGACATATGACCCCTTGGGGCTCGGTATCGCACTTGCTCTGGCGACGCTGGTAACCGAAGATGGTGCCGTTATCGCTGGCAGCCTTCTTGTGGGGGGTGGCCTTGTGTCCCCGTTGCTGGTCATTACGGCACTGTTAATTGGCATTGTTGGCGGCGACATTGCCCTTTATGCCGTTGGCTGGCTTGCCCGCGAGAGCCGGATGCTGCGCAAGCGCCTGCCGATAAGGCGCGCAAAAAAAGTACGCAACTGGCTACGGGGACGGGAAACAGTTGTTTTGTTCTTCTCCCGCTTTTTGCCGGGCACACGGCTTGTCACCTATCTGACGTTCGGGTTTTTGCGCCTGTCGCTGATTCATTTTGCAATCGTGATGACCGCCGCCTGTCTTGTGTGGGTTGTTAGTGTCGTGTTTTTCATCAGCGAAATCCAAAAAGCCTTCAGTGGCATGGGCGGCACTGTGGCCGCTTTGGCCGCAACCGGTGCCGCGATTGCGATTATCTTTTTAGCCCCAAGGCTGGCACGGCGCTCGCGCCGGGCCACTACCCTTGATGATGCCGTTGAGGAGAGCCCCGGTGCCAAGTAACACACTCCCCCTTCCGCGCACGGATGCGCCACATGCCGGCATGCCATCGCTTGATGCATCCGCCGGGCGCACCTCCTGGTTTGAGTTCGCACCACCGCACCTTTTTTATACACCTGTTGCGCTTTATTGCGGCTGGCTGTCGCTTCGATATCTTGGCCCAACACTTTTGACCAACTGCAACCCTGCACTGCCTATTTCCGGGCTTGTGGGGGAAAGCAAGTTTCAGGTGCTGTCTGAGGTCAAGGGCAAGGCACGCGATCTGGTGCCGGATTATGTTTCCATTCTGCGCTGGGGCGGCGAGGGCGGCCTTGACCGAACTGTTGACGATGCCACTAAGGCAATGGAAGAGGCCGGCCTCGCGTTTCCAATTGTTGCCAAGCCAGACATCGGCATGCGCGGTGTTGGTGTACAGCTCGCGCATTCAAAAGATGACTTGCGCGATTATGCGGAATCTTTCCCGGCGGGTGCTAACTTTATGCTGCAAACACTTGTCGATGAGGAAGGCGAAGCCGGGGTGTTTTACGTGCGCGAGCCAGGCGAAGAAAAAGGCCGCATCACGAGCCTGACCCTAAAATATTTCCCGCGCGTCACTGGTGACGGGAAAAGCACGCTCCGTGAACTGATCCTGCAAGACAGCAGGGCTGGCAAACTGGCACATATATATTTGGACCGGCACCAAAAACGCCTTGACCATATCGTCCCGGAAGGCGAAAGCGTTCGCATCGCCTTTGCTGGCAGCCATAGCCGTGGCACCATTTTCCGCAATGGCAACGATGAAATTACAGACGCGATGACCGTAGCGTTCGACACCATCGCAAAATCTGTCGGCGAATTTTATATCGGGCGTTTTGATATCCGCTTTGGCGACTTTGACGCCCTGAAAAACGGGCACGGCTTTAAGATTATTGAAATCAACGGCGCAGGCGGTGAGCAAACCCACATATGGGACAGCCGCACAACCCTGCGCGAAGCTTACGCGTCCCTGATGCAACAATTCGGCGCCTTGTATCGTATCGGCGCCCAAAACCGCAGGCGCGGTCACAAGCCAACGCCCTTAAAGGAACTTATTCGGGCTTGGCTCGGTGAAAAAAAGCTCACCAAACATTATCCTATTACCCACTAATCAACCAAGAGGACACCAAAATGGATTTTTTAAAGAAAAATATTGAATGGCTACCCGTTATTCTGATTGCGATTATTCTGGGTGGCAGCTTCCCATTTAAATTTATGGACGCGCCCATCACCGTACATATCTTCAATGTTGTCGGCGAGTTTTTAGGGCTGGATTTCTTCAAAAGTGTCGGCGCTTACATTATCGGTGCAGCAGAAGCCGTTGCGATCCTACTGGTGCTGTTTCCAAAAACGCGGGGCCTGGGTGGCTTGTTGGCCGTCGGCATCATGTCCGGCGCAATTGTATTTCACTTGTTTAGCCCCCTTGGCGTGACTGTGCAGTGGCAAGAAGGCGGTCAGATGATGGAAGATGGCACCCTGTTTTACACAGCTGTGGTGGTTTGGCTTAGTGGGTTTTTCTTGTTCCTGCGCAACAAAGATCAGGTATTTGGCCTGATTGGCATGGGCAGCAGCACAGACTAAACCCTGGCAACAAACCAGAACCCTTCTTGGTACAGGGCGGCGTTCGCGCCGCCCGATAATACCCAGACCGGATTGAATATTAGCTTTTGCTGAAAGACTTCAGGACTTGCAGAATTGTATGGGCATCCGCCTTGCAAATATCGGCTTTCTTCATCAAGGCAACAAACAAAGCACTTTCACCTGAATGTAACAGGTCTTTTGCCGCTGCCACCGTTAGGCCAGCCCGATAAGCAAGCGCGCTTTCCAAAAAGGCGATACAACCTTTTTCCGCCATATCCAGTATCAAATCCATGGTCAGCCGGTTTTGGCTTCGCAAATCCCCGACGAAGGCGTGTATCTGCCGGTCGCTCGCCTGCTCGATCATGGTCCATACGGTTTTGGACACAACGGTACGCATCACATTGTCTGAAACATCGCTTGTCAGTTCATACTGGCCTTCCAGCAAACAACGATATTTGTCAGAAACCTTGTCCACGATTGCTGCTGCAATCGACAACGGCAACCCGGGTCGCGCACTAAGTTGATCCATCAACTGCGTGCGTTCGGGGAAGCGTTTAACCACTTTTGATAGCGCTGATTGACCAAGAGGTGCCATTTCATTACGCACCAAAAAACTTACGCTTTTTTCCGACCCAAAGGTCACGATGGCTTCACAGGTGTTTTCACCTAAATCCTTGCGGCGGGAGATAGTAATATGTGCATGCTCTTCCAGATGGGGCACAAGGCCCGCAAGCTGACTATCGGAAAACACAGTTGTTGATGCCAGGAAAGGGCCCGAAACACTCTCTACGTCAGAAGCAATTTTTGCTGCGAGGTCGTGGGGTAAATACGGGCAGGTGCGCAACTCAAATGCCAGCGCTTCGCGTACCTTGGTCGCCACATCCTGTGCCAAAGCCCGCGCAACATTTTCAATAACCTCACGCTGTTCCTGATCTTCCGACCGGTGCAGAAAATCTGACACACGTCGGGTGAGCACAACTTTTTCAAGTGTGTCCGCATTCACCATTTGCAGCGGATCCATACTCACAGTCTCAAACTCCATTCCAAAAATTATGGCCCAGTCGATAAGGGCATCGTCTAGGTTGCATCAACTTCGTAACCATTAGATGAATGCTAAGGTAAAATTTTTATTAATTTTTCCCGACTTGTCGGAACACAACAATCTGTTCGCAGCAACAGCGTGTGACTTCTGACCAACAATAAACGGACGTTAAGCAGCCTGCAGGTTTGCTTTCACCAGCCCAAGATAGCGAGGCGCAAGAGCGTCTGGCACATTTGCCTTTTTCATTAACCTCACAAAAGCTTTCACGTCTTTCAAAGACAAAACCTGCTTCACGGAATCAACGGTTTGCCCTGTTTGCAGGGCAAGCGAGCTCTCCATAAACTTGATGCATCCACGATTTGCCATCTCAATCACAGTTTGGTGGGTCAGCCGCCGGTTCACCCGTAAATCCGTAACAAACGCATGAATTTGCGAAGTCGTCGCATCGCGAATTTGCTGCCACATAACATCGTATGCGCTGGAATCAACCAATTCCGCTGCCACGCTTTTCTCCAGATAATAATGATCCACCAGCAAGCGCCTGAAATGGTCTGAGACTTTCTCAATAAGTCGTTCTGCTATTACCAGCGTGAGGTCTGAACGGGCCCCCATATGGTCCATCAAGCGGCGGTTTCCACCGAATCGGTCAACAATCAGCGTGCAGGCATGTTCCGGCAACTCAATCAGATCATTGCGCAACAGTGCCGCAATGCTGGTTTCTTCCCCTACTTTAGCCAAAACGCCCATGACCGACTCTGACAAATCACTCCGTCGTGCAACCCACGCGCGTACAGCGTCAGTTAAATCAGGGATCAGGTCTTCCAGCATTTCATCAGTAAAAACCCGTGTTGCCTGCAAAAAAGGCCCGGAAACCTGTTCGATGTCTTTGGCTATTTTGTTTGCCAGATCACGCGATAAGCGGGTGCATTGGCGTAATTCATAGGCGAGAACACCGCGCACTTGGGCCGAAATGTCTTGCGCCAAAACGCGCGCCACATTTTCAACGGTGCGGCGCTCCACATCGGCTTGCTCGGTCGCAAGAAATTGACCAACCTTTTTTGCCAGAAGAATTTTTTCAATTCTGGTTGAGTCCACAAGGCTCGCCATCGACAAATTCATGTCACCTACCTCAAAAACAGTGTTTGGCGGTAAAACCCGGAAGGTAAAAGACCCGAGAGCAAAAACCGCCATATGCCTGATTTGACTAAAATGTCACAGGAAGCTGAGTATTTCGTCAATGAACGCTAACAAAATGTGTCAAATTGTAAGTATTAGAAGCCGTCGCTACGAAGCCGCAATTTCAAAGAAAGCCGCCGCCACCTGTTCATGCCAGGGTATTATACTGCCTTTGCTGTGGAAACCGACATGCCCACCGGAAGGCGCAATAAGGGCACCAGCAGGGGCAGCCACCGACCACTCAGCCCGATGATAATCCTTCACTGGTATCCAGGGGTCATCTGCGGCATGCACTGCCAGTGTTGGCAGCGTTATGTTGCCCAGTAACGGAAAAGAAGAAACCCGGGCATAATAATCTGCCGCATCACGGAAACCGAACACAGGCGCGATGACTTGCTCATCAAAGGCCAGAACACTGCTGAGCGTTGTGGGATCAACCAACACTTTGGGATGGTTTAGCCCTTTCAGGTCGTTACGCATGTTGTTCACAACATACCGCGAATAGGCCCAGTTGCGCGGCCGCTCCAGCTTTTTTTGGCTGGTCGCCAAATCCAGCGGTGCAGATACGCTGACGCAGGCTTTCAAACCATGAGGCACATCCCCTTCACCCAACATTCGCAGGCTTAATTGCCCCCCGAGCGAAAACCCCATCAGAAACAAATCGTGCCCTGGCCATTTTTTATGGAGCCATCTAAGCACAGCCCGAAGGTCACTGGTAAGGCCAGCACTGTAAGGCGGTTCAGACAGATTCCTCGATGGGCCGACACCCCGGTAGTTCATACGGGCAACTGTATACCCCAGCCGCAGAAAATGGTGTGCCGCCGTTACCATATAAGTGCTGTCTTCCGCGCCGCCCAAACCATGCACCAGCAACAACACACGGTCACAAGCCACAGCACTCGCGGGGCAGTTGATCGCAATGCTGATAGCCCCGGCATCAATGGGGACGGCCAGGCGATCATCCTCACCTAACGGCTGAACCGATTTAACAAAACTATTCCGAAGTGTTTGTAGATCACCACCAACCCAAGGCCTGCGTGGTTTGAACACAGGAAGGGACTGGCCTGCCAAAAAACGGCTAATGCCCTGACCAATCAATTCCATGTGCCGGGACTGCCTTCCTTGGTTACGTATACCGTGACGGCGTGCGGGTGTTGAAGTCCGGTCGCTCTGTCTTTGCCGCACCAGTATGGGCCCGTTCCGCCAGAGCGCGACGGGAGGTATAGAATTCAATATGAGCCTCAACACACCCCTGAGCGGCGCGCAATAGGCGCGGGGTTAACCCATCGTATAAAGCGTCTACAATATCGGCAGGGTTAGCCATACCGCGGTGCAGGCATTCTTCCACCTGAGTTTGGCGCATCATGCGATGTACACGCACTTCTTCAATACGCGAGAGGGCGTTGTCTACGGGGTCACCGTGGCTTGGCATCAACCGAACAGCGCCTGTGCGCGCCAGCAGATCCAGACTGTCCATATAATCCGCCAAATTCCCGAGCGGCGGCACAATAACAGTGGTTGACCAGCCCATCACGTGGTCACCAGAAAAGACAATACCCGCTTCGGGAAGCTGGTAACACAGATGATTAGGAAAATGACCGGGCGTATGTAACACCCGCAACCGCCACCGACCCTTGCCCACGGTTTCACCGCCCATAAGGGCCTTATGAGGCACAAAGTCAGGGTCGATGTCTTCATCGCTTTGGTTATGTAATTCTTCGGGAAGGCCACCATACCCGTATACCGGTGCGTCGAGCCGGTCAGAAAGCGGTGCCGCCGCAGGACTGTGATCCAGATGGTTGTGGGTTACCAGAATACCCTGCACTGGTCGACCATCCACCGCCGATACGACCGCGTCAATGTGTGCGGTGTCCGCCGGGCCCGGGTCAATAACCCACAGGCGGTCTGTGCCCACCAGATACGTGTTGGTGCCGGGGCCTGTGTAGTCTTTGATGTTATCAGCCACCACAACATCCACGCCGTCAGCAACCGGAATTGGCTCACCGTAGACGGCTTTGTCGCGCAATTCTTTGGCTGCAACGGGGCTGGGCACCAGGCCCTTGGGATCAATCTTGATATCAGTCACAAATCTACTCTTAGCAAATTTCAAGTGTCACGCTAGCCCTTATTTAGAACGGATAACATGATCTATGCCACTCACCCTTTTTCACACAAGGGTGAGGGTGCGTGATGCTATTTGGTGCGGTCTCTTCTTACCGATAGGAAGATGCCAATTTCAATGATTTCATTGAAAACCGGTTTGGTTCCGCCTATGCCCATTCTGTAGAGGTGTGGGACCGGCAGTCGCCCCACCTGCAATGGGGAAGTTTCACAGGGGATATACAGATAGTGGCAAACAATGCATCCAATACCAATACTATCTCAGGCGACAAAACAGGCGGTCAGGCGCTTATTCAGGCGCTTGTCGACAATGGCACATCACTGGCGTTTGGTGTACCGGGCGAGAGCTATCTGGCAGCCCTGGACGCCCTGCATGACAAAAGCGACAGCCTGCGGTTCATCACCTGTCGGCACGAGGCTGGCGCTGCCAACATGGCGGAAGCTCATGGCAAGTTGACCGGCGAGCCTGGCATTTGTTTTGTGACACGCGGCCCTGGCACAACCCACGCCACAATTGGCCTGCATACGGCTTTTCAGGACAGCACACCAATGATCATGCTGATCGGTCAGGTTGCGAGCGACCAAGTTGAGCGAGAGGCTTTTCAGGAACTGGATTACCGCCGTTTTTTGTCCGAAGTTACCAAATGGACCGCGGAAATTAATGATGCATCGCGTATTGCAGAATATGTCGGACGCGCGTTTCGGGTTGCCACCTCTGGCCGTCCAGGGCCTGTGGCACTTGCGTTGCCGGAAGATATGCTGACCAGCCTGTGCCCGCCGCAACAGTCTGTACCCTACACCCCGACGAAAGCGCACCCCGGTACTGATGACATGGGGGAACTTCAGCGGTTACTGGAAAATGCCGAACGGCCGCTGGTCATGCTTGGCGGCAGCGGCTGGGATAAAAATGCTGTGTCTGATGTTCAGAAATTCATTGTAAACAATGACTTGCCTGTATGCGCTTCTTTCCGTTGCCAAGATCGGTTTGACAACACGCACCCTAATTATGTGGGGGATATGGGCATCGGCGCAAACCCGGCGTTGATCAAACGCATGCAGAAGGCTGACGTTCTGCTGGTGCTAGGCCCCCGCTTAGGCGAAATGACAACCGGCGGGTATGCACGCCTCACGGTTCCGGTGCCGGAACAAACATTGATCCATATGCATCAAGGCGCCGAGGAGTTGGGCCGCGTGTATCAACCCACTTTGGCGATCAACGCGACACCGACGACCATTGCACCAATGCTTGCGGCCATGACGCTGCGCAAAAATTCTGCCTGGGCCACACAAACTGCTACGGCTCGCGCAGAGTATGAGGCCTGGATCACCCCGGTTAAAAACCCCGGAAACGTAAACCTTTCAAAGCTTTATGAGCACATGCGACAGCAGCTACCCGCTGATACCATCATGTGTAACGGCGCAGGCAACTATGCCGCCTGGCTGCACCGGTTTTACCAGTATCGCCAGTTTGGCACCCAGCTTGCCCCTACGTCGGGTGCGATGGGATACGGTGTCCCGGCAGCGATTGCGGCCAAAATCGCTAAGCCCAGTACCCCGGTGATCGCGCTGGCGGGTGACGGGTGTTTTATGATGAGCGCAATGGAGTTGGCAACTGCCGCAAGATACGGCGCAAACGTTGTATTTCTGGTGTTTAACAACAATATGCTGGGCACAATTCGCATGCACCAGGAACGCGAATACCCGGACCGGGTGGCGGGGACCGATCTGACCAACCCGGATTTTGTTACGCTGGCGCAATCATTTGGGGCACTGGGTTTGCGGGTGGAAAAAACCGCCGATTTTGCTCCCGCACTTGATCAGGCACTGAAGGCGGAAAGGCCCGCTTTGATCGAAATTGTCGTTGATCCGGAGGCAATTTCGCCCACCGCAACGCTTTCTGGCATCAAAAAGTAACGTAAAATCGTCAAAAAATTACGAAAAAGCACAAAAAAGGGCGGATAAACCGCCAAAAAAGGAACACAACTGATGAAAAATCGTGTCGCTGACATCCTTGCCAAACTGGAACTGGACCCAGCTCATTTTTCTGGTGGAGACCTGTCCGTTACATCGCCAATTGACGGCAGTGAAATTGGCTCTGTGAAAATGGATGATGCCGCGTCAGTTGATGCCAAAATCACAGCGGCGAACTCCGCGTTCCTGACATGGCGGCAAGTGCCTGCCCCCCGGCGCGGCGAACTGGTGCGCTTGCTGGGCGAGGAACTGCGCACCCATAAGGATGCGCTCGGGGCGCTTGTGACCGCTGAGTGCGGCAAAATCCTGGAAGAAGGCAAAGGCGAAGTGCAGGAAATGATCGACATCTGCGAATTCGCTGTTGGTCTGTCGCGGCAACTTCACGGCCTCACCATCGCATCAGAACGCCCCGGCCACCATATGCGCGAATACTGGCAACCCCTTGGGCCCGTTGGTATTATTTCCGCCTTCAATTTTCCGGTCGCCGTATGGTCCTGGAACACAGCGCTGGCAATTGTATGCGGTGATCCGTGCGTCTGGAAACCATCTGAGAAAACACCCATGGTCGCGCTGGCCTGCCAGGCACTATTTGACCGCGCGGTTGCCAAGTTCGGCGAGGATGCACCAGCGGGCCTGTCGTCGGTGATCGTGGGTGACAAACACATCGGTGAGCGGATGGTTGATGACCCGCGCATTGCGCTTGTGTCGGCCACCGGGTCCACCCGCATGGGCCGGGAGGTTGGCCCCCGCGTCGCAAGCCGGTTTGGCAAATGCCTGCTGGAACTGGGCGGCAATAACGCCATTATCGTCGCGCCCAGCGCTGATCTTGATATGGCAATCCCCGGCATTGTGTTTGGCGCGGTTGGCACGGCTGGCCAACGCTGCACCAGCACCCGCCGCCTGATTGTGCATGAAAGCGTTTACGATAACCTCGTCCCGCGCCTGAAAAAAGCCTACACGGGCATTCGCATCGGTGACCCGCTTGTGGGCAGCACACTGGTTGGCCCGGTGATCGACCGTGCCTCCTATGACGCCATGCAAAAAGCGCTGGCGGTAGCGCGCGGAGAAGGCGGCACTGTGACCGGCGGTGAGCGGGTGCTGGAAGCCGACTATCCCGGAGCCTACTATGTTCAGCCCGCGCTTGCAGAAATGCCAAGCCAAACCACCAGCATGTGCGAGGAAACCTTCGCCCCCATTTTATACATCGTGAAATACACAGACCTCGATGAAGCCATCGCCCTGCAAAACGACGTGCCGCAGGGGCTGTCGAGCAGCATTTTCACCACCGATGTGCGCGAAGCCGAACAGTTCATCAGCGCCAGCGGATCAGACTGTGGCATTGCGAATGTGAACATCGGCACCTCGGGCGCGGAAATCGGCGGCGCGTTCGGCGGTGAAAAAGAAACCGGCGGCGGACGCGAAAGCGGCTCTGACGCCTGGCGCGCCTATATGCGCCGCCAGACCTCAACGTTGAACTACAGCCGCGAACTGCCGCTCGCGCAAGGCATCAAATTCGATCTTGACTGATAAAGCCTCCGTTTGGCCTTTCGTCCATAAACCTGTTTGGTGGTACCCCAAGCTTATCTGTCACCCCGGGACGTGATCCCGGGTCCACACCACAGTGCAAACGGCGCTATCGGTGCCCATGGATACCGGGGTCTAGCCCCGGTAAGACAATTGCTGTGAAGGGGCTAGAGGCGCATCCACGTTGACGGTTTGGTCGTGTGCAAGACCTAAATAGCGAACAATGACGACAACTAGGACATCATCTAACCCTCGAGCGCGGCGGCAACGAAAGCTATCTGCTTTGTCGCAAAAAGTAAAAAGGCCAACCGGTTAAGGTTGGCCTTTGACACTCACAGCAAAGTAGACGGTCACAAAGCAGATGGTGCCCTATTCCGCAGCAATGTGAATAGGGGGCGTGTCTTCGTTGGCAGCGCCACTAATTTGCGCCACAAAGCCTTGCGCCTGAGACCGCAACTCTGCGGACTTGCCTGCCAGCATGTCCGATGTTTCTTGCACCGTTTTGGACAGACGGTTGGTGTTTGCCGCGTTTTCGCTAACGCGGGCCACCGTTTCTGACACCTCATTGGTGCCGGTTGAAGCATATTGTGCCGCCCGCGCAATCTCGTCGGTTGCGGCACTTTGCTCTTCCACCGCAGACGAAATGCTCATGGATACATCATCCATTTCCTGTGTTACCTTGGCGATAGACTGCAGGGCTTCAAACGCATTGTCGGTTTTAGACTGGATATCTTCAAGCTGCTGCCTGATATCATCCGTTGCCTGTGCCGTCTGGCCAGCAAGTTGTTTCACTTCGGTCGCAACAACGGTAAAGCCCTTGCCTGCTTCGCCGGCGCGCGCTGCCTCAATGGTGGCATTCAGCGATAGTAAGTTGGTTTTCTTCGCGATATCAGAAATCAGAGACAGGATGTCTGTAACGCTATCCGCGCTTTCTTTCAGCGTGGTCAATACGGCTGTCGCGCTTTTGGAGTGCGAGACTGCCTTTTCCGCCACTTGGGCAGCCTGTGTAACCTGAAGACGAATTTCCGATACAGATGCTGACAGTTGCTCTGCTGCAGCAGACACCTCGCTCACATTGCCGGCGGTTTGTGTCGTGGCACTGGCTGCGGATGTTGCTTCCTGCTCCGATGCCTGAGCCGCACCAGACAAACCACCCGATACTGTAGAAAGCTGGTCGCAGGCGTTCAAAACATCTGTCAGTACGCTGTTGACCTTGGCTTCAAAGTCAGCGGCCATACTGGCGCGCACCGCTTGCTCTGCGGCTTCGCGCTCAAGGCGTTCCTGCTGCTCGCGCTCGCGGCGTTCCTCTTCATGGCGACGCGCCATTTCTTCTTTCTCACGATCAGAGTTGTCCAGTTCCCGGCGACGGGCTTCTTCTTCCATTTGTTGCTTGACGCGCAGTTCATCCTGCAGTTTGCTCAGCGCAGTCGCCATTTGGCCAATGGCACCGCTTACGTCGCGCAGCGGAATATCAATGCTGTAGTCTGATTCTTCTGCAATCCGGATCATGGACCCTTCAAGCTGGCTGATTTCACGCGATGTCATCATGCGGATGATGTTGGTGGCGGCGAAGGCCAGCACGGCAGCGACACACGTCATAACCGCAATCCAGAAAATAGTGTTTTCAATGGACGCTTCGGCACGAGGGCCGATTCTGTCTTGTTCTGCCTCCAGACCATTTTGAATTGCGTCCAAAGCGCCAGCGACCCGGGGGCCGATGGTATCCAGACGCTCAACATAAAAGTTTTCACGCTCAGCGCCCTGGAGGCCAAGACCCTGCTCGAAATTTTCGCCGTAGGACCGTGCGTCCTGCGTTAGCTGCCGCAGCTTTGGCAGCTCTGGTGAACCAGCAAGCAAAGACGCCATGGTTTTTGATGTTTCTTCAATCTCTTGCAAATTTGCACGCAGCGAGTCACGGGCAACCGGCGACTGTGTCAGTCGGTATTTAAGCGCCTCAATACGGGCCTGCAAGAAATCTTCGGCAATATTAGAAGTGAGTTTTTGGGCTCGTGCAGTCGCGCGGTAATCACTGAATGTGTCACCTGTATCAGTGACGCCAAACCAACCGGCTACGCCGACAGCAAGTACAAAAAACAGACATGTTGCGCTCAAGAGCCACAATTTGGCTGAAATCGATAATGTTTTCATTTTGCATCCGATCGGCCATCCATGATGGCATTTTTTCACGACCCCAAACGTGCTTGACTGGGGCGTACTAGTGAAAACAACCCAAGGTCAATATTCATAGGATTTTCCTATTAATAACCATAGTTAAATTGCGTTAATTATTGGTTAAGTTACCAAAATCTTAATATTTTTGCGGTTTTTACACTTTAAAATTACTTTTTATAACCATAGGTATAACAACTATAAGGTGTATTTCGGTGTGCCGCTGACAACAGCGTATGGTAGATGTGAAGCCACGGAAATACTGCGTGACCAAAAGGCCATCTGAATGCTGACAATGACGAGTCGGACCATTTCAAATTAGCTAAAATTTAATACCAATTTTAAAGCTATTGGAGATAAAGCCGCTTTTCAGAAGGCCTTCCGCTGCATCTACGCCTGCTTTATGTTCCGGTCAGTCAGGCAAGTTTATCAGGCAGACTTATCAGACTAAATTTGAGTTCAATGGGGTCGAGAGGAACCAAATGACATCCGAGTTTGACGTGAAATATGTGGTGCGCAACCACAGCCTCCCAAAATTCAAAAGCATTACCCACATTGGCGGAGAACTGTCATCAGGGGATCGTTGGCAAATTCCGGTGACAGAAGCCATCGATGGCATCCAATCTGGACGATTTGCTTTTACCATTACCCGCAAGGAAGACCAGCCCGAGCCTTTGATGGTGTTAAACCACCCGCTTTACGGGCCCATCCTGAAGTCGCGGTTTGATGGCCGGGAACCTGAATCGCTAATGACATTGCCGGAACATGTGACCAGTCTGTTTTAAAGCTGGTTGCCGGGCACTGGGCCCCTATGCACCGCGGGGTTAATGGACCACATCGCTTGATTTTGCCAGATAGCGCTGCGCAAGACCCCTAAGCTGTTCTAGCGTGTAGGGCTTGCCGATATGGTCGTTCATACCGCTTTCCCGACACCGTCTTATGTCTTCAGAGAACACATTCGCTGTTACCGCGATAATCGGTACATTTGCATAGTGCCCGCCCAAATCCCGAATGCGGCTAGCAGCGCGCACGCCGTCAAGTTGCGGCATTTGCAGATCCATCAGCACCAAATCGTATCTGGTAGCCTGGCATGCTTCTACAGCATCAAGGCCGTCTGCAACGATGTCGAACTTGAAACCCAGAATATCGAGAAACGACGAAATCATCCGCTGGTTCACCGGGTTATCCTCAGCCACAAGCAGGTGATAGTCACCCGCATCGTCCATCACTTTCACATCGTTTGCAGCGGAAACGGCTTGCACCGACTCGCAGGCGTCCAGCACCAGGCGGCATGTAAAGACACTGCCGACGCCAACTTCGCTCTCAACCGAGATATCCCCGTCCATGAAGTGTGATATTTCACTAATGATGGAAAGACCCAGCCCGGCACCCTGAAAGCTTCTGTCGTCTTCTTCATCAAGCTGTTGAAACCGGTTGAATATACGCTCTTGATCCTCTGGCGCGATGCCGATGCCTGTGTCTGTCACCTTTATGATCAACTCAAGCTTGTCGTCATCTTCTGCGTCCTGGGCGGATATCCACAACTTGATCGAGCCCTTATCGGTGAACTTAATAGCATTACCAAGCAGGTTATAGATGATCTGGGTGATACGCTCCGCGTCACCTGAAAAATAACGACAAGCTGACGGTTTGATTTTTGCTTCAAACTTGAGGCCTTTGGCCGTTGCCTTCGATTCCATAATCGCGGCGGCCTGACCAAATACGCTGCTGCCGTCGAAAGCCTCCGGTGACAGCTTGAAGGACCCAGCCTTTATCTTTGTAAGGTCGAACATCTGGTTAATAATGGCGAGCAGAGTTTTAGCACTCCATTTTGCAACACCAATCTGTTCTGCTTGTGTGCCCGTAAGCTCGGACAGCTCCAACAGCTCCAGCATGCCGATAACGCCTGTCAGTGGTGTGCGAATTTCATGGCTCATGTTTTCGAGGAAGTTGGATTTGACATTGGCGGCGGTCTCTGCTGCCTCTTTCGCGAGCGCAAGCTCGTGCTCCTTGCGCTTGAGGGCAGTAACATCGGTGTGTGCACCAATCATACGCACCGGTGTCCCGCTCTCATCGCGAATAATCAGCCCGCGGCACCGCACCCAAACGATGCTACCGTCTTTATGGCGATAGCGAACAATCTGATCATAGGGGTGATCGGGGTTTGACTTATGAGCTTCAAAGTTTTCAAGAACATTCCCAAGGTCGTCAGGGTGAATGTTCTCCTGCCACCATGTGGAACTGTTGGCGATTTCATGGTCTTCATACCCGAACAGGGCCTTGAATTCCGGGCTCATCCACTCCGCCGCGCCGTCGACGAGGTCCCAGTACCACAAACCGTCCAGTGCAGCCTGTTGAATAAAATCGAAAATCACGGGATCGGTCTGAACGCGTTTGTAGAGTTCTTGCTTGAGGTAGGTGCCGGGCATCTGGTTTCTCCTGTATACGACGACTTACCCCCTAGCGTCAGTTTCACGCTATCTGTAAATAGTTAACAGAAGAGTAACGTTAGACATTAAATCTCAATTGATGATGCAATATACAACGTCAGAACCTGCTGTTTAAAGAAAGCCCTCGTCCACAGACACTGCTTAGGTTGGGAACTTGGGAACGGGTGGTCTTACCCCAAACTGCCGATGAAAAATCAGATAGCATCGCGATACGAAAAAACCCCCAAGGCATAGGCCTCAGGGGTTTTTAAATTCAGTGCGGTTAATGGGCGAAACTATTACTTCGACACCAAACCATCACGCTCAAGGCGCTTACGCTCTAGTTTGCGGGCGCGGCGAACAGCAGCTGCTTGCTCACGAGCCTTCTTTTCAGAGGGCTTCTCATAGAAGCGGCGCATTTTCATTTCGCGGTACACACCTTCACGCTGAAGTTTTTTCTTCAGGGCACGAAGAGCCTGGTCCACATTGTTATCCCGAACGGAAACCTCCATGGGTTTCTCACTCCTTTCATAGCCAAAATTCGTGGGGGGCAAGCCGGGCGCACACCCACAGGGCAGGCGCGGTATATCAAAGGCTTGGCGACCGCACAAGTTAAAACCGCAAAAAGCTCCGTAGCACCCCAAAAGGGCACCGGCAAAGCTGTTTAATTGGTCTGACCATACCACATGATGGCATCGCGCGCAAAATGCGGCACTTTGTCGGTCGCATAGGGTTGGTTTACATGTTAAAAATGACAGCAAGACTGGAGAGATAGCCATGAATGCGCAAAAAACTGCTGATCAGACGCCCGAGGAATTACGGCTGCCATTGCTGGTGGCCATGGACCAGCATGTCCCGTTTGATGGCTGGACCGATAAAGCCCTGATGAATGCCGCCGCAGACATTGGCATCAGCGACCCCATGGCGGAGCTTGCGTTCCCTGGCGGTGCCATTGAAGCGTTGCAGATGCACCTGGATGCGGAAGATGCAGCGCTTGCTGATAAGCTTGCAACACTGGACCTGCCTTCCATGAAAATTCGTGACCGCATAACAGTGGCAATCCGTACGCGGCTTGAAATGAACGCCAACCGGCGGGAAGCCGTGCGCCGCGGCCTGACCGTGCTGGCATTGCCCCAACATCTGGCGATGGGCAGCAAAGCCGTGTGGAACACTGCTGATGTGATGTGGCGCGCGGCCTGTGACACCTCCACAGACCATAACTGGTACACCAAGCGGGCAACCCTGAGCGCTGTGTTTAGCGCTGTGTTGCTGTTTTGGCTGAATGACGACTCGGACGAATTTGTCGACACCTGGGCTTTTCTGGATCGGCGCATCGAAGATGTTATGAAGATTGAAACAGCCAAATTTAGAATGCGCGGCATGAGCGCCAACCTGCCATCCCTGTCACGATTTTTGGGGCGCATACGCTACCCGGGCCAATAAGGTGCAGTCTCTGCAGCCTGCCTCTTTTGAAGACTTATGCGGCCTGCCCCTGGTCGGGCAGACAACTGTTCAATCCCTCCAGAAATGGCGTCGCTATCTGGAAACAGAGCGGCGTGTTGCCCGCAATACGCTTGATGCTTACGGCCGTGATGTTGGTCTTTTCATCGCCTTCATCGGCGATTATCGCGGTGAGATCGTGGAAACCAGCATGCTCGCAGGTCTTCAGATACGCGATTTTCGTGCCTTTCTCGCAGCGCGGCGCGCGGATGGCCTGTCGTCACAGTCAGCAGCGCGGCTTTTGTCATCAATCAGGAATTATTATCGCTATCTGGCGCGCGTCGAAGGCCTTGAGAATGACGCCATAGAAGCCGTGCAGTCCCCGAAAATACCACACCGCGTACCCCGCCCCCTAACAGAAGAAGCCGCGAAATCAGTAATGGAAACATTGCCCGAATTGGCGGACGAAGACTGGGTGGCAGCGCGGGACTTGGCGGTTATCTCACTGCTTTACGGATGCGGCTTGCGGATCGGCGAAGCGCTGGCGCTGAATGGGGGGGACATCCCGCCCGGCGACACCATGCACATAACCGGCAAACGCGGGCGGGAGCGGATTGTACCCATCCTGCCTGCTGTGCGATCCGCCATTGAAACCTATGAAGCAGCCTGCCCTTTTGCCTTAACGGCAGGCAAACCTCTGTTTGTAGGCAAACGCGGTGGTCGGTTGAATCCGCGCATGATACAAGCCGCGATGCAGAAAGTGCGCGATGCCTTGGGTTTGGCCGAAAGCGCGACCCCTCATGCCCTTAGGCACAGTTTTGCAACCCACTTGTTGTCACGCGGCGGGGACTTGCGCACTATACAGGAACTGCTGGGGCATGCTGACCTGAAAGCGACCCAGATATATACAGAAGTGGATAGCGCCCGGCTACGCGATGTGTATGATCAGGCCTTCAAACGGGGGTAACGGCGTGGCGGACGGGCCTGACAAACACAAACATATAGAACGCTTTCGCGGTTGGACACTGACTGCACTGTATTTCGCGATCGCGCTATGGGCTATTGTGTTCTGCTTTGCAACCTACCACTTCTGGTCATTTTTGATTGAGCAAGCAGATGGCAGCCAGTGGCAAGCTGTCTCGCTCGCCGTTCTCAGTGCTATCACCTTTTTGTTTTCAGCGCGGGCAGGACACGCGTTTCTGCATGCCATGCGCAGTCGAATGCGATTGCCTCGCGTTGATCTGTTGCCGTTTCTGGCCATCGCTGTCACGATTTTGATCGCGGGCCGCGCTTTTGGCGCCGGGTAGCCCGCACAACAAAGGTCCGAAAACAGCGAGTGTTTGATCCGGTTTCGCGCTAAGGTCTATTTCATGAATATGACCGACCCGCATACCCGCCACCTGCTGTATGAAGCCTTATTAAACCGTGATGCACGGTTTGACGGAAAACTATTTTTTGCCGTCACCAGCACGGGGATTTATTGCAGACCTATTTGCCCTGCCCCCAAACCAAAACCGCAAAATGTGCTGTATTATGCCGATGCGGCGACGGCAGCGATGGCCGGGTTCAGGGCCTGCAAACGCTGCCGACCCGAAAGTCGCCCCGGCAGCCCGGCCTGGCAAGGCACCAAAGCGACAGTCAGCCGGGCGCTCCGGCTGTTAGCAGAACCAGAAGGGCCGGAAAGCCTTTCAGACCTGGCAGACAAGCTTGGTGTGACAGACCGTCACCTTAGGCGTTTATTTAACGACCATCTGGGCAAAAGCCCGATGGATGTGAAGCAGGAAAATCGCCTGTCGATTGCCACCACTTTGCTGGCAGACCCCGACGCAGCGATTGCTGATGTCGCGTTTGCGTCCGGCTTCCAAAGTGTGCGGCGTTTC
Source organism: uncultured Kordiimonas sp. (assembly GCA_947503575.1). Taxonomy (GTDB): domain Bacteria; phylum Pseudomonadota; class Alphaproteobacteria; order Sphingomonadales; family Kordiimonadaceae; genus Kordiimonas. Next base: position 859,962 of record CANNDZ010000001.1, on the reverse strand, counting down.
AACGACGTATTTAAAGAGGCGTTTGGGACCCCTCCAAGTGAATGGAAACGAAAAAGCGAATGGAGACACACATGAAGCTCGTCAAAACCACACTCAAGAGCCCTCTTGGCGATATTATCTTGGTGCTAGACGGCGAAACAATTGTGATCTGCGAGTTTGCTGACCGCAAGCAGCGGGTGGAAAGACAATTAGCGCAATATTATTCGGATCGCGGTGTGACAACCGGCGATTGCCCAGCGGCTATCACGGATGTGTTTGACGCCTACTTCGCTGGTGACCGGGACGCGTTAAACGGCCTTAAGACGGCCCCCATGGGTACAGACTATGAACGCAGGGTTTGGCAGGACCTGAAGTCCATAAAGGCCGGGCTGACCGACAGCTACGGTGGCATGGCCAAACGCCTGAACTCCAGCGCCCGCGCGATTGGGCGCGCCAATGGCCGCAACCCCATCGGGCTCATCCATCCCTGCCACCGCGTGATCGGCGCGGATGGCTCGCTGACCGGATACGCAGGCGGCCTTGAACGCAAGGAATGGTTGTTGCGTCACGAAGGCGCGATCCTGGACTTGGGAGCAAAGGCATAATCCCCACCTCCATAACCAACCGCCCTAGTTTGCTATATATAAAACACGCTCTCTCTGCTTAAATGCCCCAAAGAACTCAGCATGGAGGAATGTATGGAACCCATTGACGTTTATTGGTCTTTCAGAAGCCCCTATTCTTATTTGGTGACCCCGGATCTCGAAACGCTCATCGAAGAGTATAATGTGGAGGTAAATCTGCGCGTGGTGTTCCCGGTTGCGCTTAGAACCAAAAAAACGCTGTTTGACGCATCGAACAAAAAGCCCGCTTTTTACATCGTGATGGACTCTTCAAGGCGGGCAGAGTTTCTTGGCATGCCCATGCATTTCCCCCCTAAACCTGATCCGGTGGTTCAGGACTATGAAACTTTTCAGGTGGCGGAGGACCAGCCCCTTATTATGCGACTAGCGAAACTGGGTGTGGAAGCACAAAGGCGCGGCAAGGGCGTTGCGTTTGCCAAAGAAGTGTCTCATCTGGTTTACGGCGGGACAGAGGGCTGGGATCAAGGTGACCATTTGCACAAGGCGGCGGCAGCAGCAGGCCTCGATTTGGCCGACATGGATGAAGCGATTAAAGACGGCGATCATTTGCAGGAAGTTGAGCGCAATCACGAGGGCCTTGAGAAGGCCGGGCATTGGGGTGTGCCAACCATGGTTGTGCGCGGTGAGCCGTTTTTTGGGCAAGACCGGATTGATACGCTTAGATGGCGGTTGGATCAATTGGGGTTAAAACGCGGCTAGCCATAAGCAACAAAAAGCCCCGGCGCTAACCGGGGCTTTTTCAATTTCGAGTTCCCATGAAACTACATATGAATGGTGCGGCCATGTACGGCCAGCGCCGCCTCTTTCATCGCTTCGGTTTCGGTCGGGTGCGCATGGCAAGTTAGCGCAATGTCTTCTGCGCTTGCGCCAAACTCCATCGCCGTTGCGGCTTGCGCGATCATGTTGCCTGCGTCCGCACCGATAATGTGGATGCCAAGCACACGGTCGGTTTCCTTGTCCGCCAGAATTTTTACAAAACCGTCTGTAAACTGGTTGGCTTTTGCCCGGCTGTTCGCCGTGAAGGGAAACTTGCCTGCCGTAAAGGCAATGCCTGCATCCTTCAATTCTTCCTCGGTTTTGCCGACGCTCGCGACCTCCGGGAAGGTATAGACCACACCAGGGATCACATCATGGTTCACGTACCCTGTTAGGCCTGCAATGTTTTCGGCGCAGGCCACACCTTCGTCTTCAGCTTTGTGAGCCAGCATCGGGCCTTCCACCACATCACCGATGGCCCAAACGCCCGGCACGTTAGTTGAAAAGTCAGAGTTAATTTTAATGCGTGAACGGTCGTCCATTTCGACGCCAATGGTTTCAAGGCCCAGGCCGTCTGTATAGGGGCGGCGGCCAACAGACACCAGCACCGTATCCGCATCAATAGTGACAGAATCGCCGCCTTTAACCGGCTCATACGTCACCTTGACCTTGCTTTTCAGCTTCTCAACACCCGTTACCTTGGATGACAGTTTCAGCGTCATTCCCTGCTTTTTCAGGATACGGCCAAAGGTCTTTCTGACCTCGCCGTCCATGCCTGGCAGAACCTGATGCATAAATTCGATGACTGTTACGTCTGACCCCAGCCGCGCCCAGACGGACCCCAGCTCCAGCCCGATGACACCGCCGCCGATAACCACCAGATGCTTTGGCACCTTCGGCAGCTCTAGCGCACCGGTGGAGGATACAATCTGTTTTTCATCAATCTCGATGCCCGGCAGGCTGGCCACATCACTGCCGGTGGCGATGATGGTGTTTTTGGCTTTTATCGTTTGCGTGCCGCCGTCGTTCAACGCAACCTCGATGGTGTCTTTACCGGTAAAACGCCCAGCGCCCTTGATCCAGTCGATCTTGTTTTTCTTGAACAAAAACTCGATGCCGCCCGTCAGGCCGGAAACGGTTTTGTCCTTGGCAGCCATCATCTCGCCGAGGTCAAATTTCACGCCGGTTGCCTTAATGCCATATTTGGCAAAATCATGGGCCGCTTCATGGTAAAGGTGCGATGCGTGCAACAAGGCTTTGGAAGGCATACAGCCCACATTCAGGCACGTACCGCCCAGTGTTTCACGTTTTTCAATACAGGCGGTTTTAAGGCCAAGCTGAGCCGCCCGGATTGCCGCGACATACCCACCAGGGCCAGAACCAATTATAACAACATCATAAGTATCAGACATCAGTATTTGCCTTACATATCCAGAAGAAGACGGGTTGGATCTTCCAGGGCTTCTTTAACGCGCACCAGGAAGGTCACGGCCTCGCGGCCATCAATCAACCGGTGGTCATACGATAGCGCCAAATACATCATCGGGCGGATAACAACCTCGCCGCCTATTGCCATGGGGCGTTCCTGAATTTTGTGCATACCCAGAATAGCAGACTGGGGGGCATTCAAAATCGGGCTCGACATTAGGGAGCCAAAAATACCGCCATTAGAAATGGTAAAGGTGCCGCCTTGCATATCAGCCATGGTCAGCTTGCCGTCGCGGGCTTTTTTACCGTAACCCGCAATCGACAATTCTGTATCTGCGAAAGACATGTCCTGCGCATCCTTCAGGACCGGCACAACGAGGCCGTTCGGGCTGGATACCGCAACACCGATGTTCGCGAAGTTATGATACACAATCTCTTCGCCGTCGATCCGCGCATTCACTGCCGGAACTTCCTTTAGCGCAAGGCAACAAGCTTTGGTGAAAAAGCTCATGAAACCAAGCTTGATATTATGTTTTTTGGCAAACAGGTCTTTGTATTTGGCACGGGCGGCCATTACCGCTGTCATGTCCACTTCGTTGTAGGTCGTAAGCATGGCCGCCGTGTTTTGCGCGTCCTTAAGGCGGGCGGCGATGGTTTTCCGCAAACGCGTCATCTTCACGCGTTCTTCACGCGGGCCTGCAGGTTCCGCGGCAGCCGCCATCGGTGCTGAAACCGTGCGGGCTGACCCGCTTTCAATGGCTTTCAGCACATCGCCTTTGGTCAGGCGCCCGTCTTTGCCTGTGCCGGTGATAGAGCCAGCATCAAGGTTATAATCCTGTACCATGCGTCGTACCGCTGGTGACATCGGCATCAAGTCCTGTGGGGCAGGAGCGGGTGCGGCCGTTGCGGGGGCTGGGGCGGATGCGGGTGCCGCCGCTGGTGCGGGCGCAGGAGCCGGGGCCGGTTCTGATGCCGCAGCAGGTGCCGGTGCCGGGGCAGGCGCACCAGACGCCTTGCCTTCGGTATCGACGCGCGCAATCAGGGCACCAATTTCGACCGTGTCCCCCTCGGCGACCAACTGTTCAACAAGAACGCCAGCGACCGGGCTTGGAACTTCCATCGCCACTTTGTCAGTTTCAACCTCAACGATGGGTTCATCTTGTGCCACCGCATCACCAACCTGCTTTAGCCAGGTTCCGATTGAGCCTTCGGCCACCGATTCCCCCATTTGCGGGATTACGATATCTTCAATTGCCACCTTCAGTGCTCCTAGTTTCTAATCTCTTTATCAGCTTGCTGTTTCAGTCCACCGGTGTCAGCCGGTCAGGGCTTCATTGACAAGCGCTTCTTGTTCTGCCGCATGCTTGGATGCCTGGCCGGTCGCGGTGGACGCGCTGGCTGCCCGGCCTGCATACGATGCCCGTGTGACCGGCATTTTCATAACCGTCAACAAGGCTTCAAGCGGCTCGTTTATATAGGTCCACGACCCCATGTTACGAGGCTCTTCCTGGCACCAAACAATGCTTTCAACATTCTTGAACCGCTTCAATTCGGTTCGCAATGCATGGGTCGGGAAAGGAAATAACTGCTCGACCCGCAGGATATAGGTATCATCCAGACCGCGCGCATCGCGTTCTTCCAGAAGGTCAAAATACACCTTGCCCGAACACAGGATCACCCGCTTGATTTTGCTGTTTGGCTTCAACTTGGCCGTTGAAAGCCCGTTATCAAGTTCTGCATCATCCCAAAGCACACGGTGGAATTGTGACCCCGGCCCAAATTCAGAAAGAGTTGAAACACAGCGTTTGTGCCGCAACAAGGACTTGGGTGACATCACGATAAGCGGCTTGCGGAATGGACGCAGCATCTGCCGCCGCAGCGCATGGAAATAGTTAGCCGGTGTTGTGCAGTTCACCACCTGCCAGTTATCTTCTGCAGATAGCTGGAGGTATCGTTCCAAGCGGGCGGACGAATGCTCCGGCCCCTGGCCTTCATAGCCATGCGGCAACAACATTACCAAGCCGGACATGCGAAGCCATTTGGCTTCTGCCGAACAGATAAACTGGTCAATAATGATTTGAGCACCATTGGCAAAGTCACCAAACTGGGCTTCCCAAAGCGTCAGGCAATTGGGGTTTGCCATGGAATATCCATATTCAAAGCCCAGCACACCAAACTCAGATAAGTGACTGTCGAGAACTTCAAAATGCTGTTCTTCGTTCACGTCCTTAAGCGGGATGTAGCGATCTTCGGTTTTTTGATCGACAAAAACGGCATGGCGATGGCTGAAGGTACCGCGACCACAATCCTGGCCAGATAGTCGCACATCATAGCCATCCCGCAACAATGTACCAAATGCGAGCGCCTCAGCGGTAGCCCAGTCAAATCCCTGGCCGCTTTCAAACATTTTCACCTTATTGTCCAACACCCGTTTGAGCGTGCGGTGAATGTTGAACTTTTCAGGATAGGTGGTCAGTGTCTCGCCCACTTGACGCAACATCATCTCAGACACACCGGTTTCAGCGCGACGCTTTTCATGGTCTTTGTCGGCGAGACCAAGACCTTGCCACTTCCCTTCAAACCAGTCGGCTTTATTAACGCGGTAATCTTTAGCGGCTTCAAACTCGTCTTCCAGATAGGCGACAAATTCAGCCTGCATGCGGGTAAACTGTTCGTCTGTCAGAAGACCTTCAGACTTAAGTTTTTCGGCGTACAGTTTCACCACATCGGGGTGCTTTTTGATCGCAGCATACATTAGAGGTTGCGTAAATGCAGGCTCGTCCGACTCGTTGTGACCAAAACGGCGGTAACAGAACATATCAATGACAACATCGCGTTTGAACGCCATGCGGAACTCTGTGGCAAGTTTGGTCGCAAACACCACAGCTTCAGGGTCATCGCCGTTCACGTGGAAGATTGGGGCCTGCACCATTTTCGCCACATCGGACGGATACGGTGAAGAGCGCGCAAACTGAGGGCTGGTGGTAAAACCGATCTGGTTGTTTACAATAAAGTGGATGGTGCCACCCGTATTATAGCCACGCAAACCAGACATACCAAAACATTCAGGCACAATGCCCTGCCCGGCAAAGGCAGCGTCGCCGTGCAAGAGAAGAGACAGCGTATCTGTGCGGTCGGTGTCGCCTTTCATTTGTTGCTTGGCGCGCACCTTACCAATAACGACCGGGTTGACCGCTTCAAGGTGAGATGGGTTCGCGTTTAGCGACAAATGAACCTTATTGTCATCAAATTCCCGGTCAGCGCTGGTGCCCAGGTGATATTTCACATCACCGGACCCTTGCACATCATCCGGGGTGGATGCGCCGCCACGGAATTCATTGAAGATGGCGCGGTAAGGCTTTTGCATGACGTTCGCAAGCACGTTCAATCGGCCCCGGTGCGGCATGCCAATCACAATTTCGCTCAGGCCCATCTGGCCACCGGTTTTCATTACGCCTTCAAGCGCTGGGACCATGGCTTCGCCGCCGTCCAGTCCGAACCGTTTGGTACCGGTGTATTTGCGGCCCAGGAAGCGTTCAAATTCAACAGCTTCAATCAGTTTGTTCAGGATCGCAATTTTACCCCGGTCGGTAAACTGGATTTCTTTGTCGCGTCCTTCGATCTGGCGCTGAATCCAGGCTTTTTCATCGGGATCATTGATGTGCATAAACTCGACACCAATGTTCGAGCAATAGGTACGCCGCAGTATGGCAATGATTTCCCGAATGGTGGCCGTTTCAAGGCCAAGCACGCCGTCCATAAAGATCGGACGGTCCATGTCGCCGGGGCCAAAGCCATAGGTGGAAGGTTCCAGTTCGGTGTGCGTAGGGCGGTCCTCAAGACCGAGTGGATCAAGGTTCGCCATCAGGTGGCCACGCACCCGGTAGGTCCGCACCATCATTAAGGCACGAATGCTATCGATTGTTGCGGCGCGCACGTCCTCTGCGGATACAGCAGATCCTGTTGCCGCTTTGGGTGCATCGCTTTCGATGAACATGTCCGAGCCATCAAGCCCGGTGGTCAGGTCATCGTCGGGGCGCAGGGGCCAGTCAGACCGCGCCCAACTTGGACCCGTTTTCTGCAGGCCGGATTCCAGTGTCTGGAAATATGTCTGCCAGTCTTGGTCCACAGATGTGGGATCAACGGTATATTGGTCATACAGGCTTTCAACAAACTGGGGGCTGACACCCTCCAGTGCTGCGATACGGTCCAGGTCTGCACCCATGGGCAAATGGCGCGACGCTTCCGCCGCGCCCCTCTTTAAGTGGTTAGCCGATAGCTTCTAGCAACGTTTCGCCGAGGCGTGCGGGGCTGTCTGATACGACAATCCCTGCAGAGCGCATGGCGTCAATCTTATCTTCCGCGCCGCCTTGTCCGCCAGAGACAATCGCACCCGCGTGGCCCATCGTGCGGCCCGGAGGCGCCGTGCGACCGGCGATGAAACCAGCAACCGGTTTTTTGACCTTGCTTTGTTTCAGGAACTCGGCGGCTTCTTCTTCCGCAGAACCACCTATTTCACCAATCATGATAATTGAATGCGTATCATCATCACCAAGGAACATATCCAGGCAATCAATAAAGTTGGTGCCGTTAACCGGGTCACCACCAATACCGATGCATGTGCTTTGACCAAGGCCCGCTGCCGTGGTTTGTGCCACAGCTTCATAGGTAAGCGTTCCTGACCTGGAAACAATACCCACGTTACCAGGCTTGTGAATGTGGCCCGGCATAATGCCGATTTTGCACTCACCCGGCGTAATAACACCCGGGCAGTTGGGACCAACAAGCCGTGTCGCAGAGTTTTGCAGAGCTCGCTTCACGCGGACCATATCCAGCACAGGAATACCCTCGGTGATGCAAACGACAAGTTCGATCTCCGCATCGATGGCTTCAAGGATCGAGTCTGCCGCAAAGGGGGGCGGTACGTAAATCACAGAGGCATTACAGCCGGTTTTATCTTTAGCTTCACCAACAGTGTTGAAAACCGGCAAATCCAGATGCGACTGGCCGCCTTTACCGGGCGTTACACCACCAACCATGTTGGTGCCGTATGCGATCGCCTGCTCAGAGTGGAAGGTGCCTTGCGCACCGGTAAAACCCTGACAAATAACTTTGGTTTCTTTTCCAACTAGGACTGACATTACGCGGCCTCCTTCACGGCCTTTACGACTTTCTCAGCCGCATCATTGAGGTCATCAGCAGAGATAATCGGCAAGCCGCTATCCGCCATGATCTGTTTACCAAGCTCTACGTTCGTGCCTTCAAGGCGCACAACCAGTGGCACCGACAGGGACACCTCGCGGGCCGCGGAAACAACACCTTCTGCGATCACATCACAGCGCATGATGCCGCCAAAGATATTCACCAGAATGCCTTCCACGTTGTCATCTGACAGGATGATTTTAAAGGCTTCAGTTACGCGCTCTTTGGTGGCGCCGCCGCCCACATCCAGGAAGTTGGCTGGCTCTCCGCCCTTCAACTTGATGATGTCCATGGTTGCCATGGCAAGACCCGCACCATTCACCATACAGCCGATAGAACCATCAAGGCTGATGTAGTTCAGGTCATACTTGCTGGCTTCAATTTCTTTCGGGTCTTCTTCGCTTTCGTCGCGCAGTTCACGAACGTCCGGGTGCCGGAACAGTGCATTGCCGTCGAACGACATTTTACTATCGAGCACGATCATTTCGTCGTCCTCGGTCAGCACCAGTGGGTTAATTTCCAACATCGCGGCATCAAGTTCGGTGTATGCCTTATAGAGGGACGCAACAACTTTTTGACAAGCTTTCGCAGCAGCCCCTTCAAGGCCAAGACCAAAAGCAACACTGCGGCAATGGAACGCCTGCAGGCCGGTTACCGGGTCGATAGTAATGGTGAAAATTTTCTCAGGCGTGGCTTCGGCCACTTCCTCAATATCCATACCGCCTTCGGTGGAGGCCATGATCGCCAGCTTGCCACTTGCGCGGTCTAGCAACATGGACAGGTAAAATTCGGATTTGATGGCGCATCCGTCTTCCACGTAAACGCGCTTGACTTCCTTGCCTTCAGGGCCGGTCTGATGCGTTACCAGAGTTTTGCCGATCAGCTCTTTGGCAACAGCTTCAACGTCGGCCAAAGATTTGACAACCTTCACACCGCCCGCCTTACCGCGACCACCGGCATGAATTTGCGCTTTAACAACCCAAACAGGGCCGCCCAGTTTTTTCGCGGCATCCACAGCTTCCGCCGCTGTGTAGGCAACGCCGCCGTCCAGGACAGGCGCACCATATTGTTTCAGCAGGCCCTTCGCCTGATACTCATGAATATTCATTTATCCACCCACTCTTTCGATGTTGGTACGGGAATTTAAATCAAAAAACAGGACCGCTTAACCAAGCGATCCATCAATAGCAACACAGGCTTCCATCAAGCCTTTCACGGCATCAACGGAATGATCAAAACCGGATTTCTCTTCACCGATCAGTTCAATTTCGACAACTTTTTCAATGCCCCCAGCGCCAATAATAACCGGCACACCGACATACATGTCGTTCAGGCCGTATTCACCGCTCAGGAAAGCCGCACATGGCAGCAGGCGACGCTTGTCTTTCAAATAGCTTTCCGCCATCTCAATCGCGCTGGTCGCGGGCGCATAAAAAGCAGACCCCGTTTTCAGCAGGCCAACAATCTCTGCGCCGCCATCGCGTGTACGCTGCACGATCTGATCGATCTTTTCCTGTGTTGACCAACCCATTTTCACCAGGTCCGGCACCGGAATACCCGCAACTGTGGAATAGCGGGTGAGCGGCACCATGGTGTCTCCGTGACCACCCAGCACAAAGGTTGTTACGTCCTGCACGGAAACATTGAATTCATCAGCCAGGAAATGGCTAAACCGGCTGCTGTCAAGAACACCAGCCATGCCGCAAACCTTGTTGGTTGGCAGACCAGAAAACTTCTGCAGCGCCCAAACCATCGCATCCAGCGGGTTGGTAATACAAATAACAAACGCATCGGGCGCGTGGGCGGCAATGCCTTCGCCTACCGCTTTCATCACCTTCAGGTTAATACCCAGCAAATCATCCCGGCTCATACCAGGCTTGCGGGCAACACCGGCGGTTACAATCACCACGTCAGCGCCTGCGATATCGGCATAATCATTGGCACCCTTCATCACGGCATTGTAACCCTCGACAGAGGCGCTTTGTGCCAGATCAAGTGATTTGCCCTGTGGCAGACCTTCAACAATATCGAACAGGACGACATCGCCCATTTCTTTGAGTGCCGCAAGATGTGCGAGCGTGCCACCGATTTGGCCACCACCAATCAATGCGATTTTATTACGTGCCATGAAAATGCTCCAGCGAGTGTTGTGCCGCCGCCCGTGGAAGGAACGGCGCTACCAGAAAACTTAAGAATATATCGGCTGGTACGTAGCGCGTTTACCATGACGAGACAAGGTATGTTTGCACACCCACCGACCATTAAAATAATGCTGGCTATCAGCTTACAGAAAAACATAGTGCGGTAAATGGCAATTTCCCCAAATTTCCCGGTTTTCCGTACGATTTCACCCTTGTTTAAGCGATTTTCCCAACCGCACCCCGGCCAACAATAGCGAAAACGTATTACCGTCAAACCTCTTTCCTATCGCACGCAGGTTACCATTTCCCTAATTGGGTATTTTATGGCCTACTGCAACGCAAACTTATGACCCTGTAACGACTCAGAAATGATCAAGCGAAAAGGCATCCGATGAAGCTAACGGACAAAACCGGCACATCGCCGGTCACCACCATTGTTCACCATTACATTCTGCCAGGCAAAATGGCAGCATTTGAAGAATGGTCCCTGCGCATCCGAACCGCCTGCCGCACCTATGATGGCTATCTGGGGTCAGAGATCATTAAGCCCGTCGACCCACCAAAGGATGACGAGCAATGCACCGTCATCAGCATCTTCCGGTTTGACACCTACGCACACCTGGATGCCTGGATGCAATCAAACGAGCGACAGCAACTTTTGAGAGAAACAGAGAGCTTTTGCGCGGGGGCACCTGAGGTGAACCAGTATGAAAGCCTGGAATATATGTTCCCCCCAAGTGCAGACGGCAAACCACCTTCGCGTGAAAAGATGGCCTTCGTTACCTTTTTGGGCCTTATTGCGCCGGTATTCTTTATTCCGAAGTTGGTGCTGGCGCATATAACGCAGGTACCAATTTTGGTGACAGTGGCATCCCTTTCGATCATTACACCGCTGATGGTATATGGCATTATGCCCGTTCTGACCCGCCTTTTCCGGCCTTGGTTGCATCGGTAGAACTTATCTGTCCGTACCGTGGCCGCGAGCAAGATAGTCTTCTGACTGCATTTCAATCAGGCGCGACACCGTACGCTCAAACTCAAAGGCGCCGTCACCATCCGGGTACAAGTCAGCGGGCGGCACTTCTGCGTTGCACAGAAACTTAACGCCGTGCTCATACAACGCGTCGATCAGGGTTACGAACCGCTTGGCTTCATTGCGTTTGGCTTTACTCATTTGCGGGATCGCCACCATAATGACGGTGTGATAGGCCCTCGCAATCGCCAGATAATCAGCCGACCCAAGTGGGTTCGCGCACAAGCGTTTGAAGGAAAACACGGCCACACCGCGCGCGCATTTGGGCACAAACAAGGAACGACCCTGTACCGTTAGTTCGTCGGTGGGCACTTTATGTCGGTCTTCAATATCGCGGTCCGTGAGGCGGAAAAAGGCCGCAGCAAGCTTGTCTGTGGTTTCCTGATTAACTGGCGTGTAATAGGTCTCCACCCCTTTAAGCCGATCATAACGATAGTCTGTAGGCCCATCGAGGGTCATCACCTCAAACGTGTTTTTAATCATTTCAATGAACGGCAAAAACAATTGACGGTTCAAGCCGTCTTTATACAAGTCATCGGGCGGGCGGTTTGACGTCGCAACAATAATAACCCCGCGCTCCAACAACTCTTTGAACAGCCGTCCCAGCACCATCGCGTCCGCAATATCGGTGACTTGCAACTCATCAAAGCACAGCAGCGTCGCTTCCGCCGCGATCTGACGCGCAACTGGCGGAATGGGATTATCCTCGCTGGCATGGCCGCCCAGCGCCGCACGATCCTTGCCTGACAGGCCCCGCCACACCTTCATGCGAGCATGCACATCCAGCATAAATTCATGGAAATGGACACGTTTTTTGGATTTTAACGGCGCCACCTCAAAGAACAGGTCCATCAGCATGGATTTACCGCGCCCCACACCCCCGACAAGATACACACCCTGCGGAGTTTGCCGATTGCGGGACCGGCTCAACAGTTGCGCCAGCCGCCATGTCTTGATCGACAGGCCAATGCCGTGGCTGCCAATTTCAGGGTAATCCACCAATTCATCGTAAAGGCGCTGCAAGCGTGCAACAACACGAGCCTGATCTGCGTCAGGGCGGAGTTCCCCTTCATCCTTAAGCTGATTATAGGCGGCGATTGGCCCTGCTTTTGCCACGACGACCGGACCCTCAAGTTGGCGTTCCTCCGTCCCTAGCATGGTAGATGGCTCTCGCCAATAAATTTGGAATGTATGTTGGCAACTCAGCTCAAGAAGCCTATGTCACGGCAACACGGCACAAAGCAAAAGACGTCTGCTCCGATAATTCTGCGCCCATAATAAAGGAACTGCCATGCCTGCCCGTATTATTGATATCCCCGGCGTTCGCAATTTCCGCGATATGGGTGGTTATGTGAACCAGCAAGGCCGGGCGCTTGGTCATGGGCGGCTGTTTCGCTCCGGCCACTATGCCGAAATCGACGAACCGTCGGCGGCACTGATCGCGCAGCATAACATCACCACCGTTGTTGATTTCCGGTCAGGTCCAGAAAAAGAACGCATGGCCATAACGTGGCATACGCCTTGGCAGCCGCGATATGTAGACAACCCGATTGGCGGTAACGCAGCAGCCTGGATCAAGGATTTGTTTGACCGTTTGTCCAACACACCCTTCCCGGCCAAAGAACTACGCGACCAGTTTATAGTGGCGTTTCAAACCATGCCAATTGCCAACGCTTCAGGTCTGAAGCGTTTGTTCGACGTGCTGATTGATGACAATGACGGCGGCGCAGCCCTGTTTCACTGCACGGCAGGCAAGGACCGGACAGGGATTGCAGGAGCACTGATTATGACCGCGCTGGAAATGCCGGAAGACGCCGTATATGAAGACTTTCTGCTGACCAACGACGCCGTGGACCTGGATGCCCGCGCGATTGAGGTGGCCGCACAAGTCAGCGAGCGCGCAGGACGAGCCGTAAGCCCCGAAGCGGTGCATCCGCTTATCGGCGTGGAAGCTGACTTCCTAAAAGCTGCATTCGGCGTGATGGCGGAAAAGTACGGGTCCGTGGATGCATACCTCACAGACGCAATGGGTCTTACGCCGGAGCGGCGCGATTCGCTAAAATCCCGCCTTCTCACCTAAATACCTGACACAGCTCGCCGTTACTGCCTTGAAATAGAAAGGGTTTCATTTTTTATTTGCATATACAAACTATTATAGCTATTAATTTGTATGTACAAATAATTACGTAGGGAAACTTCTCATGAAAACACTTCATCTCGTTTTTCACCCTGACCTGAACAACTCACGTGTTAACAGCGGTTGGAAAAAAAGCATTGAGGAAAGCGGTGCGGTTACGACCACCCGCGACCTGTATGCCGATTATTCGGATTTCCAGATTGATATAGAGCGCGAGCAAGCAGACTTGCTAGCACATGATCGCATTATTCTGCAGTTCCCTTTTTACTGGTACTCAACACCGCCGCTGATGAAGAAGTGGCTTGATGACGTACTGACATATGGCTTCGCGTACGGCAGCGAGGGCGACAAACTGAAGGGGAAGGAGATACAACTGATCGTATCCGTGGGTGGACCAGAGGAATCTTATGTACCCGGCGGCTACAATAGCTTCACTGTCACCGAATTTCTCCGCCCCCTTCAGCAGACTATCTTCCTCTGCCAAATGACCTACTTACCGCCCATGTGGATGCATGGATCTGTTGCTGCCGATGCAGACAAGATTGAATTTTATGCTAAACAATGGATTGAAGGCATTGTAGACCCGGAACGCGCTGACCCTTGGGCGATACAGCGCCGCGCTATTAAAGAGGCGGTGAAATTAACATGAGCACTCCGACCCCCACGCTAGACGACCATTTTGACGGCTGCCTGTATTTTTCGATTTCCAGGCTGCAGCGCCGTATTAATAAAATGGCAGAGTCGGCGTTTGCAGATACCGGGCTCGCACCAAGCCATGCCTTTTTATTGATGGCCCTTGATGAGAAAGACGCCTGTAACGCTGGGGAACTCAGCGACCTCATGGGTATGGCTCCGTCCACCATCACCCGGTTTGTTGACAAGCTGGCGAGAGAAGGTCTGTGCGAACGCAGGATGGAAGGGCGCGTGTCATACGCCTCCATAACACCTAAAGGGCGGGCGCTAATGCCCGCCATCAGAGACAGCTGGAAACTATTATTTGATGCCTACAACCGACGCTACGGTGAACAAAGGGCCGACCAACTGAATAAGGCCATCGTCGCAATCAACCAAGCTTGACCGAGAACGTCTATTCGCCGCCAAACATCGCGAAAACTTCCTTGCCGGTCATTTCTTCGGTTTTGTCTGCAAAGCTGTAGTAACCGGGTTTTTCGTCAGTGAAAACCTGCATCGTCATTGTAAAACCATCCAGATTATCCACCAACCCTGCCGCCAGCATAGTTTCGCCGGACTGCTTTAACCGGTAAAACAGGTTTGTGCCACAGGTGCCACAAAATGCCCGTTCTGCCCACTCTGACGAGCTGTAGGTTTTGATATGGTCTTCGCCTTTGAAGGCAACATTAGTACCGCAATTAACTTCCAGAAACGGGCCACTGGCCCATTGGCGACACATCTTGCAATGGCACGCGCCGACGTGCGGGGCCTCAAGCCCGGCCGTAAACGTAACCGCACCGCATAGGCATTTTCCGGTAATATCTATCGTGTCTGACATCCTGCTTCCTCATTTTTTGTCATAGGGTATGCTGTGCACATGATCCGTGAAGACTATCAAAAAAATGGCTATGTGTTGAGGCGCGATTTCTTTTCAGAAACCGACCTCACAACGATTGAGCCAATCCTATGCCGCTTTCACGAACAGTGGATGGAGAACAACAGCGCATATTATAAAGACGGTGCCATCAACAGTGCTTACATCACACATGCTGATAGGCTTTCCAAACTGGACCGCGAGACGTTATTCAAATTCATCTCAATGGATAGATTAGTAACTATTGCACGCGATTTAGTCCCTACGGGACCTGCCTTCATGAATACGCAGCTCTTCTTCAACCCAAAGGACCATGCCCAGAAAAATTATTGGCACCGGGATATCCAATACCGTCCGGATGATGTGGCCAAACAACAAAAACTGTTGTGTTCAAAAACAGTCCTTCATTTCCGTATGCCCATGGCGGATGAGCCGGGTATCGAATTGGTGCCCGGCACCCATGCCCGATGGGATGATACACAGGAATTTGAGACCCGCATGGGCAAAAACGGGCGATCATCCTCTGATACCCTGCCCGGCGGCAAATGCCTTGCCTTGAAACGCGGCGACTTATTGGTGTTTTCAGCCAATATGATCCATCGCGGACTATATGGCGGTGACCGGTTTGCCTTTGATGTAATTTTTTGTGATACCGACCCAGAATTGCTGGAGTTTGTGGACCCAAAATGCCTGCCGGGTTCTAAGATGCTTGAAAACCTACCAAACCCGAACGCTTTTGAAGCAACTTGGGAAGCTATAAAGAAAGGCTAGTCTATCCGGGCTACTCAGGTTCAATATCGAAATGATAGACGTCCTCGCGGGTACCCAGTTTTTCGTATAGGGCAACGGCTGGTGCATCCACCGGATCAGCCTGCACGAACATCACCCATCCGCCACGCTCTTTGGCTATTTTGCCAAATGCTTTGATCAAACCTGTCGCAACACCCTGGCGGCGATGTGTTTCGGCCACCGCCAAATCATAAATGTAAAACTCGCTCCGTTCCTGCTCGAACTTCTTCAACTCGTACCCTGCGATTGCCCCAACAACATCACCCGCATCTTCTGCTACCAGGGCAAAAAAGGTATTCGACCCCAACAAATCTTTGATGTAAGCGTCACCTGGCTGGTTGCGCGAATAGGTGTCTTCGTCTTCAAAGGCGCGGCCCAAAAGGTCGAGCATCGCACGGAACCTATCAACATCCTCGCTTTCAAGAGAGCGGACAGTGAATGGTTGACTTTTCTCCATCAAAAACCTCCTTAAACGAAAAAGAGGCGCGACCGGGGGCGCACCTCTTGTTGATAGTTTCTGTTCGACAAAAGGCTTACCCCTGCCGTTCGACCATCATCTTCTTGATCTCGGCAATCGCCTTGGCGGGGTTCAAACCCTTCGGGCAGGCGTTCGCGCAGTTCATGATGGTATGGCAACGGTAAAGCCGGAACGGGTCCTCAAGGTCATCGAGCCGGTCACCGGTTGCTTCGTCGCGGCTGTCGATCAGCCAGCGGTAGGACTGCAACAAGACCGCTGGGCCCAGATATTTGTCATCGTTCCACCAATAGCTCGGGCAAGATGTCGAGCAGCACGCACACAAGATACACTCATAAAGACCATCCAGCTTTTCCCGGTCTTCCCGGCTTTGCAGGCGCTCTTTCTCTGGTGTTGTGCTTTGGGTCTGCATCCAGGGCTTGATAGACGCATACTGCGCATAAAAGTTTGACAGATCGGGCACCAGGTCTTTGATCACCTGCTGGTGCGGCAGCGGTGTAACCGCCACGTCGCCTTTGGCATCTTCGATTGCCGTGGTGCAGGCCAAACCGTTTTTGCCGTTGATGTTCATGGCGCAGGACCCGCAAACGCCCTCCCGGCAAGACCGCCGGAAGGTGACGGAACTGTCCATCTCGTTTTTGATTTTGATCAGCGCATCCAGCACCATCGGGCCACAGGTGTCCATATCCACCTGAAAAGTGTCCATGCGCGGGTTTTCACCGTCATCCGGGTTCCAACGATATACATGGAAGTCCCGGGTGTTGGTTGCCCCTTCAGCTTTGACAGTTTTGCCTTTGCCTATTTTTGAATTTTTGGGAAGTGCAAACTCAGCCATATCTCAACTCCCTTCCCTTAATACACACGTGCTTTAGGTTTGATGTACTGGACTTCTTCACTGAAGGTATAGTCATGCACAGGCCGGTCGCCCAGCGTTACGTCCTTGCCATCATACCAGCACACGGTGTGCTTCATCCAGTTTTCATCGTCACGGTCCGGGTAATCCTCGTGCATGTGAGCACCCCGACTTTCCTTGCGGGCGTTCGCACTGTGCATGGTCAGCACAGCCTGGCCCATCAGGTTATCCAGCTCCAGCGTTTCAATCAGATCGCTGTTCCAGACCAATGAACGGTCCGTGGTGCGAACATCCGACAGACCTGCCGCAATCTCATCAATCTGCTGCGCGCCTTCTGCCAACACTTCATTGGTGCGGAACACCGCACAGTTGGTTTGCATGGTACGCTGCATCTTCAGCCGCAGTTCCGCCGTCGGCGTGTCGCCGTCGGCATAGCGGGCTTTGTCCAGGCGGCCAAGCGCCATCTCTTCATACCCGGCAGGCAGGGGTTTCTGCGATGCACCGGCTGTCACCAGCTCTGGCACGCGCTTGCCAACCGCCCGGCCAAACACCACTAAATCAATCAGGGAGTTTGATCCCAAACGGTTCGCGCCGTGCACGGACACACATGCCGCTTCACCGATGGCAAACAAGCCGGGGACAATGGCATCCGGATCATCTTTGCTCGGGTTGATCACCTCGCCATGGTAGTTGGTTGGAATACCGCCCATGTTGTAATGTACGGTCGGCAAAATCGGGATCGGCTCTTTGGTCACATCAACGCCCGCGAAAACCTTCGCGCTTTCCGAAATGCCGGGCAAGCGCTCTGCCAAAATTGCAGGGTCAAGGTGATCCAGATGCAGATACATATGGTCTTTGTCCGGCCCAACGCCCCGGCCTTCCCTAATCTCGTTAGAGATGGAGCGCGATACCACATCGCGGGACGCCAGGTCCTTGGCGCTTGGGGCATAGCGTTCCATGAAACGCTCGCCTTCGCTGTTGATCAGGATGCCGCCTTCACCGCGCGCACCCTCGGTAATCAACACACCTGCACCGTAAATACCCGTTGGGTGGAACTGAACAAATTCAAGGTCCTGCAAGCTCAGGCCAGCACGCAGCACCATGCCGCCGCCGTCACCGGTACAGGTATGCGCCGATGTTGCTGAAAAATAGGCCCGGCCATAACCACCGGTTGCCAATACAACAGCCTGCGCCCGGAAAGCATGGATGGACCCGTCTTCCATGTTCATCGCAATCACGCCGCGGCACTCGCCGTTTTCCATGATCAGATCAATGGCGAAATATTCGATATAAAAGTCGCTGTCGTATTTGAGCGACTGCTGGTAGAGCGCATGCAGCATGGCATGGCCTGTCCGGTCTGCCGCAGCACACGTGCGCTGGGCAGCGGGCCCTTCGCCAAATTCGGTGGTCATGCCGCCAAAAGCACGCTGGTAAATCTTGCCTTCTTCTGTGCGGGAAAACGGCACGCCGTAATGCTCCAGCTCATAAACCGCAGCCGGGGCTTCGCGCACCATATATTCAATGGCGTCCTGGTCACCCAGCCAGTCAGACCCTTTGACAGTGTCATACATATGCCACTGCCAGGTATCTTTGCCCATGTTGCCAAGGCTGGCGGCAATGCCGCCTTGGGCAGCAACCGTGTGGCTACGGGTGGGGAAAACTTTAGTGATGCAGGCCGTTTTCAGGCCGGCTTCCGCGAGGCCCATGGTGGCACGAAGGCCGGAACCCCCGGCACCAACAACAAGCGCATCATAGGTATGAAGAGTAACGGGATAGGCGTTGCTCATAATAAACTAGCCCCCAAACGCAATACGGAGAATGGAAAAAATACTAAGTGCCGCAATCAAAACGCTGACAAACGTCAGGGCGATCATGCTGGCAAATTTGGTGCCGTGGTCGTGCACATAGTCTTCAATAAGGACCTGCAGACCAAGCCGCATGTGATAAACCATATTGGCGACAAACAGGATCATCAGCACCGAAACGATAGGCTGCTTGAGCCAGGCGACCCACTCAGCATGACCTTTGCCGGCGTTACCAACAAACGACACGATAAAAAAGACAACCAGCGGGATGTTGGCAATGGCCGTCACCCGGTGCGAGAGCCAATGATGGGTACCATCTTTGGCCGAGCCCAAGCCGCGCACTTTAGCGAGAGGCGTTTTCATATCAGCCATATCAAAGCACCCCCATCACTTTGTAGGCGGCATACCAAACGGCAATTGTCGCGAGAATGGAAAAGATGAATGTCATGCGCGCCGATAGTGCATTGACCTTCAGGTCATACAAACGGCCCATATCCATCAGCAGGTGCCGCACACCGGAGGCCAGATGCTGCATCAGCGCAAAGGTGATACCAAACAGGACTAGCCGACCAATCCAGGTACCAGCATAGCCTTGGACGGTTGCAAAATATTCATGTCCTGTTGCAAGTGCCACCAGCCACCAGGTTAACAAAACAGCGCCAACAGCAAGCGCTGATCCGGTCGCGCGGTGCATAATGGACACTGCCATATGCGCACCCCAGCGATAAACCTGCAGGTGGGGAGAAAGCGGGCGGTCCGCCTGTGCCATAATTGATCCCCTGACAGAGTTAGTTTTGGCAAGCTGCGGCAACGGGATAGCACCACAGCTTTGATCGGCATCAGGTTTAGCCCGCCTTGCCCCAAAATCGCAAGCCCGGAATGCATGTTTGCGGCAATATGACATAACATTCTTTTTATGCGCCCATTTAGCAGTCAATTTCAGCGATGATCAGGATTGAGTGTTGCCCTCACACATAATCGATGGTTATAAATTGAAAGATATAGGGGCGACGAACTTTTTGGGGGTATCCATGCGTTGGACGACTAACAGGCAGCAGCTTGCTGTCATCGCTATTCTTTTGTTCTCATTTTCATTTCTTTTTTCAACTACCGCGAAAGCGCAGCGGGCCTATTCAAAACCCTCTGACATTCCTGTCGAAGCATTTGCCGCTTTGCCCGGCTTTGCAAACGCAAATATTTCACCGGACGGGACACGGCTGTCCTACTTCGTTGAATTGGATGGTCAACGACAAGTTTTGATCCAAAAACTGGACGGTAGTGAAACTTTCCGTGTTCCGCCCCCTAAAGAGGCAAACTTTAGTGGTTATCGCTGGGCCAATAACGAGATAATCCTGTTTCAAAGCAGCATGACACTACAGCGCCGTATATTTCGGAGTAAAACCCAGGAGACCCGCTGGTTTAGTATGGACCTCAACACCAAGGAGTTTACCTGGCTAGGCAAGCCGTCACGAAGAAAGAAGGAGCGAGTGTCGCAAACCGAACGCATCATTGACATGCTTCCGGACGATCCGAAACATATTCTGCTAGAACTAGACATGAATCTCGATGGTATGGCCGAGGTGTACCGTACCAATGTTTACAATGGCAGAAGAGCAGTCGAAAAAGGTGCCAGTCGCGGTGTCCAGAACTGGTACACTGATAATAACTCTGAAGTAAGGCTCGGCAACGGCTACAGCGGTGCAAAATTTATTACCAAGCTCAAGAATTCTGACGGGAAATGGCTAGACTTAAAAAAGGCAGACTGGGCCAACAGATATAATATTGAAGGTTTCACAAACAGCCCAGACGCTCTTTTTGTCAGCGGCATTTCCCTCCACGGCACAGAGGGCCTCTATGAGCTAAACCTTCAAACCGGGGAAATCACTGACACCATTTTCGTACATGATGCCGTGGATATTGATTACGCTTTCGAAAATGCGGAAACAGGCAAGATCGAGGGCGTTGTGTATACGGACGATTTCACGCGCATCAAATATCTGGACCGCACCAAGGCAAAAATACAGGCCGGAATTGACAAGGCCTTGCCCGATAGTGTGAACACTATTTTGAGCCATATTGAATCAAAGGACTGGTATTTTGTTTTGGTTGAAAGTGACCAAAATTCCGGCGACTACTTCCTTTATGACCGTCCCAACGGGCAACTGAACTTTATTGCAAGCGTTCGCGGCAATATGGACCCTGAATTGATGGCTACGGTTGAGGAGGTTTCAATTCCTGTCAGAGATGATAGCGAAATTCCCGGCTATCTGATCGTCCCACATGGTGTGGAGCTCAAAAACCTGCCGACGATCGTTATGCCGCACGGCGGACCATACGGCGTACGCGATACAGCGGAATGGGACTATGAAGCACAGTTTTATGCAAGCCGAGGTTATCTTGTCCTGAAACCCAATTTTCGTGGCTCTGGAGGGTACGGCGTTGCTTTTCGTGTAAAGGGCTACAAGCAATGGGGTGGCCTGATGCAAGACGATGTTACCGATGCAACCAACTGGCTGATCCAGCAAGGCTACGCTGACCCCGAAAGAATATGCATAGTTGGATCATCTTATGGTGGCTATGCCGCGCTCATGGGAGTGATCAAAGAACCAAGTCTATATAAATGCGCTATATCCACCAACGGAGTTGCAAACCTGGTCAGATTAAAAAGTGGCGATAAAAATAACACTATCGGGGGGCGGTCATGGACCAAAAGAATGGGGCTGGATGGTGCTGATGACGAACAAGTGTCCCCTTACCACAGGGCTGAAGAAGTAAGCGCACCCGTATTGCTGATGTCATCAGTTGATGATGCACGAGTACCCTGGAAAATGTCACAAAACATGCACAAACGTCTAAAAAAACTCAAAAAAGACAGCACTTACGTCAAGATTGAGGAAGGTACCCACCATATGGTTACGGCCCAGGCGAGATTAACAGCCTTAAAGGCGGCCGAAAATTTCTTGGCCAAACATATCGGTGAATGATTATCTAGCGGCCAACAGGTGGGCCATTGCCACCAGGCGGCGAGCCTCGGCCAGATGCAGTTCTTCAATCATGCGACCATCCAGAACGGCGACACCTTTGCCGTCGGCCTGTGCGGCTTCAAAGGCATCAATCATGCGGTTTGCCTGTTCAAGTTCGGCGTCGCTTGGGGAAAAAGCATCGTTCGCGGCCTTCACCTGGCCGGGGTGAATAAGGGTTTTGCCGTCAAACCCCATGTTGCGCGCTTGTTCGCATTCAGCGGCAAAGCCTTTCGCATCCTTGAAGTTACTGTACACACCGTCCAGTACGCTTAGCCCGTAGGCCCGCGCCACCAGTATCGACTGGCTTAGGGCACCGAGCACTGGCTCCCGGCCCGGCACATGGCGCGCGCGCAGGTCCTTGACCAGATCATTGGTGCCAACAACAAATGTGGTTAGCCGGTCATGGCTTTGGGCAATATCTTCCGCCCGCAGAAAACCGCGCGGTGTTTCCAGCATCACCCAAAATTCAGCATCATGGTCGCTGGCATGCCAGACAAGTTCATCGGAAACGCGCTCCAGGGTATCTGTCGCTTCCATCTTTGGCAGTATAATCGCCTTGGGGTGATGCGGCCCAACTGCCGCTAGGTCGTCGCGCCACCAATCCGTTCCGACGGCGTTGATGCGCACAACCAGTTCCCGGTCGCCGTAATCGCCTGACGACATAGCATCTGCAACCAGCGTGCGGGCGTTTTCCTTTTCGTCTGGCGCGACCGCATCCTCAAGGTCAAACACCAACACATCGGCGTCAATGGTCTTGGCTTTTTCAAGCGCGCGGGCATTGGACCCCGGCATGAACAGCACGCTGCGGCGTGGTCGAATGGCTGCCTCGGTCATGGCTGTATGATCCCCTCGTTTACCCACATCCATGTCACCCCTTCACGCGCGCTTCCGCAACAAAAAAGCGGCGACATGTGCCTGCCGCCGCTTGATATACGGATTGTCAGTTTGCAGCTCTGGCCTTAGTCAGCGCTCAGCAACCCTTGGTTCAGCAAGCTTTCAGCGATCTGCACAGCGTTCAGGGCCGCGCCCTTGCGTAAATTATCTGAAACCACCCAGATATTCAGGCCATTTTTGACCGTATCATCCTTGCGAATGCGGGAGATATAGGTTGCGAACTCCCCAACACAATCAATCGGCGTGATGTAACCGCCATCTTCACGCTTGTCGATCACCAAACACCCTGGCGCGTTGCGCAGCACATCGCGGGCATGCGCCTCGCTTATCGGGTCCTTGAACTCGATGTTAATCGCTTCGGCATGGCCAATAAACACCGGTACCCGCACCGCTGTTGCCGTTACCTTGATGTTGGCATCCAGCATCTTGTTCGTTTCCGCTTTCAGCTTCCATTCTTCTTTGGTGGAACCATCATCCATAAAGCTGTCGATGTGCGGGATAACATTGAAAGCAATCTGTTTGGTGAAATTCTCAGCCTCAACAGGGTCATTGACAAAAATCGCGCGCGTTTGGCGGAACAGTTCGTCCATCGCTGCATTGCCAGCACCGGACACAGACTGGTAGGTGGATACAACAATCCGCTTGATGGTTGCGGCATCATGCAATGGCTTTAGCGCCACCAGCATTTGCGCTGTCGAGCAGTTTGGATTGGCGATGATATTTTTCTTGGCAAATTTTTTCAGGTCTTCCGGGTTCACCTCTGGCACCACCAGGGGCACATCCGGGTCCATCCGGTAATAGCTGGAATTGTCGATCACCACGGCACCAGCTTTAGCAGCCTTTGGGGCAAATTCTTTGGATACACCGGACCCAGCGGCGAACAGAGCAATATCCACGCCTGAAAAATCAAACGTGTCGAGCGCCACGATTTTGAGTTCCTTATCGCCGTAATCAACGATCTGGCCCATGGATTTACGAGATGCAATCGCAATAATTTCCGTTGCGGGAAAGTCCCGCTCGGCAAGGATATTGAGCATTTCACGACCGACATTACCGGTCGCTCCGACGATAGCGACACGAAAACCCATTTTTATTCTCCTAAAGGGTAGATTGGCTGTCTTTAATTCAGACAGCCGTCAGAGTCAGCAAAGAATTTTTGATCTCTCGGATTAGTGTTCAAGCGCCTTCAGCACCGCATCACCCATGCCATCGCTGCCCACACGGTTAAAGCCTTCGGCCCAGATGTCACCTGTGCGTGCGGTATTAAGGGCTTTTGATACCGCCGCTTCCACCTGATCCGCCGCTTCGCCCATATTCAGGGAATAGCGCAGCGCCATGGCAAATGACAGAATTGCCGCAATTGGATTGGCAAGGTTTTGCCCGGCAATATCGGGGGCAGAGCCGTGTACAGGCTCATATAAACCTGGCGCTCCATCCCCGAGCGATGCCGACGGCAGCATGCCCAGCGATCCGGTAAGCATGGCCGCCGCATCCGACAAAAGGTCCCCAAACAGATTATCTGTCAGGATCACATCAAACTGCTTGGGCGCCCGCACAAGCTGCATGGCACAGTTGTCGGCCAGGATGTGTTCGAGCATCACATCCGAATACTCAGCGTCATGAAGCTTTGTTACTTCTTCGCGCCACAAAACACCTGATTCCATTACATTGGCTTTTTCCGCGCTATGCACCCGGCCGTCACGCTTGCGCGCCATATCAAAGGCAACCCGGGCAATACGAGTGATTTCTGCGTCGGTGTAACGCTGGGTATTGATACCCACACGCCCACCGTCCGGCAGGTTTTCAATACCGCGCGGTTCACCGAAATAGACACCCCCGGCTAATTCGCGGACAAAGAGGATATCCAACCCGGCGACAAGGTCCCGCTTTAGGCTGGAGGCATCAGCAAGCGCATCAAAGCACATTGCGGGGCGCAAGTTGGCGAACAGGTCAAGCGACTTGCGCAGCCGCAACAGGCCAGCTTCGGGGCGTTTGTCGTAATCCACTTTACCGTCCCATTGCGGTCCGCCCACGGCCCCCATAAGGATAGCGTCTGATGCTTTTGCCATCGCAAGCGTTGCATCGGAAAGAGGCACGCCTTCAGCTTCATAGGCACAGCCACCAATAAGGCCGTCGCTCACGTTGAAAGTAACGCCTTGTGTCTCTTCAACCCATGCCATAATGCGACGAACTTCGCGCATAATCTCTGGGCCGATGCCGTCCCCCGGCAACATGGTGATATTGAATGTGGTCATGGGTTTTCCTATCGCTCGCGCCAGTGTTTACCGGTAAAGCCATGGTGTCATTAATTTTTGCTTTGCCTCAAAATCAGCAATTGCGCCCTTCGACTTCAACGTCTGGCCAATTTCATCCAGACCTTCCATCAGCATATCTTTGTGCGTTGGGTTGAAGTCGAAGGTATACAATGCGTTTTCGCAGGCGACGGTCTGTGCGTCCAGATCAACCGTAATCGGGTGACCGGCTTCTGCTGCCATGACCAGAGCATCAACATCTGCCTGAGGCAAGCTGACCGTCAGGATACCGTTTTTGATGCAGTTGCTAGCGAAAATGTCGGCAAAGCTTGGTGCAATAATGCAGCGATAGCCCAGTTCATCAATCGCCCACGGCGCGTGTTCCCGGCTGGAGCCACAGCCAAAATTATCGCCAGCGATCAGAATTTGCGCCCCCTTATATTTGGGCCCATCAAAGACATTGTCTTCAATTAAAGTCCCGCCCGCATCGTACCGCACGCTTTCAAATGCGCCCGCAGCAAAGCCGGTGCGTTTGATCGACTTCAAATGCTTTGCCGGAATAATGATGTCGGTATCGACATTGCTGCGCGGGAAAGGTGTAGCGATCGAAGTGATTTTGGTAAATTTTTCCATCGTTTTGCCCCTTAAAAATCCCGCACATCAACAAAATGACCGGCGATTGCCGCAGCAGCAGCCATTGCAGGGCTGACCAGATGCGTGCGCGCACCCGGTCCCTGCCGCCCAACAAAGTTACGGTTGCTGGTCGATGCCACATGCTCGCCTGGCAATGCCTTGTCCGCATTCATCGCAAGGCACATGGAACACCCGGGCTCCCGCCAATCAAAACCGGCTGCTTCAAAGATTTTGTCGAGGCCCTCTTCCTCGGCCTGCGCTTTCACGAGGCCAGAGCCCGGCACAATCAATACTTCTTTGACCGTATCTGCTTTCTTCCGGCCTTTGATAACCGCAGCAACTTCCCGCATGTCTTCAATACGGCTATTTGTGCAGGACCCCACAAATACCCGGTCCACGGAAATGTTCGTTATCTTCTGGCCTGCTACCAGCCCCATATAGTCCAGCGCTTTTTGTGCGCCTTCCTGTTTGGACGGTTCGCTGAATGTTTCCGGCGCAGGCACTTCGCCCGTCACCGGCACCACATCTTCAGGGCTGGTACCCCAGGTGACCTGCGGCACGATATCATTGCCGTTCAGGACAACCTCTTTATCGAATTTCGCGCCTTCGTCCGACCGAAGCGAGCGCCAGAAACTAACCGCAGCATCCCACTGGCCTGCTTTCGGCGCATAAGGTCGACCTTTTATATAGTTAAAGGTTTTATCATCCGGTGCGACAAGCCCGGCCCGTGCGCCTGCCTCAATTGACATATTGCACAGCGTCATGCGGCCTTCCATCGTCAGGGCTTCAATAACAGACCCCGCGTATTCAATGACGTGGCCGGTGCCACCCGCCGTGCCAACCGCACCGATGATTGCAAGCGCTACATCTTTCGCTGAACACCCGACCGGCAGGTCGCCGTTTACGGTAACCCGCATGTTTTTGGCTTTTTTGAGCAACAGCGTTTGCGTCGCCATGACATGCTCTACTTCGCTAGTGCCAATACCAAAAGCCAGCGCACCAAACGCCCCGTGTGTGGATGTGTGACTGTCGCCGCACACCATCGTTACGCCGGGCTGCGTAAAACCCTGCTCTGGCCCAATGACATGGACGATGCCCTGACGCGCGTCATTCATTGGAATGTAATCCAGGGCGTATTCTTTTGAATTTGCTTCAAGCGCTTCAAGCTGGGCGACAGACATCGCGTCCGGGTTATCCTGGTCGCGGTCTTTAGTGGGTACATTATGGTCGGGTACCGCAATAATGCTATCGCGTCGGCGAATGTCCCGGCCAGCAGCGCGCAGGCCATCAAATGCCTGTGGGCTTGTCACTTCATGCACCAGATGCCGGTCGATATAAATCAGGCCCACACCCTTGCCGCGTTCCTCGACAAGATGATTGTCCCAGATTTTATCGTACATGGTTTTTGGCATGGTTTTCGGCATCTGATACCTCCGTACTTTATACTGATCGCTTGATAAGATGTCGCCTGCCGCCGATCAATGCGCCAGATCAAGCAAGTGGCACTCTTGGGACCCGGATAAACGAAAAACGGGAGCAGGTTTTGCGCCTGCTCCCGTCTTTATCTATCCGCTCAGCCTTGCTCAAGATTTTTCAGGGTGCAGGGCCAAATTTTGAAATTTTGTTGCGCAATTACTTGCGTCCAAAATCCTTCTTCTCGGCGATACGAGCGGCCTTACCTGTACGGCCACGAAGATAGTATAGTTTCGCACGGCGAACTTTACCGCGGCGCACAACCTCAATGCCTTCAACAGCTGGGCCATACAGCGGAAACACACGCTCAACACCTTCACCATAGGAAATTTTCCGTACGGTAAAGTTGGAGCTGATGCCTTTGTTAGCGCGTGCGATACACACACCTTCAAACGCCTGCGTCCGCTCGCGGTCGCCCTCGCGAATTTTAACAGCTACACGCAGGGTGTCGCCTGCTGCAAACTCAGGAATGTCTTTGCCTTCTGTCAGCTTGGCAATTTGTTCCTGCTCAAGTTTTTGAATCGTATTCATGTTTCAAACCTTTTTTTCTTTAGCCCGAACATAGGTCGACCAGAGGTCTGGCCGGCGTATTCGAGTAATCTCTTCTGCTCGTTCGCGTCGCCATTCAGCGACTTTACCATGATGGCCGCTCGTTAGAACCGCCGGTATCTCTTTACCCTCCCACTCTTGTGGGCGGGTATATTGCGGATACTCCAGGAGCCCGCTTTCAAAACTTTCTTCCATCAGCGTTTCAGCCGTGCCCATAATGCCGGGCAACAACCTGACCACTGCATCCAGCATGACAATTGCAGCTGGCTCTCCGCCCGACAGGACAAAATCACCAACGCTGATTTCCTCTACGTTCCTCGCCTCAAGAACACGTTCGTCCACACCTTCGAAGCGACCGCACAGGATCGTCACACCACCAGCCTGTTGCCACCGTTTTGCTTCCGTCTGGTCAAACTTGCGACCACGCGGGCTCATGTAAACAACAGGCCATTCCGGGTTTGCACTGGCTGCCGCAGCATCAAACGCTTTACCCAAAATATCAGCACGCATTACCATCCCCGGGCCACCGCCCGCGGGGGTATCATCCACCGAGCGGTGCTTATCGCTCGAAAAATCTCGAATGTCCAGCGTTTTTAGTGCCCAAATTTCCTGCTCTAACCCCCGGCCAGCAAGGGATGCACCAAGAGGGCCCGGGAACATTTCAGGGAAAAGAGTAAGGATTTGGGCTGTAAACAGGGGATTCATCGGCTACCCCTCTGATTTTTCTATGTTTTCGGCCTGGCTTTCAGCGATCTTTCCCGTCTGATTTTCTTGCCAGCGCACCATGTCAACGGTCAGAAAACCGCCGGAGACCGATACATCCGGCACCAATTCCATGCGGAAGGGCACAAAAGCAAACCGGCCAAGGCCCTTTATGGGCTCATCCAAAACCAGTTCAATCAGGTCTTCAGCACCAAAATTCTCAACCGCATTCACCCGTCCGATTCTGATGCCTGACATATCGCGCGCCTCCAGCCCGATCAGATCTGCAAGATAAAACTCGTCGTCATCTGCGGGCGCGAGCACGTCCCGGTGCACCCAAAGCTGCACGCCTCTCAGGGTTTTTGCCGCTTCTGGCGAACTGATACCCTCCACCCGAACCACAAAACCGTCTTTGGTGGCGCGCTCTTTGGCAATGCGCACGGCTTTCCCGTTTGGGCCATCATGCAAATGATCAAAGGCAAACACAGCGTCCGCGACGTCGGTGAAGGATTTCAGCCGCACCGCACCCTTTACACCATGGGGGGCACCCAAAGCTCCGACCATGATCCAGTCACCTTCAACTCCCGCATTATCCCGATTTTGGTTCGTCGCCATGCTTGGCCCTTTGTTTCTCGACGCTGTGTCTATGGTGCACGAGCCCCAGAGTCAATGGAGGTAAAGCTTGTGTTTCCAATACATCTTCCAGCATAATAGGCCCGGCTAAAAGAGGGGCTGATTGTGAGGATGATGTTGTGCGTTTTGATCAATTTTTTGCTCTTAACAATATCATGTTTGGCGCAAGAAGACATCATTCACTCAGACGTGCCTCTGTGGGGATATGATGAGGAGTCTGTATGGCCGAAACACTTTTATGAAGAAGACTCATTCGGTTGTGCCCATGCTTTAAGACCCGGCGATTGGAGATTCGTCGAGCCTGAAACCGAAGAGCGGGATGGGTATGACAGCTGGTACAGGCTTGCCAACTACGGTGCATTTCATTGTTTCCTTTTAGCAACGCAGAGTCGTGAACAAGGCAACTTAAACCAAGGAAATGTGAAACATTCTTACCTTATTGATCTTGGTGTGACTGAGCAGTCCGGCTTACAACTTGGTTTATGGGCGCTTCAGTTGGGAGCAAGGCCAGGAAGCGACTATTTGTTAATGACCAGCCAAGTAGATGGCAATACCATTAGCCAGTTCCAAGTTTTGCAGGTTCATTGCCCCGAACCAAACATTAGGACGGGACCAAATATGGACATTCTTGTAACCCGCTACTGCGCCATAAACTCAAAAGCGGAGCTCCTAACGCTCGCACAAGAAATGGCCAAACTCCCGCCACGTGGAACTCTCACTTACTCCGACCCAATAGTTGGCTCGGAGTAAGAGATATCTATTACTCCGCACTGCGATAAAACACGTGTCGGCCGATAGTGGCGGTAACATCAGCCTCGTTAAGATATGTGGGGCGGCCAATAGCATCACTATGATAGTGGGTCGCACCGTCTGTGATGTCCCATAAAATGCCCAACTCCGCATAAAGGGCAAGCCGCTTCGCTCTTTGAAACTCCGGGTCGGTTTCCGCCACGGCTTCCAGTTTGGTCCTGTTCGGGTCATTTTCATTGAATGCAGTGAACTGCCAGCGCTGACGCGCTACAGCCGCCAATGAATTTGGGTAGCGCGGATCGCGGGCGCGGTTCACCATGACATTGATCACCGCCTGCATGCCGCCGTCAGGTTCGCCGCGTGCTTCCCCCCAGGCGATGCGAGCCGACCATTCGATATTGCGTTCAAAAGAATACCAAGCCCCGACCGCCGACAGCACAATAAGGCCAATGGCAATGAGCCGTAGTTTGGTGGTGAACCGAAGGTTTCGCATACCTACTTATGTAGGGACGAAAATGGCAATTTTCAGCTTAAACCTGATTTACTGGTGATCTGACAGCGCGAACACTGGGTGCTATATGGCCGGAAAGCGTTTTACTATTACAGCGTCTGCTGCGACTTTTTGGTTGGTCTGTGTATCCACAAATCCAATTTGCACAGGGTTGCCAGTGTTTTGGTCGCTACACTCTATTTTAGTCATACCCTCGGCATCAATCCACCGGACAGCCCAATCAGCCATCGACAGAATGACAGGGCGCAGGTCCCGGCATTTTTCGGTAGCCACGTACTGATACCGTTTGGAATGAGGTATGCGTTGCCGCTCAAGCAGATTTAGCGCGCACAGATGCTGCAATCGCCTGCTTAACAGGTTGCGCGAAATCCCCAGACTTTCCTGAAAATCATTAAACCGCGTCTTGCCTGACAGTGCATCCCGCACAATCAGGAATGTCCATTGGTCTCCCAAAACACCAAGGCATTTGGCAATGGGGCAATTCAGTTTATCGTAATTTACCGTAGCCATGAGGCAATCTTATCACCTTAGGTTGACTTTTTGAACCAATTTTGTAGGTTCATTTTTTGAACCAACAATAAAAGCGATATCATGCAATCAGACCTGCTAACGGCCCCGATCGGTCCAACCCTCGCCCGGCTGTCGGCCCCTAATGTGGTTGCCATGTTCGTTGCGTTCGCCACTTCCATGGCAGAAGCTTTTTATATCGGCCAGTTGGGCACGGCCTCTCTGGCTGGCTTGGCGCTGGCCTTTCCCATGATGATGTTGTCCATGATGTTAGCGGGCGGTTCCATTGGCGGGGCCGTGTCAGGGGCAGTTGCCCAAAGGCTGGGGGCTGGTGACCGCTACGGTGCAGAATTGATTGCACTGCATGCAGTTCTACTGTCGGTGTTTTTGTCGCTCGTACTTTCAGCGATCTTCCTATCATTCGGTGGTGCTTTTTACGCTGGGCTTGGGGGTCAGGGCGCTATTTTGCAGGAAGCGCTGGCGTACTCAGATGTGTTTTTCACCGGGTGCGTTACCATGTGGGTTGCCATGAGTTTGAATGGCGTCATTCGCGCGACAGGCAACATGCGCGTTGCGGCCTTGTCTATGATGATGGGATCAATCATCCAGATCATTATGTCGGCAGTGTTCGTTTTCGGCCTTGGTCCGGCGCCAGCTGTGGGAATTTCCGGGGCAGCCATCGGCAGCATTGTTGGTTATGGCTGCTCTGCTTTGGTGCAGTTTTGGTTTCTGACCCGCAAATCCGGGGTATTGCGACTGCACGTCCGGGGCATTGCTATTAGGCTTGCGCTCTTTAAGGACATTCTTCAAGTTGGCCTCTTGGCATCAGTTTCCCCCCTTTCATCGGTGGCAACGGTTATTGTTATTACGGGAACGATGGCCAGGTTTGGTGACGATGTATTGGCGGGTTACGGCATTGGCGCACGCCTGGAATTTCTGATGATACCGCTTATTTTTGGGATCGGTTCAGCCTCTATTACCATGGTCGGCGCGCACTTTGGTGCCGGTCAGTATAAACGTGGTTTGAAGATTGGCTGGGTCGCTGCTTTTTCTGCCGCAGCTTTGTCCGGCATTGCAGGCCTTTCGCTTGCTGCGTTTCCGTCCCTCTGGGCCAACCTGTTCACAGACGTCGAAGCCGTAAGAGCAGCCTGCAGAAGTTACCTGCAGATAGTGGGGCCCTTCTATGCCTTTTTTGGGTTAGGGCTTTGTCTGTATTTTGCGTCACAAGGAGCAAGAAAAATGTTATGGCCGGTGATTGGCGCGGTTGTGCGATTACTGGTCATTATTGGGGGCGGTCTGTTTCTGGAAAGCCAGGGCAACACAACTGCTACCGACTTCTTTATGCTGATCAGTGGTGCAATGATGGCTTATGGCCTGATGACCGCCAGCGCCATTTGGCTTGGTGCGTGGAAACAAAAAACGGTGCCCTGATATTTCAGCGCACCGTTTTGAGTATCAATCAGAGAAAACAGCTTACTCTGCAGCAGCCTCTTCGGCTGGTGCTTCTTCTGCTGGGGCTTCCTCTGCAGGAGCAGCAGCCGCTTCAGCAGCCGCAGCTTTTGCAGCTTCTTCTTTTTCTTTTTTCTCTTCAATGCGTTCCAGAGCTTTCGCGCCCGGCTTCGCTTTGTTTGGATTGTTGCGCGTTTTGGCGCCTACAATACCCGCAGCTTCAAGGAAGCGGGAAACACGGTCCGATGGGCGCGCGCCTTTACCGATCCATTCTTTGATGCGGTCTTCCTGCAAGTTGACGCGATTTTCGTCATCTTTTGCCAGCATTGGGTTGTAAGTGCCGACTTTTTCAATGAAGCGACCGTCACGAGGCATGCGGCTATCAGCCACAACGATGCGGTAATAAGGACGTTTTTTTGCGCCACCACGGGCCAAACGAATTGCTAGTGCCATTTTCTTTTTCCTTTCAGAGCCCCGGGCCAAATCCCGGGAATATTCTCAAGTTCAGTTATGATTTCTTTCAAAATCAGGGTTACGCTTTAGCGTTCTAGCTAAAACAATTTGTCAAAGCCGGGCGGCAACTGGCTGGGCATACCCGCCCCCATACCTGGCATGGTTGGCATCCGGCCACCTTTGCCCATTTTGGACATTTTCTTCATCATCTTGGCCATCTGCATATGCATTTTTAGAAGCTTGTTGACTTCCTGCACGCTGGTACCCGAGCCCGCAGCGACTCGTTTCTTGCGTGATGCGTTCAAAAGCTGAGGCTTGCTGCGTTCAATTGGCGTCATCGAATTGATGATTGCCTCCTGACGCTTGAACATTTTGTCATCAACACCCGGCTGGTTCATTGCGCCTTTCAGTTTGCCCATACCAGGCAACATCCCAAGAACGCTTTTCATGCCGCCCATCTTGGACATCTGCTGAAGCTGGGTTTTCAGGTCTTCAAGGTCGAAGGTGCCTTTGGCCATTTTTTTGGCCATTTTTTCGGCGTCTTCTTTCTCGATTGTTTCAGAGGCCTTTTCAACCAGGCTGACAACATCGCCCATGCCCAGAATACGGCTTGCTACGCGCTCTGGGTGAAAGTCTTCAAGAGCATCCATCTTTTCGCCGGTACCGGCGAGCTTGATCGGTTTTCCGGTTACCGCCCGCATGGAAAGCGCTGCACCACCACGACCATCACCGTCCATCCGCGTGAGCGCTACGCCCGTGATGCCAACCTGAGCATCAAATTCTTTGGCCACGTTAACGGCGTCCTGGCCCGTCAGACTATCCGCAACCAACAATGTTTCAAGCGGTGTAGCAACATCGCGCACGGCCACCACTTCCGCCATCAGGCTTTGGTCCACATGCAGGCGGCCAGCCGTATCCAGCATCAGCACATCAAAGCCTTGCAGTTTGGCGGCATCCATCGCGCGACGGGCAATATCTGTTGGCATCTGGCCTTCAATGATCGGCAGCGTTTTTACACCGATTTGCTCGCCCAGTATCTTGAGTTGTTCCTGCGCAGCCGGGCGACGAACATCAAGGGATGCCATCATTACTTTCTTGCCGTCTTTTTCAGTAAGGCGTTTGGCAATTTTGGCTGTTGTTGTGGTTTTACCCGACCCTTGCAGGCCAACCATCAGGAACACCACTGGCGGCACACCCATGGTGTTCAGGCCGGCACTTTCCGACCCTAGCATGGCGACCATTTCGTCATTAACAATTTTGACGACTTGCTGGCCCGGTGTGACCGATTTCAATACTTCCTGACCGACGGCCTTTTTCTTCACCGCCGCGACAAAGTCTTTCACAACCGGCAGGGCAACGTCCGCCTCAAGGAGTGCAACGCGCACTTCCCGCAACGCTTCGCCAACGTCGGCTTCTTTCAGGGCACCACGGCGTTTAAGGCCGTCGAAAATACCGCTTAATCGATCTGAAAGATTGTCAAACATCTTTATTCAATTCCTTTTTCCGTTTACGGGCCAACCATAACAAAAACAAAGCATTATAGCACCAGTGGGCGAAACTCGCTGACTGATGGACACCCCGCTTAACACGTTTCAGGTGCTTTGATATCTATGGCTTCCTGTCGGAAAGTGCTGGTCGTTTAGGGAAAATCAGGCTTGCTGTCAAGAAAAACAAACGAATTGACGCCAGGTATCAACCACTGGATTTCGCCAAAAGGTCGTTAACGACAGACTTCAGGGCAGAGGGGTCGATCGGCTTGCCAACAATTGCTGACATACCTTTTTCAAGATATAGTGCTTCCTGGTCCTTGCCGGTATTTGCTGTGAGCGCGACAACCGGCACCTTACCTTTTCTGCCCTTCATGGAACGAATACGTTCAATCGCCTGCACTCCGTCCATCTTCGGCATGCGGATATCCATCAACACAAGATCAAACGGGTCATTGTCTTCAATGCGGAAGATTGCTTCTTCACCGTTGCCAACAACCGTGAGGTCCCACCCGAAACCTGCTGTGATTTTCTTGACCAGTAGCTGGTTAACTGCGTTATCCTCTGCCAGCAGAACCTTCAAGCCCTCGCCATTAGAAACCGTTTGATCAAAGCTCAATAGTTCTGACAATGTGTTGGGACGCACAATAGAATACCCTGGCTCCTGTTGGCGTATTTTACGGGCTTCTTCTTCGGTTGCAATTGGCAAGTCCACATCAAGGCTGAAGCTGGATCCCATGCCCATTTCGCTGTCCACGGCAACCCGTCCGTCCATCCGGGCCGCAAGTCCTAGGCAAATCGAAAGGCCGAGGCCTGCGCCTTCCGCGCTGTGGACGGCGGTGCCGTCCAATTGTTCAAACCGGGTGAACAGGCGTTTCTGATCTTCTGCGCTGATACCAGGGCCACTATCCTGTACAGTTATATGCAGATTGGCGTGCCCCTTCAAAGCAGAGGTGTCATCATTTTCGCGCATTTTAACGGCAACGATAACTTCGCCTTCATCGGTAAATTTGATCGCGTTATCTGTCAGGTTAAGCACAATCTGACCGATACGCACCGGGTCACCCACAACCGCTATTTCAGCCCGTTTTAAACCATGCACAGAGAGTTCAAGGCCTTTTGCTTCAGCTTTAGCCTTTAGCAAATCCACGACTTGGCTAATAACAAGCGACGGCAAAAACGGTTCCGGTTTCAGCTCCAGTTTGCCCGCGTCAAGTTTGGCAATATCAAGCAGGTCATTGACGACAACAAGCAAGGTCCGGGCACTAAACTGAGCGGCATCTACAGCCTGCCGCTGGTCTGCATCCAGGTCTGTGCCTGTAAGAAAATCCATCATGCCCAGTACACCGGTTAGCGGCGTTCTTAATTCATGCGTCGTGTTTGCGAGGAAAACATCTTTGGTCGCATTGGCGCGCTCTGCCGCAGCAGCAGCCGCGCGTACCTCGTCAATATTTTCCTGAATTTGCCGGGTCGCCTCAGACAGCTTTGCCGCTTTGCTCCGGTTCGAAATAAGCAATCTTTCTGTGCTATAGAGCGTGCGATACCTTAGCGCAAAACACAGAATTGCAAGCGCTGAAACCGCCACATACATGAAGGCGAAATGCATCGTATCAGCGCTTGGGACATACAAAAGAGCGAGCCAGTAGAATCCACTGCTGACCGCAAACAAACCACCAAATATCCAGGGCGACAACGTCACGAACGCAATGGCAAACATGATCAGTCCGCCGTTGGTGAGTTGCAAAAGATTTTGGCTAAAAAACACATGGGCAAACACAGCGATGATGACGCAAAACCCAGCAGGAACAAAGGCAATCTGGCTGTTTTTGGCGGATATTCGCTCCAGCCGGATCATCATATGCAGGGCACCACCGGCAAGTGCCGCGACAACGCTGCTTACAAAAATCCAGTACCAGCCATCCCCTTCCAATATGAACAGGTGCGAAACACTGATGAAACTGTAATAGAGAAACATTACCAGCGATATCTTGCTGAGATGACGCAGGTAAATGGAATTCAGTCCATGCTGAACCTGCGTCTCTATCTCGCTGATTTCCTGATCCGGGTCCAACCTGTCACCTGTTTAACCGAGGCTGCTTAAACATGCCTCGCTATCGTTGTATAAAAAGTATCAAACTCGATTGGCTTTGCAATCGAGTCCGTAATGCCCAGCGCTAAATATCGCTGTACATCCTCTGGCATACAATTGGCCGTCAATGCAATAATCGGTGTTGATTGGTTTGGGCCGTCGGTGTTTCGTATTGCTTCTGCCGCCGCTTCACCCGTCATCACCGGCATTTGGATATCCATTAATATCAGATCGAATGGTTTTTCTCTGGCCTCCCGTAATGCTTGGCTGCCGTCATCGACAACTGTCAAATCCCAATTGTCTTTTGAGCACAGCTTACGGATCAGCATCTGGTTGACCGGATTGTCTTCCGCGATCAGCACAGTTAATTTTTGTTCCAGCAACTCAGCGACGGGTATCTCCCCATGACCAGCGCCAGCGGCAAGGTCGGGTGCAGCGGTGCTGTAACCAGTGGTTAGATCGAACCAGAAACGAGAGCCTTCACCGGGCGTGCTTTCGACCTTGATGACAGACCGCATCAATTCTGCAAGCTCCTGACTGATGGCAAGACCAAGGCCTGTGCCCGATTGCTCGCGTGTGGACGAACTGTCGACTTGCTCAAAGCGCCCAAACAAACGCTCCAAATCCGTTTCAGCAATACCAACACCCGTATCCTCGACGCACAGCCTAACCGTAATGGTCTCATCCGTGCGGCCTATCACTTCTGCCGACAGGACAACCTGACCCTGTTCAGTAAACTTGACTGCATTCCCAAGTAAATTGAACAAAATCTGGCGCAACCGTGCCTGGTCAGCCACCAAAATCGGCAAAGGACTTTCCGGCAACTTCAGCGCCAGACCTATACCTTTATTTTTTGCGCTCACCGCAATCATCTCAGAAATTTCCGATAACAATCGGATCAGATCAAAGGGCTCTGGTTTCAGGGTTAACTTCCCTGCACCCAGCTTTGATAAAGTCAGAATATCATCAATGACTATTCTAAGAGTTTCCGCACTTGTTTTGGCTGTACTGAGATAATGGCGGTCCTGCTTGCCAAGGTCAGATTTATCAAGCAAATCAACCATGCCCATAAGGCCGGTCAGAGGAGTCCTGAGTTCATGGCTCATATTGGCAATAAACTCATCTTTTGCCCGCGCCAGCTGTGCCAGCTTCTCAGCACGCTCCACGTTCAGTAAATTTAACCTTGCCTGTTCGCGGATCGAATTATAGCGCACGACGAACCCGCCATAAGACACCATCATCGCCCCAATGCCGACAAGGATCATCGTGGCACTTTCTGGGCCCATAACAATGTATGTGACTGTTATGTGGGATATGGTGGCAAAGCCGGTAAGCAGCCAAAAAACCCAGGGCAACATTGAAACAACACTGAAGGCCATAATAACCAATAAACCGCGTGCAATGGCATTTGGGTCCCCGGTCAAAATCACATGTAAAATGCCATTAACAACCATTGCTATCGCAATAGGTATCGGCGCCAGATAAATATTATCCACCCCCACCTTGCCAATTTTTTCGAGGACATAAACGACTAAGAGGCAGGTAATGACCGCCGCATTGGCTATCTGTAAGTCCCAAAAAACATTCTCTGGTGCCGAGACAACATCGCGTCCAATGACCAGCAAATAAAAGGCAAAAGTAAGTGACCACAGAATAAAAAATTGGCGGTAATAAAGCGCCCCAACAACGTCACGTATCTTTTCACGCGTCTCTGTGGCACGCTCATCCAGTTCATATGGTATGTCACCATAATCGGTCATCCGATTTTGCTCTGGGAACTTGCTTGCCATTATGCGCATCCACCCACTTTTGTCCGCACCGCCGTTTACACTAGTTAGATAAGCGGATATCCACAACTGTCGACATTTACCCGAAATAGGTTAAAAAATTACCGACACTTTTCTTTCAAGTGAAAATGGCTGCACCCGAAACTGGACCCCTGCGAATGCCCGAACATTTTTCTCAGCCGCATCGCCCCCGCGCCCGCTACCAAGATATCGGTCTTTTGCTTGGGCCTGTCATATTTGTGCTTTTGCTGCTGATGGAACGGCCTGCGACCTTAACTTCAGAAGCCTGGGACGTGGTGGCTGTTGTTGGTTTGATGGCAGTTTGGTGGGCAACAGAGGCTATCCCTGTACCAGCAACCAGCTTGTTACCGCTTATACTACTGCCCATGATGGGGGTGTCGTCCGCAAGGGAAGCATCAAACCCCTATACAGACCCGGTAATCTTTCTACTGCTAGGCGGTTTTATCGCGGCCATGGCTATGCAGCGTTGGGGACTGCACCGTCGCATTGCACTGAATATCCTGACCCGTGCCGGTGGTCATCCAGCGTCCCTAATCGGCGGTTTCATGGTGGCAAGCGCCGTACTATCCATGTGGATATCAAACACAGCAACAACCCTAATGATGGTACCTATTGCGCTGAGCGTGGCAGAGACAGTGCTGGGCGACAAAGCGTTTGAACACAGATTTACAATTGCCCTTTTGATCGGTTGCGCCTGGGCAGCCTCTATCGGTGGGCTGGGCACAATAATCGGCACACCGCCAAATGCTTTCGTTGTGGCCTTCATGGAACAGGAAACCGGCACGGCGATTAGTTTCCTGGACTGGATGCTTTTTGGGGTGCCGGTTGTTGCCGTCATGATCCCTGCGGCCTGGTTTGTCCTCACTAAAATAGCGTTCCCCCTCAAGGCGGGAGAGGCAAGAGGCGGCGATGCTGTGGTCGCTAAGGAGCTTGAGTTACTGCCGCCGATCAGCGCAGCTGAGAAGCGAGTAGCCATCGTGTTCGCTGTTATGGCCGCTTCTTGGATATCTGTTGTCGCCGTCAAAAAAATCCCTGGAATGGAAGGCTTCAGCAACATGGTGGTGGCCGTTGCTGGCGCGCTGGCGATGTTCCTCATCCCTGCTAAAACCGAACGCGGGGACCGGCTGCTGGATTGGGAATTTGCAGTTCAGTTACCGTGGGGCGTATTGCTATTGTTTGGTGGCGGTCTGAGTTTGGCGGCGGCGATCAAAAAAACCGGGCTTGCGGTATGGATTGGCGAAGGCTTGTCCGTTCTGTCTGGCGCACCGCTTATTTTACTTATCCTGTCAATTGTCGGCCTGGTGATTTTCCTGACCGAACTGACCAGCAACACCGCAACAACAGCGGCGCTGGTGCCGGTGCTGGCAGCAGTTGCGGCTGTTGGAAATATTGACCCGTTGATGCTTGCCGCACCAACCGCAATGGCGGCCAGCTGTGCCTTTATGTTGCCGGTCGCCACCGCGCCAAACGCCGTGATCTACTCCAGCGGGCATATCACCATACCAACGCTGGCGCGCGCAGGGCTGTGGCTCAATGTTGTCGCTATATTTTTGGTGACCGGCATGTGCTACGCGCTGTTGCCTCTCGTTTTTGGTTAGGTATCAGGGCCCCATACACCGGCCTCGGCACAGACAATCGGCAACGAGAAAAACTCCTGGTTTTCTCGTGTATAGCCAGCAAGAAACTGCCCGCGTTCGGTGTCGCTAAATCCTATTTTCGCATCCGGCACATAGTGCTGCTCAAAGCGCGCATAAGCACCGGAAGAAACATGGTCTTTCAGGCGCTGCAACGCTTCATCAACCAACTGACACCCCACCACGTCATCACGCCAAACCGCCTCTTGCCAAGCAATCTTCGCCTGATTAAGCGCAAGGATAAGCCGCAATTGCTGGGATGAATACCGCGTATTGCCGGTCAACCGGCGCGTCGATAGCGCCACATCATTCGGCCCGATAAGAAACTCAAGTGCTTTGTCTGCGGCAGATGGTTTGGGCCATGTTTCCAGAATGGCAATTGATGGGGCAATCGTTTGCGGCAGTGCAGCCAGCAGTTTTGCCAATCGAAGCCAAGAAATTGATTTGCCGTCAACCGATGCCAAAAAAGTATCAAACGTCTTTGTTAAACCACGTGATACCCGAAAGGCATAAACCGATTCCAGATAGTTGTCTTGTCGCCTGACCACAAGACGCGGAGCGATCTGGATGATCTTCCCTGTCGTGGCATCCAGCTTCGCCAAACCACGTACCAACCTATCGAAGTGAGGATAAAATCCGTTCCCCCGCACCGCCGGCATGGTACCCATCAGGTTTTCCTCGCTTGCCAGTAAAGTGTCCTCGGTTACTGCGGCGAGGCGGCTGGCGATATCTTGCAATTTAGCGTGCCATAATGGGTTCACAGACCGGTATCGATGCAAGCGCCTGAAGTCCATGCCTCGTTCTGCCATGTCGGCGCGCAAGTGAACTCTTACACCATTATCTGCAAGCGTAGCACGCTCACGGCGCAGCATCGACTGTATGGCGGTAGAACCACACCGATGCGCGCCCATATGAATAACAAGTTTTTTCACCAAGGATGTCCAAGATCCAGCTCAAAGGGGTCAATCGCCGCCAAAATCAACAATTGTAGCGCAAAAAGCAATGCTTGCGGTTCCAAAAAGGATAGACAAAAGGATAGACTCCGCGCCTTCGCTCCCCATATAAGCGCGTCATGAACCACAACCTGCATAAACACCCGTTTATAAAGATGCACGGGCTTGGCAATGACTTTGTGATTTTAGACGCGCGCGAAAGCGGGCTTCTGATGACCGAAGCGCGTGCCCGCACGCTGTCAGACCGGCGGCGTGGTATCGGCTGTGACCAGTTAATCGTGATGCGTGACAGCAACGCAAGCGACGTGTTTATGGAAATATGGAACGCAGACGGCACCCGCGTTGGGGCTTGTGGCAACGCAACAAGGTGTGTTGGCCAGTTAATGCTGGCAGAAACCGGAAAAACAACGATCGGCATTGAAACCGATGCAGGCCAGTTAAGCGCCGTGGCAAGCAGGGACCTTATTTCCGTAAACATGGGCACAGCGCGTGTGGATTGGGCGGCCATTCCGCTGGCACACGAAGCAGACACAACCGCCGCTGACTTCACGCTTGGTCCGCTTTCCAACCCGGGCTGTGTTAACATGGGCAACCCACATGCGGTTTTCTTTGTTGAGGATGCAGACGCTGCTGACCTTAAAACCTGGGGCCCGCAAATAGAAACTCACGCCTTTTTCCCAAAAAAAGTGAACGTATCTGTTGTGTCGGTGAGCGGTACAACCCTGCGCCAGCGCGTGTGGGAACGTGGTGCCGGCATCACACAAGCCTGCGGGTCCGCAGCCTGTGCGTCTGTCGTTGCGGCAACCCGGCGCGGGCTTATTGACCACAGGGCAACGGTTGAATTGGATGGTGGTAGCCTGGAAGTTGAATGGCTCGCGGACGGCACGGTACAAATGACCGGCCCTGCGACCTTTGTCTATTCGGGGGAGGTTTTATTGTGAACGCTAAGCCCGAAGTCGTCACCTTTGGCTGCCGCCTAAACGCTTATGAAAGCGAAGTGATGCGCCGCCACGCAGAAGATGCAGGCCTGAACGATATCATTATTGTCAACACATGTGCCGTGACAGCAGAGGCAACGCGTCAGGCGCGCCAAAGCATCCGCCGCATGAAGCGCGACCGCCCGGACACGCCCATTGTGGTCACCGGCTGCGCCGCACAAATCGATCCGGCCCAATTTGCCAAAATGGATGAAGTCACAACCGTTATTGGCAACGCCGAAAAACTGGAGGCCAAATCCTTTGAGGGCCTGAACCTCACGCATGCCGAGCGTGTGCAGGTGAATGATATTTTTTCCGTCAAAGAAACTGCTGGCCATTTGATTGATGGTTTCGGCGAACGCTCGCGTGCGTTTGTGCAAATCCAAAATGGCTGCAACCACCGCTGTACCTTTTGCATCATCCCCTATGGTCGTGGCAACAGCCGCTCAACCGGCATCGGTGAAGTGGTGTCCCAGATCAAAAGCCTGGTGCAGCAAGGCTACCAGGAAGTGGTGCTAACGGGTGTGGACATCACCAGCTACGGCGAAGACCTGCCTGGCAACCCAACACTTGGGGTACTGGTTCAAAAAATCCTAATGCTGGTGCCTGACCTGCCGCGCCTGCGTATCAGCTCCATCGACAGTATCGAAGTGGATGAGCCGCTGATGGATGCCATTATCGGCGACCAGCGGGTAATGCCGCACTTGCACCTGAGTTTGCAGGCAGGTGATAATATGATTTTGAAACGCATGAAGCGCCGCCACATGCGCGAGGATGCGATAGACTTTTGCCAGACGGTCAGCAAGGCCAGACCAGAAATGGTTTACGGCGCTGACATTATTGCCGGATTTCCGACCGAAACCGACGCCATGTTTGAAAACAGCCTCAAGCTCGTGGAAGAATGCGACCTGACATGGCTGCATGTCTTCCCTTATTCAGAGCGCGAGGGCACGCCCGCCGCCAAAATCCCCAACCAACTGCCCAAAGCGGTGCGCAAAGAACGCGCGGCCCTGTTGCGCGCCGCTGGGGAGCGAAAAGTTCAAAAGTTGATGCAGACGAGCATTGGTAATACCGCCCATGTGTTGATTGAGCGGGCGGGCGCAAACGGCCTTCTAACCGGCCACAGCGAACAGTTTATTCCGGTTTCGGTTCAAGGCGACGCCAGCATGACAGGGCTTGTCGGCAGAATTGTTCCTGTTACCCTGACAGCCATTGATGGCATGGCCATGACAGCTATGCCTTTGAAAAATGCAGGCAATTTAAAGAGATACACGGCGTGAGCGACGAAAAAAAAACCAGTTGGTTCCAGCGTTTAAAAGGCAAAAAAGCAGAGGCCACGCCAGCGCCTGCTGCAGAAACAGCCCCGGCACAGCCCTCAACAGAAGTGCCTAAAGCACCCTTGGAAATACCAGTTGAAGCGCCAGTGGAAGTGCAAGTAGAAGCACACCAGACCCCCACACAAGCGCCAGTAGTTGAGCCAGTTGTTGAACCTGTTCCAGCGCCTCAAACGTTAGGTGAGGCAGCGCCGTTACCCACCCCCGCACCAGACGCCGATCCGTCAACGGATGACGTAGCCGAAGACACGCAAAAAGGCTGGTACACGCGGCTTAAACAGGGGTTGAAAAAGTCAACCAGCGCGGTATCTGATGGCATCACGGGCATCTTCACCAAACGCAAGCTGGATGATGACACGCTGGAGGAGCTGGAAGACCTGCTGATCACCGCAGACCTTGGCGTTAGCGTCGCGGGCAAAGTGGTGGCCGCCCTATCTAAAGATCGGTACAACAAGGAAATTTCGGACGAAGAAGTCAAAGATATTCTGGCGACAGAAATCGAAGCCATCCTTGCACCGGTTGCCAAACCGCTAACGGTAAACCCTGCCAACAAACCCCATGTGATTTTGATGGCAGGCGTGAACGGGGCCGGGAAAACCACGACCATCGGCAAGCTTGGCAAAAAATTTAAAGAAGACGGCAAGCGCGTCATGCTCGCGGCGGGCGACACGTTCCGCGCAGCCGCCGTGGAGCAATTGCAGGTGTGGGGAGAGCGGGTGGGTGTGCCGGTTATCACCAAAGACATCGGCTCAGACGCTGCCGCCCTCGCCTATGAGGCGATGGAGCGCGCGATTGCTGACGATATTGACGTGCTTCTGATCGACACCGCTGGCCGCCTGCAAAACCGCGATGAACTGATGGCGGAATTGGCAAAAGTCGTGCGCGTGATTGGCAAAAAAATCGATGGCGCCCCGCACGACACCATTATCGTACTGGATGCCACTACCGGACAGAACGCCGTGCATCAGGTGGAAGTATTCCAAAAGCTTGCCAACATCTCCGGCATTGTGATGACCAAGCTGGACGGCTCTGCGCGGGGCGGTGTGCTGGTGGCGTGCGCCGACAAGTTCGGCTTGCCGGTACACGCCATTGGTGTGGGTGAAGCCATTGAAGACCTGCAGCCCTTTGACCCTCGCGATTTCGCAAAAGCTCTTGTAGGTATTGAAGATTAACCAACAGTTTTTTTGACGACGGGCAGGTAGATGTCCGTTACCAATTCACTTTCCAATACGTTTGGGAACAAGTTTACCCGGTGAACAAACATAGGAAACGGACCAGCTGAATATTGGCTTCCAGGTAGCCAATTAGCGTAAA
Source organism: uncultured Kordiimonas sp. (assembly GCA_947503575.1). Taxonomy (GTDB): domain Bacteria; phylum Pseudomonadota; class Alphaproteobacteria; order Sphingomonadales; family Kordiimonadaceae; genus Kordiimonas. The sequence goes on along the minus strand of CANNDZ010000001.1, from coordinate 815,749 downwards.
GCTGTCTCATGGAAGCGCCAAGACTATTCCAGGACCCGTGGTGCCGTAACTTGGCGCACATCAGGTTCGGAATGGTCTTCCTCACAATGCCCGTGTCATTGGGTTTCAGCGTCGAAAGCAGCTCGGCCCCCACATCCATACGATAGCTTTTGGTCGCCACAAGTTCCGGGTCGTCATAGTATATATTGAATGTGCGACTAACGCTTGGCGAAGGGCCAAAATTCTTGCGCCATGCCACAAATTTCTGAAGTGTTTCATTCACCCGGCTCAATGGCCCCTGATGCTCCAGCACAGCCAACTCTGTCGCTTCGAAATTGACAATATCCACGTCCATAGTTTGCTCCCTTTGATAACTGTTGGTTTCTTTTTCAGACCAAAAGGAAAAATTGGGTTTTAGTCGAAATTGCCTGGGCGAAACGCTGAAAGATTTGGTAAACGCCTTTGAAAAAGCCTCTGGCGTTGCATATTGCGCATCGAAAGCGACGTCGGTGATAGGTTTATCTCGATGAAAGGCCAGCTGATAACAGGCCCTTTTAAACCGTTTGCCCTGAACATAGTGGCTAACCGAAGCACCAACATGTCTCTTGAAACACCTCTGAAAATGGTGTCGGGACATTGCCGCCACGGCCGCCAATTGATCAACATCCATTGGCCGATCCAGGTTGTTTTCAATGAACGCAACGGCGCGTTCAATCCTGCTGTCATGACTGGGTTCTGTTCGGTCGACCATTGATTTTTCCTTCGTCTTGCAACCTATGCTTAAGGCTTGTGAGCTGGGTTTTCCTGTCCAAAGGTGCTTTTTCTACCCTTTCTAACACGCAAGTGATTGGCGGGTGATCCGCCAACGCATTATTGTTGTCAGCTTGTCAACTGGAGTCACCCGATGCGCCTTATCAGCCTTGTCCTGTTTTTCTGCTTCCTGATACCCTCGGCGGCAATGGCGTCGTCTTCCGATTTTGACATTCGCCTAAAAAACAACAGCCCGCGCGAACAAGCAGCGGCTGACCAACTGCGGCGGTTGCTGGACACCCATGATGTCAGCTCGTTTGTTGTTACCTACTCGGTAATGATTGACGAATATGATGCCCCGCACAGCCACCCGATCCTGACGATCAACGCCGTGTATCTGGATGACGACAACAGTGCGTTGTCGATCTTCCTGCACGAGCAAATGCACTGGTTCGGCATGATATTGGAGCCCAACATGCAAGCCGCGCTCAAGGACCTTAAAACACTGTATCCCACGGTGCCCAGGGGCCGGAACGGCGGCGCACAGGACGACCACAGCACCTATGTACATCTGCTTGTGGGTGTTCAGGAGTTCGACATTATGGCCCGACTGGTGGGTGATAAGGAAGCCGAGCGGGTATTGCGCACAAAACCCAACTATCGCTGGGTGTATGGTGAAGTATTGAAAAACCAAGCCACCCTGCGTGCGATTACAGAAAAGCACAATCTTAACCCTTAGGCGCAAGGCCCGAAATCAGCCTCGAGCGCAGGACTTGCGAGCAAGACAAGGCTTTCAAAAATGCGCAGGGTGAATTATACACCGCGCCATGAACACACATGCATCAAAAGTAGGTTTTGTCTCTCTTGGTTGCCCCAAGGCGCTGGTGGACAGTGAACGCATCCTCACCAAACTACGGTCAGAAGGCTACGAAATCGCCGCTGAATATGAAGGCAGCGATGTCGTCATTGTCAACACATGTGGCTTTATCGATAGCGCCAAGGAAGAAAGCTTGGGCGCGATCAAAGAAGCGATGAACGAAAACGGCAAAGTGATCGTAACGGGATGCCTGGGTGTGGACGAAGGCGCGGTGCGCGAAGTGGCCCCTGACGTACTGGCCGTAACCGGGCCGCAGCAATATGAGCAGGTTGTCAGTGAGGTTCACAAGGCCGCCCCGCAACCGCATGAACCCTATGTGCATCTGGTGCCGCCAGCGGGCCTGAAGCTTACGCCGCGGCATTTTGCCTATCTTAAAATTTCCGAAGGCTGCAACCACCGCTGTAAGTTTTGCATCATCCCAAGCCTGCGCGGCGATCTCGCATCACGACCGATCCGCGCCGTCCTGCGCGAAGCCGAAAAACTGGTGGAAGCCGGCACGCAGGAACTGATGATCATCAGCCAGGACACAAGCGCCTACGGCCTTGACCTGAAGCATCAGACCGAACGCTGGAAAGATACGGACATTCGCGCCCATATGACAGACTTGGCCAACGCGCTCGGTGATCTGGACGTCTGGGTGCGCCTTCATTATGTGTACCCATACCCGCATGTGGACAATGTTATTCCGCTGATGGCAGAAGGCCGCATTCTGCCCTATCTGGACATACCGTTCCAGCATGCCAGCCCCAATGTTCTGCGCGCCATGCGCCGCCCAGCCAATGATGCCAAGGTGCTGGAGCGCCTTAAAAAGTGGCGTGCCATCTGCCCGGAAATTGTGATCCGCTCCACCTTTATTGTCGGCTTTCCCGGTGAAACGGAAGAAGATTTCCAGTATCTGCTGGACTGGCTGGGTGAAGCACAACTGGATCGCGTTGGCTGCTTTAAATATGAAGCCGTAGAAGGTGCCGCTGCAAACGATCTGCCTAACCCTGTGCCAGAAGACGTAAAACAGGACCGCTGGGAACGCTTTATGGCGGTGTCTCAGGAAATTTCGGCCGCTAAGTTGCGGGCGCGGGTCGGGCTCGAAATGGCGGTATTAATCGACGATGTTGACGATGATGGCGGCGCTGTTGGCCGCACGTATGCGGACGCCCCTGAAATAGACGGTCAGGTGCATCTTAAAGGCGCTGATGGCCTGTCCCCTGGCGACATGGTGATGGCACATATTGACGACAGTAACGCGTATGACCTGTTTGCAACCGTTCTTCACGAACCAGATGACGAGTGGGACTGGTAAACGAGGCTAAGTATTTGGCCGAAACAATTTGCCAGATGGGGCCAGCTTACCTACTTTACCCCTGCATGGTTTTGGGGCTGTGGGGCAGGCAAGCGTGGTAAGCATGGTTCAGTCTATTAGAAAGACTATCCAGCGTCGTCTTGAACAGGGTTTGGCGGTAATGGGCCTGTTGGTCTTTAGCGTGATCACAACCCATGGCGCCTATGCTGCCAGTACTCCGGCACTCAACCTTTTGCCAACAGCATGCCATTTTACCACGGGTATCAGGGACAGCTATCCCTCTATGCTGGATCAAGCGATTGAAGCCGATTGTGACACGCCCGCCCAGCGATCGGACGATGTGGTTTGGTTATCCCTGGATGTGGCGAAAGTAGAACCGACCGCAAAAACAGACTATGTGCTGACTATTTTACGCCATTGGGCCGAACGCATGATCGTCCAAATTCACTATACCGACGGGTTTTTGGTGGATTATGACATCGGGCCCTATGAATTTGATGCCTACTGGTCGGCAGGCAATTTCATCGCGTTTCCAGCACCCGCGCGCGACGCACCCGTTCAAGCCGTATTGGTTGGGCTGCAAAACCCGTCCTCGGTGAAACTGTTTCACCAAATGAGCTTTGCGAAAGCAGAAGACTGGCAGGGTCGCGAAACCAATGGTCGCTTTCTGACAATTTTCATCACCGGCATTTTGGTGGCGATGTTGTTTTACAATATCGCCCTGGCGATCGTTCTGCGGTTTGATTTTCTATATCAATATATTTTTGTGGTCCTTTCGGCGCTCATTTACAACGTGACCGCCTATGGCTTTCTATCCTACTTGTTGCCCGGGGCAATTGCCTACGGCACGCAAATGAACATCACTATTCTTGCCCTGGGGCTTAATGGAGCTGCCAGCTTGATGTTCCTTTGCAGTTTTCTTGAAAAAGGTATTCTGACGCGGGGCTGGCTCATCACAGCGCGCAGCGTGAGTGCGCTGGTTCTAATCGTCGCGATTATCTTCGTGAATACGCGCGGCCCCTATACCGAAACTCTTGAGCTAGTCATCCATATAGTGGCCGTCATTGGTCTCCTCTACGCCCTGGCTGCCTTGGTAAAAGCGGCCAAGCACCGCAGCCGCGCCGCAATTTTTTATGCAATCGGCTGGTCACTGCCTATCGTCGGCATCGTGCTCCGCAACCTCAGAGAATTTGGCGTGCTGCCACATTCGGACATTGTCGGATATTCTGTGTCTGTTGGTATTGCGATGGAAACAATTATTTTGGCTGTTGGTATTGCGGACCGCATCAGCAAAATAATGAAAGAACGAGATCAGGCAAAGTTCGAGAGCGCAACAGCCAAAGCGGCCAATCAGGCAAAATCCGAATTTCTGGCGCACATGAGCCATGAAATTCGTAACCCCATGAATGCCATTATCGGGCTAAGTGATCTGGCGTCGCAAACAAAGCTGGACCAGGACCAGCAAAAATATGTTCGGGGTATCCAATCGTCCAGCGACATGGTGATGACGCTGTTAAACGACACGCTGGATTTCTCGAAAATCGAGGCGGGTAAATTCACACTCGAAAAAATTACCTTCGATACCGGGCAGGTTTTCGACAGTGTCCGGGCAATCATTGAGCCAAAGGCAAGGGAAAAGTCCCTCTCTTTCGCGATTTACGGCGAGCAATCGATACCGCCAACCCTGGCGGGCGACCCGACACGATTGAGCCAGATTTTGATTAATTTGGCGAGTAATGCGGTAAAATTCACCGATCAGGGAAATGTTTCAATAACAGTATCGTCCGAAACCGAGAGAGACGACATTGTCATCTTGCGCTGTAGCGTGACGGATACGGGTATCGGCATCAATAAAGACCAACTGCCTCATTTGTTTCAACCGTTCGCCCAAGCAGATACGTCGGTTGCCCGCAAGTATGGCGGGACAGGTCTTGGCTTGATGATTTGCAAACAATTTGTTGAACTAATGGGCGGCCATATCAAGGTCGACAGCAAACCCGGCGCAGGCAGCAGTTTCTATTTTTATGTAAAACTTAATATGCCCGCAAAAATGGAGGGGGATGCGGCTGTCGCTGCCTCACTGGATCCCACGAAGGCATCAGCATATGAAAATGCAAGAAACAATATTGCTAACGCCCGCATATTGGTCGTGGAAGACAACCATATAAATCAGTTGCTGCTGACCAGCATACTGGAGAAAACCGACGCGCACTTTGACATTGTCTCCGGTGGTGAGGACGCCATAGAGATGGTTAGCAAATCATCATATAATATGATCCTGATGGACCTGAATATGCCTGACATAGACGGCCTGGAAGCAACCAAAGCAATACGGCGTCAAACAAACGGCGCAGATGTACCGATCATCGCCATGACAGGCAGCGCGGACGCCGATACACAACAGGCGTGTGTCGACGCCGGCATGAACGATCATGTCACCAAGCCGTTCAAACCAATAACACTGCTTGAAACATTGAACCGGTGGCACACAAACGCCTGAAATTAGTATGTTTAGATAGCATCAAAAACCTTTGACAGAGACACATTGGGGGCAATAAGCCCTTGGTGAGACCACGCAGATGTCTGTATCAAGGCTTCAAGTGATATCGCTTTCCTTTGTGCCGCCTTTATACCGCCCGGCTTCATTCATTCGGGGGTAGCGTATCAACCAGCGAAAACTGCCCGGCAGCCATAAGCTGTTGATACTGGTTGGTGATCAGGTCGCGCTTGGCCGGGTCAAATTTTTTGCCTGATGCCAGATAAAAACCACTTTTGCCTTCAAGGCGCAAAACGGGCTTTATTTGTTCGGGATCAAACCCTTCCGCAAGCCGTAACCGTGTGTTGACATTAATATCGCTGACGTACATGTCCGCACGCCCGGCAGAAACCATCCGAAAATCTGCAGTTTCATTGCTGGCAACCCGAATAATGTTTGCCTCTGGCATCCCAACCCATCGGAAAAGCTCGCAGCCAAGATCATTTGATACACAGGCACCCGTATAGTCGCCGTTTCTGACCTTTTCCCACGTTATAAGCCGGGCGTCATTCTGGCGGGCAAACAAGAAGAAGTTGCTTTCCGCAAGTGGCACCAACCACTGGAAACGGGTTTCCCGGTCGGGCGTTCTTGTGATGCTGTAAACCAGGGCATTTTCGCTGGTTTCAACATGATGAATGCCGCGTTTCCAGGGAACCAGACGGATATCGTATTGAAGCCCGGTTGCATCCATAACTTGTTGGACTTTTTCGGTTGCCAAGCCCACAACCTGTCCTGCCTCATCAAGGTAGTTATAGGGTGGGTAGTTTTCAGTATAGATCACAACATCGGTTGCACGTACGGGCATGGATGCCAGCATCATTATCGCAATACTAAACGCAAATTTAAAAGTGCCGCTCACGTGACCCCCTTGAGGACTAGTGATCCAAACTAAAGCCGTATTTTGGCCGATGCATGCAAACAATTGGTTAACACCTGACTAAAATTGGTATCCGGTTAAGACCGACGGCAGGATTGCCTGCTGCTTCTGTGCTTGTTAGGCTCTGCCAGGCTAAAACGGAGAAAGTCGTGAAATCAAAGTTACTTATTGGTGGTGGAATAGCGGCTATTCTGGTTGTTGGCCTTGTCGTCGAAACTCTGCATAGCAGCGGTGCTTTCAAAACAATCGAACCCCATTTTGCCGGAACCTGTGCCCGCGTCGACGGTGTTGTTGGGGCGGAAGACATTACAATCGATACCGACACCGGTATTGCCTATATCTCGGCAATGGACCGCCGCAAGCTTGCTGCAACCGGCGACCATGATGGCGGCATATATATTTATCTGCCCGGATCATTTGAAGAGCCCGCCAAACTGCTGACCAATTATGCTGGTTCCTTCCACCCGCATGGCATCAGCCTTTGGAAAGCGCCAGAGAATTCCGGCGCATATGACAGGTTATTTGTTGTGAACCATCCGCCTGTGCCGTCAGACAGCGAGGATACGAGAACTCAGTCCAGCCAGGTTGATATCTTTGAAATATATGGTCTGATCCTAAGGCATGTCGGGTCCGTAAAACCGGATGAGCCAATAAGCCTAAATGATGTTGCGGCGGTTGGGCCAAATACTTTCTATGCCTCGATTGACCAGGGCAGCACTACCGCCCTTGGTCGCACCCTTGAAGTGTATGGCCGTTTGGCGCGCGCGGGCGTTTTGTATGGGGATGGGATGACCACCCAAAAGGTTATCGGGGGCATGGTGTATGCCAACGGTGTGCAAACCAGTCAGGATGGTCAAACCTTGTTTGTTGCTGAAACTACAGGAAAACGTTTGTCTTCCTACAGGATAGACCGACAAACCGGTGCTTTGGCGTTTATAGGCGAACTGGAGATCGATTCCGCCCTCGACAATATTGAGGTGGGTGAAAGCGGCGCTCTATGGGTTACATCGCATCCGAAAACCTTTGATTTTCTGGCGCATGCCGGAGAGGCGAGTGAACGGTCGCCGTCCCAGGTATTCCGCATTCAAATTGAAAATGGCGAGATGATCGCGGGAGAGATTTATCTTAACGATGGCAACCCCATTTCGGGGGCCAGCGTTGCTGCCCCTGCGGGTAACCGGTTTTTGATTGGGTCGGTCTTTGAACCCTTCATTCTGGATTGCGCGCTTTAGCCAACAAGCCTGAAAAGGGCCCAGGCTGTTACGTCAGCCTTTTTTGGGCCCCATGGAATAGTCACCGCCTTTTTCCAATGCGCGCTGGTAGGCGGGGCGAGCGTGCATACGGTCAACATAAGCGGCAAGGTTCGGCCAATGAGCCAAACCACCGGATGCGTGCATTGCCTCCAGAGGGAACAACATCTGAACATCCGCGCCAGTAAGCTTGCCACCAGCAAAAAACTCTTTATCACCAAGGCCTTGGGCAGTGTAGGTGAAATGATTGGCAATTTCGCTTTGGATCCGCGGGGCCAGGGGTTCGGCGGCGTCACCAAGACGGGTTGTATAAAGCCGTAACAGCAAAGGCAGCATCAGCGAGCCTTCTGCATAATGCGACCATTCAACATAGTTCCAATACTCCGCATCGCCCGGCTCAAGCGAAAATTTGCCATGACCATAGGTGCGCGCAAGATATTCAACGGCCGCACCGGACTCCGCAATTTTAACATCGCCGTCTTCAATCACCGGTGATTTGCCGAGCGGATGAACCTCTTTCAGGCTGTCCGGCGCCAGACTGGTTTCAAGGTCACGAGTATAGTGCACAATCTCATAGTCGCAGCCTAATTCTTCCAGGAACCAGAGCATACGCTGCGACCGGCTGTTGTTCAGATGATGGACTTTAATCATGAAGTGGCTCCCAAAAAATGTATCTGACTGTCGAAATAGGGCGATTAAACGGCAAAAAAAGGACGAAAATTCCTCAAAAAATTACGATTTTTGTCACTTTTGGGTACATTCCGACAGCTACTACACCAAAATTGCATCTGCGCTGGCTTTCACTAAACCAAAGAAGGGTATCGGACGCGAAAACGCACATAAAGCAGTGGTCAAAGAACAGTCAGATAGGCAAGAATGATGTTGATGACAGGTAGTCTCGCAATGGTGCACGAGCTCGCCAGGCATCATTTGGGAGGGATAAGAAACGATGAAAAGACGCACGTTTTTAGCAAGCCTTAGCGCAGCGGCAGCCGTGACCAGCCTGGGTGTCGCCCGCGTTTCAAAAGCGCAGGGCACGCAACCGCTGGCCCCGGCGCTAAAACCCGGTGATGAAGTGCGCCTTGTGGCCCCTGCTGGCGCTGTGTTTGAACGCGTGCGCTTTGATATCGCCGCCGAAAACATGGCCGGGCTCGGCCTGAAGCCAACAATGGGCAAGCATGTACGCGAACGGTTTGGTTATCTGGCGGGCACCGACGAAGAGCGCGCCGCCGACCTGATGGACGCTTTCACCGACCCAAACGTCAAGGCGGTCTTTGCGCTTACCGGCGGCTGGGGCGCGGCACGTACCCTGCCCCACCTGGACTTTGACGCCATAAAAGCCAACCCAAAGGTGGTGATTGGCTACAGCGACATAACAGCATTGCTGAATGCACTTTATGCCCAAACCGGCCTAACCACCTTCCATGGACCCAATGGCACCTCCCGCTGGCGTCCCGCTGTTGTTACGGCTGCGAAACAGATTTTGTTCGACCGTGCCGCACCGCTTATTCAGAACCCGGTGCCAAACTATGACACGCTGGCACAGCATGACCTGCGCGTGCAAACCATAGTGCCTGGCACCGCAGAAGGCGTTCTGGTTGGCGGCAATCTGACCGTGCTAACCGCCCTGGCGGGCAGCCCCTACATGCCGGACATGCGCGGCAAAATCCTGTTTTTGGAAGACATTGGCGAGGCCATATACCGGGTTGATCGCATGCTATCCACCTTGCAGCTTTCGGGCGCGCTGGAAGCGCTCAATGGCATTGTCTTTGGTGGCTTTACACGGGTTGGCAACGACGGCGACGGTTACGGCGCTTTTGCCCTGATGGACATTTTTGACCATTATTGCAAAAAAGCAAACGTACCTGCCTATTACGGCGCCCCGTTTGGGCATATCTCAGACAATAGCATTATGCCTGTTGGCACCCTCGCCCGCATGGACGCAAGCGCAGGCACACTGCAATTGCTGGCACCTTCGGTCGGTTAGCGGCTCTTTAATCACCGCCACAGGTTCCCATATAAAGTAGATAATAATAAGTCGCTAACAGTGCGACAAACAGCGAGGAAACACTGATGGATTTATTGTCCAAATATATCTTCACGGATACAGAACATCGCGGCTGGCTGCCGTGGGGGGCGCTCGCCCCGGTACTGGCCTTGGTCATGATTGCTGCGCCCCTCATAATTACTGGCGAATTCATACTGGCTCCGATGGGACTGGTTGATGCTAACCAAGAACCGATTGGCACCTATGGTTTACTGGGCCTTCTGCTGGTTTCTTTTGGTGCCGTAGGGGTCGTTTTTGTGGCCTGGATTAAAGGGGTCGAACGGCGGCCGTTTGCAACGGTTGGTCTGATTGCACCCGATGGTTGGCGACAGTTTTGGCGAGGATACGGCATCGGCATAGGGATGACGGTTGCCGTTGTTCTGGCTATCAGTATAGCTGGCGGATATACCACAGGCACCATTGCGCCAGCGCTCATGTCCCCCATTGCCCTTGTACAAATTAGCCTTTTGCTTGTTGGCTTTGCATTGCAATCCAGTGTGGAAGAATTTGTCTTTCGCGGATGGCTTTTGTCTGTGCTGACCCGCAAGTTCAACCTGCTTGCCGCTGTACTTGTTAGTTCACTGCTGTTTGCCTTCATGCATTTCAACCCGGCAAACCCCTGGTATGACAATATGAATACTCTGGCCTTCGGGCTTTTTGCCTGTGCGTGGGTTATGCGAACCGGCAATATCTGGGGTGTGATGGGCTGGCACGCTGGCTGGAACTGGTTTACTGCCGTTGGCTTTGATGTTCCCATTACCGGACTGGAGAGCGGCACACCAGCCCTGCTGGTTGAATTGGTACCAACAGGGCCACATTGGTTAAACGGTGCAGGAACGGGCCCCGAGGGTAGCGTATTTTGCACGCTGGCACTGGTGCTTGGAACACTTTATTGCTTGCGTGCAACAAGGCGTACCGGACAACCAGACTAAGCCTAAAGCCCGACTAATTGTCGGGCTTTATGACCGTTCTTCAGGGAATAGACGTAGTTGCAGCACAAAGACCCTTCAGGCCCTGGGTGTACGCATCAACACAAATTCCTCGGCGGTTGAGGGGTGCACCGCAACCGTCTGGTCAAACTGTGCCTTGGTTAGCCCGGCTTTCACCGCAATACCAATGCCCTGAATAATTTCTGCGGCATCAATGCCAACCATATGCGCGCCGACAACCACGTCGGTTTTTTTGTCAACAATCAGCTTGGTGAAGGCACGTTCGTCTGACCCGCCCAGCGTATATTTCATGGGCCGGAAATCGGATGTATAGACTTCAATCTGACCGTGCGTTGCGCGGGCTTCTGATTCCGTCAACCCGACCGTGCCGATGGGTGGCTGGGAAAACACAGCCGTCGGGATGGCATCATGCTCTGGCGACGTGGGCGTATCGCCAAACACTGTCAGGGCAAAGGCGTGGCCTTCCTTAATGGCAACCGGCGTCAATGCCACACGGTCCGTCACATCCCCAACCGCATAAATGCTGTCCACATTGGTTTTGCTGTAGGCATCAACCATGATCGCGCCTTTTTCATCGCAGGCGACGCCCGCTTCATGCAGGCCAAGGCCCTTGGTGTTGGGCGCGCGCCCGGTAGCATACATAACAGCTTTGGTTTTCAGCTCTGTTCCGTCAGTCAGATGCAGCAGCAAGCCATCGTCCACCTTTTCAATCGCATTGATGTTCACATGCGTGCGCAGGTCGATGCCTTTTTTAATCATTTCGTCGTGCAGATGCCCGCGAATTTCATCATCAAAACCGCGCAAAATCTGATCACTGCGATAAAGCTGGGTCACTTTGGCGCCCATACCATGGAAAATACCGGCAAATTCAACGGCAATATAACCGCCGCCCACCACAACAACATCCTCTGGTAGCTCGTCCAGATGGAATGCCTCATTGCTGGTTATGGCGTGCTCAATGCCTGGCACATCCGGCAGGGTTGGCCAGCCGCCGGTCGCAACCAAAATGATTTTGGTCGTATAGACCTTGTCACCCACCCGCACACTGTTAGGGCTTTCTACTGTGGCACGACCATTAATGATCTCGATCCCAGCGGCAGCAAGGTTTTTCACATACAGCCCATTCAGGCGGTCAATTTCTGCGTCCTTGCGCTCGATCAGGGTTTTCCAGTTGAACGACGTGTCCCCCACGTCCCAACCAAAGCCGCGTGCGTTTTCAAAGTCTTCCGCAAAGTGAGACGCATAGACCATCAGTTTTTTGGGCACACACCCCCGGATCACGCATGTGCCGCCAACGCGGTATTCTTCCGCGACGGCCACTTTGGCCCCTAAGGTTGATGCGATCCGGCTGGCGCGGACGCCGCCTGATCCAGCGCCAATGACAAACAGGTCATAATCATAGTCCATCGGATATCTCCTGATCCTTTGCGAGCCCAAATTTCGCTTGTTTCAGCGATATGGGGGGCTGAACCGCAGACGCCAAGTGTTATCAGCCCTGCAAGGGCATCACAATATTATGATGCCTGTGTAAGCGCGCTTTCTTTCGATGAGACAAATAGATGCAGCCGATAAGCCGATTTCACGCTTGCCGCACGGTGTTTGCTTCGCTTATGGTCCAGCCAATTTTCAATTGCTGATTTTTCAGGAGAGCTTTCATGGATATTGCTGGCAAAACCGTTCTTGTTACCGGCGGTGCATCAGGTTTGGGGCGTGCGACAGTGCGCGCCTTTGTTGCCAAGGGCGCAAACGCGATCATTGTGGACGTAAACGATGACCTTGGCATGGCGCTGGAAAAAGAACTGGACGGCAAAGCCCGCTATATCCGCACAGATGTTACCAGCGAAGACGATGTGAAAGCAGCGGTTGCCCTTGCAGTATCAGAGTTCGGTGGCCTTAGTGTTGCGGTGAACTGCGCGGGCATTGGCAACCCTGAAAAAGTGCTGGACCGTGAAGGCAACCGATACCCGATGGACCACTTTCGTCGGGTTATTGGCGTGAACCTGATCGGCAGCTTCAATATGCTGGCGGAAGCCGCGCAAGCGATGGCAACCAATGAACCGGGTGAAGACGGCGAACGCGGCGTGATCATCAACACCGCCTCGGTTGCGGCCTACGAAGGCCAAATTGGCCAAGCGGCTTATGCGGCGTCCAAAGGCGGCATCGTTGGCCTGACATTGCCAACCGCGCGCGAGTTTGCCCGTCAGGGCATTCGGGTCATGACCATTGCGCCCGGCTTTATTCACACGCCGCTGTTTGACGGCCTGCCAGAGGCCGCTGTTGAAAGCCTGAAGGAGCAAGTTGTTTTCCCCAAGCGCCTGGGCATGCCGGAAGAATACGCCAAGCTTGCGGGGCATATCGTTGAAAACGCTTACCTGAACGGTGAGACCATCCGTATGGATGCAGCCGCCCGTATGGCGCCAAAGTAAGCGCTTGCCCCACCGCAAAAGCCCCCTAATTTGATGAGAGCAGTTCATTGAGTTGGAGGGGCACGGCGTGGGACCATTATCAGGCTATCGTATTATTGAAGTTGTGGGCATTGGGCCGGGGCCGTTTGCCGGCATGATGTTCGCTGACATGGGCGCAGACGTTATTGCTGTTGAACGCCCGGGGCGCAGCGCAACGGACCTCGCGGTTGACATTAATCGCCGAGGCAAACGCTCCATCGAGCTCGACCTCAAATCCGACGACGGCAAAGCCAGTTTCCTGAAACTGTGCGAAACCGCTGATGCCTTGTTTGAAGGATACCGCCCCGGCGTCATGGAAAAGCTGGGGCTTGGTCCCGACGAGGTGTCAGCTGTCAACCCCAAACTGGTGTATGGCCGCATGACGGGCTGGGGGCAAACCGGACCGCTGGCACACACCGCCGGGCACGATATCAACTATATTGCTCTGTCGGGCGCGCTGCACGCCATTGGCCCAGCGGGCGCGCCGCCGACGGCACCGCTTAATCTGATAGGGGACTATGGCGGCGGCGGTATGATGCTGGCGTTTGGGCTTGTGTGCGCGCTCCTTGAGGCCCAGAAATCTGGCAAAGGCCAAGTTGTGGATGTCAGCATGGTGGAAGGGTCCAGCGCGTTGATGTCCATTTTCCATTCCCTGATGGCAAGCCATCGCTGGGCACCGATGCGCGGTGTGAACCTACTGGATGGCGGGGCGCATTTTTACGGCACGTTTGAAACGTCAGACGGCGAATATGTTGCACTGGGGGCGATTGAACCGCAGTTCATGCAGGTATTTATTGATAAAACTGGCCTGGATGAGAGCTGGATGCAAAAGCATTTGAACCCCGGTGAATGGCCAGCACTGAAGGCAGAGCTGACAGAAATTTTTAAAAGTAAAACACTGGCAGACTGGCAGGCCCTGCTGGACGGCACGGATGCCTGTTTTGCGCCCATATTGCCCTTTTGGGAAGCGCACAAGCACCCTCACAACGCCGCAAGAGAGAGCTTTATTGACGTGGATGGTGTTACCCAGCCCGCGCCCACACCAAAGTTTTCCCGAACAAAACCAGAAGTGCGGCACGGCCCCGCCGAGAAAGGCGCGGATACTGAGAACATATTGGGAGAGCTGGATTAACTGCCGCCAGCTGCCGCCTGCTTCTCACCCTTGGTGGTGAGGCCGTGCGTTGCCAGAAATGCGTCATAGCCGGTTAGAAGTTGTTCCGCCAATGAGTTGCTAACAGATAGATGCTGCCTAAATCGCTGGGCGCCCAGCTCGCGGGATTCCTCTGCGCGCATTTCCATAACCATATCGATAAACCGTTGAAAAAACATCCGCATGTAATCGACATATTCGTCCTGCAAATCATAAACTTTTGCCAAAGAGGCCACAGCGTCAGCAGGCATGTTGGCAATGGTTTGTGTCATCTGAGCAGACTGCCAGGCGGCATCCTGCGTACTTGCACTTTCAGCCTGAATGAACGGCATGAGGTCGGTAAACTCTATTTGCTCGCTATCTAACACAGCTTTTAAGCCGTCGATATATGCTTGGTTCTCTGTCATCGCAGACCGCAGGTCATCCCGGTTTTCCTGAACCTCCGTTTTTATACGGTTCAGAAAAAGGTCTGCACGCTCTTGGCGTTCCACGTCCTCGCGCCAGCCTTCCAGCCACAGGGCCAGCAAAACCGCAAAAACAATCGCGCCAACCTCGGCACCAACTTTGCGCCAATCGAAACTCGAACCCTGTTTTTTCATGTATCGCCTCCCCTAAGTCGTTATCAGGACGTGGAATAAATTAGTTACCGCTTTGCTGTTGCAAGAAGGCGTCATACCGCCGAAGTAACTGTTCGGCGAGCGTATTGGTAACATCCAGATGCCGATAAAACTTACGCGCAGAAACAATCGGTCGGTCATTAACTTCGATGGCTGTGGCGAGTTCGGTATAGTTGTGGAAGAAAAAGGCGAGGTAGTTAGCGTAGTAGGTTTGCGTATCGTATATGGATGCAAGATCGGCGACCATTTCAGGCGGCATTTGGCTGATTGATTGAGACATCTTGGCGGACTGCCAGGCTGAACTGTTGGTTGCACTGCCTTCAATTTGCAAAAAGGGGCCAACCGCTTCTATGGACGCATTACCGTCTTTGATCGCAGCTTCAAGACCGGCCATATAGTCTTCATGCTGGTGGATGGTTTCCTGCAAGTTTTCCCGGTTTTGGGAGATTTCAGCGCGAATTCGGTCCAGAAACAGGTCTGCACGCTCTTGGCGTTCCACGTCCTCGCGCCAGCCTTCCAGCCACAGGGCCAGCAAAACCGCAAAAACAATCGCGCCAACCTCGGCACCAACTTTGCGCCATTCGAAGCTTGAAGCCTGTTTTTTCATGTGTCGCTTCCCCTATGTCGTTATTAGGATGTGGGCCGCACCTTAGCATATGTCAACGCGACGCTGCGCTAGGAGATGATGGTTAGCCGCACAACAGGCTTGCCCTTTCCGTTTTCCGTAGAAGTGGTGTTTATCGTTGTGCTTAAGCGTGCCTCATCAACACCGGCAACGATGAGATATACCTTAACAGCATCAGCTCTTTTGGTGCTTAGGGCCGCCAATTCGCCCGGTTGCGCGACTGTATTTGGGAAGTCCAGCTTTTCAGATGCAGCACCTTGTATTTCAAGCTGAAGACTGGGACGCTCGATGAGCGCGACGGCGAGTGCGCTGAGTTTGGACCGGTCAAGGGGTGTGAGTTCAGCTGAACCAGCATCAAACTCGATCTTGTTCAGTTCCAGGTCGCTCTTGCCGCCACCGGGTATGAGAGCACCAAGAAGCTTGAACGGAGCCCCCACAATATCACCGATGGCGCGATTGGTTGCCCGGCGCACCACGGCATCCCCCCTGAAGGTTGGTTCGTCTAGATTACCCTCCAGCGGCAGGCTCATGCGCACACGCCCACCGCGCCCGCGTAAGATATTAAACGCTTTGCGTAAGGGGATCGGCTCGCCGCTATAATCCGGATTTAGGTCACCCCATTCCCACTGGTCGAACAATAGGGATAGTGACCCATCCAGGTCACCATTTGTGCTGCTGGCTTCCAGGTCAGCATAGAAGGTTCCCGCCGCAGATGCGCGCCCCAGTAGAGTGAACAGGCCGGGGGACAACACTGCATGATCCAGCCGGTCAACCACCAGACTTATCTGGCCGGTTGCCGCCTCTGCGCTATCCACCTGTGCTGCAAGGGTAAATGGGCTTGTTGTGCCGCCTGGGTTACCTGTATCGCCTATACTCACCATGCCAGCAGCTTCTAGGGTGCCGGACCAATCTGTCCCGTACCGAAGATCGCTCAGGGTCATGGTTGGTGTGGTGATCTGCACTGGCATGGCATCAGGGCCGTGCCCAAGCATATTTATCTCGGCGTTTATAACGTCGATGCCGTCGACTGCAATCTGCAATTCTGCAGCGCGCTTTTCAGCACGGCTACGGGCGATAAGACCGGGTGTCGGAAGAGCAATATTGTCCAATAGGGGGTTGGTTAGCACCACACGCCCCACGTTCAATGTTTGCGCATCCGTGTCGAAGGTAGCGCTGTTCAGGGTCAGCGTTCCAGCGTTAAAAGCCACTGGTGCGTCCCCGCTGCGCACCTCCAGGCTTGTTATGGCAATGTCCTTGGTCGTCAGCGTTTGTGCATCCAGGTCATAGGTGGCGCTATCCAGTGTGACCACCTCAGCGTTTAGAGCCTCCGGCGCATCCCCGCTGCGCACCTCCAGGCTTGTTATGGCGACGTCCTTGGTCGTGAGCGTTTGTGCATCCAGGTCAAAGGTAGCGCTATCCAGTGTGACCGCCTCAGCATTTAGGGCCGCTGGCGCGTCCTCGTTGCGGGCCCGCAAACTGGCTATGGTAACGTCCTCGACAGTTAGCGTTTGCGCCTCTGGATCAAATTCAACGCTATCCAGTGTCAGGGCCTTGAGGCTGAAATCCGTTTGCATGTCTGTACTGCGTGCCTGAAGGTCCCGAACCGAAATGCTGCCGGTAATCGGCCCCTCCTCAATCGGAGCATTAATCTGTGCGCTAAAACGGCCTGCGGCTATTTCGATACCCAATGTTTTACCAAAGGGCGCAATGAGGGCTGGTGCAATATCGGATAGGGTAACAACGACTTGCTGATCCTCGTTACGCCACCTTGCGTTCAGGGACTCTGACGTGAAAGTGCCTGTTCCTGCAAGCAAGTCACTCACATCAAGTGGCAGCCGCGCAGACGGAATTTGCGCAAGAACTGTTTTATCAGGCCCCAGCAGCTCCAGGTCATCGACCAGAAGGTCAAAAGTAAGGGGATGGAATAACGCTGATCCAAACCTGACGCTCAACTCATCGTCAAAATCACTGACAAATCGCTGCGCGATCATTGGCACAACAAAAGGGCTGGCAACCAAATACAGCACTGCCAAAAAGACGACACCACCACCTAGTCGTTTCAACACGCGCCTGGTTTTTCTGGCCATCTGAATATCCCGCAACTGGTCACGCCCCTTCTATAGTGGCTTTGGCACAAATGCACCATTGGACTTGCGTGTAGGCGATTTAGGGGTCTTTTTTAATACTGGCGAGCGCGGCCAGCGCATTTTCACGCGCCACTTTGCGGTCAACAATCGGCTTGGGATAGGTTTCCCCAAGCCGCACCCCCGCCATTTGCAGAATGCCTGCAGGCGCTTCAAACGGTTTGTGGATGTAGGCATCGGGCAGGTCTGCCAGTTCGGGTACAAACCGGCGCACGTATTTACCATCCGGGTCAAACTTTTCGCCCTGTGTGATCGGGTTGAAGATGCGGAAGTACGGCGCAGCGTCGGCACCGCATCCCGCGACCCACTGCCAACTGGCGATATTGTTGCCGAAGTGGGCATCAACCAGTGTATCCCAAAACCAGGCCTCGCCGTCGCGCCAGTGCCACAGCAGGTCCTTCACCAAAAAAGACGCAACAATCATCCGTACCCGGTTGTGCATCCATCCGGTTTGCCAAAGCTGGCGCATGCCCGCGTCCACAATGGGGAAGCCCGTCAGGCCTTTTTGCCACGCGGTCAGGCCGTCCCCCCGCCCTTCATACCAGGGGAAGTCGCGGAACTGGTCGCGCATGGGTTCTGTTTGCATTTCGGGGCGGCGAAACAACAGGTGGGTTGAAAACTCCCGCCAGCCAAGTTCCCGCAGGAAATGGTGTCCACCGCCACTGATGCTATTATCCTTGGCAACTCGCTGTTTGGTCTGCCACCAAATGGTGCGGGGACCAATTTCACCGAAGGCCAGATGCGGCGACAGCGCTGACGTTGCCTCAATGCTGGGTACATCGCGAGCGGCTTTATAGTCGTTCACGCGGCTGGACAGAAAGTCTTCCAAACGCTGTTTGGCTGCGGCTTCACCCGGCGTCCATGTGGCGGCAATCGGATCAGCCCAATACGCTGGTTTCGGCTCCAGCCCCAGGCTTTCGATCTCATCGCTTGCTGGCCAGGTATCGGGCGTCAGCAGGCTGGTTGGCGCGGGATGCGGCTCCACCGTATCGATCAAATCGGATGCAGTGCGCCAGAAAGGCGTAAACACATTATAGGGTGTGCCAGTTTTGGTGCGCACGGCCTCCGGTTCAATCAACAGATTACCGGCGAACCGGCGCACAGAAAATGTTTCAGATGCCAACTCATCATGAAGCGCAGCCTCAAACGCCGCTTCTCCGGGCGTGTAACCGCGCATTAAGAACACGGAACCTGCGCCAGTGTCTTCCGCCAAAGCGCTGACCACATCAACAACCGCTCCTTTACGCACAATCAAACGGCTACCAACGCCGTCAAAAGCTTTTGACAAGGCCTGAAGGGACTGCAGCAACCACCATTTGCTAGCACTACCAATGGGCCGCACATCCGGCGACACATCATCATAGATAAAGACCGGGATAACCGGTGCACCGCTTGCTGCCGCTTCTGCAAGCGCAGCATTGTCAGCCAGCCGAAGAGCATTCGATATTAAAACGAGGATGGGTTTAGTCATGAATAAATTGATCCCTTTGCATGGGGTTCAATACGTTACAGTTCCATGATCCGATCAATGTCTTTTGGCAACGGTTTGGGCTTTTCCAGCAGCGACAAACCAATGAATAAAATCATTGATGTCAGCATGGCAAGGAACCCGCCCGATATGGCGTACGGTATCTGGATCTGGAATATCTGGATGGCAAAATTGATGATCAGACTAACCGTAATGGAAGCGATGGCCGCCCGCGCACTCGCCTGCTTCCAGTTCAGGCCAATAAGCACCACAGGCACAAGCGCCGCAGCAAAAGTACCCCAACCAAACGCGCCCAAAATGGCGATCAATTGCCCGCTTGATAGCGCAATCGCTGCCGCCACCAGCGACAACACAATGGTTGCTGTGCGCGCCCAGAACAGCTCGTTGTTGAGCGAGCGACCGCGCAGTGCCTTGGGGATATCATGAATAATCGCAGCAGCCCCAATATTCAGGAAACCGTCTGCCGTTGACATAATGGCCGCAAACAGCCCCGCAAATACAACACCCGCCAAAACAGGGTGCGCATAGGTGGATAGAAACGCAGGGGCCGCTTCATCAGCACCCGACAGCGGCAAGGCCACATCACCCAGCACAAGCGCCCGCATGATAATGCCCACAGACACCCACAGCATGGCAGCGATAACATAACCGAACACGGTCATCGGCAGGATAACCTTATTGTCCGACAGTTTGCGGTTCATCATCATTTTGGTAGCCACATGCGGTTGGCCCGCAAGGCCCAATCCAAACAAGAAATACCACGAAAGCGAGGCCATAGGCCCTAATGTTCCAAACGGCATCACATCTTCACCGTCACTCGCCAGCAGAATATCTGTTGCTTCGGCAAATCCGCCACCAAACACACTGGCCGCCGTGATCACCACCAAAGCCCCTGCAATGATCATGACAATGCCTTGCACAAGGTCTGTATATACAGACGCCACAATACCGCCGGTTACGCAGTAAAAAATCAGGACGGCAGAAGAAATCGCGATACTGGCAATCAGGCTGATGTTTGCGAACATTTCCGTGCCCGCCAGGATGGATTGTAGCACCACACCCATCGCCAGAATTTGCGTTGCCAGATAGCCCAGCACACCAAGAAGTATGGTCCCGGCGGTCAACAGGCGGGCTGCATCACTGCCATAACGCGCAAACACAATATCCGGCAACGACATGGCGTTACGCACTTCAGCAATCATGCGGATACGCTTAGCGATCAGGTAATACCCCGTCGCAAACCCAAGGGCCGAACACACCGCCATCCAGATCGAACTGAGGCCCGTTGCGTACACAAGGCCCGGTCCGCCAACGAACCCGAACCCGGACAGCGTGGAGGAGAATACCGCAAGGCTAACCACCCAAGGGCCTAATCCACGACCAGCAACAAAAAAGTCCCCGGCGGATTTGGTCCGGCGCATGGCCCACAGGCCAACCCATATGCAGGCAACCATGTAAAGGGCGACAAAAAGCAGAATAATCGGCTGGCGATATTCTTCCATCAGTCGGTCCCCCGCTCGGCGTCAAGCTCCTGCACCAACGCTTCAAACGCAGCCTCATCATCGGGGTGCAAAAAATAGCGGCGGAAAGCAAAAACATAAAACAGGTCAAAGGCAACAAAGCTGCCCCACACCCCCCAAAACATCCAGTTCGTTGGGGCAGGAAAACCAAATATTACCGTTGTTTCGCCGGTAGCAAGATAGCTTTCATAGCCAGCCCACAGCATGATCCAAACGAAAAGGGCAAATGCCAAGCCTGCGGCAAAGCACGCTTTCAGCATGGTGTCACGCCTGTGTTCGGGCACACCCATATACAGTAGCGAGCCTGCCAGCAATATAACGCTTATCTGGAAATAATAGGGCGCACGGCCAATTTCGGCCAATTTGGCCGTACCGTCACCCCCCATCGACAGGCCAGCAATGGTTGGGTGCGGCACCCCGGTTGCGCCCATCGGGGGGTCGCCCGCTAACACAAAAATGGTAATCCCCGCGATTACAAGCAACAGGGCAAAAACAACATGAATGATTTTCAAAACCGGTCTCCCCACCAGATACGGGACACTAGTCGCACTATAAGCAGCCGGTCAAGCCATATTCAACGATTGTTGAATTTTAGAAGTTCAGGGCAGCGGTTGCACGTTCGCGTGTCGCCGCAAGATCAATTGTGCCATCGCCAACTCGGGGTGTGATCCATGATCCCCCTACTGTCGGCACATTGGGAAGAGCCAAATACTCATGTGCTGTATCAGCGGAAATCCCGCCAGTGGGGCAAAACTGTATGCCCGGTAACACACTGGCCGCAGCTTTCAGAAAACCCGGCCCACCCGAAACAGAAGCCGGGAAAAACTTTAGGGCAGTGAACCCCATATCCATCGCGCTCATTGCTTCGGAAATGGTTGAAACGCCGGGCAAAAAAGCCCAGCCCATCGCCCTTACGGCACTACCTAATTCTTTTGTCAGGCCGGGGCTCACACCAAATACAGCGCCTGCATTGCGCGCCAGTTTCGCCGTATCGGGCGACAAAACTGTGCCCGCACCAACAATCGCGTCATCCGGCAGCGCAACCTTAACCTCTTTAATCGCCTCCAGCGCGCTTTCGTGCCGAAGTGTAATTTCAAACACGCGCACACCACAGTCATACAAGACGCTTGAAACCTCTACAGCTTCTTCCGCACTTCGAAAAGCCAACACAGGCATGACGGGGGATGCGCCCAGAACTTCTTCTACTGTTGCTGTTACGGTTGCCATTAGCTGTCCCCTTAAAATACTGAACCGCCCTGGTCTGCGGTAGAAACAGTGTTGCGCATCACTGCAAATAAATCACGGCCATAGGTTTGTAATTCAGGCGTGCTGACAAATGCTGGCCGCGCCTCCAATGTTGCCTTGTCCACCATAACGTCCAGCAGCCCGGCTTCTGGGTCAACCCGGATCATGTCACCGTCCTCTATTTTGGCGATCAAGCCCCCCATGGCGGCTTCCGGCGAAACATGGATAGCCGCAGGCACCTTACCAGAGGCACCAGACATGCGGCCATCAGTCACCAAAGCAACCTTAAAGCCCTTGTCCTGCAACACGCCCAGACTGGGTGTTAATTTGTGGAGTTCCGGCATGCCATTGGCGCGCGGCCCCTGAAACCGGATCACAGCCACAAAATCGCGCTCCAGTTTGCCGTCTTTATAGGCCTCCATCATTTCGTCCTGATTTTGAAAAACCAGCGCGGGCGCTTCAACAGTACGATGTTCTGGCTTAACAGCAGATGTTTTCATCACAGCCTGGCCCAAGGGCCCTTTCAATAAGGCAAGGCCGCCCGTTGCCTGAAACGGGTCGGATGCACCCCGAACAATCATCGGGTCTGCCGCGTCTGCATCAGGGTCATGCCACACAGCGCTATCGCCTTCCAGCGACGGCATCTGACCAAAGGGCTGCAACCCTTTACCCAAAATCGTTTCAATGTCGCCGTGCAACAGGCCAGCCCCCAGAAGTTCCCGAATGATGAACGGTGTACCGCCCGCCGCATGGAAAGCGTTTACATCAGCCAGTCCATTTGGGTACACCCGCGCCAGAAGCGGAATGATTTCTGAAAGGTCTGCAAAATCCTGCCAGGTGACTTGGATACCTGCGCGTTCAGCAATCGCAACGATATGAATGGTGTGGTTGGTAGACCCGCCGGTTGCCAGCAAGCCGATTGCACCGTTTAAGATCGATTCTGCGGTTACCATGTCGGCAAGACCAACGTTCCGGTCGGGTGCCGCCAGCGAGACCATGGTTCTTGCAGATGCCCGGTCCAGGGCATCCCGAAGCGGGTCTGTGGGGTTTACAAAACTGCTGCCCGGCAGTTGCAGGCCCATCATTTCCAGCATCATCTGGTTGGAATTGGCGGTGCCATAAAAAGTGCAGGTGCCAGGGCTGTGGTAAGCGCGCGATTCACTTTGCAACAATTCGGCGCGCCCAACCTCGCCCGTTACATATTGCTGACGCACCTTCACTTTTTCAGAGTTGGAAATACCCGTTGGCATAGGGCCAGCGGGTACAAAGACAAAAGGCAGATGACCGAATGAAAGAGCCCCCATAAGAAGGCCCGGCACAATTTTATCACAAATACCAAACAGCATACCACCATCAAACACATTGTGGGTCATGGCAACGGCTGTCGATAAGGCAATCACATCCCGACTAAACAACGACAGTTCCATACCGTTTTGCCCCTGCGTGACGCCGTCACACATGGCGGGAGTGCCGCCCGCCATCTGCGATACGGCACCCGCCTCGACAATGTATTTTTTCATGTCATCCAGCTTGGCATGATAGGGCTGGTGCGCAGACAGCATGTCATTATAAGCACTGACAATGCCAATGTTGGCCATGCCATTTTCCGCTGCCAGTTGCGCTTTTTCAGTTTCAGAACACGCGGCAATAGCGTGTGCGAGATTACCGCATGACAGACGCGGGCGAGGGCGTCCATCGGCGCGCATGGCCTCAATCCGCGCCATATAAGCCTTGCGGCTGTCTTTGGATCGGGCTTTTACGCGCTCGGTAATTTCAAGTAATTTGGGGTGGGTCATCCGTATTATCCTTAGTAGGGATTATCTTTATGGGTCTAGGGGGCCCAGTAAATATCAAAAGGTCTCAGCGCGTGCAGACGTCCGATGGGCAAGCTGGATGATGGCTCCAGCGCCTGCTCCATCATTGCTTTTTTTTCATGACCCGTGATCATCACAAGCACATGGCGCGCCTGCGCAATGGCGTCCGCAGACAAGCTCATACGGTCTACTTCGTCGCCTGTTACAGCTGACTTTTTGGCCGTTAGCGCCACACAGGTTGGTGCACCTGCAGCAAAAGCCGCTTCGAGGCCCTCAGCACCCGGGAACAGCGAGGCAGTGTGGCCGTCCAGCCCCACACCCAGAAGCACGCTATCGAAGGGTTGAGCAATGGCGCCGTAGCGCGTGTTTACCTCTTCGGTGGCATCTGCTGCCGTGTCATGACCGGTTTTCATGCCCACAAGACGGGCATCCGCCGCGCGGGCTGCCAGCAGGTTTTGAGCCACAAAAACCTCATTAGAACGTGGATGATCAAAAGGCACCCAGCGTTCGTCGACTAGGGCCACGTCGATGTGCCGCCACTCAAGGGGCGACTGCTGCATTGCTTCAAACAGCGGTTTAGGTGTCGAACCACCAGACACAGCCCAAGATGCCTGACCCCGCGTTTCAACAGCGGCCTGTAGCTGGCTTTCGATGCCAGCGCGAAGCGCCGTCACAAGGGCATCCCGGTCTTCAAACTGTCGCCAGTTAGCCATTACTGAGCCGCCCGCTTGTTTCATGGAACCACTGGCGGTCATCCCTGACCATCAGGTGATGGACTTCATATGGCCCCCATGTGCCTGCCTGATAGGTCTTCAACGGTGCATCGGATGCTTGCCAATGCTCGACGATATGATCAACCCAGCGCCAAGCGTGCTCAACCTCCTCGCGGTGTACAAACAGGCTCTGGTCACCGCGCGCAGCATCCAATATCAGCCGCAGGTAAGGGCCCAGACGGGTCGCGTCGTCACCAACGGCATCCAGGTTCATTTCCACTTCCCTCAGCGCTTCTGTCGCTGATCCATGATTTTTAACCATCATACGCAGCGCCAAATGATCTTCTGGCTGCAACCTGATGATAAACCGGTTGGGATTGATATGCTTGCCCCACCCCTCGTGCGGTGAATGAGGTATCGGCTTGAACTGAATGACAATTTCCGCAAACCGATCTGGCAATCGTTTGCCGGTACGCAGGTAAAATGGCACATCCGCCCAGCGCCAGTTTTGAATATAGGTCTTAAGCGCTACAAAGGTTTCTGTTGTGCTGTCGCCGTCAAGGTCAAGATCATCGACATAAGAGCCAACAACCTCGCCTGCCATTGCACCGCCACTATATTGCGCGCGCACAATGTTTTGTTCCGCTTCGTCTGCCGTATATTTCTTCAACGACTTGAGAACTTTAAGCTTTTCCTCGCGGATGCTATCTGCATCAAGCCGGGCGGGTGGCTCCATTGCTACCAGACATAGCAGTTGCAACAAATGGTTTTGCACCATGTCGCGCATGGCACCTGTGCCTTCATAGAAAGCACCGCGCCCCTGAACGCCTAAGTCCTCAGCGATGGTGATCTGGATATGGTCAATGGTTCGTGCGCTCCAAAGCTGCTCGAACATAATGTTGGAAAACCGAAGCGCCAAAAGGTTCTGGACCGCTTCTTTGCCAAGATAATGGTCAATACGGAAGGTCTGGCTTTCGTCAAACCAACGCCCTACTTCAGCATTGATCGCCTGCGCTGACGCCAGATCATGCCCGAGCGGTTTTTCCAGTACAACACGCGCATTGGTGTCGTTTAAGCCATAATCACCCAGCAATTTACAGGTGCGTGTAAACACCGAAGGTGGCACGGCCAGAAAATGCACAATGGCACGGTCGCTGTTGCCGGCAAGCAGCGACTGCAACGCTTCCCAATCTTCGCCGCCATCCGTTAAGCCAAGTTCGATGACAGTGACCATGTTGGCAAATTGTTTTAGGGATGCTGCGTCCACACCGCAGGCGGGCACATTCTCTGCAAATATACCGTCGAGCCAAGCGGCAACGTCGCCTTCAAGACCAGAGCGGGACGTTAAAACGATACGCGATGCGGCATCCACCCGACCGGCAACCAGCCCAGCATAAATCGCAGGCAGCAGTTTGCGGCGGGAAAGGTCCCCCGTGCCGCCAAAAATTACCAGATCAAACGCTTCTTGCATCAAATAGCTTCCTTTACGGGTGGGGGCATACAGCTAGCCAAATGCCCCAACTTTCAGCGCGATCAAGCCGCTGAGCGCAAGCACCAGCTCATAGGCTTGATCCAATTGGTCAAAAATATTCCGGTGGACATCCGCATAGCCGGATGTGCGTCCACCTTCGTAAGACGCATCCTCACCGTAGTTTGCCGTGCTTTCCTGACGAGAGGCTTCCGGAAATATTTCCCGCAATCGCGCCACGGTGTCTGGCACTTCAAGATGCAGCAATTCCACAAGCAATTCTTCCAGTGAAAAGTCGAACCGGCTGGAAAAACGGGGCACTTCCATGGATTTCATGAAAATAAACTGAATCAGTCCAATACGCATTTCATGCAACTCGAACAGGTCTTGGTCCAAACCTTCGACTGCAGGTGACAGGATCGCGCTGTCTTCAGCCATGCTATCGGTCATCATGCCCGCATCCCGCCGCAAATTGCGTATGCAGGCGTCGATGGCATCACTGTCAAACAAGCCCTCGAGCACGCTTGATAGTCGCCTGAGGTTGCTGCGCGCATCTTCTGATACAGTCGCATCACAGCGGTCCAGCCAATATCCGGGGCTTAATAATTTTGCATAGGACTCAATAATTCCGACATCGGAGCGCGCAAGCGCCTGCATTGCCATACCGGTAACCATTTTAAGCCGGTCAGATTGAGAATACACGGCATTGAATTTGTCTGGTGCGCGATCAATTGCTGTACCCACACCCGCGCAGGAATTGGCCAGGTATCCAAGCTGCTGCAAAACAGCATTATGCGGGATTGCCCGTATCTGGGAGATTCGTTCCAGCCTTTGATGCACCGCGCCGCCACTTTGGCGCCGCATTGACCGCGAGCCGGTTGGAAACAACAGGCTACGCCCGATGGAGTCGATCAACCGTATATACCCAGGATCATCGGTCAGATGATTTTGATATTCTACAAGGGTCAGGAAAAAGTCGAGCGCCCATCCTTTTTCAGCATATAGCGCATCATCATCAGCATTGTAGCTGGCAAACCGCACCTCCAGAAAATCTGTAAGCGTCGCAAGCGCGGTTTCTTCACTCAGGAACCACAAAAAGCCCTCTGCTCCCTGAAAACTAACTTCGTGTTTTTCCGGTCTTTCAAGGGCCGACAGCGCCTGCCGCACCCGTGGCGGCTGCGTATAAAGAAAGCGACTTTTCAGGTCTTCGGGGTGAGCGCCGCGCCCGATAGACTCGCCGTGCGTATCAAAAAATAAAAGCTGTATGTCGCCCAGTCCCCGGGCTTCCCAAAGACGCACAAGGCGCAGCTTAAACCGCTCTATGGCCAAACCCGCCGCGGGTTGGCCGATGTAACGACCAGAATCTGAAAAGCCAAGCTGAAGGCAAAAACGGCCCTGTTGTTTGATATACTGTAAAAAGTGCGGGTTATCGATCAGCTCCGCAATCACGCGGTCACCACGTTCCAGCCCGACCGCCGTTTCAAACAACGGCGAAATTTCGACATAGTCATCAACCCCAAAAAGTTTGGCGTAATAAAGCGCAGCCAGCAACGTAAACGGTGTATCAGACTCTGCCACCAGCATACGTATGCGCGTCGCCGCATCAAAATGCTTGCGGAATTGAGCCGCCATCATAAACACGCGCTTGGCGGTCGTGCGTTCTGCTGCCAACATGCCGTAATGAATTGATTGCGGCTCGACAGTTTCCAGTTTTTCGCTAATCGCTGCCAGATAATGGCGGCGCATGGCACTTTCATCTGGCGCACGGGTCAGGTGGATTTCCGGCCCCATGGCATTATGCAACTGGGCTGCATTCAGACGAAAATGAATATGTGATAGCCCCAGCCCCACCGAATGCCACTCTGTCGATAACAGCGCAACTTCCCGCCAATCCGCTGCATCCAGTGGCAGTGCAAGCAATGCCTCTAGCGCTGCATTAATCTTGTCGCGCGCTACTTCCTTGGCGGTGCGGTTCTCAACGCTTAAGCGGTTGAAGTCCGCAATTGACCCATCCTGATCCTGATAGGACGCAAGTGCCAGCTCGCCTTTTTTGAAACAGTCTGCCAGTTCGGCAAAGCCATCGCGAACAGCGCCTATATGGACGGCGGTATCAGGCGCGGACACGTTAAGAGCATCGACCGCGGTTTGGCACAGGGCAAGACCAGCGGTTGCCGTCCGGTAACGGAACAACAGACCCAGTGACCAGTTGATGTCGGTCCTGCCATCCAGGTCGAAACCAACCCAACTGGCGATAGTGGCAAGGCGCGGCCTGAGCGCGCGGTACTGGTCAGGGTAAAGGTCTGCTGCACGGTCAAAAGCCACACGGTACACAGTGCGCAAACTGCGCCGCATATTGCCAAGCGCAACATTGGCATAATCCAGTTCTTCGTGCAGTGTCGGCGACCGGTCGGGATGAACTCGCGACAGGGGCTGCACGTCAAAAGCATCAGCCGCCGCTTGGTCACCGTTCACCAAGCCACCCATAAAGGCACCAGCGCATCGCCATGCATCAGATGAAAAAGAAAATGTAGGATGAGCGGTGACGACAAACCCCGCCATTTCGTCTTCAAGCAGCGCCTGAAACTTTGCAAATGGTAACAAGTGGCCATTGGCATCATGCGCCAACCGGTCAATCACTGCTGATAACCGGGCAACATTTTCTTGGCGGTCAAGACTTTGCCAGCGGGATGTCATATGCTGAAGTTTGTCACGCAACAGGGGTTTTGCTCTGGACAGCAGTTGCTGCTCCAGCGCCGGTAAATCACGTGCCCCGGATAGTAGGTCAGCGGCAAGAGTGTGCGCTGCCGAAAGATGCTGGCGTCGTGCTTCACCGCTCTTCTTGGGTTGGGCCGTCATGTCATTCAACTCCGGTTCTCTGCGCATACACACTAGGGTTTTGCTGGCTGTGGTTTTGCTGGCTGTGTCGAGCCACGCACCATCAATTCATATGGCAAGACTATACTAGTATCGGATGACGTCGACGTGTCAGTCCGGTTGATCATTGCGGTGCCGGGAGCGATACAGTTCATCAGAAGGCCCGCTGCATGCTCACCGATTTTTTCAATTGGTTGGCGCACAGTCGATAAACTGGGCCAAAACTGCCGCGAAATAGGGGTGTCATCAAACCCGGCGACAGCCAGATCATCCGGCACACTGAGCCCATCCTGATATGCCGCATGCATAACACCGGCAGCCATATCATCATTGCTGGCAAAAATGGCCTGCGGACGCCGCGATTGTCCCTGGTTTTTGTTCGATCCTAATATCTTTTTTGCTGCATCAAGCCCAGACTCAAAATCAAAAGAACCGACCTGTATCCAGTCCGGATTAACCGGCAGGTTAGCCGCTTGCATAGCCTCAATAAAACCACGATAGCGCAATTCACTACAAGCATGCTCTGCCGGGCCTTTAATAAACCCGATATCGCGGTAGCCGGATGCGATAAGATGTTCTGCCATGGCCCGTGCGGCATGTGCCTCGTCAATATAGACGGCTGGGCCAGAACCCGTGCCTGCAGATGATACCGAGACAAATTGAACACCCGCCGCCAGAAGACGGTCCACCAAATCGCGGTCATCCGACAACGGCGGCGTCAAAACAATACCATCAGGCTGTGTAGATGTAACCCACAGCATCAAGTCCTCGGTTCTATCGCTGGCCCGGGAAGCAGGGCACAATGCCAGCCCATAATGATGGTCTCGGCATATCCGCAAGATACCGCGCTGCAGATCAACAAGAAAACTGTCGCTGGCGTTATCAAACATCAACCCGACCAGAAACGAACGGCCACCCGCCAGCCCGCGCGCCGCAAGACTGGGTTTATAATTCAAGGATTGAATGGCTTTCTGCACTGCGTCGCGGGTATGCTGACGCACATTGGGTTCACGGTTAACCACACGGGACACCGTTTTTATTGATACGCCCGCCAACTTGGCCACGTCATTGATTGTTACCGCCGGTGCCATAACCTTTTTTGCCCTTTGTTGCCTGAGGCTACCACACACTTCCGCCGGAGCGGTCCAATACCGGTAAATTATTGTTCCACCGGTTTTTGTTGGCAAACCAAAAGAACTCGCTGCTATAGTGAGTGATGGGCTAGTATATGACTGTTGACAGCGCTGTCAATGAGAGTTATCGATCACAACCAAGTCAATCAATCCAGCTAACCGGTGGGAAGACGCCTGACTTAAGGCGGCTGAATATGATCGCAGACGATAAGAATACACCAATCCTTGTGGCAGATATCGGCGGTACAAACGCGCGTTTTGCCCTGGCATCGGTTGGACCCGCAAGGTCATGCGTCGCAACTGAGACCGACCAAAACACCGTTCAGGATACCATAGCAATCCATGGTTACAGAACATACCCCTGTGCGGATTTCAGTAATCCTATCGATCTGGTCCAACACTATATGCAGGACAATGGCAGCAACACCATTACGGCAGCCTGTTTGGCGGTTGCTGGTCCAGTGCGCGGCAACCACGCCTATCTGACCAACTTGGGGTGGGATATCAACGGCGACGATATTTGCCATAGTCTGGCTGTATCCCAGACGCTGATCGCAAATGATTTTCAAGCCCTCGCTCGATCTGTAACTGCGCTGGATACAAGCGATCTGCTGCAACTGCATGGCACCGAAAAGGGCGGCAATAGCGGGCCTATAGCTGTGATGGGCCCTGGCACTGGCTTTGGACTGTCACAGGTGTTTGTCCGAAACCATGAAGTGAACATCATACCGACAGAAGGCGGGCACGCCAGTTTTGTGCCTGCTGGCGACCTGGAAACAGCCGTGTTCAACGAAATCCAAAAAAGTATGGGGCGTGTGACAGTAGAAACCCTGATTTCGGGAATTGGTATTCAACGTATTTACCGGGCAATATGCAGCCTCAATGGCATTACACCGCTCAACTATGAACCCAGCACCATCAGTCAGATAGCGACCGAAGGCAGCGATCAGGCATGCCGGGATACGCTCTCGGTTTTCTGTAATATGCTGGGGGGCGTTGCTGCTGATGTGGCCCTGACACAAGGTGCAACTGGCGGCGTGTATCTTGGGGGTGGTATTTTGCCAAAGATTGCTGATTTCGTAAATAAAAGCGATCTAGTCCAACACTTTTTGGATAAACCGCCGATGGAGGACTATATCGCCAACATTCCGGTTTGGCTTATTGCGGATCCAGAGGCCGCCCTTATTGGAGCAAGCCTGTTGTCCGCGGATCACACCAAAGCGCGGTAAGGCGTTTAGTTCACCAGATCATGTCCCAGCATCAGGCTCAGGCGTTGCTGATCCAGTTTTTCTGCTGTTTGCACCGCCGTTTTGTATGGTTCTTCTGCCCGATCAAGATCTTCATGCTTGATTGTGACCCGTCGTTTTGTGCCGTGTACGCGCCAGCTCTCTTCTGTTTTGAAGACATAGACCATCTCCCCCACGGCGGTCAGCACATAGTAGGGTGCCTGTGACGTGAGCGGCAGACTGCGCGAATATCGAGGGAAATAGAAATTCAAACCATCCTGATCAACAGGGCCGCGAATACCGCCAATGATGCAGTCGGTGAAAGTAGTATCACTGACCACTGATCCAAGCATGTCAGAGCAGGTTAGATTGCAGGAAATAAACTCGCTGCCGTCTATATCGCAGGCACGAAAAACAGCACCTGAAAAATCACATTTGAAAAAGATGGCACTTGAAACCATCAACAAATGAAATTGCGCTTCGCTGAAATCACAATTGACGAAAATTGTGTCCGACCAGTTAAGAACACTGCGAATCTTCAGCGCGCTTATGTTTTCCTGTGCAAACTGCTCGCCCATCACCAGTTTGTGCGCCGGAAACATGTTGGTCAGTGTTTTCAAGTCCATCGGATAACCCCGTCGTGCAATTGTGTCACAGGCGAATCGCCTCTTACCAAGTGACCGCCAAGATACTTAACAGCGATTTGTTTTCGGTAAATGTTTGATTCAAATTTTAACTAATTTGAATCTGCACGCATGAAGCCAAAATTCTCATTGAAAACAAAAAGATAAAGCAGCCGCGACGAAGGCCACGACTGCTGTAATTTTTATTTATCCGTAATGGCGTCTAATTCAGCCGCCAAATTCTAGCGTTTGATGGTGTCTTCCGACAAACCAGCCATCTCCGCAGGGGTCAGGCCAAGGGCATCGACAACCTCGTTGAAAAAATCAACTTCAAACGGGCTGACCTTACCATCCACTTTGATCAACTTACCAAGAGAGGACACCACCAACTGCCGGTCCGAAACATCAATCTTGGACCGAATTTTAGACAGATATCGCTTCAGGCTTGCTTCCTTAAACAGGTCAGAAATCGCGGCAATGCGAATGTCCTGCTCGCTGATTTCGGTCCCGGTAGCGTCTTTGATAATGCCCTGGACGCTCGCGACCTCAACAGAATCGATGTTGCAGTCTGCACTTGTTGCGCGCGCCAGCGTCATCAGCAGGACTTCTTCAACCAGTTCTTTCTTGTCATCCGCTGACAACTCCCTGTCACCGAAGCGGAACATTTCCATGATGTGGCTGAGTTTAGAGATGCTCATTAGTTTGTCCTTCCCCTAATGGATAACGCCAAAGCTTATGACGATTTGCCCGCATTCGTCTTTGTCAGGCGCCCCTAGATACATGTTTTGGTCGGCACGCAATCAGCGCCGAGGTTTCTTGGCCCAAATACCATCCCAAAATGGGGCGCGGGTCAAGACGAAGTCTGCCGGAAATCCATAATTGCTCAAAATAAGTGCCTTTAACCTCACTGGACGATAGTTTAACCCAGCATCTGCTCCGTCATGTCCCACAAACGCGCCGCATCCTCTTCATCAACTGCCCACGGCGCAACATGCATGAACCTTGGCGACTCGTCTGTTTGAATATCGGCAACATCACAGTCTTCGCAGTACACCCCGCCATGTCCGTCCAACAAAGCGGATGTCGCGCACCAAAGGCTGGTCGCTGCACCACCAGCAACTGACTTGAACATTTTCTGTGCCGCCTCAGACAGATTACCGGATGCATCGGTCCAACCAAGGGCAATCATTTCCTCGTTCGGCAAATGCCGCTGCAATGGTGTCATAATACCGCCAGGGTGCACCGAAAATGCCAGCAATCCATCGCCTGCATACAGTTGGTGCAGACCAAGCGCAAAAAGCGCATTTGCCGTCTTCGCCTGACCGTAGGCAACCCATTTCTCATAAGGGGTGGAGTGGAAATGCGGGTCATCCCACAAAATTCCGCTACGCTTGTGCGCCACCGACGAAAGACTAACCACCCTAGGTGCTGCCGCTTTCATAAGGGCAGGCATCAATCCTTTCGTCATGACAAAATGACCAAGGTGATTGGTTGCAAACTGTACTTCCCAGTTGTTGCCGACACGGGTTTCCGGGCAGGCCATAATACCTGCGTTGTTAATAAGAATATCCAGTGCGGTGCCCTGCGCAGCATAGTCTGTCGCAAAGTGCCGCACGCTTGCCAGGTCGGACAGGTCAAGCTTGGCAACCTGCACCACATCACCAAACTCAGCGAGGGCATCCTGTGCCGCTTCTGGTCGTCTTGCGGGCACAGTAACCGAGGCCCCGGCCACCACCAGGGCGCGCACTGTCTCCAGACCCAGGCCAGAATACCCGCCTGTTACCACCGCTGTTTTACCGCCCAGGTCAACTCCGTCCATCACATCGGCGGCGACCGATCCATGACCAAAGCCTGACCCCAATTTTTGCTGCTGCGCTATACCCAATGCCACCTCCCTTGCTATTGTATGAATGTACGCTGCGGGGAGTTGATTTCAACCATAGCTCCATTCCGCTCGTGTTTTAGCAGGATGACCCTTGTTTTGGCGGAACGCTACAGCCATCTTGGTAAGATAACGATACTTCGGGGAGCACGCGACAATGACCAAAGGGTTGCCACACATACTGGAAGATATGCGCCAAAAATTACTGGGGCGGGAAAACACGACAACCTGGAGCGAAAACGCAAGTTCCGCTTATGCCGCAACGGTCGAAGGCCTGAAAGAATTCAGCGGCGATACGCTGGGGAAAACAGCAGCCCGGTTCAACGAAGCCCTGCCTTACATAGAACGCGCCGGTTATGAAGTCACCGAACTGGAGGTTGGGCTTGGCCTGTCGCCCAAGGTTGTACCGCATTTGCGATTGAAAGACATAATCAGCGACGAAGAAAAAGCAGCTTTACTGGAAGAAACCAATGATAAAAAGCTGGTTAACACGATCCTGAGTTCATTGTTCCGGGCGAGTGCAGCCCGCAGCAAGCTGAATTTCAACAAGTTTCATTTCAGCGATATTGAGCTTGAGCTTAGCATCCTGCCAACCGTGATTTTGAAGTTCAAACCCAATCAGGGGGACACTACGGTCATCAGCCCAGACGCAAGCATTGCACTTGCTAACGATGACCCTGCAGATGAGGAAAAACCTGACATAGTCTAGGTCCTCAGTCGAGTGCCCCGGGTCTAGGGCCCTGAGTCTAGAGCTCTAGCCCTAATCAGTGGCTTCCAGGTCTGCAACCGCTGCTTTGTGAGCGTGTGCTTCATGAACATAATGCTGCGCGCCCATCAGCATCATCTTGTCTTCCCCCTCCTTGAGGTCCCGGAATTTACGTGCTGGCAGACCGGCCCACATTTCGCCCGATGGTAAACGCTTGCATGTGCCCAAAAACGCCCCTGCCGCCAAAAAGCCGCCAGATTCGACGACGGCACCGTCCAGTACAGTTGCACACATACCAACAAAACCACGATCTTCGATTGTGCAGCCATGCAGCATGCATTTGTGGCCGATCAATGCATCCTCACCAATAATACACGGCGTGCCGCCCACGTCGGGCACATCGACATGGATGATGGTACCGTCCTGAATGTTGCTGCGGGCGCCGACAATAACTTTGTTACAATCCGCCCGCAAAACACTGCCATACCAAATGCTGGCGTCAGGCCCAATTTCAACGTCACCAATGATAACAGCGCCAGGGGCAATAAAAGCACTGTCATGAATAACCGGGGTTTTGCCACCAAATGGCAGGATCAAGGGTTGCATTCGCCAGACCTATTGTTGCTACAAATATCGTCGCTTAAGCGCAGGACACTA
The DNA here is from genome assembly GCA_947503575.1 of uncultured Kordiimonas sp. Lineage (GTDB taxonomy): Bacteria > Pseudomonadota > Alphaproteobacteria > Sphingomonadales > Kordiimonadaceae > Kordiimonas. The sequence goes on along the minus strand of CANNDZ010000001.1, from coordinate 780,856 downwards.
TGGCGTGGGTGGTATCGGGCGGCAAGTCTAGTTGTTTTACTCCGCCGCTTTGGGCGCGGGCGTAACCGTTTCAACGGTTCCCTGTTTGCCGCCAACCAGGGGCCACAGCAAAAGCTGGCTACCCGTCACCTCATTGAGGTTTTCAACGCCGTACTCATAGGGGTACCGGCGGGTAATTTTGGCAGTACCAAACAGCACATCCCACAAGAAAAAGAAGTTCGAGAAATTGCCTTTATAGTGGGTAACCCCGTCTGACTTGTGGCGACCATGGTGCGCTGAATGGGTCGCCGGGGTCGAAATGGTACGTTCCACAACCCACATCAGGGGCGACAGCCATTTGATTTTATACAAAGGTTCGTCCCAGTGAACGCTGGAATGAGCGCCGATAATAACAATACTTTTGGCAACGGCATAAAAGGCATAGACCTCGCCGCCGCCAAGGTAAACCAACAACCCTGTGACCCACAGGCTTGGCATGGGGATATAGTAAAATAGTCCATTGCGGTAGGTGATGCGCACGTTCAGGTAATCTGCATCATGATGAACCCGATGCAGATTATACAGCATGGGGAAAGAATGACTGGCCCGATGCCACCAGTATTGCATCATGTCATCGCCCACCATGAACAACAGGAACATGGCCCAAAAAGGCAATCCAGCCAGCGCGTCAGCATAAACCGGGAATAGATATGCCGCCAAGCTTGCCCCCGCCAATATGACCAGCGGCACGCTTATGAAAAACACGTTAGCGGTTGAAAACACCTCAATCACAACATCGCGCAGTTTGGTTTTTTCTTTTTCCAGAAACCGGCCTGCCAGGATTTCCAGCAGAATCATAAAAAACCAGGCGGCAATGATAATGGCGGCACTTGTCATGATGTCTCTCCCTTAAGGCGTGACAATAGGATGCCTAAATGATACTAAAAAGTGATATATATTCATTATTACATAACCAATGGTAATATATTGTTAGATGTTCGACATTTACGCCACCTGGTAACAATCGCCGATGAAGGCACACTGGCCAAAGCATCAGAGCGCTTGCACATCACACAGCCCGCCCTGACAAAAAGCATCCATGCGCTTGAAACATTTCTGGACACCCAGCTGTTTGAGCGCGAGGGACGACGCCTCAAACTGACAGATTTGGGGGCGAGCCTCGTAGATCAGGGGCGCAACATCCTGCGCTCCGTCGCGGATACAGAAAAAATGGTGCGCGACTGGGGCACAGGGGTCTCTGGCCACATCACCATCGGGCTGGGTCCGGCTTATACGGTTTTACTATCAACCCAGCTTATTGAAACTGTGGTCAAAGACCATGAAGCCGTGCAGCTTCGCCTGGAAACCGGCGACACCGACAGTCTGGTTGCACGCTTGATCGACGACACCGTTGATATAGCGGTTTGCGATTTGGCGGGGCCACCCCCCGCGGCCGATATTCAGGCGATAGAACTGACCCCACAACCGATTGTTGCGCTGGTGAAAAAAGGTCATCCGCTAAACCGCATTGCAAGCCCCTCGCTTTCCAGCCTCGCCGGTTACTCTGTTGGTCACAGCCCTGCCCCTGCGCAGTTTGCTTCGGTGGGCAATGCGCTTAGTGCATCAAGCAGCGGCGAAAGCCTGTGCTTGAGCGAAAACTATGAAGCGCTTGTGCAAGTGACGCGCGCAACAGACATGGTGACTTTGTTACCGCTTAATTTGGCACAAACCTATGAGCAGCAGGGCGACGTTGTGATTGTTGCGCTTTCTGACCTGCCGCAATCTTCGATGCCAAAAATCTTGTACCGTGAAACAGCGCGCTCCCTATCCCCGCTGGGGCATCAGTTGATCAGGCATATCAAAAGCCGTTTCGCGACGCCCTAATTTTCTTTTTTCCGTTTGGGGTAGACCCGCGCACTAAGCATCCCCACATCCAGCAAATAAAACTATAAATAGCGAGGACAGAATGAAATCATCACAGAAATTTTGGGACAAAATCGCCAAAAAATATGCTGCGCAGCCGATTAAGGATGAAAAATCTTATCAAAAAAAGCTGGAGATTAGCCGTAGTTACATGAAGCCCGACATGCACCTGTTGGAGATTGGGTGTGGCACTGGCTCAACAGCAATCAAACACGCACCGCATGTTGCCACCATCAGGGCGATCGATGTTTCAGAAAATATGCTGGACATCGCGCGCGAACGAGCGGCAGAAGCAGGCATTAGCAACATCACGTTTGAACGCAATACAATCGAGGATCTGGACCTTCAGCCTGAAAGCTATGACATGGCTCTCGCACTTTCGGTCTTGCACCTTCTGGAGGATCGGCAATCAGCGATCAAGCGCACATTTGATGCCCTAAAACCCGGCGGCGTTTTTATCAACTCAACAGTCTGCATTAAGGACGGGTTCGGCGTATTGGGCCATTTGATCCCGGTTATGCAGCTTTTTGGCCTGGCACCCTTTGTGGCGCGATTCTCAGCCCAAGACCTGGAGGCAGATTTCAAGGCTGCAGGCTTTGACGTGGAGCTGAACATCAAGCCCGGCCACAAAGGTGTAGCCTTTATGGTGCTTAAAAAGCCCCGGAAGTAGCCTGCAGCAGGTGAGCTGTTCGCCCGGATAAAGCATCTTGCCTGCTCAAAACAGCATAGATCCCATACGCCGAAAGTTTGCGGCAACCATTACCCTCGCATAGCTCAACTACACAAGTAGTAATCATGGAGATACTGTGTATAATGAGGCGAGGAAAAAGGTTTGGGGAATAACGATGAAACGCCTTTGCGGTCTTGCGCTTTTGGCAGGTCTGATACTGCCCACCATAGCGGTTGCGGACGCGCAGCCCGCGTCTGATCTTGAAAAAGCCCTGAAAGTGAAATCCGAAGCAAACACGCTGGAGAAAGCAACAGAGCATGCCGCCGCTGCAGCCGCATACGAAAAAGCTGTGTCCTTTGGACTGAGCGCCGAATACGGCCTTAATCAGGCCATTGGCAATTATATCCTGGCAGGTGATCTGGCTGCTGCACTGGCGACAATGAAGGTGTTAGCTGACAGCGGTTATGCAGGGTACAGCCATTTCGAGCAGGGCGAGTTTTTCGCCCCTTTAAGAGATCAACCCGGCTTCCCAACAGTACTTGCGCTTCTCAAGGAAAATGAAAATCAACAAACCCGTGACAAGGTAGACACAGCAAGTGTCTTGAATTTTGCCGATGCTCAGCGGTTTTTCGATGCCTTTGGTCAGGCAGGATCCGCAGAACCACACAAGAAAGCCGACATTTATAACACGCACTATTTTGCCAAGGCCTCACCCGCGATGGTCGACTATGTGTCGATGAAGGTCGATAGCGTTGAGGCCTTTACCGCGCATGTGGAGGCCAACCGCCTCTATTATGCCAGCCTTCGGCAGTCCCTGCAGGAACTGCAGCGCCTTGCGCCCCGCGTTATTACGGCCATGAACCGCCTGCGCGACACTGCGGGCGCGGGGGACCTGCCAAAAGTGCATTTCATTGTCGGGCGGCATACGTCCGCTGGCACCGCAAGCAGCAATGGCCTTCTCCTCGGGTTGGATTTTGTCACGCTGGATAAAACCCACGCATCCGGATTGCCAGCATGGACAGCGCCTTTCCTCAGCACACCAAACGACAGCCTGTGGGTGATTTTGCACGAATATGTGCATTTTCTTCAAAACACCAGCCACCGTACGGTTTTGGGGAACGCGCTGGTGGAAGGCGGGGCGGATTTTTTGGCCAACCTCGTGTTCGGGCAAAAATCAGTGCCCATGCCCTACACCACTTTCGGCAACGCGAACCAGCAAATGGTCATTGAACGGTTCCTGGCAGAGCAAGACAAAACAGACTTTTCCGATTGGACCGGCAACAACGGCAAAAGTTACGACGACGAGTGGGTCGCAGATCTTGGGTATTATGTCGGGGAGCAAATTGCGCGCGGATTTTATGAAAACAGCCCGGACAAGCAAGCCGCCATCAAAGCCCTGCTGCAACTGGAAGACCCCGCAGAAATAATGTGGATCAGCGGATTCCCGCGCTAGAACGGCATTGGGTAGCTTAAAGAGAAATGGTGCCCCCGGTCGGAATCGAACCGACACTCCCAAAAGGGAACGGGATTTTGAATCCCGCGCGTCTACCAGTTCCGCCACAGGGGCCTGTGAGGAAGGCTCGGTTGAGCGGGGTGCATCATACTGTGCAATCTACCGGCGTCAAGCGCCGTTATTCGACACGGTTCACATTCCTGCAATCCCCCAATCGATAGATTGTGTTTGTGTGCCCGCGTTGCTATGCATCGGTCCGGTAAAACAGGCACATAACAGGAAAGCAGCGCGTGATCAGGCCACTGTATGACTGGATGATAAACAAGGCACAAAGCCCGGCAGGTGAAAAATGGCTGGCCGGGATTTCGTTTGCCGAATCCAGTTTTTTCCCGGTGCCGATCGATCTTATGCTGATCCCCATGGTGCTGGCCAACCGGTTGAAAGCATGGCGGCTTGCCACGATTACGCTGATATTTTCAGTGCTGGGCGGTGTTGCAGGCTACATAATAGGTGCCGCCTTGTTTGAAACCATCGGTCGCCCGATTGTTGAATTTTATGGCTATGAGAACCAATTCGCAAACTTCCGGGGGTATTATGATGAATGGGGTATCCTGATTGTTCTGGTGGCAGGCTTTACCCCTATCCCCTTCAAGGTGGTCACAATCGCCAGCGGGCTGGTTGCCATGAACCCGCTATTGTTTGTTGCCGCCTCCATCCCTGCGCGCGGCGCACGCTTTTACCTGGTGGCAGGGCTATTGTGGAAGTTCGGCGAACCCATTCGGGCCTTCATTGAAAAACGCCTGGGGCTTGTCACAAGCGCAATGGTCGCGCTGGGCATCGCCGGGTTTGTTGTTTTGAAATTTATCTGAGGCAGCATCGTCATGAGCAATTCCCTTTTCTCTTTCCCGCATAAAAACCCGGTGTTGTTTGCGGGCGTGGCAGCAGCGATTATTCTGGCTACCGCCTTCGGGTTTCAGTTCGCGGGCTACCACCCATGCGACATGTGCTGGTGGCAGCGGTATCCTTACATGGTGGCCATGGGCGTCGCGCTGGTGGCAACCGCGGCACCAAAGGTGCCGCAAAAACCGGTGCTGTTTTTGCTGGCGCTGGTGTTCGCTACAGACGCCGGGCTTGCTATGTTTCATGTGGGGGTAGAACAGCGCTGGTGGGAAGGCATTTCCACCTGCTCAAGTGTCGTCGGCATTGCGGATAGCGCAAACGAACTTTATGAATCCATCATGAATGCGCCGTTGATCCGGTGCGACGAAATAGCATGGTCCTTGTTTGGCATCGCGATGGCGGGCTATAACTTTATTCTGGCTTCAGCGTTAACGCTGTTTTGCTTGCGCAAAATTGGTCGCGCACGCTGATATAAAAGGACAGTTCCCTCATGGCAAAAGCAACGCCAAACGATCAAGCATCCCACACTGAGCCACTGCCATTGCCAGGTGACCGCACGCTGGATCAGGAAAAAGAGCGTATGGTGCGGGTGGATCATGCTGGCGAATTTGGTGCTGTGCGCATTTATGCGGGCCAGCGCGCCATATTGGGCGACAATCACCCCAAGGCGGGCCTGTTGCAGCACATGCACGAACAGGAAAAGGTGCATCTGGACCGGTTTAATAAAATCGTGACCGAACGCAAGGTGCGGCCCACCATCATGACCCCCCTTTGGGACATTGCCGGGTTTGCGCTGGGTGCCACCACGGCGCTCATGGGTGAAAAAGCGGCCATGGCCTGCACGCAGGCGGTTGAAGAAGTGATCGACGAGCACTATGAAGAGCAACGCCAGGCGCTGAAAGGCAAAGACCCGGAACTGGAAGAAGTGATCGAGCAGTTTCAGGCCGAAGAAGTTGAGCACAAGAAGATTGCCGAAGAACACGGCGCCGAGGAAGCCGTTGGCTATCCTGTATTGTCGACCGCGATCAAAGCCGGGTGCCGTGCCGCGATCTGGATTTCAAAGCGGGTTTAAGGCCCGCTTTTTTGCCGCTGCTAACTCTACCGTAAAATCACAGATCCGCGCGGGGTGTTAATTGTCAGCCATATATTGGGCACACCCGATGGCTGCAACACAATTGGCAGGCGGTTCCCCTCCACCAGGTCACGCAGGCCTGTTACCTGCGGGTTGGCGATAGTAAGTTGCAGGATTTCTGCGCCTTCTGCCGCTGTGTTCGCCGGGTGCGGTTCGCTGGTCCAGTCAATAACAAACTGAAACTTGTCCTCACCAAAGTCAAAGTCTGTCAGGCCTGCCGTTACCCACGACAGCGCGGAGCCATCGGGTTTGGTGCGCCCACCTTCTGATCGTTTACCGAGCGTAAGGCTGCTCAGCGCTTCTGGGGGGCTGTCAAGGTCCGCGCCAAAGGCAAAGCCTGCAACATGCTCGCGTGCATACATGGCCGCGCGGTCGCCCATCATTTCGGGCGTAACACCCGGCTTGGGCCCAACAATTTCAAGGTATGTGCATGGCCCCAAAGCCACCAGATAATTGGCCGTTACGCCGTTGGTATGCTCCCCGCCGTATTTGGGCTTGATACTTGTCAGCGCTTCAAACCGGGTGACATAATCTTCCAGATCGGGCACTGCCCAAATCACATGATCAAGCGACACGCCGTTTGTGCCACAGGCGTCAGCCTGCGCATGGACAGAAAAGCTAAGCCCTAACAGTAACAAGGGCGCAAAAAACAGGCATTTAATTTTCAAGTTCAATATCCCAATACAAATAATCCCGCCAACTTTCGTGAAGATAATTGGGCGGGAAATGGCGGCCATTGGCGTTTAATTCGTGTGTGGTCGGGCGGTAGGGCATTCGCCTCGGGTGCATATCGGATTGTTTCGGCGTACGCCCACCCTTGCGCAAATTGCAGGGCGAACAAGCGGCGGTGATATTATCCCAGCTGGTGCGCCCCCCCTGGCTTCGGGGGATCACATGATCAAATGTCAGTTCATCCGGTGATCCGCAATACTGGCAGGTAAACCTGTCGCGCAAAAACAAGTTAAACCGCGTAAATGCTGGGTATTCCGGCTGGCGGATATAATTTTTCAGCGCAATCACGCTTGGCAGGCTGACCGTCGTAGACGGCGAATGCACCACCGTATCATATTCTGATACGATATTAACGCGTTCCAAAAACACGGCTTTCAGTGCGGTTTGCCAGTTCCATATGCTGAGCGGATAATAACTAAGCGGCCTATAGTCGGCATTGAGAACCAGTGCCGGACAGGTCTCTGGCGTTGGTAGTCTGGGCGCAAATGCGACACCCATGAGTGTTCCCCCTAATCCCGCGGAAGGAGAGCCGACACCTATCATCGGCCCGAGTTCTCTTCACACCCGGTGAAGTCCCTTCCGATGTCACTAAAATCAAGATACAGTGTTACGAGCGTATGACAAGACATTATATAGTGGCAAAAACTATAATGTAGCGGCAAAAAACCATAATCGAATGGGAACCATGGATTTTGCGCAATATGTGACAAATTCAACCGCGACTCGGCAAATTTATCCGACTCACATATCGGCCTGCACTTTGGCCCAGCGCGCCTGCATGTCAGACTCGCTCAGATCCTCCACCTGGTGCTGAATAAACCAGCTGTAGCCGAAGGGGTCACTCACCATGCCCCCACGAAAGCCGTAAAATTGATCCTCAACACCGCGAAGTTCGCTGCAACCGCAAGAAATCGCGTGCGCAAAAGCTGCATCCGCGTCTTTCACCACAATGGTGAATTTCACCGGTGAACCGCCAATACTTACCGGGCTAAGCGCACCAAATTCAGGCCACTCATCCGCCAGCATGAGTACCGTGTCACCAATCTGGATTTCTGCATGTGCGATTTTGCCATCAGAGTTTTCAAGCCTGAGAACCTGTTTTGCACCAAATGCCCTCTCATAAAATTCGATGGCCTCCGCAGCGCCCTTGACACAAAAATAGGCTGCAACACCATTAGGTTTACCGGGTGATTTGCTGTTATCACTCATGGCCGGGCCCTTTCTTTAGAAAATTGCTATAAAGTTAAGTCACATTGCTTGTAGATGCGACTCATTTATGTTACGTTACGTAACGTAAATATAAATAGGAGTCAACTCCTGCTGTGTCACAGGTAAGCAAATCAAAACCTAGAGGCCGCCCCAGAAGCGAGGCAACCCGCCAGAAAATCATGACGGCAACCGCCGCACTTATTCAGGATCGCGGGGTACCAGCTGTAACGATAGAAGCCGTCGCGGCGCGCGCCAGCGTCGGCAAGCCCACTATTTATCGTTATTGGTCGAATGCGCACGAGCTCGCCATGGCCGCGCTGATTGAGGCTGTTCCGGAAGCTAAGCAAGTCGGTTCAGATGATCCGATTGAAGCCCTGCGAAGCCTGCTTTATAGTGTCTCCTCCACCTTCAATGACCCTGCAGGGCGGCATGTGGCGCTTGCCTTGGCGTCGGCGGATGCATCAAGCGAAATCGCCAAAGCATTCAGAAGTCATTTCATTCAGTCCCGTCGCACAGAAGCAGAGGCACTCATCCGGCAAGCAATTGAAACCAGTCAGTTGGCCGCGGATATGCCAGTTGATTTAACACTCGACATGATGTTTGGCGCGGTGTTGTATCGCTTGCTGATGGGGCATGCCAAAATCGATGAAACACTTATGGACTCCCTGTTATCAACCTGCTTGGCCACAAGGGATCTGCCCAGGCGTGAGTAAAGCAATGACACCAAATGGCGGTACGATGATAACCCGCTTTGCGCCAAGCCCAACAGGGTTGCTGCATAAGGGGCACGCCTATTCGGCGCTGATGGCGTTCCGCGCGGCGGTGGCTGCAGGGGGACGTTTTATCCTGCGCATTGAAGATATCGACACCACCCGCTGCAAGCCAGAATTTACACAGGCCATTTATGAGGACCTGGCATGGCTGGGCCTGACGTGGGAAACACCGGTACGCGTGCAGTCGGACCATTTCGATGACTATGCAAAGGCGCTGGAGAAGTTGAAAGAACAGGATGTTGTTTACCCCTGTTTTTGTACCCGCAAGGAAATAGTGGCCGAGGTTGCGCGCGCACCCACCGCGCCGCATGGACCGGACGGTCCGCTGTATCCCGGCACCTGCCGCACGTTAAGCACAAAAGAGCGCACTAACCGCATTGCGGCGGGGGATGCCCATGCGTGGCGGCTGGACCTCACCGCTGCACTGTCCATCACTGGCGACAATCTGATATGGAATGATACCGAGCGCGGCGACATTATTGCGACCCCGCAAGAACTGGGGGACGTGGTACTGGCCCGTAAAGACACGCCCACCAGTTACCATTTGGCGGTGGTGTATGATGACGCCCTGCAAGGCGTCAGCCATGTCGTGCGCGGGCAAGACCTTTGGCATGCCACTCATATCCATGTGGTGTTACAAAGCCTGTTGGGCCTGCCGACCCCCACCTACCACCACCATGGTTTGCTGACAGATGACAAGGGCGTGCGCTTCGCCAAACGGGACAAAGCGCAAACCCTGCAGTCTATCAGAGAGAGCGGCATGAGCCCTGAGGCCTTGCTAGCTTCCCTGATGTAAACTGTCATCCGCGCAAATTCTCAATTCGCCCTCCGCGCCAAGCGCGCGTTGATCTCCTGCTCAAAAAACGCATTGGTTTTCTGGTGCATACCACGTTGGCCAAAGTCTGTTTTCGTGATCACGACCACAAGATCATGGGCCGGCATGATCATTACCCGGTTTCCGCCATTTCCGGTCATGAAATAAGTCTTGAACTGCACATCTGATATTTCATAGCCCCCCAGCCACCAGGTATAGCCATACTCGGTGCCTGCTTCGGCGTTAATGACTGCACGTGGCTTCACGGCTTCTGCCGTCCAAGCCGCTGATAGCACACGGCGCCCGCCGTAAACGCCGCCACTGCGCTGCATTTCGGCAAATTTGGCCAGGCCGCGCGCCGTCAGTGACAAACCGCCGCTTTTATGGGCCTGCCCAAGGCCGTTTTCCTGCCATTCAAAACGCTCAATACCCATGGGGTCGAAAAACTTCGTTTTCACATAGTCCTGAAAGCGTGTTTTTGTTGCCCGCTCCACAGCCCAGCCCGCCATTTCAATACCGGCCGAGCAATAGGCAAAAACGCGTCCATATTTTGCTGTCGCAGGGGTTTCCATCCACCCTGGATAGCCGCGAATGGGCAAATCCCAGAAGAAAGATGCCCAATCCTCCACATTGTGCATGCGCGCTTCGGTGCCGCGCGAGAAATTGTCATTGTCATCGCATTCCAGCACACTGGTCATGGTGATCAAGTCTTCAATGGTAACATCAAATTTACGCGGATCCGGGTTTTCAAAGGGCGCAATATCCGTAAAAAAAGTCGCCGCAGGTGTATCCATACGCATGACGCCGTCATCAACCGCCGCGCCAACTGCCAGTCCTGTAATGGTTTTTGTTACAGACCGCGTGTTATGCAGAGTAGTTGCGTCAGCGCCGTTGAAATACCCCTCATAAACAGTTTTGCCATCCTCCATGATCAAGACGCTTGTTACCGTGCCGTAAGTACCCTTGCGCACATTTTCTTCCAGCGTCTTCATGTCACCCCAGGGCTCGTTTGCGGCCAAAGGTGTGGTGACAAAACCCATTATTGCCACTGCCAAAAATAGTTTTTTCATTGTTATCTCCTCACAATCGATCCAACTAAAACATCGGCAGAAAATGTGACGCCAGGAACCCGTTTGGTCACATGAAGAAAATTGAATTTTCTTGAAGCACCCGGTTTCAAACAAGGTTAGACTTCGATCATGCGCTATGTTTTGAAAGACTTACTGGTTGATACCGAAGCACGCACCGTTCAGTTGGGTGATCGTGTGGTCAGGTTGCCTGATCTGAGTTTTGACGCGCTCGTCAAACTGCTGGAAGCATCACCAGAGCCAGTGGATATTGCCGATTTTGCCCGCTCCGTCTGGCGGGCAGACCACGTAAGTGATGAAACCGTTGCACAAAGGATTGCCCTTTTGCGCAAGGCCCTTTGTGACGATCCAAAAAACCCCGCTTATGTACGCACAGTTCGTGGCCAGGGGTATGCGACCGTGGGGTCGGCAGAAAAGACTGACGCAACAACCGACCAGGCACCTGCCGGGTTTATGCCCCGCCACCGCGCAGCGTTCGCCCTGGTTGGACTGGTCCTGGCGCTTTTTGCCATTATTTCGACCGTGGCGACACACGATCCTGAGCCAAAAGCAACAGAGCCTGTTGCAACCATTGAACCCAAGTCGGCAACAGCAATTTTGGTGCAGCGCGCGCGTCAACAACTCAGCCTTCATCAGGCCCGGGAAACCGACCGCGCTATTGTTATGTTACGGGAAGCTTTGGCGCAAGAACCTGACAATTTTGGTGCCCGTCTTTCGCTTAGTTTTGCGCTTTCGACCAAAACAACAAAGTTTGGCGGCGGGGAACGGGAAGAACAGGAATCAGAAACGATTGCACGGTCCCTGATTGCTGAACGCCCGGACAGCAGCAATGCATGGTCCGCCCTTGCCTATGCGCTTGGCTCCCAGGGGCGATTAGACGAAAGTTTGTCAGCTTACCAATATGCCTACCAGATCGACCCCAACAACACGGCTGCAATCTCCAGCGCCGCCCATACCCAACTGATTCAGGGCAATCTGCATCAGGCCTTATTGCTTGAGGCACGCGCAAAACAAGCGGGCGGAACCTCCCGGTATTCAGAAATTCAGGTTGCACAAATGCTGGAACTGATTAACCATCCGGCAGCCACAGACTGGTACACTAAGGCTCTATCACTTAACCCCGGCCAGATTGTTGTACTCAGCGAAGTCGCCAGGTCACATTTAAGGCATGGCACCCCCGAAACAGCGCTGGAAATTCTGGATCAAGCCACAGGAGATGACCGGTTTGCACCACAAATTCTGCAACTGCGCGGGCGCGCGGCATTAATGCTTGGCAACATGCAGGAAGCCAAAAAGCTTTTTGAAGCTGCTGGTGCCAGTGGCCATAAGGATTTGGCAGCGTTAACAGCGCTTTCTGGCAAAACGCCTGAACCAAAAGACCTGTTTCATCCGGCTACACTTGCAGATCTTGAAGCCGACACCTGGGCAGGATCACATGTTCATCTGGCTGAAATTGCGGCAGCGCTTGGTCATCCGGCCGAAGTGGGGCGGCATCTTGCTCAGGCCATAAATCTGGGATGGCGGGACATTCGCTGGCTGCGCCAATCCCCGTTTTTAAGCCAGTTCATGACATCAAACGAAGGCCGCGAGATTGAAAGCAGAATAGACCGGGAGATTGACCTGCAGCGCCGCCTGATTGAGGGCACGGACGACCTGACGTCGTTCATCAACAGCTACAACGGCTAAAGCTGGTCACCTGCGATATATAGTCAATATCGCCAAGTCGACTAGAAACTTAGAAATGCCCTACTGGCCCTTGGTGCCAAGGTCAACTTCGGGCAGTTCCGGCGCATCGGGCCATTTCAGCTCACGGCGGCTATCGAAAAAATAGTTACCGCCTGGCCAGTCATACTCAATGTCGCCCACAATCACGTTGCCGCTCAGGGACGGAGTGGGCATGCCTTCAGCCAAGTTAATAAATTTGGACCCACCTTCGCGGTCCGTCACAATGATGTTTTTCTCAAGCCTCAGCGAATTACGGTCAAATTTCGCGCCTTCAACCCCGAAAGAAAGAATAAACCAGTTTGCGGTGTTCGCGCCTTCAACCAACAAGCTGTTGCGCACAACAGCCGTGCCGCCATTGGGGATATCAATCAAATAGCTATCCACGCCTTCAAGCGATGCAACCACACTATCTTCCACCAGCAGATACCGCGCGCGTATTTTCAAGCCATGGCCTTCGTCCTTGGACCCAATGATACGGCTACGGCGCACAATTACCTGGTCCGCACCGCTGACATACACGCCGTGGGCGCGCCCGGCTTTGCCGTTACCTTCAAATAAACTGTCTTCGATCAGAATTTTTTCTGCGCCAGCCGTGGTCAAAACACCATTTTCATTGTTGATGAACTTAACATTGCGCAAGGTCAGATTTTTGTTTTCCAAGCGTACGCACGCACCGTTACGGTCTCGCACCGCAACGTTTCTGCATTCGATATTATCAATGGTGATATTGTCTGACTTCAGGACAAACGTACCCTTGCCGCCAACTTTGGCACCATCAAACACAACGCCGGGTGCCCCACTGATTAACACACCGTCCCGGCCTTCCTTCAGCGTAGCGCCTTCCGTGTAAACGCCGGGTTCAATTCGGATAATACCGCCTGGGTTCACTGCATCAAATGCGGCCTGCAGTGACGGTTGCAAAACTCCATCAGCAAAAATTTCACCGCTTTGTGCCTGCGCTGCGTTGGCGCCCCCAAAAACCAGTGTCAAATAAGAGACCAATTTCAACAAGGTTATCTTCATTATCAGGTACCCTTTTTCATTCACGCCTTGAGACACGGTGTCGCGGATGCGCTGTTGCCAACAATTGGCATTGCTGCGCTTGCACGGACCAGTATAGTAGTGGCCTATCATGATTCAAGTGAGTCCAAAATGAAACTTCTGTTCATCCTGGCGCTAATTTCGGCTTTCGCGACGTTGGTTGTCATGTTCACTGGTGCAATTGGCATGGCTAAAGGCTCCGACTTTAACCGCAAATATGGTAACAAACTGATGCAGGCGCGGGTTGCGCTGCAGGCCCTGACCTTGCTGTTACTTGTTTTAACTGCCGCAACAGCCTGAGGATACCATGGTTAAACTGACAAAAATATACACCCGGGGCGGCGACGGCGGCGAAACATCGCTGGCTGGCGGCCGACGCCTGACCAAAGACAATGCCCGCGTGGCGGCTTATGGCACGGTTGACGAAGCCAACGCGGCGATCGGCATTGCCCGACTGTCCACAGCCGGGCCCGCCGACAGTATGCTGAGCCGCATACAGAACGACATGTTCGATGTTGGCGCGGACCTGGCAACCCCCGGCGATGATTTCACGCCCTCCGATATGGTGCTGCGCGCGACCGAAGCACAAGTCACCCGGCTGGAACAGGAAATCGACGCCATGAATGATACCCTGGCTGACTTGACCAGTTTTATCCTGCCCGGTGGGTCCCCCGCCAGCGCCTATCTGCACCTTGCACGCACCATTGTGCGCCGCGCGGAACGGGTAGCGATCACCGCATCCAAGGCAGAACCTATCAACCCGACAGCAATAAAATATTTGAACCGGCTGTCGGACCACCTATTTGTTCTGGCAAGGCACCTGAATGACAACGGCGCAAACGACGTGCTGTGGGTTCCGGGGGCCAACCGCTAAGGCCTTGACATGCTGCTATCGGGCGCTGCTTTACGTCGGGTCATGATTGACTCGGCAAAAGCGATACGATAACGCTGTTCAGCCTAATGAATCCAAGGGCTCGCGCACTACAATGCGCGACCCGCAATCACCAGGTTTTTGGGGCGTTTGCCTCAGCAACACATCGGGAGAATGAAACCCATGAAAATCATGGTACCCGTCAAACGGGTGGTGGACTATAACGTGAAAGTTCGCGTCAAGTCCGACAACACCGGCGTTGAACTCGCCAATGTCAAAATGTCGATGAACCCCTTCGATGAAATCGCCGTTGAAGAAGCCATCCGGCTCAAAGAAGCGGGAACTGCGGAAGAAATTATTATTGTTTCGATCGGCCCAAAAGCCGCACAGGAAACCATCCGCACCGGGCTTGCCATGGGTGCGGATCGCGGCATTCTGGTTGAACACGACGCCGACGCTGAACCGCTCGCTATTGCCAAGGTCCTAAAGGGTATCGTTGAAGCTGAAAGCCCGGATATTGTGCTGCTGGGCAAGCAGGCGATTGACGGCGACAACAGCCAAACGGGGCAAATGCTCGCTCAGCTTTTGGGCTGGCCACAGGGCACATTTGCGTCTGAAGTAACTGTGGATGGTGGTTCCGTGAACGTGACACGTGAAATTGACGGCGGCCTTGAAACAGTAAAACTGGCTTTGCCGGCGATCATCACGTCAGACCTGCGGCTCAATGAGCCACGCTACGCAAGCCTGCCAAATATCATGAAGGCCAAAAGAAAGCCGATTGATGAAAAAACGCCTGGCGATTTTGACGTCGATATGACCCAGCGCCTAACCACACTGAAGGTAGAAGAACCACCCAAGCGGGAAGCCGGTATTATGGTTGAAAGCGTGGAAGAGCTGGTCTCGAACCTTAAAGAAAAGGGAGCAATCTAATGACGGCCCTCGTATTTGTTGAACATGACAATGCGTCCGTTAAGGATGCAACCTTGTCTGCGGTAACCGCGGCCAAAGCTTTCGGCGACGTGCATGCCCTTGTTGCCGGGTCTGGTTGTGACAGTGCGGCGCAAGCCGCTGCTGCGATCGACGGTGTGTCCAAAGTACTGGTTGCAGACGATGCAGCCTACGCTCACACCCTGGCCGAGGAACTGGCAGCTGTGGTGCTCAGCGTTGCAGATGGCTACGACGCCATCCTTGCGCCCGCCACCACCACAGGTAAAAACTTTATGCCGCGGGTTGCAGCCGCCCTGGATGTTGCGCAAATTTCTGACATTGTTGAAGTGGTGAGCGAAGACACCTTCAAGCGCCCGATTTATGCCGGTAACGCCATCGCAACCGTGCAAACATCAGACACGAAAAAAGTCATCACCGTGCGGGCAACAGCATTTGAAAAAGCGGCCACCGAAGGCGGTTCCGCTTCTGTTGAAGCAATTGGTGCCGCTACGACAGATGGTAAGTCCGAATTTGTGGGTTCTGAACTGTCCAAATCAGATCGACCCGAACTGACATCTGCCAAAATTATCATCTCTGGTGGTCGCGGCATGGGCTCCGGCGAAAACTTCGCGATCATTGAAAAGGTTGCTGACAAGCTGGGAGCGGCCGTTGGGGCATCCCGTGCAGCCGTTGATGCGGGCTTTGTGCCCAACGACTATCAGGTTGGTCAAACCGGCAAGATCGTCGCGCCAGAGCTTTACATCGCTGTGGGCATTTCAGGCGCGATCCAGCACCTGGCAGGCATGAAAGACAGCAAGATCATCGTTGCCATTAACAAAGATGAAGAAGCGCCGATCTTTCAGGTTGCGGACTTTGGCCTGGTGGCTGACTTGTTTGAAGCCGTGCCAGCCCTGGAAGCTGCGCTTTAGCCTAATACGCCGTTGGCCCATACCCCCATTGGGGCGGTGTGGGCCGCTGCAGCAAAAATCTGTAAAAACGGCGCCTTCAACTGGCGCCTTTTTTGTCTATAGTAACTCAAAGACGCGCGTGACCGGATGGGCGCGCAACAATGGTGAGAAAAACGATGGTTGATACAGTTGGCATTATTGGCGCCGGTCAAATGGGGAACGGCATCGCACATGTTAGTGCGCTCGCCGGCCTCAATGTGGTTCTGACGGATGTCACAATGGAGCAAGCAGAAAACGGCCTTGCGGTTATTCGCGGCAACATGGAACGCCAGGCTGGCAAAGGCAAAATCACCCCGGCTGACATGGACGCAGCACTGGGTCGTATCACGCTTTCTGACCAGCTTTCCGCGCACAACGCCTGTGATCTGGTGATTGAAGCCGCCGTCGAAAACGAAGACATCAAAAAAGCCATCTTCCGGGACCTGTGCCCGCACCTGAAGGCAGACGCCTTGGTGGCCTCTAACACCTCGTCCATTTCCATCACCCGGCTTGCGGCCAGCACGGACCGTGCTGACAAGTTCATGGGCGTGCATTTCATGAACCCGGTGCCGATCATGAAACTGGTGGAACTGATCCCCGGCATCGCCACGGCAGATGACACGTTTGAAAAGTTCTCTGCCTTCACCGAAAAACTGGGGAAAACCACCGCTGTTTCGGAAGACTTTCCGGCCTTTATCGTCAACCGTATCCTGATGCCGATGATTAATGAAGGCATCTACACCCTGTATGAAGGTGTGGGTAGCGTGGAAGCCATTGATAACGCGATGATGCTGGGCGCCAACCACCCCATGGGGCCCTTGACGCTCGCGGATTTCATTGGACTGGATACCTGCCTGTCGATTATGCAGGTGCTGTATGACGGCCTGGCCGACAGCAAATACCGGCCCTGCCCGCTGCTCGTGAAATATGTTGAAGCCGGGTGGCTGGGCCGCAAAACAGGGCGCGGTTTTTACGACTATCACGGCGACATGCCCGTCCCGACACGGTAAGTTGGCGACACGGTTGGCCCGGGGCGGTAATGATGGCCCTGTTATCGACATAAATGCGATGCCAGGGCCAATGGCAAAAGTAATGCTGGCAGACGTCAGTCTGCCCTAGGCTGTCTAAACGTCGCCTTCAATGAGCGCCTCAATCAATTCCATAACTGCTGGCATATCGACCCAGTACAATATGGTGTCGGTCAGCAAACGAAACTCACCTTTCGGGTCGATAACCCAAGTGAAACGCCCACCCCTGTTCATAGAAAACTCCGCCTGAAACGCCAGATCACGCATCACTTGAGGACCGAAGCTTTGAGCGACCGTCAAGTCACCGAAGCCTAAGCGCTCCATCTCCCTTGCCACTCGGGCGAAATGGATGCCACTGTCATGAATGGCAATAACTTCCAGCACATCCTTACCTAATTTTCTCTGCAACCTTTGCAGTTGGCGCAGATTAACACGCGAGGCACCACTTCTCTCGTGCCATGTGGTGAGAACAAGTACTTTACCTCGCTTTTCGGACAGGTTCACAAGCCTAGATTCTTCATCACCCTGACGCATCCGGACAGAAATGTGACTGCTGTTTATCCCGCTAACAGTCGGCTCCAGAAGGCTTGCTTCCGCGACAAGATAGTCACGAATATCAATAGCTTGTACGGCGCTCGCAGCAGTGAAAAACGATACAAAACATAGGGTTAGAAAAGAAAATCTAGTATATCTCATGATAGATCCTTTCACTTATGAGGTGAGCAATCCTATGGAGTTTAATACCATATTTTCTTCATGTATGGACGACAGTTTCAACTGACTTTCGATAGGAATTTTCTATGGTTGTGGTGCTATAGTAGTAATTTTTATAATCAATAATCGCCTGAGGTTGGCGGAGCTGCCAATGCAGCACGCTGTTTGCGCTGGCCGGGAAGCAGTGGAAGGCTTTTTTGAGTACCAAGGTAAAAGGCCTTTTCTGATTTATAGTGTAGTCCCAGCCTCATGCCACTACCGGCGTGGGTTTATTCTTGCTTGTTCGACAACCTAATCTCGTTTGAACGCGATATACGCTGATGCAAGACTGGTCCCGTATGAAGAATTGAGAGGGCAGGCATGAGCGAACTCACCATCGTTATCGGCAACAAAAATTATTCCAGCTGGTCGCTGCGCGGCTGGCTTGCGGCAAAATACACGGGGCTACCAATGGATGAGGTCAAGATCGACCTGTATACACCGTCTTCCAAAGCGGCGCTCCTGAAGCATTCCCCGGCCGGGCAAGTGCCAGTTTTGAAACACGGCGATGCGCTGGTGTGGGACAGCCTTGCAATCATTGACTATTGCGCCCGCCTTGTGCCCGAAAAATTCTGGTGGCCAGAAGACAATCGTGCCTACGGCTTCGCGCGCTCCATCGCGGCAGAAATGCACAGCGCTTTCATGGCCCTGCGCACCCATGCACCGATGAACCTGCGCGCCCGGCACACGGGGCTAAAACTCAGCGACGCAGTTGCTGCCGATGTGCGCCGCGTGGAGGATATTTGGCTGGAAGCCCGCAGCACATTTGGCGAAGGCGGTGACTTCTTGTTTGGTCGCTTCTCCGCCGCAGACATGATGTATGCGCCCGTGGTGACCCGGTTTGAAAGTTACGGCATCGCTGTCAACGACACCGCCCGCGCCTATATGACTGCCGTCATGGATAACCCGTTGATGATGAAGTGGCGAGAGGCAGCTGCCAACGAAACTGCCGTGATTGCCGCTGCCGAACTGCCGGACGGCGCGATCCGGCTCGGATAACTGCGCCCATTTAAGTGCGCCTCTCTCGCGATGTGCCCCTAACGTCACCAAGGCGGAAATATAAACGATAGTTGCACCATCCAATTATCCATTGAGGCGATGGCCGAAGGTGATATGGTTTTACCAAACCACTTAAGGGCAAAGAGGGGCTATCAATGAAACGTCTTGTCACATCTGCATGTGTTGCAGCAGCAATTTTTATGGGGTCGGCGGGTCCGCTTCATGCACAATCCGAAACGGATACACTATCCAGCAAAACCTTCTCATCCATGAAACTGCGCAATATCGGGCCAGCTTATATGTCGGGCCGCATTGCCGACATTGCCGTTGACCAAACCGACCCGTCAACATGGTATGTTGCTGTGGGTTCTGGCGGCGTCTGGAAAACAGAAAACAACGGCACAACCTGGACCCCCATTTTTGATGATCAGGATGTCTATTCCACCGGCGATGTGACGATCAGCCCCAGCAACCCCAATATTGTGTGGGTAGGCACCGGTGAAAACAATGGCGGTCGACATATCAGTTTTGGTGACGGCGTCTACAAATCCCATGACGGCGGCCAAACCTGGGAAAACATGGGGCTTGAGGCGTCGGAACATATCTCCGACATCGTGATCCACCCCACTAACCCCGATATTGTGTGGGTTTCTGCCCAAGGCCCTTTGTGGACCAGCGGCGGCGAACGCGGCCTTTATAAAACCACGGATGGCGGCGAAACATGGACCCGCGTCCTCGAAACCGATGAATGGACAGGCGTTACATCGCTTGTAATGGACCCACGCAACCCGGACCGTCTGTATGCTGCCACCTGGGCGCGCCAGCGCACCATTGCCGCCTATGTCGGCACGGGGCCGGGGGCTGGCATCTTCACCTCTGATGACGGCGGCGACACCTGGACAGAGCTGAAAACCGGCCTGCCAGATGGCAATATGGGCAAAATCGGCCTGGCGATTTCGCCGATGCAGCCTGATGTGGTGTATGCCGCAATTGAAGTGGATAACCGCAAGGGCGGGCTTTACCGGTCCACGGACCGCGGCGCAAGCTGGACCAAAATGTCAGACGAAGTCAGCGGCGGCACAGGCCCGCATTATTATCAGGAACTGTTTGCTGACCAGCACCAGTTTGACCGCATCTATCTGATGAGCAACTACAGCAAAGTCTCAAACGATGGCGGCAAGACCTGGGGCCCGCTGGGTAACGACAAAAAGCATGTGGACGACCACGCTATGGCGTTCCACCCAACAGATCCGGATTTTGTGCTCGTTGGCTCTGACGGCGGGATTTACATGTCCCATGACCGGATGAAAAACTGGCAGTTTATTTCCAACCTGCCAGTTTCCCAGTTTTACAAAGTCGCAGCCGATGACGCCAAACCATTTTACTTTGTTTATGGCGGCACGCAGGATAACTCCACGCAAGGCGGTCCGTCGCGGACCGACCGCGAAGAAGGCATCAAAAACAAAGACTGGTTTTTGACGCTGTTCGCGGATGGCCACCAGCCAGCAACCGAACCCGGCAACCCGGACATTGTCTATTCACAGTGGCAGCAAGGCAGCCTTGCCCGCCATGACAGAAAAACCGGTGAAGTTACTTACATTAAACCGCAACCGCGCCCCGGCGAACCGGCGGAGCGCTTTAACTGGGATGCCCCCATCAATGTGTCTGCCCATGACCCGGCGCGCATTTATCACGCTTCGCAGCGTGTTTGGCGCTCTGACAACCGGGGCGATAGCTGGACTCCCATCTCGCCAGACCTGACCAAAA
Organism: uncultured Kordiimonas sp.; assembly: GCA_947503575.1. Lineage (GTDB taxonomy): Bacteria > Pseudomonadota > Alphaproteobacteria > Sphingomonadales > Kordiimonadaceae > Kordiimonas. Next base: position 760,125 of record CANNDZ010000001.1, on the reverse strand, counting down.
ACGGCAACCGCATGCAGTACCCCATGATGGGCCGCACTTGGTCTGTCGAAGCAGGCTGGGACCTGGGCGCCATGTCCAACTTCCATACCATCGCCAATTTTGCTGAAAGCCCGGTGGATGAAAATGTGCTGTGGGCAGGCACTGATGATGGCCTCATTCAGGTCACCACAGATGGCGGTCAGAATTGGAAAAAAATTGAGCTGGATGATGTGCGCGGGGTGCCTGCAACCGCCTATGTAAACGACATCCGGGCAGACCTGTTTGACCGGGACACTGTTTATGTCGCGCTCGATAACCACAAAGAAGGTGACTACAAGCCATACCTGATCAAATCGACCAATCTGGGTCGCTCCTGGACATCGCTTGCAGATGACCTGCCCGAAAAACACCTAGTATGGCGCATCGTGCAAGACCATGTGAACAAAGACCTGATGTTCATCGGGACCGAGTTTGGCGTCTTCTTCACCGTTGATGGTGGTGACAAATGGATTGAACTCGAAGGCGGCATGCCCACAATATCAACGCGCGACGTCATCATTCAACGTGATGAAAATGATTTGGTTGCCGGCACGTTCGGGCGCGGCATCTATATATTAGATGACTATAGCCCGCTGCGCTCGATAGACGCTGAGGCGCTCGAGGCGGATGCATTGCTGTTCGGCCCCGGTCGCGCGGTCAAGTGGTACCGGGAGAGCAGCCTGCATTCTGATAGTGTTGGCGACAGCGAGTTTGCCGCAGACAACCCGCCTCACGGTGCAACGCTGACCTATTATCTGAAGGAAAGCCTGCAAACCGCAAAGGAAAGACGGCAAGAGGCAGACAAAGCCGCCGTTAAAGACGAAAACTACCCCACTTATCCAAGTTGGGAAGCCATCGAAGCCGAAAACGAGGAAGCAGCACCCGCCGTCTTCCTTGAAATTCGCGACACGAATGGCGCTTTCGTTAACCGCGTGACGGGCAGCACCAAAAAGGGACTGCACAGGGCAACATGGGATATGACCCACGCACCTGTTGATGCCGTTACAGAAGCAGACGACGAAGATGAAGGCTTTATGGCAGCGCCAGGCACCTACTCCGCGACCCTTTATCAACGGGTGGGTGGCACCATTACGCAGTTGGCTGATCCCGTTCAATTCGACCTGGCGCCGATCCGCGAGGGTGCGTTGCCGGGTGCTGGCCACATGGCAAGCGCTGCCTTCAAAAAAGAAGTGGGGGATGCCATCAAGCAGGCAACTGCGGCAAACGCCAGCCTGGATGGCCTGCGCGACACGCTGGCTCTAATGCGTACCGCACTGAACCGGACACCGGCCGATACGCAAGCGCTTGAGGCGATGTATGAAAGCATCCGCACAGAGTTGGAAGCCATCACCAATGAGCTTCGAGGTCTACAATCGCGGCAGGGCATGGGGGCGACACCCGCCACAGTTTCAAGCCGTCTAAATTATGCCGCTTCCGCTGATTGGGGTGCTTACGGCCCAACCCAGCAACACCGGGAACAGTTTGCGTACGCCCTTGAAGGCCTCACCGATGTGATGGACCGGATTTCGGCGTTGGTGGATACCACGGTACCCGCGTTCCAGACGGCCTTGCAGGAAGCGGGGGCACCCTGGACACCGGGGTCACCGCTACCAGCTGGTCAGTAAAACTAAGGCCATCAAACGCGGGCCTGGGCACTAACCCGGGCCCGCGCTCACTTAGCCACTATCCACAAACGGCTTTTTCGACACCATCAAGTCAGGACTTTGTATGAAACGGATCATGAAATCATTTCTGCTGGCATGCCTTATGGGCCCTGCTGCTTTTGCCGCACCTGAAGAGGCAATAGACGAGCTCATAAAACGGATGGCCGATGAAGGCATCGCAAATGTACTGTTTCTCAATGATGCAGACCGCCGCATTGCGTTCGCGCATATTGACCGGGCGGCCCCAACGCGCGCACTGCCTGCGTCCGCGACGCCTTATCCGTTAACCACAGAACTTGATGAAAGCCTAAAGGCGCTGACGTACGTTGTTGATGGAACCACATATACTGTTCAGGATTTACTTTTGCAGGAACCGCTGATGGGCATGGCTGTGCTTGAGGGCGATACCATCCGGCTGGAGCATTACGCCGCCGACCACACACCCGAAAGTCGCTGGATTTCTTTTTCGGTTACCAAATCTTTCACCTCCACACTGATCGGCGCGGCAATGAAAGACGGCTACATCACCAGCCTGGATGATACAGTCGCGGATTATCTACCCCGCATGCGCGGCACAGACTATGGCGGCGTGAAACTGCGCCATATCTTGCAGATGGCCTCCGGCATTGCCTGGAACGAAGACTATGAAGACCCGGAATCAGATGTATCAAAGGCTGGCGGTTTGCAGGGCATTGCGCTCACGGATTATCTGGGCACCTTGAAGCGCGCCCATGCCCCAGGCGAGGTGTTCAACTACAACACTGCAGAGAGCAACCTTTTGGGCGAGGTACTGCGCGCTGCCATTGGTAACAGCGCCGCTGACTATATGAACGCCAAAATCTGGCAGGCGTTTGGTATGGAACATGACGCCAACTGGATAGTAACCACACCTTTTGGTGTTGAAACAGGTGGTTGTTGTATCAGTGCCAGCCTACGGGATTATGCCCGCCTTGGCCTGTTTGCAAAACATGAAGGCATGCTGCCATCGGGGACAAACATTCTGCCAGAAGGATGGATGGACATGGCAACAACACCGTCCAAGGGATACGATGGCTACGGCTATAAATGGTGGCTTTTGGATGACGGGGCCTATACCGCCAGCGGCATTTTCGGCCAGATGATTTACGTTAACCCGAAACGGGATGTGGTTATTGCCGTGCACAGCAATGCCCCAGCCGCCGTCGGCACCGGGTATCACAAGCATTACCGTGCGGCAACGGAGGCCATCGCGAAAAGCTTTGAGCCCAACTGAACCCGTTAGGCAAGACGCCAGCTGAGTGATTAGCCGTTAAGTAAACCATTGTTTTTGCAGCAAAGAGCCGTAAAATACGTCTTTTACGAGCATATTTGTAATGAGCGGGAGCAATTCATGAAAAAAGTCCTCATTAGTTTACTATTGCTTCCCCTGCTTGTTGCGGGGTGCGGCCAGACCGTCACCGTAAAAAAGCACGAAATTGTGCCACAACAAAATGGCAAGCTTCTGCCTCTGACGCTCAATGCTGACGAACGTGCGCTGATTGGTGATAAGCCAATAGACTGGGGCATCGCCCTCTCTGGTGGTGGGCTGCGGTCAGCCATGTTTTCATACGGTGTGCTAAAGGGCATATACGACAGCCAGCCCGAGCTGATGAACAAAGTTGATATTGTCTCTAGCGTCTCGGGCGGTGGCTATTTAAATTATTTCATGTTTGCCAACTATGAAAACCGAGCAGCCCCGGACAGCAACTTTTGGGACACCACTTTTTCGACAGACACTACCCCTGAGCAAGTATGCCACCTATCAATTACCGGCAACTTTGTCTCCTCTAAGCAGGTGTTGACCACAAACTGGTTTAAGCCGGGACGGTCCCTGCGTGGAGCGTACCGCGAGAGTATAAAACGGACATTTGGCAAGGGTGAACAATCCATGACGCTGCCAGGCAGTGCGCAAATAGTGCGCACCCAAGAAGCGCCCTATCCGATCATAAATGCTACTTTGGACACCAAAAAAGTGGAGCGTACCTGGCCGCAGAAACTGATGGAAATTACACCCATCCATTACGGCACGAGCGATTTCGGTTACCAGAGCACCAAGGGCAACACGTTTGAGGCTTGGCATGAAGCGGTTGCTATTTCAGGGGCGGCGTTCGCTCCTCTCAAGACACCGATTGATATCTTCTACCCCGACAGCATTGAAAGCCCATCCAAACTGTGGGATGGCGGAAAATCAGAAAACCTGGGGGCCATGGCGCTGATCCGCCGCGGCGTGGACAATGTCATTATTGTCGATGCAGAGCATGATCCCGCCTATATTTATGACGGTTACAGAAACCTGAAAGCAAATCTGGGACGGTATGGTTTGACACTAACCGTTGAAGAAATTGACGAAGCTTTTGCCGCACAGACATTTTCTTCCCTGCCCACATCCTGGGTGAAAGGTGTTGTCAAAGATGCAACAGGCACTGTTTCATCGACGATTTATTACATAAAGGCCGGCTTGCCTCAGGACATACGCCCCACTATGCAGCAACAAGCCAAGCGAGGGAGCATTGGCCAAAAGATACGGTCTGATTTTGAAACTGCGCTCAATGATACACGCAAACCAGGCATCAAAGACTGGTACTGCGAAGATGTTGATTTCCAGTTCACGCCTGAAAGACTTTACAACTGGGCGGCCCACAACGCTGGCAACTATGAAGATTATTTGAGCAACAGAAACCTGAAAGCCAAGCTGAACGGCTTTGGCATTGAAGCGCTACAGATTCATTTTCCACAATACAGCACCGGTGATCAGAATTTCAAAAATGATCAAACATGGGCATTTATCGGGCTGGGTTACCTGCAGGGGGCCAAATTTGCTCAGGGCCAAAAATAACAACCGCTATCAGAGCCACCACCAAACATCAGGAAACTCCTGCTATCCATGATCAACCAAACAAACCCAGTGCCTTGAGCCGACGTGCGGCTGCTTCGGCAAGCTGGGAGGTAAGGTCGCCTGAACTGGTTTCCTGACATAAGCTGGCAGCCTGTCCCGCCCACAGCGATGTAAAATCGGTCAGTCCCTCGGCTTCGGCAGCCGCCTTCAACGGTGCCAGCGCCTGCCCGGCTGTCGGGAAAGCAGGCGCCAGATCAGACATAGGACCGATATCTCGCATAACCCTGTTCAACAGGCCGCGCGCGGGCCTGCCGGAAAACAGGTTGGTCAACGCAGTGCCATCATCCCGCGCATCCCCCAGCGCTTTTCGGTGCAGATCGGAAATCAGGGATTCTCGGGTCAGGAGGTAAGCGGTACCGATTTGCGCCCCTGCGGCACCAAGCGCAAATGCCGCCGCTATCCCGCGCCCGTCGCCGATGCCACCCGCTGCAATCACGGGGACTTTCACGGCATCCACGACCTGCGGCACGAGCGCAAAAGTACCCGCCTGGGTCGTGATGTCACTGCCCAAAAACATACCCCGGTGGCCGCCCGCTTCATGACCTTGCGCGATTATGGCATCACAACCGTTTGCTTCCAGCCATCGTGCCTCCTCGACCGTTGTTGCGCAGCCCAGCACACGACTGCCCGCTGCTTTGACGCGGTCAAGCAAGTGGCCTGCCGGCAGTCCAAAATGAAAGCTGACTACCTCGGGTTTGACGTCCTCGATGACGTCACACATGGCTTCATCGAATGGCGCACGAGTTACAGCGGGTGCCGACACTGACGCATCCAGCCCAAGTTCATCATAATAGCGGGTCAGATGCTGCTTCCAGGCCGCGTCGCGGTTGGTATCAGGCGTGGGTAGGGTATGACAGAAGAAGTTGAGGTTTATGGGCTTCTCGGTCTGGTGCCGAATGGTACCGATTTCCGCCCTTACCTTTGCCGGGTTCAGCATGGCACAAGGCAGCGAACCCAGCCCACCGGCTTTGGCAACCGCAATCGCCATGGCCGAACCGTTCGCCCCCGCCATCGGTGCCTGTATTATCGGCAGGTCGATACCAAGCACATCAAGTAGTTTTCGGTTAGGCCACATGGACTGGTTTCTTCCTTACATCAAAACCCTTGCTGCGCCAAGATCGAGGCAGCTACAGCGCGTTTTGGCCCAAACAGGATATGAACGGGGCTCACCTCTCAACGTCACCCGGCAGCGACAGGCTTGTCGTGAAACACTTTGCGCATCAGGGGGATAAAGCTTTCCAGGCTGTCGACTTCAAAATCCGGATCAAAGGCAGGCGCATCCCATTCATCTACCAGTTTGACGGCGAGGTCATACCAGGGCTCGTCTTTCCATTGTTTGCGCAGGTCCGTTGGTGCCCCCAGATAATGATAATAGTGCTCACCCTGAAACGCTTGATGGTTGCGGATAACGTGATAGCTGTTGTCGCTGATATAGGGGCGCATCATCTCCGCAGCGATGGGGCCGTGGTTGGGCACATTGATGGCTTTACCGATATCGTGACACAGAGCGATGACAATTTCTTCATCCGATGCGCCTGCCCGGCGCGCCAGGGTGCCGGCCATCAAAGAATGTTGCAATTGGTCACAGGCAAAGCCCAGCGTGTATTGCTCCAGCGACTTTAACATGCCGATGAAACGATCAGCTGTGTTCTTGAACTCTTCCATGTGGGCGGCGCCGATGATTTGCCAGTCCTCAAGGGTGCCGTCCTGCATGGCCGTGAAAGTTGCTTGCTCTGCCATGGCCGTTCCTCCCGCTTTATCCGGTTTCGCCGCACGCGCCGCGTGTTACCCGTGGCGTCCTGACCGCTATGCCACCTACACCGAATACACTATAGTCAGATCACCATCAAAAGTGTGGCGGGCCTTTTCCTAAACGTCAACAATCGTCTCGAAACCGCCGTAGATCATGCGTTTGCCGTCAAACGGCATCTCGCTCATGTCACTACCGGCGGCTTCCATATCGGCAAAAACCTTCGGGTTGCCCGCTTCCCGCGTCGCTTTATCGGGCCAGATAACCAGCGCGAAAACAACGGTCTCATCTTCGCTCGCTTTCACTGCACCATAGAAATCGGTCACCTCGCCTTTTGGCACTTCATCACCCCAGCATTCCATCACCTGCAGGGCACCGTGCCGTTTAAAAAACACCGCGGCTTCTTCGGCGTGTTTGCGGTATTTTTCCTTGTTTGCCGTTGGTACCGCTGCAACAAATCCATCCACATACGTCATGCTCGTCTCCCTCTTTTCCTCAAACCACCGCTGCTGAGCGGCAGGTCAAGGATAACCCGAGTTGACGGTATAATTCTATTGGGATTTACCGTTGACGACCGGAAAGCCCATGTTCATCCAGCCAAAAATACCCTCATACAGGGTGGCCGTGCGGGTAAAGCCACGCTCCCTAAGTTGCCCCACCACATGATCTGCCGCCGCGCGCGGGCAGGAACAATAAGCCACAATCTGCACATCTCTCGGCAAATCAGCGACCACATCGTCAAGATCCACATAATAGGGTAGCGGCACGGCCCCTTCGATGTGTACGCGTTGCCAAACAGATGTGACGCGGGTGTCCAAAAGAACCATCCGGTTCTTTGCCTCCAGCGCCCGCAACAGGTCAGGCGAGGACACATAAAGGCCATCCTGCAGGTCAAAGTCCGGGTCGTCGCCCGCTTTGTTGATGACATACTGGTCGGGCGTCGGCACGTCCCGCAGCACCACCTTGGACTGCTCCCAGCCGCTGGCACGGCTCCTGAGGAACGCCGTCAGGTTATCAATATCTGTGGACGATAATATATCTTTCCAGGGCTGCATCGGCGTGCCGTCGCGCCCTTCGCGGATCGCATAGCGGATAAATTCGTCAGAGTTGTGCGACAGCGCAGAGGCGTTGCCAAGCGCGGGCGCGGTCACACCCTCGCCGTTTGCGCCGTGGCATTCGGTGCAGTGCTCGGCATACAGGTCCCTGCCGCGCGCGGGATCACCTTGCACCAGCTCTTTGGTGATACGCACACGCTCGGTGTCGGCCTGCCAAAACAGCCAATAGGTCAGATCCCAGGTTTCATCAAGCGTCAGCGGCCCGCCCACTTCATCGAGATAGCCGCCCATGGGCGTGCCATCCCGACCATACTGGATGGGGCGCAGCACCTCGTGCGGCACACCGGAACTGAAAAGACTTTTGCTGCGCAACGAAGGGGCGTGATCGTTCACATACCCCTGCCTGTCCGCGCCGTGGCACAGCGAGCAATAGCGCTGATAGTTGGCGGCTGCCCTGGTCGATTGTTCGTCCGTCAGCTTACGGGGATCGCGGATTGTCCGGTATTCATAGTCTTCGGCGCCTGCGTTTGGCGCTGTTGACACAAGAGCGGCGATCAGGAAGAAAAAACTGAACTTTCGCACAACCACACCTTTCCGTCTTTCCTGGTTCGCCTGCCTTGAGCGCGTGCCGCAATCAGGCTCCCATACTGGAATGCTATACTATACTACTGAGTGATAGCAGCCTAGCATAAGAGCCGCGAAAGGCTAGGGGCCAGATGCCTCATTTAAACCTAAGTCTATGGCCTACCGGTTAAAATTTCCACTCATGCAGGCAACAAAAACAGGCTGCGCCATCGAGGGAAGGCTGCCTTCATTCCAAAGGGACTCAAATAGCACTGTGGTACATTGTCAAGCCTCGGGCGCGCGCCTATAAGCGATGCTTACCATGACACTTGAGGCGCCACCCATGAAAGACCGCAAACATTCAGCCCTGTACCGCCATATCGAACAGATGCAGGGCGACCGCCCGTGGGGCGCGGTGCTTGATGCGGGAACCGGCGTTAATTCCCTTAGCTGGGTAGCCGGGCTGCCGACCGAGCGCTGGACAGCTGTCACCGGCTCCGCCAATGAGGCCGATTGGGTACGCGAAGAGTTTGCCGCCAAACAGCGACCAAAAGACCAAGTCGTGGAGGGCAATTGGGCTGATGCAACCCTGCTGAAAGACGAGGTGTTTGACACCGTTCTTGCGGACTATTTGCTGGGGGCTATTGAAGGGTTTGCCCCTTATTTCCAGCCGTATCTGTTTGCACGGCTCAGGCCGTTGACACGCGGCACGCTTTATATCACAGGCCTTGAGCCCTACGTGCCTACCATACGCCCTGAAACAAAGGCAGGGCAGATCATATGGGAAATTGGTCGTCACCGCGACGCCTGCGTTTTGCTGTCTGGGCACAGGCCCTACCGGGAATACCCCGCGCAGTGGGTGGTGGATACGTTGCAACGCTCTGGCTTTGCAGTGCAAGCGGTCAAGCACTTCACTATTGGGTACAAACAAAAATTCGTAAATGCGCAGATTGATTTAAGTTCGCGCGGGCTTGAAATGGTAACTGATCGCACGCTGGCGCAGGCGCTGAAACAACGCGGTGAAACCTTGCGCACGGCGGCGCTTGATATGATAAACGCTGACGGGGCACTGCGTCATTGCCGTAATTATGTGATTGTCGCTGAACCGGTTTAAAGGCTCTATCGTCTAAAGCGCTGGACCTTTTGATAGGTCAATGAGCGCCATATCCATTCAAGGGGGCCGAAGCGGAAATAGCGAAGCCAAAGAGGCGCAGCACAAAGAAAGAAGCCCCAAACAATTAGCGTGACGATCATGAGCTGAAAAAGCGACAGCTGACCAAACAACCCAAAGCCGAGGCTTGAAAACAAAAGAAGCCCGATCACCGACTGAAGGATATAAACCGTGAAGGCTGTGCGTCCTACCGCCGCTAACCAGCTACCTTTCCAGCCCATGGACACACACCCAATGATAAGAGCACTCCAAGCCAAGGCACCGCCGTAATAGTGAGCGAAGCTTGTTATACTCAGGACAACGCCTTGCAGCTTGTCTTCCACATCAAGAAAAGGGGTCAGCAAATCATTTGCCGTTGCGATGAAAAGGCCCAAAACGCCCCAAAGAATATAGTGTTTGATAGGCAACCTTCCGCCAAGGAAGCCCGATTTTAGAAACGCCATACCTAATAACATTTTACCCAGCGTTTCGATCCAGAACCCACCGACCAAAAGCAGGTCGACCATATAGTAGGGTGCAGCCTCTAGCCGTGCGGCGATCTGCCCGGATACGGGTCCCAGCATAATGGCAGCAACGTCTTGATGCGCGTCTGGCGTGGCCAGCCACAGGGTCGGTATGTCGGTGTCCGACAAGGGGGCAACGGTGTAGTAGATGAAAACCAAAACCTGAAGGCCAAGACCCACAGTAAACAATGATCGACTGGACAGCTTGGCAAAGGGCACGGCCAGAAATCCCACGAGCGCATACCAGATCAGAATGTCGCCCTCTCGGATGAAAATCAGATGAATACCCCCAAACACCGCCAGCCAAAACAGGCGCCGCAGGACGATCCCTACGGGCACGGGTTCATCACGGGCGAGAAGCAGGGCAAGGCCAGCCCCGAAAAGAACCGTGAAGATGGTTATGAACTTGCCGTGGACAAAGTTCGACAGCAGCCACGCGATTAAAGGCGCGGCATCGCCCTCCCAAAACGAACTAAACCGATAGTGATTAAAGCCGTTCGCCATCATCTTGATATTAACGGCAAAAATGGCAAGGACCGCAAAACCTCTCAGCACGTCCAAACTGTTGAACCGTTGCTTGACCTCTGTTGGCTTTGGCACGAAGACGCCCTGATCAGGATGGATTTGCGATTGGGTCATGTTCCCTCCAGAATGGGCGAAAATAGTTACACTTTTACGCTTAGGGTCGGCTCTTTCATTGAACGCGCCTTTATGGTTCAAGCCAATTTGTAAATTGAAGGTCGGTTTCTCTACTGGCTGCGATAGCTATCCAATATCTGCGCATCAACCCACATGATGTCGTTACCACGCGTGAAAAAGAAGTATTTCCCGTCTGGAGTTACCATCGGGCAATAATCAATCCCGTCTGTGTTGATGTTGGGGCCCATGTTCACACCTTGGCCCCAGGTGCCGTCCGCCTGGCGGAAGCTGATATAAAGGTCACCGTCGCCCAAACCATCCAGCCTGCCTGATGCCACATGAATGATGTAGCTTTCATCCGAGCTGACGTAAATGTCGCCCTCGTCCACGTCGCTGTTGATGCCGGGCCCCAGATTAACCGGCGTTTCAAATTTGCCATTTGCGTACTGCGCGCGGTAGCTGTCGCGCCGGCCAAGGCTGTTGTCCCGCACGGCAGAGAAGTAGAGGCTGCCATCGCCGACCATCATGGGATACAGCTCATGGCCGGGGCCATTAATGTGCGCCCCAAGGGGCTCTGGGTCATGCAGGCCATCGGGCGTGATGCGGCTGCGCCAAATATTATAGCGCTCCAGCGAATAGCCCTTGAGCGGCCGGTCAGAGATAAAATACAGCCAGTCACCGTCCGGTGAAAACACCATGTCCACATCCCGGTGGGCGGGAAATGTCCTCGAAAGCGCGGCCATGCGCGGTGCCTGCCAGGTGCCATCATTGCGGCGAAAGCTGAAAAACATCTTGAAGGTGCCTTCTACCACGCGGGAGAACATGAAAATGCGCCCATCCGGCGAGAAAACGGAGTTCAGCTCCCGCTCGCCATCAAGCGAGATGAGGCCGGGGGCAAAAACCTGCGGCGTGGTTCCCGGCACCGGCTGCCCCAAATAGTCACCCTTGAGCTCGGGCCAGTCGTTCTGATTAGAAGCGTCCTGGGCAAAAGCAGATGGACTAAAGACACCAAAAAGAATTGAAAAAAGCAAAACAACGCGCATCATCACCACCCCAAAAATAAACGAGACCATAAGTCAACCCGATCGCGCAGGGTAAAGTCAATGCAGTAGACGTTACGGCTTTGACCATGAATTTAATGAGCGTCGCAGTAACCGAGGGATGAGCGCGAAGCACCGCCTTATCCGTCTCGCCCCGGTTCGTTCGGATCGCTGGAGAACAGGGCGATCTTGTTGCCTTGAGGGTCGCGCAGGTAGCTGACATAAAAATGGGGTCCATACCTTGCACGGAAGCCCGGCTGGCCCTCATCCTGGCCGCCCGCGGAAAGCGCGGCGGCGTGAAGGTCACGAACCTGCTGTTGACTGCGAGCCTCAAACGCGATCATCGCACCGTTCCCGGCGGAGGCCGGCCGTCCATCGAAGGTTGGCTTAACATACAAATCCGGCGAACAAACTGATTGGCCCGCCTGTTGGGGCAGCGCATAAGCGAGGCCCTCTGTGCTCTCTGTCAGTTCGTAATCAAGGGCTGGCAGAAACGCAGAGTAAAAGCGTTTCGCGCGCGCGATGTCATCAGCACCGACAGTGACATAGGCAATCATGCTGCAGGGTCCCCTTTCGACAATTGTTTGTTGTAACAGGTTTACTGCATTTTTTTGGGTGGGCCAATTTGCAAATGGAAGCGCCGTTCCTCTATTGGCCTCGATAGCTATCCAATATTTGCGCATCAACCCACATGATGTCGTTACCGCGCGTGAAAAAGAAATGAAAAAAGTAAAGCACCGCGCATCATCACCACCCCAAAAATAAACGAGACCATAAGTCAACCCGATCATGCAGGGTAAAGTCAATGCAGTAGACGTTACGGCTTTGACCATGGATTTGTTGCATCCTTTATTACCGCAATCAGTCTTCGTCATTTCTGTCATTTGCAGCGGCAGGCGCGGGAACGAGCCGCGACAATGCCTGCCAAAGCGCATCTGTTTGGGGAACCTCGCTGGCGGCAAGGCCATCTGTCAATTGCTCGGGTGTTCTGGCACCAATGAGCGGCGCAGTAACCGAGGGATGAGATGCTGCCCACGCTATTGCGAGACTAGAAGGTTTATGTCCGTATTCTTCAGCAAGCATATTAAATTTTGCCACTGAGTTTGCAATCAGGTCGCCTTTATATCGCTCCTGATAATCCTTACTGTCATTAAACCGTCCCTCCTGTGGCTGGCCCGCAAGATACTTGCCTGTCAAAAGCCCGCCGGCAACCGGACCATAAGCCAGCACGCCAAGGTCTTCAGATGCCGCCATTGGGAAAAGTTCTACCTCCGCCTGCCTCTTAAGGAGATTGTACATGGGTTGTATGCAGTGGATATCTGTGCCCAACGCCTTTGCGACGCTGATTGCTTTCATCACCTGCCACGCCGCAAAGTTGCTGATACCGAGGTAAAGTATCTTGCCCTCGCGTACAAAATCGGCCAGCGCGCTAATACTCTCCTCAAGAGGCGTCATGGTATCGAACCCGTGGAGAAAATAGATATCTATATAGTCTATATTGAGGCGTTGGAGACTGGCATCCAGGTTTTGCCTCAGATGTTTGCGACTAAGACCCCGGTCGTTGGGCTTGTCGCTCATCGGATAATAGGCTTTGGAGGTTATAATGACGTCGTGACGGTGACCATTGATGAGGCGGCCAAGAATTTTTTCAGCCTCCCCACCGGCATAGACATTGGCGCAATCAAACAAATTTATGCCATGGTCGCGCGCCTTTGCGTAAACTGCACCGCTCATCGCTTCATCCGCGCCGTCACCAAATGTCATCGTCCCGAGTGCAATATTTGAGACCTCAAGCCCCGTTTTTCCTAGCCGTTTATAGTCCATGGTTCTGGTTTCTTTCTTCTTTCCAAACAATTAAAATGTGACCTCACGACCTGTGGATCGCGATACCGATCATCACGAAGGCGATGCCCGCAATATCTGTTGAGGATGGGATTTGTCCGAGCACGATTACGCCTATGACCGTCGCCGTTGCGGGCAGCAAAGCGAGGAGAAGCGCAAAGCTCGACCGTGGTAAGCGCGACATGGCAAGCTGGTCACAGACATACGGCACAACAGACGAACAGAGCGCAACGGCAATGCCCGCAAGAATGAGTTCAGAAGCGCCAAACGCGCCTGCTGCCTCGACGAACCCAACGGGCATAATAAAGATGAAAGCGATCAACATTGCCGCCCCCAGCAGCTTAATGCCATCGCCGGCACCATGTTCAGACACTTTATGACCAAGAACGACGTAGCCAACAAAAAACACGCCGTTCAGAAAAGCCCAAAATAACCCCAGCGGGTCGCTCGACCATTTGACGTCAATAAGGATGAAAACCCCTAGAACAGAGAGTGCTAATGCAACCATATTCCGGCGCGTACGCAGGCCGTAAAGAGCGACCCCAATTGTACCAACGAACTCAATCGCTGCTACCAAACTCATAGGAAGCCTATCAAGCGCCAGATAAAATGACGTGTTCATGACGGCAAGGCAGGCGCCCAGCCCAACGAGCAGAAGACGTGTCGCGTTATCGGTGGTACGGATGGTGTCAATTGGTCGGGTGAACGGTTCAAATATAATCGCCGCAAACGCAATCCGCATCCAGGCCACCCCAAATACACCAATAGCCGGAAACAACAGAACGGCGAACGACGGACCAAGGTAATGGAAAACCGCGCTAACACCGAACCAGGCGTGCGGCGGCAAGGTCTCGGCCAATTTCGTGAACGGTGGTTGCGTCATATAATACTGCATCGTTGTTAAGCCACGCATTATCCAATGCTATTCCGGTCTTTGATATAGATGTTAAAATGTGATAGTTATTTTTTTTCTAATTTTTAAAGGCTAAATTAATGAAACGCCTTCGTTATGAAAGTGGCAAAATCGACAGTGTCGACGCGCGTATTATGGATGCCCTGTTTGACAACGCCAGGATTAGCCACGCAGAACTTGGTCGCATGATTGGGCTGTCGCCGCCCAGTGTGGCGGAACGCATAAAAAGGCTTGAAGAAGCAGGCATAATTGAAGGATATACGATCTCGATCAACCCTAAAGCACTCGGGTATCATATTGCCTGTTGGCTGCGCATACGGCCCATTCCGGGGCAATTGGAAAAGGTTGCCAAGTTACTCCAAACCATACCTGAAGTTGTGGAGTGTGACCGCATCACCGGGGAGGATTGTTTCCTCGCCCGCGCCTATGTTTCATCGATAGAAGATATGCAAGCGCTCATTGATAAAATCATCCCCTTTGCGATGACCAACTCTTCGATCATTCAGTCTTCGCCTGTAAAGAAGCATTTGCCACTTATTCAGCAGGATATGTAAGCGAACGTAATGCTGAATGCCACATTATCGGGCGGTCTATTTCTTGATCAAAGCACCGCGCATCATCGCCACCCAAAAATAAACAAGAGCCTCACGCAACCCGACCATCACAGAACATCTCTGAAGCCCAATCAGTTGAGCGAGGCACACAGGCAAATTGTGGCTAAATCTCATCCTTCTTCAGGGTTTCTTGGGCTTGCCTGACATCTTCAGATGCCCAGTCATCTGGTAATCGCCTCTTGAAAGTGCCTACATTCAACTCCAGAGTGTACGTATTACAAAGCAATCATTCTCGATCAGGGGCCGGAGAACAACTATGCATTTGGAACGTGTCGTGAACGCGTTATTGGCAAAAAGCCATAGCTGCATTAACTGGGGCCTTGGCATTTTGGCTTGCCTGCATTTGGCAGCTTGCTCAAGCTTTGGGCCGCAATATTTGGAAGAAAGCCGCGGGAACTATATCGAGGTTATTGCCGCCACAGACCGTGAAGAGCTGCTGGCAAATCTGGTTCGTCTGCGCCATTCCGAAGCCCCTGTATTCATGCAAATTGACAGCATCACTGTGTCCCCGGATCTGACATTCCGCCTGGGCGGGGAAGCGACACTCGACAGCAGCGTGGTATCCACGGGCAGGCTATCGCCCAGCATCAGTTATGCCGAGCAGCCAACCATCGTCTACAAGCCCCTGTTAGGCAGGGAATTTTCAAAAGAGCTATTGCTGCCCATCAAGCTTCCTCCAATTTTCATTTTGCTGGAAAATGGCTGGTCGCTGGACACTGTTCTTCTGCCGCTTTCGCGCTCGATCAATGGTGTTCGCAATTATGATCAGCAATATAGTCAATCCAGCGGATTTCCTGCAGAGTACCGGCGCTTCACGCGCGCAGTGTCTGCTCTCGGGAACCTGCAAAGAGCCGGCAAAATTACTATCGGCACTGAAGTCGCAGGCGAAAAATCAGACACTTTGGTAATGATTTTGTCCGACGAAGGCAGGCGGTCCCCGGACTGGACAGAGGTTCATAAAACCTTCGGCCTTGATCCTGAAAGCAGTGAAGTAAAGCTTTCGCTGGGTTTAAAGGGCGACAGCTCAACCCTTGCGCTTGAGACCAGGCCTTTGCTCGGCGTGATGCGGTATTTGTCCTCTTTTATTGAGGAGGACACGCTGGACCCGGCCATCCAGGACCGTGAAGTTCATGATCGGCTCGGGTTCCGTGTAAAAACCAGTAATAACCGCCCCTCATCCGCAATTGTTTCGGTTAACCATTTGGGCACCTGGTTTGCTATCGACAGCGGCGACACCAGCAGTAAAGAAGTTTTCATGATGCTGCGTATTCTGTTCAACCTGCAGGCACAACAAGATAGCGGCGGCAGCGGCATTGCGCTAACTTTGCCGGTACGATGATGCCCTGAAAACGGAGCCTACCCCCGGGCTCACTTGCCCTACCGGGGCTTGATACATCTCACCGTCATACCGGGGCTTGACCCCGGCATCCACTGGCTCCGTCTACGTACCCTGCACCAGCGTTTGCCTACACATCAATAAGGGTTGGCTTTATGGCAACTAATACAGGCACCGGTAACGCGGCCCGCCATATAATAGCGTTTTCTCTCGGCATACTGCTTGGCCATATCCACATCCGCGAGGAAGTCATCCATGCCGTCTGCCAAAAACGCGTGGTTGGACTGCATGTCACCATACCGCAGGCTCCGCCCGATCCGCTCAATTCTATTCAGGCTGTCCATCACGGAGTCATGGAAACGCGCGGTTTCATCATATTGGGTTGCAAGCGCGCGATCGAGCCTTTGCAGCGCATAAGCAAGCTCATGCATGCCCGTGCGCAAATCCTCGCCGTCCGCATAATCAAAAGGCGGCGGATTAGCGACCTGAGGAAAATCGCCCTCACTGCCACCATTAATGCCATTACTCGTTTCGCACCCCGCGAGGCTAAGGAACATGCAAGCGCCTACCGCTAAAGACAAAATTTTCATATCAACCGCTCCCCCTTCATGCAGGCCTCTAACCCCATTAAACCACACATGGCCCAGAATTGCGCCTAAATCGAAGGTTTAGGGCGGCATTACCACCCCCGCCAGGAAACGAGAGCTCAAATTAACTACACTGGAGAAAGCCTACGGATAAAATCTATGGGACAGAACTGGTGGCCGGGCGCAAGCAACGAGGCGCAGCTGCAACTTTTTCACAGGAATTGGTCAAAACCAGATGTTTCCCTCAGCAATGAAAAGGTCGCCAGAGCACTGCAATTCAACCCTATCGATTTTCGTTGAAGCCACAAAAGATAACCCCTAGAGATCGGTTATGGTTATGTTTGATGCATTTATCAGGTTTTCCGGTGTTGGTTTGCTTGGCCTGCTCGCTGTTTACTCCGCACGAGATCTCCGAAATACACGAAGCGCCCCTTATCTCTTTCTAGCAAGCTTAAGCGTTATGGCCGCCTATGTGGGCTTTACTATTGAACCGTTTCGGTTGCCGGAGACACTTAATATGCTGGTTCGATTTGTAGACATTCCGCATCTTGTTTTCGTATGGCTGTTTGCCCTTTCACTGTTCCAGCGCAATTTTAAATTGCGCTGGCACCACGTTGCCGTCGGCGTAATCTATTCACTGCCGATTCTGGCCACGAGGTTCTATCAATTTGAAATAGCGGCATGGAACCCGCAACCATTTGTCTACACTGCCGAATTCTTCTCTGTTGCTCTTATGATCCACCTGATCGCGACAACACTTTTGGGGCGAGCGGATGATCTGCTTGAAGGAAGGCGCAGAGCCCGTGTTTATTTTGTTCTTATTATCAGTTTTGTTGCCATAGCCGCAGCGTTGGTTGAAGCCAGCGATTTTCGACCACCAGGAATGGCTTTCCAAACGCTTTGGATCGCTACGGTTTGGCCCGGGATTGCCTGGACTTGCTTCTGGATATTAGGTGCGAAGCCAGAAGTGCTAAGCTTCAGTGGTACGCCGCCCGCGAAGAAAACCAGCCAAGATGACGCAGAGCTTCTGGCCAGACTTGAGACCATAATGACGTCTGACGAAGCTTTCCGATCACCGGACCTTAAAATAACAACATTGGCGAAAAAACTAGCGGTAACCCAACACCGCCTGCGCGCGCTTATCAACCAAACCCTTGGCTACCAAAACTTCAACAGTTTCATTAATGACTATCGGATATCAGCTGCCAAAAAAGCCATGCAAGACCCTGCCACAAACGCCCTTCCTATTCTAACAATTGCAATGGACTGCGGTTTCAACTCTATTTCGCCCTTTAACCGCGCTTTTCGGGAGAGCGAAAACATGACCCCTTCTCAGTATCGAAGAAGCCTGAAACCATCAATACCTGAAATCCCCCAATCCGGCCGTCTTCCGCGAAATCAACCATAGTTTCGGCGAAATCAATAAGACATCTTTCAAGCAAATGATGCACGGTGGCCCAGAAACTTGCGTTCAACAAATCCGGCAAATTTCGCGACATCTAACTATAAGGACCGGCCATGCCAAACATCACATCGGCGCCTACCCTGCAAAAGCATTCAAAACGGTTGACATTACAGCTGTCTTCTCTCTTCCTCACGGGCATTCTGGCCGGGTGCAACGTCGCACCAAAGCTGGCAACTATCGATAAAATTCCCGAGTTGATGGAAGCCTTTGATGTACACGGCTTGGCCGTCACTGCTGTCGCCAGAGACAAAATTATTGTATCTGAGGGATTTGGCGTAACAGCAGATGGTAACACCTATTCGTCCAATTCAACATGTGGCTTGTTTTCCGCCACCAAAGTGCTTGCGTCCATCACATATGCACGGCTTGAGCAAGATAAGCGCATCAGCTTACGCGCCCCCCTCGAGCACTATATTACTGATGCACCAGAACCTTGGAAAACAATACCCTTTTACCGGCTGCTCAACCACACTTCAGGCATCCCGATGGTGGTAAACAGACCCGATTTCAGCGAACTCGCTTCAAACCCTAAATCGGGCAATGAAGATGTTTACCGCATGGTAAAAGATGCGCCGCTCGACTATCAGCCCGGCCAATATTCCCGCTACCGCCAATCAGGGTACGCAGTCGGTGAGATGATACTGGCAACCAAACTGGAACAAAGCTTCGATGCATTGGTTGACCAATATATTACTGCGCCCGCAGGAATGACGAACACCAAACATCCGTCACAGAGGGATCAAACACAGCCAGCACTCCTCATGAGCGCAGGCGGTTACGAGACAACAGCAAACGACATGGCCCGCCTGTTTTTGGGTATCAACAATGGCTCTGTTATTGAGGCAAAAAGCTGGGAAAGCCTGCTGCTCAATAATGAATACCGGTTTGATAACTACAGCCTTGGCACCATCATAGAAAACCGAAACGGCGTCTTAACATTAGGTCACAGAGGCGGCGGCGCTCGCGCCAATATCAGATACGCACCAGATGAAAAAGTGGGCGTTATGGTGTGCACAGATGACACACAAAATAATGAGCTCGCGATTTCTTTAGCACAAATGCTCTTGCATGAAATCATCACAGGTGACGTGCCAACAACGCCGCTGTTGGTTGCACTTGCAGGACATCAGACCATGACGGCGGAGGAAGTTATTGCGGCTTATACGGTCGCGATGAGACAAACCGGGCGCTATGACCTGTCTGAAAGCGAAAGGCTATTGAATACTATTGGCTATGCGTTTCTAGCGCGGGAACAAGCGCAGGATGCCATAGCTGTGTTTGCTCTCAACACCGAGCTTTTCCCAACGTCACCTAACGCTTACGACAGTTTGGGGGAGGCCATGTTGGCGGCGGGTGATACTGCCGCCGCCCTGCTGAACTACCGCAAGGTGTTAACGCTTGAACCCGGCAATGTGAACGCAAGCACAATGATTGAGAAAATCGAAACGTTACAAAACCCTTAGACGCGTTTCTATCTTCATTGGCGATCTAAATCCCACCCTTCTTCAGCGATTCAAACAGCGCGATGCCTTCGGGGTTTTCTCATTTCATCGGCCCGAGGAACAAGACGTGCCCTGCACCAGATCAATCAACTGGTTTGCCTGCAGTACACAGCGCATTGGTGCTCTCTTCGCCCAAATACATTTTCTTTTTCGGGTAAGATATCCATAAGTGGTGGCAGGCGAGCAGGCCCATGCCCAGCACCCCGTCGCCACTAAACCCCTCGGCCACCACAAGAGGGACCCCCGCAAAAGACCGGCCCGCCCAATCAACAGTATCCGCAACCATGTTGCGGGTGGTCAGGTTTTCAGCCCCTGTCGTTATCCTGCCGGATATGGTTGTCGCGGCCAGGCCAAACTTTGCGCTTGCCTTTGGCGGCAGTACAGCAGCGGCAAAAGCACCAGTATCCAACAACAGTTTTGTCTTTCGCCCGTTGATATTCAGGGCAACACGCGGCACTTTAGAAAACCAACCAAAATGCAGCTTTACCTCAAACGTTTGTGCGGGTCTGGTCCAGCTTTTGGGGTCATGCAAAACCATCTGAAGGTTTGCAAAGTCCAGCTCAACGACAAACTGGTCAAACAAGGGCGTGCCAATCGTGCCTGCCAGCTCAGGCTGGCCCGCAACGGGGGGTTCACCAAAGGTATATTGTTCGATAAAAAACTGCGCCTGCTGGCCCATGCTATTTACGAATGACAGTTTCTGTTCACCCCCATCCCACATTTGGATGCTGCCGGACCCCGTTTGACCGGTTGATGGTTTACCAAGTGACACCTCAGCCTGTGCCGCCACAGACGCCGAAATCATATGGCTGCCGCCACCACCCGAATCCAGCACAAAGGTGAAAGGGCCCTTGCCGTTAACATAAGCAGACACGAGAACATGGCCATCCGCATCCAGTTCAATTGGTATACCCACCGATTCCTGGGCTACGATAGGCTTAGCGACGATGCAAAGCCATACCAGTGAAAAAATCCGCAGAACGGTAACCACGTCGTTTTTTGAAATTTTGGCCAACTGTCCAGCCGTCAAATCTCGCCCTTCTTAAGCGCTTCAAAGAGCTTGATGCCCTCGGGTTTGTCCCACGCCAGCGGGCCGAGGTACAGCGCACGCACGCGGCCCGCCTTGTCCACCACAAAGCTGGTGGGCAGCGCGCCTTCAGCGAGGTCAAACGCGATCGCCATCGTGGGTTCGGCATACAGGGCCAAGCCTTCGATGCCCCATTCCTTCAGGGTTTCTTCTGCTTCACGAATACCGCCCCGGTTCACATTAATGGCGATAACCTCAAAACTATCGTCGCCGAGTTCCTTTTGCACATGCGCCAGCTCTTTCATCTCCGCGCGGCAGGGCGCGCACCAGGGCGCCCACAGGTTGATCAGCATGGCCTTGCCTGCCATGGCCGACAGCTTTTTGGGCTCGCCGCTTTCAGCCATGATGATGTGATCCGACAGCATTTGCGGTTCCGCCGGTACGGTCAGGGATGCCATTTCCCCCACGAGGTAAGGCTCTATCCCGCCGGTCTGTTTGGTGCCGTTACCGCCCGTGAACACCACCGCGCCCAATGCTGCAAGCGCACCCACAACAATCCCTGCGATCAGTCCGGTTTTTGCGTTCATGGCCAAGCTCCCTCGATTAACTATGTGGCAACTAATCGCGCCCTTGCTACGCGCGGCAGCCTTTGGCGGATTGCCTTCTTTATGGCGCACCCCTATAAGCGAGGCTTGACCATAGTTTCTCGTCTGAGAAAGGCAAGGGAAAGGCAAGCCCGTGGGCGATCAGGAAAACGCGAAAAAAACTGGCGATGCCGCGCACGGCAAGGCAAGCGAAGGCCAAACCCGGCAGCAAACCATGTGGGGCGGGCGCTTTGGCGCCGGGCCCTCTGCGGTGATGCAGGAAATCAATGCTTCCATCGGGTTTGACAAGCGGCTGTACGCCGAAGACATTGCTGGTTCCATGGCGCACGCTGACATGCTGGCCGCCACCGGGATTATCAGCGCCGCGGACCGGGATGCCATCCATAAGGGGCTCGGCCAGGTAAAGGCCGAGATTGAAGCCGGGGAGTTTACGTTTGACCCGGCCCTTGAAGACATTCACATGCATGTTGAAAGCCGCCTGCGCGAGATTGTGGGCGACGCGGGCGCACGGCTGCACACCGCCCGCTCCCGCAATGATCAGGTCGCGACCGATTTTCGCCTGTGGTGCCGGGGCGCGGTTGACCGGTTTGACGGCCTGTACGCCGACTTCATCCATACCCTGCTGGATGTGGCAGAGGCGCACGCCGCCACCCTTATGCCCGGTTTCACGCACCTGCAAACGGCGCAGCCCGTCACCCTTGGCCATCACATCATGGCATACGCGGAAATGGCGTTCCGCGACCGCGCAAGATTGGCGGATTGCAGGGCGCGCCTGAACGAAAGCCCGCTGGGGGCCGCAGCGCTGGCGGGCACGGGCTTCCCGATCGACCGGCACATGACGGCCGCGGCGCTTGAGTTTGACCGGCCGATGGCGAACTCCCTTGATGCCGTCTCATCCCGCGATTTTGCGCTGGAGCTGATGGCGGCGCTGTCGATTGCGTCGACGCATCTGTCGCGCCTCGCGGACGAGATTGTTTTGTGGGCAACGCCTGCGTTTGGTTTTCTGACGTTGTCAGACAGTTTTTCCACCGGCAGCTCGATCATGCCGCAAAAACGCAACCCCGACGCCGCCGAGCTGGTGCGCGCCAAGGTGGGCCGCATTGCGGGCGCGCTTTCGGGCCTGATGATGGTGATGAAGGGCTTGCCGCTCGCTTACTCCAAGGACATGCAGGAAGACAAAGAACCGGTTTTTCAGGCGGTGGACGACTTTGAGCTGTGCCTTGTGGCGATGACCGGCATGATGGCCGACTTCCGCCCGAACCCGGACGCCATGCGCAACGCCGCCGGGCAAGGCTTCTCGACCGCGACGGACCTTGCCGACTGGCTGGTGCGGGAGTTGAAAATGCCGTTTCGGGACGCGCATCATGTCACCGGTGCGATTGTGAAGCTGGCGGAAAATCAAAAATGTGATCTTGCCGCCCTCCCGCTCGTAGACATGCAATCAGCCGAGCCCAAAATCACCGAGGCGGTTTTTGATGTGCTATCGGTGGAGGCATCGGTCGCGAGCCGCACCTCGTTTGGTGGTACGGCACCCGATAATGTGCGCGCGCAAATTGGGGCCGCCCGTGAAAAACTGACCGCTTGGGAAAAACCAACCGTTACGGAGTCGAAACAATGAGCGTTGCCCGAATTTTTGCAAAAACTGTCGTTGCGACCTGTTTGGTGATCAGCGTGTCGGCTTGCGGCAAAAAAGGCGATGTTAAGCCCCCCTCGCGGGAGGCCGCAATTTCCGCCGTTTTTGCTGTTTCTGCGCCTTTTTTGGCCCCTTCTCGTAACTTTTTGATCCATTCTCGTAAGTTTTTTATCGGTTAGGCCCCTTTTATGGACCATTTTTCCTACAAAAACGGTGAAATGTACGCCGAAGATGTACCCTTGAGCCGCATTGCGCGCGAGGTTGGCACGCCGGTTTATGTCTATTCCACCGCCACATTACAGCGGCATTTCCGGGTGTTTTCATCCGCGTTCGAGGGCCTCAATGCCTTGGTATGCTTCGCTGTCAAGGCCAACAGCAACCAGGCGGTACTGGCGACGCTGGCAGCCGAGGGCGCGGGCGCGGATGTTGTCTCCATCGGTGAGCTTGAACGCGCTCTAAAAGCTGGCATTCCGCCGCAACGCATTGTTTTTTCAGGGGTTGGCAAGAAACCAAGCGAGATGCGCCGCGCGCTTGAAGTCGGCATCAAACAGTTCAATGTGGAAAGCGAGCCGGAGCTGGAGGCGCTTAATCATGTCGCCGGTGAAATGGGCCAGATTGCGCCGGTTTCCATGCGGGTAAACCCTGATGTCGATGCCAAAACGCACCACAAAATTGCCACCGGCAAATCGGAAAACAAGTTCGGCATTTCCTGGGCCAAGGCCCCTGAAGTTTATCGTGAAATCAATAACTTACCGAATGTGCGCGCAACCGGCGTTGATGTGCATATTGGCTCACAACTGACCGACCTGGACCCCTTCAAGCTGGCGTTTGAAAAGGTCGTTTCGTTGGTGAAGGACTTGCGCAGCGAAGGCCACGCCATTGAGCATATCGATCTGGGCGGTGGGCTTGGCATCCCTTATGACCCGGACGCAGAAACGCCGCCAAGCCCCGTGGATTACGGGTCCATGATCAAGCAAGTGCTGGGTGACCTGCCCTGCTCCATTATCCTTGAGCCCGGGCGCCTTATCGCCGGTAACGCAGGTATTCTGTTGTCGGAACTTCTCTATGTAAAACAAGGAGAAGATCGCCTGTTTTACATTGTTGATGCGGCCATGAACGACCTGCTACGCCCCGCCATGTATGATGCATTTCATAACATCCTGCCGGTGGCGGAGCCAGGCGACAACGCCCGCAATGCCTCGGTTCAGGCAGACTTTGTCGGCCCCGTGTGTGAAACCGGCGATACGTTTGCCAAAGCCCGCAAAACTGTCCCCATGAACCCGGGTGATCTGGTGGCGTTTAAATCTGCAGGGGCCTACGGCGCCGTGATGGCATCCACCTACAACACGCGTGAGCTGGTGCCGGAAGTTCTTGTCAACGGCAGTGAGTATGCTGTGGTGCGGGCACGCCCGACGCTGGATGATATGATTGGTATGGATACTGTGCCAAACTGGCTAACCCGCTGACTTTATTCAGCTTTTATCGGATCCGTTAAGCGCCTTGTTCACTGCTGCAACCAGCTCGTCCTTATTAAAGGGCTTGGTCAGCAACTCTTCGATTAAAACAGACAGGTTATGCGCCCGCTGGCTTTCATTGGCATAACCCGTCATCAGGATAATTGGCACATCCGGCCGGGTTGCCCGCACTTTCAGCGCAAGCGAAATACCGTCCATGATCGGCATCACAATATCGGTGAGCAAAAGGTCAAAATGATGCTGGTTCATCTGTTCGACAGCTTCTGCGCCGTCGCATGCCTCCAGGACGCTATGACCGTGCATGGTCAATACCCGCGAGACAAACTCGCGCACTGTATCTTCATCTTCGGCCAATAACACCTGTGCCACAGGTTTCATATCCCCCGGAACGTCTGATGTTCCATGCTCTTGCTGGCTTGCCCCCACAGCAACAGCCTCCGCAAACATTATCTATGTTCGGTTTACGCGCGCCCCATCTTGCCAATGAATGGCAATTCCCTGTACCGGTACGCAATATCCATCCCGTAGCCGATGACAAAAATATCGGGGCACTCAAACCCAACAAAATCAGGTTTTATTTTAGTGTCACGGCCACCACTTTTGTCAAGCAATACTACGCTGGTGACAGACTGCGCGCCGAGCGCGGTAAAATGCTCATACGCAAAAGATAGCGATCCACCATCGTCATAGATGTCGTCAATCAGCAGTACATCGCGCCCCTTTACATCAAGGTTAGACGCCGCCGTCAGTGTAACATCGCGGGTTTGGCGGTTTTTTTCGGTTTGGATGAAATCCATTTCCATCACACATCCCCGCACAGACATGGCACGCGACAGGTCGGCGGCAAACATCATGGCACCGTTCATCAAAACCTGCGCAACGGGTTCTTCATCAAACCACCGCACCAGCCGTTCAGCAAGGTCATCAACCTTGGCGACAATTTCGTCTGCCGTAAAAACCGGCTCGATGCCATGGTGAGCGTCGCCCGCTTTGTTCCAGTCGAAAAAAGGGTTCATAACTGCGACGGTGCCCTGTTGTCAGATTTGGTGCCCTCAAGCGGCTTTACCTCAACGCTCATCATCCCATCAGGGACAGGACGTGTCGTTTCAAAAGACAAACTGCTGAGGCGCCGGAGCACAAGCCCCGGTGGATCAAACACCCACTGGTCCAGCACGCGCCCCCGGCCGTCCTTGATACTGATTTCCACCTTCGGCACATTAGCCGCCCGCTGGCCAGTATTTTCGAGTTGGCCAACAATCACAACCTGGCTTTGGCCATCAACGGTTTCTATGCGCATCCGGTCACGGATAAGACCCGCGCGCACGTATACTTCCGTTTCGGTAATGGGCTTGGACAATGGCTTGTCTGCCTCTGGCTGATAAAGGGCCTCTGCCTGAGTTTCTGCAAAAAAGTCATACAGTTGGTTGGTTCCGGGAAACGCACCGGTCACCGTGTCTTTCATGAAGAACAAAGCCCCCAGCAGAGCCAAGACAAAAACAACAAGGCTACCCCAGCCAATGTTCAACAAAAGCTGGTTGCGGGCCCGCGCCTTCAAAACGGCTTCGCGGTGCAAATCACCACGCCGCCGCGCCAGAATATCGTCTTCGTCAAAGTCGTCGAAGTCTTCGTCTTCGCCGCCCATTTGGTCAGCGTCGTCTTCTGTGTGATCGACGTCTGCCTCATAATCGTGCTGATCCAGGCCGCCGCCATCAAACTCATCGGTGAAAGTTGCATCACTGCGTAAATCATGGTCGGCACCCGCCACGGGCGCACCTTCTATGCCTTCATCGAAAAGGTTTTCGTCCGGGTCCGGCGCGGTCACGTTTTCTTCTTCAGACACAACACTACGACGGATGGCCGCTGCCTTTGCCGCCGCACCGGCGTCAACTTCTGCAACCGGCGGTGTAAAGGCCGCTGCAGCTGGAGCCCGTGCTGCCGCGGTTGCGGGCGCAGCTGTCGGCTTTAGCTCATGCGCCCGGGTTGCGTGCCACACATGACCACATTGCGCACAACGCACCTTCCGGCCTTCCGGCGGGATGGCGTTGTCCGGAACCTTGAATTTTGAATCACATGAAGGACAAACAAGGATCATAATGTGTCAGTTACTTCCCACCACTGCGCAATAGGGGCTGTTGCCGCAAAAACTAGCAATAAATTACCGTATAATAGTTAATATTGCCTTCACGTTAACTCTATAAGTCACGAGGCGAAAAATACAAGCAAAGGCTTTAGAGCCAAGAACCCTGGGACTTGCATGTTTCAAGCGTTTCAGCCACCTGAGCCGGGATAAACAGCCTTGGCATGAACCTAAACCGGATGAAGTCATATTGATGCGCCCTGACCCCAGACTAGACCTGCTGATCTGCGTATGCAAAAGTGCGCGGGAACAACACTCAGGCCACCTTTTATGATCACTTTTGAAAATGTGGGCATGCGATACGGAATGGGGGCGGAAATCCTCCAAGATGTGTCTTTTGCGCTTGAAAAAGGGTCTTTCCATTTTCTGGTTGGCCCTTCGGGCGCTGGCAAAACCACCCTGCTGAAGCTTCTGTACCTTGCGCACCGCCCATCGCGCGGACTGGTGAATTTTTTTGGCCGTGACCTGGCAACGCTGGGGCGGGATGACCTGCCCCGGCTCAGGCGACGCATCGGCGTTGTATTTCAGGACTTCCGCCTGTTTGATCATTTAACGGCGTTTGAAAATGTTGCCCTGCCACTTCGCATCAAGGGTGCCACAAAAAAACAGGTTCAAGACCATGTTGAAGAACTGCTGGTATGGGTTGGGCTTGAAGACCGGCTTAATGCCAAGCCTGCGACACTATCAGGCGGTGAAAAACAACGTGTTGCGATCGCCCGCGCGGTGATCAACAAACCGGACCTGCTGGTGGCGGACGAACCCACAGGTAACGTGGACCCCGAAATGTCTGAGCGGCTGATGCACTTGTTTGTTGAACTGAACAAATTGGGCACCACCACCATTGTCGCGACCCACGATGAAACGCTTGTTTCTGCCATTGGTGCGCCGGTCCTGAGCCTTGCAAAAGGCAAACTGGGCCAACGCACTACCATGGCCGATAGTCCCGCCATCAACACTGGGGAAACAGTCTGATGTGGGGCCGCACACTCCAGTTTTTGCCCAAATCCAAAGATCGGGAAGGTCTGTTACCATGGGTGATTGGCGTCATGCTGTTTTTATGCGCGCTTGCGATTGCCAGCGCCGTCGCCATCGGCAGTGGCATCGACCGCTGGAGCCAGGGACTGGCAAGCAATATAACCGTTCAGATTGTTGTATCAGACCCTGAAGAGCGCACCCGTCAAACGGATGCGGCCCTAAGGCTACTGCGCGCAACACCCGGTGTTGCCGATGCAACTGTGTTAGCCAGTGCTGACGTGATGGCGCTGGTGTCTCCATGGCTGGGTGATTTGCCGATTGATGCCAATCTGCCCATTCCCAGCCTGATTGATGTGCAACTGGATGGGGTTACACCGGTTAATGCCCAAGCCTTGAATGAACGGCTGCGTATTGCATCGCCCGGTGCCCGATTGGACGACCATCAGGCGTGGCTGGGCCAAATCCTTGAACTAGCTGCTGTTATTCAGATTGTTCTGTATGCTGTTGTGGGCATGGTTGTTCTGTCAACGATTGCGATTGTAATTTTTGGCTGCCGGGCCGGGCTTGCAACCCATGCAGAGCCTATCGCCATCATGCACTTGATGGGGGCCGAGGACGCCATGATTTGCCGAGCTTTCGACCTGAGGTACCTGTCGCACGGCGTTAAAGGTGGTTTGGTCGGTATTGTGTTTGCACTGACGACCCTATGGCTCGTTTCCCGGATGGCAGCAACCGTTGGCGAAGGGTTGGTGTCCGCCTTCACGCCAAACGCCGATTTCAGCGCGTGGTTACTGCTGTTACCCGTAGTGGCGGCTTTGTTGACCATGGTAACAGCCCGCCTGACTGTGCGCAGCGCACTGCGCGACCTTATGTAGAGCGGTCCGATGAAAACCGGCATCTCATCCAGCATCAAAAAACTGGCTAAGGCCATTGTCATTATCGTCTGCGTCTGGGCTGCGGGATTGTTGATCTTTTCGCTCACCTTGCCAACAGAAACCGATGCAAACGCCCTTGAGCCTGCCGACGGCATTGTTGTGCTAACCGGTGGAAAGGGACGGCTGGAAGCAGGTTTTATGTTGTTAACGCAGGACAAAGGCAGACGACTTTTGGTATCTGGTGTGCATCAGTCTGTCGGGGATCAGGACTTGATCCGGCGGACCAACGGCACACCGGATCTGTTTGACTGTTGTGTTGATCTGGACCGTATCTCGGTCAATACCATCGACAATGCCCTGGAGACGGCGAAATGGGCGCGGGATCATGACTTCAAGCGTTTGTATGTCGTGACGTCGGATTATCATATGCATCGCAGTAAACTACTGCTGGAAGCAGCGATGCCAAACAGCGAAATATTGCCGTATCCGGTAGAAGCCAGCATTTCATTTGAAGGACTGGTCATTGAATACGCCAAATTCATCGTTACATACGCCCGTACGGCGTTATCTGTGTAATAAAGCTTGAGCGCCACAGAATTGCTGTTTTGCTTTCGGAGACACCATGCCCAACTTGTTTAATTTCAGAACGATTGTTACCATGCTGGTTTTGCTGGCGCTGGGGTATGTTGGCCTTTGGTACACGGTTGGCTTCCGCACGCAAAAACTGGTAACCGCAACACTGTCCGGCTGGCTGGACACGGGCCTGCGCGTTAAACACGGCGACATTAAACTGTCTGGCTTTCCGTACCGCCTGGTGATTGAAATTGACGACCTGGATGTGGCAACGCGGCAGGGCGGCCTTGAAATTGCCAGCGAGCGACTAACGCTTGTTTCTCATCTGTGGACACCGGATCATTGGGTGGTGCAGGCGGCCGGAAACCAGATTGCACTGGCGGACGGCGGGGTCAGCTTTTTTGAAGAATTTCTACAGGCAAGTTACCGGATGCATGACGGCAACAAGATGGTGGTCAAAATTGACTCAGCTGGCGCGACCGATATGCGCGTTTCAAGCCCGCGAAATGTGCCTGCGCTGACACAGTGGAGCCTGCTAATTGGCAAGGACTACAGCGACGATGCGGCATCTGGCGCATCTGTTGGGCTGTATGAAAAACGCACACTAGAGTTTCGCATGTATGCAGAAAGCGGCGGCGGCACGCTTGAATTTATGGGCGGCATCAGCGGGCCCGGAGTGAAAGACTGGTCTCAGACAGAGCTTGGTGTCTGGCGGGATGAAGGCGGATTGCTGGAAATTGATAACCTGACATGGAAAGCCGGGCCGCTAGAGCTGCTGGCAAGCGGTGACCTGACCTTGGATGAAGCGTTTAGACCGCTGGGTAGCGCCAGTATAAAAGCCAATGATTGGCGCGAGGCCCAAAAAAGATTGACTGCCTTTGGCGTAGGGCTACCCGCATCGTTACCAGCGGAGACGGCACTGATGCTGCAAAACGGTGCAGTATTGGTTGAAGGTAATGATGTATTAAGCCTGCCACCGGTCGTTGATCAGTAACAGGTGTTTTAGTCGTCGTGCGGACGACCAAAATCAACCGCTGCTTCATCCTGACCAGCGTCGATGATCCGGCGGCGAATTTCCCGTGTGCGGCTAAAGAGGTCAAACAAGGCATCCCCATCACCCCAACGAATAGCGCGCTGCAAAGCGGTCAGGTCTTCATTAAAGCGCCCCAGCATTTCCAGCACTGCGTCTTTGTTATTCAGGAAAACATCGCGCCACATGGTGGGATCAGACGCCGCGATGCGGGTGAAATCCCGGAAGCCACCCGCTGAATATTTGATCACTTCAGAGCGGGTTACGGTTTCGAGATCGTTGGCTGTGCCCACAATATTGTATGCAATAAGGTGCGGCACATGCGAAGTGATCGCCAGCACCAGGTCATGATGGTCAGCCGTCATGATATCAACAGTGCTGCCAAGCCTGGACCAAAAATCAGACAGAATGGATAGCGCTGTTTCTGATGCACCATCCGCCGGGGTCAGAATACACCAGCGCCCATCAAACAGGGTGGCGAACCCGGCTTCAGGGCCAGATTGTTCGGTACCCGCAACGGGGTGCCCGGGGATGAAATGCACGCCGTCGGGCAAATGCGGGGCAACCGCTTTCAGAACACTTGATTTCACCGAGCCGACATCACTGACAATGGCACCTGGCTTCATGCCAGGCGCGGCCGCAACGGCAACATTGGCCATGGCACCAACAGGAACCGCCAGAATAATCAGGTCTGCGCCGTCCACCGCATCAGCAACAGAAGCGCTGTAGCTATCCGCCAGGGATAGCGCCCGCGCCCGCGCCAGCACATCGGCGTCAGCGTCAGCAAGGGCAATGGTTTCAGCGGCACCATACTGGCGAGCCGCCCGCACCACCGACGACCCAATAAGGCCCGCGCCGATGACCGTCAGCTTGCCAACAGGTGCCGCCGTTTCACTCATTCAGGGGACCCGTTCATAAATTCGGTCAAAAGCGCGATAACAGCGCGGTTTTGTTCTGCCGTACCAATGGAAATGCGCAGGTGATGCGGCAAAGATGGCAGCGCCCGCACGATATAACCGTTTTTCATCAGGTGTGTATTGGCGGACGCCGCATCAAACGGACCATCTGTGGGAAAGCCGACCAGCACAAAGTTTGTTTGGCTTTCAACCACATCAAGGCCAAGAGCCGACAGGCCAGCAGTTAGCGCATCACGCCATTCTTTGTTGAACGCAACAGACGCCGCGAGGTGATCCGTGTCCTTTACGGCAGCAATGGCCGCGGGCTGACCCGGCAGGCACACGTTAAACGGCATGCGCACACGGTTCAGGATATCAATCACACCAGGTGTCGCGTACGCCCACCCGACCCGCAGACCGGCAAGCGCATACATTTTTGAAAATGTGCGCGTCATAATCACATTGTTCGCGCGTTCCACCAGGTCCTCCCCCGCCTTATAGTCTGCAGCGGTAACGCATTCAGCATAGGCGGCGTCGAGCACCAACAAAACGCTATCTGGCAAACCAGCGTGCAGCCGCTCAATTTCTGACCAGGGCAAATAAGCACCAGTCGGGTTATTGGGGTTATCGATAAACACCAGTTTGGTTTTGTTAGTGACAGCATCAAGGATACCATCAATATCCGCACCCCAGTTTTTGTTCGGCACAGCAATACCGGTTGCGCCAACAGCTTTGGTCTGCACCGGATACACCATGAAACCATACTGGGAGTAGATAACCTCGTCGCCCGGCCCCGCGTAGGAATGGATCAACAACGTCAGAATATCGTCTGACCCCGCGCCGCATACAATGCGGTCCACATCCAACCCGTAAACATCCCCAATGGCGCGGCGCAACTGCGCCGAATCAGCTTCCGGGTAGCGCAACAGGTCGCCCACGGATGCCTCAAATGCTTTCAGCGCTTTGGGGCTGGCACCATAAACGCATTCGTTTGATGACAGCTTTACCGGGTTGCTAACACCGTCAACTTTTGCCTTGCCTGGCACATAGGGTGCCATGTCGGCAATCCATTCGTGGGCCTTTGGTCCTGCCATGATCTTCTCCGTCTGCTTCCAAGCCGATAAAACGGCAAAAATTCCGCTTAGGCTTAGACCTCAATTACGGTAAAGGCAAAGGAAAGTTTGTCTCAGTTGACAAGTGAAGGTCTTGCCGCTTTGCTGTCGCCCAAACCCGCTCAGGAGCAACACTTTGACCAATCAAGACTTCACCAGTATGCGCCTTTTTGAAGAGGCCCCGCTGACGCTGGATGGTGGCGACGCTTTGTCGCCCGTTGATGTTGCATATGAGACCTATGGCACCTTGTCACGACGGGCGGATAATGCGGTGCTGATTTGCCATGCGCTGACAGGCGACCAGTATGTCGCAAGCGAACACCCGACAACAGGCAAGCCCGGCTGGTGGGAACGACTTGTAGGGCCCGGCAAGTTAATTGATACCAACACATATTTTGTGATTTGCTCCAATGTGCTGGGGAGCTGCATGGGCACAACTGGCCCAGCCTCGCTTGAGGAAGCGACAGGCGACCCCTGGGGAACCCGGTTTCCGGTTATCACCATCCGCGACATGGTGCGGGTGCAAGCGGCCCTGTTGGATGCGCTGGGGGTCAGCAAATTAATGATGGTGATTGGCGGGTCCATGGGCGGCATGCAGGTACTTGAGTGGCTCGCCACCTACCCGGACAGGCTGCACAGTGCCTGTGTTATCGCTTCTGCCGCGCGCCATACAGCGCAAAATATCGCGTTTCATGAGGTTGGCCGGCAAGCTGTTATGGCGGACCCAAACTGGAACCAAGGGCAATATTACGGTGCTGACACACCCCCTGCCAAGGGGCTGGCTGTCGCGCGGATGACAGCGCACATCACCTATTTGTCCGAAGATGCCCTTACCAACAAGTTTGGTCGCAATTTGCAGGAACGCGATGCTGTTACCTTCGGGTTTGATGCGGACTTTCAGGTCGAAAGTTACCTGCGGCACCAGGGGTCAACTTTTGTCGATCGGTTTGATGCGAACAGTTACCTCTATATCACCCGCGCGATGGATTATCTGGACATTGCAGGCCGGTTTGATGGCCGCCTGGCGGATGCGTTTATCCCGGCGCGGGGCGTACGCTGCTGCGTTATCAGTTTCACATCAGACTGGCTGTACCCGACGATTGAAAACAAACGCATTGTCCATGCCCTGAATGCGGCTGGTGTGCCCGTTAGTTTTGCAGAGATCGATACAGCTTATGGCCATGACAGCTTTTTGCTGAACGTGCCCGAAATGGATGACATGTTGGCTGGTTTTCTAACAACCGCCGCCCAGACCTTTACGGCAAGCGAGCAAGACGATGACTGAGCAAAACACAATCAGGCCTGACCTGAAGCTGATTGCCGACCTGGTAACGCCAGAAGCCCGTGTATTGGACATTGGCTGTGCAGACGGTGAATTACTGCACTATCTGGTGCATCAAAAAAACGTTGATGGCCGGGGAATAGAAATTGGTCAGGACGGTGTGAACCAATGCGTGGCAAAAGGTTTGTCCGTTATTCAGGGCGACGCCGACAATGACCTGGCGGAATACCCGGACCAAAGCTTCGATGTGGTGATCCTGTCTCGCACCCTACAAGCCGTGCGCCAGCCCCACACTGTCCTTTTGGAACTGCTCCGTATTGGCAAACAAGCCATTGTCACCATCCCCAATTTTGGCCAGTGGCACGTGCGTCTGAATTTGCTGACGCGGGGCCGGATGCCGGTGACAAAGTCCCTCAATCGCACCTGGTACAATACAGAAAACATCCATTTCTGTACGATATTGGACCTGCATGATCTTATACAGGATGAAAACATCAACTTGCTGGATTTTGTGCCGCATCAAAAAGACGGGCGTCGCCTGTCCATGGGGGTAAAACGTGCGAATTTGTTTGCTGATCAGGCACTATTTCTTCTGGAAAAGCAGGGGCCCTAAAGGCTAGGCAACTCGCGGGAAACAACCACCCCGTCCTGATCGGCAATAACCCAATAGCCCGGGCTGATCAATACACCACCGATGGCCACGTTTTCATCGAGTTCACCGCGGTCCTGTTTATGACTTTTACGCGGGCAGGTCCCGAGCGCCATGATGCCAATATCTTCACGATGCAGTTCGTGCAGGTCGCGCACGCACCCATAGATGATAAGTCCGGCCCAACCATTTGAGGCCGCGTCCGCTGCCAGGTTGCCCCCGAGCAAGGCTGTACGCCGACTGCCACCGCCATCCACGACAATCACACGCCCTTCGCCCGCCGTTTTGACCAGGGTTTTGAGCTGCGAGTTGTCATCCAGTGTTCTCAGCGTCACGGCTGGCCCGGCAAAATCGGGCCGACCGCCGTAGCTTTTGAAGTCTTCTGACAACACATCAACGTCAGCACCCAATGCATCGCACACATCTGCGGTCGCAAGCTTGGGTGTTGGTATTGAAGTCATGCCAGAAACTCTCGTCAGTCTTGCTTGTGAATAATCGGCACCAGCATATCGCCCCAGGCACCTTCTTCATTATGATAGCGGGATGCGCGCATCAGTTCGACAGTAACGCCTTTGCTAACAGCGCCGATCACGGCATCGTTTAGCCTGTGCAATGCATTCGCCACTTGCCGGATTGCCATTTCCTGGCTTTCATCCATCGTCGAATCACCCTTCGAATCGCTCATACGATCTCTCCACTCACTCATAAGGCCTGGTCCATAGGACCATCATTGAAATTTTATGTTACGGAAAATATATCCCACGAAATTATAAAACAATGGCAATTTCCGGGTTAATCCAATTTCCGCCACAAACAGCCACTCACTGTTGCTTGATCACATCGGTTTACTTAAGTCTGTACGATCTGGTTGGTTGGACAGACCAGATGGCGCAGATTCGACAGCGGATGTTGTTGAACCATTTTGCAAAGATGTGCGCGGTAATGGGTTCAAAGCAGGCTGCGTTCTGGTTCTGACTTTGGGCTTGGTCTCCATCAGCGCACCGTAGACTTGCTTGCGGGCGGAAACCAGCAATGCACCCCCCATATTCTTACCTAAAGAATGCAGGCTTTGTTCTGTAAAACGCATAAGGCGTGCTGTCCCCGGCCAAAACAAAGGTGGCACCATCAATGCTGTATCCCACTTTTCTGCGGGCAGCATTTGGTCCGACATTAAAGCGGACAGTTGATTTCTGGAATAAGGCTGCCCGTGCCCAAACGGCGTTTTATCCAGCGCAGACCATGTCCGGCGCCGGTTAGGGACAACTGCAATCACTTGCCCCCCTGGTGCCAGTACGCGCCATATCTCCCGAAACAGATGTGCCGGGCGGTCGCAATGTTCGATAGCATGTACGATCAGCATGCGCTCCACGGACGAGTCGGCTATGGGTAAATGATATTCATCTACCAGGGTCGTGCTGCTTTGCTGCATGTTGGGCCAATGAAATACGCCTTGCGCCGCAGGCATCAGCGCGAACTGCGGCAGTGTGCTTGTCTCGCCTATGGTTGCTGCCTGATGCGCTATCGATTCAAGCTCCAGAAACGGAAGGGCATACCCCAAACCATAAAGCGGCGCTGTCGGCGCAGACCACATCGGGGCCAGGCGCTTATGAATAAGCCAACTGGCAGCCGCCCCCATCGGCGTTTTGTAAAATCGGTTCATGGCAAGAACGTCGGGCCGCACACTTTGTCTCCGCCTGTTAAACCCGCCAGCATTCATGCTGGTGTTTCCATCATTTAACACTATAACCAACAAACCGACTAGGGCTTGGTCATCATTGTCGATCAAATCGGTTTATTGCAGATGGTTAGCCAAAGCTGATGCACATCAGTGCTGACAAAGCGCCCTGACGATACAAGCATAACCTGTTTCTTTCCGATTGGACACGTGCTCATGCCGGTCATTTTGTTGGCGATATTCATTGATCTGGTTGGCTTTGGCATGATTGTTCCGTTGCTGCCGTTTTTGACCCTGCAATACGGCGGCGACACATTCACCGGAACAGCTCTGATTTCTGTGTATGCACTGGCAGCCTTTTCGCTGGGCCCCATTTTGGGCCGCATATCAGACCGGGTCGGCCGCAAGCCAACCCTTGCTGTGACATTTTTAGGAGCGGCACTGGCGTATCTGCTTCTGGCTATGTCAACCAGCCTGTGGATGGTGTTTGTCGCACGCGCCATCTCCGGTGCCATGACGGGCAATATCGGCATTGTAATGGCGGTAATGGCGGACATGACCGACGAAGAAAACCGTGGCAAAGCTATGGCGCGCATTGGCGGTGCCTTTGGGCTTGGGTTTGCATTTGGCCCCGGTCTTGGTGGTTACCTCAGCAGTATTGGCGGGGAAACAAACATATTTCTACCCGGTATGGCGGCATGCGGCTTATCCCTGCTTGCAATGATTTTAACGGCCATTTATGTGCCGGAAACAAACCCGGCATCAGTTGAAAATAAAAACGAACCAAACCAACCAGACACCGTAACCCCCAACCCGTTAACAGAGGTGCCAAGCAACCGCTGGCGGGCGATTATTCTGGTTCCTGACCGGCTGCCGCTGTTCATTATGTTTGTTGTCACCGCCGTGGGCCAAAGCATCAGCTTCTCTATCGCGCCCTTTTGGATGGCGGCTGTGTTAAACTGGACCGAACTTGAAGTCGGCTTTATCCTGATGGGTGTGGGTGGTCTGGTATTTGTGTTTCAGGTCTGGCTTGTGGGGCCATTGTTCAAGGCAATTGGCGAAATCCGGTCGCTACAGTTATGCTCGATTTTCCATATTGCGGGCTGCCTTGTTATTGTGCTGGGTCCTGCATCAATCTATACCGTTGCGGTTGGTTTCCCCCTTGTTTTGGGGGCTTTGTCGGTTAGTTATCCGGCGCTCAACAGCCTTTTATCACGGCGCACAGACCGACGCATCCAGGGCGCTGCGCTCGGGCTATCAAACGGTGTTTCATCACTGGGGCGCATCGCTGGGCCGCTTGCCGCTGGTATATTGTTCAGCGCCGCAACACCCGGCGCACCCTTTGTTGTGGTGACAATGATTGGGCTAACAATTTTTGGCTGGGCCTGGCTTGAACATATTCGCCGCCCATATCGCCGGACGCCCGCACCGCCTGAGTAGCCCGTGCATGCACTTAAAGCGCGCACTCTCCAGCATATTCGCGAAGCCACGCCCCCGCTTGTGAACTAACGGAACCCATGGCTGTGTCAAAAGCAGCCGTAATGCCGCGTCCCCCCGGTTCGCTCACAGCTGGACTTGCAGTAAAGGTAGGCTGGCCGATCAGACGGTTGTCATAATACCGGACAAGCACAAATTCGATTTCAACATCGACGCGGTCATCGTCCGCGGTGTCACCGGGCACAAACTCAAATGCCCAGACCTTCACACCCATGCGGCATCCTGCCTGCACATCGATGGCGCCTTCACCCAAAAGCCGGACACCGGCAGCATTGGCAACGCCCCGAACCAGATAATCCCGAATAAGGTCTGTTGAATTTGCCGACCACCGCACACCCTGCAGGCTGGTGCGTTGGTTATCCGCAAGGGCGACCGAAATCTGGTTGCCGCCTAAACCATCGCTCATCAGTGGTTCTTCCACGTAAATGATGGTGCCCATGTCGCCCAGCGCAGACGGCGCAGCGGCATGTTCCAAACCAAATATCTGATCTGCAGGGCCATCATCGCCAAAAGAAATAATCGGTCCGCAGGCAGCCAAAAAGGCGCAGCCAGCAAGGCCCAGTAGTTTTATGGGCTGCCGAACCAACAGGTGAAGGGTATCTACAGTCATCAATTGTCATCCTCCACGGTTTTGCGCGACTTGAGGTCATATTCGGCCTCTTTCGTGCCAAAAATAATTTCTGCGGGATTTTGCTCGATCCGGCTCATCAAGCGCGACAGGTTGCGCGCGGTTAGCCGCAAATCCAGGATCATACGCGATACTTCCGGCAGGCTGGTGTTGACGAACTGTGTCACTGCCCCTTCGTTCGCGGCAACCATATTGTCCACACGTTCCAGCAGGGCCGTTGCTGTTTGCATGGTTTTGGTTGTTTCTTCCATCAACAGTTTTGCATCGTCTTCCAGCAGCGAATTGCCATTTTCAATAAGGGTATTGATTTGCGCAGATGCTATTTTTGCCTGTGCCAAAATTTCCTTCACATCCGCCATTATGACGTCCAGATCATCTGTACCCTTTGCAAGATTGCCGGTAAGGCGTTCCGTGTTCTGAATTGCGCCGGAAACGCTCTGGATGTTTTTGTCGCTCAAGAGTTTCTGGACCTGGCTCACCACCAGTATGGCTTCGTTCACCAGATTGGGTGCGCTTTCAAAAATCGCAAGCAGCGGCGAGGCTTCGGATTTGATCACGGCCCGTTCCTGACCTGGTGGCACTTTCAGGGGCGGGGCGTCCGAGTGGGTACCGCCATATAGCTCGATATAGGCCACGCCCGTCAGGCCTTGAAATTCAAGTTTTGCAACCGACTCCTGATTAACTGGCACCTCAGCCTTCAATCTGATCCACACCAGCACTTTGCTGGGGTCGTCCGGCGCAAGCTGAATATCGCGCACATCCCCAACCGGAATACCCTGGTAATACACAATGGAGCGTTTCAAAAGGCCACTGACCGTGCCTTCAAAATAGATATCATAGTCGGTGTATTCTGCATCAAGGTCGACTTTGGCGATCCAGATAGCAAAAGCAACCAACCCGACCAGGAACGTCAGTACAAAGCCGCCGACCAACATGTAGGATGCCCTGGTTTCCATTGTGTTCCTTCCTGCTTATTACCGCATGTTCTTTAGGTTTGCTTGTACGTCTATTCTATGCCCGCGGCCCGCGCACGCGGACCACCAAAATACTCTTTGACCCACGGGTGATCAAATTTCACCACTTCGGGCAAAGGCGCATTGATCAAAATACGCTTGTCACCCAACACCGCCACACGGTCGCACACCCGGTAAAGAGTGTCGAGGTCGTGTGTTACCAAAAATACCGTTAAACCAAGTGACTGGCTCAAGTCTTTCACCAAACCATCAAAAGCTGCGGCTCCGATCGGGTCCAGCCCGGCGGTGGGTTCATCCAAAAACAGGACATGAGGGTCAAGCGCTAACGACCGTGCCAGCGCCGCCCGTTTGCGCATCCCCCCTGAGAGGTCAGACGGGAACTTGCGCGCTGCATCTAGCGGCAAGCCCGCCATGGTAATTTTGCTGCGGGCCAAATCGTCCATCACATCTTGCGGCAGGTCATAGTATTCGCGCAGCGGAACCTGCACATTTTGCGCAACCGTCAGCGAACTGAACAAAGCACCATCCTGAAACAAAACGCCCCAATCCTGCCGAGACCGACGCTCTTCCGCCAATGAAAGTGACGCCTGATCGTAACCATTAATTTCTATGGTGCCTTCTACCTGTCGGTTAAGCCCAATGATAGTTTTCAGCAGTACGGACTTGCCGGAGCCAGAGCCCCCGACAACACCCAAAATTTCGCCGCGATAGACATCAAGGTCCATATTCTGGTGGACCACATGGTCGCCGAACGCGGTTTTCAGGCCGCGTATCCTGATAATGGCGTCTTGCGCACTCGACGGTGCGGCGGGGATGCTATTGGCGGTCATGTCATCCATGGCATACCCCTACAAGCCAATGCTGGTGAAGAAAATGGCAAACAGCGCATCAAACGCGATCACCAAAAAGATTGCCTGCACCACGCTTTTTGTTGTGCGTGATCCGAGCGCATCAGCACTGCCAGCTACACGCAACCCCTGATAACAACCGCATGCTGCAATGATTGCAGCGAAAAATGGTGCCTTGATGATACCGACCCAGAAATGTTCGATAGAAATTTCCTCGCGGAAATAAACGATGAAGTTACCGGGCGAGATATCAAGCTGCAGCCATGCCATCATCATGCCTCCCGCAATACCAACAACATCGGAATAGAAGGCCAACAAAGGCAGACAAACCAGCATGGCAATAAGGCGCGGCAGCACCAGCACATCAATGGGGTCCATGCCCAGGGTTTTCATGGCGTCCACTTCTTCATTGAGCACCATTGACCCAATTTGAGCCGTGAAAGCACTGCCCGACCGACCTGCAATAATAATAGCGGTCAGCAAAATACCCAGCTCGCGCAGGTGCGAAATACCGAGCATATCAATGACAAAAATGTCGGCGCCGAATTTGGCTAATTGGATCGCCCCCTGATTGACCATCACGGCGCCAATCAGGAAAGAAATCAGTCCGACAATCCCCATGGCCCGCAAACCGGTTACATCCATCTGGTGGATAATGGGGATCAGCCGAATACGGCTTGGATCCGTGACCGAGCCACCAAAGCGCACCAACACAAGACCCAAAAAGCTTAACAAACGGGCAAAAGACCGCAGCGCCAACCAGACCGCCTCGCCAGTGCCAACAAGAGGCACGACATACCAGGGTATCGGGTCTGGTGTTGTCGCCGCAGGAGGCGGACAGGCCGTAATAACGTCCAGTAAAGGCTTGTGAACATCCGGGACGCCCGTCAGTTCAGCTTCGCAGTGTTCGCCAACTCTTGCTGCAAACCGGCGCACCATCACTGCACCTGTTGTATCAAGCCGCCCTATGCCACCACAATTCAGCGACGGCATATTCTCGGGTGATTTTCCGGCCGGAAACAGCTTACGCATCATAACATCGATATCGTGCGCGTTTTCAATGGTCCAGTCACCGCGAAGCGTTGCCTGACGCTGGCCCCCGACCTCTTCGAAGGTAACAAAGTCACTGTCTGTGATTGCTGTGGCCACGCTCAATCTGGTCCTGCTGCTTAATCATCGGCACATATTGTACGCATTTTCGCCGCTGCGCCAAACTTTGGTAGAACAACCTTGCAAATAAATACTTAAAGGGCAGCCGTATCAGGGGGAAATCAACGATTTTAGACATCACTCGGCAGCGCGGCGCGCCTGCAGGATTTCATTGGCAAGCTTTTTGGAGCGGAAATTATCGACATCTATTGGTGCTTCGGGAAAGGGCATGCGCACCGCAACAAGTTGCGTTTTGAATTTTCTAGACAGCCTCTGCATGCCTTTGTCCAGACTATAAAGTGAAAACCGATAGGCAATAGCATTCCACAGGCCAAAAGCCTTCAGTACACGCGCTAAAGACTTGGCGAACTGACCACCGGTTTGAAAAACTCTGGCAAGGTCGCTGGTTTCTTTGTCAACGATCGCATAAAGATTGCAGTTGGAGTATTCATTGTCCGCAAATTTGTGAAAACGCCGCTGACCATCGGGGTAGACGTTAAGAAGAACATCTTTTTCCGTAACGGCAATAGCGGCCCGAGCGTTGGTTGTTTCTATTTCGGTGCAGAAATGTTTCACCATGCCGGGCGTTAACAGAACATTGTCTGCTGTTGTGACAAGGGTGGGGTATCTATTACCGCCCTCCATCGCCACCAGAAAACTTGCAAACAAGTCTGTTGCGGCTTCAACTGCCCGAGCTTTGCCTTGCTCCTGCATGCGAGTGAACGCGGGCACGCCGTCCAGCACAGAGACATCGTCAACCGAAACAGTGACCCGATCCACTTCAGGGCTGGCGTCCAAACAATCCAGCACATGCTCGATCAGTTTTTTGCCGTCCATTTCGATCAAACATTTATGGCTAACACCGGCGTCAGCAGCCAGTTCATTGACAACGCCAACCCGCTGCGCCGCCATCACTACCGCGTGAAACTTCATCGCGCCCTATTCCTCTAAATAATATCGTCCCGAGATACGAGACCTTGGCGCAGCAAACTATGCGCAAGAATTGTCTCGATCAGTTCGGGGTACTCCACACCTGCAGCACGTGCCGAGAAAGGCACCGCCTTTTTTGACCAGAGGTTACAACTGAGGTTTATTTCCAGAAAATTCAAGGCATCCGTGGCTGGATCATATTTGAATTCCATTCGCGCATAATCGCACGGCCAGATTTCGGGCAGAATATCGTGTGCGTGCTGATGCAACCGGTCAACAATCGGCTGCTCATCATATACTTTTAGTACCACATCATCACTGGGGGTCAGATGACGTTTCTGCTCATAGGACCGGATCGCAAGCGGGTCATCCACTTCAAAACGAATGATCGGCAATATCCAGGGCCCACGACCACCCACAATAGGGACAGCCAGTTCGTAGCCATCGACAAATTCTTCGACAATCGCATCATGGCCTTGTCCGTGCAAATACTGGATGTGCGCAAGGGCATCATGCCAGCTTTCAACGGCTTTGATACCCCACGATGCAGAACTGGCGTTTGGCTTAACCACCATGCGGTCACCAGCAAAGGTGGGCGGTTTCATTTCGTGGCACCCGTTGCGGTACACTTCCCAATGAGGCGTGGACAAACCTCGGCTTTTGGCCGCCAGTTTCATCAGATGTTTGTCATCACCGAGCCCGCGCAAAATCGGGCTCGCCCCCAGAAATGGTACATGTCGATATGTCGCCAACAAAGGCGCAAGCATTTCACTATTCAGGAATCCACCACGGTTAAATAGCGTAAACAGAAAATCGTAATCGGGCGTCTCGAACAATCGTTCATACCGCCCGCAGGCTTCAATATTCAGGCCAATCGACTTGAGCGTTTCGCGCAACTCATAATGATAGGTGGCATGCGTGCCGTCTTTTGGGTCGGGTGTTCCATCGCCTTCGGCCCATTTAGCAAGGAAAAGGATTTTTAATCTATCCTTGGCTTCATCCCTTAGGCGAAGACACTGTTCGTGCGGCATAACTACCTCGTTCTCTCGATGCTTCGTCGGCTAGACCATCTTGATCATTTGGTTGCGCTCTCCACACGCGCATCTTTGCGATCCCCAGCTTGGTTTCATCTACATCGTTTTTAAGACGATGCCAAATTGTTTCGAGTTAATCTGAAGCACTTGGTGACCTTGTCACGAGGGGACTGTGCCGCTAGAGTTAAAGAAAAAGGAAGATAATTGCGCGCGGACGGTACGACATCCTTAAGAACGCTTTACCCTGCCCTTCAACCGTTCCGAAAGGAGTGGTTGTCGGTTGGCGATGGGCACAAAATCTATGTGGAACAGTCCGGCAACCCCAATGGCCTGCCGGTCTTGTTTGTCCATGGTGGTCCGGGCGGCGGCACAAGTCCGATACAGCGGCGGTTCTTTAACCCGAACAAATATCGGATCATTCTGTTTGACCAGCGGGGCTGTGGCCAAAGCAAACCCCATGCATCACTGGATTACAACACAACAGCCCATTTGATATCAGACATGGAACAAATTCGTGTTCATATTGGTGTGGACCGTTGGATGCTGTTTGGTGGATCCTGGGGCAGCACGTTATCGCTGTTGTATGCCGAAACTCATCCCAACAGGGTCCACAGCCTAGTGCTGCGCGGAATTTTTCTGATGCGGCAGCGGGAGCTGGACTGGTTTTACAAAGACGGCACAGGCCGAATTTTCCCTGAAGCCTGGTCAAGATTTATCGGCATGGTACCAGAAGGCGAGCGTGAGGATATCGTCGCTGCCTATTACCACCGGCTGACGGACCCGGCTTTTGAAGATACGCGGTTGCGGTTTGCAAAAGAATGGAGCCTGTGGGAAGGCAGCACGGTGACGCTGGTGCCTGATGAGGAACAGCGCGCGCATTCCGTGGATCCGGTTTTTGCACTCGCCTTTGCCCGCATTGAAGCCC
Organism: uncultured Kordiimonas sp.; assembly: GCA_947503575.1. Taxonomy (GTDB): domain Bacteria; phylum Pseudomonadota; class Alphaproteobacteria; order Sphingomonadales; family Kordiimonadaceae; genus Kordiimonas. Next base: position 716,619 of record CANNDZ010000001.1, on the reverse strand, counting down.
ACTATTTTCATAACAAGGGATTCCTTGAAACTGATAACCAGATCTTGCGGGATGCCGGAAAGCTTATCGGTGTTCCCACCACTATCATCCAAGGCCGATACGACTCGATCTGTCCGCCCAGTGCCGCATGGGACCTCTCAAAGGCAATGCCTTGGGCAAAATTAAAAATGGTGCCTGTGGCTGGCCACTCGGCGTTTGAACCAGCAATCCAGCACGAATTGATCTGCGCTACAGATGCGGCATAACGCCCGTACATCTTGACCTTTTGCCCTAACATCGTCATGTGATGCGGGTCATGCATCTAGAGCGGAGTCGTAGGTTACATGAAATCGTTTGTTATTGCCCTAATCGCTGGCTTTGCGTTGTTGCAATGGCCCGCTGTTTCCCAGGACGCTGACGAAAACCAGATACGCCAAACAAATGCTGGCGTTCAAGTAACCGATGTTTGGGCCCGCAAAACACGGCGCACCATGTCGGCAGCTGTTTACATGAAGCTGCATAACGGCGCTGAACAATCCGATATATTGCTGGGGGCAACAACGCCTCGCGCCTCCATGACAACCTTGCATATGTCAGGGGAGGTTGATGGCATCATGCGAATGGAAATGCAGGACGAAGTGATGTTACCCACAGGCCAAACGGTGGAGTTTGCGCCCGGGGGTCTGCATATTATGTTGATGGGGTTGAGCGAACCTCTCGCAGAAGGGACCACCTTCCCACTAACGCTGACGCTGGAAAAAGCGGGTGAAATTACTGTAAATGTGCACGTGACCGGTCTATCTGGGCCTGCGGGCGACCAGCATTAAAGCCAGCCAGCTGCATCCCGGCGCACAACCGCTTCCAGAACATCCATTCCGGGGTCCGTATCATTGAGGCAGGGGATGTAATGGAAATGTGTTCCGCCCGCTTCCATGAACTGTTCACGCAGTTCCATGTTTAGTTCTTCCAGTGTTTCCAGACAGTCCGCTGAAAAGGCGGGCGCCATAACAGCAAGCTTTTTCACGCCTGAGGCTGCAAGCTCATCGACGGTTTTATCCGTATAGGGGCTAACCCACTGGGCCGGGCCCACACGCGACTGAAAGCTCGTGATGATATGGTCTGGATCAAAACCGCCCGCCTCGCCAAACAAACGCGATGTTTTCTTACAATAACAGGGGTACGGGTCCCCTTTGTCATAGTAAGCTTGCGGGATCGAATGATACGACATCAGCAGTTTTTCAGGCTGCCAATCAATGGTCGCCAGCGACTGTTTCGCAGATGCGGCAAGCGCATCAACATAAACCGGATCATCGCAGTACCGCGATACCGTGTGCACCGCCGGTTGCCAGCGCATGTTGCCCAGACATTCAAATACCTTGTCAAAAGACGAAGCCGTAGTTGTGGCGCTATATTGCGGATACAGCGCGAACAAAATAATCTTTTCACAGCCAGCCGCCTGCAATTCTTCAAGCCCGCTTTGAATGGACGGCGAGCCATAGCGAAAAGCCCATGCAACAGGCACGTCATCGCCCATGCGTTCATCCAGTTTTTCCGCCTGTGACCGCGCGTATGTGCGCAAAGGCGACTCGCCGCGTTCATAATCCCAGATTTTGGCATATGCCTTGGCAGACCGGGCTGGGCGAAATGTCAGGATCAGACCATAAAGGATTGGCAGCCAAAGAGGACGGGGTGTTTCAATAACCCGCGGGTCAGACAAAAATTCTGCAAGATACCGCCGGACAGCGCTGTAGGTGGGCGCGTCAGGCGTGCCAAGGCTCATTAGCAAAACACCGGTTTTGCCAAAGGATACAGCCGGATGATCTGACGGCAGTGGAGAAGCGGTCATTATGTTACTCAGTCTTTAAGGTGTTACTGTCGCGGGCCTGGGTTAGTGCAGTATACGGACCAACATGGCTCCCGGTTCTCTTAAGGGGTCAGTGGCAACAGATAAAACCACGCCGCCGTATGGCGCAAAGTAGCTTGCTTTCTCGCGCCCGAACGCGTCCACAACCGTTGCAATCTTCTGTCCTTGTTCAATCCGTTCATTCAACTTTACATGGATGTAGGCAAAGCCGCCGTGATCGGTGAAAACATTGGTGGAATTGGCCCCAACAAACGGCTGAACTGCAGGCTTGCGCCGTTCCCCGGCAAGCAAGCCCAATCCACGCATCACGTTTTCTAATCCGGCAACGGCGCGGGCAACCAGGTCGGGCTGTAATTGCTTGGGCCCGCCTATTTCCAGTGTTACCGCAGGCACACCTTTGCCCATAAGCGTTGTCTCCAAAGTGCCACTTTGCCCCGGATCATTTTTTATCAGGTCCGGCATCAAGTCATGTGCCATTTGGTGCGCTGTTTCATTGCGAAAATCTGCAAACACAAACAAAGGATAGTCAGAGCCTCTGGTTTGTGTATGCAGGTCAACTGCATAATCTACATTGTCTTCAATGATGTTTTTCCATAGGCGGGCGACATAGCGCTCGGCAGTGCTGCCATTGTTTGCCTGGCCCGGGAACAACCGATTCAGGTCCGCCATATGGCCACCACCGCCAGCACCCACAAAGTGGCGATTGTTTGCATTCATCCCGGGTTGATTGACACCAGGGACAACAACCAGAGTACCCGCCAGGGCCTCACTGTTCACTCGGTCCAGCAAACCGTGAATGGCAAAAATACCGTTTAACTCATCACCGTGGATTGCGGACGTTAACAACAGACGCGGGCCTTCTTTTTGCCCCTTCAGGACAAGTACAGGCACCCATATCGCCTCTCCCGTGTTGCGGCTGCCAGCGTTAAACTGATACCGGTAAGTGCCGGGCGCAAGGTCGTCGATGCTTAAAAATTCTACAGTTGCAGGCGGTTCCATGTCCTGCGAGGACGCCGCGGCACCACCAAAAACCCAAGGGATTGCGGCAACAAAAGCAATGACGAGACTGGCAATTTGGCGTGTCTGGAACATGGTGGCTCTTTAATCGATAGAAGCTAATTATCAGCAAGAAGCATAATTTTTTGAGTTGTTAAACATTAAATTGCAGTGACCGCCAGCATTTTGGTGTTGCACCAATGCAGCCGAACAGGCCTAATACACCTAATAGGAAGATCAACCCGGGGGTTATTCATGGGTGCCCACTGTTGCAATGACGTAAAATTTGATGGCTTGGACCCGGCCTACAAACGCGTGTTGTTTATTGTCATTGCGATCAACGCCTTCATGTTTTTTGTAGAGATGCCAATGGGGTTTGTTGGCCAATCCCAGGCATTGAAAGCGGACGCTCTGGATTTTCTGGGTGACACGCTAACCTACACCATTTCTCTGATCGTGATTGGCAAAAGCGTGGCAACGCGTGCGCGGGTCGCTCTTTTAAAAGGGCTTAGTTTGGGGGGTATGGGCCTTTGGGTTTTGGGATCAACCATCTATTCCGTTTTTTATACGCAACAACCCGCAGCGCTCATTATGGGCTCGATTGGGGCTGCCGCGCTGATCGCCAATGTTGCCAGTGTGTTGTTGCTGCTGCGCTTCAAGGACGGCGATGCCAACGTCCGGTCTGTATGGTTGTGCAGCCGCAATGACGCCATTGGCAATGTTATGGTGATGGTGGCGGCATCTGGTGTCTGGTTCTCTGGCACGGGATGGCCTGACCTTATTGTTGCGGGCTTGATGGCGTCTTTGTTCTTGTCAGGGGCGATCGCGATCATCAGGCAGGCCCGCCATGAACTTAGCCACCAGCATGCACCCGCAGAATAAGGCCTGATCGTGCCAGCAAACGATCCGCATTTCCTGAAGACGCGGCGGTTTTTGCCGCTGTTCTTGACCCAGTTTCTGGGCGCTTTTAACGACAACCTGTTCCGGCAGGCCGTGATTATTCTTATTACTTTCCGCTTTGCCCAAGAAGTATCTGTTGCGGCACCCATTCTCACCAATCTGGCGGTTGGCCTGTTTATCCTGCCGTTTTTTCTGTTTTCTGCGCTGGCGGGGCAGCTTGCTGACAAGTTTGAAAAAACACAGCAGATTGTCTGGATAAAAGTGTGGGAGATTGGGCTGATGATTGTGGGGGCGCTTGCCTTCTATCTTGAAAGCCTGCCCCTGATGATCATTGTGCTCGCCGGCCTTGGCCTGCAGTCCACATTTTTTGGGCCTATCAAATACGGTATATTGCCCGACCTGATGCAGCGCGATGAACTGTTATCCGCCAACGCCCTGGTGGAGGCCGCAACTTTTATCGCCATTCTTTTGGGGACGGTTATTGGCGGTCTGCTGGTGTTAAGTGAGGGTGGCCTGTCAAGCGTATCCATATTCATGATTGCCCTTGCTGTGCTGGGGGCCTTCACTGGCAGAATGGTCCCCAAAACCGGACAGGCGGCACCGGACCTGGTGGTACAGAAAAATATTTTTGCCTCAACCAGTGCGCTTTTGAAATCCAGCTGGTCAAGCGACATTACGCGGCGTGCGATCATTGGTATCAGCTGGATTTGGTTACTCGGCACAATATTTATCGCGCAAATTCCAGACATTGTTAAAAACCGCTTAGGCGGTGACGAGCAAATTGTCACCTTGTTCATGGCCTGTTTTTCATTGGGTATTGGTGCCGGGTCTTTATTGTGCAGCAAAGTCCTGAAAGGGGTGATCACGGCCCGATTGGCAGCGCCTGGTCTTGTGGCCTTGGCTGTTGCAACAACACTTTTGTTCCTGCTGGTGCCCGCGCAACAAGACCTCATGACTGACCCAATCGGCATTACGGCGTTCCTGTCGTCGCCGACCAACCTGGTGATTACTGGCTTGTTGGTGATTATTGCCATGGGTGCCGGGATGGTGATTGTCCCGCTCTATGCGGTGCTGCAAGACAGAACCGACCGGTCAGAACGGTCACGCACCATGGCTGCGACCAACATTGTCAACAGCGGTTACATGGCCGTTGGATCCCTGTTGGCAGCCGCCCTCATTGGGTTTGGCCTGACATCCCCGCAGGTACTGCTGATTACCGGGCTTGGCAATCTGGTTTTTATTCCGGTTGTCGGGCGACTGCAAAAGTCGCTTTAGCGCAAAACGTGCACCGCTATGCCAAATCGCTGTGCACACGGATACATTCAACCCGGTATGGAAAATAGATACATTTGAATCAAAGACTTGAGGCCCCATGCGATCCACGACTATAGTGGTGCCAGAGGGGAAGAGACGTGACACGAATTTTCAGTCGGCGCAAGCGACCGATCATCGAAGGCATTGGCCAGGCGATGATCTTTCTGTCGTTTGTCGGTGCCGTGTTATACGGCGGCGGCTGGTACCCTGAAGGGCTGATTTGGCAAGTCGCCGCAAAATCAAGCGCTGTTGGCTTTCTGGTATTGTTTGTTCTTGTTACTGCTCAAACCACAAATCATATGATCCTTTTGCTCGCGTTGCTGGCGTCGGTTGCCGGTGACGCCCTGCTGGCAATTCCCGGTGAAAACAGCTTTATGCAAGGGCTTGCAGCCTTTTTCATCGCGCATATTTTTTACATTGGTTTGTTTTTGAAGAACCGGTTACCCCTTGAAGATGTCACCGGCATACGCATGCGTATCAGCGCGCTGTTTTGGGCAGGGGCGGGCCTTGGCGCCTATTTTCTGTACCCAGGCCTGGGAGATATGCTCATTCCGGTCGCAGCCTATTCAGTGGTGCTTGCCCTGATGGCAACAACAGCCATGATGAGCCGCTTTCCTGTAAGATTGGTCGGCAGTGGTGCCATTTTATTTTTAGTGTCTGATGCCGTTCTCGGCGTACGAACGTTCCTCGATCTGGACGTGGGCGGGCCGCTCAGCGTCTGGGTCCCCTATTATCTGGGGCAACTGTTTTTAGCCGTTGGGGTGATGCTGTATGATGAAAGACCAACAAATTTCGGTGGCTACCGATTTGACTAATTGGCAGATTTGCCTCACATCACCCTGATCAACGTATAAATTCCTGGACGATACCCTCGTGGAAAAACAGAAAAAGAAACTCCAGAAAAAAGCTGCCACACTGGTTGAGGCATTGCCGTATATGCGCAAATACGGCGGCGAAACTTTTGTGATTAAATATGGCGGGCATGCCATGGGGGATGATAAATTGGCGCGCCAGTTTGCAGAAGACATCACGCTGTTGCGCCAAGTGGGCATTTTCCCGGTTATCGTTCATGGTGGAGGTCCGCAGATCGGTGAGATGCTCTCACGTCTATCAATCGAAAGCGAATTTATTGATGGATTACGGGTAACCACAAAAGCAACTGTAGACGTCGCCGAAATGGTTCTGTGCGGGTCCGTCTGTAAATCCATTGTCGCAGATATTAACGGCGTTGGCGGGCGCGCTATCGGCCTGTCCGGCAAAGACAGCAACATGGTAACAGCCCGCAAAGTGGAGCGCCGCAAACCCGACCCGGACTCTAACCTGGAACAGGTGATTGACCTTGGCTTTGTTGGTGAACCAGCACACATTGACCCGACAATCATTCGTCAAAGCATCGACAACGGCATCATTCCCGTCATTTCGCCTATCGCAATGGGGGAAGATGGCAACACCTACAACATTAACGCAGACACAATGGCAGGTGCCATTGCAGGCGCGCTGGGGGCGCGGCGCTTCGTTCTGCTGACAGATGTGCCGGGCGTTCTGGATGAAGACGGTGACATGATCACAGAACTGAACGAAGCACAAATCAGCACCCTCAAAAAGAGCGGCACCATTTCCGGCGGTATGATCCCCAAAGTGGAAACATGCCTAAACGCCCTGCGCCAGGGCGTTCGCGGTGCCGTTATACTGGACGGACGCGTCAAGCACGCCATCCTGCTTGAAATATTTACAGAAAGAGGGGCGGGCACCCTTATTCGCGGCAGCGCACCAGCCTAGTTCAAATTATCACTGGTTGTCCTCCAGCGCTGCCTTGAGGTCTGCAGCCAATTTCCTGGCACCCGGCATAACATGTTCCATCGTCCATGCCTGGCTAACCTGAACAAGCTCTGGTGTCAGCTCAAGACCACCATCAACAAACCGCGCACCCACATCAGACGAATAAAAATCTCTGATCGCCTTCAGGTCCGCCAATGAAAACTTCTGGCCATACAGTCTGGCCATGTCATCCATTAAGGGCGCAAAAGCTTGTGCAAAGCTATCAGTGAAATTCGTAACTGCAGCCTCAACTGCCTGCTTCTGGTTGGCCGACAAAGTTCGACCTTGCTGCTCAATTATTTGCATCTGCTGATCAATCAGAACGGGCATCATTTTTTCAACAGCTTCAGTCGCCCGAGTTAGTTTGATGATGTCACGTGCAACGCCAAGGCGCTCATCATCCCCATCTTGCGCGCCTGCAGGCAGCGCGAAAACACAGAAACAAAGGGAGAAAACAGTCAGAATACGGCGCATAACAGCCTCATATGTGCAATTTCATGGAAAGGTACATAACTACAATAACTAACTTTATTGATGGATAAAGCTAGTCATTTTCCGTGAAATAACTGAGGTGCCATTCAAGCTCATCTTCTTTTATCGGATATTCATTACCATTTTTGGCCGATAAAAGCTGGGCATTGGGGACCAGCGCGAACTGGGTCTGTATGTCATAGGCTGTGCGCATCGTCAGCCCGGCTTTCCAGCACAGGGCCGTTACCGCCCGCCCGCTTTTGGATTGAATAACCTGACGGACGGTTTCAGCCGCCAGGTCAGACATCACTGCCAAACACTGCAGCAAAAGTTCCCGATTATTTTCGGTAATTTGCTCGATGACAAAAGCATCATCCAGCATACCCCGGTCATAAAATTCTTGCGCTTTTACCGCCAGTTGCCGGGCTTCATCGTCACCCACTTTTTCTGCCGCCAGGCGGTCGCGTACTTTTTCAAGCAGTTCATCGGCCTGATCTTCGGACAGATCGCTTTGTTCCATCATCGCGTGCACCAGCGCAGAGGCAACAAACCCGGCAATACGTTTCATCGCCCTGACAGATATCTGAGGACGCAAGGCGACAGGTTTATGCAAATCTTCGACGCTTTCCGCCTGAGAGATAATCTGGTCAAGAGTATCTTCACGGATTTGAGCATTCTTGTTAGTGAGCAGCGCCGCCACCGCGGGCACATCAAGGGTTGCAGCAACATCGGAGGCAACATCTTCAGAAACAAGCGTCCGACTGGCAATCGCTTCCAGGGCTTTGGAGCTTGCGCCCGCCGCAATAATTTCCCGCAAGTCGTCATCGTTCAGCAGCGGTGAATATTGCAGTATGGGCCCACAGACGATGTCTTCAATATCGCGGGCCAGCCGATCAACTAATTCTTTTGGCACCTCGGCAGAGTTTTTGATCTCTTCAGCGACCATAGCGCGCACTTTAGGTAACTGGTCGCGCGCCAGACCCTCCAGAAGTTTGATCGACTTTTCCCTCAAGGTTTTCTGTTCTGCCGATGACATATCGGGGACCAAGCGGCCGATTTTGCGGGCCAGTTCGGTTCGCACAGTGTCATCAGAGTCATTTTTCAGAAGTTCGTCCGCCTGTATCGGTGTGGACGGGTTGCCCGCAATATGACGTCGTACAGATGCAGATTTATCTTCTGCAAGAAAATATAGGACTTCAGGACGTGCATCCTGACGCGCAGCAAGCTGCTCTTTCTGTTTTTCAGTGCCGTCCCTCAGGATGGTTTGTTCATCTTCGATCGAGAGCGTATCAGGCAAGCCTTTGTCGCTCGAGAGCATTGACTTAATTTTCTGGAACATCAGACCATCCCCCCAACAGCGACAGTTTCAGTTAACGATGGTGCCGTCGCCAAAGCCACATTGCTGCGGCCCGCGTTTTTCACCTCATAGAGGGCTTTGTCGGCCCGTTCCGACAAGTCGGCAAACTTCAAATCGAGCCCCGGAACAGAAGGGCACACACCCACCGACGCTGACAAACGCAGATCGCTGCCGCCAATCTGGTCCCGAATGCTGGGCATCGCATCAATCAATGATCGCGCTTTAAGTGCCGCATCCGCTGGTTCGATATCTTCAAGCCATACGACAAATTCATCCCCGCCATAACGACCAACAATGTCACACGCGCGCACCAGGGTTTGCATGGTGTCTGCAACAAGCTGAATAGCCTGGTCCCCGGCCAGGTGCCCCAGCGTATCATTGACTTCCTTGAAATGATCCAGGTCGACAAACAAAAGGCACCCGGATTGGCCAGACCGGGACTGATGCTGCAGGCGACGTTCGGCAGCGTCAACAAATGCGCGGCGGTTCATAATACCTGTTAGTTCATCGAGCGACGACAAGCGTTCCAGCCGGTTGATCAGTTGAGCTTTGCCAAACGCGGCCGCCAGCGAACCAATTAGGTCTTCAAGGAGTGTTTTTTCCTGCCGGGACCAGGGGAACTGATCCGTATCACGGGACATCACCAGCATGCCAATGCCCTTGCCCGCCTCCTCAAGACGCACCGCAAGATGACTCATATCACCATCACTGACTTCAGCAACGGGTTTGTCGGAATTGGCAAGCTGTTCCCATATACGATCAGTATTCGGTAAAAACGAGCTTTCGCCGCAAATGGCTGCGGGCACCAACCCTTCTTTAAATTTGACCACCGCCCAAACTTGATCTGCCCGCAACACTTCCTTCAGCTCACTAGAGGCCCGGTCCAGCAATTCCTCGGCGGAGTGTGTCGTGTTCAACAGATTGACGATACGCTGGTGCAACGCAAGCCTGACATTGTCGCTACGGGTTTGTTTGTCACCCGCCACCTGCGCGGACACATCCCTGCACACGCCGCGAACGCCCTTAAATTCGCCGCCATCGTCAAAGACGGGATGAACCGAAAAACTGGCCCAGCCTTTTTTGCCATCACCGGTATTGATGGCAACAGCCTCAAATTCGGTTGGTTTGCGGGATGAAAAAGGGTTACGGGCTGGAATTTTTCCATCTTGCCAGAAAAAATTATCGGCGCTGCGGCCCAACCAATCATCAAGGGAATGACCAAAAGCATCAGACGGAGAAACAAACGTAAACCTGCGGTCTGCATCAACCTCAAAACTCAAATCCACGGCCCGGTCCAAAAGGTCTTTCAACAGAGCCCTGCTTTTCAGCAAGGCTTCGGTCATGCGGTCACCGACTGTGGTGTCTTGAGCCACAATCAACACGCGCTTGCCTTGTGCAACACCCGTTAGTGAAAAACGCCTGCCGTCCTGCAGGCACAAGCGACCATCCGCAATACTGCCCGATGCGCGCGATGCCGTCACAACATCTTTAAGGTCAGCGTCCTGATCATGCCATGCCATTATCAGCGGTTCTGATGATGGGCTTTGATCCACGACCGCACCCGTCTGATCAACCGAAATGGCACAAACAGGGGCGCTTGCGAGCGGCGTCTGGGTCGATGACTTATTGCCAAAAAGCGTTTGCATGCAGGCGTTTTCTTTCCTGGAGCCCGTACCGCGACTTTTCCGCAGGTATGGCCTAGAATCTCTTACCGCCGTAGGGTAGAAGGCCAGGGTTAAAGTTGTTTTAACAATGGCGCCCTATTCTTTTAGAAACGGACTCTTTATAAAATGCCCTCACAACCCAGCGATCGCGGCACCTTTGAGCCTGCCAGCAACTCCATTTTCACAGACCGGGATGTTTATGTTTTCGACCTGGATAACACGCTCTATCCATCAGAAAGCAACCTGTTTGCGCAAGTCGATGTGAAAATTGGTGAATATGTACAGAACCTGTTGTCGCTGGACCCGACCGAGGCCCGCAGCCTGCAAAAAAAATACCTAGTTGATCATGGAACAACCCTCAAAGGACTGATGGTCAACCACAATATTGATCCGCATCACTATCTTGCCGATGTGCATGACATCGATATGTCACCTATCTCAAACGACCCAGCCTTGCGCCGCTCGCTCGAAGCCATTGACGGACGGCGTATTGTCTTCACCAATGCAGACCGCCCTTATGCAGAACAGGTGTTGGACCGCTTAGGTGTTGCAGACATGTTTGAAGGCATCTTCGATATCCATAGCGCTGATCTGGACCCCAAGCCCAAACCTCATGTTTATGACAAGTTCCTGCAAGAGTTCCAGGTAAACCCGGCACAGGCGATCATGTTTGAAGATATGGCGCGAAACCTTGTGCCAGCCCATGACCTGGGCATGGCAACGGTGTGGGTTAATACAGGCAGTGTATGGGGTGAAGCAGGCTATGCACGGGAAAAAGTCCATGCAGAAACAAACACGCTCAACGATTGGCTGCAAGGTCATTTGGGGCTTTAGGGCCGTCTAACCGGTGGCGTGGTTCGTATGATACCATGATCGTGATAGGGTGTCGCATTGACTTGCCTTTAAGGATCGCTATTGTTTGCGCGCTTTTCCAGCCAATAAAGCCGTATAGCCGCGGCGCAATGACGAGAAGGTTTCCGCATGGACTATTCAGCACTTGAGCAAACCATCGATGACGCGTTTGATGCGCGCGAGACAATTGACAGCCGCACCACAGGCAGCGTGCGCACTGCTGTGGAGACAGCGCTCGGCCTTCTTGATGATGGCACGCTTCGGGTGGCAAGCAAATCGAGTGATGGCTGGCAGGTAAACCAGTGGCTCAAGAAGGCCGTGCTGTTGTCTTTCCGCCTGAACGAGATGGAAACCATTGCAGGCGGCCCGGGCTCGGGCACAAACTGGTGGGACAAAGTGCCCAGCAAGTTTGAAGGCTGGGGCGCTCAGGAATTTTCGGCGGCAGGCTTCCGCGCTGTGCCGGGCGCGATTGTACGCCGCTCCGCCTTCATCGGCAAGGGAGCGGTATTGATGCCGTCATTCGTGAACCTTGGTGCCTATGTTGACGAAGGCACTATGGTTGACACTTGGGCAACCGTCGGTAGCTGCGCGCAAATTGGGAAAAACGTTCATATCTCTGGTGGAGCCGGTATTGGCGGGGTTCTGGAGCCGCTGCAAGCCGGACCGGTTATCATTGAAGACAATTGCTTTGTGGGCGCGCGCGCCGAAGTGGCGGAAGGCGTGATCGTGGAAGAAGGCTCTGTCCTGTCAATGGGCGTGTTTATCGGTGCCTCCACAAAGGTTGTGGACCGAGCCACAGGCGAAGTTTTCATGGGGCGTGTCCCCGCCTACAGCGTTGTGGTGCCGGGCACCCTGCCGGGCAAACCTCTGCCAGATGGCACACCAGGGCCAAACCTGTATTGCGCTGTTATCGTGAAACGGGTTGATGAGCGCACGCGCTCGAAAACATCAATTAACGAACTGCTGCGGGACTAAGGACGTGGCACGGGTTGACCCCATAGAACTGTCACAGGCGCTTATTCGCCAGCCAAGCGTAACGCCAGACAGCGGTGATGCCCTTGATTTGCTAAGTGCAGAGCTGATGAAACTTGGGTTCACCTGCCACAAACTCGTATTCGAGGAAGAAGGCACCGAACCGGTCCCTAACCTATATGCCCGCTTTGGCACAAGCACCCCAAACCTGTGTTTTGCTGGCCACACCGACGTGGTGCCTGTGGGAGCCGTAAAAAACTGGAGCGTTGACCCGTTCGCCGCCGAAATCAGAGACGGTAGCCTGTATGGCCGCGGCGCATCGGACATGAAATCGGCAATCGCGGCTTTTGTTGCGGCGGTTAGTCACTTTCTTGAAAGCGGTAGCCCAAAGGGGTCCATCTCTTTCCTGATTACCGGTGATGAAGAAGGCCCCGCCGTTAACGGCACCAAAAAAGTGCTCGACTGGATGCACGAGAACGGCGAAACAATCGACTATTGCGTTGTTGGCGAACCAACAAACCCTCAGGAAATGGGCCAAATGATCAAGGTTGGCAGGCGCGGTAGCCTGCATGGCATGCTGGTGGTGCATGGTGTGCAGGGGCATGTTGCCTATCCGCATGTTGCTAAAAACCCGATCCCTGATCTGGTGCGCATATTGGCTGAACTAAACAAAGAACCCCTTGATGATGGCAATGATCTTTTTCAGCCCTCAAACCTGGAAATTGTCAACGTTGAGGTCGGCAACGAAAGCCATAACGTTATCCCGGCCGAAGCCCATGCACGGTTTAATGTTCGCTTCAACAATGAATATACGCCTGAAAGCCTGAAGGATGAATTGACCCGGCGGATGGACCGGGCCGGTGTGGACTATCACATCGACTGGTGGGTGTCTGGCGACAGTTTCCTTACCAAAAAAGGCCCGCTGTCGGACGCGGTTCAAAGCGCCGTTGAAGAGGTCACCGGCAAGTCACCGGAGCTTTCGACCACAGGTGGCACATCCGACGCACGCTTCATTAAAGACATGTGCCCGGTGGTAGAATTTGGCCTTGTCGGTGCAACCATGCACAAAATTGATGAACATGTCGCCGTGGCCGACATCACGTCGCTGACCCGCATCTATGAGAAAATTCTGGCGCGCATGCTGGCATAACCAAACGCGCATACAAAAACAACTATAAGGTTTTAGTTTCTTCTTTTGCGTGTATTTGTTAAGCTGAGATAGTTGGACATACACAGCGTGCATGTGAACCAAGTGTACCTTTTGGCGAAACCGGGTAACACAGCGAGAAACCAGACCGCCACGCCCGCACCCCTGCTGTCGGCGGTCGCACACTGAAGAATAGCCCAACATCAGGTGGCGACCGTAATCCCCCCCGATGCTCATGCAGCACTTATGGTCGCCACCATTTTTTTGGGCGGGCCATTCCGTAATTTACCGCAGTGTGTGGATTGACCCTTCCCAATTTGCGCCGTCAAATTCGCCAACCTCGGAAGATGTTATTGTTGCCGGGTTGATGCAATTCAGATTGATTGACCAACCGTTTGGGTGGCTTCTCGGCACATAAAAGGATTTAACGCCGCAGGTTTTACAAAACAGATGGCGGGCTGTGCCTGTGTTAAAGCGATAGTCGGTCAGGTTGACTTTTCCTGCTGTGATACGGAATTCTGCTTTGGTCGCAAACACATGGATAAAACCAGTCATGCTGCAAATACTGCAATTGCAGCGCTTTGCCTCAAGGTGGGCGGGGGCATCAAGCTCAAACGTCACCGCACCGCAATGACACCCGCCGGTATGTGTAACATGACCGCTCATGACACCGTTCCTCGAGCACGCAGCGCAGCCGCCAGGGTGCCATCATCCAGATAATCAAGCTCGCCGCCCACCGGCACACCGTGTGCCAGTGCCGTAACTTTGGCGCCGGTATCCGCAAGGCGTTCTGCCAGATAGTGGCTGGTGGTTTGGCCATCAACCGTGGCGTTAAGGGCCAGGATAACTTCTGTCACACCCTCTGCATCCGCGCGGTCGATGAGCCCAGCGACATTCAAGTCATCTGGCCCAACACCATCCAGTGCCGACAGGGTTCCGCCCAGCACATGATAGCGCCCTCTGAAGGTTTCAGACCGATCCAGCGCCCATAGGTCTGCCACTTCCTCCACAACACAAATAACCGTTTGGTCGCGGCGCGGGTCTTCACAGACATGGCAGGGATTATGGGTGTCCACATTGCCACACACAGTGCAGATTTGAACCCGTTCAGCGACATCGCGCAGCGCAGTAGCAAGCGGCACCATAACGCTGTCTTTTTTCTTCAGCATCTGCAGCGCAGAGCGTCGCGCCGAGCGCGGGCCGAGCCCCGGCAATTTGGCCAGCAGCTGAATAAGCTTGTCTATATCGGCGCCGTGGGAGCGAGGCATCAGCCATCCTTTGCCATAAATTCCATTAGCAACTGTTTGCGGAATTTCCGGTCACGTTTCAAGTGCCATTCCCGGCTCATGGCGTCGGACCGGTTTTTAAATTCTTCAATGTGTAAAATGATCCACTGTCGACCACGGGTGGATTTGGCCCCGGTGCCCGCATTGTGCGCCGCCAGCCGTTTTTCCAGATCATTGGTCCAACCCACATAAGTACGACCGGCATCGCCCGTAACACTGCCCAGCACATAGGTGAAGCAGACCTCAGCCATTAATATCCATCAGGGTCATGATTTTATGCAGTTCTTCCACACCGTATTTTGGGTCTTCGGCGCGATTATCAGCGTTTGAAAGAAACTGCCAAACCTGTTCGGGGATTTCCGCACCATTTGGATCGCTTTGCAGGGCCTCAAGCATGGCTTGGGCACGCTCATACCACGCCTCAAGGCTGGCACCTTCCATCTCCATAGAGATCAGTTCTTCAATCCAGTCTTTCAGCGATTTGGTTTGTTGAATCACATCAAACCTGTCTTAAAATGGCGTTTTGAGACCAGTGGGCAAATAAAAGCCGTCCGCCGGGTATTTCATCTACTTACCTGCGATAGAGTGGCTAAAAAGGCAGCGGTCCGAGCAGCGGCATTCGCGCGGATATCCATATGGAACAAGGGATAATCAAGCCCATGATAGTTTTTGCCGCCGAGGTCTGGGCCAGCATAAGGCGTACCCGTAAAGTCCCGCACATATAGGATGCCGTCCATGCATTCAGCCCAGGTTAACGCGGTCACTGGCGCACCAAGCGGGCCAAAGTCAACACCGGCTGCCTTGTCATCGCCCCATAGCTGAAGCGAAAATTCGCCGCTGCCGGGCACAAGCCCCTTGTGCAGGGCGGCGTCTGCGCGTGGACCATTGCGCCGCCAATTCAAAGGGTTAACACACACAAGGTCTTGCATGGTGTCATCGGGCGCGCCGCCCTCGCCGAACACAGCCCAATGGATCAGGCAGCCTGTTTGCAGCGCCCTGTCGCAGACAGGCACACTGTTGAGCGAGCGGGCCATCGTATTGCTGACCCGGCTGCCGATAAGGTAGGCGGCGACCATCCGCCCCTCAAGCGGGGTACCATCAATGCGTTCCGCCAGCAGGCGAAAACCATGTTGCGTGCCCTGGCTGTGGCTTGCCAAAATGAACGGGCGGCCTTTGTTGTGATGCTCGAGGAAATGATCAAAGGCACGCACCAGGTCGCTGAAAGAAAGGTCCATGGATTTTTCAACAATATCGGGCGTGGCCGTAAGATAGCGGAAAATCGATGCCTCGCGGTAACGCGGCGCATAAACCGCACAGCAGCCATTATACGTGCTTGCCTGATTAGCCATCATCCATTGGGTGTTTTCTTCCGTGCGGCTATTGGGGTCCATCGGTGAATTCCAGTTCATGCCGTTCAGGAACCCGGTGGGATGGATGAAAAAGACATCAACAGCCGGGGCTATTGCTACGACAGTACCTTCAGGGGTCAGGTCAGCAAGGTCTTCCCGGTCCGGGAGCGCCGCCCAGTTTTTAGCGTCCGCATAATCGGGCGCGGGGGCATTCTTCTCGGGCATCCAACCATGGCCTGGTTTGGCATACCAGATCACGATATCGCGCATCGCACCGGTGGCGACAATACCGCCCACCAGCAGTATCAGTGCACCAACGAAGACCAATCCATATTTTGCAGCTTTCATGAATTGTCCCTCAAAACGGCATCTTGAAACCAGCAGGCAGATCAAGGCCGCCTGCAAGGTCTTTCATCTGCTCGGCAGCGGCATCTGCCACTTTGGCTTTTGCCTGGGTATGGGCAGCAAGAATGAGGTCTTCCAAAACTTCGCGGTCTTCGGAATTAAACAGGCTGTCATCGAGCGAAATGGATTTCATATCGCCTTTGCCATTGAGGGTAACTTTTACCATGCCCGCCCCGGCAACACCTTCAACCGTGAGGTCTTCAAGGCCCGCTTGCATGTCACCCATCTTGGCCTGCATTTCCTGGGCTTTTTTCAACATTTCTGTGAGGTTTTTCATCTTTTTTTGCCCTTTTTCGTAATTTTTTAGAAGTCAAACTCGCTTTTTTCGCTCTCATCTTCGCTAAAATCGAGCGCGGCATCGTCTGCTTCTGCTTCTTCGATCTGTTCTTCAAGCGTGCGTTTGTCCCGCACGGCAAGCAATCTTGCTTCGGGGAATACCGTCAGCAAGGCTTTCACATTGGGGTCTTCAAGCGTTTCCTCGCGGCGCTTCTGGTCGCGCGCGGTATGCTGTTCCTTTAGGGTTGTTGAACCCTCTGCCTGCTGATCAATAGTGATCATCCAGTCCGCGTCAGTCCAGGCTTTCAAGCACTGTTTGGCGCGCATGATAAAATCATTGGGTGTCCGACCGGTGGTGGTAATTGTGAACGCCCCTGGCTTGTAGTCCACGAGCCGCACATGGTCGGTCAGAACGGTGGCAAGAAGGCCTTCTTTTTCTGCCTGAAACAGCGCTACCATTTTCTCAAAACTAACGGGCATAGGGTGCTTGGGGTGATCGCCAGGGGGTTCCGCCCGAAGGGCCACCACGTCGGCTGATCGCTGCGCGGTTGGGGCTACATTGGGTGCCGTTGCCGTTGGCCCCGCTGAGCCCATAGGGGCCGAATGCACAGGTGCGGCACTGCCTGCGGGGGCACTCTGCAACTTTTTCACCAAATCGGCCGGGCTTGGCAGGCCCGAAGCATATGCCATACGGATCAACACCATCTCTGCCGCGGCAATGGGGCTGGGGGCTACCCGAACCTCGGACAAGCCTTTCATCAACATCTGCCAGGCGCGCGTCAGGTGCGGCATCGAAAGCTCAGATGCCATCTTGCCGCCCTGCTCTTTTTCCGCTTCCGAGACCAATGTATCAATGCCGGTATCAGGCGTTACCTTAAGGCGAGTGAGCCAGTGCGAAACCTCCAGAAGGTCGTTGATCACCACAACCGGGTCAGCGCCCGAATCATACTGCGACCGCAGGGTTTTAAGCGCATCCGCGATCTCGCCCTTCATAATCTGCTCAAATAGGTCCAGAACCTGCGCACGGTCTGCAAGCCCCAACATGTCGCGCACTTGGGTTTCCGTGACCGCACCGGCCCCATGGGCAATCGCCTGATCCAACAGCGACAAACTGTCCCGAACCGAGCCTTCGGCCGCCCGCGCAACCAGCGCAAGCGCGCCTTCTTCGGCGGTACAACCCTCTGCTTTGACAAGCTTATCCAGGTGTGTGACCAGAACATCAGCCTCCACCCGCTTCAAGTCAAAGCGCTGGCACCGGGACAGCACGGTAACCGGCAGCTTGCGAATCTCCGTGGTGGCGAAAATGAATTTCACATGCTCCGGCGGCTCTTCAAGCGTTTTCAACAATGCATTGAAAGCCGACTTCGACAGCATGTGAACTTCGTCAATAATGTAAATTTTGTACCGCGCTGATACCGGCGCATAGCGCACGCTTTCAATTATTTCGCGGATATCATCAACACCAGTGCGCGACGCTGCATCCATTTCCAGAACATCAACATGACGGCTTTCCGCGATTGACGTACAGTTGGTGCAGGTGCCGCAAGGCGCGATGGTTGGGCCATCAGCATTCGTACAATTCAACGCCTTGGCAATAATGCGCGCGGTGGTGGTTTTACCAACCCCGCGTACACCGGTCAGAATAAAGGCATGCGCCAACCGACCGGTATCAATTGCGTTTGATAGCGTACGCACCATCGCTTCCTGACCGATCAGGGTGTCAAAATCGGCAGGGCGATATTTGCGGGCTAAAACCCGATAAGCTTCTGGCCCAGATTTTGTCACAGGCGCGTCATTCATGCGTCTAATACTCCGGTTGAAACCCGAATATGACTAGCAGGATTAACAAGGTCATGAAAGCGTCTTCACCATCAGCGTTTGCAAAAAACGAATGTTTTGATGCACTGTGATTAAGCTGTATGTGAAGGTGGGAAAGCCTGCACGACCCAGGCCAAAACTCGTTACGGCTGCTTCCTTTCGGACCTGACCGGATTGGCGAGCGGCATGTCCGCCGGCTCTCCCGCCGCTTATATGGCGCTTGTGAAAACGACTTGCAAGCGGATTCGCACGCGCTACGTAACATTTATCCCGGCCTACGGCATACCCACAGGCGCACATTCAGGGCAAATAAATGGCACTCCAGAACATTCAGACTTTCTTCTCAGGCAACCCGCTTGATCGCGCAGACCATTTGCGCAAAGACGAAGCAACATTGGGCGATATGATGCGGGAGCAAGACGCCCGGTTAATGGTGACTGTTGATGGTAAAATACTGAGCGATCCGGTCGGGGCAATATATTGGCTCACGCATCGTCAGTGTGCCTACCTGCCAGTGGGCACAACAATTTTTCTGGGTCTGGAGGGCGGCGCGCCCCGCTATGCTGCGGCTCTTGACGGCGAAGAAGACGACTTCGACGATTTGTTTCCTGACGCAAAATTCAGGGATGCGCGCGCACTTGCAATGAAAGTTGGTGTTGCGCATCCGATGCTGGGCATCGTAGCACAAGCCAAATCCATGCTAAGCTGGCATGAAACCCATCGCTTTTGCGCCAAATGTGGGCACGAGTCAGACCTTGCAAGAGCTGGTTACGAACGCATCTGCCCATCCTGCGGTGCCAACCATTTCCCGCGCACCGACCCTGTGGTGATTATGTTGGCAACACACGGGGAAGAGGCCCTGCTTGGCCGGGGGCCGCATCTACCGCCTGGGTTTTATTCCGCGCTGGCGGGTTTTATGGAACCGGGCGAAACGATTGAAGAAGCCGTCGCGCGTGAATTGATGGAAGAAGCCGGTGTTACGGTGTCTTCGGTCAAGATTATTGCTAATCAACCCTGGCCCTGGCCTTCAAGCCTGATGATCGGCTGTATGGCCGAAACCGATGACAAAGATCTTACTCTGGATAAAACAGAGATTGACGATGCGCGCTGGATAACCAGAGACCAAGCAGCAGCAGCCATGCGCGGCGAAACACCCGAGTTTTTTGTGCCGCCACCTCTGGCAATCGCTCACAACCTTTTAAAACATTGGTTAACCAATTAACTTTATACCCCGACTAAACTAATCCCCAATCTTATTGACGCCTGTTGATTTCAGCACAATAGTGTAGCCATGCTGGTTGGGGCCGGGCCGGGAGACATCACTTTGAAAATGAGCGAGATTCAGGACGAAGTCCTGCGATACTGGCTGAAATCTTGCCCTGATTCTGACGGTGTCTACCCTTCAAGGGGAGACATCAAAATCGCGGATATGCGGCATAGAATGTCTTATGTCGCCGTTCTTGATATCGAAGCAGAGCCAGTCGACTATCGCTACCGGTTGATCGGTACGAAGCTGCGCGAATTCCTGTTTCATGATTATACGGGCCGAAGCTTAAGGGAAATCGAAGGTAAAGGACCGGGCAGCAAAATCTGGTCGATCATTGAAAAGATCCACCAAACTGGTCAACCCCTTTTCTGCGAGGTTCCTTATGTCGGCCCAAAAGCTGACTTCAAGCAAGCGAGTAGCCTGTATCTGCCGCTGGCACATGATCACAAGACTGTCGACAAGATCATGATTGTGTCGAATTTCAAGCGTATCGAGCAAATTGATATTTCGGACGGATTTGGCCCTTCCGATGCCCGTGTATACCCGGTTGAGTGGGACAAAACCGCTGGCTAAGCGCCGGCAAACTCATCCATTGCTGTTGCCATATGGATATCCAAATCCGTAACCCCGCCTGCATCGTGGGTCGTCATTTTTACCTCTACACGGTTGTAAACATTGAACCATTCAGGGTGATGATCCATCTTTTCGGCCAGCAGAGCTGCCCGGTTCATAAAGCCCCATGCCCGACTAAAATCTTTGAACAGAAACGTCTTTTCAATTGCCTTGTTATCCGCATCATAACTCCAGTCAGGCAGGTTTTTCATTGCTGCACTGCGGGCATCATCAGATAATTTTTGGGGGCGATCACTCATGTTTTTTCCTTCAACTTAACAGTTCATCAACTAGCAGCGGCACCAAGTCTCCTGCCAGACCATGTCGTTTTTCCGCAAAGAAACTAGCGCCTTCGCTTGGCTCCAGATTGACCTCAATCGTGTGGGCAACCGCGCGGCTGCGGACGGCAGATACGAACCCTGCGGCAGGATAGACATTGCCACTTGTCCCCACCGAGATAAAGAGGTCACATTCATAGAGCAAGCGCTCAATCCGGTCCATTTCAAAGGGCATTTCACCGAACCAGACGATATGCGGCCTAAGCGCTGGTGCCCTGCTGCATAAGGGGCACGGTGTTTGCTGATCACAGTCTTCCAACCAATCAAATATCTGGTAGCAGCTTAGACACCGTACTTTCGCCAACTCACCGTGCATATGAATGATATTTTGGCTTCCGCCGCGTTCATGCAGATTATCGACATTCTGCGTTACAATTGTTACCTGCCCATCCAAATCCCGCTCAAGCCGGGCAAGTGCATGGTGGGCAGCATGCGGCTCAACGGAAAAAAGCTGTGCGCGTCGCATGTTGTAAAAATTCTGGACTCCATCCGGGTCACGAGCAAAGGCTTCGGGGGTAGCCACGTCTTCAATACGGTGTTTTTCCCACAAACCACCCGCGTCCCGGAACGTGGACACACCTGACTCCGCTGAAATTCCTGCCCCCGTAAGCACAACAATGTTTTTATAACTGGCCACAACGCTTTCCTTTTGGCACATTTTGGCTATCAGGCTTTATCGATAACGTACCAACTAGCATGCCTGGCACAAGGGAGTTGTGTGTGACCTCGGTACTTTTTGTTTGCATGGGTAATATATGTCGCTCGCCAATGGCCGAGGGCGCGTTTCGCGCAGTGGCCAAGGCAGACGGGTTGCTGGATAAATTTCAGATTGATAGCGCCGGTACGATTGGCTACCACGCTGGATCAGCACCAGACCGGCGCGCACAGGCAACAGCCAAGAAAAATGGCATAGACATTAGCGATCAACGCTCCCGGAAGGTCACAGACAATGATTTCGCCGCGTTTCAGCATATTTTGGTTATGGACCGCGAAAACCTGTCTGACCTGATGGAGCGCTGCCCGCCAGAGTATAGCGACCGCATCCGACTGTTTTTGACCTATGCGCCAGATCTTTTGGGAGAAGAAATGCCAGATCCGTATTATGGCGCTGAAAACCAGTTCGACGTCTGCTTTGAAGCCGCCGTCGTCGCAGCCAATGCTCTGCTTGCAGACTTAAAAAAGCAGTATTTTTAAACCCATGGCTGGGTCGATAAGTCAAAAACTTGAAGCAGCACTTGGCGCACGCATCATCCAAAGCCGTCCGCTACGGGGTGGTGATATTGCTGATGTCTCGCTCCTGACCCTCGACGATGACCGACAAGTCGTTGCCAAACGCCCCCGCATGGACCAACCAGACACGACGGCGACTGAGAAAATGATGCTTCAACATCTGGGGTCGCAATCAAGTCTGCCGGTGCCTGATGTTCTTTTTCAGACCAAAGGTCTGCTTGTGATCAGTTATATACCGCATCGGGGCATTGAGGACGCAAACGCTGCTGCCCGGGATATTGCCCGCCACGTCGCTGCCTTACACAATAGCACCGCAGAATCCAAAGAGCCGTTTTACGGCTTTGAAAAAGATACTTTCATTGGGCCACTGCCCCAGCACAATAAACCCAACGACAACTGGTGCGCCTTTTTCACCGAGCACCGCCTGTTAGCAATGGCGGGGTCCGCGACCAGAACCGGGAAAATGCCATTAGCGCTGATGCAGCGGGTTGAGGCACTGGCAGCACGGTTAACCGATTTTTTGCCGCCTCAGCCAACACCCAGTTTGCTGCATGGTGATCTATGGTCAGGGAATATGCTGATAGACGGCGATAAAGTGGCTGGTTTTATCGACCCTGCGATCTCATACGGGCACGCTGAAATGGACCTGGCCTTTATGGATTTGATGGGCGGTTTACCTGCGGTATTTTTTGATTCCTACAATGTCGTCAACGCGATAGACACCGAGTTTTTTAAAACACGAAAAGGCTTGTATCAGCTTTGGCCACTGCTGGTGCACGTGCGCTTGTTTGGTGGTGGCTACGTCCAGCAGGTTGAGGCAATTCTGTCGCAATTCGAGTGACTGGTCCGCGATCAGCGGGCCCTTAGCCTGATGCCAGTTGCGGGCCAGGCTTGCCATTTTCAACCACATAGGACTTTAGGGTGCGGGCTTCCAGCTTAGAACTGCGTACATCGTTAACCACACGCAAATCCGTGGTCATCTGATCGGGCGTTAACGTACACAAAGAGTAGCCCCTGTGACGGCCTTCATACAATTTGATGTGCGGGTTATCGACCAAAGTTGCCGCGTTGCGGTCATGATTCCAGTTGCCGCTGGTAATAGATGTGCAAACAAACTCGCTAGCAAGCGTTGCAGATGCAGGATCATCAAAGTCTTTTTTCACATCGCACACGTATGTTGCATGCACATCGCCGCCAATAATGACCGGATTGCTGACGTTGCGGTTTTCAAGGGTTTGCATGAGGCGGTCACGCGAACCCGTGTAGCCATCCCAATATTCGCTACCGAATTTTTCACCTTCACCGACTTGATAGTCATGTTTGGAAAACAGCATGCCTTGGGCCATGACGTTCCATTTCGCTTGCGTGCGCGATAACCCCCACGTTAGCCAGCGCTCTTGATCGTACCCAAGAATGGACCGTTTTGGGTCCAGCCTTTCCTCGCATGTATCCGGTATCAGGCGCCATCCGCCATCATCAGGAAGCTGACACGGCTGGTCATCCCGGTACTGACGTGTGTCGAGCATGTGCACTTCCATTAGGTCGCCAATTGTTACGCGCTGGAACAAAAGAGCATCGGGGCCTTTCGGCTTTGCGGCAGCCCGGATCGGGAGGTGTTCATAATAGGCTTTGTAGGCTGCGGCACGCCGCTTCAGAAACGTATCCACCGGCTCAAAGTTTTCATCTTGGTCGGCGGCATAATCGTTGGCGACTTCGTGGTCATCCCATGTAAAAATCCAACTGGCATGAGCATGACCCATTTGCAGGTCTTTATCCAGCTTGCTGATGGCGTGGACCTGGCGGTAATCATTAAGCGAGCGCGCATCGGCCACCGGGGATCGGCGGAATCCGTCCCCATAGCTTTTTTCGTAGATATAATCGCCCAGATGCACAATCAGGTCCGGGTCTTGTTCCACCATATCCCGGTATGCCTTGAAATACCCGGCTTCGTAATTCTGGCAAGACGCAAATGCGAATTTGAATCGATCCAGTGCTGCGCCGGGAAGCGGTGTTGTAAGCGCGCGGCCCGTCGGGCTGATCTCGCCGCCCGCTTTAAACCTGTAGAAATACGGCCTGCCAGGGGCAAGACCTTCCACGTCCACATGAACCGCGTGGGCGTTGGCTGGATAAGCCACAACACTCCCGGTCTGCACGGGCTGCTTGAATTGATCATCAAGTGCAATCTCATACCCAACAGGGATAGGCGCTGAACCAGTAGCAGCGGCATCAAGCGGTGACGGCGCAAGACGGGTCCATATCACAAACCCTGTTGGGATAGGGTCACCTGACGCAACGCCCAGTTTAAAGGGATAATCGATAAATTTGACGGACCCTGTTATCCAGGGTGTCGTTGCCAAAAGGGGACGCGCAAAAGCAGCCGCACCCAGAAGACTTGCCCCGCGCAGTAAATGGCGACGTGAAACTTTCATGTATCCCTCCTCAAAAACTTCTTACTTCTAACGCGCGGTACCGGTTTTGCAAAATGACTGTTTCAAGACACTTATTTTATCAATGAACCCGTCTTGAAATCATGCGATTTCAAGCTCAAGTCAATGTGACATGAATTCCTTGCAACAGTTCGCTATCATACCAAGGAAAGTATCCGAACAATGCCGCAGTAAGCCAAAGGCGCACATGTGTCAAAACTGAAGAACATACTGACATCCATAAAGTTCTGGGCTGTGATCATTGCGCTGCCGCTTGTGCTGATCGGCTGTGCAGGCATTCTGATTGATAGTGACCCCGAGTTTATTAGCGACGATTTCGTGGCCCGCGAAACGGTGGATGTTGCCATCAACGGCGGCACAAAACTGAGTTACCTGCGTGCCGGAACGCCAGGTGGTCAGCGCGTTATTTTCGTGCATGGCACACCGGGGGATGCTGCAGGTAACTGGCTTGATATACTGAAAAACGTGCCGGATGGGTTTGAGTTCTTCGCTGTTGACCGCCCGGGTTTTGGGCTCACCCGGCCCAAACGGCAAGTGGTGGAGTTGGATGCACAAGCCGCCGCCCTTGAACCTTTGTTTGATACAAGACTAGGACGAAAAACCATTCTGGCAGGGCATTCGCTGGGGGGGCCGGTTGTTGCCGCAGCTGCAGCCAACTACCCAGATCAGGTTGGTGGCATTCTAGTTCTGGCCGGTGCGCTGGATCCTGACCTGGAAGATGTTCAGTTCATCCAATACGTTGGCAACATACCGCCGATCAGCTGGCTGCTGCCAAGAATGTTGCGCAACGCCAACCGGGAGCTGATTGCCCTGGAAGACGAGCTTGAGTTACTGGAGCCAAAATTGGCGGGCATACACCAACCTGTCATCATCATTCACGGAACGGAGGATAAATTGGTGCCCTACGCCAATGTTCCGTTCATGGAAGCAACGATGACAGGCACCAGCACGCTGGAGGTCATCCGTATTGAAGGCATGAACCATTTCCTGCAATGGCGCCAACAGGATATCATTATGGATGCCGTGATGAAGATGAGTGCGGAAATTCTGCCTCAAACCATGCCTGAGGCGACAATAACTTCAGAGTAACCACCCTTTGTCAGAATGATTGAAAGCCGGGAAACTGGACGTCAGCTTGCGCCGACCAGAGCCCATTCGGCCAGAAAATGGTCTTCCGCCGTTTCATTGTCAGCAACTTCAAAGCCATCAGCGTGAAACTCAGCTTCATGGCGATAAAACGACCCTTCCGATGTCCGCTCACTGGAAAACAGGACAAACCGGTCCACCAGCATGGACCGGGTCGACAAGCGTTCATTTTCCGTAAGCCAGTCACCAACCCGCGCATGGGCACCGCGGCGAAACCGCGCCAGCGTTATATGCGGTTTAAATTTGCGCCGGTCGATATCCACATCAATCTGCGCCATCGCCATGGCAATCTTCTCATGCAGGTGCATCAGCGGCTTTTTATTGTCCACCCCGGCCCACAAAACCTTTGGCTGCTTGGGCTTTCCGAACATGCCAACGCCTGACAGCACCATGTCAAACGGTTCAAACCGGATGCGCGCCAAAGCGTCTTCGATCTCAAGTTTGGTTTTACGGGAAGCATCACCAATAAAGGCAAGCGTAAGATGAAGTTGGTTGTCACGTTGCCAGTGCGCGCCTTCAACACCGCCACGCGCAGCCGCGATATCACCAAGCAAGGGAGGGTCTAACTCCAAGCCGACAAAAAGACGGGCCATGCGCACCTCCTATCTTGGCGATGCGCCGAGTCTAACCCGAATCGAATCAGCGGGAAAGGGCTTGTTTCACAAAGGGCCCAATTTTTTCAACGATGATGGCTACCCCCTCTTTGGTTGGATGCAGGCCATCAGATTGATTAAGCTCCGGGATGGTCGCAACACCGTCCAGAAAAAACGGATACAATGGCAGGCCGTATTGCTCTGATAGGTCTGGATAAATGCTGTTGAAAGCCGCCTCGTAATCCGGGCCCCAGCTTGGTGATGCCAACATCCCCGCAACCAGCGTTGGAATGTTTCGGTCCGTCAACGTTTTGAGCATAGCATCAATATTTGCACGCGTGACGTCAGGTGAAACACCGCGCAAGGCATCGTTGGCACCCAGTTCCAGGATCACAAGGTCGGGTTTGCCAGACTTTATCGGGGCCATCGCCCAATCCAGACGGGAACGGCCTCCGGTTGAAGTATCCCCCGATACTCCGCCGTTAACAACGGTTACAGGGGTCCCCAATTCGTTGGTCAGCCACACTTCAAGCTGATCGACAAACCCTTCACCTGCGGGCAGGCCATACCCGGCCGTGAGGCTGTCACCAAACGCAAGGATAGCGATCGGCTCCGCATTTTCAGCCCTATCCGCCGCAAAAATTGCGCTGTTTGCCGCAAAAAACAGCGTAAAAGCTGCGAAAAGCTTCACATATAATATTTTGGTGATGCGATTGACCTTCATGATCCGAGTCCCTAGCTATGGACGTAATTAACAACAACAAGCACCATATTTGGCAGCGAGGAATAAAAATACAATGACAAAGCCACACGCAGTGATCGAACTCACGAATGTTTCATTGACTTTGGAGTCAGGTGCAGGCCCCGTAAACATCCTTAAAGATATCAATTTTGCAATCCATGCCGGTGAAACAGTTGGCATAGTGGGTCCATCCGGATCCGGCAAATCATCTCTGATGAGCTTGATGACCGGGCTGGAGCAGGCAACGACAGGCTCAGTTCTTGTTGACGGCCTGGCGTTTGAGGGTGCAGACGAAGACGCGCTGGCACGCCACCGGCTTAGCCGCGTGGGCATTGTGATGCAGGCGTTTCATCTTATTCCCACAATGACAGCGCTTGAAAATGTTGCTGTGCCGCTTGAACTGGGAAAGGTAAACGATGCATTTGATCGCGCATCCAAAGAATTAGAGGCGGTTGGACTTGCCCACCGGATGGATCATTATCCAGCACAGTTATCCGGTGGTGAGCAGCAGCGCGTTGCCCTGGCTAGGGCCATAGCACCCGAACCTTCCATCCTGTTTGGTGATGAACCAACGGGCAACCTGGACGGCAAAACAGGCCGCGGGGTTATCGACCTGATTTTTGATCTGTCAAAAAGCCGGGGGTCTACGCTGATCCTCGTGACGCACGACCCAGCGCTTGCAGACCGCTGCGACCGTGTCATCTCCATGGCAGATGGCCGAATTGTTGACGATACCGGCGACACACAGTCTGTCAGCATTGATACAGACCTCCTGCCAAAAGCAGCGCAGTCATGATCACGCGGGATGCTAAAACCCCGATTGCGCTAAAGCTGGCGCTTCGGGAACTGCGGGCGGGCCTAAGCGGCTTCAAGGTTTTCATGGCTTGCCTCATTTTGGGCGTCACTGCCATTGCAGCTATCGGGTCGCTGACCCGAGCCATTCAGGAAGGGTTGGAGCGCGAAGGCCAGTCCATTCTGGGCGGTGACATAGAAATCAACATCTACCAGCGGGAAGCAACGCCCGACGCGATGACATGGTTTAATGAGACGGGCGACGTCTCATCCTCGGCCCGGTTGCGCACCATGGCCCGCGTTGAAGGGGTGCCATCGTCAACACTCGTGGAACTGCGGGCGGTCGATAACCTATATCCTCTTTACGGCGCATTCGAGACGTCGCCTACACTGGATAACGATGCCCTGTTTTCACGTGTAAACGACGTTTGGGGCGTGGCAATTGATCCGCTTCTGGCCGACAAAATGGATGTGGCGCTGGGTGATACGCTGGTGTTTGGTCGCATCAAGGCTGATATCCGCGCTTTCATTGACCGCGAACCGGACAAAGCCAACCTGGGTTTCCAGCTTGGCCCCACCGTGATGATTGGTCGCGAGGCGCTGGCAGAAACTGGGCTTATCACCGCAGGTAGCTTGGTGAATTTCTATTATAAAATCCGGCTGGCGCCCGGCGCGGATGTCGATGCCGTGCGCGAGCAAATGAAAGAGACCTTCCCGGACGAAAACTGGCGCGTGCGCGACCGTGGCACCAGCGCCCCCGGCTTGCGGCGCTTCATCGAACAGATGGGCATGTTCCTGACCCTTGTTGGCATTTCTGCCCTCGTGGTGGGCGGCGTAGGTGTTGGCAATGCCGTGCGCGGCTATATGGACCGCAAGACCAGAACCATAGCGACGCTCAAGATTTTAGGGGCAGACGGCGCCACAGTTTTCCAGACATATTTTATACAGATTTTGCTGATTGGCTCGATCGCCATTATTGCCGGTCTGTTTATCGGCGCATTTCTGCCCGGTACGCTGGCGCAGTTCCTGCCAGATACATTACCGGTTAAGCCAGATGGCGGAGTTTATCCCGTCGCGTTACTGCTAGCGGCGATATACGGTCTTATGATAACCGTGGCTTTTGCCGTATGGCCACTGGGTAAGGCACGCGACCTACCCGCCGTGCGCCTGTTTCGGGCGATTGTTGCGCCAGAGGGAAAATGGCCACGCCTGACCTACACCGCCATCATTTTTGGCGCAGCAACGATTGTAGTGCTGCTGGCTGTTGGCATGTCAGACAATCGTATACTAGCCGCCGGTTTCATGGCCGGCTCAGGGGGGGCGCTAGGGCTTCTGCGCCTGACCAGTTGGCTCATTGAAAAGAGCGCTGCCGCAGCCCCAAGACCGAAAAATCCGCTTGTCCGCATGGCTGTCGCCAACCTGCACCGGCCCGGGGCAGCGACGGGGGCTGTTGTTATCTCCCTTGGCCTTGGCCTTACGCTATTTGCAGGTCTTGCGCTCATTGAAGGTAATCTGGGTAAACGCCTGGGGGAACAAGTGCCCTCTGAGGCCCCCGCTTTCTTCATGCTGGATATCCAGCCCTACCAAATTGATGAATTTGAGCAAACCGCAAAATCCGTTGAAGGCGTTGATGATATTGTCACCATTCCGAACCTGCGTGGTCGGGTAACGCACCTGAAGGATGTGCCCGCAAGCGACGTTGAAGTCGCACAGGATGTGCGGTGGGTTTTACGCGGTGACCGGGGCCTTAGCTACATGGAGGAGTTGAACAAAGGGAGCACTGTGGTCGAAGGCGAATGGTGGCCTGTTGATTATGCAGGTGACCCCGAGGTCAGCCTTGGCAAGGAAGTGGCAGACGGCCTGGGCCTGACAATTGGCGACACGCTGACGGTTAATGTGCTGGGCCGCGACATCACGGCAACCGTGCGGTCCTTGCGCACCATTGACTGGGGCACATTTGGCTTCAACTTCGTTATTTTGTTTGACCCTTACACCCTGTCACAAGCGCCGCACACCTACATGGCAACTCTGAAAGCCACAGGCGCGGCGGAGCAATTGGCGCATTCCACTATCACTGGAAAGTATCCCAACATTACCGCTGTGCGCATGAAAGATGTGCTGTCGTCGGTGAACACACTAGTGGAACAAATCGGCACTGCTGTACGCGCGACGGCCATGGTTGCGATTATTGCAGGCATTCTGGTGCTGGCAGGCGCGATTGCCGCCGGGTTCCAGCAACGGGTTTATGAAAGCGTGATCCTGAAAGTTGTCGGCGCAGTCAGAAGCCAGATTTTGCGAGCGTATCTTCTGGAGTATGCCCTGATCGGCTTGATCACTGCTGCTATTGCCCTTGGGCTTGGAACACTGACCGGATGGATTGTAGTATCGTTTGTTATGGATATGGAATTCGCCTTTTTGCCGGTTCCTATGCTAATCACGGTCTCTGTAAGTCTGTTTGTGACAGTACTTTTTGGCCTTGGGTCCAGCTTTCGTGCACTGTCAGTTAAACCCAATGCCGTTCTGCGGACGGAGTGACCGAAGACATTTCTCGTCAAAAGCGACAAACCGAACGCTGGTTACGGTTGCATTGGCGACGTTGAATGCCCATATTGAGGGCAATGTGTAACTAACTTCCATGGGGAGTAATTATGGTTGATCGATACGGAACTGCCTATCGGGCAGGAACAGCGGCACAAACCGCTGAGTATGATGAAGGCCTGCGGGCCTATATGCTGAAGGTCTATAACTACATGGCCTCAGGTGTTTTGCTAACAGGCATCGTTGCGATGGTTGTTGGCACAAACGAAGCCTTGCTGAGCGCGATATACGGCAGCGGCCTGCATTGGATTGTCGCCCTTGCACCACTGGCATTTGTCATGGTGATGAGCTTTGGCGTTCATAAAATGAAATCCAGCACGCTGCAGATGATTTTCTGGGCGTTTGCTGCGACCATGGGTGTGTCGATGGCGTGGATTTTTGCGGCCTACACAGGCACAAGCATCGCGCGCACCTTCTTTATTACGGCAGCGTCCTTTGGTGCGCTCAGCCTGTATGGCTACACAACGAAGAAAAGCCTTTCAGGTTTTGGCACGTTCTTGTTCATGGGCCTGATCGGCTTACTGATTGCGATGGTGGTGAATATCTTTCTCGGCTCCAGCATGCTGCAGTTTATCATTTCGGTGGCGGGTGTGCTCATTTTTGCGGGCCTCACCGCTTACGACACGCAGCGTATCAAGGAAAGCTATTACATGATGGCAACTGGCGAAGCTGTTGCCAAAGGTGCCATTATGGGTGCGGTAAATCTGTACCTGGACTTTGTGAACCTGTTCATGTTCCTGTTGCAGTTCCTTGGGAACCGCGAATAGGCGGGTAGCCACGAGCGACGGTTTATTTTCTAATGAACAAAAAAGCCCGGTTTAGACCGGGCTTTTTTTATGCACATCCCACGATCTTGTTGCAAAAACGCCATGAAGCTCCCATATTGATTGCAGAGCAATAAGCTCACGGGGGCGCAGGCTGTCGCGTTAAAAAGGCGGTTGGCCGCGTTGTCATTGTTATTTGCTGCAGTCATCAGCAGTCTTTCCTTCGGGTAGGTAGGGTTGGCAGCACTAGCAATGATGGCAAACTGGTTCATACTGTCCCCGAAATAATAAAAATGATCGTAACGACGCGAGAAACAGGAGTGAAACATGTTTAAAAAGATAGGCGCAGTGTGCCTGTGCTTGGTCTTGACGCCCGCCACGTTTGCAGGCGACCTTCCGACAGAAAATGACCCAAATTCAAAGTATCGTTTGAATTACAGCGATATGAACGCCGTGCTGAAAAGCTCGGTTCTGGATATGGGGCCATCAACGCATAAACGTGCCAAAAAACCACGCAAAAGCACGTCGTCCAGAATGATACTAGCCAATCAAATGCCGTCCCGCCTGGAAGGCAATCGGGTCATGTTCGACAAATTTGAAGATGCACAGGTCGAATATTTGAAAGGCATGCGCGACGACCTGCTGGCAATCCCCGCACAAGTGCCGATTGAAAAGCTTTCAAAAGACGAACAGCTTGCGTATTGGTTCAATCTGCATAATGCGATTGTTCTGGCAAAAATTGCTGAAGAATACCCAATTACCAAGCTTGAGCCTTTGTTTGACCCTGAAAAGTCTGACGCTTTTTACCAGCAAAAATTGTTTGATCTAAGCGGCACCATGATCAGCCTGAAAGATATTCAGGACCACGTCGTAGAAAACTGGGACGATCCGCTGGTTATATACGGGTTTTATATGGGGGCAGTTGGCACACCCAACGTTCGCACAGCGGCCTACACTGGGGCCACCGTGTTTGAAGACCTGAAATCAAACGCGATTGACTATGTCAACAGCGTACGAGGAACTCAGGTCTGGAAAAAGAAGCAATTGCGCGTCGCGACCTATTATGAGCGCATGGCCGCACAATTCCCGAATTTTGAAGACGATGTGATGAAACATGTTCGTCAATATTCAAAACCAGGGTTCCTAGCCAAGATCGACGGTGTCAATGAGGTCAGCGCCAGAATTGAGGATTGGCATATTGCCGACCTTTACAACGGGAACATGGCGCAAGTCGGGGGCTCTTTGGCGGGCAACTCCAGCGACGCGCTGGGCATCCAAATCATCAGCGGACTACCTGATCATGTTTTGGAACTTTTGCGCTACCGCGATGAAAAAAATGCGGACACAAAACGCGAAGGAAAAGTGGACGTTGAAGAGGTTGTAGGCGGTCGGTGACAGACCCGGCAATCAACCAACCACAAAAGCCCGGCCAATCAGCCGGGCTTTCTTTTTGTTACGCCGCTGTAAGACCCAGCTTCTTGAATAAGGCCAGGTCCTTATTGTTTTCCGGGTTCGGCGTTGTAAGTAGCTGTTCACCGTAAAATATGGAGCTGGCACCAGCAAAAAAACACATGGCCTGCAACTCCTCGCTCATGCCTTGACGTCCGGCCGAAAGGCGCACTTCGGACCCCGGCATCATGATGCGGGCGACGGCAATGGTGCGGACAAATTCAAAAGGGTCCAGCTTTTCCACATTCTCTAGCGGCGTCCCCGGCACAGCCACCAACATGTTAATTGGCACGCTTTCAGGGTGATGTGGCAGGTTTGCAAGAGTTCTCAGCATCCCGGCACGGTCTGCGCGTTCCTCGCCCATACCAACAATACCCCCTGAACAAACATTTATACCCGCGCCGCGAACCCTCGCGAGAGTATCCAACCGTTCCTGATAGGTGCGGGTTGTTATGACCTGGCCATAAAATTCCTCGGACGTATCCACATTGTGATTGTAGTAATCAAGACCCGCGTCCTTTAGCTGTGCTGTCTGCTGCTCAGACAACATGCCCAGTGTCATGCATGTTTCCATGCCAAGCTCTTTAACCCCTTCGACCATAGCAACCAGTGTGTCCATGTCGCGGTCTTTGGGGCTGGTCCAAGCCGCTCCCATGCAATAACGCGAGGCGCCGCCCGCTTTTGCCCGTTTGGCAGCAGCGATCACACGCCCTACTTCCATCAATTTGGTGGCGGTCAGGCCTGTACCTTTTTTGTGGCTAGCGGCTTGGGAGCAATAGGCGCAGTCTTCTGCACATCCCCCGGTTTTGATAGAGATAAGTTGCGAAAGCTGAACCTTGTTAGGGTCGTGGTGCGCGCGGTGCACCTGTTGAGCCTGAAACAAAAGGTCCATCAAAGGCAAATCAAACAAGGCCAAAATTTCATTTTGCTGCCAATCATGGCGGGTGAGTGTGCGCAAAGTGGGTTCAGAGCCCGCCTGCGGGGCGGACAAGGACGTCATAGTCATAGAATGATTTTTCCTGTGGAAATAAAGGACGTTTTAGACGCGGCAACCTCGCGGGAGAAGGTGCGCTAGTCAAGCAAAATATCTGCATGTTTCGCGCCCGATGTATGCGTGAAGCTTTGCTACGGCAAGCTTTGCCACCCGGCAAAATGCAACGGCGCAATTATGCCGCCCTTTTCCCGGCACCACCGGTCAGTTTAAACGTAAACCGCACAATGCCGGGCTTTAGCGTAAGCGTTACAAACTGGCACGCTGGTTGCTACCTATCCTGCAAATCTTTTTATTGCCGGAGAGTAGCGATGCCACAACAACTTCCCTTTGATCCCGATTTCTATTTTGGGTTGGTTGCAGACAATCTGCTTAAAAACTTTGGCGCAAAAGCCCTGTCATACGCCGATGACGCCTTGTCCAAAATGCGCGCTATCGGTGACGACGAAGGCTTTGATATCTGGCTGGAAATTCATGCGCACCTGACAGACAAGGCAACACAGGATTTCCGTCCAACCGGAACCGTTCTGCACTAGGACAGTCTCGGCATTGCAACAAGCGAGCGGGGAGTTTCTCAGCACCCACACCCAACGTTCCCTGCTTGCGACCGGAACACACCCAATTCCGGTCACTGACCCGCCCCTTACCCAGGGGCGGGTCATTTCATTTATGCTCACCCCAAGCATGGCATCGCGAACTGGCTACACGCGTTAACCGCCTATTGAGATTTGATCATATACATTTACACGAAGGCACACTGAAGCTGGGCAAACATGCCGCGGATAGGGTAGAACTGGTTATGGCGGACGCAAAAACAGAGATGCTTGATGTGACCGGGCTGTTGTGCCCGATGCCCGTCCTACGGGCGCGGCGAAAGCTGGATGACTTGAATACGGGCGACCTGCTGATTGTCACAGCAACGGACCCAACCGCCGTGCAGGATATGCCAGCTTTTTGCAGCATGTCCGGCCACAAGCTGATTATTGCCCGCCAGGAAGCCGACAGATACATTTTCGAGATTGAAAAAAGCTGAGGACTATTTCTTACCCAGCACACCCGCCAACCATCCGGCTGACAGGGCCACAATCACAGCCGTGATACCGTACCAAAATGGGTAATTATGCGCGAAATCATACGCCGCACGCTCAAACCCTTCCTTGTCCACCGCTAAGGGAATGCGGTTGCGGGCAACGATGCTGCCGTTTTTGAAGATGAACGTTTCAACCAAAAATTCACCAACAGGCACACTTGCTGGCAATCTAATATCAGTTTTAAACAGGCCCTCACCTACATGAACGACCTGGTCGCGTTCCTGCCGGTACAAATCTTTGCTGGCTTGCAAGCGGAACAGCGCACTACGAAACGCGGGCTCTGGCGCAGCAAGGCCGCGCTCGGTGCGTGCCAAAAGCGGCAAATGATCAAATCCTATCCCGTAACTGCCAAACGCCGCATCGCTTGCAATCTCTGCCAAGGGTCGGGACGCCGCAACCGCATAATACCCCGGCGCCGCCGGAAATGACAGACTGTCCGCATTTATCCAAATCGGGCCAACTTTCTTTTTTTGGCGCACAACCGTTTCTGTCTCGGGACCGCGCACAACAATCACGACGTCAAAATCGTCATTTACCGGGTCCACAGCAGATGAACCAACAGCCCCAAACAGGATCAAGTCCGCACCATCAAAGCTGTATCTGATTTCAATACGCTTGTTTGATAAGTCAGTGACCAGCGCTGCAGCAGCACTACCGAAAGCCAACCAGGTAATTACAAAAATGGCGACGAGCTGTTTCATCAATGCGCCCCCGCGTCACCGACGCTAAACAGCTCTGTTGGCTCCACCACCAGATCAAACCCCATTTTAAAGCACACGAGCAGCACCATCAAAGCCAACAGCGCGCGCAACTGTTCTGCTTTCAGGCGCAGCCCCATGCGGGCCCCTATCTGGGCGCCAATCACAGCGCCAAACAACAACAGAACCGCGAGGAAGATATCGACCGTTTGCGTGTTTACAGAGTGGAAAATAGTGGTCAGTGCCGTCACAAAAATAATCTGAAAAAGGGAGGTGCCAACAACCACATTTGTCGGCATACCCAGCAGATAAATCATCGCGGGCACCATAACAAAGCCACCACCAACGCCCATGATGGCAGCCAGCACCCCCACAAACATACCAATCCCGAGCGGCAGCAGGGCAGAGATGTAGAGCCGCGATTTTCTAAACCTCATTTTAAACGGCAGCGCATGAATCCACGCCTTGTGCCTGTCTTCGCGGGGTTTTGGGGCTGGCAGAATGCCTTTACGATTGCGAACAATCGCGCGCACGCTTTCCAAAAACATCAGCCCACCGACCGAACCAAGGAAAAGCACGTAGGCCAGAGAGATCATCAAATCGACCTGCCCTAGCGACCGAAGGTAGGTAAACACCTGCGCGCCAATGAAGGAGCCAACCGCACCCCCCGCGATCAGCACAATACCCATTTTGACGTCAACACCCTGTCGCCGCCAATGCGCCAGCGCGCCAGAAACAGATGCTGCCGTAATCTCGTTCGACTCTGTTGCCACAGCAACCGCTGGTGGAACACCCGTGAAAATCAACAGAGGGGTCATCAGAAAGCCGCCACCAACACCAAACATGCCTGACAAGAACCCAACAACAGCGCCCATGCCAATGACCAGAAAAATGTTCATCGACAGTTCGGCTATGGGCAGATAAAGCGGCATAAAGATGGATGATCCTGATTGGTCAGGGGGTATTGCCGAAGACTACTTAAGCATTCGCCCCAACATCTAACCCCTGTCCTACTCAAATCCAGCCATGATTGCAACGTGCGACACGCGCTGAAACAAACATTCAAACTGGAGCGTCAGGCTTTCAGCCCTTTACTGTTGCGCCGCCCATATTGCTCCAACGCATCCGCCATCGCTGGTCCGATCTTGCCCGTTATCCACAGGCTGTACATTTTATAATCGCCGAGGAGCGACCACCATGTGTAATCAAACGTGGCAGGTTTGTTTTTTTCAAAGACGAAATGACCCACCCAGGCGAAACCATAACCAATCACAGGATACACCAGCAGGAACCACCAATTTTGGCTATAAAGCGCATAGAGGAAAACCGACGTCGCGAGCGTAGTGCCCACATAATGCAGGCTTCGACATACCGGGTCCGAATGCTCCGCCAAATAATAGGGGAAAAACTGTGCAAACGTCTCAAACTTTGGTGCCATTTCCTTATTCCTTTAATGCGCTGACCAAGTGATTTAAGCGACTCAGCAAGCAAGGCTGCTTATTTCCCCGCCAACCAACGCGGTAGCTGGGAAAAATATAGTGTGATTCCAGCTTGCTAGCAAAATTTTATTCGATCTCCTTGACGTTGACGTTAACGTCAACTATCTAATGGATCGTATTAATTTATGCTCTCGACCTTGGTTTTGGAATGACAAGCGACAGAAACAAACGCTACACAATCAAAGAACTATCCGCAGAGTTTGACGTTACTCCGCGTACGCTGCGCTATTATGAAGACCAGGGTTTGCTCTCTCCGGAACGCCGCGGCCAACACAGAATTTACCATGCGACCGACAGGGTCCGCCTTGCCTGGATACTGCGCGGTAGACGCGTTGGCTTTTCGCTCGCTGAAATTGGCGAAATGCTTGACTTGTATGATGTGGGTGATGGCCGGGAAACCCAGCGCGCCGTTACCCTGAAACGCTGCAATGAACGCATCAAAGCGTTGGAAGCCCAGCGCGAAGACCTGAACGCAACTCTTAATGAACTTCAGGGCTTTGCCGCCCTGATCAGTAGCATGACCCGGGACACTGAAACCGGGCAATGGATCCACGCTGACACTGGCGAACCGCTTGCCAGCTACGGCCCCTAATTCTCGAGTAACAAGAGGAAATACCATGCCGACATACCGCGCCCCTGTAAAAGACATGACCTTCATCTTGAATGATGTGCTGAACCTCAGCCAATATTCAGACCTGCCAGGGTATGAAGATGCCTCCACTGATCTAATTGCCGCCATTTTGGAAGAAGGTGCAAAGTTTTGTGAAAATGAGCTGGCACCGCTTAACCTTTCTGGCGACCGGGAAGGCTGCACGCGCCATGAAGATGGTTCGGTCACAACGCCAAAGGGGTTCAAGGAAGCCTACGCAAAGTATGTTGAAGGTGGCTGGGCCGGGCTGACCGACAGCCCTGACTTTGGTGGCCAGGGCCTGCCGCATGTACTTGGCATGGCCATGGAGGAAATGCAGATTTCGTCCAATATGGCGTTTGCCATGTACCCGGGTTTGTCATCCGGCGCCAAAGCGGCGATCAATATTGACGGCACTGACGAACAAAAAGCCAAATATCTGCCCAAAATGGTAACTGGTGAATGGACAGGCACCATGAACCTAACCGAATCGCATTGCGGTACTGACCTGGGTCTTATGCGCACCAAAGCCGTCCCCAACGGCGATGGGTCCTACGCGATTACCGGCCAGAAAATCTTCATTTCGGCTGGTGAACATGACATGAGCGAAAACATCATCCACCTGGTGCTTGCTAAAACGCCGGATGCGCCAAAAGGTGTTAAAGGTATTTCCCTGTTTATCGTCCCTAAATTCATGGTCAACGACGATGGCTCGCTTGGCGCGCGCAACGGGGTTGTTTGTGGGTCTATTGAAGAAAAAATGGGCATCCATGGCAACTCAACCTGCGTTCTAAACTATGACGGCGCCACCGGCTATATGCTGGGCACAGAAAATGAAGGCCTGCGGTCAATGTTCATTATGATGAACGCTGCGCGCATTGGTGTTGGCATCCAAGGGCTTGGCCTCTCGGA
Source organism: uncultured Kordiimonas sp. (assembly GCA_947503575.1). Taxonomy (GTDB): domain Bacteria; phylum Pseudomonadota; class Alphaproteobacteria; order Sphingomonadales; family Kordiimonadaceae; genus Kordiimonas. Next base: position 678,354 of record CANNDZ010000001.1, on the reverse strand, counting down.
AGTGTCGTACCAAAACGCGGCTGACTATGCGCGGGACCGCCTGCAAATGCGGTCTATTTCCGGCCCAAAGAACCCGGACGGCCCCGCAGACCCCATTATCGTGCACCCTGATGTACGCCGCATGCTGTTGAACAGCCGTTCCTTCAACGAAGCAGCCCGAACTCTTGCGCTTTGGTGTGCCCAGTTGATCGACCTGTCGCACAAATCAGACAGCGAGAAGCAACGCGAGTGGGCAGACGACATGGTTGGCCTGATGACTCCTGTCATTAAAGGTGTGTTCACAGACCGAGGCTATGAAAACGCCTCCAACAACATGCAGGTATATGGCGGGCATGGTTATGTCAGCGAATGGGGCATGGAACAATTTGTCCGCGACGCCCGCATCACGCAAATTTACGAAGGCACCAACGGTATCCAGGCGCTTGACCTAGTGGGCCGGAAATTGGGTGCCAACGGGGGGCGCGCCGTGCAGCGCTTCTTCAAACATGTGGCGGAAGAAATCGAAGCTGCAAAAGGCAATGATAAAATCGGCGATTTTGTAACTGCACTGGAAAAAGCAAGTGCCGATCTGCAACAAGCCACCATGTGGCTGATGCAAAACGGCATGACCAACCCCGACAACGCAGGCGCAGGCTCAACCGCTTATATGCACTTGTTTGGTCACGTGGCTTTGGGTCTGATGTGGCTCAAAATTGCAAAAATCTCTGCCGACAAACTGGACGCTGGCACAGACGACCCTACCTTCTTCGAGAGCAAATTGACCATCGGGCGTTATTACATCAACCGCCGGATGCCTGAAACCAAGTTCCTACTTGCAGAACTTGAGGCGGGCGCTGACGACGTAATGGCCCTCGAAGCAGCCAATTTCTAACCAATTTGGCGCATAACACAGGAAAAATGACATGACCGAAGCTTATATTTATGATGCGATCCGCACGCCTCGAGGCCGCGGCCGCAAAGATGGCTCCCTGCATGAAGTCACGCCTATTCAGCTTGCAACCCAGCAACTGGAAGCGATCCGCGACCGCAACGATCTGGACACGGCAAACATTGATGATGTGATCCTGGGCTGTGTTGCCCCGGTTGGGGAACAAGGCTCAAACATCGCACGCGTTGCTGCCATTAATGCTGGTTACGCCGAGACAACCGCCGGTTTCCAGATCAACCGTTTTTGCGCCTCTGGTCTAGAAGCCGTAAATATCGCCGCAGCAAAGGTTATGTCCGGCGAGGCCGACATGGCCATTGGTGGCGGTGTCGAAAGCATGAGCCGCGTGCCCATGGGCTCTGACGGTGGTGCCATGGCATCTGACCCGGCAGTTGCTTTCAAAAGCTATTTTGTGCCGCAAGGCGTGTCCGCAGACCTGATTGCCACAAAATATGGTCACAGCCGCGACGACGTGGACGCCTACGCCGTTGAAAGCCAAAAACGCGCGAAAGCCGCGTGGGACGACAACCGGTTTGAAAAATCAATCGTCCCCGTCAAGGACGTTGTTGGCATGGATGTGCTGGACCACGACGAGTTTATGCGCCCTGAAACAACCATGCAGTCGCTGGGCGCGCTGAAGCCGTCGTTCGTGGAAATGGGCCAATTTGGTTTTGATAATGTCGCCATCCAAAAGTATCCGGAGATTGAACGCATCAATCACGTACACCACGCGGGCAACAGCTCTGGCATCGTGGACGGGTCGGCTGCTGTGCTTGTCGGCACCAAGGAAATGGGCGAAAAACTAGGCTTGAAGGCACGTGCTCGGATTAAATCCATGGCGTCCATCGGTTCTGAGCCCACCATCATGCTGACGGGTCCTTCGTTTGCAGCAGAAAAAGCGCTGAAGCGTGCAGGCATGAGCAAATCAGACATTGACGTTTGGGAGCTGAACGAAGCGTTCGCCTCAGTTGTGTTGCGCTTTATGGAAGCCCTGGACGTTGACCATGCAGACATGAACGTAAACGGCGGCGCCATTGCCATGGGTCACCCACTGGGTGCCACTGGCGCCATGATCCTGGGCACTGTCCTGGACGAGCTGGAGCGGTCCGGCAAGTCAACCGCGCTTGCAACCCTTTGCATCGGTGCCGGCATGGGCACTGCAACCATCATTGAGCGCGTCTAGTCGCCCGAGTTCAGGAGTAATACAATGACTGAAACAATTCGTTATGAAGTCGACGCAGACGGCATTGCCCTGCTGACCATTGATCTGCCAAACACCGGCATGAACGTATTTAACGCACAACTGATCAAGGACCTGGACACGTGCGTGGACAAAGTCCTGGCTGATGACGCGGTCAAAGGTGCTGTCATCACATCTGGCAAGCCTGCGTTTCTGGCAGGGGCCGACCTTAACATGCTGGGCGGCCAGGCCGGTGCCAAACAAACACCGCAGGAAGCGTTTGAAAGCGCCTTTGGCCTGAATAAGCTGCTGCGTAAACTGGAAACCGGCGACAAAGACCGCAAAATACTGGCGAAAGAAGGCACCAAGCCTTTTGCTGCTGCCGTTAATGGCCTTGCGCTGGGCGGTGGTTTTGAACTGGTGCTAGCGTGCCATTACCGCGTTTTGGCTGATGTACCGGGCATGCAGCTTGGCTTCCCCGAAGTGCAGGTTGGTCTGCTGCCAGGTGCCGGTGGCACGCAGCGTCTGCCGCGCATTGTTGGTATTCAGGCCGCGGCGCAAGCCATCACAACGGGCAAGCCCTACAATGGCCAGATCGCCATGGGTCTTGGTATCGCACAAGCATTGGTGCCGCTGGATGAGGTTGTTTCTAACGCCAAGGAATGGGTTAAGAAAACTGCAAGTGCGCTCGCGCCGTGGGACAAAAAAGGCTTCAAGTACCCAGGGGGTGCTGGTGCCATGAACCCGAACGCCGTGCGCACCTTTATGGGTGCCAGTGCGATGGCGCAAAAGCAAACGCAGCATAACTACCCGGCGGTAGAAGCGATTTTGTCCTGCCTGTATGAAGGCGGCATCGTTGATTTTGACACTGCCATCCGCATTGAGAGCAAATATTTTATGAAGCTTTTAGCCGACCCGGTCGCCGGTAACATGATCCGCAGCCTGTTTATCAACAAGCAAGCCGTGGAAAAAGGTTCCCTGCGCCCTGAAGGGTTTGAACGCAAAAAAGTGAAACGCTTGGGCATGCTGGGTGCAGGCCTGATGGGTGCCGGTGTTGCTTACGTGTCTGCCAAAGCAGGCATGGATGTGGTTCTGCTGGACCGCGACGAAGCATCCGCCGAAAAAGGCAAAGACTACAGCCGCAACCTCGTTAAAAAAGGTATGGAGCGCGGCAAAGTGAGCCAGGAAAAAGGCGATGCCTTGCTAGACCGCATCACCACCACATCTAACTACGGCGACCTTGCCGACTGTGACCTGATCATCGAAGCGGTGTTTGAAGCCGAAGACATCAAAAAGGACGTCACGGAGAAAACCGAGGCGGTTATTGGCAAGGATGTTGTGTTTGCGTCCAACACCTCCACACTGCCAATCACAGGCCTTGCCAAAAACTTTACGCGCCCGCATCAGTTCATCGGCATTCACTTCTTCTCGCCCGTAGACAAGATGCCGCTCGTTGAAATTATCATGGGTGAAAAAACGGATGACGAAACGCTGGCACTTGCGCTTGATTATGTCAGCCAAATCAAGAAAACACCGATTGTGGTGAACGACAGCCGCGGTTTTTATACCAGCCGCTGCTTCGGCACCTATGTGCAAGAAGGCTATGCAATGGTGCAGGAAGGCGTGAACCCTGCCCTGATTGAAAACGCAGGCAAAATGGCCGGCATGCCAGTTGGCCCATTGGCTGTGGGTGACGAGGTTGCGCTTGATCTGTCGTACAAGGTGGGTATGGCCACCAAAAAGGCGCTGGGTGACAAATATGTCTCCAGCCCAGCCGACGGCTTTGTCGAAAAAATGGTTGTTGAGCTGGAGCGCTTTGGCCGGAAAAACGGCAAAGGCAACTATGTCTACCCCGAAGACGGTGGCCGCAAATACTTGTGGCCGGGCCTGGCAGACCATTTCCCACAGGCAGATGATCAGCCAGAAGTATGCGAGGTCATTTCGCGCTTTATGGTGCGTCAGGCCATTGAAGCGGCGCGCTGTTTCGAGGAAGGCGTTCTGATTGACGCATCCTCAGGCGACATTGGGGCTATCTTTGGCTGGGGCTTTGCGCCCTTCACAGGTGGCCCGTTCAGCTATATCGACACCATGGGTGTTGCTGAATTTGTTGCCGAAGCTGACCGCCTGGCACAAGCCTACGGCGCTCGTTTCACGCCACCGCAAATGCTGCGCGACATGGCGGCGAACGGCGAGAGCTTTTATGCCAAAGGCGACACCCGCGGGCGGATCGCCAAAGCCGCGTAAGCCGGTATCAAATAAATCTTCTAAAAGGCTGCCATTTTTGGCAGCCTTTTTTTGTGTATAGAATACTTGATATAAGGTTTGATATTTTTTACATAGCACAGTGTAAAAAATAGTATACATTAAGCATAATAAACTTAACACCGGCCCGACCACGACAGCAGGGGGAAAATATGACATTCCTAGAACGCATTTATTGCGGCATCCTTGCCGTTACAATTGTCTGCTTCGGCTGGTATTTCCTTGATACATTTATTCATGTCGATATTAATGCAGCGGCAATCAGCGATCATGTCACTCGCATATGGATCATGTTTGGCATCTATATTGGGCTCACGATTGCAGTGACACTCGCCACCTGGTTTATCGACAGCGAAGTGGAAGATGAATTCGATGAGCGTGACAACAAGATCGACATGTTTGCTGAACGTGTGTGTAGTTATTTCCAAGCTATGGCGCTGCTCGGTATCCTCGTTCTTGTCATGTATGAATTCAGCGCCTTCATCATCGCTCATGTTGTGCTGGCAACTATCGTCCTCACAAGTATCCTTGGGCTTGCTGTTCGGCTCTATCTATATCGTCGCGGGATATAGCTCCATGGTGAAGCCAACCGCCATCAAAAACAACATCCGTGCCTTGCGGTTTGCTGCTGATGAAATGACACAGGATGCATTGGCAAAAGAGATCGGGGTCACCAGACAAACGATTATTGCGATTGAGCAGGGGCGGTATTCCCCCTCTCTTGAAGCCGCCTTCAAGATTGCGCTTGCGCTGGGTGTCGGACTTGAGGACGTATTCACATATGCGCCGCCTGCGTCAAAGGAGTAGGGTCTGATGTTGCCATGGAAACAATAAGCCACGCCACAATTCTCAAAACCTACCGGGGGCGTATCTCAATTACCTTTGTCATCTTGGTTGGGGAGCACCTGCTTCTTTTGCTGGAACCTTTTGTTATCGGGATGGTCATTAATGATCTCACCCAAAAGGTTTGGCAGGGAGTCTATCTTTTTCTGGGGCTAGAGGCTGCGGTGATTCTTGTTGGGGTAGCAAGGCGAATTTACGATACACGTACCTATGGGGGCATCTACCGCGAAATCGGGCAAAATATTTCCACCAAGGCTATAGAGGCGCATGAAGACCTGTCGCCAGCTATTGGCCGGGCAGACCTGCTGCAGGAGGTGGTGGATTTCTTTGAAAACGAACTGCCTATGGCGGTTGGCGCAAGCATCTCCATAGTTGGTGCCCTGATTATGCTGCTGTTGCTTTCGCCATATGTTGGGGGTGTCGCGTTGGTCTCTGCCTTGGCTATCGCTGCGGTTTTCATTATCAGCCGCAAGCGGATCAAAAGCCTTAATGCACTGGTCAATGATGAACTGGAAGCCCGTGCACGTTTATTTATAGCTCGCGAACGGAAACCTCTTATCGCACATTTTACGCGCCTTGTCGGGCACCGGATATCCCTGTCCGACCTTGAGGCTCGAAATTTTGGCCTGAGCTATTTGTTTGTCGTTTTACTGATCGCCTTTGCGCTCTATCAGGCGGTCGCGGTATCCCAGTCTTCAATCGGTGATGTTTTCGCGGTACTGACCTACGCGGCACAGTTTGCGGAGGGCGTGATCGTCCTGCCATTAATGTACCAGCAGTATGTGCGCACATCAGAAATCACTGGACGCCTTGATAGCGGCATCACCATGCGTGACCCTGAAACGCCAATCAAAAAGTAAATCTTGGCTCTTTGATCTGTCCAGCCCTGAGCAAACTGAGTCGTCTATATGTTTTTTGTGGATGGGGGCCTATCTCTGTTTCGTGAATTTTATTGTTCACTCTTGCGCGCTTCATGGAATTCAGTTTTAGCTTGAAGACATCATCATCGATCAAGAGCAAGATATGCAGTTTCAAATTGATCCCGCCTTCGCCGACCTTGGCATGGCCATACATCTGGGCATGCTGGATTATCAGGTTTGTATCGGACCGTCGCCAGACGAGTTGCTGGCCTCTATGGAAGAGGCTTCAGAACTACGGCAGCAGGAACTGATGGGTGAGGCCGCATCATCCGACCCGGTAATTGCCGCTGTGCGCGCCGCCTTCAAGGCAACGGGCAAGGACCCGTCGCGGTACCGCCCATCCTCTGAGGCCCTGACCCGCCGTGTGGTGGCTGGCAAGGGCCTATACCGCGTGAACAATGTGGTGGACGCAGGCAACCTGGCGTCCCTGATGACTGGCATACCCGTAGGGTGCTATGACGCCGCCTGGATCAAAGGCGACATTACACTGCGCATCGGTACACCGGGCGAAACCTACGACGGCATCGGGCGTGGCAGCATTAACCTTGAGGGCTTGCCGGTGCTTGCGGACGGCGATGGGCCGTTTGGGTCCCCGTTTTCAGACAGCAGCCGCACGGGAATTAACGAGAAGACCAAAGATCTTGTTTTTGTCATTTACGGCCTGAACATTGACGTTGCGCATGTGGAAGCGACAGCTGAAATCGCGGATGCGCTTATAACAAAATATTGTTCTTGATAGCGCGCTGTGGCTCGGCAAAATTAGAGGCAAATGTTTTTGGTTGGAGAGCGCGTATGTCCCGCACTTTTATTGCCCTGATCTCCTTTTGGTTTTTGGCCGTAACGCCCAGCGCAGAGGCTGAAAGTTCGGAGATTCGGCTTTTGAACAGCACGTTGATCACAAAGCTGCATTTCGACCGCAACCCCGAGCGCGGCAAGATGGTAGCCGCACTTCAGGTTTCCTTGCGCACGACGGGCGAGGACCCGATTGATACGGTCACCGTGTTGCTAAACCCTGGCTTACGGTTTGTGCGCGCAACCGGGCCCAAAAATCAGCCATTGCAGATGCGCACCTCCGCCACACCAATCAGCGACGGCGATATACCAACGTTGAATATGGCTGAGATTACACTGGCAGCACCGCTGACCAATGATGCACCAAGAACGGGGATAACCATCCATTATGAAGGCTTCCTTCAAGACCTGACCATGAACGGTCGCTCGCGCTTGGGGGAAACCCTGCATCCTGATTACACGGTGTTACGCCCTCAAAACTTTGCCTATCCGGTTTTTGCGGAACCAAATATGACTGCCATCCGCACGGCATGGAACCATCCGCCGTTTGGTCAGGTAGCATTTGTTGAATTTGCTGGCAATAACACGGTCGTCAGCAACCTGACGGATGTTGAACCAACGCTGGAAGGCGGTGTCACCAAGTTTTACCTGAAAAACAGGCGCCCAACACAGTTAGCGACGATTGCGATTGGTCCCTTTACGACACAAAGGACAGATACAGTGCTGGTCGCTATGCTCCCGGGCGGCAGTGATGAAGGCGCATCACTGGCTGGCCGCGCGGCCAACCAGTCAAACATGCTGGACCGATTGATTGGACCGGCGTCAGGTACCAGTCCATTTGCTTTTATTAGCTTACCGGCAGGGCATAACCGCATACTGCAGAATAGTGCGCTTTTCATCCCCGAAGACACGATTGCCACAGGTGTGTCAGACAGGGAAATTCTGGAATTTTTGTTCAATCAGCGGCGCGCTCGCGGGTCGGGAACCCCAGGTCATTGGGCAACCGGCTTGGACCGCGTTGTATTGGCAGCCCTGTCGGGCGAAAACACATTGGAAAGCGCGCAAAAATCCCTGTTTCAAACAGCCAAAACCAGCATCGAAGCTAATCCAGACCTCGGGAAAACCGCGCTGATCGACTTTATCACAAAAGGCTATACCAAGGAGCTTGATACCCTCTCTGGTTTGCTGTTTGCCAGCCTGCATGACCTGTTGGGGCGGGACGACTTTTTTGCTCTTGTGCGTGGTATCCGCGCGGAGTTCACCACCAGTTATGCCGATATGGAGTCCCTAAACGAGTACTTAGAGGCCAATATTGACGACAAAAAAGTACGAAAATTGGTCAAAAACTGGGTGGAAAAGGGAAGAAATGGCAAAGATTTGGCAAAAACCGCGGCATTTGATGCACTGGTCAAACGCTACCGATAGCTAAATTCAAAAACCGCTGGTTCTGACGTCCTGTTGATACATATGGTATCATATGTCAAATCTGGAGGACCCCATCATGGAGTTTGAAACCCTCGACGTTACAATCGATGGTCATATTGCCACCGTCACGCTGAACCGCCCTGAAAAACTTAATGCGATGAACGGCGCAATGTTTCGCGAAATCGGCGAAGCCTTCCGCTGGCTGGACGCGGAAACAAACGCACGCGCGATTGTGCTGGCGGGCAACGGCAAACATTTCACCGCCGGGCTTGACCTAAAGGAAAGTGGTGCCGTTTTAGGCACAAACGACGGCGATCCTGCACGGGTGCGGGAGAAGTTGCGGCGGCATGTTCTGCATCTGCAGGATTGTTTCACCGCGCTTGAGGAATGCCGTGCCCCGGTGATCGCGGCCATTCACGGCGCGTGCTTGGGTGGCGGTATTGATCTGGTCTCCGCATGTGATATTCGGGTTTGCACAACTGATACCTGGTTTTCCATTCAGGAAATCAATGTCGCGATTGTCGCCGATGTTGGCACACTGCAGCGCGCGCCGCATCTTCTGCCAAACGGTATCCTGCGCGAATTGGCACTGACAGGTCGCAAATTCCTGGCGGAAGAAGCCAGCAAATACGGTTTTGTTAATGCCGTGGAAAAGGATCGCGATGCGGCAATCGCCAAAGCAACCGCCATTGCAACTGAAATTGCCAGCAAAAGTCCGCTTGCGGTCAGCGGCACAAAAGCGATACTCAATCACTCACGCGATCACAGCATCAGGGACGGCCTTGATTATGTGGCCACCTGGAACAGCGGGCAATTGCTGGGGGAAGACCTGATGAAGGCCGCCACCGCAGCCCTGACCCGCGAAACAGTGTCCTTCTCGGACCTACTGGAAAGTGATGACTGATCATGCTGGATGCAGCGGTATCATGGGCAAAAGAATACGGCGACGTGCTTGGCACCGTCGGGTTTTTGTTTGCGCTGACCACCGTTGTTCTCACTAACGGCAAAGTCATCTTGCAGCGGCTAAAGGGAAATGCCGTCTCCGCCCTATCACCGGAAGCCATTACCGTTGGCATGCCCACTGCCTCAGCAAATGCTGGGATGTCTACCAGAACCGACATCGTAGACGCACCGCCGCTTGCGCCGGACTATGGCGGAAAAGTCGCCGTTGCGGTTATGCCGCCAAAAGAACTCAGCGAGGTTGACGAGCATTTTTCCGCTGGCCTCGCAGACGATATAATCGCTGACCTCCAGAAGGCCGGGTTTGCAACACCTGATATCGCCGCCGTTGCACGACTGAAAGACGGCGGCGCAGACCCGCAAACAATTGCACGAAAAATGGGCGTCAGCCATGTTTTGACAAGCAGCATACGGTGTCAGGACAAGAAATTGCGCATCACCATGCAACTGGTTGACCCAAGCAGCGCAGTGATGTGGTCAGATCGTTACAACACAGAAGGCGATGACCTGATGGCGGTTCAGGAGCATGTCGCCAACCGCGTGGCATCGGATATTGCCACCTTTATCCAGCCCGGGTCCGCACTCGTGGACCCCAATACCGGCAGAACATTCCGCACCCGCGCTGAAGCGCTCGAGGCCGTTAGTTCGCCGAAAAGCAGGCTTGTCGCCTTTTTGCTCTGTTTGCCCCCTTTGGGTATTTTTGGCGTGCACCGCTTTTATGTCGGGCGACCCTATACCGGGGCGCTGTATATTGTGACTGTGGGATTGATTGCTTTTGGATGGATCATAGACACCATTTTGATTTTACTTGGCATGCTCGCCGACGGGAAAGGTCGCCCGGTAAGGGTCTGGCAGCCGGACCCGCTGAAAACCCTCTCTGACAAACCGTGACTGTAGATGTAAAAATTTGCGGCCTGACAACCGGGGAAACGGCACAGGCAGCCGCTGATGCGGGCGCAGCCTACCTGGGGTTTATGTTTTTTGAACCTTCGCCCAGGCACCTGACCTTTACGGCCGCAAAAAATCTGTCTCAGGAATTGCCGACCGGCCCTGAGCGCGTCGGAGTTTTTGTTGACGCTGCCGACAGCTTTATAGATCAGGCTATCGAGGCCCTTGATTTGACATGGCTGCAGTTGCATGGCCAGGAAAGCCCGGAAGATATTGCGCACCACAAAGCACGGACAGGTTTAAAGGTTATGAAGGCTGTCGGCGTTAGCGCGCGCGCCGATGTGACGGCAGCAGCACCTTTCTTTGATATTGCAGATGCCATGTTATTTGATGCCAAGCCCCCAAAAGGGGCCGCAATGCCTGGTGGTAATGCTGTTTCCTTCCCGTGGGAGATTATGCGAGATGCGCCGTTGCCGCCAACATGGATGCTGGCAGGAGGGTTAAAACCCGACACAGTAGCCGAAGCGGTCAAAATGTCGCGGGCGCACATCCTTGACGTTTCGTCCGGCGTAGAATCAAGTGTGGGTGTGAAGTCAATCAACCTAATTCAGGCCTTCCTTCACGCAGCAAAAGCCGTTAGGTAAAAGGCCGGTTTTTTTGCCAGATTTGTTTGTTTACCAGATCTTTTTTGTTTAGAGGGAGCCGCCAATGGCGCTCAATAGTTATAGTAACGGCCCGGATGAAAAGGGTCATTTCGGCCAATACGGCGGGCGGTATGTATCAGAAACCCTGATGCCGCTTGTATTGCAGGTTGAAAAAGAATTTGAAGCGGCAATGAAGGACGACAGTTTCCTTGCCGAATTGGACGAATTGAACCGCCAATATATCGGCAGGCCAAGCCCGCTGTATTACGCAGAACGCCTAACCGAAGAATTAGGCGGCGCGAAAATATACTTCAAGCGCGAAGAGCTGAACCATACCGGTGCCCACAAAATCAACCATGCTATTGGGCAAGTGCTCTTGGCCAAACGCATGGGCAAAACTCGCGTTATTGCAGAAACAGGGGCTGGGCAGCACGGCGTGGCCACCGCCACAGTAGCGGCCAGGTTTGGCCTTGAGTGCACGGTTTTCATGGGCGCTGTCGACATTGAACGCCAGAAGCCCAATGTGTTCCGGATGAAATTGCTGGGTGCAGAAGTAAAGCCTGTTACGTCAGGGTCGGCCACACTGAAAGACGCCATGAATGACGCGCTGCGCGACTGGGTAACCAACGTCCATGATACTTTTTACATTATCGGCACCGTCGCTGGGCCACACCCCTACCCCATGATGGTGCGGGACTTTCAGTCCATCATCGGGCGAGAAACCAAACAGCAGATATTGGACATGGAAGGCAGACTGCCAGATAGCCTTGTTGCCTGTTTGGGGGGCGGTTCTAATGCGCTTGGGCTGTTTCACCCGTTCCTTGATGATGCAGATGTGGAAATGTACGCAGTTGAGGCGGCGGGCTACGGCGTCGATACAGACCAGCATGCTGCATCTATTGCGGGGGGGTCACCGGGCATTTTGCACGGCAACCGCACCTATCTTCTGCAAACACAAGACGGCCAAATTGAAGAAGCCCATTCAATTTCTGCCGGGCTCGACTATCCCGGTATCGGACCCGAGCATGTTTGGTTACACGAGCAGGGTCGAGTTACCTACGTCTCCGCAACTGACCAGGAAGCCATGGATGCCTTTCAATTGTGCTGTCGCACCGAAGGCATTATTCCAGCGCTGGAAAGCGCACACGGGATCGCACACATTGTTCGCATGGCCCCTGACCTGCCCAAGGACCATATCTGTGTGCTGAACCTGTCTGGACGCGGCGATAAGGACATCTTCACGGTCGCCAAAGAACTTGGTGAAGAGATTTAGGAAGCACTCACGATGAGCCGACTGCAAACCCAGTTTGATGCCCTGCGCGCGGAAAACCGTGCTGCTTTTGTAACATTTGTTACCGCAAATGACCCAGATTTCGATACGTCGTTGGAAATCCTGAAAGGATTGCCCTCAGCCGGTGCCGACATCATCGAACTTGGGATGCCCTTTACCGACCCATCTGCAGACGGTCCAGCGATTGACAAGGCTGCACAGCGTGCCATCAAGGCGGGCGCATCGATGGTCCGCACACTGGATATGGTGCGCGCCTTCCGCATTGACAACACAACAACACCCATCGTGCTTATGGGGTATTTCAACCCCATCTTTACGTATGGCATCGACAGGTTCTGCGTTGATGCTGCAGCCGCAGGTGTCGATGGGTTGATCATTGTTGACCTGCCACCAGAAGAAGACGCCGAGCTGCTGGAGCCCGCCAACAAAAACGGTATTGATGTTATTCGACTGGCCACCCCAACGTCTGACGACGAGCGGCTGCCCGTGATTTTGAACGGCGCCAGCGGGTTTGTTTATTATGTTGCGGTTGCGGGTGTGACAGGTGGTAAGTCTGCGACGGCGGACGATATCGGCAATGCCGTTGCACGGATCAAACGTCATACAGACTTGCCGGTGGCGGTTGGATTTGGTATCCGCACGCCAGAGCAGGCGGCAGACATTGCAGCGCGAGCGGACGGTGCCGTTGTTGGGTCAGCCATTGTTTCGCTTATTGAACAAGGCCTTGAGAAAGGGTCTGACAAGAGCGAAATCGTCGACAATGTCTTGAATTTTACCCAACTGCTCGCAAATGGTGTAAGATCAGGCCGGTAAATACTGGCTGAGATTTTAAAGGCGTAAAAAAAGGGGGTACGTGGCATGAGTTGGCTAACCAATTATGTCAAACCAAAGCTGCAAAAGGTTCTGAACGCACGGGATACCCCCGACAATCTTTGGCACAAGTGCAAGAACTGCGGCCAAATGATTTTTCAAAAAGAATTTATCGCCAATAACCGGGTCTGTGCCCACTGTGATCATCATGACCGGGTGCCGCCGCAAGATCGGTTTATGGCTTTGTTCGACAACCAGCAGTTTGATGTGCTGGACCTGCCGTCAGTTAATCAGGACCCGCTAAAGTTCCGCGACACCAAAAAATACTCTGACCGGCTGAAAGCCGCCCGTTCAAACACTGGCGACGAAGACGCCATTAAAGTAGCGGTCGGTAAAATCGGTGGTCAAAAAGCCGTGGTTGCAATCCAGAATTTCTTTTTCATGGGTGGTTCCATGGGCATGGCGGTTGGTGAAGGCATTATTGCTGGCGCCAAAGAAGCGCTGCGCCTTGGCATACCGTTTGTCATGTTTACGGCATCTGGCGGTGCGCGCATGCAGGAAGGCATTTTGTCCCTGATGCAGATGCCGCGTACAACAGTGGCCGTGCAGATGCTGCGGGATGCAGGTGTGCCGTATATTGTAGTACTGACCGATCCAACATCGGGCGGCGTATCGGCGTCCTATGCGATGCTGGGTGACGTTCAGATTGCTGAACCCGGCGCGATGATTGCTTTTTCCGGCCCACGCGTTATTGAGCAAACCATCCGCGAAAAATTACCTGAAGGGTTCCAACGGTCCGAATATTTGCTGGAACATGGCATGGTCGATATGGTTGTGCATCGTCACGACCTGAAAGAAAAGCTTGGATCAGTTTTGTCCTTGTTGATGGCGGGTGGCCGCCGCAAAGTAGCGGCTGAATAAACCCAAAAAAAGACGCAATCAGAGCCTGCTTTCAAGGTAGGCACCAAGGAAATTGCCAACATGAATACGGCCCGGTATGGACACCGCTAAGAGCGATGAAATCCTGGCACGCCTGATGGCGTTGCACCCCAAGAAAATTGATTTGTCGCTGGGGCGGATGCACCGCATTCTTGCCAAATTGGGTAATCCGGAAAAAAAGTTGCCTCCGGTGGTGCATATTGCAGGCACAAATGGCAAAGGGTCGACGGTTGCGGTGCTACGCGCGATTGCTGAAGCGGCAGGCCACCGGGTCCATGTTTACACGTCACCCCATCTGGTGCGGTTTGCCGAACGTATTCGCATAGCGGGTAGCCTGATTGCCGAGGACACTCTGGCAGACTTGTTGCAGCGTGTTGAAGACGCAGCCGGTGATGACCCGATAACCTTTTTTGAAGTAACGACAGCAGCAGCTCTGCTCGCTTTTTCTGAAACCCCGGCAGACCTATGCATCCTGGAAGTGGGGTTGGGCGGACGCCTTGATGCCACCAATGTTGTTGATGCACCCGCCGCTGTGGGCATAACCCCGGTCAGCTTTGACCATCAACAATTTCTGGGCGACACCCTGCCGGAAATAGCCGGGGAAAAAGCCGGTATCATCAAGCCAGGTGCCCCGCTGGTTATTGGGCCACAAAAAAAGGTGGGATTGGAAGTCATTGAAACAGCGGCGCAAAAACACGGCGTAAAACCGTATGTTTTTGACCAATCATGGCATGTTGAAACCAAGAAGGATGGATCCGGCCTGTTGTATGAAGACTGGAAGTCTGTCCTGGACCTGCCATTGCCGCCCCTGGTTGGTGATCATCAGATCAAAAACGCCGCAATGGCCATTGCGTTAGCGCATGCCCAGAAAGCGGTGGCTATCCCGGATGCCGCCATCAAGGCCGGACTTGGATGGGTGCGATGGCCCGCGCGTTTGCAGGAACTAAAAAACACTCCTTTGAATGCACTGTTGCCCCCTGGCGCAGACCTGTGGCTGGACGGCGGGCATAATCCGGCTGCGGCGGATGTGATGCGTACTTTTTTGCAAGGTGTTGATCCGGTTAACCGCAGCGTCACTCTGATTTTGGGGATGATGGGCACCAAAGATGCAAATGGGTACCTGAAAGGTATTGTGGGGCTGGCAAACAGGGTTATCGCCGTGCCAATACCAGGGGAAGCGGGGGCAGCAACACCGGCAGACCTGGCTGCAGCAGCCACTGACCTTGGTATCAACGGTGTTGTGGCCAAGGATGTGACCGCGGCGTTACAGGCTATTGCAGATAAAGCACACCCCGAGCGACCGCCATTTGTTTTGATTGCAGGATCATTATATCTGGCGGGGCAGGTTTTACGGGATGCCAACCAGATACCAAGCTAAACACGTCAGGCTTCAGCCCAGCTGTGGCGGTCTTTCATGATATCAACCGACCCTGCGATCAGGTCTTCCAGCACAGCGAGGTCTATGTCTTCCAGCTTATTGACATAAAGGCATGATTTCCCGGTCTTGTGCTTGCCAAGTTTGGCCATAAGCTCAACAAAAGGTTTGAAGCCCGGCATAATATATATAGCGAGCGACCCTTTGCGCGGCGACAGACCCACCATCATCGCGCGTCCACTGTGACCGCTTTCATAGACATAATCATAGGCGCCAAAACCAACCATGGTTTTGCCCCACATACGCGCTTGCCAGCCAGTGATGCGAGTCATCATATCAATCACTGTTTTGGCATCAGTCCGACGTTTTTCGTTGTCCACGCTTGCAAGAAAGGCGTCTACATCACTGTCGTTTGGCTGTATTTTTGCGTCGCTCATCCAATGCTTCCCTTTGCTGTCATGGTAGATGATCTTATTGGGCGCGCAAAGAAATCTCTCTCTCCATCGCCGCCATACTGTCTTTACCAAAAAACATTTCATCACCCACAAAGAAGGTAGGCATACCAAAAATACCACGGTCAACGGCTTCTTGCGTCAATGCCGCCAAGCCTGCTTTAACATCCGAATCTTGGACTTTTTCCTGATAGTAACCAGCATCAAGGCCAGCCGCGGTAATAACTTCCATAACAACTTCTGGGTTGCCAGTGTCTTTTTCCTGCTCCCACTGGGCGGTCATGATACAGTCCATGAAGGCTGGTAATTCACCTTTTTCAAGGGCAGCAACAGCACCGCGCATAACCATCAGTGTATTGATGGGGAAATGCGGATTCATCTTAAAGTCTGACAGGCCGTGATGGCGAACAAACTGCATAATCTCTTTGCGCATATAGTCCATTTTGGCTGGAATACCTGCAAAGGCCATCCAGGGCGCCTGATTGCCGGTGGCTTTAAAAAGACCGCCTAAAAGCGCAGGTTTACGCTCAAATTTTACATCCAGTCGTTCTTCCACCTCAGGCAGCACTTTGTAGGCGAAATAGGCATTTGGGCTGCCAAAATCAAACCAGAATTCAAGCTTGCTCATGATTGCATTCCTCAAAAAGTTTCATTGTGGGGTCGAATGTCCATTTCGTGTGTCCAACAATCATGCGGCTGATTATGAAGCATCCAGTATGTCTCGGCGACAGAAGCAGGGTCCATCAGCGGCGTTGCGGCCAGTGCGTCAACGCCCGCACGCTCGGTAATTAACTGCCGCACCCATTCGGTATCAACGGCCGAGTCAATCACCAGATGGGCAACATGTATGTTTTTAGGACCAAGTTCGCGTGCCATTGCCTGCGCCAAACCCCGCAGGCCAAACTTGGCGCTGGCAAAGGCGGCATACCCGGAGCCACCGCGCAGGCTTGCCGTTGCACCGGTGAAAAAGATTGACCCCGATCCTTGCGATAGCATCACACGGGCTGCAGCGCGACCCGCCAGGAACCCTGCATAGCAGGCCATTTGCCAGACCTTGCTAAACACGCGCTCTGTAGTGTCAGCAATGGGGAAATTGACGTTGCCTCCAATATTGAAAACAACGACCGAAAGCTCGCCCAGCGCAGCGGCGTCTGCCATAAACGCGTCCACCGCCTCTTCCGATCGCGCATCCAGGCTTTTCGCAACAAAAGTACCGCCCGCTGCTTCTATTTCTTCTTTGAGGGGCAAAAGCTTATCGCCGCCACGCCGCCCGGCAACGATTGTGTAGTCTTCACGGGCAAATCGTCGGGCAAC
Organism: uncultured Kordiimonas sp.; assembly: GCA_947503575.1. Taxonomy (GTDB): domain Bacteria; phylum Pseudomonadota; class Alphaproteobacteria; order Sphingomonadales; family Kordiimonadaceae; genus Kordiimonas. Next base: position 661,334 of record CANNDZ010000001.1, on the reverse strand, counting down.
AGCAGCGCCTATGTAATCACCTGCACCAACGACGGCGCATACTTTGGCTGGTATATCGTTCATAATGCCTCTCCCTACTTAAAAGATAGGGTATCATACGCACAAAAAAAGGCGCTCACATTGCATGAGCGCCTTTCATGTTTGTATGGAACTGGTTTACCCCGCAGCCGCTGCTGCACTCCCAACCGCATCATCAATCCAGCTAGTCAGTTGCGCTTTTGGCTTAGCGCCCATGGTGGTTGCAACCGCTTCACCATCCTTGAAAATCAGGATTGTCGGGATCGAGCGCACACCGAACTTCGTTGGTGTTTCCGGGTTTTCATCAATGTCCATTTTCGCAATGATAATATCGTCACGTTCACCGGAAATTTCTTCCAGAACCGGGCCAATCATTTTACAGGGACCACACCACTGGGCCCAGAAATCAAGCAAGACAGGCTTCCCGGCCTTGATTACATCGTCTTCAAATGACGCGTCAGTTACAGCAATAGTCGCCATGGTACATACTCTTTCTATCTCACACACGGATGCCCGCGCGCACTTGGGGTTCGATGATTTCCTCTTGCGCTTAACCTAGAAATGTCACCCTGAATGGTCAAGGCTTAGTAACGCAGCCGTGAAGCAAAAAGGTGATTAAAGCCCGATTTCCAGTAAGGCCTCTTCCAGCATACGCGGCGACAGTTCCATCAAACGCGGACCATCCGTCCACAACAAAGATGCCGTAATCTTGTGGCCCGGGTAAATTGAGCCCAGCACACGGGCATACAGCCCCATTTGCCGCCGATAAACGACAGGTACGTCGCGCGCGTCCAAGGGTGGGGGGCGGTTGGTTTTATAGTCGATAATAAGAACCTTGTTTTCGGTCACAACCAGTCGGTCAACCTGACCGGAGACAGTCCGCACCTGTTCACCATCCAAAGAGGTTACTATCCCGGCTATCGGCACTTCGGCGCGGCTTCCCGGTGCGAAAAGAGGGGCCATGGTCGGATGATCCAGAATGCGCATCACTTCGGTCAGGAAATCCGTTTGGTCCGTTTCTGACACGGTGTCCTGAAACCGCGACAGATACCGAACGGCTGCCGCCTCTCGGTCGGACACAGGCAGTTCAGGCAACCACTGCAACAACTGGTGCATAATATTGCCACGCCGGAACCGCTGCTCCTGACCCCGCAGAGTGGGGCCAACCACAGCAGGTTCAACATCAGGCCGCGACGGCGTAAGAGGACGGGTCGGTGTTGGTTCTTCGCCAATGGGCCTTCTGGCCCAATCGGGCATCTCAACCACCTGCACTTGCATCTTTTCGGGCCTCTCTGAGGGCTTTACAGACACACTTTGACCTACATAAAACGAACGAACCAAGCGCCCTTGTTTATCCGCCACTTCCGTGCCGCCCAATCGGTCAAAACCGTCCTCAATCAGGCGATACCAACAGTCTTCGCTTGGCTCACTCGTACCCCGCCAACCGGCGACATACAGCTCGTCTTCAGCTCGGGTGAGAGCCACATACAAAAGCCGTCTATATTCAGCCAACTGTTTGTCCTTGAGCGCTTGCCGCGCATCTTCCACTTCAGGCAAGCCCCTCGCATGGCTGGCCCAAAACGGGATTGCAGGCTCACGGTCATCATCAGAAGCAATAGGCAACAACCTGCCATCACGGGTGCTGTCGGGCAGACTCGAAACATCTGACAGATAAACAACAGGCGCTTGCAAGCCCTTGGCGCTGTGGACCGTCATGATGCGCACTCTGTTGCCCGCCTGCTCCATGTCGCGCTTCAGCTGCGTATTGTTGCGTTTGACAGTTTCAATAAACTTCAACAAGGACGCAGCTTCGGTAAACTGGAACCGCATGGCTTCTTCCAGAAGTTCATCAATCGGATCATGAATTTCATTACCAAGCCGGGCGGCCAGTTTCTGGCGTCCATCAAGGTCCACCAGAACAAAACTGAAAAAGTCGAACGGCCCGCCTTGGTCCACTGCCCCAAGAATCTGGCGCAAAAATGCATAGGCGCTTGAAAATCTAGGATCTGCAGAAGCTGCCTTCAACCGCTGCCACAAAGTACTGGTTCGGCCATGCGCCAAGTCAAACAGGGCATTGTCATTAAGGCCAACCAAGGGACTTTTAAGCACGGTCGCCAAGGCAAGGTTATCGTCTGGCAAAACCGCAAATTGCGCCAGCACCAGCAAATCCATTACCGGCAGCTCATCAAGCAAGGTCATGCGGTCCCGTCCTGTCACCGGCACCTGCTTGCTTTTCAAGGCGCGCATCAAATGGTCAACAAATGCTGTCCGCCGCCTCACAAGAACCAGGATATCCCCTGCCGCAACGGTACGTCCCTTGGCTTCCAAGTCGCGGCTGCCGATTGACGCCGAAATATGATCAGCAATCGCCCACGCTGTGCGGCGTTCTGCATCATCGGTGGTTTCCTGACGAACAGGCAAACTCCAACCGCCGTTATCGTCAGCTTCCAAGCGCGCAGGCGTTTCCAGTGGCCATAGTTCCACCAACCCGGCATGACCTGACCGATGAAACTGGTGCTGGATCACCTCTCCGTCCAAGGAAACACCCTGACTGGCGCGCCCTTCATGAGAAAAAACCTGATCCACAAGCGATAATATAGCCTCACCTGACCGAAAGGAGGTCGCAAGAGGTACATTTTCTGCCCTCATTGCCGCAGCAGACGCACGGGCAAAAACGCGGTCGCGAGCGCGTATAAACTCGGTGGGATCAGCGCGCTGGAATGAAAAAATAGATTGTTTAGCGTCCCCCACCGCAAAAATAGTTCGCTCGAGATCGCGCGCCCCTTCGCCAGCAAAAAACTCCGCTGCCAAGGTTTCCACAACACGCCATTGCTCGCGGTTGGTGTCTTGTGCCTCGTCCACAAGGATATGGTCAATCTCGTTGTCCAGCTTGAACAAAATCCACGGCGCAACGTCATCCTTTGAAAACAAGGTGACAGTGCGGTCAATCATATCGTCAAAGTCAACGAGCCCGCGCTCGTCCTTGACATAGCGATACAGGCGAATTTGCTCTATCCCTAACCGCAAAAGCGCTGCGGTGGCGTTGGCTGCATGCAACCGACGCCTGCGGTCCTCAATGCCAAGCAATCGCTGCTGCTCCTGGTCAATAATGTCTTCCAGATGCGGGGCCGCTTTCAAAACCTTCTGGGTGGCAACCGCCTTTAAGGGTGTGCCAGCTTTGGTCAGGAAAGCAGCCAGATAGCTTGCATAGTGTTTGGGGCGCTGTGTTCCCTCCAGAGTCAGAAATGCAGTAATGCTTTTCCCGCGATCCTGATCACGACTAGAGCCGGACGCCAACGCCTCAGCCAAGTGGGACAAACCGGCACTATCTATTGCAGCATCTTCACACGCAGCTTTGATGATATCTGCATCTTTTTCCTGTTGGTTGGCACCGACGCGGTCATAAACCGCCTTCATAAGGCTGTCGACACCGCCATACACCCTTATGGCGGATGCAAGCGCAGGCGCATCAAACACCAGGCGATCAATCACGTCATCAAAAGTACGTTCAGTGACCAGTCCAGCAACCACCCCCAGGGCACGATCCAGGTCAACCGCCAGCGGTTCTTGTGAGGCCGCCAGCATTTTGTCCCGCGCCGATGTCATCAGCTCAAAAGCATCACTTTCGTCAATGCCTTCAAAACCGGGGGCCATGCCTGCTTCCAGCGGAAACCGGCCCAATAGAGACTGGCAAAAACTATGAAATGTCTGGATTTGCAATCCGCCCGCCAGATCAAGCACCTCAGCAAACAATTGCCGGGCCCGCACAAGCATATCCGCATCAGCATGCTCGTGGGTGCGCACAGCTATTTCACCCTTAAGGGCCGTGTCCTCCATCAAGGTCCAACGCCCAAGCTCGGCAAAAATGCGATTTTTCATCTCTGCGGCGGCAGCTTTTGTGAACGTGAGACATACGATGTTTTCGGGCGGTGTACCGGTCAACATCAACCGCAGCACCCGCGCGGTCAGCACATGGGTTTTGCCTGTACCCGCCGACGCCCCAACCCATGCAGACAACGTGGGGTCTGTTGACCGTGCCTGCTCCGGTGTCATGGTGGTTTTGACTGCAGATGTCATGTTTCTACCTCGGCTGGATCACGCACCAGATCCGCCCCGTCTTCCAATAGTGCTGTATTCTGCCATTCTTTCACCCGCGCCAAATGGTCATAGTCGCCGTACCCGGTTATGGTGGGACGCGGATTGGACAAATAAGGCGTATCAGCATTGAAAAAGGCTCTTACCAGTGTTTTCAGTCCGTCCTCTGCCTGCTCTATCGCGGCACGAACGTCCTTTACCGGGCGTTTTTGTTCCTGCACAGGCTCGCCGCCTGTCACTTTCCAGAACACAAGGTCATCAACCGCGCCCGCTGGCAAATCATCAAACGCACCAACCTCCGCGAGCCAGGCTTCCAGCGGCAATTGCGGGGCAAATCCGGCTTCTACCTGCCGTGCGGTTGGCACAATTCCGGTTTTATAATCAATAATGACATAGGCGCCGCTTGTCCGGTGTTTGTCTATGCGGTCAGCCTTCGCAATCAAGGTAAAGGGTGGAAAGCCCGCGCCCATATCCAGGGTTTGCCTCGCCCAGCCTTCAATAACAAGAGTTTCAAAATGCTCGGAATGGCTGGGTTCGTTGTCAACAAACCATTTTGCTATACGCTCAAACCGGGGCCACCAAAAAGCATATACTGCGGGTTGCGTCAGCACGGGCGCAAACACACGACGACCAATTTCCATCATCCGCGCAAGACCTTCAGAGCCCGCGCGCGGGCCTTCCTCTTTCAGAAAGCGTTCCAGCGCATCGTGCAACAACGTACCTTTCTGCGCAGCATTAGGCTTGTCATCAATCGGGTCGAGCGGCGCGACATCCAGAATTTTCTTGGCATACAAAGCATACGGGTCCCGCATCAATTCCTGTATCTGTGTTACAGAAAGCTGTTGAGGGCGTGCGTCAACTGGTGGCTTTGGGACGGGCGGTGATAGCGGCATCACAGCTTCTACATCATCCAGGCTTCGCGCCCACATCAGGTAATGGTCAGCGGGCGGTATTTTGCGACCAGCGCAGGCCTCAATGCGAAACCACCACCGGCTGGGTACTGTCGGCGTGCCATCTGTTTTTTCTGACCGGGTTAGAATGACTTCTGGCGCGGACGCAGCCACAACAAAATCATGCGCGGATTGACCTATTTTTCGCTCCAGCGGCGGCAAGCCAAACTCCGCCCGCATGGACCGGCTCATCCAAGGGTCGATTTTGGACTCTGCGGGCCAAACGCCTTCATTAAGCCCGCCAATGATCATCAGGTCAGCATGTTGCAACCGCGCTTCCAGCGGCCCCCAAATGTGCAGCCTGGGGTGCTTGTTCCATGTGGGCCGTATGGTAACAGACGCCATAACCTCGGCAAAAAGGGTGTCATAGCTTTCGGGCGTTGGCACCTTTAGTGGCTCGACGTGCTCCAACAGATCAGCAAGCTGTGCAGCAAGGGCCGTTCCACCCTCACCTTGCCAAATCTTGTTTGCGCCTGCCTGATCCGGTTGATCACATAGCGCTTCCGCCACTTCGATATGCGTCAGCAAAACCTGTTTCAAACTGGCAGGCTCTTGCAATGTGATTTCCATTGGCTTTAAGAGACGGACAAGCGTTTGCACTAGTGCCAGTTCCTGTTGTCCGATAGCTGATTTTTTATCTTCTGCAAGAGCCTCAATGCGGCGGACTATGCCATCAAGCCCGCCAGCCGGGCGAACGCCCCGCAGAGCACCACTGTCGATGCAGCGAACAAGCGATAGATACGCAGGTCGTGCCATGCCAGCGGTCAAAAGCGGGTGCTGCAACAACGCTAGAAAAGACAGCGGCCCGAACCGGTCACTCATAGCAGCCGCGACAAGTGCCAGCAACCGACCCGGCTGGCTGCCCAATGCCCGGTCACCGCCCGAATCGTCAATGTCGATGCTCCAGCGCTTCAGGGCGGCCCTCACGTGCAAAGCCAACTGACGATCCGACGTTACGAGGGCTGCGGTTTTTTCAGGTGTTTCCAGCACTTCGCGCAGTGCGATAGCGATAGCAGCAGCCTCTTCGCGCCGAGACGGCGCAACCATGGCCCTAAGACCTGCAAAAATATCTGAACCAGCATCACTAACGATATTGCTGGACTGCCATGTCGAGGTTTGCACCGCCGGTAGCAAAGCTGTTTTCAGAAGGGCGGACCGACTTTCTATGCCAGTGGATTTTGTTTCATGGTCGGCACACCACGTCTGCACCTCAAAGCGACTGATGCTTATCGCATTCAGCAGGCGTTTCAGCGCATTTTGTGGGTGCGTTTCATCCAGCTTTTCCCACGTTTCATCATCAAGGTCTGTATCCAACCCGGGCAGCACCACACAACCTTGTGGCAAGCGTGAAATCGTTTTAAGAAGGTGAGCAGTGACCGGAATGGAGCCTGTTGACCCTGCCGCGATGACCGGGCTAGTAGGCTGTTTTTCACGGTAGAAACTCTCCAGCGCCTTTATAGATTGGTTGCGAAATGCCGCGGGGTCCTGCGCCCCGAGCGCCGACAAAATTTGTGGCCAGTGCTCCGTAACAATTTTCAGGAAATCAAGCGTTTCGGACCAATGTGCCGCCAGGTTTTCCGGTGCCAAATCCGCCAGATCAGCGAACTTGGCGTCTGCCGTGTGTACATGGTCAATAAATTGCGCCAGTTCGGATGCCAAACGCCATGCCTGCGCGGGCGCAAGTTGGGTTTGTTCCGCGCCTGGAAGCTGCCAGCGTTCCACCAATTGGCTGAGTATTGCCAATCGCTGTATTTGGGATATGGGCGGTTGCAAGGTGGACAAGTCCAATCCCAACCCGGCGCTGGCCAGTTCAAGTTCGGCCTCATCGACATCGCCGATAGCTTTCATGCCTGGCAGCAACAATGGGGCCTGCCCGCGTAATCGCAAGAACGCATCCCGCAGGGACCGCACCGCACGCCTGTTGGGCAACAGAACCGTTGCAGAAGATAGCAGCATGGGATCTGACCCAAAGCGCGCGAGCATGCCTTCTGCCAAGGCGTCGACAAACGAATATTCTGCCCCAATGGTGTAAACCGACGGAGTCAAACTCATGACGGAGGCTCATTGCCGATGTGAAGTTTGGTGAGGCGATCAGCCCAACTGCCAGATTTGGTGGCAAGTGTTATCAATCGGCTACCTTTATCCTGAGCTTCGTATGTGAATGTTAGCTCCAAGGCGTTTGCCCGCCAGTCTTCAGGCAACCGGTCCGGCCATTCCACCAATAGCAAAGCGTCCATTCGCTCGTCATCAAGGCCGATATCCTCTAGGTCGTCTTCACTTTCCAGGCGGTACAGATCTGCATGATACAGGGCATATCCGGCTGGGTGATCATAGGCCTGCACCAAAGTAAATGTGGGGCTTGGCACCTCCAGGTCCGGTATCCCCGTCATTGCCCTGATGAAGGCGCGCGCAAAAGTGCTTTTTCCCGCACCCAAATCACCAGACAAAGCAATCAAGTCACCAGGTTGCCCGGCCGTAGCAAGCGTTTCGGCGAACCGCCGGGTGTCTGCCTCGTCGTGCATGGTATGATGACTAAGATGTGTCATGTGGGGAAACTCAAGCGTCAGGGTTTGATCGTTCACGGGGTAGATAACACGACAGTCCAAGACCAGAATCGCCAACTGCATCCAGCACAACACGCCCACCGTGAAGCCGAACAATGCTGCGCACCAGCGCAAGGTCAAGGCCTGTGGCACGCCGGGCACCGGGTGACACACCCATGGCAACAGTGGTTAGCAATCTGGTCCTCTCTGCAGACGTTAAACCCGCTTCCAGGTTGGTAATACAAACATGGATTTCCTTGTCCAAATCAATCAGGTCAATAATCAGCTCACCACCGTGACGCGTGAAGCTGAGCATTGATGATACCATGTTGTAAAACGCCTGCTTTATCCGCGGCCCATCTGCAATGATGGTCCCGATTTCATCATCCAGCTTCAATTCAAGCTTGGTTGATGCCTTGTGCGCCAGTTCCTGTGCCAAAACAGCAGCTTCCTGCAGTGTTTCCGCGATGGATGTCTCGCTGAATTCCAGCGACAGTTCGCCTGACTCGATGACTGCCAGGTCAAGTACGTCAGAAATCAGGTTCTTCAGTTCATCTGACGCGCTGAGTATATTTTTGATGTAGCTTGACTGCTGTTCGTTGAGCGCACCAAACACTTCCTGGTCGAGCAATTCACTAAACCCAATGATGGTATTCAAGGGGGTGCGAAGTTCGTAGGACATATTGGTGATAAACTCGCTTTTCAACTTGTCTGCTGCCTCCAGCGCCTGTGACCGTTCCCGCAAGGCCTGCTCGACTTTGTAACTGTCTGTGACATCTGTTTGCGTCAGCATCACGCCGCCATCTGGCAAGGGCACGATGGTATAATCAATCACCGCACCGTCTTCACGGTACCATTTACCGGTCTTGTAGCTGCGCGCCGCAATCCAAGTAACCAGGTTTTCGGCGAAATTATTGGTCGCGCCGCCGCCTGCCATCAAATCTGCCATCTGCATCAGATCAGTTAGGTGCGGCGAGCCTTGCACCTGAGGGGGTTCCAGTTTCCAAATTGCATTGAATGCGGGGTTTGAGAGTTGCAAACGGCCATCTGTACCAAAAACTGCAACACTCTCACGCATGTTATCGAGCGTTTCCTGCTGAACCGCTATCAGGGTGTTATAGGACCGCTCGAGCGCCAGTTTATCGGTCACATCCTCAAACAGGATCAGCAACCCTCCAAGAGGGTGCGGCTGCGTGACAACGCGGTGCGCCGTACCATCTGGCAAATGCCACATTTCCTCTGACGGCTCTAGTAACGTGGTATATTGCTTAAGGATACCCTCCTTCCATCGGCGAAAATTCGCTTGTTCGGGTAATTTCCGCTTTTCGTGCATCGCGTCTAAAAGTTCGCTGTGCAGAATGCCGGCAGATAGCTGTTCTTCTGATATGTTGGTAAGCCGTGTGAAGGCGTTGTTATAAAAACGCAGGGTTTGCCCTGGCCCGAAAATAGCGACCGGGCTGCGTAAGCGGTTAAGCGTTTCTGATTGAGACTCGAGAACGCGCGACAATTCCGTAAGGGCTTCTTCCTCGCCGGTTACATCGATGGCAATGCCCATGGTATTGCCGTCTTTATCAAGGGGCGTGTTAGTAACATTAAAAGCACGGCGCTGACCGTCCGTGACACCAAACCGCCGTTCTCGCAAGGGAGTGCCCTGGGAAAAAGCCTTACTAGCAGCCGCAGGACCAGCATTACCAAAAAGCTCCATGCCACGCTCTATGACATTACTAACGCTACCGCCATCAATCGCTTTGACATATGCATCATTGACTTCCAAAAGCTTGAAATCCGGGCTTCTTAACCACACCGGAAATGGTAGGTGATTAAAAGCACCAGATAGGTCTTTCAATCGCAACTCTAGGGCTCTTACACCCATCCTGTTTGTCTGAACCGGTCGGTCTACAGACTGCTCCAGCCACATAATACCGCTGGGCCAGCGCGCGTCGCGGGACGGCAACCACTGCAGATCAATAATCATTCGGGCTTTGCCGGGACCATGGTCAACAACAAGCGGGGACGGCACATCAAGCCCCTGCTCGACACCGCCTTTAATCAGTTTCACGGTTTTTGCTGGCAGGCCTTTGCCGGCATCACCGATCAGGTCATCTAGCCTGGCAACATTTTCCGGAAAACCCGCTATGGACAATGCGGCCGGGTCGGCCTGCAACCGACCATCGGGCCATAACCAAATGGGGATGCGGTGGTCTGTCCGTATCATGGTATCAAGGAAATCGGCAAGATCGCGCAGAGAACTGGCCCGATCAGACATTCGCCCCGCGCGCCAAAATGCATACAAACTGGCAGCCGCCCAAACTGTCGCTGTAATGGCGATAATAGCCCATACCCAGTTCAGGGGGTCATTTGCTTGTTCCAAAACCCTCTCCGGCAATAGAAAACATTAGTAGAATAGCGCCGTATAGTGGCGGGTTACAAGCGGCAGTTAAACCCTCGCAAACAAAAAGGGCCGACACCTACGCGCCAGCCCTTTGATCTTAGAGGGGATAGCGTGGTCGCTAGGCTCCAAACTCTCCGCGCAAGGCATCTGCCAGGTCTGTTTTTTCCCACGAAAAGCCACCATCGACATCCGGTGAACGTCCAAAATGGCCATAAGCAGACGTGCGCGCGAAAATTGGCTTGTTCAGGCCCAGGTGTTTGCGAATGCCCCTCGGGCTCAGGTCCATCATCTGTTGCAAAACATTGGACAAATGTTGCGGATCAACACGCGGTTGATCACCCCAAAGGTCGACATAAACGGCCAGTGGCTTTGAAACGCCAATTGCATAAGCAAGCTGGATGGTGCAGTTGTTGGCCAAACCCGCCGCAACAACATTTTTTGCCAGATACCGTGCTGCGTATGCTGCAGAACGATCTACCTTTGTCGGGTCTTTACCGGAGAAAGCACCACCACCGTGCGGTGCCGCGCCGCCATATGTATCAACAATGATTTTACGACCCGTCAGGCCTGCGTCACCGTCCGGGCCACCAATGACAAAATTGCCCGTTGGATTAACGTAAAACTCACCTTCCGGGCACATCCAGCCCTCTGGCAATACCGACAGGACGTGCCCGCGCACAACCTCGCGCAAGTCTTGCTGGCTGACGCCTTCCTTGTGCTGGGTTGATACTACAATGCTTGTTGCACCGACCGGTTTGCCATCCTTGTAGCGCAGCGTTACCTGGCTTTTGCTATCTGGCTCCAGCTCAGGCGATGCGCCTGAACGACGGGCGGTTGCCATTGACTTCAATATCCGATGTGAAAAATCAATCGGTGCCGGCATCAGGCTCTCGGTTTCATCACAGGCATAGCCAAACATAATGCCTTGATCGCCCGCGCCCTCTTCCTTTTTGCTACCAGCGTCAACACCCATGGCGATGTCAGCAGACTGTTCGTGCAGGAAATTGTCAAACTTTGCGCTTTCCCAATGGAAACCATCCTGCTCATAGCCAATGTCTTTGACAGCCTGCCGGGCAACATCTTCAATCATATCGCCGGTGACGCTTTCAGGGCCGCGTACTTCACCGGCAACAACAATCCGGTTTGTGGTTACAAGCGTTTCAGCCGCAACACGCGCGTCAGGCTGGGCACCAAGATACAAATCGACAATTTCATCAGAAATACGGTCAGCAACCTTGTCAGGGTGTCCTTCCGAAACGGATTCACTGGTAAATAAATATTCAGCCATGTTTATCTCCGGCGGCGCTTAAGCCGCCTTAGTCATATATTGGAAAAATCTAGTAGCGATAGTGTTCAGGCTTGAACGGACCCTGGACCTCAAGGCCCAGATAGTCGGCCTGATCTTTGGAGAGTTCGGTCAGTTTTGCACCAAGCTTGCCAAGGTGCAGTGCCGCCACTTTTTCATCCAGATGCTTCGGCAGAACATAAACATTTTTATCGTAGCTCTTGTGATTTTCCCACAACTCAATTTGAGCGAGTACCTGGTTGGTAAAACTGGCAGACATGACAAAACTTGGGTGTCCGGTGGCACAGCCCAGGTTCACCAACCGACCTTTGGCCAGGACAATCAAGCGCTTGCCATCCGGGAAGACAACTTCATCGACCTGCGGCTTCACTTCTTCCCACTTATAATTCTGCAACCCACCAATTTGGATCTCGCTGTCGAAGTGACCAATGTTGCAAACAATGGCGCGGTCTTTCATATCGCGCATGTGGTCAACGGTGATTACGTCTTTGTTCCCTGTCGCGGTCACAAAAATATCGCCCGTCTTCGCGGCATCATCCATGGTAACGACTTCGTAGCCTTCCATAGCCGCCTGCAGTGCACAAATAGGATCAATTTCTGTCACCATGACGCGCGCACCCTGACTGCGAAGCGATTCCGCTGATCCCTTGCCAACATCGCCGTAGCCGCACACAACAGCAATCTTGCCCGCAATCATCACATCGGTTGCGCGCTTGACACCATCCACGAGCGACTCACGGCAACCATAAAGGTTGTCGAATTTTGACTTGGTTACACTGTCGTTCACGTTGATCGCAGGCACCGCCAACCGGTTCTCTTTTGCCATCTCATACAGGCGCATAACACCAGTTGTTGTTTCTTCAGAAATGCCTTTCACGCCGTCCATCAGTTCGGGATAATCATTGTGCATCATGATGGTCAGATCACCACCGTCATCCAGAATCATGTTTGGTACCCAGCCGCCAGGACCTTTGATAGTTTGGTGAATGCACCATTCAGCTTCTTCTTCGGTTTCACCTTTCCAGGCAAAAACCGGAATACCTGCAGCCGCCATGGCAGCAGCGGCATGGTCCTGGGTTGAAAAGATATTGCAGCTTGACCAACGCACCTCTGCACCCAGTGCCGTAAGGGTTTCTATCAACACGGCGGTCTGGATCGTCATATGAAGACACCCGGCAATGCGCGCACCCGCCAGCGGCTTGCTGGCTCCAAACTCTTCCCGCAGTGCCATCAAACCCGGCATCTCTGTTTCAGCGATATTAATTTCTTTGCGGCCCCAATCGGCAAGCGAAATGTCCGCGATTTTATAGTCGGTCATGGAACTTCCTATTTACTACTATTCACTATTTGCCGCGCTTATATCAGATCGGCATTAAGAGATAAAGATTTCTTTATATAATAAAAGGCGAATGTTTATTCAGCTTCGCCAAACCGCTCTGAAACAAGCGTGATCAGCTGCTGCACTGCAACTTCCTGGTCATTGCCTGTTGCGGAAATCGTAATGCTGTCGCCTTTGGCAGCCCCCAACATCATAAGCCCCATAATCGACGTGGCTGTCACACAAGTATCGTCTTTACAGACCTGAATTTTCGATGAAAATGTGCCAGCTTCCCGTGCCAGGCGAGCAGACGCCCGGGCGTGCAAGCCGCGAGTGTTTACGATTTCAGTGCACCGGGAAACACCGTCTTTTTCTGGCATTTTGATGCTACCTCTATTGGTGGGATGTATCGATGATGCAGGAGAGTGTGGTCTTAACTATCAAGAATCTGACTGGCAACATTGATATATTTGAGACCAGCTTCTTTTGCGGCATCAACAGCTTCCTCCAATGACATCGTGGGACGGACACTCGCCAATTTTATCAACATCGGCAAGTTGATTCCGGCAATAACCTCGACCTTGCCTTTCTCCATTATAGAGATAGCAAGATTTGAAGGTGTGCCGCCAAACATGTCAGTCAACAAAATTACCCCGTCGCCGACATCTACCGATTTAACGGCATCCAGAATTTCCAGTCGGCGCTGTTCCATATCATCATCGGGACCAATACAGACAGCCTGAATATTCTGCTGAGCTCCCACCACATGCTCTGTGGCAGCAATAAATTCTTCAGCCAATCGGCCGTGCGTTACCAACACCATGCCTATCATGCCACTTCAACCCTTCTGTTCTTCACGTACCGGACAGTTCTCTATGGTATAAATTGACCGCCAGTCCATCGACAGCCATTTGACCGGCAACCGCTTCTGCTGTTGCAACAGACCGATGCTGACCCCCTGTGCAACCAAATGCAATGGTTAAATATGCTTTCCCTTCAGACTGGTAGCGCGGCATTAAAAATGTCAGCAGGTCCCGGACTTTATCGACAAAAGGCGCAAAGGCATCATCCGCCCGCACATAATTGCATACGGCGTCGTCACGACCCGTAAGAGGTTTAAGGTCCGGGACGTAATGCGGATTACGCAAAAACCTGACGTCAAAGACCAAGTCCGCATCGCGCGGAGACCCGTGCGCAAACCCAAAAGACATGAAAGTGACAATTATATTGTCCGACTCTTTGGCAAATCTGCGCCGGATGATCCGCCGCGTTTCTGCACTAGTGCGGGCGCTGGTATCAAGAATACCATCTATATGCTCCCGCACGATTGTCATTAAGTCCCGCTCCTGCTGGATGGCAGCGCGCAGCAACTGCCTGTCGCTCAGGGGGTGGGGCCTGCGTGTTTCAGAAAATCTTTTTGTCAAAACATCATCAGATGCATCCATGAACAGGACATGCAGCCGCACATCATCACGGGCCCTAAGGCGTTGCTGAACCTCGACAAACGACTTTGGCGAAAAATGAAGCGTGCGCGAATCGACACCGATAACAATAGGACGCGGCCCTTTAATGGTATCGCGATCATCAACCAGCGGCTCAATCATCGTCAGAGGCAGATTATCAACAGCATGAAAGCCGATGTCTTCAAACGCATGAAGGGCGGCAGATTTACCCGCGCCAGAAAGCCCGGTCACAATCACAAGCTGCTGTTTTGCTTTTTGGGACGATTTGTCCACCCGTGGCTTTACTTCATCCGCCATAATCATCCTTACGGTTGCTAGTCCTTGCGGCCCCGGCCCTTGAGGTCTCCAGTATTGCCAATTCGGCTCAGGTTCGTTGCTGCCAACTCTATTTTAAGAGGGGCCGAATGTTCAAATGCATTTAACTGAATAACACTAACCGGGTGGCCAGCCATGTCTTTTGGTGTGGGTTCGGGCAACCTTGGCACAAGCTCGCGTGCAACAAGGTCTACAATCAGCCTTATCGGCGTGGTTTTGATCGCAGGCACAGATAAAATGCCCAAGCCACGAACCTCTAGCAGACCATAAAGCGTGTCCGGCGCAGATGCAATTGCACCCCGGCTGCCTGAACGAACAAGAAACTGATCATCTGCAACCAGCGTGGCGCCGCGATCCATCAACCGCAATGCCAAGTCTGACTTGCCGCTTGCCGACGGACCCCGCAGCAAAACGCCGACACCAGCAATATCAACAACAGTCCCATGATGTGTTTGCACGTCGGTCTCTCGCTTGCCAAACCGAATGGGTTACTTTGTTCAGTTAAGCGAGTGCAAGCGGCAATGTCACGATAAATCGGGCACCCAAAACCTTAGCTTCATCCGACAGACAATTCTCTACATGGATTGACCCGCCGTGGGCTTCAATCACCTGTTTGGAAATTGCCAGGCCCAGACCAGAGTGCCCGCCGAACTGTTCCTTGGTTGGCCGCTCTGAGTAAAAGCGGTCGAAGACCTTACCTTCTGCGCCTGCCGGTACACCTGGCCCCTGATCTTCGATTTGGACTGAGACCGTGCGATTCGCGACCGATATGGCAACAGTAACTGTACCATCATCAGGGCTAAAGCTGATGGCATTGTCGATAAGGTTACGCCAAACCTGACCAAGCCGGGGTTCGATGCCTGCTACGATGTAGATACCAGCTTCATCATCATTAAATTGAATGTCGATGGTGTCACATTTGCCAGTAGTACGATAGGCGTCGACAAGGGTTGCGATCATCACCCCCAGATCAAGAGTTTGGGTTTGACCTCGCGTTAGTTCGGCGTCCAACCGGGACGCATCAGAGATGTCTGTAATAAGCCGGTCAATTCGCTTCACATCATCTTGCAGAATGGCGAGCAATTTTTCCTTTACCTCTGGTTTGTCGGTCATCTGAATGGTTTCCAGGGCGCTGCGCATACTGGAAAGCGGGTTTTTAATCTCGTGCGCGACGTCAGCCGCAAAAGATTCGACTGCGTCGATTTGGTTATAAAGCGCGCCGGTCATATCAGATAGCGAGCGCGACAAATCACCAATTTCATCCCGCCTGTCCGCGAATTCAGGGATGCTTTCCTCACGGCCAATGCCACGACGAACGCGCTCCGCTGCACGAGCCAACACACGAATGGGGCGCACCAGCGTGCGGCCAAGAAAAAATGATAAAAGGATTGTCAGCGCGAGCGCACCAATAAACACTTTCACGGTCAGCATTTGTTCGGCCCGGACGATGGTTTCGATATCGTCTGTTTGTGCGGTCAATAACAGAGCACCAAGAACACGCCTGAAACGCTGTATGGGGACGGCGACATTGATAACCAGCTCACCATCATCTCTTCGGCGCAGTTGACTAGACAATGCGCCTTCCAGCGCACGCTGCACTTCGGTCAGGTCTTCGGCCCTCACGGTTGGGCTGTCGATGTTTTCCGGCGCAACAATATCCTGCGTGATTGTATCAAGCAGGTCATGCAGGCGGTTAACGGCTTGTTCCCGCAAGGATGGTTTATAGTCGATTTGCCGCAAGGGTTCTTCAACCAGTTCTTTGTCACCTGCCAGAAACAGGCTGTCGGCAATCATACCGCCCGAGGTGGCAAATAAGCGCGCACGATTGTCGGTTGGACCAACCAAGCGGACGATAATCTGGCGCGCAGGTGCAAGGTCAATAGCGATAGACTCAGGACCTGCAACCGCAGATTCGCCGAGCGCGCCCGCGATAATACTAGCCTGAACAGACAGCGATTCGGTACGCGCACTGATTAAGTTTTGGCGGAATTCATTGAGGTACAGCACGCTGCCCACCAAAATCACAAGAGCAATCGCGTTGACAAACATGATGCGCACCATCAACGGCGACAGACCGCGCGTGTAATGCCGCGGTGCCATAGCTTTGCGCTCCTTCGCCTGCTTTCCAGTGGGCGCTATCACGGCAGTCGGTGCTGGTTTGGTCGTGTCAGTTGCCACAATTCGGCCGGGCCTTCTTACCCGTCTTTATATCGATAGCCGACACCATAAAGAGTTTCGATGGCGGAAAACTCATCATCAACCATCCTGAACTTTTTGCGCAAACGCTTGATGTGACTGTCGATGGTTCTGTCATCAACATAAACATCGTCAGTGTACGCTGCGTCCATCAACTGGTCACGGCTTTTTACATGGCCTGGGTGCTGCGCCAGTGTTTGCAGGATAAGAAATTCAGTGACCGTAAGGGTTACATCCCTGTCTTTCCAGGTCACTCTATGACGCATCGGATCAAGCACCAGCTTGCCACGCGCCATTATTTCATCGCCCGCAGGGGTGTCTTGTGGTTCCACGTCTTTGGCGTTCATTTCAACACGACGCAACAGAGCGCGTATCCGCTCAATTAGCAGACGCTGGGAAAAAGGTTTTCCAATGTAATCATCAGCCCCCATGCGCAAACCCAGTAGCTGATCAATTTCTTCGTCCTTGGATGTCAGGAAGATAACCGGCATGGGCGTAACCTCACGCAGTTTGCGCAAAAGTTCCATCCCATCCATTCGCGGCATCTTGATATCAAGAACAGCAAGGTCAGCAGGGTTTTTCGACAGCGCATCCCACGCTTTCTGACCATCTGGGTAGGTCCTGACCCGAAAGCCCTCAGCTTCCAGAGCAATAGTAACCGACGTCAGAATATTCCGGTCGTCATCAACAAGCGCGATGGTAGCAGTCATCAGCATCCCCTCTTTGTCCCGCGGCGTTTCGGTGTGCCGTAGAAGATTGAAATATAGTCATATCTTCAGCTGAGTACAGACATGCTTCCTTCGGTACGGCTGATTTGAGACGAAAAAAAGGCAGTCCCATGGCAACACTGGGTCAGGTCATGCGAAACAGCAGTCTTTAACCAACCATATGTCAACGCACAACCGTACCATCAAGGACGTATAAAGTTGACCATTTGGTCCAGATTAAACCATCACAATGACAGCGTTATCATTTTGAAGTGACTGAGATTCTGGTTGATTTCTTGACCTGTTTCAGCAAGCTTTACGCCCACTCTCGGAAGGGGTTTGGGCGACTAGGGGTTAGTTATTTTTGGGTAAACGCACTGCCGCCAAACAAGCGACTGTGCGCCTGAAAATATCACTATTAAAAATTCATGTTGGAGGACAAGACGTTGCAAGTCTTTGGTGCCTGTCACAGCACAGTCAGTCTTGATGCCCAGGGCATCACACAAACTGGTAATCAATACTGGAATCTGGGCACCGCCCAACTTTATGAAGAAGCGATTCGTCGCGGTGAAGGCAAAATTGCCAAAGATGGTCCGCTGGTTGTCAACACCGGTCGCCATACAGGCCGGTCAGCAAATGACAAATTTACCGTGCGCGACAAAACAACGGAAAATACCGTTTGGTGGGGCGACGTTAACCGTCCGATGACACCTGAAAATTTTGACACAATTCACAGTGCTTTTCTGGAACATGCCAAGGGCAAAGATCTGTTTGTGCAGGACTTGTGGGGCGGGTCGGATCCAAATCACCGCGTTGCAGTCCGTACAATTGGTGAATTTGCCTGGCACAGCTTGTTTTGCCGCACCATGCTTGTGCGCCCAGAAGGAAATGAACTGGCATCCATGAAGCCGGAATTTACGATCTTCAATCTACCAAGCTTCAAAGCCGACCCTGCGACCATGGGCACCAATTCTGAAACAGTGATTGCCGTGAATTTCACCAAGCGTATCGTGCTAATCGGAGGCACGGCGTATGCAGGCGAGAACAAGAAATCAGTCTTCTCAATTTTGAATTATCTGTTGCCAGAAGACGGCATTATGCCAATGCATTGCTCGGCCAATATTGGCCCCGATGGTGATGTTGCGATTTTCTTTGGCTTGTCCGGCACGGGCAAAACTACTTTATCAGCCGACAGTAGCCGCACTCTGATCGGGGACGATGAGCATGGCTGGTCTGACGACAGTGTCTTCAATTTTGAAGGCGGCTGTTACGCCAAAATGATCCGTCTCTCGGAGGAAGCAGAGCCAGAAATTTACGCCACGACGCGCAAATATGGCACCGTGCTTGAAAATGTAGTGATGGATGATGCAACCCGTGAACTGGACCTGGATGACAACAGCCTGGCAGAGAACACACGCGGCGCTTATCCTATCAACTTCATTCCCAACACCAGCGAACATAATCGGGGTGGCAGACCGAACAACATTATTATGCTGACCGCCGATGCCTTTGGTATTTTACCGCCCATCGCGCGGCTAACACCAGAGCAAGCGATGTACCACTTCTTGTCCGGCTACACCGCCAAAGTAGCAGGTACAGAAATTGGTGTGAAAGAACCTCAGGCAACCTTCTCAACCTGTTTTGGCGCACCCTTCATGCCGCGCCATCCAAGTGTTTACGGCGACCTGCTACGCAAAAAAATTGCGGAAGGCGGGGTAAACTGCTGGCTGGTGAACACTGGTTGGACGGGCGGCGTTTACGGCGTTGGCCACCGCATGCCGATACAGGAAACTCGGGCACTGCTGCATGCCGCATTGGATGGCAGTTTGAATTCTGCACCCATGCGCGTTGACGAAAACTTCGGATTTGAAGTGCCGGTCACAGTGCCTGGTGTTGATACGAGCATTCTCAACCCGCGTGACACCTGGGCTGACAAAGCGGCTTATGATGAAAAAGCACAATATCTGGTAAACTTGTTTATCGAGAACTTCGAGACCTTCGCTGCTCACGTGGATGACACCGTGATCGCCGCAGCGCCCGGGCGAATGCAACGCGCGGCCGAATAGACTAATATATTTAGTATTTGAAAGCGGCGCTCTCGGGCGCCGTTTTTTATGCCTGCTGCTCCGCCTCAACTTCATGCTTCAGGCGCACCCGGTCGCGCGGCGACACGCCCAGCAAACCTGACACTTTTGCCAGCACATTGGCTTCAAAATTATCGATGTGATTATCGGCAAACGCCACCCGCCACAGCAATTTAACAATATCCTGTCGGCCATCCTGATCCAGTTCATTGGTGATGGTGCGGGTAAAGGCATACAGGCAGGTCGCGTCTTCCTGGCTTTGAGCGGCGCGCACCAAAAGCTCATCAGCAACCTTGGCATCCAGGCCAAAATAGTCCTGCAGATTTTGACCGAGTGTCGCCCTCTCCTCGGGGCTAAAATCACCATCGGCCTTGGAGACCTGCACCAACAATGCTGCAGTGGCAAGCGCCAAACCATCGTTTTCGCTATCGGCATCGCCGGTTTCTCGGCCGAAAAGTTTGGAAATTTTATCGAACATGCAAGCGCCTTTACTGAAAACAAGAAAACTTCACACCATATAGTGACGCACAGTTTCAATGTCCACCAAGCAAGCTGCGATAAATGCCCCTATTAATGCGGCGAGCGGCAAGCGGTGAAAATTTGGTGCCCCGTATCAGATTTGCGGTAAGCACCATCATGAACTGCGATACTAATTTCACTAATTTATATGGATGCGCTTGAAATTCCTTGCTCAATCCATCACATTGCGCCGCTCACCTTCCTGCTTTGCAGGTAAGGACTTTATCACCAATATTTTGTACACTGCTTTTTATGCCCAGCGATCACATTAGAAGTTTTGGTTTCCCCCGTTGGGGAGAATACGGCAAGGACAAAGACGCCGAAGCCGTGCGTATGTGCGATTACACGGGCTGCAATGAGCGCGGCGATCACCCTGCTCCCAAAGCACCTGGGTCTAGCGAGCGCTGGCACTTCTGCCGCCCGCACGCGGCGGAGTACAATAGAAGCTGGAATTTCTTTGAAGGCATGAGCGATGAAGAAGCAAAGCAACATATGGATGACACCAGCCAGTCGTCCGATGCTTTTGCGGGTGCTCGCACGTTTGAATGGGGCGGTGCGCTGGATGAAAACGGGTTTTCCAGCACGGAGCAAGCAGCGTTCGACTCGCTGGAGCTTGACAGTGGCTCTGGTCAGGAACAGATCAAAAGCCAGTACCGCAAACTGGCAAAAATGTATCATCCCGACGCCAACCCTGGTGACCCGGCGGCGGCAGAACGGTTCCACCAAATTCAAAGCGCCTACGACTTGTTGAAAGAGTAGGGTTAGGCAAAAGCCTTTCCTGCCCGCAGTTGACTGCGTTGAGACCCGTCATCATCAAAATTATCTGGCGCCAGCCACGCCCTAAACTGTGGGCTAATGCGCGTCCAATCTGCATCTGTCATAGCATACCAGGCCGTATCCCTGCTGCGGCCCTTTAGAACCATATCATTTCTAAAAACACCTTCAAACCGGAAGCCGAACCGAACTGCCGCACGCTTTGACGCCTCGTTGGCATTGTTACATTTCCATTCAAAGCGCCGGTACCCAAGGCCATCAAACACATGCTGTGCCATGAGAAAAATAGCCTCGGTTGCGGTCCGCGTGCGCTTCAATGTGGGGCCAAACACCACACAACCGACTTCTGCGCTGCCGTGTTCGGGGCGGATGCGCATGTAACTGGCCATACCCAGAATGGCACCACCGTTTTCGATAACCATGGTTTTCCACCCCAGATGCTTTTCAGTATACCCAAGAGCGGCTGCAAACTCTGCTGACGTGCCGAACGGCCCAAGTGGAATATGCTCCCACAAATTGTCGTTCTCGTCGCCACAAACCGCGTCAAACAGGCCGGACAGGTGCGTGTCTTCACTGTACGGCACCAGTATTCCATGCTGCCCTGTCAGGGGTTTTGTGCCAGGTTGTTTGCAGCCCGCCCAATTGCTCAAGTCTAAAGCTGTTCCATCATCTTCCATTTCGTTGTCTTCCTTGTCGGGTTATCGCTGCCGGGGGTGTATCTTTTGAATGTTGGCTGCAAACTTCACATGAGCGTCCCTATCGACAGGCTTGAAAATACGTTCGGTCGAGGGCGGATGATGAGCAGCCGACACGCCGGATCGCCAATCTTTGTTGGGTCGTGTCGGGCGTTTTACAAAGCCACCACCGCAGTTGGGGCATACATTGTTCAGCACACCCGATACGCAGCCTGAACAAAAAGTACATTCATAAGAGCATATCATCGCATTCGAGCTTTCGTTCGGCAGGTCAGCGTCACAATTTTCGCAATTTGGCTTCATTCGCAGCATTCATTTACCTCCAGATCAATGGCAGGGTTTGCACCCTTTCGGTCAGTTTCCTATAGTGCGGTCATACGCCGGAAACATGTTCAGTTTCCGCAACAGGTCAAAGGGGCTACCATGCATAGTTTTCAAACAATATTTAGCGCTGCTGTTGCCACAATGATGGCGGTCACAGCGAGCGCACAGACCCTGCCAAAGGCCAGCCCCGAGCGCATGGAAAGCCGCATCAAGGCCCTTGCCGAATTTGGCAAAAATGCCGATGGCGGCGTTGATCGAGTGGCCTATTCCGACGCTGACAAAGCTGGCCGCGCCTATATTATCAGCGAGCTTGAGGCGTTGGGGCTGGAGGTGCGCATTGACACCGGCGCCAACATCTTCGCCCGCCGCGCTGGTACTGACCCTGCGCTTAAACCCATCCTGTTCGGGTCGCATACAGACTCTGTGCCGGGGGGTGGCAACTATGACGGACCCACAGGCGTTATAGCGGCGATGGAAGCAATTGATCTTATGAATGCCGCCAGTCACCAAACGCGCCACCCGCTTGAAGTGGTGGTTTTTTCCAACGAGGAAGGCGGTCTTGTCGGTTCGCTTGCGATGACTGGCAAACTTAAGGAGAACGCGCTGGATGTCGTTAGTTCCAGTGGCAAGACTATCCGCGACGGCATTCGCTTTATTGGCGGCAACCCGGATGCTTTGGAAAGCGCTGTGGTTGCACCCGGCACCTATGAAGCCTTTATCGAACTGCATATTGAGCAAGGTGGTTTTCTGGACGAAGAAGGCACTGATATCGGTGTGGTTGAGGGCATTGTCGGTATTGGGTGGTGGGATGTGGTTGTTGAAGGGTTCGCCAACCATGCAGGCACCACACCCATGAACCGAAGGCGCGATGCCATGGTCGCGGCAGCGGAACTCACGCTCGCTATAAACGGTGTTGCCACGCAAAATGCCGGGCGGCAAGTGGCCACAGTTGGCCGTATAGAAGCCTTCCCAGGTGCCCCCAACGTGATCCCGGGACGGGTTGAAATGAGCCTTGAGATTAGAGATCTGGAACAAGCCAAAATTGATGCGGTTTTTGCAATGATTGAGGCGCGCGCTGCCATGATTGCCCGTAAAACCGGCACTAAAATCAGCTTTACTTATGTTGATGTCGCCTCTGAACCCGCCCCAACAGACGAGCGCATGCGGGAATTGATTGCCAGCGGCGCCCAGTTTCACAACTATAGCCACAAATACATGCCGTCCGGCGCAGGACATGATGCACAAGATATGGTTCATTTGGCACCAACAGGAATGATTTTTGTACCGTCAGTTGGCGGCATAAGTCATTCTCCGAATGAATTCACGACAGCCGAGGCCATGGCAAAAGGCGCCGATGTTCTGGCGCGCACAATTTTGGCGATTGATGCAGGTGGTTTGGCAGAACACTAATCATGCCCTGCACTTGCCGAAAACGGCATATCGAACGCAGAAAACAGAGGGTGAGATAAAGGCGCGGCTTCGCCTTCTGGTGCGGCCTTAGGCTCAGACCGGTGCATGCCTATGGGGACAACACCCGCCCAAACGGGAAAATCCGCCTCATCGCTATCGCCAGGCGGGTCAGCCCTGACCTTAGCGGCTGCATCTTCTATCTCCATTTCCAACAGGCCAGTTGCCTTGAATTCCTGATCTGTCATGGGGCGCAGTTGTTCCCAGCGTCCTGGTGCCAGCATGTCGAAAAAGCGCTTCATCTGATGGTCAAATATGCCCCGATCAGTCACAAGCTTAGGGCGACCGTATGCAATAACCGAACGGTAGTTGACGCTGGTACTGAAAGCAGACCGTGCCAAGACAAGACCGTCCAATTGGGTTACCGCGACCGAGGCATGGTTACCTTGGGCCAGATGCCGGATCATCGTGCTTTTTGATGAACCGTGCCAATACAAGCGATTCCCTTCGCGCCAATGTGATGTCGGGATCACATGAGGCTGACCGTCCTTCTCAAACGCCACATGGCACAGAAAATGACTATCTAGGATGCCGTAAACCAGCGCCTTGTCGTAGGACGCGCGCTTGTGGCCGCGACGCACCTGATTGCGATCATTTTGCGAAAACTCGTTCGGTTGGTCAGTCATGATGTTTCTCTTGCTGGGTAGGGCGCGGAAGTTTGACGGCGGCTCCTTTATACGCCCAAACAGCGCAATAGAAGGTGGATAGGCTTTTCAGGAAACTGGCGTCGAACCGTGCAAAAACACCTGTCTTGGGTCCTTTTGTGCGGGACAAGCGCCTAACCATAAAAGTTGTGCGGCCAATTGTTAGTTGTCGTTCCACCTTGGTCTCCAAATTTGTTGGTTGCAGCCACAAAATGTGGCATTATTGATCCTATATAAAGGTCCAATTTTATATTTTTGATAGGTCCAATATGAAGGATGATATTGCCACGCTCTGGCGGGCAGAGCTTGACTCGTCTGTCGATGCACCTCTCCAGCGGCAGCTCTATGACCAAATCAGAAATGGCATCTTGCAATCTGATCTGCCTGGCGGTGCCCGCTTGCCGTCCAGTCGGGAACTTGCAGCCCGCCTTGGCGTTGCGCGGGTGACTGTTGTTCAGTGTTATGAACAATTAATTGCCGAGGGATATCTTGAGACAAAATCCGGGGCCGGAACCTTCGTGTCTGCGGCGAGGCCTGACACATTAGTAAGCATGCGGCCATCGTCCGCTTTGCTGGACCCAGTCCGGCAAAAACCTGCGCAGCAACCCCTTCTTTCCGGCATGCCTGCGCTGGATCAGTTTCCCAAAGCAAAATGGGCGCGCACTGCCGCCCGCACTGCTCGACGGCTGGATACTAATTTAATGCATCACAGCGACATTATGGGATACTTCCCCTTGCGGACTGCAATAGCGGGGCACCTTCGGTCTTCACGCAACGTCGTATGCAACCCTGATCAGGTTATGATTATATCTGGCCTGCAACAGGGCTTGTTTATCCTTGCGTCCGCTGTTCTGGCGCCAGACCAACCGATTATCATGGAAGACCCCGGATATGACGGCATGCTGGACGCAGCCAAAGCAACCGGGCGGACCGTGGCCTTCACCGATGTGGACGAGGCGGGGGCGTGTCCGCCCTCCAATAAGAAAGGTCTATTAGTCACAAGCCCGTCACGGCAATATCCGCTGGGATATACCATGCCCCATGCGCGGCGACTGGAGCTATTGGCCTGGGCGAAACACACCGGCAGCCTGATCCTAGAAGACGATTATGACAGCGAGTTTCGCTATGCCGGCCACCCGCTGAACTCGTTGCAGGGCATCGATGGCGACGGGCATGTCATTTATGGAGGCACGTTTTCAAAGTCAGTATTTCCGGCCCTGCGTCTCGGTTATCTGGTCGTGCCGACACATCTTGTTGACGCGGTGAAAGCACGGCGACAGGCTATTGACAGTTTTCCGTCCATCACGAACCAGCAGATCTTGTATGCATTCATGGAAGACGGCGAATTTGGCCGGCATATCAGGCGCTTGAGAAAAGTCCATGCGGAACGCAAAGACCTGTTCGAGGCATCTGCCGCGAACCATTTAGCTGCCTGGCTCGATGTTCAACCATCAGACGCCGGGCTACATCTGCTTGCACGGTATCACCCCAAAATGGCTGGAACTGAGATCACAGATGCTCGCCTGGCTGACATAGTGCGGACGTACGGTATCGGCGCCGCGCCGGTATCCCGTTGCTATCAAAAGGCCCCAGCCCGGCAGGGGCTCATGTTGGGGTTCGCGAACTTACCAGCACAGCAAATAGAGCCTGCACTTCAACGCCTTGCCGGACGATTGGCAGAAGAAACGGGCTTTTCAAGCTAGAGTTCCCCGTGTAGCTTTAGGCGTGGTGTGGGTGCACCAGTGTTTTGGAGGACAAAATGAGATCAGGCACAGCAACTCGGGTGATCAGCATCGCAGCATCCATCGTGATGATGGCAAGCGGCATTAGCGCTCAAGATACCTGGAGTTATAGTGGATCAAATGGCCCGGACACATGGCATACTTTGTCAGATGGCAATGCCTTGTGTGCTGTAGGACAGATGCAGTCTCCCATCGATATTTCGGGCACGGAGCCCGCCAGAATGCACAGACTGCGCCCTGACTACACCGTATCTGCCCTTAACCTGTCGCACCAGCGCGTGATGGTCTCAATGGATTATGAAAGTGGCAGCTATTTGCGTGTTGGCAAAAAAGTCATGGCCCTGAACGGGTTTGTTTTTCGCACACCGTCAGAACACACGGTTGCTGGCAAACAATTCCCCATGTCCATCCAATTTTTGCACCGGGCATCAAATGGCAATCGAGCCATTGTTGTCGCCATGGTAGAGGAAGGCCAGGAAAATCGGGCTCTTTCAGAACTGCTACCGCATCTGCCACTGGAACCCGATCAGCGCAGCCGCCAGGAAAGTATTCTGGTTAACGCCCGTGATCTGATGCCTGATGATAAAAGCTATTACCGCTATATGGGATCGCTTACCGTTCCCCCCTGCGCAGAAGGTGTTAACTGGTATATTTACAAACAGCCAATTGAAGCATCAGCAGAACAAATGGACCTGATCAAAGGTGTTATTGGAACAGAGAACGCAAGACCGATCCAGCGGCGTGGTTACCGATTGATCCTTGATGCGCGTGGACAGTGACATGACAAACGCACAGCACAAAAAACTCCCGTCCTCCGTTTTCCTGTCATCAATTAAGCTTTTACCGCTAGCGCTGGTTGCCGCTTGCGGGATGTTATCGCCCAATCCGTCTGCTTCACGAAGTAACGGGTATATGGTTCAGGAAATGGCCCCTGACCTTCAAGAAGCCTTGTGCCAGGGCCGGGCTCAACAAGTAATGGACGTGTTGCTGGCAGAGCCTCTTGTGTCGCCAACTGACCAATTTTACACGGCTTTGGCATTAGAGGAGGCCGGTGCAGGCCCGCGCGCAAGAATGCTGTATGCAGGCGTCGTGCAAACCGGGTCACAGTATATTGTACGCGCACGATGCGCCGACCGGGTGCTGGCCAACGGCCCCGTAGCAGACGAAGCCGGACGGCGGCTTGCAGCGCTGTCAGAACTTCTAACGGCAATGGACGTGAACCTCTCGCCTGTGCCTGATTTGCATGAAGGCATACCCGCTTCTGGCCCTACGCGTGTGGTTGATGGCCGCAAATTCCCCGCCAGCTTCGCTGCCAGCGGGCCACCACGCACAGTATATCGCCCCGCAAGCCAATCACCGCTTGGTCAATGGTTCGTGCATTTATCCAGCTATCGTTCGATAGATAACGCCATGCAAAATAAGTCCACGCTGGAAAACCGTTACCCTGCCCTTACCGGCATTATCGACCAGTGGGAACTGGATGTCGGCGGCAACGTCGCCGTAAGACTGGGTGTGCGGGTAAGCGAAAAATCAGATGCTGACAGACTGTGTACCGCCGTCAAAAGCCAGCAAGATTATTGCGCGGTCATTGACACATCACGCTAGCAAAGGCTAAAGCTGCGCATCGGTTTTCTATAGTTTGCTGGTGGGTAAGCATGGAAAACAAGGGGGATGCCACCAATGTGGCACAAGGATAAAAATATCTAGGGGAGACAGGATCCATGGCTGGACCTTCACAACACGCGCATTGGTCATCGCGCTGGACCTTTTTGCTGGCAGCGGTCGGCAGTGCCGTCGGTCTCGGTAACATCTGGAAATTCCCATACGAGGCTGGCGAAGGCGGCGGTGGTGCGTTTGTTCTGATTTATCTCGCTTTTGTTTTCATTGTCGGGCTGCCAGTTCTGATTGCGGAACTTTCAATGGGTCGACGCGGGCAACTCTCGCCCATTGGGTCAATGGCGAAAATTGCCAAAGAAGAAGGACGCAGCAAACTCTGGGGCCTTGTTGGTTGGTCCGGCGTTGTTGGCGGCTTTATCGTGATCAGCTTCTATTCCGTTGTTGGCGGTTGGGTTCTGGCCTACCTCCTGAAAGCACCCATGGGCTTTGCGGGGTATGATGCAGCACTGTCAACGCAGACATTCGGCGCCTTTATTACAGACCCCGTAAACCCTATCGTCGCGCATTTCGGTTTTCTGCTCATAACAGTCCTTATCGTTGCACGCGGAGTCCAGGGCGGCCTTGAAAAAGCCGTCACCTTCCTGATGCCTGCTTTGTTTGTTTTGCTGATTGGCCTGATGCTGTATTCCGCGATTACAGCAGATTTTGCCGCCGCACTGAATTTCCTGTTCAACCCGGACTGGGGCAAACTAAATGTTAATACCGTGCTGCAAGCGCTGGGCCTTGCCTTCTTCTCGCTGTCGCTGGCGCTTGGATCCATCATGACCTACGGGTCTTACCTGACCAAGGACATGAACATCCCGCGCTCTGCAGTGACCATCGCTGCGGCTGACAGCGGTGTTGCACTGCTGGCTGGCCTTGCCATCTTCCCGATTGTGTTTGCCTATGGCCTGAACCCGGGCCAAAGCGTCGGCCTTGTTTTTACAACCCTGCCTATAGCCTTTGGCCAAATGCCCGGCGGCGCGATTATCGGCACGCTGTTCTTCTTCCTGCTGACTGTCGCCGCTGTGACCAGCGCCATTTCGCTTCTGGAACCAGCTGTGTCGTATGTTGAAGAGCGCACAGGCATCGACCGCAAAAAGGTTTCTGTTTACATTGCCATAGCGGCATTTGCCCTGGGAACGCTGTCTGCCTGGGGACAACCGGGTAACATTCTTGGCACTGTCAAAGTCTTTGGTCTCGATTTCATGAGCCTCAAGGACTATATCACCAACAATATCATGATGCCGCTAGGGGGCATGTTCATCGCGCTGTTTGTCGGCTGGTTTGTCAGCCGCAAAAACATGATGGACGAACTGGCCATGGAAGACGGCACCTTCAAGCTATGGTATTTTCTGGTGCGGTTTGTATGCCCGGTTGCGATTGGTGCAGTATTTGTATCAATTATCTACAACACAATCATTGCCAGCTAACAGCGAGCAGACAAAATAGCGAAATTTTATCGGCAAAAGGGGCTAAGAGCCCCTTTTCTTGTGCGCCAACGTATTTTTATGCGCCGGTTTCAGCGATGTCCCGAATGCGTTCCACCATGGAAAACAGGCCGTTTGCCCGCATCGGTGACAAATGAGATGACAGACCAAGACTGTCCAGAATAGCCCGTGCATCTATTGCCCTGATTTCAGCCGCTGTTTTACCGGAGAAAACCAAAATCATCAGCGCAACCAGCCCTTTCACAATATGGGCATCACTGCCACCGCGAAAATGGATACGCCCATCTGCATCTGTGGTCGGCACAAGCCAGACCTGACTTTGGCAACCGCGCACCTTGAACGCATCCGTCATTTCTTCCGGTGCCAGGGGCGTCAGCTTTTTTCCGAGGTCGATAATGGTTTTGTAGCGGTCTTCCCAATCATCCAGAAATTCAAACGTATCGACGATTTCATCAAGTGTTGTATTTTCAAGCGACATTGGTTAGGTCCGTTCTACTGCAGATGGTCGACAAAGCCTTGACTTCGACTGCGTTTGCCAGTCTGTCTAAAGAACTGCCAACAAAAATCAACATCCATTTCGCCGCAGTGACCGGCCTTCACGCAAAGGGAGCGTTTATGAGCGGGGAAAACCAACCTGCCACCTCAGGCACCGAGATTTACCCGAAACCCCTTGTCGCCTGGTACATGGTGTTTTTGCTGTTGATTATCTACACCATCAGTTTCATTGACCGGCAGATACTGGGGTTACTGGCACGGCCAATCATTGACGAGTTTGAAATCAGCCTCACACAGTTTGGTCTGCTTACCGGGTTCGCCTTTGCCATTTTTTATGCGGCTTTTGGTTTGGTGTGCGCACGCATTGCTGACAGCAAAAGCAGGCGCGGCCTGATTGCTTTTGGGTTATTTTTCTGGAGCCTGATGACGGCGGCGACTGCAACGGCCAAAAGTTTCACCACGCTATTTCTATATCGAATGGGTGTCGGTGTCGGAGAAGCAACCCTCGCGCCAGCGGCCAACAGCTTGCTCGCAGATAGTTTTCCCAAACATAGGCTCGCAACCGCTCTGTCGGTTTATTCAATGGGCATTCCGGTAGGCACCGCCCTCGCCTTCATGGTTGGCGGCAGCGTTATTGCGCTTGCCGACTATGTACCAGACATCGAGCTGAGCACTGACCTCATGATCACGGGCTGGAAAAAAGTATTTTTAATGGTTGGCATCCCCGGCATGATTATGACAGCCCTTATGTGGACCTTCAAAGAACCAGTTCGAAAAGGGGCCACTGGTGCGGGAGAAGCGTTGCCCCTCAAGGAGGTGGCAACCTATGTGCGCAGTAAAGGCAAAGCCTATGCAACAGTGTGCATGGGGGTATCACTCAATGCTGCGCTGGGGTTCGGCAGCGCCACGTTCATTGCGCTGTTTTTCCAAAATTATCATGGCATGTCAGCGGCAGATATCGGCCTGACGTTCGGCAGCATTACTATTATCACTGGCCCTGCCGGGCTTTTGCTGGGCGGCGTGTTGGCGGACCGCTGGTACAAAAAGGGACGCAAGGATGCTCACATTCTCGCCCTCATGACCGCGCCGCTGGGATACGCTCTGCCAAGCCTTATATTTCCGTTCGTCGGCGATACAACTCTCGCCTGGGCAGTTCTTGGGCTCTCAAATATTTTTATCAATTTGCCCTCAGGGGTGGCGTATGCCGCTATGCAGATTATCACGCCCAACCAGATGCGGGGCCAGGTGATAGCCATGTATGTGCTGTGCACGACGGTGCTGGGTTATGGTTTGGGGCCCTTTTTGCTGGGACTATTTACCGACCAGTTGTTTGGTGGTGACATCATGATGCTGCATTGGTCTCTCGTGCTGCTTGGCGCATTCACAACGCCGCTGGGTATCGCTACATTTCTGTGGGGACGGAAGGCTTTTGCGGCAGAGCTGGAAAAAGAAGAAGCGCGCCTTGCAGCGCTGGATGAAAACTAAAAAAGCGGCGGACCAACAGATGTGGCCCGCCGTATCTCTTTCGCGTTCCGGGAGGAAGGGAAAGATAGTCTCTGGGTATCCTTTTTAGTCCTCGAGCGCTTTCAGCTCCCGCTCCAGACGGTACCGCTTACTGGTCATATAGGCTTCCATTTCATTTGTGCGGCGCTCGATGTCGCGGAAACGACGACGGAGTTCAGCAGCAGTATAGTCAGGCGACTTGCGCGCTTGCTTCCAAAACTGTTCTTCCCTGTCATCTTCGTAAAGATCACGAGGCTTCGGATCGAGGCACATGGAGGCGATGATATAGCCAATCACAAACGGCCAAATTCCAGTGAACAAAGCACCCAAAACAAACAGGACCCTAACCACCGAGACTTTGACATCGAAATAGTCTGCGATGCCGGCACATACACCCGTTATTTTGCCCTGATGAGGATTTTTATAGAGACGCGTTGGGCTTTTCTTAAAACTTGTCATTATGGCGGCTCCTCCAGTCAGGTATTTCGTCGTCCATGATGCGCTCCATGGTGCGCAGACGGTCTTCTAGCCGGTCAGCAGCAGTGCGCAGGTCACTAAGGGATGCTTCGTCTTCGGGCGAAATGCCCTTCATTTGCTTCCACTTGGTGACATAGTGAAAAATGATCCAAAGCGGTATGACGAAGGAAAAAAGTATGATTGGAATTGCGTCAGGCATTTTTTGGGCCTTTTTTTAGTGTTTTAAGCTTCTTGTTAGGAGCGCCGGGTGATGAGCCCGGACACTCTTGGCTCTATTTGGGCCTTACTTTGATGCAGATTTTTTTGACTTGGTGGCAGGCACTTTTTTATTGTCATTGGCGGTACCTGCCGCTTTTGCCTTCAGGGCTTCCAGCTCTTTTTCAATATCGTCGTCTGCCTCAAGGCCTGCGATTTCCTCGGCCAGTGTTTCGCCTTTACCCAGATCCATCGATTCAGCCTCAGCTTCCAGCCGATCGAGGCGGGCATCAACTTTATCAAACCGGTCAAAAGCATCCTGGATGCGGTTGTCATTCAGGTTGCGGCGAATGCGCACCGTGTTGGACACCGTGTTGTGCCGCGCCTGGATGGACGCTTTTTTCGCCCGTGCTTCCCGCAGCTTGGCTTCCAGTTTAATCACGTCCTCTTCGTTGCGCTTCAGCGCTTCGTCAAGATGGTTTGCCTCTTCCTGCAAATGCGCTGTCATGTCTGCCAGCTTGGCTTTTTCTACCAACGCACCCTTGGCCAGGTCATCCCGTCCCTTGGAAATGGCCAGTTCTGCTTTCTTTTCCCAGTCAGCCTGGGCCTTGTCCAATTTACCCAGACGGCGCTTGATATCTTTCTGGTCAGCGATGGTTTTGGCAGCGCTAGAACGCACCTCAACCAAGGTGTCTTCCATTTCCTGGATCACCATGCGGATGATTTTTTCCGGGTCCTCCGCCGTATCCAGAATGGCGTTGATGTTGGAATTTACGATGTCTGTCAGGCGGGAAAAAATACCCATTGTTCTAGTTTCCTTTCTTGTGTTCCTCGCGTGTGTCCCGGACCTTGTTGGCCATTTTTTTAGGACGTTTCCGTGGGCGTTCCTTATGAGCCTTGAGGCCTCTTTTATTCGCTCACACGGCCCTTCGCTGTCATACCCGGGCCTTTTGAATCAAAGCTTAATGGCGACCTTGCCGGTTACGACGACGTTGGCGTCGCTCAGCGACCGCTACCCGACTACCTGTGTGGCGGCCTGTGTGACGATCTAATACCGTATCAACGATCACGCCTGAAAAACGATCCCCAGCGGGGCGTATAGTAGAAGTGACGAGAGGCATAAGGGTCATTCCGTTCATTTTTATTGTTCCTTTGATCCTGGTTCGCTGTCTTTTTATTATTGTGTCCCCCATTTTTGGGTGAACACAGCAGGTAGTAGCAGGAGGTGTGCCAGTTTTTTAAAAATTTATAAACTATTGTTTTATATGAATATTTTTCTATTCCTCCATGAAATTCAATTCCACGCGTAAAAATTATTGCTAATAATTAGTATTTTACGCCATATATTAGGAATATGGTAAATCAACCGGATCAGATTATTGGCACATCGCCCGCTTTCCTTGATTTGATGGATAAGGTCAGCCGTGCAGCCCCGCTTGATCGGCCGCTTTTGGTGGTCGGGGAACGCGGCACCGGCAAGGAGATGGTTGCCGCGCGTCTACACTTTCTGTCGCAGCGCTGGAACGAAGTGTTCCAGAAGATGAACTGTGCGGCACTTGCGCCCACCTTGCTGGAAAGTGAACTGTTTGGGTATGAGCCTGGTGCCTTTACCGGCGCGCGCAACCGCAGGGCCGGGCGGTTTGAAGCCGCGCACAAAGGCAGTCTGTTTCTGGATGAAATTGGCACCATGGCCATGCAAGCCCAGGAAAAACTGCTGCGCGTCATTGAATACGGCGAATTTGAAAGGGTGGGTGGCACCGACACCATACAAGTTGATGTGCGCGTGGTGGGTGCCACCAATATCGACCTGCCAGCGGCAGCCGACGCCGGAGCGTTTCGACATGACCTGCTGGACCGGTTGGCATTTGACGTTATCACCGTGCCGCCGCTACGGGAGCGACCCGAAGATATAATGCTGCTGGCCAACCATTTTGGCATTGGTATGGCGCGAGAACTGGAATGGTTAACCTTTCCGGGGTTTTCGGACATCGCCATGGAGCAAATGATGGACCACCACTGGCCTGGCAATATTCGGGAGCTAAAGAATGTGATTGAACGCGCTGTCTATTGTGCCTGGGACGGCGAAGCCCCGGTGTGCGGCCTTGTGTTTGATCCATTTGACAGCCCCTACCGCCCACCGGCACCGCCAGTGGAAAACCCGGAAACACATGGGCCAATCGGCGCTGGCGCAAAAGCAAACACGATTGCGCACCCTGCTGGCAATCAGCCGTCATCGGCCCTGTCACCACCTCCGGCAGACCACCAGGATTATAAAGAAGCAATGCGGGCGCACGAACGACAACTTCTGGAAACCGCGTTAGAGGCCAATCGCTTCAACCAACGCGCCACAGCCAAATGGCTTAACATGAGTTATGATCAGCTGCGCCACGCCTTGAAAAAACATCAGCTTATCGGTTCGTGACTTGTGCTAACGCGTACCTGCGCTCATAGTGCGCGCATGTCTGAAAATCTTTTTATCAAAAAACGGCAACGGGACCGCCGCAAACAAAACTTCCTGACCGTAAAGCTCATCCTCCGGCTGATTGTGGCCAGCGTGCTTTTGTGGCTTGGCTTTCTGTATTTCGTTGGGGACCCGACCACAGCGATGTGTGAAAACGGGTGCGAGGGGGAATTCAGCCTGGGCACATGGATCATTGCCGCAGCGATGATTTTTGCTGCTGTTGTTGTTGTTGGCGGCCTTACCGGCGCACTAATTGCCTTTTTGCGCCGCGGCCGGTCAAATAGCAGCCTATCTGTGTTGATCGATGGCGAGCAGGATCAAAAAGACGACCAGGCGCAACAATAGCGCAGCCTCAAAACCGTGTGAACCTATCCTAAAACGCGCTCGGCAGGTTGTGGTCGGACACCTTGCCCCGGCGGTTTCCATTTACCCTTGGACTTGGGTGCCAGAATACCTGTTTTCTCGACTTTGGTGACGCCTTTTTCGACCAACCGGTCACCCACAATTCGGCACAGCACAACAGTGATCAGCAAATGGTAGAAGAAGTCAAAGGCAGCAATGTTCACTGTCAGACCGCCAACAGCATAGCCAATGAAACTGAGCTGGATAGCAGACGACATATCCCCCACCCATTCAGTTTCCTTATATTTTCGGAACATTTTGGCATTGGTACCGGCGGCGTAATACCCGGTAAACAACATGGTCAGGAACACGAACAAGCCAACATAGCCATGCTCGCCCAGCACCTCGAAATAAATGGAATGCGGTGCCTTCATACGGTAGCCGGCAGGCATGTATTTTTCTGCAAGGCCCATATGCCGAACATAGAAAACGTCAAACCCGCCCCCCTCAACCGGGTGGTCTGCAGCAAGATTGGTAGAAAACTTCCACATGGCCACACGCCCGATAAAGCTGTCATCCTCGGTAGCGTTTTCCGTGGATTGCATACGCGCTTTCCAGCTGTCAGGCATAAACGCAACAGCACCGACCGCAAGAGGAACGCTAACGGCTAATATGATGAATTTGCGCTTACTTTTCAGGAGCAGCATGAAAAACACGGCGCCCAGCGCCACAAACCCGCCCCTGGACTGCGTACCAATGGCGGCAAACGGCACCATTGTTGCCGCAACAATGGCGGGCCATTTGAATATCTTGTGATGATGATGCTTGACCAGATACAGCGCCAGCGGGAACAACATAGCCATCGCCATGGCAAGCTGATTATTGTCACTCATCATGCCGCCCGCGCCCTGCACGCGGTTGCCGCCACCGGTCATAAGCGTAAAGGCACCTCCTTTGACGGCGATAAACATCAATGAGATGACCATCACATAGAAAAAGCCCTTCAGCCGGTTCGGCGATTGCATCACCACGACAGACACCATGGCAAAGGCAATCATTTTCATGAATTGTATTATCTTCGGCTTGCCGATCGTCGGTTCAAACGCGAACGAGTATGTAACAATCGTCCAGAACACATAAATTAGAACGATGATCAGGATAGGATGCGGCGGAAAGCTTTTCTGTTCACGCGAAAACACCATTCCAGCGGCTGTCAGAACCCCGACAATAACCAGAAAAGGGAAGCTGTTTGCAAAGCCAAAGGTATGAGTGTGGGGGTTCATATGTGACACCCAGCTCCACACCAACACACCGATATGCGGCTTGAACAGCATAACCGGGATCCAGACAAATATAAGCAAGGCAACAAGGGCGCTGCGCATGACCACTCCATCCACATATAGTTATCAGCTATTCTGCCTGTTTCGGTCGACCGGTGCAAGTTTCGACGCTTGACAAGAAAGTGACCAAGCCTAGCATAGCGGTTAAGGGAGAGTTCGTTATGAAGCTGGTTTTCAAAAGTTTTTTCACTGCAGCGGCCATTATTGTTGGGTCGCTTGCAGCCACCACGGCGCAAGACGCCGCCGTCAATGCGCCACTCGTGGACGAGCCCTTTATCGTTGCTGACATGGTAATTTGGGGCGGCACAATATACACCGCCGAAGACAGCGGCCCAACGGCAGAGGCTGTCGCGGTTAAAGACGGGCGCATCCTTTATGTCGGCTCTCGGGCTGATGCAGAAAGCTATGTAACGGCAAATACAACTGTTCTTAGCCTGGATGGCGGCACGCTGTATCCGGGCTTTACCGACGCGCATGCGCACTTGTCAGGCATTGGCGCGCGGGAGCTAACCCTCAACCTCGAGGGCACAGCCTCCCTTGACGCTTTCCAGCAGGCACTGGCGCAATATGCCGCTGACAACACAGACCAACCTGTTGTGGTTGGGCGCGGCTGGATTGAAACGCATTGGCCGGAAGGCCGGTTTCCCTCGCGCTGGGATTTGGATGATATTGTGCCAGACAGACCGGTCATTTTGTTTCGCGCAGATGGCCACGCGGCGGTTGTTAACAGCGCAGCGCTAACAGCGGCCAATATTTCAGGGTCCACAGAGGCACCCTTCGGCGGTGCCATTCAAAAAAATGCCCTGGACGAACCGAACGGCATGCTGATCGACGCCGCCATGGACCTGGTCAACACCCTCATTCCTGTCCCAACCCGTGACGATGTGGCAGAACAACTTTTGGTCGGGGGGCGCGTTTACAGCAGTTATGGCTGGACCGGCGTCCACAACATGTCTGTATCATGGCAGGAAGTGGAACTGCTGGAAGCCTTGTCTGACCGCGGCGACGTGCCAATCCGGGTGTATAATTCCATCAACGCAGGTGATGCACCCAACCTGTTTACTGGCGGCGCACGCTCAAGTGCAAACAACCGCATCGTCACACGCGCTATTAAACTCTATATGGACGGGGCGCTGGGCTCACGCGGGGCGGCACTTATTGAACCTTACACTGATGCAAATACATCAGGCCTGCTGCTATCCAAAGCCGAAGACGTTCTGCCGCTGCTGGAAACAGCACTGCGGCAAGGCATTCAAATCAATATGCATGCCATCGGCGATCTTGGTAATCGGCAATTACTGGACTGGTTTGAACAAGCCTTCAACACAGTGCCAACATTTGACCGCGCGGTGCCCACGCCGCGCTGGCGCGACGAGCACACCCAGATTGTGCACCCGGATGATATCCCCCGATATGCCGAGCTTGGGGTGATCCCGTCCATGCAACCAAGTCACGCCATTGGCGACCTGCATTTTGCACCGGACCGGTTGGGCGAAGACCGGCTTAAGGGTGCTTATGCGTGGCAAAGCTTCCTGGATACCGGCGTGATTATCGCGGGTGGGTCTGATGCGCCTGTAGAGCGCGGCGACCCATTGATCGAATATTATGCCGCCACTGCACGACGTGACCTGAACGGCTTTCAAGGGGAAAACTGGCGACCAGAGGAAGCCCTCACGCGGGCTGAGGCGCTCAAAATGTTCACCCTGTGGCCTGCCATGGCATCTTTTGCAGAAGAAGACATCGGGTCCATCGCGGTTGGCAAAAAAGCTGATTTCACCGCATTTAACATCGACCTGATGACGGTTGCAGAATCAGAAATTCCAAAAGGGCGCGCACTTTTAACCATCGTTGATGGCGACATCGTCTATCAGGCCCCTTAAAAAGAAAGGGCCCCGTTTTGGGGCCCTTTTTTATGCCTTTGGCTTCCGCTCATTTGGTAATTTTACCAACCTAATCGGCGCCAGAGTGTTCCTTGAACCACCCCAGTATATTGCCAATTTTCTGCACCAGATTAGATGGCCTACCCGCAATACCATGGCCTGAGCCCGGAATGCGCACCATCGCGGTTGGCACCTTTTGCAGTTTCAGAGCTTTATAATACTGCTCGGTCTCTGACATAGGCGTACGATAATCATCCTCGCCGGTCAGCAGCATGGTCGGCGTGCTGACGTTACCCACCAATGACAGGGGTGATCGCTGCCAGTAATGGTCAGGCGCGTTCCACGGCATATCAGGGAACCAGTATTTAGTCACACTCGGGCTGATATCTGCGGTCAGCACAAAACTCGCCCAGTTGATCACCGGCTTGGCAACAACAGCCGCGCGGAATCTGTTGGTTTTGCCGACAATCCAAGCGGTTAACACACCGCCGCCAGAGCCCCCGGTAACATAAAGCTGACCCGGATCAATCGAGCCTTTGTTAATCGTTGCATCCACCAAATCCATCATATCGTCATAATCCTGACTGGGATAATTTTGATGAATGAGGTTCGCAAAATCAGCGCCGTATGACGTGCTGCCCCGCGGGTTAGTATAGAGAACCACGTAGCCTTGCGATGCCATTAATTGCACTTCGGTGCTGAAGCCGGGGCCATAAGCCGTGTGCGGCCCGCCGTGGATTTCCAGAATCATGGGGTATTGCTTCGAGGGGTCGAAGTTTGCAGGGCGGACAATCCAGCCTTCCACCTCCCGGCCATCAAAACTGGATGCAGCGGTAATGCGCTCTACCTGGCCCATAGCCCGCTGACCAAGCACATCTTCATTAAGCTGGGTAAGCTGGGTAACACTGCCAATTCTGTCGATCACAGCAAGGTCACCCGGCCGGTCGATTTTGCGAGCGGTGTAAACCAACCTGCCATCAGGTGCTGCACGGTAGGTGCCACTGGCATAGGGGCGGCCCAGTGTAGTGCCCCCCAGTGCATCCGTTAAAATGCGGCCATTACCGGCAAGATTGGTGAAAGCAACGAGCTTTTTACCTGCATTATTATAGGAATAATAAAGGCCAGTGCCATCTGCGTTCCACTGCACGTTGTTGACACCCCGGTCCAGCGTCGGTGTCAGGTTCTGCACATTACTGCCGTCCAGGTTCATGACATACAGCGCAGCATTTTGCTGGCTCAGACCATTTTCGTCATTGCCGGTGAAGGCGATGCGCTGGCCGTCAGGCGATACAACCGGGTTTGCATCAGGCCCTGCACGCCGCGTTAGCTGGGTCACAGCACCGCCGGTTAAGGCAAATGCGTAGATTTCGCTTTCTCTCGGGTTCGTCTCCCAATCGTCATAGCGATTGGCCGACACTAGAATGGCGCTCGAATCAGGCATCCAGCCAATAGTGCCGCGATGGTTGAAATTGCCGCTGGTGATTTGACGCGGTGACCCCCCGTCTGCAGGTACAACGTAAATATGGGTAAAACCTGTTGGTATATAACCGGCACCATCGAAACGGTATGTCATCTGGTCGATTACTTTGGCCGTGCCTGCCCATTTTGCGCCCGCAGGTTTGCGCGGCAGGGAAAAGAAAGATGGCCCCGGTGTCGGCGTAAACATGGAAAAGGCAAGATGCTTGCCGTCGGGTGACCAGCTGAGGTTAGCGGGCGCACGCTCCAGGTCTGTCACACGAGCGGTGGCACCACTATCGAGCCAGCGCACATAGATTTGGGTTTTACCTTCAACGCTGGACAGATACGCCATCCGCGTACCATCAGGCGAAAAACGCGGCATCCGGTAATTGGTTTTACCTGACAAAATAGGGCGGTGATTGCCGCCATCAAGGTCAACGGTCCAGATGTTGGAGCGAACGCGGTCTGTCATGATATCCATGGACCTTCGTTCATACACAACACGTTGACCATCCGGTGCTATGCGCGGACCTGTTGCATACTCAAGGTTGAAAACATCCTCATAAGCAAGACCGCCAGGCACTGGCTCAGCAACGTCCGCATATGCGGCTGTCCCACCAAAAGCCAGCGCGGCCGCGAAAACAACGCTCAATGCATCGCCTCGTGCCCGGTCGGCAACACGCGGGCGGATACCCGCAATCAGATGGTTCATGGCCATGATTAAACTCCCCGAAAATTTGTGCATCCTGTTAACTCTTAGGTTACAGCACCATGTTAAGTTTGCAAAAGCCTAGCAAGGGTGCAGCCTGATGCAAGCCCTAGTATCGTAAACGTTTCAAAAACGTGCGGTTGACCAGAAATGCATTTGCACTTTGCCAGGTGGTGCGTAAAGCTAACGCCCTATATGGCAGGGTTCGTTGATAGCCAATAGCCGGTAAAAAAACACGTGGGGGTTTCATGTCAGCAGTGATTGACGAATTGCGGAAAGAACGAGAGCGTTTTGTCGCCTTTGCCTTTGCAGCAGCAGAGATTTTTTTCGAGGTCGACGCCAAAGGTACAATACTGTTTGAAGGGGGTGCTGTTGAAAAAGTCAGCACCGACACACAGAATGCCAGTCATGTCGGTACTTCCATTTATGAGTTGATAGACGAAGATGACCGGGAAGTGTTCACTGCATTAAAAATGCACCTTGAACATAAGGGACGATTGGGGCCGATCCCCCTGCGCTTCAAGGGTAACACAGGCCACAATTTTGCGCTTCGGCTGTTTGGCCTTCATATGCCGGGACGTGACAGCCGCACATTCATTGCGCTGCGTTCCGCCCCATTGGGCGGTGGGGTCGGCGAACAGTCTATCGACAAGGAAACCGGCCTACTAACGCGAGATGGGTTTTTGGACCTGGCTGCCACCACGATGGCTGATAAAAGCGTTGGCAGCAGCCTGTATATGACGGCTGTCGAAATTGATGGCATTGACGAAGCAAAACAGAAATTTGGGGCCAAGTTTGCTGATAGTTTGGTGGGGCGACTGGCAGCGCAGTTGAAAACCATATCCGTTGACGGGCAGATCGCAGGAAAAGTTGGCGACAAGCATTTCGCCTTCCTGCACCGCAGTCAGGGGGACGGCGAGTATATAGGCGAAAGCCTGAAAAACGTTGACAGCAATGTGGAACTGAAAACCGCAGTGTCCACCCTGTCAGCCGATAATGACATGTCGGAAGACCAGATACTGCGCACCCTCTCGTATGTATTATCCAAATTTTGTGAGGATTCAGCGTCTGTCGATTTCAGCCAATTGACCGCAGCGTATGACGGGATGGCGGTTGAGGCCAAACAGCGTGTAACCAGCCTGCGTTCGATGATAGAAAGCGGGTCGTTTAAAATGGCCTTTCAGCCCGTAATATCCTTGCAAACCGGTGATGTGCATCATAACGAGGTTCTTAGCAGATTTGATGGCAAACTGGACCAAAAAGCCCCGCGCGATGTTATCGGCTTTGCAGAAGATGTGGGCCTGATCGAAGAATTTGACATCGCACTGTGTAAAAAGGCCATTGACTATGTGCGCAAAATGAAACGCTTGGGCGAACCGTTGAATCTGGCGGTCAATCTGTCCGGTCAAACCCTGGAAAGTGAGCGTTTCATTGACGAATTTGTCGCTCTTTTGAACAGCGCAAAAGATGTGTCCCGCGATATCGTGCTGGAGCTAACGGAAACCAAAGCTATCCAGAATATGGAGCGGGCAGAAACCATTCTGAATGACCTGAAAACTGCTGGATACAGGGTGTGCCTGGACGACTTTGGTAGCGGGGCGTCGGGGTACCATTACCTGCGGGCTTTCAATGTCGATTATGTCAAAATCGACGGCGCATACATCAAGGATATAAGCACACCTGGCTATAAACCGACATTCCTGCTTTCTATTGTAAGGCTATGCCGCGACCTGGGCATCAAGACCATTGGCGAGCATGTGGAAAACCGTTTTCAGGCAGATTTTCTTAAGTCACTCGGCGTTGACTTTGGTCAGGGGTATCATTTTGGAAAACCGGAATTTTCACCAAAATTAAACGGGTAGGTTGGCAATCATGACCACCTGGTATGCTGTTATCGGAATGCTTGCCGGGGCGCTCATCTGGCTGTTTGGTCGGTGGCGGGAGAAACGCATGCAGGTCGGTGTTGTGCCATGGGTGGCCCCGCACCTACTGCAGTTTGTTGGTCTGCTGATTGTACTTGTTTTCGCTGCTGATTTTGTCGCGGCGGTCACCGGGGTTACCTGGACATCGCCGTTTCGCCGCTGATAGCGGGGCGTGCTATTGCACATAAAAACATCATTGGTTTAAACGGTATCAGGCTCGCGCTCCGGAGCGCTGATTTCAAATAGCCGCCAGCCCCTTGCCGCATATACTTTCGCCCAGACCATGCTTTTGAAAAAGCGGCGTTTACCGCGTTTACCCCGGGCGATGAAAAAGCCACGCGGGTGCTTGAAAACATTTTTCACCACCTCGGTACTTTCTTTCATGAACATGTCTTTGGCGTCAGAAGATGCGCTAACCCTGTGTTTTTGCATGGGTTTCATGCGTTGGCGTGGTTTCCGCGTTTGACGGAACTTCCAGGCGCGCCACCACACAAGGCCAAATATCATCATAAACCCGAGGATTGAGGCAACGGTTCCCATGACATAGACAATGTTAATATCTTCTTCCAGCTCCAGCCGGTCCACCGTACTGCCAACAGCCTGCCCGAC
The DNA here is from genome assembly GCA_947503575.1 of uncultured Kordiimonas sp. Classification (GTDB taxonomy): domain Bacteria; phylum Pseudomonadota; class Alphaproteobacteria; order Sphingomonadales; family Kordiimonadaceae; genus Kordiimonas. Next base: position 619,284 of record CANNDZ010000001.1, on the reverse strand, counting down.
AGTGAGTGACCGATCCCCCGAAAGCGCACCTTCATTGTCAAAAACCAGGATTAATCCGTCATTGCGGTTAAAACTGGATACCATGCCATTGCCACCGTAAACAGCGACATACCCGTTGGAAGCGACGGTAACGCCATAGAGCGAGTCGCCGCTGCACTTCACCTTGAAATCGATGATATTTGTGCGCTGGGAGAACACCTGATAATCGGTTAACCGCGTACAACGAAAGCGGAAAATCCGAACCAGAGACTGCAGGCGTAGTGCAATAGTCGCAGGCTCCGCAACCCGGTTAACGGCAGAATAAATGTCCAGCCCAAGTTGGCGCGGGTCATCAGTATCAATCAATGTCTGCGCGGTGGCAGGCCTAATCAGCGCAGCGCTTGCGACCAACAATAAGCATATGAAAAACAGTCGTTTCGTCAGCATGTTATCCCTCGCACACCCCCACAGCATTTAAGGATGAACCGGTGGTCGGATGCAAGTAAGTTCTGATGGAATTGGCTTTTGCTCTAATCCATCTGACCTTGGCTTAGGCTACAAAAAAGCGGAACCGCAATCGGGGGAGATGGCACGGTTCCGCGGGACACAGTCAGATCAAGGGAGCTAATAAGCTGTATCAATAATCATAACATTACGGGTTGAATGTTAAATTTCAGTAAAAGGGGCCGTATTTTTAGACACTTTTGAGCAGAAAAATGACGAAAAATGCTCAAAAAATTACATTTTCGCGCAAAAATGGTGGTGCCGCGCCCCATCTGCCCTGCCGTCATTTCATCATCAATATTAGCTTCAGCTCTGGTTTCTTGAGATCTTAAATTGACGAAGTGCGGCATAGCTATCCCACCACCAAAAATATAAAATACGATCAACTCTTCACTTTGGATAGGAAATTCCTATCTATCATGGTACCGAACGTCAGGTTAAAATTGAAAGTCGCCCAGATCGAAAGGCTTACCGTCTTATGCAAATCAACAAGCTTACCCTCCGGCAATTGCGCTACCTTGTCGCCCTTGAAGATGCCAAGCATTTTCGTTACGCCGCCGAAGCCTGCAACATCAGCCAGCCATCGCTTTCCGCCCAAATCCAAAATCTGGAAGAAGTACTGGGTGTGCAACTGGTGGAACGGGACCGCAGCGGCGTTAACCTGTCCCCGGTCGGACGGGAAGTGAGCGCCCGCGCACGCCGGGTGCTTGATGAACTGCAAAGCATCATTGATTTCACCGCCGGGGCGCAGCATGGGCTTGTGGGCACCATCCGGCTTGGGGCCAAAACAACGCTGGGGCCCTATATGTTACCGCACGTGGTGGCAAAACTGCACAAACAGCACCCGGAGCTGAGCCTGTATGTGCGGGAGGCACCGCCAAACCAGTTGGTGCATGAACTAACACGCGGTCTACACGATGTTATCCTCGCCCAGCTTCCGGTCGTGGGCAGCGAACTGGTCACCTGTCGCCTGTTCCGCGAACCCCTGTATCTGGCGGTCGCGATTGACCACCCCCTTGCCGAACAGGATGAAATAGACACCGACGACCTGGCCGGCATGCAGGTCCTGTCGCTGAGCCCGCAGTATCACCTGCATGACCAAATCAATACGCTCTGTAAGGAATTTGGCGCCACCCGCCTGCGGGATTATGAAGGCACCAGCCTGGACGCCTTGCGTCATATGGTCGGCATGGGAATGGGGGTCACTTTCCTTCCAGCCTTGTATGCCCAGTCGGAAATCTCCGCCCAAAGCGAGATTACGGTCAAGCGCCTGAAGGGCCGCACGGTCACCCGCTCGGTCGGGCTGGTGTGGCGCAAAAGCGCGGGCAGAGCCCCGGCCTACAACCAGCTTGCAGACGTGATCCGTGATGTGTGCCGCAAAAGCTTCCCCAACTTGGTGATCGAAAGCTAACCCCCTACAATCCCATCAACCATCAGGCCAGCAGGGTTACATCAACAGCCAATCAGGCATCCGAAAAGGAACCAAAACAGGCACCAGATCAGAAGGCTTGAAGTTTTCCAATCAAAGCGATCATAGAAACCTATCTCGATAGGCATTTCCTATCAGAACATTCGTTCCAGACCCCTTGAGCAAATCAAAAATCCTGCCATCTTAGGGGGGCAAGTTTGAATTTAGTTTCACAAGAGATCAACAATGTTCGATGTCGCAGCCAACCTGATGAACACTTTTCTTAGTCCATCCAATCAGGCACCCACAGACCGGCAGCGCAATCCAGGCCGGTCAGGCAGTGGCATTGGACAGTTGATTTGCAGTTTCGGCGAGCCTTCTTCCGGCTCAACGGCTGGCGGGCTCGCCGGGCTGCTTCTTCGCGGTAAATCACCGCGCAAACTTGCGCATTCAGCCATGCGGCTGGGCGGTGTCGCTGTTGTTGGCGGCCTTGCCTATACTGCATGGCAAAAGTGGAATGCTACCCCTCATTCCGCTTTTGATTCCCCCGACATGGCCGCTGTGCCGAGCCAGCCCGTGTCTGCTCCTCCATTGCTCGGCACCAATTTTTTGCCGGTTACCGCCTCGGCGCAGGATGACCTCTCGCGCCTCTTGATCAAAGCCATGGTATCGGCTGCAAAGGCCGACCGCCATTTCAATCAGGATGATCAAATACAGATCAGCACACACCTGGAAAACAGCGGCGTGCATACGGCCCACCGCATATTTGTGGAAACACAACTGGCTCACCCCACCAGCATTGATGACCTGGTGGCAGCCAGCCATTGCCCCGAAGTCGGATCAGAGGTATATATGGCCTCCATTTTGGTCATAGGGGGGGACACAGTGGCACAAAGAGACTATCTCGGTATGTTGTCGTCGCGCCTGCGACTTGCGCCCGATCTGGTCGAGCATTTGCACGCCAGCGCGGACGCCGCAACAGTGGCATAATCGTGCCTACGGGGCGGACATTCTCTTTTTATGAGCGCGTGGGCAAGCCCATTGTCCGGGCTGTAAAACTGGGGTCGCTAAAGCGCAAACGCGCCGTATCGCGAAAACAGCAAAACCAAACCCTCTACAAAGATCCTGATCGCACCCCAGAAGGCGGCGCTTCTTCGCCCTTTAGAAGGGGCACCCTGATGCCGGCAAAATTGCGCGATAAGCTGCCCCGCCGGACGGATGCAACAGGCTATTCGGGCAGAAAGTCCCGTCGATCCGTGCGGATGCTTATTCTGGCAACCCAAGCCGTGGGCGTCGTGACCGAGGCAGAGCGTCGCCGCCGCGCGCGCCGCCGGGTGATTGTGGGGTTCCGGTACCGTATTGTGCGCTGGTTCCGCAGACAGATACGCCTGACAGGCGAGATGATGCGCCGCGCCGTTAGCTTCCGCACCGCTCGGGATTGATGCACGCCGTTGCAAACACCTGAGCGCTATTTCGATTGGGCGTCAGTCCCACATACCGTGCAGGCATGACTCATGGTTTACATAAAAATTGCAATATGCAACTGTATGAAATGATAATGTTTCTAAAACGCGATGGTGACACATATGGACGATGAAACTGAAAGTGGTGGCCATGAAGAATTTAGCGAAGAAGACGAAAAAGAACTTCGTGAAAGTGGATATTTGGACGACGATTCAAATGAAACACCACCCTCGGATATAGTTTCATACAACGAGTTAAGGTCATGCGCAGACCTATTTAGGATGCACCATCAAGGCGTCCTGCAAATACAACCTGATTTCCAAAGAGACTTCGTCTGGAATGGAGTTGCACAAACACGATTTATTGACTCCTTGGCCAAACAACTCCCAATCCCCAGTATGTGCTTTGCTTTCGATTATCGACAAAATCAATGGCAGGTCATTGATGGTTTGCAACGCATTTCAACAGTAATACGGTTCTTAGATGTCAAAAACCCCTGGAGACTTAGTACTCTTGACGATATTGACCCAAAGTTAGCAGGCAAACAGACAGCAAGTAAAAAAACGCAAAAATCTTTGCTCCCAAGGTATCATTCCTTGATCGAGAATACACAAATTCCAGTAAACGTTCTTCGTTGCGATTTTTCTAAAATGCGACATATGGAATATCTGTTTACGATATTTCACAGGTTGAACTCGGGCGGACAAAAACTCAACAATCAAGAGATTAGAAATTGCATCTTTAGCGGTTCGCTTAACATGCTTCTGAGAGAATTGGACCAGAACGACGAGTGGCGTCAGATAAACGGCATGAAGCCCGGGAAAAACTTAAGGTTTGTCAAACAAGAATTGATTTTACGGGTATTCGCTCTACATGATAATTTGCAATTATACGAGGGCAATGTTGCAAAGTTTTTAAACAACTACATGCTTAAGCATCAAAATGCGTCTAGCGACTTTTTAGATAACAAAAGGGGCTTGTTCAATAGTGCGGTTTCAATCCTGTACAAAAAATGCATGAATGAAGACGTAAAAAATAGGCCGCCGATCGCTGTCTTAGAAGCCGCTTTGGTAGGTATTATATCTAATCTATCAGAATTGGCAGGAAGTACTGATAAAGCTGCGCAAGTGAAATGGCTGAGACTTCTAAAACATCCTAATTTCTCAAATGAAGCGCTGAAGGAAGGCCTGTCAAAGAAGGACCGTGTCAGGGGAAGAATTCAGACTGCCATTGATTTATTTGGGCCATAATCAATGGTTGCGCGTTATGAAATTGTCCAGTCACTTAAGCGACTGGAAGCAAGTTTTAACTCCTCAAGATCGCCCGTAGATCAGCGCTATTTAAGTAAAGTGGCATTAATCGAATTATGTGGCTGGATTGAGGAAGAAGTCGACAAGCTAATGCTGAAATACGGACAAAAATGTCTTCGGCGAACCGATTTCGATGATGAATTCAAAACAGTCGTGAAAAAAGTCTATGGCTTCGACTATGAGAAACATTTTAGGATGATGTTAATCCATATGGTGGGCATGCATGGTACGCACTGCATAGAAGACAGGGTCGGAGACGCTAGACGCATACGGCTCAAGTCGACACTGGGTGATTTGAAAACTAGAAGAGATAGTCTCGCACACACACAGCTGCAGGGGCAAACAGCTCACCTCATGGGTTTCTCCGTTTTACTCAATAATCAGTCTTTTTTGTTTGCGACGCTTTGTGAATACGAAAAAGCGTTGCAAGAATATTTGACATAAATGTTTATTTTGCACTACATAATCAAAAAGAACATAATATGAACATTTGTTGTGAGTGGAGAGTGGGTTGCTTACTTCAGTAGAACTATGTGCAGGGGCTGGTGGCCAAGCATTGGGATTAGAAGGTGCTGGATTTAATCATCAAATATTAGTCGAAATAGATCAGCATTGTTGTAATACCCTGTCGGCTAACAGACGAGAATGGAACATAGCAAACCAAGATATCCGGGAGTTTGTCTCCCAAGCGGGCAAATTTAAAGGGGTAGATTTATTGGCCGGCGGGCTACCTTGCCCCCCGTTCTCCGTTGCAGGGAAACAATTGGGTGAAAGAGACGAACGAAACTTATTTCCTTCTGCCCTGCAAATCATCGAGGCCACGAAACCTACAGCCATCATGCTGGAAAACGTTAGGGGCTTTCTCTCCACAGTTTTTGAAGATTATCGCAATGGATTAAAACAACAGCTAAAAAAACTGGGTTACGTGGCTGAATGGCGACTTCTAAATGCATCTGATTATGGTGTATCGCAGTTGCGCCCCAGAGTAATAATTGTCGCCATAAAAAATGAGTTTGCTGAAAACTTTTCTTGGCCAACACCAAACCTAATAAATCCACCGCCTGTAGGTGAAGTTCTATTTGACCTCATGTCGGCAAATGGCTGGCTTGGTGCGAAAAAGTGGAAAGACAAAGCCAATGAAATCGCCCCAACCATTGTTGGTGGATCGATGAAACACGGTGGACCTGACTTAGGCCCGACCAGAGCAAAACGTGCCTGGGCAAGCCTTGGTGTAAACGGGAAATTAATAGCTGAGTCTGCGCCAGAAAGAGACTTTGTTGGCATGCCCAAACTTACTGTAAGAATGGTTGCTCGCTTACAAGGATTTCCAGATGACTGGATATTTTCTGGCAAAAAGACACCGCAATATAGGCAAGTGGGAAATGCTTTCCCAGCGCCCGTTGCGCAAGCAGTAGCGAATGAGATCAAGAAAACAATTACAGCTAAGCGACGTGTTTTCCGTATCAGCAGGTGATATAGTTAATGAGCACTAAATAATTTTGGAATGGCCAGTAAAACCATACCAGCTAATTTGACAGGTAGATCATGCAACAAGTTAGGGAAAAAATAGAACTGGCATTTGGTGGCCCTGACAACCTTAAGCAAGCACTATTGGCTACACTAAGAATTGCTCTCGACGAAGTCATTGACACACTTCGATCTGGTCGTCGCTCTGTGGCGGAACTTAACGAAGTTGAAATTGCATATATTGGCACCAAAATCGAAATTTTGATTCAACACCAATTACGCACCACACGAAACCGCAACGGCGTGGAAATAAACGGTACAAATGTCGCTGTTATATTAAACTTCAGCAATGTGTGGAATGCCCCACACGCTAAAGAACCGAGTGTTTTCCTGGTGGTGTTTTATGATGGAGCTAGTTCCAAGTGCTCATTTGGCTTGATAAATTCAAGCGATAACGTGAGTTTCGGAAATGTAACCTGGTTAGTCAAAGATGAGGAACTAGCCCGCAATTTCTGGGAAGGCATTTCTTCTGAAACTATAGATGCTATTTTTTCCAAGAAGTCTGGCAGTCAACGTTTACAATATCTTTTTGGAAATTTATTAGAGACCCCAATTACTAGAGACGTTATTGCTGTGGTTGCTCAGCAGAAAGATTATATGAAAAGGATTAGAAAGAATGGTGGCGCAAGAGACGCATTGGCACGAGAAGAAATCGCGATATTGAATGGAGAAGTAGATTCGCAAATCATTCGCGAACTTGGCTTAGCTCCAATTGGTAAAGACCAATATTATTCATATAAGTGTAAATCTGATAACGACAGAATCTTACTTATATCCAAAGGTAAAATTGAATAACCTCAGATCAACAACTTCGTTGGCTACTCAATTTCAGCAACCGGCCCCTTGATACAGAAAACTGGTACAATACGCCGTGGACCTAACTCTCGCGCATTTTGAGGGCCGCGATGAAGGCGCTGTGCGGAATTTCCACCTTGCCGTACATGCGCATTTTGGCCTTACCCTTTTTCTGCTTCTCGAGCAGCTTTTTCTTGCGCGTCACGTCGCCGCCGTAACATTTGGCGGTCACGTCCTTGCGCATGGCCGAAATGGTTTCACGGGCAATCACCTTGCCGCCAATGGCCGCCTGGATCGGAATTTTAAAGAGCTGGCGCGGGATCAGGTCCTTCAAGCGGTCACACAGGGCGCGGCCCCGGCTGTCGGCCTGGGTGCGGTGCACCAGCATCGACAGCGCATCCACCGGCTCTGCGTTCACCAAAATTGACATTTTCACCAGGTCTGATTGTTCGTACCCCGCCATGTCATAGTCAAAGCTGGCGTAGCCCCGGCTGACCGACTTCAGCCGATCATAAAAATCATACACCACTTCATTGAGGGGCAGCTTGTATTTCAGCATCGCACGCGCGCCCACATAGGTCAGGTCCTGCTGGATGCCGCGTTTGTCCTCACACAGTTTCAGCACCGTGCCCAAATGCTCATCCGGCACCAATATGGTGGCGTTGATCCAAGGTTCTTCGATGTGGTCCACCCGCACCACGTCCGGCATGTCGGCGGGGTTGTGCAGTTCAATCACCTCGCCGTTGGTCATGTGGATTTTGTAAATCACGCTGGGGCTGGTGGTAATGAGCTCAATGTCAAATTCACGGGTGATGCGTTCCTGAATGATTTCCAGGTGCAACATACCAAGGAACCCGCAGCGGAAACCAAACCCAAGCGCGGTGCTGCTTTCGGTTTCAAACTCAAAGCTGGCGTCATTTAACCGCAGTTTCGCGAGCGCCTCCTTCAGCGCCTCATACTCGGACGTGTCGGCCGGGAAGAGGCCACAAAACACCACAGACTGGCTGGGCTTAAAGCCGGGCAATGCCTCGGCGCAGGGCTTTTTGGCGTCAGTGATGGTGTCGCCCACGTTGGTGTCCGCCACTTCCTTGATACTGGCGGTGATAAAGCCAACCTCGCCGGGGCCAAGGGACGGCACCTGCACACCCTTGGGCGTAAACACGCCCACACGCTCGACCTGGTGTTCGCTATCTGCGTTGACCATCTTGATGGTCTGGCCTTTTTTGATGCTGCCATCAATCACGCGGATAAGGACCATCACACCGAGGTAAGCGTCATACCAGCTATCAACCAGCAGCGCCTTTAGGGGCGCGTCCGGGTCCCCGGCGGGTGCAGGCAGGCGGGTCACGACAGATTCGAGCACATCATCAATGCCGAGGCCGGATTTGGCGGAGCATTCAATGGCGTCAGACGCATCAATGCCGATCACATCTTCAATTTGGGTGCGCACGCGCTCTGGCTCGGCGGCGGGCAGGTCAATTTTGTTCAGCACCGGCACAATTTCATGGTCGTTATCAATGGCCTGATACACGTTCGCCAGCGTTTGCGCCTCCACTCCCTGGCTTGCATCCACCACCAGCAGCGAGCCTTCGCATGCCGCCAGACAGCGGGAAACCTCATAAGCGAAATCCACATGGCCCGGCGTGTCCATCAGGTTCAGCACATATTGCTGCCCGTCCTGCGCGGTGTAATCCAGCCGCACGGTCTGCGCCTTGATGGTGATGCCGCGCTCGCGCTCGATATCCATGTTATCGAGCACTTGGGCCTGCATCTCGCGGTCGGACAGCGCGCCGGTGCGCTGGATCATGCGGTCCGCGAGCGTGGATTTGCCGTGGTCGATGTGGGCAATGATCGAGAAATTGCGAATGTGTTTTTGGTCAGTCATGCGCGCTGTTTACAGGCAAACAAAGGGGGGAGCAAGAGGGAGTTTTAGAGCATAATCACCCTTAAACTTCCCAAGTACTGCTAATTCCGACGTCATTTGCCAAAGGGTCCAAAACGCGGCCATCTAACGGCCAATATCTGTATAAACGCGACTTGTTTGTGAGCAGCATCCAGTAGAGAAATATAATTATACTTTGCTGATAAAATGTATTTTCCGTGTATCGTTCTTTCAAAGTGCTTGAAAGGAATTTGTATTCATTATTATTGATGAGGTCTTTATGAATATTTTCTATGAGTTTTTCATCTATTAAGTCTTCATAAGCATCCCAAATAACTATCGAAGATTTCTGAAGATTCGGCGTTAAGCCAGTATAAGTCATAAAGGTCGAGTCTAGCAGCTCAACAATTCTGTATTCCTGCAAAGGTCCGTAATTTAATTCTCGGGTTACTGAGGAGAAAAACTCATCAGTGGTTTCTATAAGAGCCATACTCTTTGCCACAGTGCGATGCACGTTGGGCTTTACGGTTCTCTCAGACTTATAAATGGAGTCATGGGTTAGTTCTGCATGGGCATGCTGCAATAGTGTGCGAATTTGTAATTCGCAAGCAGTTTGGCTTAAGATCGTATGGCCATCGAGCGTCAACGGGGTTTTCGGGCGCAAAACGAAATGCACTGACTGATAGGTGAACAACAGCGGATCTTTTCGTCTCTCTGCTTCGAAATTTCGACACTCGTCGTATTCCCAAACATCAGCATTAACAACTATATTTCTGATAATCTCTATGTCTTCAATCAGAAGCACAACGAAGCGAATGCCGACTTTATCTTCAATATCGTTATACGGATCCTCATAATTCTTCTTACGATAGAATGCTTTATCAACTAAAGAGGCATCGGTTTTGACACGAACTCGAGGTGGAATCTTGAGAAACTGGTCCAGGTTATCGACGCATCTCTCAAGCTCCTCAGACAACTTCGATATAATAAATTGCCCCCAGCGCTCATATATGAGTTTTTCAGAAGTCCATTTGGATCTGAGTTCGGACTCGTTCATTCTTGTCTAACAATTCTGTCTTTAACAATTATTTGCGTCCACTTTGCTCGCACACCGGATTCATCGGGCTCACCATCAATCTCTTTGATTTCAACCAAGTTTTTGAAAGCCTCTGATGGGGCCGTGATTCTAACGTTACTACCAAACCTTACTTTGCGGACGTTCAAGTTCCCCTCAACGTGCTCAACGTCTTTGGTGAACGCAGTAGTAGGTAGCCCCTGGCTCTTCACATAACCTGTATAGGCATCTTGTGTGGCTAAATCGTTGAAATAGGTTTGCGCAAACTCTGACGCGCTTACAACGTTTGAAACATCGGCTTTTAAATAGGTTGTCAGCGCATTTATAAGATGGCTTTTCTCTACTTCAGTAACGGAGAGTTTAGAAATAAACTGGGACGTAACTTCATAGAACTGTTTAGTAACACGCGCGTTTGTCTTAGGATAACCACAACCAAGAAAATCTTCGTAGAAGTACTTTGCTGCTGCTTTTCCATCAGCTTGACTGATTTGATAATCTGAGATCATCACCGCCCACTTGTCATTCAAGTCGTCAGCGGTTTCTTCACAATCAACTTTTTCAAAAAAGCCGACAGTTTTATATAATCGCGTGCCCGGCGTTAGAAGCAGCTCTTCCACAAACTTTAGAGAGATTTCATTTGTAGTGGGATGCACTTTCTTCTCATACCCCGTGTGAACTTCAGCCTTAATTATCCCCAAAAACTTCTTAGCCGAAGAACCTTGAGTGCCGGTAAAAACAACAACTATGCCACCAGGGATAGACCTTGTTTGTTGAGCGTCGGCCAGCTTCGTGGCAATATCAAAAGATGAAACAGCAAAGGTCTCTTGGTCTTGATCAATCATGCTATCGACCAATTTTGATACGCTAGTAGCGCACTGGTCAACTATTTCCATTTGCACCGCTTTAGATCCCTCACCCAAAGCATCAATAACGCGCCGCTTAAATACAGTCATAGCACTGTGATCAAACACTGTGTATTCATGGCTTTGAAGGGGCTTGACTTTGCCATCTTGGTTTCGACGGAATACCTGATGAATTATAATCTTATCGATATTGAGATTGAGCAGCTGCATCCTGATCCCCACAGTTGTTTGATGAGCTCAAGTTCGCTTATTCAACGAGTTGAAGCTAATCGTTTACATAGTACAATAACATTAAACTATCAATTTATACTGCTTGGGAGCGCGCTCGGCTGCTTTTTGGTCGCACATTCAAACACACCGCATCGCTCTTTCTGCGTAGCCTACACCCCTCCGTCATTCCGTCCTAACAACCCGAGATTGACTATCGGGGCATGAGTAGCGGCAACGAGGAAATTCATGGATGACCAGATTTTGATCTGGCTGTGGCGTTACAACCCGCAGAAACAAAAGAAGCCGCGCCTCAGGACGCGGCCCCAACCTCTTAAACCAACGGCTTATTACGCCAGTGTGCGGCTAAAGAGCGCGAGCGTGCGCGCCCAGGCGCGTTCTGCCTGGCTTTGGTTATACACACTACTATCGGGCGGGCACCAGCCATGCAGCGTGCCTTCATACACTTCAATTTCCGCCGGAATGCCATGCTTGGCATAGGTTTCCGCCAGCACAACCTTTTGCGTTGGGTTGCGTTCATCGTCGTTTTCCGCCACCGCATGCAGCACATGCGCAGGCGAGGTGGCGATCAGCAAATGCGGGCTGTCCGGCCGGTCGGTCACCAGCCCGCCGCCATGGAAGGATGCGGCAGCGCCCACGCGCTCCGGCACGGCGCCAGCGGTGCGCATAATCAGCGGCCCGCCCATACAGTACCCCATAGTGCCCACTTTACGGCTTGTGTCTGTCTCGCCCTGCGCATCCAGGAAGCGGATATAATCCCGCGCGTCGGACATGGAGGCATCCTGCGTAAGCTTGCGCGCCATCGGGATGAGGCGTCCGCGCACGTCCGGGTCGCTAAACTGCTCGCCCGCGGCCACATGCGGATGCGGGCCATCACGGTAAAACGGGTTAGCAACCAGCACGGCATAGCCCTGCATGGCAAGCCGCTTGCCCATGGCTTTAAACGCCGGGCGCAGGCCGCGGATGTCAGGCCATATCAACACACCGGGGTGTTTGCCGCTGGTGGGGGCAACAAAATAACTATCGGAAACGCCGCCTGCCATGGGCACATTCACTTCGCGGTCGGTCACGTCCAATGCGCCCTGGGCGACCCCGGCGTTTGTTGCCATCAGGCTCAGGAACCCTGCGGCGCTCAGCTTGCTGAAATCCCGCCGGTTCAGCGTACCGCCTGCGGTTGCAAAGGCTTGATTTTCCTGTTCAGTGATATCGTCGCACATTGTCGTCTCCCCGTATCCATTGCTTGTGCCGGGACCCTGCCCGACCATTCAGGGGGAGACTATCGTTTTACCAGCGAGGCGGAAACTCAAATCGACGTGAGCGGCGGGGTAAAGTTAACCCGGCAATACCCGGTCTGGCGGGCGGTGGCTGTCCACAAAGGTTTGAATGTTGATCAGCACTTTTTCGCCCATGCCGGTGCGCGCCTCCACCGTGGCGCTGCCCATATGCGGCAACAAAACCACATTGTCGAGCGACAGCAGCTTGGGGTTAATCTCGGGTTCTTCTTCAAACACATCAAGCCCCGCGCCTGCTATACGGCCCACTTCCAGCAGGTCCGCCAGGGCTTCTTCATCGATGATTTCACCGCGCGCGGTGTTGATGATCACCGCATGAGGCTGCAGTTTTTTCAGCCGGTCGCGGTTCAATAGGCGGTTGGTCGCTGGCGTTAGCGGGCAATTCACGCTGACGATATCCATACGGGTCAGCATTTCATCCAGGTCCGCCCAATAGGTGGCTTCCAGCTCGCCTTCCACCTCTTTGGGCAATTGCGTGCGGTTATGATAATGCACGGCCATGTTAAACGCCCGCGCGCGCCGCGCCACCGCCCGGCCAATTCGGCCCATGCCAATAATGCCAAGGCGCTTGCCCTGAATACGGCGCCCCATCAGGAATGTTGGGGTCCAGCCGGTCCAATCCCCGGAGCGCAGGATTTTTTCGCCTTCAAACAAGCGCCGCGGCACAGAAAGCAGCAGCGCCATCGTTAGGTCTGCGGTATCTTCGGTCAGGACACCCGGCGTGTTGGTTACTGTGATGCCTTTGTCGCGCGCAGCCTTTATGTCAACGTGGTTTATGCCAGCCCCAAAATTAGCGATCAGCTTCAGGTTTGCGCCTGCCGCCGCGATAACGTCTGCGTTAATGTCATCCGTGACGGTTGGCACCAGCACGTCAGCCGATGCCATCGCGGCCTTTAGGGCGGCGGCGTCCATGGGGGTATCTGCCAGGTTCAGCGTTACGTCAAAAAGTTCCGCCATGCGAGTCTCTATCGGGTCTGGTAGCTTGCGCGTAACAATGACCTTGGGGCGGTGTTTCATTCCTGTTTGACTCATCGCAGAAAATACCTTTTTCTTGGGCGCAGGGTGCCAAGCGTGGTGCCTGTATGGGCTGGCGCAGCCATTGATTGGCTTCTCTAACAGATGACAGCGGTGCCCGCAAACGCCAAGCGACAAAGGGACAGGTCAGGGTGGACAAGATGGCTTTCAAACGCAGGATTTGCGGCGCGGTTGCAGCGGTTTTTCTGTTTGCCGGTGCAGGCGCGGCATGGCAACCAGCGGGGCAGACCGTGGGGCCAAGCGGCAACCCCCTGCCCCGATTCGTTGCGATGAGCGCCAGCAAAGCCAACATGCGCACCGGACCCGGAAGGCAATATCCAATCCGCTGGGTGTATGGGCGGCGCGGCATGCCGCTGGAAATTATCGACGAAAACGGCGCATGGCGCAAAGTGCGCGACCATGAGGGCGAAACCGGCTGGATGCTGGTGTCGCTCCTATATGGCAACCGATCTGTCATGATCAGGGGGAAAACCCGCAACCTATACGCCGACCCGGACCTGCAAGCCAATGTGCTGCTGACCGCTGAACCTGGTGTGATCGGCGAAATAGAACGCTGTGAAGGCTTATGGTGCGAAGTAACCATTGATGGCACCAGTGCCTGGATTGAACGCCGACACGTGTGGGGCGTGTATGCGACCGAAGACCTGGATTGATCAACCTGCATGGCATGACGGCACGCCCAAAACCATATCGTCAATACCGCTTTTCCTTGCTGCCCTGATCACGTCGCCCTGTCGTCGCTGCCTTTTCCACGCTGACTAATCCACCATGAAACAGAGTAAGGTTTGATGCCTCTTGCATCATTATATAAGTACTTATATAATTACTGTTATTACTAATCAGAGACCAACCACATGAACCAATCTGGACTGAAAGACGAACTGTACCTGGAACTGGGGCTAGGCACCCGTATGCGCCGCCTGATTGAAACGCTGACCAACGGTATGGAAAAAATGTATGCCGAGCAAAATATCACGTTCCGCACCGGTCATTTTTACGCTTTTTATGCCATCGTAGAGCGCGGGCCACTGACGATTAACGAGATTGCCTCGCTGGCGGGGTTCAGCCATTCAGCAGTGAGCCAAACAGTGAAAAAACTGGCGTCGCTTAGATTGATTGAAACTCGTGCGATGGAAGACGGCCGCCAGAAAAGTGTACACCTGACCGACCATGGTATCCAGATGGTTGAGAAACTGAAACCCAGCTGGGATGCAATTGAGGCGGTGGTGAAAGACGCCATCGAAGAAAGTGACGTAGACTTTCTAGCCGCAATAGCCGGGCTAGAAAATGCGTTTCGGCGCAAAAGTGTGTATGACCGACTACAGGAAAAACTGACGGGGCCAAATGCGCGCCCAGCGTTTCAGATTGTCCCGTATGACACCCGGTGGCGGCAGGCGTTCCTTGACCTGAACATCTGGTGGCTGAAAAAATATTTCCGTGTAGAACCTATTGACGAAGTCACGTTGAGGGACCCGGAAGGTAAAATCCTTGATAAAGGGGGCGAAATTTATTTTGCCACCGTGGACGGCACAGCCGTTGGTACTGTCGCGATGAAATTTATCGCTCCCGGTATTTTTGAACTGACCAAACTGGGCGTTGACCCAAATGTGCAAAAAGGCGGCATGGGCCGCGCGCTGTGCGAACAGGTGATGAACCGGTTTTTGGCGCGCGGCGGCAAAACCCTGTTTTTGGAAACAAATACGGTGCTTACACCCGCGATCGCGCTTTATAAAAAGCTAGGGTTTGTTGAAAAACCAAACCCAAACCCTGACAGCCCGTATGAACGGTCCAACTATTATATGGAGTGGGAGGCACACCCATGAACCTCGACACAAAAAGCGGCGCAAGCATCGTAACAATCGAGCGTGCAAAAACCCCCGCAGATATTGCGGCTGTTAAAGCTATTTTTGAGGCTTTTCTGGAGTTTTTGCCCATTGATCTGGGTTTCCAGGGCATTGACGAAGAAATGAAGGCGTTTCCCGGGTTTTACGAATTTATGTTGATTGCCAAAAAAGACGGTGTGCCCATTGGGGCGGTTGCCCTCAAGCAACATGATCCAGCCGTGTGTGAAATGAAACGACTGTATGTGTTGCCGCAGGGGCGCGGGACCGGGGCCGGACGGCTTTTGTGTGAACGATTGCTAGAGGATGCAAAGGCATGCGGGTATAGCAAAATGCTGCTTGATAGCCTGCGCCGCCTAGAAGCGGCAGTGGCCTTGTATCAGAAACTGGGTTTTACTGAAATCGAGCCCTATAACTTCAATCCCGAAGACGACGTGGTTTATATGGAACGGGCTTTATAGGGAAAAGCAAACGCCTGCATGGACCACGTACCCCCGAAGGCCCTGCCGCGATCTGTTAGCAATTGTTTCAGAGCGTCGACACCGTCGGACTGCTTTTGTCACTGACAGAGCGGTTTTGGGGAAAGATGATTTTAATATCAGTGCCAGAGCCAGGCCTGCTCTGGATATAAAACTCCGCGTCGTGCAACCGTGCCAGAGACTGGACAAGTGGCAAACCCAACCCGGTGCCGCCTGCCTGTGTCCGGTATGATGTTTCCCCCTGCTCAAATGGCTTCAAAACACGCGCGAGGGTCACGGCGTCCATGCCAATACCGGTGTCAGACAAAGAAAATTCAACACCGCCCTGAGGTGACTGGGTCGCCAGCATGACAATCACGCCACCGGTTGGTGTATATTTGATCGAGTTAGACAATATATTGATCAAAATCTGATGCACGCTGCGTTCATCAGCAATCAAATCAGGCACGGCGCCAACCACATCAACCACTAATCTGTGTTTTTTTTCCTCAATCAGGCTGGCAACAATTTTGCTGATAGTATCGAACATCGAGGCAATGGATATCCGGTCTTGCGACAATTCCATCTTGCCAGATTCAATTTTGGACAGGTCTAGAATATCGTTTATCAGCGCGAGAAGATGGTCAGCGCTTTTTTCAATGTCGGCCATATATTCGCGTTGTTTCTTCTCCGGCAAAACAATATCAGCTTCACCGCGCAGCACCTGCGCAAACCCAATAATGGCATTCAGCGGCGTGCGAAACTCGTGGCTCATGTTAGCAATGAACGCTGATTTTGCTCGGTTCGCCTGCTCGGCTTCTTCTGTCGCGAATTGCAGCAAACGAGCATGGTCTTCAGCAGCGATCAATTCAGTCTCTGCAATGGCACCCTGTCGCAGGTTCTTTGCTAGTTCTGAAAAAACGACCAGCAACACCAATTGCCCTAAAATCGCGGACAGCAACAGAACAGCATGCGGGTGTGTCCAGCCAAGGGGCCCAAACGCCAACGCGGCACATACACTGACACTACAACTGCCGAAGAAAATTTGCCCCCACCTGCGCTGTGCCGGGGTGGTCGCACCAAAAATCAACGCCGTATAATAGATAGGTATCCACATCAGATAAAATTCGACATTACTGTCAGGTGTTAAGGCCCCTTCTAAAAGTCCACCAAGCGCGACAACACCGGCAATAATTTTGAAGGCTGCAGCGACGCCTATTAACCACGTGTCGGGACCCCACATAAAAGCAAACAGAAACAAGAGAGTCGTTATGGTAAAAAACGGGCCAATGATTTGTTCATAAGGGGTCAGGAAACCAAATACATTGCCCGCCCAGGTGAAAATAGCTGCGGCCAGACACGACAGGCCAACACCCAAAACCGCAACGGAGCGCGAAACACCCAACAGTTTCTGGACTTGGGTTAATGGCACAACACATATTTCCCCACGTTAAAATCTTGTGCGCTGATGATACATATACCGTACACTTTACAGCATAAAGCACCGAGAGTGAACGCAAACGCGCAAAACAAAAAAAGCCCGGCGTATAACCGGGCTTTTTGTATACTAATTTTCAGCTGATCAGTCGCCGGTGATGATCCGGTCCACAAGCTGCTTGACCGTTGGCACAAACCCGTTTGAGTAAAACGGATCGCTGCCAAACCGGAAAGCATTATGCCCTGCAAACACAAGGTTGGTATCAACACTGCCATTGTGGGCAACATCATCCAGCGTTTTCTGGATGCAAAAACTGCGCGGGTCAGCAAGACGCCCGGTTGAGTTCTTTTCATTGTCAGCCCAGCTGGAAAAACGACATTGGCTCAGGCATCCAACGCAGTCTGCCTGATCCTTGCGGATTTCAGCGCACTTGTCGGCTGTGACAAAAATGAGCGTATCTCCGGGCGTTTTCATCGCCTTTTCATAGCCTTCCGTTTGCCATGCCTGTACTTTTTCGACATCAGCGCCGCGGACGTAATATTTTTTGCGGTCAATCATCATCTGAGTATTGAACTCTTCGGATGGCGCAGGGGCGAAATCAACCTGCCGGTCGCTGCGACCAACCAGTTCGCCGATAAAGCTGTTCTTGAGCGCAGAAGAGAAAAAGCCAGTCGGACTGAAATTCTGCAGCAAAATATCGCCAGCTTTCAATTCGGTCAGCTTCTTTTTCCATTTCTCAGAAATAGGGCTTTCTTTGGTCAGCAAAGGCCGGGTGCCAAACTGGAACACGATAGGACCCAGTTCTTTATTGTCGATCCAGTCTTTCCATTCTTTCAGGTTCCAAACACCGCCCGCCATGATAATGGGTGTTTCCCCCAAACCGAGCTTGCGCATGATGTTCCTGAGTTCCAGAACACGCGGGTATGGATCACCCGGTTTTGCAGGGTCTTCCGCGTTTGATAGACCATTGTGGCCACCCGCGAGCCAAGGGTCTTCATAGACGACACCGCCCAGCAAATCAGCGACGTTTTTATACGCCCGGCGCCACAACAAATTAAATGCCCGGCCTGATGATACGATGGGGTAATAATGAACGCCGTATTTGCTGGCCAGATCACCCAGTTTAAACGGCATGCCCGCACCGCAGGTTACACCGTGGATCATGTCTTTGGCGCGTTCAAGCACACCGTGCAGAATGCGCTGTGATCCGCCCAGTTCCCACAGCATATTAATATTGATAAGGCCTTCGCCTTTTGAAAGTTCCCACGCTTTGCGCACCTGATCAATGGTACCCTGAATGGAATAGTCGACCATTTCATCGTGGCGCTCGCGGCGCGTTTTGCCTTCATATTCATGCGGCACAACATTGCCGTGCTGATCATACTGGTCAGCGATAACTGCAGAAATGGTGCCAACACCACCTGCGTTTGCCCAAGGGCCGGAACTGGCCCCAGCAGAAATAGCGACACCCTTGCCGCCCTCAATAAGTGGCAAAACATCCTTGCCACCAAGCCTGATTGAATTCAGGTTGAAACTCATTCAAACCCCCCGGTTAAAGGCCATTTGGCCCCTGAATGTTTAGCGACGCCACAAAGCGGCGTCGCTTTGAAACCAGCATAAGCTTAACACAGGCTGGTTTCAGTTCAATGAACGGATCGATAAACCGTCAGTCGCGATCGCGCCGTGGGCCTTTTTTAGGGCCTGATTTTGGCGGTGCAGCGTTCGGGTCATCTTCACCCGTCTCCTGATCGACAACACGCATAGACAAGCGTACTTTGCCGCGACCGTCGATTTCAAGGCACTTCACATAAACCTCGTCACCTTCTTTCACGACATCTGTAACGCTTTCAACGCGCTCTTCAACCAGTTCAGAGATATGCACCAAACCGTCGCGGCTGCCCATGAAGTTTACGAATGCGCCAAAGTCCATAATGCGGACAACTTTACCTTTGTAAATTGTGCCAACCTCTGGTTCGGCAACAATGCCGGTAATCCAGTTTTTCGCAGCATCAATCTCGCTGGCAACCGATGAGGCAATTTTGATCGTGCCATCATCGTCGATGTTCACTTTCGCGCCCGTCGTTTCAACGATTTCACGGATCACTTTACCGCCTGTACCAATCACTTCCCGAATCTTGTCGACCGGAATTTTCATGGTTTCAATGCGCGGTGCATGCTCGGACAGCTCGTTGCGTGCGCCGGACAAGCCTTTGTTCATCTCGTCCAGGATATAAGCGCGGCCACGGCCAGCTTGCTCAAGAGCAACTTCCATGATCTCTCTGGTGATACCCTGGATTTTGATGTCCATCTGAAGCGCGGTCAGGCCTTTTTCAGTACCGGCAACTTTGAAGTCCATGTCACCCAGGTGATCTTCATCCCCCAGAATGTCAGACAGGACCGCAAACTTGTCGCCTTCCTTGATCAGGCCCATAGCGATACCGGAAACCGGACGGCTGATCGGCACACCCGCATCCATCATCGCAAGCGATGAACCACAAACGGTTGCCATGGATGAAGACCCATTTGATTCTGTAATTTCAGAAACCAGACGGATTGTGTAAGGAAACTCTTCCGGATCAGGCAGAACCGCACGAACGGCACGCCATGCCAGCTTGCCATGGCCCACTTCACGGCGACCCGTGAAGCCAACACGACCGCATTCACCAACCGAGAAGGGCGGGAAGTTATAATGCAGCATGAACTTGGACCGGTAAGACCCTTCAAGCTGATCAATGATCTGCTCATCTTCACCCGTACCCAGCGTTGCAACCACAAGACCCTGTGTTTCCCCGCGGGTAAACAATGCAGACCCGTGGGTGCGCGGCAGAATACCCGCCATTGCTTCAATGGCACGCACATCATCAAGCGCACGACCATCGATACGTGTACCGGTCGCCAGGATGTCGCCGCGAACAATCGAACTTTCCAGCTTTTTAGTCAGATCTCCAACCATCGCCTCGGTAAGGTCTTCGTTTTCTTCCAAAATCGGGGCAACCGCTTCTTTCACGGCAGCCTTGATTTCGGCAATGCGACCAGACCGCTCTTGCTTGACCTTAATTTCATAGGCAGCACGCAGGTCTGCTTCAGCAACTTCAGCGATTTTGGCTTTCAACGCTGATGTATCCGGGCCTTCTGGCAGCTCCCAGGGCTCTTTGGCGGCAACTTCAGCCAGGTCGATGATCAGATCAATCACAGCCTGTTGCTGCTCATGGCCGTACATAACAGCGCCGAGCATCACGTCTTCTGGCAGTTCATTGGCTTCTGATTCCACCATCAAAACGGCATCGCGTGTACCTGCAACGGTCAGCTCAAGGTCGCTTTCCTTGATTTGTTCAATGGTTGGGTTCAGGACGTATTCGCCGTCCATGTAACCAACCTTTGCACCCGCTATCGGGCCAAAGAACGGCAGACCAGAAAGCGTCAGAGCAGCAGACGCGCCAATCATGGCAACAATGTCGCTGTCGTTTTCCAGGTCATGGCTAACAACGGTACAGATGATCTGCACCTCGTTTTTAAACCCGTCCGGAAACAAAGGGCGGATCGGGCGGTCAATAAGCCGGCAAATAAGCGTTTCTTTTTCGCTTGGACGGCCTTCGCGTTTGAAGAAGCCACCTGGGATTTTACCAGCGGCATAATATTTCTCGGTGTAATTCACGGTCAGCGGGAAAAAGTCCTGGCCCGGCTTGACGGAACGCGCACCCACCACGGTGCAAAGTACAGTTGTGTCGCCGTAAGTTGCCATGATCGCGCCGCCAGCCTGGCGAGCAACATGACCGGTTTCCAGTGTCAGGGTACGGCCACCCCATTCAATCGATTTACGATGTATATCAAACATATTTTTACCTTTATACGGGCCGCTGGGTTTCGTTTTTCCGCCAGCTAGGCCCGGATATACCCCCTATGGGCATATCCTTCTTCTGTGTCTTCCTGCCAACCCCATGTTGGCGGAAAGGGTCTTGCTTTTGATATGAGGAAACGGGAACAAGGTCCGCTCTTCAACCCCCTGAAAAGCAAGAAGGCCGGTCCAACTGGACCGGCCATTTTGATCAGCTTACTTCCGAAGACCCAGCCGACCGATCAGCGTTTTGTAACGCTCCTGGTCTTTGCCTTTGAGGTAGTCAAGAAGTTTACGGCGCTGGTTTACCATCTTGATCAGACCACGACGGGAATGGTTATCCTTTTTGTGGTCCTTAAAGTGCTCAGTCAGCGTCGAAATGCGCGAAGACAGGATGGCAACTTGTACTTCCGGTGAACCGGTATCGCCCTCTTGTGTTGCGAACTCTTTGATCAGTTCTTGTTTCTTATCAGCAGTAATCGACATCGATCTTCTCCTAAAAATTACATATTGAAGACCCGCAGCGGACGAACCATTTCGTCCATAACTTCTGCAATCGCGACCGGTATGTCACCGTCCATACAATAACAGATGCCCTGCTTAACCCCGGTCTGTTGGATGGGCCGACCTTGTTTAAGGTCAGCGGCTTCCAGGGCCGTCACGGCAACCGCCGGGATGTCGTCCAGCGCTGTCGTAATCGGCCGCAGCAGGCCCGCGGCGGGCGCACTATGGCTCAACTCCTCTAGGTTTTCCAGCGAAATCGAAGCATCCAAAGCAAATGGCCCAACACGGGTGCGGCGCAGCGCCGTTAAATGACCATAAGTGTCCAGACTTGTTGCAATATCACGGCCCAAAGAGCGCACATATGTCCCTTTACCGCACACCACGTGAAAACAGCTTTCGCCCGCATCAGCATCGTGCGAAACAAGGCTAAGCGATTGAATTTCAACCAATCTTTTTTGCAAGACAACCGTTTCACCCGCGCGGGCAAGCTCATAGGCACGTTTACCGTTTACCTTCACAGCGCTGTGCGCGGGCGGCACCTGTTCAATATTCCCGGTAAAGTCTGGTAAAATTGCTTCTATCGCCGCTTTTTCAGGGATATGACCGCCCGAATGGATGATTTGGCCTTCGCGGTCTGCCGAATCGGTTGCCACGCCCCATTTTACTGTAAAGTCATAGTCCTTCGTGGCATCCACAATGAAAGGCATGGTTTTTGTGGCTTCGCCCAGACCAATGGGCAAAATACCCGTGGCCATAGGATCAAGGGTACCGCCATGGCCAACCTTTTGGGCATTGAGCGTACGTTTAACGATAGCAACAGCTTTTGCGCTTGAAGCGCCCAGCGGTTTGTCGATCACCAACCAGCCGTCAACCTTATCGCCCTTGCGGCGGCGCGCCATCAGGCATCGTCCTCCGGTCCCTCCAGGTCGCGCTGAACCTTCGGGTTTTTCAACAACGCATCAATATGGCTTGCTTCATCAAAGCTTTCATCAATTTTGAACGCCAGTCGCGGCATATATTTCATATGCACAACCTTGCTCATTTCACCGCGGATGAAAGCACTGTTTTTATTCAGCGCTTTGGTGATAGAGCCGTCTTTATCACCGCCCAGCGGCATCACAAAAACGGTTGCATTGCGCAGGTCTGGGCTAACGCGAACTTCGGAAACTGTCACAGATGCACCCGCCAGGTCAGGGTCTTGCACATCACCGCGCGTCAGGATGGCTGAAATGGCATGACGCACGTTTTCACCCACGCGCAAAAGGCGCAGGCTGGGTCCACCCCCGGTATGCTCTCGTCTGGACATTGTTGTTGCTCTCAGTATTCAAGCCCGTGCGTTTTGAGCGTTCTGCACGCTCTGGAGGACGATGAAGCCGCGCTCTTAGAGAACGCGCTCCATCTCTTCCAGTTCATACACTTCAAGGACATCGCCTGATTTGAAGTCATGGTAATTTTCAAACGTCAAACCACATTCCTGACCAGCGTCCACCTTTTTCACATCATCTTTGAACCGGCGCAGGTTATCAATCTGGCCTTCATAGATAATGACATCATCGCGCAAAATGCGCGCTTTCAGATCGTTGCGGATCGACCCTTCGGTGACCATACAACCAGCTGCTTTCCCTGCTTTGCCAGCCTGGAACGCATCTTTAATATCAGCGCGGCCAATGATGTTCTCTTTGAACTCTGGACCAAGCTGACCAGCCATCGCTGCTTTCACTTCGTCAATCAGATCATAGATGATGGAATAGTATTTGATGGTAATACCATCGGTTTCCGCAGCATCGCGAGCTTGCTTATTGGGGCGAACATTAAAGCCAATCACCAGCGCATTAGATGCGTTGGCAAGGGTAATGTCCGCTTCGGTGATACCGCCCACAGCACCGTGAATAACCCGGCACTGAATGTCGTCGTTGCCCGCTTTTTCAAGCGCCTGCGTAATGGCTTCAACCGACCCTTGAACATCCGCCTTGATAACAACATCAAAGGTTTGCAAGCCTTCCGAGTCCTTGAGGTTCGAGAAGATGCTCTCCAGCGTTTTGGGAGCTGCTGTCGCTGCCTGACGCTTCTTGCGCGCCTGATCTTGGCGATAATCAGCCACTTCACGAGCTCGTGCTTCGCTTTCAACAACCGCAAAATCATCACCCGCACCTGGCGCACCGTTCAGGCCAAGCACTTCAACCGGCAGGCTTGGACCTGCCTCTTTTACCTGGCTGCCTTTATCATTGACCAATGCCCGCACACGACCCCATTCGGCCCCGGCGACAAATATATCACCAACTCTCAGGGTGCCGCGTTGTACCAGCACAGTTGCAACAGGGCCACGGCCTTTGTCCAACTTGGCTTCCACGACCACACCTTCTGCGGCGCGGTCCGGATTGGCTTTCAATTCCAGAATTTCCGCCTGCAGCGCAATCGCTTCCTTCAGCTTATCAAGGCCCATGCCTGTGATGGCCGACACTTCAACTTCCTGGGTATCGCCCTGGAAGGTTTCAAGCACGACTTCATGCTGCAACAGTTCGTTGCGTACCCGCTGTGGGTCTGCGCCCTCGCGGTCCATTTTGTTGATGGCCACAATCATCGGTACGTCAGCAGCTTTGGAGTGATTGATGGCTTCAATTGTTTGCGGCATCACGCCATCATCAGCAGCAACAACCAAGATAACGATATCTGTTACGCTGGCACCGCGCGCCCGCATTTGGGTAAAGGCGGCGTGACCCGGTGTATCCAGGAACGTGATCTTGTCGCCGCCGTCCACCGCGACCTGATACGCACCAATATGCTGTGTGATACCGCCAGCTTCGCCCGACACCACGTTTGCTTTGCGCAAGGCGTCCAAAAGTGAGGTTTTGCCATGATCCACATGGCCCATAACGGTAACAATAGGCGCACGCGGGTACAGATCTGCATCGGTATCTTCCGCGCCAACAAGACCAATTTCTACGTCGGCTTCGCTGACCCGTTTGATGGTGTGGCCAAATTCTTCCACAATAAGCTGGGCCGTATCCTGATCCAGCGTGTCGTTGATGGTAGCCATCATGCCCATATTCATCAGCGCCTTCATAACGGCGGTTGCTTTTTCAGCCATCCGCTGCGCCAGTTCCTGAACGGTAATGCCTTCTGGAACGATAATTTCACGGGACTGACGTTGCTGCGGTTGCTGCACGCCGCCCAATTCCGCCGCACGTTTCTTGGCTTGTGCCCGCTTGTAGGCCGCAAGAGATCGCTGACGTTCGTCGCCCGCAGTTGCCGTTGAAATCGTCAGGCGTCCCCGACGTCCGCGATCATCACCGCGCCCGCGCCCGCGTTGGTTGCGGTCTTGAGCGCCACCCCCCTTTTTGTCTTTCCGCTTCGGCTTGCCTTGACGTGCAGCGTCAGTTGCGTCGCCACCAGCTGTGCGGGCTTCGGTTGCTTTGCGCAGTTGAACCGCACGCGCTTCCAGCTCTGCTTTTTGACGCGCTTCTTCTTCTGCTTTTTCGCGGGCAGCCTGTTCTTCAGCAGCTTTTTGTGCAGCTTCTGCTTCAGCCTTGTCTTTTGCAGCCAATTCAGCGCGCTTCTTGGCATCGTCTTCAGCCTGTTGGCGAGCATCAGCCTCCGCATCATAATTGGCGGCTTCTTCCTCGGCGCGGCGCTTGCGCTCAGCTTCAAGCGCTGCAAGTTGCTTTTTCTCTTCCTCAGCGCGCTTATTGGCCTCATCGAGCACACGCTGACGATTTTCCAGCTCTGCGTCCGTCAGATTATGGCCTGCATTGGCGGCAGGCTTTTTGGGCACATACGCTTTGGGCGACTGCGGCGCAGGAGCTTGCGTGGCAGGTTCCGCCGCACCACCTTTGGTGAGGATACGCTTCTTCTTGCGTTCAACCACAACCGCCTTGCTGCGACCATGGCTGAAATTTTGACGAACCTGACCGGTTTCAACACCTTTACCTACGCCAAGGGTTGTGCGGCCGGACAATGATAATTTCTTTTCGTCGCTCATACTGTTCTTCGTTCCTCTGCGCTTACTCGCGCGCCTTGGGTTCTTCTTTAACAGATAAACCCGCTAGTCGGCTAATATCAGCCTTAAAGTTTTCCGTGCCGCCGCTTTTTAATAGCAGCACATGAACTACATTTTCACGACCAAGTGCAGCAGAGAGCTGATCCCGGTCAAACAAATCGACGACTGGCACATGCTTGCCAACTGCCGCTCTAATCTTCTGGCGACCATCTGCCGCCCCGTCTGTCGCCGCTACCATAAGAGCCGGTTCTGCCGTCCCTTTTTTGGCGAGCGCCGCCTTGATCTTATCAAAACCTGTCACCAGGTTTCCTGCTCGCTGTTCCAGCCCCAACCTGTCCAGGCAGCGTTTGGCCAGCAAGCCAACAATTTTATCCACCAGGTCCTGCGGTACAGCATCTTTTTTAAGAGCTGTCTTTAGTGACCTGCTGGCCGCTCTTATCAAGCGGCCTTTTTTAATCTCTTCGCGGACCAAGGGTCCGTCCGCCGATATCCACACACCGCGACCCGGTAGTTTGGCAGCTACATCAGGCACCAGGGTTTCATCTGGCCCCAGCACTAGCCTGACAAGCCCTTGTGTGGGCGCAGACTGGTGTGTCAGGACACAGCGGCGTTCAGGCATCGGACGCTCCCCTCTGCCCTGTCGCCTTTATACCCCGGCCTCTTCTACGGCCACGTCTTCACCGCCTTCGGCTTCATCACCGGCAGCATCACCTTCGGCTTCCTCTTCATCATGGCTGCCAAAAGCTTCTTCAGCCGTCAACCATCCGAGCGCCACACGCGCAGACATCACCATCGCACTTGCATCCACTTCGGTAAGCGGGAAACTACGCAAAATGCCGTCTTCTTTACTGGTTAGCTCATCCGCTGCACATCCAGCGAAGTCTTCCAGTGTTTTGACCTGATCTTCACCAAGTTTGACCAACATTTGCGGTGTAAGACCTTCAACATCTGCTAGCGCGTCTTCAACGCCCATTTCGATGCGTTTTTCGTCTGCGGCACGGGCTTCGGCTTCCAGGAAGTCGTTAGCACGGCGCTGCAACTCGGCAGCCAGATCTTCGTCAAAACCTTCAACACCCAGAAGCTCACCAATTTCAACATAGGCGACTTCTTCAACTTCGGTGAAGCCTTCCGCGACCAGCAAGTGTGCCAAGGTATCGTCTACATCCAACGCTTCCATAAAGCGCGCACTTTGCGCCATAAACTCTTCCTGGCGACGCTCGCTTTCTTCTGCTTCGGTCATGATGTCGATGGTCCAGCCGGTAAGCTGGCTTGCCAAGCGCACATTCTGACCGCGGCGACCGATGGCCAGCGAAAGCTGATCATCAGGCACAACAACCTCAACCCGTGTGCGCTCTTCATCAAGAACCACTTTTGCCACTTCAGCAGGCTGCAGGGCATTAACGATAAATGATGCCACATCAGGCGACCATGGGATGATATCGATCTTCTCACCCTGCAGTTCGTTCACCACAGCCTGAACACGGCTACCGCGCATGCCAACACAGGCACCAACGGGGTCAATCGAATTGTCGTTTGAAATTACGGCAATTTTCGCACGGCTGCCCGGATCACGAGCCACAGACCGAATTTCAATAATGCCGTCATAGATTTCAGGCACTTCCTGAGCGAACAAAGCACCCATAAATTCCGGTTTTGTCCGCGACATGAATATCTGAGGGCCCCGGTTTTCGCGGCGGACTTCATAGATAAAGCCACGCATACGCTCGTTTTGGCGTACATGCTCCCGCGGAATAACCTGGTCGCGGCGCATAATGGCTTCGGCATTACCCAGATCAACGATCACATTGCCATATTCTACGCGCTTGACGATACCGGTGATGATTTCACCGACGCGGTCTTTAAACTCATCGTACTGGCGTTGACGCTCGGCATCGCGCACTTTTTGAACGATAACCTGCTTTGCGGTCTGGGCGGCGATACGGCCAAAGTCCATCGGCGGCAAGCTTGAAGCGAGATAGTCACCAATCTCAGCGTCAGGTTTGTCTTCGCGCGCATCTTCAAGGCTGATTTGAACCGCAGGTTCTTCAACCTCTTCAACAACCTCAAGAACCCGGAAAAGCCGAATGTCACCGGTGTTTTTATCGATCTGTGCCCGGATCTCATTTTCAGCGCCGTACCGTGACCGCGCTGCTTTCTGGATAGCATCTTCCATCGCTTCCAGAACGATTTCCTTGTCGATCACTTTTTCGCGCGCGACCAGCTCTGCAATCTGCAGAAGTTCCAGCCTGTTTGCACTGACAGCAGTTGCCATCATCTTTACTCCATCGCTTAAGGGGGGCTTGCCCCACCAGCTTTCAGTTTCCAGCCGCTAGTGCTGGGTGCTTTCTTCATCGCCGGGAGCAGATTGCTGCACCGCGGCCAATAATTCATCTGTCAGGATCAATTTTGCTTTTGCAATATCAGCAAATGGCAAAACCACGTCACCTTCATCCGTTTCGATCACCACTTCTGAGCCATCGAAGGATGTCATCCGGCCCTTAAAGCGCCTGCGACCATCAATCTGTGTCACAAGTTCGACCTTTGTCTCAAATCCAACCCAGCGCTCAAAATCCTTGGCGCGTGTCAGCGGCCTGTCAACGCCGGGGGAACTGACTTCCAGCAAATACTCACCGGGCAGTGGGTCTTCAACATCCAAAATGAGTGAAATCTCTCGTGATACGCGCGCACAGTCATCAACTGACATTGTGCCGTCTGGACGCTCGGCCATGATCTGCAGCGTTGGCTTCCTGCCACCACCATAGGTCACGCGCACCAGTTCAAAGCCCAGGCCTTCAACTGCTGATTCGATCAGTTCACGTATTTGAACGGATGCTTCCGTCACTCATCGTCCTTTCTGCCACCACAGCGCGCAGTAAACAGCGCTGACTGGATCAAAGGTATGCGTTATGGCTGAGCGGGCGTTGCCCACCCTGGAACATAACCAACAATCCAGGAGAATTGGCCTTTATATACGCGCAAGTCCCTGTGGCTGCAAGAGCCAAATCCCGGATTTTGCAGGAATCGTTCTGTACCAGGCCGGAATTGCAACAGATCAGGATTGCCGGGACAGGCGGCGATACCGGAAATAGGTGGCACGGCCCTCAAGGGCTTTCGCCTCATAGCGGGTTTCCGGCCAATCATCCGGACGCTCCAGCCAATCTTGAGGGCTGTCGGCAAGCCATTCAAAATCGTCCCGAAAACTCATCTGAACTGCTGTCCATTCACGGTAAATGGGGTGATCAGTGCCGACGCGGAACTCCCCACCATCAGACAGCACCCGCGCGATCTGATCCAGATTCGGCGGATTAACAAACCGGCGGCGGGCATGCCGGCGCTTTGGCCAGGGGTCAGGGTGCAGCAGAAAAACCCGGTCTATTGATGCATCCGGCAAACGGTTCAAGACATGACGGGCATCATCCCCGTACACGCGGATATTGGAAATACCATTTTCTTCGATATGCGTTAGCAGTCCGGCAACACCGTTCAGGTATGGCTCACAGCCGATCAGCCCAATATCAGGATTATGGTCAGCCTGCCACGCCAGGTGTTCGCCTTTGCCAAAACCAATTTCCAACCAGCAGGCGCGCGGCGGCACGTCAAAAATCGCATTGGGGTCCAAATCACCCGGCATCCCGTCTTTTTCCGGATTGATGGGCACAGATATACGCGGCAGCAGTTCGTCCAGCAAACTCTGCTTGCGATCAGACAGGGTTGGGCCTTTGCGCCGTCCAAAAAACCGCAATTCTGGCGGTTGGAATGGGGTTTTATGGTCAGATTTGTTGGTCATGGCCGCCGCTATATCGCAGGGGCTGTATCCTGAAAAGCTCTTTTTCGCATGCGGCCTTGTTAGTTTCCAGTTCTGCGCCGCAGCAGAAGACCAGTAAATATCAAGGCTATTATCAGGCAAACAGCCAAGGTTACCAACATCTTGAAGCTGGTGGTATACGCCGGTGGGTCAATCGCTCTTGGCAACGGACTATCCAAAATACCTTCGCGGTCCAGCCCAAGCTGGGCAACAGATCGGCCGTAAACATCAATGACAGTGCTGACGCCCGTGCTAGCTGCCCGCACGACAGGTAGCCCTTCTTCGATAGCGCGAAAACGCGCCAAGCCCAGATGCTGAAACGGGCCATTGGTCAGGCCAAACCAGCCATCATTCGTAATATTTAGCAGCCATTTAGGCCGGTCATTAGGGTCCAATACCTTACCGGGGAAAATGATTTCGTAACAGATGAGCGGCGAAAATGGCGGCACACCGGGCAAGCGAATCGTTTTTGGGCCATCTCCTGAGGTGAAGGCCTGGCTCCCTGTCAATTGATTGAGCCCGACGGCATTCAATAAGCTCTGAAACGGCAAATACTCGCCAAAAGGAACAAGGTGGGCCTTGTCATACCGGCCATAAAGCTGACCACGAGAGTTGAAAGCAAACAGGCTGTTAAAATACTGCGCACCATCAGGCGTTCGTTGAAACCGGGGTGCACCGGTGATGGCATAAGAACCAAACTCCAACAACCGGGACATACGCCAACGCAACAGGGAACTGTCGCGGTCAAACGTTTCCCGCTGGACCGCTGTTTCCGGCCATATCACAAGCTTCACGCCTTCCGCGCGACCGCGGTCGCTGTCACCGCGCGATAGCCGCATATGACGGTCAAAATGAGAATCAATAAGATGCGACCGCCATTTTTCACTTTGTTTTACATTGGCCTGCACAAGCCGCAGTGATACGGCAAGGTCATATTCTGTTTCATGGTCAGCCAAACGGGCCTGCCCCCATATGGCAACGGCAACCAACGCCGCAATCGGTGCAATGATAACGCCCCACGCTAGGCCCCTGGAATGTGTGCTGATCAGTGCAGCTGGGGACGTCGCGGTTAAAACCGTCAATGCTGAAAGACCATAAATACTCAACAGTGACGCACCCTGGGCCACAGGCAACCAGTCAGCCCACATAGTTCCGGCCAGATGCCAGGGAAAACCAGTGAACAAAAACCCGCGGCCATATTCAAACAGCATCCAAACCGACGCGAACAGCAAAATGCGCCAGGGACCAGAAACCCACAGGCGGTAACACACAACAAACGCAAGCGCGATATAGAGCGCCATCAGGCCCGCCAGGGCCAGAATGGCGAAAGGCGCCAGAATGACAGGCACACTATCCTGCTGAGTGAAGGAATGACCGATCCACGTCAGGCCAATAGAGAAAAGCCCGAACCCGGTCCACCATCCTATGGAAAAGGCATGCCGGGCTGTTTTTGCCTGGTCCAGCAAGAACACCATCAAGGGAAATGCAAAAAAGGCTGCCGGAAAAAAACTTAGGGGTGCAAACGTCGCTGTCAGCAGAGCCCCTGCCAGAAACGCCGCAAGGGGCATGCGCCAGGATGCTTTCGCATCCAGCCACGCAGCGAACCTTGTGAGCCGAACCGTAACAGGTCCATCGTCGTCATAAGTCGGCGCATCATTCATCGCATAAAGCCCCTGATTAGGACGGCTGATTGGCGGCTGGATCACGGGTAGCCTGACCAGCGACAGGTGCATCCGACTTCGCGCGCTCGATTTTCGGTTTTGTTTTTGACTTCGGCAAATGAATGCGAATGCGACGAATGCGCCTTGGGTCAGCGTCAAGCACCTCAAACTTGTGGCCACTGTCGTGCATGATCACCTCCCCGATATCCGGTACTCTGTCCGCCAGCAAAAATACTAAGCCACCAAGAGTTCCAACCTCTTCTGCGCGTTCATCAGAAACCAAGTCAATGCCAAGCGTTTCTTCCAGTTCGTCAATGTCCAGCCGCGCGTCTGCATCAAAACCGCCATCAGGCAATACCGTTAACTCGGGGTCTTCTACGGTGTCATGCTCATCTTCAATTTCACCGACGATTTCTTCAACCATGTCTTCTACTGTCACAAGGCCGTCTGTACCGCCATATTCATCAACTACAACCGCCATGTGGGTGCGCGACTGACGCATTTTTGCCAGCAAATCGATAACGCGCATGGAGGCTGGCACATACAAAACAGGCCTACGGATTGACACCATCTTGAAACTTTCGCTGTCCTGACCATCAGCGATCAGCTTCAAGGCATCTTTAACATGGGCCATGCCGATAACATCATCCAGAGTTTCCCTGAAAACCGGCATGCGTGAGTGCGCTGCTTCGGCAAACAGCTTCACCAGATCCTGAAATGCGATGTTATTGGGCACCGCGACGATATCCCCGCGTGGCACCATAACGTCTACGACACGCAGCTCACCATATTCGAGAACGTTAAAGAGCATTTCTCGCTCTTTTTCGCCTAATGTGACCCGCTTGGTGTCTTCTTCGTGTTCTTCAATGGCCTCTTCCAGGCTTTCACGCAGCGACACATCGCTTGGTTTTGACCCAAAAAATTCCCGAACAGCGCGCAAAAAACCACCCGACGCTGGCGTCGACGGCGCTGTAGCCTCTTTATCTTGCTGGCTTTGACTGTCAGCCATTGTCATGCTCCGCTGCGTAGGGGTCAGAAATACCAAATCTCGCCAAAATATCTCGCTCTTTGGCCTCCATCACCTCGGCGTCTTCATCTCGGATATGGTCATATCCCAGCAAATGTAAAAGCCCATGCACTAAAAGATGCGCAAAATGATGCTTCACCTGCTTACCTTGGCTGACAGCTTCAGTGATCACCACATTCGCTGCGATAACGATATCTCCCAACATAAGAGGCGGGCCACCGGTGGCGGCACTTTCAAAAGCCTCAGCAAGGGCACCGGTATCTATAGCCTGAAAAGACAAAACATTGGTTGGCTTATTTTTACCTCGATGGCTGTGGTTCAATTCGGTCATTTCTGCGTCACACACGACGCGAACGTAAAGCTCACCGGCCGCGCCGCTATCGAACCCTTCTGCCTCAAGTACCGCCCGGACCAACCCTTCGGTCAAGGCGGAAAGGTCATCACCCAGCGCTGGATCAAGCACATCAATTTCAATATCGAAACCTGGAAACACGTCGTGGACTGCCTGCCCGACAATACGGTTATTCATACTGGATGCCGGATCGTCGGCTGGTTCAGGTTTGGCAGGCATGGACAACATCATTACAGCAAATGCTAACGCCCATCATCGTCGCCGTATGCATCGACAATACGGCCAACCAAAGGATGGCGCACCACGTCGCTGGCTTCAAATCGGGTGACTGCAATGCCGTCAACATCGCGCAATTTATTCAGCGCATGTTTCAAGCCAGATGTAACACTTGGCGGCAGATCAATCTGACTTGGGTCACCACAGATGGCCATACGGCTGTTTTCGCCAAATCTGGTCAGAAACATTTTCATCTGCATGGGTGTTGTGTTTTGAGCTTCATCCAGAATAACAAAAGCGTTGGCAAGCGTACGCCCCCGCATGTACGCCAGCGGCGCAATTTCGATCTGGTTACTGGCAATACGCTTTTCAACTTGCTCTGCTGGCATCATATCATAGAGCGCGTCATAAAGGGGCCGCAAATACGGGTCGACCTTATCCTTCAAATCCCCCGGCAGAAAACCAAGGTTTTCACCCGCCTCCACCGCAGGCCGAGACAGAATGATGCGGTCAATTTCACCGGCAAGCATACGCGCTACAGCCATAGCGACTGCAAGATAGGTTTTGCCTGTACCCGCAGGGCCAACACCAAACACCATATCGGCGGTCGCAAGCTTTGTCATATAATCAGCTTGCCCCTTGGACCGAGGCATAATGACCCGATTACGGGTAGTAATTTTAAGGTCGCTGCCTTTTGGCGGCTCGCGGTGATCGCGCCCCCGGCTTTGTGGTTCGTAGACATGGTCGTTTGCAATAGGTGTGTTTTCTGCCATGCGCACAGCACCATCAACTTCGCCGATATCAATTTCCCGGCCCTGGCGTGCCATGTCGCTCAAATCCTCTAGAACGCGTAACGCCGTTTCCGTGCGCTCCGCGGACCCTTCTATGGCGATCCGGTTTCCCCGATTAATCAGGACCACGCCCAGCATTTGCTCAATGCGAGCCAGGTTTCTGTCATGCTGGCCAAAAACAATCGCCGCAAGGCGGTTGTCTTCAAACTCAAACAGTTTTTTGCGGATTTCAGACCGCTGGTTTGCCGTATGGAGGGGGTTTGATCCGGTCCCGGAACGGGTAGCGGATTTGTCGCTCTTAGAGCTGACCTTGGCATACATAGAAATTGGCTTGCGGCTCCCAAAAACGGCCACGCCCAGCTATTAATGCAGGGCGCTAACCAGTTCACCCTTCAGGCTGTTTGGCCCTGCCTCGGAAATCCGAACGCGCACCAACTTACCCATAAAGCCACTGTATGGTTTATCCATGCCCGCGTCCAGCGCGTTTTGCGCTTTTGATACATCGACGTGCACGGCTTGCAAGTAAGGGCTTCTACCAAGAAGCTGTCCGGCAAATTTACCCTCTCGTTCCAGCAGCACATCCATTTCCTGACCAACGGAGTTTGTATTGAACTCCATTTGGTGTTCATTCAGCAGGGCTTGCAATGCGGCAAGGCGCTCAGACTTCACGTCTTCCGGCACCTGCGCTTCAATCACAGATGCAGGCGTGCCGGGGCGCGGGCTGTATTTAAAGCTGTATGCCTGAGAGTATTTTACCCGGCGCACCAAATCCATCGTATCTTCAAAATCCTGATCCGTTTCACCCGGGAAGCCAACAATGAAATCGCTGGACAATGCAAGATCAGGCCGCGCATCACGCAAGCGATCTATGATGTCAAAATAATGCTCCCGTGTGTGCTTGCGGTTCATGGCGTCCAGAATGGCATTAGACCCAGACTGCACAGGAAGATGCAGGTACGGCATGCATGCGGCAATATCGCGGTGTGCAAAAATCAGTTCATCGTCCATATCGCGCGGGTGCGACGTGGTATAACGAATGCGGCCAAGGCCATCAATTTCGGCAAGTTCGCGGATTAACCGGCCCAGGCTTGCTGCTTTGCCGTTTGGCAGTTCACCGTGATACGCATTGACGTTTTGCCCCAAAAGCGTGATTTCCACTACGCCAGAAGCGACCAACCGCTTTGCTTCCGCAACGATATCGGTGACCGGGCGGCTGTATTCAGCGCCGCGCGTGTACGGCACAACGCAGAAGGTACAAAACTTGTCACAGCCTTCCTGAACGGTCAGGAACGCGGCAGGTCCCTGATACTCGCTTTCTTCCGGCAGGTGATCAAACTTTGTATCGACCGGAAAGTCTGTATCGAGCACACGTGCGCTGCGCCGCCCGGATGCACGCTGCGCTTCCGCCGACTTCAACATATCCGGCAAGCGGTGATACGTCTGAGGACCCAAAACCATATCAATGGTGGGGGCTCTGCGCATCATTTCCGGCCCTTCGGCCTGTGCAACACATCCAGCGATCGCAATGAACATATCCTCGCCTTCAGCGGCCTTTGCTTCTTTGGTTTGCTTCAGACGCCCGATTTCGGAGTAGACCTTTTCCGCCGCTTTTTCCCGGATATGGCAGGTATTGAGGATAACAAGGTCCGCATCGTCAGATGTATCCGAAACTTCATAACCGACAGGCTTGAGCACGTCTGCCATACGCTTCGAATCATATACATTCATCTGGCACCCGTAGGTTTTGATGAAGACTTTTTTACTCACGATACGCTCCTGTTGCGTGCCTGCTATTTGCGGGTTTTTTAGCCTGTTCAATACCCTTTTAAAGGGCGATGTTTTGAGCCGGTTCCAAAAAGATGCCGGAAACTACCATCAAGTCCACAGGAGTCAAGAAAACTGCGCTCTTCAGGACAGAGGAGGTCATTTTGTAGTGTCGTCAATTCCAGCGACACCGACCCGGTCCCTTGGTCCATGTCGAAACTCGCCGCGATGGGCGCGTTCCAGCCCAATACCAATTTGATGTTCGCAGTAGCGCGCAAGCTCCTTGCGACAGTTTGCATCCTCAAGCGTAATGGGGTCATGGAACTCAACGGTGGCGACAATCTTGCCGTGGCTGAGAAGTTGTTGCAGATGCGCAAACAATTCCACGTCGCCAAGCCATGCCACACGGGGTTTTTGGCTGCGCACCAATGGCATGCCATTTACTTCTGTGTAGGCCAAAGTGATAGGCTGTACCCGAATCGGTTCATCGAGATGAGCCGCCACATGTTCGGCCACTGAAAACAGCGATGATTTGAAGGGTGCGAGGCGCATGCCGCTGGTATTGGTGCCCTCAGGGAACAATATAAGACTGTGGCCGGATTTGATGCGTTCGGCCAGATAATCCCGCTGGCGGGCACTGTCTGACCGGCGACCACGGTTTACAAACTCGGTTTTATGCAAAGCGCACAAACTGCCCAATATGCCCCAACCCGCAACCTCTGACTTTGCGATGAAACTGGCGTTTGGCAGATGTCCACCCAATACCAGAATATCAACCCAGGATATATGGTTCGCCGCATAAAGGGTCGCCGTTGACTGATGGTCCAGGCCGGACAAGCGCACCTCCAACCCCAAAAAGCGGGACATTGTTCGGTGCCAAAGGCCAGCAAAATGCCACCAGCGACGTTTTGAAACCCGTACCATCACGCTTTGCAAGGCGATCAGGGGAATGGACGAAAAAACAATACCCGTAAGACGGACCAACCCCATAAATGTCCAGCCGCCCTTTTTCAGGTTTGCTTTCAGCCCACCATATTCAACGGGGTCAGCAATGGCCGTTGGCGGGGTATTAGCTGTCTTTGTCAAGGGGAACCCCATAGAGTTCCATGCGGTGATCCACGAGCTTGAAACCTAGTTTTCGGGCAATTTCTTCCTGCAATTTCTCAATCTCGTCATTGTGAAATTCCAGAACATCGCCAGTTTCCAGGTTGATCAGATGGTCATGATGGTCGTCAGTTGCAGGCTCATAACGCGACCGGCCATCTCTGAAATCGTGGCGCTCCAGTATGCCTGCTTCTTCGAATAACCGCACGGTTCTATATACCGTCGCGATACTGATACCGCTGTCGACAGCCGTAGAACGCCGATACACTTCTTCCACGTCCGGATGGTCTGTTGCATCAGTAAGCACACGCGCGATAACACGGCGCTGATCAGTCATGCGCATCCCTTTTTCAAGGCACAATTCTTCGATATCCAGTTGACGGTTTGGCATGAGTAAGGAGCGCTCCTTTTTATTCTCGGCACCAGAGGCGAGCTTCATTCAAGCTGTGGTGACCATGGCATATATAGCCAGTCAGGGCAAGAAACCCTCAATGAATTCAAGCACCAGATACACCATGGTAGATCGCCTGTAAATTCGTTATCAAGGACATCCGCACAAGTTTGGAACCGAAGCCATGCCACAGCCCATACATGACCCCTTATCTGAACCGCTTGACAAGATCGACCTTGATCTGCGTGGAACTGTGTGTCCGATGGCATTTGTGAAACTGCGGCTTTATGCGGACGGCAGAGCACCAAACACCGATTTTTCCGTCGTGTATGAGAACACGGCAGCGAATGAGCCCTTGATCCGGTCCCTTGAAGGTGTCGGGCATTCAGTGGTTGCGCAAAAGATTATTGATCCGGGTTCATCAGGCGAAAAAAACGAAATAATAATCATTGTTGTCCGTATAAGTACCTAATTCAGGGCCTTGCTGAACAAAAGCGCGTCAACTCGCCTCATACCCGCAACCTTATAATAGCTTTCCCGGACGCCAACCTGCGCAAACCCATCACGCTTATACAGTGTGATGGCAGGCATGTTATCTGCACGTACTTCAAGAAAAAACCTCTGAACAGCCTGTTGCCTCAGATACTCTATCGTATAGGCCAGCAGACCCTGTGCGATCCCAGTGCGCTGCATGGCGGGGGCAGCAGCAATGGTGATGAGTTCAGCTTCGTCTGCGACGCTGCGCACCAAAGCAAAGCCTGCCAGCTCCGCACCCTTGTGCGCCAAAACGGCAAACCCGCCAGAGCCATTAACTGTTTCCGCAATGGCGCCTGCCCTCCAGCCTTCCTGGCCTAGAACTGAAAATGCAGCGCTATGAAGGGCCGAGAGGGCCTCTGCCGTCGTGTCCTCACAATTATCGATAATCGAAAAAACTGGCCCGCCAGCATCATCAGCCCCGGGCGACACACCAATCATGCCTCGTCCGTGCGTGCAACAGGTAATGCGGGTGTCGCTTTTTTAGCGTCAGCCGCGCGGAAATAGGTTGGTTCCGGCGGGAATTCATCCGCTGGCAGGGACGCGGCAAGCTGTCCCAGCATCGGCGCGCTGATGACATCACTTGTTAACCGCGTCGTGCCCCTTTTGCCGCTTATCAAGCTCTTTTCACGAAGGAGAGATACGCCGCTACCAACCAAAACACCGGGGGTGGCATCGATGGTCGCCGCAATTATATCGGCGTCTAGCCCCTTTGGGGCAGCTATCGGCGCAGGCAGGCCATTCTCGCGCCGCCCCTTGAAGCTTTGCAGGAACGCTTGCCCACCGCGCCCCGTGATCATGGCATGGATGATTTCATCATCGCTGCTTTGCTCAAGGGCTTGTGCAGCCAGCACCTGCAAGCCTGTGAGGCCAATGCACGGGATACCGGCTTGCAGCGCAAGGCCGCGCGCGACCGAAAGTCCGATCCTTAACCCGGTGAACGTACCTGGGCCAGTTGTCACGGCAATGCGGTGAAGGTCAGCGTATGTCAGATTGGTTGAGGCCAAACGCTCAGCGATCATGGGCAGCAAACGTTCAGCATGTCCCCGGCCCAGATGCTCCGAACATTCGTCAATAACTATATCACCGTCCAGTAAAGCAACACTGCACGACTGTTCGCTGGTATCAATCGCCAGAAGGACCATGCCACTCCACCAAACTACGGACAAAGCTTACAGGATTGCTGCAGCCTCATCAAACGCGAGGCGGGGGCTGCGATCAAACAGGTCCTCGGTTGTGCCGTATCCAAGCGCACAAATAAAGTTGGACTTTAAAGACGTGTCCGCAAAAAATTCTTTATCCACGGCAGCATTATCAAACCCGGACATCGGACCGCAATGTAGCCCAAGACTGCGCGCTGCCAGCATCAAATATGCCCCTTGCAATGTCGCGTTGCGCATGGCGGTGATGGCCGCAACGTCAGGATCAGCAAACCAGTCTTTTGCGCCGGGGTTATGGGGGAAAAGCTGTGGAATTTTGTCCGCAAATTGCAGGTCATTAGCAATAATAACGGTTACTGGCGCCTGTTTGATTTTTGTGTCATTGCCTTCCATCACCAACGGTATAAGCCTTGCTTTTGCTGCATCAGACTTTACGAAATGGAACCGGGCAGGAGAACAGTTCGCGCTGGTCGCACCCATCTTGGTCAGGTCATATAGACGGTGTAGCATGTCGTCGCTTACCGGCTTGTCGCGCCAAACATTGATGGTGCGCGCTTCATTGAACAACTGATCCAGCGCAGCATCAGAAAGGGGGTCAGTAAACGGAAAATCGGCCATGGTTGGGCTCCCGGAAGGTGACAGCGTGCCCTTTGATTACAGGCACTCCAGAATTTGTCCCGTCTTGCCACCTTCGGTGAAACAAGGCAAGCTATAACATGATCCAAAAACACGCCACTGAGGCATAGTAATGATACAAAGACTGATGCACAGACTTCTGGGACTTTTTGCAACGGCCATGCTGATAAACAGTCTTGTTGTGCCCACTGCAACAGGTCAGGATCAATCGGCCGTTGTGCTGTTATATCATCGGTTTGGGGAAGACAACTTACCCAGTACCAACATTAAACTTGATCAGTTTGATGCACATATCGAGGAACTGAAAACCGGCGGATATACCGTTATGCGTCTTTCGGATGTGGTAGACCGCCTCAAGTCCCATACGCCCCTGCCGGAAAAGACAGTCGTTATAACGGTTGATGATGCCTACAAATCAGTTTTTACAGAGGGCTGGCCACGCCTGAAAGCAGCAGAGTTGCCCCTCACCCTTTTTATTTCAACTGACCCGGTGGACGAAAACAACCCCAATTACATGAGTTGGGACAATATCCGGCAATTACAAAGTGAAGGCGTGGACATAGGACACCACACAGCCTCTCATTTGCACATGATATACGAAGGCAAGGAGACATCACGGGCAGATATAGAAAAGGCCAGTGCCCGTTTCACCGCTGAACTGGGCTCCGTGCCTGAGTTGTTTGCGTATCCATACGGTGAATATGACCCCGGGTTGAAGGATACTGTCATTACAATGGGTTTTAAAGCGGCCTTCGCGCAGTATTCCGGCCCTGCTGCACACTGGAGCGACCTGTTTTCCTTGCCGCGTTTTCCGGTGAACGAACGTTTTGGTGACATGAACCGATTTCGTCTGATCGCAGGCACCCGAGCATTACCCGTGGACGACATAACCCCCCTTGATCCGGTCATCACAGACGATAAAAATCCACCGGTTTTTGGGTTTACAGTTGATACAACTGTCAACGGTTTATCGGCTATGGCCTGCTACCCCAGCCATCTTGGACGCGCCGCTGAACTGGTTCGACCCAACGATAACAGAATGGAGGTTCGCTTCGACGAGCCATTCCCGCGCGGCAGAAACCGGATTAACTGCACCATGCCTGCTGGCGACGGTCGCTGGTACTGGATGGGTCGGTTCTTTTATGTGCCCGGCGGAACACTGGACTAACAGGCAAGCGCCAGATGCGGTTAGTGCTCCACGGCACGCACATCAACGACTTCCGGCACATAATATTTCAAAAGGTTTTCGATGCCATGCTTCAGGGTAACTGTAGAGCTGGGGCAACCTGAACAGGCACCCTGCATTTCCAGATAAACCACACCTTCCTTAAACCCATGGTAGATGATATCGCCACCATCACCAGCAACCGCAGGGCGAACTTTCTCATCAAGCAAGGTTTTAATCTGGTCAATAATGTCCGCGTCTGCTTCATCTTCTTCAACAGTTGATGTTTTCTGTGCTTCGGAAAAATTCAGGATCGGCGCGCCAGAGGCGAAAAACTGCATCAATGCCGCCAGAATTGTTGGCTTGAGCGCCTCCCACTCTTCTTCCGTACTTTTCGATACGGTCACAAAGTCATAGCCAATGAATACACCTGTCACAGCAGGAACCGCAAACAAGGCTTCCGCAAGTGGCGATGAACTGGCATCATTAGGGTCTGTGAAGTTGGCAGTACCGTTTTCCAGAAGTATCTGGCCGGGTAAAAACTTCAGCGTATCCGGGTTGGGTGTAAACTCAGTTTCGATAAACATGACCAAATCCTTCCTATTTAGAAACCATTTGGTACTGTAAGCGCAAAAGGTCAAGCGAATTGTGATGATTGTGCGCTGAACACTGTGATTGTATTTTCACATTAACACCGAATATTCAGTCATTTTTCAGGAAAGCGATATCACCCCGCAGCTCATCAAGGCAGCGCGCCAGGGGCTTTCGTGACGCTTCGACCCGACAAAGAATGAGTGAGCCCTGGATGCGTTCTATAGCATAGGCGGCCCAGGCACTGGCTTCGTCGTCGGATGCCCCCGCCGCCTCATAAGCAGACGCCAGACGCGTTCGCCATACCGCCACAGCCGATGCAATCGTGCCACCAAACAGGTCGCCGCCTCTTCCCAGCATAATACTGTTCATCAGGCACTGGGGTACAGCCCCCCTATAAAAGGCTTCAACACCTTGCAGGCTTTTATTGAGCGCCAAAACCGGGTCATCGGCCAGCAGAGGCTGCAATACCAGGGATTGCAATCTTCGACCTTCTTCACCCAGTACTTTTTGCGCCATTTCTTGCTTACCGCCAGGAAAATGATGATAGAGGCTTGCTTTAGACAAGCCGGTTTTTTGCGACAAAGCCTGCATGCTCGCCCCATCAAATCCGTCTGTCCGAAATATGGCAGACAGCTTGGCCAAAAGTTCAAACTTGCTGTGAGTAGCTGGTCGGGCCATATCTATCTTCCCTTGTTAGATAGAATAATAACCGAACATTCGGTTGATAACAAGGTTATGACCGCAAAATATGCAGCTTGGCGCTTTTATTGCTCATAACTTTGCCGCATTTGCAGAACATGTTATGCGGTGCGATATCACGTCGTAAAAGAATATGTGAGACAACCCTTGGCCTCTAAAGACACCCCGAGTTTCAAACCAAAGCGCCGGTCGCTGATCCGACGGCTTGCTTATGGCGGTGCCGTTGCCGGTGTATGGGGCATTATTCTGGGTATTGTCCTGATTGCCTACTTATCTTTGGATATGCCAGATTTGGACAATTTACCTGCAGCAGGCAGCCAAGACACAGCAGTTGTTGTCAAGGCAGTTAACGGGGCCACGCTCGTGCGGCGGGGCCCAATTTATGGCGACTGGATCAGTTACGAACAAACACCAAAGGCAATGATTGATGCTTTTGTTGCCATTGAAGACCGATCCTTCTTCGAACATAGCGGTATCGACAGCAAAGGGTTGCTAAGGGCTGTTTGGTCAAACCTGCGGGCGGGCGGTGTTCGCGCCGGAGGCAGCACCATCACGCAACAGCTGGCAAAAAACCTGTTTTTGTCAAACGAGCGGACGATCAAACGAAAAGCGCAGGAACTTCTGATGGCGTTGTGGCTCGAACAGAAGTTCAGCAAACAGCAAATTCTGACGCTCTATTTAAACCGGGTATATTTTGGCGGTGGTGCCTACGGTATTGATGCAGCATCCCGGAAGTTTTTTGGTCATTCGGCGGTTAATTTATCAATTGCTGAGTCTGCCATTTTGGCAGGTCTGGTGAAGGCGCCGTCAAGACTGGCCCCGCACATCAACCCCGAAGGCGCATGGGAACGGGGGCGTGTTGTGCTTGCCGCGATGGAAAAAACCGGCGCCATCACACCGGCGGCAAAAGCCAAGATTAGCAACCAACCACCCAGCATCCGTGTACCGGTGACAGGCAGGAATGTTCGATTTTACACGGACTGGGTCGAGACAGAGGCCCGCCGCCTTGCACCCAATGTACGCGGCAAGTCCCTGATTATTTTTACAACCCTAGACCCAAGTGTGCAGCGTGCCGCCATGCTGGCGGTAAAACGGGGTATCAACGGCGAAGGCAAAGACAGAAATGCAAGCGAAGCTGCCCTGATTGCTATCGATCATGACGGCGCGGTCAGAGCCATGGTCGGGGGCCAGAACTACGGCAAAAGTCAATATAACCGTGCGACACAAGCCAAACGTCAACCCGGGTCGGCCTTTAAGCTGTTCACCTACATAGCAGCACTGGAAGCCGGTATCCGGCCGTCAGATCGTTTTAATGACAAGCCAACGGTTATTGGCGATTGGGCACCAAAAAACTACACCGGGCAATTCAATGGTGCCATGACCGTTCAGGAAGCATTCGCGCGCTCCATCAACACCATTGCTGTGCAGGTGTCTGAAAAAATAGGCCGCGAAAAAGCTGCCGCCGTTGCAAAACGACTGGGCATCAAAACCCCGATCAGTGCCGTACCCAGCCTGCCGCTTGGCACTGAAGAAGTCCGATTGCTGGAATTGGCAGGAGGCTATGCCGCCATTGCCAATGGGGGCCATTTGGCGGAGCCCTACAGTATTGTTGAAATCACGACCCTGGAAGGTGAAGTGCTGTATCGCAGGCGCCCCATGCCTCCGCGCACAGTCCTGCGAGCGGATGTGGTGGAAGACATGACAACCATGCTAACCAGTGTTGTTCAGGTAGGGTCGGGACGCAACGCAGCACTTGCTCGACCAGCGGCCGGAAAGTCAGGCACGTCTCAAGATAGCCGAGATGCCGTTTTTGCAGGTTTCACTAGCGACATGACGGCTGCTGTTTGGGTTGGTAACGATAACGGCGACCCGATGAAAAACGTGACTGGCGGCGGTTTACCTGCCCGCATTTGGAAAGACTTCATGACTGAAGCGCATGCCTTGTCGCCTGTGCGCCCTTTGCTGGCAGATGCCAGTTTGTATTCCCGGGCTGCACAACAGTTTGAGGAAAGACCCTCTGAAGATGTTCAGGTCGCGGAAAATACGCAAAAAAAGAAAAAGCGCGGATTTTTCAGCCGGTTGTTTGGAGGGGAC
This sequence comes from uncultured Kordiimonas sp., assembly GCA_947503575.1. Lineage (GTDB taxonomy): Bacteria > Pseudomonadota > Alphaproteobacteria > Sphingomonadales > Kordiimonadaceae > Kordiimonas. Next base: position 575,856 of record CANNDZ010000001.1, on the reverse strand, counting down.
TGAAGCGAATGCGCATCAAGTCGTTACCGTTTTTGCGCAACCAGGCTCTGTAGCCTGAATAATCGGGTATTAGCCGCTCAACATGCTGCCAGAACCTGGGAGAATGGTTCATTTCCAAAAGGTGCGCAACTTCATGTGCAGCCACATAGCGGCGCACCGCTTCTGGCGCCAATATCAGCCGCCAGTTGAAGCGAAGTGTACCGCTGCTGGAACAGCTTCCCCATCGCGTTTTCATATCACCGATGCTAACCTTGTTAAATGTGACACCCAGCCCAACAGCGCAAGCCGTCGCATCCTCGGTTAAATGGTTTTTCGCCTGCTCTTTTAGCCATCGCTCTAACCGTTTTGGTGCCTGATCTGCAGGGCCACCAACTTCTAAAACCTCGCCAGAAATGGCAACTTTACGTGGGGAGCAATCAGTATAATCGATTTGATACACCGCTCCCCGAAACGGCAAAATCTCGCCGTCGCCCACTACAGGCGTCGCCTGCACTTTGGTCCGTTCATTGGAAATCCAGGGGCGGTTTTCATTCAAAAATCGCCTCAGTTCAGGTAAGCGCACATAGGGCGGTGCTGTCAACTTTACGTCACCTGTTACAGCATCAACACGCAGAATAATTTTTCGAGCACGGGCATTGCGCTTTAGTAATACAGGAATGGTTTCACCATCCAGATCAACCCACAGCTCCTCGGTTTTCAACAGTGCGCTCACGCGGGCCAATCCACCAGATGATCTTCAAAATCACCTGCTTCACGTTCATCAATAATTCTACCCTTAACCGACTGCCCTGCTTTGTGAATGGCGTTTGCGTTCCCGGCGACAAGCGGGTGCCATTCTTGTAGGTCTTTGCCTTCATACAACAGCCGATAAGCACAAGTGCTTGGCATCCATGGAAGTTGATCCAGCAGGTCTGCGCTCATCACAACGCAGTTGCCAACGTATCGTTGACGGGTCAGATATTTACCGCACTTAATCGTGTCATGATCCAAAAACCGGCAGGCAACATTGGTGTGATGAATGTCGCCCGTGTCTTCATCTTCCAGCTTGTGCAGGCAGCATTTACCGCAGCCATCACATAGTGATTCCCATTCCTGGCGGTTCATTTGATCGAGCGGTTTTTCGCGCCAGAAAGTCATTGTGATTCCTGAAAGTAAAAGGCCTATGGTCACACGGGCTGTCTAGCCGTCTTTTTCTAACACCAAAGCCAGGCTTTCGGCAATATCGGCTGGCTTGTCACGGGATGAAAACAACCGCAAGTAATTGCCGTCAGGATCCATTACAAAAATCAGCGCAGAATGATCCATCAGGTAATCATCTGTGCCTGGTTGCTCCCGTTTGGCGAAATAAACCTTATAATCCTGAGCGACCGCCGAGATATCATCCAGGCTACCGGTTAGCGCCAAAAGGCGCGGATGAAAATCAGGAACAAACGTTGCCAATTCTTCTACTGTATCTCGTTCAGGGTCGATAGTAATGAAAATCGGCTGAATGGGGGTTGTATCATAACCCTGCTGTTCCAGCTGATACAACGCAACGGACAGTTTTTGCAGGTCGAGGGGACAAACATCCGGGCAAAAACTATAGCCAAAATAGATCAGCATATACCGACCGCGGAATTGATCGCTGGAGATGGTTTCACCAGTATGCGCTGTTAGCTCGAAGGGACCGCCAGGGCCATTGGTCAAGGGTGCGTTTTGACCTTGCTGGTAATAACGACCGATCAAAAGAGCTGCCACCAGAAAAACCAGCACCCAAAGCCCCAATCGCACCATTTTCATCACATTTCTCCGAAATTTAACCCCCTGACAGCCCAAATCTGCCGGATAAGCCTTGTGATATCGAGCTCGTTATAGATATATGATCAATCGATGTCACGACCCGTGCGACAAAATACGCGAACTGGGGAAATACCACGCCAACCTGCGGCTTGGTCGACTTTCCCATTATTGTAAATGGAGTATTCATAGTGATTGCGTTCAAACGTTTGGTTCTTGTACCCGTCTTTGTCTTATGTGCGATAGTAGCACTGCCCGCGACGGCAACGACCCCACAGTTTAAGATGCTGAACGCAGTGGAAGATGGCGATGAGGCCGAAGTTACAAAATATTTGCGAGAAGGCGTTTCACCAGACACCCGGCGGCGCGGCACCGATGGCACACCTGCAATTGTGATCGCCGCCAAAGAGGGGCATTTCGCGGTGATGAATTTGCTGCTTGAAAATGATGCTAATCCAAACCTGTCGGATCGGCTGCGTGGCATGACAGCGCTGATGCACAGGGCCGTAGTTGGTGACACCAACATGATCAATCTGTTGTTATCTTTCGGGGCAGATCCAAACCGGGCAGACATCGGTCAGGAAACGGCCCTTATGAAAGCCGTGAGAGGGCGCAAGTTCAAGGCTGCCCAAGCCTTGGTGGAAGGCGGCGCAGACCCCAACGTGCAGGACCTGACAGGCAAAACTGCACTTGAATATGCCCGTATCAGCCGGTCACGCCGCTTTGTGAGGTTGCTACAGGATGCCGGCGCAACCTATTAACGCCGCACCCGCCAGGGAACTGTCAGATCACAGAGATATTCCAGATCGCACTAGATTATGCGGCGCCGACAGCGCTGCTTTGGCTTGCTGCGATTGCTCTGGACATGGCGTTTGGCGGGCGCAAAGCGTTGGGGGTAATTCCGCTTTTTGAAGCTCTGGTCCCCATCAGTATTCGGTTTTTCAAAAACAAACTAGAACGAGCTGGTCGCAGTCGCCGTGCGCATTACTGGCGGGGCGTATTTACGGCAACAGTGTTATTATCCGTGCTTCTTGCCACGGGTGCCCTGCTGCACATGGTCGTATTTAACAATGCCGCGACATCAGCAGTTGCAGTCGTTTTTCTGGCAAAGATGCTACGACTGAAATTCTTTTGGCAGACCACACAAAACCAAGCCGCCCAAGCCAACCCCGGCACACGACGACGCGCGATTGAAGAAACATGCGATCTGTTCGCCGGCTTTTATGTCCCGGCCATGGTGTTGTTCCTCGCGGGTGGTTTTTTCCTGTTTTTGCCATTTTACAGTGCATGGGTCGGCAGCCAGTTGATGCGGACAGACGATCCAAATTCAGCGTTTCTGCAACCTTTTTCCCAATTACGCAGGTTGTTTGCCTGGCCTGGCGAAATACTGGCAGTGCTATTCATGACACTGGCGGTGTTGTTTTGGCCTTCCACCCTGTGGCCGCAGGCAATGGGTGCCGCCCTGAAACCACGCCTACCTCTTAGAAATTGGTCATCAGCTGTCCTGGCGTTCAGTCTTAATATCTCGCTAAAGGCGCAAGGCAGCGCACCAGACACCTGGATCGAACCTCCAAACGCCAGCGCAAAAATAGATGCTGCGAAAAGCAGGAGTGCGCTAATTGTCGCGCTGCTTGCGTTTGCGATGTCTTCGGGCTTTTTGCTACTATTGGTTATAACCTCAGCAATGGGATGATATATGTAATGTCCGAACCAACCCGGACAGAAAACGACAGCAGCAGGTCATTTGCAACAGAAACCAATGCGTTTCGCCACATTTACCCTGACTTCAGCAGTGAAGGGGGTGTCAGACTTGGCACGCTGGTGACCATTCGGTGGATGGGCTTTGCTGGGCAGTCTTTCGCTCTTGCGCTGGTCGCTTTCGTGCTTGGCTTTGATGTACAGGCCACAATCACAGGGCCGCTTGTGCTTGGTTTGGGGCTTTTGAACCTGTGGTTTTCTGTTCGGTCGGACACGAATGTGCGCCTAAGGGACAGCCAAACGAGCACACATCTGGCGGTGGACCTAATGCACCTGGCAGCGCTCTTGTTCTTCACTGGCGGGCTGGCAAACCCTTTTTCAGTGCTGATGCTGGTGCCAACAACTGTATCTGCAACCATGCTCGCACGGCGTCACACATACGGCTTGATTGCGCTGACCATCGCGCTGGTGACAGCAATCGCCTTCACACCGTATCCGCTGCCATGGCATGATGAACCACCAGCGGTTGACCCATTATTTATGCTGGCCCTCTGGATCAGCCTTTGTTTTACACTTGTGTTTCTTGCGGTTTACATGGCACGCGTTGGCCGCGAAAGCCGCATGCGCGCAAGGGCATTGGTCGCGACACAGTTTGCGCTTGAGCAAGAACAAAAACTGGCGGCGCTTGGTGCACTAGCGGCCGCAGCCGCGCACGAACTGGGCACTCCCATGGGCACTATCATGCTGGCTGCAAAGGAACTGTTGCAAAGCTGGGACGGTGACGAGCATACACGGGCAGACCTGGAGCTTATCCTGAGCGAAGTGACGCGGTGCCGAAACATCCTGTCACAGTTGCGCGAACAAAATACCGCAGGGTCTGACGAACATTTTGTCACCATGTCTGTTGCCGCCGTCCTTCATGAAGCAGCCGCACCGCATGAAAAGCGTGGGATTGCTCTGGACTTTGATATTGATCCATCAGCCGAATTTGACATATCCCGCGCGCCAGAGATCATCCACTCTGTTCGCAGTATCGTAGAAAACGCTGTTGGATACGCGAGGCAAAAAGTTGTGGTATCAGCGAGCGCTGACGGTGACACATTATGTGTAACCATTGATGATGATGGACCCGGCTTTGACCCCCAGATCGTCCGATACTTGGGCGAGCCTTATGTTACTACCAGAAGGCCAAAGGCAGGACGCGACGGTGGCCTGGGCCTTGGTCTTTTTATCGCGAAATCACTTCTGGAAAGGGTGGGCGCAAAGCTAAGTTTTGGCAAAACGCCAAGCGGCGGAGCGAGAACATCCATTGTATGGCCCCAGGTAAGCAAAACACTCGTGCCAAGTGCCACCAATTAGCAGGAAAGCAAATAAGCTCATGGCAGACTCAATCAAAATCGATCCCAAAGACCCGCTTCTTATCGTGGAAGATGATCGTGCTTTCAGGCAACGGCTATCCCTAAGCATGGAGCGCAAAGGTTTCACGGTAGTGGCCGCAGAAAGCATCGAAGAAGCAGGACTAATGGCCGTTGATCACAAGCCACGCTACGCGATCCTTGATATGAAGCTGGGGGACGGTAATGGTCTCGACCTTGTCCCAACACTACGGCACCTGCGCCATGATGTTCAAATTGTCATCTTGACCGGATACGGCAACCTGGCAAGCGCGGTAGCTGCGGTCAAAGCAGGAGCGGTTGACTATCTTGCAAAGCCCGCCGACCCTGATGAAATTGCAAAAGCCCTGCTTGCGACAGGGGGTGAAAAACCGGAACCACCAGAAAATCCAATGTCTGCAGACCGGGTTAAGTGGGAACATATCCAGCGCGTCTATGAACTGTGCGACAGGAACGTATCCGAAACCGCGCGGCGTCTAAATATGCACCGGCGCACCCTGCAGCGTATCCTGGCCAAACGGTCGCCGGTTTAACGGCCAAACCGCCGCACTTGATGTAGCCACCAACCATCTTCATTGATGGAATACACGGGACGATAGTGCAAAATTTGCGTATGGGGTAGCACCGGGTCTACCTGATTATCCAGAATATGGAACACACCATCAACGGCGACAGCAAGCACCGCATGCGCAGCGCGCAGGTTTTCATCTTGTAAGATCACCAGTCGCATTGTTGAAGGGTCCACGCCCAATTGCTTCAAGGTGATAAATTTGCTTATTGCATAGTCTTCGCAGTCACCGTCCTTCAGGAAAAATTCATCGGGCGTCGCCCAATAATCGGGCAAGCCCCAGTTTATGGGGTCTACAATGTAGGGGGACCGGTTCATGTACCGGTTCACAGACTGCAACAAATCAATATCAACTCTGCCGTTTTCCTGAAAAGCAGTCTTCTGTTCCTCAATGAACTCTTCCCAGGCCTCTCGGCTGCACTTCGCCCTGTTAAGGCCCCGGCAATTACGCTCAACGGATGATGGTTGGACAACTTGCGCAGTTATCTCGCTGCGTTTCAAATTATGACGACGCCAAAGATCGGTCCACTTATCGAACGATTTCATGTTCGTGGACTGAATTTCGCGACTACCAAACAAGCCGATTGTGCTTGCCTCAACCGCAACACTGCCGCAAAGCAAAGCTGCAGCCAGAAGGCATGATCTGAAAACACTTTTTGCAGGCGCGGTCATACTCAGCTCACTAAACCATTCGTATCTATACATGCTGCCAAAACCATACAGGACTTGGCGCTTTTAGGTATTGCCGCAACTTTAATGACAAATTCTAAAGACAGCCCTAACATTGCGTTAATGTTTAGCAGATATTTTACAGTATCTGTGTTTTTCCTTTCCGCCCATCAGGGAGCTTTTGATGTCACCGCAAAGTGAACCCAAGCGCGCATTCCTTGTCCCGTCACTAGGGTTTTTTGCTATTTTGGCGCTGGCAGCCTTTGCAATCTTTCGGTTTGCAGACACCGAGGCCCAGCAGGGACTGGCTTCCTGGCAAAGCAGGATGGCGCTGATTTCGGATAGTCGCGCAGCTGAGGTATCGAAGTGGCTAAACCGGCATCTGGGTAGTGTTGAACAATTAGCTCAGGATGCTTCTGTCCAGCTTTATGCAACCACCATCATTCAAAACGAGCCTGACACAGCAGAAGCACAACGCGGGTACATATTTTCATTGCTGTCCGTCAAAGCAGAAGAGAGCGGATTTCACGAACAACGTGCCATTGATACAGTTGCTGCGAATGTGAAACGACCCAGCCGAGCAGGCCTTGCGCTTGTGGACAGTGACGGTGTGGCACTTGTGGCTTCAGCGGGCATGCCAATGCTACGCCCGTCAGAGCTGAGAACCACAACCGACCGGTCTTTCATACGTCTTGGTCCTGCCCTTGACGACAAAACGCCGCTGGTTCTGATAGGGTCCCCAATTGCACGTACACCTGATGGAAGCAGCGTCACCGCCTGGATTGTTGGCGCCAGACCCCTAGACAATGATTTTCTGCAAACGCTGGATCAACCCGGTGACGACAGCGAAACCGCAGAAACATATCTTGTGCAAGCTGGTGAGGGCGATGTTGTTACTGCGATTACACCGCTGCGCCACGGCGGCAGGATGGGCGCGGCACGCAGCGATCCTGCAGCCGCCTTTGCTGCCAGACAGCCTGGCGGGTTTGGGCAAATGCAAAATTATGATGGGCGGGAAGTTCTGGTAACAGGGCGTGAACTTTCTGCGCCGGTTCCCTGGGTGCTTGTGCGCACTATGGAAACAGCGGAGGCTTTCGCGACCATAAACGAGCGCCGCAACAGCATGATTATCACACTTATGCTGGCAGCTTTGTCTGTAATGGTACTGCTTGTGCTGGTATGGCGGCACGGCGTTTCACAGCGCCTGCGAAAGTCGTATCAACAGCAATCAACACTATCGCAGCAAAATGAAGCTCTGAGCACTTTCTTACGCTCGGTCAGCGACAGCCAGCCGACAGCGATCGCCGCACTTGATGAAGACATGACCGCCAGACTTGTTAACCGTCAGATGGGGGCTGTTGCCGGTTTGGATGCAGCCGAACTGGAAAACCGGCGACTGGATACTGTATTTGACAATGAAACTGCGCATGAATTGCGTACCGCCGTTAAAGCAGCAGCAGGCGGCGCATCCCGAACCATACGCGAACTAAAACCGACACCATCATCTGACCGAGTTTTCAAAACGGACATTCTACCATTAACCGTCAGCAGCGAGACCTCGGCGCAGGCACTTTTGGTCATGCAGGACATCACAGACCTTGTGGCGGCAAACGAGCGGTCAGAGGCTCTTTTTCGCCAACTGGTTGGAACGCTTACGCAAATTATCGACGCCCGCGACCCCTGGAGCAAACATCATTCCTCGCGGGTAGCAGATGTCGCCTGTGCGATTGCAGCAGAGATGCAGTGGGACGAGGATGAGCAGGAAGCCATGAGGATCGCCGGACAGTTGGTGAATTTGGGCAAAATATTTGTTCCGATTGACATTCTTACCAAGCAGTCTCCCCTCACTGATGATGAGCTGGCGTTGGTGAGAGACAGCATGAGCAAAGGCGCTGCTCTTATTAAAAATATTGCTTTCAAAGGATCTGTTGCAGAAATTTTGGCACAAATGCGCGAGCATTGGGATGGCAGTGGAGAACCTGAGGGGCTGGAGGGTGACGCCATTGAACCAGGCGCCAGGGTCCTGTCCGTTGCAAATGCCTTTGTTGGCATTGTGTCTGCGCGGGCGCACCGCGAAAGCCTCGGATTTGACAAAGCTGTCGATATTTTACACGCCGATGCCGGCAAACGATATGAGCGCAGAGCCGTGGCCGCGCTTCAGAATATTCTGGAAAACAAAGGCGGTCGAAGCCGTTGGGCTGACTTTACACAGATGCCGCAGGTAGACTAGAGGGCGTGTTATGCCGTTGCTGTTGCGCCGCCCAAATCCGGTATTTGGTGCGCCTTGATCGTGGTACGCAGTGGCATACGCGCATGGGCAGAGTTCGCAAGATCCCGCCAAGTTTTTTCAAACCGCAAGCTTTTTTCAGTTCGCTGCATCGCGGCAATCCCCAAAATTACACTCGTTCAAGAGTGTCACGGTCTGCGCCCACTAAGCAATATAACCACCAGATTTTAATAAAAGCTTGCCATCACAGAACCGCATTTACCCGCGGCAGGCGCAGCATTGACATAGCTGCATTTGCGTCGTTACGCCTCTTCTTCAATAATGGCGGCGAGTCGTGATTGAAGAGCTTTGCCCTTGTCCCCGCCATCGCCTTGTATCTTGTGTTCTAGAACGACTTCAAAAACACGTACATGGGCGTCCACAACCTTAGGAGACACCGTTTTGCCCGCGGGTAAATTTTTGATGTAGGAGCACAGCGAACTGCCTGCGCCAGTCATTAAAGGAAAATCAAAACTACTGCCCATGCCTTTGATATTGTGGGTCAGGTCATAGATACGGTCAATTTTTTCGGATGAAACATCGGTACCATTTGTTAAGCCAATAACCAGTTCCTTCAACTCGGCAACGGCGTCACTGGTCCAAGTGACAAACTGCTCCACAAGCTCGGCATCATCAGCATAAGAAAATTCGCCGTCTCCGGTGGGCATTTGCCTTTTCCTTTATACAATCAACAGTAGTGTCATTAGCTTATAACAAGAGATAGTGTTCCACAACATTGACGAGTATCGAAATTTTGTATGGTTTTACTTGCATGTCTGGGTATGCGTTAGATACACCCTTGTCAAAACTCATGCAGCACAGTATCGAACCCTTTTGAGCAAGGAGCGTCCGTTGACACCAAACGAAACTGCCAGGGTGCAAGCGTATCTTCAACGCAAGTTTAACAATAATATGATCCGCCTTATTCGGCGCCCACAGGCACCCGATTCGGTGGAGGTAATGTTGGGCGATGAGTTTATCGGCGTTGTTTACCGGGATGATGATGAAGGTGAACTTTCTTTCTCCTTCAATATGTGCGTCCTTGAAGAGGACCTGGCGCAGGTCTAGGTCCAACAGAGCCTTCGCCTGTCGGTAGAATTCCCACAGGCAGGTGATGTTTTACATCGACGACCGGCAAATGGTTGCTTATCCTTGTGTCTTGAAACCGCAAGGAGAAGGGCACAGTGGGTATTCCCAGTTACGTCGCGGGCACCAGCGATACGCCGCTGTTGTTTCAAACCATTGGCGAAGCGCTTAACAATGCGACGCAAAAGTTCGGCGACCGTCCGGCATTGATTGTGCCACACCAACAGGTACGTTGGACATACTCGGCCCTTCAAGAAAAGGTAGACACTGTCGCAGCGAATCTGGTCGGACTTGGGCTTGTTCCGGGGGACAGGGTCGGACTTTGGGCGCCCAATTGTGCGGAATGGGTGATAACACAGTTTGCCACGGCAAAAGCAGGCCTGATTCTCGTTAATATCAATCCGGCCTACCGGATTTCAGAACTTGAATACGCGCTTAATAAAGTGGGGTGTAAAGCCCTTGTTCTTACGGAACAGTTCAAGTCGTCAAATTATGTTGCCATGCTGCGGGACATCGCGCCAGAAATTGAAGGCGCGCCCTTTGGCAAACTAAATGCTGCGCGCCTGCCAGACCTCAAAACTGCGATTGTCATCAGCGATAATCCACCCGCTGGCTTTATGGGCTTTGACACTTTGATGCAGCGCCCAACATCTGAACACCTCGACGCGTTGAAAGCCGTTCAACCAGACCTGCAACCTGATGACCCGATCAATATCCAATTCACATCTGGCACCACAGGCCACCCCAAGGGCGCAACACTGACCCACCACAGCATTTTGAATAATGGGTATTTTGTGGCTCGGCGGCAAAGCTTTAGCGAACAGGATATTCTGTGCATTCCAGTACCCTTGTATCATTGCTTTGGCATGGTGATGGGGGTGCTGGGCTGCATCACGCATGGTGCAGCCATTGTCCTGCCGGGAGAGGCCTACGACCCGGAAAGCGTACTGCAAACTGTTCAGTCGGAAAAATGCACCGCGCTGTATGGTGTTCCGACAATGTTTATCGGCGAACTTGAGCATCCGTCTTTTTCCAACTTTGATCTTTCAAGCCTGCGCACGGGTGCCATGGCAGGCTCGCCGTGCCCTATTGAGGTGATGAAACGGGTGATAAACGACATGCACATGAGTGAAGTCACTATCGCTTACGGTATGACCGAAACCGCACCTGTCAGCTTTCAAAGCAAAAAAGATGACCCGCTTGACAAGCGCGTCGGTACGGTTGGCCAGATACACCCGTTTGTAGAAGTCAAGATTGTTGACGAGCAAGGCCGCACCGTGCCGCGTGGTGCGCAAGGAGAGTTGTGCACACGGGGCTACAGTGTGATGCAAGGCTATTGGGCCGATGAAGAACGCACAGCAGAAGCCATCGACAGGGCGCATTGGATGCACACGGGTGATCTGGCCACCATGGACGAAGACGGCTATGTGAATATTACCGGCCGCTTAAAAGACATGATTATCCGCGGCGGCGAAAATATTTATCCACGCGAAATAGAAGAGTTTTTATACACGCATCCCGCCGTTCAGGATGTGCAGGTTTTTGGCGTGCCAGACGACCGAATGGGCGAAGAAGTATGCGCTTGGATATTGCTTAGGGTTGGCGAGCAAACCCACGAGGACGATATACGTGCTTTCTGCAAAGGACAGATCGCCCATTACAAAGTGCCGCGCTACATCCGTTTTGTCAGCGAATACCCAATGACAGTAACGGGCAAAATACAAAAATTTGAAATGCGCAATGCCATGCGCGACGAACTCGACCTCGCAGAGCAGAAAACAGCATAGGGTGACGATTTTCAGGGCGTAAGACTACACCCATGTTTTCAGCGGTGTCTCGACATCCGCACATTGCTCTGGCGTGATATTAATATTGCCGTCCAGCAGCTTCTTTACCGCCATATGATCTTTGATTGCATTCACGGAATCAATCGCAATCAGATCGCCGCTTTTAAAATAGCATATTGAGAAAGACCGATCCGCTATGGTGCCTCGCAGCACTGTCTGATCGTACCCGCGCGACAGGCCGGCCATTTGTAATTTCAGGTCATATTGATCGGACCAGAACCACGGCAGGTCCCGATACGGTGTGGCCTCCCCCACAATAGACAAGGCTGCAACACTGGCCTGCGATACTGCGTTTTGCACAGATTCGAGCCGGGTGCGGCCTTCATAACGGGTCACAACGCCGGTTGCACAATCACCAACAGCATAAACGAATGGGTCTTGTGTGCGGGCATACTCATCAACCAATATACCCCGGTCACATGAAATCCCGGCGGCCTCGGCTATTTCGGTATTGGGAATTACACCGATGCCAACAACAACCAAGTCCGCTTCCAGCGTCCGACCATCAGATAGCATCGCAGAAAAACCGCCATCCGGCTTGCTGTCCACGTTACTGACGCTAACGCCTTCAATGATTGTTGTGCCTCTGGCTTCGTGCTCGCTTTTGAAAAAAGCTGCCAACTCGGGGGCTACAAGCCCTGGCATTATGGACGGCATAGCCTCTACAACAGTGGTCTTTAAGCCCAGTACCGTCAGGGTTGCAGCCGCTTCCAGCCCGATAAACCCGCCACCAACCAACAGGGCGCTTTTCTTACCGGGCAATGCCGCTTTCAAGTGATGGATGTCGTCGATTGTGCGGATGAAAAACAGGTCACCGCGCCCCTCATGGCCTGGCAGCGCGCGCGGTCGAGCGCCTGTCGCAATCACCAGATGTTCATAGGCCAGCGTTTCACCACCATCTGTTAAAACTGATTTTTCATGGCGGTTTATATGCGTGACTGTTGTGCCCAGTTTCACGTCAATGGACCTGTCCTGATAAAATTTCTCAGGCCGCAACGTCAGGCGCACTTCATCTAAGGCCCCTTCAAGAAACTTCTTGGACAAGGGCGGGCGCTGATACGGCAAGTGGTTCTCTTCGCATAGTAAAGTAATGGATTGGTCATACCCACGACGCCTCAGCATATCGGCCACTTGCAGGCCCGCGTTGCCACCACCAATAATTACCACACTCATAACAGCCTCATTTCAACCGACCAGATAACAGATCGGTATCCTATGGGTTTTTTTGGCCATAGCAACGGTTTGAGAGATCAAAACCACCGAGAGAGCGCTTAGTCGGTTTTATTGGGCTTTGGCCGCACCATCGGTGCCATAATGGCCGACATCACGACCAAGGGGTTGTCCTGGCCAGCGGATGACCAAAACAAGTTGGCAATCTCATCGATATGATAGTTGATTTTTGCCATTGTTTCCGGGTCTGGGGCACCAACCAGGCGAAAGACCCATGTGTTTTTGGCCGGGCCATGCGCAACCACCTGGGTTGTTTCCAGACCGCGCCGAAGGTCCCGGGCAGATTGCCGTGCCTGCATGTCACCAATGCGCGAATACAGCGTGAAAGCAAGCGGATCATCGAAGGACAGACCATAGCGCAAGGTACGCCCCGGTGCCTGATACAGTTTTTCCTGGCGGCGGTTCACCAACCGTGTACCTGCAACTTCGATCAGGTCAACTGCGAGCAGCAGATCGATATGATGATAAAGCGACGACGGCTTCATGCCGATTAACGCAGCAATTTCCCGGATTGACCGCGCCCCGGTGTTAGCCAGCAAGTCAATAATGTCCATGCGCCGCGCGGACATGAGGCATTCATACTGGTCACGCCGTGTTATCCAGTATGTTTTGTTATCTGTTGCTTCAATCATGGTCATATGTGGCCAGTGATGCGAGGGCGCCCAAGCCCCCGCATCGCTCCAGCCCTGGCCCTATTTGGGCCCTGCGTCATGGAACCAAAGGCTGGGCAAGTCCTTTTGAACCGGCCACAGTTGGTCCATTGTGTCGTCGTTATACAGGCGTCCATTCATCATCACGCGGTGAATGTCCGTCGTGTTTTTAAGGTTCTCCCGCGGGTCGCTATTCAGCACCACCAAATCCGCAAATTTACCGGGCTCAATAGAACCAACTTCCTGCGCATGGCCAATGATATGCGCGCCGTCAATAGTTGCCGCCTTAAGCGCCTCCATTGGCGTAGCCTTACCGGAACCAAGCGCCCACAATTCCCAGTGATACCCCAGCCCCTGAAACTGACCATGGCTGCCAACACCCACCTTGCCACCGGCGCGCTGTATATCAATGGCGCTGTCGGCAATACGGGTGAAAGCATATTCCTCGTCACGGAACCACGGCGTCCGCTTGGTTCGCTGATCCACAATGGTGTGCGGCATAAAGCGGTTTACCTTCTCATCATCATGCGGGTTCATTTTGGTGAAGAAATAGTTTTCCGCCCATGGGCCACCATACGTCACGAGAAGCGTTGGCGTGTACCCAATGCCGGTTTGCGCCGCCAATTGCTGCACATCTTTGTACAAAGGAATGATCGGGATATTATGCTCGTTACCGGCAAAGCCATCAATCATGTGCGTCAGGTCAAGCTTGGCATCCAGCCCCCCTTCCGTGGTTGGCATAATACCCACCTCTTTTGAGGCCTGAACGATATGCTGCCGCCGTTTCCGGTTGCCGGTTATGTAGGCTTTGATGTTTTTGGTGCGGTAATGCTCTTTGTAGCGCGTCAGCACCTTCACTGCGTCTTCCTTGGACTTGATCGCGGTATCACTGAAAACACCGGGGCCCGTTGACCATGCTCTCATCCCGATCATGCGGCCCGCTTCAACCATATCCTGATAGGCAAAGATGTCTGTTGTAGACGTCTGGACATCAAGGCCGCTGGTCACGCCGTACGCCACATTGGCCAGAAACGGCCAGAAGTGTTCTTCGATCACCTCGTTTCGGCTCCAGTTGCGCCAATGACCATGGGTGTCGACAAAACCCGGGGTAATGAATTTACCTGACATGTCGCGCACTTCAGCGCCGCGTGGCACGTCCAGCGACCCACTTGCCCCCACGGCAACAAACTTGCCATCTTTCACCAGGACATCAGCGTTTTCCATCGTGCCGTCCGGGCCCATGGTTAACACGGTCGCACCTGTCAAAAGAATACTGCCTTCCGGATTGTCGCGGGGCACCTCCACTCGAGCCTGGAAAGATACATAATCCTTTTCTTCCTCAGCCACTTCTTCTGCTTCTTCGGTGTTTTCAACCTCATCCGTTTCTTCGGCGCTGGGCTCATCCTCGGCACTTTCGGGTTTTTCGTCTTCGTCGGGCTTCACCCACTCAACATCCGCCAGCTTTTGCGTGTAAACCGTGCTGCCGGTTGACCAAAGCATGGTCTCGCCGTCTGTCGACCATTCAAAATAGTCGACGCCAAAATCAGACAGGGTTTTTAGAGGAACCGAAGGGCCTGCAACATTGACCGTAACCGCCTCGCGTCCGGTTTGTGGTACTGCGACGACCTGCAGTTGCTCCTGCGACCGCGCAAGCGCGTATTTGCCGTTGGGACTAAGCCGCATGTCGCGGGCACCAACAGGTTCGGCGGCAAAATACAGGCCCTGCCCCGTGACCTTCACATGCTCTCGGCGATCTGTTCCATCCAAACGCACTGAGAACAACACACCGTTTGGTCCGCCAAGGCCACCGCCGGAATACAAATACACACGATCATCAGCGTTGCCAAAATGCACACTATTAAAGCCCGTGCCCGACAGTATAACGCGCACTGCGCCGTCTTCAGTGTTGATGGCCACAAGGTCACGCTGGGCATTGCCACTGCTCATATTGAACTGGTGGTTTGATGTGCGAATGGCAACAATTTCGGACCCATCTGGCGTGAAATGAGGGTCACTGTAGTAACTGGCAGTCTTGCTCACCTGTTGCGGACGCCCCCGGCCGTTGGCGCGCATTTGCCATATATTACCGCCGTTCGGGTCCCAGCTTATGTAGGTGATATACCGCCCGTCTCGAGACCAGCTTGGCTGGAAAACACCTGTGCCTGCACGCTCTATTTTGCGGGGGGACGCCCCTTCCTCAAGCGGCATGGAGTAGAGCTCCCCGAGAGCTGAAAAAACAATTGTCGACCCATCTGGCGACAAAGACGGGGTTTGGGCCATGCGAGCAACCACAGGTCCTTCCGGATCTTTTTCCTGCTGCACGAGGTTGGGGCCAACATCCATTTTGACCTTAACGTTGAAAGGAATGTCGGACCGCGCACCGTCTGCAATATTGATGCGCTCGATCTTACCGCCGCTGTTCAGAATAATCGCACTACCGTCAGGTGTGAAACTATAGGCAGGCAGCAAGTCACGCGTTGCCCGCGATTCCTGATCATCGCGGGTTATCGGGTAAGCAAGCCAGCGGTCTTCGCCGGTTGCCATGTTTCGCACCCGCAGGCCCGTCTGTGTTTCGTGGCGTGTGCCATAAACAAGCGTGTTACCATCGGGCGAAATCACTGGGCGCACGGCCCCGCCGTAGGCGGTTGCAATGGTATCTGTCGTGCCTTCCTGCATATCGCGGCGCACAACAGCCCAGGGAAAACCAGTCATATTATATTGGAAGCCACCTGTCTTACCGGCATAATACAGGTAACGACCATCAGACGACGGGGACACACCTTGCGCATTGGGCTGCTGACTGCTGGGCGTATTGGGGCCAGCGGGTCGGGCGTTGGTTACCTTGATGCCCTTGCCGCCATGCTTGTGATACATCCATATCTCGTTCGCGCCGATACCATTGGAAACCTGGGATACAAATACATTGTCACCGTCCGCTGACCACGCCGGGCTCATGGCCTCGCCCGAGCCCATGGACGAGAGCTTCTTGCGCTTTGAACCATCCGCATTCGCAATGTAAAGGTTCTCTGACCCGCCTTCATCCGAAATGAAGGCAATCTGGCTGCCATCCGGCGAATAAACTGGCTGAGACTGGAACCCCATGCCGGTAATCAGGGCAGTTGCCTCACCGCCAGCCATGGGCATGGTATAAATATCGCCCAGAAGCTCGAAGATAATGGTTTCACCATCGGGGGAAACATCCAAAGAAATCCAGGTGCCCTCATTTGTTTCAAAGTCCACCGTGCGGGCGGCTTCAAGCGGAAGCCCTTTTTTCTTGCCTTTGTCTTCAGCATCGTCGGCGACGGGCTGGTCACTGACAACCACTAAATTGGGCTCAACCCATTTTTCCCGCTGCAGTTTGGTGCCATCGCCCGATGTTTGTGCATATGCAGCACCCGCTAAAAGACTGGTGGACAGAAGCGCTGTGATCAGCGTTCGTTTTTTGATGACAGACATCACAATCCCCTTGGTTTTGTTGGCTCTTGTATCGCCCCCTCCCCAGGGTACGATGGTGACCCGTCATTGCGGGCGCTTCAAACGGTAGCGAGCACCGACAACCTGTTCAAATAAATAATGCAATTTGAACAGGTTAATAAACCAATTGTATAGATTCGCATGCACAGCGATCAGCTAGGTTGATCATTATGCCACCGCTGAATATTGCCAATGATTACCATGAGCACCGCGAACCACCCTAGGCTAGCCGCCAACTCATCTCCTGATAGAGGCAATCCAGACCTCAAGAACCGCCATTTTGCGAAGGTTCACAAATAGTTTAAGGTGCAGCCTAAGTGATTGAAGGTCACAAAAAGTGAGCGAGAAAAATGCTGTTCAGAACCAGCAAAACCAGACTTTTCATGATGATTTTCGTTATATCATCGACGTTGCTGCACGCCGAGGACAGAGACCCGTCGGGTCAGGACTATGCACCCGCGGCATCGCCTGACGGCAAACACATTGTGTATTATTCTTACCGTGCTGAAGGGGGTCATTTGTCCGACCTTTATATAGTTGATATTGCAACCGGCGTAGAGCGCCGCATTACCAAAACACCAGGCCTTTTTGAAATTGAGCCAGGCTGGTCACCGGATGGGCAGAATATTGTGTTTGCCGCTGGACCATCAATGAAAGAGTTAGCGCTCTATTCTATAAAGCCAGATGGCAGTGAT
Source organism: uncultured Kordiimonas sp. (assembly GCA_947503575.1). Classification (GTDB taxonomy): domain Bacteria; phylum Pseudomonadota; class Alphaproteobacteria; order Sphingomonadales; family Kordiimonadaceae; genus Kordiimonas. The sequence continues at coordinate 558,503 of CANNDZ010000001.1, read as the reverse complement.
TACCGACTATTTTATGACGGAGATGGTAGGGGGGCACCCAATTGGTCGCCTGACGGTAAGAGCATGGTATTTTGGTATGAATATGAAAATGGCAGCTCTGACCTTTTAATTGAAAATTTTGAAGCCGATGCCCAAACACTGCTTGAAATAGGCTTTGGCGGCCATAACAGCAGCCCAGCATGGTCGCCGGACGGAAACTTCATCGCCTTCTCTCATCGCGACATTGATGACAGCGGCAGGGCCGGGGACACCGCAAGCGATGCAGACGGCATTTACATGATAAATATACAGTCTCACGCCATCACCAAGCTCAGCGACGAGCCAAGCATCGCATTCGGCCTCAAGTGGTCTCCTGACGGCAACCACATTTATTACACTTCGGCCGCTGGAAATGGAATGACACATATATACCGTATTGCCAGCAGCGGCGGTACTGCAACGCGCGTTAGCGCCGATGTCAATGGCCCCGCTTATTTTCCAGCTTTCATGGACGAAGGAAAAACCCTGTTATTCGCTGGTTCGCTCAACCAGGGGGTAAGTCGCATTATGGCAATGCCGATTAACCAATTAAGACAACCCGGCAAACCGGTAACACATGCCTTTGTAAATTGATGTGGGGCGCGGGGGTAAGATTTAGCCGCAGTAATTTTCATCTCTGAACCACATGCTTGAAGTGGCTCCAGCTGGGGTTAGTAACCTGCCCCAGCTGGGTAAATATAGACGAACGCTACAAAGCTATTGCAGCACGAAAGCCTTAGCGATGATCTTCCATTCACCGTTAACCTTGCCAAGTGTCAGGGCGTCATAAAAGCGATCTGCCGAGCGAAACAGAACAACAGCCAACCGGTCGTCCACCATATTCATAGAAATGATTTCTCCGTCCCGGTCGCCACCCGGCGGGTTTTCATTGGCCGCCCAGTTATTCAATACACTCGTCATGTCTTTCCAGGACCGGACAGACTCACTACCGTTATCGCCTTTGGTAACTCCCACCATCGTTGCATGCTCCGCCTCAAAGGCCCGGAACAAACGCTCGGCACTGGCTTCGCCCTGTCCATGAAAATAGTCAAACACAGCCGTTTTGATTGCCGCTTTGTCACCTTCACTTTTTTTATGATGATCCGCAGCCGCTGGCCATGCAAGGCCCGCAATAAAGGCCATGAAAATGATGATTTTTTTCACCTTTGTCTCCTCTTTTGTCGTTAATGCGCCCTAAAAGGCGTCGTCCGGTACGGTACCAGAGGCAAAGGCTATATCATAACATTATCTGGCGCGATTCAGGTTTGGCCAAGAGGTCAACATTTTTGAAGCATCTGGGAGTTTGCCTTTTCCATACTTTTGGTCTGCAAAGGTTTTTACAGTTTTCGGCCCTGCGACCGCCTGTCGCACAAGAAGATGTCTGGCTTTTGACTTCTGTCAAACCCCGCCTCAGAGCCATGGGTATTATACGCTCGAACTGGAACGCTTAGGGATTCCAATGGAACTGTTTTTGCAACATTGCCAGGCTGCACTTCAAAACCACGGCGGCCTTGCCACAACGCTGCTTATTGGCGGTTTTGTAGGCAGTCTGACGCATTGTGTCGGCATGTGCGGTCCGTTTGCGTTTGCTCAAACCACTGCCAGTAAAGCAGCCACCCGAGCACCCGCAGGCGGCAACATATTAACCCGCGTAAAAGGGGCAGCCTTGATGCCTTATCATTTGGGCAGAATCACAACCTACACAGCACTCGGGGTTGCTGCGGCGACCTTTTCCGGTTTTTTTGCCGACAGTGCCGTGTTCCGCACTGTGGCCGTGGCAATGATGGTGTTGGCGGGCACGCTGTTTTTAGGCAGCGCTGTTCCCGGCCTTCGCACATCTCTGTTGCCAAACAGCTTTAACCGCATGGTTCTTGGTTTAGGCACAAAGCTGGGTGACGTAGCCAGACCTTTTGTGGCCGGCCAAACGCCACTGCATCGTTACGCCCTCGGGGTAACGCTTGGCTTTTTACCATGCGGGCTTGTGGGGGCTGCTTTGCTTGCTGTTGCGGCAACAGGTGACCCAGCTGCCGCGTTTTTTTCTATGGCGGGTTTCGGCCTTGCCACCATACCAGCCCTGACCCTTGTGGCAGCGGCTGGCCAACTTTCTGCGAATCGCTGGCCTTCCGGCATTAAAACCATCGCCAGGGGCGCAATGGTGCTGAGCGGTGCCAGTCTTTTCGCAATTGCAGGGGGACTTTTATCATGAGGACAAGCCTATGACTTCGCTTGCGGAAAAACCCAACTATAACGACGATATTGTGAAACTTTTCACAATCGCGACTGTTTTTTGGGGCGTAACCGGCTTTCTGGTTGGGGTGTTTATCGCACTACAGATGGCCTTCCCGGTATTGAACTTCGGGGAATATTTAACTTTTGGGCGCTTGCGGCCACTGCATACATCAGCGGTTATTTTCGCTTTTGGCGGCAATGCCCTGTTTGCGACAAGCTATTTCGCTGTCCAGCGCACATGCCGCACGCGGCTTTGGGGCGATGGCTGGTCGAAGTTTACGTTTTGGGGCTATCAGTTCTTCATTGTTATTGCTGCACTTGGTTACGTTACCGGTGTTACGCAGGGTAAAGAATATGCAGAACCCGAATGGTACGCTGACCTTTGGCTGACCATTGTTTGGGTTGCCTATCTGATTGTCTTTCTGATGACCCTGAAAAACCGCAAAGAACCGCATATCTATGTGGCGAACTGGTTCTTTCTTGGGTTCATCGTGACGGTTGCAGTGCTGCATCTGGTGAACAATATCTCTATCCCGGTATCGCTCTTTAGCACCAAAAGCTATCCGCTTTGGGGTGGGGTTCAGTCTGCCATGATCCAATGGTGGTATGGTCACAATGCCGTGGGCTTTTTCCTGACCGCCGGCTTCCTGGGCATCATGTATTATTTTGTACCCAAACGAGCAGGACGGCCAGTTTACAGCTACCGGCTTTCCATCCTGCACTTCTGGTCCTTGATCTTTATGTATATCTGGGCCGGGCCGCACCACCTGCATTACACCGCGTTGCCTGACTGGGCGCAAACACTGGGCATGACCTTCTCTATCATGCTGTGGATGCCGTCTTGGGGGGGCATGATCAATGGCATGATGACCTTGTCTGGTGCATGGCACAAATTGCGTGAAGATCCAGTTCTGAAGTTCATGATCATCTCATTGGCCTTTTATGGCATGAGCACCTTTGAAGGCCCGCTTATGTCTATCAAAGCCGTTAATGCGCTAAGCCATTATACAGACTGGACCATTGGGCACGTGCACTCTGGTGCGCTTGGCTGGGTTGCCTTCATCAGCTTTGGTGCGATCTACCATCTGGTGCCGGTGCTGTGGAAACGGCCAGGCCTCTATTCCCTGAAGCTGGTGAATGCGCATCTGTGGATCGCAACGATTGGTATCGTGCTGTACATCGCAGCAATGTGGGTGTCCGGCATCATGGAAGGCCTGATGTGGCGGTCGTATGACGCGCTTGGCTTCCTTGAGTACAGCTTCGTTGAAACTGTGCAGGCCAAATTCATCCCGTACCTGATCCGTGCTTTCGGGGGCATGTTGTTCCTCCTAGGCAGTTTGATCATGGTCTACAATCTTATCCGGACGGTGCGCGGGGATACCGCGCCCGAAACCCGGCCTGCTTATCTGGAGACGGTTCATGTTTAACAGTCACAAATCTGTAGAGAAAAACTCCATCCTGATGCTGATTTTTGTGGTGATCACCATATCCATTGGCGGCTTGGTCGAGATTGTACCCTTGTTCCGGATGGAAACCACAATCGAGCCGGTGAAGGGCGTTCGGCCCTACACGCCACTTGAGCTCGCTGGGTATAATGTGTACCTGCGCGAGGGCTGTTATGGTTGCCATAGCCAGCAGGTTCGCCCATTACGTGATGAGGTGGAACGGTACGGCCACTATTCACTGGCAGCGGAAAGCATGTATGACCATCCGTTCCAGTGGGGTTCCAAGCGAACAGGTCCTGACCTGGCGCGCGTGGGCGGCAAATACTCTGACGACTGGCATGTGGCTCATACCATCCATCCACAATCGCTGGTGCCCGAATCAATCATGCCAGGCTATGCTCACCTTGTGGAAAAGGGTGCCAAGCTTGAATACATCCACGAGGACATGATTGCCCTTCGCATGGTGGGGGTGCCCTACACCGATGAACAAATCGAAAATGCCTATACTGACGCGCTTGCCCAAGCAACGGACGACAGTGACGACCTTGATGGTCTCTTGAGCCGCTATAGCAAGGTCAACGCCCGCAATTTCGATGGCCAGTCTACAACCACAGAAATGGATGCCCTGATCGCGTATTTGCAGGTCCTTGGCACAATGGCCGAACTGCAAGACTATAAGCATGATGGCACACAAAGGAGTGGGCGATGATGGACTGGATTTCAGACAATGCCGGTATGGTTGGCCTGTTGTTCTTTTTCTCGGTCTTCTGCGGCGTCGTTTTCTGGGCATTTCGCCCCAGCAAACGGGACATCATCGAAGGGCACAAATTCATTCCTCTTGAAGGGGACGAGCAATGAGCAACATTGAAAAAGACGACCACACAGGTATTGAAACCACCGGCCACGAATGGGATGGCATCAAAGAGCTAAACAACCCAGCGCCGCGCTGGTGGCTTGGGGTTCTGATTGTCACCATCATATGGGCCATCGGCTATTCGGTGATTTATCCGTCCTGGCCCACCCTGTCGGGTGACGGCGAACGCGGCGGCACTCAGGGCAGCATGGGCTGGACACAATATAATGAACTGGCTGACAGCCAGGCTGAAATCTTCGCCCGTCGCGCGCAGTATCTCAGTAGGTTTGATAGTGCCAGTTTTGAGGATGTTCAGGCTGACCCTGCGCTATATGCCTTCGCTCTTGCGGGCGGTGCATCTGCCTTCAAAGACAATTGCGCCACCTGCCACGGCACGGGCGGCACGGGCGCTGCCGGTTACCCGAACCTTCTGGACGATGACTGGCTGTGGGGCGGAACAGTGAATGACATTCACCAAACCATCCAGTTCGGTGTGCGGGCTGACCACGACGAAACCCGCTATTCGGAAATGCCTGCGTTTGGTGAAATCTTCAGCCGTGAGGAAATTTCGGATGTTGCAGATTATGTCCTGAGTTTCAGCACAGGCGGCGATTATCCGGCAGCCGGCAAAACCTTGTATGACGAGCAATGCTCGCTTTGTCATGCCGAGAATGGCACAGGTGATCAGTATCAGGGGGCGCCTAATTTGTCAGACGCCATCTGGTTCTACGGCGGCACAAAAGTTGATCTGGTTGCTCAGATCAGTCAGCCAAAGCATGGCATGATGCCCAATTGGAATACGCGGCTTGATGCCAGCACCATCCGGCAACTGTCCATCTACGTTCACTCGCTTGGCGGCGGGGAAGCAGAGTAAAAAGCCATGAGCGATACCGCAGCGCCAATTAAGTTTTTCGAAAAACGCGAGCGAGCGTACCCAAAGCGTATTTGGGGCAAATATCGCCAGCTCAAGTGGGTGGCGATGATCGTCACGCTTTCGATCTACTATCTGGCGCCGTTTCTGCGCTGGGACAGGGGCTTGCATGCCCCTGACCAGGCCATCCTGATCGATATGCCCGCCCGGCGCGCCTACTTCTTCTTCATCGAGATATGGCCGCAGGAGGTCTATTATCTTACCGGCATTCTGGTGATGGCGGCAGTTGCCTTATTCTTCGTTACCAGCCTGGCGGGGCGTGTATGGTGTGGTTACACCTGCCCGCAAACCGTATGGACCGACTTGTTCGTTTGGGTTGAACGTATTGTCCAAGGGGACCGCGCCAAACGCATGAGGCTGGCCAAAGGCCCTCTGTCTTTTGAAAAAATCTGGAAGTTCGGCGTTACACATTTTCTATGGATCGTTATCGGTGCACTAACTGGCGGCGCCTGGGTCTTCTATTTTAATGATGCCCCAACGCTGGTGGATCAAATCGTTCACCTTGATGTGCCATGGTCGGTTGGTGTCTGGATTGTGGCGCTAACCTTCTCAACTTACCTGATGGCAGGTTTTGCTCGCGAACAGGTATGCATGTACATGTGTCCCTACTCGCGGTTCCAATCCGCTATGTTTGATAAGGATACGCTGATCATCGGGTACGACGAAGTACGCGGCGAACCCCGCGGCAAGCATAAAAAAGGCGAAAGCTGGGACGGGCGCGGGGACTGCGTTGATTGCACGCTCTGCGTTCAGGTTTGCCCGGTTGGTATTGATATTCGTGACGGTCTGCAAATGGAATGCATTGCCTGCGGCCTTTGTGTAGATGCCTGCAATGAAATCATGGACAAAGTGGATCGCCCGCGCGGCCTGATCCGCTATGACACCATGAACAACCAGGAAGCGCGCCTGGAAGGCCGCACCCAAAATCCGCATATCCTGCGGCCAAGGACTTTCTGGTACATCGCGATTTTAGCAATCGTGGGCGGTGTGATGCTGTTTGGTCTTATCAACCGCAGTCCGTCAGACCTGAATGTCCTCCACGACCGAAACCCTTTATTTGTCACCTTGTCAGACGGCACAATCCGTAACGGGTATGACGTCAAAATTTTGAACAAAACCCATGAAGACATGGTCTTTTCCCTGTCGGTCAGTGGGCTGGACGGTGCCAACTTGCGGGTTCAGGCGGCTGGTGACCCGGAACCTGACGCACTTCTGGTCTATGCCGACAGTGTTGGGCACTACAGGGTTTTCGTGACCGCGCCAAAACCGGCGCAAGGACGATCTGACGTAACCTTTACCGCAAGGACGATGGATGGTGCTATTGTTGAAACATACTCAGGCCTGTTCCTGAGCGAAAGGCGCTAGGGAGCCTGACATGACTGACACACAAACAACAGAGACCGGCATGACCAAACGGGATCGATGGATCCCCTGGTATATTGTCGGTTTTTTTGCCGTTATTTTCGTAATGGACGGTATTTTCGTCTATCTTGCCACAGACACGCACACAGGCGTCGTGACCGAACAGGCTTATCTGAAAGGCCTGAACTATAACGACACTGTGGCTGCGGCAGAGGCTCAATCCCGGTTGGGGTGGGCCGGCACTGTAGATTATGCGGATAATGGTGAGTTTACCTATATCCTAACCGCGCAGGACCAACCGCTGTCTGGTGCGGATATCGTTGCCGAATTCACCCGTCCAACGCATAATGGCGTGGATTTTACTGTGCCCCTGCTTGAAAACAGCACCGGCGCTTACCGCGCCACAGTCGACTTTCCGCTGGAGGGCGTTTGGGACGTAAGAGTGTATGTGACATGGAACCAGCAACAGTATCAGCAGGCAGACCGGCTCATCGTTCGCTAGGTGATTGCGCCCATTGCGGTGCGCCCACACCCAGCGGCAAGGAGTTTTGCTGCAATGGCTGTGAAGCGGCCCATGCAGCCCGCAACAGTATCGCTGAAGGCGGTGCCTTTGCCTCTGTGGCGACCGATAATGCCGACGGTACCCATACGCTTGTTTTAGGCGTGGAAGGTATCCACTGTGCGTCCTGCATCCGGTTGATTGAAAACGCTTTGTCTGCAGGGGACGGTGTTACCGATGCCCGCGTCAATATGTCGACGGAACGCATGATGGTGCGCTGGAACGGGCCCCGCGCCAACGCCAATATATTGGCCGACTCCATCACCAGGCTTGGCTACAAACTGCACACATTGCGGGATGATGCACCCGCGCAAACCGATCAGGAAAAACGCTTGTTGCGCGCTATTGCTGTGTCAGGGTTTGCCGCAGCGAATATGATGTTGCTGTCGATGGGGCTTTGGGCATCTACCGCTGAAACAATGGGAATGGCAACCCGCGACCTGATGCACTGGATATCAGCCCTGATTGCCCTGCCCACTGTGATTTACGCGGGCCAGCCGTTTTTCGCGTCTGCTATCAGCGTGCTGAAGGAACGCCGCACCAACATGGACGTGCCCATATCGCTTGCGGTTGTACTGGCTTCTGCCATGAGCTTGTTTGAAACGGTCAACCACGGCGAACATGTATATTTCGACAGCGCTGTGATGCTGCTGTTTTTCCTGCTGATTGGTCGCTATCTGGACGCCCGCGCCAAAGGCAAGGCCCGGTCCTCTGCCGGGCGTCTCTTATCCCGACTGCAGGGCTTTGCATCTGTAGAAGAAAACGGGCAGCTAACGCAGGTTCCGATCCGGGATTTACGGGAAAGCATGATTGTGCGGGTCGCCGTTGGGGAAAATATTCCCGCTGACGGCACTATTCTGTCAGGCACATCAAGCGCAGACCTGTCATTAATTACCGGGGAAACCGTGCCAGAAGACATTACCGTCGGCAGCAGCGTATTTGCTGGCACGCTTAATCTGTCTGCGCCGCTGCGCATTGAGGTATCCAAGGCCAGTGAAAAAAGCCTGCTCAGCGAAATCGTCAAGCTGATGGAGGTCGCCGAGCAGGGCGCATCGAAATACGTTCGTATTGCGGACACGGCAGCCCGGCTATACACACCTGTAATTCATTCCATGGGCGCGCTCACTTTCCTGGGGTGGTGGCTCATCATGAGCGCCCCCTGGCAAGTGTCGCTTTTAAATGCGGTCACCGTATTAATCATTACCTGCCCATGCGCCCTTGGCCTCGCGGTTCCCGTGGTGCAGGTGCTGGCAAGCAGCAAACTGATGCGCTACGGCATTTTACTGAAGTCGGGTGATGCACTGGAGAAAATGGCAACCATTGACACTGTGGTGTTTGATAAAACTGGCACCCTGACACTTGGACGACCAGAGCTCACTTCAAATACTCATGACCCAGGGCATATGCAGCTGGCAGCCTCTATGGCCGCTAACAGCAAACACCCACTCTCAACCGCCCTGTCCCGCGCCCACGATGGTACATTAGAGAAAATAGATGTCGTCGAAGTCCCTGGGAAAGGCCTTGAGGCATTGATGGATGGCAAGCGGTATCGCTTGGGCAGCAGGGCCTGGTGCGGCGATGAACAGGCGGACGGCCATGCCTCGCTTGAGATGTGGTTGTCAATCGATGGCACCCCGGTTGAGTGTTTCACCTTCGCGGATCAGGTGCGAGACGATGCGGCTGAAACCGTACAGAAATTAAAAGCCCGGGGCCTCAAGGTCAGCTTGCTGTCTGGTGACCGCGAGGCTGTGGCCTGCGAGGTTGCCAGCTCCCTTGGTATCGACAGTTATGAAGCCGGGGTCTCGCCGGTTGATAAAAGTGATCGCCTGAGGGCATTGCAAGCGGAGGGCCGCACCGTCTTAATGGCAGGCGACGGTCTTAATGACGCCGCAGCCATGGCGTTTGCGCATGTATCTATCTCCCCCGCCAGCGCAGTGGACATCACGCAAAACACCGCTGATGTCGTATTTCAGGGCGACAGGTTGGGGCCCGTTGCCGCCGCACACACCACAGCCAAATTGTCGATGCACTTGGTAAAACAGAACTTTGGCTTGGCGATCATTTATAATGTCATCGCTATACCCCTGGCTATCATGGGGCATGTGACGCCGCTCGTTGCCGCCATTGCCATGTCGGGGTCGTCACTGGTCGTGATCCTAAATTCATTCCGCCTCACCTTAAAGCGGGAGGACTGAATGGAAATTTTGTTATACCTGATCCCGATCGCGCTGACCTTGGGCCTTGTCGGACTTGTGGGTTTCATGTGGGCACTGAAGAATGATCAGTTTGACGACATGGAGGGCAACGCCCATCGCATTCTTCTGGATGATGACGACGACACCCCAAACCCGCCTGATCAAAAGTGATTACCGATTGTTTGGCTGCGGTATCTGCCTGACACACCAGAGGCGAAAAGTCGCACGATGGTATGCATCGTATATGCTAAAGGTAATGCTGTCGTATAATTGACGTGTTTTCTGAAATGCCGAACTGGGGTTAAGCGATGCTACGTGTCACAAACTTGGTGAAAAGCTATGCATCGCCGCAGGGCCGTGTCGACGTCTTAAAAAGCGTGTCTTTCGATGTGGCGCCAGGCGAAAAAATCGCTCTAATGGGTGAAAGCGGATGTGGCAAAAGCACGCTGCTGCATGTGATCGCCGGGCTGGATGCCATCGATGCTGGTACAATTGAAATTGATGACCAAGCTATTCAGTCACTGGACGACGCGGGTCGCGCACTGGTGCGCCAGCAAAAAATCAGCCTGATATTCCAGCAGTTTAATCTGATCACCAGCATGACGGTAGCTGAAAACCTTACATTTGAGGCTCGGTTAGCTGGGCGATTTGACCCCAAATGGGTGGAAGAACTGGCGACACGCCTTGACCTCAACGGCTTGCTGGACCGCTACCCCGAACAGCTGTCGGGGGGGCAACAGCAGCGGGTCGCCATTGGCCGCTCGTTTGCAAGCAGGCCGCAATTGATTTTGGCCGACGAACCGACCGGCAACCTAGATGAAGACAATAGCGATGCTGTGCTCGATATCGCCTTCGACCTGGTTGCAAAAACAGGGGCCGGCTTCCTGATGGCAACTCATAGCAAACGGCTCGCCGAGAGGTCAGACCGGTTGCTGCAGCTGCGGAGTGGTGTGCTGACATGACGGCCCAAGCTGCACCCCTATGGCTGGTTTTCGCCAGCCTTTTCAGCCACTGGCGGCGTCATAAGCTACAATTTCTTACCCTGCTAATCGGGCTTGCGTCTGCTACAGCTTTGTGGACAGCCGTACAGGCCCTGAACACGCACGCCCGAGCGAGCTATGACAGGTCTGCAGCAACCGTGGCGGCGCTTGACCGACCCTCGCTGGTTAGCCGTGACCGTTCGCCTTTTGATCAGGCAGCTTTTGCGTCGCTTCGGCGGGCGGGAGTTCTGGTCACGCCTATCGTGGAAGGGCGGCTTGGATCCCCGGCGAGCGGTATTAGGCTCACCGGCATTGACCCCCTGACCTACGATGCACCCGCAGACACATCTGGCAACGATGTCATAGAAACGCCGCAAGGTGAGGCGTTGCTGAAGTTTCTTGAACCGCCAGGTATGGTATATGCAGATACTATGACAGCCGCACGGCTGCAGCAGGTGCTTGATACCGTCGCTGTAACCGACCGACCCAGCATCGAAATCCGCGATACACTTGGCGCAGGCCAGGTTATAGGCAACATTGCCACGGCTCAGCGCTTGCTGGAGCTTGAGGGGCGCCTCACCAAATTGCTGCTGCCGCCCGGACACACCTTTGATACCGTCAACCTTCCAGCACAATGGCGGGACCAACTTGTTGTCACTGAACCAGCGGTAGAGGTTGACCTTGCGGGCCTCACGGACAGTTTTCACCTCAACCTTACCGCCTTTGGATTGCTGTGTTTTCTGGTTGGACTGTTTATTGTTTATTCCGCAATTGGGCTTGCTATTGAAGACCGGCTGCATGCGTTCAGAACGCTGCGCATTTGCGGCGTCAGCCGTCGCCGCCTGCTGGCACTTTTGGTCAGCGAAATGATGGTGATCGCTGCCATTGCGGGTGCGCTTGGTGTGTTGGGCGGCTATGCAATTGCAGCGTTTTTGCTGCCGGATGTTGCCGCCAGTTTGCGCGGACTGTATGGCGCCCAAGTTGCCGGCTCGCTTCGGCTTGATCTTAGCTGGTGGCTGAGCGGTATCGCCGTTAGCCTGATCGGTGCATTAGGGGCAGCCCTGGGGGCATTTTTCAAAGTCTCTAAAATGTCTCTGCTGGAAGCCCGCGGCACGGCAGTGTGGCACCTTAAACAGACCCGAATTGTCTATTTTCAGGCCATTTTTGGTACTTTTTTGGCGCTTCTGGCGTTCTTTTTGTACCAGTTTGGGTATGGATTGCTGGCCAGTTTCATGGTTATGGCCGGTATTTTGCTGGGGGCCGCGTTTTTACTGCCCGGTATTTTACTGGTGCTTTTAAGCATTGGACGGCGCACAGCAACCACACCGCTGGCACAGTGGTTCTGGGCTGACAGCCGTCAACAATTGTCTGGCCTGTCGCTGGCGTTGATGGCGCTGCTGCTGGCGCTAGGCACCAATGTCGGCGTTAACGGCATGGTCGAAGGCTTTCGCCTGACCTTCGATGCCTTCCTTGAAGAACGCTTGTCGGCAGATATTTATGTCTTGGGATCCTCAGACGAAGAAGCCCAAACCCTGATGGAATGGGCCACACAACAGGCTGATATCACAGCCGTTTTGCCAATATGGGGTGCAACGACCCAGCTTGAAGGGTTGCCGGTGGGTGTGGTTGGTTTCACCGATCATTCCACCTACCGCGATACATGGACCCTGCTGCAACAAACAGAAACCCCCTGGGCGGACACTGTTGTAAACGATGGTGTTTTGATTAACGAGCAACTGCATTACCGGGCGGACCTTCAAATTGGTGATGCGGTTGATGTGCCAACAGACGGCACTCTGCTACGCAGAACTGTTGCCGGCATCTATTCCGATTATGGCAACCCACGCGCTGAAATTCGCCTGCCCAACAAAGTGCTAGAGCAATATTGGCCACCGGCGGAACGACGCCGGGTATCGCTGTTAACAACAGGCGATGCCACAAAACTTGCAGATCGGATCACACAAGACGTTGGCATTCCCGCCGACCAAATGATCAACCAAAGCGGCCTCAAGGGTTTTTCGCGCAGTGTTTTCAACAAGACGTTTGTCATCTCTGGCGCGCTGGGCACCCTTACCCTGGGGGTGGCGGGCATTGCCATGATCACCAGTTTGCTGACGCTATCAGGGGCGCGGCTTACCGGCGTTGCGCCGCTATGGGCAATGGGGGTGCGGCGGCGCACCATCACGCGTCTGGAAGGGTTGAAAATCCTGCTGCTTGCGCTGTTAACCTCGCTGGCAGCTATTCCCCTTGGCATTGCAATAAGCTGGTGCCTTGTCGCTGTCATTAACGTCGCTGCATTCGGCTGGCGCTTGCCGCTATATGTGTTTCCCATGCAATGGTTGCAGCTTGGCGCTTTGGGTGTTTTCACGGCATTTCTCGCGGCACTATACCCCCTTGTACGCCTGCAACGCATCCCGCCAGCCGAGCTATCGAAGGTTTTTGCTCATGAACATTAAACAGGCCTTGCTGTCGATCAGTCTGTTGCTGTTGACGACCCTGCCGGCCGCTGGGCAGGGGTTCGCGGGGCTTGGCACCACCGCAGAAGGATTTGAGAAAGTCGTACCCGGCAGAACAATCCGTTTCCCGCAAGACTATGGCCCCCACCCCGGTTTCCGGCTGGAATGGTGGTACGTCACCGCAAACCTAAGAGCCGCAGACGGCGAACAACTTGGCCTGCAATGGACACTGTTTCGCCAGGCTACAAAGCCAGGCAAAAGTAACGTCGGATGGTCAGGCCACGAGTTTTGGATGGGGCATGCAGCCCTTACAACAGCAACAGCACATTTTGATGCTGAAAAACTGGCGCGCGGCGGTACGGGGCAAGCTGGCGCCGCGGCATCACCCATCAGTGCCTGGATAGATGACTGGCAATTTGCCGCGTCGAGCACAGACAAAACCTATAGCTTAAAAGCGGGAGGTGACACATTCCGCTACGCTCTGGCCCTAACGGAAACAGGTCCTCATGTGCGCCACGGCGACAATGGCTTCAGTGTCAAATCTGACCAGGGTCAGGCGTCCTATTACTTCAGCCACCCCTTTCTGCAGGCAACCGGGACAGTAACAATTGGGGATAAAGACTATGTGGTTACCGGCAACGCCTGGTTAGACCGGGAATGGAGCAGCCAGCCACTCGCGCAGCATCAATCCGGCTGGGACTGGTTTTCCTTGAAGTTCAAAACAGGCGAGCGTTTAATGGTGTTTGGCCTGCGCGACACTGCTGGTGGTATGTATCGGTCTGGTAGTTGGATACAGGCAGATGGCTCCCTTCTGGCCCTTAAGGAAGACGACATAAAATTGATACCGCTGAACACAACAACCGTTGAGGGGCGACCCGTGCCAACCCGGTGGCGTGTTGTGGTGGCTTCGCAAGGTGTTGACCTGACGGTCAGCGCCCTTAATCCCGATAGCTGGATGCAAACCAGCATCCCCTATTGGGAAGGACCCGTGAATGCAGAAGGCAGCCATGCGGCTGTTGGCTATCTGGAAATGACGGGCTATTAAACTTTTGCTTCTCTTGCGCTCCCGTTGTGGCGGGCCATAGAATTGCGGGGAAAGCACCGTATCTTGAGAGAGAGAGGGTCAGCATGAAAAAACGCCTGTTTGTTTTCCTTGCATTGCTTGCCTACCTGGCCCCATCGGCTCTGGCACAAGACGAAGTGGCCTTGTTTGCCGCAATTGAAAACAAAGACCCAACCGCAGTGCGCATAGCCATTGAAGCCGGGTCTGATGTAAACGCCGTCAATGCGTCTGGTGCCAGCCCATTGTTTGCTGCTGTGCAAAATCAGTCACTGGATATATGCCGCCTGTTGGTGGCATCGGGTGCAGATGTAAATTTTGCGAACACCCAAAACATTGGCGCGACGCCCCTGATGATGGCCGCTGCTTATCAGGAAATAGACATCGTCAACCTGCTTCTGGAAAATGATGCCGATGTTAACCTGGCAGACATAAACGACGACCCGGCAATCAACTGGGCGGCCTATTATGGCTACACAGACATTGCGGAACGTCTGTTGAAAGCCGGTGCCAACACTCAGCAAGTGGGTCACGGAAACCCGCGCCAAATTGCCATGCGGCGCGGGCACCAGTCGTTTGTGGGTCTTATGGCCCGGGTGGCTGGTATCGAATTACCCTCCCCTGACACTGCGTTGTTGATTGAGGCAATCCGCACAGAAAACGTGAACGCCGTGGACGAGGCTTTGTCCCTTGGTGCCTCAGCAAATGCGGCGGACTTTACCGGCAGGCCTATCCTGGAGCTTGCTGCGCGTAGCGGCAATGTAGACATCGTCCAGCGCCTGATCAGTGCCGGGGCTGATGTTGATGCCGCAGACGAGATTGGTTTTACTGCCCTGATGGAAGCGGCCCGCGACGGCAAGACCGAGGTGGTAGAGTATCTGCTGACCCAGGATGTAGATGTTAATCGGCGATCAGAAGCCAGCGCACTTCATTTAACCCCCATGCATATGGCAGCCATAAGCGGTGATGCGGCCATCGTCAGCCTGCTGGCAGAGGCCGGTGCCAAAGTTGACCCCCAAGGCAGAGACGGCGGCACGCCTATGATGTGGGCTTTGGGCGAAGGCAAGATGAATACTGTTGATAGGCTTCTGGAACTTGGCGCTAACCCAACCCTTAAAAACAAAGCGGGTTTTTCTGTGCTCGATTACGCGCGTCAGGTAGATGACAAAAACCTGCTTTCCAAGATGGGCCACAGCTCTGCCCCTTAATACATCAATCGCGACTGCAGCCTACCGCGACCCCCTTATCCCGTTCCGCGGCAGCTAGCCGCACGCGTATCTGTTTGGCATTTCCTTACGTATTATGATTATGGTGCTTACGTCAGCCCCAGAAAACGACACATGAGTTGGTGTCTGGGATTGAAGCGGGTGCCCAATTTATAGTGTGAGTAAAGAACATGACACCGAACCCTCAACGGCCCGACCTTCCCATCGCTAAAGGAGAGCATCATCTCCCTGTAACCCTTAGCGATCGTTTTGCTTTTATGTTCGTCAAAGCATTACGGTTTTTCGCCGATGGCTTTTTTCGTAAGCGCTATGGCCACCGCGCCGTCGTACTGGAAACTGTTGCGGCTGTTCCCGGCATGGTTGGCGGTTTGTTACAGCATCTGAAAGCCTTGCGACATATCAGGGACGATCAGGGTTGGATTGCGGAACTGCTGGAAGAAGCAGACAATGAGCGTATGCATTTGATGACTTTTATTCGTATCGCAAAACCATCGATGTTTGAACGCACGCTGATTATGGCGGTGCAGATGGTCTTTTATAATGTGTATTTCTTCTTGTATCTTCTATCGCCAAAAACGGCACATCGGATTGTCGGTTATTTTGAAGAAGAGGCTGTCATAAGTTACACACAATATCTCGAAGAAATTGATGCTGGTCGTTTGGAAAATACGCCTGCACCCCAAATTGCCATTGATTATTGGGGCCTGCCTGAAACAGCCCGCCTACGGGACGTTGTCATTGCTGTGCGCGAAGATGAAGCCGGCCACCGGGACCGCAACCACGGTTTCGCCAATGCGATCAAAAGCGGCCAACAGCCCGGCAGTAAAACGGCACACATACCGGCAGAATGAGATGCACCTTAGATGGCACGATGTGCCACAGCCTTGACATGGCAGGACGCTAGCGGAGTTCCTCTTTATACAATATCGGTGGTATCCGGTGCATAGTTGCCTGTTCGT
The DNA here is from genome assembly GCA_947503575.1 of uncultured Kordiimonas sp. Classification (GTDB taxonomy): domain Bacteria; phylum Pseudomonadota; class Alphaproteobacteria; order Sphingomonadales; family Kordiimonadaceae; genus Kordiimonas. The sequence goes on along the minus strand of CANNDZ010000001.1, from coordinate 542,230 downwards.
AAGAATAGGCAAACTTGATCAAATCCCCTTCCGCGAAGGGCCGACCAAGAATTTGCAGCCCGGCAGGCAAATTACCGCGCGTATAGCCCATTGGCACAGTCACAGCAGGCAGTCCTGTAGGAGGTGCCACAAGCTGGCTGTTGTCGCCCTTATAGTCTTCATTTGCAGTTACCAAAGGCGCGGGTGGATTGGTCCATGTTGGGAAAACGACGGCATCAACCACAGCGGTATCCATGGCTGCGATCACCGCATTCTTGTAGGCGCTTCGGGCAGGATGGTCGGGGTAATCCAGACAGGGTGGATCGCCGTCTTCGGGGTGTTGACCCAGAGGCTTGCCACCAAAAAATTCCAATCCTTCTTTGATGTAAGGAGAGTATTTTTCAGTCTCGTAAACTTCCATTACATCCTTTATCGGCGCATTGTCGCCTAAGGAAGCTAAATACTGCTGCATGTCATACCGGAAGCGGACGCAAAATACATCGACGTCCAGATGGGCCGAAAAATTATCAATCTCAAAATCGTCAACAATGACGGCACCCGCGGCCTGCAAATCTTCAACGGCCTGATCGAAAACAGCTGTTACCTCAGGATCAGCATCCTTCGTCTCCACAAGCGCCCGCAGGACACCGATACGGGCACCTTGCAGGCCATCTGCCTGAAGAAACGACGTATAGTCAATTTCCCTTTTCCCGCGCCCTAATTCAGTAAATGGATCAGCAGGGTCATACCCTGCGACAACATTGAAAATTCTGGCACCATCCTCGACTGTCCTGGTCATCGGCCCCGCAATATCCCAATCAAAAGACAAAGGAATAATGCCGTCCCGACTGGTGAGTCCGATGGTTGAGCGAATACCAAACAATGCCAGATGAGACGACGGGCCACGGATGGAATTGCCAGTATCCGTGCCCATCCCTGCAATACCAAAGCTGGCGGCGACACCGGATGCCGTGCCCCCACTGGACCCAGCGGGCGTGCGGGTCAGGTCATAGGCGTTTGCCGTTGTGCCGTAGGACGAACTAACCGTTTGGCGCGGGCTGAAAGCCCATTCGGCCATATTGGTTTTGGCCAAAACAATTGCGCCCGCTTCCCGCAACTTACGAATCATGAACGCATCGTCCGGTGGGATGCTGTCCTTCAACGCAATAGAGCCGCCCGTGGTGCGCATATCAGCAGTGTCAAAATTGTCTTTGATCAGAAGCGGCACGCAAAAGAGCGGTCCAACATCTTCACCAGCCGCCAACGCCTTGTCGATTTCATCGGCGCGAGCAACAGCGGCCGGATTGACCTCTGTGATAGCATTCAATCCGGTCGGCTTGTCGAATTCTTTTATGCGAGCGCTATACCCTTCAACGACACCACGGCATGTTATATCACCGTTTTTGATGGCCGCTTGCACATCAGCAATGGTGGTTTCCACAAAATCAAATGGTTCCGGGACGGGATTTGGTTTTTGCTCACAGGCCGCCAAGGCCAATGCGGATGAAAGCACAGGCGCAAACATCCATCCACTGCGTATGTACCGCATATTTACCCTCCTAGAATTCACTGATATTTTCCGCCACAAAACCGGCCTGGCACGTCACACGCCAGACCAGCTTTGCTTTCAATAGTGCCTGACAAAGGGCCGGATACTCTACTGACGCAGTACACCTTTCATGGGCCCTGCAATTTCATCGCGCATATCTGATGTTGGCAGATACTGAGGTTCTACCCGCAAGTTTGTGCGCTGCTCATAGGCATATGCATATGACAGGATATTGGCATCCTGGTCTTTTGCCCCCATGATGGAAAACCCGACCGGCATACCATGCACAGCACCCATTGGCACCGTCGCATGGGGGTATCCGGCAATGGCTGCAATCCAGCCTGCCCCCGGGAAGGATGGCCAAACGTCACCATTGATTGGGTCAATTTGGCCCGGCACCGGCCCGGACGGCGACACTAGAAAATCAAGGCTATGCTCTGCAATAAGTGCGTCAATGCCATCTTTGCGGGTGGCCGTTTGCACCTTGTCGCGCGCTTCGATATACGCGGGGTCATCAAGGCCCGGCAGCGGCGCAGAGATATCAAAAATGCTTTGGTCATACAGCGCAAGCTCAACGTCTGCATTGTCCAGGTTGAACGCAATCAATTCAGCCAGCGTGCGAGTTTTAACCGTGTCCGGCGTGCTGGCCAGATAGTCATTCAGCGTCGCTTTAAACTCATGATACAGGAGCTGGCGTGAGCTGGTGCTGAAGTCCTCAACTGTTACAGGGTTATCTTTAATTTCCACGAGGATGGCACCAGCGGCTTCCAGTTCAGCAACAGCGGCATTGAAGAGAGCTTTGATATCCGCATTTGACCCTTCTGCAAACCGCAACACGCCGACCCGCTTACCAGAAAGTGACCCGGCATCCAGCGCTGCGACATAATCTGTTTTCATATCGCCTGTCGCCATCGCATTCATCATCATGGCGGCACCCCGGACCGATTTCGTCATCGGGCCTGCCGTATCCTGCGACGAAGAAATGGGCACAATATATTGCTGTGATACCAACCCAACTGTTGGCTTGAAACCAACAACGCCGTTGACGGTTGATGGACAAATGATCGACCCGTTTGTTTCTGTGCCAACCGTACCGGCGGCTAATGACGCCGCAGCGGAAGCACCGGACCCGGAGCTGGACCCACACGGGTTACGGTTCAGGATATGTGGATTGTGGACCTGGCCACCAAGAGCGGTCCAACCGCTCATCGAATCATTAGACCGAAAGTTGGCCCACTGGCTCAGGTTCGCCTTGCCCAAAATGATGGCACCTGCGTCCCGCAGCCCGGCAACCAGCGGCGAGTCACGACCTGTGATGTTATCTTTCAGAGCAAGTGCACCGGCTGTTGTGGCCAGATTGTCTGCGGACTCGATATTATCCTTCAGCAGAATGGGTACGCCGTGTAGCGGCCCAACTGCTTGTCCTGCCGCACGCTGCGCATCTTTATCGCGGGCAATAGCCAGCGCGTCAGGGTTGATGGAAATCACGCTTTGCAGCGTCGGACCTGCCCGGTCAACCGCGTTGATACGATCAATGTACGCCTGAACAAGCTCTTCTGCCGTCACATCGCCGTTTTGCAGTCCTGCCGCAATCTCGGGTAATGTTTTGGCAAGCCAACCCGTTGGCACATACGAAACTTCCTCTGCCTCTGCGGTTGCCTGCTGTGTCTGGTTGTTTGTTGCCTGTGGCGAACAGCCAGCCAGCAACGCTGCTGCCAGCGCAATAGCATATGTTTTTTTCAACGCTCCACCCTTTCCTGTGAACTAAATAACCCGATGAGACTGTAGCGGGGCAGTTTGTCGGCTGTAAAGGGGGCTAACGGTGTTGAGCGGAAATCACGCTACACCCAGATCGATGCAACTCTCTCCACAGTCCAGTATCCGGCCAAGATCCCGGCAGGATAAAGCAGAGCCTTCGCCAGCATGGGCGGCATTGATTTTGGCATGCGAAGCACAAACCTGCCGACCACCGCAACAGACAGAACCACAAGGATAAAAGCCACCTGCCCAACCTCTACCCCGATATTGAAAAAAGCCAGGGCCGTGAGGGCATAACCATAGGGCAGGCCAATTTCCGAGAGGGCACCGCCAAAACCAAACCCGTGCAGCAGACCAAACAGTGTTGCGATAACCGCTGGGTACCGGAAGACCATTGGTTTTTGAGATACATCGGCTTTGTCCGCGATCAGTTTTTCAGCAGCCAGCATTGCAATACTGAGCGCAATCAACGGTTCAACAAACGGAGGCGGCAGAGAAATACCATACAGGGCCGTCAGGCCCAATGTAACCGAGTGACCGAGCGTAAAGCCGGTCACGGCCCAGAATATACGGCCAAAGCTGCCAACAACAAGCAACAGGCAAAAAACAAACAGCAGGTGATCAAAACCTTCCAGAATATGATCAAAACCAGCCGTCAAATACTGTGTTGCTACCGCACCGAACGACTGCTCATCTGGCAGATCAATGGTGCGAAGCTCCGGACCGACAAATAGGGAATACTGCGCACCATCCAGCTGGCGATACTCAACCAACGTAGAAAGCGCAGGATTGTAGTCAGGAAAATCCAGAGAAACAGCCGTTGGTGACGACGTGCACCGAAACAAGGCGCTCGCCTTTAACTGACTGACTGGCTCAGTCACAGGCGCGCAGTCGCCGCCTAGCAAGGAAACGGCAGGTACTTCACTTGACCTCAATACAGGGGGGATTTTCCAGCGCACTTCATACTGAATAACGGACTGCGCCGTTACCGTTATATGGATCGGACGCCCTTCATGGGCGATTGCCGAGGGCGCCGCCGTGATCGTGGTCAGAACCAGCGCCGCAAAGGCCAAAACGCTACGGGTCATTGGCCTGCACTCATCCTGATATCGACAGAATAGTTTTTGGCGCGGTCTTCAAACGCGGCACGGCGCGCCTGGTCACGGCGCTCCCGCAACACATCATCGCGCACTCGGTCGCGCGCTTCTGTCAGAGATAAAGCCCGGGCATCAGCGCGATTTCTCAGCAATACCAAATGCTCACCGTACCGAGATGAGAAAGGCCCCACCCATTGGCTTTGTGCTTCAATGGCAAAAACCTGTTCTGTCATCTCAGGCCCAAAGTGGTCCTCGATCAACTGCTGGCTGCGGTTGACGTAATTGCGCAAAAAGAAGAAGCGATCCCCGTAACGCCCTGCTGCTTCAAATGGTACATTTTCCGTGTTCAAGGTCGATAACAGGTCTTGTGCCTGCTTCTGCGCAGTGTCCCGGTCGCGGTCCCGGACATTAAAAAATATGTGGGTGAATGTGGCCTGTGCGGGTTCCTGGTACCGATCTTTGTTGGCAGCAAAATAGTCCGCCAAAACGTCTTCATCCGGGGCCGCCATATCGTCAGCAAACCCTTGAAACAGAAAATCCATTTTTTGTATCAGGCGCTGGCGGATAACGTCGTCATTTTCATCAAGGCCCAGATCAACAGCTTCCCGCACCATGATTTCATCGCGCACATATTCATCAACCAACCGGGCACGCGCTTCATCATCAAGCGAGTTAAAAAGTTCACGTGCCTGCGCTGCATCAAAAGCCTTGTCCTGAAATTGCAAATAAGTCAGCAACGATGCCTGGGTGACAGTAATGTTTTTATCACCTTCATCACCTTGCCCCCCCGCATTCGATGCCAACAGCAAGCCGTAAAGAACGATGCCCCCCAGCAAAAATTGCACAAGAGGTTGCCTAAAAATACTCATGATAAAAGAAACCTGTTATTCCTGACCAAAACGTGACGTCAGGGTGTATACCAGATAGGTGAGCTATACGCACGTTCCTGTTGCACGGCAGGCCCCTCTTTTGGTGGATCAATTTGCAGCGCTATCGCATCCAGCAAAGAATGCCGCGCTGTTGGTACCTCGAGCACCCTGAGATAGTAAAAAGCGAGCTCATCCACGTTGAACTCAGGGTCCTGCCAAACAGTGATCAGTTCAGGCGCGCCCAAGTCTTCGGTGAGGCGGCCAGTGGTTTCATCAACCGTTTCCGGCAAGGGTGGCAGGTTACCACTTTCGTCCAAGCTGCGTTCTCCTGCCCAGGCAACATTGAATATCCGCTCATGCGAGCGACCCTCGCTATCAAGCCAGCCTTTGACAACCTGCACACGGTCCAGCCCGACGCCGACAGGGTCTTTCACAGCCTGGATAATGAATGACGGCGCTGAACCATCTCGGCCATTCGCGCCGGTTGGCCGAACTAAATCACCACCCATGGGAACACCGTCACGGTAACCAATTTCCACCAGATTATTCATGTCATCATTGAGGTCGCTATAGTCCCAGCCGGCGAAGAAACGCAGCTTCATGCGTGGGCCCGTGGTGCCATACACTTCACGCCTTTTGAAAGCGGCAAAAATAGCCTCACGGGAGTTCTCCTCCGCCCAGACGGCAGCAAGGCCCTGGGCTGCCATATTCCAACCCGTTACTGCTCTGCGACCAATGCCGAAGTTGCGTTTGGTTTCAGGCGTGCTGTCGCGCGCCATCTTGCCCCAAAAGTTATCTTCGTCCGCACTTGCCAGGCCGCTGTGGCTGTCGGTGGACCCAATCACCCCAAACTTGAACGGATTAGCGCCAACAGCCGCCTCCACTTCAAGGCCCGTTTTCAAGCCAGAGCGAACAAAGTCCCCTTTACCCGGGGCGTAGGCGTAACCACCATCGGTTTTCTGAATATAAAACTCATAGCCCTCAAAGTCTGCAAATTCGTCATCTGGGGATAAACTCGGGTGGGTTTCAGAATCCCCCTTGATTTGGGTTATCTCCGCCACCGGCTCCCACCGCATACGCTGCTCTGCGTATGCTCGGGTGATCGGTGCGCCCTTAAGCGTTGTATCGCTGAACATATACCCTTTGGAGATGTTGGAGTTGTGCGGGATCGCTAAAAACTGCGCACCAGTATTTTCTGATGTTTCTTCAAGCCAAGCCCACAAGTCTTCGGGGTACTGGCTGTCGTCAGATCCAAACGGAAGATACTGTTTGGCAAGGCTGGCATCTGGCGACATAACAACACGGTGAAGATTCGCACCAGTGGGTATGGAACTCCACTCCCACCCGACAAAACTGGTGAACTTGCCAGGATCATTGTGCCGCTCGGCCGCATCAACAATCTCGTTCCAGGCGATTTGTTCCATGTCGCGGGTATCGCCGAAAGCCCGCGTTGGCAGCACATTGGCCGGGTCGGCCACAGGATCGCCACCAGGCTTTTCTGCAGAGCTGGGGAGAAGCTCTAAAAACAGTTCTCCCGCTGTTCCTTCTTCAAGCTTGGAGTTCAGGACACGAATGGAAAACCAGCGTCTGATGCTGCCCAAAAAACCCATTTCAGGAAGCTCGGGCTCTTCCAGATGAATGGCGCGAATAACACCCATTAGTTCGGCATGATCCGCAACAACCAGAAAATCCAGCGGTCGGTCAAGCTGAACCCTGGCACGGTTGTACGGGTGAATAACCGGCTGACCCTTAGCCCAGCGGTAAGCTGTGTCCGGGTCAGCGCTTTTGTTGCCGTTCATGAAGGCATCAAAGGAATAGGATGTATGAAGGTGGGTATCGCCCCAAAAAAGCTGCGTAGGCTCATCTTGTGAAGCAACGGGTGTTGCATGGAACAATAAAACGGCGCAGCCTGAAAACAGCCAAGATAGTTTCACGTGAAGCCCTCCCTTCATATGCCAAACGCTGTATGGCATACCCATTAATGGAGTACATTACCTCACATGGCAAAATCAGTGTCAAGGTGGCGTTGATGACATGTGTTTTGGCAACTGCCTAGCCCAGCAACGTATTCTAATAATCCAAAGACAAAAAAAAGCCGCAGACATGCTGCGGCAATTAGTTGATGCTTATTGAAAACATGGGGAGCATAACGGGCACGACACAACAGTCAACGACAGCAACGTCTGGTCACAAATAATTCAAGAAAATGAAACAAAACAAGGCTTTGGCGAGAAATTTTTTAACGCACAAAAACGTCTGTGCCTGTTAAAATTTACTTACAGCCAATTGCGCCAGCTACAGGTATAGACGCGCTCCAGCCATCGCCAGTCGATACGGAAATACTCCCTGTAGGCAACTTCAGACCTTGCTGCAGGGACTGCGTGTTTTCGGGGACAACTGCCACTCTGATATTCATGTCTGTCATCGTGAATTGCTGGTTCTTGTGAAACTGCAAACCAATAACATCTTCCACACCAATACGGTCTAACTGCGCTACATTTCCATCAAGGTCCATATATGCTTGTCCACCAGATCGCTGGAAAAAAACCAGCGGTGCATCATCCCGCTTGGCCCACAAAAACATTCCGCATTCACCATTGGCCAGTTGCTGTGCAGGCAAGGCACTAAGCCGTGACAATACCTCGTCATCACCCAGCACTATTCGGGACGTCGGTCCAGATGATGGCTGGGACGCTTGGGGTACGGTGGATGAGGATCGCTCTGGCAAACCACCACAGGCAGATAATGCAAAAGCAGCGCATATCGTCAAACTACGGCAGAGCCTTGTTATGTCGTTTTGTGTCAAAGCGGCACCCTCACTTCGGCGCGCCATCCATCATCAGTTGCCTGAAAACCAGCACGGCCAAGACCATTTATCCATTGTTGCGGCATTCGGGCCTGATCGTCAAACCGTAACTGCATGGCCAGATTGATTTCCTGTGGCCTGGTCAACCGCCCTTGAATATCCAGAACACCGCCGTCCAACTGGCGGGAAAAAGAAAAAGATAAGACGCCCGCATCACACCGAAGATTGGTGGTTATTGCATCGCTTGCCAAACCAAATGCCGTAAACGCCGCCCGAAATATATCAGTTTTCAGCCGCCCTGATGCCTCACGACATCGACCTGATGGCTCAAGCACGAGATTGGCATCTGAGATGTCCGCAACACCACTGGCAGCCAGTCCCATCAAAGAAGTTTGGATGCCGGTAGTGACAAACAGCTCATCGACATGCAGGGTTTCGTCAAATTCGAATACAAACTCCGCCTGCATATCAGAACCAGCAATTTTTGCAGTGCCTTGTGTGCTGCCCAAAATGGATATCGGGCTTGGTGAAAGCTCAAGCATCCCTATTGGCCGGCCAAAAAGGACGGTCTCTTCAAAGCGCATATGCCATACGGACCCTTGAACTGATCTATAGGTCATACCTGTGGGAAGATCGACAAACCGCAGTGCTACCGCGGCAGGCAAATACACACCAAAAGCAACAATAAAGACCAGAATGACGAGCAGTAGAAGATCGCGCACTTTTGTCACGGGCTACCCTCTTCAAAGCGAAACTGCACCCGTAAGCTATTGCCGTCTGTTGCCTTTTGAACCAGAACATTGCTGGGACCAATGCCGCGTTCCTGTGCCAATTGCCGCAGCCATTGATACATTTGCGCGCTTTGCACACCTTCGGCCCAGATCGTCAACGCACCATCTTCTGAGGGCTGCAAGCGGCTGACCGTCACACTAGCCTGCCGTGCCGCATTTGAAACGGCAACACGCAGGGACGTGGCTGGCTGCACCTGTGGCTTTAGGGATTGGCTGGACTGCGTATGGATTTTCAACTCAGCTGCGTGGCGCTGTATTGTTTCAAAAGTTGCCTCTGCCGACGCATAGGCACGTTCACTGTCGGCCTTGTACTGCAACAGCGGGCGGGCAATCAGGAAATAGGCAATGGTGAGCCCTAACATGATAGCACCCACCGAGATCAAGGATCGTTCGCGCACCGTCAATGAATGCCAGTATTCCTGCATTATGGTCTCCTGAGCCGAATTTCGGAATAAACCCTACCGGCCTCCTGACGGCTACTGCCCTCTGTAACCTGCATGCCACTTTGTTCCAGTTCTTGTTTGAATTCCGCGCTTTCAGCAAAGGTTGCAAAAGAAACATCAAGAATCAGCTCGCCGCTTTCTTTGTTGTAGCGCAACGTTTCAAGCAAGGCCTGCTCGCCCGCTTGTATCGCATTAAAGACATGGCCGCTGAGCACAAAAAACTCACTGCCGCCTTGCTGTCGACGGCTGGCCAGCGCTCTGCGCAACTGTACTTCCATGTTGATGATGCGCGTTTCTTCCGGCAATGCCTGACGGAATACGCGTTCAGCGCCCTGATAAAAGGCATCTGCTTTGCGAAAATTTTCCTGGGCATCATACCAGGTTGTTATTGATACAATGGCCACAATAAGTACTGCCAGCATCGCTGAACGACGCCACCATATCAACTGCTGCCCAAGGCTGTTTCGCGGTGCAAAACTACCTTGCAGAAGGTTGATGTCTGTGGCGGTGATCCCTTGCAGGCACGTGTCCCAAGCATCTGCAGGCAAAGGATGCGCCGGTTGATCGCCGAATACGGTGTCACTGCAGGACTGATCAAGGCAATAACCATCACCGTCTGGCAGACGCACAAGGCGAACATCCCGGTGGGACAGCGTAACGGTGGCATCCTCCATCGGCGTTAGCAGCATAAAGTCCGGCACAACGACATCGGGGTTTATCCCGAGCGTAGCCATAAGAGTCATCATATTGGTCATTACATGCTGGCCAACCACCGCGACGATACGTTTGCCCGTCTCTGGGTTTCTGTCACCAATCAATGCCATATGCACAGGCACGTCCAGCGATGCGATTTTGTCGTCCAAAATTGCCGGTAAAATTTTGCGTGCTTTGGCATCATCAACGGCAGGCAGGTCAATAGCATGGGCGGCAACCGCGCGACCATCGAGAACAACGATAACACGTCCACCATGTTCTAACGCAGGCAGATTGTTGACCGGTACAGACGATAGGCCCACGTCATCAACCAAGGCCGCATGGACAACGGATGTGGCATTTTCGTCGACTTCAATGACCAACGTTTGGGTCACGGCAATACTCCTGCATGGTGGCGTATGACCGAGGCAACGCCAGCCTCATCAACATTAATGTCCGTGGTCAAATAACTAACGGCGTCATAATAGGTTACGCGCAATCTGCTGGTAAACTGATGCGCTTTTACGCTGGTCTGGCGTCTGACAGATTGTTCTACCTCCCGCCCGGCTAAAAGCGGATCAAGCCAGAAGTCCGCAACATTGCCGTACCCATTGCCGGGCCGGGCCAAGATCAATTCGATCGCCATGTCAAAGCCGAAATCACCGCCAATTAATGCAACCAGCAAGGGTGCGTGCAGTTCAGTCAGGCTATTGAGGTTGAGCACTGATGGTTCGGTCGTTGCTCTGGCGCACAAAAATGGCTTCACCGCCTCGAGTAAAAGGGGATCAAACCCCTGCACCATATAAAGCTCGGATGTGTCCGCCATCAAACCATTGGCCGTACGATAAGGGTCCTGCAAATTGGCATAATCATAGTCTTCTGCGCCCATGGGTAAGGGTCGACTGTCACTGTCCAGCCAATCGGTCAGAGCAGCCAGCAATTCTTCTGCCTGACGGTCAGCGATCCCAAGGGCTGTCAGCAAACGCCAAAATTGCCGCCCGGTTTCGGCATTAGCAACGAGAGTTCCAGCATCCCGGCGAACAACGAGGCTGTTAACGTTAAAACAATTGCTGTTATCAGTTATCACGCCGTCAATCCGACCGCCATCAATGGGGAAGGAGACGGCTCTTGGCGCCACCAGAACAGTTTCAGATTCGAAGAGGGTTTCTGCAACGGACAGTGCCAATTGCTCGCCGCCTATCGCATACTGTCGCGCTTGGTCATATTCCCTTAGAGCACCCGCGCGCTTGATCGAAAAGCCCAGTGCCTCGAATGTCACAACAGCACCAAGCGCCATCACGGTTACCAACAGCAATACTGTTACGAGGGCTGCACCGCACTCGCTCCGGGAATGATTTATAGTGCGCTTGATCATGTTGGCGCCCCAACGACGAAGGTCATTCGCATTTCCTGACCACCAAGAAACCGCAGAGAAAGTTCCGCAAGCCTTGGGACCGGACTAATGGCTGCGTTGGTACCCCATTCATCGCTCCAAATTCCATCTGAGGCATACCGCAATTCAGCTGCCTCAACACCTTCCAGCAAGCGCTGATCCGTGTAGCGCCCGCCAGGCACCGTATCAGGCCGAACATAGGTGCGCCGCGTCAGGTTGCCGTCTATCAGCATATAATCAATGCGCTTAACTTGTGACACGGTTCCGTTCAGCTTGGCACCTGCATCACCGCCGCGTACCAGGCGTAACTTGATGCCATCCCCCATGTGCTGGCCGCCCTCAAACGCACTCAACATGGCACCAAACTGGTCCCTAACCGGTCGGTTAACCACGGAAAAAAAGTCATCCCGCATGACGGCGCGCGCGGTTTGCAACTGTGCCAGCCGCTCATCAGCAGACTGCAAGCCGAGCCTGCTCGTCTGATAGTTTGAAATGAGGGCGACGGCCATAGCGCTGATAATCGCAAAAATGAAGGTTGCTATCAGGGTTTCCACCAGGGAAAACCCGCTGTCGCTTTTGCTCTTGCTATATATTTCGGTCCATCGCATATCAGGGCGCTTTCCGAAAACCAACCAAACGAGCAAGGTCCGTTTGTCGGTTGTCTGGGGACGCGACAATAATTTCGATAATGGTCAGATCATTGCCAGGGGCAGGCCTGACCGTCTCGCGCCACTCGAAGGTCATGCCCAACTGCTGTTCCCTGCCGCTGCGCACGCCCGGTGCCGGTGGTTCTACCAATCCAAGTGCAAGGTTCAGCCTGTTTTCGGCAACCACGGACGCCAGGCTTCGCTCCTCCAGCTTTCCGGTAATGGTGATAGCCTGGGTTTGCCCATCAAGGAGCGCCACAGCAACCAGCGCTAAAATCGACACAGCAACCAGCAACTCTATCAGGGAGAAGCCTCTCTCATCGCATACTTTTGCAGCCTTTTTGAGCTTGGATGGCATTGTGTAGTTACGGTTCATTATCAAAGCTCACACGCACAGGGGCGGCCGTCTCAGCGGACACAGTTGCGCCGCCTGCATCACCAGCAAAAGCAAGGGTGAAGGATGGATAATCACCGGTTGGCAAGAACCAGACGTGAGGGTCCACCCGGTCCGACGACAAAGATTGTTCTGTATCATCCACATACAATGAAACAAGCGACAGGTCCGACCAGTGCGCTAAACCGGTTTTCAAAATAGTCCCATCGTTGACCCAACCATTGTCGCCAAGTCGCATGACCGCAAGCCCGGTGGGCTTGAAAACAACGCCAACGGTCTGGCCGCTAAGGATGCTGCTGCGTGACAGGGCAGTTAAGGTACGTCCGGTTTGTTCAACGGACTGGCGAAACTGGTTTGATTTTGATGGCAGTGACAAGACAACAACACCTGCCATAAGGCCGACAATGGCAACCACCACCATCACCTCAACAAGCGAAAAACCACGATTATCAGCCAGTCTTTTCATATCAGTTGTCGTCGCGGGTCCAGTTGCCGATATCTGCATTCAAGCCATCGCCGCCACTGCGACCGTCTGCGCCAAAGGAAAAGACATCAAACTGGCCGTTTTCGCCCGGTATCAGATACTGATAGGGGTTACCCCATGGATCCATCGGCAACGACTTGATGTAGCTCTCGGTGCGCAGGCTTGACCCCCTAGGCGCGGCGGTCAGCGCATCCAAACCTTCTTCAAGGGTTGGGTATTTGCGGGTATCGATACGATACATCTCTATGGCTTGCTCGATCATGCGCACATCGGTGCGTGCCTTTTCCACCATCGCGCGGTCCTGACTTGGCAGCACATTGACCACTACAATCGTTGTCAGCAATCCCATGATGACAATCACGACCATCAACTCAATAAGCGAAAAACCGGCATCTTCCGCTGTGGCTTTTTTAACCCATGCTTTCCAACCGGCGATACATCGTTTCATTGTTACTCTCCTTACAAAAGGACAAGGCTGTTCAGCCTCAGGATTGGCAGCATGATGGACATTACAATCACGCCAACAATCCCACCCATCAATATTACAATCATTGGTTCCAGAAGGCTAAGGGCAGACTTGGTAAAGCCGTCAAATTCACTTTCCAGATAATCAGCAACCTTATGCATCATCATACCCAACTGGCCGCTGCGCTCCCCCGCAGATGCCATGTATGACAACATCGGTGGTAGCGCCGCTACCTGTTGTAAGCTGCCTGCAACACCGCTGCCTTCCCGGACCCGCGTTATCGCATCAGAAAGGGAACTTTTTATGGGGGCGCTCCGGATTGTTTCTTTGGCAGCGACCATCGCTTCCAGCACTGGGCTTCCCCCCAGCACAAGCGTGCCAAATGCCCGGGCAAACCGGGCCGCATTAACAGACCTGATCAATCGCCCGATCACCGGCAGTGCCAATAAACCCGTATGGACATGATATCGAACCGCCGGTCTACGCATCGCCACACCAAAACCAAAGACAAGAGCGGTAATAACAAGCAGCAAAAAAAGACCATAACTCGACAAAAAATTAGAAATACCGACCACTATTTGCGTAATCGCAGGCAATTCACCGCCAAAACTGTCGAACTGGGCCACAACCTTGGGCACGACCAGAACCATCAAGGCAGTGACAACCCCCGTTGCAACGGTTAGCAGCACAGCAGGATATATGAGGGCCGACTGAATCTTTGCCCGCGTTTCTTCCGACTTTTCCCGGTGGTCAGCAACACGAGACAGAACAGACCCAAGAGCACCAGCCGCCTCACCCGCAGCCACCATTGAGCAGTAGAGCGAATCAAACGTCGCCGGTTCCTCTTCCATGGCTCGTGACAGGCGCATGCCTTCGATCACATTTGTGCGCACACGGGACAGGATCGCCCTCGTGGTGGATTTTTCAGCCTGCTGCGCCAACGCGGCCAGCACCTCTTCCACCGGAGATGCCGCTTCTATCATTGTCGCCATTTGCCGGGTAATCAGCGCCAGTTCCTTGGAGCCTATTTTTTCCTGCTGACGAAAAATGGCGGGCAAAAAATTGGCAACAGATTTCCCACGTGACCCGGTGGGCTTGATGTCTGTTGCATATATCTGCCGTGCTAGAAGCGTTCGCCGCGCCTCATTCGGACCATCGGCGGAAATCGTTCCCTTGCAAGCCTTTCCGTTCCGGTCAACGGCACTGTATTCAAATGCCTGCACCGGATGTCTCCTTGATCCGGGATACCCGTAGTACTTCTTCAATGGTGGTTACACCGGCAAGCACAAGTTCACGACCACTATCGGCCAATGTACCCCGATTATTGAAGGCAATAGCCTCCATATCCTGTTCAGATGCATTTTCTTGGATCATTTTGCGCAGGGTGTCGTCAATGGTCGCAAGTTCGTAAATGCCGATCCGACCGCGATAGCCTTTGCCACCACAAGCCTGGCACCCAACAGCTTCCATTAAGGTGGCCTTGGGTTCATCAGTCTGGCCCAATTGACTTAACAAGTCCGCTGGATTTGCGGCGGGTTTCTTGCAAACATCACACAGTTTACGCACAAGGCGTTGAGCCAAAATACCCTTAACAGTTGAAGCCAGCAAAAAGGGTTCCACACCCATATCCCGCAATCTTGTGATGGCAGCAACGGAACTGTTGGTATGCACTGTCGACAGGACAAGGTGGCCGGTCAAACTGGCTTGTATTGCCATCTCTGCCGTTTCCATATCGCGAATTTCACCCACCATCACCACGTCCGGGTCCTGCCGCAGAATGGCCCGTAGGCCAGACGCGAAAGTCATCCCGACCTTTGAATTGACCTGGGTCTGGCTAACACCGTCCAGCGCGTATTCCACCGGGTCCTCGACCGTCATGATATTGCGGCTTTGGTCATTCAATAAACCAAGACCAGCATAGAGTGTCGTGGTTTTGCCTGACCCTGTTGGGCCGGTTACCAGAATAATGCCATTCGGTTCCGTTAGTAGGTCCCTGAAACCTGAATGGACAGCGGGTCCCATGCCTAGGTCCTCAAGCGAAAAATGCGCTTGTGACGCATCCAGAAGACGCAGCACAACCCGCTCCCCATGCCGGGCCGGTAACGTGGAAACCCGAACATCAAACACGCGGGACCCAAGCTTCAAAGATAAACGACCATCCTGAGGTACACGTTTTTCTGCAATATCCAGACGCGCCATCACTTTGATACGCGACACAATATAAGGTGTCAGGCGGGCTGCAAGACTGGCAATTTCGGTTAACACGCCATCAACCCGCAACCTTACGGACAATCGGTTTTCAAAGGGCTCCAGATGGACATCTGACGCCGCATTTTTAACCGCTTCGGCGATCAGGCTATTGATCAAGCGTATAACCGGCGCGTCATCTTCGCTGGCCAGCAAGTCAGCAACGGCGGGCATACCTTCAAGTGCCCGGTCCAGGCTGTCGGCAGGCAGCTCATCGCTCAGTTCTTCATTGATGCCTTCTACCGCATGCATATCCGACAAGAGCGAATCAAATTCCGGCTTGCTCCGGGTTTCTATGGTCAGGGGTACCCCAGCAACCCGGCGGACTTCCGGCAATAGTCGCAGGGTGGCATCGTCCCGCATAATGAGGGTCGCGCCGTCTTGGGTCACATCAACCAAAGCGTACCCATGGTCCCGGGCAAACGTATATCGAAGCTTATGGTCAGTTTGCTCCTGCATGGCCTTTACCTGTTATCGTCTCTGGTATCTCCACCGGGAACGGTCTTTGCACCCATTACGTCTTGCAGCAACTGATCAAGCGTCAAGCCGCCACTATTAACAAGGTTTTGCTGCCCGCGAATATAATTGAACTTCTGCTCGGTCACGGTTTGCGCATCACCTGCGTTGCGCACAATCGTGGGGCGCAGAAAAATCATCAGGTTGGTTTTTGCACTGCTTCGGCTGTCAGACCGGAACAATCGGCCAAGCAGGGGAATATCGCCCAGAAACGGCACTTTTTCGACCGATGTAATCTCGTCCTGTTGCACCAGGCCACCCAAAACAACAATGTCACCGTTTTTGACGCTGACCGTTGTTTCGATTTCCCGTTTGTTAGTGACAAGTTCACTGAAGCTGCTGCTAACTGGGCCAGCAATAGATGATATTTCTTGCCGGATTTGCAGGCGAATTTCTTCACCTTCATTGATTTGCGGCGTCACCTCAAGCTGGATACCAACATCTTTCCGTTCAATCGTTCTGAACGGGTTGATATTGGCAGCACCCAGCGCCTCGCCTGTGGAAATCGGGATTTCCTGACCAGAGAGAAAGCGCGCGGCCTCGTTGTCCATCGTCATGATCGACGGCGTCGACAGAACATTGCTGCCACTATCCTGCTGCACTGCGTTCAGGACCGCGCCAAAAATGGTACCACCGTCTGTTTCCCCGGCGATACCCAAACCAAAACCATTGAACCCCAGTATGGAGTCAACCGCAGCAGCGCCGAATGTATCCCGAATGCTATCACTATCACTGTCGCTATCTGAACCGCCATCAACCTGCAAAGCGCCCGCGAGAGCAAGCAAATTGGGAGCGGTGTTAGAATAGTTTGCTATGGTAAAGGGAATGTTGCTGTTATCGCCGCCAGCAAGCAAATACTGCACACCAAGTTCTTTGGCGGCATTGTCAGACACTTCAACCACGATGGCTTCAACCAGCACCTGCGCCCTTTGCACGTCCAGCATGTTAATGACATTGGTGATACGCTGCTGCATTTCGCTGGATGCATTGATCACAATGGCATTGGCCCCAGCATAAGACGACAGGGTTACATCACCGTCAGTGGAAATGAGGTTGCCTGCCGCGTCGCGGCGCGACAAAGACTTGGTAACCGTTTCCAGCATTGGCAACATGGCTTCTGCGTTGGCGTGCTTGAGGTAGATAACACGCAAGTCACTGCGGGATGCATTACCTTGATCCAATTCTCGCAGCACTGGCAAGATGGTATCAATAACATCTGCAGGCCCCTTAAGAATGAGCGTGTTGCTAGACTCAAGCGGCAGCGCGGAAAGGGATTGCCTAGTATTGTCGTCCGTGCCCGGTTGGGCTGAAAGCCGGAGGGCAATGTCCGCCATCTCGCCAGCCGATGTGTTCTCTAGAGCCAGGGTTTTGATCACCGACGGGTCGACGTCCAGACTGGCGACAAGCTGGGCTATGCGGGCAAGATTGTCAGCATAGTCAGTCACGATCACCATTGACATGCCGCGCCGGGCGAAAACCCGGCCGTTTTTAAAAACAAATGGCTTGGCCGCCGCCTGCACGGCAAGCGGGTCTGCGTAGCGCAGGTTGAAGACGCGGGTAACAAGAGTATCCCCCTCGCGGCCCTCATCAACTGGGCCAGCGTCTTGGGCGGCAACTTCATCAGGCACAATTTTGTAGGCACCGCTGGATGTGGGCACCAGCGTAAAGCCATTAACACGCAAGGCGGACAAGAAGGTCTGAAACACGCCTTCAAGGGTGACAGCCTCAGTGGACACCACATTAACTTTGCCCCGCACACGCGGGTCAATAATAAATGTCTTGCCGGTTATTGCGGCAACATCATCAATAAACGCGCGAATTTCGGCATCCCGGTAATTCAGCACATTGCCTGCATTTTGCGCGGGGGTGGGCAACGCCACCACCGCCAGTGCGAGCAAGCCGATCAACAGCCTTGCGCTATGCTGTAAAATAGCCATCTAGCGGGTTCCTCCTAGATCACTGGCTGAGTCATTGGCCGAACCATTGATCGAACTATTGGCCAAGCTAAGTGTCAGGTTTCGCCGCTCGCCGCGCCGCTCTATTTCAAGCGCGAGTTTCTGTGCCCCTGACAGGCCTTCCCCAATTTCCAACAACCGCTCAAATGATACCAGCGGTTCCCCGTTTGCATGCGTTAAAATATCGCCTGCTTCAAGGCCTGACCCCATCAATGGCAGTGGCAAAGGGTTAGGCACCAGAAAGCCGATAACCCGGCGTTCGCGCCGAACAGGTGTTAGGCCAAAACCTGCAAGGTCGAACTGCGGTGCCATCGGCGACCCCGCTTGCAGGGTGGATGCTGCGCGGGGTGGTGAAAGGGGCGTCGCGCTGCGTTCCTTTTGCGGGCGCAGATAAATAGCTTCTCTGATGCCTGCACGATTTACTTCCAGGCGATCCGGGAACACAGCCGCCAATGTTACGCCTGCAGCAACACGGTCACCCACACGTATAAGCCTCTGCTCACCGTCTTGCGCTTTTATGATTGCAGTGCCGCGGCCATCAGGTTCGGCCCTCAAGCCAAATACTTCCAGCCGCAGGGAGCTCTCTCTTACTGCCGCTTGTGCCGCAACCTGAGCACCTTGCAGCTCTCTGAAAAAAGGATCAAAATCTGTTAGGCCATCAAAGCTTGCAGTTGCAAGATTTGAGACCTGCACCCTAGGCAGCGGTCTTTCAAGTGGCGGATCAACCGCTAGCAAAGCAAAGCTGAACTGTGCCAGAAAATAGGCCAAGAGCGCAGCAAGACCCAGCTCTACACAGGTAACCACCACACGCATACTGCGCGGCGGAGACGGGAGCTTCGTCCTGCCGGTTGAGAGATGTCCAGCACTTTCCATGGAAATGGTACGTCTCCACAAGCATCAACATTCGTATTATTCGTCCCAGCCTCTATGGGCTGTTTGAAAGACGGGAGTATTGGGGCTTACCGTCGTGGCGGCAAGCCCCAATTTATTTGCATCAATATTTGAAGGTCAGACCAACAGAAACGGTGCGACCAATTTCGTACCCTTCCGTGATAATGCCTTCTTGTGACAAGCGGAATTCGTCACCCAGAAGGTTCTCTGCCCCAAGGCTTAACTCCAGGATGCTGCCGCCAACCTCAAACTCTTTGCTGTACGCAAGGTTCAGCATAATTGGCGGTGTTTCAAACTCATCCTGAGCCTCAAATACACCAATGAAAGCCAGGCGGCGTCCAGTGTAATTCAAGACAACAGCAAAGTTTTCACCGCGATCATAATCGCGCCAGCCAAACTGAAGGTTGGCAAGCCACTCGGACTGACCCTGGAACGGACGAACCGCATTCGTCACGATACCCAGATCTTCTTCAGCAGTGACCGACTCGCTGTCGATGTAGGAACCATTCGCTTTGACAAATACTTCACGGGAACCAAGCCAGTCCCAGCCCCACCAGTCTTGCAGGAACAGGATTTTCTCAACTTCGGCTTCAATACCTCTCAACTCACCTGAGGCGGCATTGATCGCGGTAATCAATCGTCCTTCACCAAAGGCCTGGGCACTCAGCTCGATGGGCCTTGTGAAGTCTTTGTAGAAGGCACCGATGGTCAGGCTTTCGCCTGTGCCAAAGTACCATTCAAAGCGGGCGTCAAAGTTATTGATTTCAGCAATCCGCAACTCAGGATTACCCTGCACAGTCCGGTTTAATTCTTCGTCAAGGAAACGCGCGTTCGACAGTTCCCGAAGGTCTGGTCGGTTGAGCGTTTGGCTGAAAGCCAGACGAAGCTGCATGTTTTCAACAATTTCGTACGTGAAAGTTGCAGATGGCAGCCAAAACTCACCAAATTGGGAAATGCGGATCGGGTTAAAAGGTGTTGTCCGCTCGGCTGTATCCACAATCTGCGTGCTATCCTCATAGCGTAAACCAACGGCCAACCGCGCTTTTGCTGAAAGCTCGATATCCGCACCCAAGTACGCTTGAACATTCTCGAAATCCACCGTGTAGAAGTCGGATCTGTCAAACAACTCCAGAAGCGTATTTTGGCCCGGGCCAACATTGGCAGGGCCAAAGATAATCTCAGGCACGCGGGCCCGCAGATCGTTTAGGCCGGCGGTCCGAGCGAGTTCGTAGGTATAGCGAACCAGACCGAAGCTACGCTCTTTGTCCTGGTAGGTGAAACCACCCAAAAAGTCGATCGGAAGATCGGCAATATAAGTTGGCTGAACGAAATTCAGGCCAAACTCTTTAGTCTCTTCATCCAGCGCATTGTAAACTGTGGTGTTACCAACCGTTGTTGGAAGAAGGAGATCGACACCCAGTTCAGGGTTGAGTTCGTAGATCGTACTACGACGAGACGGCACATCGCGGTCAGACCGAGAGATGTTTGCCCGCCAGTTAATTTCCGTCTGCTGGAACGTGTCGCTGTCTCCAAACAGGTTTAGGATATGCTCGCCGGTCAGTTGGTTGGTCCAGACCTGGCTTTCAATCCAATCAATGGTCGAGCGCGTCCGCAAAGCATCTTCCTGCGCGAACACGCCTTTTTCGATCACCGCGCGTTTAGTGGACTGCCGCAGAACGGTTCCCGTGTAGTTTATAGAATGATCGTTGTTGAACTCGTAGCCGAGAGAGAGCAAACCGTTCAAAGACACATCAAGGAACGTCTGGCGCACGCCGCAATCGTCGGGCGGCACCTCACCAAATTCCGGGTTGTTACAAACCTCTGGCGCAAAGTTGGTTTCCGCCTGACCGCCTGCATCATTCACCGTCACAGTTCGCCGCACACCGTTACGGTTACGCGTATCAACGTCATAATCAACGGCTACGAAAAAGCCGAAAGCGCTCTCACTGCCGACATCAATACGGTCACCCACAACAAAGTTCAGACCGGCACCCGGATAAATTGGTTCTTCATCAATCGACCAGATGTTGGGAATAGATTCCCCGGCAGCCTCAAGTTCTTCGGCTGTCAGGCTTTCAAGCGTCACATCCTGCAGAATTTCATCAGGGATATTACGACGCGACCCGCCAAAACCAAAAATTTCGGAGCCAGTACCATCATAACTGAGACCGGTTTTCCCGGTTGCCTCGCTGTTGTAACTGCCAGACAGGCCCACCTCGAGGATAAACTCGTCAGGCACCGCTTTGGTCCGCAGATCAACAACACCGCCACCAAATTCAGCAGGATATTCTGGCGAGAATGTTTTCTGCACCAATACTGATTCGATGATAGACGTAGGGAACAGGTCCAATGGAACAACACGCCGCAACGGATCAGGGCTTGGAATGCCTGAATAGTTCAGCAGCGTTGAAGAGTAACGGTCACCAAGACCGCGAACATAAATATATTTGCCGCCCACCAAGGAGACACCCGGCAAACGCTGCAAACCAGCTGCAACATTTCCGTCCCCTGCCAGCGTAAAGGCCTCTGCGTCCAGAACGTTTGAAATCTCTGACGTCGCCCGTTTTTCATCGGGAATAAAGCGACCCAGAACAGTGATTTCTTCAATGTCGTCCTGTGGCTGTTCGGCTTCCTCTTGAGCGAAAACCCCGGTCGGTACAATCAGCACCGTCGAAGCCAAAAGCAAATGCTTTAGTTTTTTGTGGTTCAATTTCATTTTGGCCACCATTTAGCTTTCATATTTGTGCGTGACGCCGCAGCAGAGCACGAAGCCCTCCTGCGGCGCCTTCAGCATTTGCTTAGCGGTCGAGCCAAACCGTCCAACCCAGTGTCCAATCGCCAGATGCGTTTGGTACTGCGCCAACGGCGGTCACTGCATCAAAGAAGCTGTCGATTGCGCTCACATCCGTGACGGTCACACCGGCTTCAACAGACCCATTGATGTAGGTCTTGAAGGCCGCGGCGCCTGCCAAAGCAGCAAGGCTGTCTGTGGCCACCTGGTTGTTCGCCTGGTTCGTGAAATAATCTTCCAGGTCAAAGGCATTATCATCGCTCTGGAAGACTTCAACGCAGCTGTCACTCAGGAGCGTGCTTTCGATGGTCAAGGTCCCTGTCAGGTTAGTGGCACTTGAGCCCGCCGCCGTGAAGGTCGCTGTATCATCGATATCCAGGCAGGCGTCACCCATGTCTGCCACAACAACGTTCCACAGGTTCGCACCCGTACCTTCGCGCAGCAGCACGCCCACATCTGTTTCGCCGCCCGCTGCGAGCGAACCAACGATGGTCGCGTTCGCAATCATTGGCTGAGCACGAGGCAGGAAGTCATTACCGTCGCCGAAGTTATCGGCTTCGATGCCCTGGTCAGAAGCAGGCTGGTTAGGATTCTGGATAATCAACAGGTGCTGAACCTTTCCGCGCCAACCCTGTGTCCAATCGAGGCTGTCATCGTCAGCGCCCGTGATCACCAAGTGCTTGGCTTCAGCGGTACCACCGAAGAACTCAATCCCGTCATCAGCACCGTTGTGAACCTGCAGGAAGTCGATTTCAGTGTTGGAGCCAACACCCTGGAAAGCGATCCCGTTCAGTTCGTCATCCGCCGTAATCGGGTTACCCGCATAGACAACGCGTGTGTAGAATATCTGACCACTATCGTCGGCTTCGTCGGTGCCGCCATACAGGCCGCTATCGCCTTCGCCTTCTGCTTCACAGATGCCAGAGCCATTACATGTATTGATGGTTGAGCGGCCGTTGATCACGATACCACCCCACAACGACGTGTCCGTATCAAGGTCGCGAGTGTCCGGGTCGGTTGCCGTGAATGTAACCGGTGCGTCAACCGTACCGTTCGAGTTCAGCTTGGAACCGCGAGAGATCACCAGGTAAGATGTGGTGTCTTCACCTTCAATCGTTACACCAGGTTCAATGGTCAGGGTAGCGGCATCACCAGAACCAAGCGGGCTGGCAGGGTCGGGGCCCATATCAACACCAATGGTTACCTTGCCTGAAAGCTGATAAGTCAGACCCGATACCAGACGAAGGTCGTCTGTGTAAGTACCGGTCAGCGTACACACAGTGCCGTCGGCGTTTGCCGTTGTACCTGTTGGGCACTCCGGATCAGGGTTCAGGCCGTATGTCCAGTTTAGCGTCCAGTTATCGTCAGCCGCGCTGCTGCGTACGGCGCCCGCATAGTCAACACTATCAAAGAAAGTATCAACAGCGCTTGGATCCGTTGCTGTAACGGCGTTTTCTGCAGACCCGTTGATGAACAAGTTTGACAGTGAGGTTACACCGACCTGGTTGTTCGCCTGGTTAGTGAAGTACGCTTCGAGATCGAACACATTGTCGTCGCTTTGGAATACTTCCGCGCAATCTGTACCAAGCAGCGTAGATTCGATTGTCAGCGTGCCCGTAAGGTTGGTTGCGCTCGACCCAGCCGCCGTAAAGGTTGCGGTGTCATCGATATCGAGACAAGCATCCCCAAAGTCAGAAACGACTGTGTTCCAGATGTTGGCGCCTGTGCCTTCACGCAGCAGCACACCAACGTCCGACTCGCCACTGCGCGAGTCGGAACCGACAATCGTCATGTTAGACAATTGAGGCTGTGCACGCGGCAGGAAGTCGTTACCATCGCCAAAGTTATCTGCTTCGATACCCTGGTCAGAAGCAGGTTGAGCCGGGTTTTGAATGATAATGATGTGCTGGCCTTTACCGCGCCAGCCTTGTGTCCAATCCAGGCTGTCATCATCGGCGCCGGTGATCACCAGATATTTGGCCTGAGCCGTACCACCAAAAAACTCGATACCGTCGTCAGCACCATTGTGCACCTGGATATACTCAAGCGTCGTTCCAGAACCAACACCCTGGAAAGCAATACCGTTCAACTCGTCATCAGCTGTGATCGGGTTGCCCGCATATTTTACCTGGACATAGCGCATTGTGCCGCTCGAATCGGTGGCGTCATCGCCGCCATAAAGACCGCTATCGCCCTCGCCTTCAGCTTCACAGGTGCCCGCACCGTTACACGTATTGATTGGCGCCTGGCCGTTGATTACGAGGCCGCCCCACTCAGAGGTAAACGGCTCATCCAAAAGCGCGCCATTGAAAGAAGCTGGCGCATTTAGGCCAAGCTCGGTGGCCAGATTAAGGTCCAAAGCAGATGTGAAAACAATGGGATTTGTTGCTGTACCGTTGGCCCGAATTTCAGAGCCGCGCGAGATAACAAGGACATCCGAAGCTGTCGCACCATAAATAACCGCGCCGGGCTCGATAGTCAGCACGGCAGCATCACCCGCTGCGGCTGAATCGTCCGCGCCGGTGTCTACACCAACAGCAACCTTGCCCGATAACTGATAGATGTTGCCAGATGTCAGGGTCACATCGTTAGTAATGGTGCCTGAAATCGCGCAGTGCGTTTGGTCGCCTACGGTTGCGGAAGTGGTTCCAGTCGGACAGTTCCCGTCAGAGGTATATTCGATACCACCACGGCCCAGTTTAACCGATGGTTCTGGATCGGGGTCCGGATCCGGGTCGGGATTGGGAGTAGGGTTTGGAGCTGGCGTTTCTAAGCCCGGTGATGCCAGCTCAGTGCTATCATCTCCGCAAGCCACAAGCGCAACAGACGCTACTGCAGCCAACAAAGTTTTCTTGAGAATTTCATTGTTTGTCATCGTGTTCCCCGTTTGACGAGATCCGTCACCTGAAAAAATCTTGTGTCGATTAGATAAGCGCCAGCAGGCCCACCCACCGGTTCATGGGGCCGACGTTTAACGAGGATTTGTGACAGTTTCTTTTCGGAAGTTTTACCGTTTTTGTAACATTGCGATCAGGTATGAACGGCGTTTCGGCAGAGTGAGTTTTTATCTATTATGCTCAATGGGTTGAGGAAACCGCGCTTAGAAAAAAAGCCAAGTCAGCCAGCCGGAGATAGCCAGGAAAAATCCAAAAGGGATCGGGTTTTTGACAGTATGTTTACTTCTTTCACCAGGCTTTAGGGTCATCATGAGTGCCGCGTAAGCGAGTCCCAGCAGCGAGCCAACCAAGACCAGAGGCGGCAATGCCGGCCATCCGAGCCACAGGCCAAGACCCGCCAACAATTTGGCGTCGCCCAGACCGATCCCATCATGTCCCCGTAGCTGCCGATAGACAAAATTAATCGCCGGAAACAGGAACAAACCCACCGCAGCACCGATAAGGTGATCAATAACCGGGTATCGAGGGGCGATAACAGTGGCTGCTACCCCGGCGATAAACAAAGATAAGGTCAACAGGTTTGGCAACCGGAAACTGCGGGCATCATAAATGGCAAGCACGGCAAGGTTGGTGAATAATATCACAGACAATAATTCATGTTGCGGGCGCATGAACCACAAAGCTGCCAGAAAAGCGCCGAACACCAAAGCCAATAAGACCAAGGACAAAGTCCAATGCCTGGGTTCGCCTTTATTGCCTGGGTATTTATTATCTGGGTTCGTTTTTATTGTCTGGGTTCGCCTGTAGTGTAACGATGTATATCTTCATGGGCCTGGTCACATGGCTCGTATGGCATCACCTATTGTGCTTGAACTGCGAAAGCAAGAAAGATGCTGTCACTTAACTAGAGTTGGACCTATAGGTAAACAAAGGATAGCGACAAAAAATAGGGTACACGCCTTAGCATGTACCCTATTTTTAGTGTGAAACAAGCGCACCATAGACAGGTGCGCAGGGAACCAGTGGCTCGTCTATTCGCTCAAGCGTGCCAAAGCCATTTTCGCAATGGATTTAACACGACGCGGTTGACCAGAGCGGGTCATCGCGTATGGGTTTTCCTTAGCAGATAGAATATCGTTGTACAGCGCGACAGCCAGGTCACGACGGCCTGTTGAACTGTATACAAACGCCAGGTTCAATTTTGCAAAAACCTGATCTTCATCAGAAATGTCAGAACCCAGAAGAGCGGCTTCGGCTTTGCTCCAGTCGCGCTTTTTCAGTTCTTTATTTGCAAAATCTTCATCATTGAATGCCATGCTCGCCTTCACCGGTGCCATACCGGCCGCATCTGCGTTAGCGATTCCCATGGTGACGAAGGGAGCCAAAGCTACCATCGCACTTGCCGTTGCAATCTTCCTTACTACTGAATGATGCATACTAAACTCCTGTGGCAAATCTTCCTATTATCAACATGTTTGTTACATTTATGTGTAACATAGAAAGTATTTTTAACACCAGCTCAAATTAACATTTTGAAACTATTGATTAAAAATTTTTTTCATATGTTACACAGAAAATGTCTTTTCACGCCAAATAATTAGCTGTTTTTTGAAGTGATTCGCAAAACCCATATGAATTTTTTATGACACGGTGAAAAAAAAGCGGACACGCATGAAATAGTCGCGTAGCAGGAGCTCATAGTCCCAACTTGGTTTTGCTCCAGAGGATAAAATGCTGCACACAGCGACACAAAAAATCGGTGTTTTCGGTCGCATAATTTGCGTCATACTGGTTGCTTTTGGTGCATCCTCCGCTGCAGGCGCTGCAACGGCAGCGGCCGCACCAACAAAACCTCAAGCGCAGTTGCCACGCACACAAGAAGATGATCGATTCTTCACCCCCACCGATGACGGCCGGTTTGCTGCAGCCGAAACGTTTGTCCGGAACGCAGGGCTATCCAATAATCTATCGTTGCTGTTGTTGCAGGATGTTAAAAATGCGCAGCAGGTTGACGCGGCGATTGATCGCCTTGGCATGGACCACGTTCAGGCAACTGTTGTTCATGCCATCAAGTCGGCTCAACAGTCCCATGAAACAGAGTGGGTTCGCATACTGGCGGGTATCTACAGCCAGCATTTCAATCACGATGAACTTCAGTCGATTATAACGCAGCGTGAGCTATCACCGTATTTCTCGCGTCTTGTAGCCTTGCAGGATACGATTGCTGATGCTGTGCGCGTTGAGGGCCAGAGCGTTTTTAATCAGGCGCTTAATGATGTGATGGGCCAGGTAACGTTAAGTCTGTCACGCTAATCACAATCTCTGTGGCCTGATCACAGTTATAGTAGCACAAGAAACACCCACCCTAGTGGCCTTCAAATACCTCAGCGCTAGTCCTGTCACGTTTCTGGCGCGCTTCCTCTAAAAACTCACCCATGATCGCATAGTGGACCTGTTCCGCCACATTGGTTGCCTGGTCACCAATTCGCTCAAGGTTCTTGGCAATCATCAGATAATGGCTCCAAACGCCAATCTGTTCGGGGGCTTCCATCATGCGCGCCAAAATCTGCCGGTAAGCCGCATTATACATATTGTCCAGATGCTCATCGCGTTCCCATACGGCAATCGCTTCGTCAGCGCCGCGCTTAACATACGCATCCATCACATCCTGAATCATTTCATGCGCATGCGTTGCCATGTCGTCCAGAAGAGGGGGCATTAAAACCACGCCTTTCCCTTCAGCAATTGCGATAGACCGCCGGGCGATATTTTTAGCATAATCCCCCATCCGCTCTATCATAGTGGTTATTTTCAGGGCGGAAACCACTTCCCTCAAATCGTCGGCAACGGGTGCCCGGCGAGCAAATACGCCAATGACTGTATTTTCCGCCTGCACCTCAAGAGCATCCAGTTTCTTGTCTGCTTGTCGCGTTTTTTCCGCCAAATCCAGGTCCAGTTCCCGCAGCGCCTGCATCGAATCAGCAAGCTGTTCTGCTGCCAGTCCGCCCATGCGAACCACAACACTGCGAACTTCCATCAATTCATCGTCATAGGTGCGAAGAATATGTTGGTTCATGGCATAAGCCCCTATCCAAACCGTCCGGTTATGTAATCGCGCGTGCGCTCTTGCCGCGGCGCAGTGAAAATCTGGGTTGTGTCGCCATACTCGATCATCTCACCCAAATGAAAGAATACAGTTTTTTGCGACACGCGAGCAGCCTGCTGCATACTGTGAGTGACAATCACAATAGCATAGTGGCCGCTAAGTTCGTCAATCAACGCTTCAACCCGCGCCGTCGCAATCGGATCCAGGGATGAGCAGGGTTCATCCATCAGGATCACTTCTGGGTTCACGGCAATGGCGCGCGCAATGCACAGCCGTTGCTGCTGACCACCAGACAGCGTCGTGCCCAAATGATCCAGGCGATCTTTAACCTCGTGCCATAAACCAGCTTTTTCAAGCGATGCTTCGACAATCTCATCCAGCGCATCACGGTCGGTGGCCAAGCCATGAATGCGCGGACCATAGGCCACATTGTCATACACCGATTTAGGAAACGGGTTCGGCTTTTGGAACACCATGCCAACTCGTGCACGAAGCTGAACAACATCAATTTCTTTGGCGTAAATATCCTCGCCGTCCAGCAAAATGCTGCCTTCGACGCTGCAATCAACGATGGTGTCATTCATCCGGTTCAGACAACGCAACAACGTAGACTTTCCGCAACCGGACGGCCCGATCAGGGCGGTAACATTATCCTGATATAGGTCCAGATTAATCCCCTTTACCGCATGGGTTTCGCCGTAGCGCACATGAACATCCCGGATGCTCATTTTAGGCTGTGCGCCAACAGTGTTTTGCAAATCTATCGCCGTATCAGGCATATCACCACTTTCGCTCGAATCTTTGACGCAGCCAGATTGCCAGCCCATTCATCGAAATCAGGAAAAACAATAGCACCATAATCGCCGCAGATGTTTTTTCAATGAACGCCCGCTCGGGGCTATCAGCCCACAAATATATTTGCACGGGCAAAACTGTCGCCGGGTCGTTGACACCGCCGGGCACATCAACGATAAACGCTACCATACCAATCATCAGCAACGGCGCGCTTTCACCCAAAGCACGCGCCATACCAATGATGGTGCCTGTCATGATGCCCGGCATAGCCAACGGCACCACATGATGAAACGCCACTTGCATAGGCGAGGCACCGAGGCCCCGCGCAGCATCCCTAATCGAGCCGGGAACGGCCGCAATAGCTGCGCGCGCCGAGATAATAATCGTCGGGAGTGTTAACAACGCCAGCGTCAACCCGCCAACAAGCGGTGCAGACCGGGCCATACCCATAAACCCTAAAAAAAACGCCAGGCCCAGCAAGCCAAACACTATCGAGGGAACGGCTGCAAGATTATTGATGTTAACCTCGATAATGTCCGTAAAACGGTTGCGGGGCGCGAATTCTTCCAGATAAATAGCCGCAGCAAGGCCAACCGGAAACGCTGTCAGCAGGGTAACAAGCAGCGTCAACGCCGACCCTGTGATAGCACCCCGAACACCAACAAGTTCCGGCTCGCGCGAATCACCGCCGGTGATGAACCGGGAATGAAAGGACAGTGAAACCCTATCCTCTTGTTGAAATCTTCCCAGCCAGGCAAGTTCTTTGTCCTGCAGTTTGCGGTTTTCTTCCGAAACACCAACATCAATGTTGCCCTTCATCACCTGATCCACTTCATCAGACGCGAGAATGCGAACTCGCTTGGTTGTTCCGATTACCGATGGGTCTTTTAGGATAACTTGGCGAAGCTGAGCGCGGGCACCGCTGCTTAACATGCGGGTTAACTGGATAATATCCCGCCTGCCTGAAACATTCGGAAACTCTGCCATCAGTGCCTGGCGCAACAGGCGCTGCATATCGGCCCGCGCTAACGCGGCACTAAACTGATCAGGTGGCAGGGTTGGGTCAGGCAATAGGGTCGGGTCAAACGCAATATCAATTTCGATACTGGTTTGCATAAACCCTGAAATACCATTCTGGATTATATTGCCCAGCAGGAACAACAAGAACAGACCCGCGATTACAACGGCCGAGAACCCGGACAAACGAAACAACCTGTCGGCCCAGTAACGCCGACGCACCCGCGCCCGCATCTGGGTTGATTTCCAGTTCACGCGCCTACTCAGAACGTCCAGGTTATTTGCGCGGTCGTCACTCATAAACTTGCCTGTATCGCCGTACCAAACGCAGCGCAAAAATATTGAGCATCAGGGTCGTCACAAACAACGCCAACCCAAGCGCAAATGCCGACAGGGTCTTGGTGCTGTTAAATTCCTGGTCACCCGTCAAAAGCGCAACAATCTGCACCGTTACAGTTGTCACCGCTTCAAGCGGATTTGCCGTGAGGTTTGGACGCATGCCTGCAGCCATTACCACAATCATGGTCTCGCCCACCGCACGACTGGCAGCCAGCAAAAATGCACTTGCAATGCCCGGTAATGCAGACGGCAGCAATACTTTCATCACTGTTTCTGCTGGGGTTGCGCCCAATGCCAAAGATCCCTCTTTCATGGCGTCTGGCACGGCCATCAATGCATCGTCAGATAGCGACGAAACAAAAGGAATGATCATGATACCCATCACAACCCCTGCGACCAGCGCGCTTTCGCTCGCGATATCAAGACCCAGGGTCATACCCAAATCGCGAAACAACGGGGCCACTGTTAGGGCAGCAAAAAAGCCATACACCACCGTTGGGACACCCGCGAGGATTTCCAGGATTGGTTTAGCAAAGTTTCGTGTCCGGGGGCTGGCATACTGCGTCAGGTAAATAGCAGCGAACAAGCCGATGGGGCCGGCCACAACCATGGCAATCAGACTGATTAAAAATGTACCGGCAAACAGCGGCACTGCGCCGAATGATCCTTCGGCAGCGATCTGGTCAACGCGAAGCGCGGTTTGCGGACTCCATTTCAAACCAAAGATAAATTCTTCTAGCGGCACCTGTTGGAAAAACCGCAGGCTTTCAAAAATCAAGGACCCGATGATGCCGATGGTAATGCCAATTGCCAGAAACGAACTGAGAGCCAACATACTGTGCAGTATTTTTTCAAAACGTGTGCGCGCCCTGAACAGGGGGGCAACTTTGCCAACTGCATACAGATAACCCGCACCTGCCGCTGCCATCGTCAACACCAGTGTCGCCGCAATACCCCGGCCATAAAGGCTGTTAAACCGGGCTGCTGCGTCTAAAATCGCGTCATCAGTTTCAAGGCCGACACCATTTTCAGCAATTAACCGTATGCGGTTCACCAACAAATCAAGTCGTTCAGCGTTGGCGTCAACCAATGCAGACGGCAAACCCGAAAGTATCAAATTCTCGACGATATATTTTCCGCTGATCAGCCACAGCACCAGAACAACCAAACCGGGCAGAGCCACCATTAAGGCGGCATAATAGCCGTGGTAACGCGGCAAAGAATGAAGCTGGTCGGTGGCACCGGCAACCAGCGCCACAGATCGCTGTCGCACCACTGCAAATGCAATAAGCGCCATCAGCGCAAGTACCACGACTATCGTTGCGTTGGTCACCTAAAATTCCCTGCGCCGAACCATGGCCACAATGGCTTTATCCACATCATGATCGCTGGTTGAACTGAAAATCACAATCTTCATCCATAAAACTCGTTTGTTACGAGTTAATTGAGCTGCAGGTTAACAAGGCTGTTTATCAAACCAAGAGACGCAATTCTCTCTTCTGCGGAAAGCGGGATAAGCCCACGATCAAGCAGGTATCCAAAATCACCTGAGGCCCGTTCACTGATAAATTCTCTAATGAATTCCTCAATGCCTGGCACTACGCCAATATGCGCCTTTTTTGCATACAGAAACAAAGACCGTGAAATCGGATATGACCCGTCTGCAATCAAGTCAAAAGTGGGGTTTAAGAAAGACACCCCATCTTCGGATATCGGATATGCCTGCAAAATGTCTGGGTTCTGGCTAAGAAAACTATAGCCAAAAACACCAACGGCCCGGTCATTGCCAACTATTTTTTGTACGATCAGATTATCGTTTTCACCAGCTTCCACATAGGCACCATCTTCGCGAACCGCCCTGCATAGAGCCAAAAACCGGTAAGGGTCTTCTTGTTCAAGTGCGCGCATACCGGCGAAATTGCGGCAGCCACCTTCAATAACAATACGGTTAAAGGCATCACGCGTACCGGACGTCGGCGGTGGGCCCAAGACAGAAATCTCCATATCCGGTAATGCCGGGTTGACTTCATTCCAGCGACGATAGGGATTTTCAACCAGGTCATCTGGCGCCCCTGCACTACCGGGTGCCGGCACACGGGCAGCCAGTGCCAAATACAGGTCTCGCAAGGTCAATTGCATGGCAGGGGCGCTTTTGGCACCCGCTAAAACAATACCGTCAAACCCGATTTTGACTTCCACAATGTCGGTCACGCCGTTAGCCCGGCATACGTCCAGTTCAGTTTTGTTAATGCGGCGGGATGCATTCACAACGTCCGGAAAGTTGGTGCCAATGCCAGCACAGAATAGCTTCAACCCGCCCCCTGTGCCTGTTGCCTCGACAATTGGTGTTTTGTAAGGACTGGTGTTACCAAATTCCTCGGCCGCCGCGGTTGCAAAAGGAAAAACCGTTGAAGACCCGACAATACGAATATTGTCTTGCGACCATGCAGGCATCGCCACTGGCCCCACGATTGTGGCCAGCGATAGCACTGATAACACTGTAGCAAAGACAAACCGGATCACGGTCTCTATCTCCAATAGCGATAGTCCCGCTGGGGCACAGCCACAACGGGATAAAAAGTTCGTACAATCAATGAACACACTTGGCGCATAAATGTGCTTCGCTGTCCTACTGACCTGCTGTTACAATTTGATGACAAACTTCCCATAACACGCCGCATAGTAAGGCATACTCGCGCTTTTCACCAAACTGGCCAAATGAAACCAGCGCGCTAGTTCAGTATATGAGATCACCTGCAGGGGAGGCAGACGATGCATGCACGCACTATTATAAAAGGCCTTTGTGCTGGACTTTGTCTTATCCTGTTGGGGTGCAGCAATGATAACAACAGCGAAACAGAAACCACACAGCCCGCCTTTGCTGACGTAGATACGGCGCGCATCGCGGCGACCAGCCCTGGCACAGAATGGCTTTCCTATGGTGGTGGATATAACGAGCAACGCCATTCCTCTCTCACGCAAATAACGACACAAAATGTAGAGAAACTGGGTGTGGCCTGGACCTATGACCTGGCGACAAACCGGGGCGTTGAAGCCACGCCGATTGTTGTTGACGGGGTTATGTATGTCACCTCCGCCTGGTCCCTGGTTTATGCGCTGGACGCAGCAACCGGTAAAGAGCTTTGGGTTTACGACCCTGAGGTGGATAAAAGCGTTGGGGTTAAGGCTTGCTGCGATGTGGTAAACCGCGGCGTGGGCGTCTACGGCGGTAAAGTATTTGTTGGGGTCATCGACGGCAGACTGGAAGCACTGGACGCCGAGACCGGTGCAGTTGTCTGGAGCACTGTTACCGTTGACCAAACCAAGCCCTATACCATCACTGGCGCGCCGCGCATTGTTAACGGCCTTGTTCTTATTGGCAACGGCGGAGCTGAGCTGGGGGTGCGTGGTTATATTTCAGCCTACAGCGCCGAGACCGGCGAGCTGGTTTGGCGCTTTTACACCGTGCCAAACCCCAACAAGATGCCAGACGGCGCCGTATCGGATGCAGCGTTTGAATCAATCGGTAATCTGACGTGGGGTGATGATGGTGCGTGGGTAACAGACGGCGGGGGTGGAACCGTATGGGATAGTATTGTTTATGACCATGTGGGCGACCAGATCATATTCGGTGTCGGCAATGGTTCACCATGGAACCGCACCATCCGCGACCCTGCGGGCGGTGACAACTTGTTCCTGTCATCTATTGTTGCGGTTGACGCAAAAACCGGCACCTACAAGTGGCACTTTCAAACGACGCCCGGCGATAACTGGGACTATACCGCCACCCAGTCGATCATTCTCGCGGAACTCCCTTTCGGTGAAGGGGGGACGACGCGACGCGTTGTCATGCAAGCACCCAAAAACAGTTTCTTTTACGTCCTGGACGCTGCCACTGGTGAGTTTATTTCTGGCAAGCCGTTCGGCCCGCAAAACTGGGCAGCGGGACTGGATGAAAATGGACGGCCCATTGAAATTCCGGCTGCGAGGTATGGCACGGAATTATATGCGCAACTTCCTGGTCCGCACGGCGCCCACAATTGGCACCCCATGGCCTTCAACCCGAGCCTGAAACTTGCCTATATACCTGCGCAGGAAATCCCCGCCACCTATTCACTGGATAAGTTGTGGAAGACCAAACAAGTCAAATGGAATACTGGCTCCGACTTCGCAGGCGGTCTGGCAGTTGACGTACCTCCCGGGCTTATGCAGGCCTCGCGGGCCTCGCTGAAAGGTCGGTTGATTGCCTGGGACCCGGTCACTCAAGAAGCTCGATGGAGCGTTGAACATGATAACGCCTGGAATGGCGGTGTGCTTTCAACCGCTGGCGGTCTGATATTTCAAGGCAAACTTGCCGGCGACTTTGTGGCCTATGATGCTGCAACAGGTGCAAAACTGTGGACCACAAATCTGAAGTCCGGTGCAGCATCAGGACCGGCCACATTTGAAATTGACGGAGAGCAATATGTTACCATCACTACCGGCTGGGGAACATTGTATGCTCTAACTGTTGGCCTTGGTTATGACACGCCTGTCTCGCCAAAAGTTGGCAAGGTTGTCACTTTCAAACTTGGTGGCACCGGCACAATCGCCGACATCCCCCTTCCAGAAGTTGAGCGCGTGGTAAAAGCTGATCCTTTTGGCACACCGGAAGAACAGCAAACGGGGATGATACATTATGCTCGTAACTGTGCTGTCTGCCATGGAGGGCTTGGTATAAGCAGTGGTGTGCTGCCCGACCTGCGGTGGTCTGACTATAGCGGTAATGCAGATGCTTGGCAGGCTGTTGTCGCAGAGGGCGTGCTGGCAGACCAGGGCATGGTTTCTTTCAGTGACGTGTTAACGCCGGAAGATATTGAGGCCATCCGCGCTTATGTGGTGAGGCAGGCACACAATGCCACCGCGCAAGCCAAAGCCCCGGCACCTAGTGGCAATTGACTATACAAGTAGCCAACCCGCCAGCATCAACAGAGGAAACAGGATCACGGTCCTGAGCAAGAAAATCTGCAAGAGGTTAATGAAGCTGAGTGGCACCTTGGAGCGCAGGATCAAAACACCCACTTCGGACATATAGATCAACTGCGATACCGACAGCCCGGCCAGCACAAAACGCATCAGCTCGCTGTCGACGCTTGCCGCCACCAAAGACGGGATCAGCATTTCCAGAAAACCGCCGATCACGCCGGGTGCAACCTTCTGTGCTTCGGGCACACCCACTAAGTCCAGCAGTTGATATATGGGCCAGGACAAAGCCTCCATTGCGGGTGAGTGAAACACGATAATGCTGGATGCTGTCACAATGGCCAGTGATGGGCCCATGACTTTGGCAAGGGTGACCACCGCCGACTGGAGACCCCGAACAAAAAGCCGGTGAGGTTTAGGGGCCGCAGCCGCCCGCATAACGGCTTCCCGCAGCGCCCATTGTACCAAGGTATACTGGTCGTCTTTTTCTTCGTTTACCGTTTTACCCACTGGTTCATAATAGCTATCTGGTAAGGTCTTTAGGGGCCTTAGTCGCACCATTATGGCGGCACAGACAATGCAAGCTGCCACCACAGACAGGTACCAAGGGAAAAACAAATGATCGACCCTGGCGGTTGCAGCGACCACTAGGCTAAACGGCAGGGAAACAATGGAAAAATTGGTCGCAACGGATGCCGCTTCGCGCACCGTATAACGCCCATCTTCATACTGCTTGAAGGTTAACAATAACCCAACTGACGCCGCTGCAAAAATGGATGATGCCGCATCAATCGCCGCGCGGCCCGGCAAGGTAAACAAGCGCTCGAACGGTCGGCGCAACATCGTACCTGTAAATTCCAGCAAGCCGAAATCGGTTAACAAAGGCAACAGGATGCAGGCAACGCCGATGGTAAACAATAAGGCGGGGGCAATCACATTAAGAGCGGTGCCGCCGGTGTCCGCTTGCCTCAGGAGGGCGGGCCCAGTGTCAAAAAACACCATACAAGCAACAGCAAAACCCAAGAGCCGCATCAAAAACCACACTGGTGTGGTTTCACAAAAGGCCAACAGAACAGGCCTTTGCAGCATCCACGATGGTCGAAACAGCAAATACACAGCCGCACCCAGTGCTGCGAACCCCAGGAAACTGACACTGATTTCAGGCAGGATATGGTCAATTGGTGCGCGCAGCACAGCCATCACAAGCGCTACAACAATGGTGCTGTTGCCATCAACGGTTACCGGCATCACAAACATAAAGATGCCTAACAAGGATGGCAGCAGGAACTTGCTAAACTGTATCAAAGACAGCTCATCACCCTGTTTGAAATACACTTTTTTGCTCGTCATCATGCCCCCGCCCCACACAAACCGATGGCCTGGTTAGAGGCTATCAGGACCAAATGAGCCACACAAGCAAACGGCTTGCAGCCATCCAACTCGCCAATTCTAATCCGGTCTCGCCAAGCCTAATCTGATAGGGTGACAAACTTTATGTCGTTGGTCGTTCGGGAGGCAAGGCCAGGAACCGTCGTGCCCTTCAGGTCAAACCCATCTGCCGAGACGGTATAGGAACCGATGAAGATGTAGGGCTTGCCGTTGGTGTCCAGGAACGGCAGAAACAAACCCCGATAACGGACGATACGCCCATTGCTGGCAAGACCCTCTTCGTCAAAATAGCAACCGCAGGGTCGGGTAATCACTTCCTGGTACAGTCGCTTGCGGCCTTCCGCTGCTGTCGCATCCACAAAATCAAAAAGGTTCGCACCAATGGCCTCTCGTGGCCAAAAACCATCATGACCCCCGCCAATAAGCCGTATTTTCTGGGTGTCGCGGTCGACATATTCGCTCAGCGCCATAGTAGGCAAAATACTCGCTAGCCTAGATGGCCGAAACGCGGCATAGGGGGGCACACACCCATCATGCTGCTGCTGTAAGACACGCCAATAGTCCCAAAGCACGGCCTGGGGCCCTGAAGGTGCGTATTGCGATGCTGGTACAATGGTAGGGGTCACACTGTATCTCATTTACGCCCCCGGCGCAGACCCTAGCAGCGCATCAAATATCAGGCAAGCCGCGCGCCGCTTTAGATACGATTGACCTTATTCCGGCTCCACGCTACGCACTTCATCGGGTGTGAAGATGTAGGTCGTGTTGCAAAACTGGCAGTTCACGTCAATAACGCCTTCGCGCACCATCTCTGCCAGTTCCCCGTCATCAAACTGGGTCAGCACGGTTTGCAGCCGTTCCCGCGAACAGCGGCATGCATGCACCAGTCGGGCAGCATCAAAAACCCGCACGCCGTCCTCGTTGTAAAGCCGGTACAAAAGCTGATCGAGGTCCATCTGAGGATCCAGCAGTTCTTCGTGCTTGACGCTGTGCATCAACACACTGGCGCGGTTCCATTCTTCCTGGGTATCGCGGTCCAATATCCGTTCCTGGCCTTCCTCGCCGCGTGCCAGATGTTGCACCATAATGCCACCGGCGCGCCAATGGCCGGTTACGTCGTTCCGGTCACACACCAACCGCATTTCGGTGGGTGTCTGCTCTGAATTCATAAAATAATTACGGGCAACATCGGCAATACTGTCGCCTGCCAGATCAACGATGCCCTGATAACGGTCCATGTCCTCGCCCTGGTCAATGGTCAGAGCCAGATAGCCTTTCTTGGAGCCAATCAGTCCTTTGAAGCTGGGGTTTTTGCCATAGGCAGACAGTTTGGCCTCATCAATATCAGCATAGCCCCGCAACCGGCCAATACCGTCATCCTGCCGTTCATAGTCAGCCACCAGCATGGGCACCGGTCCGTCAGATTTCGTCTGTACAGTCACGATGCCGTCAAACTTCATGATAGACCCCAATAAGCCCGTCAGCGTCAACAACTCGCCCAAAATACGCGCAATTGGTTCCGGGTAATCATGGGCTTTCAAAATCTGGTCGACGACAGTACCCAGCCGGACGGCGCGCCCCCGCACATCCATACCTTCAATCTGAAAAGGGCGCACTTCATTGTCTCGGCTATCGCCGGGGTCCGCCACAACAATAGGTGTTGTATGATCCACGTCCGTCATCTGTTGGTCCTGTTAAATTTTACCCATGCACCAGGCAAGGATCGCCTTTTGCGCATGCAGCCGATTTTCAGCTTCATCCCATACAAGAGAGCGCGGGCCATCAATTACATCTGCGGTGACCTCTTCGCCCCGGTGGGCCGGTAAACAGTGCAGGAAAACAGCATCATCAGCAGCATGGTCCATCAGGGCACTGTTAACCTGATACGGCCTGAGCGCCTGCATCCGCGCGTCCACATCCTCGTCTCCCATCGACACCCACGCATCCGCCACCACCGCACACGCCCCGCACACGGCAGCAACCGGATCATTGGTCAGCGCAATGTCACCGCCTTCTGCCTTGGCCCAGGCAAGCGCCGCTTCAGATGGCAGAAACCCGTCCGGGCAGGCAAGGGTAAGGCTGAATCCGAACCGAACAGCCGCTTCAATGAAAGATGTGGCAACATTATTGCCATCACCAACCCACGCGACCTTGCGGCCTGTCATGTCGCCAAAATGGTCTTCAAGGGTCAACATGTCGGCAATCAACTGGCAGGGGTGTGACCGATCGGTCAGCGCGTTAATCACCGGCACGCTGCCCTCTTTAGCCAGTTCCAGCACAGTGTCATGCTCGTTCGCCCGCACCATGATCGCATCGACATACCGGCTCATAACCCGTGCAGTATCCGCCACCGATTCACCGCGTCCCAGTTGCATGCTACCGCCCTGCAAAACAACACTGGTGCCCCCAAGCT
This sequence comes from uncultured Kordiimonas sp., assembly GCA_947503575.1. Taxonomy (GTDB): domain Bacteria; phylum Pseudomonadota; class Alphaproteobacteria; order Sphingomonadales; family Kordiimonadaceae; genus Kordiimonas. The sequence goes on along the minus strand of CANNDZ010000001.1, from coordinate 503,543 downwards.
GCTGCATGGCCATTTCAAAGCTGATGCGCGTCCGCGTGGAAGATTTTTCAAAAATCATCGCCAGCGTATGCCCTGCCAGCGGCGCGCCGTCATCCACCGCGCCCTTAGGCAAGCTAGTGCGCGCCGCTTTCCAGCATTTTGCGGTATCAAGGATATTCCGCAACACCTCTGCAGGAAGGTCTTTCAGATCAATAAAATGACTGTTTGGAATGACTGCTGACATGATACGCTGCTCGCCCTGCTCTAGCTGGCTTTCGCCTTTGCACGAACATCATTCAGGCTTGCGTCCAGATGGTCCATCGCCTCATCAATATGACTTTCATCCAAAATGAGCGGCGGCAACATACGTACAACCATGTCACCAGCGACCGCGGGGCAGAAGCCCCGGCTGATCAGGTCACTAACAATATCGCGGGTTGGGATATCCGGCACCCGAATGCCTGCCATCAGGCCTTTGCCGCGCACTTCACTGATCAAATCGCTATGGCGTTGCTGCAGGGCCGCAAGCCGACCATGGAGCATATCCCCCATTTCGATAACCCGGTCGAAAAAGCCCGGTGCCAACAATTCATCAAGAACCGCATTGCCCACTGCCATGCCAAGCGGGTTACCACCATATGTTGACCCGTGCGTGCCAACCACCATGCCGGATGCCGCTTCTTCTGTTGCCATGCAGGCACCCAGCGGAAATCCGCCACCAATACCTTTGGCGGCTGTAATGATATCGGGTTCAATGCCGGACCATTCATAGGCAAACAATTTGCCGGTGCGCCCCATACCACACTGGATTTCATCCGCCACCAGCAACAGGCCGTTTTCATCACAAATTTGGCGCAGCGCCTGCATTGTCTCTACCGGAATGGGGCGGATACCGCCTTCACCCTGAACCGGCTCCACCATAATGCCGCCTGTTTCCGGGCCGACTGCAGCTTTCACGGCATCAAGGTCATTGAACGGCACCACATCAAATCCATCTGGCAAGGGTTCAAACCCTTTGGTCAGTTTTTCCTGGCCAGCTGCCGCGATCCCTGCAAGCGTGCGTCCATGAAACGCCGACGCCATGGTGATCAGGCGATATTTACCCTTGTTGCCTTTATCATGATGATATTTGCGCACCATCTTAATGGCGCATTCAATCGCTTCCGCACCGGAGTTACCAAAAAACACCGTATCCGCCACGCAGGCATTGGTAAGACGCTCGGCGAACCTTTCGCCTTCGGGAATACGGTATGTGTTCGCCGTATGCCAAAGCTTGGACCCTTGTTCCTGCAGGGCCTTCACAAGACTTGGGTGGCTGTGACCCAGGCACATCACCCCAATGCCGGAATAGAAATCCAGATATTTTTTGCCATCCGTGTCGTACAAATACATGCCTTCGCCGCGCTCGAATGCGACAGGCTGACGGGCATATGTTGGCATCAAAGGTGTGATCAAGGTCTCTCTCCCTCAAAAGATCCCGGGTACTTCAAAAAAGTTGCGGGGGGACAAGTGCCATCCGGCTACTTGAAAAACGTGGGTTAAAATGCTCGGGCCGGCGCGCTGCTGCACCGGCCATAACGCGGTCAACATGCTCCTCTAAAATGACGATGTCAATGCCACGGAGCCAAGATTTTCCGCGCCCTTAGCAGGCAATTTTATGAGGGGGAAACAGGCTTACGAAGCTTCACCCTGCCTGCCATCAGGCTTTCAGCCGGTAGCCTTTTTTAAACACCTGATAAACGGCGAACATCAGCGCAAGATTGATCAATAGCGTGAAGGTAACGCCGATCGTCAGATCGCTGTCTGCGCGGCCAATAAACCCGTATCTAAAACCATCAATCAGGTAGAAAAACGGGTTGATACTGGAAAATATCTGCCAACCTTCACTCAGGCGTTCAACCGAATAAAAGGTGCCTGACAGCAGGCTAAGCGGCGCGATGACAAAATTTGTGACGGCGGCAGAATGATCAAACTTTTCCGCCCAAACGCCAGTAAGAACCCCCATTAGGGACAACATGGTGCTGGCGGCCAACGCAAAATAAATAACCGCCCACAGGTTAGCGACCGCCATGTCAACGCCCGGCATCAGAACAAAGGCAAAGCCAACAGAACACCCTACCAGTACACCGCGGGTTACACCCCCGAGGGCAAACCCGATTGTTAGCTCAAGCGCGGACAGGGGCGGCATCAAAGTATCAACAATATTGCCTTGCACTTTGGCGATAAGAATCGATGAGCTTGTGTTGGCAAAAGCGTTTTGCAAGATCGACATTGCAATCAGACCTGGTGCCAAAAACTGGCCGTAAGGCATATCTGCTACCATGCGGCCACGGCCACCCAGCGCGAGGGAGAAAATCACCATAAACAAAATGGTGGTCACTGCCGGTGCTGCCAGAGTCTGGGCCCAAACCTTCATGAAGCGGCGGGTTTCTTTTAGATACAGCGTCTGAAGGCCGATCCAGTTTACCTGGCCAATCGTGCGGGTGCCCAAGTCCGGATAGCGTGAATTGTCGGTTTCTGTCACGGCGGAACTGCTCCGAATGCGTGTAAAAATGAGGGTCCCTTCATATGGGCAGACATGAGGTCTTGGCAAGGGGGGCCTCAAGAAGATATAAGATGTGCGAATCTCGACTCGTCTATCGATTCGAGTAAATCAATACCAGCAAACCAATCGCTGACATAAGAAGGATACCTTCATGGCCTGGACGGAAGACCGCATCGAAAAGCTTCGGAAACTATGGGATGATGGCTTGAGCGCAAGTCAGATCGCAAAAGAGCTTGGCGAAGGGGTTACCCGTAATGCTGTTATTGGTAAGGCGCACCGGCTGGGCCTGAAATCCAGGCCATCGCCCGTAAAAACAGATTCGGATAAGAAAAAGGCTGCGCCAAAACCTGTCGCCAAGAAAAGCGACAAGAAACTTGTTACCCTTTTGGACCTGACGGACCGCATGTGCAAATGGCCTATTGGTCACCCTGGCGACCCGGATTTCCATTTCTGCGGTAAACCGTCCGAACCCGGCATGCCTTATTGTGCACGCCACTGCGCCGAAGCGTATCAGGCCCAGCCTCCGCGCCGCGACCGGCGTCAAACACCACGCCCGCCTATTCTTTAGGTCTTGTTAGAAGCGTTACCATCAGAAAAGCGATCACCTTTTTAACGGGCCTTTTCAGGTTCGGGCTTGCACTTGTGCTGGCACCAGCTAACATTGTGTTCGAGCGGGAACAATAATAAGGGAGAGTGGTATGACACGCCTTTTTACCAAAAAACTATTGGCTGTTGCAGTAACAGGTAGCCTGTTGGTGCCGATGGCCGGATCATCTGTTTTAGCAGATGATGAGGGAGACAAGCGTTTTGCTGAGTCGCAGTATCGGCATGACGTGATGGAGCACTTTAGCTACGCGATCAAAAGCATCCTTCAAAACTTTCAGGGAAATGTTGAACACCCTGATCATTACGCACCGCTGGCCCAAATTATGGCGACAACGGCAACCATGACAAAAGATGCCTTTGAAAAAGATACACGCGGCATGGACGGTCATACGCAGGCCAAAGATGATGTGTGGGCAAACTGGGAGGATTTTGCGTCCAGACTGGATGAACTGGAAACCGATACAGCGGCTTTCGCTGAAGCGGCCCAGTCCGGTGACATGGCGCAGATCACACCCGCTTTCCGCAAGGCTGTTGGCCACTGCAAATCGTGCCACGATAAATACAAAGCTGATTAGGCGATTACGCCATTAGGCTCAAAAGGCGCCTTTTGAGGCGCCTTTTTTTGTCGCTACAGCACAAAAACAAGAGTGCAGACCAAGCCACCCGCCAACAGAAAGAACAGCGCGGCGCGCCATGCTGGCTTGCGGGTCGGTTCTTCAACATGGCTGGCAACCCGCTTTTTGCCAGTGATCATGGGCGTGACCAGGTCATCGCCTTTAAACATGCCATAATAGGCGATTGCCAGCAGATGCAGTAGCACGAGGCCCAGCAACACGAGGCCGATGTCTTTGTGCCAGCGGGTGAAAAAGCCGCGCAAATTACTGGAAACTTCGTCCGAAAGCGGGCCAGAAAAAATCATGCCGTCGCTTGCAAAAAGCCCAAAACTGGCTTGCATCAACAACAGCAACAAAACCAGCATCACCGATACCGCGCCCAGCGCTTTGTGGCCAACCGTGTGATCTTCGTCGTAATTGAAAAGCTGTTTTATGTTTTTCAGAATGGCAGAGGGGCCTTTGACAAAGGTTTTGAATTGCGCAGTTTTGCTACCGAAAAAACCCCACAAAATGCGCCATGTGACCAAAATCAGAATTGTGTAGCCGGAATAAAAATGCATGTCGGCATAAATGCCGAACTTGTCCTGAAACGCCGAATAGGCCGACAGCGCAAACAGGGTCGCCAGCGTCCAGTGAAACAATCGCACCGGCACATCCCAAACGCGAATGGTTTTCTTTTCAGGTGTTGTCATTGTTTTGATCCATCATGTTCAGCACTGCTTTTTCAATGTCTTTTGCGCCTGGCAACCATGCTTGCTCAGCAAGCACGGCGTAAGGCACCGGTGTATCCGGCGGCGTTAATTTGCCCGGTTTTGATCGCAAAAACTCAAAGGCACCTTGTGTAACCTGCGCGATAACCGCGTCCGCAAATCCACCGTAAGCGGCACCTTCATCCACCACCAGCAACCGGCCTGTTTTTTCTACGCTGGTAATGATGGTGTCGATGTCCAGGGGTTTGATGGTGCGGGGGTCAATCACCGCAACCGAGACGCCGCCACTTTCCAAAGCGCTCGCGGCCTTGAGTGCCTGTTGCACCATGGCGCTTGCAGCAACGACAGTAACATCGCCGCCAGCCCGCACAAGGGCGGCTTTACCCAGCGGGACAACTGGCAGGTCTTCGCCAACCGGCCCCGTCGTAGTGTAAAGCTGTTTGTTTTCCATGAATACCACGGGGTCGGCGCTGGCAAACGATGCCTTTAGCAGGCCGGCGGCATCCGCAGGTGTGGACGGGCACACAACGGTAAGCCCCGGTATGCAGGCAAAAAGCCCATGAAGGCTTTGGCTATGCATCGCCCCGGACCCATCCCCTGCGCCCATGGTGGTGCGGATGATCAGCGGCAGCTCAAGCCGATTATTTGATAGAAAACGCGCCTTAGCAGCTTGGTTTAAAATCTGGTCAAAACAAACACCGGCAAAGTCGCAAAACATTAATTCTACCATGGGCTTAAGGCCAGTCATGGCCGCCCCTACAGCCATGCCGACAAAGGCGGTTTCTGATATGGGGGTGTCAATTACCCGGGCGTTGCCAAACCGCTCTGCCAGGCCGCCGGTTACGCCGAAGACGCCGCCGCTCACCGCAATGTCTTCACCAATGCAAACAACGCTGTCGTTTTCTGCCATCATTTGGTGCAGCGCCTGATTAAGGGCCTGCTGAAGTGTCATGTCCCGCTTAACCATCGGCGGCCCCTGCGGCAGCTTGCGCAACAACCGCGACTGCATCTTCCTGCGCCCTGTTTTTGGCTGCGGTCAACGAATCAAGGCTAATGCTTTGATTTAAAATATATTTTTCTAGAGACTTCATTGCTGTTGATGCTTGAAAATCATCGGCGTCCCCATCGCCAAAATAATGGCCGTGATCGCGTGTGACGGCCACATCAACACATGCGGCGGTGCCCCGGCGCGCAGTTTGTACCGCTTTTCCAAACACCCTGATACAGTCGGCGTAATCGGCACTATCGGTCGTGTAGGCTTCGAGGCCAAAGCTTTCCGAGCGCGCGATAAGGCTACCTCCCGTCGCGGTGGCGGCCGCTGTAGTTTGTGCCATGCCATTGTTATACATAACAAAAAGCATCGGTAATTTGAGAACAACAGCGAGGTTCATTGTCTCCAGTACCGCGCCCTGATTGGCAGCACCATCGCCAAAGACCGCAACACCAATACCGCCGTCAGCCCGGGTTTTGGCGCTTAAGGCGGCTCCAGCCGCCATTGGCACCTGTGCGCCCACAATACCGTTAGAGGTCAGGAAGCCTGCCTCCGGGGCAATCAAATGCTGTGTGCCGCCAAGACCATCCGAGAGACCGCCTTCTTTACCGAGAATTTCTTTTGCAACTTCAAGGGGTTCTGCGCCGCATGCCAGTGCAATGCCATGGCTTCTGTGTGATCCCGTCACTTGATCAAGGCGGCTGTCCAAATGGCTGGCGAGCACCACATCCGCCACTTCTGATCCGGTGCTGAGATGCACAAGACCAGGCACATTCCCCGCCGCGGCTTGAGTGGCGATCGCAGATTCAAAAGCGCGAATAAAGCAGCAACGCTGATAGTGATGTAAGGCAGTTTTGCTCATGGTTTTACCCCTACACGATGAAGAAACCGTTCGCCAGCGTGAAAAAACCATGCAAACGCCAGCAAAAAGAGACGAAAAACGACCAAAAATTTACGAAGAATTGCAAAAAAGGGACGAAGACCTGTGCAAAAAGACGGATAAGCCATGCCATGAATTACCCTTTGATCAAGTCAGCGACAACATCGTGACCTGACATAAACCTGTCGCCAAATTGTCACAGCATATTGTGTCGGGATACAAACCTTTGGTACCCCATTTTGCTTACTCAGGCGAAGTTGATTGACTCCGCTGCAAATACCTCCCATATGTAATCTTGACTTTTTTAGTCATATATTTAAATCAGTCACTCTTCGATCCTTACGGAAAGGGCTACACCAATGATACGGCTCACAAATCTTGCCGACTATGCTGTTGTACTGATGTGCGAGGTTGCCAACGCGCCAGACCGCGTGAGCGCTCAGGGCCTGTCTGCCAGCACCGGCATTCCTGTACCCACCGTATCGAAGATACTTAATGCACTGGGTCGCGGTAACCTTTTGGTATCTCACCGAGGCCTCAAGGGCGGGTTTGCTCTTGCGCGCGGTGTGGCCGACATCACAGTCGCTGATATTGTGGAAGCAATCGACGGACCCATAGCCCTGACCCACTGCACCGAACCACAAGATAATACGAACTGCGGCTACACCGAGATTTGTTTCATGCGGCCGAAATGGCAGGTCATTAACGGAGCGGTTCGTGGTGCCCTTGAAAATGTAACATTGGCGTCGCTGATCACACCCATGACCGGCGAAGAACTTGCCGCACAATTCGAGGCGCAAGCCGCCACAGCAAACTAACCCCCGGTCATACCCAGTCAGGGAAACGCCCTGAAAAAAAGCAAACAAGACCGGACACAAAAACAAGGAGCTGACCCCCATGGCGGGCACTCAGGAAACCCAGGACCACGTCGCCGAAATCACCGGCGAATATAAGTATGGCTTCGTTACCGATGTCGATATGGACATGGCCCCCAAAGGCTTGTCTGAGGACATTGTGCGCTTTATTTCGGCCAAGAAAAAAGAGCCGGAATGGATGCTGGAGTGGCGGCTGAAGGCATACCGCGCGTGGCTGAAAATGGAAGAGCCCGACTGGGCAAAGGTTGATTACCCCAAAATCGATTATAACGACATCTATTATTACGCTGCGCCCAAAAGCCAGGACAAACCCAAAAGCCTGGACGAAGTGGACCCTGAGCTGCTGCGCACCTATGAAAAGCTGGGCATCCCGCTGGCGGAGCAGGAAGTGCTGGCTGGCGTGGAAGGCGCACGCAAAATTGCCGTTGATGCCGTGTTTGACAGCGTGTCTGTTGCTACCACCTTCCGCGAAGAACTGAAAAAAGCGGGCGTTATCTTCCTGTCGATTTCAGAAGCCGTGCATGAATACCCTGAACTGGTAAAAAAATATCTGGGCACTGTGGTACCGCAGCGCGACAATTATTTTGCCGCTCTCAACTGCGCGGTCTTTTCGGATGGAACGTTTGTCTACATTCCAAAAGGCGTACGCTGCCCCATGGAGCTGTCGACCTATTTTCGCATCAACACGGAAAATACAGGCCAGTTTGAGCGTACGCTGATTGTGGCGGATGAGGGCTCTTATGTGTCGTACCTTGAAGGCTGCACCGCGCCGATGCGCGACGAAAACCAGCTTCACGCCGCTGTTGTTGAACTTGTCGCAATGGATGATGCAGAGATCAAATACTCCACCGTCCAAAACTGGTACCCTGGCGATAAGGACGGCAAAGGCGGCATCTATAACTTTGTAACCAAGCGCGCTTTGTGCAAAGGCAAAAACTCCAAGGTAAGCTGGACCCAGGTTGAAACCGGCTCCGCCGTTACCTGGAAATATCCAAGCTGTGTGCTGGCGGGAGAAAACAGCGTCGGAGAGTTCTACTCGGTTGCTGTCACCAACAACCTGCAACAGGCCGACACCGGCACCAAAATGATCCATATGGCACCGGGCACACGCTCAACGATTATCTCAAAGGGTATATCGGCAGGCCGCAGCCAAAACAGCTACCGCGGCCTTGTTAAAGTGCTCTCGGGCGCAGAAAACGTGCGCAACTACACCCAATGCGACTCGCTTTTGGTGTCCAGTGAAAGTGCGGCGCACACCGTGCCCTATATCGAGGTCAAAAACCCGACTGCACAAATAGAGCACGAAGCCACCACCTCGAAAATTTCCGAGGACCAGATGTTTTACTGTCGGGCGCGCGGGCTCGATGAAGAAGAAGCGGTCGCCATGATCGTAAACGGATTTTGTAAAGAAGTAATGCAGCACCTTCCGATGGAATTTGCCGTAGAAGCCCAAAAGCTTCTGGGTATCTCCCTCGAAGGTAGCGTCGGATAAACAGGCCAGAAATATGTTAAAAGTTACAGACCTCCACGTCAGCGTAGACGAAAAAGAAATCATCAAAGGGCTCAGCCTCACCATTAATCCCGGCGAAGTGCATGCCATCATGGGCCTGAACGGTGCGGGCAAATCCACACTTGCCAACACCATTGCCGGACGGGACGACTATGAGATCACGTCGGGCTCTATTGAGTTTGCAGGCAAGGACGTCACGGAACTGGAACCCCACGAGCGGGTCGGCGAAGGCATGTTCCTTGGCTTCCAGTATCCGGTGGAAATTCCGGGTGTGTCCAACCTCAACTTTATGCGGACAGCGCTAAACGGTGTGCGTAAGTACCGGGGCGAAGACGAAATGTCTGCCGCTGAGTTTATGAAGCTGGTGCGCGTTAAAGCAGCCGACCTGAAAATGAGCACGGATATGCTGAAGCGTTTCGTCAATGTTGGCTTTTCTGGCGGTGAAAAGAAACGCAACGAAATGGTCCAGATGGCCGTGCTTGACCCCAAGCTTGCCATACTGGACGAGACAGACTCAGGCCTGGATATCGACGCCCTGAAAACAGTGGCAGATGGTATTAATGCCCAGCGCCGCGACGACACCTCAATCCTCCTGATTACCCACTATCAGCGGTTGCTGGACTATGTTCAGCCCGATGTGGTGCATGTGATGATTGACGGCAAGATCGTGAAAACCGGCGGTAAGGAACTGGCGGTAGAGCTTGAAGAAAAAGGCTACGCCGACGTTGCGTGACACAGGAGCAAATCATGCCTGATGCAATCATTGATGCATACCGAGACCAACTCTGGGGGCTGATCGGCACTCTGCCCGGCCTCGACGGCGTGCGGGAACGTGCGCTCAATAAATTCGCCAGTGCGGGTTTTCCGTCTACTCGCCATGAAGACTGGCGCTACAGCGACATCAAAACACTGCGCACCACACCCTTTGACCAGATGGCTGCACCCATGCAGGCACCTGACCTGCCTGCCCCACTAACAGACGTTGCAGCACGGCTTGTGTTCGTCAATGGCCGGTTTCAGGAAAGCCTGAGCGATATGGGCGACCTGTTGCAGGCGGCTTCCGTGCGCCCGCTGGCTAATCACCTGATGGCCAATGCAGAACGGGTCGACGAGCTGAACCTCGGCAGCGACAGTATCAACTTGTTGAACACAGCGCTGATGCGGGACGGTTTTGTTTTATCCATTCCGGCGGGTATTGAAATCGACGAAGCGATTGAAATTGTGCATGTATCCGCTGGCGCCGACCATGCGGCCGCGCATGTACGCCATCTGGTTGAAATGGGTGAAGGCGCGAGCGCCACGCTACTAGAGCGGTTTGTCGGCGACGACAGCGCCTATTGGGTGAACAGCCTGCTGCAGGCGCGCGTTACCGAAGGCGCAACCCTGACCCACATTCGGATGCAGGAAGAAGGCCCTGCGGCAACCCACACTGCCACCGCCATTGTTAGTGTCGGTGCAGGCGGCAACTACCATGCAACCAACATTTCACTGGGCAGCAACCTGTCCCGGTTTGAAGCGCGCGTGCGTCTGCTGGCGGACGAAGCGAACGCCACCGTTGATGGTGTTGCGCTGGCAGGTACGGGCGAAAGCCATGACATGCTGGTACACGTAGACCACCGTATGCCCAACACCACCAGCGATCAGGTTTTCCGCACTGTTGCAGATGCGCGCGGCAAAACGTCGTTCCAAGGCAAGGTAACGGTGGCTGCAGGCGCACAGCAGGTAAACGCAGACCAGTCTTTCAAAGCGCTGTTGCTGGACCGCACGGCAGAGGCAAATGCCAAGCCAGAACTTGAAATTTTTGCTGATGATGTCAAATGCAGTCATGGTGCGACGGTTGGTGAACTGGATGACAAAGCACTGTTTTACCTGACGTCACGGGGTATTGACCCGGCGACGGCGCGCCAGATGCTGGTTGAAGCCTTCAGCGACGAAGCCTTCGCCCGCACCGGAAACGAATCACTTGCCGATTCGATTCGTGCCCGAGTCGGACAGTGGATGCAAAACCACACGCTGGAAGGACAAGCTGCCTGATGAGCAACGCTGCGGAACATATTGCTGGCCCTGCACCATTAGATGTTGCTGCGATCAAAGCTGACTTCCCGATCCTGAGTGAAACGGTGCACGGCAAACCATTGACGTTTCTGGATTCGGCGGCCAGCGCCCAGAAGCCCCGCGTTGTAATAGATGCCGAACGGGAGTTGTTTGAGCATTATTACGCCAACATCCACCGCGGTGTTTATAAATTTAGCCAGGACGCAACCGAAGCATATGAGCGCACCCGTGAGACCGTGCGGGCCTTCATTAATGCGCGTCGGTCCCGCGAATGTATTTTTGTGCGTGGTGCCACCGAAGGCATCAACCTGGTGGCACAAACCTGGGGCCGCACACATGTGGGCGCAGGCGACGAAATTATCCTGACTGAGCTGGAACACCATTCCAATATTGTACCATGGCAGATGCTGGCAGAAGAAAAAGGCACGACCATTAAGGTTGTGCCTCTATTGGATGATGGCTCGGTTGATATGGATGTGTATGCAACCCTGCTGAGCGAGCGGACCAAGCTGGTAGCTGTGGCTCATATCTCCAATTCTATCGGCACCCACCTGCCGGTTGAAGAGATGATCCGCAAAGCCCATGCCGCCGGGGCGAAAGTGTTGCTTGATGGCTGTCAGGCTGCGCCGCACGAGGCAATTGATGTGCAGGCACTGGACGCTGACTTTTACGCCTTTTCCGCCCACAAGGTATATGGCCCGACAGGCATTGGCGTGATTTACGGCAAGGAAGAATTGCTTGATGCCATGCCGCCGTGGCAAGGCGGCGGCGATATGATTTCGACTGTCACGTTTGAAAAAACCACCTACAATGATTTGCCGCATAAGTTTGAAGCGGGCACGCCCAATATCTCTGGCGGGATCGCGATGCATCATGCGCTGGAGTATGTTTCTGCTATCGGGTTTGACCGTATTGCCGCCCATGAAGCCGACCTGCGCGATTATGCCACCGAGCAATTGATGGGATCAAACAGCGTTCGCCTGATTGGCACAGCGGAAGGCAAAGGCGCGATTATCAGTTTTGTGATGGAAGCCGCGCACCCGCATGATATTGGCACCATTCTGGACCGGCAGGGCATTGCCGTACGGGCTGGGCACCACTGTGCACAGCCGGTGATGGAAAGATTTGGAATTCCCGGGACGGTGCGCGCAAGTTTTGGTATCTATAACGACCGGACAGATGTAGACCGGCTCATCGAAGGCCTAAAGAAAGTAGTGGATATCTTCGGATGACAGACAGCAAAAGAGATGTGATGGACGTAAGCGCCCCAGCGGATGCGAATGAGCAGAGCATTCCGGCGGAAAATCAGCCTGTGCAGGCTGAGCGCCCAACCGTAAGCCCTCAGGAAGGGGCCTATTTTCTGGATAAATTCCTCGATCAGAAGGGGGATGCCGCGGCTGATGCTGGCGACGCGCAAAGTGCTGATACCCCCCCGGCGAAAGCATCAGCGCCTGCAACCAGTGAAGAACTGCAAGACAATATTGTGGAAGCCTTGCGCGAAATTTTTGACCCGGAAATTCCGGTCAATATTTACGAGCTAGGGTTGATTTACGGCGTTGATGTGGCACAGGATTTTTCGGCCCGCGTTACCATGACCCTGACGACCCCGCATTGCCCGGTGGCAGAAAGTATGCCCGGCGAAGTGGAAATGAAGGTAAACTCTGTTGAGGGCGTGAACGGCTGTCAGGTCGATCTGGTGTGGGAACCGCCTTGGGATATGACTAAAATGTCCGACGAAGCCCGGCTTGAACTGGGTCTACTTTAGGAGCAAACGACATGGCATCAGCAATTGAAATTACCGATACCGCAGCAGACCATATCCGCTCGCTTCTGGCAAAAAACGGTGACGCCATCGGCATCAAGCTGGGCACCGAAACGCATGGCTGTTCGGGTCTTGGTTATACGGTTGATTACCTGACGGAAGAAGACCCGGAGTGCGAACTGGTGGAAGACAAGGGCGTGAAGGTTTTTGTTGACCGCAAGTCCTTGCTGTTCATCCTTGGCACCCGTATGGACTGGGAAGATAGCATGTTTTCAACCGGATTCACTTTCACCAACCCGAACGAAAAAGGCCGCTGCGGTTGCGGCGAAAGCTTCCACGTTTAAGCTAAAACGCAGAGAGCATTTTACGTGCCCTCCGCGCTGAGTTTTGTGGTCCGTATATTAACGGATTTTTCGCGAGTACCCCATTCTCACATGCCTGTTGATATAGGCATTGAGCCCGTCCCCATTTCGCGCCAACTTCTTCATCATATCGATATGATACTTCCCAGCGCTAAATGTAGTGTACTCATATTGAGAACCGTTTTTGAATTGGACCATTATGCCATTCTCAAACGGCTGATAAGCATCGACTCCTGAGTCAAAGTCGAGGTCTGCATACTTAAACATTACTCAAAACTCCTCGCCGATTAACTGAGCGTGTATTTCCGCCAGGGGAGCCTGGAGGGGTGCACACTTGCGACGAAGTCAACGACATCTCGACGATTTCCACGTAACTTTCTCGAACGTTCACCCATCAAAACAACAAGGGAACACCCTACTATTTGCATAACAGTTGCAATCAACTGAGATGCCTTAGTAGGATTGGAAATTACGTGATCTTTTGCTAGCGCTACAGCGAAGGTAACGCCCTGTTTCCGCACTAATGCGGCAGTCATGGTAGCCATAATTCGGCCCTTTCAATTGGCCGCTACTGGCTTGACTTAAGAATGCACCTATGTAAAAAACACGATGAGAATTCTCAGATGTCGCCAGTTCACGGCGATTTCATACTCAACGCAGCAGGATTGCCGTCCTGCTGCGTCTTTCGTTTTATCAAATACCAAGAAACGAGTCTACCGTTAGTAGGCAAAAACTGCCCAACCGCTACATATTGTGGATAACTTTCCACTTTTCCCGCAAATTCAGACGGTTATACCCAACAAAAATGCGTATATCGCAACTTAAATTAGAAGAACAAAACACGAATCGAAAGTATTTTTAAGGCTGAATTAGTTACAGCAATCGTCGCCACAGACTGATGTGTCGATCACCAGCAGCAGTCTTGTCTCGCCCGTGCCCTCAATAGGCGGCGATCGGTGATAAACTGTGGATGCTTGATAAGAAGGCCATTGCCGACCCTTAAATAAGCCCACAGCCCCGGTTTGCATTTCATGAATAACATCCGGTTCCGGTGCACCGTTGCAGATACCATACTGCGTACCGCGCCCGCGGTAAGCACACAAAAGGCGCGCCGTAACATTATCCTGATGAAACTTTCTGCAGGCGTTGTTGGTGACCACGTCAAAACGCATCGTGAAGCGCTTGACGTCCATGATGCCCACAAAAGCCTTTGCCTGGGCGGCAACATCGCTGGCAAGCATCTGAACATAGGACGCCTGCGCCACATCAGGGTCATCGAAAAGACCAATAACCGTCTCTTCAACGTCTTCAAGAGTAAGGGACAAACGCCCTTTTGGTAGTTTCTCAGGCGGAAGGTTTTCAAGCCACTGATGCAAACCGCTGTCGTACGGGCGATTACAGATGGCCATGGCCGCCTCTGATGACCAGATCGCTCGCATGTCGTCCAGCTCACTGCATTCAATCACCATGTTGGCGCTTTGCAATACTTTTACAGCTGCATGGGTCATTGTGACTCTCCATCCGCGCGACGCCAACGGGGGAACGGATCTTGAAGGTCTTCCCACTTGGCGGGGTCAAAGACTTGCGCCCCTTGGATCAGCGCCGCATCCAGTTGTGCTGTTAGCTTTTCTTTATCCATGTCTGCGCCGATAAACACCAGTTCTTGCCGCCGGTCGCCGTATGGTTCTTCCCAGAACTGTTTGACATGCGCCAAAGCGCGCGAGTCTTCTGGCCATCGTTCTCGTGGTACAGTAGCCCACCAGGTGCCAAGTGGCTTTACGCTGGTCACAGCGCCCGCAAGCGAATATTCCGCCACCCAATCAGGTTTTGTTGCCACCCAAAAATGTCCTTTGGCGCGAATGACGCCTGGCAGGTCGCCGGTCAGAATGTCGTGGATTTTTTGCGGATGAAATGGCCGCTTCGCACGATAAACAAAAGAAGAAACCCCATATTCTTCCGTTTCCGGCTTATGATCAGCAAAACCATAGAGCTCTTTCACCCAGAGCGGATGATCATGGGCGGTTTCGAAGTCAAACAGGCCGGTATTGAAAATCCGATCAGCAGCTACAGTGCTATAATCAGTTTCGATAATCTGGGCATCGGGGTTGAGCGAGGTAACAATCTTGCGCGCAGCGTCCTGATTTTCAGCGCCTGCTTCGGCAAACTTGTTAAGAACAACAACGTCAGAAAATTCGATCTGATCAACCAGCAAATCGACAATCGAGCGATTGTCCTCATCCCCTAGGCTTTCGCCGCGATCCCGCAAGAAGTCATGGCTTGAATAATCTTTCAGCAACGCTTGCGTATCAACAACCGTCACCAAAGTATCAAGGCGCGCAACGTCGGAGAGACTCTCGCCGTCTTCATCGCGAAATTCAAATGTGGTCGCAACCGGGAGCGGTTCCGAAATACCAGTGGACTCGATCAGCAGATAATCAAACCGCTTCTCATCCGCCAGACGCCGAACCTCTTTGAGCAGATCATCCCTAAGCGTACAACAGATGCAGCCGTTGGTCATTTCCACCAGCTTTTCGTCCGTGCGCGAAAAGTCCGCGCCTTCACTGATAAGGTCAGCATCTATATTGACTTCGCTCATATCGTTCACAATAACCGCGACGCGGTGACCTTCACGGTTGTTGAGCACATGGTTCATAAGCGTGGTTTTTCCGGCACCTAAAAAACCGGATAGCACAGTAACCGGCAAGCGGTTGTCTTGGTTTTGTTGGGGTTGCATGGTGTGCAGGTCCTCACAGAATTAAAAGGGTAGTATCTCGCTCACCCGGTTGATCAACCGGTGGCGCAAACAATCAGGGTGTGTTTAATTCTGCAGGAAAGGGGGCGCACGCGGCCCGTCATAAACGCTGGCCTGAACCAACCGTTGCTCAGTGTGCAGTGCTTCTGACGAAAACGAGGGTTTTTCGCTGGTACCCAGATAGTACGGCGCGGGAGGGATATCAAAAACGGACTGCGCCGCAACAAAACAAAAAGAGCATTCCGCCGTAAGGTCGCCGTCTTCCGCTAACCGATGATCCAGATCATCATGGCTGTGAAAGCCAGACATAACCTGTATCAGCAGAAAAAAGGCGCTAACCCACACAGCGATTGCAACAGCAACGCGCGGCAATAGTCTTTGCTTGTTCAGTGACAGTGCATTACGGGCTTTCATGGAAAAGGTTATACAATAACGGTTTTGTATGAACAAGTGATCACGCCGTAGTGCACCTCATTATTTACTAAAGCCTTGTGACGATTACTGGCAACGCCTGCAACGAACTTATTGTCTATTGAAATGGCCAGTCGTTGACGATGAAACAATCATCAACACACCATGGGTTTTGCGGCAAGGTTTCACCGACCCGCTTGAGGCAGGGCAGCCAACTAGTCTGTTGAGGAAACCCGGCCACGCGCTTTCTTAATATTGCTTGCTTTGCGTTTCGATTCTAACCGTCTTTCTTTTGCGGCGCGCGATGGTTTGGTGGCAACCCGCCTGCGCGGCGGGACTGCTGCCTCCTTGAGAAGCGCAACAAGCCGGTTGACGGCATCGTCTTTATTCATGGCTTGCGTACGGTGCTGGTGCGCAGAGATGACGATCACCCCTTCACGGGTCATCCTGCTACCGGCCAACCGTGCAAGGCGCGCAAACATGGCGGCGTTGATGTTGCCCGCCGTTTTGGCATCAAATCGCAGTTGCACCGCACTGGCGACCTTATTGACATTCTGCCCACCCGGTCCGGGCGACCGAATAAAGCTGAAGGCAAGGTCTTGCTCATGAAGGCTGATACTATCAGTAATACGGATCATCGCACCACTTTAAGGGCAGACAATAGCCAGCGCCAGCATAGGTTCAACCATACGGTATGCTGGAGATGTTTTCACTCACGTCACCGGACGGTGCGATTTTTGAATTCTTCTCCCGGCGCTGACCTGCAGACATCAAACGAGGGCAGACCGAACCGTTGTGGCAACCCAGTTACGGACCACCTGCATCTCGCGGTTGTGGCGCAGATCGCGGTGCAAAACCAGCCATACCTGCCGTACCGGAATATCCGGTGCGTTCACTTCAACAAGGCCGGCTCGCCGCGCCAGAAATTTGGGTGCAATCGCCACGCCCACGCCGGCGGCAGCGGCGTTTGTAAGCGTTCGTGAACTCAAAGATTTCACGGTAACATTGGGCTCCAGATCGTGCTCCCGCAGCCAGCGCACTTCGGCTATGTCACCAAAACTGTTGTCGAAGGCCAGCAGATTCTCATCTGCGATATTGATATGCTTTGGGTCACGGCCCGCAAGAAACGCATCGCTGGCAAAACACCCAAGCTGAATGTCGGGCAAGCGGCGCGCAATCAGGCTGTCGCCCGTCGGTCGCACCAACCGCAGAGCCATATCGGCTTCGCGCCGGGCAAGACTTGCTGGCTCATTGGAAGACGTCAATTGCAGGATGGTGTTGGGGCTGACCTTACTAAGGTCGGCCAGCGCAGGCGCCAGGATATCGCTGATCATGGGTTCGGTCGCAGAAATACGCACGGGCTCTCGGCCGGTGCCATCACGCAGAGCAACAGCTGCCCGTTCAAATGCCTGCACAGCCTCCACACTTTCCCGGGCACGCGGCAACAGGCGCTCGCCGTCATCGGTAAAAAATGCGCCATCAACAGTGCGCACCACGAGCGTCAGGCCAAGTGATTGCTCCAGCGCATCCAGCCGCCGCCCAACAGTGGAGACAGACGTAGACAGAGCCTCCGCCGCGCGCGATAGAGTGCCGCTTTCAGCAACCGCGACCAGTGTTTGAACATCATTCATAGTTATTATGTTTTCCTTATACGGAATATAATATTCCTATAACGGAAATTACATAAACTATAAAATCATATATAATAATTATTTAGAGAAAACATGTTTTTGATAATGATGAAAAATCACACAGCAATGAAAATTCGACTATCTGGGCTGTTGGTAAAATGAGCGCACCCACGCGCCCGGTTGCAACCCTGGACATCATGAAAAAGGTGGTTGCCGCATCACCATTTAATGGGCTCACGGGCAGCGATGTGACGGCATGCAAAGATGGTTTTGCAGAAATCACCATGCCGTTCCGGAAATGCTTTGGCCAACATCATGGTTTCCTGCATGGCGGACTGGTCGGGTTTTTGGCAGACACCGCCATGAGCTGGGCGGCTGCTTCTGTGGCGGGCGATGTCCTGACGGCGGAGTTTCGCGTGCACCTTCTGGCACCCGGTGTGGGGGAGCGGTTTATCGGGCAGGGCCATGTGATCAAGGCGGGCCGACGCCAAATTGTTACCCGTGCTGAAGTTTTTGCCCTAAACGGTAGCGACCAAAAAATGATTGCAACCGCAACCGGAACAATTATGCCTGTCGGCACTGAAAAAACAGATTAGACACAGCTACATATTGCGTGGTCCGATTGCCAAACGGGCGAGTACGGTATCTCTCAGTTTGCAGGTGCGCCAGAGCGTGTTAGGTTTCCCTATCTACCCGCCATCCCAATGCGCGCGTGCCTGAAGGAGCCAAAACCATGACCCGTTCTATTCTCTCGATTGCAGCCATGCTTTTTACGCTTGTTGCCAGCCTGCCAACTGTCGCACAGGAAAACAGCCATGACCGCATTGCCACCCTTGAAGCACAGGTTAAAACCCTGAAGGCCCAAATAGAACGGCTAAGCACGATGAACGAAACACTGGAAAGTCAGCTTGCTGGTATTCGCGGTATTTTAGGGGTGACAAAAGCATCGCAGCACACGGCGGATGCAACATCAACAGATCAGGAAATCAGTCATTGTATGGTGCGCCTGTCAGAAATTCGCAGCGTGAAGGATCGACTTTTATCGCTTGGTTACCGCGAAGGGCACCCCGATGTCATCAACATCACGGCGCAGGAAACAACAGTCAGCGAAGAGTGTGATACGCTGATAAATACGCAAGGCCGCTGAAAAGAGAATTGCAGTACCGTTCGGGTGCCGGTTTTGATTGCTGTCGCAAAGCGCATGTCTTGAAGAGTGGTGCCGCTTGCGGGACTTGAACCCACGACCCCATCATTACGAATGATGTGCTCTACCAACTGAGCTAAAGCGGCGCATCGATGCAGCAGCCCTCAATGTCAACTGCATACCTGCAACGGCGGCGTTCATAGCGAAAAAGTAAAAACCAGACAACAGATTTATCGCTGGGTACTGTCCGCCAACAGGGCGATTGTGCTGTCCGCCTCAAACGCTTCGGCCGGTTCAACCACACCTTCTTTTGCGCTCCAGGACAAGGTGTCAAACGACCCACATGACGGACACAAAGGCGACCACCCGTTTGGCTGATGACCACAAGTGCTACAGCGCCAGCGCGCATCATCGACCGCATGCTTTAGCGCTGTTTCAATCGGGTCCGGGTCTTCTTTCAGAACATGGGCAAGCGCAAGCCTGTATTGCCATGCTGCCCGCGATGGTGCGTCATTCAATAGGCTGTCGAGAATCGGCTTAACGGCATCATAATCGCCTGCATCCATCATGGCGTCCACCAGCACCAGTCGTGATTCCGGGTGAGTGGTATTTGGCTTTATCAAGCCGCGCACACGCTTTAACCAGTCGGCGGCAGCTTCAGCAGAATCAAGTTCCTTTAATGCTGATGCAAGCGCTGGATGCGGGCCTTTTGCCCAGGCATCCATGATGACTTTGCTGGCTTTGGTTTTATTGCCCTCGCCGCGCTCAAGCCGCGCAAGCGAAACCACGGCAGGCGTAAAACCAGGTCGTGTGGAAATTGCTTTCTTCAATTCTTTACGGGCAGCCGCTTTTTCTCCGCTTAACTTAAGCTCTGTTGCTTCCGCATACAAAAGCGCCCCCCGATGGCGGGTAACCTGATCGGGCTCCAAAAGCTTTTCACGCGCAACTTTATCAAGCGCCGCTTCGGCATCGCGCCAGTTGCCAGCCCCCACCTCCAGCGCAAACAGGGTTTTTAAAACCCAGGGGCTTTTGCGGTTTTCTTCAAACGCCACACGAGCAAGCCTGAGCGCTTCGCTGTCATGACCGGTACGGCGTGCTTCGACCAATAATCCGCGCAAGCCCAAAAGCCTGCCGTCATCTGTGTCTTCCAGCGCGGCATAGCGTTTGGACGCCGCGGTAAAATCACCCCCGCGTGTCGCAGCCTCAGCCGCAATCAAATGCACCATCGGTTGCGGCGGCAGCAGAACCTCCGCTTGTTCAACCAGCGTGCGGGCGCGCTTAAAGTCGCCGGACGATAGTGCCACAAGCGATTGGTTCAACAGCTTGAACCCCCGGCTTTGGCGCTTGATCACCTGATTGCTGCCGAATATGGGCATATCCCGGCGCAGCCACCCCACAAACCACACACCAATCGCCGCTAGGGCCGCAACCAGCACAACAAGCAGCGTCAATGCTGCAAAGCTGGTGTCGATCGCATAAGACTGAAATTCAATACTGACGTTGCCGGGATGGTCCGCGAGCCAGGCTGCAGATGCCGCAAGTACCAGAACACCAAAAAACCAGAAAACAAGGCGGGTCAACTGCGACCTCCCCCATATAAAATTTCTGATGACATTTCTATCGAGGGAGAACTGGCGATAGCGCGCTGTAACCGATCAAGCGCTTCCGTCACCTCGACATGCGCTTCTGCTGATGTGCGCCATGCAGCCATTGCATCCGCCGCCGTGCCACTAAGCGAAGCGAGCGTTTCAAGCGCCCCCGCAACATCACGCGCCAGCAATCGACGCTCTGCCTCTAATAACACAGCATCTATGCCTGTGGCACCGTCATCGGTGCGCCGCACGGTAAACAGGCTGGCAAGCAAACTACCGTCGGTTTTTTCCTGCGCCAATTTCGCAGCACTTGCCGCCGTTCCATAATCCCGAACGAGCGCTTCATAAGGGCTGATACCCTGAGGATGGCGTGCCAGAACGGCGACATCTGCGCCAATCATTTGCTGATCCAATGCGGGCATGACTGCAATTTCTGCACGCAGGGCAACAAGCTCTCCGCCAAAAGCCATACCGCGCAGGGCCTGGTCTTTCAACCGACCAACAGACACCAACATACGACCGCGCGGCGACACGTCCAGCGCCCCTGCCTGCAGGTCGACAACGACAGTTTCAAGGTTTTCCAGTTTGGATTTCAGTTGTGCCGCTTCGGCCCGCGCGAGCGCAACAGCCCCCGTTAAGCCAGCCACCTCGGGGTTTTGTTCGCTTGAAAGCGCGGCAAGCCGCGCAACTTCATCGGTCAAGGCCGTAACCCTGTCGCGCAGGGCCTGAACATCTGCCGCTGCGGTGCCGCCGCCGGTTCCTGCTGTTTGGCCTGAATTCTGACTGGCCAGAAGCGCAACATCATTGCTGATAAGCGCGCGGGCGGCAGCGGCATCTTCCAGGCCCTGCTCATGCTGCGCCAAAATAACTTGCAGGCGTTCCAGCGACAGCGCTGTGTCTCCCAACCGGGTTTCGATGTCCGCTAACAAGGGTGCCAATGCTTCCCCGCCGCCTGCCGCCGCAGGCGCTGGCAACGCAGGCAAAAGACCAAGAGTACGCAATCCGTTTTGCGCATAGGGCGCAGCAAAAAGCCCACCGACAAAGGCGGCTAGCAAACCAGCAAACACCCAACCCATCTTGCCGCCTGATTTGGCTTTTTCTGGGATAGCTTCCACGGGCTTTGGTTTCGGCGACGGTGTGCCCCGGTTCGCTTCGTTATCTTCAACGATCTCCGCGTCCACGACGTCTATCTCGGGATCAACCGATGGATCGTTTTTATTGTCTGCTTTGTTACCTGCCACGGTCTCTTTCTCCGGCAACAGCGATTAGTCCGGCTGCTCAACATGATCAATCAGGCTGAGCAGGGCTTTTTCTGTGGGTATCACAGCATAAGACTTGCTGCGCCAGGGGCCCAATAGATTGTCGGCAACCCGTGTCGACAAGCACAAGGCATCGATCTTATGAAGCCAATCTGACCGGCCATAATCCGCGACCACTTCTTCAAAGATGGTGGCAGTGCGCGGTGAATAAAAGAGCGCAATATCAATTTCGCCCTCATCCAGCGCTTCCTGCACCCCCATGCTCAAGTTGCGGTTGGCGCGCGTCTGGTACGTCACTGTGGTTTCAGCGTCCAATCCTTCGCCCCGAAGCACGTCACAGATATTGTAGGCAAGCGTGCTGCCACAAAGGTGCGTATACTTCCGGGTTTCTGTTACGCCGCATTCCAACAATAGCGGCACCATCTGGCGCGCTGTGCCGGGGCCAACGGTAATATTGGTAAAGCCAAGCTTGCGAGCCTCATCAGCGGTTTTATCCCCCACCGCAAAAATTGGCCGCGTCTTGTTGCCAATATTGGCAAGGCCCATACGGGCACCGTTTTGGCTGGTGATTATGATGCTACGATTCTCATCTGGTATTTCAAACGAGACCGGTTCCACCTGAAGCGCAGGCGCAATAACCACTCTGTTGCCGGCGGCTTCGAGTTTTTCTGCCGTTACATTAGCCTCGGTGATCGGGCGCGTTACCAGAATTGTTTTCATTCAAACTCCGCTTCCACCTGCGCCGCAAGCTCCTTGAAAAACTGCGGCCCGGCGTCTTCTTTTATCTTCGCTCCCAAGGCTGAACCAAGCTCTCGGGCGTCATCCAGTGTTGCGGGCGAAGACCCGTTTGCATCAAACACAGTTGTGCCATCCAGCGACAATAACATTGCCTGCATCATAACCGTTTTGCCCTGCCGTGTCGCATGCGCTGCAATTGGCGTGCGGCAAGACCCATCAAGCGCCCCCAAAAGTGCGCGTTCTGCCGCCACGGCCAGCGCTGTATCAGCGTGATGCAAGGGTGCGAGAAAATCTTTCATGCGCGTATCGTTTGACCGCACTTCGACCGTAACGGCACCTTGGGCCGGGGCCGGAAGAAAATCTTCCAATGACAGCTTTTCTGCCGCAGCGTCAGCCATGCCCAAGCGGTTTAGCCCGGCCTGAGCCAGGAAGGTTGCGTCGGCCTCGCCGTCTTTAAGTTTGCGCATCCGGGTTTGCACATTGCCGCGAAACGTAACCACCTTGAGGTCCGGGCGCAGCCTGAGCGCCTGAGCGCGGCGACGCAGCGATGCGGTTCCCAAAAGGGCCCCATGGGGCAGATCAAGAAAATGCGAGAATTTTGCACTTACAAAAGCGTCTCGGGGGTCTTCGCGCGGTAAAAATACCGACAGTTCCAACCCGTCAGGCAACGCGGTGGGCATATCCTTGCTGGAATGCACAGCGCAATCAATGTCACTGTCCAACAGGGCTTCTTCAATTTCCTTAGTGAACAAACCCTTGCCGCCAGCTGTCATCAAATGCCGGTCGAGGATGCGGTCTCCGCTGGTTTTGATCACAACAATTTCGATGGAATCTTCTGTCAGGTCTTCGTGGGCCGCAATAAGCAGATCACGAACCATTTCCGCCTGCGCCAAAGCCAAAGGGCTGCCCCGCGTCCCAATTCGCAATTTTGTCGCCACAATCACCCCTTCTTGTACATTAACAGCCAGCAATAACTTCTTCTCTTTTTGTTACTTGGCGTATAGAAGCGGGACTGTAAAGAGCCAAGTCACCCGGAGAGGGAGCGAAAGCCTTCAGGACTTGGACGGGGCTAAGCGGAAAGTCGCCTCAAATACCAGACTTTGATCCCCATAAAGTTGATTAGGTTGTGAGCAAAGAAACAAATAATTTGCTGGTGCTGGGCATTGAAACCAGTTGCGATGAAACAGCGGTCGCGGTTGTGGACAGCAAGCGCACCATCCACGCACACAATGTTCTGTCACAAATTGATGACCATGCCGAGTATGGGGGTGTAGTCCCGGAAATTGCGGCGCGGCAGCATATCTCGGGTCTGGATCATCTAATCCGCAAAACACTGCTGGACGCAGACAAAACCTTTAACGACCTGGACGCCATTGCCGCGACCACGGGGCCGGGACTAGTGGGTGGTCTGATGGTGGGTGTGATGACAGCCAAGGCAATCGCCGCCGCAAGCGGCAAACCTTTTGTGGCGGTCAATCATTTGGAAGGTCATGCCCTGACTGCGCGGCTGGTGGAAGACATAGAGTTCCCGTACCTACTGCTGTTGATGTCTGGCGGTCACTGCCAGTTGCTGGCGACATACGGCGTTGGCAGCTACGAGCGGCTTGGCAGCACGATTGATGACGCCGCCGGCGAAGCCTTCGA
Source organism: uncultured Kordiimonas sp. (assembly GCA_947503575.1). Classification (GTDB taxonomy): domain Bacteria; phylum Pseudomonadota; class Alphaproteobacteria; order Sphingomonadales; family Kordiimonadaceae; genus Kordiimonas. The sequence goes on along the minus strand of CANNDZ010000001.1, from coordinate 479,483 downwards.
TAAAACGGCCAAACTGCTGGGGTTGCCCTACCCGGGCGGACCCGCCGTCGAGCGCGCTGCCAAGGACGGCAATCCGGACCGATTTGACCTGCCAACGCCGTTGTTAGGGCGACCCGGCTGTGATTTTTCCTTTTCAGGCCTGAAAACCGCCGTACGCCGAACAGCAGAAGCCTGCGTTGCCGAACGCGGTGCTCTTTTTCCGGACGACCGGGCGGATATTTGTGCTGCTTTCCAACAAGCCATGGGCCGCTGTATTGTTGACCGGCTTGAAAAGGCCATTCAGATTTTTCGCGGTAAGACAGGTGATAAGCCCATGCCGCTTGTGGTCGCGGGCGGCGTTGCAGCAAACCAGTATTTACGAGCGCGCATCCAGGATGTAGCAGCTGCGAACACCATGACATTTCATGCACCACCAATGGCATTATGCACCGACAATGGTGCCATGATCGCGTGGGCAGGGGTGGAGCGCCTGGTCCGTGATCCGACCCTGGACGATCAGGATGTGGCCCCGCGTCCGCGTTGGCCCCTTGACGAAAGTGCCGCCCCCAAAGTGGGCTCGGGGCGCAAAGGGCCCAAAGCCTGAAGCCTGACACCTGAAAATCTGCGGCACAAGAGACTTGCAGTCATGACGCCCGCCGGGCAGTGTTAGTAAGGACGGAGGAAACACGCGTGGACAAGATCGGAATTCTTGGGGGCGGTGCTTGGGGCACTGCTTTAGCGGCAGCGGCCACACAAGCGGGGCGCGATACCCTGTTGTGGGCGCGGGAAACTGATGTTGTCGCCGCGATCAACACCTCCCATGAAAACACAATGTTTTTGCCAGGTGTGGCGCTGAACCCTGCCTTGAAAGCAACAAGCGAGCTGGCGGATCTTGCGGACCGGGATGCCATATTGATGGTGGCCCCCGCCCAGTTCACCCGGGCAATGGCTGCATCCCTGGCAGAGTTTTTGCGCCCTGGCGTCCCGCTGGTGATTTGCTCCAAAGGTATTGAGGTCGCGACCGGTAGCTTGTTGAGCACTGCCATTGAAGAGGCTGCGCCAAACCACCCCGTTTGTGTGTTATCCGGACCGACCTTTGCTGCTGAGGTGGCGCGCGGCTTGCCGTGCGCTGTGACCCTGGCAGCGGAAGACCCGGTATTGGGCACGAAACTAATGGATGCCCTTGGCCTGCCAACTTTCAGGCCGTACCTAAGCGATGATATTGTCGGTGCACAAATTGGCGGAGCGGTCAAAAACGTGCTCGCCATTGCAACGGGTGTTGCAGCCGGGCTTGGCACCGGAGAAAATGCCCGGGCCGCGGTTATAACGCGCGGGCTGGCGGAAGTTGTCCGTTTTGGGGCCTTATACGGCGCCCGCCCAGAAACGCTGATGGGGCTGTCGGGGCTCGGTGACCTGATCCTCACGTGTTCCAGCACCCAGTCCCGGAACATGTCGCTCGGCAAGGCAATCGGCGAAGGCAAATCTTTCACCGAGATAATGGCAGAACGAAATTCTGTCGCAGAAGGTGCCCATACCGTTGATATTGTTTATAAAATCGCCCTTGAAAAAAACCTTGATATGCCGATTACCAAAGCGGTGTACCGTATTTTGAAAGAAGGCAAGGACGCGCGCGACGTGATGGATGATTTGCTGGCGCGGCCTTTCACCGACGAAACCCAATAGGAGACACCAGATGCTGTTCGCTATTTTTTGCTACGACAAACCAGACAGCGCCGGCATTCGCCAAGCGACCCGACCCGCGCACCTGGAGTATCTGGCCGATGCGGGTGACCGGGTAAAGTTGGGCGGGCCACTTTTAGGGCCGGGCGAAGACGGTGGACCGATTGGCAGCATGCTGATTGTGGATGCAGCAAGCGAAGCAGCGGTTCAGCTTTTTGCGGAAAATGACCCTTATGCCAGCGCTGGCCTTTTTGAGCAGGTCGATATCCACCCTTGGCGCAGGGTTACAGGCAGTTGGGGCGCCGACAGCTAAAAGAGGGCATGATGGCATATTGGCTCGTGAAATCTGAACCTGGTGACTGGTCTTGGCAGGATCAGCTTGGCGTCGAAAAAGAACCGTGGGACGGTGTGCGTAATTTTCAGGCGCAGAAAAATATGCGCAGCATGTCCGTTGACGACGAGGTTCTGTTTTATCATTCCGGCAAGGAACGGGCCGTCGTTGGCCTGTGCCATGTGGCTGTTGGCCCTTACCCGGACCCGGACGACGAAACAGGCCGGTTTTGCCTGGTTGATCTTGCCGCAAAAAAAACAGCAGACCATCCTGCAACACTTACCGCCATAAAGGCCGAGCCATCATTGGCAGGCATTCCCCTTGTGCGTCAGGCTCGGCTGTCAGTGATGCCGCTTGATCTGGATGCTTTTCGCAAAATCTGCGAGATGTCGGGGCTATAGTGACAACCGCCCCTGCACCGCTGGATCTGTCCGACCTGGAAGCTACCCCGCCTAAAGGCACGCTTTTATGTCGACTGAATGAGCTGCCGGATCATGGCGGCAAAGAAATTATTTTCACAGAAGGCCGATTTCGGACCAGCATTTTTGTTCAGAAAATTGACGAAGATGTCGCTGTTTTTTTAAATCACTGCCCCCATGCCGGAACACCACTGAACATGTTTAATGACCGCTTTCTCGACCTGCGGGGAAAGCGCCTTTTGTGCCGTACGCACGGCGCTTCATTTGATCCCCTCAGCGGGAAATGTTTGCAGGGGCCATGTAAGGGTGAATATTTGCGGGCGATTGCCGTGACCATACGGGATGGAGCAGTATACAGCGCTTAAACCCGCTTCATCGCCTTCGGTTAAATCATTACCGTGCCAGAGCGACGATTGCGCGGTTCACGCCGCTGGTTCGGGTTTTCAGGTGCGTCAACCGACACCACGACCCAATAGTTTTGGAAATTCTGCCCTCGAACAACGGATTTCAATACCATTGAACTTTCAGGGTCAAAATACACTGTATCGGTTTTGCGGCGGGTTATGCCGTTCCAGCTAAATTCCCATTCCAACTGCACCACAAAAGTACGGCGCGGGCCGCTTTTCAAATCAACCGTTTTTTCACCGATAACTTCCACATGGGTATAAAAATCTGCTGACTCGCCGCCATCGACATAAAACATTGTACCGGACACGCCTATGCTTTTGCCTTTCTGCAGCGGGAAAAGGCCTTCAAGCGCGCTTTCATCAAAATCGGATTCGTATCTCAGCCCCTGGTCCGTGCCACTAACCGGAAACAAACCGCGATACAGGTTAACTTCGCGCAGAATACCACCGCGCCAATCCCGGAATTCCATTGTCACCAACTTATCGAGAACGCGCGTCACTTCTGCTACCACATCCTGGCCATGCATTTTGATGTTGGCGCGCGTGCCAACAAGCGCCCCTGGCTCGGCAGGGACAGGCTCAACGGCATCACAGGCCGCGACCAGCATCAGCATGATGACTGACACATATTTTATAACTGACTGTTTTATGTCCCTTGGCTCGCTATCATTTTAGCCACATAAAGTGGCGAGTCTTCTTTCTATCAATAGGTAAGCAGGCTGACGCCCGATATCAATGGCTATGTCGGCTCCAATGCAACGGCGGGTTTTACGCGCTTCAGGTAGCTTTCCAACATTTCAATGTTGGCAGCGATTGTTTGTGATTTTGGCGCGATTTTCCGCCCTTTTTGGTAGTTTTCCATCGCTTGCCGGTAATTGCGCATGCCAAAATAGACATTGCCGCGGTTATTATGAAACCGCCAATTGGTCGGCACGATTTTGATTGCTGCATCACAATGCTTCAAAGCGGTCTGCCAAGCTTCTTCTTTAATGTGAGCAACACACATGCTGTTGTGGACATTTGCCATTTGTTTTTCTGTCAGATCACTATTCAAGGCGCGGGTGAGCACTTTTTTCGCTTTATCAATCTCTCCCGATTCCAGATAGCTATTGCCTTGCTGCAAAAGTTCAGATGGTTGAAGCACGATCTCGAATGGGTCCGCAACGGCTGGCCCGGCGAGCAAACAACAAGCATATAAAGCAAGCATCCTGATAATAAGTGTCTTCATGGTTTTTCCATACACATCTTTCAAAGGCTTTGCCCCAGCGCAATTTGCGCCTGAGGAAACAAGACCAGAAACAATATACCCAAAAGACACCGTAGTGGCAAAACCAACCCCCTAAGGGAAAGCGCCTGTCGGTGTTACCCTATAACGAACTGTGTTGGGGCGAAACTAAACGATGGTTTTGTCTTTGGGCTTTAGGAAGCGGACTAAACGTCCCCCGCCCAGACCAATGGTCTGAAAAGTGTTCTCAGAGAAGCTGATTTGCGCGAACGCACCCGTGGGCAACTTGCGCAGAGCGCGCGCCAGCAAGCCTTCGTCAGCTTCCGAGCCAGACAGTCCAACCACCAGGTCATGAAAGCCAGGGTTGTGACCAACAAGAAGGAGACTGTCGTGATCGTCGGATTGTTGGCGGATCAAGCTTAGGATGCGGTCAGCACTGGCGCCATACAAGCTGCCTTCAGATGTGACAGGCCATGAAAGATCACCGGCAGACATGACCCGCTCAAGCGTTTCCTGGGCGCGTGTCGCGGTTGAACATAAAGCCATATCAGGGGCGACCGCCAAGCGGTGCATCTCACGGCCCATTTTGATGCAGGCGCGGCGGCCCCGGGCATTCAGTGGCCGCTCATGATCAGACAGGGAATAATCGCTCCAGTCTGATTTGGCATGCCGTAAAAAATATAATGTCTTCATCAAAACCCTTTAGCCGTTTCACGCAAAATATGTCTGCGTTTTGCAACCATGGCCTTAGGCCGTGACACAAATATGACGCCCCACCTTCATACTTGCTTCTTTTGGCCCATAAGCCCGCAAGCTTAACGGTTCAGACGGTTTTCAACCAGATCATCAACCACGGCTGGTTCCGCCAGTGTTGATGTATCGCCCAAATTGCCAAATTCATTTTCTGCGATCTTGCGCAAAATACGCCGCATAATTTTGCCAGACCGGGTTTTCGGCAACCCTGGTGCAAATTGGATCAGGTCCGGCGTTGCAACAGGGCCAATTTCCTTGCGTACCCACTGGACAAGAGCCCGCCGCAGAGTTTCATCCGGCTCCACACCCAGCGGAGAGGTAACAAACGCATATATCCCCTGGCCCTTAATGTCATGTGGGTAGCCGACAACGGCGGCTTCACTGACATCTGGGTGTGCATCAAGGGCGGCTTCAATTTCTGCTGTACCAATCCGGTGACCGGATACATTGATCACATCGTCAACACGCCCGGTAATCCAGTAATAACCATCTTCATCACGGCGGCAGCCATCCCCGGTGAAGTAGAAGCCTTTGTAGGTGCTGAAATAGGTTTGGATGAAGCGATCATGGTCGCCGTAAACGGTACGCATCTGCCCTGGCCAGCTATCGGTTATCACCAGATTGCCAGAAGCAGCCCCGTCAAGGAAACTGCCCTCGCCGTCCACAAGGGCAGGTTGAACCCCAAAAAAGGGCCGGGTCGCGGAACCGGGCTTCAGCGGCGTTGCCCCTGGCAACGGAGCAATCATCACGCCGCCCGTCTCGGTTTGCCACCATGTGTCAACTATCGGACACCGGCCATCACCAACCACACGGTGATACCATAACCAGGCTTCAGGGTTGATTGGCTCTCCGACAGAGCCCAGCAAGCGGATGGAAGACCGGTCATGCTTTTTGACGGGTTCGTCGCCGAAACGCTCAAGCGCCCTGATCGCTGTTGGCGCGGTATAAAAAATATTAACCTTGTGCTTTTCGCAAACCTGCCAGAACCGGCCTGCATCCGGGTATGTGGGCACGCCTTCAAACACCAGGCTGGTTGCACCGTTGGCAAGGGGGCCATAGACGATATAGCTGTGTCCTGTAACCCAACCAACGTCAGCTGTGCACCAGTAAATCTCGCCGGGTTTATAATCAAACACATATTCATGGGTCATGGAGGTCCAGACCATGTAGCCGCCCGTGGTGTGCAACACGCCTTTGGGTTTGCCCGTAGAGCCAGAGGTATACAAGATGAAAAGCGGGTCTTCTGCTGCCATTTCCTCTGGCGCGCAGTCGGTCGGCTGGTTTGCCGTTAGGTCATGATACCAAACATCGCGACCTTCAACCCAGTCTATGCTGCCGCCCGTGCGTTTGAGGGTAATAACAGTATCCACATCCGGACATTTGGTTAGCGCTTTATCCACGTTGGCCTTCAGCGGTATTGCTTTTGCACCGCGCAAACCCTCATCGGCCGTAATCACAGTTGTAGAGGCACAATCCAGAATACGGCCTGCCAACGCGTCCGGCGAAAACCCGCCAAACACAACGCTGTGCACAGCCCCTATGCGGGCACACGCCAGCATGGCATAAACGGCCTCTGGCACCATGGGCATGTAAATGGTGACGCGGTCACCTTTTTTGACGCCGCGCGCACGCAAGCCACCAGCAAGCTGGCACACATTGTCATAGAGTTCCCGGTAAGTGATATCAGCAGACACAGAAGGATCGTCCCCTTCCCAGATCAGCGCAACATCATTGGCCTTGTGCGGCAAGTGCCGGTCCACACAGTTCACACAGGCGTTCAAGGTGCCGTCTTCAAACCATTTGATGCTGACGTCGCCTTCAAAAGACGTATTTTTCACTTTGGTAAAGGGCCGCATCCAGTCAATGCGCGCAGCGTGTTCTCGCCAAAAACCGTCTGGGTCGTTGACCGACCGGGCGTACAGCGCTTGATATTTTTCGTCGTTGCATAGGGTGTTTTGGGCGGCACTGTCTGGCACTGGGAACGTCTGACTATCCGTCATAAAGGCCTTCCTTTTGGTTCTGGTCTGGGCGCATTCGATAGCGGGCATTCACGCTGCTACATCTCCCCCACATTGTGTGCAAGTATCAGACATGATATCGCCTAAGGTCAATCCTCCAACGATTACTTTCCGTCGACCCAGTTACAGAAAGCGACAGTATGCGGGCCAGTGGCACAAGCTTGGGTATTTCAGCAATTCTGCTGGGTGGTATTGCCATCGGCTCTGCCGCGATTTTCATGCGCCTGTCACCGGTGGCGCCGTCTGCCGCAGCCTTTTGGCGGATGGCCCTGAGCGTGCCGGTGTTTCTGACGATGGTGTTGATCACCCCTTCTTTGCAGCAGCAAATGGCCACCCTGTCACGCGCAGACTGGCGGCTGGTTTTTCTGGTTGGGTTCTGGTTTGCGGTTGATCTGTTTTTCTGGCACTGGGCCGTTGACCAAACCACCGTTGCCAACGCGACGCTTCTGGCCAATCTGGCATCAGTTTTTACCGTGGTGGCCGGGTTTATTCTGTTTCGGGAACGGGTTTCAAAAATATTTTTAGCCGGATTGACGCTCGCACTGTTAGGGGCAGCATCGCTGGTGGGTCAAAACGCGGCTTTAAGACCCGAGTATCTTTTTGGCGACTTTCTGGGCTTGATGACATCACTTGCCTTAACTGGTTATATGATTACGGCGGCCAAAACCCGGTCTCGGGTTCCGACGTCGGTGCTGATGTTTGGATCAGCGGTTGTATCTGCGGTGTTGTTATTGCCTGCGGCGTTGCTCTCGGAGGGTGCTTTTGTGCCGACAGAAGCAGAAGGCTGGCTGCCCTTGATCGGCCTGGCGCTGATTACGCATGTGCTGGGACAAGGACTGATTGTCTATGGTCTTGCCCATATTCCAGCCGCAGTTGGTGCCGTTGGTTTGCTGATACAGCCCGTTGTTGCCGCCATTTTGGCATGGGTCATTTTTGCCGAAGCCTTGGGCCCGCTGCATATCGCAGGTGGTGTCTTGATACTGGGTGGAATATGGCTGTCGCGGCGCGGATAACGCCATCAGGGCACGGTTACCAGTCGGACATCATTGACGGACCGGAAGACTTTTTGTTCGCAACAATCCGCCACATTTTCAGGTCGCCGCTTTCCAGCAGTTTTTTGCGTCGGGTCCAGAACTCTGCTTCCCGCATCAGGGTTTGTATTTTCTGAGTGCCGTCATCTTGGCGCGCAAGCTTGGCGGCAACCTCATCGGCTCCGGACCATGCCTGATTGATCATCTCTATATATTGCATGGAAATGTCTTCTGACACGCGCACTTGCAAACGGTTTGCCTTCACCATATCGACCAGTTCGTCAGCCAGAATTGGATAAGGGTGCATACGTTCGCCCACCATCCATTCTTTATAGCGGTCCTTGCCGACAACAGCGTCGGACCCAAGGACATATTCGGTCATCAGGAACAGACCGCCGGGCTTCAGCTTATCTTCAATGTTCGCGATGATATTGTTTTTGTTTTGAATAGCAAACAACGCTTCCTTAGAGAGGGCGCGGTCAAATTTGCGTCCAAAACTTTCAACATTTTCGGGGTCGTAATATTCCAGGGCGGCTTTCTTCTCCATGCCGGACATTTTGGAGAGCTTGTTACCTTTTTCGACGAGGCTTTCCGACGCCTCGTACCCGGTTATCCAAACCCCAAACCTGTCCGCCAGCACGCGTGCAGGACCGCCAATGCCAGCACCAAGCTGGAGCATCGACATCTCGGGGCTAAGAGCCAGAAGTTTGGAAAGCGCAACGATATATTCCGGGCCACCGGGTCCGCAAAAGCCCTTGCCCCAGATATATTGCGCAATATCAATGGTTTCTTCGTCCCATGGGTCAATAGTGTCTGCAGAGGGAACCTGCTTTTTCGGCTGTTCGGCAGGCTCTTCAACGATCGGTTGGGCAGAGGTATCCCTTTCCTGGATGCGCTTTTTAATGTCATCCGGGTCATAGCCTTCCCACCACGCCTTTAGGCGCAGTCCAAGCGGCATTTTTGCTTGTGCGTTATTTTTGGACTTAGCAGGCAAATCCAGAATCCACACTCTTAACTGACGCGACCCCCCGCGCCATACCTCTCACGTATCGGTTAAAATCAACCGAATCGCGCCCTATTACAAGGCACAAACCTTTTAATTTCCTTAACGGACCTTCGTGTTAAGACCGCAATATGGCCCCAACAGCCTTGTGGGCTGCCGCACAGATTTTCTGGGACAAGGCTTCAATCTGTTCATCCGAGAAGGTTTCGTCCTTGGGTTCAAAAACAGCTGAAATCGCGACCGAACGCTGCCCCTCGGGGACACCCTTGCCTTCGTAAACATCAAAGACCGATACGGCCGCAATTTGGGCTTTATCTGCACCCTTCGCCGCCCGTAACAAATCAGCAACCGCAACATCACGGTCAATCAGGAACGCAAAATCCCGCTCCACAGACTGTAGGTTCGACAGCGAAAGCGCACCCTTGGTTGCCGATTTTTTGGCACGCCCCGGTATCGCATCCAGGTTCACCTCAAAGCCGACCATAGGGCCATCCACATCCATCGCCTTCAAGGCTGCTGGATGCAGTTCGCCAAAGCTTGCCAGAATGTTTTTTGGCCCCAACCGTAATGTTCCAGAGCGCCCCGGATGATACCAGCTTGCCGACTCGGTAAACACTTGCAGATTCGCCACCGGCGCGCCCGCAGCCTCCAAGGCGGCAAGCGCATCACGTTTGGCGTCAAACACATCAACAGATGCCTGGGCGCGCGACCAATGACGGTTGCCATTTGCGCCCGCGCGCAACCCAGCAGCCACAAGGCTTTGGCCGGTTTCGGTATCATTGGCATATACAGGTCCCACTTCAAACAAGGCAATGCCTGCCTGACCGCGATCCTTATTGCGCTGCGCCGCCTGCATCAGATTGGGCAAAATGCTGGGGCGCATATAATCCAATTCACTGGAGATCGGATTATCCACAACCATGCTGTCGTCATCGCCACCAAACACCGCCGCGTGCTCGCGACCCATGAAAGACCAGGTCATAACTTCGTGCAGACCTACACCAGCCAGCCGGCGTTTTACTGCGCGTGCCCGCTTCTGGCGCGGGCTCAAGGTCGTGCCCGCTTTGTGGTCTGTGGCAGGCAGTTGCGCGGAGGGAATATCGTCATACCCCTGAATACGCAAAACCTCTTCCACAAGGTCGGCTTCACCATCAATATCAACGCGCCAACTTGGCACTTTCACACTGAAAGATCCCTCGCCGGACACATGGAAACCAAGCTTCTCAAGGATAGCCGCACAGTCTGCGGCTGATAGATCAAGCCCGCCCAGCGTGCGCACACGGTCTGGCCTGAAGGTCACTACCTTATCCCATGCCGGTACCGCACCAGCAGAAAAGGCATGGCTCGGCGTCCCGCCGCAAAGGTCAATGATCATCTGGCTCGCAATTTCAAAACCGGTTTGCGCAAACAGGGCATCAACACCGCGCTCGAACCGGTAGCGAGCATCGGAATTAATGCCATGCGCCCGACCGGTTTCGGCGGTTTTAATGCGATCAAACAACGCGCACTCAAGCACAACATCCGTTGTGTCAAACTGGCAACCGGACGCGTCACCGCCAATGATACCGCCGAAGCCAAGCACACCAGCATCGTCAGCGATCATGGTTTCGCCGCCAACAGTGGTGTATTCCTTGTCATCAAGCGCGAGGAACGTCTCACCGGCTTCTGCTTCACGCACCCGGATGTTACCAGTCAGCTTCGCGGCATCATACACATGCAGCGGGCGCCCCAGATCGTGTGTGATGAAATTGGTAATGTCCACAAGCGCAGAGATCGGACGCAGGCCGATGGATGTCAGTCGGTCCTGCAACCATTTGGGGCTCGAGCCGTTTTTTACGCCAGTAAACTTACGACCGAAAAACACAGAGCAAGCACTATTTTCCTGAAGTGTTTCATCAATCGACACAGTAACATCGCTATCGAAAGAGCCTTCCACTTTTACGTCGTCGCGTGGTTTCAGTGTACCCAGGCCAGCCGCCGCCAGATCGCGCGCAATACCATACACGCCCAGACAGTCCTGCCGGTTTGGCGTGATCTCGATATCAACAACCGGATCATCAAGCTTTGCGTGCTCTACAAACGACTGACCAACAACCGCGTCCTCATCAAGCTCGATGATGCCATCATGGTCATCGCCCAGTTCCAGTTCCCGATAGGAACACATCATACCGTTTGATTCGAGGCCGCGGATGGTCGCTTTTTTGAGCGTTACATCAATGCCGGGCACATAGTCACCAGGTTGCCCCAGAACCACCTTGATGCCGGCGCGCGCGTTTGGCGCCCCGCAAACAATCTGCATTTCGCGTTCGCCGTCAGACACGCGGCATACCTTCAGCTTATCGGCGTCCGGGTGTTTTTCCGCAGCCAGCACCTCTGCCACCGTGAAGGGCGCAAGCCTGTCGGCGGGGTTTTCAACCGTGTCGACCTCAAGCCCGATGGCGTTCAGGGTTTTGACGATTTCATCTACGGAGGCTTCCGTATCCAGATAGGTTTTCAGCCAGCTTAGGGAAAATTTCATCGGCTTAGCCCTCCTGCCAGTGTGGGAAGATCAAGGGCGCGAAACCCATAGTGCCGAAGCCAGCGCAGGTCACCGTCGAAGAAGGCGCGCAGGTCATTCATGCCGTATTTCAGCATGGCCAACCGGTCTATCCCGCAGCCAAACGCAAAACCCTGATACACGGTCGGGTCCAGGTCGCAGTTTTCAAGCACACGCGGGTTGACCATGCCGGACCCCAAAATTTCCAGCCAGTCATTGCCATCACCGATTTTAACGCTGCCGCCTTCAAAACTGCACTGCACGTCCACTTCCATGGATGGTTCCGTGAACGGAAAATAGCTTGGCCGCAAACGCAGCGTTACCGCGTCCACTTCAAAGAATGCTTTGAGGAATGCTTCCAGCGTGCCTTTCAGGTGCCCAAGGTGCGTGTCCTTGTCAATCACAAGGCCTTCCACCTGATGGAACATAGGCGTGTGGGTTGCGTCGGAATCAGACCGGTATGTGCGACCGGGCGCAATAATGCGGATGGGCGGCTGTTTGCTAAGCATCGTCCTGATCTGTACCGGGCTCGTGTGCGTGCGCAGCACCTTGCGGTTCCCGTCTGCGTCAGGCTTCAGATAAAATGTATCATGGTCCTGGCGAGCCGGATGTTCTTCCGGGATATTCAGCGCTGTGAAGTTATGGAAATCACTTTCAATGTCTGGCCCTTCGGCAACATCGAACCCAAGGTTTGCAAAAATTTCCGCGATTTCATCCATCACCTGACTAACGGGGTGGATGCTACCTTGCGGGTGATCAAGCACCGGCAATGTTACGTCAACGCGTTCTTCCGCCAAACGGGCTTCCAGCTCGGCTGATTCCAACACGTCTTTACGGGCCGCAAGTTCATTGGCCACTTCGGTTTTAAGGCCATTCAGTGCCGGGCCCATGACCTTGCGTTCATCCGGGCTCATGCCACCCAGGTTTTTCATCAAGCCTGAGACACTGCCTTTTTTGCCCAAGGTCGCCACGCGCACGTCCTCAAGCGCAGTGATGGTGTCAGCGGCGGCAATTTGCGCGCTGATCTCTGCCTTCAATGATGCAATCTGTTCCTGCATTCCGGTATCCGAACCCTGTTGATGTCGTTACTATTGGGGGACAATAAAATAAGGGAGCCCAGCCGCCAGGCCAGGCCCCCTTTTTAATGGTCACTTGGTCGCTTGCGCGTACCAGCTTTAGTTAGCAAGGGCAGCCTTAGCCTGATCCACAAGCGCTTCAAAAGCAGCTGGTTCGCGTACAGCGAGATCGCTCAGTACTTTGCGGTCCAGCTCGACGCCTGCGAGTTTCAGACCATGCATAAACTGGCCATAAGGCAGACCGAGCTGACGGCTACCAGCGTTAATACGCTGGATCCACAAAGCGCGGAAGTTACGCTTGCGTGCCTTACGGTCGCGATATGCGTACTGACCGGCTTTTTCAACAGCCTGACGAGCAACCTTAATGGTATTCTTACGACGGCCCCGGTAGCCTTTGGCTTCCTCAAGGACCTTCTTGTGACGAGCGTGCGATGTTACACCGCGTTTAACACGTGCCATGGTATTTCTCCTAAACCTGAAGGGCCCCGGCGTTAGCCGTAGGGCATGAACTTCTTGATGATGGTCGCATCAGCATCACAAAGGATGGTGGTGCCACGCTGGTTGCGGATTTGCTTGTTGGTGCGTTTGATCATGCCGTGCTGTTTGCCAGCCTGAGCAGAACGAACCTTACCAGAGGCCGTGAGCTTAAAGCGTTTTTTCACGCTCGACTTAGTCTTCATCTTGGGCATTTTCTGTCCTCACATTGCGTAAAGAGTGATCGTTTTAAGCAACCTCGGCAGCCCTTTATCTGGCCGGATCGCTTGATGAATGGCGGTGTATAGGGGGGTTTTCTGCGCTTTGCAAGCAGATTCAGCGGGTTTTTTATCGAGATTTTGGTGTCATATCACGCTGCCTACCAAGCGGCGGTGCCACTACCAGGTCAGTGTTTGCAAAGTAATCCAGAAGAATCTCTGAAATAAGACCAGCATTCCCTGTTTTTTCTACTTCGGTAAATGTGGTGAAAAGGTCCGCCCCATTGGCGATAATGGTGGGGGCACCCACAGTAAATTCGTCATCAGGCTCAATCGGTACACCGCCGTGTGTCAGCGTAAGAAGCCGCTGATACTCTGGCCTTGAGAGATCATAAGTGACTTCAAACCCTGAGATTTCCAGCAACCCACGTTCAAAGGTCAGTGACTGTTCAATCAGGTCACGGAGTTGCCGGCCGTTCAAGGTCATCGTCAGCACGTGATCAATGAAGGGATAGACGTCCAAAACATCGACCCGCCGGATGGGCCCTGCAGGCAGGTCCTTCCTCAGGCTGCCTGGATGAATGAAGGCAATGTCGGTGCCGCCAGCTTCCCGGAAGATGTCGGCAAACAGGTTCCCCAGTGTGGATTCGCGAACATATTTGCGGTTCATGTAACTATCGGATGTGCCGATAACCTCAAACAGTTCGGGCGCTGCGGCCCGCGCTGCTTCGATTCGCGCACGAACAACGGCATCCGGTGCATAGCGGTCCGCGTCCACCGGAATAAGCTTGCCATCATACCCCATGATCCGCCCGGTTTCGTCATCCAATATAAGTTCCAGAAAACCAAGATGGGTTGCCTGCCCGTACGTTTGCATGATGAGCGTGCCGGTCTCTGGATGCACGACGGGTTTTGGGGTGCCTGCGTCCGCATGCCCACCAAACAGCACATCAACCCCGGTTACAGCACCCGCAAGAGCGATGTCCGCATCAATATCGCGCTGGGTCATCGGATCAGTTTCTGCATCTGTCTGCATCGGCGCGGTTTTGCCCATGTGGGTCAGGAGCACGACAAGGTCGACCTCATCGCGTATCGCGTCTACGGATTTCTGAACTGCCGCGGCTTCTTCTGTCACATCAAGGGGGGCAATGAAGGCAGGAATGATCGCCGATACTGCATCACGGCCCATGATGCCAACCACCCCGATGCGCACACCGTCGCGCTCGATGATCGTGTGGGCCTGTGCAAAGGGATGGTTGGTGTCTTTATAAAAGAAGTTCGCCCCTAGTACCGGGAAAGGCGCGCGGTTTTTCTGCCAGCCGAACACTTCGACACCATATTCAAATTCATGGTTGCCGATCGCCAGCGCGTCATATCCCATCAAGGCCATCAGGTCGAACGCCAGCGCGCCTTGTGTTTCCTTTGCCAGCGCGCCGGTGAAAATATCACCTGAGTCGAACAAAAAGGTGCGCGTGTTTGTTGCGCGGACTTCATTGATGAGCGTGGTCATTTCAGCAAGGCCGCCGATGCGGTCCAGATCATCCAGCCAAAAAGCGGGGATAGGGTCGTAGGCACTTTCCACATCGTTGGTAAACAACAGCGTGACTTTTTTATCTTCGCTTGAAGCGGGCACCGTGATTGCCATGGCAACAACCAAAGCGCTTGCGATCAGTCTTAATCCAGAATGCATGTCGAGTTCCCCTGTATGGGAACAAGGAAACAAAGTTTTTCCATGATATGCAAGCGTGGACTATTGTCAGATTTGGTCTTTTGTCGGGAAGCGAGATAGAGCATGGCAGGATATTCGGGCACACCGCTGATCAAAAAGCTGGGCATCAAAGAAGGTATGGGCATCCGCTTTATCCATGCGCCTAACCATTATAAAGACTTGCTCGGCCCTTTGCCTGAGGGTGTTTCTTTTGCACAAGCCTACTTCAAGTTTCAGCATGCTTTTTACAGTGAGCGAGCCGATTTTGAAGCCGAACTAGCTGGCCTGATGGAGCAGATGGACCGAGACGGCATGATCTGGGTTTCATGGCCCAAGAAAGCATCGAAGGTGCCCACCAGCATGACTGAGGATGTGATCCGCGACGTGGCTTTGCCTATTGGGCTCGTGGACGTTAAGGTCTGTGCCGTTGACGAGGTTTGGTCTGGCCTCAAGCTAATGATCCGAAAAGAGCTGCGTTGATGACAAGACCCAAGCTCAAACTCGTGCGACCCGCGCCAAGCGAGCTGGATATTTTGAATGCCCTCATTCTTCGGTCCAAAGCCTTTTGGGGGTATGATGAAGCCTTTATGAAAGCCTGCGAGAGAGAACTCAAAGTGACGGCACAGTTGCTGGACATAGCCCAATTCATCACGGCTACGTTAAACGGGCGCGCGGTAGGCGTGGCCGAGGTTTCGATTGAGCGTGATACCGCCCACCTGGAAAAGCTGTTCGTTGACCCGGACCATATGGATTTAGGGGCAGGACGCCTTCTTTTCGAATGGGCAGCACACACTGCCAGAGCGGCAGGCGCGGCAAAACTCATGATTGAAGCAGACCCAGGCGCCGAGCCATTTTACAAAAAAATGGGTGCTGTAAAGGTTGGGCAGGTGCAATCTGGTTCCATCCCGGGAAGGCTGCTCCCGGAACTGGAGTTTTGTTTACGTTAGGGGTGCGATATCTACCTGATATAGCACCCCTAAGGGGCTGCCACCGGGAACTGATTCACATGTAGCACACCGCGAGAGTTAAGGGCTTTGCTGGCATCAGTAAACTTGGCAACATCAAGTACATTGTCCCATTCACTGACCACCATCAAGTCAGGCGTGAAGGCGTACCCAAACGGCGAGCGCCCGCCGGTCAGCAGCAGTTTACTTGTGCCTGATGTGGTGTTGAGCATCTGCAGAAACGTTTTTTGAAAAGCACCCAAATCGTCCGCATCCTCCAGCCAATAAGCCGTCAATACATAGTGTTTGGCCTTATCCATGGTGAGGGTGATGTCCTCAGGGATTTCATACTGAGTCATATTAAAACTGGACCATATGTCCATACGGCGGCTCTGCAGGTCTGGTAGTTCAGCCAAGAGCTGCTGGTAGGCGCTGTCGCGGTCCGCAAAATCCCCCGGCCAGGTACCGAAAGCAACGACGTCGGGAGAAAAGTTACCTTGCTGCGGCTTGCCTGCCACGCGCAACGCTCCATGCGGCGAATAATTGAGCTTTCGAGCAATCGGTCCAGCGGTTTTGAAATAGTCTTGCAGCGCTGCGCCTGTGTCGGGGCGGCGGATCAGATACAGCACATCCAGCACCTGTCCTTTGGTAAAAGTGTATGTTTTCGTGTCTTCCGCAGCCACAAGGGTCTGCGGGGCCAGTAACCACAGGCAGGTGACGGCAAGAGTGAACAGTTTTTTCATCAGATGATTCCTCATGTATCTGTCGTTGGTGCCGCAGACTAAGGGCGTTTCGACCCCAAAATGAAGAGCTGACATCACACACCGGATGTGCAAATATGCACAGCATGAACTGGGATAACCTTCGAATTTTGGAATGCTGCGCGCGCACCGGCTCTTTCGCAAAAGCGTCTGTTGAATTGGGCCTGAGCCATAGCTCCATCTCGCGCCGCATGACCCAGCTGGAAAACGATTTACAAACCACATTGCTACGCAGGACCGCTTCTGGAATTTCGCTCACGGATGCAGGTGCCAAAATCAGCGCAGAGGCACGCGACATGGCAGTCGCAGCTCTTGCGATCCGCAACACGTCCGAAGATGAAGGCACGCTAAAGGGCCGTATCCGGTTTGAAACCATCGACGCGTCAGGCATTGGCGTGATGCCGCACCTAAAAGCCTTTTGCGACCGTCATCCCGAAGTGGTGATCGATTTGTGCCTTAGTCAGACTATAGTTGATCTCGACCGCGGCGAAGCAGACGTGGTACTGCGCGCCACCAATCAACCGCCGGAAAACTATGTGGGCTATAAGATTGCTGATCATGCTTTCGGTATTTTTGGCACCGCAGACCTGATCAACCGCTATGCACCGGGGACGCCGCTCAATGATCTCCCATGGGTGCTTTGGAGCGATGGCTGGTCCGATGACTGGATGGCCGAAATGGGTCTTGCACCGCGCCGGATCATGCGCGTAAGCACCGCA
This sequence comes from uncultured Kordiimonas sp., assembly GCA_947503575.1. Lineage (GTDB taxonomy): Bacteria > Pseudomonadota > Alphaproteobacteria > Sphingomonadales > Kordiimonadaceae > Kordiimonas. Next base: position 462,201 of record CANNDZ010000001.1, on the reverse strand, counting down.
AACGGGGTATTGCAAGCGATGCGAGCAGGCATCGGGATTGGTCATATGGCATGCAAAAGCGCCGCGCAGGATGAGAAGTTCCTGTGTCTGAGAAAGCTGGTACCCAATCATCGTATGCAATTATGGCTGTTAATGCATGAAAGCATGCGGCGAAACCAGCGCGTACGAACATTCACCCGGTTCCTGCGGGACAAGCTGGTAGCTGATCGACCGTTTTTTGAAGGAGAGCGCGGTAACGTGACCCGCCCGCTTAATATACCGCTGACTTAAGTCCCCTTAAAGCTTCGGAGCCTCGGCAACAGGCTAACCAAGGCTAAAGACTTGCGGCAATAGCCTTCGCGGCAGCGGCAGGGTCGCTGGCCTGCGTGATGGGCCTGCCAATAACCAGAACGCTTGCCCCGGCGGCAACGGCGTCAAACGGTGTCATGACACGCTTCTGATCCCCGGCGGCACTGCCCGCTGGGCGAATACCCGGGACAACCAGTTTAAAATCGCTACCTGTAGCGCCGTGCACAAGGCTGATTTCCTTGGGGCTACAAACAACGCCGTCCAAACCGCACTGCTGCGCCAGTACAGCAAGTTTTGGCACGACCGAGCTGGTTGTACCGTTTACCGAACAGGCTTTCAGGTCGCTATCATCCAGGCTTGTCAGCAAGGTAACACCAACAATCCAGGGCCTTGGCACCCCAAGTTTTGCCGCCTGGTCCGCGGCTTCATCGGCGGCCCGGCGCATCATTTCGGGGCCACCCTGGGTGTGGATGGTCATAATTTTTGGAGCCAGCGGCATTACCGCCCGCACAGCCCCTGCGACCGTGTTGGGGATATCATGGAATTTCAGATCCAGGAAAATCGGCATGCCGGTATCGGCTACTGCCTTGAAACCGTCTGATCCGTTTGCGCAGTAAAACTCCAACCCCAGCTTAACGCCGCCGATGGTGCCCTTCAAAGACTGGGCAAGAGAAACCGCATGACTTGTGTCGGTCGTATCCAGCGCGCAGAAAATCCGGTCACTCGCTTGTTTGAAGTCTTCTTTCATGGCGGGCTCCACTAACTGCATCAGGTACAAGAGGTGGTAACGTCAAAGAAAAGAACACACAAGCAAGAACAGCCCCAATCAATTTTAGGGCGCAATAGCGTTGGTATCACTGGCCGCATCGTGCGCTTGGCGTGCATGCTGTTTGTGTGCATTTTCCGACAGGGCTGACACCTGACCTTCCAGATACCGGGACCGCCGCTCTGCCTTACGGCGTTTGGCAAAACCCTGCAACCTGAGCCAACCGGTAACGGCAGCCGCCGTAATAAGACCGACAAACACCCCAAGAAAGAAAATCAGATAAACCGGGAACCCGTCAATAGACCCCAAAGGCCCCAAAGACAGTGCAACGCCTGTACGGTTGAATATGGAAAAGGTAACGATCAAAACCGCAAACACAAACCACCACAAGCGGCGCAGAAGTTTCCAGGTGTTAGCAAGCATGAAATGAACCTCTTATGCGTCAGCTAGGTCTGCTAATATAAGCAGGAAGCCGGAATCAGGGAAGCCAGAATCAAGAAAGCCCCCAATAAACAAGGAGGCTTTTCCTACAGGCGGCTAAGATATAAAAACAGCCCTGTTAAGTTAAGTGTTGAGACGTTCCCGCAGGTCCTTGCCTGTTTTGAAGTAAGGCACACGCTTGTCAGCCACTTCCACTTTTTCGCCAGTGCGCGGGTTGCGTCCAACGCGGGCTGGACGATCCTTGACAGAAAAGGCACCAAACCCCCGAAGCTCTACTCTGTCACCACGTGACAAGGCATCGGTAATTTCATCGAAAATTTTGGAAACAATGCGTTCCACATCGCGGTAGTACAAATGCGGATTAGCGTCCGCAATTTTTGCAATCAATTCCGACTTGATCATAAATGTCCTCCCGCATGCGGGCCCTTTATTATTTCCCCACTCAACACAAGGGCACCTTTATGACTGTGTAGGAGCGTGCCATTTGATTACGCGTCCGTCAAGATAAGCCTTTCAAAGAAAAGGGGTTTTAATGCAGTTTTGTGCCCTTGTTGTAGTATTTTTCGTAAACTTGTTATGAATCTGTCGCCATTTTGTCGAAAACAACGACACAGAGATAAAAAAAAGCCCATACTTTGTACAGGCTCGCGGGGGTGATTCTCTCTGGTATCGTTCCCCAAAACAAAAAAAGGCCGCTCCAAAGAGCGGCCTCGTTCAATTGGGTTAGCAAAAGACTTAAGTGTCTTCTTTGGCTTTCTCAAGCGCAGCACCAAGAATGTCACCGAGGCTGGCACCAGAGTCGGTGGAGCCATACTGCTCAACAGCAGCTTTTTCTTCGGCAACTTCAAGCGCCTTGATTGACAAGTTGAGCTTGCGGCTTGACCGGTCAACACCCGTAACCATGGCATCAACTTTGTCACCAACAGCAAAGCGCTCTGGGCGCTGGTCACCACGATCGCGTGACAGGTCGCTGCGGCGGATAAAGGCTGATGCGCCAGTTTCGCCAACTTCAACCTCGATACCGTTATCGTTAACAACTTTAACAACACAGGTAACTGTTTCGCCGCGCTTCTTGGAAGACACATCCTGGAACGGATCGCCAGAAAGCTGCTTGATACCAAGGCTGATGCGTTCTTTCTTCATGTCCACATCAAGAACAACAGCTTTAACCATGTCGCCCTTGTTGTATTCCTGAATGGCATCTTCGCCGGACCGGTCCCAGTTCAGATCGGACAAGTGAACCATGCCGTCGACGTCGCCTTCGAGGCCAATAAACAGGCCAAACTCGGTAACGTTTTTGACTTCGCCTTCGATTTCGGTGCCTTGCGGGTACTTGGCAGCAAACGCTTCCCAAGGATTGTCGCCACACTGCTTGAGACCAAGAGAAATCCGGCGCTTGGCTGGATCAACTTCAAGGATCATCACTTCAACGTCCTGGCTGGTAGACACGATCTTGCCCGGGTGTACGTTCTTCTTCACCCAGCTCATTTCAGAAACGTGAACCAGACCTTCAACACCGTTCTCAAGCTCAACAAACGCACCATAGTCAGTGATGTTTGTAACCCGACCCTGGAACTTGGCGCCAACAGGATATTTGGCTTCAATGGCATCCCATGGATCATCAGCAAGCTGTTTCATGCCAAGGCTAATACGCTGAGTTTCAGGGTTGATACGAACGATCTGAACTTTAACCGTTTCGCCAATGGACAGAACCTCGCTTGGGTGATTGACCCGGCGCCATGAAATGTCAGTCACGTGCAGCAGGCCGTCGATACCACCAAGGTCAACAAAGGCACCATAGTCAGTGATGTTTTTAACAACACCATCAACTGCGTCACCTTCTTTGATCTGGTTCATCAGCTCAGCGCGCTGGCCTGCACGATCTTCTTCCAAAATAGCGCGGCGTGATACAACGATGTTACCGCGGCGACGATCCATCTTCAGCACCTGGAAGGGCTGCTTGATATTCATCAACGGTGTTACGTCGCGGATCGGGCGGATATCAACCTGGCTGCCTGGCAGGAAGGCTACGGCACCGTTCAGGTCAACTGTAAAGCCACCTTTGACACGACCAAAGATAACACCTTCGACGCGGGCATCGCCTTCAAAGGCTTTTTCAAGGTCGGTCCATGCTTCTTCGCGGCGCGCCTTATCCCGTGACAGGATCGCTTCACCGAGCGCGTTTTCAACGCGGTCAACATACACCTCAACTTCGTCGCCGAACGTTAGTTCAGCTTCCTGGCCAGGTGCCGCAAATTCTTTAAGGGGAACGCGACCTTCAGCCTTGAGGCCAATATCAATGATCGCGAAATCGTTTTCGATAGAAACAACCGTGCCTTTTACAACTTGGCCTTCAAAGCCGGAATCCGTTGGCATGGTTTCGTTCAGTAGCGCCTCAAAATCGGAGGTGCTTGGCGTTGCAGTCATCTCAGACATGCAGTGTCCTTTCAAATACTCTTGTTTGCGTGCCGGCCGGTTGTTTCCGGCGGTCTTCTTCCGGGTTTCTCAAGCACGGGACCATCCCGTCCTTTTCCGTGGTCCGGAAGCCTCTAACACAACAATAAAAAGCCACCATGCCGCTGATACTTCATTTAGAATACCAGATGCATGTGGCCCGCTTTATGCGGCGTCTTCGGTTATTGGGGCTTAAGCCGTTCGGTAACAAGAGCGGCCGCCCGTAAAAACACCGCGTCTATATCCAATTCGCTGGTATCTAGCAAGAGGGCATCTTCCGCAGGCTTCATAGGCGCGTCGGCGCGGTTCATATCACGGTCATCGCGGGCCCGCACATCGGCCAGAATTTCTTCAAACTCCGCCGTGTGACCACGGGCCTGAATTTCGAGGCACCGCCGCTTGGCACGAACTTCAGGACTGGCGGTAATAAACAGCTTCAGGTTCGCTTGCGGGCATACAACGGTGCCCACATCGCGGCCATCAAGCACAGCCCCAGGCTTTCCGCCTGGTGGCTGGCTGGCAAAATTTCTCTGAAATTCCAGCAGGTTAGCCCGAACCTCCGGCATCGCTGCAACTTTGGACGCTGCGATGCCCGTGCGTTCTTCCCGCAAATCAGGGTCACGCAACAACCCACGATCAAGGTTCAGCGATGCATACTGTGCAGCGTTGGGGTCGTCTGGTTTTTTGCCAGCGCGCAAAACCGCAAGGCCAACAGCCCGGTACAAACTGCCCGTGTCCAGATAGGCAAAACCAAAATGGTCTGCCAGGCGGCGCGCTAAAGTGCCTTTGCCTGCTGCCGCTGGCCCGTCAATCGCAATAATCAAAGCGAATCACCCTTCATCCGAAACACGCACACTTATAGAAAAGCATATCCGCAGACGCCAGAAAGATATGACTCGACTCAGATTTGGCAATTATATAGTATAGAACATATAGTGAACATGCGGGGCATGATCTGATGCCTGCAAAGGCAAAATCGCTGATTGCCCTTTAATAGTGATGTTACTGCACAGTTCACCCTTTTTTGCCGAGGATAAAATGACCGAGAAAACCCCAGACACCCAAAGCGCGCCATCAGCCATCAGCATCAACGCCGTTTTACCCGTGCATGATGTTGAGCTCTCGGCCCGCTTCTTTGAAAAAGTAGGCTTTAGCCGCGACAGCGAAGTCAGCGAAGACCCTGCCGACCCGTCAACGCCGCTTGGCTTCGTTATTATGAAAAACGACAAGTGCCAGTTGATGGTGCAAAGTATCAAAAGCATTCAAAATGATGCGCCCACCATGTTGGCAGAAGGTGCCACGACAACGCTGTTGTTTATCATTGTTGAAAACCTGGATGCTGTTGTAACCGCCCTGGCAGGCGAGCCTGTGTTTATGGAACGCCGAAAAACTTTTTACGGCGCTGATGAAATAGGCATCACCAGTCCGGGTGGTCATAAAATTACATTCGCCGAGTTTAGCGAAGAGGCGGCGGAGTAATTAGCCGTCAAGTAAAAGGCCGGCACCAAGGCCGGTCATCAGATCAATAAAGCTTGGGAAGCTGGTTTGAATAGGCGCGGCGTCATCAATTATGATGGGCGTTTCGGCCACCTGACCAAGCACAGAAAAAGCCATCGCGATCCGATGATCCAGATGCGTTTCAACAAGGCCGCCACCGGGAATTTTGCCGCCCATGCCATGGACTGTTAAGCCGTCCGGGGTTTCTTCAACTGTCACACCGCACGAAGCCAGTCCCTTGGCCATGGCGGCCAAACGGTCTGACTCTTTTACCCGCAATTCCCTCAGCCCCATAAAATGGCTGGTTCCTTCTGCCACCGCGGCCGCACAAAACAAAACGGGAAACTCGTCAATCATAGTAGACGGATCCACCCCGATATTGCTGGTGCCCTTGAGAGAGGCAGCACGAACATGAATGTCGCCTACTGGTTCGCCGCCAAGCGTGGTTTCGTTACCTATTTGAATGTCCGCCCCCATCGACAGAAGGGCCGAAACAATACCGGTCCTTAATGGATTTAAGCCAACGCGCCGCAAGGTAACGTCGGAGCCGACCACAATGGATGCGGCAACCATAAGAAATGCTGCAGAAGAAATATCTCCTGGCACCTGAAAACTTACCGGCGAAAGCTCTGGCAGGCCCTGCAGCCTGATGATGCGGCCTGTACCATCCTCTTCGATGTGCAAGCGCGCCCCCATGGCCGTCAGCATGCGTTCCGTATGGTCCCGAGTCGCGGTTTCTTCGCGCACAACCGTTTCACCCAGGGTGTTCAAACCTGCCAGCAAGATGGCAGATTTGACCTGCGCACTGGCAACCGGCGGCGTATAATCAATCGGCAGAGCTTCTGGCGTCCCCTCAGTCATGACCGGCAAAAACCGGGCATCCCGCGCCGTGATCTGTGCCCCCATTTGGGTTAACGGATCAATCACACGCCCCATTGGCCGACTACGCAGCGATGCGTCCCCCGTCATAGTAACTGTGATGTCATGGCTCGCGACAAGCCCCATCAGCAGGCGGGTTGAGGTCCCAGAGTTGCCCATATCGATAATATTGTCCGGCTCCAGAAGGCCGCCAACACCAACACCGAACACTTCATAGTGCCCCTCGCCCAGCCGGTTAATCGTTGCGCCCATGGCGCGCATGGCCGCGGCTGTAGCCATCACATCCTCACCCTCAAGCAGGCCTGTCACCTCCGACCGACCGACCGCGAGGGTAGACAGCATCAAGGCCCGATGCGAAATCGACTTGTCGCCGGGAACGGACACGTCTCCCGACACGGGCTTGTTGGACCTAGCGATGAGTTTGGACATGCTTACCGTTCCGCTTCATGGACCATGACATCAGTTAAGCTTTGACAGGCGCGTTTGATCATGGCAAGGGATGCGCCGAATTCTTTGCTGCAAACCGCGTTAAATAGCAAGGAGAGAAACGTGGCAAAACCTGAATGGGGCACAAAGCGCACTTGTCCAAAATGTGGCGAGCGCTTTTACGACCTTGGAAAAGACGATCCGGTAACATGCATCGCCTGCGGCGAGGTATGGGTGCCTGAACCTATCTTGAAGACCAAGCAACCAATTGTGGTCGAAAAAGAAAAAGAAAAAGAAGAGCCAGAGGAAGATGATGACGATGACATCGATCTGGACGACGATGATATCGACAACGTTAGCCTGGATGACGATGACGACGACGAAGTAACCGCGATTGTCGACACATCTTTGACGGATAAAGAAGACACATAGATTGGCGGTAAGCCAATTTTATGAGTTGCTTTCGCAAACACGAGAACATGCTAAAAGGCTTGTAGTTAGTGCAATAACTTCAGGCCTTTTTCATGGAAAACTCGTCCGACGCCGTAAACCCCGCCTTAGAGAAGCTCGACATATACAAGAGTTTTAAGGCGTCGCCATATAAGTCGCTCAAAGTAGACAGTTATTTTTTTACCTACGAAGACCTTCTGGGCCGCTTCCGTCAACGGCCCGTTGTGTTTGTTGAAGTCGGCATCTTGAGCGGCGGGTCCCTTTTTATGTGGCGCGATTACCTTGGCCCCCATGCGCGAATCATCGGCGTAGAGTTTAATCCCGCTGCCCAAAAATGGCGCGATCATGGGTTTGAAATTTTCATCGGCGATCAATCAGACCCTGAATTTTGGCGGACGTTTTTCGAAGAAGTGGGCCCCGTTGATGTGGTTCTGGACGATGGCGGCCACACCAATGAACAACAAATTGTAACGGCGATGGCCTGCGCACCGAACATCAAAGACGGTGGCTTGTTGATAATAGAAGATGTGCATACAAGTTATTTCCGGGACTTTGGAAACCCGTCGCGCCGCTCCTTTGCAAACTTTGCAAAACGGATGATAGACGGAATGAATGGTCGCTATCCAAGGGTACCAGCTCTGAAAAACCCAATACTGAAATACGCCTGCTCCGTGCGTGCGTATGATTCTGTTATTGCCTTCGACATTGACAGACGCCGTTGCTTCGACAGTCGCCTGCTGGTAAATGACGGTCTAACCGACAAACCAGCCGATTTCAGGCATGCACGATCCTGGACGCAGAAGGTGCGGGACCTTGAGCAAGCGGCAATGAAATATATGCCCCTCATACACCGCTCAACGCTTGTAAAGGCGGCAACCACAGGGTTTTTTAGAGCTGTTTACTATCTGATTTACCACATTAAATCACAGAAACTGCGCAAATACTGGCGTTAACAAAGCCGTTAAAGGTTCAAAATAATTAAGTTTCCGAAGCCGCGAAATTCACTTGCAGAGACCCGGCGCGGACACTATAGTCCGCGCTGATTTTACCCAGACACGTGGGGCCGTAGCTCAGCTGGGAGAGCGCTACACTGGCAGTGTAGAGGTCAGGGGTTCGAGCCCCCTCGGCTCCACCATTTCCCAAAATACCATTAATCATATTTTCGTAGTCTAGGGCTTTTCTTTGATCCGCTTGACCCGCTCGCCGAACGCGCGAAAGGCACTGTCCCGCCAAGTGGTCAACGCAGCCCAAACCTCTTCGCCCGCCTCTGCAACCAGGCGCACACCAGCGATATAGCCAACATACGCTGCCCCCAACCAAATCCATCCGTTGCCAATATCAACATACCTCGGAAGGGTCATAAACCAGGTGAAGGCGGCAACAATATTCATTATAGAATTGATCAAAAACTGAATGATCAGATCAAAACCTAAATTCCTAAACCATTCTCCCGGCGTGAAGACAACCCCCAAGAACTGCCAGATTTCCCCCATCTCAATCACGGTGTAGGCGAACAAGGCCATAGTGCCGTAAAACCCACCGCCAAAGAACATGATTTTGCTGTGGAAAAAGTCTCGGCCTGCGTCTTTATGGAATGGATTTTTGTACTTTGCTGGTTCTGCGGGCACCGCATCTTCGGCTACCGCGCTCTCAGATTTTGCCGCCTTGGCCTGCTTGGCGGCTAACTTGGCAGCTTTTTTTGCCGCAGATTTTGCCTTTTTTTGTGCATTAATCTGCTTATCAAGGGATTTGCTGTCGGCAAATGGTTGCAACTTACCTGCCGCGACAGACCATTGCAGCACAAGAAAAGTGAAGGCACCAACGGGCGTTGCACCCAGTACCAAGGCTCTGATAATGTCGGTTAGCATTGGTTACGCCAAGCTTTGTTTTCAGATAGTCCTAATAAGGCAGTCATTTGATCAAATTTCAAGAGACAGGCTGAACAGGCCAACTTATGCCTTTCATATTCAGGTCCGCGCCTGCGCGTTTCACCATTTCCCGAAACCAGGAATGAGCAGGATGGTCGGCAAGGCGCTCGTGCCACACCAACACTTCACCAACAATACCTTCCGGGCTTGGCACAGGGCATGGTAAAAGCTTCAGGTCAAAAAATTCGCTGCATTTTTCGGCCATGATGCTCGGGATGGAGGCGATTAAGTCGCTGGCTTCCACGATCATAGGAACAGAGCCAAACCCGTTTACTGTCATGGCAATCTGCCGCGACAAGCCACGGTCCTTCAAATAATCGTCCACAAAACCATGGGCATCCCCGCGAGGCGTTACCAGAAGGTGGCGCGCGGCAGCAAATTCATTAAGGGGTATCTCCGAATATTTCGCGAGTGGATGATCTGTGCGCATCATGCACACGAAACGGTCTGTCCCGATGTCTGCCCGACCAAACCGGCTGGGCACCTTCCCTAAAGCGGTCAGGCCGTAGTCTGCCTCACGTGCATCCAGCTTTTCATACAATCGCCCATCAATAGGTATTGTATGTAAATTAACGCCAGGGGCCTCTTCCATCAGATACCTTGCCAAATAAGGCAACAGCGTGAGCGATGCATAATCCGTAGTGGCCACCGTAAAGGTTCGTTTGGCGGTCGCCGGATCAAAAACCGTTGGCTGCAATGCATTTTCTATTTCGGTGAGCGCCTGCCTGACTGGCTTTGCCAGTTCCAGCGCCCGCGCAGTTGGCCTCATGCCATCGGGGCCGCGCAAAAACAGCTCATCTTTCAAAACATGGCGCAAGCGATTAAGGGCGTTGGAAACTGCTGGCTGAGACATACCAATTCTGTCACCAGCACGGGTAGCATTGCGTTCGGTTATTACTGCATCGAATACCAAAAGAAGATTTAGATCTACACCTGCCAAATTCATGAAATGAATATCCAAAGTTTTAAATATCAATTTCCTAAATAGTACTTAAACCATCATATAGGCGCAAGATCATAACGATCGACGGTCAAACAAGGCTCCTGACATATCCTGTCAGGAAAGTTTGGTAAAAACGCAGAACCAAAGGGTTCAAACCGTCGTTAAAAAAGAAAACGGCATTAGGGGAGCATCACCGTGCCCAAAACCATGACTGCGATGGATGAGTTTGCTGTCAAACTCGCCAATAGTGTTATTCGTTTCCGCTGGCTGGTGATTTTAGCCACGCTTATTGTTACTATTGTAGCAGCGAGTGGAACCCAGTATCTGAAGTTTTCCAACAATTATCGCGACTTTTTCTCCGAAGCGAACCCGGAATTGCAGGCATTTGAAGACCTGCAAAGCACTTACACTAAGAACGATAATGTTTTTTACGCAATTGTGCCGCCAGATGGTGATGTATTCACCAATGAAACCCTGGCATTGGTTGAAGAGCTAACTGAGAAAGCGTGGCAAATTCCCTATTCCATCCGGGTGGATTCGCTAACCAATTTCCAGCATACAGAAGCCGAAGACGATGACTTGATTGTCGAAAACTTGGTAACCGGTGCCGCGTCGCTATCGGCGACTGAGTTGGAGCGCGTGCGCGCCATCGCGGTTGCGGAACCCCTGTTGCGAGATCAAATTGTAACAGGAAACAGCGCAGCAACAGCCGTCAATGTGGTTGTACAATACCCCGAAAAATCTTTGGACGAAGTGCCAGAAGCGGTCTCCTACGCACGGGAAATCCGCGATACGGTTCAGGCCAAATACCCAGATCATGAAATTCGCATGATTGGGGTTTCCATGCTGAACAATGCCTTTCAGGAAGCAGGCATGGCTGACTCCATGACCATGATACCCTTCATGTATGTACTTCTATTGGTGCTGATGATGGTAACAGTGCGGTCTATCTCCGGCACTTTTGTTACCCTTCTTATGATTGGCTTCGCGTCGTCGATTGGCATGGGGGCCGCCGGTTATATGGGTCTTGCAATTGACCCCATAGTGTTATCCGCGCCGACAATCATCCTCACACTCGCCATTGCTGACGCGGTGCATATCCTGATTACGATGCGCAACAGCATGAGAAGCGGCATGGACAAACGCGCCGCAATTATTGAAGCGGTTCGTGTAAACTTTCTTGCGGTAATGGTAACATCACTGACCACAGCCATAGGGTTTCTTGCGCTCAATTTCTCTGATGCGCCGCCCTTCTGGCACCTTGGTAATATTTCAGCAATTGGCATTGTGATGGCCTGGATACTATCGGTCACGTTCCTGCCAGCAATGATGAGTATGCTGCCGATGCGCGCGCCCAAGCCCATTGAAGGTGTTAGGCAAAGCGGCATGGCGCGACTGGCGGATTTTGTTGTCGGCAACCACAAGAAGCTTTTCTACGGCATTGGCGCGCTCGGTATTCTGCTTGTAGCAGCGGTCCCAAGAATTGAATTTAACGACCAGTGGACCGAGTATTTTGATGAAAGCATCGAATTCAGGCGCGACTCGGATTATGCGACAGAGTATTTCGGATTCTATCCAATTGAATTCTCCGTTCAGGCAAACGGTGAAGGGGGCGTCAGCGACCCCGACTATTTGCAGACGCTGGATGATTTTACCGAATTTCTGCGCGCACAGCCAAATGTTACCCACGTCTACTCGCTGTCCGACATTATGAAGCGGCTGAACAAAAACTTGCACGGCGACGATGAAACCTGGAACCGTCTGCCGGATGACAGGGAACTGTCTGCACAGTATCTGCTGTTATATGAATTGTCTCTTCCCTATGGTCTGGACCTGAATGACCGGGTCAATATCGACAAGTCTGCCACCCGGGTCACAGCAACACTGACCAACACGTCAACCATTGAAACCAAAGCATTTCTTGATGCCTCCCGGCAGTGGATTGCCGAAAACGCGCCGGACTATATGCAAGCAACCGTTCCAACCAGTGCACAGGTCATGTTCACCTATGTCGCGGAGCGCAATGTGGAGAGCATGATTGCTGGCAATATTATTGCCGTCATCGCCATCGCACTTGTGATGATGGTGGCATTGAAATCTGCAAGACTGGGCGCCTTGTCTATTGTGCCGAACGGGTTGCCTATTGTGGCGGCATTTGGTGCTTGGGCGCTGCTGGTCGGCACGGTTGGGTTTTCTGTCGCGGCGGTGGCCAGTGTATCGCTAGGTATTGTTGTTGATGATACGGTGCACTTCTTGTCCAAGTTCGTGCGCGGCATGCGGGAAAAAGGCTATGACGCAGCAGGTGCTATCAAATATGCATTTGAAATGGTGGGCATGGCACTTGTCGTCAACACCGTCGTGCTGGTGATTGGCTTTGCTTATCTTGCTACATCGCATTTCAAAATCAACTCGGACCTGGGTCTGCTCACGGCGCTTGCCATCGCACTGGCCCTATTGTTCGATTTTCTTTTCCTACCCGCCCTGATGATGATGGGCGCAGACAAATTATTCACCGGCAAAGCCCTTGAAGGAGACACTGACCATGTTGACCAAACAGCATAACACCACATCACGAACCGCAATAGCGGCCGGTCTGCTCATCGGCTTGCTAGCCGGTCTGACGCATGAACCAGCGACAGCACAAAACACGGCCGCTGAAGACAAAGGGTTTGAGATTGCGGCACGGTCTGACCGATCTGACACCGGCTTTGAAAGCTCAGAGGTTACGGCGGTGATGACACTGACCAATGCGGCCGGTCGCACCAGCACGCGCGAGCTGTATTTCAAAACCCTCGAGCGCGAAAACGAAGACGTTGGCGACAAGTCCCTAACCGTGTTTGAAACCCCCCGCGATGTGCAAGGTACAGCCCTTTTGAGTCATGCTAAAATTCTGGAAGCGGACGATCAATGGCTGTACCTGCCAGCGCTGAAACGGGTAAAACGCATTTCAAGCGCCAACAAATCCGGCCCCTTTGTCGGATCAGAGTTTGCCTTTGAAGATTTCACATCGACGGAATTGAATAAATACAGCTACCGCTATGTCGGTGAAGACACGTTTGATGGCATGACAGTTGATGTGGTCGAACGGCTGCCACGCTATGAAAATTCTGGCTACACGCGGCAAGTATCGCTGGTCGACCAGGATGTCTTTCAAGTTCGCAAGATAGACTTCTATGACCGCAAGGACAGTTTGCTGAAAACCCTGACGCTCAGTGACTACCGCGAATATGAGGGCGGTGTTTGGCGGCCTCATCTGATGTCCATGGAAAACCATCAAACCGGCAAATCAACCACCATTGCCTATGGTGACTATGCATTTAAAACCGGCCTTGCCGACAAAGACTTTGTCAAAGGCATCCTGAAGCGCATTCGCTAGAAAGCCGGTCAATGCATAAACTGATGCTATCAGCTGCGCTTCTTGGAGAGAGCTTGCCTGCTCTCGCGGGTGATCTGGATATCGGTGCCTCTGTCGGCACTGAACTACGCACCTTCTTCCAAGATGGCGCGTTTCCAGGGCAGCTAGAAACGTTTCAACCCTCAATGCAGCTTGAGGGAGATGTGCGCTGGCAAAGCCAGGGCGGTGCCTGGGACTTGGTGATTGTTCCTTATGCCCGTATCGATGGCCAGGATGACCGACGCACCCATTTTGACATGCGCGAAGCTTACGTGCGCTGGGCAGGCGACGACTGGACAGTACGTGCCGGCCTGACCAAGGTTTTCTGGGGGGTGGCAGAAAGCCGTCACCTTGTCGATATCATTAACCAATTCGATACGGTAGAGGACATCGACGAAGAAGATAAATTGGGTCAGCCGATGATTGAGGTGTCGACGATCCGTGACTGGGGTCAAATCACTGGCTATGTCATGCCGTTTTTTCGCAAACGCACCTTCCCTGGACTTGACGGCAGACTGAGGTTTCCGGGTAGTGTTGATAATGACCTAGCCCGTTTTGACGAAGGGGCGGATGACGATGCAGACGTAGATTTTGCTCTGCGCTACAGCCACTATATTGGGGACTGGGACGTGGGTCTGTCTTTTTTCCACGGCGCTAGCCGCGAACCCCGGCTTTTATCCGGGCCGGCCCCTGATGTATTTGTGCCTTTTTATGATGACATCACACAGGTCGGTATTGACCTTCAGTATACAAAAGACGCGTGGCTATGGAAATTTGAGGGCATTATCCGTGACACACCGTTTGAGACATTCACGGCGGCCGTTGGCGGTTTTGAATATACGTTTTACGGCGTAACAGACGCAGGCGCCGACCTAGGGGTATTGATGGAATATCAGTATGATGACCGTTCGGACGATTTTCTGCTGGCAGCTCCCACCATTGCAAACAATGACCTGTTTGTTGGCGCACGACTGGCGCTCAACGATGCAGAGGATACTGATTTTCTAGCGGGTGTCGTCACTGATATGGAAGACGGCTCCCTGTCGGGCCTTGTTGAAGCCTCACGCCGGGTGGGGGACAACTGGGTTTTTGACTTGGAAGGCCGGTTTTTTGCCAACACAGACAGTGGCAACCTTTTGTCGGTTTTCCGACGCGACAGCCACATCACCCTGCGCGTTAAGCGCTATTTCTGAAACACGATCAGGTTGCCTGATTGTCCAGGTAAATTGCATCAACCCGATCTTTGTAAAACGCCACATGACCGGCAAGGTCGCTCACTTCATCATAAGGCTGATCATATCCCCAAACGGCGTTACCGATAGTATCATTACCAATCCGAATGTTCCAGTAGCGGGCAGTCCCTTTGAAGGGGCAATATGTTTGTTCGGCATTTTCTTGCAGTAGCGCAAAATTTACATCACTGCACGGTATATAGACCACCGGCGCATAGCGGGTTTCCTGAACCATGATGGCGCGCGATGATTGAGCAATGGTTTGCCCCAACGCCTCAACGCGAACATCTGCAGTAATGGGCTTCAAATCAACACGGTGATCGGGGTGTTGCTTGTAGCCGGGGCCGGGGTTTTGAGTGCTCATGGCGTTTCCTTCACATCGGATAGTGGTTTCATTTTACACGCACCCATACCCTGGCATAAGGATTGATTTCGCGTCCCCGAATTGCATCTATGGGCCAATTATCGTTTAATGCATTTGGATACGCCTCCTTGGGGGTGACACAAGGGGGATAAGTACAATGCGGACGTTTTTTAGCAATCCAATACTGATGGCGATGACAAGCCTGACACTTCTTCTCGTGCAGGGCCTGCAACCAGGCGCGCACGCGCTTGACGACAAGAAAAAACCTGCCCTGCCGCTGGAAGGCAGCACACAAAAGCTGACCTTTGATACCACCGAAGGCACATGGATGTCGCTGGATGTCACGGCTGATGGACAGCATATCATATTTGAATTGCTGGGCGACTTGTATGAAATGCCTGCTACAGGCGGGGCCGCAACCCGCCTGACCGAAGGCATGGGTTATGACAGCATGCCGCGCGTATCCCCGGACGGCCAGTATATTGCCTTCATCAGCGACCGCGACGGCGATGACAACCTTTGGGTTACAAACCGGGATGGCAGCAAACCGCGCAAGCTATCGGGCGAAAAACATACCCGCCTTGTATCCCCGGCCTGGTCACCAGACAGCCAGTATGTGGTCATGACCACAGGGGGCCGCGAAACCAAAATCAAGATGTACCACATCGACGGCGGCAGCGGCGTTACGCTGACAACAGACGATGGCAAAAAACCACTGGCAGGGGTTGGGGCCGTTTTCTCACCTGATGGCCGCTACATCTATTTCACACAGCCGACGGGCGGACGTGGTTTCCCGGCTGGGCATATCGCCCGCTTTGATCGGCGCACCGGCGAGGTGGACAGCATAACCCAGGGCGAGGGCGGCGGTGTCCGGCCTGCGATCTCGCCTGACGGCCGCACTTTGGTTTACCTATCTCGTAAGGAAACCGAAACCGGCATCCGCGTGCGGAACCTGGTTAGTGGTAGTGACCGCATGATCGCTTCGCCGATCCAGCGCGATGCCCAAGAAGCCGGGCGCATGCCAAGCCGTGATTATTACCCAAGCTACGCCTTCACCGCCGAAGGTGACGCTATTATTTTGAACACGGGCGGTGCTTTTGAACGCATTCAAATGAGCGACGGCGCGCGCAGTAAAATCGCCTTCAACGCAACCGTTGATCTGGACATCGGGCCAGACCTCACGTCGCCTTACCGTGTGCCACAGGGGCCAGTACAGGCAACCATTGTGCACGACCCTGTCGCGTCGCCAGACGGCAAACGCATCGCAGCGTCTGTCCTGACCAAAATTTACCTGATGGATAACGAAGACGGGGCAACACCACAGCGCCTGACATCAGGCAACGCTTGGGAATTCAAGCCAGTGTGGTCACCCGATGGCCGCTGGATTGCCTATGTCACCTGGTCGGCAGACGGCGAAGGGCACATCTGGAAAACCCGCAGCAACGGACGTGGCAGACCGCAAAAGCTGACCGAACACCCTGCTTTTTATACAGAGATAGCTTTCAGCCCGGACGGAGAACGCATTGTTGGTCTGCGTGGCAACGCCTACAAACGGCGTCAGCTTTTCAGTGAATTTTTTGGCCTGAACATGCCGCTTGATGTGGTGTGGCTGCCTTCGGACGGCGGCGATACTACGCTGATTGCCCGTGCGGATGGTGCCCGGTCCCCGCATTTCGGCCCCGAGGACGACAGAGTTTATCTGTATTCCGGCACAGCGCTGTATTCGATGAAGTATGATGGCACCGACAAACGCGAACATCTGATCGTGGTGCACCCGCGCGGTAATAGACAATTCAGCCCGGAACCACCAAAGGCTGAGTCCATGCGCATCAGCCCAGATGGGCGGCATGCACTTGCGTTTGCACAAAAGCAGGTCTGGGTTATGCCGGTGCCTCAACTGGGCGGCAAAACACCAACTGTCACGCTCAGGGGGCCATCTGTACCCGCCAAACAACTCACCAGCATTGGAGCGGATTTCTTCGGCTGGGCTGATGGTGGTAACACGATCCGCTGGGCTATCGGTGATACGCTTTACAGCCTGCCGTTTGACACAGTCGAGTTTCGTAAAAAAGACGAGGATAAAGAGGACAAAGGCGACGCAGAAACAGATTCTGGCGAAGAAGGTGACACCGATGATGCTCCGAAAAACTCCGAAAGTGAGCCTGAAAAAAAACCAGAAATCCTCGAAGATAATGATGCCATCACCAAACGTACGTTTGTAGTAGAGGCACCGCGCAAAACGCCGTCAGGCTCTGTTCTGTTAACGGGTGCGCACGTCATCACCATGGCGGGCGACACCACGGATGATATGACCATGGTGCGCGAAAACCATGACATATTGGTCACTGATAACCGCATCGCCGCAATCGCGCCGAGCAGCGCCATCACAGTGCCCGAAGGCACTGCCACGCAAGACGTTAGCGGCAAATATATTGTGCCCGGATTTATTGATACACATGCACACTGGGAGTTTCGCACCAATGATGTGCTGGAGCCCCGGAACTGGAGTTTGGTCGCCAACCTGGCTTACGGGGTCACTGCGGGCCTTGATGTGCAAACCGCGTATCATGATTATTTCAGCTACCGCGACATGGTGGAAACAGGCCAGTCCCTGGGCCAGCGCGCCTTCATGACCGGCCGGGGCATATTCGGCGATACAGACTTCCAGTCTTATGATGCGGCCTACGCTTATCTGAAGCGCTATTCAGACCATTATCGCACCAAAAACATCAAAGCCTACCTAACTGGCAACCGCAAACAGCGCCATTGGGTTATCAAAGCCTCAAAAGAACTGGGGCTGCTGCCAACCACGGAAGGCGGCGGTGATATGCGGATGGATATCACTCATGCGATTGATGGCATGCACGGGAACGAACATACGTTAACCATCGCGCCCATGTATAAGGATGTGCTGGAACTTTATGCCAAAACCAAAACCGCCTACACGCCGACTCTGGTGGTGCAATATAACGGTATCAGCATGGTGCATTATTTCTTCACGCGGGATGAAATTCTTAATGACCCGAAGTTAAACCGCTTTTATCCGCGTAACCGTTTGAACGAACTGGCAAGCCGCCGCACTGTGTGGGCACGGGACGACGAATTTACTGTCGATGAAATCGCAAGTTCTGCAGCTGCTTTGCAGCGCGCAGGCGGGCTGGTTGGTGTTGGCGGTCACGGCGAATTACAGGGTCTTGGCTATCATTGGGAAATGTGGTCGTTTGCCATGGGCGGCATGACACCCGCCGAGGTGATGCGCGCCGCTACTATCGATGGTGCCCACATCATAGGCATCAGCGAAGACCTGGGGTCGCTGGAAACTGGAAAATTGGCTGATCTGGTGGTTTTGGACGCAAATCCGCTCGAGAATATCAGAAACACCAACAGCGTGCGCTGGGTAATGAAAAACGGCGAACTGTATGAAGGCGATACGCTGACGCAAGTATGGCCAGTGCGCAAAGAAATGGCGCCCTTCTGGTGGTGGGACGAGACGCAGCATTAGCAAGACGCACCTGATACTTTTTCGCCGCAAGCGCGCCTGATACGATTTACGGCAGCCCGCTCCAAATCGATAGGGGGTGAAGGTCCGGGTCGAGGTCTGGGCTTTGGTGGTTCTATCGCGTCCTGCACTCTCTGGATTTCTTTTTGCTTTTGACCAGCGGCTCCGGGCACCAGACGCATTAAAGTCCATGATGATTTTACTAAGATTGTCTGTTTATTTTTCTCTTATTTTCAGGGTGTTAGAGCAAAAATGATTCCAGTTCTTAAAGGGATGTTCACGTCCCTTCTGCATGGTGTCTTTTCAGGCAACCCGGGCAGGCACCAAAACTGAACATCAGGCGCAGGCCCCATTCAACCCGTCGCCGCCCCCGGCGACTGGCATGGAGATCAGGCATGCGCATTATCGCAGTAACGTCGCAAAAAGGCGGCTCAGGAAAAACAACCATAACCGGCCACCTGGCAGTGGAAGCCGCCCGCACAAGTGGCGAACCCGTGGCTCTTATTGACACAGACCCGCAAGGCAGCTTGTCCGACTGGTGGAACGAGCGCGAGGCAGGCGATCCTGCTTTTGCCCAGGCAACGCTGGCAACGCTGGATACGGACCTTGCCGCCCTGCGCGATGAGGGTATCCGGCTGGTGTTTATCGACACACCTCCCGCCATTACTGGCGCGATCCAGTCTGTTGTCACTAAATCTGATCTGGTGATTATCCCAACGCGGCCCAGCCCCCATGACCTGCGGGCAGCGGGGAAAACCGTTGAACTGGTGGAGCGCGCTGGCAAACCGCTGGTGTTTGTCGTCAACGGCGCGACGGCGCGCGCGCGGCTCACCGGAGAAGCAGCGATTGCACTGTCGCAGCATGGCACGGTTGCACCAACCATTTTGCACAACCGGCAGGATTTTGCCGCAAGCATGATAGATGGCCGCACCGTGATGGAAGCAAATGCCAGCGGCAAGTCTGCACAGGAAGTGGAACTATTGTGGACTTACATCACTGACCGGATCAAACGGCTACCGATGAAAGCCCAGTTTAAAAGCCTTGGCACACCGCGCGTCGGATTTGGCAATCGACAACAGATCATTGAACCGGCTCCACAACCATCGGCCTACTAACCTGGCAAACAAATCATTATGGGTGAGACCCAGAGCTCATCCCTATATGCCTTTATTTGATAGGAGACGACCATGACCATGGCTTCCCTGAATGCATCCCTGTTGGCCCGCAAGGGAACGGCCCATCCGACCCCCAATATTCCGGCACCCAGCAACCCGACCACGCCGAACGCACACAGCACGGTAAATACCCAGGGTGTGCCAAATAACCAAAGCCCATCGGGCACGCCCAGCACAACGCGCGGGCTGTCAGCAGTTACCGCCCTGCAACCCAAAACCGCAGGCGCGTCCTCGAACCGGTATAGTGCAACAAAAAAACCCCACAAAAAGCACCTGCGGCTGGGCAGTGTGGCGGACCGCGATCTGAGAATACTGGCTGCCCGGGAAGGTGTTAGCCAGCAAAAGCTGCTGGAACAAGCGGTAACAGACTATCTGGAAAAGATGGTTGCAAGCGGCGAGTGCGTCTGCGGACGGCGATAATGCTGCCAGTGTAAAGACACATCCATACTGATCTCCATCAGTCTGGGGCGATGTTGCGCTTGATGACGGTGGCCCTTGCGGGCCAAGACATTTTAGCGCAGCTTCGTTTGCGCGGGGGCTGAAAAGCTCGGTTAGCTCCCGCGCATGTCATTAAGGGGCCCGCGGAAGTAGGGAAAGGGGGAAGCGGGAAAGCAGGCAAACAAGGATTAGAGCGGAAAGCGTGGCAGCAAAACCGATCTTTATATCCTGACAGTCGCTAACCGGGCGGCCTTGCAAAACAGTCAAAGCCTGCGCGCTTCAGGTCTACGCACAGCCGCACTGCGGGGTGCATGCCACCCATCGGTCCAAAAACCAGCTTGTAGCGACCGGTGCGGTTTGCAGACTGCACCATTTCACTATGCAAACCCTCGATGATATTAGCATGTTCTGTTTGAATGCGTTCAAGCATGGCAACAGCATCAGCTTCCCGCATGGCAAAGCCAACTTCCAGATGCCAAACAGTTGACCAGTCTTCCGGTTTTTCAGCGGGCTTTTCGTCTTCGTCCTTCTCGTCCGGCTTCCAGCCTTCCACCAACATCTCAATGTTCATGTGGTCATCCGAAAAGCCCAGAGATTCAAGCTGTTGACCGTAGGATTGACCTGCTGTTCGCGCCTCTCCCGGTAGTAGGCTCCGCATCTCCAATTCTGCTGGGATCGCCAGTTCATACCCCGCTTGCGCAGCGCGCCACACCAACCCGTAGCCGCGCACCGGGTCGGGCGCTCGTCCATTTTCACCGTTCCAATATATCAAACCCAGCAAATACGCTGCTTCCGGGTTCCCACGCAAAGCGTATGTCTGCCATGTGGCGAAGGCTTCCGCTATGTCGGCAGGGGTTTTTTCGCCTTCAAAATACAGGATATTAGCCAGTTTCATTGCGGCTTTTGGGTTACCGAGCTTCGCGGCAAGGCGGTAATACATCACCGCTATCGACATCGACTGTTCACCGCCAATGCCAAGCCGAGACATTTCTGCCAGGTGATAGAAGGCTTCACCGTTTGCCTGTTCTGAAAGGTGCTGCAGGATCGCGCGGCCAGTTTTAATGTCACCATCACGAATGGCGTTTAGGGCATCCTCAACAGATTGCTGGTCAGCATCGCTAGATGCATCCTGTGCCTGCAAAGAAGCGGACACAAACGCGTGCAGGCCTATTGCCAGGCCAAAAACGGCGCAATATTTACCGAAAACACGCATAAAAAGTCTCAACTTGGTCAAAAAAGGCCACCGCAATTGCTAAAAATTGACTCAAACACAGCTAAAAGCGCTCCGTTTCCTTAAACGTTATTTCACGCCTGAGAGACTAACCTTGTCAAAGATATTAGGCAAATGAACTCAGGATCGAAACGGTTGGCAGACCGTTTCGACCCTAAATAGAACAAACCACTCAGGCAAAAAAATGGCAATTTTACGTGTATTAAAACCGATGATGACAAGTGCCTGCGCACTGACGCTGGCGGCATGCGCTTACAGTACGGGAACGGCGTCCGACGTTGCGGTCGCGAAAAGCGCGGCAGCAGGCGGCAACAGCAATCTATATACCCTGGCGACCGACATGGCAGCAAAGGGCGACCATGAAGGGGCAATCCCGCTTTTTCGGCATCTGGCAGCAACCACACGATCTCCGCAGGCGATAACCGGCCTTGCTGAGAGCCAAATGTCCATGGGTAACCTGGAAAACGCGTTTAGCATGTTGCAAGCGCTGGTGAGAGACCAATCCACTCCACTACCAGGTATGGTTTACTACAGCTATGGCAAGGCGGCGCTGGCGCTTGGTGAATTTGAAGCGGCCCTGAGCGGATTTTCAAGAGCCACCGCCTTGTTGCCCAGCGACCCGCGCCCCCGGTCCGGCAAGGCCATTGCGCTTGCAGCCACCGGACATACCATGCAGGCCCTAAAAGAGCTTGATGGTGCCAGCGATTCATCCAGTCTGTCCAACAAGGCTTTGGTGCTCGCGGCAAGTGGTGCGCCAGATGCAGCCATTGATATTCTGGAGCCGTTGTTGTCAAGCGGTCGGGCCGAAGCCCGCGATCGCCAAAACCTGGCTATGGCCTATTTGCTGGCCGGCCGGGAAGACAAAGCGTATCAGGTCGCGCGGCTAGATCTGGATGCCGCCAGTGTAGACGCCACCTTCACTTTTTACCGTTCGCTTGAAAGCCTGGAGATGTCAGAGCGTATGCAGGCTTTGGTGACCGGCACCATTGACCCCGCCTGGTCGCGGCAGAACACAGCAAACCTGACGCTGGAAAACACAGAGGACAGAAAGCTGGCAGCACAACGATTTGTTTCGGAGCCGAAACTAATTGCCAAAGCACCCACGCCTGAACCCGTCCAGCAAGAAGTTGTGCCAGCCGACTATAAAAAGGGCGATATACCCCCCCTACTGGAACCCGAAGGGTGGGCCTTGCAAATCGGTGCTTACCGTTCGATTGAAAGGCTAATGCGCGGATGGGACATCCTATATGAGCGCAATATTGATATCCTTTCAGACATTCCCCCGCGCCGATCAGAAATGGACTTTGGCACACGCGAAGACGGACCTTCTGGTTTCTATTATCGCTTGAATGCAGGCCCGTTGAAAACGCTGGCGGAAGCTCGCACCATGTGTGATGAGTTGAAAGCGCGTGGCACACGCTGCTGGATTCGTCCGCCGGAAACCACTGAGGGCAAGCTGCCCGATCCTGTTGACACCTCCTCGGTGGCAGCAGCACAGACGGACACCGACGCCAGCCGCTGACAAAGGCGCATGCTTTTCTATAAAACCACTTGAAGACACCGAATGGAGCGCGCACACTGGGACTTAGCGTCGCTGGTGCCCTGTGAGGGGCTGGTGATACTGGTTCAAATAGGCCGGACCAAGACAGGCCTGAAGGTTGCTCATGCTCAACAGGAGGTGCGCCCATGACCCGTATGTCGGTTTTTAACAGCCCATTTTTGCTTGGTTTCGACCAACTGGAAGACATCCTGGATAGCGTTGCCAAAAATGCCGGCGAAGGCTATCCACCCTACAATATTGAACATATGGGTGATGAAGATATCCGTATCTCACTTGCTGTGGCGGGGTTCACCCGCGATGACGTCGCGATTTCCTTGGAAGCCAATCAGTTGATCATTCGCGGCAAGCAAAATGATGATACCGGCAGCAAGGACTTTTTGCATCGAGGCATCGCAGCACGCCAGTTTGTGCGCAAATTTGTCCTGGCAGATGGTATGGAGGTAACAGATGCTTTTATGGAGAACGGCCTGTTGCACATTGACCTGCACCGGCCAGAACCTGAGCAGGCCATAAAAACCATACCTATTCGCGGGTAAGGGTCGTGCTACGCCAGTTTGAAACAACCTTTGAGGTGGCAACGGCAAACAGCGGCGCATATGAGTTTACAGCCGATGTTGCGGGCTTTGTGCGCCAATGTGCTATTCATACAGGCTTGGTTAACTTGTTAGTGCAACATACTTCAGCGTCGCTGACCATTCAGGAAAATGCCGACCCGGACGTGCACAAAGACCTTCTTGATGCGCTGGCGCGCCTTGCCCCAGAGGACGGACAGCTATACCGCCACAATGCAGAGGGGCCGGACGACATGCCCGCCCACAT
This sequence comes from uncultured Kordiimonas sp., assembly GCA_947503575.1. GTDB lineage: Bacteria > Pseudomonadota > Alphaproteobacteria > Sphingomonadales > Kordiimonadaceae > Kordiimonas. The sequence continues at coordinate 438,416 of CANNDZ010000001.1, read as the reverse complement.
CAAATCAGCCCTGACCAGCACCACGCTGGCCATCCCCGTGCTGGACGGCGCATTACGGCTGGGCACTTGGCAAGGTATCTATCTGTTGGAGCACAGATATGGTGCACATTTCGGGCAACGCGGCCACATACGCCGCATCGCCTGCCATCTGTTGGGGGAATGATCGCTAGAACTTATAGACCAGGGTTGCGCGGGTCAGCGTATCCCATGCTGCTGCACCAATAGGAGCATCAGAGTCATACTGCACCTGAAACGCCAAACGTGCTGACAAGGCAGAATTGATCTGCGCGCCAACGCTGGCGCGGTTGTCAAACGTCATAGAGCCCGTACCAAAAATCATTGATGCCTGATCTTTGAAGTCGATATTGTCCATCAGCTTCAATTCATATGTGGATGACACGCGGCCAAGAAACTCCGTTTCTGTTTCATCTGAGTTTTCAAATGCGTTGAACCGCACACCAGGGCCCCCTTCGATGCGCAGTTTGTGGCGTGCGTTATCAATCAACCGTGTCCCAAGAGCGATGCTATCAAGAATGCGGTAGTCAAAGCCGGAAAAGCGGTTGAAGTCTGCTTCAAAATAGTTGGACAAAAACATTTTGTCCCATGCTTTGTACGTCGTGTTAAACCGGGTCAGAATACGGCGGCGTGTTGTTGCGCCCTGGCTTCTGGCAAAGTCAAAGTCCAGATTGAAATCATGTTCCCACTTTTCGCCAAAATCGCGGCTCATGGCAATACCCAGGGCAACAGACTGTTCATCCGTATCACCTGTACTGGTCGCTGCGCCAAACTGCGCGGTTGTATTCCATAGCGTTGGGTCAAGGAAATAGATGATACCGCGGGCGCGGGACTTGCGTTCCGCTTCAGCTTCTGCCAATTCCGCTTTCCTAACCTCAGCCAGCATAGGCTTGGACACCCATTCACGCTGAATGTCACCTGCGGCTTGTAAAATTTCCAACCGACTGGCAGGCCATGTTTCCAGGGCCATTTCCACCAGCTTGTCAAACGCAGCTTCATCGCCGGTCGCAACAGCCGTTTTAAGCATATCTTCCAAGCCCGCCGGCGCATCTGCCAGCACAGGCGTGGCTGCAAGACCTGTGGCAACAACAAAGGCCGCCATCAACGTCTTGACTTGTTTAGGAGTGTGCCTGCTCATACTATTAATCCATCCAGTAATTTTCGCGACCCCAATTGATTGGCCCGTCATCTAACGGTATAGCCTTTGTCTGACAAGGGAAAAGAGTGGAGGAACACTATGCCACTAGCGTTTGTCACCGGCGCTACAGGGTTTATCGGCAGGCACCTTATTGATGTTCTGCGCGAAGATGGTTGGACAATTGTTGCCGCCGTACGCAACCCGGAAAAAGCAAAAAAGCTGCTTGGTGATGATATTGATATTCGCCGGGCCGACCTGACCGAACCACTGTCTGTAAAGGATGCTTTGCCAGACGGCGTCGACTGCGTTTTCCATGTTGCGGCTGATGTTGGTACATGGTCAAAAGACAATGACAGGCAGTATCAGACAAACGTAATCGGCACGGCCGCCCTGTTGCAGGCAATTGTTGACCGGGACGCAAAACGCATGGTGCATGTCTCCTCCATTGTTGCCTACGGCGAGCACGAAGGCACTATCAGCGATGAAACACCCCGCCTTGGCGCAACAAGCTGGGTTAGCTACATAAACACCAAAGCCTACGCCGAACGGAAAGTGAAAGAAGCCTTTGATCGCGGCCTGGATGCTGTGATTGTCAACCCAACCGATGTTGTCGGGCGTTATGATGACCAAAATTGGGTCCGCATGATCAAAATGGTGGCGGATGGCACGCTACCTGCCGTCCCTCCCGGAAATGGCAATTTTGCTAACGGACGTGCGGTGGCCGAGGGAGTTCTGGCGGCCTACAAAAAAGGCAAAGCCGGTGAAAACTACATTTTGGGCGGGCCTTATGCCACGTTTCATGATTTCCTGAGCCTGGCAGCAGCAAAACTTGGCAGGCCAAAGCCCAAAAAACCGATTTCCCGCTGGATCTTGAAGTTGCTGGCGGCGGTGATGGAGACAACCTCCAAAATCACCGGCAACCGACCGCAGATAACGCGGGAGGAAGCGTATTTCGCCTGCCAAAGCTACACCGTTAACTATGACAAAGCGATACGAGAACTGGGATACAGAGACGTACCGCTGGAACAATCTGTGGATGAGGCCATAGCTTATTTACGGGAAACCGGCGCGCTGTCTGACTGAAGCGCCACAGGCACAACAAGAATGGTGGCAAGGAAACAATAGACCGCCCCATACAGCATGATAGTTGGTAGCGAGATATCGATATCAAGCGTCACACCAACCAAAAATGGTGCCAGCGCCGTGGACACCACCACAAGCGACGTGGCAAGTGACTTTATTTCCCCCAAATATCGTGTGCCATAAAGTTCGGCCCAGACCGCATTGTTGATGGGCAACGTAATACCCGCACCGAGCCCCATGATCGCCATAAAAGCAACGACACCGACTGCCCCCGGAAACAGCATAATAACCAACAACGACGCACCAAACAGCGGCGGATACAATGGCATAAGGTGCCGCCCGCCAAAACGGTCGACCAACAAACCGCCCAAAAACGGCGCCGCCACAGACCCTGCGGCGTAAAATCCATAATATTGGGTGTAGGCAGAAAGACCCATGCCAGCATGCACCCCAAATTCAGCCGCAAAAAAGAAAGCCGCTGTAATCCAGAAGGGTCCAGCAATAAGCGCGGGCAACATCAGGTAAAAACGCCGGTCGCGCAGGACATCGCGGCGGCGGTGGTGCACAAAATCCCCGCCCTTGCTGGCATTATCGTCCATCTGTTGCTGATGGAGCCAGGTTGCATGGCGGTTTTCATGGCCCGCAAGAAGCCAGATAACGAGCGGCACAGCCACCACAAGAAGCGCACCTGCAAACAGCAACCAACCTGTTCGCCACGCATGGCCTTCCATGAGAAAAACCGCGAGCGGTGGCAATACCGCCTGCCCCAGCGGAAACCCAAGCCCCGCGATAGCAACAGCCAAGCCTCTGTTATTATCGTAATACCGCGACATGCTGGTCATTGCGGCGTGAGTAAGCATACCTTGCCCCATCAGACGCACCGCCATGAGCGCCAAAACAACTGCCGGAAAGACATAAGACAAGCCAACCGCAACACACGCAAGTGCAGTGGCCGCCAGCAAAGCCAGCGTGTAAGGCACCAGAGACACCCGATCAATGATATGCCCCAATCGGTTGAGGCCAACAGCACTGACGATTGTGATCAGCAGATAATATAAGCCAAAATCACTGTTGCTAAGGTCAAACTCTTGCGCGATCGGGGGCCTGTAAACACCAATAAAATAGGTTTGGCCGAAGCTCGACAAAAAGGCGAGCAAAACACCAAATCCCAAAAAGCGGCTGTTGCGTGCGATAAAGCCCATCGAACCCTCTTGTGACCAAGTGGCCATGCTTAGGCTGAATTTTACTAAAAAAACACCGTTTCTTAACGCTTTTGATGGAAAAGCATAAAAGAGTGTCGTCGCCTTTAGGTGATGGCATGGGTTTGTGTGTGCTGCCGACGGGGGTCCTTTTGGCATACGGTGTAAATATTCATTATGAGATTTTGGGTCGTCGCGGAAGCGGCTGGACCATTCTTGATGTCAAGAAAGACCGCGAAGCAGCAACCGCGCACGCGGAAAACTTGTGGAAGACCCGGCAATATACCGGTGTGCGGGTTCTCAAAGAAAGCTTTGACAAGTCAGAAAACGAGATCACCTCTGTCGAAATTTATGCCCGGGGCAGCAATCGCAAAAAATCCAAGTATGACGAAACTGGTACCATATCGCCTTGCCTGACGCCCGATGACCTGTATGGCCCGGATGGCCGCCGGTCGATTTGGGATTTGATGCACGCCAGTCTTACAGAATGGCGCATAACACCGACCGAGCTATTGCATTCTCTTGATCACTATTACCGCCTGTATAACGCAGGGACACGCCTGCAGAACGCGGTACAACGCACAGCTGTTGCCTTCGAATCAGAAGAAGGATCCATTCAAGAGCGGATGCGCAAAATCTATAAGGTTATTGACCTGTCGATCGACATTATGAAGTCGACCAAAGACAGTATCCCATCACTTGAAACTGGTCGGCTGGCACCGCTGATTGCTGACCTGGAAAAGAAACCAAACAAACGCTTTCTGCTGACGTGTTCGATTGTCGATTATCTGCGGCCCGCCGTAACACTGAGCGACAAGCTGGGCCGCATCATCATATTCCTGACGGCCAACCGACCACGGTGGGTGATGGATATTCTGGATCAGTTGATCGCAGAATTTCTAATGCATGAGCAAGTATTGGTTCAGATGATGGGCGATAAAGAGAACCGGGCCACATTCATCATGGAACTTGCGTATTTCCAGAAAGGCGAACTGAACCTGATGGGGGAAGATGAAAACTCGCCGCGGTTCAGCGAGGAAGTGCTTCGACTAAACGGGTTTCTGGCCGAAAACCTGTTGCCCCGCAGCGAGCACGTTCTGCTGGACCGGCTTAAGCATGAAATTGAAGCCCCCAAACCCATTGGCAGTGCGTCACTGACACATCAGCTGAAAGCGCTCACTGACCTTAACAGAGCCGTGGAAAGCCTGCACACAGACTTGCATTCATTGGACCTTATTGTGGAAGCAATCCGCGCGCGTTCCGGTCGGTTGATCAACAGCCAGTCAATCGCCGATATGCTGGCTCAGTTTCAAAACCCGTTTGAGCAGGTCAACAGCTTGTTAGACCTGGAAGCGGTAACCGTTGGTGACAGCAACAAACGGGTTGTCGCTAACTTTGTGCTGCCGATCCTGTCTCGCCCGGAATACGAATCCGTTTTCATGGGGCTGGACAGCAACCCGACACAGCGCATGACCGACCTGGTGCAGCTTCAAAAAAGGGTTCTGCAAGCCGACCTGTCTGAAATGTATAAGCGTAAGATCGCGGGTAAGCTGGATCAATTTTGCCAGACAATTCTGGACAACACTCAGATTTTAAAAAAAATACATCAGCTCAATATCTCGCTGCAGGAAAAGTCCCGCAAAATATTGCTTATGCTTGCTGATGACTACTTTACGTCCGGGAGTTGCCGGGAAGCGGCAGAACACCATGTACGGATTTATATGCGCCAGGCTGGATTCACTGATGGCCTGATCAAAGGGTTAGGGCGCAAACAGGCAGAAGCCGAACTGTTAAACTTTAGGAACTTGCTGGACAAAGCAGGCATTGGTGCCAATGCTGCAGGGCGACACGAAAACACGCTTACCCAAAGCCCTGATGCGGATACCCTGCAAGAGACAGAAATAGCGACAGAGACAGGAATTGAGGCCGAAACTGGGGCTGAAAGCGACGGTGACGCCGCAAAAAGAATGCCCGGCCAGCAGGCTTAAAAATCAGATATCAACCCGTTTTTTTCCCAGTCCCCATAGCGTGTGGGTTCAGGGCCTTTGCGGCCACCAACTTCTTTAGGCTGCGCTTTTGATGGCTTGGGGCCAGGGTCTTTACCTGCGTCCAATTCAGTTGTTTTATCAACAGTAGTTTCGCCTGATTTATCGCTCATGTTATGTGCTCGCATGTCCGTCTATGGTGCTGGTTGGCCCGCTGATGCCATTCCGCACTGCCAAACGCCAGAAAAAAAGACCAAACACCAGCACCACAGCAGGCAGTATAAAGCCAAACTCGTTGGCGTAGCGCCACGTCTCTTTATACTGAACGGTCATCGGCTGCATGATGGTCAGTACATAAACATTGTGGGCGGCATGCATAATCACGGCAGGCCACACGCTACCTGACTGCAGGCGGAGATAAGTCATGATAAAAGACAGGCCAACCGTCAGGATACCGTAGTTCAGCATCTGAAGCTCCAGCCCGCTGGGACCGGCGTTATAGCTTGTAAAAAAAATAATCGGCAGATGCCAGGCAGCCCACACAAGCCCTGTTGCCAGCGAAGCAATAGGAAAAGACCAAACTTTCATCAGTGTAGGTGTCAGGAACCCGCGCCACCCAATTTCTTCACCGAGCGCCGTTGCGATATGCCAGATCATGCCAACAGTGCCAAACATCAACACACCAAAGGCGATGGTTGCCCCTTCGGACCAGCCATCCAGGCCTAAGAAATAACTGACTTCCTGGGTAAATTTGGGATCAACCACACCGCCAAAACCACCACCCCAGATAATACTATAGGCTACCAAACCATATAGCGCAGGCAGGCCATAAGCGAGAAACGCCCATCGCCCGCGTGGCCAATGCCAACCCAGCTCGGCCGGATCAACTGCGCCAAATCGCGTCATCGTCAGCACGGCGAGCCCGGGCGTCCACATCAAAAGGGCGATATAATACCGCTTAAGGCCGTGCTCGATCACAAAATAGTAGGCGATTGCAGCAAAAACCGCTGTCAGTACAATAAAAAGCAAGACCCGCCACAAGGGTGCTTGTGACGCTGTGTTAGCCGCTGCTGAATCGTTATTATCTGCCATGAATTGCCCATCAATTTGGGCCACGTATTGGCCTCAAACTCTGTCTTTATACGGCATTTCCGCACGCCGGATGACTTGAACCCTGCTTGCCAAACCCCCATGTGTATTAGCAAGAAAAATGAGATGAATCGACCCTAACCTATAGACAGCCGGAACCCAAAATGAGCTCTTTGCGTACAGGCCTTTTAATGGCCGCCATGACCGCGCTTTTCATGGTGGTCGGCGCCCTGATCGGCGGTGAAACAGGTATGATGATCGCGCTTCTATTTGCGCTGGGTACAAACCTGTTCGCTTATTGGAATGCCGACAAAATTGTTTTGCGCATGTACGGAGCGCGCGAGGTGGATGCCCGCAGCGCGCCGCAGCTTGTCGGCATTGTCGAGCAGCTTTCTGTGCGCGCGGGCCTGCCATACCCGAAAGTTTACATTATCGATAATCCGCAACCAAATGCATTTGCCACAGGCCGCAACCCGGAAAATGCAGCGGTCGCAGCAACCAGCGGGCTTCTGAAACTCCTGAACCGGGCAGAAATAGAGGCGGTGATGGCGCACGAACTGGCGCACGTGAAAAACCGTGACACCCTAACCATGACCATCACGGCCACGCTGGCGGGTGCCATTTCCATGTTGGCACAATTCGGTTTGTTCTTTGGCGGCAATCGCAACAATGCGCTGGGTCTGGTTGGTACAATTTTACTGGTCATTCTGGCACCACTTGCCGCCATGATGGTGCAAATGGCGATTTCCCGCACGCGTGAGTTTGCCGCAGACAAAACCGGTGCGGAAATATGCGGCAACCCCATGGCATTGGCCAGTGCGCTCAACAAGCTGCAGCAAAGCGCTGGTGCGATTGACAACCGGGAGGCAGAAGCCAACCCGGCAACAGCCCATATGTTTATCGTCAACCCATTGCATGGGTTGAGGCTGGACAGCCTGTTTTCCACTCACCCCCGTATGGAGGATCGGGTCCGGCGCCTGTCTGAAATGGCGATGGAGCGCGGCACTTATGCAAAAGGCCCAACCCGCCCAGAACGAACCCGCACAGATGGAACCCGAACAGGCCACACCCGCACAGGCCGTACTGGACGCGCAAGCGTGCCGCCTACAGACAGTCGTGATGGCACCCGGCGCGGGCCGTGGGGCTAAATCAGGGGGTTACAGCCCCAGTTTTTCTGCGGCAAGGTCTTTCAGTCTAACTTCAGAGCGCGCGCCCAAATGGGAAATCACCTCTGAGGCCGCAAGACTACCAAGCTTGCCGCTCATCTCAAGGCCATGCCCGTTTGCCAGACCAAATAAAACCCCGGCTGCATAAAGATCGCCAGCGCCTGTTGTATCTTCAACAACGGCCGGAAAAGCCTCCACAGCAACAGACTGGTCCGTACTCATTAACAAAGAGCCCTTTTCGCTGCGGGTTAAGGCTGCAATGCGTACATGCTCCTTTAGCCGCACAACGGCATCATCAAAGCTATCAACCTGATACAGCGACAAAATCTCTGCCTCATTGGCGAACAGAATATCCACCTTATTTTCCACCAAGTCGCGGAATTCGTCGCGGAAACGGTCAACGCAAAAACTATCCGACAGTGTCAGCGCAACTCTGGTGCCGTGTTTGATTGCCAGATCCATCGCTTTCAAAACCGCTGCTTTCATGGGCGGCGTATCCCACAGGTAGCCTTCGACATAGAGAATATCAGCTGCTGCCACATCAGCCTCAGCAACATCATCCTCGGAAATTTCCGTACAGGCCCCTAAAAAGGTATTCATTGTGCGCTGCGCATCAGGGGTCACAAGGATCATGCTGGTGGCGGTTGGCGCGCCGGTTTTAGACGCTGCCGTTTTGAAGTCTACCCCAACCGCCTGGATATCATGGCGAAACACCGTACCCAGTTGGTCATCATGCACTTTGCCGATATAGCCTGCGTTGCCGCCAAACGATGCAATACCCGCGGCGGTGTTGCCCGCAGACCCGCCAGACCGCTCGACCGCCGGCGGCATGTCGCCGTATATGCTTGCGGACTTTTCGGCATCTACCAAAAGCATGGCGCCTTTCTCACGGTCATGCTTGGCCAGAAAATCGTCATCCACACGGGCAATAATGTCGACAATTGCATTGCCCATACATAAAACTTTTGCACCAGCAGCCATAAAGTATCCTTTCGTCTACGATACGGCTTTGCCGTACCGAGTATTTGCCGGGCACCATAGAAAGCACACAGGGGATTGCAACCCTGTTTGATGTTCTTATCTATGCAGAAGGCAAAAGCTGGCTTAAAAGATCAGCACAGAACAGTGAGGAAATAAAATGATCGTCCTTGCGATCAATCGCAGTTGGCAGCAATTGCTGCACCCGAAATTCCGCAGTGTCTTTTTAACCGCCATTGGGGCGGCGGCAACCACGCTTGTGTTGCTGACATTGCTGCTCAACGCCTATTGGCCTGAAACCTTTGTTGTTGGCTGGGACTGGCTCGACGAATTCAGCGACTGGATCGCCAGCGCCGGATTCTGGTCGGTTGTCGCTGTTGGCTCCTACCTCTTGTTTCCAGGCATTGTGACCATGGTGATGGGCGTGCTGGCAGACCAGATCGCGGGTGCCGTTGAAGAAGAATATTACCCAAACCGGCGAGGCACACGCAAAGTGCCGGTTTTTGACATCGTCGTCAGTGCCGCCAAACTGACCTTGTTGATGGTGCTGATCAACTTGCTAGCTATTATTCCGTATCTGTTGCTGTTCCTGCTGACCGCCGGGACCGGTGCCCTGGCTTTGTTCGTCGCCATCAATGGCTACCTATTGGGTCGGGAATATTATGAAATGGTTGCTGTCCGCCACGTGGATATGCGCACAGTCAACGAAACCCGCATCACCTACAGCGGCAAAGTGTTTTGGGTAGGCGGATTGATCGCCCTTATGTTTTTGGTACCGTTCCTGAACATCTTGGCCCCCATATTGGGCGCCGCTATTATGACCCATGTGGTCCATCAGTTGGGCGTACCCGACCATGGCCGCACTGGTCCGACAGCGGATCGGAAAGCCTGAATGCTCCCCTTAAGGAAAAAGAATAAACACGCGTTACTTATACTCGCTCTGGGCAGCACGCTCGCCGCCTGCGCAAGCGGCCCAACCCCAGCGCCAACACCCGAACCAGCACCACAACAGGTTGTTGAACCAACGCCACAAGCAGTTCCGCAACTGCCAGACCCTCCCGCTCCTGAATCGACACCTATCGTTGTTGATATGGGACGCGTCGAAGGCCAAACACCGGCAGATGTTCTTGCATACCTGGGCGCGCCAACGCTGGTTCGGCGGGACGAAAATGTACAAGTCATGATTTTTGAAGCAGACCGCTGTGTCGTCGAAGTGATTTTCTATGAACCGGAAAATGGCGACCATTTCCGTGCCGATTGGGTCAGCGCACGCCTGCGCAACGGGCAGGACACCGACCTGACAACCTGTGCCCGCGAATGGCTTGAACAATCCGCCAGCGACCAGTAGCATCAAGAGCACCCTTGGGGGCATGAATAAAAAGGCAAAATAGGTATGAGCAGCAAGCCCATAACCGGCGGCACAGTCCTGAAACTGGTTTTTTACAGCTTTGTGGTCGGCTTCATCATGTATTCGATGGAATGGAGCCCCGGCGATATTTTCGGCTGGGTTGCAAACACTGTCGCCGATATCTGGAACTGGTTCTCTGGCTCCGGGCTGGAATATGTGCTGTTGGGCGCAACCATTGTTGTGCCACTGTTTCTGTTTACAAGATGGCGCAATCGCTCCCGCAGCAAGGGGTAAAAACCTCAAATGAATCCGTTCTTTGACCCCCAAGCCAACTCGGAAGACACCGTAAGCAAACGTTTGTATGCGCCTGCAACCGCCCGTAACCGGGATTTTATTCTGGATGTGCTGAAAGCTCATCATCCCGGACACGGCACGCTGTTGGAAATTGCCAGCGGTTCCGGCGAGCACGCAGCCCACATGGCACATCATTTTGACGGTGCCCACTGGCAACCCAGCGACATAGAGCCAGAAAAAATCAACAGCATTGATGCCTGGCGGGCGGACAGCGGCACAGATGCCCTACTGCCTGCCATACGGTTTGATGCTGTCGCCGACGATATGGCGGCACTTGACTTTCCGGCACCGTTAACCGCCGTGATGGCAGTTAACCTGATCCACATCGCGCCTTGGGCTGTGGCAGAAGCATTGATCGCCAAGGCCGCGAGCACGCTGGAAACAGATGGTGTGGTGTTTCTGTATGGGCCATACAAACGGAACGGCGTTCATACGTCACCTTCCAATGAGAGCTTTGACCAATCGCTCAAATCACGGGATGCACGCTGGGGAGTGCGGGACCTGGAAGCTGTGACCGATTTGGCCTGCGCTGCAGGGTTCAAAGAGCCCACAATAGTCGAGATGCCTGCCAACAATCTGTCTGTAATTTTTAGGAAAAACTGACCTGGTTACACAGCTGCGACAGTGGCGTCCGTATCGTTAGCCTCGTCCTTCAGGTCGTATTTCTTGGAATACCGACGCGCGATGTTTTCGACCGGCAACAAGATGAATACATCGGTCGTGCCAAACTGTTCATCCACAACCGCACCGTCCCCAATAAAGCATCCAAGCCGCAAGTAGCCTTTGATAAGAGGTGGCAGCGCCCGGCGTGCCATTCGCACATCTATTGCGTCGGCAGCCATGGTGTTCATATCAACGTACTGGCCATCAAGCGCGCGCACCTTAAAATCATCTGGCACAAGATGGTTGTGATAAAGGTATGCCATTGGTTCTTTGAACTTTGCGGGGTCAATGCCCTCAAAACTCGCGCAGCCAAACATGTAAGCGATGTTATGCTCTTTCAGATACTCGGCGATACCTTTCCACAGCATATTGATGGTGGAATTGGCGCGGTAGTCTGCATGTACGCACGAGCGCCCCAACTCCAGAAGTTGGCGACCCTCACCAATTTGCGCCCTAAAGCTTTCCGTCATCAGAGGCGCAAGATTATACTCGCCCGCTGAATAAAACCCGTCATGCTGCAATGCCACTTCCTGCCGCAGCAGGCGGTAGGTGCCAACGATACGCTTGCCCTTGGGACGGTCATGGTCCAGCACCAGAAGATGATCGCAGAAAATATCATACTGGTCGATATCACGCCGGGTCAAACGCATGCGCCAATCTGGCTTGGCATGCATTTCTTCGTAAAAAATCTCATAGCGCAGCTTTTGGGCCGCCTTGATTTCTTTGATGGAGCGGGCCAGGCGCACTTCAATGCTGCCCTGGCGAACATAGGAAGGAGCACCGGCCATAGCCTGGGCTGCTGCAACACGGGGTCTTATGAGCGCATATTTTTTCATGTCGCCCTCCTCTTAGTCATCCTCAAGGTCACTTTCATTACACCAGAATGACCAGTTTGTGACATCACAAAGTGGTTCAAAGGGTGTGATGGGGCTGGATCACTATGGTTGGCGGTCTTTCAAGCGCGCGACATCTTTGCGCCACAACAGCCACAACACAAATAATCCGGGCAAAGCAAGAAGCGTCGCGCCGATAAAAAACTCAAACCATCCCAGATATTCCGCTACATACCCACTGGGTGCACCGAGTATCGTTCGCCCCTGATTGGCAAGCGATGACATCAGCGCAAACTGCGTAGCCGTGAAATTGGCGTTACAGAGCCCGGCCATGTAAGCGATTATGACCGTTGTACCAAGACCGGTCGCAAAGTTTTCCATACCAATGGTTGCCGCCAAGCGCCACGCGACCGCGTCACCAGACCAAAGCCAGGCGAAACCCAAATTGGTCAGCATCATTAAAATACCCGTTAGCAGCAAGGCCTTGTACATACCGATCTGCTTGTACAAAACAGCACCGAGGCCGACACCCACCATCAAGGTCACAAAACCTACGGTTTTGTTAGCCCAGGCCACAACCTCAAGGTCGAAATTCATATCCTTGATAAGAGGGGCGGTCATGATGGCGGCAACCGCATCGCCGGCCTTGAACAAAAGAATGAACAGCAACACCAGCGACCAGTTTTCCCGACGCGTAAACTCCTTAAAGGGCAGATAGATGGCTTCCCGCAGGCGGTTCATCACAGGTGACAAATGCGCACGGTCCGCTTCCTGTTGCAGGAACGCATCGCTGTCATCACCGCGTTTAGGCTCCCCGATCCAGAACACCGCCAGCGTACCGGGCAAAAGCAGAACAGGCAGCAAGCTTATGGCGGTAGTCCAGCCATAGGTGTCAGCAATCATCAGGACTGCAAAACCCGCCAGATAGTTTGCGGTACGGTATCCATACACGTAGGAGGCTGCGCTGTGACCCTGGTCTTCACTATCCAGAATTTCAATACGGTAGGCATCGATCACAATGTCCTGACTGGCAGACAAAAAAGCGATGATTGAGGCCAATACAGCAACTTTATATAATTGGGTGCCGGGGTCCAACTGAGCGATAGCCAGCAGCAATATGGCCATCAATGCCTGGATCAGAATCAACCAGCCACGCCGTTGACCAAACAAGCGGGTGATGGGCCCAAGCGGCAACCGGTCGATCGCTGGGGACCAGATAAATTTCCATGTGTAAAAAGTGGTAATCAGGGCAAAAAGGCCAACGTCGCTTTTGCTGACACCATTATAGGAAAGCCAAAACCCCATCAGGGAAATAACAAAGGTAAGCGGAAACCCGCTCGCCATACCCAGACCAAACGTACCAATGATCCGTTTGTCGCCGTATGGCTTTAAGCCGTTAGTCATGCGATCTAACATGGCCATGTCGGTTGACCTGAGAGGGAGAATTTTATGGCAAATCCGATACTGGCTTGCTGCGAACTGACAGCCCATACACTATATGCGCGGCCGTAATTTGCTGATTTGGGCAACGCGTTAAATTGCCAATCAACCATCATTGATTCCTGCATCTTTTCCCCCCTTGCTGTCGACATGCACCATAGAAGAGCGAAGATGGCAATTGCAAGGCTGCGCTTTGGGCTTTCCTTGCTTGCGGGAATGTGGTCAAAGGGCGCCATGAGCGCGCCGGAAAATGCCGATAAACAAAACAAAACTGACATGAACGCCAGCCGTTTGGTGGCTGTGCGCACGCTAATGGCTGTAACGCTGAAACGGCGGCCGTTTGACCTGACGCTGGACGAGCTTTCGGGTGAGGCGGAATTGCAGCCGCGAGACCGTGCTTTTGCCTTTAACCTTGTGATGCTGAGCTTGCGCCAATTAGGGGCGCTGCGCCACGCGCTCGCCGGGCTGCTGGATCGGGGATTGCCGCGCAATGCCACCTGGACTGAAGCTGCGCTTGTCACCGGACTGGCCCAGATTTTTTTCATGCGCACATCAGACCATGCTGCGGTTAATGAAACTGTTGCCCTGGTCAAGGGACTATCTGGCAAAGAGCAAGGCTTTGCGGGTTTGGTGAATGCAGTGATGCGCAATGCAATCCGCAAGCGGGATGCCATTTTGGCGGACGCGGCAACGCACCCGGAGAGGAACCTGCCCCATTGGTTGCAACAAAGCTGGGCTAAAACATACGGGGTGGAGACGATGCAGGCGGTTGCTGCGACACTGGCGGAAAACCCACCGCTGGATATCAGCCTTAAGCCTGCTGAGGATACAGCAGATTGGGCACAGAAACTGAACGCAACCCTTTTGCCAACCGGCAGCTTGCGCCGTACCTCCACGGACGTACCAGCCCTTGAAGGCTATACTGACGGCATGTGGTGGGTGCAGGATATGGCAGCCGCCATTCCCGTGACGTTGCTGGGCGATATAGCAGGCAAACATGTGCTGGACCTGTGCGCAGCACCAGGTGGCAAAACAATGCAATTGGCCGCGCGCGGTGCGACGGTAACCGCCGTTGATCGCAACAAAAACCGCATGAAACGGCTGGTGGCCAATCTGGACCGCACCAACCTGACCGCAAGCATAGTAACGGGCGATGCGGCGGCGTTTACGCCTGAAAAACCTGTTGACCACATCCTGCTTGATGCCCCGTGCAGTGCAACAGGTACGCTAAGGCGCAACCCTGATGTAATCTGGACCAAAGGGCCGGAAGACGTGGAAAAACTCGCATCCCTGCAAGCCCGCATCCTGCAGCACGCGTTTTCCCTGCTGCCTGTTGGCGGCGTACTGATCTACTGCGTATGCTCGCTGGAAAAAAGCGAAGGGCTTGATCCGATTGAAGCATTCCTTACAGGAGAGAGCACAGCGGCGCGTGTACCAATCAGGGCAAATGAGGTTGGTGGCCTGAACGAGTTGCTCACTCCCGCAGGGGACCTTCTGTGCCTGCCATCCTACATGCCAGACAGCGGCGGCATGGACGGATTTTATGCCGCACGCCTGACGCGGGTGTAATAGCGTTAAATTTTGCACGGAAACAGGCGCGCGGCTGCTTGCCCGCACCCGCGCAACCTGATAAGCAATCGCCATGCAAAAACCTATCAGAATAGCCCCGAGCATCCTGTCAGCCGATTTCGCAAAATTGGGCGAGGAAGTGCGCGCCATCGACACTGCTGGTGCCGACTATATTCATATCGATGTGATGGACGGCCATTTTGTCCCCAACATCACCATTGGCCCCGACGTTGTGAAGGCCCTGAGGCCCCACAGCGATAAGGTCTTTGATGTGCATTTGATGATTGACCCGGTGGACCCCTACATTCAGGCATTTGCCGATGCAGGCGCCGACATCATCACTGCCCACATTGAAGCTGGGCAGCATACCCACAGGACGCTGCAGGCCATTCGCGCAACTGGCGCCAAAGCAGGCATTTCCCTGAATCCGGCCACGCCGGAAAGCAGCATAGACTATCTGTATGAAGAGCTGGACTTGATACTGGTGATGTCGGTCAACCCAGGGTTTGGTGGTCAGTCTTTCATTGCGAGTCAACTTCGGAAAATAGAAGCGATTCGGAAACGAATCGATTCTCTGGGTCTGGATATTGACCTGCAAGTGGACGGCGGGGTTAACCCGGTTACCTGCATTCACGTGATCGAGGCGGGCGCGGACGTATTGGTTGCTGGTAGCGCCACATTCAAAGGTGGCCCGTCA
Organism: uncultured Kordiimonas sp.; assembly: GCA_947503575.1. GTDB lineage: Bacteria > Pseudomonadota > Alphaproteobacteria > Sphingomonadales > Kordiimonadaceae > Kordiimonas. The sequence goes on along the minus strand of CANNDZ010000001.1, from coordinate 422,859 downwards.
GAATATGCCGCAAACATTAAACGCCTGAGAGGATAATCAGCCATGGCCGCGGCGATAGACAAAATTGCAGGTTTTGTCTCGGCAGCGCCGCTGTCGCGGTCAACATTGCGTCGCGATGCAAGCCGCCATCTGGTGTCTCGATTTGGCAAAAAGCTCTGGCGCGCCAGCCGCGAATGGGGCTATGGCCTCAACGCTTATGAGTTCCGGCTGAAAGGCAGACATCCCCTACAACTTCTGGGCAGCCCGGACGACCCCGCCCCCGGCAACGCCACGCTGGGCTCTGCCATTTTTGGGGGTGATATGCTCTATGAAGGCGAAAGCCACGCCTTGAGCGAAACCTTCTGGAAGGACATTCAAACCAAGGCCACACCGGGTTTCCGGCGGTATGCTCATTCGTTTCACTGGCTGCAGGACCTCGCTCATGTAGGGGACCAGGTCAAAGCACGCGACGCCGCAGAAACCATTCTGGGCTGGTGGCTGGAAAGCGGCAATGTCTGGGATAAAGAGGTATGGCGTGCGGTCACGCTCGCCCGCCGTTTTATCAACTGGGGTGCTCATGCGCCGCTTGTGCTATCAAGCGAGGACCTTGTTTACCGCTCCAAAGTGTTGCATGCGATGGCGCGGCAACTGCGCCACCTGGCGCGCTGTCACAAGGACGCCGATGACGGCTTGCCACAGGTGTATGTGGCAACCGCGTTAACGCTTGGCGGGCTTCTGCTGCCGGGCGGTGCGGGGTGGCTCGTGCGCGGTATGAAATTGCTGGAGCGCACTTGCAAATCCTTTATCCAGCCGGATGGCGGGCCCTTGAGCCGCAACGCTGCTGATGCGATCCGCACCATGCAGATGCTGATTTTAGTGCGCAACACGTTTGTCGAGGTCAACGCGGACCTGCCACCATGGATACAGGTTACTCTGGACCGGATCGCACCCTTTGTGCGGGCGATGCGGCACGGTGATGGAAGTTTTGCCCATATTGGCGGCGTATCGGCCGAAGGCGGACACGGCACCAATGCCATCCTGGCAGCCAGCGAAGCCAAAGGCAAAGCCATTGAAAACGCTGTACATACAGGGGTGCAGCGTATAACTGCTGGCGCTGCGTGCCTGATTGTCGATGCCGGCACACCGCCCCCCTACTGGCTATCCCACACGGCGGCCGCCGCAACAGGTGCGTTTGAATTGTCGGTTGGTCAGGAACGACTGGTTGTTAACATGGGCCCAGCCAGTAACCGGGGCCCCTTGTCGGAACTTGCGGCAATGGCGCGCACAACAGCGGCCAATTCCACCCTCGTGGTTGGCGATACAAACAGTAGCCGCCTGACAGAAACCGGCCATATCGGTGCAGGCGTTAGCGAAACGCAAACGACACGGGAAACCCGGGACCACAGCGTGTCCGTAAAGGTGATCCATAACGGATACGAACGCCGATTTGGCGTTTTGCATGAACGCACACTGGAGATGGACAATACAGGCAGCCGCCTTAAGGGCACAGACCGCCTGTCAGGCCGAAAGCTGAAAAAGCTGGGTGGTCAGTCAGTTGTCTTGCGGTTTCACTTGCACCCTGGTGTCCAGGCGTTCAAGGCACCGGATGGCCGCATTTCGCTGGAAACACGCGGCGGCAAAACCTGGATTTTCGATTGCGACGGCGCTGAGGTGGAAGTAGGTGAAAGCCTGTATCTGGCCCAGCGTGATACACCGCTTGCCAGCAAGCAAATCATCGTGACCAGCATGGCAGACGAGCAATCTCCCGTTTTGCTGCACTGGTCCTTCAGTGAAATCAGCGTCTAGATGCATGCCTTATGGATCGGACGCCAACCATGATCAATTGAGGCAATTCGTTCCATGACCACCGTACCGATCAAACGCGCACTTCTGTCCGTCTCCGATAAAACCGGGCTTATTGAGCTGGCCCAAGCCCTCCAGGATGCCGGGGCTGAAATTTTGTCCACAGGCGGGTCCGCCAAAACGGTGCGAGATGCTGGCATCCCTGTAACAGAAGTCGCAGATCATACCGGCTTTCCCGAAATGATGGATGGTCGGGTGAAAACGCTACACCCAAAAATTCACGGCGGGTTGCTGGCTCTGCGTGACAAAGACAGCCATGTGGCTGCCATGCAAGACCATGACATTGGCGCCATCGATCTGGTGGCAATCAACCTGTATCCGTTTGAAGCCACAGTTGCGTCCGGCGCGGATTTTGACACCTGTATTGAAAACATCGATATCGGTGGCCCCGCGATGGTGCGGTCAGCCGCTAAAAACCATGGGTTTGTGACCATCGTGACAGACCCCGCAGACTATAGTGCCGTTGTTGCTGAAATTTCGACCGAAGGCGGTACAACACTCGAAACCCGTCGCCGCTTGGCCGCAAAAGCCTACAGCCGTACTGCGGCGTATGATGCGGCCATCGCCGGATGGTTTGCCGGGCAAAACGGCGAAACCTTCCCGGACCGCATGCCTTTTGCAGGTACCAAAGTACAGGAATGCCGATACGGCGAAAATCCGCATCAGGTTGCGGCCTTTTATAAAAACGCCGAGGACAGGCCCGGCATTGCCACAGCGACCCAGCATCAGGGCAAGGAGCTATCCTACAATAACCTGAACGACACAGATGCCGCCTTTGAACTGGTCAGCGAGTTCCCTTCGGATACGCCCACAGTCGCGATCATCAAACACGCCAACCCTTGCGGTGTCGCAACGGGGGCGACGCTGCTGGAAGCCTATGAAAAGGCACTGAAATGCGACCCCGTGTCTGCCTTTGGCGGTATCGTTGCGCTGAACGGCACGCTGGACGGGCCAACAGCAGAGGCCATTATCAAGGTTTTCACAGAAGTGATCATCGCCCCTGATGTGACAGAAGATGCCAAAGCTATTATTGGGGCGAAGAAAAACCTGCGCCTGTTAACGACCGGCGGCATGGCAGACCCACCCCAAGCCGCCAAGATGGTCAAAACGGTTGCAGGCGGGTTTCTGGTTCAAAACCGGGATACCGGCAAGGTCAAAGAGGATGAACTGAGAGTCGTGACCAAGCGTGCACCCAGCGACCGGGAACTGGCAGACATGTTGTTCGCCTTTCGTGTTGGCAAACATGTTAAATCAAATGCCATCGTCTATGTGCGTGACGGCATGACCGTTGGCATAGGAGCCGGCCAGATGAACCGGCGTGACAGCAGCCGCATTGCTGCCATCCGCGCTGGCGAGGCAGCTGAAATGGCAGGCGATGCGGAAAGCTTGGCACAGGGCAGCGTTGTGGCGTCAGACGCCTTTTTTCCATTTGCGGACGGTTTGCTGGCAGCCGCTGAAGCTGGTGCAACAGCCGTCATTCAACCCGGCGGTAGCATGCGGGACCAGGAAGTGATTGACGCCGCTGATGAAGCAGGCCTTGCCATGGTGTTCACCGGTATGCGGCACTTTCGGCACTAAGTCAGCAGCGCGGCCTTTATGGATGCCGCAAAGTCTTCTGCCGCGCTTTGGGTGTAAGGCACAGCAGGCACTTTGCCCCACACAGGGCCGGGCCACGCTGGGTCTTTGTCAAAGCGGGCGATGACATGCACATGCAGTTGCGGCACCATGTTACCCAGCGCCGCCACATTCATTTTGTCCGCATTAACCAGTCGTTCCAGACAGCGGGACACAAGCGTGATTTCAGCCATCAATTGCGCCTGATCCCTCGGTGTCAGGTCATGCATTTCCCTCAAGTCTGGAAGGTTGGGCACAAGGATGAGCCACGGATAGGTGCTGTCGTTCATGAGCAAAACATGGCATAGGTCCAGCCGCATAACGGTATGTGTGTCGTTTGCGAGTTGCAGATGCAAAGTGAAATCGGACATGAGGTTGAGCCCTTTTATCAATAGAGATGTGTAGTATGGCCGGGTTTCAATCAAGCAGCAACACCAGGGAGCTGGACAGGCCATGAACCAAAAAGGCCGACTAGGGGATTGGCAAGCGCGGGCAGGTGTTTTATTCCTGCTTCAGTCGGGGGAGCCAAGCCGTGATTAAATCCTTTTATGTCATCGATGACTTTTTGCAGGACCCGCATCAGTTGCGCAATCTGGCACTGGAGCAGGAATATCCCGACTATGAAGAAACGCCGCAGTTCCCGGGGCGAAATTCCAAGCACCGTCAAATAATTAATGGCCTTGATAAAAAAATATCAGAGATAGTTGGCGAACCCTTGGTGCCAACAGACGGGACATCTTACGCCAAATTCCGGCTGGCCCTGGAAGGTGATAAAGGCACCAGCAGTGTGCATATTGATAACGCCCACTGGACCGCCATCCTGTATCTGACCCTGCCAGAGCATTGCCAGGACGGCACTCATTTTTTCCGCCACTTGCCAACCGGCACCGACCGCGCGCCCTACTTTCGGCATGAGTATGAAAAATATGGCTCGACCGACCCGCAGGAACTGCTCGACATGACAGTGAATCGCGATTCAAACGACCCGGATAAATGGGAGAGGATTATGACGGTCCCCATGCGGTTCAATCGTATGATCATCATGCGCCCCCAACACTGGCACGATGCAGGACGAAGCTTTGGCGACAGCGTTGAAAATGGCAGGCTGGTGTATCTGAGTTTTTACAATCACGCATCCGTTGGCCCAACCGGCACAGGCCCGGCCCCCGGTGCCGGACCCGCCTAATGACAACATCCCTGATCATTGTTGATGATTTTCTGGACGACCCGTTTGTTCTGCGTAATGCAGCCCTTAAACAAGGGTATCCAAAATTAATAACGCCGATGGCGTATCCGGGGCGCGACAGCCAGCACAAACAGGTTGTTAACGGGTTTGACGAGAAAATTTCTGAACTTATAGGCCACAGGGTAGAGCCCGCCAATCTGGCATCACACGCAAAATTCAGACTTGCGCTTGAAGGCGACAAAGGCACGGAAAGCGTTCACATCGACCCGGTCAACTGGACCGTTTTATTGTACCTGACGTTGCCCGAACATTGCAGGGACGGCACGCATTTGTTTCGTCATATTGAGACAAACAGTGACCATGCGCCCTATAACGCCGAGCAGCTTGCCGATATGGGGTTCGCATCCGAAGATGATTTTATGGAAAACCTGCTGGCGCGGGACACCAACGACCCCAGCAAATGGGAGCATCTGACCACCATACCCATGCGGTTCAACCGGCTGGTTATTTTGCGGCCCCAGCAATATCACGACGCTGGCTTAAGCTTTGGAGATTGCCCGGAAAACGGTCGACTGGTGTATATTAACACCTATTATTAAGCGCTATTGCAGTTTTTAAAGGCAGGGAGCCACCCATACCGTGATTAGATCTGTCATGATTGTTGATGACTTTTTGCCCAACCCGCACAAGGTACGGGAAGCCGCGCTGGCGCAGGAGTATCCCAAACTCGACACCCCGCAGTTTTATCCCGGCCGCGACAGCAAACACCGCCAGATCATCAATGGTTATGACCAACTGATTTCGGAGATTATCGGCGAGCCGGTGGAGCCTGTTTTTACGTCTTCGCACGCGAAATTCAGGCTGGCGCTCGATGGCGACAAAGGCACAGAAAGCGTGCATATTGACAATGTGCACTGGACAGCCATTCTGTATCTGACCCTGCCAGAACACTGCCAGGACGGCACGCATCTGTTCCGCCATAAGGCGACCAATAGCGACCATGCGCCCTACAATTCCATGGAGTTGGAAGCCATGGGTTTCCCAAGCCAGCAGCAGTTTCTGGATGATGTTATCAACAAGAACACCAACAATCCGGATGCGTGGGAGCATCTGATGACAGTGCCCATGCGTTTCAACCGCCTGTTGATTATCAAGCCGCAGCAATATCATGATGCGGGCCTGAGTTTTGGCGACAGCCCGGAAAATGGCCGCCTGATTTATGTGTGCGGCTACAATTACCCCAACGCCACAAAAATGACCTACCCGGAATAGCCGTTATTCCCCATCAAGGAGCCAGCCCATGCATCGGTTTTTGACCATTTTGATCATCCTGTTTGGCGGGCTTGCCCTGAGCGCGCAGGAAGCGCCTTCTCGATACGCTATTGTCGGTGGGATGCTGGTGGACGGCTATGAAGCTCCCCCTGTTCATAACGCCACTGTGTTGATTGAAGGTAACCGTATTGTGGCGGCAGGCCCCAAAAGCGAGGTGGCAATACCTGACGGTACGCCGATCATTGATGCGCGCGGCAAAACCATTTTACCGGGCCTGATTGACCTGCATATCCATCTGGATTTGATCGGTCACGGCGATTATGACGACTATTACACCTTTCTTGGCGGCACCAAACGTCTGCCGGAAGTGATGCCCATCGCCGCCAAGCACATGATGCGCGCGGGCGTGACAACGGGCGTTGATCTGGGCAGTCCGTTTGACATTTTGGCTGTGCGGGATCGCATAAGATCCGGTGAAATTCCCGGCCCCCGGCTGATTATTTCTGGTCCCTGGATCACACGCATCAAGCTGGACGGCGTACCCGACAGTTATCAGGTGGTGATTAACAGCCCCGAAGAAGCCGCCCAAAAAACGCTGGAACTGATTGATCAGGGATCAGACGTTATTAAAACCTGGCTGGGGTTAACGCGCGATGACCTGAAAGCTGTTGTAAAAGCCGCCCACAGCCGCGGTGTTAAGGTGCATAGCCATCTTTATAAAGTGCCTGCGATAGAAGACGCCATCGCCGCCGGTGTTGATGTGTTGCAGCATGTCGGCAGCGGCAAAATGCCGCCATACCCGGATGCGCTTTTGCGCAAAATTGCCGAAGACCGCATCCCGGTAGTGCAAACCATCGCGCACCGCATCTGGGTGTATCCCGCGACGGAAAACAACCCCGGTCGCCTGAACACGCCAGAGCTGGAAGCTGACATGGGTGCAGATGTGTTCGCCGAACTGCAGCGCAGTTTCAAAAACTTCCGGGCGCTGTCTTACTTTCGCGATACGCCGGATGAAATCCGTTTCTCCAAAATCAATGCCCGTCAGTTTATTGACGCCAACGCCTACATGGGGGTGGGCACCGATGCGGCAAGCCCGATGAATTTCCACACCGAAGCGATATGGCGCGAACTGTCTGCACTGGTGGACAGCGGCATGACGCCGCCGCGCGCCATCACCGCCGCCACCAAAACCAGCGCTGAAATCATTGGCAGGGGCAGGGACCTTGGCACCATTGAGGCTGGCAAATTAGCGGACATTATCGTCATAGACGGTAACCCCCTGCGGGACATTAATCTGCTGGATTATGTTGCAGTCACCATCAAGGACGGCGAGGTTTGGTACGACCCAAAGTATGAAACCGACAGCTTGAAAAGCCTGGGCCGCGCCTTTTAAGGCGGGCTGCTGCCACAAGGTGTCAGGACAGACCGGTTAAAGGCGGTTCAGGGCCGCAAACCGCCCTCATCAAAAACGCGCCACCCGCTATGCTGCTGGATCGCATAATATGACTGAAACAAATGTCAGCAATCATCTGGACGGTTGCAACTATGCCCCGCTATAGTAGCGTTAGGGAAGATCAGAGGAGTGTATGCACACAGCAGAAAACAAACGCCCGTCGTTTGAGAGCGCCCCTACCGCAGCCTATCATCAGGTGCGGCAGGACACAGAGGCGTTGGTGGCTGGCCTTTCGGACGCTGATACAACCGTCCAGTCAATGGAAGACGCAAGCCCCGCAAAATGGCATCTGGCGCATACAAGCTGGTTTTTTGAAACCTTCCTGCTCGCTCCAAACCAGAAAAGCTACCGCCTGTTCAACGAGACATTTCCCTATCTTTTCAATTCCTACTACGAGCAGGTAGGCGACCGTTTTCCCCGCCCGAGCCGGGGCATGCTGACCCGCCCCAGCCTGCAAACAGTGCTGGCGTACCGCAAGCATGTTGACCATGCCATGGACACCCTGCTGAGCGCCGACCCGGATGCAAACACCCTTTCGCTGGTGGAACTTGGCCTGCAGCACGAAAAACAGCATCAGGAATTGTTGCTGACCGATATCCTGCATCTGTTTGCCCAGAACCCGATGAAGCCTGCGTTCCGGGAAAGCGAACCCTTGGGTGTGGATGACACGCCGCATACTGATACCGGCTGGACAGAGTTTGAGGGCGGCATTCGTACCATCGGCCACAAGGCGGATGGCTTCGCGTTTGACTGCGAAACACCCCGCCATGACACGCTGCTGCGCCCCTACAGGCTGGCGAACCGCGCGGTCACGAACCGAGAATGGATCAGGTTTATAGAAGACGGGGGCTATGGCAACCCGGCGCTGTGGCTATCGGATGGTATCGACCATGTGCGCACTGGCGGCTGGCAAGCGCCGCTCTATTGGGAACAGGTGGATGGTTCCTGGTGGTCCATGACCCTGCGCGGTTTCCAGCCCATAGACCCGGATGCGCCGGTGTGCCACATCAGCTTTTATGAAGCGGACGCCTATGCCACCTGGGCAGGCAAACGCCTACCCACAGAAGCCGAGTGGGAAAACGCTGCGTCTGACTGCGCCGTGGACGGCAACTTTTTACCCACTGGCCGCATGCGGCCCCGCCCTCAAGCTGGCGACCAGCTCACGGGTCTGTTTGGTGATGTTTGGGAATGGACAGCCAGCAGTTTTTTGCCCTATCCGGGTTTCAAACCGGCGGCGGGCGCTGTCGGTGAATATAACGGCAAGTTCATGAGCGGCCAGATGGTGCTGCGCGGCGGGTCCTGCGTGAGCCCCGATGCACATCTGCGTGCCAGCTATCGCAATTTTTTCCAGCCTGAAAAACGCTGGCAGTTCAGCGGACTTCGCCTCGCGGAGGATATCTGATGCGCGGCGACGGCGATCAACCGAACCAGGACCCAACCCGGTCAGAATTTTATGCAGATGTTGTTGCGGGGCTGTCGAAGGCGCAAAAAACGCTGCCGTGCCGCTGGCTCTATGATCAGCGCGGGTCAGAATTGTTTGAAGCCATCACCGACCTGCCGGAATATTATCCAACCCGCACGGAAATCGCTATTTTTGAACAGCATCTGCCCGCCATGGCAGCCTGTGTTGGCGGCAACGCGCATGTGGTGGAGTTTGGTGCGGGCGCCGGCACTAAAACCCGCCTGCTTTTGGATGCGCTCAAAACTCCCCAAAGCTATATCGCTATTGATATTTCGGCCGACTTTTTACAGTCGTCCATGGCAGCGCTGGCAGCGGATTACCCGGGCATTGATGTTATCCCTATTGTCGGGAATTTCATGGAGACAGACACTCTGGCTGGCACAGAGCTACCAACCGGCAACCGGCTGGCTTTCTTCCCCGGCTCCACCATTGGCAACCTGCTGGATACTGAAATCATCACATTTTTAGCTGCCGTTCGGGCCATGCTGGGGGACAAGGCCCAATTCCTTATCGGGTTTGATCTGGTCAAAGCAGAAGATATTCTGGTACCTGCTTATGATGACGCTTCCGGGGTTACCGCTGCCTTCAACCTGAACCTGCTGGCGCGTATCAACCGGGAACTGGATGGCAGTTTTGATACAGACGCTTTTGCCCATGAGGCCCGCTGGAACGAAGCGGCAGGCAGGATTGAAATGCATCTGGTTAGCCAACAAGACCAAACCGCTGGCGTTAACGGGGACCGGTTCGATTTTGCCAAAGGTGAGACAATCCATACCGAAAATTCCCGTAAGTTCCGACTCGATGGATTCGACTCCATCGCGGCAGAAGCAGGCTGGAAATTCAGGGAAGTCTGGACCGATCCAAAAGAATATTTTGCGGTGGCCTTGATGGGCTGATGCCCGATGGAATGCCCTTTGAAACGTCAGGTGAGATGCCTGATGAAATGCTTGGCGAAATGCCTGGCGAAATGCCTGGCGAAAAACTGGTAAAAAACCGCGTTAAAAAGGGGGCCGAAGCCCCCTTTACGTTTAATTGCCATAGTCCTGTCTTTTGCTCGCGTCTATTCGCCCGGGTCCTGTGTAGGCTTTTTCGGCTTTTTCTTCAGCATTTCTTTGGCGTACTCAATTGCCTGCTGGCATTTTTTTTCAGCCACTGCCTTGTCATCCTCTGTGCCGGTCGCGGCTTCGGCCCGAAGTTTGGCGCATTGCATTTCCGCGCGCGTCATCGGGTCCATCAACATCTTTTCTTTTTTTGCGTCCTCATCCTGAAACGCACTCGCAGATGCGCCAAAGCTCAGGGCAAGGCCGGTTACAGTACTGATAAATATCAGGTTTTTCGTCTTCATCATCTGGTCCTCCACTAGGATTACAACTTCATTCAAAGTTCAAAACAGCGGAATTGCATACTGCTTAGCCATAGTGTCATTGGCAGGTTGACCTCCACAACTCCACCAGCCGAATGTCCCCTCTCGAGCAATGGGCGCATCCGACAGCTTTAGGGTCAGGGCGCAATGTGCCGAAACTTGGCCCAGAAAAAGGCAAAATGAATTAAGGCAGCAGGCTAAACGAAAGCTATGGTTTTTGCGCAACAGTTGGGGTGCCCCCAACAGCTAAACCGTCTTCTCCCGGAATTTGCAGATGTCGATGATCTTGCATTTGCCGCAGTCAGGCTTGCGCGCCTTGCAGATATAGCGACCATGCAATATCAGCCAGTGGTGTGCATGCATGCGGAAAGGCTCCGGCACCACTTTTTCAAGCGCCAGTTCCACTTTCAGCACGTCTTTGCCGGGCGCAAGACCGGTGCGGTTTGATACCCGGTAAATATGCGTATCCACCGCGCAGGTCGGCTGACCAAATGCCACATTCAGCACCACATTGGCGGTCTTGCGGCCCACGCCCGCGAGCGCTTCCAGCTCTTCGCGCGTTTCCGGCACGCGGGACCCGTGTTTTTCAATCAGGTCTTTGCAAAGGAGCATCACATTCTTGGCTTTGGAGTTAAAAAGCCCGATGGTTTTGATGTGCGCCTTCAACCCGCCTTCGCCGAGCGCCAGCATTTTTTCAGGGGTATCGGCCACCGGCCACAGGTTTTTGGTGGCTTTGTTGACGCCCACATCGGTCGCCTGCGCCGACAGCACCACCGCCACCAACAATGTAAAATGGTTAACGTATTCCAGTTCTGTTTCCGGGTTTGGGTTATCTTCCGCAAGCCGCTGAAACATGTCAAAAATGTCCACGCGGTTCAGCTTTGAATATTTACCGGCCATCAGGCTACCTCGTTCACTGTCGCGTCGACAATGCGGATAAGCCGCCTGAGGTCCTCAGGTTCCGACAAGCGGTGGTCGCCGTCCGGCACCAATATAACCTCGGTATTATTCCCGGTAATACGGTCTGCAATCGTCAGCGCCGTGGACCAGGGCACGTCTGCATCCTCAATGCCTTGAATAAGGCGCACCGGAATATCCAGATGAAACGGGGCATGAATGACCCGGTTGTTCCAGCCGTCTTCGATCAGATCTTTGGTGATGGTGTAGGGCTCGTCGCCGTAATCGGTCGGAATTTGCACTTCACCCTTTTGGTCAATAGTGCGCCGCTGTTTTTGCGTCAGCTCGTCGCGCCACATGCGCACGGTAAAATCAGGCGCTGCTGCAACACCAACAAACCCGCGCACCCGGTTGGGGCGCGCTTTGGCCGCCAGCAGCGAAATCCAGCCGCCCATGGAACTGCCAACCAGCACCTGCGGCCCTTCCGTCAGCCGGTCAATCACAGCAAGCGCATCTTCCGCCCAGCTCCCGATGGTGCCGTCTGCAAATTCGCCGTCCGATTCGCCGTGACCAGAGTAATCAAACCGCACAAAAGCGCGCCCAGCCCGGGTGCAGTGCGCCTCAAGCGCGAGCGCTTTCGAGCCTTCCATATCGCTCATAAACCCACCCAGAAACACAACGCCAGGCCCAAAGCCATTGGTTTTGCGATACGCCAGGCGCGAGCCATGAGCGGTGTTTAAAAAAGACAGTTTTGGCATGCTAATGTCGTGTTCCCAAATGAAGTGGCTTTATGATGTGACCTGAGGGCGACCCTATCAACAGGTGGGCGGTAGCTCAATCAACTATCATCCATTTTAGCCTGCTGTGGGCTGCAAATTCCCTTCAATGCCTGCCATGCTGTTTCGTCAAGAGCGGGGCTTATTGATTGCAGCGGCGGCTGTGACCGGATTTTGTTTGCGCGTTCTTTGGACAGCGGATGCGTTGCAAGCAAGCTTTCAAGCGTCGAGCCTGCAAGAAGGGACTCAGGGTCGCTTTCATTATCCTCGGCAGCCAGGCGCTCAAAAAAAGCAGCAAAGCCATCGCTGGCAATCCCGGCTGAAGCAAGGGTCTTCAAGGCCGCTGTATCTGCTTCCTCTTCCATCTCGCGGCTAAACGTCATCACCAGCAATTGTTGCGAGACGTCACCAACAACCCCGCCAGAAACCATGGACGCCAAAAACCCTATGCCCGCCGCCCGCACAAGTCTGCGCAGCGCGTGCCGGTGTTCCACATGGCCCATTTCATGGGCCAGCACACCCGCGACCTCGTCTGGCGACTGTGCTTTTTGGATCAGGCCATCAAAAATGACAATTTGCCCTCCGGGCATAGCGAAGGCGTTGACCCAATCGCTTTTAGTGACCCAAACCGTTAGGGGAATGGGAAGGGTACCCTCAGGCGATAGTCGGTTGACCATGCGCGTCAAGGCAGCACGGCCAACTTGGTTTGTGCAAACGGCATCGGAAGACTCGACAAAGCCCTCCATGAGACGCTCACCCAGCGCGCGTTCACTCTCCAGCGGCACCAACACGGGTACAAGCCGTTCCAGTTGCAGAAAAGCAATAACCAAGACGGCAAGCACGCCGCCTGCAATCGCCAGCAGCCGAACGCTGGCATGACGTTTCTGCGCTGCCGCCTCAACACCAAGCGCTGGCAAAGCTGTGTCTATATAGGCAGCAACACCGGCCCCCTCGACCATCAGGTGGATGTCATGATTGTCCGCGACGCCCAGGTCCACGCGGTTGCCGTCTGCGGACCGGTGAATTTCAAACAGCTTGCTGGAAGGAATTGCAGGCAACACGCCGCGGCCAGCCACCGGGCGTATCACGGCAAGGCTTGGGCTCAGGTCAAGATCAACTGTCTGGCCTTCCAGGTTGCTACCGTCAAAATAACGCGCATTCAGGCGCATGGGCGTGCCTCTTTTGCGCTAGATTGTGCCCATATCGAAGCCCTCGGCAAGCCCTTCGCCAAAACCGGGCTCGGCCTCGGTTGATTGGGTGACTGCGGCAAGGTTGATCTGACCCACAAGCACTAGGTGTTCAGTCATAAAACGGACAACCCGCATTTGGGCAATGGGATAGGCAATACCAAGTGTCACGAGCGTGAGCAAAATATTGCCCAGATACAGCTTGATCAGCTCTCCTATTTCGCCGTTGAAAACAAATTCAGCACCCTCAAACTTGGTGCTATTCCAAAAGTGCTTGAGCTTCGCCAGTTCGTAGATGGCAAAAGCAAGACCGAGAAAGAGGTAAAGGCCCAAAATGGCAACGAAACCAAGCTTGGCAAGGTTGCCCGCTATAACGAAAACCAAAACATAACCGCCGACAACCAGGGCATATGAGATAAGAAACGCGCTATAAAGGGGGCCAGAACTGCCTGAGAAGGAAAACCTACCAGTGCCGAACCGCCGATTATTGGTCTCTTGCGTATAAAGTTTGGCTTCCATGAACGGCAGCAACAGACCAGCGGTAAACACGGTTAGAATTGTGTAGAAGAAAAACTCTGTCGCGTAGCGAACACCTGATTCCGTTTGCGCTCCCCTTACACCGCGCCAGCGTGTGCGCGACATGCGATACTTAAACGCCCGGTACAACCCGAGAGGAGCAAGCCACAACAAAAGCAAATACCCAGCAGAAAACAGAATAAAGCCAAACGGTTCTCCGCGCGCCATCAACGCCTGTGCCCATGTCAACAGGCCAACCAACGGCAAAAATACCACTACGGTTACAATCAGAAACCCCACAAAAAGCTCGCCCCCCCGCCCGGTATATTCAAGCGGGTCACCCATGAAGCGCACATTGCTCCAGAGATAGCGCCTGACATTCGTGCGACCCCAAAACCTATAAAAGGACAGGGTGATAATGTTTAACAGCAGGTTTTTCAAAACAATTGGCCACATCTCACCCGCAGTACCCGTAAACTCAAAGGTGTGACGCGTTGCAGCCGCATTTGCCGGCGCAGTATTCGCATCAGATGGCATAACTTCCCCCAAATTGACCCATTAGCCGCTTCGAGCCTAGCAACATATTTGTCCGCGTGACAATAAAAAAGGCCACAACGGCGCTATAAATTGGATAGCAAAAAGGCTAGAAACCATAGGCATTGCTTGACTTCGACCCCCTTGCCCGCTACGTCCGCTGTTCACACAATTTTAGTCGCTAAAACGAGGATATCATGAGCGAGACCCAAAGTGCCCAAAACCCGGTCAACCTGCGCCTGCCCGACGGCAGTGTGCGCACCTTTGACGGACCGGTAACGGGCGCGACACTTGCCGCTGATATCGGACCCGGCCTGCTGAAAGCCGCACTGGCAATTGAAGTAGACGGTGACCTGTGGGACCTGAGCCGCGCCATAGAGGCAGACGCTGATGTCGCGATCATCACTAAGCGTGAAGAAGAAGGCCTTGAGCTGATGCGCCATGACTGCGCACACATTATGGCGGAAGCGGTGCAAGAGTTGTTCCCCGGTACGCAAGTGACCATCGGCCCTGTCATCGAAGATGGCTTCTTTTACGATTTTGCGCGCGACAAACCGTTCACCGAGGAAGACCTTGAGGTGATCGAGAAGCGCATGCACGAGATCGTCAAGCGCGACGAAGAAATTATCCGGGAAGTCTGGGACCGGGACGAAGCAATCAAGCACTTCAAGGCTATTGGCGAAATTTATAAGGCAGAAATTATTTCTGACCTGCCAGCGGGCGAAGATATCACCATCTACCGTCAGGGTGACTGGCTGGACCTGTGCCGCGGGCCGCACCTGCCATCCACCGGCAAGCTGGGCGATGCCTTCAAGCTGATGAAGGTTGCCGGTGCCTATTGGCGCGGCGACAGCAAAAACGAAATGCTGACCCGCATTTACGGCACCTGCTGGCGCGACAAAAAAGAGCTGAAAGCCTATCTGCACCGGCTGGAAGAAGCCGCCAAGCGCGACCACCGCAAACTGGGCCGCGAGATGGACTTGTTTCATTTGCAGGAAGAAGCGCAAGGCTCGGTTTTCTGGCATCCAAAGGGCTATACTGTTTGGTTGCAGCTTGAAAAATACATTCGCACCCGCCTGAAAGGCGCGGGCTATGACGAGATTAAAACGCCTCAGCTTCTGGACAGCAAACTGTGGGAAAAGTCTGGCCACTGGTCCAAGTTCCGGGAAAACATGTTTGTGGTGCCCGATGAAGTGCCTTCAACGGATGAAGACGCGCCTGTACTTTCGGGCGATGCCAAATTAATGGCGCTCAAGCCCATGAACTGCCCGGCGCATGTTCAGGTTTTCCGCCAGGGCATTAAAAGTTACCGCGACCTGCCGATCCGGTTTGCCGAATTCGGTTGCTGTCACCGCAACGAAGCGCACGGCGCGCTGCACGGCCTGATGCGGGTGCGGCAAATGACCCAGGACGACGGACATATTTTCTGCCGCGAAGACCAGGTAACAGAAGAAAGCGTTGCTTTCTGTGACCTTTTGGCAAGTGTTTACGAGGACCTTGGCTTTCCCGAGTTTCAGGTGAAGTTGGCCACGCGCCCAGAGGTGCGGGCAGGCACTGATGAAATTTGGGACAAAGCAGAAGCCGCGCTGGAAGCTGCCCTGACCGCACGCGGGATACCATTTGAATATGCACCGGGTGAAGGCGCGTTTTATGGGCCAAAGCTGGAGTTTCATCTGTCGGACGCCATTGGGCGCACATGGCAATGCGGTACGCTGCAATCAGACTTTGTTTTGCCAGAGCGGCTGGACGCAACCTATATTGCGGAAGATGGCAGCAAGCAGCGCCCGGTGATGTTGCACCGCGCGATTTTAGGCACGCTGGAGCGCTTCATTGGTATCATGATTGAGCATTTCGCGGGCCGTATGCCGCTGTGGCTGTCACCTGTGCAAGCGGTGGTAACGCCGATTACATCAGATGCTGACAGCTACGCCACCGAAGTGTTCGCCAAACTGGAGGCAGCAGGCCTGCGCGCGAAACTTGATCTCAGGAATGAGAAGATCAACTATAAGGTTCGCGAACACAGCCATGCCAAAGTGCCTGCAATATTGGTTGTGGGCATGCGCGAAGCCGAAAACGGACAAGTGAGCATTCGCCGGCTTGGCAGTAAGGACCAGACCGTTATGGACCTGGATACTGCGGTCAAGGCACTGGCTGAAGAAGGCACCATGCCGGATGGTACAGGTGGTGGTGCCTGACAGCCTGTGTTTCATGGCTTTGCAAGCGGCGGCCAAACGAGTATAGTAACAGGCACGATGAGTCTGTGACCCCTGACAGAAATGGGGCGCAGACTCAGCCATTTTTGACAACAGTTACAGGAGACTGGACATACGTAGAGGCAATTTTGCGGGACCGCCAAAACATGAAGGCCCGCGCGTAAACGGCTTGATCACAGCACGTGAAGTGCGTTTGATCGGTGCAGAAGGTGAGAACCACGGCGTCGTATCGCAACAGGCAGCGATGGATATAGCAGCCGAATCCGGCCTGGACCTTGTGGAAATATCCCCGAATGCAGAGCCTCCGGTATGTAAGGTTCTTGATTACGGCAAGTTCAAATACGAACAGCAGAAAAAAGCCAACCTGGCCCGTAAGAACCAAAAAACCCAAGATGTAAAAGAAATCAAGATGCGCCCCGGCATTGACGTGCATGACTATGAGGTCAAGCTGAAGAAGGTGCATCAGTTTATCGATAACGGCGATAAGGTGAAAATGACCATCCGTTTCCGTGGCCGTGAAATGGCTCACCAGGAACTGGGCATGGAAGTTTTGAACCGGGTTGCCGACGAGATGGAAGAAACCGCAAAAATCGAAGCGCGCCCCAAAATGGAAGGCCGCCAGATGATTATGGTGATCGCCCCCAAATAGGCGCGGGCAAAAATACACAATTTATAGAACCGGCTCCTTTTTGGGGCCGGTTTTGTATTTTTTTGACCTGTTTTCGTGCTTTTTTGCATTAGTTCCGTATTTTTTGAGGCAAAAATTTGCCCTTTTTTGAAGAAATATTCCTGTTTCTTCCTGATATTCCGGCATATTCAGCTAGTATTCTTTATCCGACTTCACAAGACTTCGCTGTGTTATCAATCGAAAAAGGCCGACACTTGGCCCACAGGAGACCAACATGAAGTTTGGCGATTATTTACGACAGGCCCGCGAAAAAAATGGCTGGACCCAGCCCGAGGCGGCAGCGAAAGCAAGCATTGAGCAATCCTATTTATCAAAGCTCGAAACCGGCAAGTCCTACCCTTCAGAAGATATCTTCGGACGACTGGTAGCGGCCTATAAACTCGATACAAAAGATATGGCAGCCAGCATCTTTTCCGCGGAGTTGGACAAGCTGCGAGAGATCAGCGAGGTCCGCGCCGTTGTGCTGGCCCGCCAAAAATCAGAAGCGCGCTATATGCGCAGCTGGTTGGTTGCCGGGCTTGCCATGTTGATGCTCGGTGGCGGTATGCTGGGCCTTGCCTTCGCGACCGGCGAACCGGAGATGTATAAATATCACTACCGGTCTGAAGGCATCATCTTTGAAGGCGAACCGCCGCTGGTGTTCCAGTTCCTCGAAGCCGGTATTCCAGACAAAAACAATACCCCTATAACCGAGCGTATTGATTACGATTTTCAGGTTCACACGTCAGACCGGGGCGACGTTTACATCGAACCCGTCGAAGGTGGGTTCCGGCGATACACCCGGCATCATATTGAGCCCTATTCCGCCCCCACACTCATTACATGGCATTATAGCCTTGGCTTTATGTTGATGATTGGCGGCCTTGGATGCTTTTACATCAGCCGACGTTGGCGCTAAGCCACATATGAAAAAGCATGTGAAAGTAATCTGAAGGGCATGGCACGCCGACGCGTTCGCGCGTCGGTTTTTTGTTGCTAAAAAGAAAACACTTATCCACCATAACCCAGCTTAAGTTCTGAAAAAGAGGACACAAAGATGGACCTTGTGGGCATGCGAACATTTTGTCGCACGGTGGAAGAAGGCAACCTGACGGCAGCGGCAAAAGCACTGCATATTACCAAGTCTGTCGCTTCGCGGCGCATTCAGTCGCTGGAAGACGATTTGGGTGTTCGCTTGCTATCCCGCACCACACGGGGCGTGACCCCAACAGATGCCGGCACTCAATTCTATGAACGGGCGCTCGCTATTTTGGCTGATGTCGAAGACGCCAAACAGTCGGTCAAAACCGCAAGCGACAACCTTGTTGGCCATATCCGTATCACCGCCCCACGCAGTTTTTCAGATATTGACCTGCATGCGCCTTTTACCGCCTTCATGGCCGCGCATCCGGGGCTGACGTTTGAACTACATCTGTCGGATGAACGTGTTGATGTCATCGGCGGCGGGTATGATCTGGCACTGCGCGTGGCGCAAAACCTCAATGATACAAGCCTGATCGCCAAAAAACTGGCCAGTGTCCAGTCTCATGTGATTGCAAGCCCGGCCTATCTAAATGACCACGGTAAACCCACATCCCCGGACGACTTGCAAAACCACAACTGCGTTTTTTACGCCAATGTGGCAGCCAGCGAACAGTGGCGATTTGTCGGGCCCGATGGCACCAAGGCTGTAAGGATCAAAGGGTCATCAACTACAAATTCAGGCCTTATGCAGCTTGAAATCGCAAAAGCAGGTCTTGCGATCGCAACACTGCCAGACTTTTTCCTGCGGGATGCGCTTGCAGCCGGCGACATCGTCACAATTCTGGATGACTGGAAAAGGCCGGAAAGCGCCTTGTATGCGCTCTATGCCGAACGTCGTTTATTGCCAACCAAAGTACGAGCGCTCATCGACTTCCTGACAGACTGGTTCGCGGCGAAATAAGCACGGTCAACCCACTGCGTTGCCAATAACGCAACCCTGTCTTTCACTCTTTGTTGCTACCAACACAGCATAGCGGGGTCTATATCCAGTCCGTTAGCAGATGAAAGAGGCAAGACCTATGGGATTATTGGTAGACGGCAAGTGGGTTGATCAATGGTATGACACAAAGTCAACGGGCGGCCGCTTTGTTAGGGCAGAAAGCCAGTTCAGGAACTGGGTAACCGCTGATGGCAGTGCGGGGCCAACCGGCAAGGGCGGCTTTCAGGCAGAAGGGGGGCGATATCATCTTTTTGTCTCCTACGCTTGTCCCTGGGCCCACCGCACCCTAATCATGCGCGCGCTCAAGGGGCTGGAGAAAATGATTGATGTCTCGGTTGTCGGCATGACCATGCTGGACAATGGCTGGACATTCGACACCGCAGACGGCAGCACAGGCGAGCCTTTGTTTAACAGCCACTTCATGCATGAAATCTACACCAAAGCTGACCCGGCCTTCACCGGGCGCGTAACAGTGCCCGTCTTGTGGGACAAAAAGCTAAACACGGTCGTCAGTAACGAGTCCGCCGATATCATTCGCATGTTCAATACCGCGTTTGATGGGCTGGGCGCAACGCCGGGTGATTATTGGCCGGAGCCATTGCGGGCCCAGATTGACCAGATTAACGAGCGCGTTTACAACAGCGTCAATAACGGTGTGTATAAAACCGGCTTTGCAACCAGTCAGACCGCGTATGAAGAGGCCATTGAACCCTTGTTTGAGACACTTGAGTGGCTGGAAGAGCGTCTGGCAGCCCAGCGCTACCTAACGGGCAACCAGCTTACCGAAGCAGACATCCGGCTTTTCACCACCCTGGTGCGGTTTGATCCGGTGTATGTGGGTCATTTCAAATGCAACATACGTATGCTGAAAGACTATCCAAACCTGTGGGCCTACACGCGGGACATTTATCAGGTGCCCGGCATCGCGGGCACTGTTCATATGGACCACATCAAGACACATTATTACGCCAGCCACAAAAGCATCAACCCCAGCGGGATTGTGCCCACGGGTCCTACTTTGGATTTGAATGAACCTCATGGTCGCTCGGCCATGTCCGGCCAGGCGGGTAGCGCTTCACTATAAAAAAACAAAAGCTTCTTTGGCGGCTTGCCGGCAACCGTCTATCCGTTGAAGTCAAAGGTCAGGTTCGCGGCGGCAAGCCTTTACTGGCACTGGTTCAGCCTCAAAGTCTGTTTCAAAGCAATCATCGAGCAAGGAGCAGTAACACCCTGTCGCAGTTAAATCAAAACGCGCCCGATCAAGCCGGCTCCATAAATCCCTATTGGCTTCAGTTTGCATAAGGGAAAAAACCAACTTGTGCTCGCCTGCTGGAATAATTCGCGGCACGACATCACCTGTGATGAAGTTGTTGAATTTTTCGCGAACCTGCCCGGATTCGTCCAGAACAGTGTCCCCTTCATCGGCGCAGCACAGCAGCGCAGCCCGAAGAATGTTCCTGACTGGTTGGTTTTTGTAATATAGTTGAAATTGCTTCAAATGGGCTGGCCCCACCCCCGCATTTTCCACCCGCATGTACAGCTTGTGCTCTTGGGTATCCAGGTCATAGTTGCCGTTATCTATTTGCAAATAAGGCCATGTTTCAGCCTTAACCTGACGTTCTGCCGCGTCTGATTGAACATAGGTGGCATAAAAGGACGCGGCTGAGATCAGCACGGCACAAATCGCCACCATCAGGTTGACGTTTTCCTTATCTAACCACTTCCGTTCCCTGGCCATTTTATCGCCTTTCCAGCCTTACCGAAGAATAGACCTTAAATGCCGTGCGGCAAAGCTAAGCTTTGCAACACTCAAGGTACCAGACGATCGCAGGTCTTCAGCAAGTCGCTCCGACCGTATCAGAGTGGTCGCACGGGACTTCTCCCACGCAGCCATCGCCTGCTTCACCGTTTTATCGCCGGCCGTTTTACATACCTCTTGCACAAGCTGTCTTTGCTGGTCTGCAAGATCCTCAAGGATAGAGCGCGTTGCGAGCGTCTCCCAGTGATCATCAAGAGCGATGCGGTCTGCGCGCTGGCGCAACCAGTCGAAGTGCAACAAATCTCCAAGCGCAAAATGCACGCCCGCAACATAATCTACCGACTTACCGCATTCTTCCGACACCATGATGATATCCGGGCCGGATGCGAGAACTTCAAATGCCGATACAAATGTTGCCAAGTCATGGCCAACACCCTCTGCCTTCAGGCCATCGCGCCGCTCGACAAAGGCAGTTTGCGCTGGTTTGCTGAGCACATTTTGTTTGATCCCAAACAGTTTTTCAAATGGCTCTTTGAAGCGGTCAACAAAGCCACTGACATTGAAAGGTTGCTCGAGGTTGCGCAGCATCCATAAAACCTGTGCCTTGAGGCTATCCGACACTGACTGATGCATATCGTACTGTGTTTCTGCCGACACCTTATAATCAAGGGCATTGATGGCATCCCACTGTTGTTGCAGCCCAAACACTTCGCGCACCACAACAAACGCAGCGACAATGTCGCCCACCCCGAGGCCGGTTTCTTCCTTCACTTCATAAACAAAGGTAAGACCGGCCCAGTTCACCACTTCGTTCGCAAGCACTGTGGCAATGATTTCCCGCCGCAGTTGGTGGCCCGAAAGTTCAGAGGCAAACCGTTCGCGCAGGACGGTTGGGAACCCCCATTCCAGTTCCGGCTGCATCATAGGATCGTCAATCAAGTCGCTTTTGATCACCGTGTCAAACAACGACATTTTTGCATAGGCCATGAGCGTTGAAATTTCGGGCCGCGTCAGGCCCTTTTCATTAGCTGCCATTTCGGCAAAGCCTTCGTCGGATGGCAAAAACTCAATTTCCCGGTTCAGCCCCCCATCCCGTTCGAGCGCTTTTATCAAGCCCAAATGATAGTGCCGGGAGGTAACGGCCTTTGCCTCCGCTAACGAAATTGCCTGGGTTTGCAGATAGTTATCAGACAGAACAATATCCGAAACTTCTTCTGTCATATCCTCCAGCAACTGATTGCGGTCTTCAGCCTTCAACGACCCTTTGGCAATTGCGTCCGCCAACAGGATTTTGATGTTTACTTCTTTATCCGAGCAATCCACGCCGGCGGAATTGTCGATGAAGTCGGTATTCAACCGACCACCACGTTTGGCAAACTCAATGCGGGCTTTTTGGGTCATCCCCAGGTTGCCGCCTTCGCCGATTGCGGTAACACGCAGGTCTTGTGCCGTCACCCGAAGGGCATCATTGGCACGGTCCCCTGCCTGCTGGTCTGTTTCGTCACTTGCCCGCACATAGGTGCCGATGCCCCCGAACCAAAGAAGGTCCGCCTGAGCTTTCAGTATACGGTTGATAAGGTCGGTCGGCGACAAGTTTGCCTCTTCAACCCCCAGCCATTCCCTGATCTGCGGCGACAACTTGATGGACTTTTCAGCCCGCGAGAAGATACCACCGCCTTTCGAAATGAGCTTCTTGTCATAGTCTTCCCAGCTTGACCCAGCTTTATCGAACAGGCGTTTCCGTTCTTTCCAGGCTTTTGCCGTATCGCCAGGATTAGGGTCTATGAAAATATGCATATGGTTAAACGCCGCCTGGAGGCGAATTTTTTTCGACAAGAGCATACCGTTGCCGAACACGTCACCCGACATGTCGCCAACACCGATAACCGTAAATTCGTCTTTCTGCACATCTACGCCGCGTTCCCGGAACAACCGCTGGACACTGACCCAGGCCCCTTTGGCCGTGATGCCCATTTTTTTGTGGTCGTAACCAGCAGAACCACCAGAGGCAAAAGCATCCCCAAGCCAGAAGCCCCGGCCCTCGGATATGCTGTTGGATATATCCGAGAAGGTCGCCGTTCCCTTGTCAGCAGCAACCACAAGATAGGGATCATTGCCATCGCGGCGGACGGTTTCTTTTGGTGGTACTGTTTTGCCACCTTTCAGATTGTCTGTAAGGGACAGCAAACTGGTAATGAAGGACCGATAGGACGCAACGCCCTCTTTCAAAAAGGCATCGCGGTCACCGCCGGCTGGAAGCTGTTTGGGGAAAAAACCACCTTTCGACCCCTGGGGGACAATAACCGCGTTTTTCACCTGCTGTGCCTTTACAAGGCCCAAGACCTCGGTCCGGAAATCCTCACGCCGGTCAGACCACCGAAGCCCACCACGAGCGATAGGGCCGCCGCGTAAGTGGACGCCTTCAACCTGGGGTGAATACACCCATATTTCGGCGTATGGGCGCGGCAGAGGGGCCTCTTCCACTTCGCGGGACCGGATCTTAAAGGCCAGCGCCCGTTCATCAGCGCGCTGAACGACACCAGACTGATAATAATTCGTCCGCAGTGTGGACGAGATTACATTCACATACGCCCGCAAAATCCTGTCATGGTCCAGGCTTTTGACACTCTCGAGGGCACGGTAAATCCCTGCTTTTTGCTTCGCGGCTTCCTCGTCACGCGTTCCTTTGAAAGCAGGGTCGAACTGAGTTGCAAACAGCGCATAAAGTCGGCGACTGAGCGACGCGTGTTCTACCATGGTATCGGCGATATAGTCTGGTGTGTACCCCATGCCCAGTTGGCGCAAATACTTGCCATATGCCCGTAGAACCAGAATTTGGCTCCATGTCATGGCCGATGTGATCACCAATTTATTGAAGCCATCGTTTTCTATCGCGCCGTTCCAGACGCCGGAAAACAAGTCTTCTACAAGCGGCTTGATTTCCTGGACTTTGAAACAACTTTCCGCGCCACATTCCAGGGCAAAATCATGAATATGACTGGATGTATTTGCCCCCATCTTAAACGAATGCTCGGACAGCACGCGAAAGCCCATGTTTTCCAGAATAGGCATACAACTGGACAGAGCGATCAACCGGGAACCGTGATAGATTTTCAATCGAAACCGGTTTTCGCCGTCACTCAGATGATTGTAGAAATCGACCCTCAGGTCATCTGTGCCATCAACCTCTTCAAGCTTGATAACATCATAGGAGGCTTGGTCAGGGTTGAAAAATTCCCGGTAAGCTGTTGTGAACCGGTTTTTGTAATCGTGATGCAACCGGTTGCCTTTTTCCTCGCCGACATGTCTGATCAAAGACAATTGCAGACGGTCTTCCCACCCCTGCGTTGCTTCGACAATTTGCTGCTGGATGTCGGCATCTTCTACCTTCGGTACATTGCCAGGCTTGGTACGAATAATAAAATGCCAGCGCGCAAGCGGTTCTTCGCTCAGTTTCGCGTAATATACGGACATTTCGCCGTTATAGGCTTTGCACAAAATATCGGTGATCGCAGACCGCAGACCGGAATGGTAATTTTCGCGCGGCACATAAACCAGCGCAGAGACGAACCGTTCAAACTGATCGGGCCGGATGAACGCACGGGGCCGCGGCCTTTCGGTCAATTGCAGCACACCTTTGGCCGTTTCGTAGAGCCAGTCTTCATCAACCTGAAACAGTTCATCCCGGGGGAAAGTTTCCAGAATGTGGCTGAGCGCTTTGCCAGCAAAGGATTGGTGGCCGTGTTTTGCCCTTTTTTGAATATTGGCCACTTTGCCGCGGATCAGGGGCACATCATGGGCGAACTGGCTGTAGGAAAGCGAGGTGAACAGGCCGACAAACCGGCGTTCACCGATAGGGTTGCCTTCTGAGTCAAATATTTTGACACCGATATAATCAAGGTGAGACGGGCGGTGAACGGTAGACCGGACGTTGGCCTTGGTGATGATCACAGGCTGTGGCTGCGTTAAAAAGTGCCGGATTTCCGGCGACATCGGGGTCAAGCCATCCTTGTCACGCAAGACATAGCGATCCGGGTCCCGCAAGATACCAAGTGCTGAACCATCAACATGGCTAAAGTCAAACTGTGCAGGATTGCCATCAAACCGATATTCCCGGAAACCAAGAAACGTGAAATGATCCGCGCCAAGCCAGCGTAAAAACTGGATGGTTTCGTCAACTTCTGCTTGTTCAATGGGTGGCGGATTAACCGTCAGAGATGCAACCGTTTCGTCAATTTTAGCCAGCATCGCTTTCCAGTCTTTAACGGCGTCCCGTACATCGACCAGTGTTTTTTCCAATGTAGCCTGGATTTCTTCCAGCGCCGCTTTGTCGGACTGGGCATCTACCTCTACATACATCAGGCTTTCGCGGATACGCTGAGTGCCCTTGCCGCCATTGCGGTTGCCCTTGGCGTCGCGCGGTATATCAACGATCGGGTGGTGCATCATATGGATACGATAATGCAGCGCGGACGACAGACAGCCGGCTACCGAGTCCACCAAAAACGGCATATCGTCGTTGATAATCATGATCATCGTATGCCGGGTTTTGTTGGGTCCCGCTGTTTCTGAACCCCGCGGGCCAAAAACCTGCACCGTCGCAACGTCAACGGGCCGCTTTGCCGCAGCCTTCCACATGGCGTGTCCGGCTGCAAAAAGCTCGCTTGAATCGCGCAGCAACAAATCGTCCGGGGCGTCCACACTGAACAGTTCACCCAGGAACGCCGTCAGGTCGGCCGCAGCCGCGCCTTTTTCAGCCTTCTTTGCCATGGCAGCGAAGTCTTTATTCAATTGATCGCAGATTTTTTGTGTGCTCACGATATGCCTCTGTTTGCGTATTTGGCGATAACGCCGGGGTTCATTGTTCCTGATCTCTTTCGAGTGCCTTTTTGACCGCCCGATCCACAAGCTGGTCGGCTGCGTCAACAACCGACAGGACAGCTTTGTTGCCATCCGTGTCGGTGCGAACCAGAACAAGGTTGAATTCTCTTGTCATTTCAAGCGCCGCCAGATCGACTGACGGTAAGCGCCTGGCTTTCTCTATAATTTCTGCTGTATCAGCCGGCGGACTCAAGGGGTCACCGCGCCGAAGGGCCCGCTCCCGTGCAACACAGCCCTTGATGCCGCCCGGCTCGTTTACGAGAAAGTCGACAAGGTCGTCAGGCCCCACTTCCTGGCGCGCAGCATAAGAAAGAGCGGCTGCATATTCTGTCAGGCGGGTTTTTTCATAGTCAGCACCAAAGGTCAGCTTTAAAGCTGGCGTGAAAGGCGCGCGCCGCTGCTGCCGCATTTTATGCGTGCGCAAATACCGGCGGTAAGCAGTCGGGTTTTTTGATGCTTCAATGTGAAAACGATAGGCCTGTGCCAATGCCGCATACAGGCCTTGGCGGGTGCCTGCACCAGGGTGAACAACTGACGCTGCTGCCTTCTGGCATGCCGCTGTCAGCTCGGCGAAATCGCGGCTATCTTCACTGGCTTGATCAGTGGCAGAGATGTGGTCTGGTTCCTCAAGCGTTATCCGTCCTCGCTCCTGCACGCCGATGCTGCGGTGCCTGTGGTTGACAACAATCATCATAAATTCTGCGTCCTGACCACGGGCGCTGAGCGGCAACAAAATACCGCGGCATTCCAGAGGATCATCCACAAACTCAAACTCTGCCGCTTCTTTTCTGCTTTCAGGCGTGCTGAGCCGGTCTTGTAAAGCGAGCGAAAACCCTTGAATTTTTGCCGCTGACAACCTGTCCCCAGATTGGAGCAAGCCACCCAGAAGCGGCGCAAATTCAGCACCGCAAAACCGCACGATACTCTCCTTGCCCGCAAATTCGATCAGCAGGCAATTACGCTTAAACGGCAATAGTCCGTCAGGTGTAAGGTCTGAAAATAGCGGAATTGGTTTATCACTGTGCAAGGCATGCCAATAGTCGAACGCGCGTAAATGCAGGCGTCGTTCCGGTTTTTTTCTGTCCGCAACAGAACGGTCAATACTGGAGTGCAGGACAAAGTCGTCTTTCGCTCGCTGCAGGAGCGAGCCGGACATTGGCATCTGGCCTTTTATGGGTCTGTCGTCACTGCTCATTGCATGAACTACAAGGGGTTACCCCTGTGTTCCAACAAGGGGCCTGGCTCTCTCTCGGGCAGACTATGGCACCACGCCACAGCACCCGCAAGCGCATTCGAATCCGATTAGACAACTTTATTGTGGACAAATAGTTAATGGCAAAATCAGGGCGCCAGACTTGACTTAGTCGGCACCAAGGGCAATTTTCGGTCTGGGAAGTCAATACAGTAAGGCTGGGCCAGCAGGCTCACGCTAGGGAGAGAGTGCGCATGGCCATTCAGCATTGGAACAGTCTGACCCACATGTTTTTCGAGCAAGCCTTGTCTTTAAAAGACAAACCTCTGCTTTTTGCCAAACAACAAAACGGGTGGCAGTCTCAATCCTGGACCGAAGTCGCAGAGAAGGTCACGCGCCTCGGGGCGGCTTTGCGCGCCATCGGCATTGAAAAAGGCGACCGGGTTGTCATTGTTAGTGAAAACCGGCCAGAATGGATGATCGCTGACTTTGCCATCATGGCTATTGGCGCGATATCAGTGCCCACCTACACAACCAACACCGTCAGCGACCACTTGCATATTATTGACAATAGCGGGGCGAAAGCCGCCATTGTCTCCACCAAAAATCTGGCGCGGAACTTTCTGCGCGCCGCTCATGAGTGCGACGATTTACTGCATACGATTGTTATGGAGCCGTTATCCATCGAACAGCAATTGAATGTCACACTTCATGAATGGGATGCCATTATCAACGAACAATCTGCTGATATCCTGGGCTTTCGCGATGGCTGCAAGGATGTCACACGCGATGATATTGCCTGTATCATTTATACCAGCGGCACAGGCGGCGCGCCCAAAGGGGTGATGCTGCATCACGGATCCCTGCTTCATAATGCTGAAGGTGCATCCGAAATAATTGAACGGTTGGGGCTGGACGGCAATGCCTTCCTGTCGTTCCTGCCGCTTAGCCATGCTTATGAACATACAGCAGGCCTGTGCTGGCCGCTCACCATTGGTGCAGAAATCTGGTACGCCGAAAGCATTGAAAAACTGGCCGCCAATATGGCCGAGGCCCGACCAACGGTAATGGTGGTGGTGCCAAGACTGTTCGAGATGTTACGCACCCGCATTACCCGCGGCGTCAAAGCAGAAGGCGGCATGAAGGCCAAAATGTTCGACAAGGCAATTGCGCTCGGTGTTAAGCAATTGCAACACAAGGAACGCCTCTCGCTGCCGGAAAAAATTCAGGACTGGTTCTTGTCACTTACTGTCCGGCGCAAAGTTCAAAAACAATTTGGTGGCCGTCTGAAGGCACTGGTGTCAGGTGGCGCCCCCTTATCCCCAGATGTAGGGTATTTTTTCGCCGCTCTTGGTTTGCCACTGTTGCAAGGCTACGGCCAAACAGAAGCCGGACCCGTTGTGTCAGCAAACCCGCCCTGGGCAACAAAAATGCATACCGTTGGCAAAATATTTAAAAACATAGACGCAAAAGTAGCCGAAGACGGCGAAATTTTGCTCAAGGGCGAACTGGTAATGAAGGGGTACTGGCGCAACGAAAAAGCCACGGCAGAAACCATCAAGGACGGCTGGCTTCATACCGGCGATATTGGCCAGATCGATGATGAAGGGTATCTGGAACTAACAGACCGCAAGAAAGACATTATCGTTAACGACAAGGGTGACAATGTCTCGCCGCAACGGGTTGAGGGATTGCTGGCGCTTGAAGACGAAATTGCTCAGGCAATGATATACGGTGATCAAAGGCCCCACATGGTGGCCCTGTTGGTGCCAGATGCAGACTGGCTGGTTGGCTGGGCCAAACAACACGGCAAAACCGCAGCACGGCTCGAAAAGCTATTTGACGACAAAGACCTGCACAAAGCAATTGGCGCTGCCGTGGACCGCATAAATAAGCGCCTGTCCAATATCGAAAAGATACGGAAATTCTCTCTCGCCAAAGAAGCCTTCACCATAGAAAATGCACAAATGACGCCGAGCCTGAAGCTTCGGCGCCATGTAGTTAAGGAAGTGTACAAGGACACTTTGGAAGGAATGTACTAAACCTTCATTCGTACCGCAGGGCAGAAATGGGGTTGGTTTGGGCAACCCTGTAGGCGCGACCAGCCACCGTGACCCAGGCAATCAGCAAGGCAAACGAACCCGCGATGGCCGCTGCCGCAAAAATATAGCTGTCCCCCAGGCTGTAGCTAAACCCGTCCAGCCAGTCTGACATGAAATACCAGGCTGTCGGCCAGGCGATAAGATTGGCGATCAGGACAGGCCTGGAGAACTGCCAGACCAGCAACTGCACGATGTCCCGTATCGTGGCGCCAAGCACCTTGCGTATGCCAATTTCTTTTGTGCGTTGCTCGGCGGTGAATGACGCCAGGCCAAATAGACCCAAACATGCAACCACAATCGCCAGCGCAGAAAAGGCCGCAAACAACTCAGCCTGACGGTTTTCCTGTTCATATTGCGCAGCAAGCATTTCAGATACAAATTCATACGCAATAGGGGACAAGGGCATTTGCTCACGCCAGACCGCTTCCATGCCTTCAATCAAACCGGGAATGTCATTCGTGTTGTAGGTGATCGTGGCCACATCAAAACTTCTGGGGCGCACCCAATATGCAGTGGCCCGAACCCCGAACTTCACTGACCTGAAATAGACGTCTGGAACAACTCCGACAATTGTCAGGTCGTGCTGTCCGGAACGAAACACATTGGCCCTTAGCATTTTGCCAATGGCATCCTCTGGGCTGGAAAACCCAAAAGACCGAACTGCTGATTGGTTTAGAATAACGCTGGCGGTTCCGATGCGGTCTTCTTCGTCCGGTATATCCTGTATGACATCTGTGCCATAACTTTTATCAAAAGTTCGGCCAGCCAAAGGCTCAATGCCGTACGCCTCCAGGAAACCAAAACCAAGCGTATGATAATTCAAAACCACTTGCTGATTGGTGGCCATGGTGTCTTCTGCGCCAATCAGGGAAAACCCGGTGTTGTTTTCGTTGTCCTGGCTTGGCACTTCTGAAGACACAACAACATTTTCCACACCAGGCAATTGTTCGAGCGCCTGACGAATGGTTTCGGCTTTCTCAGGTGTTTGCGCACTTTCAAGGCTGGTTAATGCGATTTTACCCGAGTGGCTGTACCCAAGGTCCAGTGACTTTGCATAAACGGTTTGGCCATACACAACGGCTGTGCAGATAACCAGCCCGATGGAAATAGCAAACTGGAACACCACCAGTGCAGATCGGAAGCCGACCTGGCCTGCGCCATCCGACGACCTGTTGGCTTTCAAAACCCGGGCAGGTAAAAACCGAGACAGATATAGCGCAGGATAACTTCCTGAGATCACACCAGTTGCAACAGCACCAATCATCAAAAAGAGCAAAATAGGCAGATCACCAAACAGATCCAGAACCAGCTCTTTGCCGATGGCTTCATTGTAAACCGGCAGGAACAGTTCAACACCCACCAAAGCAAACATCAGCGCCACAAAGGCGATCGCGATCGCTTCCCCCAGAAATTGCCAGGCAACCTGCTTGCGCGTTGCACCCATCACTTTGCGCAAAGCAACCTCACGAGCACGGTTGGATGCTTTTGCGGTTGATAAGTTCATAAAATTTATAGACGCAATGATCAGAATAAGAGCTGCGACAATGATGAAGGTCACAACTGTATTATAGTCGCCCATCGGGCCGATATCGCCCATTGTACCGGCTTCATCTCGCGCCTTCAGGTGAATGTCAGCAAGCGGCATCACATTGGGTTTGATAATTTCTGTCGGTTTCATACCCACAGACGCAAGCTGTTCGTTTTCAGTGAAAATGCTTTCTGTATCCAGCCAGGTGTAGATACGTTCTTTCAGGTCGCTCGCCGTCGCGCCTTCTTTCAACTTGAAATACGTATAAACGTTAACGCTGTTCCATGTGTCCAGAATGTTGGGGAAAGGAGCAAACCATGCAGGATCCATGACTACGAGCATATCCAGCTGCATATGCGATGCTTGTGGCAAGTCCTGAAGAACACCCGTTATTTTAAAAGAGGTGGGATCAGGGCCAAGGCAACAGGTCGTAATTGACTGACCGACCACATCTGTTCGACCAAAATGTTTGAAGGCTGTTTCTTCCGTGATCAGAAGGTCGCCGTAGTTACGAAAAGACGTTTCAACTGACCCATGAGCAAAAGGCAGCGCCAGCACATCAAAAAACGATGCATCCGCAAAAATGATGTTTTCGTTAAACGCTTCGCCGTCGCGAATAACTGTCGTAGTGTTCACAAAAAGACGGACACCTGCTTCCACTTCACCGCTTGCGTAACTAACAATCGCGTCTTTCATGCGACCCGCTGACCGCACTGTTAAAAACGGTGGGCGGTCCGGTTGATAGAAGGCAGAATGCAGTCTGACAACCCGGTCTGCACCAGGAATGAACGTGTCATAAGACAATTCATCCCGCACAAACAACATGATCAAAATACAGCTCATTAGACCAATCGCCAAACCAAAGACGTTGATGGCGGTAAAAAGCCGGTTTTTGAAAATATGGCCCCATGCGGTCCGCAGGTAATTTTTAAACATGTCTTTATCCTCTTTGTGCGCCCTGATCTTTTTGGTCAGGTTCGTTATTTATTCGTACCTCAACGCCTTCACCGGGTTGGCCCTCGCCACTTTAAAAGCGTGGCCTGCGACAGTTGCCCACCCAATGATGATTGCGATTAGCGCCACCCCGGCAAAAGGCACAGCATCAAGTTCTATGCGATAAGCAAAGCCGTTGAGCCAATCGCGCACAAGGTAAAGTGCGACTGGTAAGGCAACAAAAAGAGCGATGATGATCGGCTTTGAAAACTGCCAGATAAGCATAAAGGTTACATCGGTGAAGCTAGCGCCCAGCACGCGACGAATGCCAATTTCTTTGGTGCGTCGATCCACCGCAAAGGAGGCCAAGCCATAGAGGCCGAGACAAGAGATAATGATCGCCAACAGTGTGAAAGCCATCAGCGCGCTACTAAGCTGGTCTTCGGTTTGATATTGTTGTTCGACGAGGCTGCTCATATATTGATAGGATAAAACCTGATCAGGGAACATATCCCGCCAGACCTGTTCAAGCTCAGCAATCGCGGCATCCCGATTATAGCGATCCAGCCGCACCGTCATTTCCGACAAACGCCGTTCGTCCAGATAATAAATTCCCGGGCGAATGACGTCACGCGCGCTGTCGAAATGGAAATCATCGACAACACCAATAATGGTGGCTTCCAGATACTGGGTTGGCGTCAGGTTGGTTGGCACAGTTTGGCCCACCGCGGCTGCAGGGTCTGCAAATCCTAGGAGTTCAGCACCTGACTTGTTGACGACAATGTTTGTGCGCTCCCGGTATTCTCCTTCACCTGCATTACGACGGAGATAATCTGCCTCGGTATCAGAAAGATAACGCCCAGCAATCAACGGGATTTCAAAAACAGTAAAAAAGTCAGGATCCGTTGGCAGCCCATCCAGGGTCACCAACTCTTCACTGGCGACTGGACGCATTGTCAATCGGTCCTCGCTACCACGAGTTGGAACATCAGATGATCGACCCACAGAGACAATATAAGGGCTTTCCAGCAAGCGTTTTTTAAATGTGTCTGACTGGTTGCTATTGGTGCCGGAAACCACCACCAGGTTTTCCGGATTAAACCCAAGGTCAAGAGTTCGCGCATAATCGGTTTGCTTGTTGACGAAGAAAGCGCCAACCATCAGGGCGATCGAGATGGTAAATTGCGCAACAACAAGCGTGCCTCTTAAGCGCCCAGTGGAATGGTCGGAAGACATGTTGCTATAGAGCACATCCCGGGGTCGCAACAGCGCGAAGTAAGTCGCCTGAAAACTACCCGCTACAAGTCCAACAGCAATCACCAGCATCAGCCCGCCAATAGCGATACCCGGGCCTGCAAAAAAGTCCAACTCAACCACTGCTGACAAAAACTCGTTATAATAGGGCAGCGACACCTCGACCATGACAAAACCCACAGCCATAGCAATCAGCGCGAGCGCTGTGGCTTCACCTAGAAATTGCTGAACAATCTGTTTTCGGCTGGCACCAACCACTTTGCGCATCGCAACCTCACGTGCACGACTTGACGTGCGCGCCATCGACAGGTTTAGAAAATTCGCAACCGCAATCAAAAGTATCAGAGCCGCAAGGCCAATGAAGCCTTTCAAAACATCAGGGTCACTGGTGGCTGCATGGGAGTATAGGTGAGCGTCGGCTAGGGACAGCAGATGCAGTTCAACCGTGCGAGCGGTTTCCTGCCCGATATCTTCATCGCGTTTAGGCCGGTGTTGCTCGACAAGGCCGGGCAGCAAAGCACGCATGCCTTCTATGTTGGTGCCGGGGACAAACTTAAGAAATACATTGCGATACAAAAACCGCCAGTCTTCGGTGAACCACCGAGAACCTACAAAATACTCACGGTTAAAAGGGATGATGAAATCATGATGAATTTCTGTATCTGCAACAGGGTTTGGAATAATACCAGCAACACGGAAGTCTCTGAATTGCCCGCCAATACGAATTGAAATGGTCTGACCAAACGCTGGCTCTTCGCCAAAGAAAGAAGTGGCCACACGCTGGCTTAGCACCACGTTGTTCATATTGCCGAGCGCGGTTTTGGCGTCTCCCTGCACAAAGTCCAGGTTGAAAAAATCAAAGAAGTTCTGATCAACAAGCATGCCCTCTTGCAGCATCACTGCACCGTCTTTTAGGACCGACATGCCGCCGTCCATATAGCGGGTGATCGCCTCTACCTCTGGCACTGCGTCAAGCAAAATGTCTTTCATCGGGTCCGGGGCATAAGGACTTAGACGGTCAGAGCCGACCGGAAACTTGAGCGTGGTTTCGAGCCGATAGATATCTTCAGCCCGATCCCAGTGATCATCCCAGCCGTATTCATCGCGCACAAAGAGGAGAATGAGCGCGCAAGCTGCCAAACCAATCGCCAACCCGACAATATTAATAAAGGAAAAAAGCTTGTTGCGAACAAGGTTTCGAAAGGCGGTTTTTACATAATTGCTGAACATCTGTTTCACTCGCTGTCATTATCTTATTCTTTTGGTTTTACTTTTTTATTCGTACCTGAGGGCTTCTACCGGGGCTGCGCGTGCGGCTTTCAGGGCGTGACCAGACACCGTCAAAAGCGCCACCGTAAGCGCGATAATGCCCGCCAGCACAAACCACAGAGGATTTGGGGCGACCCGGTAGACAAAATTCTCAAGCCATAATGTCATCACATAAAATGCAATGGGCCAGGCCACCACCATCGCCACAAACACCGGCTTGGAAAACTGCCACACAAACAGCTGTAAAATGTCGCGCACGCGTGCACCCAAAACCTTCCGGATGCTGATTTCGCGGCGGCGAGACTGAGCGCTATAGGCTGCCAAACCATATTGGCCAAATACAGCAATCAAAATGCCAAGGGCAGACAGTACTGTTACGGTTTTCAGCTCCTGTGCTTCTGCGTCATATTGCTCCGATAAGGCTGCCGCCAGAAAGTCACTGCTTATCGCCTGATTGGACATCACGGCCGACCAGCCTTCTTCAATGGATTGGATTGCTGCTTCGCGCTGTTCAGGATCAATCCGCACCATCATCACACTGAAGGCACCCGGATCCGGATAGAAAATCATGGGCTGGATCGCGTCTTTGAGTGACTTGTAGTGAACATCAGGGATAACGCCAACAATCTCTGCAACTCGGTCATCGGCCTCGGAAACAGTGAACTGCAGTTGCTGCCCAATCGCATTTTCCGGCAGGACATAACCAAGACTTGCGGCTGCGCGCTTATTGAGCACAATCGGCATGACTTGGCTCTGGCGCTTCTGATACTCCCACTGAATCCGGTCCATGCCGAAGTCTTCACTGAACAAGCGTCCGGCAACAGGCTCAATGCCCATCATGGGGAAGAAATCAAGGTCAACTGAAATGCGTCCCATTGTTTGGGCTGCCTCTGGGGCATCTGTCTGTAGCCGCACGTCAACTTCAGGCACAAACCCCCAAGAAGGAGAACTGTTGCTTGCAGAGACTGCAAGAATACCGGGGCGGCCACTGATGGATTTATCAAGTCTATCTGTCAGTCTGATTGCACTCTCTGGGGCGCGACCAACGCCGTAGAGGAGCATCACGTTTTCAGCATTAAAACCAAGGTCGGCCTGACGCGCATACTTTAGCTGGCTCCAGATGACCGCTGCACCGATAGCCAGACAGATGGAAACGGCAAACTGAAATACGACCAAAACCGAGCGTAGCCCTTTGCTGCCCCGCGCGCCGCGGGCATGGCTGGCCAGTATTTTGCCGGGCATCACCGCACTGACGATGTAGGCCGGATAAACGCCCGCGGCCAGCACAACAAACGCAACCAGACCTAAAAGCCAAAGCAGGAAGCTGGGCTCAGTAAGATTGGTGAGGTCAAGCTGCGTTTGTAAAAGGTCGTTGGCAAAATCGCTTGATAGCTCCACAAGCGTTAGCGCCAACACAAGAGCAACACAGGCGAGCACAGTTGCCTCCAAAAGAAATTGGACGACAAGCTGGTGACGCCCGGCCCCCAAGATTTTGCGCAGAGCAACTTCGCGGGCTCTTTCGATTGAGCGCACAGTCGAAAGATTGATATGGTTGACGCAGGCAATCACAACAATCAGGACCGCAATCGCAGCGAAGACAGTGAGTTTCAACTTGTCTGCGGGTGGCCGCACGCCCCAATCGTAGGTGCGATCATTTAGATGCAGGCCCGAAAGGGACTGTAAGGAATTATCAATCAAATCAGCAACATTGCCGCCGGTTGGCAACCATCTCGCTGTTTGGAAATTTTGATGAACAATATCTTCGATAGCCTGTTCCGCCGCAGAAACCGACGTACCCTCTTTTAGCTGTACATAGGTAAAAGAAGTAAAGCGCGCCCAGTCACCATCAAAGTCCACGCCGCGCCCGGCAATTGCGGGTGCACGCTCCGGTACAATTAGGTCTATCACCATATGACTTGTGGTCGGGAAATCTTGATAAACACCCACAACCGCAGTGGCTGTACCATCAAGTAAAAAACTCTTTCCAACCGGCGGCTCATCACCGAACAAACGGGTCGCCAGTGTCTGGGAGAGAAGGGCGGCTGTCGCGTCCGAGGTAAAACTATTCCGTGAGCCGGCCACAATTGGCAGGCCTATCATCTCAAGCCATGCATCCTGAACGCCCAAAATTTCAAGGTTGAAATTGAACCGGTCGTCAATGGCAAGGGTCGACCATTGGCGGAGAACACGCGCCTTCATTTCCAGGCCTGGAACTCTGTCATCCAGGGCGGCAGCAAGAGCGCCCGGGGTCTGCGCCGAGATCGCTTCGGTCCGTCCAGGTCGTGTGACGCGGCTGTCCACAATAAAAATACGGTCGGCATTTTCTATATGGCTATCATAGTGCGTTTCCTGCCATGTAAACAAAAGGGCAATCACCGCCACAGCAAGACCGATAGCCAGACCCAAAACAGCCATCAAACCATACAGACCCTGGCGCCTTAATACCCGTAATCCAATCAAAAGCTGTGACATGATCTGGTGTCCTTTCTTCGCTAGCCGTTCGTCGCTGTCGCCTTAACCGGCGGCACGTAGGTTTTCTGTCACAACGTGACCATCAAACAGGTTGATCGTCCGGCGCGCATAATCCGCATGCGACGGGCTGTGGGTCACCATGACAATCGTTGTGCCTTCGTTGTTGAGAGACTGCAGCATTTCCATAACTTCCTGGCCATGCGCGCTATCGAGGTTACCTGTCGGCTCATCGGCCAAGATCATGGCCTGGTCCCCAACAACAGCGCGTGCCACTGCAACCCGCTGTTGCTGACCGCCCGAAAGCTGGCTCGGCATATGCTTGGCGCGGTGCGCGATGCCCACCTTGTCCATCACACGCGCAACCCGCTCGCGGCGTTCACTGGCCGGAATATTATGATACAGCAACGCAAGTTCGATATTTTCTTCAACCGTCAGTTCATCGATCAGGTTGAAGGACTGGAAGATAAATCCAATGTTCTGCTTGCGGATGTTGCTGAGTTTTGATTCCGGGTATCCGGCTACGTTTTCATCCATGAAAACATAGTCCCCATCTGAGGGAGAATCGAGCATGCCAATGATATTCAACAGGGTCGACTTGCCACAGCCCGAAGGCCCCATAATGGCGACAAATTCCCCTGACTCGATCTCTATATTCACATTATCTAGTGCCACGGTTTCAACCTCGTCGGTCCGATAAACCTTGGAGAGATTGTGCAACTTAAGCATGCTGCGTTTCCTTTCTTGTTGCTCTCTTGGCCTTACCCTCCGTGGGCTCCCTGGCCTTGTCTTTCTGTCGTGTCTTGGCTGTCGTGTCCCGGCTGTCGTGTCCCAGGTTTTTGTCTCTCGGGCTGTCGTGTCTCGGGCTCGGCGTTTACCGCCGTTTTTATTGATCAATCACCAGTAAACCGGAGCCGATCCATATCAATGAAACTGCTGTAAGGTGACGTGACGACACGCTCGCCTATCTCCAACCCTTCAACCACTTCAATGTATCGTGAATTTCTGCGGCCCAACCTAACCGGACGTTTTACCGCCTGCGACCCATCCGCTGTTACAACAAATATCCAGTTGCCGCCTGTATCCTGATAAAATGCACCATTTGGAATTAGGGCTGCGCTGGTAGCATCACCAAGGGTCAATTTAGACTGCAGGGTCTGACCCCGGCGGATGTCATCTGGCTGACCATCCGAAAACACCAGGTCCACTTCAAACTGACCGTTGGTTACCTGAGGATATGTTTTGGCAACGGTCATCCGATAACTACGACCAGCACGTTCGAACACTGCTTCCTGGCCAAGATCTACACGACCCAGATAAAATTCATCGATGTTCGCCGTAAGTTTATAGTTTTCCGGGTCGTCTATCTGT
Organism: uncultured Kordiimonas sp.; assembly: GCA_947503575.1. Taxonomy (GTDB): domain Bacteria; phylum Pseudomonadota; class Alphaproteobacteria; order Sphingomonadales; family Kordiimonadaceae; genus Kordiimonas. The sequence continues at coordinate 385,135 of CANNDZ010000001.1, read as the reverse complement.
CCCAGACGACCACCACGAGCAATGCTTTGACCCACCTCAACATTGAAACCCGATAGCTTGCCATCAACCGGTGCCCGAACATTCAGGGCGTCCAGGTTTTTCTGGGAAAAAGACAAGTTGCGCTCAAGCTGTTCTCCGGCAGTCTTCAGGGACGCTAGCTGGGCTTCCTGAAGCCGCGCATCCGTTGCCTGGCTCTCAAGCGTTACGTCACGGCGACTGATGAAATACTCCAGCTCATCCTCGGTCTGATCAAGCTGCGCCTGAGAAATAGCATTTGTCTTAATAAGCTCGCGTTCCCGATCAGCCTGCCTGCCAAGTCTTTTAATCTGATAGTTGATTTCAACGAGATTTCGCTTGTGCGAAAGTCGGTTTTGCTCAAGTTGCAACTCAATGGTGCGCATATTGTTCAATTGCTCGGTAACAAGCGCTTCATTGCGCGTTACATCAAGCTGCAAGCCCGTGTTGGAAAGTTCTACAATGAGGTCGCCTTGCTTCATCATGGCACCGTCTTCTACCAGTACGCGCTCCACACGCCCCCCTTCGATGGCATCAAGGAAAACGGTCTTGAGCGGGGTCACCCGTCCACGAATGGGGATAAAGTCCTCAAACGTGCCTTCACTAACAGTGGAAATGACGATCCGGCTTTCGTTGACCCTGAACGTACGGCCAGCGCTTGCGTCTTGCACAAACATCCAAATAAGCGCAACGAGCACCAAGATACCGGTGCCAATACCAATAGGCTTCCAAGGGGTCCTTTTTTTCTCGATCCTGCGATCCATGCCCACTCCGGATTTGGTATTATCCATTGTGCTTGATTTGCCGCCATGCATTGAAATTGTGTTCCCAACTGTTTTTTGTTTTTCCATCGTTCTGTGCTTTTCTGTGTTTCGCGGCGACCCGGGCCTATGACTGCTACCCCTAATCACAGCAAAGGCTATGCCAAACCGTAACCGTATGATTTATAATAATAAAGTAAGTTTTTGTTCGTTTTCGAACACATTTTTCTGTACGATTCCGAACACATTGTGTACGGTTTTGAACATCTGGACGCACGACAATGACGGTGACATATGCAAGCTCACAACGGTGCCATTCTAATTGTAGATGACGACGAAGACATTCTTGTCGCCGTCAAACTCTTGTTAAAACGCCATTTTGACACGGTTATCACATGCAGTGATCCAACAAATATTCCAGTTTTAATGGCAGCTCATTCCTTTGATGCAATTCTTCTGGATATGAATTTTGGGCCTGGCGAATCTTCGGGCAAGCAAGGGTTTCACTGGCTGGAAAAAATTCTCGAGATTGACCCGGATGCCGTGGTCATCATGATCACAGCACACGGCGGTGTAAATGTCGCCGTTGAAGCCATGAAAAAAGGGGCAACAGATTTTGTCGCAAAACCATGGCAAAATGAGAAGCTGGTTGCCACTCTGTCGACAAGTGTGAAGCTGCGACGCAGCAGAGGTGAAGCGCAAAAACTCAAGAAAACCAATCGCGCCCTTGCTGCGGTTGCCAGCGCTCCCAGCCAGCCTATTTTGGGCAACAGCCCAGCCATTGCAGAGGTCTTGTCCGTCATTCAACGGACAGCACCAACCGACGCCAACGTCCTTATTTTGGGGGAAAACGGAACCGGTAAAGAACTTGTTGCACGCGAACTGCACCGGTTGTCCGGACGGGCAGGCAAGGTTTTTATGTCTGTTGACTTGGGTGCCATTACAGAATCGTTGTTTGAATCTGAATTGTTTGGTCACAAAAAAGGGGCCTTTACAGACGCGCGTGATGACCGGATTGGGCGTTTGCAGGCTGCTGAAGGCGGCACTTTGTTTTTGGATGAGGTGGGTAACCTACCCCTGCACCTGCAAGCCAAACTGCTGACAGTTCTTGAAACACGGCAGGTGGTGCCGGTGGGATCTGATCAACCCGTCCCAATTGAAGTGCGGGTCATTGCCGCCACCAACGTGCCTATTGAGAAGCTGAAGGACGAGGCCATATTTCGCCAAGATCTGCTGTTCCGCCTGAATACAGTTGAAATTCATGTGCCCCCGCTGCGCGCGCGGCAGCAGGACATATTGGAAATCGCGCGTCACTATGCCGACATTTATTCCCGCAAATACGACAAAGAGCCCAAGGGGTTTTCGCCGGAAGCGTCGCAGCTTATGCAGACATCCAATTGGCCCGGTAATGTCCGGGCTCTCAGGCACGCCATTGAACGCGCGGTCATTCTGTCTGACGAGGAGGAGTTTTCTGCGCAGGATTTTCAGGCTGAAAGCGGAGACGGCGGGCAAAACACCCCTGTCACGAGCGGAACTACGCTCACAACTAAAGGCCCTGGAACAGCCGTGCCAGAAGACCTGAACCTGGAACGGTTGGAAAAACAGGCGATTGCGGGAGCGCTGAAAAAATATCGCTATAACATCAGTCATGCGGCCAAAGAACTTGGTATTACTCGCGCCGCTTTATATCGCAGGATGGAAAAGCATGGGCTTTAGACAGTTCAGCGTTCTGCTCGCAGGCAGGCTGTTTTTAATTATGCTGATGCTAATGGGCGTGAGTTACCTTTTTCTGCTACCCGGTTATCATGCGGCTACATTTCTAACCTTCGTTATTTTGGGCTTTCTGGTTTTTGAGGTGTACCGCTTCGTGCAGCGCACCAATGCTGAAGTTAGCCGCTTTTTGGATGCCGCTCGCTATGCTGATTTTAGCCAGCGTTTCCGAATGCATGACCTAGGTGCCGGGTTTGGGGAACTGGGTGAAACGTTTACTGATATTCTGAAACGCTTTCAGGAAGTGCGCGCGGGCCAGGAAAAAGAACTGCGCCACCTGAAAGCACTTGTAGAACATGTACCTGTACCGTTGATGTCGTTGCACGCAGACGGTGCGCTGACCATATGGAACAATGCTGCCAGGCGCCTGTTTGGCAGCACACCGACAACACATTTGGGTGACCTTGCACAATTTGGTGCGCCGCTTAGGGACAGTGTAGCCAACATCGACCCCGGCGAACGCCTTCTTGTGTCTTTCGATGCTGACGGTGTCGAGCAGAAAATGATGCTTGTCGCGACCAAAATTATTATTGGAAACAAGCCAGAAAAACTGTTCAGCCTGCAAAATATCCAGTCAGAACTGGATGCGATGCAGTTACAGGCCTGGCAAGACCTTGTGCGGGTTTTGACACATGAAATTATGAATTCAATCACACCTGTGGCATCGCTCGCGAAAACGGCGGTTGATCTGGTGGATGATGCCGCTGGCAAAGTGACCAATAACCCAGAGGTCGTTGCAGAACTCAGCGACGTAAAAGATGCAGTCAATACAGTTGCGCGACGGTCTGACAGACTGAATAAGTTTGTATCAAGCTATCGGAGCCTGACCCGCTTGCCGCCACCCAAAAAGGGGCTGGTGCGCCTTCAGGGTCTCTTCAGCGACTTAACGGCTCTGTTTGAAAAAGAGTGGCTTGATGCTGGCGTTCATCTGTCCACTCACATTGAACCAACAGAGCTGGATATCGTTGCTGACCGGGATATGCTGGAACAGATTTTGATCAATATGCTGCAGAACGCTGGTCAGGCCCTGAAAGACCAAAAAGATGCAATGGTCTGGCTGTCAGCGCGCCTGAACAAGCGGGGCCGTGTAACGATTGAGGTGGCAGACAATGGGCCTGGAATAGCCGATGACATTGCCAAACATATCTTTGTGCCATTTTTTACAACTAAGCGAGAAGGCAGTGGTGTGGGTCTTGCCCTCACGCGGCAGGTGATGATTGCCCATGGCGGTGCGGTCAGTCTGACCACCCGAGACGGCGGCGGGGCGCAATTTTCCCTGACCTTCTAATAAGCGGGCTTTTGATAAACGCTAAACTGCCGCGAACTAAAGCATATCTGAATAGCTACCCGCAGTTTTAATCATCCGCGTTGTAATAGAGGTGTTAAAGCGCGTAACGCCCGGCAAACGACTAAGGTTGGTGCGCAACAAAGTATCCAAATCAGCCATGTCGGGTGCCAGGACTTCCAGAACATAATCATATTCGCCAGTGACCGCATGACAGCTGCGGACGGATGCGTGAGCCAGTATCGCCTGCTCAAACACCTCATACTGGTCAAAACTGACCACTACATTCACAAGGGCACGAATGCCGAGACCAAGCGCCTCTGCGGAGACACGGGCACCGTAGCCTTCGATTACACCCCGGTTCTCAAGGTCTTTCACCCGTGCCCAGCACGGCGTTTTGCTCAGGCCAACTGCATCGCCCAGCGCGGCAAAGGACATACGCCCATCCACCTCAAGCGCCTGAACAATCTTGAAATCGATGCCATCCATTCGTTTCTCCAAACTTCTTATATTAAGAACAATGTTTTAAATAACTGTATTATTGCCGACTATAAAGGACAATGTTTCCCATGGCGTAGGCTATAGTGCGCCATTGTGTAACGGAGAGTCCCTATGAAGCGCGAAGACTATTACGCCCGGATAGAAAACCCGGAGATGCTGGATTACGGTGTGTACCTCAATTGTGACCGGCTTCTGACATGCCAAAAACCCCTGGATGATCTGTGTAACGCCGATGAACTGCAATTCCAGATCGTGCATCAGGTCGAAGAGCTTTGGATGAAGCTGATGAGCTTCACGCTGGTGGAAGTAATTGAATACCTGAAAACCGGCGAAACCAACCGCGTGGTGACCCTTATGGGGCGTGTGCACAGGCTGCAGCGCATGATGGTCCAGCAACTGGATGTTTTAGAGACAATGTCCCCTAAAGAATATCAGGAAATCCGGCTTCAGCTTGGCAACGGCAGCGGTCAGGAATCACCGGGCTTCCGAACCTTGCTGAAAATGCCGCCTGATTTATGGAAAGCTTTTGTGGCGCAGTATCTGGCACCCACAGGTCGCACAGTTGCAGATGTGTACAACGAAGGATACGCCCATGATGATGCCTATGTTATCGCTGAAGCGCTCATCGAATTTGATGAGCTGTTTCAAAAGTTCCGCTGGCATCATTTGTTCCTGATTCACCGGTCTATCGGTCTTGGCTCCAAGTCACTGAAAGGACGCCCGGTTGACCTGTTGCAGTCGGGTGCAAAACACCGGTTTTTCCCCGAACTTTGGGACATTCGCGGTGCTATGACAGATAGCTGGGGCGGCGAGTACGGCGTCGTGCGCAAACCAATTCACGTTGTGAAATAGTGCCTTACCACAAACATTTCTGTGTGCCGGAAGGCCGATATTACCTTAGCCACTCGGTCGGGTGCCTAACAAGTGCTGCGCAGCAATGCATGCAAAATGCCTTTATCGAACCTTGGGCGACAAAGGCCGGCGACGCCTGGCCAAACTGGCTTGATACCCTTGAAGCCTTTTGCGGGGAGCTAGCGTCTCTTTTTAGCGTCGCACCGACCGACATTTGCCCTCAACCCAGCGTATCTTCCGGGTTTTCGCATTATCTGGCCTCATTGCCGCGCAAGAAAAATGACAAAAGAAACAAAATATTGATGCACGCAGACGCCTTCCCGACCATGGGTTTTGTGGTTGCAGCGCTAAAGCCGCGCGGCTTTGATCTGGTCCTGATTGACGAAGCGGAGCCTGCCGATGATCCGGCAGTATGGCAACGGCACCTGACGTCCGATGTGCTGGCGGCAGTTATAACCCATGTCCATTCAAATACGGGCATTGTCTCGCCTGTCGCAGATATCGCGGCACAGTGCAGGGCTGCGGGTGTTTACTCGGTGGTGGATGTGGCGCAGTCCGCCGGGGTTATGGTGGTAAGCCCCGCGGATTGGGGCGTCGACGCGGTGGTGGGGTCCTGCGTAAAATGGCTTTGCGGTGGCCCCGGGGCTGGATACCTCTGGATCGATCCAGGCCATGCGTCAGACCTGGCGCCAGAGCATGTGGGGTGGTTTTCTCATGAGCATCCGTTTGAATTTGATATTCGGTCCTTTAGGGCCATCAAAACAGCGCGCAAATTCTGGGGTGGGACGCCGTCAATCGCACCTTATGCCCTTGCGCATGGCTCCCTGAAAACCCTTCGTGAAATTGGTTATGACACGCTTCGGACGCACAACCTGGATCTTAAAAAAATAGCCCTGAAAGGGCTTCCTGCCAATCAACTGATGCGCCGGCCACCGGAAGCGGTTGGCGGGACCCTGTGTCTCGAGCTTGATCCGCAAAAAATAGAAACCGTTATCAAAAGACTGAAAGAAGAAAACAGCCACTTCGACCAACGCGGTACTACGGTGCGCTTGTCGTTTCACGTCTATAATTCCACAGCGGACGCAAATGCCGTTAACGGAGCGCTAAAATCAGTTTTCTGAGGTGGCCGATGCTCGACCAAGAAACGTTTCAACTGTGCGCACAAACACATCCGGTACTTCCGCAAATGGCAAATGCCCGGTCGCCGGCAGAATTACCAGCTCGGAACCCGGTATTTGCTTATGCAAGCCCCAGGCGGTCGATGGCGCAATCACCGGGTCATAGCGTCCGTGCAGAATCAAAACAGGAACCGACAGCGAAGATACTACCCGCGTGAAATCCATATCGGCCATATCGCGCCGCAGGGCATTATTCACCTCTATATTATAAGTGAAGTCTGCGACTGCGTTGATGTATTCTTCGGCGCGCCGGGTATCAACAAACTCCATTGCTGAGAGAATTTCAATTGCGCTGGCCTTGAACCGTGGTGGCAACGAAGCACGAGTGCGCTGCCATTCTTGGATACGATCAGGGAAGACCTCCGCGAGAACACTTTTTGTTTCAGCGATTGATGACGCCGTCGAATTGGCAAAAGTAACAGAGTGCAAATAGTTGCCAAATCGTTCTGCATAGGCCATCGCAAAAATCCCGCCAAACGAATGCCCAAGAACATCAATCTTGTCTGCGTCTAATGCTGCGCGCACAGCCTCCAGGTCCTCGACCCATTGGGCAAGCCGGGGTTCTCCTGTGACGGGACCGGACTTTGATGTGCCGCGCTGATCGAACATAACAACGGGCCTTTTTTGTGCAATGCGATCAAAACTGCCGCCAACGCGCATGTATCGATGATCGCTGCCTGGCCCGCCTGATACCACAAATAAAGGTGTCTCAGTCACCTGACCAGGCGTCAGATTACCTGCGACATAATAGGCAATGCGGGTGCCATCAGCACTTTGCGTTTCGAACGCTCGCCATAGGCTTTCTTGGGCCAGCGCGCTTGCAGAAATCCAGAAAACTGTGCTCCAGACCATAAGATTTTTCAGGAAACCAACCGCTTTCATAACCCATTTCCTCACTCTATTGCCTGCTAACGGCTAAAACGCAGACCTGCCGCCTCAATACCTGCACGGGCACATTCCGCATCTTCACTACCGCGCGCACCGGATGCACCAACGCCGCCAATATGAACACCATCACTTGTAAAAATGGCTTCACCGCCTTCAAAAATGGCAATATTAGGGGCATGGCCGATGGCAGGAAATTCCTGGGCCCGGTCTGCTGTTCCCTTTGTGGAACGCGGGAACGCAGATGCTGCATTGGCTTTCCACATGGCAATATCAATGGATCCCAACTGCGCGCCATCCATACGCGAAAAGGCCAACAGGTTTTTGCCTTGATCATAGACCGCTATGTTCAGGCGCCAGCCCTTTTCACCAGCCATTACCTCACATGCAGCAATGATTTTCTTCGCTGACTCCAAGTTTAGGGCTGGCCGCATATCTTGCGCGCTAACAGCGACAGCGGAAGCCAAACTAAGTATACCAAATATCGCGATATTTTTGATGAAAGAAAAAGTCATTTTGTTTCCCCTATGAATGACGAGTTTCCCAAAGTGCAGGAAAGACTGTGCCTCAACAATCTTGAGCCCTGCTAATAATGAATGACAATCTTTATTTTTGACAGTATCTAAACATTTATGAAGACCCCCAACTGGCACCGCCTGCGCATACTGAAGTCTGTTCTGGATAACGAAAGTTTTTCAGAAGCCGCCCGTCAATTACACATCAGCCAACCGACGGTAAGCCGCCAAATCAAGACTCTTGAAAATGAGCTCGGTCAAACGCTGGTGCTTGCAACACCAGAGGGTATTGCTCCTACTGCCGCCGCGCAAAAGCTATTGCCGGGCCTTGAAGACATGGAAAAGGCGGTTTTGAAAATCAGTCGTTGTAAAAATGACGACCCGGAGACACCAACCATTCGTATCGCATGTGGCCCCTGGATCGCGAGCTTCCTTGCACGCAATGCCGCCGCAATAGCGGGAACACAACCCGATTGCCATATTGATATTGCATCCAGTGTGTTATTCGCAGACATGCCTCGCCAGGAAGCAGACATTGCCATCCGTACACAGCGACCGGACAGGGGAAGCATGCGGGTGCGGCGCTTGCCGCATTATCATTATGCGGTTTATGGCTCTGAAAGGTTAGTGAAAAACCGCCCAGAAGCGTTTGACGAGAGACGGTTTACGGCGTTTTCTTGGGCAATGATGGCCCAAGAGCTAGACCACTTCGCAACGTCCGCCTGGCTGCTGTCCCAGGGTGTCAAAAACCCGGCTTTGCGGTGCTCAGCGTCGATAAACCTGCTGGACGCAATAAAAAGCGCCACCATGCTTGCAGTCGTCCCCTGTTTTACCGGAGACAATGAGCCAGGGTTTGTGCGGGTTAGTAAGCCCTTCGTTCCGGAAACAGGGCGCATTTGGATGGTGCTGCCAGATGATGTCAATCGCCGGCCGGCACTGCGCCAGGCTGCTGACAGGCTGGTCGCGCTATTTGAGGCAAATTTTTCCAATGAAACATCAGACTGATTATCCCTAGAACCAATATTTGAAAATTTAAGACAAACTGTTATGATGGTGTGCGCAGTTGCGGAAGGCAAAAATATCCGCACGGCATTTCAGGCAATAAATTACGTTGAACTGAAACTTACCTTTTGGGGAGGTAGGACATGCCATCTGCATCGCCTTACTCATATACACAAGCCGTCATTGCAAACCAGAACGTGCAGCTCGCAAGCTATCTGCGACAATATCTGCGAGAGAAAGGCTTTGGCGAAACAGTGATCGCCAACCATAGCACTCATGCTGTCAAAAGTCTGAGCCCTGTGAAAACAAGACTGGTGATTGTTGACTATGACTTGCTGGAATTTGGCGGACCGGACTTCGTGCGGTTTATCAGGCTGTGTGATGGCAAACTGCAGGAAGCGGCTGTTTGCGTCACCATCAACAAACCAAACCGCGATAAGGTGATTGTAACACGTGATGCGGGCGCAAACGAGATTATTGCCTTACCACTTACCTTTGAAACACTGGATAAAAAAATAACCAGGGCCCTTGAAAATCCTGCTCCCTTCATTCGCCATCCTGCCTACACAGGACCCTGCAGGCGGCGGCAGACACTTGAAGAATGGTCGGGTGTCGAAAGACGGCAAAACAACCCTCCTACAGACCCGGAACCCTTGAAGAAGCAACGTATCCTTTAGCCAAATTGCGCGGCATCAGAACCTCTGCCTGAGCTCTTTTGCACAAAACGCAATTGAGATACCCCACTCTATGCGATGCAAACATGCGCTGCATGTATAGGGTATTTTCAGTAAGTTTATGCGTTTATGCCACCTTGCTAAACGCAGCCACGACCGGCATCCGCGCCGCGCGCCAAGCCGGAAAAAAGCCACTAATCAAGCCGATGGCAAGAGCAAACCCCGCGCCTTGACGAAATAAGTCCGGTGACAATTCAAAACTGAAGACAACTTGGGTAAAGCTGCCACCAAGGGTGGATGCGTTCAGGCCATCAAACAACATGAAAGCGCAAACTGATCCTACAACACCGCCCATTGCCGCCAGAACCAGCGCTTCGACCATGGTGCCTGCGAAGGCAGACAAACTGGAGAAGCCTATGGCCCTTAGCGTGGCGATCTCGGCGGAGCGCTCTGCAACCGAAGTATACATGGTGTTAAGCGCCCCTGCGATAGCGCCCAGAGCCATTACGATACTGATTGTGCGACCGAAAATCGCCATATACCCCAATTGTTTTCCTTGCGCGGCAAAATAGTTTGCCTCTGTTTGTACATCCAGGTTCAGCCTGGGGTCGTTTTCCACATAAGCGCGTACCGTCTCCAGTGCACCGGGTGAGGTCAGTTGCGCCCGCATGGTCTGGTAGCTGCTGCCACGATTATAGAGGCTTTGCAAAACCTTAGCATCGGCCCACAGTTCACTTTCAAAGACATTGCCGCCGCTTGAAAATACGCCAACCACGCGCCAGACATTTTTACCAAACCGCACATTAGCATTTAGCTCAAACCCATCGAATTGCTGCAGAATGCCCGCGCCAACAATTAACTCGTTGGTGCCCGGAGTAAACATCCGCCCTGCGGTGATGGTGACATTGTCGCGCATGGTAATGCCGCGTTCCTGAATACCACGGAGAGGTATGTTCGCCTCGGTATTTGATGATTTTTTAATGCCGTCAACGACCACATACAGTTCAGCAGACGTTACAGGCCCGTTTGCATCGCTCATCACACCCGGAGCTACTTCAATCAAGTTGACCTGGTCACGGCTGATCACACTGTTGAGCTCAGCAGCAGACCCTTCCCGCATAAATATCACGACATCATCGGACCCAGCGCTTGACAATGTGGCTTCAAACCCCTTGGCCATCGCCAAAAACGCCAGCAAGATAGCGACAACAACTGCGCTTGCCAAAATCATCGCCAGGGACATCCATATCCGCTGCGGAAGGCTGCGAATGTTCATGGCGATTACCGCCATAGTTTGTGAAAACACGGAACCCATGGGCTACCTCCGGCTAAATGCGGTAATGATATTAAGCTTGAGTGCGTTGTACGCAGGTAATAGGCCTGTAACCAGACCGAGCAACACCATAAAGCCAAACGCCTGTAACGCTGTATCTGTGCCCAACACAAGGTTTGGCAGAAACTGTGCCATCGCGTCCTTTGCGCCAGCGACAACAACATAGGCACCTCCCAACCCAGCCATACCGCCCAGAAGTGACAGCAGCATAGATTCAGCAAGAACCATCCGGAAAATGCGCGGCGACGTGAAACCAAGGCTTTTCAGAACGGCGATTTCGCCCGTGCGTTCCCGTACTGCCAAAACCATGGCATTACCAACCACAACCAGAATGGTGAAAAAAGCCATAAACACCACACCAAAGATAATCAGGCCAACATTACCAATTTGTTCGATAAAGGCCTTATTAAAAGCCTTTTCAGTGCTGGTATCGGTTTCCGTTGACGAGTTGGCAAACTGGTCATCAATGGCGCGCGCAACAGATTCGTTAAGGGCCGGGTCTGTTGTTGTCAGAATAATCCAACCAATCCAATCACCGCCCATTGTCTGAGTTTCCATGAAGTATTTATAGTGGAATATGGCGTAGCCTGTGTCGACCTGCTCATCATTGCCGGTGAAAACGCCTTCCACGACAAAGTCCCAGGTGCTGCTGCCATTATCCTGCGAGAAAATATTGGACGACAACGGAATACGGTCCCCGACTTTCCAGCCATTTATTTTCGCCAGCCTTTCACCAATCAGGATGCCCTGACGATTGCGGAACCATGCGTCTTGTTGTGCCGGGTCGATAACTAATTCGCTGTAGACGTCAAGGTATGTTTCTGGGTCCACCGCAAACGTTACAACCTGGTTGGTTGGTTCCTGAAAATAGCCACCAAACCAGTTGGCATGGGTAACTTTGGAAACACCTTCAACGGCCTTGACCCGGTTAACGTAGGCAACCGGCAGTGGGTTGGTAAAGTTGATGCTGTTGAGCACCACCAACCTGTCATCTGCAGACAGCTCCACCCCGGAATCCAAAGCACTTTTCAGTGTTGTAACAGCGCCAAACAAAAGAAACGCAATGAATATGGCAAAGCTGGTCAGAAAGAGCCGTAGCGGCTTGCGCGTGAGGTTCTTGTAGATGAGATAAAGGTCTTTCATGCCGCCATACCTTCCTCGACAAACTCGCCTTTATCCAGATGCAGGGTGCGCTTCGCATATTTTGCTGCAGCCGGATCATGGGTAACCATAACTATAGTTTTGTTGAACTTTTCATTGAGAAGCTGCAGCGTTTTCAGGATTTCATCCGCAGTGGCGCGATCAAGGTCGCCGGTGGGCTCATCACACAGCAACAGTTTGGGGTCGGATACGATTGCGCGGGCAATGGCGACGCGTTGTTGCTGACCACCCGACATCTCGCTGGGCATATGTTTGGCCCGGTCAGCAAGCTCAACCAGGGTCAGGGCGGTTTCTACATTCTTCTTGCGTTGCTTGCCGCTGAGTTTGGTCAACAGCAACGGCAACTCAACATTGCGAGCTGCATTCAACATCGGCATGAGGTTGTAGAACTGAAAGATGAAACCTACATTGTTGGCGCGCCATTTGGCAAGGTTACCTTCTGACAGGCTGTCGATACGTTCACCAGCAAACCAGACCTCTCCGCTTGTTGGCTGATCAACGCCACCCAACATGTTTAAAAGGGTGGTTTTCCCTGATCCAGAGGGGCCCATAATTGCAACAAAATCGCCTTCTTCGATGGTCATGTTCAAGTCATCAAAAATGCTGATCTTTTCTTTGCCTTTGACAAAGCTTTTGGCAACTTTCTTTAGGTCAAACAGAGCGGTCATCTTGGTCTCCCCGAGGGTATGATGGCATATAGGTGTAGTCGAGCAAAATCAGGTCCTCAGAAACGCTACTTTTACCCCCATATCGGGCAAAATTCTGGGGTCTTTTTCCTCAATGCGTATGCGTACGCGCACCGTTGCCTTGGCACGGTCCGCTGTTGGAATAATGGCGATAACAGATGCTGGAATTGTCCATTCTGGATAGGCGTCCAAGTTGGCTGCAACACGCTGACCATCCGAGACCCGGCCAATGAACGCTTCATTGACATCAACCTCGATTTCAAGCGAGTCCATGTCCACTATGGTGCAAATGCCTGTTCGGGTGAAACCACCACCCGCAGAACTCGGCGATACAATTTCACCGGGCTGGGCATTTTTAACCGTTACAACGCCATCGAAGGGGGCGCGAATTGTATGGTCATTCAGCCTCTCTCGCTGCCGTGCCGCTTCAAATTTGGCGACCTCAATGTCTGCAGCAGACCGCTTAAGTTGGGCTTCTAATGATGCAACACTCGCTTGAGCGCGCGTTACGTCTGCTGTGCTGGAGAAGTCCTCTTTTTTCAGCTCTGTTACCCGGGTCAGCACACGGCGCGCTTCTGCCAACTCAGCGGCTGCGCTCTCCATGCGCGCCTCCTGCACAGCCACCTGTGCTTCAGCAAACTGCAGATTGACGCTGGCCACAGCAGCATCGAGCGTTGCCAGTACCTGTCCGCGCGTGACCGTCATACCTTCCTCGACGCGAACGTCTGTCAAAAGCCCCATGATTTCGGCAGACACCGTGGCAATTCGGCGTGCGGTGATATAGCCAGACGCATTTAACAATCGCTCTGACGCAGGGGTAACGGTGCCTGTATCCGTTTGGGTCATGCCCTCAGCTACCGTGCCGGAAACGGACGGCTGACTTTCCTGAACCGGAGATGTCTGCGTGCGCGCAACTTTTGCGGCCGACGATGAACCGGCCTCACCACTTCCTTGACCAGCACCCTGGCCCTGCAGAAGAAAGTAGCTTGCGCCTCCGCCCAGTAATAAGGCAATGACCAAGCCAATCAGAACAACAGGTACAGAAATGCCTCTAGGCTCGTTGTCGTCGCTACGATCAATTTTCAGTTCATCAAGTAACTTGCTTTTGTCTTCCATGTCTTAGCAATCCCGAAGCCTATTGCGCTTTGTCGCACAGGCAAACTTACTGTCACTATTTTACTGATCTAGCACCTGCCGCAACGTGAGAGACAAGTATAAAAATACACGTATTATACATTGTGTAGATTACTAGTTTTACAATCCTTCGTAATCGCAGAATACCCAGCAGGCCTGACAGCTGTCGAGGATAAGTGCTTATTGGGGACTAACGCATCAGTAACCAGCGCGGGGTCCGCTGACAATAGATAGCATAACGATCGCCAAACTTGTCGGACAAGGCCTGACCTTCGAGTCTTTCCTGTATAACAATCGTTACAACGCCCAGCACAAAACAAAGGAGCGAGAAATAACTTGGGAGCGCCAGGAAGAACCCAAATTGAGCAACCATAACAAACAGCATCATTGGATTACGTGAAAAACGATAAGGGCCGCTGGTGATCAGTTCAAAAGGACCACGTTCGGGGATGCCGGAACGCCATACATCTTTCAGATAAAGGTTTATGGATAGAATACCCGCAACGGCAGTCACCATCACAAGGTCACCGGCAACAAGGACCGATGGCACAAAAAGTTGCGGGAAAGTGCCGATGTAATCATCTGCGGGCGGCCACCAAAGCCGGACCCAGCAAACCAGCAAAATCAACGCTCGGAAAACCCGGAACAACACCTCAATGCTATAATGCACAGTGCCAGGTTTCCCGATCGGGGTGATGATTTCGCGCGTTTTTTTGGTCAAAAAGGTGATGCGAACGGCATAAAAAACCGCCACAAAAGCAAAAAATAGCGCCAAAAACCATCGATTAAACTCGATGATGTCCATATGTCATTCCTCACACGAAGTATGCGCTTATCGAGCAAATGAAGCAATTGATTGTTGTGGAGCAAAACAAACTAATGGGCACGGCTAAGCCATGGCTACCCCATTGATCCCGGCATCACCGTGAGTTAGCGTTGTGCGGTAAATTTATGGGATGGGGAGGCAACATGACATCAATTTTCTTGAATGATGCTTGCACACTGAGGCCTGCTTTCAAACAGGCCACGCGAAAAACTGCTACAGTGCTGAAAGATTACGGCGTCGGCGAGGATACAGTTATCGCCGTCCTGATGCGCAATGATGTTGTCTGCATGGAAATTGTCGAAGCTTGCCGCCTTCTTGGGGCACGCTACGCCATGTTAAACTGGCACGCCACCACAAGCGAAATCTCGCATATCATAGAAGACGCAGGCGCAATCGCGCTTGTTGCACATGCCGATTTGTATGCTGCTCTGGATCGCAAAGACCTAACAAACCTGCCCACTTTGTGCTTTGAAACACCAAGTGCCGTGATGGCCGCTTACGGCAACACCAGCGCAGCCGCTTTACCCGATGATGTGGCGGACATGAATGCGCTCAAGAAAGCTGCATCAGCATACGGCGGAGAATCACTCAGGTTTCGTGGAATGTTTGCCTACACATCGGGCAGCACGGGACGCCCAAAGGGCATCCAGCGCAATACGAACCCCGACGCACCAGATTCGTATGAGGTGTACGCAGGGCTTGCCCGCGATATGCTGGGCGCAAAACCGGGTGACAAACTCATGGTTGCGGCCCCCCTGTATCACAGTGCACCACATGCGCTGGCGATCTTTGCGCTGGCGAGCGAATATATGGACCTAATTATTCTGCCGAAGTTCGACCCCGTCGGTTTCCTCGAAATGGTGCAGCACCATAAAGCGACCCATGTCTATATTGTTCCAACCATGATGGTGCGCTTGCTAAAACTGCCGCACGATGTGCGAAGCCAATTTGACCTGTCGTCGCTAAAGTTTGCCGTGTCTACAGGCTCCCCCTGGCCCAACGACATAAAGAAAGCTATGATCGACTGGCTTGGCCCCATTTTCTATGAAAGTTACGGTGCCAGTGAACTAGGGTTCATGACCCTGATCAGTTCACAGGAAGCCCTTGCAAAACCCGGGTCGGTAGGCAAAATTCTGGCTGGCGGGTCCATCAAAATACTGGACGATAACGGGGCAGAACTACCCCCTGGTGAGGTAGGCACCATTTATGTCCACCTACCCTTATTTGGGGATTTCGCTTATACAAATACAGAGGGTGCACTGGTCGACCAGCGCGTTGCAGGTCACGCAACAGTTGGCGATGTAGGCTATCTTGATGACGACGGTTACCTATTCATCAGCGACCGCAAGAAAGACATGATCATCTCTGGTGGGGCAAATATTTTCCCGGCTGAGATAGAGGCCGAATTGATCAAAATGCCGCAAGTTCTGGACTGCGCAGTGTTTGGCGCACCTGACCCGGAGTTTGGTGAAAAAATTGTGGCTGCCGTGCAGTGTACAGAAGGGCACAGCCTGACCCTTGAGGACGTGAAAACTTTTTTGCTGCCACGGCTGGCAAAATTCAAATTACCAAGAAAACTTGATATCCACAGCGCATTACCGCGCGAGGATAGTGGCAAGATTTTCAAAAAACGCCTGCGGGACCCTTACTGGGAAAACCAAAGCAACCGCGTGTAACACGAAGAAGGCGTAACGAGCATCTCGGTCCGTCAAGCCTGACCGTTTTGAAAGCACGACCAAGAAAAAAACTTCCTTTAAAAGACCCATCCAATTTGGTTCATGGGTGCGAGTCGTCGCCAAAAATAACCTCTTATGCGAGTATTGTGTTTATATTTGCGTGTATTTTACAAGAAAGATTCTATTAAAACGAGATACTTAAGGGTATTTACAACCATAAGAAGATTTTTACCTTCGGAATGCGACCAACATGCACTACCCTTCTAATTGTCGATAATACAATTTTAATTTCTGAGGGGAGTTTCACCATGTCCGTTTTATCCAGTTTCGAAGTTCTTGCTGAAAATCTTGTGCCACAAGGCATCTTGCCGCCAGGAGCAGTTAATCCCTTTCTTGTACAAGGGTATTTTGTGCAAATTTCTCTGTCGCCAAACGCGTCAACCAGCTCAGTGCAGTTCAATCTGATCTTTCAGGAAACGACAGGCTTTAAACAAGGTGCCGGACAAAGCGCGTTGATGGCACAGATCATTGACCCATCCGGTACCGTAAACATCTATACGCAATTCTTCGCTTCTACCGGAAATGGTTTTCTCAACCAAACCATAAACCGGGGACAAACAGCGATCTACGGGGTGCAAGTCATCGCACCACCAACAAGCACGGAAGCTATCCCGCAAGCTGGCACAGGCTGGCGCGGAACAGTTGAGGTTAATGCCAACCAAAGCGGTGCCTTGATTGCGACCCCAACGCAGCGGCTTGTGTATTATGATAACAATAATCCGCTTACCAGTGACGTTCTGGACGCCGTGGTCTATCCGGTACCCACCGCAGGTGGCGGAACAGTCATATAATGGCTAGCGAAAAATTCACCGCATTTTGGCTGGGCTATGTGCCCTCTGGTGATGGAGCGGGGCCCCCTTTGGGGGCTGCGCCTTCCTATATTGACACCGTCTCGCTGGCGTTTGCAAATTTGTTCCCTGATAACACAACGTGCAATGGGTTCCTGCAAAAAGCTAACAGTGAAAATGACATTCGGGCTGGCATCGCGGAGATCCGCCAAAACAGCCCGGATACAAAAATTACTGTGTCGATTATCGGCACACCAAATCCAGCCATAGGCTGGAACAATGGGATAACCAACCCTGCGCAATTTGGCAGTTGGCTCGCCAACTTCGCAGATGAATGGGGCCTTGATGGCTTTGATGTCGACAATGAAGACCTGGACAGCTTTCCCGGCCAACCCTTTATCGACACAGTCAAAGCGATGCGGGCTGCGATGCCCGATAAACTGATCACACTTGATACATACCTGTTTAATCGGGACAAAGACGTGATTAAAGCGCTGGCAGATGACCTCGACTATATCTGCACCATGGCATATTTTCTGGATTTCCAGTCTATGACTGACCTTTTTGAGCAGTATGCAACGGTCATTCCCCCCGAAAAAATAGCCATTGGCGTTAAGTCAGATAAAGTTGGCCCCATTACTCAGGGAACATCGCTGGAGGACACTAAAAAACTTGCAGCGTGGGAGCCAAAAAATGGCAAAAAACAAGGCATGATGCTGTGGAATCTCAGTGGCGATATTGAGAGTGTTACCGGCGAACCGGATGGTAGCTGGACACGGGCAATTCACGAGAACCTGCCATGAGCGAAGTTCACGATGATATCCTGATGACACTAGCGGGTATCGCCTATGGTGATCCATCAAAAATCAGCGAGTATCTGGCTGCCGCCCAACCCACTCAGGGTTGGCAGCTGGCATGGATGCCTGACCTACAAGGCGTGCCGGACAACTTTATGTTTATGGCAACAGATGGGTTGGGGCACTATGTGGTTGCTATTCGCGGCACGTACCCTAACCCGTTTTCGGAAGCCTATTGGAACGATGGCAGTCAGGACAGTCCATTCGGTGAAATGGTCAACTGGCCGGGAGCACAAGGTGCCAAAATCAGTGCTGGCACAAACACAGGGTTTACAAACCTTATTGCCCTGACAGACGATGGTGGAAAAAACCTGATAGACTGCCTTGCGGACTTGCCGGCAAACGCCAACATTACCGTCACAGGCCATTCGCTTGGCGGGACGTTAACGCCCGTTTTGGCGCTGCATATAACTAATGTCTCCGGCTTGAAGGTGAACGCCACCAGCTACGCTGGATTAACGCCTGGCAACAAAAAGTTTGCAGACCTTTTTGGGGTTGGCACCGCGCTGGAGGGCAAGGTTCGCCGTGTCTATAACACGCTCGATAGCGTCAGTTACGGTTGGGACAGGGTTTGGGCAACCCACGACTTTTACCAACCTGCACCTGAAGGGGGCAGTGTGGTTTCAGCTCTTCTGCTAGCGACCGAGGCGCGGCTCAAGTTAGGTGGTTATGATTATGCCGCTGTCGGCGCAGCCATACCGCTGGAGGGTGTGCTGGAAAAACCAACCATTCCCTGCACGCTTATCGCCTACGTCATTGAAAACCTGCACCAGCATATGCCGGACACCTATTTATCTCTGTTGGGCGCACCGCCACTGCCATTTTCTATCATATGGGGCAGCATGACGGTGCCACGGGGCCATGATGCCGCCACTACAGCTGCATCACCCTCAGGGCCAGTGATTCATATAGCTTGATAGAGCCAACAGGTGTTTTGATACGAAGGTATTGTCTTCGAGCGAAGATACTATGGTGCACGTTTCGGCGACGCCCTACCGCGGGTTGTCGCCGAAACTATGTGTTGGCTGAAATGGCCATTAAAGCATTCTGCGGAAAGCTCTTGTTACCTGCGGATAACTGTTGGCATTTTTATCATTTCTGAAAATAACATGCCGCCAGAAATCGCTGATGTCTTACGCTTACCTGATATGAGGAGCTTGATCGCTCCCGTCATATACGAACCACCTTTGATAGCAGAGTTTTTGGTTACGCCTCTGATAACCTGATTTGTGCCAAACACCGGAGTTGAGCCTCTTGTGCCATACTTGTTTGACATCAGCAGAGGGTGAGACTTCAAAATTGAGCCAACTTCGGCCTCAGCCCTAATATATTTGTCTTCACTGGCCAAACCAACATCAAGAGATGGGAAATCCTCCAGGGTGCGCGTCGCTGTGGCAGCCACACCAAATGGTGCGCGGACAACCAGCAACGCTTTGCCATCTGTCATATGCGCAGCGTAGATTTTACCCGCCGTTTCCGTAACCCCGGCATTGCGAATGTTCGCGCTCACGTCACCATCGCTATGGACCAAATCCATGCTTTCCGGGCGGATCGCGTTTTCGAGGAGGGCGGCATGAGCAGCCTGCGCCGCCGCCGCGTCTGGATATAGTCTTGTAATGATCGTCTTCATGTTTCACCTCGATATATGATTAATGTGCTTACTCTTTATTCGGTACACAGGCAGGGACAGATCATTTCCCGTCCTGTCCGCTTACGCGCCGTCTGAGACGGCAATGGCTCGATCTGCAGCTATACTGCGGCGTCTAAGTGGCCAGGCAACAATCACAGCAAGAAGCAATAAAGCCGCTTCAAGGGCGAAAACTGGCAAATACGGACGCGCGGCCGAAGCACCCGCACCGGGTGCCACAAGCATGACATCGCGGATAACTCCGCCTATCGTAATGGCAATACCTGCCGCCGTGGTTTGCACCGCACCCCAAGCCCCAAGGGACAAACCAATCTGCTCGCGAGGGGCCGACCTCATGGTCGCCGTTAAGGTACCGTGGCCAAAAAGACCCGCACCGAAGCCTGCTGCAAGGGTTGCGATAACCAAAAGTGAGGGCATCAGGTTAATGGCAGAAATAATCACCAGCCCAAACGCTGGCACGCCGATAGCGGCGCCGTAGCAAGCCACATCGATGGGTCTTGACCCAACACCAAGCCAGAAAGAAGCCAAACCAAAGCCAAACAGGCTGCCAACCGCCAAAACCACCGTCAAACGCGTTGTCTCTGCAACCGTCATGTTCAAAACCTGGCCACCAAACGGTTCCAACAAAACGTCAGCCATGCCGAAACCGGCAGTGCCCAGCGCGATGATGACAAGAAGGCGCACCATGCCTTTCCGGGCAGTTAGCTGGGACCAGGCGGTTGAAAAGGTCATATCAGAGGCGGGAGCCGCAGCCCTCTCGCGGTTGCGGGCCTCCTGCTTCCACATCGCAATCCCGTTAAGGAGGATGGTAATAACAGCAGCGCCCTGGATCAATTGTATCAATTTGCCGGGCGTGTAATTTTCAAGCAATGTACTGAAAATAAAGGCGCTGACGATCATGCCGACAAGCAGCATAACGTACATCAGGCCAACAACCTTTGGCTGATCTTCTTCAGGGACCAGGTCTGTCGCCAGCGCCAAGCCAACGGTTTGAACAATGTGCACACCCGCCCCAACCAGCAGAAACGCCAGCGCGGCAGAACCAACACCAAGCCACCGCGGCGCATCAACAGCTTCCGCATAGCCGGAAAGAACCAAAAGCGCGAAGGGCATAATGGCAAATCCGCCAAATTGCAGCATTGTCCCTTTGAAAATGTAAGGCAGGCGGCGCAAACCAAGAGCAGATTTAAAATTATCTGATTTGAAGCCAATAAGGGCACGAAACGGCGCAAATAGTAATGGAAGGGCCAACATAAGGGCCACTAAGGTCGCCGAAACGTCCAGTTCCACAATCATAACACGGTTAAGGGTGCCAACCAGCAGGACCATCGCCATGCCAACCGTCACCTGAAACAGCGAGAGGCGCAGCAACCTCGATAACGGCACGTCCTCGGACGCAACATCAGCAAAGGGCAGGTAGCGTGTACCAAGAGACGCCAACTTGCCTACAGCAAACCGTTTATAATTCAGCATCTTTTTACGACCTTACCGCAACGCGACAGCACCCAAAAAGCACCAGACGCGTAGTGAACGTGAAGCCCTTAACCCCCAAAGGGGCTTAGGGCATCACGTCACTTTCGGTCTCTCGTGTCAATCGGTCGGCGGCGCGTTAAGCGCGACCTGTACCGGTGTGTCAGAAGACTTCAACACTGCACGTGCTGTTGTGCCGTCTGGCATCTGGACCAACACCTCTTGTCCGCCCGAAACACTTGCCATTTTCATGGTTTGTGCCTCTTCAGGCATTACAGAGGACATTGCACCGGAACCAATTGGTTGTCCTGAGAGAAAGTCAGCTACCCAGCTCGTATTGCTAAGCACCGAATAGTGCACAGCGAACGAGCCTACTGCGACAGCTGACAGAAACAGTGGAATTCCAACTGTTGGCTTAACGACAAGCCACATTTTTGCGTTGTTCATAACACTCTCCTCAACCGAGCCATGGCGTTGTTACCGCCACAAGAATATGCGCGAGAATGGCAACAAAGCCGAACACACGCGTCCCGTCGATAAGGTAGCTATGAACTTCCTCTGCTTCACTTAAAGTCAGGCCTGTTGGCCATACTTTATCTGGATCATTAGACATATTCATTCCTCCGAATCCAAGCCGTCTGACTTACTTGAAGGCGAGTTGACGACATCCCGCTCGCCCGATCAGACAGGCCCCCAAGCGAACTCGAGGAAATGGCTGATAAATCAACAATGTCACAAACAATAGACAATTTCAACTGTCTAGTTTAGTTTACACTTTTCGTATTCCTCTTGCTACCCGCCCCATATTGGGACGATGAGAGATCATGCTGTTGATCGCGCTGGCCATCCGGCCCATCGCAAATCAATTGTCCGTCACAGGAAAATATATGAAACACTGGTCTATTAAGCGTTTGCGGGGAAAATTATGAGGTCACAACAGACAATCAGACTGCTGTTTGCGGGCATGTTTCTGGCTGTGTTTTCCACAGCAGTATGGGGACAGAACGGGGACCTTTCCGGCAACAAGCGCATTTCCAGTGCTTACCTTGGGTATGATCTACAGTACCGGGTTTATACACCACATGGTGTCGAGTCGATGCAGGGCCTACCAACGATATATCTGACGGATGGCCAGGGTTACATTCGGTCTGGAGGTATGAAACGTATTCTGAATAAGGAAATAAAAGCAGGCCGCATCAAGCCGGTTATCGCCGTTTTTATCGACGCACGCGACCCCGACAACCTATATACCAATCGTCGCAACAGTCAGTTTTTCTGCAATCGAGACTACTTAAAGTTTTTTGTCGGGGAATTGGTGCCTAAAATTTCAGTCGAGTATCCCGTCAGCCTGTCGCAACAGGACAGGGTAATCATGGGGCTTTCGTTTGGCGGGCTCAATGCCGCCTGTTTTGGCTTGATGGCTCCGTCCACGTTTGGCGGTATTGCAATGCAATCCCCTGCCATTCACCCTGTGCCAATGCTGCGCGACCTGTATGCATCCGAAGAGACCAGACCCATCAAAATCTTTTTCAGCACCGGCCGCGTGAATGACAATTTGTCCGTCTCGCGCGACTTCAAACAAATATTGGAAAACAAAGGGTATGACCTGTTGTACAAGGAAGTGAATGCAGGCCATACGTGGCGCAACTGGAAGCCTTTGCTAGACGACGTATTGCAGCATTTCTTTCCAGCGGAACCCTGAACACTGACCGATGCCTTCGACCTTTCAGAAACCGAATTACAGCAACTTGCCTCTTACGGCCCAGAATAGCCCCAAACCCTATCGCGCACCAGGGTGATAGCTTTCTTCTGCGACCGCCTCAATATCATCCGGGTAGAAATACACAGGGCGCAGTTCCCCGCGGGCATACAGCTCAATCTGGTCATCAAAGTGCGGTGATGCAGGATTTCCACTTTGTCCGCCCGCAGTTACAGCAAGCGCTCGCAAGCGCTCGCCAAACTCAACAACCGCCACAAAGCTGTTGCCCCGCGTGCCATAGATTTTTTTGGTATTGTTGAAGGTGCGCTGACCATAAGCGGCAAGTGATCCCCACCGCGCAGACGCAAACCCCACCGGAGTTGAAGGCGCGTTGTCATCGTGCGGGTGCACAATTTGCGGACTGATACGCTGGAAGCGGTTCACGTCACCCCATGGCACCTGCCATCCGCCAAAGTCTTCGGTCAATTTAGCAACGGCGGCCATCAGGGCGCCAACACCGTCGCGCGCGGCAATCTCAGCCATATAAGCATCCGCCGTTATGCCCCGCGCCCGAAAATCTGCGACGCCCGCAGAATCCGAAAACGCACGGCGCCTTAGTTCATTACCCCAAAAGATAGCAAGCGTTGTCGCCGTGCTATCAACAGAACTTTTACGGTCCCAGTCCCGCAACAACGCAAGTGGTTCGTCGACGGAAATTTCTCGTAGATCCATGTCGTCGCTTTTTACCGCAAGAAACCGGTTATGCGCTTTAAAAAGCTCGGGCAACAACACATCAAAAGCACCCAGGTGCGGGTCATAGGCGGCATCGACGAGGCTTTCGAGGGTGAAATCCTTCTTGTCTTTCAGCACACGCACGGCATTGATACCGCGATAGTTTTCCGGGAAGGTCGCCATATAGGGTGGGAAGTCTTCCGCCCTGGGGCTGGCCGCGCCGATCACGCTGAAAGGGGTGTTGTTGGTGTTCTGCAACCAGCCGGTTTCTGGGTTCAAGACACCAATGGTTTCCTCAACCGTGTGCAAACGCCCCCATTCTGTTGCTGGGTTGCTGCCATCTACCGGCTTTGACCAATCAAACGACGTGTCCCGCACAGGGATATGGTTGGCATGAAAATACGCTATGTTGCCACTACTATCGGCAAAGACTGTGTTGTTTGACGAATTGGTATGCAGCCGCATGGTTTCTAGAAAACTGGCATAGTCTGTGGATTTGGTCCGCAGATAGCTTTGCATCAAAGCGTCTTTTGGCCGGTTCATTAACTGGATTGATTGCCATATATTGCCCTCTCCCGCGATAATCGGGCCATGATGGCTATAATAAACCTTTACTGTCCGCTCCGTCATGCCCGCATTGGTTTTGTAGGCAAGTGTGATGTCGCTTTCCGCCAATTTGCGTTCTTCGCCGCCGTAGCGGTAGTACACGCCGTCCGGTTGCCGGGTAATCGTTTCATTGTACCAGTCAATGGTGTCCGCGCCGGATGATGTGTGCATCCAGCCGGTGTTTTCATTAAAGCCCTGATAGATGAAAAACTGCCCCCAGGTGACAGCACCATAGGCGTTTAACCCCTCATCAGACCGCACATGCATTTCAGCCCGGAAATAAAAACTGGTATGCGGGTTAATAAGTAGCAAGGCATTGCCTGTGGTACTGTTTGACGGCGCGATGGCAAACCCGTTTGAGCCTGTTGGCTCAGCAGGAAAATACTCAGGGACTGCTGCAAGCATGTCGGTCGGGGCCCCGCCATAAAAAGCCTCAAGGTCCCGCAAGTTAACACGCTCAATATCGCCACCAATGCTGCCTTCACTGAACGCAAGGGCCATCCAGGGCTCAAACCGGGTCAGCACCTTTGGCTGCACGTTGGGGTGCGTATGCAAATAATAGTTCAAACCATCTGCCCAGGCATTCATCAACTGCTTGAGCCAATCGGGGCTTGTTTCATACTCAGCCTTGAGGACCGCTGGATCAATGAAAAGCCGCATGCGCAGGTCCTGATACAATTTTTCTTCGCCGTCCGCTTCTGCAGCGCGACCAAGGGCTGTCAGGAAGTTGACTTCTATGCGGTTGAAGTCATCTTCTGCCTGCGCGACCATCATGCCAAAAACTGCGTCGGCATCCGTGGGGCCATAAACGTGGGGAATGCCCCACTTATCGCGGGTAATGGTGACGCGGTCGGCTGTTGTTTGCCAGCGCTCCAGCTCAGTCATCTCGCGCGGTTCAGCGCCGCACGCCGCTACCAGAAAAATCAGAAATACTGCAAAATACCGCATGTTTGGACCCACCACCTTTGAGGAAAGAGAGGGCATCTTAGGAGGGCGGGCGAACGCTGTAAAGCTGGGTAGTTTAAGGGCCCATCAAACAAGCAGTGTGTTAACGGATCGCACTTGTGCAGATGGCCGTTGAATAAGCAGCACCATGTAATGACCTGAAGAAACGCTCAACCATCGGTTTGTGGCCGGACGGTGGCTGCAGAAAAACTGTCTGCAAGGCAAGTCAGCATAGAGGCCAGCCGCCTTACGTCATCATACCCCAGGGATGCGTCGATCTTTTCATTAATGCCCTGAAACGGTGCGCGTATTGCGGCAACTGCGTTTTCACCGGTATTCGATAACGCCAGAGTCCAGGCCCTGCCATCTGTTTGGCTCCGCTCTCGCACCAACAAGCCCCTTGCAAGTAACCGGCGCACCATGGCGGTGACAGCAGATTCGTTTAACCCCAGCGCATCGGCAATTTGCCGCTGGGTCACATGTTTTCGAGCGTGCACAACAGCAAGAACCGCCGCCTGCGCCGTAGTAAGGTCAGCCGCCTCCAGCAAGGCCTGGTCCGCTGCCTTCTTGACCGTGTGAGCTGCTTTTTGGAGCGTCATATAGAGCCGCACATCTCCTGCCGATGTCACCATTCTCTCCTTCATTTGCCTTTTATGAACAATAGGCTAATTTACTTCATTAGTGAAGTTAAATAAGGAAGCACCCCATGGCAATTATTGATGTATGGGCACAAATCACTACTGAACGCATGGCAACACAGCCCTGGATGAAAACATTGCTGCGCTGGACCGGGCGGGACGACGGGCTGGAAGTGCCAACACCAGAAACAACCCTAGCCGCCATGGACGACGCCGGCGTTGCCCTTGCGCTTTTGTCAGCGTGGGGTGGCCCAAATGGCATGCTGATCAGCAATGAGGAAGTATCCGCTCATATTGACACAGCACCTGATCGTTTTCGCGGGCTGGCGAGCGTTAACCTGAGCGACCCCATGGGCGCTGTACGGGATATCCGTACATGGGTGGACGGAAAGCGGTTTGTCGGGGTGCGCGTGGTACCATGGCTGTGGGATTTACCGCCAAACGACCGGCGTTATTACCCGGTTTACACAGCTTGTGTGGATGCTGGCGTCCCTTTTTGCACGCAAATAGGGCACACAGGGCCCCTGATGCGGTCTGAAACCGGGCGGTTGATCCCCTATCTGGAAGATGTGTTGCTGGACTTTCCAGACCTGAAGGTTGTGGGCGGCCATGTCGGGTTTCCCTGGGTTCACGAGTTAACGTCGCTCGCGATCAAGTTTCCGAACTTTTATGCCGACACTTCTGCCTATGCCTTGCACCGCCTGCCAGCAGATTTTGTCGCCTTCATGAAAGGCCCCGGGCGCGAGCGCGTTATGTTTGGCACAAACTGGCCCATGTTGTCGCCGACCCAATGCCTGAAAGGGCTAGATACGCTCGATCTGACAGAGGCACAGAAAGACGCGTTTTTGCAAGGCACCGCCCGCAAGGTGTTTGGCCTTTAATCATGCAGGAAAGATAGAAACATGCCAGACAGGAAAAGAGTGGCCGCGTTTGTGGATGCCGTCGTCAACGGGGATCATGCAGATGCCATCCGGGATTTTTACCACGTAGAAGCCAGCATGCAGGAAAATGATGCTGAGCCGCGAAAAGGGCGCGATGCACTTATTAAACATGAACGGGCGGCATTGGCGCGTGTGCAATCCATCTACACACACCCGCCCTCAAAGGTACTGGTCGACGGCGACAGTGTTGTGATCGTGTGGCGTTTTGACATGACTGACCGTGAAGGCATTACGCGCCGACTGGATGAGGTCACCCTTCAGACATGGCAGGGGGACAGGATTTTGATCGAGAGGTTTGTCTATGACTCGGCCACTGCATGGCGGCCGATCAAAACATAAACACCTTTGCTCTCCTTTGGCTTTTGAGCAAAAAATGCCAAGAAGCGACTGTTTTTGGTCAAGAGCGCAGGCGATGAGATTGTCGGGCCGCTCCGCGTCCACTCGGCTCTACTCCGTGAACGAAAAGATCAAATCACACAAACATCAGCGCATTAAAAAAACCGGCCAAACTTCTGTGAAAACTGATGGAACAAATAGTGAACATATGGTATTGTCATCAGGTTGATAACGTAGACATACACACACAGGCAGCAATTGGTGCTGGCATTGGGGGCAAATAACTCCTTAAGAATTCATGCTAACCCATTGTTTCAGATTCCTTTTTCGGAATCAAATTAAGCCATTGAATCCAATGTAAGAATCGTCGTTTTGCTATTGACGTTAGAATCGTCAAAATGTTAAGATTCATACTAGATATTGTGCCAGGGAGGTCGTCATGCCGGTATCTATAGTGGTTGGAGGCCAGTTCGGATCTGAAGGCAAAGGGAAAGTTGCATACGAAATTGCGCGCCAGCATAAATCGTGCGTGGCAGTCCGCGTCGGTGGCTGCAATTCAGGCCACACAGTTATCGGGCCTCATGGGTCACCGATAAAGTTTCAGGTTCTTCCAACACCGTCTATTTTGCCTTCAGCCAACTCGGTTATTGCAGCGGGTTCCTACATTGACCCGGACATCCTATATGCAGAAATCCAAGCTACGGGGTTGACTCCTGATCGGTTGATGATTGACGAGAATGCCCTTCTGATTACACCTGACAACAAAGAAGCGGAAATTAATGCCAACCTCCGTGAAGCGATAGGCTCGACTAATAGCGGCACTGGTGCGGCGGTCATCTCGCGACTTCGTCGAGACGGTTCAGCGAAGTTCGCAAGCGAAGATCAACGGCTGGCACCATATATTTGTAATGCTCGTTCTTTTTTGCGCCAGCGCCTGAATGGTGGCGAAAGGGTTGTCATTGAGGGCACTCAAGGGTTTGGTCTTTCGCCGCTGCATTCGTGTGATTATCCTAACGTTACAACGCGCGACACGACAGCCGCTGGTTTTCTCTCGGAGACGGGCTTGAGTCCGTTCGATGTAGATGAGATAGTCATGGTGATTAGGGCGTTCCCGATCCGCGTGGCTGGCAATTCCGGTCCTCTTCCAAATGAAACCGATTGGGAAACGGTTACCGCAGAAAGCGGGTACAATGAGGAACTGGTCGAATATACCACAGTCACCAACAATGTGCGCCGCGTTGCAAGATTTGATGCAGAAGTGGTCAAATCATCGATTGAGGCCAATTCACCTAGTAGTATTGTCTTGAACCACGTAGATTATGTTGATGCTGGAACTCGAAGCTCGCACGCACACTCGCCTGTGACAGAGGCCTTCGTTGCAGATATCGAGCGCCAGATTGATCACCCGATCAGCTTTGTTGGTTTCGGGCCGTCAACCATAGTTCCCCATGTACAAAATAACCCTTCTGCAAAGTACGCCTGAAGTCTTTGATGAGCGACTCAGCGCAAAACACCACCTCGCTGACCAGCCCTGAAGAAGCAGCAAAGAGGTTCGAGAAGACAAAGGAACGAGATCCATTTCCGAGCATCCCACCAGCGCTCCTGAACTCAGCAGACATCCACGACTATATCGAAACCACGGGGATGTTGTATCCATACGATCCGGCAAACCTGAAAAGTTCTTCCTTCGAGGTTGAGATAGGCGACAAGGCCTTTTATTGGAACGAAAAAGGGCGAAAACATACGGTTTCGCTCGATCCAGACAAGGAGGTTAAATTGCCTCCAAACTCCCTAGTGTTTTTCAAAACCCTTCAATATTTCCGATTGCCGCCTTACATGGCAATCCGGTTTAATCTGAGAATTTCAAACGTCCACAAGGGGCTGCTGTTAGGCACCGGCCCACTAGTCGATCCTGGCTTCGAGGGTCATCTTTACATTCCCTTGCATAACCTGACGGCAAATCCTTACGCATTTAAAGGCGGAGAGAACTTTATTTGGGTCGAATTCACAAAGATCAGCCCCACGCCCAATTGGGATGGGGAAAGGGACTTGGTAAGACGGACCGGCACTTATCAGCCATTCCCCGAGAGTAAGAAACGCCTCAAGTCCTTCTACTACTTTCAGAAGGCAAACGAGGGAAATCCTATCAGAAACGCTACTCCAGCCGCCGTTCAGGAGGTCAAAGCGATTGCTGGTGAGGCAAAATCAGATGCCGCCGTTGCTCGAGAGCGAACGAGAGTTGGCGGCATAATCGGGGTTCTTACAATTGTTATTGGTCTCGGCCCATTGTTTTATGCCTCTTGGCAACTCAGTCGCGATGCAAACGACACAATTATTGATTTCAAAGATCAATACTCGGCCCATTTGGATGCAGCCTTGCCTTTAGAGAACCAGCTAACAGCACTTGAAGGCCGATTAGAGGAATTGGAGACTCAGCTTGAAAAGTCTTATCAAGGCAGTGTTAGCACCGAGCAGTTCTTGAGCCTTCAACGAAAACTGGACGCGCTCGCATCAGACGTAAGCAAGTTGCGGAACTCAATTAGCGCAAACTCTAAATCAGAAGCGGGCGCATCCGAGGAATAAAATGCAGAACCGTTATTTTGGCGACGTAGGCGACTTTGGCAAATATGGTCTTCTAAGGAAACTTACTGGTATAACCGCGAGTGGAGGGCCTCAACTTTCGCTGGGCGTGGTTTGGTATCTGGTGCCAGATGAAGGCCACAATGATGATGGTAAGCATGTGTCCTATCTGCAAAAGCAGGAATATGCCATCTGTGACCAAGAGCTGTATGGCACACTGCGGCACTATCTAGGCAACCATGACAGGCAGGTTGGTCATATTCAGCGTTCTTCATTGCTCCCTTCAACAACCGAGTTCTTCGATCAACCGCTCACTTTCAGTGGCATGCCTATCATAGGAAAAGCTGAGCGAGAGGCGCGGCTGTCTATGCGTGCTAAGTGGGTTGGCCAAGCAATCGAAGCCGTGCGAAACCTCGACATCATATTTTTGGACCCTGACAACGGATTGGAAATCAAGTCCGTGAAAGCGCACGCTGACAAAGGCCCTAAATATGTCTACTGGTCCGAGTTGGATCGCTTTTTGAGCACAAGCAAAACCCTGGTAGTATATCACCACCTCAATCGCACTATGCCGTCATTGGACCAGATACGAATCAGGCAGGCAGAGATTGAAGCACGAATTGAAACACACACTGCAGTAACGCCGGTGCTATTTAAAAGAGGTTCTCATCGAGTATTCTTCGTAATCCACGCTCCGGAACATGAGTTGCTGACCAAAGCCCGCATTGAGGAGATTCATGCCAGTAGTTGGTCCCAGCACCTGGATGTTCTCTAAACGCCCTTCAGGCGACCGCAATTTCCAAAAAAGCCGGCCCCAAAGGAACCGGCTTTTTTAATGGAGCGGGCGATGAGATTCGAACTCACGACCCTAACCTTGGCAAGGTTATGCTCTACCCCTGAGCTACGCCCGCTCAATCGCGTAAGAGGGTATCAAGCGTTGCCGCTTGCGTGGCGGGATAATAGTCAGCCGCTTTTTCAATGCAACAGTTATTTTCACTTTTGTGAAAAAAGCCTGCAAGGCTTGGAAACTATGGATTTATCCACCAGATTGATGCTGAAGCAATATGGGGACGAAAGGGCAGAACCATGGAATCACCCCTGGATGAAAAGGCACTTCTGGCATTTCTGGACGCTTTGGACATCCCTTATACCCTGTACCGGCACAGCCCGGTTTTCACCGTTGAAGAAGCCAAAGCCGCGCGCAGCGGCATGCCACGGGGAACAGGGCACGGCCACAGCAAGAACCTGTTTGTGCGCGACAAAAAGAAAAACCATGCTCTTGTGGTTGCGCAGGAAACCACACCGATTGACCTGAAAACCCTTGCCACAACCGCTGGCATGGGGCGGCTTTCTTTCGCCAGCCCAGAGCGCCTTTCGCAGTATCTGGGCGTGACGCCCGGATCGGTCACGCCGTTTGCCCTACTGCATGCACTGCAAAACCCGGCAGAGGATCAGCCAGACATTCAGGTTGTCCTCGACAGAACGCTAATGAGGTATGACCTCGTTTATTTTCATCCGCTACATAACAGCGCAACCGTCTCGCTATCGCCCAACGATTTGTTACGGTTCATCCACGCATGCGAAATTGAGCCGCGGGTGCTCGACCTATAGTGCTGTCAGGTTGCTGGAAAAGAATCTGCATTGCATGCTGGCGCCGCATCATGACAGCCGATATGATGAGGGTCAGCACTTTGTTTTTGTTCACACGTCACGAGTAGATTTATGGATCAGATGATATCTGGCGACGGCGGGTCGCCAGCGGGAAACGGCGCAAGCGCTCTTATCACCGAAACAACGATGCAAACCTTTGGCAAGGACGTCGTTGAAACATCCATGGCACGCCCGGTTTTAGTCGATTTCTGGGCAGACTGGTGTGGCCCGTGCAAACAGCTTATGCCTGCGCTTGAAGCGGCTGTTCAGGCTGCAGGCGGCGCAGTGGCACTGGCCAAAGTTAATGCTGACCAGAACCAGCAACTTTGCGCCCAACTGCGGATTCAAAGCCTGCCAACTGTGATGGCCTTTTGGCAGGGGCAGCCTGTGGACGCCTTTCAGGGTGCCGTTCCGCCATCTGAGATTAAGGCCTTCATCGACAAGTTGATCGGCATGGCGGGCACAGCAGCTAATAACGACCCCGTAGCCGCGGCGATGGAGCAAGCCGATGAACTGCTGGCCACCGGTGATGCCATGCAAGCCGCGCAAATTTACCAACAAATCTTGGGGCATGCGCCCGGGCATGCCGGCGCGCTTGTGGGTATGGCAGACGCAGCATTAAAGCTTGATGAAACAGATCAGGCACGTGAAGTCATGAAAATGCTGGAACCGGAAGACCGCAATGACGCAGCCCTCAATGAGCGTATTGCCCGAATTGATACAGCGCTTGAGCTAGCCGACCAGGCCGCAAACGCAGGCGAAATAGCGCCTCTTTTAGCAGCGGTAGAAGCCGACCCGATGAACCACCAGGCGCGCTACGACCTGGCGCTGGCACATCAGGCATCGGGAGACATGGCCGCAGCGGCAGACGCGTTGCTGGCCATCATTATGCGGGACCGCGAATGGAACCAGAATGCCGCCCGCGAGCAACTCCTGAAATTGTTCGAGGCAGCCGGTCAAGCAGACCCTTTCACCCAAAAGTACCGGCGGCGCTTGTCGTCGGTGCTGTTCAGTTAGCAGGTTTGTATGGCCGAAAGCGCAACAACACGCCTTACGCTTCCCCCGGTTATCCCGGTATTTCCGCTGACAGGCGTTATTCTGTTGCCGGGCAGCAATTTACCGCTAAACATTTTTGAGCCAAGATACCTGCAAATGGTTCGCGATGCGGTAACATCCGATGGGCTGATCGGTATGGTGCAACCCAAGGTCCGGGACCCGGAAGACCCCGCGCCTGAGCTATACACCGTCGGCGGTGTCGGCAAAATTGACGATTTGGCAGAAACCGGCACCAACCGGTTCGCAATACGCCTGCGGGGCATTGCCCGCTTTGAAATTACAGACGAGCTATCCACAACAATGCCCTATCGCAAAGTCCACGCGGACTGGTCGCGTTTTGGCGATACACAAGGGGCCCTAACGCCTGCGGACGTAGACCGGCGCCGGTTGCTCGCAACACTTTCCAGCTATCTGGAACAACGCGGTTTGGACGCCGATTATGATGCGATATCAGAAGCCCCAGATGATGTTTTGGTGAACACTCTTTCCATGATTATTCCACTGGCTGCGCCCGAAAAACAGGCGCTTCTGGAGGCAGGCAGCGTCACCGACAGGGGCACCATGCTGGAAGCACTCTTGAGGATGGCTTTGATCGAAGACGGCACAGACAGCAACGAAAAACCATCAAACCTGCACTGAGACATGACCCATGACCGATACAAAAAAGCCAGACACATCCAACACGGTTCCTTCAGACTTAAACGATATGCGCACAGCACGTCAGCTTCTGGAAACACTGGTGTGCCCGGTTACCCGCACAACGCTGTCGTATGATGCTCAGTCTCAGGAACTTATAAGCCAGGCGGCTGGCCTCGCATTCCCGATTCGCGATGGCATTCCCATTATGTTGGCGGACGAAGCCCGCGAACTGGACACCTAACCACCTTTAAGTCTGATTTTTGTCCAAAAACAAAGCCTTTACGTCGGGCTTGGTTACCTTGCCCATCGCGTTGCGTGGCAGGCTACCAACACATAGAAGGGCACGCGGCAGTTTGTAAGCCGAAACTCTTTCAGATGCCCAATCTTGCAGGTCTTGCAGGCTGATTGTTCTGCCGCCCTCAAGAACGATGGCAGCCGCCACCCGCTCCCCCCATTCATCGTCGGGCAGGCCAACAACAGCACATTCCGCAATGACCGGATGATCCAACAAGGCTGCTTCTATCTCCAGTGCCGAGAGCTTGTAGCCACCAGATTTAATAATATCGACCGACGACCGCCCCATAATGCGGTAATAGCCGCGCTCAAAGGTCGCAATGTCACCCGTTTTGAACCAACCGCCCTCAAAACTCTCCGATGTTGCCGCTGAGTTGTTCCAATATTCACTGAAAACGGTATCGCCCTTCACCCAGATTTCACCAACAGCGCCTTCGCCGTCTATCTGCTCGCCTGACTCTGAAACAAGACACAGGTCTACACCGGGCAAGGGCACACCAACACTTCCTGCGCGCCGTTCGCCTTCATAGGGGTTCGATAACGCCATGCCAATTTCTGTCATGCCGTAACGTTCCAGCAGCATTTGCCCTGTGCGGTGCGCCCAGTCCGCATGCACAGACGCCGGAAGGGCAGCGGAGCCTGATACCATCAGGCGCATCGCACCAAACCCTGCAAGCGTCTCTTGTGCTGCGGGCGTGCCAGTGGTCTGCTCAAGCCAGCTGATCAGCCGGTTGTAGATTGTCGGCACCGCCATAAAAACACTGTAGGCACGCTCCGCCACCCTTAAGCACACGGCGTCTGCATCAAATTTGGTAAAGGGCTCAATCGCGGCCCCCGCCCACAAAGCGCACGTCTGAACGTTCATGATGCCGTGCAAATGATGCATGGGCAGAAACAGCGGAATACGATCTTCGGCCTGCCAGCGCCACGCCTTCACAAGCGTGCTGGCCTGTGCCTCAATCATCGCATGGGTAAAAACAACGCCTTTGGGTTTGCTGGTGGTCCCACTGGTGAACAGGATCATGGCCCTGCGAGAGCAGCCAATATCAGGCAACGGCCCGCTCCCTGCCAAAGTATCCGGCGCAACCACGGAAAGGCCAAGACGCGCCGACAAGTCGCCAATAGTGCTGATCAGATCAGGGGTCACGACAAGGCGGCGCGCGCCAGCCGTTACGAGAACATGCTCAATTTCGGGCACCGCCGCCCCGCTATTGATGGGAACCGCTATGCCGCCGGCGCGCCAAATGCCCCATTGCACCGCCGCATAATCAATACCCGTTGGCACCAGAAAGGCGATGCGCTCTTCAGCGAGGTCATCCGAACCCTTAAGCAAACCAAGTGCAACCACCTCGGATCGCCGCAACAGATCCGCATAGCTGTGGTCGCCACCATTGCCAAAAAACGCCAGCCGGTCACGGTGTTGCCGCGCTCGCAAGACGATAGGTGGTTCCTGTGTTTGATGGTGCATTATGCTATTGGGCTAGCCTGAGAAATTTGGGTTCAGCATTGGGCCAAGCGGCTTTCCGCCAAAAATATGAATATGCAAATGTGGCACTTCCTGATGCGCGTTCACGCCCGCGTTCGCCAGTGTCCTGTACCCAGGCTCCACAAGATCAAGCTGA
This sequence comes from uncultured Kordiimonas sp., assembly GCA_947503575.1. Classification (GTDB taxonomy): domain Bacteria; phylum Pseudomonadota; class Alphaproteobacteria; order Sphingomonadales; family Kordiimonadaceae; genus Kordiimonas. The sequence continues at coordinate 350,320 of CANNDZ010000001.1, read as the reverse complement.
TCCGCAACCTTCCCAACAGCCCGCATGAAACCCGTGATCAGCGCATCTGGTGCATGGGCAGTAAAGTCAGCCATGGAAACATAGTCACCTTTTGGGATTACCAGCACATGCACAGGGGCTTGTGGGTTGATGTCATGAAAAGCGAGGGCATGCTCGTCTTCATACACCTTGTTACACGGGATTTCACCGCGCAGAATTTTAGCAAAAATATTGTTTGGATCGTACGCCATGGCACACCTCGGGCTTTATTCAATTGCCGCGATAGTGCCAACAGGTGATAGGCAGCGCAAGCAATCAGTCGCGCACAAGCTCGACCAGTTCGTACCAGGTTTGCATATAGCCACCCACGCCGCCGCAAACAAAAAGATAGTCGTCGTCAGCAGTGAGCCAAACTTCATACACGGGATGATCTCCCATGCCACCGCCTGAGTCACTGAACTGGAAGTGTCGACACTGGAATGTACCGGCGGCAACAGTTACTTCTTCGTCACCCAGATAAGCAAGATCAATGTTTACTTCCGCCACCATCGGGGGCGTCGCTCCTCTGTGGTCAGGTGACGGCACAAAACATCGCATGTTGCGCTTGGTTGGCCCGCCGGAAATATCAAGCACGCGGCAATTAAAAGCGTCCGCTACAATCGGATGGGTGCCAAAAAAGTCAAAGGGGCCGCTTGTGTTACGCACTTGGCTAAGGCGTCCGGTATCCGGGCCAAAACTTTCACATTCTATCGCGCCGTCCTTGAACAGAAACCATCCTGTTCCCATAAACTTGTCACCAACCGTCAGACGCACATGACAGTCCATCGGGTCATAATCTTCATCGCAGCTATAGATGATGTCGCGCATCACTGTTGGCGCTGGTTCTTCAATCTCGCAGTGTGCCCGAACCGTGGTTTTACCGTCACCGTGTTTGGTGATGTGAAATGTTTCATGGCCGCGCGGCTGGTCCATCATTTCCGGTTTTTTGGAGGTATAGGCTATTCGGCCAATGATGTTCTTATGCTGCATAGCAAGGGTCCCTTCGTGTGCGGCTTCTCGCTGCTTAGAAGAGCATTGTCAGATGGTCATTGCGATGGGTCAATAAGACCGTGCACACAAACGGGTTTGTCGCTTCAGTCAGCAAACGCTCGGATTTGGTCAATGTAAGAGTAAGGCAGGCTCAGCTTCTCTGCCGCGGCAATAAGCTTGGTAATATAGGCCGGGTCCGCTGCGGCACCAGATAAAGCGGGGCATATGTAGGTCATGGCCGGAAAGGCGCGCCCATCCGCTGTTTGCACCAGAACCGCCTCCGGCAGATATACAGAGCCTTGCAATGCAGCAGGATCGCCGCCGTAAAGCTTGTTAAGATCGTCATGGTGAAGGCGCGCAATCAAGCCATAAGCCCGTGCGCCCTCTTTTTCAGCCAAGTTTGCAATCGGCCCAACTGTCAGCTGAAAGCCTTCAACATAGCCGGTTTCGCAATCCTTGGGTGACGCACCGACAGCCGTCAGGGCGTCAGGATTCATATAACCACCATAAAAAAATGCGTATGGCATACGGGCCATTGAATTTCCTATAGAATGAACTTCGACAGGTCGCTGTCTTTAGCGAGTTCACCAATGTGGGTGCGCACAAATTCTGCATCCACTCTAATTTCTGTGCCACCCTGATCGCTTGCTGTGAAGGAAACTTCTTCCAGAACCTTTTCCAGAACAGTGTGCAACCGGCGGGCACCAATGTTTTCAACGGTTTCGTTAAAGTGTGCTGACACACGAGCCAATTCGTCAATGCCATCATCGGTAAACTCAAGTGTCACGTCTTCTGTACCTAGGAGCGCCACATATTGGCGTATCAGGCTATAGTCAGGCTCGGTCAAAATGCGGCGGAAGTCTTCTTCCGTCAGATCCCGCAGCTCCACCCGGATCGGCAGCCGACCTTGCAGTTCCGGCAACAGATCAGACGGCTTGGCCAAATGAAACGCGCCTGATGCGATAAACAGGATATGATCTGTTTTGACAGCGCCGTATTTGGTGGACACTGTTGTGCCTTCGATCAGCGGCAGCAGGTCGCGTTGGACACCTTCCCGGCTTACGTCCCCACCGCGCACATCTTGACGCGCACAAATTTTGTCCACTTCATCCAGGAACACAATACCGCTTTGCTCAACCAGAGTAATCGCTTCACGGGTCGATACGTCCTCGTCCACCAGCTTGTCAGCTTCCTCAGCCATCAACACTTCGTAGGCTTCCGCAACGGTCAGTTTTTTCCTGACACTGCGCCCGCCCATGGCTTTGCCGAACATATCGCCCAGGTTAACCATGCCGACGCTGCCCCCGGGCATGCCGGGAATGTCAAACTGAGGGAACGGGCTACTGGTATCCGCTACATCCAGTTCAATCTCTTTTTCCGCAAGCTCGCCTTCGCGCAACATTTTGCGGAATTTCTGGCGTGCAGCATCGCCGGAACTGCCCACCAGCGCATCAAGAACACGCTCTTCAGCCTGCAATTCCGCTTTGGCGGCTACTTCACCGCGTTTGCGTTCCTTGACCATTAGGATCGCAGTTTCAACAAGGTCGCGCACAATCTGTTCGACATCGCGGCCAACGTAGCCAACCTCCGTAAATTTGGTGGCTTCAATTTTGATGAATGGTGCCTGCGCCAGCTTGGCAAGACGGCGCGATATTTCGGTTTTACCAACACCCGTTGGACCAATCATAAGGATGTTTTTGGGCAGCACTTCTTCGCGCATGTCGCCGTCAAGCTGCTGACGCCGCCAGCGATTGCGCAGCGCAACCGCAACGGCCCGTTTGGCGTCAGACTGGCCAATTATGTAGCGGTCAAGCTCCGAGACAATCTCGCGCGGGGAAAAGCTCGTCATAAAATACTCCTAACAAGGTCTCAGGCGTTAAAGAAAATTTCAGGCATCTGCGTCGTCCATAGTTTCCAGGACAACAGTGCCATTGGTGTACACACAGATATCTGCTGCAATTGCCATGGCTTTGCGGGCAATGTCTTCGGCACTAAGGTCAAGGTCATACAGCGCCCGGGCCGCCGCCAGCGCGAAATTCCCGCCTGAGCCAATAGCCACAACGCCGTGCTCTGGTTCGATTACATCACCGTTACCGGTCACCACCAGGCTTGTGTCCTTATCGACAACAATCAACATGGCTTGCAATTGCTTGAGGTATTTGTCGGTGCGCCAGTCTTTAGCAAGCTCCACACAGGCACGGGCAAGCTGCCCGGGGTGCCGCTCCAGTTTGGCTTCAAGCCGTTCAAACAGAGTAAAAGCGTCTGCGGTTGCACCAGCGAAACCGGCGATGACCTTTCCGCCTGCAAGCTGCCGCACTTTGCGCGCATTGGCTTTCATCACAGTATCACCTGCTGAAACCTGGCCATCGCCAGCGATCACGACCGAGCCTGCCTTACGCACACTACAAATGGTTGTCATGGAATGGGTGCCTTTGAATTCTTTTTATCATGTCTGAGTGCAGCATATATGGCTTGCACCGCCCGGTTGCAAGCGACAGGGACACTTTCGTTCTGAACCGGGGCTATTTCATTACAATGAGCCAAGAAAATGCTCGCAGACATGCAAAAACTTGCGTATTAGCAGGGGCAGAGTGGAATTGGGGCCGATTTGGGGTCAATTTGGAGTATCGCAATGCGCACAGCCACCGTGGAACGCAAGACCAAGGAAACAGAGATTTCTGTCGAGCTGAATATCGACGGAACAGGCCAATATGATGTGGAAACAGGCATCGGCTTTCTGGACCATATGCTGGAGCAGCTTTCGCGCCATTCCCTGATGGACCTGAAGGTGCGCTGCAAGGGCGACTTGCATATTGATGGCCACCACACCACCGAGGACTGCGGCATCGTTATTGGGCTGGCGATCAAAAAGGCGCTGGGTGACCTGACGGGCATCACGCGCTATGCAAGCGCCTACATTCCGATGGACGAAACGCTATCGCGGGCTGCAATGGATATTTCCGGACGGCCCTTTTTGGTATGGAATGTGAAGTTTCCCCGCGAAAAAATCGGTGAAATGGACACAGAATTGTTCGAAGAGTTTTTCCGCGCCTTTGCTTTTGCTACGGGCATGACGCTGCATGTGGAAAACCTATATGGCGTCAATAGCCATCATATTATTGAAAGCTGCTTTAAAGCGACAGCCCGTGCACTGCGGGGAGCAACAGAAATTGACCCGCGCAAGGCAGATGCCGTTCCTTCCACCAAAGGCACCCTTGGCGGTAGCTTGTAGCCTGATTAGCCTGAAAAGTCGGAGAAGAGCATGAGCGAAACCGTTGCCATTATTGATTATGGCTCCGGCAATCTGCGGTCGGCAGAGAAGGCTTTTGCGCGCGCAGCAGCGGACGCGGGCCTGTCATTGCAGGTTGTGGTCACCAGCGAGGCTGATGCTGTCCGAATAGCAGACCGTGTTGTGCTGCCGGGCGTTGGGGCTTTTGGCGATTGTGCAAAAGGTTTGCGTGCCCTGGATGGCATGGAAGACGCCCTTAATGACGCAGTAACCCATCAGGCAAAACCCTTCTTCGGGATTTGCGTGGGTATGCAATTGATGGCGGCCAAAGGGTATGAGCACGGCATCCATGACGGTTTGGGCTGGCTCGACGGCAATGTACGCGCGCTTGCACCCGCCGACCGGGCCATGAAAATCCCCCACATGGGCTGGAATACGCTGGCGTTAGCAGACCAGGGCCGTCGCCACCCGGTAGCCAGCGTTTTGCAAGCAGACGACCACGCCTATTTTGTCCACAGTTACCAAATGGAACTGGCAGATGAAGATGCCCTCATGGGCACCACAGACTACGGCGGGCCTGTGACCGCCATTGTTGGGCGCGACACCATGATCGGTACCCAGTTTCACCCTGAAAAAAGCCAGGCTGTCGGCCTCAAGCTTATCACCGCATTTCTGGAGTGGCGGCCATGATTACCCTGTATCCGGCGATTGACCTGAAGGATGGCAACTGCGTGCGCCTGCTCAAAGGCGACATGGAGGCCGCAACAGTTTTTAATGATAACCCGGCAGCCCAGGCAAAAGCGTTTGAAGATGCAGGCTGTCGCTGGCTGCATATTGTTGACCTGAACGGTGCCTTTGCAGGCGAGCCCGTCAACGGCTCAGCAGTGGATGCAATTTTGGACGCCGTTTCCGTACCCGTACAACTGGGTGGGGGCATTCGTGATATAGCCACCATGGAGCGCTGGCTGGACAAAGGCCTCAGCCGCCTGATTTTGGGCACACTGGCGGTTAAAAACCCTGTCCTTGTCAAAGAGGCCTGTGCGCGCTTCCCCGGAAAAATTGCTGTTGGTATTGATGCCAAAGGCGGCAAGGTTGCGGTTGAAGGCTGGGCCGAAGCCAGCGAGCTGGGCGTGATTGAACTGGCAAAAAAATTTGAAGATGCAGGCGTTGCGGCCATCATCCACACAGATATCGACCGCGACGGTACGCTAACAGGTGTCAATGCCGAGGCGTCAAGCGACCTCGCGGCAGCAGTGGCCATTCCTGTCATTGCATCCGGCGGCGTGAAAGACTTGTCGGACATCAAACGCTGTGTTGCCGTCGGCAACCTTGAAGGTGTGATTACGGGCCGCGCCATTTATGACGGCGGCATGGACCTGAAGGCGGCGCTCCGGCTCGCAGCGGGGGAAGCTTGATGCTCAAGTCTCGCATTATACCCTGCCTTGACGTAAAAGATGGCCGTGTCGTCAAAGGCGTCAACTTTGTTGACCTTGTGGACGCAGGGGACCCGGTTGAACAAGCCCGCGTATATGACAAAGCGGGCGCAGACGAGCTGACCTTTCTGGACATTACTGCCAGTTCTGACAAGCGCGATATTTTGCTGGATGTGGTGCAGCGCACCGCCGAACAATGCTTTATGCCGCTAACGGTTGGCGGCGGTGTGCGCGGGGCGAACGATGTGCGCAAACTATTACTCGCTGGCGCAGACAAGGTTTCCCTGATGACAGCAGCGGTCACTAACCCGCCCGTCATCAGCGAGCTGGCGGAAAAGTTTGGCTCGCAGTGTATTGTTGTTGCCGTGGACGCCAAAAAAGTATCACCGGGCCGGTGGGAAGTGTTTACCCACGGCGGGCGCACCCCTACAGGCATTGATGCCATCGCATATGCCCAGCAGGCAACCGCCCTGGGCGCGGGCGAAATCCTGCTAACCAGCATGGACAGGGATGGCACGCGCGAGGGCTTTGATATTGAGCTCACCAGCCGCATCGCCGACAGTATTTCCGTGCCGGTTATTGCCTCCGGCGGTGTCGGAACGCTGGACCATCTGGTCGAAGGCGTGCGGGACGGCCACGCAACCGCTGTGCTTGCGGCCTCGATTTTTCACTTTGGTGACTATACAATCGCCGAAGCAAAAGCGCACATGAAGGCAGCCGGAGTTGCCGTGCGGGAGACAGCGCAATGACCAATACCTGGAACAACACAGCAGATATTCTGGCCCGGCTTGAAGCCACCCTGCGCGCGCGCAAACAGGCAGAGCCCGGTTCAAGCTATGTTGCCAGCCTATACGCCAAAGGCAGCCGCAAAATTGCCCAAAAAGTGGGCGAAGAAGCGGTAGAGACAGCTATGGCTGTTGCGAGCGGCGATGAAGACGAGCTGATTAAAGAATCTGCCGATCTGATGTTTCATCTTATGGTGCTATTAGAGTCAGAAGGGCTGTCACTGCAGGATGTTGCGCAGGAACTGGCCCGCCGCGAAGGCCTGTCCGGCCACGTGGAAAAGGCATCGCGGGAGTAACTTTTGCCAACACCCTGATGGAGGAACATTTTGGCGCTTACTGCAGATCAGAAACAACGTTTACTGAAAAAAGCCTTTCTGGCGCCTCGCATAATCTGTTTCTGTCTTGCCGTCTTTCTGAACATGGCAGCCATGCCAACAGCAAGGGCACAACAAACAGCCCCTCCCGACCTTATATGGCCCATCGACTGTGAACTGGATAAAACCTGCTGGATCGCCCGCTACATGGACCGAAAAAGTGGAACAGGCCAAGGGGATTATCGCTGCGGCATGCGTACACAAGACAACCACAAGGGCACTGATATTGCCCTGTCGGACTTTGGCGCAATGAAAACTGGCGTTGCCGTGCACGCAGCGGCAAATGGTCGGGTGCTGGCCCTCAGGAACGGTATGCCGGATATCGTTGTTACCAAAGAACGACGTGCAAAAATCTTGAAGCAGGGGTGCGGCAATGTTATTATTGTCGGCCATGGTGGGGGTTGGCGCACCCGTTATTGCCACCTGAAAAAAGATAGCCTGCTGGTAAAAGAAGGGGACATTGTTGTCGCTGGCCAGCCCATCGCTCAAGTTGGCCTTTCGGGCATAACAGAATTTCCGCACCTGCATTTCATGCTGCACCGCAACGTGGGCGGCAAGCCAATAGACCATATTGACCCTTTTGATAGCGGCCTTTTTGAAGATGACAGCTGCGCCGCCACGCGTGACGGCAGCCCAGACACGTTTTGGGCTGAGGTGCCTGATTATCAGCCCTCCGCCCTTTTACCGCCGGTTATCGACACGGCCCGTCGAACTCGTGAAACAATGTGGAACCCCCAGGCAGAAGCGATGGCGTCTGATAGCCCACAAATGATTGTTCAAACACGCGGGTTTCATGCCCTTGAAGGTGATGAATGGCGTATCCAGCTTGTGTCGCCGGACGGGGGCATGGCGCTTAATCACACGATCACACAAAAAAACAACCGCCAGCGTATCCTTGCGTTCGCAGGGCTACGCAAACCAGAGGCTGGTTTTACGAAAGGTCGTTGGTCCGCAAGAGTAAAGCTGATCCGGGGCGGTGCAACCATTGGTGACCAATCCATCACGGTTCTGGTTGAGTAGTCTGTAGCCCTAAAAAGCAAAATGTCCATCAGCCGCCTGCCACAATAGCCTGAGGGCAAGCAAGGTCAGAACCACATCGAGAATGATGCCAAAGCGGTCTTCATTTTGTTTCAGCAAAACCCTTTTGCCGACAAGGGTGCCCAGAAAACCAGCACCCACCATCAGAGCCACCAACGGAATGTAGGGGGCAAAGGCAAACCCCGCGATGCCAAACACAACACCCTTCAAACCGTGCTGAATAACCATAACACCCGAAAAGGTGCCGACCTTTGAAAAGCGATCATAATCATACCCCTTCACCAGAACCATCGCGAGCGGGCCACTCGCCCCAATGAACATACTGGCGAGGGTCGTCAGGCCGCCCCCCACAACCAAACCAGACCGCGAAGCCTTGGTGCGGTCTGGCATCGGCCCCCATATGGAATACAAAATGAACAACCCCAAAATGGTTTGCAGTACGCTTGTTGGCAAAGCAGTAACCACCTGCACCCCAACCGCCGCACCCAGCAAACCGCCCAGGAAAAACCAGCCCAGAAAGTGCCAGTCAATATGCTGGCGCATGACCGTCATGCGGCTGATATTTGACCCGAGTTGCACCAGTCCGTGTACCGGTATAAGCGCCAAAGGCGGCATAACCTGAGCCATCACAGCCAGCATGGTAACTCCACCGCCAATACCGGCAGCTGTGGATATAAAAGACCCGAAAAAGCTGGTTGCTACCAGCACCCAAAACAAAAGGTCGGTCAGGCCCTCAGGTACCATATCCATGTGTCGCTCCCTGGTATCTGACTGAAATACTGCCCGGTGCGGCGCACCATAGCGCGCGTTTCCCGTAAACAAAACCCCAGCAAATTAGACCCCGACAAACCAACCCCGCCCAAGCCCTATCTTGCGGCGGGCTCGATCAGCGCTATAGTTCTGGCAGGCTTTTCACATTCGCCCCATGGGGCGTGATGGCTTTTAGAGCCACATGCATATCAGGCAGGAGCAACCCATTTCAGACCAGCCAGTTTCCGCCACGGCACGGCAACAGCCCGCCACAGACCGCAAAAAGCACCGGGTTTTCATGCTGGGAGCAACCGGTTCTATTGGGCGGGCAACCGTGCAGGCATTGGTTGCAGACGGTCATGATGTGGTGTGTTTTGTGCGCAGAGGGTCAGAAAAAAAGGTCAAAAATGACGGTGCTTTCAATGGTGTCACGGTGCGAATTGGGGATGTCACAGACACCGCATCCGTGGCCGACAATGGCTTTTGCAACGAGACTTTTGACGCTGTTGTGTCTTGCATGGCGTCGCGCACCGGTGCCGCGGCAGACGCCTGGCAAATAGACCACGCCGCCCATGTGACTGTTCTGAATGCGGCGAAAAACGCTGGAGTCCTGCAATTTGTTCTGCTGTCCGCCATTTGTGTGCAAAAACCGCTGCTGGCGTTCCAGCATGCCAAGCTGGCGTTCGAGCAAGCACTTGCTGCGTCAAGCTTGACCTATTCCATCGTTCGGCCAACGGCGTTTTTTAAATCACTGTCTGGTCAGATTGACCGTCTCAGGACAGGCAAAAGCTTTTTGTTGTTTGGCGATGGGACGCTGACGGCCTGCAAACCGATCAGTGACAGGGACCTGGCAACCTTTATGGTCGACTGCCTGAATGACGAAACCAGGCACAATAAAATTCTGCCCGTTGGCGGGCCAGGGCCTGCGATCACACCGCTTGAACAAGGTCAGCATTTGTTTAAATTGATGAACAAACCCCCCCGTTTCAAACAGGTACCAGTAGCGTTTTTTGATGTGATTATCGCCACGCTCTCAACACTTGGTGTCCTTATCCCGCCGCTGCGGGCAAAAGCCGAGCTAGCGCGCATTGGCCGCTATTATGCCACCGAATCCATGCTGGTTTGGAACCCAAAAACCGATGAGTATGACGCGGATGCAACCCCCTCCACCGGCACGGACACGCTTTTTGATTTTTATGCAGATATGGTTGCGGGAACCGCCACTGTCGACCGCGGCGACCATAAGGTGTTTTAAGATACCCAAGAATCTGATTGGACGCCTTTCAAACTTTGGTGACCTCAAAATTAACCGGAGCGCATGCAGGCTTTTCCCAATTTGCTGTCATGAAGCATGCCGGAGCCCGATTGCGACACTGACAAAGACCATCGCTACCGGGACAAAAACGGGAATGATAACCTTCAGGTCGGTGTTGGTACCCCAAAACGTATGAAGGAGAAAAACGATTATGATAGACAGAACAGCGCACACTACCATCGCAGAGCCACCCGCCGTATTAGCGGCATACCAAACCTCCAGATTTTGGAGCGTTTTTTCTGTGCGAACACCATAAAATCGATCGGGTCCAACAAGGCGCATAGCTAGCGGTAGAGCAAGCAGTATGAACAGACCTGAAGTGACATATGGCAACCAAACCATTAGGCGCATAGCATCCATGGCATATTTCCCAATCACCCAGGGGTTAACTACTTCAGAAGCTTACAGTCTTCAAAAGGTAGTCAAAGTCTTTTCGACCTGTCAACGCGCTGTCAATTAATAGAGCTCTGTTTCCCAGGGCAGAGAAACGCAAAGCTAAAAGCCACCGCCCTGTTTCACATTAGTTCGGGTTTTATGCTACCCGGCTCGCCTAAGGTTTTGGCGGACGTCCAGCCGCCGGTAACTGAGCGCTTCGGCAATATGACTGCTGTGTACGTCGTTGCTGCCTGCAAGGTCCGCAATGGTGCGTGCCACTTTCAACACACGGTGATACGCCCGGGCAGAAAGATGAAAGCTGTCCACAGCTTTGGTCATTAGCGCCTTGGCATCCGCGGATAATGGTACCAATTTTTCCAGCAACTTGCCGTTGGCATGCGCATTGACGCGCACACCGGCACCGGCATCAAGCGACATAAGCCGGGCATGCTGTATCTCGCGCGCAGCAGCCACCCTGTCGGCAACGATGGCAGAGGGTTCACCGCTGGCAGGGCCAGACAATTCGTGGGCTGCAAGGGCCGGCACATCAACAAACATATCAATGCGGTCATACAAGGGGCCTGAAATTTTTGCCTGATAGTCTGCCCCGCACAGCGGTGCGCGGTTGCAGGCTCGTGCCTCGTCGGCCAGGTACCCACACTTGCAGGGGTTCATGGCAGCCACAAGCTGAAATCGAGCTGGATAGGACACATGGGCCTGCGCTCTGGCGATCACTGCTTCGCCGGTTTCCAATGGTTGGCGGAGGGCTTCAAGGCACGACCGCGAAAATTCGGGCAATTCATCCAAAAACAACACGCCATTGTGTGCGAGCGAAACTTCACCTGGGTTTGCGCGGGTGCCGCCACCAATAAGCGCTGGCTGGCTGGCAGAATGATGAGGGTTACGGTAAGGGCGACGACGGCTGATGGCACCGTCAGGCAATTGCCCGGCGACAGAGGCGATCATGCTGACCTCGAGGGCTTCCTGCGGTGAAAGTGGTGGCAAAATGGAGGGCATACGCGCCGCTAACATGGATTTACCGGAGCCTGGCGGGCCCATCATCATCAGGGCATGGCCGCCAGCAGCGGCAATTTCAAGCGCACGCTTGGCGCTTTCCTGGCCCTTAACATCCCCCAGATCTGGCATGGGCGACGTATCAGTAACCAGATGCGGTTCCGGGGCGGAAAGAACCTGTGTACCCTTCAGATGATTAACCAGCGCCAGCAAATTGGCCGGCGCGAGCACTGACAGGTCCCCGGCCCAGGCGGCTTCAGCCCCTGTAGCGGCAGGGCATACAAAGGCGCAATCACTGGCATGGGCATAAATTGCGGCGGGCAACACACCAGGAACCGCGCGGATGCTGCCATCCAGCCCCAACTCCCCCATAACAACCGAGTCTGTCAAGCCATCGGCGGGCAATACCCCCATTGCAACCAGAACAGCAACTGCAATAGGCAAATCATAGTGGCTACCTTCTTTGGGGCGGTCAGCGGGCGACAGGTTAACGGTGATTCGTTTGGGTGGCAGGGCAAGGCCAAGCGCTGACAGAGCCGCGCGCACCCGCTCCCGCGCTTCGGTAACTGCTTTGTCTGGCAAGCCTACGACCGTAAAACTGGGCAAACCACTTGCGATGAGTACCTGCACTTCTACGCGCCGGGCCTCAATGCCTTCAAAGGCGACAGTTTCTATGCTTGCGACCATGGGTTTTTATGTTGTCCCGTTTGTTTTATTGTGGTGAGCCTCACCTCTGTAGCCCTTTGCCCAAAAGGCTTTGCCTGAGAGGCCTTCCTTGGGAGCCTTTGGGCCGAGGATTGTGCCCGATGGATTATACCCGAGCGGTTATATCCGGCAGCATACACAAACCCGAATTGCCTTCGCCCCCGTTTAGCCCGCTCTTTTCACTCCATTGGTGTTATTTAGACTCTATTCTGGCGACCTTATCACAAAAATGGAACAAATCAAGAACACCGTTTTCCAACAGTTGCGCATCGCGGAATTCGGCATAGATCAAGGTCACTGGTCTTTGACGCCGGAGCATAAAAAAGGGGGGTGAACCGATGGTGAAAATTGCAATCCATGGCGCAGGGTCCATTGGCTGTTTTGTTGGTGGTGTTTGGGCGGCGGCAGGTCTTGATGTAACGTTGATTGGCCGGGATTATGTAGGAGATACCATTGGGGAAAACGGTATGACCCTGACCGATTACGCAGGGTTTTCCGCGCATATTGACCCACACGGCATAGCGTTTTCTACCGACCCTGCCGCGCTGGAGAACACAGAGATTATCGGCCTTGCTGTTAAAAGCACCGGGACAGAAAATGCAGCCGCTGAAATTCGCACCCATGCCAAAAAGGGCGCAATTGTCGTCAGCCTGCAAAATGGCATCAGCAACGTAGAAACCCTGCGGGCGCTTTTGCCGGACCAAACCGTGTTGGCAGGCATGGTGCCCTTCAATGTGGTCGCGATGGAGGGCGGGCGCTGGCACAAAGGAACGCTGGGCGTTTTAATGGCCGATCGACACAGCGCCCTGCAGCCCATTGTGGAAGCAGCCGATGGTGGGCCCGCCGCACTTGAACTGCGTGATGATATGACCTCGGTCGCCTGGGGCAAGCTGTTGTTGAACCTGAACAACGCCCTGAACGCCCTTTCGGGACACACCCTATATGAGGAACTGTCTGACCGGGGGTACCGGCGTGTTTTATCGGCTTGCATCCGCGAAGCCCTGATAGTGCTGGCAGCGGCAAACATTAATCCGGCCAAAGTGTCTGCCTTTCCACCAAAATGGTTACCCCATTTTGTTGGCTCGCCCAACTTTATATTCAACACAATTGGGCTGAAGTTGCAAAAAATAGACAAACATGCTCGGTCATCAATGGCAGACGACTTTGAAGCGGGGCGAGCAACAGAAATTGACTTCCTCAACGGCGAAGTTGTTCGGATTGCACAAGCCCAGGGGCTGGATGCGCCCATCAACGCCAAAATCGTCGAGCTTGTAAAAGCCGCAGAAGCTGGCGGGCAGAAAAACTGGTCCAGCAATGCGCTTGTTCAAAGTGTCCTAAAATAGATTAAGGCTTTGTTTCCACGTCAGACTCTAACACTTTCAACAAGCGATCCAGCTCGTCCTCCGTCAAATGGCCGATCCGCCGCGCCATGAGGTTTGCTGCTAATGTTGCTTTTGCATCAAGGCCGCTGGTGTCTACGGCCACCCGACGCCGCGATAGCTGTGCCAAAGACTGCAAATTTTCAGCGTCATCCCAAATCAACCCGAAATACTGAACAATTTTTTGCGTCATCGACCAAGTCGGCGCGCCTTTTTTACCGTGCTCCAACGCCGACAGATAGGCAGGCGTTACACCGAGGTGTTCCGCCATTTCTGCTTGTTTCACACCTTTTTTTGCCCGTAATTGTCTTATTTTGGTGCCAAAGTCGGTCATTTTGTCCCCTTTTTTGCGCCCGGGGGTCGTCCGCGCAGCACAACATAGAGGGCACCGTCCCCGCCATGTTCTTGTGCGGCAGGCCCATACGAATGGACAAAAGGTTTCAAATCAGACCCTGAAAGCCACATGGGCACCATCCGTTTCAGGACCCCTGCATGCTGTTGAAATTCGTTACGGGTCCGAAACGCTATGGGCGTTGGTGCGTCCAGTTGGCTGAAACGTTTGCCTCCTTTGCCTGTAACAACCAAGATAGTTTTGTCACCTCGCCTTACGCATCCTTCAATCAAACTTTTGAGGGTATTGAAGGCATGGTCCTGGGTCATCCCATGCAGATCAACAGATCGGTCAAACTCGCGCCGCCCCTTGGTAATATTACGCCGTGTCTTGCGGTCAAGTTGCGGCACCGGGTCAGCACCAGATCCCAGACCTGACCCCATAAACCATTCTTGTGGCAGCGCATTATCCAGTCGGCGCTCCAGGCGTATTGCCTTGGGGGGTGGGGGGACGTCGGGGCGATCACCAAGTGGTTTCACGCTTTTGGTTACCTCCTGCCAAACGGCCTGATCCTGTGCGCTGAGGCCGGGTGGCTTTTTGCGGGAGGTCACCCGTCATCCCCTGCAGCAGCGGCAGCCAGTTTTTTCGGGAGCAAAAGCCAATAGCGCCCCTCGTGGTCCATCCGACCTGCAATTTCTTCAGCCCGGTCACCGAATCCCCAAAATACATCCCCGCGGATTTCGCCGGTTATGGCCCCACCGGTATCCTGCGCAACAACAAGCCGGCTGAACGGCACATCCTTGCCCGGCACATCCGGGTCCGGGTGACTGGCGCTTAACCATACCGGCGCATGCAGCGGCAAGTGCCGACGGTCCACCGCCAGCGAATGCCCCGCCGTCAGCGGCACGTTAGCTGACCCAAAGGGGCCATCGCCTACATCGATCTGGCGAAAAAAAACAAAAGATGGGTCGGTGTTCAATACAGACTGAACCTGGTCCGGGTTTGCCGCCAACCAGGCCCGGATTGCCTGGCCAGACATGTCCTCCCGCCGGATCGCGCCGCTATTGATCAGGTGTCTACCAATCAACTGGTTCGGGTGCCCATTTTGCGCTGCATAGCCAACACCCATGTAAGTCCCATCCGGCATCAGAACTCTGCCAGACCCCTGAACATGCAGAAAGTAGGCATCAACCGGGCTATCGACCCACAAAACCTCAAGGGATCGACCCGCCAACGCACCGCCTTCAATTTCCGCTCGGTTGGAGTACGGAACCAAACGGCCCTCCTCGACGATGCCAGCCACACGACGACCGGCAAGGTCGCTGCGAAACCGGCCAAGGTCAACCATCACAAGCTCTGGCGGGCGGGCATAAAGCGGTATATTGAACCGCTCTGTTCGTTGCAGGCTACCGCGCAATAGCGCTTCATAATACCCGGTAAAATGGCCTGTGGTTTCGCTCCCCAAGGACACTTCAAGGGGGTCAAAATGCTCAAGCAAAGCGATCCTGAAATCGGCACCGTTTTTTGCGGCTACTATAGCGTCGCACCCCGCACGCCAATCCCTAACCTGGCCACCGATTCGCGCACCGGGCAGATGGCGGTTCTCCGGTAATGTAGCCATTTTGGTGCAGGAGCGGACCAGCGCAGGTCGCGCCGACATAAGGTCCGCCGAAGCCCAACCCGGCAGGTCGGTATAAGCGACCCGCTCAAAATCAAGCCCAATTTGCCGGGGCTGAACAAAAACAAAAGCAACCAACAAGGCTGGCACCAGCAGAAACAAAAGCGCCAGAGCTATAACCGTTGTTAACCGCATCAGCAGGTTATCCCGCGCGCGTTGCTATCAATGTCCAGTTGGGGTCCCGCGAGCGCGTGTCACGCGCGAATGTCCACTTGTCTTCAAGGTCAACGGCATCCGACAAATCGCCGTCCACTACCTTGCCGTCAGCGTCTTTTGTCACCGCAATAATCTCTGCGGAAAAATCGATCGTTACCTCGGCTTGTCGCTTGACCAGCGCCGCAGACGAAATTTCCGCCTTTGTCACATCCAGAATACGGTTTTCAAGGGTCAGACCATCCTGTTCGCGCTGATCAATCGCTGTGCTGAACTGAGCCAGAACGGTATCATCAAGAAAGTCTTTCAAGGCTTCTTTGTCGCCAGCCCAGAAAGCTTCCAAAATCATCTGATAAGCCCCTTTTGCACCGTCCACCATCTGACCAGCGTCAAAATGGCTGTCTGCCCGACGAATATCATTAAGACCAGCCCGTACTTGCGGATCCCTTGCCAAATCAATGACGTCACCAGAGCGGGAGGTTACCTCTACCGCGTCACCTTCGATAGTTGTTTGATTGTCATTTGGGTATGGTGAACGACCCGCCGCAGGGGGCTGGGGCTCATTACCAGTCTTTTTGCCTAACTCAGAGCGAAGCCTGAGGGCGATAAATGCGGCAATCATGGCCACCAAAATAATGTCTAACATGCCAAATTCGCTCGCTTACTACACTTATGCTACACTGTCATCTGCCGGATGCCCCCAACGGGCTCTGTTCAGGGCGGTTTATGGTGACTATACGTCTTCTCTCCGCCGACAGTTTTTGACCATTTATCCTTTACGGGCACCCAAGGCCTGGCTGGCCCAAAAGTCGCCCCATTGAATAATGGCCCGTCTATTCCCTTATAGATAGGAGGTTTCCATAGAAAGAACAAGGTTTGTAGTATAGCTGAGAACAACAGAGCTTTCGTGGTTTGCTAGGGCTAACCCCACTCACTGTATGACAGACCTGTAGACAAGAAAGAATTACCGAATGGGCTGGATTTTGCTGCTGATTTTCGTTGGTGTTCCATTGATCGAACTGACCGTACTGATTGAGGTAGGCAGCGATATTGGGGCAGTATCCACTGTCTTATTGTGCCTATTAACCGCAGGGGTCGGCCTTTCGCTTATTCGGATGCAAGGGCTGAAAGTTTTGGCTGACCTGCAAACCGCCAGTGCCAAGGGGGAACCGCTGGTGGAGCCGCTGGTTCACGGGTTCTTCCTTTTGTTTGCAGGTGTGTGCCTGTTTTTCCCGGGCTTTATAACCGATGCGCTGGGCGGCTTGCTGCTGATCCCGCCTGTTCGGCTGATGCTCGGGCGGGCTGGGCTGGCAAATGCTGCCGCAAAAAGCACTCGCAACTTCCGGTACAGTCGATACAACGAAAATGGCAAGCCAACGGTCATCATTGATGGTGATTTTGCAGAAATGGGCGGAGACGCAGCTAACGACGAAACGAATGATGTGTTACCTGAGCGAGAGGATGGATCAAACCCATGGGTAAAACGCGACGTGTCGGATGATGGTTCGGACAAAAAAGGCAATGAAAAGTGAGTGATCATCCTGCTTTTTGGCGTATCCATGGCTATTTGCCAGTTGTGACGCAACGTAAAGCATGCTAGCCCTCGCACAATTTTTGGTGGGACAGATGTTGTCAGCGACGGCGCTGCCCCGCATCAAGCAAACAGCAATATAAATTAAAGAGTGATTCCATGGCTGAAAACGACACAAACAATGCACAAGCTCCGGTTGGCGGTGAGGCAAGCGACGCACCTCAGGCAGGTGTTTTGGCGCAATATGTAAAAGACCTGTCTTTCGAAAACCCGAATGCACCAGCCAGCATGCAAAACTCTTCAAGCGCGAAACCTGCGATTGATGTGAGTGTCAATGTTGGCGTTCGGAAAATGAACGACGAAATGTATGAGGTTGATCTGAAAATCTCCGCAAAAGCAGAGAATGTTGCCGAGTCTGGTGAACGCCAGGTCGCTTTTGTAGTTGAGCTAGCATACGGAACACTTTTTGGTATCCGCAATGTTCAGGAAGAAACAATCAAGCCATTCCTTCTTATACAGGCCCCTACCATGATGTTCCCGTTTGCGCGCAGGATTATTGCAGACGCGACACGCGACGGTGGCTTCCCGCCGCTGCTGCTTGAACCAATCAACTTTGAGGCCCTGTACCAACAGCAGCAAGCCCAGGAAGCCGCGGGCGGCGCTCCGTCACCAACTGCTGAAGACGGTGAACCTGCGCCGATCAACCTGAACTAGGGTTGATCTGAACCTATGGGGGCTAACGCCCTGTCAAAAAACCGGGAGCCCGACAGGCTGCCGGTTTTTTTATGTAATACTCTCGGGGAATTTTATCCGGCGGCCACACTACGGGCGCGCCAGATTGTTGAATTCATGGCAAGGTCAATTGCCATATGAAGAACAATGGCAGGCAGAAGTGAGCCTGACAGAAGATACACAAGCGTTAGCACCAACCCTACACCCAGTACCTGCACGACGGCTTTAGCCGACCTTTGGTAAAAGTGGGCGGCAGCAAACACGGCTAGCGACAGGGTCGCCGCGACAATCAACGGAAAAAACAACGAGAAAAACCAGATCAGATAGCCGCGGTAGATGATTTCCTCAGTGATACCCGCTGTTATTGATACTTTTTGAAAGAGCCGATACTGATTTTTCGTTGTGGGCATAAGGGCGAGCACGCCCTCAGCTGATTGTAGTTGTTGCATAATTGCTTGAGCATTCGATTTGCTGTTGCCCGCATTTCTGGCTTGCAAAAACAACCCTGCAACCGTGGCAACAACAAAACCTAAGGTAACAAAGAGCGCAAAACCGGGCGAAGCGGAAAGGCCCAATTCATCAAAAGGGCGGGCAGACCAAGCCCATAGAACAAGCACCGCCACGGCAACAGACCATAAAAGTATGATGGTTTGCCGATACATGCGAGAGAGCACCTCGGCATTTTTAGAAACTTTTTCTCGGAAAGACCGGGTTTCAAAAAACCCCTGAACAGGGATGACCAAAGCGATAAAAGCAACCAGGATATAGTCTAAAACCTCTGCCATTTTTTAACTCTCTTTTTTCATCATGAAGCAAATAAACCATTGCAGTTGCGTGGTTTAGGATATATTATGTAAATGTAATTTACTTTTACATAATAGGCTGATCCGTATGAGTCAAGGGGCACGAAAAACGCATCAAACCCGTTCCCGCAAAACACGGGACAAGCTTTTGAATGCATTAGAGAAACTGCTTAAAGAAAAAGACTTTGCAGAAATCAGTGTTGCCGAAATTGCTACGGTCGCTGGCGTATCTCCCGCATCGATCTACCGGCGATTCGACAAAAAGCAAGGCTTTATTCCGGTGCTTTTTGACCTTTATCTACAGCGCCTCAACGAGTGGGCTGCATCGCCGGAAGCAAAGCTTGACCTGGAAGGTTGCACACTCCGGCAAGCGCTTCAGCAACTGGCATACGCTGCCTGGAGACAGCTAAACCAACAGGCGCATTTGATGCGAGCGATTCATTTGCACGGGCGAAGCCATCTTGACCTTCTGGGTGAGCGGGGCACGCAGTTCGAGACAGCGATGCTGCATGCCATGCAAAGCATTATTGAGCTTTATACCGATGAGGTGCGGCGCACAAACCGGGAAAGAGCCGCCTCGATGCTGGCTTACTATTTCAACAATATTTTTCTAGAAAGAGGACTTTTCCCCCACCAGACCAACACCTGGACCAATGACATGTCGGATGATGCGTTTGTTGATGAAATCGCCGAATTCGCCTATGCGTATTTGATCACGCCAGAGCAAGCTTAGGTTTTTGAAACGGGCCTGCACGCGAACAAGTTCACCGCATACCCAACAGGTCTAGCGGTCGCTGCAAAACGGCGATAAGATCAAGCCTGAGGAAATTAAAGCTCAGGGTTTGCGAACATAAAATGATCTCCGTCATCCTTCGGTATGGAGCGTTGCTGGCGCTGTTTCTGATTGCCGCCGAAACGGCCAAGCGGTCTTACATTACGCGCATGACTGACCTTGAGTTATATATGGGTGTTGTCGGAGCGGCCTTTCTGGTCCTGGGTATTATTATTGCGCGCAGAATGACCACCTCAGGCTCAAGCAACAATGAAAACACTGATACGCAAAGTCTGACTGTTCTTGACCACGCAGACTTTAGCGAGCGGGAGCTCGATGTGCTGGTCTTTATGTGTCATGGTTATACCAACAGTGAAATTGCCGATCAGCTTGGAATTTCCGGCAATACCGTCAAAACGCATCTTAAAAACATCTATGGGAAATTGGGCGTTTCCAACCGCACGCAAGCTGCGGCAGAAGCTAAATTATTGAAAATAATAGGGTAAATGGCGCTTCACCCAAATGGGTGAAGACAGAAGGAGCTTGTTGTGGTCCCGTGCTGCCAACCCGAGCACACGACAGGAGAAAAACAATGACCAAACTGATTGCCAAGTGGGGCAGCATCATCGGCGGCGTAATGGTCACCGTCATGCTAATCGAATTTGCGATAGTCCCAAATCCAGAGCCAGAGCATTTTGAATTTAGCGAGACACTTGGCTACGCCACGATAGTGGCAAGCTTGGCCATCATGTTTTTGGCAATGAACGAGCAAGAGAGACTGGCGGGCGATGTACCTGTTGGCATGTGGCAACGCATTCTGCTTGGCAGCGGTGCCGCCGTTGTCGCAGGTGCATGTTTTGGACTATACAACGTCATTTATTCGGAACTGTTAAACCCCGAATTTATGGACACCTATTTCGCTTATTCCGTCTCTCAGCTTCCCGTGCAATCAGGGCCAGAGTTCGACCGCATGTCGGCTGAGCTGTTGGAGCAGAAAGAAATGTTCAAGGCACCGACCACTCAGTTTTTGGTAATGGCATCAACTGTGATCATGATCGGCATCCCGATAAGCGTTTTGATGGCGTTCGCGTTGAAGTTTCGGCGTTAACGCACCGCTTTTGCGAGCCTCAAGAGCGCGCGGGCGCAGATCACGTCAGCCGGGTTGCCTGTTGTCTTACAATCCAGTTCTGCCTCAATCAAAATAGAGAGCGCCTGCTCAAGCTTTGAAGATGACCAGGATGAGAGTTCGCGGGCAAACTTGTCTTTTTCAGCAAAAAAAACCGGAGGCCGCAATTTATTGACGGCCTCCATGGGGTTCATGCCCTTGTCAACATGGCCGCGCGCCAGATGAAGGCGCATCAAGCGGTTCTGTAGCGTGCGCAAAATGGCAATTGCGTTTTCGCTGGAGGCCCATGCGCGTTCCAGAAATTTTTCCAGGTCTTTCATGTTGCCGGCTGTAACGGCTTCGGCAATCTGATTAAGACCCAGCGCAGCGGTGTCCCCGACGCAGGCTTTAGCGTCCTCAAGGGTAACCTGACCGCCATCTTCACCCATATAAAGCACGAGTTTTTCAAGCTCACCGCGCGACACCATGCGGTCGCCACCCAGATTATCAACCAGATAATTGACCGCATCCTGGCTGGCCCCAAGACCTGCTGCGGACAATGTTGACTGCACGAGACCAAACAAATCTTGCGCGCTGTCTTCATAACAGGCGATCGCATAGGCTTTTTTTGCTGCCTCAACAGATTTGCGCAGTGCAGATGTGGGCTTCAGGTCACCGGCGGTAACGACCAGCAGACCGTCGCCTTGTTCGCTATCGAGCACCAGCTTCACAGGGTCTGCACTTTCAGCGCCAGCCCCTTCCAGCCGGACAAGACGCCTGCCGCCCATCATGGAAATGGCGGCAACTTCATCCAGTAAAATTGATGGATTTCCCTTCACCGCCTCGGGGCCAAGCCGAACAACCTGAAACGGGTCGGATAAATCTTCCACAATTTGCTTGCCGATCAGCTCCGCGCGCTCGCGCACCAGGCCCTCATCGCGCCCGAAGACAAGAACCGCCCGCGTGTCTGCAGGCAGGGACTTCAACAGGGGGGCAATGTCGCGGGGCTTAACTTTCATTGGGGGTTTTCTAGGTCCCCGGCAGTGGGTTCTTTGGCATTAGGTTGTGGGGCTTTGGCCTGTGAATTTTTTGACTGGGCAAAATACAGCGCCAGACGCCTGTGGATACGTTCAGCCAAATCAAGCGCCAAGCGCTGCGCGGCATCTTCCCGCTGGGATACCGTTGCAAAGTCAGAGAGGACAAGATCAAACGATGTGCGGGCGCGAAAGTCCTCTTCAAACAGCATATCATCGCCGTCCAGAGAGACGAGCCGCACAAAAGCATTGATAGTCAGTTGTTCCTGCGTCGTTGCGGTATCCGGGCGAACACCAAATGTTTCACTGTTTTGGTCCAGCACGACATCCAGGCGGTACTCGGGTCTGGCACCGGCATTCAGACGGGAGACAAGCCTGTTGCGCATGATTTGTCCCAGTCTGTCAGGTATCGGCCCAACCTCAACGCCCGAGAGCATGGTTTGCATTTCGGCTGACGACCCGTCAGCTTCATACAGCGGCTGAAACCCGCAGGCCGCCAGCAGTAAAACGGGTATGATACGCAAAAGTCTGGTTGATATGCCCATTAACTTGCCCATCAGTTTGCAACAATATTAACGATCCGCCCCGGCACGACAATTACCTTGCGCACCGTATTCCCGTCAGTGAACTTCTGAACAGCGGGCAGCGCAAGCGCAATTTCCTCCACGGCAGATTTATCCATGTCTTTGGCAACCTCAATTGTGTCTCGCACTTTGCCATTAACCTGCACAGCCATTTTCACGGTCGAGTCGACCGTGAGCGATTCAATCGCCTCAGGCCAGGCGGTGTTTGCTACCAGCGTTTCGTGGCCAAGCTTGGTCCACATCTCCTCGGCAAGATGCGGCATAGCGGGACCAACCAGCAACACCAGTGTTTCCGTCGCTTCGCGCAGAACCTCCGGCATTCCATCGCAGGCTTTAACGCCGCTGATAGCGTTCGCAAATTCATACAGCCGGGCAACAGCTTTGTTGAAATGCAGGTTTTCAATATCTGCTGTCACGCCCTTGATGGTTTTATGCGTTACTTTCCGGAGCGCTGTCGCCGCGTCAGATAAAGAGGTTGGCACCCCAGCCCCTGGAGGCGCAAGCGCCATGGCAGGGCCTTCAACCATCCGGTATATGCGCTGTACAAAACGCCAGGCCCCTTCAATACCCGCCTCAGTCCACAAAAGGTCGCGCTCAGGTGGGCTGTCCGAGAGCACAAACCAACGCGCCGTATCAGCGCCGTACTGATCGATAATATCATCCGGGTCGACCACGTTGCGTTTCGACTTGGACATTTTTTCGATGCGGCCTTCACTAACCGACAGGCCAGAATCAGAGCGGAACAGGCTACCGTCATCCTTTTTGCGGATAAGTTCAGGGAACACCCATTCACCGTCTGTATCTTTGTAGGTGACATGATTGACCATGCCTTGTGTGAACAGTCCCTCGAAAGGTTCCTCGATTTTGGTGCGGCCAACTTTCTTCAAGGCACGGGTGAAAAACCGTGCATACAACAGGTGCAAAATAGCGTGCTCAACGCCGCCGATATACTGGTTAACCGGCATCCATTCATCAACCGTTTCACTATCAAATGGCTCATCCGCATCGGGTGTGCAGAACCGCAAAAAATACCATGAAGAATCAACAAACGTGTCCATGGTGTCCGTTTCGCGGCGCGCTGGCTTGCCGCAAGATGGACAGCTTGTATTTTTCCAGGTCGGGTGATGCTCAAGCGGATTGCCTGGGGTATCGAAAGAGACATCGTCCGGCAGTTTAACAGGCAGGTCTTCAGACTTGACGGGCACTACGCCACAGTCATCACAATGCACAAATGGTATAGGCGTGCCCCAATATCGCTGACGCGACACACCCCAGTCCCGCAGGCGGAAATTAACTGTACGCTCACCCCAGCCTTCTTTCTCGGCCCGGTCAATAACAGCAGCGAGCGCATACTTGGCATCCATGCCATCAAGAAAGCGGGAATTAAACATGGTGCCAGGGCCTGTGTAAGCCTCATCACCAATTTTAAATGTCGCAGCATCTTCACCGTTTGGGAGGACAATCGGCAACACCGGAAGGTCATATTTGCGGGCGAAATCAAGGTCCCGCTGATCACCCGCCGGGCAGGCGAAAATCGCGCCGGTGCCGTAATCCATCAACACAAAGTTGGCAATATAGACCGGAAGTTCCCAATCAGGGTCAAAAGGGTGTTGCACCTTCAAACCGGTATTAAAGCCCTTTTTCTCAGCCTTTTCGATCGCTTCTTCCGTTGTGCCGGTTTGGCGACATTCCTCTATGAAAGCCGCAATATCGGGATTGTTCTGGGCCAAGCTTGCAGCAATTGGGTGGTCAGCCGAAATGGCACAGAAACTGGCGCCAAAAATTGTATCCGGCCGTGTCGTATAAACAGGCAACTTGGCGTCAATGCCATCCGGCGCATTAACAACGTCGAAATTAAACTTCAAGCCCTCAGACCGACCAATCCAGTTTTCCTGCATCAGGCGTACTTTATCAGGCCAACGCTCCAGAGTGCTCAGGCCCTCAAGAAGCTCATCGCCAAAATCGGTAATTTTCAGGAACCATTGGCTTAACTTGCGGCGCTCTACTTCGGCGCCGGACCGCCACCCCTTGCCGTCGATCACCTGTTCATTTGCCAAAACAGTATTGTCAACGGGGTCCCAGTTGACCCAGCTCTCCTTGCGGTAAACCAGGCCAGCATTATAAAAATCAATAAATATCTGTTGTTCCTGGCCATAGTATTCCGGGTCGCATGTTGCAAACTCCCGGCCCCAGTCAATAGCCAAGCCAACATTTTTAAGCTGCTTACGCATGTTGGCAATATTGTCGTAAGTCCAGTCCGCCGGGTGAACCTTGCGCTCCATCGCTGCATTTTCCGCCGGCATACCAAAAGCGTCCCAGCCCATGGGATGCATCACCTCGTATCCCTGTGCCCGACGATACCGCGCGACCACGTCACCCATGGTGTAATTGCGCACATGCCCAACATGCACACGGCCAGAGGGGTAGGGAAACATTTCAAGCACATAATATTTTGGCTTGTCAGAATTGTTGTTGGTCTGGAAGGTGTTATCTTCCGACCAAATCTTTTGCCATTTGGCCTCTGTTGCTTTGGCGTTGTAGCGTGACATTCTGGTTTCTCAACTTGCTTAAAATGTAAATGCGCGCCCGAATTAATCTGGCGCGCACTTCAAATATACCGGGGTACGGAGTGGATGAAGGCGGGCCCTAGCCCTCTGCTTCGATTTTTAGCACTCTGGCGCGCGACAGGATCGCTTCTTCAATTTGCAGCGCTGTGGCTGCCTGCACGGGTACTGTCAGCCAATTATCATCCTGCTTTTGCTGGCGCACTACATTCACTTTCACACCATCTGATCTCAGTGTTTCTGACCGGAAGTATACAGCCACCTTAACACGCTCATCCGGGGCATCGGCAGTTGAAAACCAATCCGTGATAATGGCTGCTGAACTGGGGTAGGCATTGTCAATTGGCATGAAATGCAAAGTATCAAGTGTTGCTGACCACAGATAACCGTTCACCCCAATTGATGTGGTGATTGGGCCAAACTCCTGGTCTTCATCACCACCAAAAATACCGCAGGCACCAAGCGTTAAGGCAAGTGTGAAAGCTACTGCCGTTCGGGCAAATCGAATCATGCTGAGTTCCGCTCTTGAAACAAAATCTATCTTTCAAACACTGACAAACTTGATGCCAGTTGTATGTCAATTGCGCCTTATAGCGAGCGCAAGTGGCGCTGACCAGCCCGAAAAAGGTTCAAATAGTGGCGAGAGAGACACATTTCATCGCAAAAAAGCCAGAAGGGCTTGCGATCTTTAATAAAGTGTCCATACCTTTAGAGTAGGATTAGTGCAGCCATAGTTGCAGAATGGGATGGCAATCTGAACGTGAAGACGCTGATCAAATACGGATTATCTGTGCTTGCTCTTGCAAGCGCATCTGCTGCTTCGGCTGCAGATGATAAAACACGTTTTGAATCCAGCGGTTTTCTGCAAAGCCTTGATCTGTTTATTTCTGAACAAATTGCGCAGCAGCGACTTGGCGCAAAAGACGATAAAAACAGCCGCCTTAAAGGCCTAGACCTAAGCTTAAGCGGGGAAACTGGCTCAGATGATACAGGGTTTTTATCTTTAAGTGATTCGCGGCCTCAGCTAGCCAAACCGGATGGTGAGCTGGCAAGCCGTCCTGATTTCTCATCGCTTTTAGCACCAACCGGTGCGGTTCGGGGTGCCTACACCCAGGACTTATTTGATGCCAGCAGCAGAGTTGGCATGAGCTTTGGCGGCGACAAGACCGGCGACTCAGGCAATCGTGGTTTTGAAATTGCGCTGGAAAGCCAATACCGTCTGTCATTACAGGGCTTGTCGGCCACATCTGGTTTTGCAGACGCAGGGCAAGCGGAAACACAATACAGGGCAGGCGTGTCGCTTGGATACTCCGGCTTTGGGGTAGACGCGTCGTTAATGCGGCACAGCGGCACCTTTGCCAGAGACCTTGAAGGGTATGAAGCGGGCTTCTCATATCAGGCAACCAGCTGGTCTGCACGGATTGCCATGAGTGAATACACCGAAGGATCAGACCTTTACGGTATCGAAAATGACGCTCGAAACGTTATTTCTTATGAACTGGGTGCCAGCTATCGGTTTAGCGAGCGGATCGGCTTGACCGGCGGCGTACGATATTATGATTACGGCCAGAAATTTAAAACAGCGCAGGAAATTGATACATCCCAGATGTTCTTCCTGGGCGGGCGACTGCGTTTCTAATCTAAAATCCCTGAAATGCCTGCTACTGCTGCAATCTTAATGCCTTGCAGGTACCCCGCTGTTTCACGCGAAACCCCACCCAGCGCTGCGACAGGCAACCCGGCATGTTCAATCAACCGCGCAAAGCGGTGTATACCAAGGCCCGTTTTCCCGGGGTGGCTTTGTGTCGGAAAAACCGGTGACACCAACGCCAAATCAACACCAAGACGGCGCGCGCGCTCTAGGGATTGTCGATTGTGGCATGCCGCCGTCAGAAAACGAAACCCGTGCCAACAGAGAGGGGGCTGGCGCAGCATGTATTCTGGCAAGTGAAGGCCGTCCGCACCTGTTTTCCGAGCAAGCGACACATCACCCGCCACCACAAACCAGCACCCAACCTGACGACATATACCGGAAACCTCTTTAGCAAGCTGCGGGCGGTTTAGATGGTCATAATCCCTGAGGATAACGAGGGACCCGGCAGGGAGCCGCCTGATGGCGTTCAAGGGGTCAGCCATGCGGTTGGCATCCGTTATAAAGACCAGCTTATCAACACCTGCTCGCACGCGCAGCCTTCGCGCTGCAGCAGTCCCAACTTTTACTGTCGAAAACTTGACCATAGCTGCTTCCTAGCACATAGGAAGCAGAGCCCAAACGGTTCACTGCAGGAGAGTGCCGCATGTCCATCGCTGATAACATCAAAGCCATAGACCAGGAGATTGCCCGTATGTGCAAGCATGTGGGCGTCCCGGTGGCAAACCCTCGTTTGATTGCTGTTTCAAAAGTACAGCCAAAAGAAAGGGTTCTGGCAGCACTGGAACACGGACACAGACAGTTTGGTGAAAACAGAGTGCAGGAAGCTGAAGAGCGCTGGGTTAGCCTCAAAAAAGAGTATCCCGATGTTCAGCTCTCATTGATTGGCAGCCTTCAAACCAATAAGGCCGCAAAGGCTGTTGAACTGTTTGATGAGATTCAATCGGTAGACCGCGTAAAGTTGGCGCGGGCGCTGGCCAAAGAAATGAAACAGCAAAACAAAACTCTTCCCGTTTACCTTCAGGTAAACACCGGGGCGGAGCCTCAAAAGGGCGGTGTTTTGGTGAAAGGTCTGTCAGAGCTGCACGCGGATAGCTTGTCTTTGGGTCTGAATGTTGTGGGTTTGATGTGCATCCCGCCATCAGGTGACGACCCGTCGCTTCATTTTGCCTTACTAAAGAAACTAGCCAATCAGGAAGGGTTGTCAAAACTTTCGATGGGTATGAGCGGCGATTATGCGCTTGCTGCGGCCATGGGTGCGACGGATATTCGCGTGGGCACGGCAATATTTGGTGAGCGGGATTACAGTGGCTAGGTTTGATGTGGTGTGACCACCCTGTGAGAGCTAACCAATCTGAATCTGATCTGTTGGTTTTGCCAAGCGAAGCAATGAAACCAAAGATGGTGCTTTAAGCGCAACGCACCCTTCGGTCGGCTTGAAGCCTTCTTTTGCAACATGAACGAAAATGGCACTACCACCGCCGGGGCGGGGTGGGTCATCGTTGTGGCCAATCACCAACACAAGGTCATACAGACAATCATTCCGCCAAAGTTTTTCGTGGCCACCATTAAACGGCAACTGAACAAACTGGTTATACTGTGCGCTATCAGGATCGTCGCACCACCCCATTTGCGGCGTCAAGGCTGTTGCAGACAATTGAGTGACAGGTTCAGGCACTCTGTCTGGTCTGTAGAAAACACGGCGCAAAGGATAACGACCTGCGGGTGTTTTGCCGTCCCCCTCGCGTTTTTCTCCTTCTGGGGTAACCCCTGACCGACCAAGGGCACAGCAGACATCTGTCAAAGGGCCGACCAGGCGGCCGCGCCGCGCATCATCAAGGTCTGGAAGGACACGCCAGGTTTGCATGGCTAAAGTATGTGCCCGGTGCGGGATTTTTTGGTCGCCAAATACTGTTCATTGTGGGGGTTGGTAGGGAAACTGTGGGCAACCCGTTCTGCCACCTCAATACCAAAAGTCTCAAGGCCTTCAACTTTGTTAGGGTTGTTCGTCATCAGGCGAACAGAGCCTATACCCAAACCCTTTAACATTTGTGCCGCAGGGGCAAAAATACGTTCATCCACTTCAAACCCAAGGCGTGTGTTAGCATCAACGGTATCGTATCCCTGATCCTGCAAAGCATATGCTTTTAACTTGGAAATCAGGCCAATACCGCGGCCTTCCTGCGCCATATATAATACAATGCCGCCGTTTTCACGGTTTATGGTGTCGATCGCGCCGCGCAACTGCTCGCCGCAATCGCACTTTAGCGAGCCCAACAAGTCACCGGTGAAACACTCGCTATGTACCCGTAAAAGTACAGGTGTGCTGCGATCAGGGTCACCGATAATAATGGCAATATGTTCCACGCCGCCCGAAAGGGGCCTGAAGGCAACCAGGCGGGTGTTTTCAGCACCCGCAAGCGGAACATGGGCTGACGCCACCTCGCGCAGTAGAACGGCCTGATCCATATCGGCATTCAAAACATCAATGGCGGGAACACCTATAAGGTCCTGGCTTGCGATATCGGCCATATTGATTTCTGCGGCAACAACGGCCGGTAAAAGGTGCGCAAGCTTAGCGAGCTTAATCGACGCAATATCCAGATTTGTCGGCACATGATTTATGCGCCTGAATGGCCCCTTGAGCGGGGTCGACAAATCCAAGGTTGGATCAGCGAGCGCTGCAATATCATTTGCCTTCATCCAGGTTGGTCGAACAAGGCGCACGGTGGGCCAGTCTTCCCCGGCAACCTTCAGTGCCATGGCGCGATTATTGGTCAGCATGACAAAACTATCGGGGGCAATTGCATCAAAAACAGCAAGTGTTTGGGCGTTGGCGTTGTCCGCAGCCAGGACCAGCAAGTCGGCATTATCGTCCTGAATTACAACAGGACGACCACGTCTCAGCTCATCGGCTGCGCGCGAGACTATGATTTGGCTTTGTTCCTGTTTTTCCGTGCTTGTCATAGTGGCGAACTTTTTCCTTAGCCAGTGCTTGCCTTGTGTCACAGGCTCGCGCAATGATCAAACAATTGTGAGTGACCGTGATAAGATATACTGTCAACGATCACTATATAGGCCGCAGTGCCGAAAACGGAAACACACGGTGCTTTTTGCGTGTTCTAAGTAAACAATTGATAACGGTTCAAGGGGATTAGACGATGTCGGGAAGAAAGCTGTTGCTGGTAGATGATGATATCGACCTGCGGGAAGGCCTGGCGGACCAATTGGCGCTATATGAAGAGTTTACAACAGAAGAACGCGGCACCGCGGCTGATGCACTTGAGTTTTTAGCCGACAATCAGGTGGACATGATTATTCTGGACGTTGGCTTGCCGGACATGGATGGCCGGGAGCTTTGCAAGCGCATCCGCAAAAACGGCATTACGGTGCCAATCCTCATGCTGACCGGGAACGTAACCGAAGCCGACACGGTTCTTGGCCTTGATGCTGGTGCCAACGATTACGTGCACAAACCATTTAGCTTTAATGTGCTGCTAGCGCGTGTGCGCGCCCACTTTCGTCAGTATGAGCAAAGCGAAGACGCCACGTTCGACATTGGCCCCTATACATTCCAGCCATCAGCGAAAATTCTGGAAGTGCGCGAAAACGGCCAGAAAATCCGCCTGACGGAAAAAGAAACCAACATCTTGAAGTACTTGTACCGCGCTGGCGGCAAGGCTGTTGGCCGGGAAGAATTGCTCGCCGAGGTTTGGGGGTATAACTCAGGTGTCACTACGCACACGCTGGAGACGCATGTGTACCGGCTGCGCCAGAAGATTGAGGTCGAAACAGGCGCCAGCCGGATTCTGGTGACAGAGCCAGGTGGCTACAGCCTGCAAGGCCTTGGTGGTTAAACCCTAGAAATCAAAATCGACAATAACTGGCGCGTGGTCAGACGGCTTTTCCCAGCCTCTGGCGTCGCGCGCTACTTCCATGTAGGTTGGCTTGTCCCTCAGGCTTGGACTGACCCACACGTGATCAAGGCGGCGACCCTTGTCAGCGGCGGACCAGTCCCGTGCCCGGTATGACCACCAGCTGTATAGCTTTTCAGGAACGGGTGTAAACTCGCGCATAACATCCACCCAGCCATGGGCATCAATAAGCCGCATCATGCCATCCGTTTCGATGGGCGTATGAGAGACCACCTTCAAAAGCTTTTTGTGATCCCAGACATCATCGGGATGCGGCGCAATATTCAAGTCGCCAACAACGATAGACGGCTCCTTCAGGCTCTTGGACCATTTAGTCATTTCTTCCACAAACTGAAGTTTGTGTGCGAACTTGTCGTTGGTTTCGGGGTTGGGTTCATCGCCGCCGGCGGGCACATAAAAATTGTGCAGGGTCACACCATTGATCTTCACAGCAATGTGGCGCGCATCGCCCTTTTGGCACCAGTCGATTTTAAAGCTGTCTTCAAACGGCATTTTGGAAGCTGTAGCGACGCCGTGATGGCTTTTTTGGCCATGAATGGCGAGGTGTGGCAGACCAATATCCTCAAAAAAGCCGGTTGGGAACATATGGTCCTGCACTTTGGTTTCCTGCAGGCACAAAATGTCCGGATCATAGGTTTTAACCAACTGCTCAACAATGCCGGTGCGTGCGCGCACTGAATTAATGTTCCAGGTAATAATCCGCATATTTCCCACGCAATCCTGTTGTTCTCAAAAAATTAAAAAGCTGTTGCCGATAATGCCGATAGGCCAGCGCCCACGCTCGAAAAGTTGGAAACGCAAGCTTAATGGATGGTCTTCTTCTTCGCCTGCCATACCCACAAGCGCCGCCTGATAAACAGCCTGGGCTGCTGCGCCAGACGTTGCAAGCACAAAGCTCTCGTCATCAATCCGCAGGAATTCAGCGGCTTCCTTGGCGGCGTCATCAATCGCCTCGGTGACCGCTTGGGCAATATATGTCATCACCATTTCCAGCGTTTGCGGGTCAATGGCCAAAAGCACCTCATCCGTAAGCGCCGCTCGCAATTGTTCTTCCGCTTCCCATGCTGGGCTATTGAATTCAGTGTTTTCTGCGGCTGAGGCGGCGTCTTCCCAATCAGGAATAAAAGCAGGTTCTGCTTCAGGAAAGCCAAGCGTGCCAGCATATTCGCGGGCAATGCGAACGGTTTCCCTGTCAGGGTCTTCCCCTAGCGACCGAAACCAGCGCACATCGCTAGCAAGAGCAACAAAAGGGGCGACCGACTTCAAACTCGGAAAGTCTTCAAGCAGGTCTTCAAAATCATTGTCATCTGTCATGGATGGGCCTGTCGGTCACAAATATGCAGGACCGATATCTAGTGCAATTTGGCAAGAATAACCAGCCGGGAATTCGCTAGTTTCGGAACCTGCTGTCAGCGGGCGCGCCGACGTTTTGCAAGACCGCGCGGGTCCTCAAAATCCCACAGGTTTTCCGCAAGCTCCATGTTTATAGAGGTATCCGCAAGCTCAACGGAGGTGATCTGCCCCTGAGCGTCTGTTACATCCCAGCGGATAAGTTTTAATTTTTCAGCCGCGTACGGCTGTTGCTGGAAATAGACCGTAATTTGCCCCAATTCCGGTCGATCAACATCCACCGCATGCAGTGCAACCAGCTCCGAATTGCCGAAAGGTGCAAGCTCGATATTAGCACCAATGCTGGCCAAGTCTGTCGACCCACCAAGCAAGGCGCGCAATGGCGTATCTTTCACTGGCCAGCGTGTTACCTGGCCAATTTCATAGTCAATGAAATTCAGGGTTTTACCATCTGCCACCACCAGAAACGGCACATCATCCGCATAATCAAAACGAACACGCCCCGGGCGGGCGAGCGACAACTTTCCACTAACCACACCGCCGTCAGGCGCATATTGGGTGAAGCGCGCCTCCAGGCTTTGCACGGTATCCATATAGATTTGCACCAACCGAAAGGCCTTCAAGGAAGTATCCTCGCTGATCACCTGTTCCTCAAGGGGCGGTAACAGCGCGGATTGGTCTTGGGCTGCGTCTTGGTCTGCATCTTGGGCCAGGGCACCAGCAGACAAAAAACCTGCTGACGCCACAAGGCGGATAATTTTACTGACTAAAAGCATCAAATTCTCATCACTGTCTTTATTATTTGCTCAGAACTCGTCTTCGCGTTCTGGCACCAGCACTTCGCGCTGGCCTTTGTGGTTGGGCGCGCTAATCACGCCTTGGCCTTCCATGTCTTCGATAAGGGTAGCTGCTTTATTATACCCTATCTTTAACCGCCTCTGAATGTAGCTTGTAGAGGCACGGCGATCACGCAGCACAATATCAACAGCCTTATCATACAGGCTCTTTTCTTTATCATCTCCAGATGGACCTGGGATGAACGGACTATCGAACCCCTCTTCAGGTTCCTCCGTAACGTCCGACAGGTAATCCGGCGCACCTTGCTGTTTCAGGTGCGTGACCACATCTTCGACTTCACTGTCATCTACAAACGCGCCGTGCACCCGGGTTATACGGCCACCACCAGCCATAAACAGCATGTCACCCATGCCCAAAAGCTGTTCTGCGCCCTGCTCACCCAAAATGGTGCGGCTGTCTATTTTTGATGTCACCTGAAAACTGATGCGCGTTGGGAAATTGGCTTTGATCGTGCCGGTAATCACGTCAACAGAAGGGCGCTGTGTCGCCATAATCAGGTGAATACCTGCCGCGCGGGCCATTTGGGCCAGACGCTGAACAGTTGCTTCCACATCTTTCCCGGCCACCAGCATCAGATCGGCCATTTCGTCAATCACGATTACGATGAACGGCAGCGGTGTGAAATCAAATTCCTGTTCTTCAATCACCGGTTGGTCGGTCTCTTTATCAAATCCGGTTTGGACCTGGCGCACAAGCCGCTCACCTTTGGCGTTGGCTTCCATCACGCGTTTATTGAATGCCGCAAGGTTGCGAACCCCCAGCTTGGACATGTTGCGGTAACGCTCTTCCATCTCCCGCACCGCCCACTTCAAGGCTACGACAGCTTTTTTAGGCTCGGTCACGACAGGGGTTAAAAGGTGCGGAATATCGTCATAAACTGACAATTCCAGCATCTTCGGGTCCACCATAATGAACCTAAGTGTCTCCGGGCTGTGCCGATACAAAAGCGACATGATCATCGTATTGACACCAACCGATTTACCAGAGCCTGTGGTGCCGGCAACCAGCAGGTGTGGCATAGAAGCCAGGTCCGCAACAACCGGCTCGCCGCCAATATCCTTACCCAAAATAACCGCGAGCCTTGCTTTGCTTTTCTCAAAGTCGGAGGAAGCCAAAAGCTCACGCAAAAAAACGGTCTGGCGATCACTGTTTGGCAGCTCGATACCAATTGCATTGCGACCCGGGACAACAGCAACCCGCGCAGAGATTGCGCTCATCGACCGGGCAATATCATCCGCAAGGCCGATAACCCGGGCAGACTTAACGCCGCGCGCAGGTTCCAGTTCATACAAGGTAACAACCGGGCCAGGGCGCACATCGTTTACTTCACCCTGCACACCAAAGTCGTCCAGCACACCTTCCAGCATGCGGGCGTTTTGCTCCAGCGCTTCAGCACTGATACGGCCAAGTTTCTCCACCGGTGGCGGGGGTGCCAACAGCTCAAGCGGCGGCAGCAGGTAACCAGAACCATCGCCAAGGTCGAGGGCTGTTTGTGCCTCCTTAACCTCCCGCTGGCCGCGCTTGGGCTTTGCGGGCGTACGAACTCGTTTTGACGCAGGTGTGATTTTGGGTGCTGATTTTGCTGAGGGTCGTTTAGTTGGTTTTGCCGTTGGTTCGATGCGTTCATCGAGTTCTTCTTCCCCGTCGCCGCGGCGGAAAATTGCCGAAACAATAACAACAAAACCGTTCCACACAATGCTCAGGACAGATATCAGACTACGACCGGCCCAGGTGACAGCCTGCCATACTGCCGAAAGGAAAGACCTCCATTCAGATACTGTAAGCGCGAACGAGAACAAATACACCGGCAAGCCAAGCACAATGAAAAACACCATGTAAGCCCAACCGGGTACCACAAAAACCCCAGCGGTCAGGCCAACGACGATGGTATATAAACGCTGCCCTAAAACACCCCCATAGCCACTTTGCACGGCAAATTCGGGGTCTGGAGCCTGAACGCTGATCGCGACAGCGAGCAAGATCACACCAACAGGCAAGGCAGCCAGATTAAGCCAAAACAGGGGTAACCATTTCAACCGGGCAACCTTCAGGCCCCAGGTTACGAGGGGCAGCAGGAGCAAATATGCAGCAAGCGCTAATGTTTGCATCAAGATGTCCGCAACAATAGCGCCGTAGTCACCAAGCCAGTTTGTCGTTTCTGACCTGGTTTGCATATTCAGGGCCGGATCAGCGGGGTTGTAGCTCCAGAGTGACGCAAAAACCGCCGCCGCCAGAGCAAACAGCAAAAACCCCAAAAGCCGCCAACTGCTGTTTTTCAAAAAAACGGTTAATGCCGGCGGCAAAACAGGGGCCTTCGCACTGGTCGCCGGTTTTGATGTCGGGGATTTTCGTCGCTTTGCGGTCGCCACAAATCATGCCCTTATTGCCGCTACACATGGTCTGTATGCATACTATTCCATGCGCAGTCGGTATTATGTTTATGTTCGACGTCACTTTAATGCGCAATGAGCCTTTAGGACAAGAGCGGCATTTCTGTGACGAAAAAACCTACACTTCTTAAACTGCGACAGCTTGGCGCTGGACAGCGCCTTTCGCCCGTCCTAGACAGAACTTATGAACACCGTAAAACCAGCGTCAAAAAATATACACTGCGATGTTGTCATCGTGGGTGGTGGTATGGTTGGCTTGACGGCTGCCGTTGGCCTTGCATCCCACGGGTTTGAGGTTGCTGTTATCGACAGAGCCCCAAAGGGCGATTTGACCGCAGTTGGATATGATGGCCGGTCCAGCGCCCTTGCGTTTGCAACATGCCGTATGCTGGAAGCGCTGGGGATATGGCGTCACATGAAACCCTATGCGCAACCCATCAATGAAATCCGGGTCTCGGACGGGCCGTCGTTGTTGCATCTGCATTTTGATCACAAAGCACTGGGCGATGGGCCGCTCGGGAACATGGTGGAAAACCGCCATACACGGATCGCGCTGTTTGACCGGATCACAGAGCTGGACAATATCCAACTCTTTCTGGAAGAAAGCATCGATGAGATTGACTGCACCCTGGATAGCGCCACCGTTCACCTAGCCAGTGGCACGCAGATCGCAGCGCGTTTGTTAATGGGCGCAGATGGTCGCGGCAGTCTTGTGCGTAAAACGGCCAATATTCCGGTCTCAACATTTGAATACCAACAACACGGTATTGTCTGTTCAATTGAGCATGAAATCGCACACCAGGGCATCGCGCATGAGAGGTTTCTGCCATCAGGGCCATTTGCAATACTGCCGTTAACTGGCAACCGATCATCACTGGTCTGGACAGAAAAAAGCCACCTTGTGGATACGATTATGTGTTTGCCGGAACGCGCATTTGCCGCAGAGGTAAAACGGCGGGTTGGTGACTTTTTGGGTGACGTTATACCGGTGGGTGGCAGGTGGGCTTATCCGCTGACCCTGCAGTATGCCGACACATATACCGATACGCGGCTGGTTATCGTTGGTGATGCTGCACACGGCATTCACCCCATCGCCGGCCAAGGGTTGAATTTAGGTTTGCGCGATGTTGCCGCCCTTATCGAGACCCTCAGTGATGCGGCGATGGTTGGATTGGACATTGGGTCTGACCAGACGCTTACAAAATATAGCGGATGGAGGCATGCCGACAATGCCGCCCTGATTGGTGTGACAGATATTTTGAACCGGCTGTTTTCTAATGATGTCTCACCAATACGGGTGGCGCGCGATGTGGGCTTGGCCGTTGTCGAGCAAATACCGCCCCTGAAAAACTTTTTCATGTCCCACGCGCGCGGCACCATTGGTGAACTGCCAAAATTGTTGCAAGGCGAACGGGTGCGGTAGCATGACCATCGTCAAAGGCGGAACTGGCGCCGAAAGCTCAACATTTGATGGTGTTAACGCTGATTGTTCGAGCTACTGGCTAGACTTGACGCTTTATCCTCAAAGGTCCCTGAAACCAGAGCATTTCTCCCGTCTGCTACTGGTTCTTATCACCATATGTACGCTAGCAAGCATTCGATTTCTCATCGTTGGTGCCTGGCCCGTCGTGCTTTTTTTGGGGGCGGATATTCTGGCGCTCTGGTTCGCCTTTTTTCTGAGTTACCGGCGCGGGCGCATTTTTGAGACCATTCAACTGTCCGATAGCGACCTGATAATCAGCGCATCCGACACTGCAGGAAGGCTTAAGACGGACCGGTTCGAACCCTACTGGGTGAATGTCACGATAAAATCTGCTGGGGCAGATAAAAATGTACTGGTCATCCAGCACCGCACCAAAGAAATTGAGGTTGGCCGGTTCCTCGTGCCCCATGAACGACGCGAGGTGGCAACCGCCATCAAAGATGCCCTTGGGCGCTGGCGCGGTCGTTGATCAGTCTTTGAACTGATCCGGAAACGTAGCACAGTCGCTTTGTGCCTGTTTGTCTATTCCGTACAAAATGCGCCAGCCGTCTGGCGTTTTTCCCAGAGTGAACTGGTTGACACCACACCCGACTAGGTCACCTTTATAGCGGATGGTAAACGGTGCCCATACCGTGGCAAGTTCTGCTGTTCTGGAGAATGTTTCAACGCCGAAAATCTGTTCGTCGGCGTCTCCTTGCTCTTGTTGGTCCACCCAATTGATCCAGCTTTCAAAACTTCCTTGCCGAAGAGACCCATCCGGCTGAAGGCGGTCAAGGCGCGCTTCCGGAAGGATAATGGCCCTGAGCGCATCGCCATCACCGGCGCGCATGGCATCAAACAGCTCAACCACTGTGTCTTCTGCGGTCTCTCCGGCAATAACAGGGCTTGTAACCCCCCCGATCACTCCTGCGGCGCACAACGCCGTTATCATCATGTATTTCATAAGAAAGCAGCCCCTTTTTTTGAACCCTAAACAGGGCTAGCAGACCAAGTGCTTTCTAACAAGCAGCCTTACCTTTGTTTTTTATAATATAAACCAAAGACATAGATGAAATTCAGCTTACAGAACAGTAGACCTGTGCAATTCGTAAGGACGCCCGGTACTGACTTGCGGCCTGATCAAAACTTTCAATATTCAGTGGTTCTAACGAATAAACAGTGCGGTTTTGTTGCGCTAATCCTGCCTCCTCAAAAACAGCCGGGTTTGTTGTATATACCCGCCCCCTGCGCGGAGCGCCAGCAACAACAGTGCCGACAACAGCCCCCGCCGGACTGAGCACAGGCCCGCCAGATATGCCTCCCAGTGAACCGGAAAACCCCGGCCGTCGTTCGCGTTCGACCCATGCGACCACTCGCTCTCGTATGGAGTATCGGCCACGCGAACTCATAACCGTAGCGCCAATTACTGTTGCGCGCACGTCAGCGGGAGCCCCTTGCGGATAGCCCATCATAAAACCATCGTCTCCGCGGCGGGGAACATCAAGAGCAAGGTGAAATGGTTGAACACGAACACCATCCACTTTCAAAACAGCGAAGTCCCTGTTGGACGCCTTGACAAGTAAGCGTACTGGAATCATCTGCCTGGATCGCAACAGGGAAATAGTATCGCAGCCTTCAACAACATGGCGGGCGCTGACATAGGTTCCGTCTTCGTCAACAGCAAACGCAGTGCCAACGCTGGCTTGTTTTTTGGTACCAATCTCAACCACAACCGTGGAGCTGACATCACGAGGCAGTGTTACACCGTCCGGCAGCAATACGCTTTTTTCTGGCGCTCTCGGCGGTGCGACAGGACGCCGGGGCGGCTTTTCTCCCTCGCCTGCGTAGCGAAAAATAAAAAACAGGATCATGATTGTGTAAGCAGTAAACTCAAGGCCTCGCCGCATTGCGTTGCCCCTAACCCGAAATTGCCGCAGCGTTGATAAATGCAGTCCCAAGCTTAACCGACACCAGGAAAATTGCAGCAGCCATATCCCCGGTCTCAATGCGGGTTGAAATGTCTTTGAGGAACAGGTCTGTCATCCTGAAAGCAATCAACTGAAGCAAAAGAGCAACCACGCCCCAAATAAATAAATCCCATAGCGACACAGAAGCAGCGAGCGAAAATGCCAGCGGCAGAGCAAGGCCTACTATCGCACCGCCAAGAGATAGAGAGGCCGCTGAGTTACCTGCGCGTATCAACACAAGCTCATCGTGTTTCGTCAGTTTTATATAAATGGCAACACCAACAAACAGGATCAGAAGGCTTGTCGCTGAATGAACCAGAAATACCGGAAGCCCGGCCCACAGAGCCAACATGGCTTCATTCATCGCATTTCTCCTTTGAGGCAGCAAAGCACGCTAAAGCCCCAACATGTCACGCATGCTGTAGCGTCCGGCATTTTTGTCTGCCAACCACGACGCTGCTGTCACTGCGCCCTGCGCAAAAAGGTCTCTATTCTCGGCTTTGTGAGATAAGGTTATCCGCTCGCTTTCGCTGGCAAAAATGACAGAATGTTCCCCGATAACACTTCCGCCCCGTAGCGCGGCAAACCCAATCGAGCCTTCTTCGCGGACACCTGTTATGCCTTCACGCGCTGGCGTTCGTAGGGCTTCCAGGGGCTGACCACGCCCTTCTGCTGCGGCCTCGCCCAACATTAAAGCGGTGCCAGAAGGTGCATCAACCTTATGCTTGTGGTGCATTTCCAGAATATCTATATCCCAACCGTTTTCTAGTCGGGCGGCCGCCGACCGAACCAGAGACAATAATAGATTAACTCCAAGGGAATAGTTGCCCGCTTGCATAACCGGTATGTCCGCCGCCGCCTGATCAAGGGCAACATGATCAAGGTCTGTCAAGCCGGTCGTACCCACCAAAAGCTTAACGCCGCGTGTTCTGGCAAGGTTTGCATGCTGCTGTGTCTGACCGGGAGGTGTAAAATCAATTACCAAATCTGCAAGGTCAAAAACGACCTCCGGTTGGTCCGTAATTGGTATACCACTTTCTGGCATCGTTTCACCAACCATGGGGTGTCCGCGACTTTCGGAGCCAACAACAAGAGACAAGGCATCAACCTTGGCCGTTGCAACTGCAAGGGCTTGGCCCATGCGGCCCATACATCCCAATATTCCAACTTTCTGCATCAGTGTACCTTGCGTTCTTTTCTTTGGCTTTTGACCAGAACTAGCATGCTGCACCTGCACAGGGAAGGTGACTTAGTCAAGCTGGTTGATCCAGTCTCTTATCAGCTCTAGCCCTTCTTTATGCACCAATGTGCGGCCCACCTCGGGCATCATAATGCCCGGGTCGGTGGAGTGCATACGATAGTAGAGTATGGATTGTTCCGCATTTCCGGGGGCGATGTCGTAAGTAAGCCCACCCGATCCCCGCCCCGCGGCAACTGGGCGCTTTTTGTACCCCCATGCAACCGGGTTTTCTTCACCGTATGTTAGGAACAGACCTGACGTTGACCCAGGTCCTTCACGTCGATGGCAGTGGGCACAGTTAATATCCAGGTAGGCACGGGCACGGTCGTTGATGGGCGCCCCATCATCGTCAACCAAAGGTAAAGGCTGAATCTGGTCCAGTGGTGGCAACTCGTTCAGAATACCGGCATCTTGCCAAAAACTTAGCTGGTTTTTGTTCTCACCGTCATATGTAAAAACCTTATTGAGGTTGCGCGCCTTGGGTCCAATCGGCGTCAGTGCCCGGTCGAAGGTATGACACCCCTTGCATTGGTTTTTATTGGGAACGATGTAGTTTATTGAGCGCGGCAGACCATCGATATCGACAAAATCTAACGGAACCACTTTGCCCGCAACTTTCAACACAGCGTCTTTTTGCTCATCATCCCATACATATGTCCAGGCGTTCCAACCATCTTGCTGATGGATCAGAAGCCGGGTTTCCAAAAGTCGTACATCGTTTTCAGGAGACCGAAGGTCTGCGGGATAAGCAAATGTTTTCACCAATACGGAGCCAATGGGAAAATTAAAGACTTCTGTGGTGTCAAAGGCTGCTGATTGACCTGCGGGCAAATAAACAAATCTGTATTTTTCCGCATAATCGGTGAACAAAGGCACCTGAAGGTCATAGCGAATAACCCCTGTTGCGGGCAATTGGGCCGGACCATCATCAAATAATCCGTATGCGGACAAAAGCTTTTGGGGGCGTTTATTCAAAAGGGCTTCGTCGTTTACAGCTTGCGCTACTGCGGGTGCAACAAACAACCCTAACCAGAGGGCCGCGGTATAAATCACTCGAAACACGATGAACGGCCCTCTATTCTGTGTCTTCTTGCGGCAGGCGCACAGTGCTTATGGGTACACGCTGACCCTCATGATCAGACAGGTCTGTCAACACAGAAGCGCCCCACGGCAAGATCATATCCTTAACAAATTGCAGGTTTGCAAAGGTGGTATCATCAGACTCTTTTATGATGATGCGGTCTTCCTGATCGGGGCCAAAAAAAGCTGACCATATCCCGTCTACCGCACCGTCCCAGACAATGTCGGGCACTGGCAGGCCTGTCGCTGGCGCGATTAGCTCTGCAACAGCTTTGTCCGGTGCCCATCCTGCCCGTCCATAGGTGTTGCCATGGACATATATACCACGAGGCAAAGGGTTATAATAATCATCATTATATTCGCGCGGGTATGCCGCCAGCAACACATTGGCGGAGGCATTTTCGGCAAATTCATTGCCAAACACTTCAATATTGTGATTAGCCATAATCAACAACCCGGTACCCTTAGGGACAGTTGCAACAATGTTGCCTTCAGGCGCAAAATTTGCTGTGTCATTGTTAACGGAACGGTTGTTGAAAACGCGGACCGTGTGACCACCCATTTGGGGCAAATTGGGTAAATCAAAAACAAGTATTCCGCCTGTGTTATGGGTCGCAACATTATCAAACACATCTGCATAATAGCTGTTTTCAATCTCTATACCGGCAACATTGTATTCAGCCCTACTGTTGCGCACGATAATATGCTGGCTTTGCCCAACATAAATACCGGCATCTGATGCGCCTTTTACCAGGGCTCCATCAATCAGGACATTTTTGCTTTCAACCGGGTACAGGCCGTATGCGCCGTTTTCTGGGTGAGGGCCTCGAGTCCACTCCACGCGAATGTCCTTGAATGAGATTTGATCAACACCCTTGGCCTTTATTCCGTCGCCAGGGGTGTCTTCGACAGAAAAGCCTTCCAGCCAAACGCCGTCGGACGTTACAAGAAGGCCTTCAGAGCCTGCCACCTGGCCGGCAAAGGACAGAACTGTCTCATTCATGCCTGCGCCGCGCACTGTGACGTTTGGCACATCCAGAGACAAGGCGGTTTTGAGATCAAACCGGCCAGCCGGCAACTGTATGACACTGCCGGGTTCTGCAAGAATAAGAGCTTCCTGCAAATTTTCCTGAAAGTCTCCCCCCGCGGAGACAGTTACGGCATCTTGTGCCGATGCTGTTGCAGAAAACAGAAAACCAATGATGACAGCAATAGTGGCAGATCCAACTTGACGCATGGCAATTCCCCTAGCAAATACTCGACCAACAAAATGACGCAAACCAGTCTATCAAGTCAACAAAAATGAAACAGTTTCACTTTTTTGCCGTGTCCGCTATAAATGCAGAATACATCAATACAAAGCGGTACCATGACCAAAGCAATTGAACGCAGACAGCACCGACCTGAGCCGAAACAAGTGCGGGCCAGAGAGCGACAAGCTAAAATTTTGCGTGCTGCGGGTGGGTTGTTGCAAACCGGATCCATTAGCGATGTAACGACAACAACGATTGCCTTAAAAGCATCGGTACCGGTGGGGTCCGTATATCGTTATTTCGGCGACCGTAACGATATTCTTGAGCTGTTGTACCAACAAGCCTTTGAATCTGTTGAAAAATCCCTGATGAAAAGCCACGCACGGATATCAACAGATAATACGACAGACCCAATTCGGCACATAC
This sequence comes from uncultured Kordiimonas sp., assembly GCA_947503575.1. GTDB lineage: Bacteria > Pseudomonadota > Alphaproteobacteria > Sphingomonadales > Kordiimonadaceae > Kordiimonas. The sequence continues at coordinate 308,016 of CANNDZ010000001.1, read as the reverse complement.
TCGGTAGCTTTTGGCAAATAGCAAAAGCACATCCTACTTTTGTCAAGTTAACCCGTTGGGCCAATAGCCATTACAGCCTGTGGGATGTGACGCCAGGCGGTGACAGCAACCTTGCCACCTTGATTGAAGAAACACTGGACTATTCAGGCGCACGCATCCCGGCACATCGTAAAACAGCAGCCAGCAAAATAATGGTCACGACCACATCTGTGCTTGTCGATCTGATCGTTGAAGAAGATAATAATGACACGGCAAATGCGCTTCTTGATGAGCTTGCCGTGTTGCTTGAAGCATATGTTGCAACGTTTGATCAAACCGATTAGCGAACAGCCTGTTTTATACCATCAATCACGACCTGCGTTTCCTTGGCACCAACACCAGGCGCGCCGCCATCGGCATCTGGCCAGCTTGAAAGAACAACAATCACAGTGCCCGTTGACGGTGAAACATCAATCACCTGACCATGCACACCACGAGCTTGAACTGTTCCCTTTCCATCGCCAACACCCCACACAAAGGAACGGTAATAAGGCTCCTGGCCATCAGCTTTTGGCAAAGACCAACTTGGGTCACCGGGCCTTTGAAAGATATCTTCAAGCCACGTTTTTGGGACAATCTGGCTATCACCCATGCGGCCATAATCTAGCATAAGCTGTCCAACGCGGGCAACGTCACGAAGGGTGGCAACCATCCCTCCACTCGCTAGGGTAAAGCCCGATACATCAACGGTAATATCAGCGCTGCGCTCTGCACCCATCGGTTTCCAGATTCGCTCTGAGACAAGGTCTGCAAAACGCTTTCCTGTCGCGGCCTCAAGGACCCAGGCAACCACATCTGTTGTACCGGATTTGTAGACAAAGCGGGCTTTGCGCTCATCATCATGGCCAACAGTGGGTAAAAACACATAGTTGCCAACGACAGCAACGCCGTCACAGGATGGGCCGGCCAGCAGACCATCCGCGCAGTCCTGACGCCTGACGGTGCTGTCCGGAGCTGCATAATCTTCGTTCCAATCTGACGTGTCCCGCATATCCAGAAGCGTGCGTACACTGTTATTCGCCCAACCGGTTTTCACCAATTCCGGCACATAATCAGCAATGCTTTTATCTAGGTCAACAAGGCCGTCCGCTACAACACTAGCGGCTGTCAAACCTGTTATGGTTTTGCTGACAGACCACAACAGATGTGTGCGTTCAGGTGTTAAGGTTCCCTCGTAGCGCTCCACTAAAACGCGCCCGTCTTTCATAACAAGAACACCGTCCATGTATGCCTGCTTCATTGCATGTGACAAAGGAACAGCTTCACCTTCAACACCAATCATCAAATCGCTGGTCGCCGTATTTAGGCCAGGTAAGGGGCGAACGGTGCGATAGTCATTGGGGATACTTTTGGTCGGTAGAATTTCTCGGATATGGGTGTATGCCCAGCGATTAAGCGGGCCAAACTGCCAAGTCGCTCCGGTTACACCTTCCGGCCTTGTCTCCTGTGCCATCGCAGACGATGTCAAAAACAGCAAACCAGCAATAAAGAAAAGCTTCATATTACCCTCCTGTCCTCATAGTCAGGCTCTGGCTTCGGTGGTGGCATGTCAAGCGATTAGGTAAACGGGCCCGGGAAACACAAACGAAAAAGCCGCCCAGAAAGGCGGCTTTACATAGCTATTCTGTGGCGGTCGTCAGTCTGTCAGGTCTTCCCAAAGCTCTTTGACTTTGGTGAAAAACCCATCAGAGCGCGGGGAAACGCTATCGCCCCCTTCGCCAGCGAATTCCTCCATCAGTTCCTTTTGGCGCTTGGTAAGGTTCACCGGCGTTTCAACCTGGGTTTCAATGATCATGTCGCCAACAAAACCACCGTTCAATTCGGGCATGCCTTTGCCCTTTAGACGGAACTGACGTCCGCTTTGTGTGCCGGCAGGAACTTTAATGCGGGCACGTTTTCCCTCAATTGTTGGCACCTCGATCGTGCCGCCCAGCGTTGCCGTCGCCATCGGGATTGGAACCTGGCAGAACAACAGGTCAGCGTCGCGTTTGAAGATAGGGTGCGGCTTTATCGACAGGAAAATATATAGATCTCCTGAAGGTGCGCCGCGGCCACCAGCCTCACCTTCGCCAGACAAACGAATACGGGTGCCTTCTTCAACACCCTTAGGAATTTTAACCTGTAAGGTTTTTTCCTTTTGCACTTTGCCAGCACCGCGACACACCTTGCACGGGTTTGCGATAATTTGCCCGCTGCCCTGACACGTCGGACAGGTGCGTTCTACCATGAAAAAGCCCTGGTTGGCGCGCACCTTACCTGCGCCGCCGCATGTTGAGCACACTTCTGGACTCGAGCCAGGCTCAGCGCCGGAACCACCACAAGGGTCGCAGCTGACGGATGTAGGGATTGTGATCTTGTCACTTTTCCCGTTAAAGGCGTCTTCGAGCGAAATCTCCATATTGAAGCGAAGGTCGGAACCGCGTGCGGGGCCTCCCCTTCTGCCTCCCCGACGGCCACCGCCGCCCATAAAATCACCGAAGAACTCTTCAAAAACATCCGAGAAATCAAAGCCGCCAGCACCCGCGCCAGGGCCACCGCCGCCCATGCCGTTTTCAAAGGCCGCGTGGCCGTAACGATCATAGGCCGCGCGTTTTTCAGGGTCCTTCAAAACATCATAGGCTTCGCCGAATTCTTTGAACTTCTTTTCCGCTTCCGGGTTGTCCGGGTTGCGGTCTGGGTGAAACTCCATCGCTTTTTTGCGGAACGCTTTTTTGAGCGTTGCAGCGTCTACGTCGCGCCCAACACCCAAGAGCTCATAATAGTCTGTTTTTGACATTGATCTTTTCCCGAAACTTTAAGCGAAAAGCACGAATACCTGACCACCATGTTTACAAAGAGGCCGCCCCAACAGATGCTGAGACGGCTTTTTTGTTTGGTGCAGTCAAAACAGCCGACTATTTCTTTTCGTCTTCGTCAACTTCTTCAAAGTCAACATCAACAACATCGTCAGCTTGCTCATCGCCAGCTTCTGCCGCCTTGGCCGCAGCGTCAGCAGCGGCTGCATCGCCGCCAGCTTCCTGGGTTTCTTTGTAGATCGCTTCGCCAAGCTTCATAGAAGCCTGTGCAAGTGCTTCTGTTTTAGCTTTGATTGCCTCAACATCTTCACCTTCAAGCGCTGTTTTCAACTCGGCAATAGCCGCTTCGATAGCTGCTTTGTCTTCGTCAGAAACCTTGTCTTTGTGTTCCTCCACGTTCTTTTCAGAAGAGTGGATCAACGCTTCAGCTTGGTTCTTGGCTTCAACAAGCTCTTTGCGAACTTTGTCTGCCTCTGCATTAGCTTCGGCATCCTTGACCATTTGTTCGATGTCGTCATCAGACAGACCACCAGATGCCTGGATGCGGATCTGCTGCTCTTTGCCAGTACCCTTATCTTTGGCAGACACATTCACGATACCATTGGCATCGATGTCGAAGGTAACTTCGATTTGTGGCACGCCGCGGGGTGCTGCAGGAATACCAACCAGATCAAATTGGCCAAGCAGCTTGTTATCTGCGGCCATTTCACGTTCACCCTGGAAAACGCGAATGGTAACAGCGCCCTGGTTGTCTTCTGCTGTTGAGAAGACCTGAGATTTCTTGGTCGGGATTGTTGTGTTGCGCTCGATAAGGCGCGTGAACACACCGCCGAGGGTTTCAATACCAAGCGATAGCGGAGTGACATCAAGAAGAAGGACGTCTTTCACGTCCCCCTGCAGAACACCCGCCTGAATAGCAGCGCCCATAGCAACAACTTCATCAGGGTTCACACCCTTGTGGGGTTCGCGACCAAAGAAGTCTTTCACGATTTCCTGAATCTTGGGCATGCGCGTTTGGCCGCCCACCAGGATAACATCATCAATTTCGCCTGCAGCAAGGCCCGCATCTTTGAGGGCTTTTTTGCAAGGCTCAAGAGTGCGCTTCACCAGATCTTCAACCAGGCTTTCAAGCTTGGCGCGCGTTAGTTTGATCTGAAGGTGCTTTGGACCAGAAGCATCCGCTGTAATAAACGGCAGATTAACTTCAGTTTGTGATGAACTGGAGAGTTCAATTTTTGCTTTCTCGGCAGCTTCTTTCAGACGCTGCAACGCCATTTTGTCCTGGCGCAAGTCAACTGTGTTTTCTTTTTTAAACTCGTCGGCCAGATAATCTACAAGGCGCATGTCAAAGTCTTCACCGCCAAGGAACGTATCACCGTTCGTTGACTTAACTTCAAAGACGCCGTCACCGATTTCCAGAATTGATACGTCAAATGTACCACCACCAAGGTCAAACACAGCAATTGTGTGGCCATCGTCTTTATCAAGACCATAAGCAAGAGCGGCCGCCGTTGGTTCGTTGATAATGCGCAGTACTTCAAGGCCAGCGATTTTACCGGCGTCTTTTGTCGCCTGACGTTGAGCATCATTAAAATACGCTGGAACCGTAATAACAGCCTGATCGACATCTTCGCCGAGATAGCTTTCTGCGGTTTCTTTCATTTTCTGCAAGATCATTGCAGAAATCTGGCTTGGTGAATATTTTTCACCTTTGGCTTCTACCCACGCATCACCACCGTCAGATTTAACGATGTTGTAGGGAACCATGCCCTTGTCTTTTTGTGTTGTCGGGTCATCGAATGTCCGACCGATCAACCGCTTGATGGCAAAAAGTGTGTCTTCCGGATTTGTAACAGCCTGTCGTTTGGCTGGCTGACCTACAAGGCGTTCGCCTTCGTCAGTAAAACCAACGATAGACGGCGTCGTGCGCGCACCTTCTGCGTTTTCAATAACTTTTGGCTTGGACCCGTCCATGATAGATACGCAAGAGTTTGTCGTACCCAAATCGATACCGATTACTTTACCCATAATTATACCTCATCCCGTTTCAGCCGATTACTTGGGCCCGTCATTGGCACCCGTTTGTAACCTCTTGGGCTTTGATTTTTCGTTAAGGTGGCAAGCTCGAAAACAACCCGAAGCCCACCGGTTTCAGCGCCTATATAGGGATGGTGACAATGCTTAGCAAGGGCTCCACGCAATTAATTTTACCTGTTATAGGGCTTGAAACCCTGTGAATTTGCATGACCTTTTAGGCACGGAAGCCGATAAGTATGCCACCATGGCAAGGAAGCAGGGTGAATCTATATTGCATTGCTGGTCGACGCCGGTAAACTTGCGGCCCCAAAGACAGCGCGTGAAACGATTTAAAATTAAGGCCTTCAGGTGACAGCAGACAACTCTTCGGAACAGACGCCCGGTGCAAATACAGGAAAAGCGACAGAGCCCAAACAGGGCCGCAATGAAACCGTTGCTCTGATCAAAGATGTAGTGGTTATCTTTTCCGCGTATCTGGTTTTCAGCATATTTGGTTGGGCCAGCTTTCATATCCCAAGCGGTAGTATGGAGCCCACCCTGGAAGTCGGTGACAGGATATTCGTCTCAAAGCTTGCGTATGGTTATAATCGGTACAGCGTCTACTTTGATCCATCTTTTATTCCGGAAAGCCGCCTGTTTGAAGACGCGCCGCAGCGCGGCGATGTTGCCGTATTTACCGTACCAAAGAAAAACAATGAGGATTTCATCAAACGCGTTATTGGCCTGCCGGGAGACCGCGTGGAGATGCGTGGAGGGCGGTTATATATCAACGATACGATTGTTGAGCGTAGACTGGTGCGTGAAGTCTCATACACCAGCTATAATGGCGCTGACCGAATTGTTAAAGAATATGACGAAACGTTACCCGGCGGCGTTGTACACAGAATTTACGAGAGTACTGACGGGGGTTTTTACGATAATGTGGGGCCATTTGTTGTGCCGCCCGGCCACTATTTTATGATGGGCGACAATCGGGACGGTTCCTCAGACAGCCGAAACCTGAACGATATTGGGTACGTACCCTCTGCGTATTTTGTTGGGCGCGCAGATATCACGACCTTCAGTCTATATGATTGCGACCAGGGCAAAGACATTTTCTGCCCTATTGGCATACCGCTTGGCAGATTTTTCAACGCTCTGAACTAGACAAAGTCTGAACATGTCAGATAGCAGCGGTAGCAAGACCAAGATCCGGAAAAAGAATGATGGTTTGATCGGCTGGATCAAGCCGGTTCTTTATGTTCTTTTGTTCTTCACTTTTGCCTGGGAGCAAAACTATATCCCGTCCGGCAGCATGGAACCAACACTGGAAACCGGTGACCGGGTTTTGTCTGCAAAGTTTGCTTACGGCTATAACCGCTACTCTGTTCCCTTTTTTAAGCCTGGTTTTTTACCTGAAAACCGACTGTTTTCATCACCCCCGGACCGCGGCGACATAGCCACATTTTATAAACCGAGCGAAGACATCGTTGTGATCAAACGTGTCATTGGGCTGCCAGGAGATAAAATCGAGTATCGACGCGGCGTTCTTTACATAAACGACCAACAGGTCCCGCGCGACTTAGTTCGCGATGTAAATTACACAGATAGTGATGGCCGTATTACGTCAGCAAGAGAGTATATCGAGACACTACCAAATGGTGTTACTTTTAACATATACGAACAAACCGACCGTGGCAGGTATGACAATGTTGGACCCTATTTAGTGCCCGACGGGCACTATTTCATGATGGGGGACAACAGAGACCGATCACTGGATAGCCGCGATCTGAGCCGCACAGGCTATATTGCCCAAAAATATCTGATGGGCCGAGCGGACATAACAACCTTCAGCTTCTACGACTGCGACCGTGGCAAGGACGTATCTTGCTTTGCGGGTGTACCGTTCGGGCGGTTCTTCAGTGCCCTTAACTAAAGGAGGGATTAGGAGAAAACAATTGGTATAATAAGGGTGATTAGAGCTGCAACGAACACCCCCCAAAATAGATTGCTTCTTAATTTTCTGGCGCGTTGCCAGACAAGTTTTCCAGACGCAACATTCAACGTATCTTCGGGAAACAACTTTCGCCCAAAATATAAGTTTGCTTTTTCTAGTATGGTCGAGATAAGCGCTCCTGGCACCATACCTATAAAACCACCAACTAAAATTGCTCCGACACTGTCTGATATAGAAAGTGTGTTGATTGATTGCTCTTTGATCGTTTCTTGCAGAAAATAAATTATGCCAAAAAGTACGGCTAGCCAAAACCCAGCCTTTGGAAGAGCTTTGTGATTGTATGTATTGAAGAAAACATCTTCTTTTCTAGAGTTTTCAACAATATCAATAATTTGGCGCTGGATTAAGAAAACGATATCTTCCTTGCTCCTCAACTCATATTCAACTTCAAATGCTCCTTTATGGTCTTTGACTATATGTATTCGTATTTTATGCTTACTATCAAACGAGTAAGCGCCCATTCGAATTTCGTGTATTAAAGTGCGTTTTTTCCTTATAAACTCATCAAGACTATCAAATGTTCCTATCTGATATTCTACTTTTTTGTCGTCTATTATCCTGTATTCAGACGATATTGTTGTAGGTGTAGTTTCCCAACTTTCCTTTGATTTAATGCGTTTTACAAATTCCTCTAAGGACTCTGCCAAGCCGAGAATAAGAACTTCGTCGATGTCGAAAAAGCCAGAGAACTTATCGTCAGTTGAGCAAAACATTATTACGAAAGCCAGACAGGGTTTTTAAGTGTCTTAACAAACTCAGCATGCGCTGTAAGTTCCTCATCGCTAATTGGAAAACTTCGGGGCGCCCGGGTCTTTTTGGGGCCTTCTACGATATTCGTTTTTTGCACCGTCAAATCAAGCCCTGCCTGACGCCCCCCAAGAAGTTCGATATAAACATCGGCAAGGATTTCAGCGTCCAGAAGCGCACCATGCAGGGACCGGTGTGTGTTGTTTACGCCAAAGCGTTTACAAAGTGCGTCCAAACTATTGGCCGCACCCGGAAATTTGGTGCGTGCGATAGCCAGCGTGTCAATGAATCGTTTGGTATGCAGGATTGGCCTGCCCGCGTTCTCCAGTTCCCAATTGATAAAGCGCATATCAAATTCGGCGTTGTGCGCGACTAGAACGCTATCTTCGCCAACATACTCTATGAATTCGTCCATAATATCAGAGAAAACCGGCTTATCTTTTAAGAATTCGGACGATAGGCCGTGAACCTTGAAAGCACTTTCAGGCATGTCCCTCTCGGGGTTTACATACACATGGTAGTTTGATCCGGTAAGCGAACGATCAATCATCTCGACCAGCCCAATCTCAATCAGGCGGTCCCCAGTCATCGGATCAAACCCCGTAGTTTCCGTATCGAAAATCAATTCTCTCATTGGTGTGACCATTTCCTCAAGTCTGAAACGATTTTGGCAACCTGATCACGCGCGTGATCAAGCCCTTTGTCGGTTTCGATAATATAATCAGCCCCTGCCCGTTTGTCTGCATCTGGTGTTTGAAGGTTCAAAATGTCGGTGAATTTTTCTTCCGTCATCCTCGGTCTTGCAAGCACGCGCTCGCGCTGTATCGCCGCTGGTGCGCTAACAACCACTACCTTGTCACATGCTGTGTTGCCGCCTGTTTCAAACAAAAGAGGCACATCAACAACAACAAACGCATGCCCGTCTAAGGTAGCCTGTTTAAAAAACTGCTGCCGTGCATCTGCCACCATTGGATGGATAATCGCTTCAAGGCGGGCCTTTGCCTTCCTATCACCGAAGATAAGTTTACCAAGCTTTTCGCGGTTGAGAACACCATCAACAACAACATTAGGAAATGCCTTTTCAATTGCCGGGATAGCTGGTCCATTTTTACTTTGCAGCTGGTGGACCGCCGCATCAGCATCAAATACAGGCACACCCATTGCAGAAAACATCTTGGCCGTTTCTGATTTTCCCATACCGATAGAGCCGGTCAGGCCAACAACACGCATTATTGATATCCCACCGTTGCATTCGGGGCAGCTTCTTCACCAAGAGCGTTAAGAAGTTCTGCGCGTAACGCATCATCATAACCAACTTCGCGGTCACACCAGGCCTGGAAGGCCGCTGCACCCTGATAAACAAGCATACCTAACCCATCCACTGTCCTAAGGCCCATATCTCGCGCTTTTACAATAATTGGGGTTCTAAGTGGTTTATAGACGATGTCATACACCACGCTATCAGACGCTGCGCCGGTAAGCTCGAGGTCAAGATTTGACTGACCGACCATCCCAAGCGTTGTTGCATTAACAATGAGCCCCGCCCCTGTGACGGCATGTGATTTATCCTCCCAATCAACAACAGTAATACGGCCTCGTCCAATTTGGTCTGCAATTTCTTGAGCGCTTGCTCTGGTCCGGTTACACATCATCACCATGGGAACCCCTGCATTTACCAGAGCCAACGCTACTGCGCGAGCGGCGCCGCCAGCCCCCAAAAGCAGGGCTGGTTTGTCTTTGGGCCAACCTGGCGCGCTGTTGTTAAGATGCTTGATGAAGCCAATTCCGTCAGTATTCAGGCCTGTTGTTGTTCCGTCATCGCGGATCACCACAGTATTAACGGCACCCATTTGATGCGCGAGCGGGGTGATCTTATCAATATATTGTAAGACTGAAGTTTTATGAGGAACGGTTACATTGAAGCCGCAAAATCCATCGCGTTTCAACGTATCGACCGCAGAGCCAAGGTTTTCAGGCAATACTTCAATTGCCTTATATTCACCGTTCAGGCCCTGTGCTTCAAACCAGTATTTGTGCATAAGCGGCGACAAGGATTGACCCACAGGTGACCCAATAACACCTGCTTTCAACAAAGCCGGTTTTTTGTGGTTTTCTGATTGGTTTCTCACGGGTAACACGACCTTACTTGCATCAAAGTTTTAGGATGTTACGGCGGCGCAGAAAATCAAGGACAGGTATAAGAGGCAAACCCAAAACTGTGAAATAATCGCCGTCAACCTGATCAAATAACTGCGCACCAATTCCTTCAAGCTGGTAGGCTCCAACACTCCAGAAAGCATCGTTGCCCAGTGTATCAAGATACCAATCAATGAATGGATCCGTCAAAGGGCGTACTTTCATCTCAGCGGTAGCAACTTGGCGCCAAACCGGCTGTCCCTGATCATAAACAACCGCCGCTGATACAAGACTGTGCGTTCCTCCAGATAACAGCATGAGAGTTTCTTTGGCTTCGTCTCTGGTTTGCGCTTTGGAGAGTATTTTTTCCTTGAAAACCAATATCTGATCTGCGGCTAAAATCATCCTGTTTGGATACATGAAGCTAGCGGAGTTCGCTTTTGCGTCGGCTAATGCGTCTGCAATATCACGGGCAGCAACTTTTTCTTCAATGAGAGACTGCTTTATGGCAGTTTCATCAACTTTTGGCACATATACTTCAAACGGAACGCCGGCGTTCCTCAGCATCTGCTGCCGTGTTTTACTGCCTGAGGACAGGATCAGTGTATGAGGATCCGACTTGGTCATCAGTCTATTGGTGCCGCAGGCTTTTTTATTCCACGAGCATCAAGCCACTGATGGTGCCGATTCAAAATGGCGGCAGCGGTTTCTTCAATTGAGCGCCGCGTGACATCGATAGTTTGCCACCCTCGATCGGTACAATAACGGCGACACAGTTTTATCTCATCCTGTATAAGCTGAAGGTCTGTGTAGCTACCTTCTTCGTCTTCATTAATTGACCGCAGCCGGTTTGTGCGAATTTGTGCAAGGCGCTCCGGACTGGTCGTCAAACCAATTACAAATTTGTCACGCAGTACATCAAGAAGTGGGGGCATTGGCACATGAGGCACAAAGGGGACATTCATCGTTTTATATCCCTTGTTGGCAAGATATATGCTGGTCGGTGTTTTGGAAGATCGCGATACCCCAATTAAAACGATATCTGCTTGTGGTAGGTCCTCTATCAGCTGACCATCATCATGCGCCATTGAAAACTGCAAAGCATCAATTCGTTCAAAATAGTCGGCATCCAGGGTGTGTTGACGGCCCGGTTTATGCGTCGCCTGCACGCCAAAATAAGACCCCAACAAATTAATAACAGGGTCAAGGATAGGCAACACAGGCAAGTTAGCTGAGCGGCACTCTTTTTCAAGAACATCCCGTATCTCCGGATTAACCAATGTGTACATGATCAGCCCAGGTTGTTCTTTTATATCTTCCATCAGCCTTTTCATCTGCATCGCACTGCGGACAAGGGGCCAATAGTGTTTATTTACTTCAACGCCTTCAAATTGTACGAGCGCGGCAGAAACAATTGCCTCAAGTGTTTCACCTGTTGAATCAGAAACAAGATGCAGATGATAGTCATCCTGATTGCTGACAGTCTTGTTAAAATTCATGCGTTTTGGCCTGCCTGTAATAAGGAGTTTTTTAAGCGCTACAAAATCGAGTCGCGACCGCGCTATTTTGATAACTATGTGGATAACCTACCTGACAACTGGTTGAACATCCACGGTGTCTTTTTTATCCAGATTCCAGAGATAATCTATCCATAGGTTTTCAAAATAAATCCACAGGGCCTCCATTGCGGTAACAAAATACACAAGAAATATCTTATGCGGAAAGTTATGCCCGTTTTTCACAGCCAATAACTCAGTCATTAATGATCAAGTGTAACACTGTGGCCAGCAGTTTTTTTACACCGATATGCACACAATCAGGTTTACGTAATTAGCAAAATATTCGTTTCGGATGTTTCTTTAAAGGTCTGTGGATAACTAAGGAAAAAGTTGTTTTCCCCAGAGTTCACAGGAAACCACTAAATCATCATCTTTATTTTTAAATATATTATTTTAGTATGCTTAGTGCGATAGACAGTATTGCGTTCTCATGAATAGTATTCACACTCTTTGTAGACCATCAGAAAGCCTCACTTATGCAAAAACCACTGCTTGAAACGCTCAAAGGTAACCCGGGTGACAAAGTCCCTTTCTGGTTCATGCGGCAAGCTGGGCGTTATCTGCCGGAATACAAGGAAGTACGTGCAACGACCAAAAGCTTTATGGAATTTTGTTACAGCCCGGACAAGGCTGCTGAAGTAACACTACAGCCCATCAGGCGGTACAATATGGACGGCGCAATTTTGTTTGCGGATATACTGGTTGTCCCAGATGGTTTAGGGCAAAAAGTATGGTTTGAGGCTGGACACGGACCCAAGCTTTCGGCTGTTTCTGATGAAAAGTCTTTCTCAGACCTGTCGATGGCATCCTTCCATGACAATGTGGGTCCCGTGTATGACACCGTTGCGAGGCTGAAAAATGCTTTGCCGGCCGATAAAACGCTGCTCGGCTTTGCCGGTGCACCCTGGACAGTAGCAACCTACATGGTTGAAGGTGCCGGTAGCAAAGATCATGGTGCAGCACGACAGATGGGTTACGGTAATCCCGGCCTGTTTTCCCGCATATTGGATATGCTGGTTGATGCAACCTCGCAGTATTTGTCCCGGCAAATTGAAGCAGGCGCTGACGCTGTCCAGATTTTTGACAGTTGGGCCGCGGCATTGCCAGAACCTGCATTCGATGCGTGGGTCATTGAGCCGACGAAAGCAATTGTTGATCGTGTTCGAGCAGATCATCCTGACACACCAATTATTGGGTTTCCGCGGCTTTCTGGTGCTCAATACGAACGCTTTGTGAAAGAAACGGGCGTTGATGCCGTTTCATTGGATACAGGTGTACCACTCGACTGGGCAGCAAAAAAACTTCAGCCATCAGTTTGTGTTCAGGGTAACATTGATCCCCATTTGGTTGTGGCGGGTGGTGCACCGATGGTTGATGAGGCCAATAGAGTTCTTGAAAGCTTGAAATCAGGGCCTCACATTTTCAACCTCGGTCATGGCTTTGTCCCCGAGACGCCGCCAGAAAATGTTGGGTTGCTGTCTGAGACAATCAAAGCTTTCAGAAGATAGTATATAGTATAGTACGTTAAATGATTGGAGTTTAGCTGTGGAAGGTTTCTTGGAAGGGGCATACCTTTGGGTAAAAGCCTCCCACATAATTTTCGTTATTTTCTGGATGGCCGGACTTTTTATGATGCCCCGGTTTTTTGCTTATCACGTGCAATATGACGTGGGTAGCGAGGAAGACGCACACTGGATTGAGCGTGAGCGTCGTCTTAAGAAAATAATTCTTAATCCGGCAATGATGGTTGCCTGGGTGTTAGGTTTATTGTTGGTAGTGAACATCGGCTTTGGGGCGGGCGGTTGGCTTCATGCAAAATTATTGTTTGTCGTTCTGCTAACGGTTTTTCATGTCATGATAACGCGTGAAATGAAAAGCTTGTCTTCAGGTAGCCGTAACCGTAGTGAGAAATTTTACCGGCTCATCAACGAAGTGCCTGCGGTGGCCATTATCCTCGTCGTAATTCTCGCTGTTGTGAAACCGTTTTAACATTAACCCAACTCGTAAAATTCAATTTTCTTGACACCCGGCTAAATAGTGTTAGCCTATAGGTTGTGTAATAAATCTATTGCACGCCGCAGTTTCCCTTTGTTTTTGATAGTATCAGAAAGCAATAGTAGGGCTCTTTCATATCTTTTCGGTAATCTAGTACCAAAAAAATCATCTATAATATCAAGATACCTAGTGCTTTTTATGTAAAGCCGGGATCGAAATAGCCTTCAAACACAGTTTACCATTCCACTAACAACAATTTGGGCGATCCAATGCACCTTCAGGATCTAAAAGAAAAATCCCCTGCCGACCTCTTGTCTCTTGCAGAAGAATCTGGCGTTGAAAACGCGAGCAGTATGCGAAAGCAAGATATGATGTTCGCTATCCTCAAGCAGCTCGCCGAAGATGATATTGAGATATCCGGCGGTGGTGTTATTGAGATTTTATCCGATGGATTTGGTTTTTTGCGAAGCCCGGAAGCAAATTATTTGCCCGGTCCGGACGACATTTATGTAAGTCCTAGCCAAATCAGGCGCTTTGCGCTCAGAACTGGCGATACGGTTGAAGGGCAGATACGCGCACCAAAAGACGGCGAGCGTTATTTTGCTTTGCTGAAAGTTTCCAGTATCAACTTTGATGAGCCTGAGAAAACTAAGCATAAGATTCACTTTGATAATCTAACGCCGCTGTATCCGGATGATCGACTGAAACTTGATCCAGATGACCCAACGGTGAAAGATAAATCTCCCAGAGTTATCGACTTGGTTGCGCCGATTGGTAAAGGTCAGCGTGCCCTTATCGTTGCGCCGCCGCGGACAGGTAAAACTGTTCTGTTACAGAATATCGCCAAGTCTATTACCGCCAATCACCCTGAGTGTTATGTCATCGTGCTTTTGATTGATGAGCGTCCAGAGGAAGTGACAGACATGCAACGGTCTGTAAAAGGTGAAGTGGTGTCCTCCACGTTTGACGAACCTGCCTCACGACATGTTCAAGTATCTGAAATGGTTATAGAAAAAGCCAAAAGACTTGTTGAGCACGGAAAAGATGTTGTCATCCTGCTTGATAGTATTACCCGCCTTGCGCGAGCTTATAACACTGTGGTGCCATCGTCTGGTAAAGTCCTAACTGGTGGTGTAGATGCCAATGCGCTGCAACGGCCAAAACGGTTTTTTGGTGCTGCCCGTAATATCGAGGAAGGCGGATCCCTATCGATCATTGCCACAGCGTTGATCGAAACAGGTAGCCGCATGGATGAAGTGATATTTGAAGAATTCAAAGGTACTGGTAACAGTGAGATCGTCCTAGATCGCAAAGTTGCCGATAAACGGGTTTTCCCTGCCATCGATATTCTGAAGTCCGGTACCCGGAAAGAAGAGCTGTTGGTTGATCCGGGTATTCTGTCAAAAATGTGGGTGCTACGCCGTATCCTTACGCCGATGGGAACTGTAGATGCGATGGAGTTTTTGTTGGCAAAGTTGAAAGACGCGAAAAACAACGAAGATTTCTTCAACCAGATGAACAATTGATTTCATCAACCCCGAACTCCCAACAAAGGCCTGCTATTCAGCGGGCCTTTTCATAGCGTCAGAATAGTTTGGCCACTGGTTTTGCGGGCTTCCAGTGCACTATGCGCCTGCCTTGCATGCTGAAGTGCGAAAATCTGACGAATATTTGCTTTAAGTGCGCCGGTTGCAATTTTCATCAAAACTGAAGATGTCGATGTGATTAGGTCGTCCCGATCAGCAACATAATCCATCAAGCTTGGACGCGTGAGAATTAGTGACCCTTTTTGCGCAAGAGTTGCAGGCGAAACAGCGGGAACCGGCCCTGTAGCATTACCGAAAGTTACCATCATACCTCTTCTGGCCAGACAGTTGATTGACTGATCAAAAGTGGCTGCCCCCACGCTATCGTACACCACAGGAACACCTTTACCGCCGGTTATGTCCATTACGGCATTTTCAAAGTTTTCTTCCCGGTACAATACCGTATGTGTACAGCCATTTTCTTTCGCCAAAGCCGCTTTTTCCTTCGACCCTACGGTTCCTATAACAATAGCGCCGATAGAGCTAAGCCATTGGCAGGCAATCAGGCCGACACCGCCTGCTGCTGCGTGCAAAAGCACTGTATCGCCGGGGTTGACTCTATATAACCGCCGTACGAGAAACTCGACAGTACAGCCCTTTGTTAACAGGGCAGCTGCGTCCTGGTCGCTCACGCTATCTGGTATTTCTATCAAACGGTCTGCAAGGATACTCCGAACTTCACAATATGCGCCGGCTGGCCCGGCGGGATAGCCAACGCGCGTGCCTTCTTTAAAGGTGTTAACGCCTTCACCTACTGCTTCTACAATACCAACACCCTCGATACCCGGAACCGCCGGCAGTGGCATGGGATACAGACCACTTCGGTGATAGGTATCGATGAAATTCAGTCCAATGGCTGTGTGTCTGATGCGTACTTCACCGGGTCTAGGGTCAGGGACATCCACCTTCTCCCACTTCAGAACGTCTGGGCCACCGGTTGCAGAAAAGCGAACAGCATATGTCATGGACGGTGCCTTATAGGTTTTCTTTAAAAAACGTCGCCGTACGGGCATTCGCCAGGTTTGCTGCGCCTGTATCCCAGTTGAGCCCGTCAGGGCGGGCAAATGCGTGGTCAACACCCGCATAGTCATACAGCTGTATGGTTTTATGAGCATCCAATGCTTTGTGAATACGAGCCTGCGCATCTTTGTCAACGAAACCGTCTTCTTCTGCGATGTGCATCATAACAGGCGTTTTAACGGTGTCCGCCTCAGTCAGCTTGGTATCAATTCCAACACCATAGTAGCTGACGCTGGCATCAACATTGGTTCTTGCTGCTGTGAGGTATGCCAGCAGACCTCCGAGGCAATAACCCACGCAGCCAACTTTTCCCGTGCAATCATTCATAGCGCGTACTGTGTCAATGGTCGCCGCGATATCGTCGACCCCTTTGTCTACATTAAAGCCCTGGTACAGCTCAAATGCCTTGTCCCATTCGGCCTGTGTTTTATCCGTAATATCTACCCCAGGTTCTTGCCGCCAAAAAAGATCGGGGCATATGGCAATGTAACCTTTGTCTGCAAGGTCATCACATATCTGGCGCATCCCTGCGTTTACGCCAAAAATTTCTTGAATTGCGATGATTGCAGGCCCTGAACCAGAGTGTGGCTTTGCAATATAGGCAGCAAAATGCCCACTATTGTCTCTCGCTTTGATGGATACTGTATCGGCCATTATTATCTCCGCAATTTGGTGAGGTATTGAGTGCCTCTTAATACCACAGGTTACTGGTCGAGTGCACCAGATTGCTCTAGGGCGAAGCCCTTTTCCACGGACAGTGCCCCTTCAAGCACCAACAAGGCCCGTTTTGTGTAAAACCCGCCGTCGCCAGAATAGCCGCCAAGTTTTGAGGCATGTGCAACAACACGGTGGCATGGGATCAGGATAGGAATAGGGTTTCTGCCACAGGCTGATCCGACTGCCTGCGCAGCCGACCCGATCTCTTTTGCTATTGCGCCATACGTTCGGGTTTCGCCGTAAGGGATGCGTTGCATGCTTTGCCACACCTTTTCCTGATGACGGGTGCCCATGGGGGAAAGAGGCAAATCAAACTCTTTCAGGTCACCATCGAAATAGGCGTCTAGCTGGTGCTTGGCTTCCTGTAGTAAAGGAGACGATCCCTGAAACGGGCTCCAGCCCCAATCAAGAGCGATTATCGCGCCTTCAAGTTCCGATATGGTAATATCAATTATTGGTGTATGCATCGAAAGTTGGAACATGATCTTCCTAAAACAAATGAACTGCTGCTACGTGACCATATAGCAATATAACCAGCGACTTGCGCGTCAGTTTGCTAATGTGCCACAAGTCCGCAGCAAGGGAAAAGAGGGTAAAGCGTGAAAACGCCAGCACCCCCGAAGATTATTACAAGGCGTAATCCATGACCGACAACGGCACAATTTTTGCTCTTTCAAGCGGTAGCGGCACAGCGGGTGTTGCTGTCGTGAGGTTGTCTGGTAACGAGGCCATTGACGCATTGTCTGCGCTTCTTAAGAGTGCTGTCCCAAAACCGCGTTACGCGGCACTGCGAACGCTTTATGACCCTGTGTCGGGGGAGCGCTTAGATCAAGCTCTTGTGCTGGTTTTTAAAGGTCCTGCAAGCTTCACAGGCGAAGATACCGTTGAAATGCATCTGCATGGAGGACGTGCGGTTGTCGCGGGTGTGTTGACCGCCCTTGGGTCAATTGAGGGACTTAGGCTTGCAGAGGCTGGCGAGTTTTCCCGCCGTGCCTTCGACAATGGCAAACTCGATTTAACGGAGGCGGAAGGTCTGAATGACCTTATCCACGCACAAACCGTCGCACAGAGGGACCAGGCGTTGCGTCAGATGGACGGCGAACTGCGAAGACTGTACGACGGGTGGAGGGAAGACTTGCTTGGCCACCTGGCACATTTGGAAGCAGACATAGATTTCCCTGACGAAGACTTACCCGAAGGCGTATCGGCAGCTGTTATGCCTGAAATACAGTATTTGAAGGAAAAAATTGAACACCACATGGCCGACAGCCGAAGGGGCCGCATGATGCGGGACGGCTTTCGCATTGCGTTGTTGGGGGAGCCAAATGCAGGTAAATCGACACTTCTGAACGCGTTGGCGCAGGCTGATGTCGCCATCGTATCTGATGAAGCAGGCACGACGCGGGATGTTATTGAGGTTCAGTTAGACCTTGGTGGGTTCCCGGTGCGCCTTTTGGATACCGCTGGTGTGAGAACTAGCGTGCAAAAAGTGGAACAAGAAGGTGTGCGTCGAGCGCTTGAACGCGCGAAGGATTCGGACCTGAAACTTGTTTTAGTGCGCGCCGATATCTGGCCTGTTGTCCCTGATGCCGTGCGCAATTGGATTGATCAAAGTACAATCCTTGTAGTGACTCAGACGGACCTTGTTGCGAAAAAAATGTTTCACGTGGAACATCTGGCTGGCCTTAGCCCACCAACAATAGTGCCAGTTTCCGCCAAAAGTGGCGCGGGCCTAAATGTCTTATTTGACGAACTTGAGAAAATCGTTACCGAAAAGATGTCGGCGCGGGAGGCCCCTGCGCTAACCAGGCTTCGACATCAGCGTGCACTGGAAGACGCGATTGAGCATCTGGAAAGGTTTAAGGCGAATGCGGGCAGAGATGCTGTTTTGGCCGCCGAAGACGTCAGGATGGCGGTGCGCTCAATTGGTCGAATAACGGGACGCGTGGGTGTGGAAGATATGCTGGATATTGTCTTCTCCGATTTTTGTATCGGTAAGTGACGAGAACCCCTGACGGACGAATATTCACAGCACTAGTGTTTCACGTGAAACATTGCCAATGCGGCGGAGGGTTGTTTTTGACTCGGGCCAGGAACGTCGATATATGATGCCCTAAATTTCTGGTCCATTGATGGGCCGCTAGGGATATGGCTCAACAGCTATGGTAGACTTTGATGTTATTGTTATCGGTGGTGGGCACGCTGGCTGTGAGGCAGCTGCGGCATCAGCTCGGGTCGGTGCCAACACGCTTCTTATTACCCACAAGCCGGAGACTATCGGTGAAATGTCCTGTAACCCGGCAATCGGAGGCTTGGGCAAAGGCCACCTTGTAAGAGAGATTGACGCGCTCGACGGGCTAATGGGGCGCGTTGCCGATGCATCAGGTATTCAGTTTCGTCTTCTCAACCAGCGTAAAGGGCCCGCTGTTCAGGGGCCCCGCTGTCAGTCAGACCGCAAACTTTATCGACAAGCAATGCAGGCGATGTTGTCTGATTATGCGAACCTCACCATAGAAGCGGGCGCAGTTGAAGACTTGTTATTTGATCGTGATGACATTTCTAGGCGCTCAAACACACCGGTATGTACAGGCATAATTACGGATGCAGGAAAGCGTATTTCTGCGAAGTCGGTGATCCTGACAACCGGGACTTTCTTGCGCGGACTTATACATATGGGTGAAACCCAAATTCCTGCGGGGCGCATTGGCGAAGGGCCAGCGGTGGGTTTATCGTTAACCCTTGAAAAGCTTGGGTTTGAGCTTGGCCGGCTAAAAACCGGGACCCCCGCGAGGCTGGATGGTCGGACCATTGATTGGTCCCGGTGTGTTGAACAAGCTGGCGACGAGCCGCCAACGCCGTTTTCTTTCCTGAATTCCCAGATAGAGGTTCCCCAGATAAGTTGCTATTTGACCCGGACCACGACAGAGACCCACAAGGTTATTCGCGATAACCTGCATCGGTCGCCAATGTATTCCGGCCAAATTGATAGCAGCGGGCCGCGCTATTGCCCTTCTATAGAAGACAAGATTGTGCGATTTGCCGACAAAGATAGTCATCAGATTTTTCTGGAACCGGAAGGATTGGATGACCATACGGTGTATCCGAACGGTATATCAACAAGCCTGCCAGAGGATGTTCAGGCAGCGATGATTAAAACCATTCCTGGCCTCGAGAATGCCGTAATATTGCAGGCTGGCTACGCGATAGAATATGACTTTGTTGACCCTCGAGAGTTAAAGCCATCGCTTGAAACACGACGGGCCCAACAGCTGTTTCTTGCGGGTCAAATTAACGGGACGACCGGCTACGAGGAGGCTGCAGCTCAAGGGCTGATTGCCGGCGCTAACGCAGGCCTGCAGGCGCTTGGTCACTATACAGAGTTCCGTTTGGATCGTGCGGACGGTTATATCGGCGTGATGATTGACGACCTTGTTACCCAGGGTACACGAGAGCCTTACCGGATGTTTACAAGCCGGGCGGAGTACAGGCTCACGCTTCGGGCGGACAACGCAGACCAGCGCTTAACTGAAAAGGGCGCGGAGGTTGGTTTGGTTGGCTACCACAGACTGCAAAAGTACCTGGAAAAAAAGGCAGCTTTGGCGCGTGCCCGCAGCATACTGGAAGGCTTGTCCCTCACCCCCAATGAAGCAGCCAAGCACGGCCTCAAGATCAACCTTGATGGTATCCGCCGCAATGGCATTGTTTTACTTGGTTTCACCGAAATTAACCTTGATACCTTGAAGCGGATATGGCCGACGGAGCTGTCCGCCATTGACCCGGATATTGCCAGGCAGGTTGAAATTGATGCCATGTACAGGACTTATCTGGACCGGCAGCATCAAGACGTTCTGGCATTTCGTAAGGATGAAGCGCTGGAAATCCCTGAGGGTCTGGATTTCAGTTTGATCGAAGGCCTATCCAATGAAATGCGTGAAAAATTCTCTGTTGCCCGCCCTTCAACACTCGGCGCTGCCGCGAGGATAGCTGGCGTAACGCCAGCGGCACTCACTATTCTTTTAGGTTATATAAAAAAGCGTCATGCTGCCTGAGGGGTTACATGTCTGATACTTGGTACGGCCCTGAACAGTTTCTGTCCGACATCGATGTTCCACGTGAAACATTTCAAGCGCTGAATTTTTACGCAGACGAGCTGGTGAAGTGGCAGCGCGCCAAAAACCTGGTTGCAAACTCAACGCTTGAAGACCGTTGGCGTCGCCACTTCCTCGATTCGGCCCAGATAGCACCTCTAATCTTGCAGAAAAACAAAAAAAGAACCTTTCAGCTTCTTGATATCGGGTCAGGGGCTGGGTTTCCTGGGTTGGTTCTGTCCATTATGGGCTTAGGCTCTGTCGAGCTTGTTGAGTCTAATGGCCGTAAATGCGTGTTTATGAACCAAATTGCTCGCCAGACGGGTGCTGACGCCGTTGCTGTTAATAAACGCATAGAAGACATACCTGCGCGCCCCGTTGATATCATAACATCGCGCGCCTGCGCCAAAGTTGATCAGCTCCTGCGGTGGGCGCTACCGTTTTTGACTGAGGGTACAGAAATGTGGCTTCTGAAGGGGGTGGGTGCAGAAGGGGAATTGACCGAAGCGCTTGCTTCATGGAATATGACGGTAGAACGGTTTCAAAGCAGGTCTGATCCGACAGGCGTCATTCTAAGGCTTCGTGATATAAAACTAAAATAAGCCGTTGATTTGTTTCGATTTAGGGATTGTTCCATGCAAGACGGCGCTTGCGCAAAAATAATTGCTGTTGCTAATCAAAAGGGCGGTGTTGGCAAAACCACCACCACTATCAACCTTGCAACCGCGATAGCTGCTGTAAAGAAAAGGGTGCTTGTGCTCGACCTGGACCCTCAGGGTAATGCCAGTACTGGTTTCGG
Organism: uncultured Kordiimonas sp.; assembly: GCA_947503575.1. Classification (GTDB taxonomy): domain Bacteria; phylum Pseudomonadota; class Alphaproteobacteria; order Sphingomonadales; family Kordiimonadaceae; genus Kordiimonas. Next base: position 286,502 of record CANNDZ010000001.1, on the reverse strand, counting down.
GGTTGATCGCGCTAATCGTGATATTACCTCTTATGACCTTGTTTTGGGCGCCGCTCCCCTTGCGGACGCAACAATGGACACTGAAATCCCGGGTTTGAGTATCGTGCCTTCGACCATTGATCTGTCTGGTGCTGACCTTGAGCTTGCAGAGTTGCCCCAACGTAACTTTAGACTCCGTTATGCGCTGGAGAAAGCACAGGTGCGCGATCATTATGATTATATCCTGATTGACTGCCCACCATCATTGAGCCTCTTAACGATTAATGCGCTTGTTGCCGCTGATTCTGTCCTTGTTCCTCTTCAATGTGAGTTTTTTGCCCTCGAGGGCTTAAGTTTGTTGTTGAAAACTGTTGAGCAGGTTCGATCAGGACTAAATCCACAGCTCACTGTAAACGGCGTTGTTTTAACAATGTTCGACAAGCGCAATAATTTGGCGGTGCAGGTGGAAACCGATGTGCGTGATTACCTGGGCGAGAAGGTGTTCAAAACGGTCATCCCCAGAAACGTCAGGGTCTCTGAGGCCCCAAGTTTTGGCAAACCGGCGTTACTTTATGATCATCGCTGCACCGGCAGCAGAGCCTACATTGACTTAGCGCGAGAGCTTCTTGTGCGCGACGCTGCGGCGCAGGCAGCATAATGAACAAAAACAAACACTTACAGGTGAACAATGGCAAAAACGGTTAGAAAAGGTTTGGGGCGTGGGCTGTCTGCTCTTTTGGGTGATGACCGACCGGTAATCGAAGACTCGCCTGCCCTGACGGACCTACCTGACGAGGGTCGAAGGTCTGCTACTGCGGTTTCCGACGAAGCAACCATGAGCCGCCGCCGTCTTCCGATTGAATTTCTGGAGCGTAACAGCGCGCAGCCGCGGTACCGCTTTGATGACAGTGCTCTTGAGGAATTGGCGTTATCCATCAAGGAAAAAGGTGTTCTCCAGCCCATCCTTGTTCGCAGCATCGGCCCCGATAAATACCAGATCGTCGCGGGCGAACGTCGGTGGCGCGCAGCCCAAAAAGCTGGCATCCACGAGGTGCCCGTTGTGGTCCGCGAGCTGGACGACACAGAGGTGCTGGAGGTTGCAATCGTTGAAAATATACAGCGTGAGGATCTTTCTGCCATTGAGGAAGCAACCGCCTACAAACGACTGATAGACGAGTTTGGCCACACTCAAGAGGTGCTCTCGGGTATTGTTGGCAAAAGCCGCAGCCATATCACGAACTTAATGCGTCTTCTTAACCTGCCCAACAAAGTCCGTGACCTGGTGGATGAGGGCCGTTTATCAATGGGGCATGCTCGGGCCCTGTTGTCTGCGGACGACCCTGTGGCACTTGCCGGTAAGGTTGTCGCGGACGGCATGAGTGTGCGCCAAACTGAAGCCGCCGCGAAATCAGGGACTGTAAAGCGTCGGGAGCCAACCCCTGGTGGCAGGCAAAAATCAGCAGCACCCAAAGACGCTGATACTATCGCGCTTGAAAAAGACCTGTCAGCGTCCCTATCGATGAAGGTGATGATTGATCACCAGGGCGAAGGTGGTGCCGTAATGATTTCCTATAAGTCTTTGGAAGAGCTGGATGAATTGTGTTCAAAGCTCGGCGTTTGCGGGTTTTAGCTACAATAGATTACGGTTTTCGCTTTAGTTTAGCTTCAACAGCGTCCCATATTTGAGCTTCAAGCTTTGTCCCGTCAAACTGGTTGACGGATTGTAGCCCGGTTGGGGATGTTACGTTGATTTCGGTTAGCCAGTCACCGATAACATCAATACCAACAAAGGTTAATCCGCGGGCCTTCAGGTCTGGGCCAATGGCGTCGCAGATTTCTTTTTCCCGTTCCGTAAGGCTTGAGCGCACAGCGCTTCCGCCCGCAACAAGGTTGGAGCGTACCTCACCCTTGGCGGGTACCCGGTTAATAGCGCCCACAGGTTCGCCGTCGATCAGGATGATGCGCTTGTCGCCGTCACGCACCTCTGACAAAAACTTTTGAACCATAATCGGTTCGCGGGATGCCATAAGAAACATTTCCATCAGGCTACCAAGGTTTGAATCGTCTTCTTTAAGATGGAATACACCCGCACCCCCATTGCCGTACAATGGCTTGATGATAATTTCGCCGTGTTCTGCCCGGAATGCTTTTACCTCATCTTCGCGCCGCGTGATCAACGTAGGGGGCATAAGGTCTTCAAACTGCATAACAAACAGCTTTTCGGGTGCATTTCTCACCTCTGAGGGGTTGTTCATGACCAGTGTTTTGTCTTCAACCAAATCAAGTAGGTGTGTTGCCGTAATATATGCCATATCAAATGGCGGATCCTGGCGCATCCAAACCACATCAACATCTCGCAAATCAAGCTGTTTAGGCTCTGATATAAATCGATAGTGGTCGCCTTTTTTACGCCGCACCTCTACCTGTTGTGCGCTTGCGTAAACGGCGCCATCTTTATAGGACAAGTTTTCCGCAAGATAATGCCATACCGCATATCCACGTTCTTGTGCTTCCAGCATCAAAACAAACGTGCTGTCGCCATCAATGTTTATTCCTTCCAGAGCATCCATCTGGAAAGCGACCTGACGATTGGATGAAGCCATCTGTAAAACCTTTATCTATCTGCGGTTGCTCGGTTCGCTATAGTCAAAAACGGTTGTGTTGGTTAGTTTTCCCTACCACCCCGGTCGCCATGCGTCCACCATATGGGTTGGCAATTGGAACGGTACAACCGTTATTACGTCGAAGCGGACATCAAAATCGTTTAGTGGCGCGGTTTGAAGCCAGATGTCCGCAGCATTTTCAATGCGTTTTTGTTGCTGCCCTGTAATGCCTTCCAGCGCTTCAATATTTGTTTTTCGGGCTTTAACTTCAACAAAGACAAACATATGACGCCGCTGCGCAATGATATCGATTTCTCCTGCTGCGCATCGAAACCGCTGCTCTAAAATTCGGTAGCCTTTCGCCCGGAGCAGCATTGCTGCAAGCATTTCTGCCTGGCGGCCGCGTTGCTCGGCTTTTTGGCGGCTTTTTTGGGTGCTGTTGTTTTTCATGATACGACCGCCAGCCTACACAAAGCTATTATTGTTCTGTCCGATTGGTCTTGGCCCATTCCACTGCTTTACTGTACAGTTCCTTTTTTTTCACACCCGTTACATCCGAGACAAAGGCTGCCGCAGATTTCACGGACATATGCGTCAGCGCTTTTTCCAGAAGGGCATCGGCGTTTAGGGTTGCCTCACGGAGGTCCTTTGCAGGCCTTGCTGCTTCAATTACAACGACCACTTCACCCTTTGGGTTGCCAAGCTCTTCGTATTTCGTCAGTAAATCAGAAATATCGCCCCGCACAACTTCTTCAAACCGTTTGCTTATCTCCCTGCAAACAGCGGCGCGGCGGTTGCCCAAAACAGCGTGGGCGTCCGACAAGCTGTCTTTCAACCGGCGGGCACTTTCATAAAACACCAGGGTTGCTTCGGTTTTCACCTCAGCAGCAAACCAGTCCTGCCGCGCTTTGCTTTTGTTGGGCGAAAAACCCAGAAAAAGAAACCTGTTTGTTGGCAGACCTGCCAGAGTTAACGCGGCAATAGCCGCTGACGGACCAGGCAATGTAGTGATGTAAATGCCTTTGTTTGAAAAGTCTTCTACCAGTTTAAAGCCGGGGTCAGAAATCAGCGGCGTGCCAGCATCAGAAACAAGTGCAACGGCTTTTCCGTCTTGTATTAACTGCTCTATTTTTGGCCGTTGTTGCGCCCCATTGTGTTCGTGATAGGCCATCATCGGCTTTTTGATCATAAAGGCATTCAATAGCTTGGCGGTAACGCGCGTGTCTTCGCAGGCAATAACATCAGCAGCTTTTATCGTGTCCAGTGCCCGTGCTGTTATGTCTTTCAGGTTCCCTATTGGGGTGGCAACAATATACAGCCCGGCTTTCAGCGATGATGCTGGTTGCGTCCGCGGTATGTTTTTTTCTGTGGTGCCCTGCATGGTGGACCTTATCGAATTTTTGCCACTTTGTGATGCAACAGTCTGCAATGGGGTGTGGTGTGTCTGCCACAAAACAGCCCTGTGCTCTGAGTAGGTAATTTACAGCCCGTCGGTTTGCACCTACTGTCGCGTCCGGGCATGCGGTATGGCACACCGTTCATTTCAACAAACACCATGGTTCAAATGTACGCAAGCACCATTAAATTCTTCTTTGGACTGTTTTTCAAAGTTGCCTTGTTGCCGTTCATGGCATTTGTTCTTGTCGCTTGCGGTGGTTCGCAGCCGCCTGTGGTGACCACAATACCCGGCCCTGTGGCGCAGGAACAGCAAGTTGAGATACAGCCATCAAGCGAGACACCTGAGCCGTTGCCTTCAGCACCAGAAGAAGAACCACCTCTTGTTGTCGCTCTACTTTTGCCCCTTTCGGGGCCGGAAGAAGACACAGGAAAAGCAATGTTGCGCGCGGCGACCATGGCGCTTTTTGATGCATATGACCCCAAAATTCAACTCCTGCCGCTAGATACAGAAGCCGATGTTGAGGTTACCGAGGCCAGAGCCCGAGAAGCGATGGAACTCGGGGCCAGTGTCGTGCTGGGGCCGCTGTTGGCGGGCAATGTGAAAGCTGCTGGCGACATTCTCGCGCCTGTGGGCATCCCTGTGATTGGGTTTTCGAACGATAGCCGCGTTGCTGACACCGGGCGCTTTATCATGGGGTTTTTGCCAGAAGTCGAAGTAAAGCGAGTGCTTGATCACGCTTCGGGTCAGGGGCTTACGAACATGGGGGCCTTAATCCCCATGGGCCGATACGGTGACCGTATTCGTCTGGCTTTTGGGGATGCAGCACAGGAAGCGGGTATTTCCGTTGAGGCAATAGAGAGTTATCCGCCAGACCCGGACGCTTTGTTTGAGCCGGTTAAAAGGCTTGCCCGCTATGATGAGCGGCGGGAAGATGTGCGCCAGGAGGCTCGTTTTTTGCGATCGTTGCGGGATGATGTGACAGATGAGATCGCAGATAAGCTGGAAGATGCCGAGGTTATGGAAGGCGTCTCCTTTGATGCTGTGCTGGTGCCAGAAGGCGGCGCTATGATGCGCACCCTAGCGCCCCTCTTGCCATTTTATGAAATCGACCCCAATCGGGTTAAATTGCTGGGTACTGGCCTTTGGAATGACGAGGCCCTGTTGGGTGAACCCCCCTTGCAGGGTGCATGGTTTGCAGCGCCCGACCCGTCACGGCCAGCGGCTTTTCTTGAGCGCTTTGAACAGACATATGGATCGGCGGCCCCTAGAATTGCAACACTTGCATATGATGCCATGGCATTGGTGGCGACACTTGCCCGCGAACCGATGGAAGAAGAAGTGTCCAGCGCTGAGCCCGCAGCCGCTTTCAAAGACCCTCGTTTCTCCGTTGCCCGCCTGATGTCACCAGAGGGTTTTAGCGGCGTAGACGGCTTGTTCCGTTTTTTACCGGACGGCACGGCAGAGCGCGCATTGGCTGTCCTGGAAATTAAACGCGGCGGATTTGATGTTGTTGACCCTGCCCCTACAAGCTTCCCGTCTTTCGGCTATGCCCTGAAGAGTAATTGAGGGTATAGCGCAGATAACTCCACTCTTTTGGCGTGCGGGTGGAAGCCTGTTAACCAACCGGTGGGTTATGCCAACAGTTTTTGCAGGATGAAATTGAGGACAGGCCTGCCTTTTTCAGTAAGGGAAATATAGTCGCCCTGCCGGGCCATATAGCCATCTGCCAATAATGCCGAATACTCCGACGGGTTGAAAAAGTGCATTGGGCTATGTTTAAACTGTTCGGCGAACCAGGGTACTGAAATACCCTGTGTCAACCGCAGCCCCATCATGATGGCTTCAATGGCTCTTTCTGTTGGGTTGATGGCCTCAAAACACTCAAGTCCGTTACCGGTTTTCGCCACCGCTTTCAGCCAATCTTCTGGCCGCTTGACCTGTTGGTGTGCAATGGCTGCCCCCTGGGTATCGCTTGGCAGTCTACCGTGCGCGCCGGGGCCTATACCAACATAAGGCCTGCCCTGCCAATAGGCCAAATTATGCTGCGATTGTTCGCCCAAACGGGCGTGGTTCGATGTTTCATAGGCTGGTAGCCCGGCCCTTGCTGTCATTTCCTGCGTGACCTCATACAAGGCGGTCGCCTCATATTCGTCGGGTAACGTGAACTTGCCACGTTTATATTGATGATAGAAGGCAGTGCTTTCCTCGATGGTCAGCTGATAGAGCGACAGGTGCGACGGCGAAAAATCGAGCGCTTGCTGCAGCTCTGCCCGCCAATCTTCAACTGTTTGTTCAGGCAGGGCATATATCAGATCAAAGCTTGTACGAGAAAAGTTGTCTCGCGCAACACTTATAGCTGCTTCGGCCTCACCTGCTGAATGTAACCTGCCAAGAAACTTTAAAGATGCATTCCTAAAGCTTTGAACACCAATAGAAACACGGTTTACACCAGCTCCGGCAAAGTCGGCAAAGCGCCCTGCCTCGACACTGGATGGGTTTGCTTCCAGTGTTATTTCAATATTGGTTTTTGGTTTCCAAACCTTTTGAATATGCTCAATAATTGCCGCCGTTGTCTCCGGTGGCATAAGGCTAGGTGTTCCCCCGCCGAAGAAAATCGATGACGCGCTAAGGTTTGGGAACCGTTCAGCAAAATCGTCAATTTCGCGCACCATTGCCTGCTGCCAGGCGGTTTGGTCAACGCGCTCGCGGACATGACTATTGAAATCGCAGTAAGGGCATTTTTTGGCGCAAAACGGCCAATGCACATAAATTGCTGCTTCTGTCGCCACAGAAGAAGATGGCAACAGGGCTGTGTCAGTTGCGGTTGAAGCAGGCATCAATCAATTGCCGGAAAGCATCGGCCCTGTGGCTCATGGCATGTTTCTGCGCAGGCTCCATTTCGGCAAAAGTAACATCAAACCCGTCTGGTACAAAAATTGGATCGTACCCAAACCCCTTATCTCCGCGCATCGGCCACGTCACAGAGCCAAAGACCTTGCCTTCAAAGCTTTCCATATGTCCATCCGGCCATGCAAGCGTCAGCGCACAGGTAAAATTAGCCGCCCGGTTTGGATTGTTCCCTAGTTTTTGGTCAATCATCCTCATGCCAACAGAAAAGTCTTTTTCAGGCCCACACCACCGGGCGCTATATATCCCAGGGTCGCCGTTTAGGCCGTGCACCTCAAGGCCACTGTCATCTGAAAGAGCCGGCAGGCCCGATGCAGTTGCCGCAGCGAGGGCTTTTATTTCTGCGTTGGCGATAAAGGTCAGGCCATCTTCAACGGGTTCGGGCAACCCCAGGTCACCGGCTGATATGGTCTCAACCCCAAAAGGGCTCAAAAGCTCGCCAATTTCGCGCACTTTGCCTTGGTTATGGCTGGCAATAACAAGCTTTTTGTCCGCGAAATGTCGAGCCATCAGGCCTTACCCTTTGACTCTGTAGGCGGCGATGGCGGTGTCTTGCGCGCGCTTTATTTCATCACATCCGATGCGTGCCAGGCGCAGCAGGCGCATAAATTCTTCCTCCGAAAAAGGCTCTTCCTCTGCAGTGGACTGAATCTCCACGATGCCGCCGTTTCCGGTCAGAACAAAATTTGCGTCTGTGGCTGCTGCACTATCCTCTGGGTAATCCAGGTCCAAAACCGGGTTTCCGTTATAAATCCCGCACGAAATGGCGGCCACACTGTCAGTAAACGGCGATACGGCCAAATCGCCTTTTTCAATCAGCCAGTCAAAGCATTGGCTGAGCGCAACATAAGCACCAGAAATGGACGCAGTGCGGGTGCCGCCGTCGGCCTGAATAACATCGCAGTCAAGCCTGATCTGGCGTTCGCCCATCAACTCCAGGTCTACCGTTGCGCGAAGCGCTCTACCGATAAGGCGCTGAATTTCCTGCGTGCGACCACTTTGCTTGCCCTTTGCAGCTTCGCGCGGTACCCGGCCGTGCGTGGCCCTTGGCAACATGCCATACTCGGCCGTAATCCAGCCTTTGCCACTGTCCCGCAACCATGGCGGCGTCCGCTCTTCAAAGGTGGCCGTTACAAGAACATGCGTATCACCAAATTTCACAAAACAACTGCCTTCGGCATGCTTGGCAAAACCGGGTATCATTTCAATCGCCCGCATTTCATCGTGGGTCCGTCCGCTCGGTCGCATACTTTATCCTTCAGTGTTCTGGCTTTAGTGGTACCATTGTGGCCGCTCTTCGCAGTCAGTTGCTTCTTCTAGCCCTGAACCCCATATAGGTCAAAGGCCTTCACATCATTTGTTCTGGCTTTTTCTGCAGGATTGACGAACCTTGCTTGTGTTTCTAGGTTTTTAGGTATCCACCATGCAAAAAGGCGTTCAAACAGGCTTACAGCGATAAAGAGGCTTTTCTTATGTCTATTGCCAAGTTGACGGACCGATCCAGGTCGATTTTTCAGCAAATTGTTGAGACGTACCTTGATACGGGCGATCCGGTGGGGTCCCGCACCATTAGCCGGGCGGATGGCATCAGCGTGTCGCCTGCAACCGTCCGCAACGTCATGTCAGACCTGGAAGAGTCGGGCCTCATTGTATCACCCCACACATCCGCCGGTCGGGTGCCAACAGACCTGGGTTTGCGGTTATTTGTGGATGGCATGATGGAGGTAGGCAACCTTACAAAAGAAGAACGCGCCGCTATCAAGGGCCAATGTGCTGCGTCCGGCAAACAAATCGAGGATGTGCTTTCTGACGCGACCAAAGCGCTTTCTGGCCTGTCGCATTGCGCGTCGCTCGTGATGGTACCTCATCAGGAAGCGCGTATTCGCCATATCGAATTTGTGCCTATTTCATCAGATCGGGCGCTGGTGGTTCTGGTCTCAGAAGACGGCATTGTCGAAAACCGTCTTATCAGCATCCCGGTGGGCTTGCCACCATCGGCGCTGGTACAGGCGACCAACTTCCTGAATACACGGCTGGCTGGCCGGTCATTGGAAGATGTGGTTGTCGGCATTGAAGCAGAGTTGAAAAGTCGCCAAAGCGAACTGGACACGCTGGCCGAAAAAGTGGTGGAAAGTGGCCTTGCCGTCTGGGCGGGCGGGGACAGCCCGTCATCTACTCTTATTGTTTCCGGGCACAGCAACTTGCTTGAAAATGTGCAGGCAACGGATGATCTGGAACGCATGAAACAGCTTTTTGACGAGCTTGAGCGCAAAAAAGACTTGATCAAACTGATGGAACTCGCCAAAGACGGGCGCGGCGTGCGCTTGTTCATTGGGTCAGAGAATAATTTATTTTCGCTATCGGGTTCATCTCTGGTGGTTTCTCCCTATATGAATGGCGCGAACAAAATCGTTGGCGTGATTGGCGTAATTGGCCCTACCCGGCTTAATTATGCTCGCATTGTGCCAATGGTTGATTATACCGCCCAGGTGGTGGGCCGCCTTTTATAGCGTCCCCCTTTGTAAAGATTGACGAGTTAAGGATTACCGCACCATGAGCGCAGAAGAAAAAAATCCAGCGGAAGACACGGAAGGCCAAACAGCGGCCGAAGACCACACAGTGACCGAAGATCAGGCAGCAGATGAGGGCAACACAGAAGAGCAGGATGCTCCGGCTGATGATGCCGACCTTGACCCAATTGCTGCGCTAACTGAAGAAGTTGCAATGCTGAAAGATCAGGTTTTGCGTGCGCGCGCCGAAACGGAAAATGTGCGCCGCCGTGCCGATCGGGACCGTGCAGACGCGAGCGCTTACGCCGTGACGGGTTTTGCCCGCGATATGCTGTCCGTTAGTGATAATTTGCGCCGCGCGCTGGATAGCATGCCTGAAGACATCGCCGAAGAAATGAAGGTGTTTGTTGAAGGTGTTGAGATGACGGAGCGAGAGCTTCTCAACACCATGGAAAAATACGGCATTACGAAGGTGGAGCCAGAAGTTGGTGAAAAGTTTGACCACAAATTTCACCAGGCCATGTTTGAGGTGCCAACCACTGAGCACGCGCCAGGCAGTGTAATGCAGGTTGTGGCCGCTGGGTATGTCATAAAAGACCGCCTACTGCGCCCTGCGATGGTGGGTGTTGCCAAGGGCGATGCCAAAGCGGTAGACACCGAGGCATAAGCCCCAAAAAAACAAGCAAGTTTCAAAAGCCCCGCTATCAAGCGGGGCTTTTTATATTGTGTGATGTAAAGGGTGCTTGACTCTTAAGGTTTTCAGGCCCATGTAAAGCGTGCTTTACAAAAGAAAGTGCTTTTTTGATAGAGGTTGGGCGATGAGTTTTACACTGAGACTATTTATTTCTGTTGTTACCGTGCTGTTTGTGCAGGCGGGTGCGGCGTCTGCTGAGGTCAGACACAGCGGCAACCCTGAAGGCCCCGCACTGGTGTTTTTGCCGGGTCTGGCCTCAAGCGCCGGTCTGTGGCAACCGTGGGTGGAGGCATATCAGCAAAGCCATGATATTTATGTTCTTTCGGCCCCTGGTTTTGCTGGTGTACCGGCCCGCATGCCAGAAAAACCATTCCTCAAAACAACAGTTGATGAAATGATAAAAACACTGCGCGAGAACAATGTTGAAGGCGCTGTGCTTGTTGGTCATTCCATTGGTGGCTTGATGGCGTTGATGATCGCCAATGAAGCGCCAGAGCTTGTTGGCGTCGTTTTGGTTGTGGATAGCCTACCATTTTTGGGCGGCTTATTTATGCCGGGTCTTGCGCCTGAGGCTGTCAGCCAGCGCGCCCAGTTTATGAGCAAACAGATGGCCTCCATGCCACGGGTTGCATTTGATCAGCAGCAAAAGTACGGCTTGGCAATATTGACCAACACCCCTGCTTTTTTACCTATGCTTGAGACATGGTCGCGTGCATCTGACCAGGCAACTGTGGCTCAGGCTTTTAGAGAGGTTCTATCAACAGACTATCGTGCTGCTTTGGCGTCCATCAAAGTGCCGGTCAAGGTTCTCGTTGCTCATTCCGCTGATGCCCCCATAGGGCGCGACGCACTCGAAAATTTATACCAAACGCAATTTGACGGACTTGCCAACAAAGTCATTCAGGTTGTTGATGACAGTTACCACTTCATCATGATTGATCAGCCTGAGGTCTTTTCTGCCGCTTTGTCAGCCTTTTTGAAATAAGGAGCCTCATAATGAAACCAGCAGCGAAAAAATATACCCGAGATTTTTTGGGCTCCATAATCCTATACGGAGCCCTACTATTCGCAGTGAACAGTTATCTAAAATCTACAGAGGTTTTGACGCCGGTTGCAATTGCGCTGGCACTATTGCCAATGACAGGTGTTTTTCTGGCTTTGCGTGCGGTTCTGGTTTTTAGCAGAACATGGGATGAACTGGAGCGGCTGAAAGTGATGGAGGCGGTTCTCATTTCGTTTGTATGCGTTGGCATGGGAACCCTGGCTTATGGGTTTCTGGAAGGAGTAGGCTTTCCCCGCATGGGAACACACTGGGTTTTTGTGCTGTTGATCGGCACTATGGGTCTTGCTCAGGTTTACACAGCGATAAAATATAAATGAAAAATCGCATGAAAGACCTGCGGGCGGCACGTGGCTGGTCACAAGCGGACCTTGCGGACCGGCTTGGTGTTTCACGACAAACCATTATTGCCATAGAGCGCGGCAAGTATGACCCCTCCCTGCCGCTGGCGTTCTCAATCGCCCGCACGTTCGGGCAGGCGATTGAAGATATTTTTAGTCCAGAGGCCTAACTGCTATTTTTCGGTTGCCACCAGCTTGCCTTCCAGTGCGTCCTCGATCAGCGCGATAGTTTCCTGCTTGCCATACAGCGCGATAAAGCCGCCCATGCGCGGGCCTTGGCTTTGGCCGATCAGCACTTCGTAGCATGCTTTGAACCACTCGCGCAGGTTCTCGAACCCCGCGTCTTTACCCGCAGAAAATACCTCGGTCATGATCACTTCAGGGTCATGCTCGCTGGCATCAAGCGCTGCAAGGCGCGTTTTCAGGCTCTCAAAGGCCTTTGTTTCCTGATCTGTAGGCAGACGGAAGGTTTTTGCAGGCTTCACGAAGTCCTCATAGTAGCGGATCGCATAGCCCATCAGCATATCTAGTGTTGGGTATTTCTCCGCCGTCGCGCCGTCCACATAGCGGGCGACAAACCCCCACAGCGTTGCTTTGTCCTCGGTGTTGGCGACCGATACCAGGTTCAGCAAAAGAGCAAAGGAAACCGGCAGATTTGCCACCGGCACGTTACCGCCGTGGATGTGCCAGGCAGGGTTTTTATACTGGTCCGCCAGCTCTTGCTCATGGAATTTGGAGACAAAGGTATAATATTCATCGACCGCTTTCGGGATCACATCAAAATACAGTCGCTTGGCCTTGCGAGGCGCCTGAAACATATAAAGGCTCAGGCTTTCGGGGCTTGCATAGGCCAGCCATTCTTCAATCGAGATGCCATTGCCTTTGGATTTGGAAATTTTCTGGCCGTTTTGGTCGAGGAACATTTCATACGACAAAGCTTCAGGCGGCTTGCCGCCTAAAATACGACGAATGATGGATGACAGTTTGACACTTTCATCCAGGTCCTTGCCGGCCATTTCATAGTCGACGTCCAGCGCATCCCAGCGCATGGCCCAGTCTACTTTCCACTGGCATTTCACATTGCCGCCAGTGACTGGGCGTTCATACCGCGTGCCGCTCTCGCTTTCAAAAGCGATGATGCCGTTTTCTGCGTCAATAATTTCCAAAGGCACCTGCAAAACCACTCCGGTTTCCGGGCATAATGGCAGGAAAGGGCTGTAGGTTTGGCGGCGTTCTTCCCCCAGCGTGGGCAGAATGACATTGATAATTTTGTCGTACCGCTGGCAGATTTTTACCAGCGTTTCATCAAACCGACCTGCACGGTAACACTCGGTGGACGACAGAAACTCATACTCAAACCCATACTGGTCCAGGAACGCCTTCAAGCGCGCATTATTGTGTGCGCCAAAACTGTCATGCGTGCCAAAGGGGTCCGGCACAGCCGTCAGGGGTTTGCCGAGCGCTTCGGCTAACAATTCCTGGTTTGGCACATTGGTTGGCACCTTGCGCAAGCCATCCATGTCGTCCGAAAAGCAAATCAGCTTGGTTGGCATATCAGAAATTTCCTGAAACGCCCTCATCACCATTGTGGTGCGGGCCACCTCGCCAAAGGTGCCAAGGTGTGGCAGGCCCGATGGGCCATACCCCGTTTCAAACAAAATGTAGCCCTTCTCCGGCACACCATCTTTGAACCGTTTGACAAGCTTCTCCGCCTCTACAAAGGGCCAGGCTTTGGATGCGAGCGCGAGGTCAGGGTTTCTGGTCATGGGCTTCACTCTTACGGTTGAAAATTAGATAGTCATCAAGGCGGCGGACCCTATGCATTCTGCGGCCTTGCGTCAAGAAAAACACTATAGATTACTTAGCGTACGAACGCTATTTCACCCGCTTGATTAGCTTGAATGTTTTTGCCTCTGTATTTTTACCATCACAAAGCTATGCTCGGCACATGTCGGACTATGCCCCTGATGATTTGCTGATTGGTGCTGAAAAAGACAGCGCGTCGCTTGATGCGCTGCCCGTCGCTGTTGTTGGTGTTACTTCTGCAACGATCCTAACGACGGACGGCACCTTCGAGGCTCTGTCATTGGATGAAGCCGCCGATGAATTAAGCCGTCATCCACACATTTTGGTCAACCGGGTACAGGTTGCGCGCCGTTTGGGGCTTCCGGGATTAGCCGCCTACGATGTTCTTGAGCTTTTCGCGTTTATCCGGCCTGCGCGCTATTGCCTGCCAACCGTTGGCGGCCTTGCCAATGCGCTCACGCTGGACGTGCAGAGTGGCAATACAGAAGATGACTGTTTGGCAATACAGGCCATTTCTGAACGACTGTTACAAGACCCGACGGCGCAAACCTACCGTTACCGCGCGGGCGCGGGCAAGGTGGCCATGATGATGGCGCGCGCTGGGTGGCTGTGGGGGCCACTTGTTCTCAAGTCACTGGACGCATATCCGGACCATAGCCGCGAGGACGGCTTGTCGGTTTGGTCCGCCCTTCGGGAATGGGAAGATGGTGCGCCGCCGCCGCCGCCTGGTGATGAGCCCGTAGAGGCAGCAGATAGCCAAAGTCGCCTCGCAGAACTTTTGGGAGAAGGATCTGAAACCCGTGAGGGTCAGCAACGTTTTGCCGCCGCCGCAACGCATGCATTCCGGCCGCGAGAGGTGGCGGAAAGCCCAAACCTGCAATTGCTGGAAGGCGGTACAGGCACTGGTAAAACGTTGGGCTATATTGCGCCTGCGAGCCTGTGGGCTGAAAAAAACGAGGGTCCGGTCTGGCTATCGACATATACCAAAAACCTGCAACGGCAGCTTGATCAGGAACTGTCGCGTTTGTACCCGGACCCAAAAATCAAGGCAAAGCGAGCTGTCATTCGCAAAGGGCGCGAAAATTACGCTTGTTTGCTGAACATTGAAGAAACACTGCGTGCTGTGATGATGCGCGCTTCTATGAATACCGGGTCAAAAAGCGGCCCCCGCGGTATTGACCGGGACCGGGTGCTGGTTGGTTTGGTAGTGCGCTGGGCGCGTTTTACCCGTGACGGCGATATGATTGGCGGTGATTTCCCAAGCTGGCTGGGGGCTCATTTTGGTATTGGCCGCATTGCGGGGCTAACTGACCGCCGGGGCGAATGCCTTTATTCTGCCTGCGCGCATTTCAGGAAGTGTTTCATCGAAAAAACCGTGCGCAAGGCCAAGCATGCCGACCTTGTGGTTGCAAATCATGCACTGGTAGTTACGCAGGCAGCGACGCGAGGCGACGACCCGGACCTGCCGCGCCGCTTGGTTTTTGACGAAGGCCACCATGTGTTTGAGGCAGCAGACAGTGCTTTTTCCGTCCGCCTTTCCGGCCTTGAAGGCGCAGAGTTGCGGCGCTGGATACGGGGCAAGGAATCGGGTGGCAGCACCCGCGCACGGGGCCTCAAGTCGCGGCTGGAAGAACTTGTCGCAGACGATATGCAATGCCGCGCCCTGATGGATGAAGTTCTTGAGGCCGCCCGCATACTGCCCTCGGATAACTGGCTTGGTCGTGTCACGGGCGCCGCTGCCATGACACGGTTTGAAAGCTTTTTGATGCTGGCGCGCGCTCAGGTGCTGGCGCGCACAAATGCAGGTGGCCCGCATGGTATTGAAGCACCAGTAACAGACCCTATTGATGGCCTGGCCCCTGCTGCCCACAGCCTGGCAGAGGCATTCATTACGCTATCGAAACCAATGGCGGCCCTCGCTGCGGCTTTGGCGATTAAATTGGATGAAGAAAGCGAGACTTTGGAGAGCAGCACACGCGGGCGGCTCGAGGCGTCAGCTCGGTCCCTGAAGCTGCGCGCCGATACGGTTGGCTTGTGGGCCAGCATGGCAGAAAGCTTTGGCAGCCCCGCGCCTGACGAGTTTGTTGATTGGCTTGAGGTGGACCGCTTTGACGGGCGCGAGCGCGATGTGGCTTATTGCCGCCATTTTGTCGACCCAACCAAACCTTTCGCCGAGGTGGTGCTGGCGAGCACCCACGGTGCGCTCATTACATCCGCGACCCTGCGCGACAAGGCGGGCCATGCTGATGACTGGTCATCTGCCGATATGCGCACCGGTGCTCAACATCTTACGGTACCGCCCAAAAGGCTCGGTGTTGCGTCGCCGTTTGACTATGCGGGCCAAACCAAGGTGCTTATCATTGGCGACGTTAACAAAGCGGACCCTTTGCAGGTTGGTGCTGCTTACCGGGAGCTGTTTCTCGCATCGGGGGGCGGTGCCCTTGGCCTTTTTACAGCCATAAGCCGCTTACGCGCCACCTATCATCATATCGCGGCGGATCTGGAAGCCGCAGGGCTGCCGCTTTATGGTCAGCACGTTGACCCTGTGGACACCGCAACACTGGTTGATATTTTCAGGGATGAAAACGATGCCTGCCTTCTGGGCACAGATGCTGTACGGGACGGCGTTGATGTGCCGGGCGACAGCCTGCGACTGATTGTTTTTGATCGTGTGCCGTGGCCGCGCCCCACTTTGCTGCATAAGGCGCGCCGCGCTGCTTTCGGCGGCCGGGCCTATGATGAGATGCTGACCCGCTTGAAGCTGTCTCAAGCTTATGGCCGGTTAGTCCGCCGCGCAGATGACCGCGGTATTTTTGTTATGCTGGACGGGCAAACGCCCACCCGGCTGCTGGATGCTTTTCCGCCTGGTGTGACCGTTGATCGAGTTGGTCTAAGCGAGGCGCTGGGGCACATTCGTGCGTTTTTCTCCGCTGAGCCTCAATCATGACAAACAAACAGTTAGACCTTGTTGTGGTGGGTTTTACCGGCGAACTTAAGATGTTGGAGCTGCAGGCGCGGTCGATCCGTCTGTTTGCGCCAGATGTTTTTTCACACATAATCTATGTGGTAAATGACCAGAACTTCCGCGCTTTTGAACAGTTTTTTGAGCAGAAAATAGTACCGGAGCTTGGCCCTGCGGCACCGCGCGCCCAACTCATGGACGGCAAAAATGTTGCCGGCGGAAAACTGGACCGCACCGATTGGCGGAGCCAGCAGTCGCTTAAACTTCTGGCGGCCCGCCATGTGTTGTCTCCGCAGTTTCTTGTCCTTGATAGTAAAAACCACTTTATCCGACCCGTCGAGATCACGACATTTATTGCTGCAGACGGTCGCTTGAAAACACACAGGTACAGCTTCAATGAAAAATTCCGCAGCAAGTTTGACAATGCCTGCCAGTATTTTGGCGTTGCAGGCCCTGGCCCTGATCTTGAGGCCATGCCCACAGCCACGCCGTTTTTAATGTCAACAAAGGCTGTGTGTGCGCTTATCAGCGATGTTGAAACCCGCGAGAAGAAACCGTTTCAGGTTTTCTTCACGGAAAGCGGTAATTATACGGAGTTCTATTTCTATTTCGCATATCTGTTATCAAAACCGGGCCTTCTTGGTGCGCTTTATGTGACCCGCAGCCGCCCTCAGGTAACTTTGTTCAGAAGTGCGGCCCAGGACCCGAAAAAGCTCAGGGAGCTGCTTCCTGTTCTCGACCGGGCGGATGTTTACTGCTTTGGTGTGCACCGCGCAGTTTTTGAAGCCGCAGACGCGGAAAACCAAAAAAGTATCGCTGACGTGTGGCTGCGATTTGGCCTGGTTCAAACACGTGACGAGTGCACCTATTTTCAAACGCCAGACACACCAATCCCCAAACGCCGATTCGGTTTTTTTTAAAAGCCCACAGTTTTTAACGCGGCGACCGCTATTTCCCTTGTGTCTGCAAGCGGGCCAAATTAGGGTCGCCGAATAAGGAGAAGCCCATGTCAACGATCAGCCCGGAAACCGCCCTCGTCTATACAATGGTAACTGTCTCAGCGTCGGATGACGTGATGACAGATACAGAGCTGACACGCATGACGGGCCTTGTTGGGTATTTGCCCGCCTTCCGTGGTTATAATATTGAGCGGCTTCGCACGGACACTGAAACATGCACCCAGCTACTGCAAAGCGAAGAGGGCCTGGATGCCGTGCTGGGGCTGATTGAAGAAGCCGTGCCGGAAACGCATTATGACCTTGTTTATGCGTTGGCGTGTGAGGTTGCTGCTTCTGACAGCAATTTGACGCAGGAAGAGCTCCGCCTACTTGAAATGTTCCGCCATTATCTGAATGTAGACAGGCTAACCGCAGCAGCTATCGAGCGCGGCATTGCGGCGCGGCAGAAAACTGTCGACTAGCGTTTTTCCGCAAACTCGACATCCATCTCAAGGGTAACGTCATCGCCGACGAAGGGCAGCCATTCGTTCAGGCCAAAGTCTGAGCGCTTTATGGTGCCCGTAGCACTAAACCCGATAGTTTGTCTGCCAGACAATGGGTTTTTGCCACTGCCAATAAAGCGCGCAGCAAGCTGCACAGGTTGTGAAACCTGATTGATAGTTAGAACTCCTTCAACAAGGGCATCATTGTCTGACGTCCGCGTAATAGAACCTGATACAAAGCGGGCTGTGGGGTGTTCTGTAACGTCAAACATGCTGGGCATAAACAGCTTTTCATCCAGTTCTGGCGCGCCGGTGTGCAAACTGGTGATATCTACTTCAACCACAAAAGCACTGTTTTCCGGTGTGTCTGTATCCAGGTCCAGAGAACCTGAAAGCGTATCAAAACGGCCTCTAAACATGGAAAAACCAAAGTGGTTCACACTGAATAAAACGCTGGCATGGTCATCATCCAGGATATACGCACCCGCTCGTGCCCGATCAGCGTTTTCATTCAAGGGGTAAACGATGGAAGCCACCGTCGCGCAGGCAGAAAGGACGGTAAACGCCGCCGCCACTAGTATAAACCTTGGTATCGGTAGCCTTTGTTTCATGGGGCTTTCCTTTTAGCGACGACCCGGATTTTCATGGTGACATCAAGCCCTACCCATTTGCCTTCAGACCAGGCCCCCGTGCCAATACCAATGTCTTGGCGGTTCAGGTTGAACTCAGCGTTCATTGTAGCAGTCTGCTCTTTGATCGTTAGGTCAAACGGTAAGGTGAAGGGGTATTCCACCCCTAGTACAGTCAAGGTGCCTGCGGCGGTGTAGCTCGTTTCACCATCTTTTCTGAAGCCGGTCGCTTCAAACACGATATCTGGAAACACCGACACCGCGAACCAGTCTTTGCCGCGCATGGCTTCGTCCCGTTGTGTGTCACCAGTTATGGCTGACCCTGCTTTGATCACAGCGCGCACGTGGGCGTTTTCGGATGCAGAGGGGTCAAAACGAATATCAGCATCAAATGTATTGAACTGCCCTTCAAACCGGTTTCCTGTCTGAGTGCCAGAAAACACAATTTTGCTGCTGTCTGGTTCGACAATCCAAGTATCTGCCCGAACCGGCGCTGCTGCTGTTATAAGGCCCAGAATCACAAAAAAGCAGCTGATGCCATGCCGGAAAAACTTGTGTGTCATGATGTGGGCCCTTTCCGGGGCGGGATCATTCTCATAAGGGTTTTATCTTTCAGTAAGAAATGGTGCCTGAACGCAGCGGCACCATGCAAAACCGCAAGGCTGGCAGCAAAATAGGCCAGCGTTTTATGGGTAAGCTTTAAAACAGCTTCTGCACTCTGTTTGTCCGCAAGGTCAGGCAAATACGGCAGGTGTGGCCAGGGGATAACACCATATAACACGGTCGGAATATTCCACGGAGACGCTGACACCATCGCCCAACCGGCAAGCGGGATAAGCAGCGTTAATACATACAGTAAACCATGTGCGACCAAAGATGCATTGGCCTGCCAACCTTCATTAAGTGGTGGCGGCGGCACATTGGTCAAACGCCACATAATACGTACGAGGGTCAGCAACAATAGCGTCACGCCAAAGGACTTGTGCCATTGATACAGGGTAAATTTGAGCGACAGCGTATCATCCTCCAAGTGCGTCATTATAAACCCCACCGTCAACAGCCCTATAAAGCAGGCAGCTATGAGCCAGTGGAGCGCAATTGCCACGGCGGAATAGCGGTTACTTTGTTGCAAAAGCTTAGTCATCGGAAGTGCTTGTCCTTTTGCGCAGCGGGTATGCTTCAATTTGTGTCACGCGTGTTCGCCCCCATGTATCAATACCATAAAAGGGGGTTGCTGCCGCCACACTGGCACGGATCTGTTTTCTGGATTGTGTGCCAATCGCCTGCAGAATAGCCGTACAGCGTTCCAGCAACAGAGCATCAAAGCCATCATTAGCGCCCTTCTTGACGGAGCGCCTGACAAGGTCAGCGGCGCGCTGTTGGTCTATTGTATTGTTAGCGGCAAGAAACCTTATATATTCATAGACAAGCGGCAGTTCAGCATTTGGTAGCTCCATCGCTGCTGCATACAGCGTATCAGCCCGGCGTTTGCTGCCCCCCAAAAACACCTGTGCGAACCACCCTTCACGCACCACGGCTGCGTGCCAACCGGCCAATGCGCCCAGAGCCAAGGCGTTTTGGGGGTATTTGTCTATCAGCCGTTCAATTTCGCGCTTTGATGCCCTGGCATACGACGCCTTCCTCAGCCTTAACCCTTCAAAACCAATAGCAATGGCGTGACTAAGGCCAGCCACGTAATTATCTGGGTTGATGGCAAGCGCTTTTTCGCAGTCTTTTAAGGCACGATGAAGGCTTTTTACTGCCGCCTTCCCCGTTTCCAGAAACCCGCCAACCACCAAGCCAGACCGGCAAGCCAATGCAAAGGCATCCGCATTGTTGGATGCGACACCGCTTTTGTGAGCCTCGCTGCGTGAGGTGATAAAGTCACCCGCCACGTAGGCCGCCCAACCCGGTAGACTGGCGTCTGCATGGGCACCGGAGGCGCACAGAAACGCCGCGATGATGAATATATATTTCATTGGTCTACTTTAGGCCGTTTGTATGAATGTTGCTTGAACGGTTTACGGCGGTGTGCGCAACCAGGATCAACAATCAAGCGCGCCAGAAACGGGGTGAAAGCAAAACAAGCACAGAAAAAAGCTCCAGGCGACCAATAAGCATACCAAGGGACATCAGCCATTTGGCAGCATTGTTGAGGCCGCCAAACGTGCCAGCAGGCCCCACATCTTCACCAAGGCCGGGCCCAACATTTGCCAGGGCCGTGCCTGCGCTGGAGAAGGCGGTAATCCAGTCCACGCCCGTGGTTGCAATGGCAAGGGACAGCAGGAGAAATGTGGCCATAAACAGCGTCAGAAAGCTCATGACAGAGTTGCGGACATCGTCTGGGATCGGCCTGCCGTTGTACCGCGCGATAAAAACGCCGTTTGGTTGTAGAATATGATCAATCCAGCTTTTCATGGATTTGAGCAACACCTGAAAACGGAACACTTTGATCCCGCAACTGGTCGACCCGGCACACCCACCAATGAACATTACCATGAAAAATAGGGTTGCCGAAAAGCTACCCCACTGGCTGTAGTCAATGGTGGAATATCCGGTGCCGGTAAGGATTGAGATAATATTGAAGATGCCGAAACGGATGGCTTCCGGCAGGGAAAACCCCTTCCAGACCATGAGCCACGTAACCACCGAAACGGACAGAAAAAGAACCAGTTGCAGGAACCCGCGAACCTGTTCATCTCGCCACAAGGCTAGGGGTTTTCCGCGTAGAACCTGCAAATACAGGATGAACGGAATTGAGCCCACAATCATGAAAATGGTTGCCAACATGTCGATGCTGAAACTGTCAAACTTGCCCATGGAGGCGTCTGACGTTGAAAAGCCACCAGTTGCAATGGTTGTCATGGCATGGGCAAGCGCGTCAAACGCCCCCATACCAGCGACCAAATAGGCGAACATGCATAGCGCTGTCAGCGCAACATATACGCCACTGATTACGCCGGATATCTGACCAGCCCGAGGCAGGATTTTTTCAACTGTATCAAAGCTTTCAGCCTTAAAAACCTGCATCCCGCCAACCTGCAGCATAGGCAATACAGCAACCGCCATAACCACAATACCGATACCGCCAAACCATTGCAGCAAAGCCCGCCATATCAATATGCCGGGTGGCGCGGTATCAAGCCCTGTAATGATGGTGGACCCTGTTGTTGTCAGGCCGCTCATGGCCTCGAAGTAGGCATCTGTGTAGCTCAGATTGAGCTCCGAAAAAGCAAGCGGTAACGCCGCGAACGCCGGTAGCATAGACCAGGCAAGGAACGTCAACAGAAAGGCTTGCCGCAGGTTTAGGGCATCCCCGGTCCCCCGGTTGGCCAGCATAAACATGCCGCCTACGCTGGCGGACAAAAAAGCGGCCAGCACAAAGATTTCCCAGTCCTGGTTGCCTGCGAGAAGGTCGAACAATACCGGCACAAACATACCGCCCGCAAGCATCAGCACCAGCGAGCCCAAGGTATATAAGACCGGGCGCAGATCCAACATGGGGGCCTCAGTTGACCTTCAAAGAGTAATAGGGACTATCCAGGGAGAAGGAAGGTATCTCAACAAAAAAGTGGCCGCCGTCTTCGTCCTGCATTTCATAGTTTCCATGCATGAAGCCGCTTGGTGTCGATAAGGGTGTGCCACTGGTATAGGTGAAGGATTGCCCTGGCCCGACAACGGGTTGTTCACCAATGACGCCTTCTCCCTTCACTTCCTGCACCTTGCCTTTAGCATCCGTGATGATCCAGTGCCGGTTCAGCAACTGGACCGTTATGTCACTGTCGTTTGTGATCCTGATGCGGTAGGCCCAGACAAACCGGGACTGGTCCGGGTCTGACTGGTCGTCCAGAAAATAGGATTGCACAGCGACCCGAATGCCGGCGGTTTCCGCCTCAAAGGTCATTACATCGTCGATTAAATCTTCCATCTGATCAAACTCCTGCCGCATCGAGCGCCTGCGTTATATCGGCGACAAGATCATCCGGGTCTTCAAGCCCAATCGACAACCGCAATAAGCCAGGTGTTATGCCAAGCTCAAGCCGGGCCTCTTCCGCGAGCGCTTTGTGTGTTGTGCTCCAGGGGTGTGTGGCAATAGAGCGCGAGTCGCCCAGGTTATTGGAAATATCAACAATTTGCAGCGCATTCAGGAAGGCAAATGCCTGATCCCGACCGCCCGGCAATTCGGTCACCACCATTGTGCCTCCGCGGGTCATTTGCTGCATCGCAAGGGTGTGTTGGGCAAAATCGGTACGGGCCGGATGGCGCACGTCTGTGATGCGGTCAGCCATGGCGCTTGCAACCTGTTCTGCGTTGTCGCACATGGCGTTGACCCGCAGGCCAAGCGTTTCCAACCCTTTCAGCATAACCCAGGCATTGAACGGGGACATCGCGCACCCGGTGTGCCGGTAATAAGGATACAGAAAGTCTTCATCAAACTTCGCATCACATAAAACAACGCCGCCAAGGCAGCGGCCCTGACCGTCGATATGCTTGGTTGCAGAATAACACACGATGTCAGCGCCCAGATCCATGGGCTTTTGCAATACGGGCGTCGCGAAAACATTGTCCACCACCAGCTTTGCCCCGTTTTCGTGGGCTATATCAGCAACAGCTTTCAGATCAATGATTTCCAGCGTTGGGTTGGCTGGTGTTTCCAGGAAAAACACTTTGGTGTTTGGCCTGACAGCGGCTTTCCATGCTTGCAGGTCACGTCCATCCACCAGGGTTGTTTCGATACCGTAACGAGGTAACAGTTCATCCAAAAGCCAGCGGCAGCTGCCAAATAACGCGCGCGCGCCAACAACATGATCACCAGCCCTAAGCCCTGCGAGCAAGGACGCCGTCATCGCCGCCATACCGGTGCCTGTAGCGCGGGCAACGTCAGCGCCTTCCAGAACAGCCATGCGTTCTTCAAACATGGCAACTGTCGGGTTGGTTTGCCGGGAATAGGTGAACCCTTCAGCGCGGCCATCAAAGCGCGCCTCTGCTTCTTCTGCTGTTTCATAGGCAAACCCGGACGTCAGGAACAGGGCTTCTGACATTTCGTCCATGTTCGACCGCATGGAGCCCGCGCGCACCATCTGGGTCTGGTATCCCCAATTTTTGGTGATTGTGCGGTCTTTGCCTGTCCGGTCTTTCATTTTAACTCTCCAAACGGTTTGCCTGGTTGGCTCGCCGCCACGTTGGCCCCCGCGGTTGGGGTCGTCAAGGCCTGATTTCATGTTGGCGTTTCAAGATTGCGGTTGAGTTTTTACTGCCTTTGGCGCTAAGAAAGACCCATAAGCGGGTGTAGCTCAGTGGTAGAGCACGAGCTTCCCAAGCTCGGTGTCGAGGGTTCAATTCCCTTCACCCGCTCCAAATCTTCGGCCCCAGAAAGAGTGAACCCTATGTCTTTGACGATCTGGCACAACCCCCGGTGCAGCAAATCCCGCCAAACGCTTGCCTTGCTTGAGGAAAATGGTTTCACCCCCTCTGTTCGCCTGTATCTGGAAGATGCCCCAACAGTACAGGAAATTCGCTCTGTCCTTAATATGCTTGGCATTGAGCCGCGCGCGCTGATGCGCACGGGCGAAGCTGATTACAAGGAACAGAACCTCAAAACGGTTGAAGGCGACGCATTGATTGATGCCATGGCGGCAACGCCAAAACTTATTGAGCGGCCGGTGGTCATCAACGGCACCAAGGCAGCGCTCGGTCGCCCGCCAAAAAATGTTCTGGATATTCTCTAGCGCTTTTTATGGCGTAGGCGCTGGTGCAATACGGCGCAGTATAACGGGATAATATACTGCCTGCGTCAACCCCCGACAGGCAGAGAAAACCGCAACGGTCAGCCACAAGCCCATCAGCCCGTAGGTCTCGGTCAACGGGCCGACAAGCGCAATGAAAGCTACAAACGAGAGGGCCATGGTTGCCATCATGGCACCTGCCGCCGTGGCACCAATAAAAATACCATCAAACTGATAACACCAGACAGACACAATCGGCAGCCACACAATGACAGGCAAGGTTGCCACCGCTTCTGCCCGCACACTTTCCACGTCCGTCAAGAGAGCAATGATCGGCTCCCCCAGCCAGTAAAACCCGGCCGTGTAAAAACCCGCCGCAATCAGCGCCCATTTGGTTGTCACAGACACCCATTTTTTAAACTCGTGCCGCGCTCCTTTCCCGTAAGCGCCGCCCGCCAGCGCCTCTACCGCATAGGCAAACCCATCAAGCCCCAAACTGATCAGCAGCATAAACACATTCATCACATGGCTTGCTGCAACCGCACCTTCACCGATGGTGTTGGCTTCGCGCATTACCATGGTCAGGGCCGTCATTAACAGAAGGGTGCGAACAAAGATAAACCCGTTGGTTTGCGCCAGCGCAATAAAACCTCTCAGCTTCCATAATGATCGCTCTTTCAGGGTTGCAAGTAACGCGGCCGCTCCAAAATATTGCGCCACCATGGCGATACCGGTCAGCGCAGCAAGCCATTCTGCGATCAGGGAGCCAAGAGCAATCCCTTCAACCCCCATATCCAGCCCCAGCACAAACAGAAGATTGAGCCCCCCATTACAGATGTTGAGCACCAACTGTAAAACCAGCGCAGACCGTGCCTTTTTTACCCCGATCAGAAACCCACTAATGCCATATGTCACCAACACAGCAGGTGCAGACCAGATACGAATATCAAAATACTGCTGATACAGGGCCGCAATGGCTTGCGTTGGCGACAGGACAGCAAGACTGGCGCCGTAAAGCAGTTGCTGAACACCTAGCAATACCAGGGCAATCAAAAGGCCAAACGCCAGGGACCGCACGATGGTCCGTTCCATGCCGCGTTTGTCATCCCGACCGCAGGCCTGCGCTATCAGGCCGGTGGTGCTCATGCGCATGAACCCAAAGGCCCAGAATATAAAACTAAATACGGTGGCCCCAACCCCTACGGCGGCAAGGTGCGTTGCCACGGGCAGGTGACCAATTGCCCAGGTATCAATCAAACCAACCAGCGGTGCCGACGAATTGGCAACAATCGCAGGACCTGCAATAGCCCAAACCTGTCGGTCAGCGGATAGCTCTTTCCCGTTTTTGTCCAGGCTGTTGGTGTTTGCGGTCATGCCTGCATAACATCAGGGCTTACGGCCGATACCAACATAGGTAAAGCCGTGCTCTTCCATGTCAGCCCGGCCATAAATATTACGCAAATCAACCATTACATGGCTTTTCATAAGCCCTTTGACCTTATTCAGGTCCAAGGCTCTGAATTGGTTCCATTCCGTGATAATGACCAGCACATCTGCGCCGTCCATGGTTCCATATGGCTCGTCGTGGAAGGTTACACCCGCGAGCATTTCGCGCGCTTCATCCATTCCCTTTGGGTCATAGGCGTGCACATCTGCCCCCGCTTTTTGCAGCGCAGGGATAATATCAAGGGATGGGCTTTCGCGCATATCATCCGTATTAGGCTTAAACGTCAGCCCAAGAACAGCAACGCGCTTACCATCAACAGACCCGCCCGCTGCCTGAATAACCTTGTCGGCCATTGCTAGCTTGCGGTTTTCGTTTACATCGACAACCGAACGTACAATCCGCATCGGTATGCCATAATCATCGGCCGAGTGAACAAGAGCGCGCGTGTCCTTAGGGAAGCAACTGCCACCAAACCCTGGCCCTGCGTGCAAAAACTTGCCGCCTATCCGCTTATCCAGGCCAATGCCCTTGGCAACCTGTTGGACGTCCGCGCCAACAGCTTCACACAAATCAGCCATTTCGTTAATGAAACTGATCTTTGTCGCCAAAAACGCATTGGCCGCATATTTGATGATTTCTGCCGTTTCCCGACCCGTGAACAACAAAGGCGATTCGTTAATATTAAGGGGTCGATACAGTTCTCGCATTACGGCCTGTGCGCGGTCTTCTTCAACACCCACAACCACCCTGTCTGGTCGCATAAAATCTTCAATTGCGGCCCCTTCGCGCAAAAACTCAGGGTTTGATGCAACGCTAAACAGCGACGGATCAAGCTTGGCCATCAGCCGCTTTTTGATTTCGGCACCTGTGCCTACAGGGACGGTTGATTTTGTCACAACAACTGTAAAGGCCTTGATATGGTCAGCCAATTCGTCAACGGCGGCAAACACATATTGCAGGTCTGCGTGTCCGTCTCCGCGCCTGCTTGGGGTGCCAACGGCGATGAAAACGGCTTCTGCGCCGTCCATTGCTTCTGCAAGGGATGTCGTAAACCGCAGCTGGCCTGCGTCCTGGTTGCGGGATACCATGGTTTCCAGACCGGGTTCAAAAATCGGGATAATACCATTTTTCAGGGCGTCAATTTTGGCTGCGTCTTTATCGACGCAAGTGACATGGTGGCCATACTCAGAAAAACAGGTACCTGAAACCAGGCCAACATAGCCTGTACCGATAACCGCGATTTTCATAAACGTATCCTTTTTGTTGGTACCCGGTGGCATGGCCTTGCGGGCTGTTGGCATTTCTGCCTATTGGCATACACGCTTTCTCTTTGGGCGGCTTACTGCGTCATTGTTACGGTCCTGTGATAGACCAGCCAACGCAACAGGTGAAATAAAATCTGGCATCAAACCAATCGTTGGCCGCAAAATTTCGTTTAAGGTTATTTTCTGCGAAGGGTTGCAGCGCGAATGGCGTATCATCTTCAGCGCAGAAACAAGGCGTTGGTTACAGAGGTTAAATCCCGGGTGCACGATAGCCAGCAGAACACAAGCGACGAGACGCTCGTTGCCCAGGTATGCAAAGGCGACCGGCTGGCATTTTCCGGCCTGGTCGACAGGCATGGCCTGCGGTTTCGTGCGATCGCCGTGCGCACATGCGGTGACCTGACAATGGCAGAAGAAATGGTACAGGAAGCTTTCATAAAGCTGTGGACACGGCCCGACCGGTTTGATGCCGATAAAGCCAAATTCACCACATGGTTTCACCGGGTTGTTGTAAACCGATGCCTTGATGAACTCCGGCGCCGCAAACCCGAGGCATTGCCTGATGGCTTTGACGAGGTTGACCATAGGCCGGTGGCTGATGAAGTGCTGGAAACCGACAGTGATAATGCCATTTTGATGGCCGCTTTATCCCGGCTTCCAGAACGGCAGCGCCGTGCGCTAACGCTCAGTTATCTTGATGGCTATTCAAACCAGGAAGCTGCAGAGATAATGGAGCTGAACATCAAAGCTCTGGAGAGCCTGCTTGTGCGCGCCCGGACCAAAATGCGAGAAGAACTGAGAGCAGACAAAGCCGACTTGTTGGCAGGGTTGGTGTAGGAGACGATTAATGGCGGAAGACTATAAGAACCTCACAGATGCTGAATTGGCCGCTGCCTTTGCTGCGGTGCAGAAGAAGGAACGCGGCGCGGCAACGCCCGAAGCGCAAAGCTTCCTCAATGCCCTGACCAGCGTTCCCGACCGGCATGCCCAAGCGATACCTACCCTCAATCCGGTGCCTGTGCGGCCTTCATCTTTCGGGTCGTTTTTTAACGCCTTGTTTGACCCGGCGACGTTGCTGTCAGCCAGAGGGCTTGTCTCTCAGGGTGCTTTTGCTGCTGTATTACTTGTAACGGGTATGGTCGCCGGGTTAGAGGCCGCGGAAGACCCTCAGGTTTTTGATGATTTTGATGTAAGCGCTGGTTTGTTTGGCAGCGAAGACGACAATTATGCGTTGGATGGATAGAGACATGAACCAAATACCAGACAACCACAGACCAGACAAAGGGCAGGAGCTGTTTTCCTTATGAAAACGTCAACAAAATGGGTCATTGCAGGCCTTGCTTTGTCTATGTCCTTCAACATTCTTGTCGTTGGGTTTTTTCTGGGCAAAAGCGTTGTTGCACCGCGCATGAACGAAAGCCAAAGCACAGGCCCCGGAGAACCAGGTGGCCCGCCACCGGGTGGTGTTAGTGCCGGTGGCTTGAATGTGCGGACCTTGGGGCAGTATCTGTCGACAGATGAAAAACGTGTTGCGCGTGAACTCCTGATGGAAAATAGGGCTTTCCTGCGCCAAAAAGGTCGGCTTTTGAGGCAAAACGAGCATGAAATCAGGGAATTGTTGAAAGCCGAAGTTGTGGACACAGCCACGCTTGCCCTGAAGATCGAAGAACACCATTCTTTGGTTCAGGACACAAACCAGACCATGCGCAAGGTGCTGCTTGAATTTGTCGCCACGCTTGATTTGGAGACAAGGCGCGCTGTTGCCGAGGATCTGTTTAGGCGGGCGCGCGGCCCTGGTGAGGATGCACCACGGCGTTTCCGGGGTCGGCGACAGCCTCCAGACGGTGAACGAAGGCCGCCGCCTGACGGCGGTTAGGGCTAACCACAGCCTTTCGATCCCCTCTGTCCTCTCTGCCTTAATCTATGGCCCCCAAAATAATTGACTTGGCCAGATATGCCTAAATTATGATATACTTTGGTTATGTCTAGTGGTTCCATATTGCCAACCTTCGGTGCCGCACCGCCCAATATCAGGCGTGTCAGCATCCCGCGCGAGTTGCAGCCTGATGTGCCGAATGCGGCAGATGCTGTGCGTGCGCGCGGTCAAACGCCGGAGGGAGCTCCTGAGCAAACTTTCGGGCAAAGTGCCCAAACTGACGGCAGCCGGACTGTATTTGGACGCCCGATCATCGCAGGTGATGCAGCGGTACTCGCACCCCGGGCCACGGACAGCCAGCCTTCTTTTGTTGCACCACCCAAGCCGGTTTCTGCTCCTCCTCCGTCGGAAGCTTCGCGCCGTTTTGAACGGTTGATTAGGGAGGCTGCGGAACCTGACGAAGGTGTTAATGCGCAAGGCCTGACCGAAGAAGAACAGGCGTACGTTGAAGAATTAAAAGCGATTGACCGCGAGGTGCGTGCCCATGAAGCTGCTCATGCCGCAAAAGGCGGCGGGTATGCAGGCAGGCCGACATACGAATATGTCACGGGCCCCGACGGCGTTCGGTATGCGGTGTCTGGCCGGGTGCAAATCGATACTGGCGTCGTGGCGGGCGACCCGGAAGCGACAATTCGCAAACTGGAAACCGTTCGAAGGGCCGCTCTTGCCCCTGCCAAGCCATCCGGGCAGGACCGTGCCGTTGCCGCGCAGGCAGAAGCCGCAATTCGCCAAGCCCAGGCGGAATTGAGAGAAAAACGCACGGAGGAGACGCGGGAGCAATTGGGCGATGAGCCAGCCGAGGCGGATACCGGCACACCCAGCATTAGCGAACAAATTGCCGAGAGCCGAGAGGGCAGCTCCGATAGCAGCCCCGATAGCAGCTCTGGTGACAGCCCCAATGACAGGGGTGAGCCATCATTTGCGGCGAATTTGGTTGCGCAACAAGCGTTTTCACAAGCCGCATTTAATCAGTCTGCGGGGCTGAATAGGCAAGACGATGCCGGGACAGGTCTTGATGTCCGAGCTGGCTTGGATATCAGGGCTGGTCTTGATTTAATCGTTTGATCAAGCGCCCGCCGTTTTGCGCAGGCATTAGCCTTGGTGGTCTGCGCCCACCGCATCAGCAACACAGGCAAAACCATCTTTTTTCAGGCGCCGACTAAGGTCGCGCTTTATGCGCTCAACCAGCCCAGGCCCCTCGTAGACCAAGGCAGAATAAAGCTGTATCAGCGATGCGCCTGCGCGGATTTTGGTATAGGCATCTTTGCCCGAGCTGATACCGCCTACCCCAATAAGAGGGACCGCCCCATTGGTCGCGCGGTACATTTGTCGAAGCATTTCTGTTGACGGGGCAAACAGTGGTTGGCCCGACAGTCCGCCAGCTTCACCCGTGTCGCGTGATTTCAAGGTATCCGGCCGGTCAATCGTCGTGTTGCTGACGATCAGACCGTCAATTTCTGTCGTGGTAGGAATGGCGGCGATATCAGCGATGTCGTCGTCTGTCAGGTCAGGGGCAATTTTTACCAAAATCGGGACGCGCCTCTGACCCTCTGATACTTTTTTGTTGCGAACCGCCAGCACGCGCCAGACCAGGTCTTCGAGCGCTTCGCGAGATTGCAAAGCCCGCAAACCCGGTGTGTTCGGGCTGGATATATTCACCGTGAAATAGTCACTTAGGCCATACAGCCGGTCGATACAGGTTTCGTAATCTGCGGTGCGGTCCTGGGCGTCTTTGTTGGCCCCCACATTGGCCCCAACAATGCAGTTTGAACCACCGGTTTTTTTTGCAAACTGGTCAAGGCGGTGGGCGAAGGCCTCAACCCCTTTGTTGTTGAACCCAAAGCGGTTGATGACGGCTTTGTCGGCGCTGAGGCGAAACAGGCGCGGTCTGTCGTTACCGGGCTGTGGTTTGGGGGTAACGGTGCCTGCTTCAACAAAGCCAAACCCCAGCGCACGCGAGCCAGCAAGCGCTTCAGCGTCTTTGTCGTATCCTGCGGCCAACCCAACCGGGTTGTCGAAATCAAGGCCAAAAACACGGGAGCGCAGGTTTTTATAGCGGCGCGGGCGGTGGCTTGTGCCGGTGACACCGCGTCGGAGCATCGCAATGCTCAGGTTGTGGGCTTTTTCAGGATCGAGCGCATGAATAAACGGTTTTGCGAAAGGATACAGATCAATCATTTTTTTGTACCCATTTGGTTATAGGGCTGACGTCAAACCCGCCTTCATTGTCGCGTTTCACATGCCAATGGCAGTGTGCTTTTGTGACATCGAGCGTGTCATAAACATGCGGGAACGAGGCCCCGCCGCGCGATGGCTCCCACTTCAGTGTATCGCCGGACCACAAAGCTGCGTCAAACGCCAAAAAATGAACGGTTGGCACATCAGCAAAGTGTTTTTCTGCCGTGTCTGAAAGTTGCTCGATTGTTGAAAAATGAATGAACCCATCTGCGATATCAATCGGTGATCCGGCATAATTTTTGTCTGCTTTTGCTGATTGCCATTCAGGCGGGCGCAAAATTTTAAATATCCAACTGCTCATGGCGATTGAATAGGCTGCGATGCCAGAACGTGCAAGTCTGATCGCCGCGCCGTTCCCTTTTTTGCTGGTTTCCGTCCTTTTTTGGGCAAAAATTGTCCTGAAACCTTGTTTTGATCGCTAAAAAACAACACATATCTGTCAAAATAACCGCCAAATAGCGGAAAAACGCGAGGAGACGGATCGTGGCGAACGAAATCTGGTTGTGGATAAAAGAGCAAATCGCAGCCTTAGCGGGCTGGCTTGGTCGCGGCGTATCCGCCTTATGGCGCTATGCTGGTGGGTGGCTGCGCACTGTTTCCGGTAGCACCTGGAGAAAAGTTGCGCTTGGCATTCCGCTAGCGTTTTTTGTCTATATTCTGATTGGTATGCCGATTGCCAACCGCATTGATGATTCGCTGGCGGTTGACTCTGTTGCCCCCCCGGGTGGTTCCGCAACTGTGTCCGCCGTTACCTATCTGGTGCGCCGGGAAGTAGACCTGAATAACTGGACCCCAAACGACCCCGTTGTATTGCCGGGCTGGTGGCTGGATAACACCCCCAACTTCCAGAAAGGCATTATGGGCGCGGTATCGCGGTTTTCCTTTGAAATGCGGGATCAGCTTGGTCGCCGCCGAGGCTCAAGTTCGGTTGACGAGAACCTGGAAAAAGCAGCGAGCAACCTGTCGATAGAGCCTGAGCGCTGGATCATCGATATGTCTACCAGCTTGCTGCCAACCAAACCATCCAACCAGTATTATCAGGAAGCGCTCGGTCAGCTTGAAACCTATAATGCGCAGCTCGGAACCGGCCAGTCGGTGTTTGACCGCCGGTCGGATAACCTGCTCGCAACGCTTGATCGCATCGCGCTTGATCTTGGTGCTTCGTCAGCATCGCTAGACACCTACATTGGTGACCATGCTGGCGGTATCGTCCCAGATTTTGGCGCAGATGACCTTTTTTATCAGGTGAAGGGCCAAGTTTATGCCTACACCATTTTGCTGAAGGCGATTCGCAAGGATTTTTCCGATGTTATTGAAAACCGCGAGGTTGCAGCCCTGTATGATGACCTGTTGAAATCAATGAGTTCAGCGGCAACCCTTGACCCGCTGGTTGTTACCAATGGGGCGGTTGACGGCGTTTTGGCCAATCATTTGTCTATGCAGGGCTTTTATCTGTTGCGGGCCCGCACACAGTTGCGGGAAGTCAGCAACATTTTGCTGAAGTAGCCTAGTTTTTTGACGGGTTTCGACGCTTGCAAGCCGGACAATTGCCTGCCAAGCTGTAAATCGAAGGGGACAGATGCTTGGTTGAAGACATTCACGGTCCGATCCGGCCAGTGGCCAAGCGCCACCGCAAGCTTGTGGTGGTGGTTGACGACTCGCCTGAAAGCAAGGTTGCTATCCGGTTTGCCGCCGCCCGCGCCGTGCACATTACAGGCGGTGGCCTGATCCTGTTTCACTGTATTCGGCCCGGCGAATTTCAGCACTGGATGGCCGTTGCTGACCGCATGCGGGAAGAAGCCTTTGAAGAGGCCGAAGAATTGCTGTCAGGCGTTGGCCAGCAGCTTAATGATTATTGTGGTGTCGAACCTGAAACCATTGTTCTTGAAGGTGATCCGGCCGAGGAACTAATCAAATATCTAAACTCCCGCAACGATATATTTGGCCTTGTTCTGGGCGCAAGCGAAGAAGGCGGTCCTGGCCCATTGGTGGATTATGTCACCAGCACTGCAATCAGTGAAATGCCCTGTCCGGTTTTTATCATTCCCGGCAAAATGACGTACGACGAAGTCGATGAAATGGCCTAAGCGCTTGTTTCCTGTTCAATAAGTTTCGGCAACGCATAGTGATAGTCAGGCCATAACGGCTTCCACCCCAACAGTTCCTTGGCCTTCTTGTTGCTAACGCGCTTGTTTTCTTCGTAAAAACTGCGGCCCATCGGGCTCATGGCGGCTTGTTCCAGCGATATCTCCGGCGGTGGCTCCACGCCCAAAAGCCTGGCTGCTTCAGCGATAACATCTTGCGGCGGCGATGGCAGGTCATCTGACAGGTTAAACACATGGCTTGGTACATCGCTGTTTGCACCGCGCCACAGGGCATCTGCTATGTCGTCGCGGTGAATGCGCCCAAACACCTGACCGGGTTTAATTACACGCCGCGCCCTGCCATCCAGCACAGACCGGATCGCATTTTTGCCGGGCCCGTAAATACCCGCCAGCCGGAACACATGTACCGCTGCGCTAATATCGGCCCCCAGGTCTGTCCAGGCTTCCTCGGCCAGCAACCGTCGCTTTCCCCGGTCCAGGCTCGGCTTTGTGTCAGAGGTTTCATCAACCCATGCCCCATCATGGTCACCGTAAACATTTGTACTGGACAGATAGCCCGCCCAACGCAAGTGCTTCAGGTCGCGCAGTTTGTCGCTAAATTGCCTTAAAACAGGGTCGCCGTCTGGCTGCGGCGCAATAGACGTCAAAACATGCGTGATATCTTCCCGCAACGGGTGCTGTGTATCAAAGGGGACCGGTTCAATGCCCTGTTTAACCAGCGTTTCTTTTGCTTCCGGGCGTCGCCATGTTGCGGACACGGTCCACCCATCCGCCAGCGCGCGCTCCATAAACGGTGTTGCACTATACCCTGGCCCAAAAACCAGCAGATGAGGGCGTTCTTGTCTTTGGTCTGTCATGTCATTTTCCGCCTTGAAATTGCCACGCCTTTTGCGCACTGTCCGCCGCATGAGTGCTAACATTCACGATAAAAAAAGTGTGTCTGCCAACAGCATGGCGATCAGCATAGCTATTTTGATGCTTGCTGCCAGCCCTGATAACGCATATGCGCAACCCAATGAACAAGAGGATGAGCAGCGTTATGCCCGGTGTGTAGACACGGCGCAGCGGGCGCCGGATCGCGGTATCAACCAGGCTCTTGTCTGGCAACTGGATGGCGGCGGTGTTCCCGCGCGGCACTGTGAAGCGCTGGGTCTTTTTTTTGCCGGAGAGTATGCCGAGTCCGCAATTCGGCTTGAAGGCATTGCAGAAGATATGCGCATAGGGCGCGGCATGCCGGTACGCGGCGACGAACGCACAACAGCCACAGCCAGCATGTTGGCAGATACCTATCGGCAGGCGGCTAATGCCTGGTTACGCGGCAGTGAGCTGGAGCGCGCGGAGTCTGCAATTGAGCAAGCGCTCGCCATCGTGCCCGAAAACACCGCGCTACAGTTATCAATCCGTGAAGACCGCGCCTATATTGCGGCTGCAGCTGAGGACTTCCTCCTTGCCCTTGAAGACCTTGATCTGGTTTATCGCTCCGACCGGAAACGGACCGATTTGCTGTTGTTTATTGCATCCGCCGCCCGCGCCCTTGGTGAACATGACCGGGCGGAAAGCGCCCTTACACAGTATCTTGACGCATTTCCAGATGACCCATCTGCGTATCTCGAGCTGGGCAATTTGAAGGATGCTGTGGGGAATGCTGAGCAGGCGCGTGCCGCGTGGGTGAAGGTTTTGACGCTGGTACAATCCGGGCCAGATGCCGACGCCGCGCGCGCCAATATTGAACGTCTTGACGTCACAAAACCAGATATCCAGTGACACCTTTAGAACCGCACGTCTGCCTCATACAGGTCGGGCAAATTATTTTCAAATAAAACGGCGTCTGCCGGTTGCCAGTTATTTTTGACCCAGGTTTCTGCATCATCTTGTGTTGAAAATGTCATGACGGTGGTTGAGCCATCATTTTCTGCTTCCAGACCGCGCACGTAACTTGGAATACGGTCCGGCGTTACCACACACACAACATCGGTTTGTTTGGCTGTCATGCGGCCCAGTCGCTCATGCTCTGCTTCATGTAGGGCGCCCAATTCAACCATGCCCGGCGTTACCAGAATACGGCGACCGCCTTCCTTGACCAGAACATCCAGGCAATCAAGCGCGGCGGCAAAGCCAATTGGGTTGGAATTGTAGGCGTCATTGATGATTGTCGGCGCGCCGTCGGCACGGGAAACTTCAAGGCGGTATCGTATTTGCGGCACCGTTGCGAGCGACCCCTTAATCGCTGCCCAAGGCAGACCCAAGACGCGGGCGGTTGCCACCGCCATTACAACATTGCCTGCCTGGTGCCGACCATAAAGCGGCACAACAAGCACATGCTCTTCCCCGTCTTCAATTAGGGCAATCTTCAAACCGTCCGGTGTCAGGCCATACTCTTTCAACCGAAGGTCGCCTGGTTGCAGGTCACCGCTGGCCCCTGCCTGAATATAGTCCCCCGGCACAGCCGACAGTCGTTCTTTCAGCAAATGCTCGGGAATGCCGTCCGTGCTGACGATGGCGCGGCCCCCGTTTTTAAAGACAGCTTCGGCAATTTCAAACTTGGCTTTTGCCACTGTTTCCAGGGTTTTAAACCGCTCATAGTGTGCTGCACCGACAGCAGTAACAAGGGATACGTTGGGAGGTGTCAGCCTGCATAGCCGCGCAATTGATCCGGGGCCATAAGCGCCCATTTCGACAATGAAATATTGATGTTCCGGCGTTAACTGCTCGCGGATCACGCGTGTGATACCCATTTCTGTGTTCACGCTGCCGGGTGTAGCCAGCGTGGGGGCTGCTTCTGCAAGAATATGAGCCAGAATATGCTTGGTAGAGGTTTTGCCAAACGATCCTGTAATTGCCACCACGGTCGGGGCCAAGCGGTTGAATTTTTCAACAGCCTCATCCCTGAACCCGGCTTTTATGCGCTCTTCAACCGGCTCCAGCAATTTGTTGGCGCCAATTATTAGAAACGGCAAAGCCTGCGCCACCACCACCGCAAGAGCAGCCAGTGCAGACAGGCGCCAGTCATGGCTAAGGCTCAAAAACTCAAGCCGGTCCAGCCAGATTGCCGCAGATTCGTTATAGGATACGCTGTAAGTGGACCCAACGGGTGCCAGAGAAGCGATGAAAAAGGCGACTGCGATCAGCAAAATGGCGAGCAGGTGATAGAGCCGCAGAATACGTTTAACTCGGTCTGTGCGCACAAGCGGTTTTTTATTGTCGCGCATGGCAGCAGCGGACCTGGCGACACCATGCACAACACCTGCAATCAGCATGAATAAGGGCGCGACGATAAGCTGGGGCAACATCTCCAGTGCCGTTGCAGTCAGGTCGCTTTGCAGCAAGGCAGAAAGAACAGCGGCTGCGATAAACCAGATGCTGGCGGTGATATCAAAAGCGCGCTTTTCCCGAAACCAGCTGATAAACCGGGGATTGTCATATTCTTCCTGCTGGAAAAACATCATTAGGGCCGCCCCGCGGGCCGCGGCAAACCACAACATGCCCAATGCAAGCAGGGCCGGGATAGCCAAGGCCCATGGATCAAGAGTTGAGATAGAAGTCATAGCAGGTCTTTACTCTTTAGAAATCGTTTGATCACGGCTTCGCATTGATACGCGCCGCGCGTCAAGATATCCCAGTGATCATACCCCGCCAGTTGATGAAATTCAGCGTCTTTCATCATGGTCTGGTATCGCTGTCCAAATTCGGGCGGTGTTTCAGTGTCATGTTCGCCGTAAATCAGGCATGTTGGGCAGGTAACCGTTTTGGCTTCATTACTCAGGTCCTCGTTCACGACCTTGACAAACGTGGTGCGAAGATCACCCGCGTTTCGGTAGTCTGCGCTGCCAAAACGGCTTTCAAACTGGTCGCGCATCCTGGTGCCGAATAATCGGTCCAGGCGCTTTGTCATTTGCCCCCACAACCGTATCAGTTTTGCCTTTGCCCTGAAACCGAGCGAGCGTTTGCGTTTCAGCCCTGCGCCTGCGATGCCCACGATCGCTTTCACGAGATGAGGGTGATTGGCTGCAAGCTGAATAGAGACGCGGACGCCAAAACTGTGGCCTACAAAAATATGAGGGCCCGACCCTTCAAGCAGAGTGGCCAGTTTGTCGGCATAATCGCGCGTACCATCATCTTTGGTAATAATTGGCGTTTTGCCAAATCCGGGCTGGTCAAAAAGCTGGTGCGTGCCAGTTGCCGCCAGAATGTCAGACAGGCGGCTAAAGGCGGTTAAGTCCTGACCCCAGCCGTGCAGCCAGATAAAACTTGGCGCACCGCTGCCTTTGGTTTCGCTGTGCCAGTTTGTAATGGTCTTGTCTTCTGCCACCGTCAACGCCTCCGTTTGCTTTTGCTTTCGGTCTAGCGCTGACTGAAAATTGTAGCGCCGCCACTGGCAGCGTCTGTAGCGCCCAACCGGTCGCTTGAAAGCCGGAAACCCTCTGCGATCATGTCGCTGGTGAGTGACAGAAAGCTTAGGGGTGTTGGCGCCGCTTCCCAAAGAAAGTAGGCGAAAGAGCCGGGAATGGTGTTGGCTTCATTGAACCAGATTTCGCCGGTTTCGCTGTTACATAAAAAGTCTATCCGCACACTGCCAGCAAGCGACAAGGCATCAAACAGGCGAGTTGAAGTGTCGCGCATCTGGGCCTCTTGTTCGGGTGTCAGGTCTTCCGGGTTCAATACACGGTTCAGGGATGCCATGCCTTCACTTGGGCCGGTATCAAGTTTTGGGCCGCCGGGCGCGCCGCCGGCCAGATACTTGTTTTTAAAATCCAGTACGTCGGTTTTGCTTAAGGGGCGCTCAATTGCCGACGTTTCAATCTGCTGCGCGGGGTTGCGGCGCACAGCGACATTATATTCAACTAAATTTTGCACGAAGGGCTCAACGATCGCAGACCCGTCCAACCGGAAAATAGCCATTAGAGATGCGACCAGGCTGTCCATATCATCTGCTTTCGAGACGCCAACGCTGGACCCCAGGTTGCTGGGTTTGGCGATCACCGGAAAGGGGGCGTCGCCTAGAGCGGCCTGTAGTTCCTTGGATAGCTCGCCGGGGTCAATAAACTGGCCTTTTTTAGGCTTTGTAACGGTCAATTCTGGCAGGACATTCAAACCTTCCCTGCGGGCAACGGCTTTGGCAAATTGCTTGTTCATGGTTGCAGCGGCACCAAGGGTTCGACAACCGGCATAAGGGATGCCAGCAAACTCAAGCAAACCCTGGAGGGTGCCGTCTTCGCCGTTTGAGCCATGGATGGCCGGGACCATCAGGTCAAATTCAATGAACTGTGTTTTCTCCGCCAGAAGGCTCTTTTTTTGAAACCCAAGCCGGGGCCGCGCCGCCGCAGGTGCCGCAAGGTCCAGTGTTACCTGAACAAGCCCGGCGTCCTGTACAGAAACAGGGTAGTTTTTGCGGCTTTTTAAGGCATCGCCCGTCCACCATTGACCCAGCGGGTCCACATACAATGGCACCCCATCGTAAAGTGTTGGGTCAAGCGCTTCGATGAATTGTAACCCGGTCAGGATGCTGACATCATGCTCTACGCTGCGTCCACCAAAAACAACGGCGATCACTTTCTTGTCCGTCATGGATACCTCTTTGTAACAATTGGGTTTGCAACAGCCGGGTGGCATGCATTGACAAGCAAGCCGACGCTTGACCCCGGTGTAGCCAAAACCGTCCCGTCAGCAAAGCAAAAACATGAAAATCCACAAGCATGGCAGGATCATGACGTTGACAAGAATATCCATCCGCCCTAGTGCCGCGCAGGCATACAATCATACGCCGTCATATCTGTCACAGAAATGCGGACCAGTTGCCATGTGTCTATTCTGCGGGGTTTGCAGCGAACCAATGCGCAAAGCGCCGGAAGAAAACCCCTTGTATCAAACGGTTGGCCACCAGATAGGCCACGAGGTAGATAGTGGTGATGACCGTGATGTAATGCATCATGCCTTCAAATGTGAAAAAGCGCATTGTTTGGCCAAGAGCGGCGAGGTTGAGCCCCATAAAACTGTAGGCCATGTTAAAATAATGATTGGCCAAATGCTTGCGATCATTGGTCTTTCTGAACTGATAAATTGCGTACCATCCGCGACTGATGGTCAGAAACGTGATGATCGAAAAGATATGGAAAACCGATAGGTGGCCCCACGTATAGATACCAAAGCCTGATAGCGCCGTGGTCAGCATGGCAACAGCATAGCCAATGCCGATAATACGGTGGCGCGGGCTGCCGACACGCTGCGTAAAAATCAGAAAAGCTGTCAGGTAGGCTGAAACAGCCCCCAAAATGTGCAGATTTGCAAAGACTTCGTGCATCTTTCACCTCTGTTTTTTTGCAATAGGTTGCGCGTGCGGTACGTCTATTTTCTTGCCGGTTCAATCAAGGTGGCCAGGCCATCAACATAAGCGCGGAAGGCGGCTTCGCCCTCTGGGGTTATTCTGATGCGGGTCAAGGGCTTGTTGCCGACAAACTGTTTGCTGATTGAAATATAGGCCTTGTCTGCCAGCTTCTTAAGGTGTGTACTGAGGTTGCCGTCCGACACCTTGAGTGCTTTTTTCATCTCCACAAAGTCGGCGTCACGCGCTGTTGCGAGATAGGACATAATTGCCAGCCTTACCCGCGAGTGGATGACATCGTTGATGACACGATAATCAAAGGTCATGCGGTCACTGCCGTCGTGTTATGTTGGTTGGCAAGCCGGCGCATCATCTGACCAGGCAGCAAAACAAGTAGCGCGCTGGCTGCAGCCAGCACCAGCAGCATTTCTGCATCATACTGTGCCTGTATTGTCGCATAGACGAGCACGCCCCACCAGCCAACGGACGCCAGCCGCAAGGCTCGTAATTCTGTCACTATGGAAATGACATAGAAAGCGCAGGCAAATACGCCGCACGCAAGAACGGTGATGGCTTTGGCGTCGAAAACGCCTGAGACCACTGCTGCACCAAAATGCAGCAGCATTGTAATGCCGACGGCCAGCCATGCCGCATTGTAGGCTCTGACAGCAATATTAGGCACACTGGCTGGTTCGCAGGCACCCCGCCGGTATAGAAGGGAAAACCCCCACCCAACGGCAAAAGCGGGAAGCCATATCCACAGTGGTGTGCCCGGAATGTAACCAAACACCTGCATATATTGCATAAAGTAGCAAACCATCAGCACCGCGCCCCACACAACAAGATGCGCCCCGTCAAACGCAGCCTTCTGCCTTCCGGCCTCCATCATGCTGCGAATAAGCGCTAAATCTTCGGCGGCACTGTGAGCGGTTATTGAGTTCATAACTCTTTCCTATTTGAAAAGTACTTTGAAATACAAAGTAGAAATTATTTTGCGATTGTCAATAGGTAGTAATTAGCTAGCCTGTATGAGATTCACGGAAACGCCTTGCAGGTTTCAAAAGAGGTAAATGTATTTCAGCTAATAGTTGCGCGGCGCAGGTTGTTTGGATTTGTGATATACCTGCTTCGTCTGCCTGGCCCATGCTTGCTCGCATTCCGCGTTGATCTCGCGTAGGTGTGGGTTCCTTTCCAGGACATCAGTTACCTCCTGCCACCCCGGCATTGAGCCCAGGCCGTCAAACTGCGCAAAAAGCGCCTGCAGAAACTTGAGGTCTTTTGGATAATCAAGAACCCAGCGGTTACCGGTATGCATTTCGCCGTTAGGCGCGGCAACGTTTGTGCGCTTAAGGTTTGGTTGTTTTTTCATCCATAGCGTCACATGCTCTCTGTCCACGTCTAGATGCGCGGTAGTGTGCGCGCGCTGCAACAGGTCCCGCGTGAAAACTTCACAATCAAGGCCGTGCGGCCAATTCACTAGGACACCGTAATCGGCACCTTCTTGGTGCACCTTTTTTATGAGTTCGGAACACAAGGTTGGATCAATTAACGGGCAATCCCCCGTGACGCGCATGACAAGCGGGGTGTCAACGAGCTGGTGGGCGTGAAAGTATCGGGACAAAACGTCCTGCGGATCGCCACGAAAGCTTAAGGCACCGGCTTTCAGGGCAAGCTCTTCAACCGGGTCTTCTATCGGGTCGTCCGGTGAAGCAACAATGACGTGAGATACCCCGTCGATTGCATGGCAGCGGTCAATCACATGCTTAAGCGCAGGCTTTGAACCTAAGGTCTTGAAAATCTTATCGGGTAAGCGCGAAGACTGACGTCGAGCCTGAATTATGCATGCCACATCTGGCATTACAGGGTTCCTTGATCCGGGATTTGATCCAATGTCTCCGGCATCTCCCGCAGCAGGTTGAGAAGTGCGCGCGTGTCGTCTAAAACAGTGATGGCGGCATGGTCTTTCAGAAATGACGCGCCGTTTTGCCATTCAGTCCACCGCGACATAAATACGAAGTGCGCGCCCCATTCCAGGGCAACGTCGTAATCATGCTGGCTGTCACCAATGCATACCTGAACAGGTCCGTATTGGTCTGAGATGCGTTTCATCCAATGTGTTTTGCTCCGTGGGCTACCGAAAACACGCTCAAAATATTGGTCGATGCTCTTTTGTCTCAAGAGGCTGCGCAATTCAGTTTGTTCAGCTCCGGATATGACAAAAGATTGAACGTTGAGCTGTTTGAGAGCAGACATTACCTCATCAAGCGCGGGCGCTACATCACAGCTCTTCAATGATTCCTGAACAAGCTGGCTATAGCGCGCTAAAAGCTGTTCATAGTCTTGGGTAAAATCGTCTTCCCGGCCCAGTATGGTTTTAAAAAAATGCCTAAACTTTACCTCGCGCCCGACGCCGCCGCGTGCTCTATGGTAAGTAACCAGCGCATGAGCCTCTTTTTCACCAAAGGGTCTGGTCGCGTCAAACATTGCTTGGTATTTTGCTTCGTTCGAGTTCAGCAATACCCCATCACAATCAAACACCCAGTTTCGTTGCGTACTGGTTTTTTGCATATCAGCCTACTACACGCTTATCCGGTTTCTGATGTGTCCGTGTTGCAGGTAAGATAGCGCTGTTTCGGCTGTTTTCTGGCGCATTTCCATCCATGCCTGCTCGGAAAAGTACGCAGTATGTGGGTTGATAATAACGCGCCCTGCTATCGCAGCGTCATTCGCCCGCCAAGCGTCGATAAGGCTACCGTTCTTTGGTGGCTCCTGCGGTAAAACATCAAGGCCAACACCGCCCAGCCTACCTTCTCTTAGTGCTGCATGCAGGCTATCGAGGTCTTGAGTCAAGCCACCCCGCGCACTGTTCACCAAAATCGCCCCCTTTTTCATGTGCGACAAAAATTCTGCGTCTACCAACCCCTCGGTTTTGGACGATAGCGGGCAATGCAGCGATACGATATCGGCCTCAGCTAAAAGGTCGGTAAGCGTATCGGTGCGTTTGTACCCTAGCGCTTTTTCATGGCCGCTTGGCAGGAAGGGGTCGTATCCCAGTAACCTCGGTCCGAAGGGGCGGAACCGCCTCAAAACAGCAGAGCCTATTCTACCAACGCCAACGATACCGACAGTGCTGTAGGCGAGCCGTTTGATGCCGCCTATGGTATTTTCCTGCCAATTGTCCCGAAGTGTTCTTGCCAAATTGTCATAAGCCAAAATGGCCCGAGAGAGCGCCAGAGCCATAGCAACTGCTGTGTCAGCGACTTCCTCGGTTCCATAGTCCGGGGTGTTGCAAAAGAGGATATCATTTTGCTCAAGGGCGGCCACATCAATATTGTCAAAACCGACGCCGTACCGCACGACAATTTTGCAGCGCTTGAGGGCGTTTGCCGTATTTTTCGATATGTGCGCGTGCCAAACAAGAAGCGCGTCTAAGTCAACGATTTTTTCAGCATCGAAGTCGTCATCATTAAGCGCATCAAGAAAAACAAGCTCAGCGTCCTCTCCAAAGACATCGCGCTCAATTGTAAAAGGTGCCGGAATATAGTCTGTGATACCAATTTTCACGCACGTCGTTCCTTCACTGACACGCCTTAACGATAGATTCGACAGCACCATGTAAAATGGCCGTATCATTCTTGAAGGCGATGAACTGCACACCATGCTGCTTTGCAAAACCAACCATGTCTGGCGTATTTGCGAGCATACCTACACCTACACCCATTTTATCCGCTTGCTGAATAATGTCTTTGATGTGTGCCTGCATCTGCTCCGACATCAGGTCGTCGGTGGAGTTGATCTGTTTCGCGAGATCATAAAGGCCAATATAAATAACATCTATTTGGTCGCCATACTGATCCAGAATGTCGCTGAGGGAGGCAATACCAGAGTGTCCTTCAATCAATAGGCCAATGAAGCAGGCCGAGTTGCGTGCTTGCATCCGCGCCCCAACGTTCTTGCCATCATATCCCATACCACGTGTGTAGGGGGATAGTCCTCGGTTGCCTTCCGGTGGGTATAATGCTGCGTCAATAACAGCTGCAGCATCTGCAACAGACTGTATGTTCGGCACCATCAGGCCATCGCACCCGGCGTCTAACACCCTCTGAATTAGGCCAAAATCAATACCTGGCGGTCGCACCAGTGCTGCAGCATCTTGTGTATGGGCCGCTCGAACGATGTTCTTTATGTTATGCAACGAGTGCGTGCCATGCTCCATATCATGAATGATATAGTCCATGCCTGCATTGCACATAATTTCGACCGCATCAGGGTCATCCAGCAGGTTCCATGTGCCGATCACTATACCGCTTTCTTTCATGCGATCGCGTAATGTCTGCGTGGGGCTTTGGTTTGCCATCATAAAGGCCCTTTATTCATAACCATTAGGAACTGCTTTTGCCGTAAAACCACGTTCCTTTAACCAGTGTTCAATCACGACAAACTGCCACTCACTGTCAACATCGAAGCCGTAATTATTGAATAGTGCTTTGGAACGATGTCCCATCCACTGGAAAGGTTGGGGGCCTTGATCCATGTTTTCAAAGCATGACCAACGCATAACTTGCACAGATAGATCACAAAAATAGATGCCGCCCTCGCTGGACCGTATGGAGCTTGCGGTTTCCGACAGTTCGGATTGCGGAATATAGTTTTCAATCATACCTTCCGCACTAACTGTTCTGGCGCGCACTGGCGAAAACATATCGTAGCGGCTGACAGAGAAAGCAGAATCAAGCGAGGAGTCTGCTTTAAGACTTTCTATGCCTTCCCGCACCAAGTCAACATCAACGGCCGGGTTATTAGCGAACAACAGAACAACGATGTCAGGCTTTTCGCCCAAGCTTGCCTCAATTTCATGGGTGGCATGTTTCAACACA
The DNA here is from genome assembly GCA_947503575.1 of uncultured Kordiimonas sp. Classification (GTDB taxonomy): domain Bacteria; phylum Pseudomonadota; class Alphaproteobacteria; order Sphingomonadales; family Kordiimonadaceae; genus Kordiimonas. The sequence continues at coordinate 242,258 of CANNDZ010000001.1, read as the reverse complement.
TCTTCGGTTAGGCTGTCCGGCTGTGCGAGCTCTGCAGGGCGATCAATGATGCTGGCTTTGTGACGTTCGCCCACCGCCTTGATTGTGGGGCTGTCGGTAGACACAAAGACCTTGTCAAGCCCTACAGCTTCCGCTGCTATAAAGCCATACTCACACATAGGCCTACCAACAATTTCGCGGTAGTTTTTGCCTGGCACGCCTGTGCTTTTGTCTTTGCCGATCAACAAACCAACGATCATGATGCATTACCCTTTTTGGAGACCATAAGTCTTGCTGTATCTAACGCCCGCTGCGCATAACCCCATTCATTATCATACCAGACAATTATTTTTGCTAAATTGCCGGCCCCAGCCTCAAGCCACTGCATATCTATGGTTGCGGAATAGGGACTACGTTCATAATCAACGGAAACTAGGCTTTCATAGTTAAGGCCCACATACCGCGAGCCGGTAAATGTGTTTGTGAATGCGTCTACCAGAGCCTTTTGGCTCACCGGCCTTTTGCACACAAGAGTCAGATCTGCGCTCGTGACAACAGACGTAGGAATTCGGTAGGAGAAACTGCTTAAACGGTCGGTTAAGTTTGGCAGCACTGGCCTAAGCGCTTTTACTGCTGTTGTGTTTTTGGGGATGAGAGCGCCAACGCTGCTGCGCCCCAGGGAATAATCAGGCCAGAAATGCCCTGGGTCAGACTGTCCTGCAACCGCGGAGTCTGTAAGATTCTGGTATGCAAGCCAGGGGTGCATAGTCGTAACGGAGCCAGTCTCAATGCCAAACTGCTCTTCCACCATTTTGAGTGGGTGAGCGATAGCGTTGGCATCGCAGATACTGCTGGAAACCACAAAGTCTGTCATTGGCCGATAGTCAGACTCATTCACGCCCATAATAATGGTGCGGTCGATGCCGCTGGACGGTGCATGGGTGATGACAACACCCTTTAGGCCAGACAGAGCAGACAATCTTGCAGCACAGTCCACGTTGGACTGAACGCCGCTGCTGTCGATGATGATGTCAACGTCAAGCGCCCCCCAGTCTATATCAGTCATGCTTTTCTGGGAGAAAACAGGAATGGCTTGTCCGCCTATTTGAAGTTGATTTTGCGCACCTGAGGCAAACACATCACTGTTCAAGCGACCATACACACTGTCATACTTCAACAAATAGGCGAGATTTTGTGGGCTATCGACAATGTCATTGATGCCGGCAAGGTCGACGCCGTCCTGTTCAAGGATGATTCTGGCGACTGTTCTTCCGATGCGTCCAAACCCGTTAATGAATATTTTCACGTGTAGTCTTTTCTGATCTCTGTGGCGGCTTTTAAAAGTGGCTTAGCAAGCAAAAAAATATTTTTATATTGCGGTAGCTTACATAGGTTTTGCAAAAATTAACAAGCCCGGTCTAAGCTGCCACCTTCTAAAACAAATTTGTTTTTTGATGTTTCTTCCAGAATGCAAGAGGTGAGCCATGAAAGTGTTGGTTGTTCATACAATGCATTCTTCGACGATCAACCAAATGCTCAGTGTTGAAGGGCAGGAAGAAAACTATTGGGGTTTCTTGGGGTTTTGGAACCGGATGTCCCCAAAGTTGGAATCATTTGACATAGAAATCCGGTATTTGCTGAGCGAGGCCTTTCTTCCCCTTCTTGACCGGCAAAAAGCACTAGAAAAACTGCAGAATGTAAGAAGGGCTGAAAAATACTGCCTTATGGAGCAGGATTTCGATGCCCTTTGGGATGACGCTTCCAACGCAGATGATAATGCTTGCCTTCTTACGTCTTTCGGAATGGGCGATTATTGCCCTGACATTATTGTGGCGCACGACGACCTGAAAAGGTTGCGCAGTCTGTTTCCAGATGCAGCCCTACTCGGGATTGAGGTCGGAGCTTATTCGCGGCCTCCTTATCCTGGCACCTTTTTCTTCGACCCTTACTCATTCGATTGTGAGAAAATTGTGCCAGGTTTTGTGGAGGCGAAGAACGACCTAACATCTGGCCTTCCTGATTTGCTGGATAAAATACGCTCTCTCGCTACTCCAGCGTTCGATGCCATACCAGCAGGCGCGCGAGAGTATCTGGATCAGATAGGGGCCCGCTACAAAAATACTTTACTGTTAGCAGTACAGTACGCATCACCGCGATACAGTCCTTATACACGACACCCGTCTTTGCTGGAGTTGGTGCAGGATGCCCTGGACCACTGCCCCACCGATACCGCCATAGTCATTTGCCCGCGCGCGCACAACTTCCGGGCCTTCCCCATATCGTATGCCGACTGGGCAGACCTGCAAGCCCGCCATGACAATGTTCTGGTGTTTCCCGAAGACCTGATGTGGCCATACTATACGCAAATGCTGGTGCCGCATGTGGACGGCGTGATTGCTGTTACGTCAACAGTTGGCCTCCAGGCTGCGTTGTGGGGTAAGCACTGGTTTACAAGCCCAGAATGCTTTTATGTTGATATTACTCCAAGTTATGAGCACATCAAAAGCAGCCTTAAAACCGGCGTATCAAAGGACACAGTCGACTATGTCAATTGGATGACCCAGTATTTCTGGATACCAAATCTGATGTTATCAAATCCGGAACTGCTGGCCGCTATATTGTCAGTAGCGCATATAAGCAGGGCTGAAAGTCCCGCCAGCTATCTGCGCTTGTTGCGAGAAGAACTAGAGGGTGTCCCCGGCTTCTTTAATCAGGTCCTTTCCTGCTACGCGCGCATCGATGATCGGCATAATCGTGGGCAAGTGATTGAGATTATCTCACTGTGATACTTGCGCGCTTTGGGCACAAGACCCCGACAGCTAGGAATGCCTGAAATGAAAGTCCTGATTATTCATTATATGCCTAGGAGCGTTATTCAGTTCCACTTGGACAATCATCGTCGCGGCCAGGAAATGAACCTGTGGGCTTTTGTTCCATTCTGGAATCAAGTGGCCTCAAACAACACAAACAGCGGTCTTGAGGTACATTTTCTATTTGGTGATGCGTTGGCGCCACTAGTGGAAGAAGCTACTCAGGTTGGCCCCATGAAGGCGGTTTCGAGCGAAAATATACATTATATTGGCGATGAGGATGTTGTTTATCTTCGCAGTCGTAATCAGCAAAAGTCGAGGATCAATATCATATTGGCGCGTGTATTCCCGTGCGGGTTTTGGCCTGACGCTGTAGTTCACCGTATGCCGGAACCCTGGGTTCAGGCTATGTTGCCGTCAACCCATGCTTTTTACATGGAAGTAGGTCCTTTAAATCGAATGCCCTACCCCCCAACAGTTTTTTTCGACCCTTTGGCATACGGAGCAGATAGCGTTGTCGGTAAGTTCTCAAAAAGTATCCTTGATAGCGGTCATCGCCTTGAAGGCGTGATCTCAGATATCCGGGCGGCACTGAAGCCAGCATTTTATCAATTCGACGGTCCATGGGAGCAGTTTATAAGGTCAGTTCGTATGCAGTTTGGCGGCGGTGTTCTGCTGTTTGCTGCTCAGTATCAAAACTTTTTCTACTCGCCGTACACCCGGTTTGAAAGGATAGGGGATTTGCTGGAAGACGTGCTTCGGCATACCCCACCTCACGTGGCAATTGTGTTTTGTCCTAGAGTGCACAATCGACCAGATCATGGCATTTCTGAGCATCGGGTGCAGAAGCTGCAATCAGCGTATTCCAACCTTGTGTTGGTGCCGGGCCATTTATATGAGGCATATTATACCCAAATGCTGGTTCCCTACGCGGACGGTGTGATCGCGGTGACATCAACGGTTGGACAACAGGCGGTTTTCTGGGGCAAGCATTGGTTTACCAGTCCGGAATGCTATTATCGACATTATACGCCGACCTACGAACATATTGGCCAGTCAATTGACAACCCACCCTCTATGAAGGCAAAGGCTTTTCTGAATTGGGTTTTTCATCGCTATGCCTTTCCGTCATCATTGATGTGCCGTAGAGGTGCCTTGGAGGCCTATCTATCTAAAGTGGTTGACCAAGTCGATCAGTTGAACTCTCCAAGTTCAGCGTTCTTTAGTGATGAAGGCATCTTTTCGGCACAGGAATTGCTAAGGTATTACAAAGTTTAATCAAAGCTCAGTTAATCAGGGACAAACATGAAACGCGAATATGAATTTCATGAATATGATGGCACAGCATACAACCTCCATGTGAACTCGCTGGAAGACCGCGCTGTGATCGGTATGCGTGGACGGTTGGAGCCAAAACTTCAGTATCTTTTTCGCCGGTTTGTGCGACCGGGAGATACGGCGCTTGATATCGGCGCGAACAGCGGGTTCCATACTGTTTGTCTGTCGCAAATTGTTGGTGAAGAAGGGCTGGTCCATGCTTTTGAGCCTGTGGTCTTTAACTACAATAAGCTGGTGACCAACTTGCACCTGAACGGCATTGAAAATGTGCGCACCCATCCGTATGCCCTCGGTAACGTCAATCAAAAACAGATGATGAATGTCATACGTGAGGGTGAGTTTGAGCAAGGAAATCACTCACTTGCAGCCAATGAAAAAATCGAAGGCACTTTGAAAGATAAAGTGGTGCCCACAGAAGTTCAGGTTCGCCGTTTGGATGACGTTTTGCTGGGGTTGGACCGCCTTGACTTCATTAAGATTGACGTTGAGGGGTTTGAGATTGAAGTATTGCGCGGTGGACTGGGTCTTCTTAACAGGTTCCAGCCGATTATCATTATGGAGTGGGTCGAGGGCCGGATGCGGCATATCGGTGTGGACCCAAAAGACTTTCTTCCATTATTTGACGATAACTATATCTTTTTCGAGATCAACTGTGACGATGAGCAAGACAAAGGCAAGGTAACAAGCCTTACACCATACACCTTCGAGCGCCCAATGTCGGGTGGAAGTTGGGATTTGGTATGTTTGCCGAAACATCGCTTTTTATCAAAGGACACCCCGCGTACTTAGTGCGGGGGTTTAGTAAGCATGAAGTTTGACATTTGTATTGTTGGTCTTGGTTACGTCGGCCTCACCCTCGCCACAGCTTTCGCAAACAAAGGCATGAAGGTTTTGGGCGTTGAAAAACGCTCTGACGTTGTGGAGAAAACCAACCGGGGCGTGCCTCACTTTCAAGAGGACGGGCTGGCGGAAGTGATGTCGCATCGTGTTGCGAGGGGTGATCTGGTCGCCAAAACCGCTATTGATGCTGACGATGAAATCGACGGTATTTTTATCATCACTGTCGGTACGCCGCTTAATGGGAAAGGCGACATCAACCTGGACTTTATTCGGTCGGCAACATGCGATGTCCTTGATCATCTTACCGATGGTTCGCTGGTTGTATTGCGGTCTACAGTGCAAGCAGGCACCTGCCGCAACATTGTCTTCCCGTTGCTGCAGACAACAGGAAAAGACTTTCACCTGGCCATGTGCCCGGAGCGAACCCTTGAAGGTAGGGCGATGGAAGAGCTTGGTCGGCTTCCTCAGGTTATTGGCGCCGAGAGCGCGGGTGCCCACGAAAAAGCTGAGGCGTTGTTTTCCAAGCTGACCAATGCGATTGTTAGACTGTCTTCATGGGAGGCGGCGGAGATTCTAAAACTTGTTGATAACACCTACAGGGACGTTCAGTTTGCTTTTGCCAATGAAGTGGCGCGGTTGTGTGAAGCCTATTCGGTTAACGCCATGGAAGTTATCAATGGAGGTAAGCTTGGGTATGAACGCACCAATGTCGCGTTGCCCGGTCTGGTAGGAGGGCCATGCCTTGAAAAGGACCCTCATATATTGGCTGCGAGTGCATTCGAGAAAGGGCTGACGCTTGAAATAACGTCGGCTTCCCGATTGGTGAACGAACGCCAACCTGACGAAACAGTAGACTTTATCCACGCTGAAGCGAACCGCCGCGGGGTTGAGGAAACAGGCATAATTGCGGTTATGGGTATAGCTTTTAAGGGTGTGCCCGAAACAGATGATTTGCGCGGCGCTATGTCTGTGCGTGTGATCGAAAGCTTGCGCCGAAAATTTCCGAAAGCCACCATCCGCTTGTTTGATCCGGTTATTGAACCTGCGAAGCTGGAGGCGGGCTTTAAAGACTGTTCGGCAAGTGGGTCAATCCGGGAAGTCATTGCTGGTGCCGACATTGCTGTTATCACTAACAATCACCCTCGCTTCAAGACCTGGGCACCCAATCAGATGGTCGAAGAAATGACCGGCGATGGCTTTATATATGACTATTGGAACCATTTCTCGACCAATAACCTGAGCAATGGCGGCAGATTATACTACGCCGTGGGGAACACCTGATGCCCGTACCGCTAAAAGTTATTATCACGGGCGGCAGCGGCTTTATCGGGTCGTACCTTACCCGGAAAATGGTGTCGCTCGGTTGGTCGGTCACTGTTGTCGATAACATGACCAGGGGCGCTCCTGCCCGACTGAAACACGTGCAACAAGACATCAACCTGCAAGAGGTTGATGTTCGGGACACTGACAGACTTACGGATGCGGCTCGCGGGTGTGACGTGATGTTTCATCTGGCCGCCGTAAACGGCACCGAGAATTTCTACCAACACCCCGAGTTGGTGCTTGATGTTGGTTTGCGTGGTGCCTTGGCTGCTGTTGAAGCGTGCCAGAAAGCAAATGTGCCAGATTTGGTTGTTGCCTCGTCTGCAGAGGTATATCAAACACCACCAACCGTGCCCACGGGCGAGGGCGTAGCGCTGATGTTGCCGGATAGTCTGAATCCCCGATATTCTTACGGCGGCTCGAAAATCATTTCAGAGCTTATTGCGTTTAATTACGGACGAGATCATTTTCGTAAAGTGCAGGTTTTCCGGCCTCACAATGTGTATGGGCCGGACATGGGCTTCAAGCATGTAATTCCACAGTTCATAGTGAGAGCTAAAGACCTGTCACGGCAGCAAAATAGCAGTAAACTTGTGTTTCCAATTCAGGGGTCCGGCGAAGAAACCCGCGCCTTTTGCTATGTTGATGATTTGGTGGATGGCATCTTGTGCATGTATGAAAAAGGCGATCACCGCAATGTTTATCACATCGGCAATGACGACATGATTTCCATTGGTCTACTGGCTTCCAAAATTGGTGAAGGAATGAATCTGTCGTTGGTGCCAGACCCCAGTGCGCCTCCAGCAGGTGAAACTCCTACCCGCTGCCCCGATATCGGTAAAATGCGCACTTTGGGATACCAGCCGGAGGTCCCGCTTGACGAAGGGCTGTCAAGAACTATCGATTGGTATTTGGCAAATACCGCCAGCAGCGGTCAAAACGATATTTTATGATCGGTGATCCTGTATGAAAAAAGATAGCAACATTTATGTAGCGGGGCATACCGGAATGGTTGGGTCAGCAATTGTCCGTCAATTGCAATCCGCTGGTTTCAACAATCTGGTGTTACGAACGCACGCTGAACTTCCCCTTGACCGCCAGCAGGATGTAGAGGCGTTTTTTTCATCCAATAAGGTTGAATATGTTTTTTTGGCGGCCGCAAAGGTGGGCGGCATCCTGGCCAATGTCCAGTTTGGTGGTGATTTTATTGAAGCCAATCTGCGCATTCAAACTAATGTTATTGGCGAGGCATTTAGGGCAGGTGTAAAAAAACTGCTTTTTTTGGGCTCAAGCTGCATATACCCGCGTGAAGCTCCTCAACCGATTAACGAAAAGGACCTTTTAGCAGGCCCTCTTGAGGAAACAAACCTGCCATATGCGGTGGCAAAAATTGCGGGTAAGGTTATGTGCGATGCATTGCGTGCGCAGCATGATTTCGATGCTTTTACAGTGATGCCGTCCAATGTTTATGGCATCAATGACAATTTCCACCCCGAGCATTCGCACCTCGTGGCCGGTATGATGCGGCGCTTTCATGCAGCGAAGGTCGCCAACGACCGGTCGGTGGTTGTTTGGGGCACCGGGCGTCCGCTGCGGGAGCTGATTTTCGCTGATGACCTGGCAGATGCCTGTATCCATTTAATGAGCAGCTACACAGAGGGTGGCATGGTGAATGTGGGTTCAGGTCATGAAGTTTCTGTGGCTGATCTCGCTGACCAAATTCGATCTGTAGTTGGTTTTGAAGGGGCGTTGTCATTTGACCATACAAAACCAGACGGCACGCCCCGGAAATTAATGAACAATAGTATTTTGAAGTCTACTGGTTGGTGCGCTCCAACAGATTTAAACTCTGGGCTTAAACAGATGTACCGCTGGTATTTGTCAAGTCAGGCCGCTGAATAAGCTAAGGGTTCTATACGATTATGCCAATCCTCTCTGCACGGGAACATGAAAAGCTCGAAAGCCAGGTGATGTGGCCACATAGTTTTGTGAATGCCACGCTAACCCGCACCCGCCATATGAATACCGAGGTTTCCAAGCTTTATAATCGTGTTTTTAGAACCTACTTCCAGCCCATGGAAATCCAGATTCCCCTTTTGCCTATGGCCAGCGAGTCAGCAAAAAGAGATGCTGGTAGTGATGGTATGCTGGTTGAGCAAACCACAGGCTTGCCGCTTTCTATTGTTGTGACTACCCGCAACGACAATCATTCGCATCGCATGCAGGAGCGCACGCAGAGTTTCATCGACAACATTTTGTATCTTTCGGAAAAAACTAAAACCCGGGTGGAACTGGTCATTGTTGAGTGGAACCCGCCTGTCGAGCGCGCACCGTTGCGGGATGCTTTTGTTTTTCCTGCCGACCACCATTTTTTATCTGTTGTTGTTGTGACAGTGGGGAAGGAAACGCACGACAACTACGGCATGGCTGATGTGACGCCTTTGTATCAGATGATTGCGAAAAACGTCGGTATTCGCAGGGCACGCGGAGCCTTTATTTTAGCGACCAATATTGACGTTCTTTTCTCGGAAAAGCTATTTTTGGCGATGACCTCTGAAGCATTGAAATCAGGTCATCTGTATCGGTCGCATCGCTGTGATGTGAACGACGATATTCTTGATCTGACAGATCCGGCTAATGTGCTTGCTGTTGCGGACGAAAAAGCCCTGCGCACCCACTATCAGGAAGGCCCTGTGACGCCAGGTTCGAATCGTACGGCCTTGACGTCTCTTTACGACCTTTTTAGTGCCGATGACCTGAGCTGGCAGCAGGGGGTTAAAACTATAACGCTGCGTGTAGCCAAAGAGGTATACCGAGTCGGTTGGCAGTCTTTGCCAAATCTGCACTATCAGCAGTGCGGTGATTTTCAGTTAATGCACCGGAATGACTGGCACACTGTTCGTGGTTATATGGAACTGGACGGCTTTATTTTTCATTTGGACAGTCTTTTGGCCATCACAGCAAAAAACGCTGGCATTTCAGAACATGTTTTTGATGATGACTGTCTCCATTATCATATCGATCATAAAATGGGTGTGGAGGTGAAGCCGGGATTCTATGAATCTGGGTCAGGAAAAGCGCTGACTCATCTTTCCATCTATGAACTTTGGGCCTTTGAGCGATATATGGTGTTTAAGGGCGGTGCTTTGACCTTTAACGATCAACATTGGGGCTGTTCTAAAGCGGAGGTTCCGGTTGAAGAAGTCACCGTGTCACCATGGCAGCAATCAGAAACATTGTCTGCTGTGCCTGACCCCTGCAGGGATGGTTTTCAAAAGTCTTGTCTGGTTTTACCCGAACAGGTTGTGGGCGCGAATATCCGGATTTATGAAAAAATTATCGAGCAAGCCCGGCATGGTCAGGCGCTTTTTGCACGTTATGTGCGACGCAAGTACGCTGCGCGCGATATATGGATATGGGGTACAGGTGGGCGCGGGCGTTACCTTCATCACATTCTCGAAAAACACAGAGTCAAAGTCTCAGGTTTTTGCACCAACGCCGCCGCCTTACAGGGTGACCTTCAAGCTCTGCCCGTAAAGACAGGTGCTGTTCACCTTGACCCGAACACCAGCCTGGTAATTATTGCGAGCGTCTTTGCAGAGGATATTCGTGCCGGCCTGATAGACGCCGGTTTTACTGAGGGGCAATCCTATCTGGTTGGTTTGTGACCGCTAGCCCCAGCCTATTGAAAATCCACGCCGAGCTCAGCACCGAATGATTGCAATTGTTCTATAATTGCCTGCCGGTGGATGGAAGCAATATGAAACACCGGCTGCGTGTTTCCGCTAAACAACTCCGCAGCTTTTTTATGCGTTAGAACCGGCCTGAGCCGTCCATCCATAAAATCCGGCGTTGAACTTTCTTGCTGTGCGGTGCCATCGACAAACCCGTCCACCCTGATTCTGTGCCGGTGGGCATAGTTGCAAAACCGTTTTGCCGCTCCACCGAGACCCCAAACGTACAATGGCCGACTATTCTGGAGTTCGCGGTTTAACCACGCTTTATAGGGCTGAGCGAGCACAGTCTGGATCATGTCTAGCGCGTAGTTGGCTTTATTCTCCTTCGCTGCCTTAAGGCCTTGCTGTATCACGCGACCCAAGGCAGCCGGATAAAGGTCCGCAGACATTATGGGCGGTACCCAGCAATCCGCACGCCACAAAAGGGTGCGCAGATCTTGCACTGTGCGCTCGCTTTTTTCATCCTGATAGTGGCTGACCATCATCAGATCAGACAAAACCCGCCGCCCTAGGTTATTGCCGAAACTATCAGTTTTGCTTGCCGCGCCGGAAAGCAATTTGCCGTCTTTGAGACGATGGGTTGCGCTAGTGTCAATTCTGCCGTCCGCCGCATCTAGAAACGCCCGGTTTTGAGCCGCCTGGGGACCGGTTGTGACAGCCTCAAGACCACCGGCTTCTAGGGCATAGCCGTGTGACGGGTGATGAACCGGGCAATCCAGCGATCCATCAATCACTGCAACACCATGCCGTCTGGCATTTTGCAGCATCCAGTTGTCCCATCCTGCGCGTCCGACGGTCATGTTCGGGATTTCGCCCAACCACCCTTTGTTAATCAGGAAAAGGTCAATGGCGAAAGGCGGGTCCCAAACACCGAACCTATCATCAAGGTCTCTGATATGGTCGGCACCCGTCTGTGGTGTGTTTGTTATGTCTTCAAAAAGCGGAATGCTGCGCCGCCGGGTCACGAAAAGATAGTCGCCCAGTTCCTGCGACAACCCGGGGACATTTTTGAGGTTTCTGGCCGTTTCAGGTTGTATCAGAATGTCAGCATTAACATATGCTATATGCTTGTGGTCAGAATAGCCGGACGCAATATTAAATAGGCCGCTTACGTAAGGAATTCCCTTTTCATTGCGCTCAACGTTCGCGACAAAAAAGCAGCCCAATTCTGCTGCAACTTCTTTGCTACCAGGCTCATCGCCAATAATCAGAACATCGAACCCGGAAGCGCGCCAGCTAAAGATTGCATTGCGCTGAAGGACTGCAAACTCACCTTTAACAGGTTTGCATGTGGTAAATATTAAAAGGTCTTCACTCACAGCGTTGCGCCCTTTTGGGTACTGCATTAAAGACTATCGACATAGGTGGAAATTTCTTTAATCAGCATGTCGTCTGTTTTGAATTGGTCATCCTGTTTAAGCAAAATCAATTTGCTGTTTTTATGAAATAGTGGTGGACTTGGTTGATCTTGCATCACCGTCCAGGGCGCGCCATTATTCACCAAACATATCGGGCAACCACTCGCCATTGCAAACATCTGGGTTGCCGTAGGTGGTCCGATCGATGTATCCATTTGCGACAGCACAGCGCAGTTGAATTCAATGTCCTGTTTCATGTCTATCCCATCAAAGAAATAGACATTATCCAACTCTGCCAGACGGGCCTTTTCTGCTGGCGAATAGCTGTATTGCACCACATAGAAATCCGCATTGATGTGTCGTGCTAGCGCCTCTATCAGGTCAACGCTGATGTAATAGAAACGCCGAACCCCCGATAGGTTGCCGCTTCGCCATGACACAGCTATCTTTTTCCTGCCTGTGGCGACCCGGAAAAAAGCGGCGGCCTTTTCAACCTGCGGCGGATCAGCGCTGAATATCGCCCCGTTCAATTGAAGGAAGTCGTTTAAGTAGGGTTTCAGCAACAGAGGAAGGGAGCCGATGGCTACAGCATAGTCTACCGCAACAGACTGGTTTTCGATCTGCTGCTCAAATTCCGGAAACTGCCTCAAGCGCTTCTGGAAGTTTTGAGTGTCTTCAAAACCAAAGGCACTGCAGCCTGAGAAAGAACGCTCATACAAGCCTACGAGCCTCGGGTCACAACCTATGTAAACATGTGCTGCTCGCTCAATCAGGCCTGGCAAAAACACAGAGAAGAATACTTCGTCGCCTATGCCTTGCTCTGCACACACCAATATTGACTTTCCGGTAAGATCTTCGCCTTGCCAGCAGGGTAAGTCGTGCGTGTATGTCGCCACTTTTTTGGGCCCCAATGACGGGTCAAGCCGCGCTTCATAAAGGGGCCATGCTTCATCTGTGCGATGATTGGTCAGCAAGTACAATGCGTAGCTCAGTCGAATTTGTGGGTTTTGTGGATCACACGCCAAAGCATTTTTATAATGCTGTTCGCCAGCTGGGTGCTTTCCAAAAGTTAAAGCCAGATTATGATGATATTTGGCGTTTTCCGGTGCTAATCGTATGGCTTCCGCTAAAAACAATCGACCGTTGGCAAAGTCTCTTTGATAGTTACAAACAAGGGTTCCGATAGCATCCCATAAGGCGGCGTAGTCTGGGAAAAATTCAAGACTGGTTTTCAACAGGTCTATCGCTTGGTCCTGTTTTTCCAGGGCATCATAGGCGTTTGCCAGATGTAAAAAATGGCTGGGTTCTTTGGGGTTGAGTTGGCAGGCTTTTGCAAAAGACTTCTCTGCAATGTGGGGCATTTCCAATCGAACCCCAATTTCACCAGTTATCTGGCAGACTCGTTCGTTCTCGCCCTGATGAACGACCGCCTCTTCAATGATAGTGATGGCGTCCGCGTCATGACCAATGTCGATCAGAAGGGATGTGACAGCTGCAAAAGCATCCGGATTTTTTTTGTTCAGCGCCCATACTTCCTGCAACAATGCAACGCACTCATCAGCATCACCATTATTGGCCGCAGTATGGGCACGTCGGAATTTTCCAGAAGCGCGAATAAACAGTCTCCATGATGCGGGAATCGGGCCCGTTTCAGCATACCCTCGTTTGGGTATCAGCTAGCAGTTGGCAAAGCAAGCCCACGCCAGGTGCAGGTTTATTGAAAGATGAAAGGCCTTGACCCTTAGGTCGGGTACATAAGTTTGGTGGCGATATATACAACTGTTGCACTACCTGCAAAAAAACGGCCCCTGAGGGCCGTTTGGTATCATAGTTTGCACTTTATCTGGTTAGGGTCGCTTGCGGCCATCCAGGTCAATTTTCACCCGGCGGGTCACGCCGTTCGCGCCCGGAAAGTCCTCAAACAAGGCTTCTGCCAGCAACGGTACCAGCTCGGTTAAGCGCCGGGAGCGTGTTTCGCTTTCTACATTGGCTTCAAAAATCATGGTGCCATCACGTTCGCGGATTTCCACATGCAACTGCGCCAGATACACTGTGCGCGACGTTACACCGCCACCGGCAAACCCTGGACCAAAACCACCACCAAAGCCGGGTCCAAACCCAGCACCCGGGAAGAAGGGGTCCCACCATCCGCCCCAAGCGTAGCCGCGCTGCCACCAGATGTTGCCACCAAAGCCTGCGCCGCCAAATGATCTGATTTTTTCGCGCCCGTCGCTGACTTCAATACCAAAGCCGATGATATAGTCTGGTTCATCTTCGCGGGCACCAACAAAGCCATTCTGTTCCAGAACACCCTGGATTGAGCTTGCATATTGCCGGTACTCAAGGCTGTCTTGGCGCGATTCGTCAATAGGAACCAGCACAACTTTTGCGCCGGCTGCGGGCGTTGCCACATGGAAACTGGTTACATCGCTTCGAAAGCTGGACGCACAGGCCCCCAGGGCCATTGCCATCAGCGTTACGGAAGCCATTCGGAAAAACTGTCGGTTCATACTCAAATCCTTGTGTTGCTGGCGCGCCTCAATTTCGCCGCACCCCACTCTAAGATCAAACAAACGGTTCCGCGACCCCCATTTTTGCTTAATCGCCCAAAGGGCGGTTTTCGCGCATCGCATCACCGCATTAAGGATTGTCACCCTAGTCAGGCGATATCCCAAGATGTCTGTCGAATGCTAAGCCCCCAAGTCTGAACCGTATCTGAACGAAAGGTTCTTACCTCTACCGTTCCTCTATCGCTGGGTATCAACCTTACAGATACCCCACGGCCCGCTTAACGTCAGCCAAAACGGGCTCTGCCATGGCCGATGCGCGCTCTGCACCATCCTTGAGAACCGAATCGATATAAGCGGGGTCCTTTTGCAGGCGCGCCATTTCTTCAGTGATAGGAGCCAGCTTTGACACAACCACGTCGGTTAGGGCTTTTTTGAAGTCGCCAAACCCTTTGCCTTCATACTCTGCGCACACACTATCGCGGCTGACATCCATTAAGGCGGCATAAATACCAACTAGGTTCGCGGCCTCGGGGCGGTCTTCCAGCGCGTCCGCGTTGCCTGGCAGGGGCTCGGCATCCGTGCGCGCCTTGCGGATTTTGTTGGCCAGCGTGTCGGCATCATCGTTCAGGTTGATGCGTGTCATGTCAGATGGCTCGGACTTGGACATTTTTTTGCTGCCGTCGCGCAAGCTCATCACCCGCGCGCCTTCCCCCATAATCACAGGTTCTGTTAGCGGGAACAGCTCAATGCCATAATCGCTATTGAACTTTTGCGCGATATCGCGGGTCAGCTCCAGATGCTGTTTTTGGTCTGCGCCTACCGGCACATGCGTCGCTTTATACAGCAAAATATCGGCAGCCATGAGGTTTGGGTATATATATAACCCCACAGACGCCTTCTCACGGTTTTTGCCCGCTTTATCTTTAAACTGGGTCATCCGGTTCAACCAACCCAACCGGGCAACGCAGTTGAATATCCACGCCAGTTCCGCATGGCCCGCAACCTTGCTTTGATTGTAAAGGATCGAGCGTTCCGGATCGACGCCAGACGCCATATAGGCGGCAGCCGCTTCCCTGATCTGCCCCTGCAAGTCGGCAGGGTCCTGCCAGACCGTAATTGCATGCATATCAACCACGCAGTAAAGTGCTTCATAATCATCCTGCAGCCGCGCCCAATTACGGAACGCACCCAGATAGTTACCAAGGTGCATATTGCCAGAAGGCTGGGCACCAGAAAATATCCGCTTGGTCGGCATGGGCGAGGGTGTCACGAGGTGGGTCTCCGGTTACGTCAGGTTGATGGTTTTCAATGCGGCGTTTCAAAGCAATGTTTCTCAGACGCGAAACGCGTTATGACAAGCATGCCGGGTATGGTCAAGCGGCGATCAGCCCTGTTTTGAGAGCAAAGTCCGGATTTGCTGGACTTTCAGGCCGCCCATCAACGCCAGCGCACAAAAGTAGAGCGTGGCCCCTAAAATGACTAACGCAGCCAGCGCACCAATTCGTAAAGCGCTGTCACTAGCAAACAAATACGCCCAGTGGTCCGACGCCCAAAGCAGTCCGCCAACCATAATACCGCTGCACAGGCTATATTTTGCAAACCCCATCAGAACTTGTCCGTTAACCTTGAAATGGCGGCGCTTGTGCAGTCCGTAATAGAGCAAACCAACATTCAGCCAGGCAGCTATGGCGGTTGCTGCGGCAAGGCCAACATGCGCCATATAACGGATTAAAATCAGGTTCAGTACCAGATTAACGACCAAGGAAATGCTGGCGTATATAACTGGCGTTCGGGTGTCGCTGCGGGCAAAGTATGCCGGTGTCAGGGTTTTCTGGACGACATAGGCGGGCAAGCCAAAGGCATAGGCAAATAACGCCAGGGCGGTTGCCTGTGTGTCTGCCGCCACAAAGGCCCCGCGTTCAAAAATTGTCGCAATCACTGGCCCAGCGATAATTGCAAGAGCCGCCGCTGATGGAATTGTCAGCATCATGGAAAAATCAAGTGCGCGGTTTTGTTGTACCTGGGCGCCGTCGCTGTCACCCGCCGCTAGCATGCGCGAGATGCCGGGCAACAAAACGGTGCCAGCGGCAATACCGATAACGCCCAGCGGCAATTGCGCTAACCTATCAGCGTAAAATAACCAGGAAACAGACCCTTCTGGCAACAGACGCGCGGCAATGATGACATCAGCGAGCAGGTTAATCTGCATCACACCAGCCCCAATGGCGGCTGGGGCCATAATGCGCAACAGCTCGCGTACATCATCTGTCAGGCGCGGGCGCGGCAGAGCCACCTTCAGCCCGGCGCCCCTGACAGACGCATATAACAACAACAGCTGGGCCACACCTGACAGTGACACAGCTCCAGCGAGGTAGCGCGCGGCCTGCACGTCAGTGTCGTGGAAAAATAAAAGCGCACTAATCATCAGGATATTCAGCAAGACGGGCGAAAACGCGGCTGCTGCAAACCGGCCAACAGCATTCAACATGCCAGCGTAGAAAGAAACGATTGAAATAAGCACCAGATACGGAAATGTGTAACGCCCCAGTTCAACCACCAGGTCAAACTTTTCTGCAGAGGCACCATCACCCTCAAACCCGCCGGTCAGGCCAAGCATAACGGGCACCATGGCCGCTTCCATCAGAACCAAAAGAGCCAGAAGGATCGGCAAAAGCCAGCTAAAAACGCGACTTGCGAACGCTTCAGCGGCTGCTTGGCTTTCTGGTGTTATGTCTTTGCCTAGTGCGCGCGAAAACAGTGGCACAAAAGCAACCGAAAATGCCCCTTCAGCAAAGAGTCGCCGGAAAAAATTTGGGAGTTTGAAGGCGATAAAAAAGGCATCGGACGCCATGCCGGCCCCCAGGTAGCGCGCCATTAAAAAGTCACGTATCAGACCGAAAACCCGGCTCAACAGGGTAAAACCACCTACCGTAGAAATGCGTTTTACCAAACTCACGCGGCGCTTCCTGTGCGTTCTGTGCGTTCAATATCCTGTTTTTCTTCTTCGCGTTTGCTGAATATTGGTTGGCCCCGTGCCGCGCGCAGCAGCTTTTCTTCAATATTACGTAATCGCAATTTGTTGCTGACCTTGCTGCCGGTTAGATCGGTGACATAAAAAACATCAACGGCGCGTTCGCCGTAGGTTGCCACATGGGCTGATGTGATCGACAGTTTCAGCCGGTACAGCGCATAGGTCAGGTCATACAAAAGGCCGGGCCTGTCTTTGGCGTTGACTTCCATGACTGTAGAGCGTCCTGACGCTTTGTTGTCGATCAGAACCACGGGCTCAATATTGAAGGCTGCGTCCTTCGTGCCAAACAACCGTTTTTTGCCCAGGCGTTCTTTGGGGCGCACTGAGCCTTTCAGGGTTTTCAGGATCGTCTCTTCCATAAGGTTAAGTTGATCCCGACTGTCAAAGGCGGTGTTTTCCAGGTCCTGAACAATGAAATTATCCATTGCCATACCATCCCGGGAGGTGTGGATTTTCGCCCCCATAATAGAAGCGCCCGCTACGCCAATTGCGCCAACAACGCGGGCAATCAGCCCAGGATGATCCTGTGTGTAGAGTGCGATGTTGGTCATGGCTTGCCATTCTTCCACGCGTGCCGCCACACCGATAAGATCACCGGCCTTGTCAACACGGCGCATCAAGTGGGCGTTTTGCACCAAAGTTACTTCGTCCTCTGCCAGCCAGTATGCATCAACCATGCGGTTGAGATGTTTTTCAACCGCTCCGGCAGACCAGTCATCCAAAGCCCCCGCCAACAGTTCTTTTTTGCGGGCAACCCGCTCATTACGGCCCAGTGTTACGTGACCAGCCAGCAACACTTCTTCCGCTGCATAATAGAGCTCGCGCAGAAGTTGGCCTTTCCAGCCGTTCCAGACATTGGGGCCAACCGCCCGGATATCCACTACGGTCAACACCACCAATAGGCGCAGCCGCTCTGGGCTTTTTACAATGTCGCAGAAATCCTGGATTGTTTTGGGGTCCGCCAAGTCGCGCTTGAACGCTGTGTTGCTCATCAGCAGATGCCAGCGCACCAGCCAGGCAACGGTCTGTGTTTCTGCGGGACTAAGGCCAAGGCGCGGGCAAACGCGGCGGGCAATATCAGCGCCGATAAGCGAGTGGTCACCGCCGCGGCCTTTGGCAATATCGTGCAATAATACAGCGACATACAGCACATTGCGGGACTGAATTTGCTGGATCACTTTGGTTGATAACGGGTGATCGTCCGCCAATTCCCCGGCTTCGATTTTGGCAACCAGCCCGACCGCGCGGATCGTGTGCTCGTCCACCGTATAGTGATGGTACATGTCATATTGCATCTGCGCGACAACGCGCCCGAAGTCTGGCAAAAATTTTCCAAAAACCCCGGCTTCGTTCATTCGGCGCAGGTTTATTTCGCCTTTATTTTTTGACGTCAAAACATCCAGGAAATGCTTGTTGGCTTCCGGACTTCGCCGCACCGCAAGGGTCATGCGCTTCAAGTTTTGCTTGATTTGTCGCAATGTGGCCGGGTGGATATCCAGGCCATTTTTGTCTGCGACAGCAAAGATTTTGACCATTAACGTCGGGTCCCGCTCGAAGTCATCGTCATTCAGCGCGATCAGGCGCTGGTCCTGCACACCAAACCCCTGAAGTTTGCGTGTGCGTTTCAGACGCGAGAAAAAGGTGATCTGCTGCCGCGCTTCCAGGACAGCACAAAAAATTCTGGTCAGGTCACCAACCTGTTTCGCCACCAGAAAATAGTGTTTCATGAAGCGTTCAACATCCGATGCCCCAGCACGGTCTTGATACTGCAGTTCCTCCGCCAGGCGGCGCTGCATATCAAACGTTAGCCGTTCATCGGCCCGGCCCGCCAAAAAATGCAGGGCCACGCGCACCGTCCATAAAAAGTTTTCGGCTTTGTTGAATTGCCGGTTTTCCGCCGCGGTCAGAATATCATCCTGCACCACATGAGTGCGGTTTACGCCGTACAGGTAGCGCGCGATCCACCACATGGTCTGCAGGTCTCTCAGTCCGCCTTTGCCGTCCTTTATGTTGGGCTCAACCACATAACGGCTGTCGCCCATTTTCTTATGACGGTTGTCCCGCTCCTTAAGTTTCTGAGCAACAAAGTCTTGCCCGGTGCCGGTCACGACCCGTTTGATAAAACGGCTGGCGGCAACCCGGAACAGCTTTTGCTCACCCCAGATATAACGGGCTTCAAGAAGGGATGTGCGGATGGTCAGGTCTTCTTTGGCAAGCCGGACACACTCATCCGGGGTGCGGGTCGCGTGCCCCACTTTCAACCCCAGGTCCCACAGAACATACAGCATGTATTCTGCAACATTTTCCGCCCAGGCTGTGGCTTTGTAAGGAATAAGAAACAGCAAATCTATGTCTGAAAAGGGCGCCAGTTCACCGCGGCCATATCCTCCCGTTGCCACCAGACACAGTTTTTCGCCAGATGTCGGGTTTGCTAGCGGGTACACATGTTCTGTCACAAAGTCATACAAAACCCGCATAACCTGATCCAGCACGTAAGATAACGCCCGCGCTGACACAAGGCCCTTGTCCGCCTCTTCAAAAAAACGGCGCTTTACTTCATCCCACCCAGCCTGATGCGCGTCCTTCAACGTTTGTACCAGCAAAGGCTGCCACTCGCTTTCAGGTTTGGTTGCAGCAATATCCTCAAGGGCTGCTATCAGCTCTTTACGGTTGATAAGGGCGCGTTTGTTACGAACTGGTTTCATGCGGTTTCATCTGGTTATGGGCATTATGCCCTTATGCGCGTTCGTCCTGAAGGTCTTTCAGCGCATACAAGAGGTCAAGCGCTTCTTTTGGCGACAGGGTATCCGGGTTGATATCGGCCAATTTCTGGTCAAGCTCCGATGGGCCGTCGTCCCTCGGCGTGGCCCCCGGTGTCGGCATGGACTGGAAAAGCGGCAGATCACTGATCAATCGTTCCGCACCACCGCCACTTTTGTCGCTGGTTTCCAGGTGATCCAATACCTGACGCGCCCGCGCCACAACGGCCGCTGGCAATCCCGCCAGTTTGGCAACTTGAATGCCATATGACCGGTCAGCCGCCCCTTGCGTCACTTCATGCAGGAACACTACATCACCTTTCCACTCCCTTACTTTCATCGACCGCAGGGAAACCGCATCCAGCGTTTCCTTCAGCGCCGTCAGTTCATGGTAATGCGTCGCAAACAGGGCGCGCGACTGGTTGATATTATGCAAATGCTCCACCGCCGCCCAGGCAATTGACAAGCCGTCATAGGTCGCAGTCCCACGGCCAATTTCATCCAGAATAACCAAAGACCTCGGCCCGGCCTGGTTAAGGATAGCCGCCGTTTCGACCATTTCTACCATGAAAGTGGACCTGCCGTGGGCTAGGTCGTCCGATGCGCCGACCCGGCTGAACAAACGGTCTACCACACCAATGTGAGCGCTTGCCGCGGGGACAAAGCACCCCATTTGTGCCAGCACGGCAATAAGCGCGTTTTGCCGCAAAAACGTGCTTTTCCCGGCCATGTTGGGGCCGGTTAGCAGCCACAAACGGTCGTCCGGTCCCAGAGAGCAGTCATTGGCGACAAAGCTGGCGTTACTGGTTTTCTTTAACGCTTGTTCTACCACCATATGGCGCCCGGCGCTTACGTCAAAGGCTTGGCTATCGTCCACGTCAGGGCGGGTCAGGTTGGCCTCTAATGCAAGCGTCGCCAGTGATGATGTGACATCCAGCATGGCCAGCGCATCCGCCGCCAGTGAAATAGGCCCCGCCTGTTCCATAACCAGCGCCGTTAGCTGCGTGAACAAATCCTGCTCTAGCGCTAGCGCGCGGTCGCCTGCTTCGGAGATTTTCCCTGCCAGCCGCGACAGTTCAGCAGACGAAAAACGCACGGCATTCGCCAGTGTTTGCCGGTGGATAAATGTTTCATTGAGCGGTGCGGACATCATGGTATCAGCATACTTGGCGGTAACATCAACATGATACCCAAGCACGTTGTTGTGCTTTATTTTCAGGCCATTGATGCCGGTCAGCTTCTGGTATTCCTGTTCCAGCCCTGCAATCAAGCGGCGGCTTTGGTCGCGCAGCATACGAAACTCGTCCAGCGCTTCATTATATCCCTCCCGGATAAACCCGCCGTCGCGTGCCAGCACGGGCGGTTCGTCAACCAATGCCGCTGCCAGTTCAGCGCATGTTGCTTCATGGTCCCCGAGGTCGCTGACGGCGTCTTCAATGTGCATGGGCGTTTCATCAAGCGCTCCTGCCTGCACTAAAAGCCTGGATTTGATCATGCCTGCAACTGTCATGCCTGCATGAATCGCCCCAAGGTCGCGGGGACCACCGCGCCCCATCGACAAGCGCATCGCCGCTCGTTCTATATCAGGTGCAGTTTTTAAAGCGGCGCGCACGTCGTCCTGTACCCCGGAATTGTCCAGAAAATAACTGACACAATCCAGCCGTTCGCCGATGCGCACAGGGTCTGTCAGCGGCCCTGCCAGACGTTTGGCCAGCAATCGTGCACCCGCACCTGTGATGGTGCGGTCAATGACTGATAACAGGCTGCTCTGCGTGTCCCCGGTCTGTGTCCGGGTCAATTCAAGGCTGCGGCGGGTTGCTGCGTCAATCATCATGGTGCTGTCTGTCGACAGGCGGGCGGGTGGTGCCAGCGCGGGCAGGTTGCCTTTTTGTGTATCTTCCAGATAGTCGATTAAAGCCCCTGCAGCAGCAAGGTCGGCCCGGCTGAAATTGCCAAACCCGTCTAAGGTTGCCACATCATACAGGTCTTGCACACGGCGCTTCCCGGATGTGCTGTCAAACAAAGCATCAGACAGCTCACTTATGCTGCCGCGCCAATCAAAAAGGCCAGCTGAAATTGTGTCGTCTTCCAGCGTGCTTTCACCAACCAAAATTTCGCCGGGTTGCAGGCGTGCAAGGTCTGCATCCAATCGTCCGGCTTTGGTTGGCAGAATGAAAAATTCGCCCGTCGAGATGTCGGCGACCGCCAATGAAAGGTCTTTGTGCGCGCGTCCAACAGCGACCAGATAGTTATGGCTTTTGGGATTAAGAAGCGTGTCTTCCGTCAGTGTGCCGGGTGTTACCAGCCGAACAACTTCGCGCCGCACGACCGATTTTGACCCGCGCGCCTTCGCGGCTGCGGGGTCTTCGGTTTGCTCGCAAACGGCGACCTTGAAGCCGCGTTTTATCAACCGGGCAAGATAGTTTTCTGCTGCATGCACCGGCACGCCTGCCATGGGAATGTCTTCCCCTAACAGTTTGCCGCGTTTGGTCAGCGTGATATCAAGCGCGACAGAAGCCTGTTCTGCGTCCTCGAAAAACAATTCGTAAAAATCACCCATGCGGTAAAACAGCAAACAGTCCGGGTGATCGGCCTTGATCTCCAGGAACTGGGCCATCATCGGCGTAAGGCCGGGTGCCTTTAGCGCACGATGCCATTTATTGGCGCCCGTTTCAGGCTGCTGCTCTTTGCTATCCGGCGCATCAGAGGTATCGGGCGCACCAGGCGCTTTGCCGCCATCATTTGCTGCTTGGTCTTTCAGGGTTTCTTTTTTTAGGGCGTTGGCGTCCAAAACTCATGTTCCTCAACATTTACCGGTCGAACCAATAGTCATGCGGCGTCCAGGCAACAAAAGAAATTGATTTTCGATTGCATGCCGCTTCATGCGATAGTATGCGCCGTTTCAACATATTGACGTGACGCTTTCAGGTTTAGTGCATTCATGCACAAACTGCCAAGCATTAGATCAGGGCATTAGATTGGGGAATGACATGACCGAGAAGTCATCCAGGTTCACAGACGCTGAAGCATTGCGGTTCCATGCAGTGGGTCGTCCTGGCAAACTTGAGATCACACCATCAAAGCCGATGGCAACCCAGCGCGACTTGTCGCTGGCCTACAGCCCCGGCGTTGCTGTGCCTGTTAAAGCCATCGCAGATGACCCCGACACGGCCTATGATTACACCACCAAAGGCAATTTGGTGGCTGTTATTTCCAATGGTACTGCCATACTGGGGCTGGGTGCCTTGGGGGCGCAGGCCTCAAAGCCTGTGATGGAAGGCAAGGCAGTCCTGTTCAAGCGCTTTGCCGACGTTGATTCGATTGACCTAGAGGTGGACACCACCGACATCGACGAGTTTGTTAACTGCGTAAAACTGCTGGGCCCAAGCTTTGGTGGCATAAACCTGGAGGATATCCGAGCACCTGAATGTTTCATTATCGAGCAGCGTCTGCGCGAATTGATGGATATTCCGGTCTTTCACGACGATCAGCATGGCACAGCGATTATCACGGCGGCGGGTTTTCTGAACGCGCTTGATCTGACGGGCCGCGACATCACAAAAACCCGCGTGGTTGCAGTGGGTGCGGGTGCAGCCTGTATCGCCTGTATTGAATTGTTGAAATCCATGGGCCTGCCTCATGATCAGGTTACAATGATTGATCGCACAGGCGTGATTTACGCTGGCCGCACCGAAGGCATGAACCAGTGGAAGTCGGCTCATGCGGTAAAAACCGATGCCCGCACGCTGGAGGATGCCATTAAGGGTGCAGACGCGGTCATCGGTTTGGCGGCTGCCGGTACGATCACCAAGGATATGGTTGCATCTATGGCGGCCAAACCGATTATTTTTGCGATGGCGAACCCGGACCCTGAAATTACACCGGAAGATGCACGGTCTGTCCGGCCCGACGCCATTATTGCAACCGGACGGTCGGATTATCCCAACCAGGTCAATAATGTGCTTGGCTTTCCGTACATTTTCCGAGGGGCGTTGGACGTTCGGGCGCGCACCATCAATGACGAGATGAAAATTGCGGCGGCAAAGGCGCTGGCAGAACTGGCGCGCGAGGATGTGCCGGATGAAGTGGCGGCAGCCTACGGCGGTGAACAGCCGCATTATGGGCCGGACTACATCATTCCGGCACCGTTTGACCCGCGGCTTATTCGCAAAATTCCAGTAATGGTTGCCAAAGCTGCAATGGATACTGGCGTTGCGCGCAAACCTATTGAAGACCTTGAAGCCTACGAGCAGGAATTGTCCGCCCGGCTTGACCCGACAGTAGACACGCTGTCCACCATATTTGAAGACCTGAAGCGCCGTCCCCTGCGCCGCGTGGTGTTTGCTGAAGCCGAAGAAGACAGAGTGTTGCGTGCGGCGGTTGGGTTCAAGTCCGCCGGATACGGCATTCCTGTGTTGGTGGGCTATGAAGCGCCGATCCGCGAAAAGCTGCGCGAAATGGGTGCTGACGATATGGAGTTTGAAATATCGAACGCAGCTAATAACCCGCGCCTCAAGCAGTATGTGGAAAAACTATATGAACGTTTGAACCGGCGTGGCTTTTTGTTGCGAGACGTGAACCGCCTGGTAAAGCGGGACAGGAATGTGTTTTCTGCCCTGATGGTCGCCAGCGGGGATGCGGATGCCATGGTCACGGGCGTGACCCGTCATTATTGGCGCGCGCTCAAGAACGTTCGGCGGGTGATTGATCCGCTGCCGGGCCAGCGCCCTTTTGGGCTTTCGGTTATGGTGATGCGCGGCCGCACGGTATTTTTGGCCGATACCACTGTTAATGAGCGCCCCAGCGCCACCGAATTGGCGGATATTGCAATTGCGGCGGCAGCATTTGTGCGCAGGCTGGGTCATGAGCCGCGGGCGGCGTTTTTGTCATTTTCTAATTTTGGCAATCCGCCCTCTGATCGCACCAAACATATTCAGGAAGCGGTTTCCGTGTTGGAAGACCGCGACGTGGATTTTGAATTTGACGGCGAAATGCAGGCAGATGTGGCGCTCAACAGGGATTTGATGGAGAAATACCCGTTCATGCGGCTTTCTGGTCCCGCCAACCTGTTGATTATGCCGACGCTGCATTCAGCTAACATCAGTTATAAACTATTGAGCGAACTGGGCGGTGGCCGAATTATTGGGCCGATGCTTTTGGGCATGAGCCACGCGATTCAAATTGCAAGACTGACGTCAACTGCAACAGACCTGATCAATATGGCGGCTTTGGCGGCAACAAACGCTGTTGCGCTTGAGCAAACGCGCAATAGCCATGACGAACAGAAAGAGCTGGGCCTTTAGGCTTAGAGCCCTAGGTTTAGCCCGCAAAAGGCCCCTTAGCCCGCATCAGGCCCTTGCTGTACCGTTTTATCGGCCTCGGCTTCCCAGGCGGCTATCTTGCGATAGAGGGTCGACGGGTTAACATCCAAGGCTTTGGCGGCTGCCCGCACCCGTCCGCCGGACAGGGCGATGGCCCTTTCAATTGTGCGCCGTTCAACGCTTGCCAACGGTTCGATACCGCTAGCAGAAGAGGGTTCTGGCAGGTGTGACACCTGTGAATGCGGTGTAGATGAATGCGCAACGGGTGCCGTCACGGTAGCAGATGCAGTGCCATCATAATGCGCCCCATTTGATGGCTGTGTTGGCATTGCACCCAAAATTGGCTTTAACATATCGGCGGTTAGCAGTTCAGAGTCGTTCAAGACAACTATGCTCTGGATCACGTTACCAAGCTCGCGCACATTACCGGGCCAACTGTGGGCTAGCAATCTGGCGCGCGCATCATCCGATAGGTCTGCAAAGTTTTTGCCTTCTTCAGTTGAGAATTGGATCAGCATATGTTTGGCGATATCGAGCACATCTGCGCCGCGGTCCTTCAAGGGGGGCATATGGATGGGCACAACATGCAGTCGGTAATACAGGTCTTCGCGGAACCGCCCGGCAGCAACCTCCTCTGCAGGGATTCTATTCGTTGCGCAAACGAAACGAACATCTACTTTCACCGCTTTGTTGCTGCCGACAGGAACAACCTGGCCTGTCTGAATGAAGCGCAGCAGCTTGGTTTGCAGATCAAGAGGCATCTCACAAATTTCGTCCAGAAAGAGGGTGCCGCCATCGGCGGCGACAGCTGCGCCGTCACGATCTGCTGACGCGCCGGTGAACGCACCTTTTACATGACCGAAAATCTCGCTTTCGATCAGGTTTTCCGGGATTGCGGCACAGTTGAGGGCAACAAACCGCTTGTCTTTTCGGGCACCCATTTGATGGATTGCTTCTGCGCACAGTTCTTTGCCGGTGCCCGATGGTCCCATGATAAAGACACTGGCCTTGGAGGGCGCACTGTCTTCTATCATCCGGTACACCGCCTGCATCACAGAGCTGTCGCCAATGAAGCGGTCAAACTTTTTGGGTGTGCCGCTGCTGTATCGCTCAACCAGGCTGGAAAGCCTTGAAATTTCAAGGACATTGTTGACCGTGGTGGTTAATCGTTCGGCCGTAAAGGGTTTCAGCAAAAAGTCTGACGCCCCTTCGCGCATGGCTTCAACAGCAACCGTGACCGACCCGTGGGCCGTGATGACAATAACCCTGGATGCCAGCTTTTCCTGATTAATCCGTTTCAGGATATCGATCCCATCCATGTCCGGCAGTTTCAGGTCCAGCAACACAACCGTTGGCATCTGCGCGTCAATGAAACTCAGGGCTTCGGCCCCGGTTTCCGCCAGTCTGGTGACGACACCAAGCGGTTTCAGGTATTCCCGGTAGGTTAATGCCAGCGTAGGGCTGTCTTCAATAATCAGGATATTTTGTTCAGGCCCGGACATGGCGCAGCAAACTCCCATTGGGTGTATGTGGACAGCTTAATGCAAAACGCGTCACTGCCCCAGCATTATGTCGCAAAAAGCAACAGGTACCGCTAAAATTTTATCCTCTTGGTGAGAAAAGTTTTACTGCCGACTGCTACAAATGCAGATATGTTGCAAAAAAGTGCGCGGACGGGGCAAAAAATGACGAAAACACGCGAAAAAGATACGGAAACAGACGAAAAAAAATCATCAACGGCAGAATTTGTCGGTGGAACGGCGGACGCACGGGCATACCGTAGAAGATCGGTTTTATGGCCCGCAAAGCTTAAAGTCGGTCGGCACGACTTTGATTGCCAGATTTGGAATATGTCCCTTGGGGGCGCGCGGGTGCGATTGGACATGCCCCTCAAAGAGGGCGTTGATGTTGTGCTGTCCATCGTAGGGCGCGGTGATATCCCGGCAGCGGTGCGCTGGAGCGAAGACAGTGCAACGGGATTGGAGTTTAAGGTCTCAGTAGAAGAAGTCCGAGTGATGTTTATGGACCGGTTGCAAACCCTGGGTCTTGAAATGCCTGTTGCTTAAATAGCTGCTACCGCTCGCGAGAACAGAGATTCTGAAATAGTAAATGAGAGTTGTAAACTGCTTCCAGTGAAAGGTGCTGGAAAACGCCTCGTGAAACAAAACCCAATACTGGTGCAGTTTTTCGGGCGCAAAATCAGCAACAGCAAGTTTCCCGCCTGAGGGGTCTTTTGTGTTGGGCTCCATGGCTGAACCCCAACCCACCTTAATTCAGGCCACCTTAACTCAAAACCCAGCGCAAGCCAGTGCAGCCCTTGACCGCACCGATATTCCATGACCTAAAGGTCGGATGACGGATCGCATTAAAACATCGCTGTGGGTTGAAGCTCATGTACGCACTTGCTTTGCGGCTGACCAGCCGGCTTTCGTGGTGGTGCGCGGCGACGCTGACCGGGGCGGTGTTTTGCTGAAAATCGACCGGTTTTCGGCCGGAATTACGGTGCTGGAGCGCACCCTTGATTTTGATGGCAACCGGGTGTGGCGGCAACTGCTTGTTGGCGCGTCGCCAGACACCGTTTCGGAAACTATTATGAAAAAACGCGCCTTTGATGAGGATTTGTGGGTGTTGGAGGTTGAAGACCTGCGTCAAACCTATGTGCCCGATGCCCCCGTCGTCGACTTTTGAAAGGCCGGTTCTGGCAATCAGTCGGGTAACCAGTCTAGTAACCGGCCCTTCTATACAGTCTGGGCATCCATTTACGGTGTCCGATGGGCGCTTCCCGTCTGTCGGGGCTTGACGTCAGGCCCCGTGAACCATAGATAAACCGCAGACCCTTGCCACACCTTAGTTTGACGGAACCTTACGCTTATGGCCAAGCTTGACATCATCAACGTGCCCGATCCGCTCTTAAAAACCAAATCAACCCCTGTTGATAAGGTAGACGATCAGGTGCGCAAGCTTCTGGATGACATGCTGGAAACCATGTATGCCGCGCCGGGCATTGGCCTGGCCGCCATTCAGGTGGCAGTGGCAAAGCGTA
The DNA here is from genome assembly GCA_947503575.1 of uncultured Kordiimonas sp. Taxonomy (GTDB): domain Bacteria; phylum Pseudomonadota; class Alphaproteobacteria; order Sphingomonadales; family Kordiimonadaceae; genus Kordiimonas. The sequence goes on along the minus strand of CANNDZ010000001.1, from coordinate 214,209 downwards.
TGATCGTACTGGACACCTCAACGGAAGAGGAAGAAAATGAACCGCTTTTCCTCATAAACCCCGAGGTCACCTGGGAATCGGAAGAACGCAACACATACAGTGAAGGCTGCTTGTCGGTGCCCGAGCATTACGCCGATGTCGAGCGACCAGCGGCGGTACGCGTCCAATATCTTGATTATAACGGCCAGATGCAGGAAGACCTGATGGAAGGCCTGACGGCAACCTGTGTTCAACATGAAATCGATCATCTGAACGGTGTTGTGTTTATTGATTATCTGTCGCGCCTCAAGCGCAATATGATCATCAAAAAAGTACAGAAAGCCACAAAGGATTCGGTCATTCTCTAGCCGCGCCCGTTTGTCCGCTAAAACCAGACCCGTTTGAGGAGCGTTTCGATGAAGCTGATCTTTATGGGTACGCCCGATTTTGCTGTCCCGACGCTAACCGCGCTTGTTGATGCCGGGCATGATGTGGCCATGGTTTACACGCAACCCCCTCGCCCGGCGGGTCGCGGCAAAAAAGAACAAAAAACCCCCGTCCACAAAATAGCCGACCAGATCGGCTTGCCGGTGCGCACGCCCAAATCTCTTAAGGACCCTGCAGAGAAAGCCTCGTTAGCCGCCCTGGGGGCAGACTGCGCGGTGGTTGTCGCTTACGGCCAGATTTTGCCGCAGGATGTGCTGGACGCCCCCAGGCTTGGGTGTGTGAATGTGCACGCGTCCTTGTTGCCCCGGTGGCGCGGTGCTGCGCCCATTCACCGGGCTATTATGGCGGGTGACACAGAAACCGGCGTCTGCATCATGCAAATGGAAGCCGGGTTGGATACAGGCCCTGTGCTGTCGCGCGCGGCTGTGCCGATCGGCCCAAAAGCTACAACCGCAGACCTGCATGACACGCTTGCGGACCTTGGGGCTTCGCTGATTAATGGCGCGCTTGAGGGCCTGCACTCCGGCACTCTGGTGCCTGAACACCAGCCAGATGAGGGCGTGACCTATGCCCACAAAATCGAGAAGGCGGAAGCTCGTATCAACTGGTCTGATGATGCAGCAGCAATAGACCGGCAGGTGCGCGGCCTTTTTCCCTTCCCCGGTGCCTGGACACTGATTGACGGGCAACGGGTGAAAGTTCTGGCCGGTGAAGCGTTTGATGCCCCAGCGGGCACAAAGCCCGGCAGTGCACTGGATAGTGATTTATTAATCGCGTGCGGCGACGGCCGTTACCGAATCACCCGCGCCCAGCGGGCAGGCAAGGGGCCAATGGACCTGAAGGATTTTCTGCGCGGGTTTCCGGTGCCAGCCGGAACGCTGCTGACCTAAGGCCCTTCATTTGTTTCGGTGCGCCGCCCAAACCTTTCGCGGTATTCCTTTGGCCCGATGCTACAGGCTTTTTCAAAGAGCCGCCGAAACTGGTCTATGGAACCAAACCCCGCATCCCTGGCAATGGTCTGAATGGTCTTTTCTGTGTCCTCCAACAACATTTTTGCGCGCTCCAGTCGCCTGTTGCGCACATAAATCATGGGTGAAACTCCCAGTTCTGACGTGAACTTGCGGCTAAAATTGCGGTTACTCATCGCGCAGTACTGCGCCATGCTGGAAACCGACAGGTTTTCAGTCAGGTTTGCTTCCAGCCATTCCAGCAACCCATGAAAGCGGGACGCTTTTTCCTGAGCCAGCAACAAGTCGCTGAACTGAGACTGGTCGCCTGCCCGTTTCAGGGGAACGATCATGCGTTTGGCCACTTTCAGAGCTTCAGCGTGACCAAGGTCTTCCTCTATCAGGGCCAGGGCAAGGTCAATGCCCGCCGTAACCCCACCAGACGAATAAATCTGGCCGTCGCGCAGATAAATTTGGTCAGCCGCCACATTGGCTGAAGGTATTTTTTGAGCCAGGATTTTGCTGTCCATCCAATGTGTTGTGACATGTTTACCGTCAAGAAGCCCGGCTTCCCCAAGTACCAGGGCACCCGAGCATACCGATGCAACGCGGCGTATGGAGGGGGCGCACTCCACGATCCAATCAACGATGCCGCACTGCAGGTAACCGTTATCTCCGGTGCGCATACCCGGCACCAGAAGCGTATCAATTCCGTCCCCTATCTCGCTGAGGCTGGTGTCGGCTATCAGTTGGATCCCTGACAGTGTTTCAACGGGGCCTGCGGTCTGCGCAGCAAGAATGATCTTATAGGGTTTAAAGCGTGTGGCCTGCATGTTGGCGTAATTAAACGCCTCCAGTGGGCCGGTCACATCCAGCGACAGGCACCCGGAATACAACAGGGCAACAATTGTCTTTTGGTTCATGGGTTACCTATCGCACGGCCCAGACAGGCATGCCAATACCCGCACCAAGGTTACCCAGCGAGTTGGCAGAATGTGCCGTTCATTTGTCCTTAGAAAGTCAGCAGGACTTCATACACTTCAGCATGTCACGGATTTAGCAATGCAGGAGCGATACATGAAACGATGGACAATGATGGCAGGGGCTGCGTTGTTGGTGGCAGGCGTTGGGGCCATTGGCGTGTGGCAAAAAAATGCGTCTGCTGCCGCGGCGCTTGCAGGCCCGGTGCTTGTTGAGAGCGTTGAAGTCGCCCGCTTTGGTGACACTGGCGATCTTCGGCGTCCGGCCAACATCGACGAATGGGTGTTTTTGGGCGCGTCGCTGGGCATGGGGTATAATGCGCAGGTTCCATTTGACCCGGATACGCCAGGTAATTTTCAAACAGTTTTGATGGAGCCCACTGCGTATAACGTTTTCAAAGAAACCGGCACGTTTCCGGATGGGACAATGTTTGCGCTATATTTTCATGGGTCCCGAACCAATGTATCCATTAATACGTCCGGGTTTGTCATGGACGAAGAACTGGCGCTGGAAATTCATCTGAAGGACAAGGACCGTTTCCCGGAAACCGGGTTTAATTTCTTCTTCTTTGGCCCGGACGACAAGCACGCCAGCGCACCTGCCCTGCCCAATGATTGCACCAATTGCCACATAAAACACGGCGCAACTGATAGTGTTTTTACCCAGTTTTACCCCGCCCTTCGACCTTATCTGCGTGCAGGTGATTAGGGCGGCTGTGGTACAAGAGATAACGATTGGTCGTTGCAATTCGCTGCTTGTTGCGCCTAAGAAAGCGCTGCGCATTTCCGGCGCACCAACGGTGTTTTGATGTATGCAACGCTTTAAACTGACTATAGAATATGACGGCAGGCCCTTTGTCGGATGGCAGCGGCAGGATAATGGGCCATCGGCGCAGGGCGCGCTGGAACAGGCAATCCGAGGGTTTGTGCCGGAAGATCAAGTTACGGTTACGGGGTCTGGCCGCACGGATGCCGGTGTCCATGCCTACGGTCAGGTCGCGCATTTCGATACCGCGCGCGACATGACAACCGACGAGGTGCAAGGGGCGATTAATTACCACATTAAGCCACACCCGGTTTGTGTGCTGGCGGTAGAAAAAGTTAGCCAGGATTTCAATGCCCGCTTTTCAGCTAAAAGCCGCCATTATGTCTATAAAATCTGCAACCGGCGGGCGCCGCTAACGTTCGACCGCGGGCTGAAGTGGCATGTCAAACCGCCGCTGGATGTGGCCGCCATGCATGATGCGGCGCAGGTGTTGGTGGGTCGGCATGATTTCACCACTTTTCGCCATGTGAACTGTCAGGCCAAAGACCCGGTGAAAACCATGGATTATTTGCGCGTTGAGCAAATTGGCGACGAGGTTCACCTGTACGCAGGGGCGCGGTCGTTCCTGCATCATCAAATTCGTTCGATCACCGGTACGCTTAAAATGGTTGGGGAAGGCAAGTGGACAAAGGCAAATCTCAGAGATGCCTTGCACGCCCGCGACAGAGCCGCGCTAGGGTTCAACGCACCACCAGACGGCCTGTATTTTGTTAAAGTTGATTATCCTGATTAACGACTTGCTGCCTTAGGCGGCGTTACTGGATGGCTGCGCAACCATGGCATAGAGCGCAGCGGCATCCGACGTCTGGCGAAGCTTGTCGCAGGTTGCGCTGTCACGCAGGAGCCGGGATACCCTTGCCAATGCCTTCAAGTGGTCAGCGCCCGCGTCCTCAGGCGCAAACAGCATGAACACCAGATCAACGGGGACATCGTCCACAGCGTCAAAGTCAACCGGTGTGGTGAGCCGTGCAAAAACACCGGTAATTTCTGTCAGGCCTTCGATACGTGCATGAGGAATGGCAACCCCTTTGCCAACGCCCGTGCTGCCCAGCCGTTCGCGGTCCAGGATTTTTTCAAATGCAAGGCGTTCATCAACACCGTTTGCAGCAGCCCACTTGCGGGACAGCGCCTGCAGGGTTTGCTTTTTGCTCGATGCCTTGAAGTCGGCAAATACCAGGTCTGTTGCCAAAAGGTCTTCGATATCCATTACAACTCTCTTGCCTGTGCCGCGGCCAGGCCGCGGCATGCATTACACACTTATGGTTCATCGTTCAGTGTTTGGCTTTTTGCCGTCTGCATCACATGCAGGGAAAGCCTGGTATCAGGCTTCGGGGCAAATCCAGCCGATGTTGCCATCTGTCCGTTTATAAACCACCTCTAGGGCATCGGTTTTTATGTTGCGAAACACAAAAGCATTTGTATCCGCCAGATCCATCAACATTGCCGCGTCTCCAACAGAGACAGTCGGTATTTCGCGGTTGCTTTCGGCAATGATGATTGGTTGATCATCCTGCCCATTTGCAGCCGCATCGCCAGAATCGCTATCGCTATCGGTATCGTTGTCTGGCTCTGGAGCAATAACAACATCCCGTACCATTTCCATGACAACGTCACGGCTCGGCGAATTATGGTGGTTCTTAAGGCGTCGTTTGTAGCGACGCAACTGTTTTTCCACTTTTTCTGCTGCCAGCTCGAAGGCGGCGTAGGGGTCTTCTGCTTCTGCGCGGCTATGCAGGTTGATCCCCTGATTGGGGTGCATTGATATATCGGTTCGGTAACTGTGGCCTTCTTTGGCAAAAGTGGTTGAAGCATCAATGGAGCGGTTGAAGTATTTGTCGGACACGAGAGCCAGTCTGTCTTCCACGTGGGCAGTTAAGGCTTCGCCAACATTCATTTTACGGCCAGTTACATTGATATCCATATGTGCCAATCTTCCTTTCTGCAGGCAGCCCGGGCGGCTGCGGAACTGCGACTGACCTACCCGTTTTTGCGGTCAGCCAACTGAGAAAACGAGACATGCCATCCTGTGAGTAGGCACTCTCCACCGGCGAAAGATTGTGATTTTGATAGTCCCCAATCGCCGATCTGTCTGGCTGTTGCAGCCAGTGTATTTCCCCTGTGTAAACAGCTTACTCAAAACTGTCACATGCGTCTGCATTTTAATCAAGCATCTGAAAAATAGTCGCTTTTGATTGTGGTGATTTTGAGGACAGGTAAGAAAAAGTTACGACTCAGGATGCCATGTTCTTTTGACGCCGTCTTTGGACAGACGATGGAATTTTCATGGCTTCGCGGTATTTGGCGACGGTGCGACGGGCGATGTCGATGCCTTCTGCTTTCATCATCACAACAAGCTTGTCGTCGGATAGAATTTTTTTCGGCTCCTCGGCGTCAATCAGTTCCTTGAGCCGGTATTTGACCGACTCTGCTGAATGGGCATCACCACCATCAGCAGCGGAAATCGACGAGGTGAAGAAATACTTTAACTCAAACATGCCGCGCGGGCATGACAGGAATTTGTTGTTGGTCACGCGCGATACGGTTGATTCGTGCATATCAATTTCTTCGGCGATGTCCTTGAGCGTCAGGGGTTTCAGGAACCGCACGCCGTGCTCGAAAAACTGCTGCTGCTTTTTCACGAGCGCGGTAGACACTTTAAGGATGGTACGTGCCCTTTGGTCCAGTGCTTTCACGAGCCAGTTGGCGTTTGACATGCAGTCCGTAACAAAGGCTTTTGCTTCTTTGTTTTCGCCCAGGCCACCCAATTCGCTGACGTATTGGGAGTTGACAAGAACCTTTGGCAGCGTGTCGCTGTTAAGTTCGACGACCCAGGTTCCTGCCGGGCTTTTGTGAATAAAAATATCCGGGACAACGGGTTGCACATCGACCCCGCCAAACGCCAGCCCCGGCTTCGGGTCCAGGGCGCGAATTTCGTGGATCATGTCTGTCATGTCTTCCTGGTCTACGCCGCACAGCCGTTTCAGCGTGGTCATTTCACGTTTGGCCAGCAGTTCCAGGTTTTCAACCAGGGCCTGCATCGCCGGATCGTAGCGGTCCAGATCCTTGAGCTGGATCGCCAGACACTCGGACAGGCTGCGGGCGCAAACACCGGATGGCTCAAGCGTCTGCAGACCGGCAAGAATGCCTTCAACGGCGTGATCGTCAGCGCCCAGCCGGTCCGCGATGTCGCCAACGATGGTGGCAGGCACATAGCCAGACTCGTCCACTGCATCAATGATGTGGGTGGCGACCAACCGTTCGGCAGCGCCCTCATACAAAACGGCCATCTGGCGCGCCAGATAGTCATGCAGGTTTTCTTCGCCCTCGAGGGTTTGATCCAGCCCGCGCTCATCATAGCCGCCGCCAGACCCCTTGATGGTGCCGCCACCTTCGTACGTCAGCCCGGACGACAGGCCGCCTGATGCGTCTGCCCGGTCTGGCGCCGCGTCATTATTATAGATGTTGGTATCCATGTTGGCATCCAGCGCGCTGTCGCTGGTGTTGGAGGTGTCGAGCCCGCTTTCAATGGATTTGTCCGCCGCGATCAGGCCATCATTCATGCCGTCGCTGCCGGCGTCGATGCCCGTGCCGGAGCCATCGAAATCAGCGCTTTCGCCGCCGCCTTCACGCATGCCATCGTCGGTCATGGTGCCGCCTTGTTCGCCGCCTTCACTGCCGCCGCCGGTGTCGGCTTCACCAACTTCCAGGAACGGGTTTTTCTCTACTTCCTCGGTGACATAGTCCGAGAGTTCCAGATTAGACAGTTGCAGCAGCTTGATCGCCTGCTGCAGTTGCGGCGTCATCACCAGTTGTTGGCTTTGGCGTAAGTCTAATCTGGGGGTCAGCGCCATGGCTTAGCTCCTACAGGCTGAAGCTGTCACCGAGATAGACCCGGCGGACATCTTCACTTTGCAGGACTTCTTCTGCGCTGCCTTCAAACAGTACATGGCCATCGTAAATAATGAAGGCGCGGTCGATAATATCCAGCGTTTCACGCACGTTGTGATCGGTGATTAAAACCCCGATCCCGCGATCCTTAAGATGGGCGGTCAGGTCGCGGATGTCAGCGATGGCGATCGGGTCAATGCCGGCGAACGGTTCATCGAGCAGGATGAAGTTGGGCCGTGCCGCCAGCGCGCGAGCAATTTCGCAGCGGCGACGTTCCCCGCCCGAGAGCGCCAGCGCCGGTGTGTTGCGCAAATGAGTGATCGAAAACTCGTCCAAAAGCTCATCCAGCATGGCGTTTCTGAGCGTGCGGTCGGGTTCGGCCACCTCGAGCACGGCGCGGATGTTTTCTTCCACGGTCATACCGCGAAAGATGGATGTTTCCTGCGGCAAGTATCCGATGCCTAAGCGCGCGCGCCGATACATGGGCATGTGCGTGATATCAAAGCCGTCCAGCTCAACCCGGCCATGATCCGGGGCAATGAGGCCAGTGATGGAATAAAAACACGTGGTTTTGCCCGCACCGTTTGGCCCCAGAAGGCCTACAACTTCGCCCCGGTGTACCGACAGGGAAATATCGCGCAGCACCGGCCGACCATTATAGGATTTCCCAATACCCTGCACATGCAGGCCTGCGGTATCCTTGGTGGCCCCGTTTGCGCGGGCGCTCTCAGTTGCTGATTGGTTTTCTGCTGTCATACAGCGTCTCTTGCCATTCCTGTTAAGTCTATTCAGGTATTTTTGTCTTTAACTTTACCGTTTTCATTGCGTTTTTTTGCGTGCGTTCAGGAACATATAAAAAAGCAGGCCCCCGGTTGTGCACTTTGGCTCAATTTGTGCATGCCAAATGTCAATAAATCATGAACGCCGGGCATGATCCAGCGATTTAAAGAAAATTTCATCAAAAATGTGGCGTCGTCGCACCCATGCGCAGGAGGCTTTGGCCGCTGGCCTGCGTTATAGCAGGGGCTGCTGGCTTTTCTTTTAAGGCTAGTCTGGCGTATCCGGTTTGGGCTGGCTTGGCACAGTAAAGCTGCCGCGCACCCGGCCATCGCTGTCGCGGGTGTCTTCGCCGTCCAGCTTGGCAAGGCCTGATACCAGATCAAATTCAAGCCGCGACCCTTTCAGCTCTGACGTGCCCTGGCGAAACACCACGTCTCCGCCTACGGTCACCAGTTGCCGGTCCACATCGTAAATGCCCCAATCGCCAACCAGGGTTTCGCTTTCTGAAAACAGTTCAAACTGGCCTTGCGCATCCAGCCGGGAAATGGCGGGGTCGCTGTCGGTGTCGCTCAGGTCATAAAAAACCGTGATGGTGTCTGACCGCAGCGTCAGCTTGCCCTGCGTTACCTGCACAGCGCCTGTAAAAATCGCACGGCCCTGCTTCTGTTGCATCTCCAGCCGTTCGGCAGAAATATCAAGCGGTTGGTAGGTGTCATGGTTTTTCAGGACCGATTGCGCGCTGACCGCCAAGGATACCCCTATTAACAGCACAAAGGACGCCAGCAGGCGGTGCGCGACGGGTGGTAAAATAGATTGCATGCTCAATTGCTCCCGGCCGTTGGGCGTTTTGGCTTGATATGAAGGCTCACGCCGCCGTCAAACACGGCTTCCTTGTCGCTGACATTCAGGCTCATGCGCGCGGCCTCCAGTGTGCCCAGGTCCGCGCGGCCCTTCACGTCACCCTGGCCGGTGGCGGTACGGGTGCGCAAGTCAATTTCTGCACCGGCCATTTCCAGAAAATATCCGTTACCGGTTTCCAGATTAACCCCGCCAACCAACGACAGGCTGTTGTCCTGCGTGCGGTATATGCCGCGCCGGGCATCCACGGTGGCTGTTTGGCCCTCGTTCAGTTCCATTTCGGCATGAATGTCAGCCAGCCGCACGCGCGGTGCGTTGGGGTTGTCCTGTTCGCCGGTGGTCGCGTGGATTCGGAACAAACGGTCCTTCGCGTCGGTGCCGACATAATTCATGTTGGTCATGCGGATCACCCCGTCAGAGCGCGCCACATCATCCTTCGACAATGTAAAACTGACCTCGGTATCGTTCAAAAACGGCCATCCCACCGTAATAATGCCCAGAATTCCGGCGCTAACGGGCAGAAAAATCTGCATAAAGCGGATAAACCCATCCCAATAGGCGGGCGCGGCCGCAGTTTGCCCAGGCTTTAGCGCCGCCTTGGCCATTTGCCGGGCGGTTTCTGCACTGTGAAAGTGATCTTTGACAGGCGTGGTCAAGCCATGCGTCCTTCAGGGTAAAACGGCATCAATGTGAAAAAATGTCCATCGCGCCAAAACCGGCCAGGTCCATGTCAGCACGCATTGGCAAAAAGGCAAACGCAGCCTTCGCGGCGTCCACTCTGCCCTCGCGCGCCAGCATGTCATCCAGCTTGGCTTTCAGCGTGTGCAAATACAGCACATCGGACGCGGCATACGCCATCTGTGCTTCGCTAATCACATCAGCGCCCCAATCGCTGGATTGCTGTTGTTTGTCAAGCTGCACACCCGCCAGCTCTGCGCACAGGTCTTTCAGGCCGTGGCGGTCGGTGTAGGTGCGCACCAGCTTGGAGGCAATTTTGGTGCAATAAAGCGGCGCTGTATCAACACCCAGATAATGTTTCATGACCGCCACATCAAACCGGGCAAAATGAAATATCTTCACCACGTCCGGGTCGGTCATCAGCGTCTTCAGATTGGGCGCGTCATAATCGCCTTGGCGGAAGCGCACAAGATGGGCATCCCCGTCCCCGGCGGACAATTGCACCACGCACAAACGGTCCCGGTGCGGGTTCAGGCCCATGGTTTCGCTGTCAACCGCAACGCTTTTGCCAAAGGAAAGCCCGTCGGGCAGGTCGCCTTCGTGAAAGTGGATGGCCATAAAGTGTGTCGCCTTTGTTTTTCCAGATCGCCGTTACCGGTCGTCATTATTTGGCGCTATTATAGTCAAGCTTGTGGCAGAATAAAGGATGCTTCTTTCATTGATGTGCGATGAGCGGGTTAGGCTCTATATCACGGATGCATTGGCTCCATACATTTCTGTGCCTTGCTGATCATCTGATGCACTCTATCTTGCGTCTAAAGAGCCACAGCCAAGCTTGGCATGTAGATGACGCAGCGTGCATAAAGCAGGGCATATGACATAGGGGCCGGTATGACCGACACAGCAAGTTTTCAACACATCATGGATGCCCTCGCGGCGAACAACGGACAGTCTGTTGATGTAACCGCCGGGTGGGCACAAGGCCGGGCGCTTTATGGTGGGCTGGTAGCCGCGCTGGCGGCAGAGCCGATGGCCATGCAGCTTAATCCGCGCCGTCCGATCCGCAGTTTGCTGGGTAACTTTGTTGCCCCCGCGCCTGAAAGCGAGCTGACCATAAAAACCGACATTCTGCGGGAAGGCCGCGCGGTGGTGCAAACCCGCGCTGATGTGCTGGCTGGCGACCAGGTATGCTTTACGGCAACCGCTGCCTTCGGTGATGACCGCCCCGCCATATCCGTGCCTGCAGATCTGGTGTTTGACCCGCCAGCGCGCGACAGCGTGCCGCCCATGCAATCGGGTACGCGGCTGTTGCCTGGGTTTCTGTCGAACTTTGACACCCACTGGACCGGTGGCGGCATCCCTATGACCAACTCCAAAGACCGCACCACCAACATGTGGGTACGCCACAAATCGGACATGAGTGCCTACCCCATCGCCAAAATTGTCGGTATCGCTGACATGCCGCCGCCCATCATGCTGTGCCATTATGACCGGCTGGTGCGCGCCAGCTCCATGAGCTGGTCACTGGAATTTCTTGTGCCGCCAGAAACGGTCACAACCGATTGGTTTTTCCTTGATTTCACGCTGGAAGCGGCGGCAAACGGGTATTCGCAGCAATCGGGCAAAATCTTTGCCGAAGACGGCACTTTGGTTGCCTTGTCGCGCCAGTGCATGGTGTATTTTGAGTAGGGTGGTATAACCCTTTGCAGGTCACTGAGGGGAAACCTGCGCACGATGCCAAAATCATTTGACAGCATTACGGTTGCTATCGTTGCCCGCAACGCAGAAGCGACCATTGTTCGTGCCGTTGAAAGCGCTTTGGCGGCTGGGGCGGCTACCATCCTTTTGGTGGATGATGCCAGCGATGACGCAACCATCAAGTTGGCCAAGGCCGCAGGCGGCGGTGCGCTGCAGGTTGTCGAAAACAACACGCCCCTGTCGGTGGGGCATGTGCGCTCGCTCGCGCTTCAGCATATCAAAACACCCTATGGTGTGTGGCTGGATGCGGATGACGCGTTTGGTGAAAGCCACCTTCACAATATGGTTGACGCTTTGGACGCGGGTGCTGATTTGGTTTTTGCCGCTTGTGATTTGCTGGACGGCGCCAGCGGCGAGGTGATCAAGACGACAGGCATCCCCGACTTTATGCGCGGGCCGGGCGCCCTATACCGCTCGTTTGAGCGCAACTGGCTGCCCTCCCTGCACGCCGGGTTTCGCACAACAGCCGCAAGGGCCATAGGCTATGACCCCGACTTCACCTGCGTGGAGGATTATGATTTTTTACTGCGGGCGATTGCGGGCGGCTTGTCCATCTCCCTGAACACAGACCCGAGCTACCATTATTATCATTATGACAACACGATTTCGCGCAACCGTGAAAAAACGATGGACTACACGGCACAGGCCCTGCGGAAACATAAGGCCGGTTGGCTTGAGGACGCGCTGGAAAGGTCAGGGTTTTCAGCGGGTGATGCGGCCTGCGTTTTGGCAAGCAAAGCCATGTTTGAGCAGGATTTTGATGCTGCACTGACATTCGCGACAAAGGCGGCGGCGGCAGAAGACATGGTGGCGCCCTACGGCGCGCCAGCCCGCCACATCAGCGCATTTTTTGCTGGCACTGCGGCGGCCAAATGCGGGTATTTTTCGGATGCCCTAAACATTCTGGAGCCCTTGGGCAACCATCTGGAACGCCCAGAGGTTTATAATAATGTCGCGGTGTGTTTTGCGGCATGCGGGGACCCCTCTGCGGCAACGCTGAGCCTTCAAATGGCGCTGGCACTTAACCCCGCGTATCTGGACGCAAAAACCAATCTTGCCGCCCTGCAGGCAGGCGCAAGCCCGCAGACCATCACTACGCACCCCATACGCCAAGCCCCATCAAGGGATGGTTACAGCGCGTAAGATAGGGTCCAACTCGGCTTTACATCATACATACTTGTCACCCGTTATCGGATACCCCAAAGCGGTCACCCCGTGGCTTGACCACGGGGTCCATAAGCAATGCAGGCTGCTCAGTTGGTGCCAGTGGATACGGCGATCAAGTCGCGGTATGACATGAAGAAAGTTAGAGAGAAAAGAAGAAATGGTGCCCAGAAGAGGACTCGAACCTCCACGTCCATAAAGGACACTAGCACCTGAAGCTAGCGCGTCTACCAATTCCGCCATCTGGGCATTTCATTGAGGGCAGCTTTAAAACTGGTTGGCGGGATTTAGCCCGCTGCCGCGACCCTGTCAAGGGGCATCGGTGCAGGCTATTCAGATTCTTGGGCCTACAGGATACCAGCGCCAATGAGCGCAAACAGGCCCAGCCCCAACAAAACCCGGTAGACGACAAACACGGTCATGCTGGCGTGGGTGAGCCATCGCATCAGGAAGTGAATGGCCACCAGCGCTGCCACGCACGACAGCACCGCGCCGATGGCCGCGTCGCCAAGCTGGGCCGCGGTTGCTTCCTCCATGGCTTTCAACCCTGTTGCCGTACCGGACGCAATGATTGCCGGGATCGACAGCAGCATGGAAAAACGCGCTGATTCGGTGCGCGAAAAGCCGAGCAGACGCGAGGCGGTCATGGTTACGCCCGCGCGGCTGGTGCCGGGGATGAGCGCCAACACTTGCGCAAGGCCGATCAGCAACGCAGGCTTGATCGTGATGTCATCAGTGGTTTTGTGGCTGTCGCCCCGTTTGTCAGCAATATAAAGAAGAATGCCAAACACGATTGAGGTGGTGGCAATCACTTCTGCGCTGCGCAACATGTCGCTGGCGTCGGTGGCCACCATCAGCCCGCCGACAATCACCATGGGGATGGTGCCGATGACCAGTGCCCAAAAAATTTTCAGGTAAGGGGTGCCTTCAACCAGCCGGCGCGCCGGTTTGATGCCGATACTGCCAAACCCCGCGAGCGCCAGCCCTTTTGTGTCACGCCAAAAATACAACAAGACCGCCACCAGCGTGCCGACATGCACAGCAACATCCATCAACAGGCCCTGATCCGGCCAGCCGGTTAGCGCGGGCACCAGCACAAGATGACCTGATGAGCTGATAGGCAGGAATTCCGTGATGCCTTGCACCAGCGCCAAAAGTATAAGTTGAACGATGGTCACCTGCGCCTCCTGAAACGCCGAACGCCCTGTAGACAAACGGTATGCGTTGATTCGCCCTTTGGCCGGGCGTTGTTTATAGTGTGGCGGCACCTTAACAGCCTGTTTTGGCGCTGGCGACACAGATAATAATACCGAAATGGTACCAAATTAGCCGACTTCATAAGAAAAAGCCGCCAAATTTCGATAAATTCCCTCATTTTATGTCATATATACTGACCTATATGACAATTTTCGCTTAGATTTTATCGTTTTTGGCCTTATAGTGCGCGTCCCTTACTTCTCAATGCTCTATTAAAGGACATGAACATGGCCGATGAACTGTTGAAATTTGTTGCCATCGACCAGGAAACGCCCTCCAAGCGTGAAGCAGATCAGCGCCGGTTGGATTTCAGCGAAATTTATGCCGAGTATGACCCGCAGGCAGCCAAGGAGCAGTCCAGCCGCTGCAGCCAGTGCGGTGTGCCTTTTTGCCATATCCATTGTCCGCTAGGGAACAACATCCCCGATTGGCTGAAGCTGACCGCCGAAGGACGGCTGGAAGACGCCTATGAAATGGCGGCCAGCACCAACAATATGCCGGAAATTTGTGGCCGCATTTGCCCGCAAGACCGACTGTGCGAAGGCAACTGTGTGATCGAAAAGGATTTCGAGTCTGTCACCATCGGGAGTGTAGAGAAATATATTGCCGACACCGCCTGGGAAAAAGGCTGGATCAAGCCCATCACACCCACCGTCGAGCGCGAAGAAACCATTGGCATTATCGGCGCGGGGCCAGCAGGACTTGCTGCTGCTGAGCAACTGCGCGAGGCCGGGTTTCAAGTGCATGTGTATGATCGGTATGACCGTGCAGGCGGGTTGCTGGTATATGGTATTCCGGGTTTCAAGCTGGAAAAAGACGTTGTCGGTCGCCGCACGGGGCGGCTGGAGCAATCCGGCATCACATTCCATATGGATTTTGAGGTGGGCCGGGAGGAAACCCTTTCTGACCTGCGCGACAAGCATGATGCCCTGTTGATCGCCACCGGCGTGTACCGCGCGCGCGGCCTGAAGGTGCCGGGCATTGGCCTGGGCAACATCCGCGAAGCGCTGGATTATCTGGTTGCGTCCAATCGCAAAGGCTTCGGCGATGCCGTGCCGGAGTTTGACAGCGGGGCGCTTGATGCCAACGGCAAAAACGTTGTGGTCATCGGGGGCGGTGACACGGCGATGGACTGTGTTCGCACCGCCGTTCGTCAGGGTGCAAAATCGGTTAAGTGCCTTTATCGCCGTGACCGGGACAACATGCCCGGCTCTGCACGCGAGGTGAAAAACGCCGAAGAAGAAGGCGTTGAATTTGTCTGGCTTGCAGGACCCGAAGCCTTTTTGGGTGATGATGCTGTCTCGGGCGTGCGTGCGTACCGCATGCGGCTTGGTGCGTCTGATGCGACGGGCCGTCAAGCGCCAGAGCCAGTGCCCGAAAGCGCGTTCACGCTTGATTGCGACCTGGCGATTATGGCGCTGGGGTTTGAACCCGAAGATTTGCCCGCTTTGTTTGGCGCGCCTGAACTACGGGTCAGTCGTTGGGGAACCGTAACGGTTAACCACCAAAGCATGATGACCAATCTGGACGGTGTTTTTGCCGCCGGTGACATTGTGCGCGGTGCGTCGTTGGTGGTGTGGGCGATCCGGGATGGTCGCGACGCCGCGACAGCCATGATCAAGCATTTGAATGAAAAGAAACACGCTGTCGCAATTGCAGCAGAATAACCCCGCAGCAGAGCCAACAGCAGAGTACCCGTTATGAAAACATCTCATACAGACCACATCCCCGGCCCCATGGGCCTTTATGACCCTGCGGAAGAACGCGATGCCTGCGGCGTTGGTCTGGTAGCGGCCCTTGATGGCCGCCCCAGCCGGGAGGTTGTGCTGCGCGGCATTGAAGCCCTGAAAGCCATCTGGCACCGGGGTGCCGTGGATGCAGACGGTAAAACCGGCGACGGTGCGGGCATTAATCTGCAAATTCCGCAGGAATTTTTCAAAGAACATGTGAAAGCAACCGGTCACGAACCATCAGACAGCCGCTTGGCGCTGGGCATGGTGTTTTTACCCCGGCTTGACCTTGCCGCGCAGGAAACCTGCCGCACCATCGTTGAAACTGAAATCCTGACGTTTGGTTACACTATTTATGGCTGGCGGCAGGTGCCGGTGGATGTGTCGGTTATCGGCGATAAGGCCGAAGCCACGCGCCCTGAAATTGAACAGATCATGATCGAAAATTCCAAGGGCGTGGATGAAGAAACCTTCGAGCGAAACCTGTATCTGATCCGTCGCCGTATCGAGCGCGCCGCGATCAAGGCCCAGGTTGCTGACTTCTATATCTGCTCGCTCTCATGTCGGTCCGTCATCTACAAAGGTTTGTTTTTGGCAGAGCAGCTGGCGACTTTCTATCCTGACTTGCAGGACGATGGTTTCATCTCGTCTTTTGCGGTGTATCACCAGCGCTATTCCACCAACACTTTCCCCCAGTGGTGGCTGGCCCAGCCGTTCCGCATGATTGCCCATAACGGCGAAATCAACACTATTCGCGGGAATGTCAACTGGATGAAAAGCCATCAGATGCGTATGGCGTCCATCGCTTTTGGCGAAAATTCGGAAGATATCAAACCGGTCATACCAAAGGGTGCGTCTGATTCGGCGGCGCTTGATGCGGTGTTTGAAGTGATGGTGCGCGCTGGTCGGTCTGCCCCGATGGTGAAAACCATGCTGGTGCCTGAAGCCTGGTCAAAAAAGACCATGATGCCGGAAGCCCACCGCCAAATGTATGCCTATACCAACTCGGTCATGGAACCATGGGACGGGCCGGCTGCGCTGGCGGCGTGCGATGGCAGGTGGGTTATGGCCGGGCTGGATCGCAATGGTCTGCGGCCGATGCGTTATACGGTCACCAACGATGGCTTCCTGATTGTTGGGTCGGAAAGCGGCATGGTTGTTGTTGACGAAGATACCGTTCGGGAAAAAGGCCGCTTGGGCCCAGGTCAAATGATAGCCCTCGACCTTGCCGAAGGTCGTTTTTATCACGACCGGGAAATTAAAGACCGGCTGGCAGCGTCGCAGCCTTTTGAAACCTGGGTTGAAGACATCAAGCTTATCGAAGATCTGCCCGGTTACAAGGGCCCAGAGGCGACAACTTTCACCGGCGACGAACTGCGCAAGCGCCAGGTCATGGCAGGCCTGACCCATGAAGATCTGGAACTTATTTTACAGCCCCAGGTGATGACCGGAAAAGAAGCCATCGGTTCCATGGGTGACGATACGCCGCTTGCTGTCCTGTCCAGCCAGTACCG
This sequence comes from uncultured Kordiimonas sp., assembly GCA_947503575.1. Classification (GTDB taxonomy): domain Bacteria; phylum Pseudomonadota; class Alphaproteobacteria; order Sphingomonadales; family Kordiimonadaceae; genus Kordiimonas. Next base: position 197,403 of record CANNDZ010000001.1, on the reverse strand, counting down.
GAACCTGTCGCACTATTTCCGCCAGAACTTTAGCCAGGTCACCAATCCGCCCATCGACAGCTTGCGGGAACATCGGGTCATGAGCCTGAAAACGCGCTTTGGCAACTTCGCCAATGTGCTCGATGAAGGCCATACCCAGATCGGTGCGATCGTGCTGGAAAGCCCGGTCATTTCCAACCGGGAATGGCAAACGCTTGTTGATCATTTTGGCGACTCAGCAGAGGTCATTGACTGTACTTTTGATGTTAGTGAAGGCTCGAACGCGCTCAGAAACGCGATCCGCCGTATCAAACGCGAAGCTGAAGACGCCGTGCGTGAAGGCCGGGGCCATATTTTCCTGACGGATGAAAACATCGGCCCCGATCGTGCCCCTGTGCCCATGATTTTGGCAACCGGTGGCTTGCACACGCATTTGGTTGACCAGGGCTTGCGTACTTTCACCAGTTTAAATGTGCGGTCAGCGGAATGTCTGGACCCGCACTATTTTGCGGTTCTTGTTGGCGCAGGTGCGACAACGGTTAATGCTTATCTGGCGCAAGACACGATTGCTGAGCGCCAAGGCAAGGGCTTGTTCGGCGATTATGACCTGACCACATGTGTCAACCGCGCCATTGAAGCGATTGATCAGGGCCTTCTGAAGATCATGTCCAAAATGGGGATTTCGGTTATTTCCAGTTACCGGGGCGGTAACAACTTTGAAGCGCTGGGCCTGTCCCGTGCGCTGGTAGCAGAATTCTTCCCCGGCATGCCGACAAAAATATCAGGCATTGGTCTGGCAGGTGTTCAGCAAAAGGTGCTGGAGCAGCACAGCAAAACCTTCCTGCAAGGCACCAGCAGCTTGCCGATTGGCGGGCTTTACAGGTACCGCCGTGACGGTGAAGTGCATGGCCACGATGGGCAGCTTATTCACTTGCTGCAGTCGGCGGTGACCAACGATAATTATGCCAAATATCTGACCTATTCGCGCGGCATTGCAAACCTGCCGCCTGTTAGCCTGCGGGATCTGATGGATTTTCGCCGCCCGGAAGAACCACTCGCGCTGGATGAGGTCGAGTCTATCACCGAAATCCGCAAACGCTTTATCACACCGGGCATGTCGCTGGGTGCCTTGTCGAAAGAGGCCCACGAAACGCTGGCCATTGCCATGAACCGCATTGGGGCCAAGTCAGTATCCGGCGAAGGCGGGGAAGACAAGCGGCGCTTCACGCCCTTCGATAATGGTGACAATGCCAATAGCCCGATCAAGCAAATTGCGTCCGGTCGGTTTGGGGTGACGGCAGAATATCTGAATGCATGCGACGAGCTGGAAATAAAGGTTGCTCAGGGCGCAAAGCCCGGCGAAGGCGGCCAGCTTCCCGGCTTTAAAGTAACCGAAATGATTGCAAAACTGCGTCATTCCACCCCGGGTGTTACGCTGATTTCGCCGCCGCCGCATCATGACATTTATTCAATTGAAGACCTGGCGCAGTTGATTTACGACCTGAAGCAAATCAACCCACGCGCCAAAGTGTGTGTGAAGCTGGTCTCAAGCGCTGGTATCGGCACAATCGCAGCAGGTGTGGCCAAAGCCCATGCAGACGTTATCCTGATCTCGGGCCACTCCGGCGGCACCGGTGCCAGCCCGCAAACCAGCATCAAATATGCTGGCACACCGTGGGAAATTGGCCTCGCCGAAGTGAACCAGGTGTTGACGCTGAATAATCTGCGCCACCGGGTAACTCTTAGAACAGATGGTGGCATCAAAACTGGTCGTGATGTGGTGATTGCCGCCATGTTGGGCGCTGAAGAATACGGCGTTGGTACGGCATCACTAGTGGCAATGGGCTGTATCATGGTGCGCCAATGCCACTCCAATACGTGCCCGGTCGGTGTGTGCACACAGGACGAAAAACTGCGCGCCAAATTTGATGGATCGGCGGATAAAGTGGTCAATCTGTTCAGTTTCATCGCTGAAGAAACCCGCGAAATTTTGGCGGAACTGGGTGTATCGAAACTAAACGACATCATTGGTCGAACCGACCTGTTGCACCAGGTTAGTCGGGGCGCTGACCATCTGGATGACTTGGATCTTAACCCCTTGCTGGTGCAAGTGGGCGGCAGAGGCAACAAATCAATTTGCACGATTGAAGGCCGCAACCCGGTGCCGGATACGCTAGACGCGCAAATGCTGATAGACGCCCAGGCAGTGTTCAGTCGCGGCGAAAAAATGCAGCTAACCTACTCTGTGCAAAATACCCTGCGTGCCATTGGCACCCGCTTTTCAAGCGAAATCACCCGCACCTTCGGCATGAACGGCCTGAAGCCAGACCATGTGACCGTGCGGCTGCGCGGTTCGGCGGGTCAGTCGCTCGGGGCGTTTGCTATGCAAGGCCTGAAGATTGAAGTGTCTGGTGATGCCAATGACTATGTTGGCAAGGGCCTCTCGGGCGGCACCATTGTTGTGCGGCCATCGAACCGGGCCTCTTTTAACTCACGCGATAATACCATCATCGGTAATACGGTGCTGTATGGTGCCACGTCTGGCAAACTGTTTGCGGCGGGGCAGGCCGGGGAACGATTTGGCGTGCGTAATTCTGGTGCAACGGTGGTTGTGGAAGGCTGCGGCGCTAACGGTTGCGAATACATGACCGGGGGCACTGCTGTTATCCTTGGTGCCGTTGGCGACAACTTCGGTGCTGGAATGACTGGGGGTACTGCCTTTATTTATGATGAGGCAGGCACGTTCGGGGAATATGTCAATGATGAAACAGTGGTATTTGACCGGCTTTCAAGCGCCTATTGGGAAGAACATCTGAAGGCCTTGGTGCAGGAACATTTTGACGAAACCCATTCGCGCTGGGCTGCGACCCTGCTGGCAAATTGGGAAACCAAGCGCGGTGATTTCTGGCATGTTGTGCCCAAAGAAATGCTGAGCCGGCTCAAGCATCCCATGTCTGACAAACCTTTAGACGGGGTTGAAACGCTTAGCGCATAAAAATTATCTGCAACGCGTCGTTTGTCGATTGGCGACCCTCTTGTCTTGCGCTAAGACAAGAGGGTTATGCCCATCCTGTATCATCATTGGCTCAGTCCCGCCGCTCGCTTTGTGCGTGTGCTTCTTGCAGAGAAGCGCATCGACTTTGCATTGAGGCTTGAAAAAGAATGGGAGCGCCGACCGGCGTTTTTGGCCCTTAACCCGGCGGGTGAAGTCCCCGTTTTGGTGATGGATGATGGCCATGCCTATTCAGGCGTGATGGCGATTGCCGAGTATTTGGAAGAAGTGGTGCCGGAACCCCCATTGCTCTTGGGCACTGCCGACGAACGCTATGAAGCGCGGCGGCTGGTTGGCTGGTTCCATACCAAATTGGGCAGCGAGGTGTCGCGCCATGTGGTATCGGAAAAGCTGTATAAGCGATTTTTAGGGTTGGGCGAACCCGATTCGGAAGCGGTGCGGTGTGCGGCGCATAATCTGAAAACGCACCTTAAATATATTTCATACCTCGCCGAGCGTCGCCACTATCTGGCGGGTCAGCAATTTACGATGGCTGATGCGGCTGCAGCGGCGCATATCTCTGTTATCGATTATTTTGGCGATATTCATTTTGAAGACTGGCCGCTGGTTAAAGAATGGTACATGCGGGTGAAATCGCGCCGGTCGATCCGCGCGTTGCTGGAAGACCGGATTACCGGGCTGCAGCCGCCGGCGCATTATCAGGACCTGGATTTTTAAGCATGACCGGCGGCGCTGACATTCGGGCGCAGCTTCAGGACAAAGCCAGTGCGCTGGGTTTTGACCAGTTTGGGATCACCTCGGCCACGGTTGGTGTCGACATTGCCGAAGGATTGCAGGAATTTGTCACAAAAAACCATCATGGGTCGATGGATTGGCTGGCTGACAGGTTGCATCATCGTTCTGATCCTCAGGCGCTGTGGCCGGACGCGCGCTCTGTCATTATGCTGGGGCTGAATTATGGCCCGGACGAGGACCCGCGACAGCTGCTTAACGAAAAATCGTTTGGCAATATTTCGGTTTATGCGCGCGGCAAAGATTATCATGATGTTATCAAAAAGCGCATGAAAACCATGGCGCGCTGGATGGTGGAAGCCTATGGCTGCCAGTTGAAGGTCTTTGTTGATACCGCCCCGGTGCCCGAAAAACCGTTGGCTGCTGCTGCGGGCCTTGGCTGGCAAGGCAAACACACAAACATGGTGTCCCGCACGCTGGGCAGCTGGCTGTTTCTGGGCGCGATTTATACCGACATGGAACTGCCAGCCGACACACCGCATACTGACCAGTGCGGGAGTTGCCGCGCCTGTCTGGATGAATGCCCAACGGATGCTTTTCCCGAACCCTATAAAATTGATGCGCGGCGCTGCATTTCTTACCTGACCATAGAACACAAGGGCCCAATCCCGCATGAGTTTCGCCGCGCCATGGGCAACCGAATTTATGGCTGTGATGATTGCCTCGCCGCGTGCCCCTGGAACAAGTTTGCCCAAGTGGCCAGCGAAGCAGCGTTTCACGCCCGCGTGGAACTGGACGCCCCGCACCTAGGCGACCTGCTGGACCTAAAAGATGCAGACTTCCGGCAGGTGTTTTCGGGCAGCCCGATCAAACGCATTGGCCGGGACCGGTTTGTCCGCAATGCGTTGATCGCGGCAGGTAACTCCGGCGATGCATCACTTGTGGCACGAGTGCAGGCGCTGACGGTTGATGCGAGCGATGTGGTTGCTGAGGCGGCTGAGTGGGCGCTGAATGAACTGAAAACCGAAGGCGGTGCGCCGTGAAAAAAGAGCTGATATTTGTTTTTGTTCTGGGACTTGTGCTGTTTGCGTTTGATTATCCGCGACCGGACACCCCAAACCGGGTATTGCAAGCAGAGGTGCTGTCCGTGGAGGATGCGCCCGAAGGCAAAGGTTGGCGACTGATCGGGTTAAAACTTCCCGATGGCCAAGAGACTAGGGTTAAAACACTGGTGCCATTTTTTTACCGTGTTGGTTACAGCGCATATGTCGGTGTTTATGAGCGCCGTATTTTCCCTGATATTGTGGATTTGGTTGGGCCGCCGGACGACACCAACGACCTGATCAATCCCTGATCATCATAATGTTGGTGGGCTGGTAGGTCTGCCCGTCGCGCAGAGCACCGCCGTCGCCAAACTTCGGCCATTGGCTTGAGGCAACAAAAGCAATACCAGCCGCTGTGCTCGTGCCCAAAGTGGGTTCATCGAACCCATCCAGGTTTTGTGCCAATACGGTAATCCCTGTCACGTTTTCGCGCGCATTATCAACGCTAATCTCGATAATTCTGTGCGGGGAAACACCGTTCTGGATTGCGGCCAAGTGCCCTTTGTGCGCGAACAAACCATCAATCCCGATCAAGGAAACGGACTGCGGTACGCCAAGCAGGGTTGCAGCCTCGGCTTCCAGATCAATTTTCCACAGGCCACGGCCATAATCAGCCATCAACAGCGTGCCGTCTGGCAGAAACGCCAGCCCTTGTGGGCTGCGGAAAGTCACCCCTGTTTCAAGACGTCGCAAGCCACTTGCCTCCACAAGATACAGGCCACTGCCTTGCCCCTCTGAGACAACAACCGCGCCGCTTGCGTTGATGGCAATGTCAGCTATCTGTTGGCCGTCGGTGCCACCGGGTAACGGCCAGTTTCCGGTTATAGACCCGGTTGTTGCATTGATGCGCAAGACGCCTGTTTTGCCCGCGCCAGCAGGCACGTTTGGTGTTTGCTCAACCCGGCCATAGGTGGCGTAAAGCCTGTCTTCATCAGGGTTGAAGGCGATGCCGAAAAAACTGGGTGCGTCATGGACTTTGCCGTCTAAAACCAGCTGAATTTCGCCTGTATTTTTAAGGTGGTGGATAGAGCCGGAAACCACTGTGCTTAAGAAAAACCCGCCTTTGCCGTCGGATGCAATACCTTCCACCAATCGGTAACGGACGGGGACGGTATAAAGGGTTTCCGCTGATCCTGAGGGTGCATTCAGGCGATCAATTTCCGTCTTTAGTTCTGACCAGACAGCAGCGGGCAATTTTTCTTTTAGGGCAGCAACGATACCTGCCGGTGGCACAACGCCGAGAGCAAGATAGCGGTGCGTCAGGGTCTTCATCTCGTCAACGGCTCCCATTTCTGCCGCCAGGAATATCGCATTGCCTAAAACAGCTATATTGGTTGGCCGGTCTGAAAGCGCTTTTTTCATGCCTTCCAGCGCTACCGCAATATCGCCGGCGCGAAACGCGTTAACGGCGTTTTCCCGTGCGGTTTGCGATCGGGCATATTGTTCTTCGGTTTCGCTGATATAGGTTGAGGGGACCTGTGCCGCCGCGTGACACGCGGAACACATAAAAACCAAAAGGGCGAGAACCTGTTTCATACCCCAAAGTTTAAGCACAGCAATCAGGCCTGCCAACAGGATCGCGACGAAACGCTTCGTCGCAAAACTCTGGGCTCATTTCTGACTTACCGTCTTCGCAGGGGTTGGTTGCCACCGCCCTTACCGCGATTGCCGGGCCTCGCGCGCCCACCTGCTTTGGCTGCGCGGTTCATAGGACGACCGCCTGCCTTTGCCCCGCTTTTGGACTTTCGGTCACCCGCAGGTTTTGCCCCGCCTCGCGTTTGGTTTTCACCGCCAGCTTTTGGCTTGCTGTGTGTTTTTGGCCCACCGCCAGGCCGACGATCTTTTTTCGGACCGCTCTGGTCTGCGGGCTGCCCTTCGCGTCTTGGGCTTCCTTTGTTGGGTTTACCCTTGTTTTTGCTGGGCTTTTTCGGGCCGGTTTTTTTGGGTGCGTCGCCGTAAAAATCAGCGCGCTTGCCTTTTGCCTTTTTCGGCTTGGCCGCCTTTGCCTTACGCGCCGCAACGGACGGGCGCTTTTTCGCAGCAAGGCTCGCTTTCTTTTTGGGGATCAGGCGGAACGGGTGGTCCTGAATAACATCCAGTTCCTCGCCTAAAATATTCTCGATGGCCCGCAACAACCGAGGTTCATTTTTGCCGCACAGTGTAAAGGCACGTCCGCTTGCGCCGCCGCGTGCTGTGCGCCCAATACGGTGGACATAGCTTTCCGCCTCAACCGGCACATCGAAGTTGAACACGTGGCTGATGTCTTTAACATCAATACCTCTTGCGGCCACATCGGTAGCGACCAGAAAATCAAAGTCACCGGCGCGGAAACCATTAATGGTGCGCTGACGCAGTTTTTGGGCTTTGTCGCCATGGATGGCGTCTGCCTTCAGCCCCAAGCTTTTGAGATAGTCAGCGATATCTTCCGCGTCGCGCCGCGTGCGAACAAAGACGATTGATTTGTGGGGTTCTTCTTCTTCAATCAGAAACTGCAGCAAATCGCGTTTTTGGTGGCCCGGCACATGCAGAACATAATGATCCAGATTGTCGGCAACGGTGGCGCTGACGGTAACTTCGACCTGCGCCGGATCATTAAGCAGCGTCGACTTTAGGTCGCGGATCGCATCGCTCAATGTGGCAGAAAACATAACCGACTGATGGGGCCGGGTGATTTTCGCGCTGATTTTGCGCACATCGTCCACAAACCCGAGGTCCAGCATGCGGTCGGCTTCGTCCAGAACAAAATACTCGATCGAGTCTAGGTAGATATTGCCGCGTTTCATGTGGTCCAGCAGGCGTCCGGGCGTTGATACCAGAATATCAACACCGCGCCTTAGAATATGCGTTTGCGTGCGGTAAGGCGCACCTCCATAGATGGTGCAGCAACTGGCCTTCATGCCCACGGACAGCTCTTTTATGCGGTCGGTTGTCTGGATCGCCAGTTCCCGCGTTGGGGCCAGGATAAGCGCGCGTGGCATATGCGGCTCGGCCCGTCCTTCAAACAGTGCCAGCTTTTCCAGCAGCGGGATTACAAACGCCGCCGTTTTGCCGCTACCGGTTTGAGCAACACCAATGACATCCCGGTTCGACAGGATCAGTGGGATCGATTGTGTTTGAATGGGAGTGGCTTTGGTGAAATTGCAGTGCTCAAGCGCGCGTTTCATCTCGGCGCTTAGGCCAAGGGTCGAAAAGTCAGACATAGCTTATCCAGTTGTTAAGGCTGGGCCACAGGGCCGTCACCGTTATGGTGGAAAAGCGCTCCACCAGCGGTTCAATTTCCTTAACCGGGGACAAACCCATGGTCTGCGCGACCTCGCGCGGAAACTGAAGGCGCGCTTTTGCGCCCTTTGCACGCCAATGTCAATGAAAGAAGGTGTTTAGCGACTGGTGTTGGTGTCAAGTGCTACCGTTGCGGCACCAACAATAGGCCCATGATAATAGTTCTGGTGCAACAGAACAGCCAGATTATCAGCGCCCGCCTCCAGGCCAGTGGATGCATCCAGCGTTACGCTGGTGGCCGAGCCGTCCCAATCTGGCATCATATCCGACAGGCGTACAACATTGGTATAATGCAAGGTGCGGCCATTGTTTTCTCCGTCACCAATTTCAACGGTGGCGTCGCCCAAATACCAGGCCGTAACAATCGCAACATCACCCGGCACGTCTGTTGCGGGCAAATCCAGGCGAATGCTGGTACCGTCGATGGTCAGTGAAGGTTTAACTGTTAACCGGTCAGCTTTGCGCGCGTCTTCAACTGCCGACTTTATAGCACGCTGGTCAGACCCAACACTTTGGAACCGTCCATCAAAAACCATTTGCGGGGTAAAAACGCCGCCACGACCAAACCGCTTGTTATAGGCCGCCTGCCGCATGGCGTTGTGTGGATGAGCGAACGTATCTTCCCAACCAAGCCGATCCCAATAGTCCACGGGCCACGAGAGCGTGAGCATGTCTGGCTTGTCCCGAAGCGCTTTAAGGGCTGTGTCGGCGGGTGGGCAACTTGAGCAACCCTGGCTGGTGAACAGCTCAATAACAATCGGGCGTGTTGCATCTTGTGCGACAACAGCGCCCGTCAAAACAAAACTTGCAATAATGCCAATAACTTTTTTCATCATGCTCATAACGTAAGGTGCCGAACCGTCACATACCAATCACCTGTGCGTGACAGCCATTGCCCGCAAGTTTTGCGACGTTACCGGGCTTTTTAATCAAAAATGTTGGCATCTGTGAAGCGATTATCATCGGCTGTCACAGCAACGTGAGGTTTTGGACGCCTGTTTACAAAACCGCAAAGAGGTGAAAAAAGACGGTTAAATGAGGCATCATTATAAAAAAGGTGGCCCATGGGCCGCCTTTTCCGACCTTCACGCTGTAAGCCTACTGCACGGCCAGTCGTCGCAGCACATAATGCAGAATCCCACCGTTTTTGAAGTACTCGACCTCATTTTCCGTATCGATCCGGCATAGGACGGTAATGTTTTTGCTGCTGCTGTCGGCATAATGAATGGTAACTGCTACGTCTTGGCGCGGCTCAATTGAGCCTTCAATACCGGTTATATCGAATGTTTCTGTGCCGGTCAGGCCCAGGCTTTCACGGTTGTCGCCGTCCTTGAACTGCAGCGGCAGCACCCCCATACCCACCAGATTGGAGCGGTGGATGCGTTCAAAGCTTTCAACTAGAACCGCTTTAACGCCCAAAAGGTTGGTACCTTTGGCGGCCCAATCCCGACTGGAGCCGGTGCCATATTCTTTGCCGCCAATAACCACCAGCGGTGTGTCCGCTTCCTGGTACCTCATCGAGGCTTCATAAATGCTCATGACTTCACCCGACGGCTGGTGCGTTGTCCAGCCGCCTTCGGTGCCCGGTGCCATCAGGTTGCGTAGGCGAATATTGGCGAAGGTGCCGCGCATCATGACTTCATGGTTGCCGCGACGGGAGCCATAGCTGTTGAAGTCTTTGCGGTCCACGCCGTGATCTTGGAGGTATTCGCCTGCCGGGCTGTCTGCCTTGATCGCGCCGGCGGGGCTAATGTGATCCGTAGTGATGCTGTCCCCCAAGAGTGCCAGCGGCCGCGCGCCGATGATATTGGATGTAGCATCTACATTCGGGCTCATGCCCTGAAAATACGGTGGATGCTGAATATAAGTGGATTTATCATTCCAGCTATAGGTCTGGCCCTCGGCAACCGGTATGGCCTGCCATTCCGGTGTGCCAGTGAACACGTCAGCGTAGCGGTCTATGAACATCTCCCGTGTCAGCGATGCATTAACCGCCGCATCCACCTCGGCATTTGATGGCCACAGGTCTTTCAGGTAAACATCGTTACCGTTTTTGTCTTGTGCAATCGGGTCTTTCGTGATGTTGATTTTCATGGAACCGGCCAGCGCATAGGCAACCACCAGCGGCGGTGACGCCAGATAATTGGCTTTAATGTCCTGGCTGATGCGGCCTTCGAAGTTCCGGTTACCGGACGAAACACTGGTGCAGACCATGTCGTTTTCGTTGATAGCCCTGCTAATGGGGCCCTGTAGTGGGCCTGAGTTTCCAATACAGGTGGTGCAGCCGTATCCCACCAGGTTAAACCCCAGCGCATCCAGGTGTTCGGTTAAGCCAGCCTTGTCCAGATAGTCGGTTACAACCTGAGAACCGGGCGCAAGCGACGTTTTCACCCAAGGTTTGCGCTGCAAGCCCAGTTCGTTGGCTTTTTTTGCCACCAGACCAGCGGCAACCAGTACACCGGGGTTTGATGTGTTGGTGCAGCTTGTGATCGCAGCAATACAAACATCGCCGTGGTTTAGCCTGTAATCCTGACCTTCGACCGAATAGCCGGCCTCGTCGCCTAGCTTACCAAAGCTTTCAAGCACGTCATTGAAGGCTGTGTCTGCAACCGCAAGTTCAACCCTATCCTGCGGGCGTTTTGGACCAGCGAGCGACGGTGTGACGGTTGAAATATCCAGTTCCAGCGTATCGGTGAAAATGGGATCCGGTGAATTGGTGTCGCGCCACATGCCCTGCTCTTTGGCGTAGGCTTCAACCAGCTTAATGGTGTCTTGGTCGCGGCCGGTAAATTCCATGTAATCAATTGTTTGGCGGGAGATAGGGAAAAAGCCGCAGGTTGCACCGTATTCAGGGCCCATATTGGCGATGGTCGCCTGGTCAGCCAGCGTCAGTTCATCAAGGCCACTGCCATAAAACTCGACAAATTTGCCAACCACGCCTTTTTCCCGCAGCATTTGCACCACGGTCAGGACAAGGTCAGTGGCTGTAATGCCTTCCAGCAGTTTGCCTGTTAGTTTAAAGCCCACCACTTCCGGGATCAGCATCGACACCGGCTGCCCCAGCATGGCGGCTTCGGCCTCAATACCGCCAACACCCCAACCCAGAACGGCAAGGCCGTTGATCATGGTGGTGTGGCTGTCGGTGCCGACACAGGTGTCAGGGTACGCAAGCATGCGGCCATCTGTGCCTTCGGTCGTCCATACAGTTTTGGCGATATACTCCAGGTTCACCTGATGACAGATGCCGGTGCCGGGCGGGACGGTATTGAAGTTTTCCAGACTGTTTTGGCCCCATTTCAGGAATTCATAGCGCTCAGCGTTGCGCTCCATCTCAAGGTCAACATTTTGCTTGAAAGCGAGGGCAGTGCCAAACTTGTCGACCATAACAGAGTGGTCGATGACCAGGTCACATTGGGCAAGCGGATTGATTTTCTCAGGGTCGCCGCCCATGTCTGCCATCGCAGATCGCATTGCCGCCAGGTCCACCACCGCCGGTACGCCGGTGAAGTCCTGCATCAAAACGCGCGCCGGGCGATAATCAATTTCATGATTGATTTTGCGCTCTTTTTGCCAGTCAGATAAAGCCTGAATATCGGTTGTCTTGACGCTAACGCCGTCTTCGAACCGCAACAGGTTTTCGAGAAGAACCTTCAGCGTGTAGGGCAACTGTGACACGTCACCAATTTTCTCGGCAGCAGCCTTCAGGCTGAAATAGTCATATTCTTTGCCGTCCACGGTAAGCGTGCGGCGTGTGTTGAGCGTGTCTTGTCCGACATTTGACATGGAATCAAAGTCTCCATTCCCGGGGGTTAAAAATTCACGTACAGATTAGGGCACGTTTGGGTAAGAAATTGGCCGAAAGCAGGCCGTTTTCAAGCTAAACTTTCTTGCAAGCAAGGGGTTGTTGAAATAGTATCCGCGCCGACCTGCTTCTCCCTTGCTTGACAGGCTATTCTGCAGCCAGGTTTCAGGCTTTATATAACACTTTTTTGTCAGGAAAGTCATGAGTTTGTACATTGAATATCTGAATGAGATTGATACCCGCAAAGAACAGGGGCTGAACCCTAAACCCATCGAAGACGGGGCTCTTGTAAAGGAGATTGTTGCTCAGATCAGAGATACGGGGCACGAGCACAGAAAATCATCTCTTGAGTTTTTCATCTACAACACTCTGCCGGGCACAACCAGCGCTGCTGGTGAAAAAGCCGCATTCCTGAAAGACATTATCCTGGGCGAAACAGCTGTTGATGAAATTTCAACAGAATTTGCCTTTGAACTGCTGTCCCACATGAAAGGGGGCCAATCGGTTGAGGTTCTTCTTGATCTGGCGCTGGGTGATGATGCTGCGATTGCAGAAAGTGCGGCGGACGTCCTGAAAACCCAGGTGTTTCTGTATGAGGCGGATACTGGCCGCCTTGCAGCAGCTTATGCAGCCGGTAACGCGGTAGCCAAAGATATTTTGGAAAGTTATGCGCAGGCTGAGTTCTTTACCAAGCTTCCTGAAATTGATGAACAGATCAAAGTCGTCACCTATATTGCGGCGGAAGGCGATGTGTCGACGGACCTTCTGTCACCGGGTAATCAGGCGCACTCTCGCTCTGACCGGGAGCTGCACGGCAAATGCATGATCTCTGAAGAGGCGCAGGCTGAAATTCAGGCGCTCCAGCAACAGCACCCTGATGCGCGGGTGATGCTGGTTGCTGAAAAAGGCACCATGGGCGTTGGCTCGTCACGTATGTCCGGTGTGAACAATGTGGCGCTTTGGACCGGTAAAAAAGCCAGCCCTTATGTGCCGTTTGTCAATATTGCGCCGATTGTTGGCGGCACCAACGGTATTTCACCGATCTTCCTGACAACGGTTGATGTAACCGGTGGCATTGGTATTGACCTGAAAAACTGGGTCAAAAAACTGGATGCCAACGGGCAACCCGTTTTGGATGCCAATGGGGATCCGGTGCTTGAGCAGATGTATTCTGTTGATAACGGCACTGTCCTGACAATTAACACCAAAACGCAGAAATTATATGATGAAGCCGGCAACGAGCTTGTCGACATCTCCTCGGCGCTCACCCCGCAAAAGGTCGAATCGATTAAGGCTGGTGGCTCTTATGCAATTGTATTTGGTAAAAAGCTGCAAAGCTTTGCGGCAGAAACGCTCGGCATAGATATGCCTGCTGTGTTCGCCGCCTCCAAAGAAATCTCGCACGAAGCGCAGGGCCTGACAGCCGTTGAAAAAATCTTCAACCGCAACGCTGTTGGCGTAGCATCTGATGCTCCGCTACATGCCGGATCAGATGTTCGGGTGAGAGTGAATATTGTTGGTTCGCAGGATACAACGGGCCTGATGACCAGCCAGGAACTGGAAGCCATGGCGGCGACTGTTATTTCACCAACGGTGGACGGCGCGTACCAGTCCGGCTGCCATACAGCGTCTGTTTGGGACAAGAAAGCACAGCAGAATATTCCGAAACTGATGAGCTTTATGAATAAGTTTGGCCTGATCACAGCGCGTGACCCTCAGGGCAAATATCACGCGATGACAGATGTTATCCATAAAGTACTGAACGACATTACGGTTGATGACTGGTCGGTGATTATTGGCGGCGACAGCCACACGCGCATGTCCAAGGGTGTGGCCTTTGGTGCAGACTCCGGCACCGTGGCGCTAGCGCTTGCAACCGGTGAAGCGACCATGCCGATCCCTGAATCGGTCAAGGTGACTTTCAGGGGAACCTTGCAGGATCATATGGACTTCCGGGATGTGGTGCACGCCACCCAGGCGCAAATGCTCAAGAAATTTGGCGACAACGTCTTTCAGGGCCGCGTGATTGAAGTGCATATTGGTACGCTGCTGGCGGACCAGGCCTTTACCTTCACGGACTGGACGGCAGAAATGAAGGCAAAAGCCTCCATCTGTATTTCTGAGGATGCGACACTCATCCAGTCGCTTGAGATCGCCAAAAGCCGCATCCAGATTATGATCGATAAGGGTATGGACAATACCGCTCAGACCCTTCAGGGCCTGATCGACATTGCCAATAAGCGGATCGCGGAGATCAAATCTGGTGAGCGGCCTGCCTTGGCGCCAGATGATAACGCGAAATATTTTGCAGAATTTGTGGTGGATCTGGACCAGGTTGCTGAACCGATGATCGCTGACCCCGACGTGAACAATGCTGATGTCTCCAAGCGCTACACGCACGACACCATCCGTCCGGTTTCCTATTACGGCGGTGACAAGAAGGTCGATCTTGGCTTTGTCGGGTCCTGCATGGTGCATAAAGGCGATATGAAAATTGTCGCCCATATGCTGAAAAACCTGGAGAAGCAGGGCGAGGTTAAGTTTAACGCCCCGCTTGTGATTGCGCCGCCAACCTACAACATTGTTGACGAGTTGAAGGAAGAGGGCGATTGGGCCGTTCTGCAAAAATATGCAGGGTTTGAGTTTGATGACGATGCCCCAAAAAACGCGGCGCGCACCGAATATGAAAATATCCTGTATCTGGAGCGCCCGGGCTGCAACCTGTGTATGGGTAACCAGGAAAAGGCGGGCAAGGGCGATACTGTGATGGCCACATCGACGCGCTTGTTTAAAGGCCGGGTTGTGGAAGATTCGGATGAGAAGAAGGGCGAGTCGCTGCTGGCATCAACGCCTGTCGTTGTCCTTTCCAGCATTCTGGGACGCACGCCAAGTGTAGACGAATATAAAGCGGCGGTCGATGGTATCAGCCTGACCAAATTTGCACCGCCCCTTGGTAAGCCACCAGTGACCCACCAGGCTTTATAGCGGGGGCTGGCTGCGTACCACGAATTTAAACCAACCAATAAGCAGCGCGCCATAGGGTGCGCTGCTTTTTTATATGCACCAATGTTACCCAGATTTGATCATGTTTATGCCTTAAACCAAGTCGATCTTGTCGCCGTAAATAACAACGACTGCGCAAAACAAAGACGCAGAGCGACAAAAGGAGCGGGCTATGGCTGAGTTGATGAGCATAGAAACACTGACGGCACTGATACTGCCGATTATTGTTGCGGCAGGCCTTCTGCACAGCCGCCGAAAAATGATGCGTTAAGGCGTCGTTGCTTCCTTTACTACATCTTCAAGGTCTGTACCCAGCACCGAATTCCAACGGTTTAAAAACCCGAACAGCGAAATCACAGCAACAATGTCGATAATCTGCTGTTCGCTCCAGTGTGGCCTCAGCGCGTCAAAAATGTCGTCTGAAACCTCATGCGGTGCCATGGCAGCATAATGCGCAAGTCTCAGGGCTGCACGCTCCCGGTCCGTATAGTGCGGTGATGTCTCATACGACCAGGCGTCCTCAAGTTTTTCACATGAAACACCGTGATTGAGCGCGCCAAACGCCGTGTGCCCCTTGCAATAGCGGCATCCTGCCGCTGTGCTGGTAACATAGGCAACCAGCCTCAGCAGCCCCTGGTCCAGCGACGTATCCTTGTAAATGGACATGGTGAGCGCCGAAAGGGCTTTCATCATTGCAGGCTTGCGTGCCATCAGAAGGCCATCGTTGGCGGTAAACCCCATCATGGACTCCGCTCCCGCCATAATGGCAGCAAGGTCGGCTGGCAGATCGTTTCTGTCGGCTGGTTTGAGGCGCATCCACATTCTCCTTAGCCATGGTCTGGGCTGAGGATAGTCTGAGCTAAGGCATGCATTCAGACCAATGATTCACATCAACTTTCATCCGGTGCGAAACACTTCATAGACAAAGCATGAACCGGGCCTGCCAATTCTTCCCGCAGGGCAGCATTGACAAGGCGCTGGCGCCCCACCCGGTTTTTGCCCTGAAACGCTTCGCTGGTGATGTTAACATGAAAATGACTTTCCCCCTCACCGTGCGGGTTTCCGGCATGCCCGGCGTGACTGTCCGAGTCGTCAATCACCTCCAGGTATGTGGGCGCAAGCGCGTCCATTAGCTTTTTTTCGATTGTTTCACTGACTTTACCCATTTTCGCCTTACTTTCTCTTGAGTGTCCGGCCAGAAATGCTGATATATGCGGCCACATGCCACAAAGCTATCGAGTATTTTCTTTTGGCCATGCCTGACTCGGTGTCTATAGAATGGGCATCAAAACCATCAAGACAAGAGGATTTGTCATGAGTGCCGCAACGGCCGAAAAATTGCCAAATATTGACCTTCCCGAAAACAAGGTATCTGTGCGTGATGTTTTTGGCATCGACATAGATATGGAAGTGCCCGCTTTTGCCGACCGCACAGAGCACGTGCCTGATGTCGACAGCGCGTACGTGTTTGACCATGACACCACGCTGGCCGTATTGGCAGGGTTTGCTCACAATCGACGCGTGATGATCCAAGGTTATCACGGCACTGGTAAATCAACCCATATCGAGCAGGTGGCCGCGCGCCTGAACTGGCCGACTGTAAGGGTTAACCTCGATAGCCACATCAGCCGAATCGACCTAGTTGGCAAGGATGCAATTGTTCTGAAGGACGGCAAACAGGTTACCCAGTTTCAGGAAGGCTTGCTGCCTTGGGCGCTGCAATCCCCGACAGCGATTGTATTTGACGAATATGATGCCGGTCGTCCGGATGTGATGTTTGTTATCCAGCGCGTGCTGGAAGTGGAAGGCAAGCTGACCTTGCTGGACCAAAACCGGGTTATACGGCCCCATCCTGCGTTCCGTATTTTTGCGACAGCCAACACCGTAGGGCTTGGTGATACAACGGGCCTGTATCATGGCACGCAACAGATCAACCAGGGCCAGATGGACCGCTGGAACATTGTCGCGACGCTGAATTACCTACCTCATGATGTGGAAACAGAAATCATGCTGGCCAAGGAACCTGATTATCAAACCGAAGACGGTCAGAAAACGGTTTCAGCAATGGTGCGGGTGGCAGACCTGACGCGCACCGGCTTTATGGCGGGCGACATCTCAACCGTCATGAGCCCGCGCACGGTTTTAACCTGGGCGCAAAACGCTCGTATTTTCGGCGATGTAGGGTTCGCTTTCAAAACCAGTTTTCTCAACAAGTGTGATGAAGCCGAACGCACCATTGTTGCAGAATATTACCAGCGCTGTTTTGGCGAAGAGTTGAAGGACTCGGCGGCTAATCTGGTCCTTGGCAGTTAACGGCGAAACCCAACCTCATGGCTGATGGCGGATCAAAACCCAAAGAAACTTTCGAGCATGCGCTTGCGGCAACCACACGCGCTGTGGCTTGCGACAAAGACCTTGAGGTTACTTTCACCGCTGACCATCCAACCCTGATCGGCAACGAAGCGCGTGTTCTGCATTTGCCGCACAAAGTTACAGCACGGGATGTGGCTGAAGCGCGCGGCTGTGCCGATGCGCTGGCGTTGAAAAAACGCTATCACGACCCTCAGCTTCATATGAAACTGGCCCCTGGCGGGGCGGTTTCGCGTGCGATTTTCGATGCGGTTGAAACAGCGCGCTACGAATCGATCGGTGCGCGCCAGATGACGGGTGTTAACGCAAATCTGTCGACCCATGTGTCGCGCCGCGCTCAGGAAAGTGGGATTGCGCGCCCCAGCGATGATGAAACGGGTCGGCTGGCTGATGTGCTCGGCCTTCTTGCCCGCGAGCGCCTTACGGGTGAAAAACCGCCGGAATGTGCAACGCTTGCGGTGGAGGGTCAGCGCAAGTGGCTGGAAGAAACCGTGGGGCACCTGCTGGATGATCTTGAAGAAAAAATCGACGACCAGCGGGGGCTTTCTGTACTGACCCGCAGCATCATTGCGGAATTGGTCGGCGACGGTGATGGTCAGTCATCAGATCAGGATGACGATGACCAGCAACCGGATGAAAACGCAGAAGCGGACGCCCCCTCCACCCCGGACGGTGATGGCGTAGAAGACGAATCAGGTGATGCTGACGGTGCTGAAGGCTCTGATGATAGCGAAGGTGAATCCGGCGAAGATGAAACCTCATCCGAGGCCGCGCTTGATGACACAGACGACGCTGACAGCGACACTAGTGATGGCACGCACGAGGGCACCATCCCTTGGCGCCCCAATCGGCCTCTTGATCAAATTCCCAATGCCGATTTCTACAAGGTGTTTACCGAAGAATTTGACGAGACCATCAAGGCAGAAGAACTATGCGAGACTGAAGAGCTGGACCGCTTGCGCAAATACCTTGATCAGCAGATGGCCCACCTGACAGGTGTTGTTTCCAAGCTGGCCAACCGGCTTCAACGCCGCCTCCTGGCTCAACAGCGGCGGCATTGGCATTTTGATCTGGAAGAAGGCATCCTGGACGCTGGGCGCTTATCGCGCGTTGTCACAAATCCGCTGCGGCCCTTGTCATACAAACTTGAGTCGGACACAGAGTTTAAAGACACGGTTGTGACCTTGTTGCTGGATAATTCTGGCTCCATGCGGGGTCGTCCGATCTCCATTGCGGCTATTTCTGCTGATATTCTTGCCCGTACGCTTGAGCGCTGCGGCGTGAAAGTCGAAATCCTTGGTTTTACAACCAAAGCCTGGAAAGGCGGTAAATCGCGTGAGAAATGGCTGGAAGCAAGCAGGCCCGCCAAGCCGGGACGCCTCAACGATTTGCGTCACATTGTCTATAAAACCGCAGACAGTCCGTGGCGCCGATCACGCCGCAATCTGGGGCTGATGATGCGGGAAGGGCTATTGAAGGAGAATATCGACGGCGAAGCCCTGATGTGGTCGCACAACCGGTTGCTTGCCAGGCCTGATGAGCGGCGTATTTTGATGGTGATTTCGGACGGGGCGCCGGTTGATGACAGCACGCTGTCAGTCAATAGCGGCACCTACCTGGAAAACCATTTGCGGCAGGTCATTCATTGGATTGAAGACAAGTCTCCTGTTGAACTCATTGCTATTGGCATCGGCCATGATGTCACGCGCTACTATAAACGCGCTGTCACAATACTGGACGCGGAGCAGCTTGGCGGTGCCATGACCGAACAGCTTGCCGCGTTATTTGAAGACACTTTGCCCAAGCCACGACGGTTGTAGGAAGCACCATGAAACGTATTGTATTCGTTAGCCTGCTCATGATTTCGATTGTTGCTGGAGTTGGCTTGCTGTTGCCGCCTGGCGACGATGCCGCCATTGTTGCCAAAGACCTTGGCTTGCCAACTGCGATTAAAGTGACGGCAACGCCTTTGGCACTGGACCTTAAGGCGCCGTCAGGCAGGGTTGTCGTTAAGGTACGGTATGCAGGTGGCTGGGAGTTATCATCTGACCATGATGATTTTGGCGGCTTTTCAGGTTTGCTTATTGACGCGGACAAACAGCAGCTTTTGTCCATTAATGATAAAGGGGACTGGTGGCAGTCGCCGTTTGATGCGCTTTCTGGTGCGGCACCAGCGGGCGGTATGATGAGCGGGTATACGCGTACATCCGAATCCGACAAGGTTGATTTGGATGCAGAAAGCCTGATTCGTTACGGCAATGGGTTTTTGGTATCGTTTGAGCAGAACCATCGGCTGGAGTACGTCAAGGAACCGGGCGCGAAACCAACCCCTCCCGAAGAGCTTGCAGCAATTGATTTTGGCGGCGTCTCACAAAACGGCGGCATGGAGGCCATCGCGCATTTGCACACCGGGGAGGTGCTGGCCTTTGCGGAACGCGGTGAAGGTGTGGATGGGCGCTTGAAAGCCTGGCTGGTTTCCGAGATGCAGGCAAGCAACTTGTATTTTGCCCCGCCCAAGAACTTTGCACCAACAGATGCCGCTGTGCTGCCGAACGGCGATGTTTTGGTGCTGCTTAGAAAATACTCCGCGATTGAAGGCGTCGCCATCAAAGTTCATCACATCAAGGCAGAATCTATTGTTGCTGGCACCGTGCTAAAGGGCACGGAAATCCTGCACCTAACACCCGCGGGCCCAGTCGACAATATGGAAGGGCTTGATGTTGTGCCGGTTGATGACACAACGGTGCGGCTTGTGATGATCGCCGATGATAACTTCAATCCGTTGCAGCGCACGCTGCTGATGATGTTTGATTACGCATACAAATAGCCAATAATAACCGAACATTCGGTCGGTATTGGTTGGGGGCGATGTCAGAGCATGGTGCTCAATAAAAAACGCCGCGCCCCCTTCAGGTCAGCGCAGCGTTTGAAATCTTGGGTATGGCCTGTTGGCCAAAGAAAAGCTTAAGCAGCAGCCTGCTTCTTTTTGACTTCTTTCTTCAGCTTCAAAGCAGCAGCAGACAGATCACCGTCGCGCGCTTTTAGCAAAAAGTTATCAAGGCCGTTATTGTGCTCAACAGACCGCAGTGCGTGAGCAGAAATGCGCAGCGATACAGAGCGACCAAGCGTGTCTGACATGAGCGTTGCATTTGTCAGGTTTGGCAGAAAACGACGGCGGGTTTTGTTGTTGGCGTGCGAGACATTGTTGCCTGACATCACGCGTTTACCAGTAAGTTCGCATACACGAGCCATGATCTTATCCTTGTTTTTCTACCGGGATTTGCCCCGGGAATCTTTAATGATCGTCTTTATATTCCACGGCCCAATGCCGCGAACACCGCGCGTCACTATGCGATTCGGGGCATCAGGTCAAGTTTTATTAGGCCCTGTTAAAGCGCCGGTCTGTTGGCCTTAAAGTCCATTTCCCGTTCCAGTAAGCCGCCAATGGCAAGGATTTGATCTTCCCGGAACATATTGCCCCAAAGGGTAAAGCCCCGCGGTACGGTGCGCATCGGGCGCTCATCGGGAACAGGTTGGCCCGTTAGTGGTACGCTTTCGCGCTCCTCCATGCCAACCGGGAAAACCAAGCAGGGATGCCCCGTATAGTTAGTGATGGTCAGCATGCCGCCTGTGAAACTAGGGCAGGCAATCACATCCACCTGGCTGTAAATATCATGCATGGCTTGCATAACCTTGCGCCTAAACCTGTCCAGCTGCACAGCTTCAACGGCTGAGTAAAAGTGAGCGGCGCGGAAGGTGTTTGGCCAGGCGCGGTTTTCCTGCCAGGTCATTTCATCGTCCCGGTTCGACAAGGTTAATTCTTCAAACGCGGCAGCGGCCTCTACTTCCAGTAACGTAATCAGGGCGCCGTACGGCATGTCAGGCAGTTTGATTTCCCGCATGGGAAACCCAAGCGCCCGCACCTGCTCCAGCATGGCTTTATCAAGCGGGTTGACAGTATCGCCGTCAAACCACGCAGGATCGTACCCGATCTTGATATCGCTTGCTGTGGTGGCAGCGGCGTCATAGTCAAACCCCCACTCAAGGGAACTGGGATCGCCTGCGTCCGCACCGTTAATGGCCGCAAGCACCAGCGCTGTATCATCTACATACCGGCAAATCGGCCCGAACTTATCCAAAGACCAGCATAGTGCCATGGCCCCTGTGCGCGGCACCCGACCAAACGTTGGCCTAAGGCCTGTCGTGCCGCAGCGCATGGACGGCGATACAATCGACCCCAGCGTTTCTGTGCCAATGGAAAACCCAACAAGGCCAGCAGCGGTCGCGGATGCAGACCCCGCACTTGAGCCGGATGAGCCTTCTGCGGTGTTCCAGGGGTTGCGGGTTGTGCCGCCAAACCATTTGTCGCCGTAGGCGAGCGCCCCGAGCGTTGTTTTACCAACGAGGACCGCACCTGCTTCGCGCAGGCGTGCAACAATCACGGCGTCTTCGTCTGGCACCCGGTTTTGATAAGGCGCAGCCCCCCAACTGGTTTTCACCCCGGCTGTGTCTGCCAGGTCTTTCATGCCGTAGGGGATGCCGTGCAAAGGCCCGCGGTCGCGCCCCGAACGCAGTTCGGTATCTGCGCGAAAAGCCTCTTCCCTGGCGCTGTTTTCCATCACGGTCACAAAACATTCCAGTGTGGGGCCGTGCGCGCGAATACGGGTTAGGTAAATATCAAGCAGGCGGTTCGCCGTCAGCGCACCAGACCGCAACCATGCGCCTTGCTCTGCAATAGATGCAAAAGCGATGTCTTCGTCTGATAGCAATGCACGCGCGGGCTGGGTGTTCAATCGCACGCTATTTTGCTGGGCATGATAGCTTGCGCCCGGCAGGCGCGGATCAAACGTCATCGCAGGTGGGTCTTCATTGGCAAGCGGGGCTTCTGCCCTGCGCTGACGTGTGCGGTCGACCATGCCTTCAAGGCCTTCATATATGGCGGCCCGCTCTGCTTCGGTGTAATTGGCCCCAACCAGCTTTTCCGCAATGGCCAGGTCAGAGGGTGCGCCGAGTGGGTTGCTCTCCTGCGCCAGCGCGCTGGCTCCGATAGCCAGGCCACCAACCGCACCTGAATTCCTTAAAAACTGTCGTCTATCGATCTTTTTGGCCATGAAACCCTCCCGTTTTTGGCGTATGCTCCTTAAAAGCTTACTGCCTGTCTCGTCTGGTAAGCAACCTTCGCCGTATGCGATAAAGCGTTTGTGATTCTGTATACTGCGCAGTATTGAACTAGAAACTCCCGCGCGCATGCGCTTCCACAGTCTGAGTACCTCATGACAGGCATTATCAAAGCAGTTCTGGGGCCCACTAACACGGGCAAGACCCACTATGCAGTTGATCGCATGATGGGCTATGCATCCGGACTTATGGGTTTTCCCCTGCGGCTGCTGGCGCGCGAAGTGTATGATAAAGTGGTTGCCATAAAAGGTAAAAACCAGGTTGCTTTGTTAACCGGTGAAGAGCGCATTGTGCCCGAAAATGCGCGCTATTTCCTGTGCACAGCAGAAGCCATGCCCCGCCTCAAGCCAGTGGATTTTGTCGCCATTGATGAAGTGCAAATGGCTGCAGACCCGCAACGCGGTCATGTGTTTACCGAACATTTGCTGCATACCCGTGGTCGGTTCGAGACCCTGCTTTTGGGTGCCGATACGATGGGTCCTCTTATCCGCCGCCTTGTGCCAGAAGCTGAAATCATCCGGCGGGAGCGTTTTTCAACCCTGACCCATATCAAGCCTGCCAAATTATCACGTATGAAAAGGCGCAGTGTTGTGGTCGGTTTTTCCGCCAATGATGTGTATGCCATGGCCGAACTGATGCGCCGCCAAAAAGGTGGGGTTGCGATTGTAATGGGGGCTTTGTCGCCGCGCACCCGTAATTCGCAAGTGGAGCTGTACCAGTCCGGCGATGTGGAACATCTGGTCGCGACCGATGCCATCGGCATGGGTCTCAATATGGACATTGATCATGTGTCGTTTGCGGGGCTGGGTAAATTTGATGGCCGCCGGTTCCGTGACCTGACAGCTGCGGAGGCCGCGCAGATTGCCGGCCGTGCTGGGCGCTATAAAAGGGACGGGACGTTTTCCACGCTGGGCGGCGGCGAAGCGGAAGCCATGGATCCGTTGATGGTTTCCCAGATAGAAGAACATCAGTTTGAGCCGGTAAAGCGCATTTACTGGCGGAATCACCGGCTTGATTTTTCATCGATTCCCCGCTTGATGCGCTCTTTGGATCAGCACGCACAAACCGACGGCCTGCATCGTGTGCGCGATGCGGTTGATATGCTAGCCCTGAAAGCGCTGGCATCTGATGCTGCTGTTGCAGCGCCTGCATCAGACAAGGCATCGGTCGAAACGCTTTGGAATGTTTGCCAAATTCCGGATTTCAGAAAGTTGTCGCCGGATGATCATTATGGCATCATGAAGCGCATCTACCTTGATTTGATGAGCCCCTCCGGCGTGATCCCTAACGACTGGATTGCGCGTCAGGTGAAGCGTCTTGACAATATGCACGGTGACATAGATACCTTGGCCGGTCGTATAGCCAGTATCCGCATCTGGACCTATGTTTCTCATCGGAAAAACTGGCTGACAGACGCCGCCCATTGGGCACATGTGACCCGCAGTGTGGAAGACCGTTTGTCGGACGCATTGCATGAAAAATTAACTCAGCGTTTTGTGGATCGTCGCACGGCGGTTCTGATGCGCTCGCTCAGGCAAAGGGGTGAACTCAGCGTGAGCATCGATAGCGATACGAACACGGTCTCGGTTGAAGGCCACGAAATTGGCGAACTGCACGGCTTCTCTTTTCGGGTTGAGCCTGGTGCTGCGCGGGATGACCAGAAAACCCTGAAAGCTGCTGCCGAAAGCGGTTTGCAGGCAGAGCTGACGCGCAAAGCCAAACTGTTTGCCAATGTTGGTTATAAAACGCTGACGCTTGATTTTTCCGAAGGCCTCGCTTTCCCAAAACTGCTTTGGGAAGGGGCTCCGATCGCGACATTGGAGGATGCAGGTGCGTTTATGGCGCCGCGGGTGAAGCTTTTGGCGGCCACCTTGCTGACCGACGACATGAAAGATCTGGTGCGCAACCGGGCGCAAGACTGGCTGGACGGGCGCATTGCTGAAAAGCTTGAGCCCCTTGTAAAGTTGGCCCAGGAACTCAACGGCGAAATTGAGCCACCCGAAGGCACAGAGCCTTTGTCGGGCATGGTGCGCGGCGTTGCGTTTCAGTTGATGGAAAATTATGGCGTTTTACCGCGCAGGAGCGTGGACGGCGAACTGCGGCAGCTTGACCAGGATGCCCGCAAGGGCCTGCGCAGGTTTGGAATTCGTATCGGTGCGACCAGCCTCTATATGCCGCTTGTTTTGAAGCCACATGCCATTGAACTGCGGCTTCTGATGTGGGCGATGGCCGGTAAGCATATGGCGCTGCCGGGTTTGCCAACACCGGGCATGGTTTGGGTTGATACCGAACAAACCGCCCCGCGTGAATTTTACGAACTGTGCGGCTTTCATGTTGTAGGCAAAAAAGCGGTTCGCATGGACATGCTGGAACGTCTGGCGGATGCTGTGCGTCCGTTGGGTCAGGATCGTAACTGGTTTGAAGTGACGCCCGAAACCATGGGCCTTGTTGGACTGTCGGGCGCTGATTTTGCCGAGGTGATGCGAGGCATCGGCTACAAGCACGAAGTGCGTGAAGTGGCGATTGAGGCAAAATCCGCCGAGGGCCAGCAAGCAGCCGATACACCAGCCGAAGCGCAACCGGAAGACGCCACGCCGACAGATGAGGCGGGCGGCGAAAGCACGGAAGCCAGTACCCCGGAAAGCACTCCTGGTTTGGCAGAGGCAACCTCTGAAACGCCTGCGCTCAAAGATTCGACGAGCGCTGAAGGTTTGCCTGAAACCGAAACTGAGGCGGATAGTCAGCCGGACAATCACCTGATTTCGGA
Organism: uncultured Kordiimonas sp.; assembly: GCA_947503575.1. Lineage (GTDB taxonomy): Bacteria > Pseudomonadota > Alphaproteobacteria > Sphingomonadales > Kordiimonadaceae > Kordiimonas. The sequence continues at coordinate 172,177 of CANNDZ010000001.1, read as the reverse complement.
TGAAGAAAGCACTGATGCGGAGGCCACCGAGGTGGAACCAACGCATGTTGAGCGCTATTTCTTCATGTGGGCCCCCAAACGCCCGGCACGTCCGCAGGCTAAACGCGGTGGGCCTCGTAAGGATGGTGACAGGCAGCAGCACCGCAAAGGCAAAGGCGGCAAACCTGGTGGTCGGGGCGGTAAACCTTCTGGTCCGCGCACGCACACCAGCCGGGGCCCCGCGAAACCCAACAAGATCGACCCGGATTCTCCCTTTGCAGCACTGGCTGGGTTGAAAGACGCCCTCGCGAAAAAGAAATAGTAGACGCTCATGCCCGGTGACGATGCTTCTGCCCGTTTGCGACTGGACAAATGGTTGTGGCAGGCGCGGTTTTTCAAATCCCGGTCGCTAGCGGCTGCTCATTGCCGCGCAAAAAAGGTGCGCATCAACGGTGCCCACTGCAATAAAGCCAGTGCCACAGTGCAGGTGGGCGACATTCTGACCTTCCCAAAAGCGGGCGATGTAAAAGTTATTGAGATCGTTGAACTTGGCGTTCGGCGCGGCCCCGCGACCGAGGCACAGACCTTGTACGCCGACCTCACTCCGCCAAGAGAAACACCGGAAACCGGCACCCAGGTGTCTTGCAACCCATCTCGGGAAAAAGGGATGGGTCGCCCAACTAAAACCGACCGTCGTGCCCTTGACCGCCTACAAAAGAAATTCTAAGTGCACAGGCAATCATAAAAGCCATTGCCCGCTGCTTTTCTTTTCGGCATAACTCCAAACAAAGGGCGACACCTTGCAGCGTAGTTTTGCTGCAACGCAGTATAAGATAGTATAGGAGACACGCATGACATACATCGTCACGGAAGCCTGCATTAAATGCAAATACATGGATTGTGTTGATGTATGCCCCGTCGATTGCTTCTATGAAGGCGAAAACATGCTTGTGATTAACCCAAACGAGTGCATTGACTGCGGTGTTTGTGAGCCGGAATGCCCGGCGGAAGCGATCTTGCCTGACACAGAAGACGGCCTTGAAGCCCTTCTCGAGCTGAATACAAAATATTCTGAAGAGTGGCCCAATATAACGACCAAAGGCGAACAGCCAGCGGACGCGGATGAATGGAAAGACAAGGAGGGCAAGATGGAACATTTCTCGCCGAACCCTGGTGCTGGTGATTGATCCAGGCCCAAATGTTTCTGATCAACAAAGAGCCGGGTTTTTTGCCCGGCTTTTTTGATTTTGAGGCATGCTTTAAATCGACAATTTGACGGCTCATTGCCCCAAAATCGAGGGCAAGTGGCTATAGCACTACAATTTTCATGTATTTTATGTTACGGTACCGTGTTTGTTGCACGTAGTAGTCAATGAGACAGGCATCGCTCTGGCCAGTTTATGACACGATATCATTTTGGATCGTAGACTAATCTGGTTTGTTAGAACGAGCTTGATCTGGCTGCAGAAGCGTCATGTCGTGCTGCATGACGCGACCTTCGTGTGACCAGTGTATAGTATAATATGGCTGGGTGCGCCGAAACGATTGGAAAAACGCCAGTTTGAACGTGGTTGAGAGATCAAAGGGCGAATTTATCACATAAATGGACTTCTTTTGGGGGCTGTCATCTTGATTGCGGATGACAGGAACATTTGTGTCGCAGGTTTGCGGGTTGATTTCACGGTGTACATGCTAAGAAAAGGATAAAACAACAATGGCAAAATCTAAAAACCATCCTTATTCCGTTGGTGATTATATTGTTTACCCGAAACACGGTGTAGGCAGGGTTGTCGAACTTGAAACGCAGGAAATTGCAGGCACAAAGTTAGAGCTTTATGTTGTTCGCTTTGAAAAAGAGCGCATGACTCTGCGGGTTCCAACAAACAAAGCAGAGGTTAGCGGCATGCGCCGTCTGTCATCTGATGCCACGCTGCAAGAAGCTTTCACTACGCTGAAAGGCAAGGCCCGTGTCAAGCGCACGATGTGGAGCCGCCGCGCCCAAGAGTATGAAGCCAAGATCAATTCAGGCGATTTGGTTTCAATTGCTGAGGTCGTGCGTGATTTGCACCGCGGCGAAGACCAGCCGGAGCAGTCTTACAGCGAACGCCAGATATACGAATCGGCGCTAGGTCGTCTGGCGCGGGAACTGGCTGCTGTCCAGGATATTGATGAAGCCGCCGCAATGGTGAAGCTTGAAAGAGAGCTGGCCGCTTAAAGCCGTTGATTTCTCAGCCTTTTAAAACCCGCCTTTGTGGCGGGTTTTTTCGTTTGAACCCCTGATCGTCCATAGTCAAAAAAAAGACTATTAATCTTGGTTAAAATAGTCATAATGCTCGCCATTAATCAGATGCATTAAATCTATTGGCGGAGAGAGACGTGGCGATAGGTAACTGGGCAACTGGCGATGACAGACGAGTCATTCGGCATGCAATGAAAGCACCCATGCTGGACAGGGATGAAGAAACCGACCTGGCATTAGCCTGGCAAACTGAACGCGACGAACACGCTCTCAAAAAACTCACCGAAGCTCATCTTCGCCTTGCTGTTGCGGCAGCTAGTAGGTACCGCCACTATGGCTTGCCCGTCGCAGACCTTATCCAAGAAGGCACAGTTGGCTTGATGGAAGCAGCTTACCGGTTCGAATCGTCCCGGGAAGTCAGGTTTTCTACCTATGCATCCTGGTGGGTACGCGCCGCCGTTCAGGACTATGTGCTGAGAAATTGGTCTATCGTGCGCACCGGCACAACATCAGCGCACAAAGCACTCTTTTTCAACCTCAAGCGACTGAAAGCAAAAATGGGCGTTGATGCGGATCGTCCGCTGTCGTTTCAGTCCCGTACTCAGATTGCGGATGAAATGGGCGTGCGCTTACGCGATGTCGAAGCAATGGAGGGCCGTTTGTCCGGGGTTGACCGTTCCCTGAATGCGCCAGTTGCAGACGAAAGCGCTCAGGAGTGGCAGGATTTACTGGTTGCTGACACGCCCCAGCCTGATCAGGACTATATTGCAACGCATGACCGGTCCAAAAAATCTGCGCTCCTGCAAGATGCTATGTCGGACCTGACGGACCGTGAAAGCTTCATAATCCGAGAGCGGCAATTGAAGGAAACAGGCGTGACATTGGCGGTTCTGGGTTCGCAGCTTGGTATTTCCAAGGAGCGTGTTCGCCAACTTGAGGCACAGGCACTCGGAAAATTGCGTGACTCGCTGGTCCGGAAAATTGGTGACCCAACTGTTGCGGGACTTATCGGCGCATAAGCAGCGCATGCTGGCCGCCTACACGGTTCGGCCAACGGTTATTTCAACTGAGTATTTGTCGGCTCTGTGGCCAGCAGCCTGATCTGCCCTGGCCCTTCCAGCATTATGTGGGGACCCCCTTTCCAGGTGATCCAGCCCCTCACTTCTATGTCCGCGGTTTCCCATGTCAGAGGGTCGAGGCCAATTTTTTTAAACCTGCGCAGAACCGGCGCCGGGATCTCAATCGTAAAGTCCCTTCGCCAATTGTCGCCAAAATTCAGGAAAATCCGATTTCCTGACCGGGCGGCCGATGTCACGGTGCCTCGCACTATTTTAAACCTGCCAGTTTGAATACTATCTGTTGCCTTGCTGATCAGGTCGAGTTGGGCCCATAGGCCTTTAGTTTTTTGTCGTGCGATCCCTTCTTTAGTTAATAGCAGGTCTATGCCGGTTATGTGGTCGGCGCGCGGAAAAACAAAGGCAAGCCCCTGCTCGACCAGCACATGCTGTAACCATGTCCCATCTTGTATGGTTGCATGTGCAATACGCTTACCATCATAGGTGCGGGTCTCGCCTTCACAGAACAGAGACAGGGTTTGGCCTGAAACCAGTTTTTCGAGTTTACGCCTGGATAGTTCCGCATGTGGCCAACTGCCATATCTGTCACTTTTTCCCCAAACTTCGGGGGCTTTTATGGCGGAAAGCAGCAGTCGTTCGCCTTCGGCATCTGTGAGCGTGTCGCCTCCTAGAGCATTTTGGACGACGAACTGTCCGCACGGCTCTAGGCCTTTTGGGATGGGGGAAGCAATAGCTGAACAGCAGCACGCTGCTGCCAGAACACATACTCCCCATATGAGGTGTGCCAAAGACTGGATCATCGCCATACAATAAACCGGGGCAGGAAAAGCTTCAACGCAAGCCTGATCTTAGTTTAGCAGTGTTTTCGGTAAGGTTGGTTTTTTCGCCTTTTTAGGGACAGCCGGTGGCAAGTGAACAGTCACACTCGTGCCGTGCCCTGGTGCGGAGCGAATCGTCATTTTACCACCGAGCAGGGCGACAAACCGGTTTACCAACGGTAAGCCTAACCCTGTACCGCCATGATCCTTTTTTCCGGTAGCCACTTGCCCAAAGGGAGCGAGGGCAACCTCAATATCTTCGCTGCTCATGCCGATACCAGTATCTGATACGGTGATTCTGTATCCATCAGGTGCAGCTTCTGACCGCACTGAGACTTGGCCGCCTTTTTTGGTAAACTTGATGGCGTTTGAAAGCAGATTAATCAAAATCTGCCGGATGATCCGGGCGTCACTTTGGATTGTTGCCGGTTCAAGTTCTGTCACCAGTCGTATGGAGCGGTCATGGGCTTCTGTTTGCAGCAATTTGGTTGCATCAGCGACTATTTCTGTCGGGTCCAGATCTTCTGCGTATATTTCCATTTTATCAGCGTCCAATTTGGAAATGTCCAGAATGTCGTTGATCACCATAAGCAGGTTCTCACTGCTCGACCGAATGATATCGAGGTATTCTTTGTTTTTGTCGCCTTTGATCTCTCCGTGTAGTTCAAGGCGCAAAATTTCGGTAAAACCGATGATGGCGTTCAGCGGTGTACGGACTTCGTGGCTCATGGAAGCCAGGAACGCTGATTTTGCTTTGTCGGCTTGCTCCAGGCCTCGGATCAAGCGGCGAGCGCGCCAGACAAAAATCAATAAGGTCAGCAGGAGAACCAGCACAAAAAATAGGGCCGGCCAAATCAACAGCGATAAAATATCTGCCCCTGGCTGTGCCGGGTCCCAAACCAATCTACCTATTGAGTTATTGGATATGTCCGTAAGTACCAGAGCGTTTTTGTCGTTGCCAGAGCTATGCTGAAACCGGAGTTTCTGGATACCTATTGTTGTGCTGATCGACGCCATGGCCTCGGGGTCAATGGCGCGGTAAAAAACCATGATCGGGCGCCGTTGGTTGCCCAAGGGTGGGTCATATGTCACATGGCCTGCGGGTTGCACCATACTAATGCCCACAGCAAATAACTGGTTTTCTAGCAGCAGGTATCCATGATTTGATACCGGTTCATCTGAATCGACAGGAACCAGGTCACGGATTGCTTTATCCAGACCTGCTTTTAGAAAATCATCGGGGTTTGAGGCCCGGTCGCCTGTAACCACTGAATACATAACGCTGTTGTCTGGTCTGAATACAATTGTTCCATCCAGCTCGACAAAGCCGACCACTGTGTCGCCGACGGTGGCTGCAAGCCATTCCTGATTTTCTGACAAAACAAGGTTCCTGACAGCGTCATCCCACCATGTATTGTCTTCAGCCAGTGTTTTCAGGTTTTGCGATATCCGCTCAATCTGACCGGCCAGCAGCCGTCTTTCACCCTCAATCGAGGTGGTGTCCAGGCTGTTTGCAAACAAAAGGGCAAGCGTTGCCAAGGCACCCAGGCTGGCAATTGTGACGCCGATAACGGGCGATATCAGTCTTAGCAGTTGCATGCTTTATCCCAAGCCAGAACTGCCCCAATCTGCAGCAAAACCGTAAAATAATTCCAAACATTCGCCTAATTCATTATGACTAATCGCCTTTTTTCGTCCTTAAACCGGCACGACTTTCCTTTTATGGATGTATAAAGCACGTATATGGAGAGTTTCGGTTTGGTTGACCTGTGGGAAAAATGCCGGTACATCGCTTTGTGGCGCTGTCACAGGGTCCCGTAGCTCAGTTGGATAGAGCACCAGATTCCTAATCTGGGGGCCGGTGGTTCGAATCCACCCGGGATCACCACACCTCAAAAAACGCACCCAAAAGTCTATATCGCTCTTTCAGGCTGATGTACTTTTTTCACTGGGTGACACCTTGCCTGGGTTGAACCTGAGGCTTGGTTAACCTGTCGCTGAAAAACCGATCACATTCATGCCGTTTTCCAGCTTTGTGATTGCTGGATTTTGCACTAGCTTGGGCCCCTTGACATTATTTGGGAGGGGTTGGCTATGAAGAATGTATCCAAATGGCAAAAGGCGGCAAGTGTATCGGTTATTGCAGCGGTGCTGGCCGCAACAAGCACTGCGCAGGACACCAAAATAGCGGTGCCAGACAATTTGGGCGGGTTACCTGTCGATATGGTGTCCACCAAAGCCATACAGGAGGCGACCACCGAGGACCGATTTTTAAATGACTGGGTATCCGCCATACCGGATCACCCCAGCATACCAAGCCCGCGTGACTTTCTGGGCCATATCGCTGGCGCAGAAAGCGAAATGACCAATGTGGATGAAATCCACGCTTACATGCGCGCCATTGCGGACGCGACTGATCGTGCCCAGGTTATAAGCATTGGCCAGACCGCAGAGGGCCGGGAGATGATTGCGATCATAATCGCGGATCCTGAAACCCTGGCTAACATTGACAACTATAAAGCACGGTTGAATGCCTTGGCAGACCCGCGCGGCATCAGCGAAGCAGATGCTGAGGCCGCCATCGATGGGGCAAAACCCATTTACTGGATCACCGCAGGCCTGCATTCCACGGAATATGGCCCGCCCGAAACCGCGATGGAAATTGCGTACCGGGTCGCAGCGGAAGATCGCGATTTGTTTAAAAACGTCCGCAAGAATGTGATCACCATGATCACACCTGTGTTTGAGGTGGACGGGCGCAACCGATCAACGGAATGGTTCCTGAAACACAATAAGGGCCGCACAGATTATTATGACAGGCCACCATCAGGCCCACCCTTCTGGGGCAAATATACTTTCCATGACAACAACCGGGATGCCATTGGACTGACGCAACCGATCAGCAAAAATTACCTGAATACTTTCATGGAATATAAGCCAACCCTTTCGTTGGATTTGCATGAAAGCGTGCCGTACTTGTATGTCGCAACGGGCACCGGGCCCTACAATCCGGGCGTGCCAGCCGCTACGGTGGCAGAGTGGGCTTCTATCGCCAACTATGAAGTCAGTCGCCTGACATCCATGGGCATGCCGGGCGTCTGGACATGGGGTTTTTATACCGGATGGTGGCCTGGATACATGTTGTGGGTTACCAACAACCGCAACTCAAATGGCCGCTTCTATGAAACCTTCGGCAACGGCGGGTCAGAGACCATGCTGCGTGACCTTGGGGACAGCCGGTTCGCTGGCGACAAAACCATCGAAAAAACATGGTATCGCCCCAGCCCGCCTTCTGAGGAGACGCTGTGGTCCATGCGAAACAACGTGAACTATATGTCCAGCGGGGTGTATGCGTCGCTGGAATATGCCGCCAAGAACGGTAGTGACCTTGTTCGCAGCTTCTATGATAAATCTGTCGCCGCGCTGAAAACCGGTGATGAGAAAGCCATTGTTATTCCAGCAGACCAACGGGACCGGGGCGCCGCGCGCGAATTGGTTGACCTTGTGATCGAGCAAGGCATCGAAGTGCATGTTGCAGACCGCAAAGGCACGTTTGGCAGCATTGAAGTTAGCAAAGGCGATGCGGTTATCCGGCTGGACCAACCATACGGGCCATTTGCCAAATCCATGTTCGAGAAGCAGAAGTTCCCCGAAGATGTTGATGTGCCGCCTTACGATGATGTGGCCTGGACATTGGGGCTTCTGCGTGGTGTTGATACACACTTTATCAAAGATGCCGAGGTTCTGGACGCCCGCATGAGCCGGGTATCCGCCGGCAGCGAGCTTTATGAAACCAAAAGCATACCTCGCCGCGCCGATTACTTTGTGGTGCCACACAAAGGCCAGGAGGGTCTTGGTGAACTGCGGTTTGCCCTTGCTGGCGCCATGATGATGGCGGCAAAAGAAGATGTAAAAATCGGGCGTACCACATACCCGGCAGGCAGCATCTTCATTGAAGCGGACAGTGTGGACCGCGCTGCGCTGGAAGCTGTGGTTGATCGCACTTTGCTAGACGTGACCGGCGTTAGCGACCTACCGGATGAAGACCAGCTTATCGCCATCGACGTACCACGTATTGGCCTGCTGCACAGTTGGGTATCAACGCAGGACCCTGGCTGGGTGCGCTTTACGCTTGATCAGGCCAAGGTGCCCTACAGCATTATTGAGAAAACCGAGCTGAAAGTAGGAGACCTGAACACCAAGTATGATGTGATCATCGCCCCCAGCTTTGGCCGTCGGGGCACGCTGAAAAATCTGATCAATGGTATTGATAAGAAATGGTCTCCCCTCGCGTATGAAACCACGCCGGAGACACCCAGCCACGGCCATATTGTCTCTTCGCCAGACATCACAGGCGGTTATGGCTTTGACGGTATGGCGGCTTTGGCTTCCTTTATGGAAAATGGCGGTACCTTTATCGGCCTGGCATCTGGCGGTAGCCTGGTGGCAGAAAGCGGTATCACCCGCGATGTGGGTATGACCAGGCCTCGCGTTAACACGCCGGGTAGTTTTATCACCATGACCATACGGGATGCGACCTCGCCGCTGACCTTCGGCTATGAAAACAGCACCTATGCCTTCCGCGGCAATGTGCCCTTCCTGACCGTGGGCAAAGACGACCGCGACCTGATGGTTGCCCAGTTTGGCACCAAGGAAGCGACCGTGCGGCCGTGGCTGAAGGACAAACAGGCAGGGGCTGAAAAGGCGGACAAGAAGAAAACACCTTTGGTGCTTTCTGGCGGTATCCTTAGTGGGAAAAACCAACTTAACGGCGCCCCCGCGATTGTGGAAACAACAGTGGGTGAGGGTCAAGCCATCCTGTTTGGTTGGAACCCACTGCACCGGCACATCAACCACCATGACCACGGGTTTTTCTATAATGCCCTGATGTTCTGGAATGACCTGAAGTAGAACAAGCTTGGGCCGTCCGCGCGGGCGGCCCTTTTTGCCTCACCAATCCAGTAGCGGCTTACCCCGCAAAATACTCTGCAATAACACCATACAGCCTTGTCCTATGCCTTCGACACGCTAGTTCATGCTGAGTGTTTTGACGCGAGCAATGAAAATGGGGCACTGACTATGCAGTATGATGACGTTGTAATGGGGCGGCGCAGCACGCGCGGGTTTCTGGATAAACCAGTGCCGAAGGACGTGATCAAAGAGGTCGTCAGCCTTGCGATGCGCGCACCCTCCTCCTTCAATACCCAACCCTGGAACATGACCGTGGTAACCGGCGAACCGCTGGATGAAATCCGCAAAGGCAATGTGGAACGCAACGTGGGCGGCGTGCCACACTCAAGAGAAATTCGTGTCCGCCATTCTTATGATGACGGCGACCACCGCACCCGCCAAATTGAGGTAGCCAAGCAACTGTTCGGTGTTATGGGCATCGAGCGCCACGACAAAGAAGGTCGTCATGACTGGGTGTTGCGTGGTTTTCGCCAGTTTGATGCGCCGGTGTCTATCGTCATCACCTATGATAAATCCGTGCACGGCGACGACGTGGCACCGTTTGATTGTGGTGGGCTCTCAAACGCCATCGTTAATGCAGCATGGTCACGGGGGCTTGGCTGCGTGATCAATAGTCAGGGCATCATGCAAACGCCCGTGGTGCGTGAGCATGCGAAAATCGCGGATGATCAGATCATAATGATCTGCATTGCCATGGGGTACCCGGATGAAAGCTTTCCCGCCAATGCGGTGGTGACCAACCGCAAGCCAATTGAAGACGCGGTCAGCTTTGTCGGATTTGAAAACTAAGCCGGGTCATTTGTAATCACTGATCGCAGTCACCAGCGCGCTATTGCGCCCCATGCCTTACTCCTTTCGGGTGCCTTCGCCGATAAAGCGACTGATACGGTCAAAAAGGGCTTTCATCTCTTGTCCGGTTTCGGGCAGGTCCTCGCGCGGCATGTCCAGATGGTTAATCGGGATTTCCTGTCGGTACTGATGGAAAACCGGCTTTACCATTTCAAAGGCAAAGTTCGGTATTTTGCGCCCATTGCGAAATTCAGCGATTGGAATTTCCGCTTCGATAATCCCGTCTTTATCCATGGTCGGTTCTTTCGCCAGTATTTTGCCCTTGTTATCCACAATGATCGACTCGCCCGCGCTATAGTTGGGGTTAATCGGCAGCGCAAAGTTTGCCATGGCGGAATAGAAATTGTTGGTAAAGGCCGTATAGGTTACGTCGGCTTCGTCAAACAAGGTGGCGGTCCGCAGCATAATTTCGGTGCCGCGCATGGCAAATGCCGAAAATATAAAGGGGTCAAACTGCACCGTGCTAACAGCAATGTTGCCAAATTCTGTTTGTAATACCGGAAACTCTTCTTCTATCCCATACATAGCGCGGTATTTGTCGCGCACGGCTTCAATCGTTGTTGTCGTGATTTCGCGGTCGGCATACAGGCGCTTGATGTTACGGGATTTCCAGAATTTTTTAACAACCGTTCCATCGCGCCCAATAACGGCATTAATGCTCAATATGTGGCCGGGCCAATCCGGGTCTGTGGCATAACTTCCAAAAATTAGATACGTGTCACAGCCCTTGGCTATTTCGCCCAACTGCTTGGTCTCTGGGCCAGGGATTTGCACAGTGTAGGGCAGTTTTTCGGTACGGGACCCCGAGGAATATCCAGTCAGCGGAAACTCATGATACAGCAAAATGTCTGGTTTCTTGCCTGTGGTGCAGGCTTCATTTGCCATCTTGGCCATATGATTCAGGTTAAAATCCAGACCTTCCTGAATCGACGGGAAAGACTGCAACGAGTTAACGCCTGTTTGAATAACCTTGAGAACAATAACATCTTTTTCCAGCGGCACTGTCGGGTAGGACCCATCAGGGCGCACCAGTTGCAGGGAACCGCCTCCGTCTGCATGAGTATCTACCGCGCCCACACTTCCTAAGGGTAACAGGCTACCGGTCATCAAAACGCTGGTCATCATTGCAATTGATATCTTCATGCCGTCTCTCCCGATTGTACGATCATGTCCAAGGCTGCAAGTCTGCGGTGCAGCGCCCGGACTTTCATTGACGTACATCATCAGGTTAGCGCCAGGTGAGAGCCTGTTTGGTATTAGCGGTGCAGAAGAGAAAATGTGGCCAGCAAGCGCGAGGAGGAGGAAATCATATGATTAAACTCGCTGGCCACAAAAGGTGCCTTCTAAACGAAGGGGGAACAGAAGGGTCTCAAGTTCGGGGGTCTCTTTGGTTCAGTGTCTCAATGGGGCCTTCTATTAAGGGGTTCAGCATCAAGGCGCCCTATATCAAGGTAGTTGAGTGTTGAGCCGGAAGTCGGCCAGCAATGAACGGTCACGATCAAAGCGGATGTCGCTGCGTTTCTCCAATCCGTTCGTCAGCCCAGCCGACAGTGGCAAAAGAGTTTTCTGGTCAAAAGAAACCGAAAAGATCGTGCGGGGCTGTAATTCTGGTTGTGGGCGAAACGCCGGGTTCAGGCGGTATCGGTTGCCAGTATCATCCGCATTAAACAACGCCGGATTGTAGCGCGCCGCCACCGTTAGGCCTGAAAAGTCTGTTGCCTGCATCTGGCTCCGCTCATCGGACGCACCGCTGGGCAAGGAAATAATCACGGCTGCAAGGCCGGTTGTTACGGCAAAGATCGAGTTGCGTACCAGTTTCAAACTATTCTGTGTCATCGTTTTGCTCCTGCCGTCAGGCGGCTTCTTGTTGCGTCGATGAACAGGATATAAGCAGCTTATTAAAAACAATAAGTGGAATTTAATCGTTTCTTTGTCCACTTTATGTCATTAATAGAAAATGCATAGTTACAACAATATCGCCACTTTTATCGAAGTCGCCAGATGCCGCAGTTTTGCCGAGGCCGCCTCCCGGCTGGGGTTATCCACCTCCGCGACCAGCAAAGCGGTTGCGCGGATCGAGGAAGACCTGGGCGTCAAGCTGTTGCATCGCACGACCCGCAGCGTGGGCCTGACGCCAGAGGGCACGCGTTTTCTGGAAGGTGCTCACCGTATACTTGATGACATGGACAGCCTTGTCCGCGAAATAACGGACACGCGCGAAACACCGCGCGGGCGGCTTGTGGTTGGTGCCACTGCCGTCTTTGGTCGCATGTGGCTAACCGGTCAGGCTGTTGAGTTCAGGCGGCTCTACCCCGACGTTGAAATTGAACTGGTGCTTGATGACCGGGCGTCAGATTTGGCGGCGGACGGCCTTGACATCGTTATTCGTGCTGGTGAGCTGGAAGACAACGCGAACCTTGTGGCCCGGAAGTTTTTTGAAGACCAAACGGTCCTGTGCGCCAGCCCGGACTATCTGGCCAGCGCTGGAATCCCGATGACTATTGACGACCTGGACGCCCACTGTTGTTTACAGTTCAGAAACCCGGCCCACGGACGGCTTTATCCCTTCCGATTTACACTGAAAGGCCATAGCGTCAGCAAAGTCATGGGCGGCGGGTTGATCGCCAATGATGGTGCCGCCGTTAAGGCCGCGGCTATCGCAGGGGCGGGTGTGGCTCAGTTGCCCAGCTATATGGTCATCGAGGATTTAGAGGCTGGTAGGCTGGTACCCTTGATGCGGCGGCTTTGGCCGATACCACAACCCTATCATCTGGTGTATCTGGACCGCCGTCTGGTTTCCAAACGCATTCGTGTTTTCATTGATTTCCTATTGAAAAACCGGCCGGACTGGTCCGCAAATTTGCCGCGTGTTCTGGCTCGCTCCTGATGATGTGCCAATAAACTGTTTGCTTGCTTGCCAGGTCGCTTTACTTTCTGAGGTAAGAGGCTGTGTTGGCCGTTTAATTGTTGGGAGCACTACAATGAACGCATCGTTTGACTTCAAGAAACGCAATGTCCTGGTCTTTGGTGGCACCAGCGGCATCAACCTTGGCATCGCAGAAGCGTTTGCCAGAGCGGGCGCGACGGTTGGTGTTGTTGGTCGCAACCCGGAAAAGGCCGAAGCTGCGCGCGAAGCTGTTGCCGCGCATGGCGGAGACGCTTTTTGTTACAGCGCGGATGTTCGGGATTTTGAAGCGGTCAGCGGTGTTTATAAGTCTTACGTCAAGGATGCTGGCGGTAAAATTGATATTCTTATTTCGGGTGCTGCGGGTAACTTTCCGGCCCCTGCGCTCGGCATGAGCCCGAATGGGTTCAAATCAGTTGTTGAAATTGACCTGCTTGGAACCTTTCATGTGCTGCGGGCCGGGTTTGAGCACCTAAACCAACCGGGCGCCAGCATCATCAATATTTCTGCACCGCAAGCCGAAATTGCGATGCCACTGCAAAGCCATGTATGTGCTGCCAAAGCGGGCGTTGATATGATCACCCGCACGCTTTCGATTGAATGGGGCCCCATGGGTGTGCGTGTCAATTCCGTTATCCCGGGGCCCATTGATGGCACAGAGGGTATGGCGCGCCTGGCCCCAACGGAAAAGATGCGGGCCGCGGTAGAAAAAGCTGTGCCGCTGCAACGCATGGGTACGGTTGATGATGTGGCAGACGTTTGCTTGTTCCTGTCATCGGACGCTGCGCGCTATGTCACGGGCGCTATCGTGCCAGCGGACGGCGGCGCTGTCGCCGCTGGGTCTGCCGGCATGGGCATGAGCAGCATGCAGGGTTAGTTTTTAGGCAAAGGGGGGCTCGTCGTCCCAATTAAAGCCAACGGGCGCACCCCTGCCTACCGAATCTGCAAACTCTGGCGGGCGTTTGTCTAGGAACGACTGGACGCCTTCTTTGCCGTCTCGTGTGCTGGTGTGATACATCGTGCGGCTTTCGGCGGCATGGGCTTCCATTGGGTGGCCCGCCCCCATCATGCGCCAGATAAGTTGCCGGTTGATTGCGACGGACATGGCGCTGGTGTTGTTTGCAAAATCCTTGGCGATTTCGCGGGCTCTGTCCATTAACTGGTCAGGCTCTACAATTTCTGAAATTAAGCCTGCAGCCAGAGCTTCATCCGCTTTAAAGACATTCCCCTTGAAAGACCATTCCAGCGCTTTGGAAACGCCAACCAATCTGGGCAGGAACCAGCTTGCGCAGCTTTCGAGGGTGATGCCGCGCTGGGAGAAAACAAAGCCAAATTTGGCAAACGGGCTGGCGATACGCACATCAAGCGGCAGTTGCATTGTGCTGCCCACGCCAACTGATGCCCCGTTGATCGCACCGATCAGGGGTTTTTTCATCCGGAACATCCGCAGGACGACTTTGCCGCCTTCATCGCGGTTGCGCTCCATTTCAGGGCCCGTGGCGTCGACCGTTTCATCAAGGCCAAAAACATTACCGCTGGTTGACAGATCCATGCCTGCGCAGAACGCGCGACCGTTCCCGGAAATGATGACGCTTCTAACATCATCATCATTGTCTGCGGTATCAAGGGCGGCAATCAAGTCGTTGCCCATTTCAACTGTGAACGCATTCATTTTTTCCGGGCGATTAAGCAGAATGGTAAAAATGCCGTCCGCCTGTGATGTTTCAATTGTAGTGTAGGTCATGTGCGCTCCCATTATGTCGTGTTTTATGAACTATAGAGTGTGCCGTCAGACTGTCGATAGCCAACGGCCTTGCCTCGAGTGATATTTCGACCCACATTAGCGGCAGGGCAAAAGGAGACTTACCATGCGTGCTTGGTTCTTTGAGCAAATGGCGATGTATTCAGCGTATCATACCGATAAGCGCAATCAGATGACCCATCATGTGGGCGTACCGATGATTGTGTTTTCTGTGATGATTTTGCTTAGCCAGATACCGCTCTATGAATTTCAGTCGGGTGTTCTGACGCTTGCGGGGTTGCTGATAAGCGCTTTGCTGCTGATGTATATTGCTGCGGTTCCGATGGTCGGGCTGGTCGCGCTGATTATATACAGCGTTCTGCTATATTATGCCGAGCGCATCGGTGGAATAGGGGCGGGCACAGCCTTTACCGCCTTTGGTGTGTTTTTTGTTGTTGGTTGGATCATTCAGTTTTGGGGCCATGCGTATGAAGGGCGCAAACCCGCTTTGTTTGATAACCTCCTCCAGATTTTTATGGCACCATCTTTCCTGATCGCAGAACTATTGTTCGCGCTTGGTTTGCTCAATGATTTGAAAGCCGAGATCAATGAACGCATGCCAAAGTATCTGCCGGTGGAAAACAAAAGCTAACGGGCGTGTCAGCGCCTCTTGAAGGTGGCAACAACATGAGAAACATGCTGATCGGCAGTTACAGATAGGGGCTCAATAGCCACATTAACCGGCCTGCAATGCGATGGTGTCGCGGCCTTTTTTTCAGGGCTTCCAGTGTCACTGGTTCTGCACCCGAAAATCGGGGGGCTACGAAGCTGGCCATTTTTTTGCCGAACGCCTTGTCGTAGCATTCAACATTGAACTCGAAGTTTAGCTTCAGAGATCTTGCGTCCCAGTTGGACGAGCCAAACAGGGTCCAGGCTTCATCTACAATCATTAATTTGCTGTGGTCGAAGGGCGGCGGGGACAAGAGCACGCGGCATCCGGCTTCAATAAGCTGGCGAATACCGGATAATGCTGTTAGGGAGAACAGGGGCAGGTTGCTTTTTTCCGGCAACAGGATATCCACCTGCACGCCGCGCAGGGCCGCTTGCTTAAGCGCCGACAAAAGAGCCTGCTCCGGCAAAAAGTATGGGGTCAGAATTTGCACCCGATTACGCGCTGAGGCCAGCGCACTTTCCATGATCATGGCCGTTTTTTGCAATGGTTCGTCCGGCCCGTCAGGGATAGACCGCGCGGCGATCATGCCGGGCTCGGTGTTTATCTCCGGGGTCCAGACATCATGGTCAAGCTCTGGCTGATTGGAAAACACCCAGTCATCGGCAAAGGCTTCTGACATCTGGTTAACGATCGGCCCCTGTAATCCAAAATGCATGTCGCGCACCCTGTGGCCGTTTGCTTCGTCCTCCAGATGATGCTTGCGAATATTCATGCCACCAGCAAAAGCAGTTTGCCCATCAACAATAAGCAGTTTCCTGTGGGTGCGCAGATTGAAAAACGCGAGCCGCCAGGAAAGCCGTGCCGGATTGAAGGTCGCGACATCAATATTGTGCCGCCGTAGCAGGTTTGAAACAGGCCTAAGGCCGTACATGTTGCCAACCGCATCAACAAGAACCTTAACGTCCACGCCGCGGTCCTTTGCGCGCACAAGGGCCGCAATGATTTTTCGGCCTGCCTGATCTGCCTGGAAAATATAGGTGGTTAGCGCAACTGTTCGTTCTGCTGCATTAATGGCCGCGACCATTGCGTCATAGGCTGCGCGCCCCCCGTCATATGGCGTGATGCTGTTGCCGGTGGTCAGTGGCATCGCCGCCACTCGCCCCGAAAGCCTGTCATGGGAACGCCAGCGCTGGGCTATCGAGGGGTCAATGTCCGCCAGTCTGGGCCCGTCCGGGTCCTGCATCGCGCCTTTTCTGGGTTTGAGACCGCGACGCTCGCGGGCGGCTACGGCCCGCCGCCGGATGCGGCTGATACCAAAAAGCATGTAAAACAACAGGCCAAATATGGGCGCGAGCCAGACAATTGCCCCCCAGGCTATCGCAGACCGGACCTCATCTTTTGTTGATAGAATATGAATTGTTGTCAGTACCTGTACGATGAGCACACTAAATGCGATCACCACGCCGTCAGGCCAGACAAGTGCTTCCAGATCCATTGTTTTCCTCTGCCGCAACAGTTTTTCAGTGCCGGTCTTCAACCCTACTCCCTATATAAGCGAAAAACTGGCATGGGGAAGCCCCGGCATGACCATAGCTGTGCCGTTGCGGCGGTGCTCTGGTTGGTGCACGGCTTTGGTATGATGTATGATGATGCCAGTCACCGCTTGTGATGCGGCAGCTGTTTCGCTAGCGTGCTGGCCATGATGGATCCACTTACAATACCCGGCGATGTAAAATTCAGCAGCAGTGTCCGTGTGTCAGGCAGCGCCCTTGCGTGCCGCCGCGGTGGTCGGCAGGTGTTTGAAAACTTGAATTTTGCCGTGCAGGCAGGCGATTTTGTGCGCCTTTCAGGTAAAAATGGCAGTGGAAAATCAACTTTTTTGCGCTGTCTTGCGGGTTTTTTACCGTTCCAGAACGGAGAGTTTTCATATTGTCACGGGGATGACGTGCACCGGGCGCTCAACCCGGACGACTTTTTACTGAGCGGCCATCAAAACGGGTTAAAACCGAATTTTACTTTACGCGAAAATGCAAAGTTTTTTGCAAAACTGATGACCGGCACCGCGCCGCGCGCGGATACGCTTGGGCATGCGGCATCCGTGTTTGGGCTTGGGGCCCTCCTCAATGAGCCCGTACAATATTTTTCCAGTGGTCAGCGTCACAGGGCTGCATTGATGCGCTTTGCCCTGGTATCCCGCCAGGTTTGGTTGATGGATGAGCCAACTGTTGGCCTGGATGCTGAAAACCGCGCAGTTCTTGCACAGTTGATTGTGGCGCATAAGGCGCGTGGCGGCATCATCATCGCGGCAACCCATGATCCGATGGATGTGCCTGGTGATACGCTTGATATGGATGCTTTCCAGACCCGAAATTCTGTGGTGGATGAGGACTGGTTATGAACCAGAGCAATACACCATCGCATGCCTCTATTTTCACGGCAATAGTGCGCCGCGACGTCAGCCTTGCCTGGAGCCAGGGCGGGGGCAGTTTACTGGCGCTGGGGTTCTTCCTGATTGCTGTAAGCTTGTTCCCCTTTGGGGTTGGGCCTGCGCCGCAGGTTCTGGCGCGCATCGCGCCGGGTGTGATCTGGGTTGTGGCTTTGCTGGCGGCGGTCATCAGCCTGGACCGTTTGTATCAGGCAGATTTTGAAGACGGCTCCCTGGATGATTTGATGGTGTCGCCGCTTGGTACGCTCGGTATCGTTACAGCCAAGGTTTTGGCGCATTGGCTATCGACAACGCTGCCGCTTGCGCTGTTGGCACCAGCCCTTGCGGTGCTTGTTAATCTGCCTGACGGTGCTTATGGCACGCTGTTCATTTCCCTGATTATCGGCACGCCAGCCCTGTCGTTGATTGGCAGTGTTGGCGCAGCGCTAACGGTCGCGGTCCGGCGCGGTGGCGTGTTGATGTTGTTGTTGATACTGCCCTTGTATGTGCCAACGCTGATTTTTGGTGTCGGCGCTGTTGATGCAGTCATTTCTCTAACAGATCCGATGCCGCACCTTGCCCTTCTGGGCGCGACCACGCTTGTTGCCACAGTTGTCGGGCTGCTTGCTTCTGCCGCCGCCCTCAAGCTCGCGATGGAATAACCAGAGCACTTTGATAGGCCGCTATCTTGGTGATAGCTAAAAACCATCACTGAGGCAGCCGGTCGCACTTGTAGCGTGCGCAGGCATGCTTTAGATAAAGGTCATGCATAGATTCGCAAATCCAGCTCAGTTTAACCGCCTCGCCGACGTAATTTTGCCGTGGGCCATCGGGGCGATGGTCCTGCTGTTCGGGGCAGGACTTTATTATGCCTTTTGGGCCAGTCCGCCGGACTACCAACAGGGCGAAAGCGTGCGTGTCATGTACATTCACGTGCCGGCAGCATGGCTGGCTATGTTCACTTATATGGTAACCGCTGCCGCAAGCTTCACAGCGCTGGTTTGGCGTCACCCGCTGGCGCTGCTTGCAGGCAAGGCTGCGGCCCCTGCGGGTGCTGTTTTCACCGCACTCGCGCTGCTTACCGGTATGCTATGGGGCAAACCCATGTGGGGCACTTTCTGGGTTTGGGATGGCAGGCTAACGTCTGTTCTGGTGCTGTTTTTCCTTTACCTTGGCTACATGGCGCTATGGCAGGCAATTGACGATGAAGAGAAAGCAGGTCGCGCCGCGTCCATTTTGGCGCTCGTTGGTGTCGTCAACATTCCGATCATCAAGTTTTCTGTCGATTGGTGGAGCACATTGCACCAACCAGCATCGGTTATTCGGCTGGATGGGCCAACAATTGATGGCAGCATGCTGACGCCGCTTTTGCTGATGGCAGGGGCGTATCAGGCTTACTTTGTGGTGGTTTTCTTGTGGCGCATGAAGCTTGAAATTAACCGGCGCAAGCTATCGGTGGCGCGCCAGGCCATGATGCATGCACCGGTGGGGGCCGAATAATGGCAGAATTTTTCGACATGGGTGGCTACGCCTTATATGTCTGGACCGCTTACGGCGTGTCGGCTGCTGCCCTGGTTTGGCTCGCGGTTAGCACCAGAAAGCAATTAAAAGAGAGTGCGGAGGCCGTCGAATCGGCCCGCGCCCGCAGAAAAGGACGCGTCTGATGGCCGGTTTGCAGACTCGAAAAAAGCAGCGACTGGTGGTTGTTTCCCTGGCTGTAACAACCCTTGTTGGGGCAAGCCTTCTGGTATTGCTGGCTCTGGGCGGCGATAGCCTCAGTCTTTTTCTCCAACCATCGGATATAAAAGATCGGCAGGTTGAAACGGGTCAGCATTTCCGTTTAGGCGGCCTGGTTGAAACCGGGTCATTCAGTCGCCTGGATGACGGGCTGACCTACCGGTTTGCAGTAACGGACTGCCTTGCCACCCAACCGGTAGAGTTTACCGGCCTGTTGCCGGACCTGTTCCGCGAAGGCCAAGGCGTTGTGACCGAGGGTGAATTGAACAGCAGCGGTGTTTTCATCGCCTCAACAGTGCTTGCCAAGCACGATGAAAATTACCGTCCGCCTGGGACCATGCCAAAAGCAGAGGGCCAGTGCAGCCACCCCAATGATCAGGCGGCCGCTGCCTCCTATACCGGGGGCTGACATGGCAGGTGAAATAGGGCATTTTGCGCTGATTCTGGCGCTGTTTTTTGCGCTAACCGGGGCGGTCATGCCGCATGTTGGTGCTTACCGCAAGGACACGCGGCTCATGGCCCTTGGGGACCGCGCCGTCTATGCGCAGTTTTTGATGGCAGCGACGGCATTTGGGACGTTAACCTATGCGTTTGTAACGTCCGACTTTTCCGTCATCAATGTGGCGACAAATTCCCATACGCTGAAGCCTATGCTCTATAAAATCTCGGGCGTGTGGGGCAACCATGAAGGCAGCCTTTTGTTCTGGGTTTTGAACCTGACCTTGTTCGGGGCGCTGGTGTCCTGGCGGGGCAGCAAGTTGCCGCTTCAGTTCAGGGGCCGTGTGCTGGCGGTACAAAGCCTTCTTGTCCTTGGGTTCCTGATGTTCATTCTGTTCACCAGCAACCCGTTTGAACGGCTTGACCCCGCCCCCATTGAAGGCAATGGCCTGAATCCACTGTTGCAGGACCCTGGCTTGGCGTTTCATCCGCCGATGCTCTATCTCGGGTATGTTGGCTTGTCCGTCGCTTTTTCTTTTGCGGTTGCCGCTCTTATCGAAGGCGAAGTGACGCCGCTGTGGGCGCGCTGGGTTCGGCCTTGGGCTTTGCTGGCCTGGGTGTTTCTTACAGGCGGTATCGCGCTTGGGTCCTGGTGGGCATACTATGAACTTGGCTGGGGTGGCTGGTGGTTCTGGGACCCGGTTGAAAACGCCAGCTTCATGCCGTGGCTTGCGGCTGCTGCGCTGTTGCATTCTGCTATTGTTGTGGAAAAACGCGATGCGCTGAAAAGCTGGACAATATTGCTCGCTATTGTGGCATTTTCGCTGTCGTTGTTGGGTACGTTCCTTGTGCGCTCTGGCGTTATTACCAGTGTTCATGCTTTTGCCACAGACCCGGCGCGGGGTATCTTCATTTTAGCTTTTCTGGCGCTTGTGGTGGGCGGTTCGCTTACGCTTTATGCGTGGCGTGCGCCCAAGATGGCGCCAAGTGGCTTGTTTGGCTTCGTCAGCCGCGAAAGTGCGCTCGTGGTCAACAACATCTTCCTGTCGACCTTTGCGGCGGTAGTGCTGGTTGGCACGCTGTACCCGCTGTTTGTCGAGGCGTTTGGCGCCGGGCAGATAACCGTGGGTCCGCCATTTTTTGAATATGCTGCCGCTGTTCTCATGAGCCCGCTTATCGTTGCTTTGGGGCTGGGGCCGCTGTTGGCGTGGAAACGCGGTAACATTGGCCGTGCGGCGCAGATTGTTATACCAGCGCTTGTTGTTGCGGCTGTGGCTGGTGTTGTTTTGGTTTGGCAAACGTCGGGCGGATTTGTGATGACGGCGTTTGGCCTTGGGCTGGCAGCATGGCTGATCGCCAGTGTATTGCTGGAAATTGCCAGCCGCA
This sequence comes from uncultured Kordiimonas sp., assembly GCA_947503575.1. Lineage (GTDB taxonomy): Bacteria > Pseudomonadota > Alphaproteobacteria > Sphingomonadales > Kordiimonadaceae > Kordiimonas. Next base: position 150,940 of record CANNDZ010000001.1, on the reverse strand, counting down.
TCCGGTTGTTTGCCGCTCCTGGCAAAGCGATGACGGGATTGAAGAAAATAACCCGCGCGCAGTGGGGCATGAGCATGGCACACGCTGGGCTTGCTGTCATTTTGCTGGGCATCACAATCAGCGAAGCTTTCACCTCTGAAAAGCTTGTGGTTATGGCCCCTGGCGATACCGCCGACGTGGCGGGGTACAGTTTTACATTTGAGGGTGTCGCCCCTGTGGCTGGGCCAAACTTTACTGCCGTGCGCGGGTTTTTCACGGTGCGCGAAGGGGACGCGATTCTCACGTCCTTGACCCCCGAAGATCGGGTTTATGCGAACCCACCGATGAATACGACGGAAGCGGCGATTTATCCGCTGTTTTCGGGTGACCTTTACGCCGTTGTTGGTGAAGCGGCAGGCGCAGGCCGTTGGTCTGTGAGGCTTTATTTCAAACCAATGATTTCTGCAATTTGGCTGGGCGCGCTGATGATGATGATTGGTGGCATCCTATCCCTATCAGACACGCGGTTGCGCATTGGTTTGCCAACAGGCAAAAAACAGGCTCAAAAGCCTTCTGCAAAGGCAGCCCCAAAAACAGGCCCTAAAACCGTTCAGGGAGCGCGCGCATGAAGCGGTTTCTGCCTTTGGGGATTGTTGTTTTCCTGGTCGCCGTTTTTTTGGGAATGATGTTATCGGACCGCAACCCCAACGAAATTGACAGTGTTCTGATTGGTCGCCCTGCACCAGCTTTTTCAATCGACAGCTTGTCAGCGGATACGCCGCCGCTAACAGAGGCGGATTTGAAGACGGGCGAACCAGTACTGGTCAATTTTTTCGCAAGCTGGTGTGTGCCGTGCCGTGCCGAGCATGACAGCCTGATGGAACTTGCTGGTCGCTACAGGGTGCCGCTTATTGGCATCGCTTATAAAAATGACCCGGCTAAAGCGGTTGGATTTTTGAATGAGCTTGGTAACCCGTTCAGTAAAACCGGCCTTGACCTGGATGGTCGCGTCGGGATTGATTGGGGTGTGTCCGGCGTGCCGGAAACCTTTCTGATTGATGGTTCTGGCGTGATCCGGTATCGCCACTGGGGCCCGATTGTGGGCGACAGCCTGGAGGCTCGACTGCTGCCTGAGTTGGAGGCGTTGCGATGAGACAGGTTTTGGGCACCATCATGTTGTTGTTTGGCCTGAGTGTTGCCGCCCTTGGTGTTGCGGTTGATGAAAAACCGCTGCCGGACCCCGCGCAGGAAGCACAGGCGCGTGCCTTGATGAAAGAAATCCGCTGTCTGGTGTGTCAAAATCAGTCCATTGAAGATTCTAACGCTGATTTGGCGAGAGATTTGCGCGCCATTGTGCGGGAGCGTATCGCGCTTGGTGACAGCCCGGAAAATGTGCGGTCGTATTTAGTTGACCGATATGGTGACTGGGTTCTTTTGAAGCCGCCGATTAAAACCTCTACTTATTTTCTGTGGGCATCGCCGTTTTTGGCCGTGTTGGTGATTGTGTTTTTGCTGCTGGGACGCAAGAAGGCTGTTGCTGCGCCTGCACCACTGAGTGAAGACGAAGAAGCGCAGATTAAAGCACTGTTGGAGCGGCAAGAATGATTTGGGTATCTTTGGCGGTGTTGGCGCTGGCTGGATGCGGTGTGCTGTTTTTTAGGGTTGGGTCTGCGCCCGAAAACGCGGTTGACCCTGTTGAGCATTACCGTGCGCAACTGGATGAAATAGACGCAGATGAGCAGCGCGGCGCGATTGATGCCGATAGTGCCCAAGCTGCACGCCTTGAGCTGAAGCGGCGGTTGTTGCGACTTGAGCCTGTTGGACAAACAGCGGCGTCTGGGCAGCAGGGTTCTGCTGGAAAAAACCTGATGTGGCTTGGGTCCACTGCTGTTTTGTTTGCTGCCGGAGGGCTTTATTTCCTGTTGGGCTCGCCGGGGACGCCAGCGGCCAACCCCAGCCCGCGTGTACAAGCCGCCAGCCAGCTTATTGAAGAAACAGGCATGACCGTTGGTCAGGCGTTGGAGCAAATGAGTACGCACCTGGAAGCCAACCCGCGCGACATGGAAGGATGGCGTATCCTGGGGCGCACGGCGCGCACGGTTGGCGACTATGTCACCGCGGCAGAAGCATTTGGTGAGCTGGCCCGGATGAACCCAGATGAGCCAAACTGGCGTGCGGATGAACTGGAGGCCTATATTGCGCATGCTGGTGGCCAGGTAACACCTGCTGCGCGGTTGGTTTTGGCGGCTTTGCTGGATAAAGCGCCGCAACACCCGGCGGGGCAATATTACCTTGGCGTTACGCGATTGCAGGCAGGCGATGAAGCCGGCGCGCGAGCCGCCTGGACGGCGCTTGCGGACCAATCTGCTGCAGATGCACCCTGGATGCCGCAAGTTCGACGGCAGTTATCTGCGCTCGGTGTTGCGCCGCCTGCCCTAAGCGAGCGTGACGTTGCCGTGGTGGACGGCATGAGTGAAGAAGAGCGCGAAGCTTTCATGGCGTCCATGCTGGCTCGGCTTGAAACCAGGCTCGAATCGAACCCATCTGATCTGCAAGGTTGGTTGATGCTGGCGCGATCACGCCTCGCGCTTGGCGACAGAACTGCCGCTTTGGAGGCCTTGCAGCAGGGAATCGCGGCCAATCCGGGTGAAAAGTCGGTTGATTTGCAGGCCTTCCTTGACAATTTGATTGAGAATCCTGATCTTTAACCATGCTTTTACGCCTTCTCTTTAGGGTTCAGCTGTAAAAGATCGTGCCAGGGGCCAAGAAAATGGCACCCTTCCCTTAGCTGAAGTGGCGATCCAATATCATTGAGGTCCGAAGACCATGGTCGATATTAATACCAGTGCGTCTGCCTTGCAGGCACAGTTGCAGGGAAGTCAACAAAGTCGCCTGAGCGGCAAGGCCCCCGCGGGTGCCAGCCAAAACAGCAATGCATCGGCAACACCCCAAGATGTGATTGGTCAACGTGTTGAAGCGCGTCAGGACCTGCCAACCCCTGACCGCCGTGCGCCTGTGCGGCAATCAGGAGCCAGCAATCAGCTTTCGTCTTCTGATGATATTGAAGATGCGGGCCGCCGCGTTGCCGATTTTACCGGTAGCCGCCGCGAAGCACCGTCCGGCAGGCTTTCCACTACATCTGCGGAAACTCGCAACCAACCTTTAGGCCAGATCGTTAATATTCTGGTTTAGTCGATAAAATTGGCATTGCCCACTGGACGCCGCGCGCGGAGCGCGCCACACTAACAGCATGTCAAATCCGCCTTTTACCCCTGATCATTTTCATCGCTCGGTTCCCGAAGGCGACGACCATGAACGCCTGGTGTGCCGGGATTGTGGGTATGTCGCGTATGAAAATCCGAAAATTATTGCCGGTGCCGTTGTGACGCAGGGTGATAAAATCATGTTGTGCAAACGGTCAATTCATCCGCAAAAGGGCAAATGGACTATTCCGGCCGGGTTTCTGGAGGTGGGCGAGGCCCCGCATGAGGGAGCCATTCGCGAAGCGATGGAAGAAGCCTGTGCAACCATTGAAATCATTGACCTTCTTGGGGTTTATTCGGTCCGGCGCATCAGTCAGGTCCATATGATGTACCGCGCGCGCCTGAGCACACCAGACTTCAAGCCGGGTTATGAAAGCCTGGAAGTTGAGCTTTTTGACTGGCAGGGCATTCCCTGGGACGAACTTGCGTTTCCCAGCGTTCACTGGGTTTTGAACCATTTTCATGAGGTGAAAGGTCGCTCTGGCTTTGCACCCTTTACCAACCCTCAGGGCTGGGAAAATGTTTAAGAGTTTTCCCATTGATGTCTGACCTGATCGAGGCTTTTCATACTGTTGCAGCCGATACAGGAACCGATATTGGGCAGCTTTTTGAACAGACCGTTCAGAAAGTCTATGAGGCCTGGCTGGAGCCCGGCGACTTTGCTATCGATGTTGGTGCCCATCGCGGACGGCATTTGTTCCCTATGGCTGACGCGGTTGGCCCAAAAGGCACAATTTACGGCTTTGAACCGATCAAAAAACTGTATGCAAATCTTAAAAAAGAGACGAAAAAACGCAAAAAAAGGACGATAAAGCTCCATAATGTGGCGCTTTCGAACACGAAAGGACATGCCAGTTTCCACTATTTTGAAAACCGACCTGCATTCAGCGGATTGCAAAAACGCCGCGCCCCTTTTGATGATGAAGAAGGCGGCTTGATCAAGCTGCAGGTAACGCAAACGACCCTCGATAGAAAACTACCTCTTTTTAAACGCGTTTCGGCAATTAAACTGGATATTGAAGGCGGTGAACTACACGCCTTGATGGGAGCGAAAAAATGCCTGCAAAAATCACGTCCCATGGTCGTGTTTGAAAATGGCCGCCGAGCATCAGCGCGTGTTTATAACTACTCGCCAGAAGATTTTTTCGGATTTTTTGAAAGCGTCGGCATGCAAGTGTTTTGGTTGACGGGCGAGCCGTTCACCATTGAGCAATGGAATATTGACAGGAACTGTTGGGAGTTTGTTGCCCTGCCCACCGAAAGTGCAGCCTTCGCGGCACGTTTACCCGATTTGTGCCAGGCCGTGTTGGATAACCCCGCCTAGCGAGCTTATTCTTCCGGCATATATTTGGCGAGAAACGGTGCCTGCGCAATCATAAACACCAGCATCGCGCCCATATAGCCAAAGGTCTTGAAGTTCACCCAAAGCTCTGTGGAAAAATTGCGCCAGATAAATTCGTTTACCACAGCCATCGTCAGCAAAAATGCAATGAAGTTGCGGGTCATCATGCGCCAGCCTGCGTCGGGCATCTCAAGCGCTGATTCCATCAGGTGTTTGATAAACAGCTTGCCCGTCAACAGACCAAACAACAACACAGAGGCAAAAATGCTGTTGATCACTGTCAGCTTCATTTTTACAAATGTTTCGTCCTTCAGCCACAGCGTCAGGCCACCCATCACCATCACCACAACCAGCGTAAACCACTGAACCTTGGCAATGTGGCCAAGCCACTTTTTTGCCGCCAGCATCGACAGGGGGTGGGCAATCATGAACGTTATGGTCGCAACATAAATACCGCCCATTTGAAACGCGACAAAAAACCCGATCAGGGAGCCAAACTCGATCGTTGGCTTAATCCAGGCGGCGGGCTTCTTTGCACTCGGCTCTTTTGGCGACTCGTTTGATGACTCGTGTGCCGACTCCGGTCCAGAGTCGGTATGCTGTTGCCCATGTGCAGCATGTGTTGCTTTTTTATCAGTCACGCTATTTCTCTTTCCCTCGGGGCTGTCGGTTTACGCCGCCGTATCTTGAGCGACTATGCCTGCTTTCGTTAGATGTGTGCTCTTTTGAACGTTCAGGCAAGGCAAAATGCTGAAGCTATTCAAAGATCGCAACTTTTTTACCCTTTGGCTCGGTGAATTTGTCTCCGTGATCGGGGATCATATCAGCATGATCGCCTTTCCGTTTCTGGTGTTGCAGCTAACTGGCAGCCCGGCGTTTACGGCGTTTGTGTTTGCCGTGCAGGGGTTGCCGCGCGCTGTTTTGATGCTGGTGGGCGGCGCGGTGGTCGATCGCTCCAGCCCGCGCAACGTCATGCTAATCACCAACCTGCTGCGGTGCCTGTTGGTGTTCCTGCTGGCGTATCTTATTTTCACTAACCAGATATCTCTGCCGGTCATCTTCGTGATTGCGCTGGCGTTTGGTCTGGCTGATGCCTTCTTTTACCCGGCAGCAACATCTGTGGTGCCATCGGTTGTTAAAAAAGACGACCTGAAAGCAGGCAATGCCATTATGCAGGGGTCCATCTGGGTTGGGGTAATCCTGGGGCCAGCCATCGCCGGTTTCGTTATTGCCGGCGAAGTGACAACCATGGGCCATGACACTGGCCTAAACGCGGCCACCTTTGAGAGCAACCGTGCAGGTTTTGCGCGCGCGTTTTTCCTTGATGGACTGACCTTTGCGTTTTCCTTCCTGACGCTGTTGTTTGTGCGCACCCGCTCCCTCAAGGATGAAGACGCGGATCAGGACGCCGCCAATAAAACCTCCATGTTTGCCGAAGTGAAGCAAGCCGTAAAATGGGTCTGGTCCGTGCCGGCCATCCGCCTGGGGTTCATCGGCGTTGCCGTGCTGGAGTTTTTTTTCCAGACCCCGATTTTTGTTGGCTTGCCTGCACTCACCAAATATCGTTTTCTGGAACCCGCCTATGTATACGGCCTGATCGTTGCCGCCTACGGCGCGGGGGCTCTTGTTGGGGCGGTAACCGCCGGGTATGTAAATTGGCCAACCCGTGAAAACCTGGTGCGCACCATGTTTTTCATCTTCATTGGCTCCGGCGCATCCATTGGCCTGATTGTTTTGTATGAACCTTACTGGTTTGCGATGGCCCTGTTTCTGGTGTTTGGCTGCATGGATAGTTACATCTGGGTGCATTTCACCACATTTGTGCAGCAATCCACGCCAGAGGCACAAATGGGCCGTGTCATGAGCATTTTCATGTTTATGTCGGTGGGCCTTATCCCTATTGCCAGTGTTGTCATGGGGCTGGCGTTTGAATGGAACCTGGAACTGGCGCTTATTATCGCATCTTCGGTGATTGTGCTCAGTTGCCTTGTTATGGCCCTGCACCCCGACAGCAAGCGTGTGCCCGCGCTTGTTGATGACGACGCTCTGGTGCCAGACGGCGAGTGACCAGTTTTTGTGGGGTTTGGGGCAGCAATCAACCGCTCGGCCAGCGCCAAAACCCCAGCTCTGTGCGCTTTCCAGATAAACTATTGCCCAAACCGGTTTAGACCTTTTGGCCTAAACGAAGAGTCACAAGTCATTGAAATAGAACATATTTTAAACGAAGGTTTGCTGGAAAAAAGCTATCGTTCTGCCTTATCTTTTTCATCACGACAATTTCGGCAGCGATCGATATACCCGAAGGTTACCTCCAACTACATATGCCCATAGAAGTCGCTAAAGCGACCGCGGCAAGATACCGGTTCTACGATTTAACCTTCTCAATGTTTGGTGGCCAATTCTGGCTGCCGGGTTCTCACGCTTGCCATTTATGGGGGCAAAAAAGTGCAGGACCAGGCATTCGATTGGAACACCATTCTTTGTGACGTAGGCGTTCGCCATCATCATCTATATCCTCAGTTAGACCGGGCTGAGTTTTCTGACGTAATTAGCCGTTTGCAGCAGGGGTCAGGCCCTTTTGATACGCTGGCAAACTACCTTATTTACGGGGCTGCTGCCGTGCTTGGGCGGGAGCAGAAGGCATCAGGCGAAGCGCTTGCGTATCACGCGCGCCTCAATACCAAAACCAAAGCGGTCAGTCTGTATTTCTGGGCGGAGGAAGCGATCGCCCACCAGCAGTATCAAACGGCGGAGGGGTTAATCGCCCCGCTTTTAGAAGCTTACCCAGCAGACCCTTTCCTAAACGCCATGATGGCAAGCTGCTGTTTTTACAGCCAGGAGTTGACGCGTGGCTGGCCGCACCTGAAGCAAGGCCTTGAAAGCGCCCCCCGTAACACTGCGCTCAACAGCCTGTTGTGCCGCTATCTTATCGGTGATGGTGACCTGCCAGCGGCAGAGAAGGCAGCATCCGGCCTTCTAGACATAGAGCCGAATGACCCGGTTGCTTTCAACACATTGTCCCGTGTTGCGCCTGAAGCGATTGATGCCCGTCTTATGGAGCGGTTCGAGCGCTGCGCCCATGATCCGGCTTTGGGGCCAATTACCAGTGCGGGCATTTTCTTTGACCTTGGCCGTGTTTATGAAGCCCATCAAAATTATGATCAGGCGTTCGGTGCAGTGTGCAAGGCTAACGAGTGCATGAAAACCATTCCGGCGATAGCAGGCCAGATATTCGACGCTGACCAGGAATACGCCCAGTTTGAGCACCAGACTGCGTTGTTTGACAAGCTTGAGCCCTGTAGCTTGCCAACTGGATTAACGCCTGTGTTTATAATCGGGTTGCCGCGCACCGGCAGTACCTTGCTTGATCAGGCGCTGTCGGCGCACCCATCAACGGTTAGTCTTGGCGAGGATGAGATTATCCCAAGGATCGTTCAGGAAGCAGAAGCCCTTCTGAAGACTGGTAAAGTAACCGATGCACAGCGGCAATTAAGGGTCTGGAAAGCCCGGTTCGCTGACCATGCGCGTCAAAAAGCTGCTGAACTGACTTTGGCTGAAGGCGCATCTGACACGGCAACCCACGCAAAACCTGTTCGTTTTGTCATCGACAAAATGCTGGGCAACAGCCGTCACCTTGAGTTTCTGACCAAACTGTTTCCCGAAGCCATTTTCATAAACAGTTGTCGCAACACCATGGACGTTGGCTTGTCGATCTTTTTTTCACCGCTGCACCGCGCAAACATTTACGCCACCGACCTGTCCACTATTGGTGACTATATTGCGCTAGAGGCACGCGTGATGGCTTTTTGGGCGAGGCGAGGCCTTTCCCCGCGTGTGGTGCAATATGAAGGTCTGGTCGATGCGTTTGAACCCACCCTCAGATCTGTGATGGATTATATCGGTATGGATTGGCATGAAGACTGTCTTCGGTTCCACCAGATGAAGCGCCCGGTTTATACCTACAGTGCGCATCAGGTTCGCAAAAAGATATATCGCCAGTCTATCGGGCGGTGGCGGCATTATGAAGCGCACCTCAAGCCGCTGGCGGATGCCTTGCTGTCTGGTGGCTTGGCCGCAGATGGCGGTGACGCCGCGCCCCTTTCTTCTGCCTTGCAGACCTCGCTGACCAGCAAAGCCAGTTAGCCTACCCTATTGAACCGGGGCTGAGTTTGTCGCTATACACACTGCCATCTGGGTCAAGGTGGCAAATGCATGCGCGGTTATTTCGGGATTGGTATTGATCAGGCCTCCAAGGCGGGCAACGTGGGTAACCTTATCCGCACAGCGCATGCCTTTGGTGCAAGTTTTGTGTTCGCCGTTAACCCCAAGGCTTATGCTCATTCCGGTGAACTGGTTACCAAAGATTTCACGGACACCAGCAAAAGCCATTTGCAACTGCCGTTTTTCAATTATGCCACAGCAGCAGACGTTGAGGTGCCGCAAGGCTGCCAGCTGGTGGGCATAGAAATTTCTGATGATGCGATTGACTTGCCCAGTTTCAAGCATCCGCCGCAGGCGGTTTATGTGTTGGGTGGGGAGCGATCCAGCCTGAGTGCGGACATGATGGAACGCTGTGACAGCATCATCAAAATCCCGACAAAATTCAGCCTTAACGTGGCAACCGCTGGAGCCATTGTCATGTATGACCGGCACCGTATTTTGGGAGGTTACCCAGAGCGGCCTTTAATGACAGGTCAAGCACCAGAACCGAAAGCCCCGCATGTTTTTGGCGGTGTGAAAACCCGACGGGCGAAGAAATCAGGTGCATCTTAAACCCTTGGGCTTGCACTCTTGCCCTTGCTCTGGCATCGCATTGACGATTAAATGAAACCATAAACACGCATCAGCGCAAAAAAGGATAAGATCAGCAATGAAAGCGGCTTTGTTATCAGTTATTTTCCTGACTACAACGGTTTTGACGACAATCGGTCTGGCCAGCGGCGCTGTTCATGCCCAAAGCGAAAAACGCCGCCATTTAGGGGCCTACCGTGATTGGGATGCCTTTGTGTACAGCTACCCGAACGGGCAGAAAACCTGCCACATGATTTCCAGCCCGAAATCGAGCCAAGCCAGCCGAGCAGGCGCGCGCCGCGGCGACATATATATTATGGTATCGCACCGGCCTGAATACGGCGTAACAGGCGAAGTGAATGTGGTGGTCGGTTACCCGATCCGGCAAGGACAGGATGCGGTGTTGCGTGTGGACGGACGCAGCCGGTTTGAGTTTTTCACCGAAGGGTCAGGCGCGTGGGCTTACGATCCGGCGGATGATGCAAAAGTTATTGCCGCCATGCGGCGCGGCAACCGGTTGGTGGTGAATGCCACCAGCCAGCGCGGCACCAACACTACAGACAGTTATTCCCTCTCGGGCTTCACCGCCGCCTATAACGCCATTACGGCGGCGTGTAGGTAAGGTAGGATTCCCAGGATGGTTCTGTGGACATATATCGTAAGTGAATTTAACGGCCCCACCGGCGCGTGGTGGCGCGCGCTTTTGATCGTTGCGTTTTTGATGGTGATGTTTTCCATCGGGTTTGAACAAGGTAAACAGTTTGCACAAATGCAGTGATGCTAGCGGTCTGCGTGGGAGATGTTTAAGTGATTAAGCTTCAACCCTTTTTCTTTGCTTTGGCGGCCACCTTTGGACTGTCTTTTTTGTCCGCTGGGCATGCCGATGTACTCGTCAGTGATCAGCAACGGTTTGCCTACCATAACAAACAGATAGAGGTGGGCCCCAACCAATACAGGCAGTACCAAATCCAACTTGGCTTGAACGATACGCTTGAGGTCTATGTTGAGATACAAAGTGGCCGCTTCACCGATTTGACCGTAATGGTTTGCCCCGCTGATCAGGTGGAAGACTATCTAGCTGGTAATTCCGCTGTATGTTTCGGGTCCGTCAAACAGAGAAACCTGATTCAGTTTGACTATGTGGTGCCGCAGGATGGGTTGTATTCTGTGGTAATCGACAACACCCATGCTGCGGTAACAAACAAAACGGCGCGCTTCATAACATATCGGAAATGGCAGTTAGACGAAGAAACCACAAATAACACCAGGGCAGTATATGCCATGCTGTATGATGCCCTGGACGGCGTCTTTATATACCCGGACTTTGATATCTTTGTTAATTCCTGTGCCGATGATGTTCTTTTTTTACCCGCAAAAAAAGGCTCTATCAGGATGTGTTCTGAATTGGCTTTTCCGCTGATGCGGGATGAACAACTTGCTGGTTTATACGGCGATTTTTTCCATGAGTTCGGTCACTCCATGCTCGGATTTTGGGGTGTTCCTGAGGCGGATAGTGACAAGCGGGCAGATGAATTTGTCGTTTATATTTTTTACTTGATTGGCCGTGAGGATCTGGCGCTCGGTTTTGCCGAATATATTGAGGTGCAGACCTTAAACCCTCAAGCAAACGCTGTTTGGTATCATGGCAGCAGGCATCCCAAGCCAGCCCAAAGGGCGCGCAGCATTCGTCGTACACTCCGCAGCCCAGCGGCGGTGATGTCTAGCTTAAATGGCATCATCTACCCCCATTTGACGCAAGATGTACTGAACGAGATTATCGCAGATCCTGAACCATTCGGTGACCCTGCGTTGGCCCGTCAATATCTGGACGAATAATGAGCGCACCGCGATAGGGTCATCGGGCCATGACCGCCCGAAGCGCCCTAAAGCTCTATAGCGTTCTTGTAGCGCCTGCTTGCCCTCAGCGTTTCACCGCTGCGTAGTTTTACAGTGACATCTCCCCCGGCGATGGGCGCCGTTTCCATAATAGCACTGCGGTTAACGATAACAGACCGGTGAATGCGCACCGCATCGCAACCTTTTTTTTGCAACAGGCCTGCAAGTTCGCTGAGTGTTATGCGCGCCAGCTGTGTGCCCGCGCTGGAGGTCACCTCCGCATAGTTCCCGGCGCTTTTGGCATACAGAAACTCCGATGGTTGCAACATAATGGTGGTTGCCCCGCTTTTAAGCGTGATCGGCTCTGCGGTAGCTGTTGCTGAGGCCTTGGCCTGCAGGACCTGGCGCTGCAATTCCCAAACCATCAGGTGAAGACCGAAGGTGACCGCATCCTTGCGGTATTCATACAGAGCTTCCGCAAACCCGGTGGTGAAAAACTGATAGTCGCCACCAAGAAGGGGCGGCCACAACACTTCGCGGATCATGACCATTAAAAATATATGGACTGCGGAAAAAACAACACTGAAGATGAGGTACGGCAGCAGCCTGCGTTTCCAAGTGGTCCGGGTTAGCGGAAAGCTGTCAAAAAACGCAAAAACCGGCACCAGCAAAAGTATGAGAACAGCGACGCTGGTGAATTCACCGATGGCTTCCTGCAGGGCAGAAACCTGCTGGCCTAAATCTGCGGCATCCTTGACCGATGTTTGCACATTCACGATACCAATAATCAGAGTGATCACGGCGATCACTAGCAGGATCGGGTCCGTGCATCGTGTGCGCAGCGCCTGTTTGTATGTGGTCAGCCATTCTTCCATAGACTCACCATAGGCCAGCCCGTTCATGCTGAAAAGAATAAACAAAACAGTGTGATACCGCCTATCCCAGCTATTTACCGCTTATCCCTCAGCTAGAATTTAGGGCAACCGCCTGTCCCAGCCACATCCCTTTTACCCCATTACGCGTGCAGTTTTAGACGCGTGCATCACATTCCATTGCACGCACAAAACGGCACTGAAAAAGGACCTGACAAACATGGACGGTAATACACGGCGCTATGACCTGGACTGGCTGAGGGTGATCGCTTTTGGCCTGTTGATGTTTTACCATATCGGCATGTTTTACGTGACATGGGGGTGGCATGTAAAAAGCGCGCATGCCGGCCCGGCGGCGGAGCCGTTGATGCTGCTCCTCAACCCATGGCGGCTCTCGCTGTTGTTTTTAATTTCGGGCGTGGCGCTCAGGTTTGCGGTCGATAAGGCCGTTTCTGCCCCGGCGTTTGCGGGCCGCCGCTTCGTGCGCCTGTTTGTGCCGCTTGTTTTCGGCATGTTGGTGATCGTAACGCCGCAGGCCTATTTTGAACTGCTTGCCAAGGGTGAAATTGAACCGGGCTATCTGGCGTTTTGGGCTCGCTACCTCGCCGGGGAGGATGCTTTTTCGGTGACGGTGCCGACCTGGAACCATCTTTGGTATGTGGTGTATTTGCTTGCCTACTCGCTCGTTGCGATCCCGCTGATGCCCGCAATCCGGGTTTTGTCGGGCTGGACGGAGGGTGCAGCCTTTGAAAAGCTGATGCGCGGTTGGGGTGTTATGCTGGTACCCGGCCTGATGTTCATCCTGTATCGTTTTACAACCGATACGGCGTTTCCCCGTGAAACCCATGATCTGGTAAACGACTGGGGCGCGCATGCCCGTTATGGCAGCTATTTCCTGATCGGGATGTTGATTGCCAAAAACGAGACCTTTTGGCGGCTGCTTGGCCAAATCTGGCGGCGGGGCGCTGTGATGGTTGCGGGGCTTGCCATTGTGCTTTCCCTGTTGTGGTTCAACTGGGAGTGGGTTGCGCAGCAACCAGCGTTGCTGGCGGCGGCGCGGGCGCTCAGGCCACTGTATGCATGGGCGGTGATCGCAACCCTGCTGGGTGCCGCGCAGGCTTACCTGAACCATCCAAGCGCACGCTTGCAATATCTGACCACCGCGATTTTCCCTTACTATATTCTGCATCAAAGCCTGATTGTTGTCATGGGTGTTGCGGCGGGCGGGTTGGGCCTGTCGGTGTGGCTGGAGTTTCCCATAGTCCTGATTGGCACGTTTGCAGGCTGCATTTTACTGTATGAATTTGTCATTCGACGCATCGGCTTCCTGCGGCCATTGTTTGGCGTGTGGGTAAAGCAAAACCCCGATGCTATGTTGCCCAAACCCCTGGCAGCGGACTAGCACAGCGGGCGGAAAGTGTTGACTCACAGCGCCTGCATGCTTAGAGACTGGCCCCATCAATAACCGCCCGGCTCCGTGGAACGCGGAGGGGCCATGAAATGACCTGGCGCACAGCCCAACCTCAAGAGGGCATGCAAAAGGCAAGGTGAAAAAATGCAAGTTACCCCGTCCGGCAACCCGGTGGTTGTCTCCCCTCGTGCGACCCCTGACGACAGCCTTGATGGCAAGCAAAATATCCTGGGTCTTGACCGCGCTGAATTAAAGGACGCGATTGCCGCCATCGGTGTGCCCGAGCGTCAGGTTCGTATGCGCACCAGCCAGGTATGGCACTGGGTCTACCACCGCGGGGTCAGCAGCTTTGATGACATGCTGAACGTCTCGAAGGATGTGCGCGCCAAGCTGGCGGATCATTTCATCATCAAACGCCCAGAAATTGTTGAAGCGCAATATTCCAATGATGGCACTCGCAAATACCTGATCCGATTCGCGGACGGCAACGAAGCAGAAACCGTCTATATCCCGGAAGAGGATCGCGGCACGCTGTGCATTTCAAGCCAGGTGGGCTGTACGCTGAACTGTAAGTTTTGCCATACGGGCACCATGAAGCTGGTGCGCAACCTGACAGCAGCAGAAATTGTTGCCCAACTGATGATCGCCCGCGACGATTTGGGCGAATGGGAAAACCCAACCGAAGGCCGCCGCGTCACCAACATCGTGATGATGGGCATGGGCGAACCTCTTTACAATTTCGACAATGTCAAAAAAGCACTTGAAATTGTGATGGATGAAGAAGGCATTCAGCTTTCAAGACGTCGTATCACGCTGTCCACATCGGGTGTTGTGCCGCACATGGAACGGTGTGGCCGCGAAATTGGTGTTAATCTGGCTGTCTCACTGCATGCAGTAAATGATGATGTGCGTACAGACATTATGCCGATCAACAAAAAATACAGTGTGGACCAGGTTTTGGCCGCTTGCGCCAACTATCCCGGGGCGCACAATGCCCGGCGTATCACGTTTGAATATGCCATGCTCAAGGGTGTGAATGACAGCGATCAGGATGCTCGCGATCTGGTGCGCATGATCCGCAAATATAAATTGCCTGCGAAGGTTAACCTTATTCCGTTCAACCCATGGCCCGGTACGGACTATGAGTGCAGTGAATGGGATCAGATTCAACGCTTTTCCGATATTGTCTATGAAGGCGGGATTTCTGCCCCCATCCGCACACCGCGCGGGCGGGATATCATGGCAGCATGTGGCCAGCTAAAGTCTGCATCCGAGAAGAAATCAAAAGCCGAGCTGGCGCGCGAAGCCGCCGCCGTTGCTGCTGCAAACCAATCAGATGCATCCCATCAAGGCGCACCGCATCACACGTCAACAGGCCTTACCTAGAAGATGGGTGACGTTATAACCAGAGAGTATGGTCTCAAAGACCGGGACGGGTGTCTGGCAGTGCTGGATGCCAACATCCCTGACTATTTTGCGTCCATCGAGCGCGCAGCTTTTGAAGTGTTTCTGGACGACCCACCGGGCACGTATCTGGTGCTGGAAGACGCAGGGCGCATTGTCGGTTGCGGTGGGTATATCCCGCTGCCGGAAACCCGGGTCGCGCACACCAGTTGGGGTATGGTGCATCCGGACTACAAGGGTCGTGGTTTGGGCAAAAAGCTGTTTCAGGCGCGCATCGATGCTGTGAAAGCGCGAGGTGATGCTGACCGTATTCGCGTTGTCACCAGCCCACAAACAGCAACCTTCTTTCTACCCTTTGGATTTGTCGAGACACGGCGGGAAAAAGACGGCAACGCGCCCGGCATTGACCTGGTTGAAATGTGGCTGGACCTCTAGTCACGCCCTTTTTCTCTCTCGCTCTTTTGCGCTTACTGCCATCCCCTGTTACAGTTATGTCCGAGAAAAATTGAAGCCGGTAGGGGGATTTATGAAAAGGGTCATTCAGGCAAGTGCGCTGATTGTCGCGATGCTAGTGGGCACGCAAGGCTTACTGTCACAGGATGCGGGAGGGAAATTTGAACCTGCCGAAGTGCCAGAAGCTCTGTCCGCCAAATTGGAAGAACTGACCGAAGACGAACTAACCTTTCTGTTGGGGGAAGACGCTCTATCGTTTGCAGAACGCCATGACATCCTGTTTGCGCGACTGGCGAATAAAACCCCGCAAGGTATCGCCGCTTACGTGCGGGCTATGATGCGGGTGCGTGACCTGTCGAAATTTAACCCTGAAACCGATATGGCCGTCATTCCACTTAATACAGAAGCGGGCGGCTTCAATCGCTGGCGCTTGCCGCGCCCCGCTGAATTTGACACGCCGCGCGACCCTGGCCCCATCAACATAAATCGCTATTTCGGGTCTGGGCCAAAACTAGGCATTCCTACATTTCTGAACATGCCGATCGCCATTACGCCGCAGGACTTGGTGGCGGGCGAAGTGGAAGTCGCCATCATGGGTGTGCCGCTGGATACGGGCACCGGGTATCGGGGTGCGGGGTACGGCCCGCGTGCCGTACGCACCGGCAATGTGTACAAGGGCAACAGCCCGGTGCAGCCGCCGCATATGCACACCATGATTTCACCCAATAATGAACTGACCATTGTTGATTACGGCGATATTGCCGTTGACGGCCTGAGCCTGGAGCGCAGCATCCGGCATATCCGCAAAATGGTGCGCGAGGTGGCAACGGCGGGCGCTATCCCGATGATTGTGGGTGGTGATCATTCGCTGATGTACCCTGACGTGGCGGGTGTGGTGGATGTGTTTGGCAAAGGCAAAGTGGGCGTTGTGCATTTTGATGCCCACTATGACGCCGGGCGCGGCCAAAGCCACCTGCTGTCGCACGGGCAACCTGTGCACAGGCTCTTTCAGGAAGACCTGGTGCCCGGCCCCAATTTCATTCAGGTCGGGTTGCGCGGCTATTGGCCCGGTAAATCAGGGTTTGAATGGATGCGCGAACACGGCCTGAGGTACCACACCATGGCCGAGATTGAGAAAGACGGTTGGGACCAGGTGATGAAGCGCGTGATGAAAGAAGTGCTCGAGGGCCCGGAGTATATTTTCATTTCGTTCGATATTGATGTGCTCGATCCGGCCTATGCGCCCGGCACAGGCACGCCGGAACCGGGCGGCCTGACCACGCGCGAAGTGTTCCCGATTGTGCGGCGGCTGTGCGCAGAAAAAAACATCGTTGGCTTTGAACTGGTGGAAGTAAACCCGCTGGTGGACCCGGGGTATACAACAGCCCAAAATGCAGATCGGGTGTTGCGGGAATGCCTAACCGGCATCGCCATGCGCAAGCGCGGCATCACAGAACCGCATTACCTGAGCCCGCTGACCATCGACCATGGGCATGATTGAGATTATCATTGAGACGCTATCAGCTTGGTTGCAGTCTGGATCGGACGATGAACAGCCAGGCAAAAATCGGTCGCGGTTGATCGTTGGCCTGCTGGTATTTCTTACACTCTTGCTGGTGGTATTATACATCGTCAATTTCCCACAATGAGGTAGGGGTGGAAATTGGTCTGACTGTACTTGTACGTTAGTGTTCCGGCATCGCTGTTCGTTTTCATATTCTGCTACACAAAATGCTTAGGGATCTTGCCGGGATTAAAAATCCGCGTTTAGCGTTCTGATCACGGGCTGGTCCAGATTTGAATATTGGGCCATGCAAAAATGCGTGGTTTCAAATATCTCCTCCAGCCCAATATCGATAGGCAGTGATGTCAGCGAGTGAAGGAGAACCCAATGTCACGCACCCTGTATTTTGTTTCCGGCAGCCCTTTTGCCTGGCGCGTCATGCTCGCCATGGGCTTGAAGGGTCTTGAGTATGATGCCAAGTTATTGAACGGCAGCGAAGGTGACACCAAAAAGCCGGAGTTTTTGGCTCTCAACCCCCGGGGCAAAGTCCCTGTACTGGTGGATGGTGAGATCACAGTTTATGAGTCTATCGCCATTTTGGCGTATCTGGACCGCGCATACCCGGAGACTTCCCTCTTTGGTGAAAGCCCAGCAGACGCTGCGCGTATTTGGCAGCGGCTTATGGAGGTTGAAAATTACTTGGGCACAGCGTTTGTGGGGGCTTTCAGGCCGCTCTTCACTCAAACCTTTGAAGGCAAAGAGGCTGAAATCAATGAGCATTTCGCCAGCATTGGCGCTGAGATAAAGACGGCAAGTGGCTGGCTTGCTGACCGTGATTATATGGCGGGTGATGCGCCGTCAGCCGTTGATGTTACGCTGTACCCTGCGCTCGCGATGTTCCGCCGCGTGGGGCCCACGCTCTCCGTGCCCGGTATTAAGCCCAATCTGCCGGACTTTGACGCCGATTACCCCACACTAGCAGCCTGGATGAAACGGATTGAGGCCTTGCCCGGTTTCGATGATGCTTACCCGCCGCATTGGCGCGACGCGGCATAAACCTGACCGTCTATGGTTTTTGGTTAGCGAGGTGCGACTGTTCCCGTCGCACCTCAGCCCAAACAGTATTACAGACTATTGGTTTTGCTCCGCCGCTTTCAGCGCAGCATCTGCCGCCTTAACAAATGCCCAGACTTCTTTTGAAAAAGGCGGTTCTGGACCGTCCTTCGGCCAGTCGTCCATATTGTCATAAAGCTTGGCGGCGCTTTCGGTTAGCACTGGGTCAATGTCATAGATGGCTTGCGTCACGGCGTTCCATTCGCGCACCAGCTCCAACGCTTCTGGTGATGCCGGGTCTGTGCCCACAAGCGCTTCGGTGCGCGCCAACAGCGCTGGCCATTTTTGCTCCTGTTCTCTAATAGCGCCTTCACCCAGTTTTTCTTTTGCAGCTTTCCAGCGTTCCTGCTCTTCGTCTGTGTAGAATTTGTCCCAGACTTTTTGCCATTTTTCCTCGCTCATTGCGTGGTCTCCCATTCTGATAATGTTGCAAAGCGTGGAAAGGTCTGCAGGTTCACCGGCTGATACGCAGTCCAGTGCTTCATCCAGCAGCGACAATTTTGCCTTGGCCTTTTCAAGTTCTTGTGCTGCAAGGTCGCGCTGCATTTTCAGAACATCACGTGCTTGCCAATGCGTGTTCTGGATCAGTCTTTTTATCTGTGTCAGCGTCAGGCCGGTGCGTTTCAGCATCTGGATATGCTGCAGGCGGGTGATGTCACGGTAAGCATAGGCGCGTTGTCGTGCCTCGGTGCGCTGGGGTTCAAGCAGCCCCACCTGTTCGTAGTGTCGCAAACTTCTTATCGTGAGGCCTGTTTGTTTGGCGACTTCGCCAATTGACAAAAGTCTCATGCTGCATTCCTTTCCACACCCTTTTTTTTGGGAGCTGACGTTACGTCAGGGGCAAGCTCTTTTTTACACACTCTCGCTAAAATGGTCAGTGCCTGCCGATTGAGATTAGTTTTTCTGGTGCCGGACCAGATAAATTAAGCCTGTTACAGCGATTGACGACAAAGCGGGCAGGCCTATACTCGCGGCGCTATACCCATGCTGCCATATTTGATAAAACGTGAAAGACCGGAGCACTCCCCTCATGGCTGATAAAATCAACAAAGTGGTGCTTGCCTATTCAGGCGGGCTTGATACCTCAATCATCCTCAAGTGGTTGCAGGTTACCTACGACTGTGAAGTGGTGACCTTCACGGCTGATTTGGGTCAGGGTGAAGAACTGGAGCCAGCGCGCAAAAAAGCCGAGATGCTGGGCATCAAGGAAATTTATATCGAAGACCTGCGCGAAGATTTTGTGCGAGACTATGTGTTCCCCATGTTCCGCGCCAACACGGTCTATGAGGGGTTGTACCTGTTGGGTACGGCCATTGCACGTCCCCTGATTGCCAAGCGCCAGATTGAAATTGCCGCCGAGACCGGCGCAGATGCCGTGTGTCACGGCGCGACTGGCAAGGGCAACGATCAGGTCCGGTTTGAACTGGGTTATTATGGCCTGAACCCTAACATCAAGGTGATTGCACCCTGGCGGGAATGGGACCTGTCTTCGCGCACAGCGCTGATTGCCTTTGCCGAAAAACACCAGATCCCGGTGCCCAAAGACAAGCGCGGCGAAAGCCCGTTTAGCGTAGACGCCAACCTGTTGCACACGTCAAGCGAAGGCAAGGCATTGGAGGACCCGTGGGACCCGGCAGAGGAATATGTTTACAGTCGCACCAACGACCCGGTTACGGATGCCCCGAACGAGCCTGAATATATCGATGTTGAGTTTGAAAAGGGCGACGCGGTGGGCATAAACGGTGTTGCCATGAGCCCCGCCACTCTGTTGACGGCGCTGAACGAGTATGGCCGCAAACACGGCATTGGCAGGCTTGACCTGCTTGAAAACCGCTTTGTTGGAATGAAGTCACGCGGCATTTATGAAACGCCTGGCGGCACAATTTTGTTGGCCGCGCACAGGGGCATCGAACAAATCACGCTTGATAAAGGGGCCATGCATCTGAAAGACGAGATCATGCCCAAATATGCTGAGGCGATTTACAACGGTTTCTGGTTCAGCCCCGAACGCGAGATGATGCAGGCGCTGATTGACAAAAGCCAGGAGTTTGTCGCCGGGACCGTGCGGCTGATGCTCTTCAAGGGGGCGGCGCACGTGGTTGGCCGCAAAAGCCCCTACAGCCTGTATTCCATGGAACATGTGACGTTTGAGGAAGACAGTGTTTATGATCAGCGCGATGCAGAAGGCTTCATTAAGCTGAATGCACTTCGCCTGCAGCTGTTGAAGCAGCGCGGCAAAATTACAGAACCACCAAGCTACGAATAGGTCAAAAGCCAGAAGTAGGAATTAGCTACCCGTATGGGCGACGTCTTTCTTATTATTGCGCCGGTGTTCCTGATCATGTTGGTTGGGTTTGGGTTGGGGAAAACGCGCCTGTTTCCGGCGGGGTCCAGCGGTATTTTGATTGCGTTCGTCTGGTATGTGGCCATTCCGGCGTTGATGTTCCGGTCGGTTGCGCCCGCAACCCTGCCGCAAGCCGACGAACTGCTGCTGGTTCTTGGGTATTATTCCGCATTGCTGGCGCTTTATGCGCTGGCGGTCCTTGTGTCCCGGTTTGTGTTCAAACTCTCAGCCGCTGAGCAGGGCGTGTTTGCGCTCTCTTCCTGTTTTGCCAATGGCGGGTTTATAGGCATTCCTATTTTGGAAGGGGCCTTTGGCACCGAGGGCGTACGCCTTCTGCTGGTTATCCTGAGTTTTCACAGCCTGACGTTGCTGACGATCACGACCATTATTGCCGAACGCGCGAACCGCACGCCGGGTGGCCCGGGTGTGATGCGGAAAACTGTTGCGAGCCTTGGCCAAAACCCGCTTTTGCTGGCGCTGGTGTCCGGGCTTAGCTGGTCGGCGCTGGGGTTGCCGTTTCCAGAATGGCTGGACCGGGTTTTGGCTCTGCCTGCGCAGTCGGCGGCGCCAACAGGGTTGTTTGCCGCCGGGGTTGCCATCGCCGGTTTTAAAATTGCTGGTGATATGAAGCAGGCAATGATTGCTGTTGCCTTCAAGCTTATGCTGCTACCCATGCTGGTGTTCACCATGACATATTTTGTGCTCTCGCTGCCGGATTTGTGGGTGGGTGTTGCAACACTAACGGCGGCCCTGCCAACCGGTATGGTGGCTTACACCTTCGGCGAGCAGTACGGCATTGGCTCCCGCCGTGCGGCGACCACCGTGGTGGTATCAACGGCAGGGTCGCTTTTGACATTGTCGGGTTTGCTTGTATGGCTCGGCACAGGCACCTGAGGCCCCAATGAAGAGGAGAATATGATGACTAACTGGACTGTTTACCTATCCGGCGAAATTCACAGTGACTGGCGCAGCGACATTGAAGAGGCTGCCAAAGCCCATGATTTGCCGGTAACATTTACAGGCCCCGTGACCATTCACGAAGACAGCGATGATGCCGGTGCTGTTATTCTGGGGGAACCAGAAAGCAATTTTTGGCGCGATCATATGGGCGCTAAGGTCAATGCCATCCGCACGCGAAAATTGATTGAAGATGCCGATATTGTTGTGGTGCGATTTGGCGAAAAATACCGTCAGTGGAACGCGGCGTTTGACGCAGGGTACGCTGCCGCGCTCGGTAAAAGCCTGATCGTTCAGCACCCGCCCGAGGTCACGCATGCGCTGAAGGAAGTGGACGGCGCGGCCATGGCCACCTGCGAAACCCCGGCCCAAGTGGCCAGAATTCTGGCGTATGTTATCTCGGGCAAGCTGGAGCGTTAGCTATCACGGCAAGCGTTCAAAATGCATGGGTTGCCCAAGCACATCAATCCGCACAATGCGCTGTGGCAGGGTGGTTGTGACATACACCATGTTTTCCGGTGTGCCGTTCTGGATATGAACTTTATGGGTTTCAAAGGTGCCGGCAGGCGTTTCAACCGTTTCAAACCCGGTGTGCGCCAGCGTGATGGTCTCCACGGTGTTTGACAGCGTATTATACCAAGGCAGGCTGACTGAAAAATCCTCACGAAGCGGCAGCCCTGCAATCAGGCCAAAGATGCTTAGCCGCAGCGCACTTGCGGGATGATCTGCGTTGCTGACATCTACAATTCGTGGGTCACCTCCCTCCTTCTGCATGACAACCTCGCCTTTTAAGGCGCCCTCTTGCCACTCTACATCAAATACGGTTCGGTCCTTGCCGACGGCAAAATCAATATCGTTGCTGATTGGCAGTAGACTGCGGGCATCAATCACACCGGTTGCTGTTTCCAAAATATTCGGCTGCATTTCCGTGCGGTCTTTAATCACATAGGTGTTGCCGTCTTGTTGCCAGCCGTAAGTCATGCTGCCAACGTCCGCACCGTCATTGATCATCTTCATTGAAAATTTACTGACGTCGGCGCGGTCCATGTCAATCAGCGAGCGCCAATTGTCACTTTGTGCAAATACTGACGTGCTCATGATGCATACGGCACATGCCACTGCATATTTATGGTTCATGATGATCCCTTACCCTGATGTTTGCTGCCCTGCTTTGAATTTATGCTGTGCGCGCAGCTAACCCCACACGGACTTTGGTTTAAAGGCTCTGTCAGTCGTTTAGGTGCGGCTACTTTCGAAAAGCCTTGTTTTGTCCAAAAACACGCCACATCATGGTTGCGTGGGTCTCATAAACCGTAATTTCCAGAGGAAAAGTCCACAAAAATGCAGCTTTTTTATTCAAAAACGTCGCCCTACACACGAAAAGTGTTGTTGGTGGCGCGCCATCTGGGGTTGATGGACGACATCAAGCTTGTACCGGTAAACCCGCTTGAGCCCGGTGAAGATTTTTTACATGCCAATCCCCTTTCAAAAATTCCTACGCTTTTGGTCGAGGGTGAACCCGCCTTGTTCGACAGCCGGGTGATTGTTGAGTTTCTGCTGGATCGTGCAGGCATGAACGATACAGGCCGCGCCAAGACCGAAGTGTTGAAACGGCAGGCCCTTGCTGATGGTATAATGGATGCCGCGCTCTCTATTTTCCTCGAAAACAACCGACCAGAAGAACAGCGCTCATCTTATTGGCAGGACCGCTGGCATGCGGCGATCAATCGGGCGCTGGCTCATTTGGAAGACGGCGCTGTGCAGGCCCTGGAACATTGGCGGCTGGATGCAATGGCAACCGCTGCGGCGCTGGATTATCTGTGCTTTAGGGTGCCGGAGGTCAACTGGAAAGATCACTATCCCAAAACCGCTGCATGGTTTGAAGACGTGTGCCAGAAAGACGATATGAAAGCGACAAATCCCCGCGATTAGCCTGGGGGGCGGTAAAATTCTATCCGCCCGTAAAGGCGCTTTTAAGGCCGTCCAGAATAAACTGGGTGGCGAGTGCCGCCAATATAACCCCCAATAACCGGGTCAGGACGGCATTAACGGTCGGGCCCATCAGGCGCATCACCGGTCCTGCAGCCAAAAATACAATCAGGCTGATTACCATTACCACCAACAGGGCGGCTGTAACCGCAAACTGTGCCGTTAGGTCGGTCCCTGCGTCTGCCACGGCCAGCATGATGGTGGTGATGGCCCCGGGGCCAGCTAACAGCGGCAGAGCAACGGGAAACACGGAAACATCCTCGAAAAAATCATCCATTTTTTCAGCCGCTTCGCGTTTGCGTTCCTGGCGTTTTTCAAAAACCATTTCCAGCGCAATGATAAACAGCATCAGGCCCCCCGCGACCCGCAGAGCATCAATGGAAATACCAAGTGCGCCCAGGAACGGTTTCCCCATGAAGGCGAAAAACACCAAAATCAGTGTGCCGATAAAAACGCCTTTGATGGCCATTTTTCGCTGAAAGGCGGATGGTGCCCCTTGTGTCAGGCCAGCAAAAACCGGTGCGATGCCGATCGGGTCGACAATCACAAACAAGGCGATGAACGCTGAAATGAATATCTCGTACACAGTGTGTCTCCGTTATGACCCAGGCTCAAGTGTAGGGGTCAGCTATGAAGGTTAGGCATCAATGTTATGCTGTTTTAAAGTCGCAGTGACCGTGTTTTTCAACAGACAGGCGATTGTCATGGGACCAACGCCGCCCGGCACTGGGGTAATGGCCCCAGCCCGATTGCATGCTGCTGCAAATTCAACATCACCAACAAGCCGTGTTTTGCCGTCACCACGCTCTGGCGCCGGTATGCCGTTGATGCCCACATCAATCACGGTTGCCCCCGGCTTTATCCAGCTCCCTTTGATCATCTCCGGTCGCCCAACGGCCGCAACAATGATATCTGCGGCCGCAACTTCGGCGGGCAGGTCTTTGGTTCGGCTGTGTGCAACAGTGACCGTGCAATTTGCATCAAGCAGCAGTTGCGCCATAGGTTTGCCAACGATATTGGACCGCCCGACTATCACAGCTTTCAGGCCGCTCATGTCGCCCAAGTGGTCTTCCAGCATCATTAGGCAACCGAGCGGTGTGCAGGGCACCATGCCACCCCCGCCCGTCGCGAGAAGGCCGGAGTTGATAACATGAAAGCCGTCAACGTCCTTTTTGGGGTCAATGGCTTCAATCACTGCCGCTTCATCAATGTGTTTTGGCAGCGGCAACTGAACCAGAATACCGTTTACCGAAGGGTCTTCATTAAGCTCGCGGACTTTTGCTATCAGTGTTTTCTGGTCAACGGTGCTGTCCATTTCAAAATGGAAGCTATTCATGCCGACTTCGGCGGTTTGGCGAACCTTGTTGCGGACATAGACCTGGCTGGCCGGATCATGACCAACGATGATAACCGCCAACCCCGGAGTTATACCGTGCGACGCCTTGAGGGCCGCAACACTTTCGGCAACACGATCCCGTACTTTTTGAGCAAAGGCTTTACCGTCGATCAAAGTGGCAGGCATGGTTGCGCTCCAGACATGTGCAGGCGAGACTTGCGCCCCGGTTTGTTGGCAAATTCAACCCGACATGAAACGTTGTCTCGGTCAGCAGGCGACGTGTCGTGCCTGTTAAAAACAGCATTTTTTGCTGGGTTATTGCCCCGCTATAATCCGAATGAACGATTGGAGCAACTGCAGTTTTTGCAGAAAAGCTATCTGTCTGCCATGCCAATAACCGCGGGGTCTAATAGGCGTAGATACCAAACAAAGGCGCAATATCACTGCGCAGCAAAACCCTGAGAGCAAAAATCAGAAAAATCAGGATAATTGGTGAAATATCGATACCACCCAAATTGGGTAAAAACCGGCCCAATGTTCTGCGAATGGGCATAAGGGCGGGTTCGGTCACTGCATACAGGAAGCGTTGTATGCTTTGTACAAACGGCTGATAGCTGTTGATAATGCCAAAAGTAACGAGCCAACTCATGATGATGGTAACAATCAGTAAGAAATAATAGAAGCCAAGCACAGCATCGATAAGCCAAAAAAGCGCAGTCATTTTGATCGTCCCTTTTGTCGTCTATTACAAGCATCGCCGGGGTTAACCCCGGCTTTGTCACAATCTTTGCAAGACATGTAAGCAGAAATCGCCTGATTTGCAATTGGGCGGCACTTATTGCCTGATTTTTCGAGTCGTTTGTTTCGATTTGAGAATTCATAGCGGTATTTATTGCCGGGTAGGCAAAATATGCCGGGCAGTGGCCGTTTAGCAATCGGGTGAAACGAGCGAGAAAGCTGAGTGGATGGCATTTTTTGGACCACAAAATTCTGGCGGATTGTTTGGCGTTGCTCAAGAGCAGTCATTTCGTCCGCAGATTGTGGGTATCAGCAGTGCGCTGATTGCTGCCGATGCACAGGCCCAGCTTACCCGGATCAGCCTTAACAGTCTTTCAGCAGACCAGCGTTCAGCCCAGTTCTCTTTTGGTCGCGATGATGGGCCTGCCGTTATTCCGCCGTGGCAAATCCCGGAAGAAACATCAACGATCAACGAGCAGATACGCGAAGTCCGTGAACTGACAAGCTTTATTGATCTGGATGACCCTGTGCTTGAATCAGTGTCTGACGACGTTGACCAAACTGCCACGTTCGTTTTGTTCAACGCTTTGTCCAACTTGCGGATTTTGGCGGAGTATGCGTCAGAAGATGGCACCCTTGACGCATCGCTGGAACGGCTTGATGAACAGTTTCAGTTGGGCCTTTCAGAAGTGCGCGACTATCTTTCTTCTACCGAGCTGGACAAGTTGGATATTTTCCTCGGCGAAAAAGAGTACAACGTTGAGGCAGCAACACGCACCGGTAAAAACGAGACTGAAACAGACGGATCTTTTATTGCTGAAAGCCCGGACGAAGCCTTGGCGGGTTTGACCGGCACCGAAACCTTTACCGTATCTATTGAGAAAAACGGTAGCACTGATCAGATTGTTGTCGACTTGAGCGCTATCAGCGGCGACTTGACCCTCAATAACATCGTGGCGCAGATCAACACCCAAATCGAAGCCCTGACGGATATTGACGATGAGGGGGAAGAGTTTGTCAAAAACCAGACGCGGTTCAATGTTGTGCGCAATAACGATACCGGACGATACGGGATAAAAATTGAAGGTACCATTACGGAAGAAGTCACGCTGTCTGCTGCCGTTGCGGAGCCAACTCTTTATGCAGTGTCGGCAGTTAGCCAGCTTGATGAAGACTTTGCGGTTACCAGTCGTATTAGCGAATTTAATAGCATTGATGGAACCATTGCGCTGGACGACACCACGTCATTTGCCGCCATTGACTATGAAGCGACCGAGATAAAAGGTGTGGTTTCGGAGCAGGAAGAAGACGATATCGACCCGGAGATTGCTTCGCTGCGCGATCAGTTTTTGTCTGATGCGGCGGCAGATGTCACCAGCGACAGTGATACGAGCAGCACAACGGAAGAGGAAGACAATACGTCGTCCATCACAAATGTTAACAGCGACGATCGGGTTAACGCCAATACGGTTGGTTCGCGTGTTGCCGTTGATAGTGATGGCGGTATTTATGTGGTCGGCACGTCAGAGGGCAGTTTTGGGCACCAGTTGAACACCGCGTCAGAACAGGATGTGTTCCTGACCAAGTTTGATACCGAAGGTAATGTCGTCTTTTCCCGGCTGCTTGGTGTTGCGGAGTCTGCGGATGCCTATGCCATTACCGTGGACAGCCAGGACAATGTCATTATTGCCGGCGCTACCGACAGTGCCCTGTCGACCGGCGACGTGGTTGATGGCGGTGGTAGTGATGCCTTTGTTTTGAAAGTCAGCAAACGCGGCGACGAAGTATTCCGTTATCAACTGGATACGTTTGGCACAACAGCCGCTTATGCACTGGCTGTGGATAGCAATGACGACATATACGTTGGTGGCTCTACCAGTTCGGCCATCAGCGCCAGTTCTGGCTTTGCGGGCGGCGATGATGCCTTGATATTGAAGCTGGATGGCACCAGCGGGGCGCTTACCGATTCTACGGTTTTTGGTACCTCGGGCGACGATGTTATTCGTGGGCTTGCGGTTGACGGCAACAATGATTTGATTGCCGCTGTTGAGGCCGCTGGCGACGCAACGGTGGTTCGCATTGGTGCGGCTGACCTGTCCACGCAAACGGCCAGTGTGTCGCTTGGTGGGCTTGGCTCCGGCGGTCAAATTCGTGGCTTGGCTATCGATACGGACAATAACAAGGTGTATGTCTCGGGCGTTACCACGAATGGTGGCTTGAATGCGTCTGGCGCCGCAACAGTCAACGAAACCGCTAATGGCGGGCTTGAGGGCTTTGTCACTGGATTGAGTTTTTCAGGCACGTCCGCGTTGACGGCTGATTTTACCACCTACCTGTCAACCGAGGGAACGGACAGCGTCAGTGATGTAACCGTACAGGGCGGCAAAGTTTATGTTGCTGGTTCCACAACTGGCGTTTTGAACGGTGAAACGGGCCGCGGCGCGACAGATGGGTTTGTTGCCCGGATTGACGGGGCCACTGGATCGCTGGAGAACACCGAACAGTTTGGCGAAGGTTTGGCGCGGTCTGCGGTTGGTGGCATTGCGTTTACCAATCAGGGCGATTCCGTTCTTGAAACGCTGGGATTGCCAACCGGGTTAATTGAAGGTGATCAAACACTTGATGTGGAAACGCAGACAAGTGCGCGGGTTGGTGACTTTTTCTATTTGCGTATCAATGATGGGT
The DNA here is from genome assembly GCA_947503575.1 of uncultured Kordiimonas sp. Classification (GTDB taxonomy): domain Bacteria; phylum Pseudomonadota; class Alphaproteobacteria; order Sphingomonadales; family Kordiimonadaceae; genus Kordiimonas. The sequence continues at coordinate 122,923 of CANNDZ010000001.1, read as the reverse complement.
TGCGCCAGAGGATTGAACTGGACGAGGGTGACACGTTTGATGACATCAAACGTAAGTTGCGCGTTGCAGGCGTTGGCAGCATTGATGCCGATGTATCTACAACGGCAGAAGGTGACAAGCTTAAAGTGAGTACCCTGGATGACGGGGTGTCGATTGACCTGATACCGGGTACTGGGGACCGTGACCTTTTAGGCCGTATAGGCTTGCAGCCTGGCAAGCTGCTGCCGAAGAACGAGGTTTTCGACTTGGGTAATGATGAGGATATCCCCCCGGAAGAAGATCTGGGTGGCGTATTCGCGCTTGATCTTGATGGCGCGCTGAACTTAAAGGATAAGGCAACGGCTAAATACGTATTGGGGTTGTTGGATACCGCAATTTCCACAACGCAGCGTGCGTTCCGGTCCACTCGGTTTGATCCCATCCGGCAACAGTTGTTGAACCAGTCGCGCACCCAGGAAGGCACACCTTCCCCTCGTACGTTGGCGCAGATAGCCAATTTTCAAACCGGGTTGTCCCGCCTGCAAAGCGGCGCTTCGTCACCAACACTCAGTCTGTTTGCCTGATTTTACCTGATGTGTCTGTTCGTTCTAAGCAGAAATAAAAAAGCGGCTCAGGGAGCCGCTTTTTTAATACCTCCCGGCAGGGTTCGCGGGAACAGGTGCACGATTGGGGGTCGAGTAAATTTAAACCTATCCCCGCACCCCTGCTCGAGAGGTGTTTAAACTGTTACAAACCCCGTGCCACAATTATCTATTTTAAGATAATCAATGTATTTCAATGGTTTATAAATATTCATGAGTTTCACTTTGCATAACCACACTCAAATTATTGCAAAAAGCAACACACAAATTTTGCATAATGCGACAAAATATGCAATTTGCGACAATTTTGAGTACAGTAGCATTAAGCTCCTGTTTATAAGTGGTCCGTATGATGGGTTGTTGTGCAGTTAATGTCATGTTTTACGGGTCTATCCCAATGAAGTTGGTTGAAAAAAACTATTTCTCAAAGCCGTCAGGGCCTGCAGCAGCTAAGGCAGCCATCCATGGCCAGCGCCCGACGCAATTGCTGACTGCTTTGGTGCTGTTGCTGGTTTCTGTGTTGGTAGGACCACCTCTTTTTGCGCAAGACGGCGCAATGCCCCAAGAAGGCAAGCTTGCGATCGACATGGAGCCTTTCACGTTTCCCATGTTCGAGCGCGGGCGATTGGTTGCCAAGGTTTCCATGACGTTAACGCTGGTTGTACGAGAATCTGGTTACGCTGAGGCTGTGCGCTTGAGGTTGCCGCAAATTCGCTCTGATTTCCTGGGCGCTTTGACAACACTGTCCAGACAGCGGTTTAATGTAAACAAGCCCATCGACCCCGACATTGTGCGCGTTTACCTGAGCCAGTATCTGAATTACAGATTAGGTGAGGGAAAAGCGGATGTTTATGTGAAGCAGGCGCTGATCAATCCAGCATGACGTCGATGTAGAGCCGGTTTGTAGTCGAATTTACCATCTAAAACTGTTGTAGAAATACTACAGGTAGGATGCCGTAGCGTAAACTCTGATTGCTAATCTCTTGACGCTAAAGCGTTTAGTCTTATCCATTAGAAGTGGGAAGGACTAACACGTTCAGTTTTGCATACTCAGGAGAGAAACATGCGCCAGAATCGTTTCTACCGGGCGACGGCTCTTACTGCCGGCTGCCTAGCAATGTTAGCGGGCACTGCCGCAACTGCACAAGATGATGCAGATGTCGAGATCGAAGAGGTTGTCGTAACCGGCACCTATATTAAAGGGAAAACACAGGCCAGCAGCCCATCACCGATTGCGGTGTTTGGATCGGACAATCTGTATCAGATTGGTGCCAGCAATGTTGCGGACCTGGTTCAAACGCTGACCATTAACAATGGTGCGCAGAACAACCCGGATGCGTTTACGCAAGGTGGAACCACAGGTACATCGAACTTTAACCTGCGCGGTCTTGGTGTGTCGTCCACATTGGTTATGATGAATGGACGCCGTCAGGTTGTGTCTGCATCTACCACAAATGATGGGTTGGCGTTTGTTGATACGAGTTCATTGGTGCCACAAATCGCGGTTCGCCGGATCGAGATTGTGAAAGACGGCGCTGCCGCTATCTATGGTACAGATGCTGTTGCAGGCGTGGTGAACTTCATCACGGATGATGATTTTGAAGGATTTGAGGTTGCTGCCAAATATCAAACGCTGACCGATCAGGGCAGTCAGGCAGACACTCTAATTGAAGGTAAGTTCGGTTGGGCCGGCGACAGCACCAACATTATGGTTGCTGCTAGCTACTATGACAGAACGGCGCTGACCACTGAAGAGCGTCGTTTGAGCCGCCCGCAGGATGACACCTCAAACCTTGGTAACCCTGGTGCCTTCTTCTTGCTTGGCCAGTTGCCTGTTGTTGATCCGACAGGGTGTGAATCTGCAGGTGGTAATACGTTCCAGCGGAATGACCTCCAGCCAATCATTGATGGCATCGGCGTACCCTTTACGGCAGGTTTCTGTCAGTTTGATTTCGGTGATTTCTTCAACCTGGTGCCAGAAGAAGAGCGTGTTCAGGCATTTGGTGTGATCACACAGGATCTGGGCGGCGATCATCAATTCCGCCTTGAAGGATCCTACGCGGATACAACGGCAACACGAGGTAACTCCCCGACTTTCCCATTCCTGCAATTGGGTAGTGCGGTTGTACCAGCAGACCACCCTGCAAATGTTTTCCCGGAATCATTGGGACCAATTTTGTTCTTTGGTCGTGCTATCGGTAATGGTGGCGATGTCTCGCCCGCCACGTCAGAGCATGAAACCTGGCGCATCAGTGCCAGCCTGAACGGCAGCCTGTCGGACAACTGGGACTATGACGTTGCCTTTACTCGCGGTGAAACAAGAAACATCCGCGTCATTGAAGACACGGTTACCACTAACTTTGCTCAGTCGCTTCAAGGCTTTGGTGGCAACAATTGTGATATTGCTGCTGGCCAGCCGGGTCAAAACGGCTGTTTGTATTATAACCCGTTTTCAACCAGCTTTAACGTTTTGCCGAACAGCCAGGAAGTCCTGGACTTCATCATTGGCGAGCAGGTATTTGATGCGAAATCTGAGTTGAGCGTTATCGATGCTGTCGTCTCCGGCACTGTTGGTTCAACCGGCGCTGGCGATATCGGCCTCGCTGTTGGCGTTCAGTGGCGCGACGAATCTTTCAGCCAGGATCTGGATGATATATCAAACGCTGACGGCTTTGCCTTCCTGATCGGGGGGCCTGACTTTGCAGACGACCGGACAGCCAAAGCGATATTTGCTGAGGCCTTTGTGCCGCTTGCTGACACCATCGATTTCTCCGCGGCTCTGCGGTACGAAGACTATGGCGGAAACATTGGTGACACGTTGGATCCAAAGTTCTCTTTGCTTTGGCGCCCAACAGATGAACTGGCAATTCGGGGTAGTTTCTCAACTAGTTTCCGGGCACCAAGTGTGTTCCAGGAATCTGGTGTTAACACGTCTTTGAACCAAGTGAGCGACCCCGTTACTGGTGGTAATGCATTTGCTGCAGTTCGGTCATTGCCCGCAGACGCACGCGATATCAGCCCGGAGCAAGGTCAGGCAATCAATGCTGGTTTCTCATGGCAGAAAGGTGGCTTCGACTTTGATTTCGATTACTGGCGTTACAAGTTCACGGACGTGATCATTCAGGAAAACTTCCAGTCGATTGTTAATGCCGACCCAACAGGCGACCGCGTCATTCGCGCTGGCGGAACCGACACTGGAAACATTCTGATTGTTCTTGTTGACTTCGTGAACGCTTCATCGGTCAAAACGGATGGTTTTGACTTCAATGCACGCTACACCTTTGAAACAGAAGCGGGCGCAATCGTGCCTTTCTTCGAAGGAACGCGCGTATTGAATTATGATATCGACGATCCGTTTGCGGGTGAAGTTGAAGGTGCGGGCAACCGTAACTTTGCAAACTTTGGTAGCCCAACACCTAAGCTGCGGTTCAACGCAGGTATCTCGTTCACCAATGAAACCCATGATGCTCGTTTCTATGTGCGGCACATTGGCGGCATGAATGACGATCAAGTGATTGGCGGCGTTGAAAACGGCGATATTGACAGCATGACAACGGTTGATGGTCAATACACGTTGAACTTCGGTGGTTTGATTGATGGCGCGGATGGAACAAACCTGCAGGTTGGTTTCATTAACCTGTTTGATAAGCGCCCACCTTTTGTTGCGACAAATGGTGGTTTTGAATCGCGCACCCACGATCCACGTGGTCGTATGGTGTATGCCCGCATTCAGGCGCGTTTCTAAACAACGCAAATTCAATACTGAAAAAGGGCGGCTTTTGCCGCCCTTTTTTTGTGATCAGGCTTCCGAGACTGTTGTTTCCATGCGACACCTGCCCAAAACTCATGTCACTCAAATTTATGAAGAACTTGACGTTTTCCCCGTCACAAGGGAAGATATTAATGGAAGTGCTTAAAACTGACTTTTGATTTGTTCTGTAAACAGACGCAATTCCCTTCGTGCCAGAAGGGATTGGGACTGTTCCGCAGGACACTTTTGATAGTCATGTCTACATACAAAGAAGTCTGGGGAGGACTTTATGAAATCCATTTTGCAACGCTCGTTGCGTAAGCAACTATTAACATCAGTTGCGGCGACAGCAACAGTTCTGGGTGCCGGTGCTGTTTCAGCTCAAAACGCCGATGATGACCGTTTCGCGCTTGAAGAAATCATCGTTACTGCATCCAAGCGTCAACAGACCTTGCAGGAAACGCCTATCGCGGTTTCTGTTACCGGCGCAGACACAATCGCGAAAGCTCGTGTTCTCGATATCTCTGATTTGCAAACAGTTGTTCCCTCGCTTCGGGTAACAACATTGCAAACATCTGCCAGCACAAACTTCGTGATCCGTGGTTTTGGTAACGGTGCCAACAACGCTGGTATCGAGCCATCGGTTGGTGTGTTTATTGATGGTGTTTACCGGTCTCGTTCGGCTGCAGCCATCGGTGACTTGCCGCGCTTACAGCGCGTTGAGGTGCTTCGTGGCCCGCAAAGTACGCTGTTTGGTAAGAACGCATCCGCTGGCGTGATCAGCGTCGTGACAGCCGCGCCGTCTTATGAACCTGAAGGCCGAGTTGAAGTCCAGTATGGCAACTATGACCAGCGCTTGCTGCGTGGCTACCTGACTGGTGGTCTGTCTGACACACTTGCCGTGAGCATCTCTGGCGGTATCAACAAACGCGACGGTTATATTGATACTGTCGATACCGGCATCCCGGACATCAATGATCGGGACCGCTGGAATATTCGCACACAGGCCTTGTGGGAGCCAAGCGAAGACATCACTTTCCGTCTGATCGCTGATTATAGTGAAATTGACGAGCTGTGCTGTGGTGTTACCAACGTTATCAACGGTCCAACAGCAGGGATCATATCTGGTGCGCTCGGCGGTGCTGTGCTTGATGACAGCGACCCGTTTGCATACGAGTCTCCCATTACGTTCCGCCCTCAGAACAAAATCGAAGATGGTGGTATATCGCTGCAGGGTGACTTTGATTTTGATGGCTTCTCGCTGACAACAATTTCATCTTACCGCGCTAACGACAGCTTCAACGACAGTGAAGCGGATTATACTGGTGCAGAGATTATCAATAGTGCGAACAACCTTGCTGAAATTGACACCTACACGCAAGAAATCCGCTTGACCTCAACCGGCGACAATGATGTCGACTGGATGATTGGCGGTTTTTACTTCAGCGAAGACATTACCCAAGTCCAGGGTCTGGATTATGGTGCTGATACCCGCGCATACATTGATTTCCTGACCGGCGCTCCTGGCACACTTGGCCTTCTTGAGTTGTTGTCCGGTTCTCCTGCGGGGTCTTTCTTCGCAGCTGATACGCAAACACGGGAAACATTCACGCAGGATAACACCGCTTGGTCTATCTTTGCGACGGTAGATGTACACGTCAGTGATCGTCTGACATTAACCGGTGGATTGAACTACACCAAAGACAAGAAAACTGTGACCGGCTCTACCGTAAACGGTGATGTTTTCTCCTCTATTGACCTGTTTACGGTTAATGGCGGTGCTATCCCTGCTGCTTTCTTTGCGCAAGGGTTTACGGGTGCTACCGGCCTGCCTGCCACGCCAGAAAACATCGCATTTATTGAGTCGATCCAACCGGGAACATCTGCTGCAATTCAAGCAGGCGTAGATGGCTCAATCCAGGGTTTGCAAGGTCTGCAGTTCCAGCCGCAGTTCCTGGCTTTCCCGAACGCTGTTCAGGATGGCCGAAGCAACGATGACCAGCTAACCTGGACTGCCCGACTGACATATGACTTGAACGATAATGTGAATGTTTACTTCAGTGCCGCGACAGGCTTCAAGGCGACATCATGGAACCTTTCAAGGGATGCAAGGCCATTTGCGGCCAACGGCCCAGCGCTTCAAGCGGCGGGCCTGACGCAGGTTAACCAGTCGTTTGGTACACTGTTTGCTGGCCCAGAGGATGCAATGGTTTACGAACTGGGTCTGAAAGCACGCTTTACCCGCGGTGCCTTCAATTTGGCGATCTTTGATCAGACCATTGATGGGTTCCAGTCCAACATCTTCCAGGGCTCAGGCTTTGTTCTTGGTAATGCTGGTCAGCAGTCAACCAAGGGTGTCGAATTTGACGCCACCTGGACACCGATTGACGAATTGACCCTGACCTTTGCGGGTACGTACCTTGACCCTGTCTATGATGACTTCCAGGGTGCACCCGGTCCTGGCGGCACGACAATTGATCTGTCCGGCGCACGCCCTGCTGGCATTCATGAGTTTAGCATCGCGACGTCAGCAACCTATAACCATGACTTTGACAATGGCGCCTACGGTTTCATCAGGGCAGATTACCTGTATGAAAGTGATGTGCAGATCGTGGATAATATTCCGGGTGTAACTCGTGAAGTGAACATGTTTAATGCCAGCGCAGGTATCACGTTTGAAAACGGTGTTGGCGTTCAGGTATTTGGACGTAACTTGTTTAACAATGAGTTCTTCCTGAGTGCGTTCCCAGGTGTGATCCAGCCTGGAACCGTTAATGGGTATGCCAGCACGCCGCGCCTGTGGGGTGTTGCGGTTACCTACGACTTCTAAGTCGAGTTTATCCAAAGAAATTGAAAAAGGGTGGCCAAAGGCCACCCTTTTTTGTTGGGCGTCAATATAAGAGAGGGTTGCTATGGCCCGTCTGCAAAGCGTTCTATCCATTCAATAGCGCCACTTTTGGACGCCGTGTTTCAGCGCAGGCCGGGGAACACAGACTAAAACATTGCGCTGGTTAGTGAGCTTCTTCCCAATTCTGTCCCGTTCCGCAATCCACCACCAAAGGTACGTCCAATTCAATGACGGGCTGGCACGCTTCCGCCATGGTTTTGCGGATAACTGGAATTGCAAGTTCTTCGCGTCCTTCTGGGCATTCAAACACCAGTTCATCATGCACCTGTAAAAGCATACGAATATCGGTTAACCCAGCATCCTGCAGCGCGGGTGGCATATGGATCATCGCCCGCCTGATAACATCTGCCGCCGTACCCTGTATGGGTGCGTTGATTGCTGCACGTTCACCGAAGCCCCGGTGCATCGGGTTCTTTTCGGTTAGGGCGCGTATGTGACATTTGCGGCCAAAAAGGGTTTCGACATATCCATGCTCCCGTCCGAACTCTATGGTTTTGTCCATATAGGCCCGGATGCCTGGGAAACGTTCGAAATAGGCATCTATATAACCTTGTGCTTCCTTCCGCCCGATATCGAGTTGTCGGGCAAGTCCGAACGCCGATATGCCGTAAATAATGCCGAAGTTAATTGCTTTTGCCTGTCGCCTGACCATCGGGTCCATGCCCTCGATGGGAACACCAAACACTTCGCTGGCTGTCATCGCGTGAATGTCCGTACCGTTTGCGAAGGCTTCCTTTAGGGCATCAATTTCGGCGATATGCGCCAATATGCGCAACTCGATCTGGCTATAGTCGGCGGCGATCAGGATATTGCCGGTTTCCGGCACAAAGGCCCGTCTGATCTTGCGGCCTTCGGCGGTGCGGATTGGAATGTTTTGCAGATTGGGATCATTTGAAGACAAGCGCCCTGTTGTTGTGGATGCCATATGAAAACTGGTGTGCACGCGCCCAGTTTTGATATTTACCTGCGTAACGAGTGAATCTGTATAAGTGCTTTTCAGTTTGGCAAACTGCCGGTATTCCATCACTTTTTGCGGGATGGTGTGGCCCTCTGCTGCCAGCTTCTCCAGTACATCCACGTTGGTTTGCCACGCCCCCGTTTTGGATGACTTTTTGCCCCCAGGCAGAGCCATGTCATCAAACAAAACTTCCCCTAACTGTTTTGGTGAATTCACATTAAAGGGGCGTCCGGCTAATGCCTGGATTTCTGCATCCAGACGGCTGATGCCCTCCGCAAATTCATTAGACAGCTTCGTCAATGTGCCGACATCAACTTTTATGCCTTCCCGTTCCATAGAAGACAGTACAGGTGATAAGGGCCGCTCCAGTGTCTCATAAACTGACGTGACCCGTTCTGACGCCAGTCTGGGTTTCAAAAGCTTGTATAGCCTTAGGGTTATGTCTGCGTCCTCGGCGGCGTATTCGGTCGCCCGGTCTAGGGGCACTTGATCAAATGTGACCTGGTTTTTACCGGTACCTGCCACTTCTTTGAAAGGAATAGGTGTGATGTCCAGATGGATACCTGCAAGTTCATCCATGCCGTGTCCATGCAGCCCTGCTTCCAAGGCGTAGGAAATCAGCATTGTGTCATCTATTGGCGAAAGCGTCAGGCCTTCGCGCGCAAGAATGGACATATCGTATTTCAGATTTTGCCCCACCTTCATGATGGAAGGGTCTTCAAAAATTGGCTTTAGGGCATTTAGCACGACGGCTTTGTCTAGCTGGTCTGGCCTTTCTGACAGCAGGTCGCCACCAGCGCCGCCATGCGCCACCGGGATATAGCAGGCTTTGCCCGGTGCGGTTGCGATCGAAATACCCACAAGGTCTGCGGATGTTGCGTCCAGGCCTGTTGTTTCGGTATCAACTGCAATGACACCAGCAGCCCTAGACTGTTCTATCCACTCAGTCAATGTGGCTTCATCGGTGATACAAACATAGTTTTTTTCGACAACCTCGACTTCCTCGCTCACGAGGTCAGGTGGCAGGTCACCGCCCCAGGCATGCTGTGCCTTCACCTTAAGTGACCGAAACTCCTGCTCCTCGAAAAAGGCAAGCAAAGGTTCTGGGGTGGGCGCGGACAAGGCAAAGGCATCAATTTTTTCGGTAACGTCGACAAACCGATCAAGCGTTACAAGCTGGCGGCTGATGCGCGCCATTTCGGCGTTTTCTATCAGCGTTTCACGGCGTTTTGGCTGTTTGATTTCGTGTGCTCGTTCAAGGAGGCTGTCCAGGTCACCGTATTCGGTAATCAACTGGGCTGCGGTTTTTATACCAACGCCGGGCACACCAGGAACATTATCAACACTATCGCCTGCGAGTGCCTGCACATCGATGACTTTGTCAGGGTTAACACCAAATTTTTCGACCACTTTGCTGGCGGGTGTGCGCACGTTCTTCATGGTATCGAACATGTCGGTGCCAGCATCCAGCAATTGCATCAGGTCTTTGTCAGAACTGACGATTGTGACGTCCCAGTCGGCTTCACGGGCATGCCGCGCGTATGTTGCAATAAGGTCGTCTGCCTCAAAGCCTTCCATTTCAATAGACGGCAGGCCAAAGGCCCTGACGGCATCCCGAATAAGAGGGAACTGTGGTACCAGGTCTTCTGGTGCGGGCGGGCGATTGGCTTTATAATCACCGTATATATCGTTGCGGAACGTCTTGCCTTTGGTGTCGAATATCACGGCTAGATGCGTTGGCTTTTCATCTGCTTCCAGGTCTTGCAGAAGCTTCATCAGCATATTGGAGAAACCGAAAACAGCACCAACGGGCGTCCCATCGCTGCGGCTTAACGGTTTGCGGCTATGTGCCATCGCATGGTATGCACGGAAAATGTAGCCCGAGCCGTCAATCAAATACAGGTGCGGCGTGCGCTCGTTCGCCATGCGTTTTCTCCAGGGTGTTGCAGACTATGATTATTTGCTGTTGGCCAGATCTGTTGGCCCGCCTTGCAAAATATACTGGCGATCACAATATGGGCATTCAACTTGTCCGTTTTCGTCCATAGTGAGGAAAACACGGGGATGACCAAGCGGCCCTTCGTCCCCATCACAGGCAACGGTTTTTGTGGTGACGATCATTTTTTCTGGAGCTTCAAGTGTCATCGGATACTCTCGTTCGGGAATTCTAATGCGAGGTGTACAGCGCTATTAAGCAGACTGTTGATCTATATACTATGCTCTGTATCAGCGACAAGCTGCTAAACTACGGATATTGACGTAACGTGCCTTCGAAGTGGGCGAAGAGAACTCTCAAGGAACTATGTGTGACCAAAAACGCAATTGATATCAAAGGCCTGAAGAAGGTTTACCGAGGCCGTGGCGGCGCAGATGACAAAGTTGCCCTTAAAGGAATTGACCTGGAGATTCCGCGCGGTTCGATGTTCGGGCTTTTGGGCCCCAACGGTGCGGGGAAATCAACAACAATCAATATTCTGGCAGGTTTGGTGAACAAAACCGAAGGACACGCCTCAATTTGGGGTTTTGATATCGACCAAAATCCCAGAAATGCACGCGCTAACATCGGTATAGTGCCACAAGAGCTGATGTTTGATGCCTTTTTCACACCGCGGGAAATGCTGGAAGTTCAAGCTGGGATGTACGGTGTTCCCAAATCAGAAAGACGGACCGAGGAACTTCTGAAAGCAGTACGTCTACTTGACAAAGCAGATGCGTACTCACGGTCCTTGTCCGGCGGCATGAAAAGACGTCTGCTTGTTGCAAAAGCGTTGGTCCACACGCCGCCAGTACTGGTTTTGGACGAACCAACCGCGGGGGTTGATATTGAACTGCGTCAGCAACTTTGGGATTATGTACGCGACCTTCATGCGCGGGGCACCACCGTTGTGTTGACTACGCATTATCTCGAAGAAGCGGAAGAGCTGTGCGATACGATTGCTATTATAAACCACGGCGAAGTTGTTTGCTGCGAACCCACAACCCAATTGTTGAAGCGTATCGACGAAAAAGAGGTGGTCATCACCCTGGCGGAAGCCCTGGAAGCGGTACCTGAACCACTGACTGTATTCAAGTCAACTTTGCGGGACCCCAACCATCTGGCAGTTCAGATCAGCCAGGCCAGTGCAAACGTTGGCGAGGTTCTGGCCGCTGTGCAAGCCGCTGGCCTTACGATCACGGATATTGCGACAGATGAAACCGACCTGGAGGATATTTTCCTGCAGTTGACATCATCAAGCGGCTCATCTGGCCCCTCGCCAGGCCCGTCATCAGGCACAGAGGCTGCCTGATATGCGCCGTACCTATGATGTTGTTATTATTGGCTCAGGCGCTGCGGGCTTAACCGCGGCTCTAAAGCTTGCGCCGCATCTTCGTGTTGCTGTGTTGTCGAAAGGGGGCATTTCGGGGGGGTCCACGCGGTGGGCGCAAGGCGGGATAGCGGCAGTGCTAGAGGCCACAGACTCGATACAGTCTCATATCGACGATACGTTAGTGGCGGGTGCGGGACTTTGTGATGAGCAGTCTGTCCGCTTTGTTGTGGAACGCGGTAAGACCGCTATTCAATCGTTGATCGACCTGGGGGTGGAGTTTGATCGCACAGGCCATGAACCTAAGGAAGATGGTTATGACTACCATTTAACGCGCGAGGGTGGTCACAGCCACAGGCGAATCATTCATGCGGCGGATGCCACCGGTAAGGCAGTGCAAAAAACCTTGAATGAACGGGTGCTTGAAGAACCAAACATTGATGTCTACGAACAGCATGTCGCGATTGATGTTATCACCAACCGTCATCTGAAGCATAAGGCTTCCTACAGCGACCAAGCCCACGGTGTTTATGTGTTGAACATGAAAAAGGGCAGGGTCGAGACCTTCTCCGCACGGTCGACAATTATTGCGTCTGGTGGCGCAAGCCGGGTATATTTGTACAGCTCTAATCCCGACGCATCCACCGGGGATGGCATTGCGATGGCATGGCGCGCCGGGTGCCGGGTAACCAACCTGGAATTTAACCAGTTTCATCCAACGTGCCTGTATCACCCGGACGCCAAAACCTTTTTGATCACTGAAGCGATGCGCGGCGAAGGCGCCTATTTGAAGGGCATTGACGGTGAGCGCTTTATGCTCCGGTATGACAAGCGAGCTGAGCTTGCGCCCCGTGATATTGTCGCGCGCGCCATTGATAATGAAATGAAGCGAACCGGGGCTGATAATGTCTGGCTGGATATTACCCACAAAGATGCGGATTTTATTGTCTCTCATTTCCCCAATATTTATCGGCACTGCCTGAAATTGGGTATTGATATTACGTCTGACAAAATTCCGGTGGTGCCAGCCGCCCATTATACATGCGGCGGTATTCATGTGGATGCGCACGCCCGCACGGACTTGGATCAGCTCTATGCAATTGGCGAGTGTTCCCATACGGGGTTACACGGGGCAAACCGTATGGCATCCAATAGTCTGCTTGAATGCCTGGTCACAGGAGACTCTGCCGCAGAAGATATTCTGGCCCGTCAGGATAATTGTCCGCCTGCGGCCATTGCGCGTGATTGGGATGAAAGTAAAGTTACCGACTCAGATGAAGAGGTTGTGGTAAGCCACAACTGGAAAGAATTGCGACGCTTTATGTGGGACTATGTTGGCATTGTTCGCACAGACAAGCGTTTGGCGCGCGCCAAAAGGCGTGTTGATCTTCTGGCAGGTGAAATTCAGGAATATTACGGGAATTTTCGGGTGACACCTGATTTGCTGGAACTGCGAAACTTGGTAACTGTTGCCGACCTGATTGTTCGTTCCGCGCAGAAGCGCAAGGAGTCCAGGGGGTTGCACTTTACTGCCGATTATCCAGATATGTTGCCAGAGGCAAACGATACAACGCTAGTGCCATTTTCGCGTGCGGTGTCTGACCGTGTGGAATAAAAAAAGCCGTGCACTGGATTGTCCAGTGCACGGCAAAAAATAGAATTACTGAGTGTCAGCTTTTAGTTCAACGACCAGTCGAGTGGCAGAACAAAAGACACTTCATCACGACCAGCGGGCAGCGAAGGTAGAGGGCTCAGGCGTTTGACAAGGCGAGGGATTTCTTTGTCCAAAACGTTTTGGCCTGTTGGTTCAACAATTTCATGACCGCTTATGGTGCCGTCCGACAGAACGGTCAGGCGAATCTTTGCTTTACCTTCTACTTCACGAGCGAGGGCTGAACGGGGATACCGCTGTTTTTTGGCAACAGCCTTAACAACTTGTGTTTTCCAGGCATCCATAGTGTCTGCAGCGCGGCTTGGCGATGAAAGAACGCTGGCGGCCATAGCTGCGGCCAGGAGAAAAGAAACGATAATACGCATGTGTGATACTCACTAACAGAGGGGATATAGTCACCAATAGTGTTGACTGGCGACTTTATGGCGTATGTTGATTAACAAAACGTTATCAATTTTTGACAACTAGAAAAAACATAAACAATTGTATTTAAAAGAAAAACGGCATCTTCCGAAGAAGATGCCGTCACACATTGTACGGTGGATTTACTCAGAACTTAAACCGGGTCCCGTACAGAATTTCTTAGTTGAGTGTCCAGCTGAGCGGCAGCACGAACGACAGTTCAGTGCGGTCTTCTGGCAGTGCTGGAAGTGGATTCAAGCGTCCAACGAGTTTTGAAATTTCCTTGTCCAGAATTGCTTCGCCAGTTTCTTCAACAATTTCATGGCTTGCGATGGAACCGTCTGCAGCGACGACCAGGCGAACTTTTGCACGACCTTCGATTTCGCGGGCCAGAGCTGCACGAGGGTATTTTTGTTTCTTAGCGACTTTCTTTGCCACAGCTTGTTTCCAGCTGTTCATGTCGCTTGCGCTTGCAGATGTGCTAGCGGCGCCAAAGGCAAAGGTCAGGGCAATAACGGCGGCAAATACTGTATTAAATTTCTTCAACATGTTTCTATCCAATCGTGTGTAATGTGTGTTTTAACGTGCCGATCAGATGGTAACCTCTCACGCAATCCTTAACTCGGCGTCGTTGAGCAGGTTTTAAGGCCCTGGCTGTTAATCTCTGGTAATCAAAAGGATAAAATTTTATCAAATTGCCCACTTTTTTACTCAAGACTTTGAAATGAATAAAGAAATAAAGTTTCAGAAATTTTTAAATATCAGGACTTGAGTGATTAGGAGGTGGGTATTTTGGCAAAAAAATTAACATTTCGGCGTCAGCTCGTTAATGTTTTAAGGCTTGCCAGAATCGATTCCGGCGTGTAGGTTCCGCGCCGTCCACAAACCGATTAGCACCCGTAGCTCAGCTGGATAGAGCGCTGCCCTCCGAAGGCAGAGGCCAGAGGTTCGAATCCTCTCGGGTGCGCCATTTCTTCGGTCAGTATCATCAAGGTAATAGTAAAACTGCGGTATCGGATGAAATCTTTCCTGCGCCGATGGCGTCAGGTGACAAAGGCTTTTTCAATAACAAACTCTGCCGGGGAGGCATTTGACCCTTCAGTCAGGCCAGCTTTTTCCAACAAAGCTTTGGTGTCCTGAAGCATCGCAGTAGAGCCGCAGATCATTCCACGGTCTACTTCCGGATTAAAGGGTTCTAGGCCCACGGCTTCGAAAAGGCCGCCATTTTCGATCAGCGTTGTTATTCTGCCGACACGATCATGAGCTTCGCGGGTAACGCTATCGAAATAGAACAGTTTGCCGTCCACCATTTCGCCCAAAAACTCATTGTTTCTGAGTTCCTCTATCGTTTGCTTGCTGTATCCTAGCTCAGCGATTTCGCGGCAGGTGTGGGTCACGATAACCCGCTCGAACTTTTCATATGTTTCGGGGTCTCGCACAATGCTGGCAAATGGCGCAAAGCCGGTTCCGGTTGAGAGTAGATATAAGTTTTTGCCCGGCTTCAACGCATCCAGAACCAAAGTGCCAACCGGCTTGCGGCCCAGCATGATGGTGTCGCCAGGGACTATGTTTTGAAGCCGCGATGTCAGTGGGCCATCTGGTACTTTAATGGAGAAAAACTCCAGTTCTTCATCCCAGTTTGGACTGGCCACCGAATAAGCGCGCATCAGGGGTTTTCCGTCTACCTGCAACCCTAGCATAATGAATTCGCCCGACCGGAAGCGAAAACCATCGGGCCGGGTTGTCTTGAAAGAAAACAGATCCTTCGTCCAATGGTGCACCGAAAGGACTTGCTCTTCTGTTGGGCCATTGCCGGCTGCCTTTTTTGTCTTCAGAGTGACGTTTTCATTCATAGTAGGTGTCCTGGGTCATAAGGGATGTAAAAAGGCTATACAGTAAAGTGCCGTATTTTGCAGCCACACAATAATCATTGAGACACAATCGGTACTGACTTTGGTCAAACCTAAACCAGCATCTAATCATTAGAAACCGCTGGTTTGGTGGCTAATAAAGGTTTCAGTACTGCATCTCTTGGGCGCGCTAAGCCTGCTTACAATGGCGAGGGTAAAGTCTTTCTTTAACGGTTTGTAACCGGTCATATAGGGGCTATCGAATACCATTTCCAGCCCTGTGACACAGTTCACCGGAAATTGATCACCGAGTGGCCCCGCATTTTGTAATGCACCCGTAAACGCACGAGCAGCAACGCATGCCAGACCTTGTCAAGGTGCCACGGAAGATGGGCCTATAAAGCTAAGGGTTTTTCTGCTGGGCAGCTTCAATTATGACGTCCCGTATATAAGGGAGCGTTTTTGCGACTTGTTCTTTATTTGTGACTAAGCTCATGTGATTGGCTGTGTCTATTTCTATATGTCTGCCGCTGCTGGATAAAGCGGCGATTTCTTTGTGGAGACCAGTGAAGATTTCGGTCAGGTTTGCTGGAAAGCCGTTAGGTAACGTCTCTGCCGGTATTGGCTCCGTTGCAGAGATCACAATTACCGGCCGATCACCGAGGGACGCATTTTCTGCTGCTTGTTCGGCGGCCATGGCAAAACCGCCACTCTCCAAGGGTACCGCATCAATATAGCGCAGGCGCGTTGTCACATAATGCGTTTGGTCTTGAATATTGTGCGGCATGCTGGCTACGTCCGGTGCCAAGGCGACCATAGGGTTGTATATTTCTGTCAAACCCAATTGTATCATCAGCCTCACAGCAGCCATTTGCTGTTCAAGCGTTTCTGTCTGGGTGGCATCCACTTCAGGGCTCAACCCAAACGCTTCAATTTGATCCGGGTGGCTGGGGTCCAGAAATATTAAACCGGCTAAGTCTTGCGGGTATTTTTCGACATAGTAGCGCATGTATAGCCCGGCAATCGAATGGCCTGCAAATACAAAGGGGCGATCAATGCCTGCAGCATCTAGTAGGGTATGCAGTTTGGTTGCTACGGTCTCAGAGTCGCGGGGCAACCCGCTTTCTTCGCTCCAGGCGAGGCCTGCCCTATCATACACGCACGCTTTGGTGGTTTCCGCGATACCCTTTTGTAACCAGTAATAGGTGGGTGACGGTGCGCCAGCGCCTGCTTCTATAACAACCGTTGGCAGGGGTAGGTTTGGGTTGTCTGGTCCGGTGCAATGAATATGCAGCTTATATCCGCCAACATCGAAAAGATCGCCAGGTGGGGGAACCTCTGTTGCTATAAGGCGTAAAAATTGGCCAATGACCAACGGTCCCGTGATAAGCACCAACAGGATAATACTGATAATTTTCAGGGCCTTTTTCACAAAATTCCTCCCGTGATATTCGGGCTTTACATCAAGGTGTTACATTCAGGCAGTCTACTTTGTGTGCCTCTTTATTGGCGTCATACTGCTGTCTGCTAGGCGACAGCCTCCAGTTGAAAGCTGGAAATCAATTCTGCTACAACCGGGCCAGCGTCAAACCGTACCGGGTCCACGCAGGGCAGGTCTGTTTTGCCTGCAATAGTTTCCAGGTATTGAACCGCATCGCTTTCGTGCAGATGAGACGTGTTGATACTAATGCCAACGCACCTGATGTCGGGGTTTGTTAAGCGCCCAATTTCAATTGTGCGGTCAATTACATCCTGAATTGTGGGCAGCTTGAAATCCGGCCAACCCGATATGTGAGTGCGATTGGCTTCGTGGCAAACAACGAAAGCGTCTGGCTGAGAACCAATCAAAAGACCATGACTAACGGCTGCGTAACCGGGGTGAAATATACCACCCTGTCCTTCAATCACATCCCAATGATCTTCGCTATTGTCTGGCGATAAAAGCTCTGCCGCGCCGGACACAAAATCTGAAACTACCGCATCAATTGGGATACCTTTGCCTGCTATCATGATGCCGGTTTGACCGCTTGCGCGGAAGTCCGTGTTCAAGCCTGCAGCTTTCATATCTCGTTCCAGTGCAAGCGCACTGTATTTTTTACCGACGGCACAATCGGTGCCCACCATCAGCAGCCTTTTTCCACTTCGTTTTTTGCCAGTTCCAACCGGCAAATCGTTAGGGGCGACACGCACGTCAATCAGGTCTGCCCCTGATGCCTGAGCGGCATTTTTAAGTCGTGCGACGTCGTTAAGGCGTGTGTGTACGCCGCCTACAACATCCAGGCCCAGGCTCGCTGCATGCTCCAGCGTATTCAGCCAGTCGGCTGGAATGGCGCCGCCGACAGACGCTGTACCAATAATAAGCGACTTGATGCCCTGATCGACAGCTTGCTCCAGGCTCATGAAGGGTAGGCCCAAATCAATGGAGCCGCTGCTTAGTCTGATTTGCCCTTTACACAGTTCCGGTCGCCATTCGACCAAACCAAGGCCGGTTTTGGCATATGTGCTGTCTGTCGCCTCGCCAGTAAATATGATGTAGGGGGCTTTAATCTCTATTGTTCTCATAACCAGTCCTAATTCTTCAAATATCATCGTTTTTGGCTATTTTCCAAACGCCTACGGTTAATAGCGGTAGGATCAGTACAGCGATAAATGCCAGTGTCAGCAGGCCATATCCACTGGCTATCAGGCCAACAATCCCAAACTGGTGGCCCGCAAAAATCGCTATCATCAGGAAAGAGATCGCAACGATTGGTCTAGCCGCCCGTGGCAATCTTTTGCCGCCTTCACTGAATGAAATTTCCAGGCGTTGGTTCAATGCATGCAGCAGGGCGGCCCCTGTTTCTACAAAGGTGCCGAATACCACGATTTGGAAGATCAGCGCCAACCAACCTATATCCAGTGTTGACATCAGGAAGTTTGCAGGCACCGGTTGATCACCAATTTTCGGGTACTGTCCCATCATGGCGACAAAAAACAAGATCGCTGGAATAACAGCAATCGCCCCAGCAAGCAGCCCGGCCCCTATAGTCTCGCGGCGTTTTTTATGGCTGGTTACTGCGAATAAAACCGCAGGCACAACAGCAACATTGTAGCCTGAATAAAGTATGCCGCCCGAAAGCCAGCCTGCACCAACGGTTGCTTGGCTATAAGTGCTTTTTATATCAGCGCCAAATGCTTTGAATGCGAGAATAAACAAAAGCAGGTAGACCCCGTACAGCAATATGGACCAGCTCGCCAAAACACGTTTTATAACGTGTGATCCATTGAAGGTAAGAATGCCGACCAGTGCCATTAAGGCTAGCGTGCCGGCAATCGGGGGCATATTAAAATTTGAGGCCGTCAATTCACCAGCTGCAGAGCCGATGACGGCGAGAATGAGAAGCAGTTGGATAAGATAACAGATCTCAAACAGGAACCAACCGCGCCCCAAAAGGGTGCGGCAAAAACTGCGATAGTCGTACATTTTGCTGATACGGGCCAATTCAAAACTGAGTGCCAGCACAATTCCAAAAACGGCACCGGCAACCAACAGACCCAAAACGCCGCCTTTTGGCCCTGCGCTAAAGAAAAATTCAATCAACTCACGGCCTGTCGCATAGCCACCACCTATAACGACAGACTGAAAAATAAATCCCGGCAGAATATATATTTTGAAAAAGCGTATGATCCGTATCCTTGTGCATCAGGCTTGGTGGAAATTCTTTATTTACTCTGCTGCGCGTTTCTGATTGGCCTACCCGGCATTATGGTTGTGTTTAGAATGCCGTCTTCCACTAACAGTTGGCCATTCACGATTACATGGGAGATGCCTGCCGAGGGTTGCGCTGGTTTGGCAAATGTTGCGCGGTCTGTAATGGTCGCTAAATCAAAAATGACGATATCGGCGTCTGCACCTGTTTGTATGCGCCCCTTCTGTTTCATTTGCGGAACAGAATTTTGCAGTATTTTTGCAGGCCCATAGCTTATGCGCCCAATTGCTTCTAAAAGTGTTACGGCACCAGTTTCGCGAACATATTGGCGCAAGAAGCGGGCATAGGTTCCTGCACCGCGAGGGTGAGACCATGCGTTTTGTGGTAAAGGCCATGTTTCTTTCTCTACGGGGTGTCCATCAATAGTCCACGGCACACCGTCAGACGCAATAACCCCCCCGGGGAACAAGAGAGACATATCAAGTTTGGCTTTGTCTTCGTTTTTGGTCACATCAAGAAAGTGAATGATGGTTTCTGTTTCAGGTTTTTCTTTTTGAAGGTAAGCGAACTCTTCTTCAGTCAGTCGCTTGCCGCCGACGTCAAAATTATTGGCGGTCATGCCTCCGGTGCGCTCTCTCCAGTTTGGGCCGCGAAACATGGCGGCTCCGATCCCTGTTGATCCAGCACCGTAGGGGTAGGCTTCTGTCGTGATCCTGACTCCGCTCTTTTGCGCTGTGATGATCAGTGGTTTTATGATGTCTATGTCATGCAGGCTTATTGAATTAAGATGGACGATATGGGCGGCAACGCCCGTGCCAGCCGCAACGGAAATGATTTCTGCCATGCCTTCAAAAGAACTTTCAGGCTCCAGCATCGACAGGAACCGCGCGTGAGTGAATGTTGGTACCTTGCGTTCCGCCGCCAGTTTTGAGATTTGATAGTATTCTTTGCGCCCGGTGCCCGGGGCATATCCAAGCAAAAAACCAACCCCTAAACCGCCCTGGTCCAAGCCTTCAGATACCATGGCTCTAATTTTATTGAGCTGGTCTGTGCTCGAAATGGTGGATTGCCATTTGGGGTTGCCAAAATTGCTCAAGAACCACTCTAATGTATGGCTTGGCTCGATATCCAGATGGGCGGCTATTCGCGCGTGAGCCCAGTTCACAGAAGCGCCGTAATTAATAGGCCGGCCTTCTTGGGCCATATCATCATAGTATGCTGATACAGGTAACACACCGGCCTCAAGTTCAAGGCCAGTGGTAACGCCGTCCATCGCCTGCATCCGCGCTGCTGGAATAGTTTGCCCATGGGCGTGCATATCAATGAAGCCAGGGCTTACAACAAGGCCTGTAGCATCAATTGTTTGTGTGCCCGAAATGGTGCTGGTGGTAACAATAACGATCTTGCCGTTTTTGATGCCAATGTTTCGCTGAGCATCTAGCCCCGTTTCCGGATCAAGGACGCGGCCTGCGATAACAACAAGATCATAGTCATCGGCTGACACTGGCCAGGACAAAACCCCTATTAGAAGTATTAGTTTCGCGAAATACTGCCCCAATGGCTTCATAATCGGTTCCCTGATGTCATTTGTCTTTGCGGTGCTGCTACTTTGTGAGCGCTCACCATTGAACGGATAGAGCGCATTAGATACCGCAGATTTGGACTGAAAACAATATTAATTCAGCCAAAATAAAAAATAAAGCGGAATAATTAGTATTGTTGATCGTCGCTGCGGCGAAGAGGGTGATAGTGCATTACCAGTAATTGAAACCAATCATGTTCCAGTTATGAAACTGTAGCATCAGGTTTGCAAAGACGGCGGTAAGCACCCCATAATGGATTTTGCCCCACACAGGGAAACGGCTTTTGGATAGTGATGGCCATAGCCCTGTCAACAAAGCGATTGTGAAAAACAGCTGCAAAATGACAAACGCGATCAGCAGGCTGACACTTGTGATAGGCCACGCGAAAATGACGCTGTTTCCATATGCGCTTAATTCGGCGACAAAAAACACCATTGTCAGAAGAAGAAGCGTCATGGAGGTGGCAGAAAAAAGCTGTAAGCGATATAGTCGGACAGTCCAAATCTCTGCCGGTTTAGGTTCGGAGCGCCTTCGCCAAGCCGCCGCAAACTGGGTTAAGGATAAAACAGCAGCCAGAGCAATTGCCAAATACAAAGCCTGAGGGTTTGTGTCGGCTGGCATACGGTCCATCGTGGTATGACCATAGCCAACCGTATAGCGAATCGCGTTGCCGTCTTCCCCAAGCACAAAGGCAACAACTTCGCCGGTTTTGGGTGAACGGAATGCCTGGTCGCCAATGGGGAAATATTCATTAGGCGCGGCTCCGCCGATGAGCAGGCCATTGTTGGGGGACAGGGAAACTGTGTCTGCGCCCGAAAAAGCACTCAGG
Organism: uncultured Kordiimonas sp.; assembly: GCA_947503575.1. Classification (GTDB taxonomy): domain Bacteria; phylum Pseudomonadota; class Alphaproteobacteria; order Sphingomonadales; family Kordiimonadaceae; genus Kordiimonas. The sequence continues at coordinate 101,395 of CANNDZ010000001.1, read as the reverse complement.
ATCTTAAGGCGCCCTTCGTAGATGCGCCGCGTTGTCATGTAACGCCCGATAAACGGTGCGGCATCTTTCGCAGAAAAATCAATATAGTCGGGTTCACCTTTGCTACGATCCCCAATCAGTTTTCTTGCCAGCTGGCGAGCCATAACTTGCGGGGCCAGCCCGTAATCTGCGCCGTTGGTCGTTACAAAAACACCGATGCCCAAGTCGGGAACCATAACCATCGAAGAATAGGACGTCGCAGTTGCGCCACCATGCTCGAAGGTGTCGTACCCTTCCATGTTCACAGTCCGAAAACCGTGCGCATAATCGGCTGCTGGGCGACCGGGATAAGGCCTTGATTGCATAAGAGCTGCGGTTTCGGGCTGTATGATACGAGCCTCTTCAAACGCTCCGTTGCCAAGATGGGCGCTCATGTAGCGCGCTATATCAAGTGCGGTTGAGGAAATAGACCCCGCGGGCGCACCCACAATCAGTTCAAAGTCTTCAGGGCTCAGGTATCCTGGGTTGGCACCGTACACAGTGGCGACATTTTCAACTTGCTCTTGCGACATGCTTTGCTCGCTCTCAGGCGGTAAAATCTGTTTTGCAGTTGTTAGCTTCATCCCCAGAGGTACGAGAATTTTCTCTTCCAGATAGTCTTCATACAACGTGCCTGAAATTTCCTGCACGATGTATCCGGCAAGCGCAGCGCCGTAGTTGGAGTAACTGGTTTTTTCACCCGGCGGGAATACCCGTGCAGGCATGTTATTCATCAGCCACTGCTCAAGCGGCATGAATTTTTCAGGAGCGTTCACAAACAGATCGCGGTAGCTTTCCTCGAAACCGGGGCGGTGGGTCAGCAAATCACGTATCAAAATTGGTTTTCCAAATGCCGGTGGAATTTTAAACTTGGTCAGATAGTCATTAACGTCGGCATCAAGGGCAACACGCCCTTCTTCCACCAATTGCATCAACAAAGTAAAAGTGAATGTTTTCGTGATGGACCCGACACGGAACATATGGTGGGCTGGGTCAACACGCTCCCGCTTTTCAATGTCAGCGTACCCGTACCCCTTTAAGACTAACAGCTTGTCACCCTGAACGACGGAGATAGCTACACCGGCCATGTTGTGTTGCTCTCTATTGGCGGTCACCATCCCGTCAATAAAGGCTTCCAACTCCTGATTCTGCTCAATTGCCTGTGCGTTACTGTGCGTTTGGGCGTGGGCGAGTGCTTGACCTAAAAATAGCGAAACGATCACCGCAGCAATGCTTCGTGTGCTCCGTTGGATAGTCATAGGTTTCCTCCCCTGGCGTCGCTGAAAGACCAAATATTGATATATCTGGTCAGGTGATTTGTCTCTAATATAATCAAGCTAATAAACTGAATAAGTAAGCTATAATATACCCCAAATCAAAATAAATATTGTTTAAGTGAGTTTTGACGTTGACGGCATGTGTGGTCTTATGAGCTGTGACCGCTGCTTAGAAACAATCGTATGGTCGAACTATGGCGGGTGGTGCCAAAATTGGGGAAACCAGAGCATGACAATGATAAAAGTAATTAGCGGCGATATGGTCCATACGCTTTTGCCAATGGCATCATGCATTGGCACAATGCGCGAAGCCATGATCGCAATTTCAAGCGGAGCAACTTTCACTCCTGCCAGAACGTTTATGCCAGCCATCGATAGCGGCGGACAACTTGGCTTCATGCCCGGTGCGGCGTCCGGGGTGCCAGTTTATGGCACAAAAATTTTGAGCCTGCATCCTGACAACGAACAGACAGGCTACCCTTCAATTCAAGGTGCAATAGTGCTTTTTGACCAGCAGACCGGTGCGCCAGTCGCGTTAATTGATGGCACCTCTGTTACGGCGCTCAGAACGGCGGCTTCATTGGGTTTGGCAACACAGCTATTGGCCAGAAAAGATGCACTCAGTCACGGTATTATCGGTACGGGCGTCCAGGCACGGTATCATGCACAGGCTATTGCCAGTGCCAGACCTTCAATCAAAAACACAGTTATTTGGGGACGAGATTTAGAAAAAGCAAAACAGCTTGCTGGGGAACTTTCTGCTTCTCTTGCGTGCACGGTTGTTGCCACAGATGAAATAGAGGAAGCCGCGTCTTGTGATATTGTCTCGACTGTAACAGGCGCGTCCGCATCAGTGCTCGAGGGGAAGTGGCTGCGTTCCGGCGCTCACGTTAATCTGGTTGGCTCACATGAACCAACACGCCGGGAAGCAGATACCAAGGCGGTGTGCCTAAGCAAGGTTTATGTTGATCATATTGAAGGGGCCCTGAGGGAAGCGGGTGATTTATTGATCCCAATGCGTGAAGGCCATTTTAACAAAAGCGATATTGTCGGAGAGATTGGTACCCTGGTGCTTGGCCAAATCGAGGGGCGGCGCACTAACGATGATATTACTTTGTATAAATCGCTGGGGCTTTTCACTCAGGACTTGTACGCCGCATGGGCCGTTTTGCAGCAAGCGCAGGATGCGGGCATTGGTGAGACCGTTGCCATTTAGCTCGAGTTTCGCCTGATCCAGCCGGTCGCTATATCTTGAGGTCCTGCGTGTAAAACTGAGGGTGGGAAAAAACAGTTGTCATTATCCGTTCTTCGGTTTGGGAAATCATGTCGTGAATCATGGCCCTGATGCGCGTAGGTTCTTCGGTTTTTATCACATCGTATGTCGCGGTTTGCTGGTCTGCTGAATAAGGAAAGCTTTTGTTGGTCTTTACGTACAGCCAGTATATGCGCATGGCTGTGTCCTCTAGCTGGTTTACCCAGTCCATCATCAGCGGATATCCTGCCTTTTCACACAAAAGCATGTTCAAACGCTTGTTATGTTGCAGGAACCGGAGTGCTGAGTCGTCATCAATAACCGGCAAAAGTTTCTGAATATTTTTATTCACTTCCTGCACCGCTTCAAAATCTGTTTTTGCTGCCGCCAAAGACATGATTTCCGGCAGCAACATTTTTCGTAACATAAAGTTTTGTTTTATCTCGAGCAGAGTTAGCGGCGCGACTTGTGTGACGCGTGGTGAAATAGACACCAGAAACTGCTTGGCTATCAGCCGCTCGATTAAGTTTCTGGAAATGGCGCGGCTAAAGCCAAACATATCACTGATAATATTTTCTGAAACTTTCTGGCTGGGTGCCAGTTTCTGCGTGACGATAGCGTCTATCACCACACGGTACGCATCTCCCGTGTCGTCGGTTGGTTTTTCTTTCATCGCGACATCCTCACCACGCCCTGTTTGTTGCGCACCATCTAATACAGATTGGCTTGGCTAATCAAGACTCAGCCATTCAAGAGGTCTCAAATGGGCTGGAATTATATCAATTAATCATTCTAAATATAAAATAAGGCTGTACAAAAATACAAATAAGTAATAATAGAGCAGAATAAAGATTAAAAATGCGACTAAAATACTCGCGCAGCGGACAAGCTTCTTGACGTCATACAAATTCGGGAGGAATTTATGAGACAGACCATTCGGGGGAGATGCTTTGCATCTACATGTATTTCAGCGCTTGCGTTTTCTACGGGTGCTGTGGCGCAGGACCAAGACAGCAACAACGAAGAGCTTGAACTTGAAGAAATTATTGTAACAGCAGGCCGCAGAAGCCAATCATTGCAAGATGTCCCAGCTGCAGTGGTAGCCATTTCCCCGGATAATTATAAGTTCAAGGGCCTTCAGCAACTGGAAGACGTGCTGAACTACGTTCCGGGTATTGAATACACAGAGGTCGGGACCCCTGGTCGGGGGACCATTGCCGCCCGCGGTGTGCCACAGTCATCTGCAACCCCTGTATTTGGCATTTATATTGACGATACGCCGCTCACGTCTAATACGAATTTTGGTAACGGTGCAAACACCCTGCTGGATGGCCTGCTTCTGGACGTAGAGCGGGTAGAGGTTATCAAAGGGCCTCAAGGAACCCTATTTGGCGCAACATCTGTTGGTGGGCTATTGCGCTACATTTCCCGTGACCCGGCCCTCGAAGAATTTAGGGCATCGTTCAGTGCGGATGTATCCAGCGTGAAAGGTGGTGAATGGGGAGAAACATTCAGCGGCCGTGTCAGCGTGCCGGTCATTGAAAACAAACTGGGTGTTACGGTCGCGGCTTATTACCAGCATCAAGCTGGGTTTGTGGATTCTGTTGACCCCGCCACAGGCAATGTCTTGTTTGAAGATATCAACGGCGGTGAAGCAATTGGCTATTCTGCCGACGTACTATTCACGCCCACCGAAGCACTTGAAGTGCGGCTGAAATACGTCAAACAGGAAAACGAAGCGGACTTCTTATCTAACGTTAATCTTGCGGGTGCCGACACGGATGAAGGTTTGTTCGGTGACTATGCAAGCGTTGATGCCCCGGGGCCAATTGATCTGGATTTTGAGATATACTCAGGCACGATCAATTATGATTTCGGTGCCTTTTCTCTCACATCCACAACAAGCCACGCTGAGTATGCCAATGAGTCCGTAACGGACTTCACAGCCGCTTTTGCTGGCCTGACGGACATTATTGCCGACAACCCACCTGGCACCACCACCAACGTGAGTTTTGTGGCATCAAGCGGCTCAGAGAAAATTGTTCAGGAAATCCGTCTTACGTCCGCAGAAAGTGACAAGTTCGAATGGCTCGCGGGTTTCTTCTATACCAACGAAGAAACATTTAATGTTCAGGACGTTAATGCCATACCAACGTTCGATTTGCTTTTTGCTGATTTCCCATCTGAATACACGGAATATGCTGGGTTCGCGAACGCCACCTATTACTTCACTGAAAACTTTGATGTTTCTGGCGGCATCAGAATCAGCAAGAACGAGATATCACTGGACCTTACAACATCGGGGCCGCTTGCTGGTGAGTCTGAAATTCTGGGTAATGTGCTGGAAGACACAGTGGATACGTATCTTTTTGCCGCTCGTTACCGGGTTCATGAGGACCTGTCGCTTTATGCCCGTGCCGCCAGCGGTTACCGCCCGGCGCAGGCGAATATCCCCATCATTGATCCGTTCACTGGAGAAGACCTGGCCCCTCCCGTTGTGGAGGCGGATCAGGCCTGGAGTTATGAGGTGGGCGCAAAAGGCACGGCGGCTGACGGAAGAGTTGATTTTGATGTCGCGCTGTGGCGCATCAGCTGGGACAATTTCCAGTCAGAGGTTAGTGCAAACGGCGTCACCACGGGCGGCAACGCTGTAGGCGGGATAACGGCTTATGGCTTTGAGAGTATAGTGACCATGCGGCCAATTGATAATTTCAGCATCACAGGTAATCTTGGCTATACGTCCAGTACCCTGGATGAGGATGAACCCGGCATTCAGGGCGAGGAGGGCGAAAACGTTCCCAACCTGCCTAATTGGAAGGGGTCGCTGCAATGGAACTATACATTTGATGTTTCAGGGAACTGGTCCGGGTCTTTTGGGGGCGGCATCCGCTATATCGGGGGGTTCAATTCTGCTTTCAGGCAGTCTGTCACGCAGTTGAGCGTGCCCGTCGATGGCAGAACGTTTGCTGATGTGAATATCGGCATTTCAAACGGCAATGTTCATTTGGGTCTGTATGCAACAAATCTGTTTGATAACCGAGCGCTCCTTAGCCGGTTTGATGAAATACTTGGTGGTGCAGTACCCGCCCCAACAGGCGTGTTTGAGAGGCCCCGGACGATTGGTGCCAATATCCGGGTAGACTTTTAACCATTAACTACCCTCCCGGGATGCCCCTTAGGGTGAGGCTTTGTCTTCACTTCTGGGGCTCTCGGCTTAGACAGGGTCTTCTGTTTTGAAGGCAAAAAGGTTCATAGTGAAATGCAGGTATTTTTCATGACGCGGGATGCAGAGGTAAAGCGAGCGACCAGGGTGTTTTTTGCTTTCTTAGCCTTTTGCATGCTTTTGGTGCCAGCGCCTCGGTTGCTGGCAAGTGATTATGATCTGGTCATTCGGGGTGGTCGTGTCCTTGACGGTGCGGGCAACCCGTGGGTGTCCGCGGACATCGCAATCCAGAACGGCAAAATTGCAAAAATCGGCCGCATCGAGGGTGCGGGCGTTCGCGAAATCAATGTGGCAGGAAAGTATGTCTCGCCCGGATGGATTGACATGATGGATCAGTCTGGCGGGGCCCTGCTGGAGGTTGGCCTTGCGCCGAACAAGATCAATATGGGGGTGACCACTCTTATTGGCGGAGAAGGCGGCACAGTGGTTCCAGCGGCAGAGATTACAGCATATTTCAAGGAGCTAGAAGATAAAGGCATCTCTGTCAACTTCGGCACTTACTATAGCGCGACACAAGCTCGCGTTGCGGTATTGGGTGACTCAGCTGCGGACCCAACGCCGGATCAGTTGATCCAGATGAAAGCGCTTGTCGCCACAGCTATGCAATCTGGTGCCATGGGCATCACAACAGCTCTGATTTATCCGCCGTCCGCATACCATAAAACCGAAAACCTGATTGAGCTGGCTAAAGTTGCTGCAAGTTACGATGGCATCTATGCCAGCCATATCAGGGATGAAAGCGCAAAGTTTGTGGAGGCTGTCGCAGAAGCCATTCGCATCGGTGAAGAAAGCGGTGCTGGCGTTGAGATTTTTCATCTGAAAGCGGCCTATTTCCCCAATTGGGGCAAAGACATGCCCAAAGCCCTGGCCTTGATACAGTTCGCCCGGGATCGCGGTGTCAACGTGGCGGCCGATCTGTATCCTTATGTTGCTGGTGGTACGGGCCTTGAAATAACCGCCCCGAACTGGGTGTACGCTAAAGGGGTGGAACAAGCACTTGAATGGCTTAAAGACCCGCAAATGCGAGAACGCATGAAAAAAGAACTGGCCGCTGGCCCGACAGCAGGTTGGACCAATCTTGTGTATTCCTCAGGGGGGTGGAAAAATGTTGTCTTGGCCAACTCTTACCTGGATGATTATGCTCGTTTTCATGGCAAAAACTTTGCCGAAATCGCAGATATCCTCAAACGCGATCCAGCCGATATTGCTTGGGATATACTGTTGGAGGCTCAGCCTAATCGACCCCTTGCGCTCTTTTTCATGATGAACGAAGACGATGTGCAGCAAGCCTTGAAAAGCCCGTTCGTCAGTATCGGTAGCGATGCAGCTTCCGCTTTGAAAGAAGGCGATCTGGATGCACTGGGTCTTCCACACCCGCGCAGCTATGGCACCTTTCCCAAGATAATTGCCACCTATGTTCGGGATAAAGAAGTATTGTCCCTGCCGGAAGCAATCCGCAAGATGACATCCTGGCCTGCAACGCGGATGGGTTTGACGGACAGAGGTGTCCTGCGGGAAGGATTGGCTGCTGATATTGTTATCTTTGATCTGGATACAATCGAAGATACGGCCACATGGGCGGACCCTACCGCCAAACCAAAGGGCATTGAGTATGTTATCGTTAACGGCGAACTGGTGCTTGATGAGGGACGCCACACTGGCACAACGCCGGGCCATGTTTTGCGCGGGCCGGGCTACGAACGCCAACACTAATGCAATATTTGAGAACGGATGACCGTATGCCGCTTACCATGAAAATAGACGTTGTTTCTTACCCTTATACCACACCTTTTTCTATTACGGGGTACACTTTCACTGAATCCGAAACGCTTCTAATCACATTAACGCAAGATGGTGTTTCAGGCCGGGGGGAAGCCATCGGCGTTTATTACTGCGATGAGACCATCCCGTCCATGATCGGTCAGTTGGAAGCCATAAAAGATCAGGTGGCAGCAGACTTGACCACAAACGCTCTGCTGGAAATTTTGCCACCTGGCGGTGCCCGCAATGCGCTGGATTGCGCTTTGTGGGATCTGCGATGCAAGATGAAGAACACCAGTATTTGGCAGGAAGTTGGCGTTGACCCGAAACTGTTAACGACCGTTGCAACAGTTGGTATCGCTGAGCCACAGGCCATGGCAAAACAAGCCGTAAACTATGGCAAATACCCGAACCTGAAAATAAAACTGGACGGTGACCGGCCCATTGAACGGTTGGAGGCTATCCACCTGGCGCGCCCGGATGCCAGCCTTGTGGTGGATGTTAATCAAGGGTGGGACTTCAAAGAGTTGCAGGAATATTTGCCGCAGGCTGCAAAGCTGGGGGTTGCAATGATTGAGCAACCGTTGCCGCGCGGCGGCGATGAGGAACTGGAAGGGTACACATCGCCTATACCGCTCGGTGCGGACGAGTCCTGCCTTGATTTGTCAGAATATGCAGTGGCGGCAAAACGCTATGACGTCATCAATATCAAACTCGATAAATGCGGCGGGCTGACCGAAGGCCTGCAAATCGTCAAGCAGGCGCAAATAGATGAAAAAGGCCTGATGGTTGGAAACATGATGGGCACGTCGCTTTCTATGGCGCCGTCTTATGTCATTGGGCAGTTTTGCCGATTTGTTGACATCGATGGCCCTTTGTTAATGCAGCAGGATATTGAAAATGGTCTCGACTATGCGGAGGGCGGCATTGTTGGTCTGCCTACAGCCGCACTATGGGGATAAAAAATGGGGGATAAACCGATGAAAAATTTACATATACTTGATGGTATGAGGCAGTGGTGTTTGGCGTTACTAGCCAGCACTACATTATTGATGACAATTCCCGTCTCTGCGCAGGACCAAGGCGAACAAAGTCAGGACACCAGTCAGGATACAAGCGTTGAGCCATATCCACATCTGGACACGTTCGTTGACGGCATGATGGAAACCCAATTCAAGTTGTTGGATATTTCAGCGATGACCGTATCTATCGTTAAAGACGGAGAGGTTATTCTGGCCAAAGGCTATGGCATGCAGAACCGGGAAAAGGATATTCCTGTTACTGCGGACAAGTCCTTGTTTCGCATCGGGTCCACATCAAAGCTGTTCACATGGACAGCCATTATGCAACAGTATGAACGCGGTAACCTGGATCTTGATACCAATGTTAATGAGTATCTGAAAACCTTTCAGATCCCTGACACATTTGAAGAACCCATTACGCTAAAGCATGTCCTGACGCATACCCCGGGTTTTGAAGATGGCGGGCTTGGCTATCTGATCAATTACGACCCCAAAAAGTCCTCCAGCATCAGGGATTTCTTGTCCAAATATATTCCCGCGCGGGTCAACAAACCGGGTGCTTATGGTTCCTATTCCAATTACGCGACAGCTCTTGCCGGCTTGATCGTGGAGAATGTTACTGGCGTACCGTTTAATGACTATGTGGAAGACAATATCTTCAAGCCACTTGGCATGAATAACACCACATTCCGCGAGCCGCTGCCGGACAACATCATTGATGACATGACGGTTGGTTATGAGCGGGAGGCTGGTGTTTTTTCGCCGATGCCTTTTGAGGTTTTGGGTGGCTTCAGGCCTGCGGGCTCTGTGGCGTCAACGGCTGCCGATATGGCAAAGTTCATGATGGCACACCTGAACGATGGCACATTGGGCGGTGCTCAAATCCTGAAGCCTGAAACAACAGCATTAATGCACTCGGTTCTCTATCAGGGAGATGACCGCCTGAGCGCCATGGCGCATGGATTTTATGAGACATACATAAATGGGCACCGCCTTATCGGGCACGGTGGCGACACCTTTCAGTTTCACACAGATATGTTGATTGATAAGGACGAAGGCCTGGGCATTTTTGTGTCCTATCAGACAATGACAGGCACCAAAGGGCGCTCGGAGTTTATCAACACCTTCTATGATCATTATTACCCCGAGCCGCTAGAGGCCATCACGCCGCCAAGTGGTTTTAACGAACGGGCAGACAAATATGCCGGAACCTACTTTTTCTGGCGCCGAAACTTCAGCACACTGGAAAAGGCGATGGGCCTTGCAAATACTGGTTTTTCGGTGGCTCCATCCGGTGATAACACCCTGATTTTATCAGGTTTCGAAGCCCCAAGGCAGTTTGTTGAAATTGACACCAATCTGTTTCGCCAAGTGGACGGCAAACTAAAAATAGCCTTTGGGGAAGACACAAACGGCAACATTTATGATCTGCATATCGATGGCTTGCCATTTATGGATTTAAGCCGTGCCCCTGCACTTGAGTCGCCCACGTTTAAAATGTTGTTACCGCTAGCGTCCCTGCTGCTGTTCCTGACGGTTTGGACCGGCTGGTTGTACCGCCGCAAGGACTATAAAAGCATGCCGGCTGGCGAGCGCACGGCGATCAGGCTTTCTATGGCTACAAGCGCACTGAACATTGTGTTTGTTTGTCTGACCATAGGCATCATTGCGACTTACCAGATCGACCTCTTTCTCGGTATCCCAACGATACTCAAGGTCAGCCTTGTCCTGCCGCTCATGATCATTCCAATCACGCTTGGCATGGCCTATTTTGCGGTCAAAGCATGGCGAGAGGACTTCTGGCGTGTTGGCCGGCGCGTTCATTACACGCTGGTAGCAGCAGCAGGCCTGTTCATGCTGTTCTTTTATAGTTACTGGAATTTCTTCGGCTGGCAGTACCTGTAAGCACATTGGCTACTCTAACCATCTCAGAAGTGCCTGCGCGGGCTCTTCTGACACTATCTGAAAATTAGGAAAACAGCGTTGGGGCACCACCCCAACCAATCTTGTGACAGAGGATGATCATGACAACAGAAACACGCAGGCGATTTTTAAAGAAAACAGCAACAGCCGCCATTGCTTTTCCCATGCTTAATATGGGCAGTTACCGATTGTTTGCGCAATCCGAGAAAACCTACAGCGCGAAAGCAATCGACCTGGTCAACAGCAGCTTGGTTATCGATATGTTGTCTGTTGTTGCCCCCATGGGGCCAATGTTTCTGGCGGCCTTCGGGGACGAACCAAAAAGGGTAGACGGTCCAGCAGTTGACGAAGATCATCTGAAGAAACTGTTTTCGATGGGCATCGATGTTTTCCATCCCGCGATAGGTGTCGGCTCCAAAGAAGAAGCCTACATGATTATGTCCCGCTACAATGGCTATGCCAGCGATCATCCCGGTGCCCTTGTCCGGGTTGATAGTGTCGAAGACTTTGAACGTGTGCAGGCAAAGGATACGATGGGATTCATCCTTGGCCTGCAAACAGCCAATCACTTTGAAGAACTGAACGACATCGACCTTTTTTACAATCTTGGTCAGCGGGTATGCCAACTCACCTACAACAGTCGCAATTTAATTGGGACAGGCGCGACAGACCGCTCCGACGGGGGACTAAGCAACTATGGTGTGCAAGTGGTTGAGCGCATGAACGAAGTCGGCATGGCGGTTGACGTTTCGCATTGCGGGGACCGGACCACCCTGGATGCCTTTGAGATGTCGAAAAAACCGGTTTTGATTACCCACACAAATTGCCGGGCCTTGGTGCCGGGTCACCCGCGCTGCAAAACTGACGAGGCCATTGTTGCGGCGGCAAAATCAGGCGGTGTGGTTGGCATCACCGGTGTGCGCAATTTTGTGCGCGACAAGGAACCGACCACCATTGAGCATATGTTGGATCACTACGATCATGTGGCGCGTTTGGTCGGGGTGGATCATTTGGGTGTTGGGTCTGACATGGACCCGGATGGATATGATGATATTCCTGAACCCGCCTATAGTGCGTTAAAGTCTGGCTATAAAAGTTCTTATGGATTCCGTGATAAGCTCGACACCGATGGATTTGATCACCCCAAACGCATGTATGATCTGACAGAAGGCTTGCTGCGCCGGGGCTACTCGGACGACGATATCGGCAAAATCCTTGGTGGTAATTTCAAACGGGCGCTAGCGGACATATGGGTGGCGTGATGTGTTGCCGCCGTTACTATTCGTAGGTAACGACCAAATAACATGTCAGCGGCGCATCACCGACGCAGGTAATGGTGTGCGACACATCTGCCCGATACAAAGCGCTGTCCTGAGCGTTCAAAAGATGTTCATTTGCCCCAGACTGGACCATCGCCGCGCCGCTTGAGACGGTCAGCAATTCTTTGGTGCCGGCAAAATGTGGGGCGCTGGCAATATTTGCACCGGGCTGCAGGCGTATTTCATAAAACTCGATGTTTTTTTCCATATGCAGCGGCGACAGGGTTCGAATACGACATTCGCCGTCTTCCCGGAACAGCGCATTTGGGTCATCGCCGCGCACCACATCAATTTGTGATCCTGCCCAATCAGGGTCGACCAGTTCGCCGACACTTATGCCAAAGGCTTGTGCAATTCGGGCCGTTACCGCAAGGGTCGGGTTCGCGGAGCCCCGCTCAATCTGGCTCAGCATCGACCGACTAACCCCCGATATGGATGCCAACTGATCAAGGGTCAGTTTGTTGCTTTTGCGCAGGCGCGACATGCGGTCACACAATATCTGGTTGGTGGCACCAATCGGGTCATTGTGCGGGTTTTGAGCGTCTGACACCGTATATTCTCCGCTATAGTGGAAAAAATCTTGTATTATGGAATGCATGACTTCAATATGATGGAATATCTTCTAATATGATAGAAGTGTCCAGCGCTAACGCATCCCGCTTGGGCACGTCATCAACGTCAACGGAGCTTAGTTTATGAAAGCACTTGTTAAGGAAAAAGCTGAGGTCGGTTTGTGGTTGCAAGATGTGCCCGAGCCAGAGGTTGGCATCAATGACGTGTTGATAAAGGTGAAGCGCACAGCAATCTGTGGCACGGACATGCATATCTATAACTGGGATGAATGGGCACAAAAAACCATTCCAGTGCCCATGGTGGTTGGCCATGAGTTTGTTGGTGAAATTGTCGAAGTCGGATCAAACGTAATTGATTTTCGCGCCGGGCAGATTGTTTCCGGTGAAGGCCATGTGGTCTGTGGTCGTTGCCGCAACTGTATGGCCGGGCGGCGTCATTTGTGTGCCCACACCAGTGGCATCGGCGTAAACCGACCAGGCGCCTTCGCAGAATATGTTGCGTTGCCCATGTCAAACGTATGGGAACACAGCGACGGCATTGACCTTGATGTGGCCTCACTGTTTGATCCGCTTGGCAATGCCGTTCACACCGCACTTCAGTGGGACTTGCTGGGTGAAGATGTTCTGATCACCGGTGCGGGGCCCATCGGCGCCATGGCTGCGGCTGTCTGCCGTCATGCCGGCGCGCGACATGTTGTGATAACGGACGTGCTGCCTGAACGGCTCGAACTGGCGAAAACGCTGGGGGCGACCCGCACCGTCGATGTCCGCCATGAGCGCCTGGAAGATGTGCAGCGAGAGCTGGGCATGAGCGAGGGGTTTGATGTCGGGCTCGAGATGTCAGGCAATGACGCTGCCTTCCGGGATTTGATCGAAAACATGTGCCACGGTGGCAAGGTCTCGATACTGGGCATTCCGGCCCAAGGGGCGGCCATTAACTGGGAAACAGTTATCTTTAATATGCTAACGCTAAAGGGCATTTATGGCCGCGAAATGTACGAAACCTGGTATAAAATGTCGGTCATGATCGACAACGGGCTCGATATATCGCCGGTGATAACGCACCGCCTGCCCTTCACGGACTTTCAGCAAGGGTTTGATCTGATGAATGCCGGTGATGCCAGCAAAGTTGTATTGAACTGGGAAATATAAGGACCAGCCATGTACGGAAATTTCAAAGACCACCTCAGCACAGAACTGTCCGGTATCCGGGATGCAGGGCTGTATAAAAACGAGCGCGAAATCACCACTCCACAGGGGTCATCCGTCGGTATCACAGGCGGGCAGGACGTGATTAACCTGTGCGCAAATAATTACCTTGGTCTGGCCCAACACCCAGACGTAAACGCCGCCGCCATGCAGGGCCTGAAGGATTGGGGTTACGGCATGGCGTCGGTGCGGTTTATCTGCGGCACACAAACGCTGCACAAACAGCTTGAAGACGTATTAAGTGAGTTTCTCGGTGCAGAAGATACCATCCTTTACCCCAGTTGTTTTGACGCCAATGGCGGCTTGTTTGAAACCATCCTGGGGCCAGAGGATGCGGTGATTTCCGATGAACTGAACCACGCCAGTATTATTGACGGTGTGCGGCTGTCGAAAGCAATGCGCTACCGGTACAAAAACAACAATATGGACGACCTTGAAGTAAAGTTGAAAGAAGCAGACGCTGCAGGCGCGCGCTATAAACTGATCACCACCGATGGTGTTTTCTCAATGGATGGCTATATCGCGCAGCTTGATAAAGTGTGTGATTTGGCTGACCAATATAATGCGCTGGTGCATTTTGATGATTGTCATGCCACGGGCTTTATTGGCGCGGGGGGCAAGGGTACGCACGAACATTGCGGCGTGATTGACCGTGTTGACATTATTACTGGCACGCTTGGTAAAGCCCTTGGGGGCGCCAGCGGGGGCTACACGAGCGGGCGCAAGGAAATCGTTGAACTGTTGCGTCAACGGTCCCGTCCTTATCTGTTCTCCAATACGGTTGCCCCACCTGTGGTGGCTGGCGCAATCAAGGCGATTGAACTGGTCACCCAGTCTGGTGACTTGCGCCAGCAACTTGCAGATAACACAGCGTATTTCCGCAAAAACATGGAACAGCTTGGTTTTGACCTGCTGCCAGGGGAACACCCGATTGTTCCCGTGATGCTGTATGATGCGGCAATAGCATCCCGCTTTGCCGACGAAATGCTGGCACGGGGGGTGTATGTTGTCGCCTTCTCTTACCCGGTGGTGCCAAAAGGCAAGGCCCGCATTCGTACACAGATGTCTGCTGCCCTGACGCGCGCGGACCTGGACAAAGCGATTGCTGCGTTTGCCGATGTGAAACAGCTCTTAGCCCTCTAACGGGTGTTGCCGTGACGGCCATATTATTGCAATGCCACCACACATCTTCGTGACTTGATTTTGGTCGCCGCTGCCCAAATGTGACTGCAGTACTAGCAATAATGTGACAGTCATCATCGTTGACCTGCGCCCGCGGCTCTGCAAACCTGTTGGTTCGCAAGGTCGGGCCACTGCGGTGGTTTGCAGAAAAGGGAATTGCCATCATGTCGGAACAGAACACCTATACACCGCCAAAAGTCTGGAAATGGGAGGCCGAAAGTGGTGGCCGTTTTGCAAAGATAAACCGCCCTATTGCGGGCCCAACCCACGAAAAGGACTTGCCCGTAGGCAAACATCCGTTCCAGCTTTATTCACTCGCTACACCCAACGGCGTCAAAGTGACTGTCATGTTTGAAGAACTTTTGGCGCTGGGCCACAAGGGCGCAGAGTATGATGCTTTCATCATCGACATCAGCGAAGGCAATCAGTTCAGCTCAGGCTTTGTTGATGTTAACCCCAACTCTAAAATCCCGGCCCTGATGGACCGCAGCGGCGAAAAACCAATACGTATTTTTGAGTCCGGCGCTATCCTGGTGCATCTGGCTGAAAAATTTGGCGAGTTTCTGCCCACCGAAGGTGCGGCCCGGGCTGAGACGCTATCATGGCTGTTTTGGCAAATGGGCAGCGCACCGTACTTGGGCGGCGGGTTTGGCCATTTTTACGCCTACGCACCGGAAAAATGGCAGTATCCAATTGATCGTTTTTCTATGGAAGTGAAGCGTCAGCTTGATGTACTCGACAAGCGGTTGGGCGAAAACCGTTACCTTGCCGGCGACGACTACACAATCGCAGACATGGCTGTTTGGGCCTGGTACGGCGCGATGGTGCTTGGTCGTTTGTATGACGCAGCGGAATTTCTTGATGTAGCGTCTTATAAAAATGCCGTTCGCTGGGCAGAAGAAATTGACGCACGTGCCGCTGTGCAGCGCGGCAAAATGGTGAACAGGGCGTGGGGCGACCCAGCCGGGCAGTTGCGTGAACGCCATGACGCCAGTGATTTTGAAACCAGAACCTGGGACAAAATCGGCGAAGAGGCTGCCGAGTAACTTCATCACAGAAACCCGTTCAAGATGTTGCAAAACCCGTCCAGATACACTGGACGGGTTTTTTGATGTCTCCGTGGGTAGCGTCTCGCCGTGTCTTGGCCATCAAACTCGCCGTGTCTTGGCCATCAAATACGACAGCGTTGCATGTTAAACATAGCGATTGACCGCATAGGTCTATACTGTTGCCAATGGAACTCTGAATTTACGACAGCATATGCAAAGGTAGACGTATGGAAGGCGCAGACGACCAGCTGGAACACCTTATTGCCAAACCTGTTCCAGACGACCTGAAACAGCTTTTGCTAGACCACGGCAGCGTGCGGGAGATGGAAGCAGGTGACTGCCTTTTTGATGTCGGCGAATATATGCTGGAGTTTTACCTGATTCTGGATGGTGAGGTGGAAATCCTCGATCGTTCTGACGGCGACGATGTTAGTTTTACGGTTGGGTCCAATCAGATTTTGGGGGAATTGGGTTTTCTTCAGTATCAGGCTGCCGTTCTTGCTGGTCAGGCGAAGACAGCAGGTCACCTTGTCGCACTGCCGTTGGTAAAATTAAAAGCCCTGATGAGCGCGGTTCCGGAACTCAGCGATTATATCATTACAGTGTTTTCGGCGCGTCGCCGTAACTTGGTGAAATCAAGCCTTGGCGGCTTGAATATTATTGCTTCTGACCAGGACGCCCGAGCTTTGCGCATGTTGGAATTTGCCAGTCGCAACAAAATCCCTTACCGGCTACTTGACCCTAAAAGCGATCGTGCACAGGAATTGGGCGCCAAATGTAATATTGATGTTTCAGAGTTTAGTGTTGTTTTTGGCGATAGTCAGGTTCTGGAAAACCCATCGCCAGCCAGTCTTGCCAAAACACTGGGTATCAGCCTGAAGGTTGAAGAAACCTGTGTGGCGGATTTGGTTGTTGTTGGCGCTGGACCAGGCGGCGTCGCCGCTGCCGTTTATGGTGCATCCGAAGGCCTGTCCACCATCGTTGTGGAAGACACCGCCATTGGCGGGCAGGCAGGAACTTCGTCGCGTATTGAAAACTATATGGGTTTTCCGACCGGGATTTCCGGCGCTGATTTGATCTGGCGCGGCGAAGTGCAGGCCATCAAATTTGGTGCGAAATTCACCATGCCACTGCGGGCTGTTGGCTTGCGACGAACATCTGATTATCTGGAAATCACCTGCAATGATGGCAGCATAATTAATGCCCGAAGCCTTGTGGTCGCAACGGGTGTGCAATACCGGCGGTTACCTCTTGCCCGGCTTGAGGAACTGGAAGGCGCAGGCGTCTATTATGCTGCGACAGAGTTAGAAGCCCGTTTTTGCAAAAACTCCGAGGTTGTTGTCATAGGGGGTGGTAATTCTGCGGGGCAGGCAGCCATGTTCCTGTCGCGGTATGCGCGCCATGTACATATCATGGTGCGCGGTACATCTATGGCTGCCAGCATGTCCCATTATCTGCTCAGCCGTTTGGAGCAGGACCCGAAGGTGACCATTCATACCTCTACTCAGGTAACGGAGCTTTCAGGCGATACCAGGTTGCAGCATGTTACGGCTCACAACGCGGCCACGGATCAGGCCATCGACCTTGAGTGCACGGCCATGTTTGTCATGGTGGGTGCTGTACCTAACACTGCCTGGCTCAAGGATTTTGTCGCCCTTGATGAAAAAGGTTTTGTAATAACAGGTACGTCTGAATGCCCCAGTCAGGGGCCGTTTGCAACGTCCTGTCCGGGTGTTTTTGCTGTGGGAGACGTGCGGTCCGGGTCAGTTAAACGGGTTGCATCTGCGGTCGGTGAAGGGTCTGTTGTGGTTTCAAACGTGCACCAATATTTGGCCAATTCTTAGCCCGTCTTACATGCCGACACATTGCAAATTAAGCCTAATCCAAAAATAGACTCCAGTCTGACGCCGGAACGGGTTACCCTGCCTTAGGGAAATTTAAGGGAGGGTTATCATGGCACGCAGTTGGGTCAGCCTGGTGCTGATGGTTTTGGTTGCAGCAGGCAGCGCCGGGGTGCGGCAAAGTTTTGCACAAGACAATTTGGCGGACGATAAGCCAGACTGGTCGATCGATACGGCAAACCCAGAGGGAACGCCAACCCAGCAGATTGACTTTCAAACCAGCGAAGGGACGTGGATAAGTGTGGATGTGTCGCCCGATGGGCAGCATATCGCCTTTGACCTTTTGGGCCACATATATGAAATGCCCATTGGCGGTGGCGCCGCAACGCAACTGACTGAAGGGCGGTCATGGAATCATATGCCGCGCTATAGCCCCGATGGCAGCGAAGTAGCGTTCACGTCTGACCGTGACGGCGTGGACAACATCTGGATCATAAACCGGGAAACCGGCTCCCTTGAAAACCTCACTCAATCATCTGACCCGGTTTTGCGCGGCAATTGGTCCGCAGACGGGCGGCATATTATGGCGGTGCGGTTCCCTAAAGAGTTGACGCTGCACGGCGAAATTTACAACCGGTTCGGCAACAAACAGGAACTGCTGGAAAGTGCAGTTTTCCGGTTTGCCAATCATTACATCGACGATGCAGCGCGCGGGTTCATTTACTATGAACACACAAATGGCCGTTTGCCGAGCGATGGGACGCGCATCTACCGTTACAATAAAACAACGGGCGATACAGAAATTCTGATCCAACGTGCGGGCGGGGCCTTTAACCCGCAATTGTCGCCGGACGGAAAACTGCTAGCCTTTATGGGCCGTGAAGACCTTGTGAGGTCGCTTTATGTGCGTGATTTAGCGACCAATCAGGATCGCTTGGTGATGACGGGCCTTGACCGCGACCAAATGGAAAACCTCAGCCAATATGGTGCCAGCGCAGGCATGAGCTGGGCCAGCAACAGCGACCTTGTCTTCAGCGACAAGGGCCAGATCATGCGTGTTAATGTGAATACGGGCAATGCCACCGTCATACCGTTTACGGCGCAGGTATCGCGCGAAGTAAACGCCACAGTGCGCACCACCAATCCTATTAAATCCGGGCAGTCTCAAACCCGTATCCAGCGGTTCGCCCACCCGGCAGCTGGCGGCATTGTATCCGAGGCGTTAGGGGATTTATACCTGCATGCGGACGGCAACGTGCGCAACCTGACAAACAGCCCTGAGTTGGAAACCAACCCACTGTATCACGCGGCCTCTGGCATGCTTTATTACGCGACATGGAGCGACACACAATTTGGTGCCATTCACCGCAAGCCGTTGAATGGTGGTCCCATTGAGACGCTCACGGACCTGCCGACCCAATATGGTGCGCTTGCGTTATCGGATGATGGCAGCATGCTTGCTTACCTGCGGGGCCCAGGTAGCCTGAAAAACGGCGAGCGGCTCGAAAATCAGACCAACTTCGAGTTGATGGTCCGCGCGGAAAACGGTGAAACCTGGAAGGTGACCGATGTCGGCGCTCAGTGGTCAAATGGCAATACGCCTGAAATCAGGCGCGCGTCTCCGATGATGTTTTCTGCCGATAATAAAAAGATTTTTTTCTCTGAGTTTACGCCTGAAGGTTTGAAGCTGAAAAGCATTGGCCTGGACGGCGAAGGCGAGCGAGACCTGTATCACTTCGCCACCTCAACGCGGGCGGTGATTTCACCTGACCGCAACTGGATTGCGTTCCGCGAATATCAGCGGGCATTCGTCACGCCGTTTGAATTTGTTGGCAAGCCGATAAAGATCAGCGGCGAATACAAAATGGGCTTTACCAAACGTATCGACACAGCAGAAGGCGTCTATATGGGGTGGGCGGCGGACAGCAAGGGCCTTTATTGGACGCGGGGCACAGACTTTTACCAAAAGTCGCTGGATGATGTGCTGGCAGACGATGGCAGTGATGCCGCCATTACCAACATTGCGGTAACCTACGACGTGGCGGCACCAAACAGCACCATTGCCCTAACGGGTGCGCGTATCATCACCGTGAATGGTGAACGCCGTGTGCTCGAAAACGCCAGTATTTTAATTGAAAACAACCGTATTGCAGCGATTGGCACAAACATAGACATCCCGCGCGGCGCGCAGGTGTTTGATGTGTCAGGCCAAACCATCATGCCGGGTATTGTGGACGCGCACGGGCACTATGGCGGCAATATTCAGTCGTATCTGCATACCATCGAAGAAAGCGTTTCTGGTCTTCTGTCCCCGCTCGCACATGGTGTAACCACCTTGTATGAAGTGTACGGCACAGCGGAAAAAGATGCCTGGATCAGGGATCGGCTTGAGGCCGGACTTACCTATGGTCCGCGCCTGTTTACGACGGGCACACCCATTTTTGGGGCCAAGTACCGAAAAGGACTGATGCGCCCCATCGACAGCCTTGAAGAGGCACGCCAGGCGCTGAGCTACAACAAGGCTTTTGGTGCAGAAGCGGTGAAAGACTATACCCAGTTTACGCGCCGGGCCCGGCATGCAACGGTCGCCGCCTCGCGGGAACTTGGCTTGCACGATGTCGCGGAAACGGCGGCCAACCTGCAAATGAACCTGACGCAGGTGATTGATGGCATCACAGGGCTTGAGCATTCCATGGGGATGACGCCCTTGTACAGCGATGTCGTGCGGTTTATGGCGGCGACCGATGTGTCCATCACCCCGACCTTGATCGTGGTCTATAACGGCCCCGCCGGGGAGCAGTATTTCCATCATAATGAACGTGTGTGGGAAAATGAAAAACTACTGAAGTTCCAAACCCGTGATGAGTTATTGCGTGTACGAAGACCAACCTTTTATTGGGATGACGAGCACTACGCCCCCAAAATGGCGGCAGCGCTGAAGCCGCTGTATGAAGCGGGTATTTCGCTACAGCTTGGTGCACACGGTCAAATGAGTGGCCTTGACGCACACTGGGAAATGGAATTGTTCCAGCAAGGCGGATTCACGCCTGAGCAAATCATCGAAATTTCCACCATCAACGGCGCCGCATACCATGGCTTTGGCGATGAGATCGGATCATTGGAGGTTGGCAAGTATGCCGACCTGGTGGTGCTATCTAAAAACCCGCTTGAAGATATCCGCAATGTCCGCGCCATCACTTGGGTGATGCAAAACGGGGTGCTCTACAGCGGTGCAGACGCCGCGCGTGTATTCCCGAACCCGACACCAACACCAGCCATGTATTTCCAAGGAGCAGGGCAATGAGAAAACACTATAAAACCCTAGTGTCCGTCGCTGCGGCGCTGGGCCTTCTGACAACAGCGCCAGCATTGGCACAGGATGCAAACGATGGTTCCAGCACCGAGGAGTGGGACACAACACAGGCGCGCGGTGACACCCGCCAGATTTCCTTTACCACGGAAGAAGGCACCTTCATGTCGGTGGATGTGGCACCCGACGGCCAATGGATTGTGTTTGATTTGCTGGCGCACGTATATCGTATGCCGATTACGGGCGGCGAAGCCGTTAGCCTGACGCAAAACAGTGGCGTTGCCACAAATTACCACCCCAGCATATCGCCGGACGGGCAGCGCATCGCCTTTATTTCTGACCGAGGCGGCCAGGATAATTTGTGGATTATGGACGCCGACGGCAGCAACCCCCGCCAAGTGGTTAAGGACCTGAACGCGCGGTTTTTAACTCCGGTCTGGAGCGCAGACGGCGATTACATCTTTACCCGCAAACGCGGTTTGCCGAAACGCGGCGCACAGCCCGATGCAGGCATCTGGATGTTCCATAAAGATGGCGGAAACGGCGTTAAGCTTATTGGCCGTGAGGAACGCAGCGCTGCGTGGCCCACTGCAACACAGGATGGGCAGTGGCTGTATTTCCACAAACGCACATCACAGGGAACCACGTGGGGGCAATGGAATTCGCTTGCAGGTGAAATTCAGGTCAGCCGCCTGAACCTGAAAACCGGCGATATTGATGCTGTCAGCCACGGCGTGAACCGGCAACAATCCCGGTTTTCCAGTGGCGGTGCTGGTGCGCCCGAAATCTCGCCAGACGGCAAGTTGATGACGTTCATTCGCCGCGTGCCGGATGGCACCATTTCCTACAAGGGCTTGAAGTTTGGTCCGCGCACCGCGCTTTGGCTGCGCGACCTGGAAACCGGTACAGAACGCATGCTGATGGACCCGGTGACGCAGGACATGGTCGAAGGCATGAAAACCATGCGTGTTCTGCCGGGCTATAGTTTTGCCCCAGATGGCAAATCCGTCATTCTGACCCAAGGAGGCAAAATCCGGCGAGTTGATGTGGCCACCGGCGAGGTATCCACCATTCCTTTTTCTGCAAAAGTAGAACGCACTATTTCCGAACAAGCCTACAAGGGTTTCAGGATTACGGATGACCCGTTTACAAGTCGCTTTCTGCGTTGGACCGCTGCCTCGCCAGATGGCAGCAAACTGGCGTTTCAGTCGGTTGGCAAAATCTGGGTGCAAGACTTGCCAAACGGTACACCCAAGCGACTGACACGCGACAGTTTTGCTCCGTTTGAGTACGCCCCTGCGTGGTCGCCGGATGGTCGCACCATTGCTTTCACCACATGGGATGACCTGGAACGCGGTCAGGTTTGGACTGTCCGCGCTACCGGTGGCAGGCCAACGCAGATCACCAGTGATGCAGGTGAATACATCCATCCTGACTGGAGCGCTGACGGCAAATCGCTGGTCGTTGCCAAAGGGTCTAATGCAACAGCGCGCGGACGTGAAATGACCCATAATTCCTACTGGGACATTGTTCGCCTGTCTGCGGACGGCAGCAATAAAGCAACCATTGCTCGGGTGGATTATAGCGGCAACTTTGGTCGCGGGCGCACACAACTGCCCCGGCCTATTTGGGGACCGGATGGACGTGTATTCTTCTTGCGGGGTGCCCCTGGTTCAGGAACCGGGCTTGCCGCCGTGGAAGATGACCTGCATAGCACAGGCGAGTTTAAAAGCGGACAGGCTGGTGGTGATGGCCCTCCAGCCTATTCGGAACTGGTATCCGTTTCTGCGACGCCGTCCCTTGATCCGCCGCGTTTGCATGCACGTTTGAACTTTGCCGATGAGGCCGTGATTGCGCCAGACGGTCGCCATATTGCCTTTCTGGAGGGGGACAATGTTTATGTATCACCGTTCCCCTATGAACAGGCCCGGGCAAAACCGATCCGCTTGAGCAAATACCCCGATCAGGGGGTGTTGCCGGTGAAACAACTTTCGACAACCGGCGGATTGTTCCCCAACTGGCGCGATGGCGGCACTCTGGAGTATGGCTCGGCAGCGACCTATTACGCCTATGACGTTGCAAGCGATGAAACGGCAGAAGCCACTATCTCTTTGGTGGTTGAAAAGCGCATTCCAGAAGGGTCCATTGCTTTTACCAATGCGCGCATTTTAACCATGCGCGGCAAGGAAATTCTGGAAGGTGCAACAATCGTTGTTTCCGGTAAACGCATTACCTGCATCGGCACTTGTGACACATCAGACGCTGATAGGGTTATTGATGCAGATGGCAAAACTATCATGCCCGGCATGGTGGATATGCATGCGCATCATTTCCGTGACTATCGCGGCATCATCCCCGCACGCGGGTATGAAACAGCCATCTATACGGCCTATGGGGTTACCACTGCGCTTGATAACGCTGTAGCGGCACAAAATGTGTTTCCAACGGCGGAGTTGATTGAAGCCGGAAAAGTTATTGGTCCACGCACCTATTCGTCGGGTGGCCCGCTTTATAACCGGGACGGCGCGCGCGAAAACCTGCTCACCAGCTATCAGGTTGCTGATGACAACATCAAGCGGCTCAAGTCCTGGGGTGCCGTTTCTGCAAAGCAATATCTGCAACCTCGCCGCGATCAGCGGCAATGGGTCAGCGATGTCGCCCGCAGGGAAGGCATGATGGTGACGTCCGAAGGGTCTGACCTGTACTACAATCTTGGTATGATCATGGATGGTCAAACCGGGTTCGAGCATCCCATGAGTTATATGCCGCTGTATAGCGACGCAGCGAAATTCTTTGGCCAGGCAAAAGCCGTATATTCCCCCACGTTTGTGGTGGGTGGCCCCGCTTCCTGGAACGAAGAATATTTCTGGGGGGAAACCAATGTCTGGCAAGATGCAAAGCAGCGTAAATGGTTGCCATGGCGGCAGTTGGTGCCAAACACCCGTAGGCCTATTAAGCGCCCTGACACTGATTACAGCTTTCCGCTTATCGCTCAGGGCATGGCCGACGTCATCGCCGAAGGTGGCTTTGGGGCCATCGGATCACACGGGCAGCAGCACGGCATTGGGTCCCACTGGGAAACCTGGATGGTTGCAAGTGCGATGGGCGCGCATGCGGCCCTTGAGGTAGCGACCCGTCACGGCGCATACTTCCTGGGCGCGCTTGATGACATCGGCACATTGGAAGTAGGCAAGCTGGCAGACATTGTTGTGCTTAGGTCCAACCCATTGGATGATATTCGCAATACGCTGGATATTGACCATGTAATGCAGGGCGGGGTTTTATATGACGCCGACACATTGGACGAGGTGTGGCCAACCGCCAAGGCCTTTGGCCCGCGCCCCTGGGACACCCCCGACATTTACCGCGGTGATGATCGCGCGGTAAACTAACCGTTTTGCAGGAAGGGGTTAGCCAGCAGTCTTTGCTGGCTCCTCTTCCTGTTCCGCCATATAGTCGCTGTCGGATTCCAGAATGAGCTTCAGTTCTTCCATGTTTTTGCGAACGGCGGTGCCGTAGGCTTTTTCATCACCCCACAACGCGGCCAGTTCATCCAGTGCTTTTCTGTCATGCGCAGTGAAGTGTTCGCCAGCTTTTTTGGCCTGTTCCGCTGTCATGCCCAATTGTTGCAAAGCTTCCACCCCAAGGGAAATTGCTGACCGGAAGGTATCCCGCTCAAACACTTTTACGCCGCGCTGGATAAGCTCGTAGGCGTGTTGCCTGTTGCGGGCACGCACCGCCAGCGGCAGGTTCGGGAAATGTTTTTGTGCAACACGCACCATTTCCAAGGATTTTTCGATGCTATCGACAGCAATCACCATCAATTGTGCTTCATCCGCGCCAGCGGCATGCAACAGATCCGGGCGTGAGGCATCGCCAAAAAATACTTTGTTGCCAAAGCGGCGCACCAATTCGATTTGTTCGCTGTCATGGTCCAGGATCGTGAGTTGGTGCCCTGCAGCAATCAACAGGCGACTGACGATTTGACCAAACCGACCAAAGCCCGCCACGATGATGGGGCCATCGGGTTCTATGGTGTCGGGCTGATCGGTGGGCTTTGCTGTAACCCTGGGTGCAACCAGTTTTTCAAAAATAATCATCATCAACGGCGCCGTGATCATCGAAATGGCGACAACAAGAATGCCAATGGCGACGGTGCGGCCATCAAAAACTGCACTTTGGCGGGCGTATTCAAACAGAACGAAACCGAACTCGCCGCCCTGCGCCAGAAAAAATGCCGCCATCAAAGCAGACCGTTTGTCCAGTTTGCAGACCTTGCCCACAATCAGTAGCACAACAAATTTGGCAACGATTAGAAGGCCAACGGCCATCAGGATCAGTTTTAGTTCTGCAGCAAACAGGGCAAAATCCACACTTGCGCCAACACCAATGAAAAAGAGGCCCATCAGCAGGCTTTTGAAAGGTTGCAAGTCGCTTTCTATCTCGTGCCGATACTCGCTTTCTGCCAGCACCACGCCCGCAACAAAAGCGCCAAGTGCCGGGGACAGGCCCACCAGTTTCATCAACAGGGCAATGGCGACCACCATCAACAGGGCGGCAGCGGTAAAGGCTTCGCGCAGGCGGGATTGTGCGATAAAGCGAAACACAGGTTTTGCGACATACCGGCCGACAACAACCAGGCCTCCTACTGCGATCAGGGGAAGTAATACTTTATAAAGCGTGCTGTCGCCGGACGACTCTGCGGGCGTGGATATGGATGCGCTGGCCAGCAGTGGCAGCAAACTGATAATAGGAATAACCGCCAGATCCTGCAGCAGCAAAATACCAAAACTGGTTTGTCCCGCAGGTGTTTTCATCAGGCCTTTTTCCGTTAGGCTTTGTAATACAATCGCGGTTGATGAAAGCGCGAAGATAAGCCCGAGGGCGACGGCCTGATTGACGCTGTCCACCAGCACCAGGCTGATGCCTGTGAGGACAGCTGCCGTTAGGACCACTTGCGTTAGCCCTGCACCAAGGATCAGGGATCGCATGCTCCACAGTAGGCTGGGCCGCAACTCCAGCCCAATAAGAAACAGCATCATCACCACGCCAAATTCGGCGAAATGCAGGATTTCGGTTTGGTCGCCAACGGCACCAAGGCCAAACGGCCCGATCATGACACCGGCAATCAGGTACCCCAGGATGGAGCCAAGGCCCAGCCGTTTGGCAATCGGCACAGAGGCCACCGCAGCCAAAAGATAAATAAAGGCGGTAGAGAGGAAGTCGCCGTGTTCCATGGGGGTCCCCTGGGGCTGGTGTGACACAGGCCGCATGATGCGACCTGTTTCTTATACTACGGCGAGATGTGCCCGCCAGTTTTATTGGTAAATATGTGAACCCCTGTACCGGAACGAGCCCGGTACAGGGGTTGGATGGACCGTTAGCGGGTCATATCAAACAGCAGGATTTCGCTGTCTTTAGCTGCGGTGATGCTGATCAGTTCTTTGTCGCTAATGGCAGCACCGTCACCCGCCGCAAGTGTTTCACCACCAAGTTCAAACTCACCCTTCACAGCCTGAATCCAGATAAGCCGGTCTTTTGTTGTGGCGTGATCAACGGTTTTGCCAGCTGGCAACAGCGTTGAATAGAGCGCGACGTCCTGGTGAATGATAACCGAGCCGTCACGGCCGTCGTTTGATCCCACCAGTCGCCATTGGCCGGTTTTTTCGGCGTCAGGGTAGGCTTTTTGCTCATAGCTTGGCGCAATACCGTTTTTTTCCGGCATGATCCAGATTTGCAGAAAATGTACGGGGTCATCCGTTGAGGCGTTGTATTCGCTATGGCGGATACCGGACCCGGCAGACATGCGCTGTACGTCGCCAGGACGGATAATTGACCCTGTCCCCAATGTATCTTTGTGCTCAAGCCCGCCCTCTACAACGTAGGAGATGATTTCCATGTCGCTGTGGCCATGGGTTGGGAACCCCTCGCCTGGTTGCACGCGGTCTTCATTAATCACCCGTAGCGGGCCAAAGCCCATAAATTGGGCGTCGTAATACCCACCAAATGAAAATGTATGGTGACTGTTGAGCCAGCCATGGTTGGCAATGCCGCGTTCAAAACTTCTTCTGATTGTCATCATGATCGTTCTCCTGATGGAAAATTTGCTTGAACGATATGTAATATGCGCCTTATAAAACCACAATTATGGCAATATTCTACATACTGTATCTAAATAGGATACAATAAGGAGTGACCATATGGACCGATTTCGCAGCCTGCAGGCTTTTGTTCATGTTGTAGAGGCCGCTGGTTTTGCTGCTGCGGCGCGCCGACTGGGCAGTACACGGTCGAGCATCAACAAGGCGGTGATTGCGCTTGAAGACCAGCTTGGCGTTCAGCTCCTGAATCGGACCACCCGCAAAGTCAGTGTCACGCCAAGTGGCGACGCCTATTACAAACGCGCAAAAGCTATTTTGCAGGAACTGGCGGACGCCGACCGTATGGTCGCCGACAGTGATGAGGTGCCGCGTGGTACGCTGCGGCTTAATGCACCGCTGTCTTTCGGTACGCTGCATCTGGGTAAAGCTCTGTCAGACTTTTTGACTGAATTTCAAGACCTTAGGCTGGAGCTGTCCCTGAGCGACCGGTTTGTTGATCCGCTGGAAGACGGTTTTGATGCCACGATCCGCATTGGGGCGCTGAACGCAGCGCCGTCACTGGTTGATCATCCAATTACGGAGGTGCGGCGTTTTCTGGTGGTATCGCCCGAGTTTCTGTCCCGGCTTGGTCCGGTGACTGCGCCGGAGCAACTCAAAACCCTACCGTGCCTTCATTATGGCTCAATCGGTGAGGGGCACAGCTGGCGGCTACAAAATGGCGCGGATGAAGTCACAGTGCAGGTCAATGGTGTGATGTGCGCCAATAACGGTGAAACCCTTCTGGAAGCGGCGGTTTGTGGGCTTGGTATTGCCATGTTGCCAACCTTCATTGTGGGTCCGGCGTTGCAGTCCGGGGCGTTGGTGCGGGTCTTGCCGGACTATAGCCCGCCGCTTTTGCATCTAATGCTTTTGTATCCACCGTCGCGGCATGTTTCGCCAAAAATCAGGCACCTGCTCGCTTTCCTGTATGACCGGTTTGGAGACCGGCCACCGTGGGATTTGGTCGAATGAGGCGCAATTGGCGGGGATAGGCCGCCAAAAAATGACGAAATTTCATCAAAAAATGACGAAAAGTCGCAATAAAAGTCAAAAAACCTGTCAAAAAAGGGGTGCATTAAACGTCTTTGAGCGAACAGACAATCTGCGGATATTTGTTTCTTGCATCCGCGAGATAAATCCGCGGACACTCTGGTCGGAGACGCCAGGACGAAAATCTGAAACAGCCGGGGAGGCAAACATGAAAAAAGCCACAGGTAAAAGAAGCATCAAGCTTGGCTGGGCACTTGTCTGTTTTGCGTTTGCGGCTCCGGCAGCGAATGCAGATGTCATTGAAGCCGAAGCTGACCATTATGTGCTGAAGCAAGAGGCAACATCGCCGCTATCCCCCAAAGACATTTGGGCGCGGCTGATTGACCCAGCGAGTTGGTGGCATCCCGATCACACCTATTCCGGCTCTGCCGAAAATCTGTCGTTATCGGCTGAAGCCGGTGGGCTGTGGCGCGAGGACTGGGAAGGGGGCTCGGTCGTCCACGGTACTGTTGTATTGGTGAACCGGGGTGCTCAACTGCGGCTGGACGCACCCTTCGGGCCGCTGCAAGCTATCGGGGCAAAAACAACCTGGACCATCACCATCGCGCCTGACGGGGATGGCTCCAAAGTTACGTTTGACGAAATTGCCTATGCTGCCGCAGCCAGCAAACTGGATGCGCTTGCGCCTGCGGTCGATTTTGTAAAAACCGAAGCCATCAAACGCCTGACCACCCTAGAGTAACATCAGCCCCAGAGTAACATCCGCCCCAGAGTAACAATCCGCCTGAGAGTATGAAGCCAGCATTGCATAGCAGGTAGCTGACATACCGGGTTAGGGAGCCAGCATCCTTAAGCAGGGAGCCGCCATCACCGAAAAACGCGAAGGCTTAGGCAAACAGTCTTCCCTCCTCGCTTAATCGCCGTTAGGGTTTTGGGTATGGGAGAGACAGTATGGTGAAATCACTTTTTTTAATTTTGGCGGCAGTCCTTGTATCGGTTGGTATGGGCGCACCATCGGGTGCAGATCAAGAGAAAGCGGATGCTAAAGCAGCGGCAGAAAAAGCCGCACAGCAGTTAACCACTATGACTGAAGAACAGCGCCGCGTGTTGAACACAACGCCCATCACGTCCGACCGGTACCCGTCGCCGCCATCACCGCACTATGGCCCTGAAAAAGGGTCAATCCAGTTTACGGACCTGGACCCCGGCCCTACAATTGGTGGCACAATCACCATGAAGCCAGCCGTCGATGATCAGGGCAACCGCCTCAATGAGGCAGAGGCCGGTATCACCATGTATATGATTCATTGGGGTCTGGAAGTGGGCGCGCCCGGCACGCAGGACGATGCAGGCGCGGGTGACCTGGGCGGTGACTGTATGGGCTTCCGTGACACAGGCCATGTGGTTTCAGCCTTCGCAGACGGGGCGCCAGATATGCTTAAATGGGAAATCCCCATGGGCACAAAGGTCCCCGACGGTGCCGTGTATTTTGTCGGCCATACCCTGTATGGCCGCCTGCACAATCTGGGCAAATGCACGCAGACGCCCATCCATAATCGGATCGACTAGCAGGCGGCAGGATGCTGCCAGTAGCTTGCTTTTGCACGCCTTACCTTAGGCGTTTGCGCTTGGCCTGGAGGATACCAGATCATGCCAGCGTTTCAGGTTCCCGATGGTGTCGTCGTACGGTATGCCCACCAGATTGACCGCGAAATCAAGCGTTGCCAGTGCGACGGCATCAACCGCACTGTAGCTATCACCAGCAAAAAACGTGTGCTGCGCCAACTGGTCATCCAGAAGCTGATAGGTTTTGTGAACGCGCACGCGGTTCTGGTCCGCAACTGCTGAAATTTGTTCCACCAAGTGTGCCGTCAAAGGGTGCCCATGCAACCATACCAGCCCGGTGGGGACCATCAGTTGGAATTCAATTCTGCGCAGCCACATGTCTATGGTCGCGCGCTCAATGGCTGTGGTGCCAAACAAGGGCGGTTCGGGGTGTAATTCTTCCAGATACCTGCAAATCGTCACAGACTCTGACAAGCATGTGCCGTCGTCCAGCTCCAAAACCGGGATTCCACCGATCGGGTTTTTGGCCATCATTTCAGGCGACCGCGCTTCGCCCGTACGCACATCAACCGGCACCAGCGGGATATCGATGCCTTTCTCGGCCAGATAAATCCGCACGCGCCGGGGGTTGGGCGCAAGGGTGTAATCATACAGTTTCATGGCAGTCCCTACGGGTCGTTCTTGCTTTCAGGCCATGAAGTAGGGCGATTTATGTCGCGAGCGAACCACCATCCACCGGCAACAAGGCACCGTTAATGTAGGACGCCTGATCACTGACCAGATAGGCAACCGCATCCGCAATCTCCTCTGGTTTGGCATAGCGTCCCATGGGATTGCTGTCGTTAAATGCTTTGCGTGCCGCTTCCGGGTTATCAGGTGAAATCAGTTTTTCTGCATCTGTCACCATTTTGGTAAAGGTGGGCGAGGGGCACACGGCATTGACCCGGATGCCAAACGCCGCCAATTCACCGGCGGCGGATTTGGTAATGCCGTTCACGGCATGTTTGCTGGCGGTGTAGGCAATCACCCGGCCAACACCGCTGAAGCCCGACACAGACGAGATGTTCACAATTGCACCGCCGCTGTCCTTCATGGCGCGTGCGCCGTATTTGGTGCCCAGCAACACGCCTTTGGCGTTTACCGCCATCACCCGGTCGTACATGTCTTCATCCAGGTCCATCAGTGAAACACCAAGGTCCCCGGCGATACCGGCATTATTCACAACAATATGCAGCCCGCCAAAGGCAGCCTCCGCTTTGCTGACAGCCGCTTGCCATGCCATACCGTCTGCCACATCGCCCTTGAATTCGATGCACCGCCTGCCAGTTGCTGTAACGGCAGAAACTGTCTCGCTCAGGTCCGTGCTTTCAATGTCAAAGGCCATAATGTCAGCGCCCAGGCCTGCAAGTTTTGCGGCGATAGCGGCGCCAATGCCGCGCGCTGCACCGGTCACAATAGCGGCTTTGCCTTCAAGGCCTGTTGGGGCAGTATCTGTCATGGGTCTCTCCTATTCAGCTGCAGCAATTACTCAGGCTCGATACTTACTCAGGGGCGGCAATTGCCGTGATCATTTCTTTGTCGGTGTCCAGATGGCTGTTGTGCCCAACCCCGCTCAGTTTGGTAACCGTCAGGTTCGGCACATAGGGTTTGATACGGGCGAGCAGCGCAGGCGGGAAAACCGGGTCCTCCATGCCCCACAACAAATGTGTGGCGGCCTGCACCTGAAGGCTTTGGCGTTGGTGCCACGGGCTGCTGCCCACCACAAATGGGGCTGCCCGGTACCAGCCCAAAAAAGCCTCTAGTGTTTTGCCGTCGTTGAACACAGCGCGGTATCGGGCGCGGGCTTTCTCGTCAAATGCCGGATGCGCCAGATGCGGCTCCAGCATGGCGGCGACGTCTATGTCGTTGGCCCCTTTGGCACGCAGGGAATCAATGTAGGCGGACGCCTGTCGCTGCTTAGGGTCTGTGTTCAGGGCATCCTGCAGCGCACCAGGATGAGGGCTGTTCATGATAATCAGCCGATCAACAAGATCAGGGTTTAAGATAGCAGTCCACCAGGCGATCATGCCGCCCCAATCATGCCCTACCAGGATAGCTTTCTTGTGCCCGAAATGGTGCACAATGGCGGCGATGTCGCTGGCAAAATGCTTTGCGGTATAGGCTGTTGTGTCATTGGGCGCCGTTGAACCACCGACCCCTCGTCCATCAGGCGCAACCGTAAAATACCGGTCCATGAGCGCGTGCATGGGCGCATGCCATACATCCGACAGATCCGGAAACCCGTGCAGGAAAAGGACCATGGGATTGCTGGGGTCACCAGCATGGGACACGCGCACTGTTACAGCGTCGGTCGACGTGCCGGTTTTGACAGCCCTATGCGCGATCAGGCTGTGCCGGGGCAGATTGCTTGCAGGCGCAATCATGGCCTAGCCCCCGCGTGCCGATGTGACAAAGGCAGGCAAAGTAGCTTCCTTGCCAGTGTCGCGGGCTTCCAGGTAGGTTTGCAATTCCTTGTGCCGTGCGGCGGTTAGCGAATAATGACGCAGCAGCCAGATCGCGGCTAAAACAATCACGGCCGGCACAATGCCATAAAGCGCGCGCAGGGCAAAAATTTCATCTGCGCCGTTATCGCCCGCAGCATTAAATCCGACCCAGTCCAGCAAAATCAGTGGCACGCCTGCACCCAGGGCAAACCCAGCCTTTTGCACCATGGCGCTGATGGCAAAAAACTGGCCTTGACGGCGTTCACCTGATTGCGCGGTGTCTATGTCAACGGTGTCGGCGATCATGGCACCGGGCAGCATCAACAGCGCCCCAAAACAGGCTCCTTTGATCACAAAAAAGGTCATGAAAAGGATGGTGTCACCCTGGTCCAGAAAAAACATACCCACATTGGTCACCAGCACCGCGATCAATGCGCCCATCAGGGCCCGGTGTTTTTCAAAACGCCTGGCAATGACTCCCCAGGCCGGAATAACCAGAATTGCGCTGATAAAATACAGGGTGTAGGCGATGCTGAAATCTTCAAAGCCAATGATTTTGGTTGCAAAAAAGAAGGTGGTGGTCTGACGGAAAGTTTCCGCGATGGTCGCAATAAGAACCGCCACTGTGATGATGGTAAATGGTTTGTTGCGCACCATCAAAAGCGCGGCCTGTTTGATGTTGAACTTTTGTTGGGGCCCTTCGATGTGATGCGCCGGCTCGGGGACAATGAAGAAGGCAAGTGTTGCGCACACCGGCAGCGTGATCAGGAAAAACAGGCTCAGGCCTGCCATCACATCGCCGGTTGTTGCCCCTCCCAGCGAATAGACCGCTGTCGGGATCAGTGTGGATATCAAAATGCCCGTGGTGTCAAAAAACTTGGCGGTTCCGGTGATACGGGTTCGCACATGATAATCGTCCGACAGTTCCGCGCCCCATGCCGTGTAGGGCAATTGAAGCGTGGTGTAGCCCAGATACACCAGCGAAACAGACGCAAAGAAATAAAACTCATTGGGTTTGACGATGGGGCGGAACAGCAGAAAAACGCCTACCATCATAATTAGCGTACCGATGGGTAACCAGACTTTGCGGCGTCCAATGGCGGGTCGCCAGCGGTCTGACAAAATGCCGATGGCAGGGTCTGTGATGAAATCCGTGACCCGAGACAGGATCATCATGGTGCCGACCGCCGCCAGCGATAACCCCAGTTCTGTGGAATAGAAGGGCGGCAAAAATACCGCCATGGGAAACCCCAGTAAGCCGATAGCGAGCGAGACGGACCCATAGGCCGTAACGGTCCCGAATCCGAGTTTGTTTGTGCTCATGGCTCTCCCCTGCCGTTTGCTTTCTTTGTCCTCAGGTTGATGCTTTCACCATCCCAAGTTCAGGCCTTCGCCGCTGCAGCCTGTTTTTTATAGTGGTCTGCTGTCGCGGTTTTAAGCGCCGACAGAAAATTGTTGCCGTCCAGGGCGCGCAGCGAAAACCTATGGTCCGGGTCAGCGAATGCCAGGAGTTCAAACAGGTTATCGTCCGGGTCGCGGCCATAGATGGTGGTGACGGTGCCGTTGTTGATAGGATCGCTGAGAAACCTGACACCGAGGTCTGTTAGCCGTGCTGTTTCTGCGGCGATATCTTCGACTTCAAAACACACATGGCTGAAGCCGGGATCAGACACCAGGGCTGGCGTTTTTGGTGCCCGTTCTGGTGCCAGATACTGCCATATTTCAACCGCGCCGTTCGTGACCGGCACCCAACCGCCGCGCAAGTGCGTGCCATCAAGCCCAGAGACAATGTCGAACGGTTCTGCCGGGCCAAATGTGCCGTCGCTGGAGCGTTTGGTTGCTAGCAGTTTTTCGTAAAACTCCAGCAGCTGGTCGAAATTGTGGGTAACAAAGGCTGTGTGCGCATACCAGGGTTTGGCCGTTGTATCCGGTGCGTAGGGAAGGCCTTCAAGTTCCAGCCAGTTGCCAAACGGGTCTTGCACGTAAGCGTACAAGTTGCCGGTCCCGAGGCCGACAGGACGGGCATGGCCGCTGCCGCCTGCCGCGATGAAGTCGTCATAAAACGGGTTGGCATCGACTTCTTGTAAACAGATATGGCGGATGCCACTGTCATGGATTTCAACCTGCACGGTGCCTGTGTTGGTGGGGTTTTCAAATTGCATCAATTCCAGATACCCGGTTGGCCCTTTTAACCAGGCGACGTTTGCGCTGGCGCTCGGTGTGGCCATTGCCTGCCGGTGGGCTGGCGTATCATCCAGGGAAAACCGCAAGCAGTCTTCAAAGCCGCCAACGGCAGTGTAAAAAGCAACCGCCGTGTCCAGATCAGGCACCGTCAGGCCGGTATGATGCAGGCCAATCATTGTGTTTGCTCTCTCCCGCCGGTTGCCGTGGAACACCGTGCCACGATACCAGCTTTTCCCGGTCTCATCAGTATTTGCGAGTTGCGGTTAGATATTTCTGGCACCGCGATGGTATTCTGAACCCGATACAAATTCTTATTGACTATTTATACAATAAATAGCTAGGTAGCACGGAATTAGGCGTGTGAAAACATAAAACTATGGGAGCGAACAGCGATGTTTGATCTGACAGGCCATGTGGCCTTGGTAACAGGTGGCAACAGCGGCATCGGCCTGGCGTTTGCCAAAGGGTTGTTGAAATCAGGGGCGAGCGTGGCGATTTGGGGCCGCAACTCGAGCAAGAATGCGATAGCCCTTGCTGCATTGCAGGCTCTGGTCGACGAGCAGTCCTTGCCGGGTGGTGTGGCGGCGTTTGCCTGTGATGTGACCAGCAAAGCCAGCATTGAAGCGGCGTTTGAAGATACCCTTGCGCGGTTTGAAAAAGTTGACAGTTGTTTCGCTAATGCTGGTGGGTCTGGGGAGAGCCAGATGTTGCATGACACATCAGACGAAGACTGGAACGCTGTTGTTAACCTGAACCTGAACAGTGTGGTGCACACCTACCAACCGGTTATCCGTCACCTGATGGCGCGCAAGGCACCGGGTAAACTGGTGGTGACATCTTCGGTTGCGGCGATGCTGGGTACGGGGATGCGTGCCGCCTACAGCACAACAAAGGCAGCGGTTGTTGGCCTGACAAAAGCGCTGGCCGTTGAACTGGGGCGTGCCCATATCCAGGTTAATGCGATTTTGCCGGGCTTTATTGAAACTGAAATGTCGATGAATACACCGCAGCAGTTCCGCGATGCCTGCAAGCGGCGCACAGTGTCGGGGGAAATTGGCACGCTTGAGGACATGGAAGGGATCGCCGTGTTTCTGGCGTCGCCTGCCAGCAACTATATTACCGGCCAGTCAATCGTGATTGATGGTGGTCAGTCTATCTATCCGATGTAAACGGGCGGTGGGGCGGCGGCCCAGGAAGGGCCAGATGGCGATAAGGCCAGGCCCGATTTGGGTTGGCTAAGCTCCAGACTAACTAGCTCCAGACTAGCTGCGCTTGAGGGGCATGAGTTTGGTGGTGTAGCTGGCCTGCACTTCCTTGAGCGTGCCGATGATCATGGTAACCGTCAGGTCTTCAACCTTTTTGCGGTCTTCGCCCGAGTGGTGCAGGTAATTGCCCGCCGCTTCCGGCAGGCCGAAGGAAATATCAATGGTGGCGCGTGCCAGGTCCTTGGGCAGGCCAAAATTTTCCACCACAATGTCAGCCAGCGTTTCCACCGCCACTTCACGGTCATAGCTGGTGGGGCCACCCAAGCCTTCGGATACGGTTGGTTCTGACTGCAGGCGCTGGATCAGCAAGCCGCGGTCTTCAATGTATTTCAGGTATTCGCGGGTTACCTGACGCACCAGGTCTTCAAAGGTTTCAGCGTTTTCCACCGCTTTTGCCTGCAGGCGTCGCAGGCGTCGCATTTCGCGCTTTAGCAGGGCTTTCAAAAGTTCGGTTACATTGGGGTAGTAGGCATACACCAGTGATTTGCTCACACCCGCCTGCTTACCCACACTGTCCATCGTTAGCGCAGCAACACCCTCTGCCGCAACGATACGCGCGGCATGATCAAGGATGCTTTCCTTGCGGTCTTCCGGCTTGAGCCGGGTTCTTTTTGGCATGTCGTCTGCCATGAGGGTCTTTCGTTGCCTATGCTATTTTTGCCTGCGCTGCGGTAATCGGTGCCTCGCCTATTTGCACCCAGCGTATCCTTTGTAACGCCAATCCCTCCTCAGTCAATTGTGCGCCCTTTAAATACGCTGCCATGCCGGGTTCCAGCTATGTTGTTGGCCTCGCCACTATTGAACATAATTACAATAAACTTGACATTTATATGATAATTGAGAATCTTATAGACGTTTTGTTCAATAAGAGTCGCATGCAGTGGGGCATAGGGCTTGAATGAACGAGGGGGAGAGAAACCATGACTTCAGGGATTAGTGGCGCTGCGCGCTTGTGGGGGGTGTCAGCTATCGCACTCACCGGCGCCGTGAGCGCATCGGGCGTTGGCATTTCGGCTTCTGCGCAAGACAGCGCGCAGGCCGCATCTGACACCTTCGAGCTGGAAGAAATTATCGTCACCGCGCAAAAGCGGTCGCAGTCCTTGCAGGACGTCGCCATTGCTGTCAGCGCTTTTGACATTAATACACTGGAACGTCAGGCCATCGATGATGCGCTGGATATCCAGTATTCTATTCCAAATGCCATCCTGACAGGTAATGACCGCTTTACGCTGCGGGGTATTGGCAATAACGCCATTTCATCCACGGCGGATAACGGTGTGGGCTTGCACATCAATGGGGCGTTTATCGGTAATCCGGCAGGGGAATATTTTGACCTGGAGCGCATCGAAGTGCTGCGTGGGCCGCAAGGTACGCTCTATGGTCGCAACACAACGGGCGGCGCGCTCAACCTGATTACCCACAAGCCGGAAGAAGATTTCGGCGGGTTTCTTTATGCGCAATATGGCAATTTTGACGCGTTGAAGGTACGCGGTGCGCTGAATGTGCCGGTTAATGATGTGCTGTCCCAGCGCTTTGCCTTCTTTTACCTGGACCGCGACGGCTGGACCGACAATGTGTTTACCGGGCGCAACATTGATGACACGGGCAATTATGCTCTGCGCAGCACAACACAGTTGAAGCTGAACGAAGACACTGACGCGACCCTTGTGCTCGGCTATTATGAAGAAGACAGCACCAGGGCGCGGGAAAACAAACGTCTTTGTGTCGCGGACCCGGTGTTGGGGTGTTCACCCAATGAACTTGGATTCGACTCGCCTGATTCGAACGCAACAGTGTTCCAGTCGCTCTTGAACCTCAGCAACGCGATATCAGGCTTTACCCTGTTTGAACCAGGGTCTTTGATTTACGACGGCGCGATCAACCCTGAAAACTTGCGCCAGGTCGCGGTGGATACAGACCCCCGGTTTGTTGCCGAACAGTTTTACGCCACGCTGGAATTTAACCACCGGTTTGGCGATTATACCTTCACCTCAACCACCGGGTTTGTGGATGGTGATAGTTCAGCGTCTACCGACTATGACAATGCGGTATCAGACTTCCGCTTTAGCAGCCCGATCACCTATTTAATTGGCCCTGGCGGTGAAACCACCACCACAGATCGGTTGATCACAACGGACCGTTTTGCTTCAAGCGGGCGCACCTGGACAGAAGAAATTCGCCTGACATCAGATCGGGGTACCGGTTTTGACTTCACCATTGGGGCATTTTACCTGAACAGCAAAAACAGTGCCTCCTTTGAAATATACCACCCAGCGCTGGAACTTGCAGCGCAGGCCTTTGGCCTTGGTCCCGAGAGCTTTTTCTTTATCAATGAAACCCCAGAGGCCCGCACAGAAGCCTGGGCGGTTTTCGGTGAAGGCTATTTTGAAGTCATTGAGCGCACCAACATAACCGTTGGTCTGCGCTGGTCTGACGAGGAAAAGTCTATCCGCACCCGCTCTATCCTGTTGTCGCCGCCCTCTGACTTCACCGAAGCCTCGCGCGACTGGGGCCGCCTGACCGGTAAGCTTGCCATTGATCACCGGCCCGATTGGTCATGGAGTGATGACACCCTTCTCTATGCGTCATTTGCCCATGGCTTCAAAGGCGGCGGCCTGAACCCCGGTAACGCGACAGATCCGGATTTTGCGCCGGAAACAGTGAACGCTTTTGAAGTTGGTATGAAAAATACCTTTTCGGGCGGTCGGTTGCAGGCAAACCTAGCCGCCTTTTATTATGACTATAATGACCTGCAGTTGGCGCAGCGCATCGGCGGTAATGCTGTCACGACAAATGCAGATGCCCAAATCTGGGGTGTTGAAGCCGAATTTGTCTGGGCCCCTACAGACCGTATTCGTGTTGATGGTAACGCGTCGCACCTGAATACCGATATCGGGGATTTTCTAACCGTCGATGCCGCCAACCCGGCTCAGTCCCTGTTGGTCAATACACCAGAGGTCGCAGTGAACCTGAACGGTAACCGCTTGCCGCACTCGCCGGACTGGTCAGTGAAGCTGGGGGCGCAATATGCGTTACCCATTGCCGCTTCTGGTTGGGAGGCGATTGCCCGTATCGATTATTATTGGCAGGATACCTATTTCTCTCGCGAGTTTAATACACCCAATGATCAAATCGAAGGTTGGAATGTCACGGACGTACAGTTGGTTTTTGATAACAATGATCAAGGCTTGCGGTTCCTGATGTTCGTTAAAAATCTGGAAAACAACGATAACATCACCAACTCTATCATCGAAGATGCACAGGTCGGGAGTTACCGCAACGTGCGTATTCTCGAACCACGCACCTACGGCGTCGCTGTTCAATTCGACTTTTAGGGTATGGATTAACCGGCGCCGTGTAGTCCCGTATTGTAATACCAAACAGCAAAGGCGGCATCGTATGGTACCGCCTTTGGGTGTTTAATGAGAATGGGTTCTTCTGTTCTGGGCCGGTCTATTGTGCTGCGCGAGCGGTTGGGGCCACGTCATCCTGCGACAGGCCGTATTCACGCTGCAGGGCTTCCAGCGGTTCACCCAGGCGTTTTTCAAAATGTGTAAACTGGATGCTGCGGCTGTTGCGACCGCGCTGCCATCCTTCGCTGATGGCGTCCATGGCTGGCGTCATCAGGTCTGGGTTTATGTAGGTCATATGGCTGGTAACAACTGCCATCCACATGCCTGCATAGGGATAGTTCATTTGCGCCAAACCAAACGCCTGCAACGCCAGTTCGCCAAAGGGTGTGGCATCATACCCTGTTAACACATGATGCATATCATGGGTCTGAAATCCGCGCAGCACCTTGTAGCGGATGATGTCCGGCATGCGGTCCAGCCGCCCCTCAGATGCGATTTCATCATGCAGGTCCCGGTAGCCCTGAGCCAGCTTTTCCACCAGGTTATTTTTGATCATAAAATCCAGATAGGCAGCCCCTAAAGTGCCGGTACCATAGTGCTCTAATGATGCTAGCGTAACAGGTTCCGAAAGCCAGCCTTCGGCCGCCAGCGGGCCTTGTTCTGGATGGTTTTCAATGGCGGCTACATATTTATCAATGACGTCCTGCGGGGCTTTTTCCCACCAGTCGTTGAACAACAGGTGCACGCCGTATGCGTCAAAGTCATCAATGCTGGTTAAAAATTTCTCGCCAAAGGCGCGGTCAACAGTGCTCATGAAACTACCCCTTTATATCCAAAAAGGCATAATACCACTTATTGACTATTTATATAATAAATATTTTTGCTGCTCGTGGCAATCGCGTCAGGGTTCATACTGGGCATAGGGCCGGGAACAACCGCCGTCTAAATCCCCGCATAGGGGTAAAAGTCATGTGCGCCAGCCTGCTCGATACAGATTAATCTGCTCTGATTTCACCGACTTCAAGAATAGGGGCGGCGTCAAGTTCTTCTGCATCCATCATTTCAGCTATCCGCTGCAGCGATGATACGAGCAGTGTTTGTTCCCATTCCTTCAGTTGCCGGAATTCGCGCAGGAAACCGGCTTGCAAAAGCTCTGGTGTGTCGTGCAGTTTTTCCTCGCCTAATTCTGTTAAGACAATTCTAACAACACGCCGGTCCGACGTGGATCGCTCGCGGACCACCAGTCCAGCTTTTTCCAGGCGATCCACTATTGAAACAACAGTGGCAGGACTGAGCATGATGTCTTTCGCGATTTGAGACGATTTTGCCCGCTGCTCGCGTTGTACAGACTGGAGAACCAGCAGCTGTGGTGCCGTGAGGCCGGATGTTCGAACCAAGTTTTTTGAATGAAGATCAATCGCGCGCGTGATCCGCCTGAGGGCAACTAGAATATTGTCGTAATCTGTCATCTCCAGCCCCACTTGCTATCGCGCCGTTCAGTGCTCAGTTTGCAACAACGCCAAGTCACACATCAAGATGTATGATTATACAATAAGAATACCCTGCTTGCGCGAGTGATACCCTCCACGCTCTCAAGCAGCAACCCTTGAGCTTCGCATTTTAAGCAATATCTTTAACTTCATCGTCAGGCACATCCCACACCAAATGGTGGTCTTCAAGTAGGACCAGGTTTTCTGAACCGACAACTTCTAGGCCCCCACGTTCTCCCATTAAGTTGACAACTTTCCTGTCGTTGTCGCGTGCCAGCACCATGATTTCGTCGGCCGAAAAATTCGTCAAACCCCTGGCAACTTCCTTGCCGTCCTGATCAAACAAATGCACCACATCACCTTTTTGGAAATCGCCGTGTAGAGAAGAAATATGATGCGCTTCCAGGCCTTTCCCTGATTTGTCGATAGTAGAGACTCCTTCAGGGCTGATTATAAGGCTGCCAGCCACCTGAAGCCGGTCGGTCAACCACACTTCAAACGCTGATTTTGGGGATCGCTGTGCGACGCAGGTTGTGTGTGGCCGCTCATTTGAAAGCAATCCCAACACCGGCCTGTCAATTGTCCCCCGTCCAATAATGGTGGTACAGCCCGCATTTTGTGCCATATTTGCAGCCTTCATCTTTGTCAGCATGCCGCCACTACCCAGTTCACTGACGCTGTTGGTGACTTCGAGATATGTGCTCACATCGTCAACCTGCTCAACGAGTTGAGCGCCGGCTTCTGACGGGTTGCGGTCATAAAGGCCGTCAACGGATGTAAGGATGATAAAATGGTCTGCCTGAATCATTTGTGCCACCTTGGCGGCAAGGCGGTCGTTGTCACCCACCTTGAGCTCTTCCGTGGCGACTGTGTCGTTTTCATTAACGATTGGCATTACGTCCCGGTCAAACAAGCGAATGATCGTGTTTTTGGTATTCAGGTAGCGCTTGCGTTGTTCCATGTCGTCCAGGGTCACCAAAACTTGGGCAATATCAAATCCGTATTCCAATGCCACTTGCTTGTAAGCGTTAAGGAGTAGTGGTTGCCCGCATGCTGCGGCTGCCTGCTTATCCAATACGTTGGCGCGCTTGGGGGGCTTACCAATTGCATTAAGGCCAAGCGCCACTGCGCCCGAGGATGTCAGAACCACATCATGCCCCTCGTCACGCAACGCTGCGATATCCGACATAAGGCCGTGCATGAAAGCGTAACGGGGAACAAGTCGGTCTTCATCAGCCAACAGGCTTGATCCGATTTTGATGACAATTCTTTTGGGGG
This sequence comes from uncultured Kordiimonas sp., assembly GCA_947503575.1. GTDB lineage: Bacteria > Pseudomonadota > Alphaproteobacteria > Sphingomonadales > Kordiimonadaceae > Kordiimonas. The sequence continues at coordinate 59,688 of CANNDZ010000001.1, read as the reverse complement.
TGGTCACGGTGCACTCCTTAAATAATTCCAGCGCTCTCTAGTGTATCGCAGGGGCAAACACAACAATAAATTTGTAAACAATATATTAATATCAATTTAATGACAGAATTACTGACCTAATAAAATATTGTTTATCAATAGCTTAAATAAGAATTATCAAATTCACATACCAAATTAGTCAATAAAAACATTTGTATTCTAATAATTTGTATTATATGCATCTCACCGAATTTTTACAGGAGAGGTCTGCAATGAATATTCTACTGATCGGATGTGGAAAAATGGGCGGCGCAATGCTAACCCGTTGGATCGACCGTCACCTCGGGCAGTTCGTTGTTGTCGACCCGAAGGCTGCATCGGTTCCCGCAGGGGCAACACTGCTGCGTGACCCTAGTGACCTCCTGTCGTCGCAATTTGATGTCGTTGTCGGTGCGGTCAAGCCCCAGGTGTTTGATGAGGTACTGCCTCAATACCGAGACATCATTCAACGCAGTGGTTGTTTTATGTCGATTGCAGCCGGATGCTCGCTAGAGCGTATTGAGTGTCTTGTAGGAGATGTTCCTGTCATTCGTGCGATGCCAAACTTGCCGGCGCTGATTGGAAAAGGCGTTACAGGCCTATTGGCTAACGCGCACTGTAATCAGGCACAAAAAAGGGATGTAGAACAGCTAGCAGGTGCGGTTGGTTCCACATACTGGCTGAGCGACGAGGATGAAATAGACAGGCTGACAGCAATTTCCGGCAGCGGTCCAGGCTATGTGTTTGAAATCGCCCGAAGTTACATTGATGCCGCAAAAGACCTTGGCTTTGATGATGCAACCGCGCGTAACTTGGTGCTGCAAACCATCATGGGCACCATCGAAATGGCCATTCAAGCGGATGAACCCGTGGAGTCGCTGCGTAACTCTGTAACCAGCAAAAACGGCACGACCGCAGCTGGCCTTGAAAAACTGACACAAGACGGCGCACTTGCAGCCCTATTTCAGCGCACAACCGGCGCTGCGTATGTGCGTGCGCGCGACCTTCGTTAAAGCGAGCGGCCCCGGAAAACCAAGGCCCAATCACCCACCTTATTTGGAGGCTCACATAATGACAAACCTCAACAACGAGATTAAATCCTATATTCACGGGCTTGGTGCGCAGGCGCGCAGTGCTAACCGCGTACTAGCCCTGGCCAACACCGAAGATAAAAACCTCGCACTTCGTGCGGCGGCTGCCTCGTTGCGTCAAAACATCCTGAAAATTATGGCAGGGAATGCCGATGACCTCCAACGCGCTAAAGAAAATGGCAAACCCGACGCTTTCCTCGATAGACTCATGCTCAATGAGGAGCGTGTTGAGGCAATTGCAACGGCCGTAGAGTCGATAGCCGACTTGCCTGATCCCGTAGGCCGCCAGCTCAGTTCGGTTGATCGTCCAAATGGTTTAAAAATTGAGAAGGTGGCTGTGCCCCTTGGCGTCATTGGCATGATTTTCGAATCGCGACCAAACGTGGCGGCTGATGCAAGCGCTCTGTGCATAAAATCTGGCAATGCGGTGATACTGCGAGGTGGGTCCGATGGTGCAAAGTCGGTAGCTGCGATTGTTGAGTGCATGCGCGCCGGAATGCTGGCTGCCGGATTGCCAGAGGACGCTATTCAGTTGGTGGAAACGCTGGACCGCAGTGCAGTTAAGCATTTGTTGCAGTGCAGCGAATTCATAGACCTTGTCATTCCTCGGGGTGGGCGAGGCCTGGTGGAACTGGTTCGAGATGAAGCCAGAGTGCCAACTCTTCTGCACCTGGATGGCAACTGTCACACATATATCCACAAAGATGCTGATCCGGCAAAAGCTATACAGGTGGTGAAAAATGCCAAACTTCGGAGAACCGGTATTTGCGGCGCTACAGAGAGTGTTGTTGTTGATCGGGATGTCGCAGCTCAGATTGTTCCACTGCTGGTGGATGCGATGCCAGAGTGTGAGATTAGAGGGGACCAGGAAGCATGCGACCTAAGCCCGGCGATTGTTGCTGCTAACGAAGACGATTGGTCGACGGAATACCTAGACGCCATCCTATCTTTGAAGGTTGTCGAGGGCTCGGACGAAGCAGTTGAGTTTATTCGTCAACATTCCTCTGGCCACACCGATGCGATCATCACTGAAGACAAAACTGTTGCAAAGACGTTCCTGGCGTCCGTGGACAGCGCTGTGGTGATGCACAATACGTCGACACAGTTTTCAGACGGCGGCGAATTTGGCATGGGTGCCGAGATTGGTATCGCAACCGGGAAAATGCATGCGCGTGGGCCCGTTGGCCTCGAACAACTGACCAGTTTCAAATACCTTGTTCATGGCGATGGGCAAGTCAGGGCATAAGGAAGCAACCCAAATGGTTGATCATGCCGGCATCATAAGGGAGCCGGCAATGATGAGCAGAGACACTGTGTGATTGAAGCAGGCTTAGAGCCGTACTCTGCTTATTCAGCATGCCGAACTACGGCAGACTTTTACGCAGGCTGAGACTGGCATCATGCGGTCCCAGGCTTTCATGCTTGGTCTGCTTTTAGTCACCCCACGAGGATGAGCGCCAGGTGCTCACCCTCATCGCCCGATTTTGCGTTTGGCTATGTCATAGTCTTGCTGTGGCCAAGCTTGGAATTTTGCTTAAACGTCCAGGTTGGCAACAGCCAAGGCGTTATCCTGAATGAAGTTTCTGCGTTCTTCGACCACATCCCCCATTAGTTTGGAGAAAATCTCGTCCGCTGTGTCAGCTTCGGTAACTTTCACCTGCAGCAGCGAGCGAACCTCTGGATCTAGTGTGGTTTCCCACAATTGATCCGGGTTCATTTCACCCAGGCCCTTGTAGCGCTGGGTCGACAGGCCTTTGCGCCCAAATGATAACAACAATGCCAACATCTCCAGCGGCGTACCAACGTTTTGGCTTTCGTCTTTGCGGGTAACGGTTGCCGGTTTTTCAAACAGGCTGCTGATGTCGGCCATAAGCTTGTGCAGTTTGCGCGCTTCCTGGCTTTCCATCAACTGACCATCCACCCGGTGCATATCAATCACACCGCGCACTTCCTGCGCAAAGCTATACCCACCGTCTTCCGTGATATCGGCTGACCAGCCTGCGGCTTCCTGCGCGTTAGCAAGTTCATTCATATGGGCGGCAACTGCCTCTGCAATTTTCAGGCGGGTGGCATCGTCGCTACAAAGCGCAACATCCAGTCCGCCAAACAGCCCCAGCATTTCGATAAGCGCTTTGTTGTAGCGGGTCGGAATGGTGCCGATGATCGCCTTGATCGCCCGCGCGCCTTCAGCCAGATGCTTGATATCCTGGCCCGTGTGCTGCACGCCCGTACCATCTGTGACAACAACCTCAGTGGTGCCCATATCCAGCAGGTAATCATCCAGTGCTTTATCGTCTTTCAGATAAACCTCTGATTTGCCGCGCCCGACTTTGTAAAGGGGGGGCTGCGCGATATACAGGTGCCCGGCTTCGACAATTTCCGGCATCTGACGATAGAAGAAGGTCAGCAACAGCGTGCGGATGTGCGCACCGTCCACGTCCGCATCGGTCATGATAATGATTTTGTGGTAGCGCAATTTTTCCATGTTGAAATCTTCACGCCCGATCCCGGTCCCAAGCGCCGTAATCAATGTACCGATTTCGTTGGATGCCAGCATGCGGTCAAACCGCGCGCGCTCCACATTCAGGATTTTACCCCTAAGCGGCAGGATCGCCTGATTTTTCCTGTTGCGGCCCTGTTTGGCAGATCCGCCGGCGCTGTCGCCCTCCACGATAAACAGTTCAGAAAGCGCCGGATCGCGTTCCTGACAATCCGCGAGCTTGCCAGGCAGGGATGCGATATCCAGCGCCCCTTTACGGCGCGTCAGCTCCCGTGCTTTGCGGGCTGCTTCGCGTGCAGTCGCGGCGTCGATAATCTTACCAACAATATTTTTGGCTTCTGCCGGGTGTTCCCCGAACCATTCAGCCAGCTTTTCGTTCACCAGCCCCTCAACCGCCGGGCGCACTTCGCTGGAGACCAGCTTGTCTTTGGTTTGGCTGGAAAACTTGGGGTCTGGTACTTTGACCGACAGTACCGCCGTTAAGCCTTCGCGGCTGTCATCGCCCGCGAGCGAAACTTTCGCCTTTTTTGCAAGGCCGTTGTCGTTAACGTAACTGTTGATCGACCGGGTCAGCGATGCCCGGAACGCCGCCAGGTGCGTGCCGCCGTCGCGCTGCGGGATGTTGTTGGTAAAGCAATGCACATTTTCGTGGTAACTGTCGTTCCACTGCAGCGACAGTTCTGTGGTGATGCCATCATGCTCGCCGGTGATGGTGATTGGCTCGCCGATCAGGCTGGTTTTGTTGCGGTCCAGATATTTAACAAATTCAGTAATGCCGCCTTCATAATACAGGTCTACGTCCTGCACATCGGCGTGGCGCATGTCCTTGAGCTGGATATGAACACCCGAGTTCAGGAACGCAAGTTCGCGGTAGCGGTGGACCAGTTTGTCGAAATCAAACTCAATGAACTTGAAGGTATTCAGCGATGGCATGAAGGTGACTTCGGTGCCTTTTTTACCGTTCGCATCACCAACCACCACCAGGTCGTCTACGGGCTCCCCGGCTTCAAAGCGCATGAAATGCTCTTTACCGTCGCGCCAGATGCGCAGCTCCAGCCAATCCGACAGGGCGTTCACAACAGACACCCCCACACCGTGCAGACCGCCAGATACCTTGTAGCTGTTCTGGTCAAACTTACCGCCTGCGTGCAGTTGGGTCATGATCACCTGCGCGGCTGACACCCCTTCTTCCTCGTGGATATCGGTTGGGATACCCCGGCCATTATCGGTAACAGAGCAACTTCCATCGGGGTTCAGCGTCATGGTCACCAGGTCACAATGCCCGGCCAGGGCTTCGTCGATCGCGTTATCGGACACCTCGAACACCATGTGGTGCAGGCCGGAGCCATCTTCCGTATCCCCGATGTACATGCCCGGCCGTTTGCGCACTGCGTCCAGCCCCTTTAGGACCTTGATCGAGTCCGCGCCATACTCGTTTTCATCTTGGTTTTCGGCGAGCATTTCAGGTGTATCGCTCATGGTGTCGTTCCTTGTTGATCCAACTCTAGACGGCGCACGGCTGGATCACGCCGTTCGCCACTTCAAAAAATTCTGCTTTGCCCATCAGGGACTTGAACAGGTTGCGGTCTGTGCCTGTAAGCCAGCATTGGCTGCCAAGGGCCGCCAGTTCCTCAAACAGTGCCGCCCGGCGGTCCGCATCAAGATGGGCCGCTACTTCGTCCATCAACATCAATGGGGCTTGCCCCTTCAGGACGATTTGCAACCGGGCGTTCGCCAGAATAAGGCCAATCAGCAGTGCTTTCTGTTCCCCGGTCGAACACAGGTCAGCGCGCATGTTTTTACCAGCATGGGTCACGATAAAATCTGTTTTATGGACGCCTGTGCTGGTGCGGCCTGATCGGGCATCCTGGCGGCGTTCGCTTGCCAGCCGGTCGCGGTAGTGTGTTTCCAGGTCAACGGGCCGTGCGCCGTCCGCGAGCGCATTTTCCAGCCAGCCATCAAATGCCAGTTCAGCTTTGGGGAACGGCCCGTCTTGTGTGGCTTCTATTTGTCCGGCAATCTGACCGGCAAATTCCAGCCGCGCGACCGCGACTGCAACAGCATGTTCTGCCATCCGGGCTTCCAGCGCGGATAACCAGGCACCGTCCGCTGACAGGCCTTGCTCGGACAGCAGGCGGTTGCGGTCCCGCATTGTGCGCTCATAGGCGCTGATCTGGCGGCTATGGTCCGGGAACAGGCACAAGACCAGCCGGTCCAAAAACCGCCGCCGGGACGAGGGACCTTCGATAAACAACCGGTCCATTTGCGGCGTTAGCCAACTGATTGACCAGCGATCACCAAGCGCGCTTGTGTTCGATGCAGTTTGGCCGTCAATGCGTACAATCCGGCGCTGCATAGGTTTGCTGCTGTCGTCTTCGGGGTCATTGGCGGCACGCGCCGGGTCTTGGCCCGTGCCAACTTTCACGGTTTCTGCGATTTCTGAGTTTTTGAGGTTAAGCTGCAACGCCACTGACCAGGGGCCGCCACCGGCACGTCCAACATCGCCCAGGCTTGCGCCCCGCAAACCGCGTCCGGGTGCGCCGTAGCTGATGGCTTCCAGAACGTTGGTTTTGCCTGCACCGTTGTTGCCAGTCAGCACGACCATGGGCTGTTTGCCCACCAGTTCCAATTGGCTTTGGTGATATGATCGGAAGTCGGTCATCATCAGTCGGGAAACAAAAACTCTTTCATAGGGGTTTGTATGTTCGCTTACAGGGCGGTGAGCCGTGATAGAATCAAAAGGTTGCGGCACTTTAGTCATTGTCTCGCACCTTCGGTGCGGACCGCGCCCAAGACGCACCCCCACCGGAACCCTTTTTGGCACCTGCTTCGGTGATCAGGCGCATCATCAACTGCGGTTTATGTGATCGGCTGATCAAATGGCCCTACACGCGCATCGGCATAAGAACGTACAGCGCGCCTTCATCCATCAGGTCTTTCAACACTGTTGGCGCCGATGGGTCCGCGAGCATAACCTGTACCATATCGCCTTCTATTTGGGCCAGAATGTCCATCAGGTAGCGGCTATTGAAACCAATTTCCAGATCATCTGACCCATAGGACGCTGCCAGCTCTTCGCGCGCTGTGCCGCTGTCCGGGCTGTTGACTGACAGTTTCAGTGTATCTTCCGACAGCGACAGCTTCACAGACCGCGTCTTGTCCGAGCTGATCGTGGAAACACGGTCAACGGCCTGTGAAAACAGGCGACAGTCCATTTCAAGCATCTTGTCATTCCCTTGCGGGATCACACGGCTATAGTCAGGGAAGGTGCCATCAATCAGCTTCGATGTCACAACAGTATTATCGAAGCTAAAGCGCATTTTCGTATCCGACAGGGCCACAACCACATCGCCTTCATATTCATCGATCAGCTTCCTGATCTCAGCAACTGTTTTGCGCGGCACAATGATGCCTGGCATGCCGGTCGCGCCTTCAGGTACGTCTTGCTCTACTTGGGCAAGGCGGTGACCGTCCGTGGCGACCGCCCGCAGAGTTGACCCGGCGTCGCCATTGGCGACGTGCAGGTAAATACCATTTAGGTAATAGCGGGTTTCTTCCGTTGAAATAGCAAAGCGTGCTTTGTCGATCAGGCGTTTGAGTTCTTCAGCGGCGATAGCAAACCGGTGTGGCAGGTCGCTCTCGCTCATGGTTGGGAAATCTTCTTTATCGAGGCATGCCAGCGTAAACCGTGAGCGCCCGGCCTTAACAACAAGCCTGTCGCCTTCCTCCAGTGTCAGCTCCACTTCTGCGCCGTCCGGCAGCTTGCGGGCGATGTCAAACAGGGTGTGTGCTGGCACAGTGGTGGCGCCCGGCTGGGCAACGCTCGCACCGGTGCGCTCGATGATCGAAATATCAAGGTCGGTTGCGGTCATGGCAATGCCGTCACTATCGGCCTCGATCATAACGTTCGATAAGATAGGTATGGTGTTACGGCGCTCTACAACAGATTGCACATGGCCCAAAGTTTTCAGAAGGGAATTCCGCTCAATCGTGAATTTCATGAAAATATCTTCTTGTCTGACTGCATTAATCGGTGGCCTTGCGGGTGGCACCATAACGCCCGGTTTGTTTCTCCCCCGAGACACGCGGGAATAGGCAAAAAACAGCCTATTGGCACCCCCATTTAAGGCCTTTCGCAACAATAGCGTTTTTCAGGGTAAAACCAAACGAAAAAGCACCAAAACCGTGCTTTTTTTGATTGTGAGAATCATTGGAAACCTGCCGAGTCGGCGGGCATCACTCCCAGCAGGTAGAATGAAGAGGCGGCGTTATAGTGCTGGCGCCTATTTTAGCCCGCCAAAAGACGTGTCAGTCGGGTAATATCTTCGTCCAGTGAACTGTCGGATTTGACCAAATCCTCTATCTTCCTCACGGCATGCATAACCGTTGTATGGTCACGACCGCCAAACTTTCTACCGATTTCTGGCAGGCTGCGGGCGGTAAGCTGTTTAGACAAATACATGGCAACCTGGCGGGGGCGTGCGATAACCCGGGCCCGGCGCTGAGAGAGCATTTCAGCCAACCGCAGGTTATAGTACTCTGCAACACTGCGCTGGATTTCGTCGATGGTCACCTTGCGGTCGTTGGCGCGGATGAGGTCCTGCAAGACGTCGCGGGTCATTTCCATAGTGATAGGGCGCCCAACGAGGGTTGCATACGCCATCACGCGGTTCATGGCGCCTTCCAACTCTCTCACATTGGATATGATGCGTTTGGCCAGAAACTCCAGCACCTCAACCGGGACATCAACACCGGGCACCTGTTCTGCTTTTGACTGCAAAATGCCAAGCCGCAGTTCATAGTCCGTTGGGTGAATGTCGGCCACCAAACCCCAGCCAAGGCGGGAGACAATACGATCTTCGATGCCTTCAAGGTCTGTTGGGGACCGATCTGCCGTAATCACCAATTGGCAGCGGTTGTCGATAAGGGCATTGAATGTATGAAAAAACTCTTCCTGGGTGCTGTTTTTGTTGGCGATAAACTGTACGTCATCCACCATCAGCAGGTCAGCGGCCCTGAATTTTTGCTTAAACGCATGTGTGTCTTTGTAACGGATCGCTGAAATAAACTCGAACATGAATTTTTCAGCTGAGACATAGGCAACATTTTTGTTTGGCGCGCGGCGCTTCACTTCCCAGGCGATAGCATGCATCAGGTGCGTTTTACCCAGGCCAACCCCTCCGTGCAGAAAAAGCGGATTGAAGGATACTTCGTCGCTTTCCGCGATACGCTTGGCGGCTGCGTAGGCAAGTTCATTTGACTTGCCCACAACGAAACTGTCGAAGGTATATTTCGGGTCCAGTGCCGCTTGCTCGTCATCATAGCTTTGCGTGGCCTTTGAAGCGCCATTGGCCTGATAGCCTGTTGCCTGTGTGCCGTTGGTCCGCGCCACAGGCTGCGCCGGTGTCGCTGGCACCGCACCTTTGGCGGCAAGCCGGATACTCAGGCTTTTCACACGCTTGTCTTCGGCGTGGAAGAAATCCATCAGCCGCGGCCCGTAGTTACGCTGAATCCAGTCGCGCACGAATTTGGTTGGCGCCGTTAGTTCAACGGTTCCACCGTCCAAGCCATTATAGCCTAACTGGCCCAGCCATGTTGTGTAGGCCTGTTGGCCGAATTCCTGTTTGAATTTGCTGCATACGCGCGCCCAAGAGCCGTCTGTTTCGGTCTCAACGCCGGCTGCAATCCCCCCGGTCGCCCCCATTTTGTCCGTCTCCCCTTCTGACATCGGAATTTAGTCTCCTGCTTGCGCTTTTTGCGCCATTCCGATTGGACCTTCTGCACCCCAGCCCTGAATGGGAAGCAAGTGGTCTTTTGTTCATTTTCTTGTGACACAAACAAAAGCCTTCTGTCAGCGCGATAGGGCGCTAATTCAGTTTTTGCTATGGTCAAAGCCGGTGGCGGTACCCCCCGCACGCATGTGCACAAAATACCTGCGGACAGTTCCCAAAAAAGGGAGGTTGGATGCCCACCAGACCCACCGAGGTCAGAGCGCTACACTACATAGGCAGGGGGGTGCCAGCAACTGAATCTATCGCTTGACAGAAAGATCAAGATTCACCCTATGGCGTGAATCATCATGGGACACAATATGTGGTTGTGACCTATCAAGGCACAAGATATGTGCTCTTTTTGTTCCCATAATTGGTAAACACAAAAAAGGCCGCTTCTGAGTGAAGCAGCCTTTTCATCTGGATTGATACGCTGTCAAACCAGCGAATCGGAATATTTTATGCGATCGCTTTAACGCGTTTAGCCAAACGAGATACTTTGCGTGATGCAGTTTTCTTGTGCATTACGCCGCGGGTAACACCGCGCATGATCTCAGGCTGTGCCGTTTTCAGAGCATCCGCAGCGACAGTTTTGTCACCATTGTTGATCGCTTCTTCAACCTTACGAATGAATGTGCGGATACGGCTAACGCGTGCTTTGTTAACCAGTGCGCGACGGTCATTACGGCGAATGCGCTTTTTGGCCTGTGTTGAGTTTGCCATTTTTCTACCTTCTTTTGGCTCCGTCCAGCAGCTTGAAACAAGCGTTCGCCGTGGTGCCATTTCACTGTAAAACCGGCCTCAGGCATGTGCCGAAGCCGAAAATCAATTCGAGGACGGGTCTATATACGCACAAATCCGTCGCGTCAATAGTCAAGCACGCCTTTTCTATAGCCTTTTCTGCGACCTTTTCCTTGGCCCGGTCGAGACATTAGCAATTCTTGAATTGTGGTTGTCGTTTTTCAATGAAGGCATTCATGCCTTCTTTTTGGTCTTCGGTTGCAAATAACGAGTGGAACAAACGCCGCTCCAGAAGCAGACCTTGGTGCAGAGTTGTTTCCAGGGCTGCGTTGGTTGCCTCTTTTGCCAACGCAACCGACGGCGCAGACAGCTCCGCAATGGTGGTTGCCACTTCCATTACCGATTCCAGCAAATCTTCTGTGGGGGCAATGCGGCTCACGAGGCCTGAGCGTTCAGCCTCGGCAGCGTCCATCATTCGACCCGTTAGCATCATATCCATAGACTTGGACTTGCCGACCAGACGCGTGAGGCGCTGCGACCCGCCAATACCCGGAATAACGCCAAGTTTTATTTCAGGCTGTCCGAATTTGGCATTTTCTGCGGCGATGATAAAATCACAGGCCATGGCAATTTCGCAGCCACCCCCAAGGGCGTATCCGGCCACAGCTGCGATAACGGGCTTGCGCACCGCTGCAAACACCTGGTTGATTCGGCCAAACAGGTCGTCCGCCAAAACATCGGCAAAGTCCTTACCGGACATTTCTTTAATGTCAGCCCCGGCGGCAAAGGCTTTTTCGCTACCTGTGACGACAATGGCGCCAATATCTTTATTGGCTTCCAGCGAAAGCAGGGCTTCGCCCAGCTCTTCCAAAAGTTTGCTATTGAGTGCGTTTAGTGCTTCTGGCCGATTTAAAGTTATCAGCCCAACACCTTCCTGATGATCAAGGAGGATGGTTTCAAAGCTCATGCGCTTGCCCTGTTGTTGCCCAAGAAGACCCTGATTCCTAATAGCGCGACACGCATTTGAAAAGGAAATAATAACAGGGGGGCTTAGTGCCTCACTATATGGTCACTGTTTGGGCTCGAGTCGCAAAATGAAGCGTGCGCTTTCTGGCCGTGCCTCCAGTGCCGTGAATGTAACGATGTTGGCATCTCGTTCGCACTCCAGGACGGTCGCCGTTGAAGTGCATTCCCAGCTAAGGCCGTCCAAGGCTATCTGATAGTCCCGCATGACCTTGTCGGCCCCCACAGAAAACACAATCGTGGCCTCTGCAACTGTGCCGCCGGCGGTATCAAACACCATGGGGCTGCCCTCGATGTGAGATATGGTGTCCATGTAGGGCACGTCCGGGAAACCGTCGATAAAACGGTCTTGTGCGACCACCAGAGGGGTGACGCCTAAGGTGGCCATTGCTAAAGCCAGATGCCGAATCAGCCGTTTCCAGCTAAGAGCTACGGTAAAGGGGTTCATGAACATACAAGCCTTATGTCTGACAAGTCGGGCAAAAAAATGTCGACCGGTTCGATTGCACGATACGCTCTATCGTAGACCCGCACCCCTGCGTAAGACAAGGCTCGCCTTCGCGGCCATAAGCTTTGAAACGGTGCTGGAAATAGCCAAGCTCGCCCGAGACCTGAGCATAGTCCTTGAGCGTGGAGCCCCCTGCGGCAATGGCTTCTGTTAAAACATCCCGAATAATAGGCACCAGTTTTTCGGCGTCTTTGCGGCGCACCCGGTCAGCGCGGCGGGTAGGGTGAATACCCGCACGCCACAGCGCTTCGCAAACATAGATATTACCAAGCCCTGCGACCACTTTTTGGTTGAGCAGCACCGTTTTAATTGGGGATTTGCGGGTTTTGATGCGCGCCCAAAAGGTATCAACATCAAACGCATTCCCCAGAGGTTCCGGCCCGATGTCCTTAATCAAGGCATGGGTCTGGATCGTGTCCGCGGTTGAAAACACAATCAGGCCAAATCGGCGCGGGTCATTAAACACCACAAGGTCGCCGCGTTCTGTAAGTATGGTGACATGGTCATGCTTGGCGCGCGCCGGATGGTGCGTATTCGCGCCGTATATACTCACGCGGCCAGACATGCCCAAATGCAGGATGGCGGTTAACCCGTCCTCGCATTCAACAAGGATGTATTTTGAGCGACGGGATAATTGCACAACGCGGTTGCCGGTCAGGCGTTCTTCAAAATCGATTGGCAAGTCGACCCGCAGTTTCGGTACAAACGCCTGCACTTTTTCGAGTCGCACGCCTTCAAGCACCGGTGCGAGCCCGCGCATAACCGTCTCTACCTCTGGAAGTTCGGGCATTTTGTCGCGCTTTCCTCTGTTGTTTCAATGATGTCTGGCGCACGCCGCTTGTGTTCGCTATGGTCCGGCCAACCACGGGGAACTATCCGGGAACGATCAGGGGACCATCGTTAAGCTGGTCATAGGCGAGAGACAAGACGGAAATGTCCGCACGCGATAATACAGCAGAAAATGAGCACGGCGAAATTGCCGAAGATGGCACAACGCACTTTGGCTTTAAGACCGTAAAGGAAGAAGACAAAGCCAGCCTTGTTAAAGGCGTTTTCAACTCGGTTGCCGACCAATATGACATCATGAATGACGTCATGAGCGCGGGCGTACACCGCCTGTGGAAAAACTCTCTTATTAACAGCGTCAATCCGCGCCCTGGCATGCGGCTGTTGGATGTTGCCGGTGGTACAGGCGATATCGCGTTCCGTTTTCTGGAAGCGGCCCCGCGCACACATGTTACGGTGTGTGACATTAACGCCGAGATGCTGCGCGTTGGTGAAGGGCGCGCCAAAACCAAAGGCCTTGACGATCGCTGCGAATTTGTGTGCGGCGATGCGATGAAATTGCCGTTCCCTGACCGCTCGATGGATGCTTACACCATCGCGTTTGGTATTCGCAACGTAACGCGGATTGAAGAAGCGCTGGCGGATGCGTACCGCGTGCTCAAGCCGGGTGGGCGGTTCTACTGCCTTGAATTCAGCCCGGCGGTTGTGCCCGTGTTGCAGGACGCTTACGACGCTTACAGCTTCAAATTTATCCCCGCGATGGGGCAAATGGTGGCGCAGGACAGAGACAGTTATCAATATTTGGTTGAAAGCATTCGCCGGTTCCCGACGCCAGAAAAATTTGAAGCGATGATTAAGACTGCAGGCTTTAGCCGCACAAGCTGGCGCAGCATGTCGGCGGGTGTTGTTGCCATCCACAGCGGCACCCGGATATAGGGCGTTCTTTCATGCCAGCACTGCGTCACCTGTTTCAACTTTTCATGATGGCCGTTGGCCTGCGTCGGTTTGGTGCCATTCGGGCGCTGACCCGCATTGACCTTGTGCCCACCTGGGCACCAAAATTGCTGCGGCTTTTGACCCTCTATATCCCGCGGCGGCGCGGATTGCCGGATGCGGACGGCGAGCGCCTGGCCATGGCGCTTGCGGCCATGGGGCCGGCGTACATCAAACTTGGGCAAACACTGGCGACACGACCTGATCTGGTGGGCCGCCCGATTGCCGAGGGGCTGGCTACCTTGCAGGATCGCTTGCCGCCGTTTGCGTTTGCTAAAGCCAAGGCAACAATTGAAGAACAGCTTGGCCAGCCGCTTGAGGGCTTGTTCGCAGACTTTGATGAAACGCCGGTCGCTGCAGCTTCAATTGCACAGGTGCACAAGGCAATGCTCAAGGACGGTCGCGCTGTGGCGGTCAAGGTGCTGCGGCCCGATATTGAGGAACGGTTCACACGGGACCTGAAGCTGTTTGAATGGCTGTCAGTTCTGGGCGAGCGACACAGTGTAGAAGGCCGCCGCCTGCGGCTTTTACAAGTTGTGGACAAGGTCCGCGAAACCGTACTCGCAGAAATGGATTTGCGCCTTGAAGCCGCTGCTGCCGCAGAGCTTGCGGATAACATGCAGGGCGAACCCGGGTACCGGCTCCCCAGCATTGAATGGGAAATGACCGCAAAGCGGGTCATGACGCTGGAATGGGTGGATGGCATTCGTGTTGCAGACCGGGAGGCATTGAAGGCAGCGGGCCATGACCTGGAGGCGCTGGGATCGCGCGTGGTGCAGGTGTTTCTCAAGCAGGCATTGAAGGATGGATTTTTCCATGCCGATCTTCACCAGGGCAATTTGATTGTGGAGGCAAACGGCACCATTTGTGCCATTGATTTTGGTATTATGGGCCGCTTGACCAAACTGGAGCGGCGGTTTTTGGCTGAAATCTTGTTCGGTTTCATCCGGCGGGATTATGACCGGGTGGCGGATATTCACTTTGATGCAGGCTATGTGCCGCGCCGTGAAAGCCATGAAGAATTTGCGCAGGCCATGCGTGCAATTGCTGACCCCATTATGGACTTGCCCGTCGAAGAAATCTCTGCCGGAAAGTTGCTGACCCAGCTTTTTGCCACCACGGAGCGGTTTAACATGCAAACCCAGCCGCAGCTTTTGCTGTTGCAGCGCACGATGGTTATGGCGGAGGGCATGGCGCTGCATCTGTACCCAAAGTCAAACATGTGGCAAATTTCAGAACCCGTTATTGAAGAATGGGTGCGCGCTAACCTGTCGCCCGAGGTGCAGCTTGCGGATGCAATCAACCAATTGCCGCGTCTGATAGAACGGTTGCCATCTCGCATTGAACGGTGGCTTGCGGAAGAGGACCAGGGTGGGCCAGAGCCCACATTTGAAGCGCCGCCACCCGCCCAGACGGGTCGGTTATGGCCTTTTGCCTTTGGCCTTATTGTCGGTGCACTGTTGCTGAAAATCCTGACTTACTAAAGCAATTTCAGCGACAAATTTGCACAAATCCGTTTTTTAACTCACATTCTCGGTGAAAGTTTGGAGCATTTGTTCAATTTCCGGGGAGAATACACATGGAAAAACTTAATCCATATTTTGCGCTGCTTGGTCGTGTTTTGTTGTCGCTGTTGTTTATAGCAGGCGGCTTGAATAAATTGGGTGCGGGCGCGGAGGCGATGGTGCCCTATATGCAATCAGGCGGTGTTCCCGGTTTTTTGTTCTGGCCGACAGTGGCGTTTGAGATACTGGGCGGTGTGGCCATTTTGGTTGGGGTTAAAACCCGCATCCTTGCATTTTTATTGTCGGGCTTTTGTCTTGTAACGGCCCTCATGTTTCACAATGACTTTGCCGATCAAACCCAAGCAGCGCTGTTTATGAAAAACGTAGCGATTGCTGGTGGCTTCCTGATCCTGACGCGGTTCGGCGCTGGCGAATTCAGCGTGGATAATCGAGGGTCAGCATAAAATGCGTAACCACTTGCTTAACTTGTCGCCTGGATCACATCGACGAGAGGATGTTTGCAGCCAGGGCTAAAGCCCCTTATATGTCTGGAAACACTGTAACAGGGCTTTTTGCATATGCTTGATGGCAAACGCATTCTTCTGATTATCGGCGGTGGGGTTGCTGCCTACAAATCGCTTGATCTGGCGCGCCGCCTTATGGAACGCGGTGCGGCTGTGCGCGGTGTGCTCACGCCTGCGGGCCAGCAGTTTATTACGCCTATGAGTGTGGCGAGCCTGACGGGTGATGAGTGCTACACCGACTTGTTTTCCCTGAAGGACGAAGCCGAGATGGGACATATCCGCTTGTCCCGCGAAGCTGATCTGGTGGTGATAGCGCCCGCGACCGCAGACCTGATGGCCAAGATGGCACACGGCCTTGCCAATGACCTGGCGAGCACGATTTTGCTCGCGACCGACAAGCAAGTGCTGATCGCACCAGCGATGAACGCCGAGATGTGGGCGCACAAGGCGACTCAGCGCAACATTGAAACCCTGAAGCGTGATGGTATCCTTATGGTGGGCCCCGGAGATGGCATGCTGGCATGCGGCGAGGTGGGCCCCGGCAGGCTTGCGGAGGTGCCAGATATGGTCGCAGCCATCGAAGGCTATTTTGCAGGTGGGAACCGCCCACTTATGGGCAAACATATTGTTGTTACCGCTGGCCCCACGCATGAACCGATTGACCCTGTGCGTTATATCGCGAACCGGTCTTCGGGTAAGCAGGGCTTTGCTATTGCGGGCGCGCTGGCGGCCCTTGGCGGCGAGGTCACGTTGGTATCCGGCCCAGTTTCCCAAACCACCCCGCCGGGTGTTGCCCGCGTGGACGTGGAAACCGCGCTTGAAATGGATGCAGCGGTCAAGGCTGCCCTGCCTGCAGATGCTGCCGTTTGTGTTGCTGCGGTAGCTGACTGGCGCATCAAAGCCGGGTCAAACGGTGAGAAGCTGAAAAAATCCAAAGACGGTATCCCGGCTCTCAACCTGTGCGAAAACCCGGATATTTTAAAAGGCCTGTCTGCGATGAAAGAGGGTCGCCCGGCGCTGGTGGTTGGCTTTGCCGCCGAAACCGAACAGGTTATTGAGCATGCCACCGCCAAACGCAAACGCAAGGGCTGCGACATGATTGTGGCCAACGATGTGTCCCACACCACCGGTATTATGGGTGGGGATAGTAACCAGGTGCATGTTATCACGGAAACCGGCGTTGAAAGCTGGCCCACAATGAGCAAGGATGACGTGGCGACCGCGCTTGCCAAAACCATTGCCGACGCGCTTACGAAATAACCTTCCAACTGCTTTGAAAGATTGTCTATGTCGACTGTTTCGATCAACGTCACTGTTCTTGACCACGGGCAGGGCTTGCCGCTGCCGAAATATGAAACCGAACAAAGCGCGGGCATGGACCTGTATGCTGCGCTTGTTGACAGCGAGACAGTGACGCTTGGGGCGCTGGAACGTGCGATGATCCCGACGGGCCTGGCGATGGCTTTGCCGGGCGGTTATGAAGCACAAGTGCGCCCGCGCTCTGGCCTCGCCGCCAAAAACGGCGTGACGGTCCTCAACACACCCGGCACGATTGACGCGGACTACAGGGGCGAAGTGAAAGTCATTTTGGTGAACCTCTCGAACGAGCCCTTCACCATTGAGCGCGGCATGCGCGTCGCGCAAATGATCATCGCGCCTGTCACCCAAGGGGCGTGGGTTGAAGTAGACAGCCTTGACGAGACCGCCCGCGGTGCAGGCGGATTTGGTTCAACCGGAACGCGGTGACGGATGGATTTCACTGACGAACAACTGGAACGCTATGCCCGTCATATCATTTTGAAGGATGTGGGCGGTGCCGGGCAAGTGGCGCTGATGCAGGCCAAAGTTCTGGTTGTGGGGGCAGGGGGCCTTGGATCCCCAGTTTTATCGTATCTGGCGGCGGCGGGCGTTGGCACACTGGGTATTGTGGATGACGACAGCGTTGATTTGACTAACCTTCAGCGCCAGATCATTCATGCGACCGCAGATGTCAGCGTGGACAAGACCGATAGCGCGCAGGCCAAAATTGCGGCCCTGAACCCGGATGTGATGGTGGTGGCGCATAAAGTACGGCTGACAGCAGACAATGCCGCTGAAATTATCAGTGGCTATGACATAGTTGCCGACGGCACCGACAATTTTAAAACCCGCCATATAATTAGTGACACGTGCGTGAGATTGAAGAAAACGCTGGTGTCCGCGGCGCTCGGGCCCTTTGAAGGGCAGGTGGCAACCTTCAAGCCGCATGCAGGCAAAGGCTTGCCGTGTTACCGCTGTTTTCTCCCGGAAGAACCCCCGGAAGATATGCAGCGTACTTGCTCTGACCTTGGCATTCTGGGCGCGATAGCGGGTGTTGTTGGCACCTTGCAAGCCACGGAAGTGTTGAAAGAAATACTGCACATCGGCGACAGTCTGGCGGGTAAGATGCTCCTCTATGATGCCTTGTCGGCATCCATGCGCACCATAAAACTGCCGCAAGACCCAATCTGCCCTGTGTGTGCGATAGGAGGTTCTGATGGCGAAAGCTGACCGCCGCCCCATGACATTGCTGATGATGTCTGCAGACGCAGAGCGGGTTCATATGGCCCTGATGGTGGGTGCAACGGCATCCGCGATGGGCAGGCCTGTGACCTTCTTTTTCTCGAAGGCGGCGATCCGCTTCCTGACACCAGATGGCTGGCAAGCCATGAAGACCTCAACCGGGCATCCCGCGCCGTCCATGGATGCAGCCCTGGAAGCGAAGGGCGTTGCGGACAGTGGTGTGTTGATGGACGGCCTGGCTGCCCTTGATGTGCGGTTTGTGGCCTGTGAAACGGCCCTGCGCGAACATGATATTGAAGCCGTTGAGCTGATCCAGCGACCCGCGGTTGAAGTCTCCGGCCTCGCCGATGTTATTGAAAAAGGCGCTGGCGGCGACTGGCTGACCTTTTAATTTTCCCTCCCTCTAAAAATACCCCTCAGACTAAGTTGCAGCCCAAACCCTCACCATAATGCATGCTTGTTCTTTCAGGTATTGTATGTTACCAAGGTACATAGGTAATTTTTGGAGGAACATCCATGAAAATTGAACGTATTCAAACCGGTGTGCGCATGGAAAAGCGACTAGTCAAGGTGATGAAAGCAACTGCTGAATATCTAGACTTGTCGCTCGGCGACTTTCTGGAGGGTGTCGTATTGCACGCCATGGACGGAAAGCCATCCCCCTTCACAGATGGGACACTTGCTAAAATCGCAGCGCTTAAAAAGGTTTATAATCTCGACCTTGATGCCTCACACAGTCATAAATTGCACGAGTGATAAAGATGACGGACGAAGAATTTATTGCAGCCTTTGAAGACGGTACGCTGGGCCCAGACGCATTTGATCACCGTGCACATGTCAGGCTCGGATGGTTATATCTGCACGAAATGCCGGCCGCTAAAGCCATCGAACGGTTCGCTAACGGCTTCCGGACTTTCACTCGGCGGTGCAACGTTGAAGACAAATATCATGAAACCATTACCTGGTTTTATCTTTTGCTGATTGCAGACCGCCAAGCCCGGTGCGCAGCAGATACTTTTGACAGTTTTGCCGAAGCCAATCCTGACCTTCTGACAAATTCAAAAGCTATGCTGGCGCGCTATTACCGCAGCGATACGTTGCAGGCACCGGTCGCTCGTACATATTTTGTGCTGCCTGACAATCTGGTAGCTTAGTTCGACAGGGCAAAGTCCACTGCTGCCTCAGCATGGATGGCTGTGGTGTCCAGCAGTGGTAGGTCGGTGTCTTCCGGCCCGATGAGCATGCCAATTTCCGTGCAGCCTAATATAATCGCCTCAGCGCTTTGGTTTTTCAGTTTCTGAATGATTTGTTGATAAGCGGTGCGCGATTGATCGCGGATGATGCCCTGGCACAGTTCATCATAAATGACCTGGTGCACCACCTTGCGGTCTGGTTCATCCGGTATGATCACATCAAGGCCATGATGTTCGACCAAGCGGCCGCGATAGAAGTCCTGCTCCATAGTATAGGCTGTACCCAATAACCCGATGCAATTCAGGCCTTGTGCCTTAATACGAGCCGCGGTTGCGTCTGCGATATGCAACAGCGGCAGATCGCTTGCCTGCTCCACAGCGTGTGCGACCCTGTGCATGGTGTTGGTCGCTATCAGTAAAAAGTCCGCTCCGGCCGCTTTCAGGTTCAGGCCGCACCGTGCGAGTGTAGCGCCTGCTTCATCCCAGTTGCCTGCTGCCTGCAGATGTTCGATTTCATGAAAATCAACGCTTTCCAGCGCGATTTTGGCGCTGTGCAATCCGCCAAGTCGGTGTTTCACACCTTCATTGATCGCGCGGTAATAGAGCGCTGTCGACTCCCAACTCATGCCGCCAATGATGCCGATGGTTTTCACACATAATCCCTAATATTTCAGAAGCAGTTCTTCGCGCAAAGCTTGCCGCACAATTTCTGTATTTTGCCACACACTCTTTACTAAAGAAGGGTGCTGCTCAGCAAAAGTTTTTGAAAACACGATAAAATATGCGTTTTCCGTAAGGGGCTCAGGGTCTCTGACAATATCGGAAAACCGGGTTATATTCTGGCGAATAATGGCATCAGTCATATTGCCGGGTGCGGCAATGGCATCAAAGCGGCCATAACTCAGCAGATTAAGCAACCCACTGGTTGTACCGGCTTCCATGACATTTGCATTCATGCGCCGCAGGTCAGCCACAATAGAATAGCCCATCGGAGCCCCAATGGAAATTGAGGGGTCCATCAGGTTTTTGCCGTCCCAAAAAGTATTTCCCGTGTTCAGGTGATAGAGATAATAGCCTGACGTGGTGATTTTTTTGCTGTCATCAGCCTGATCACCCTTCATCGGAAAAACGGCAAGCTGTGCCCTTTCCGGACGGAAAGACGAAATAATGCTGTCTATTCGCCCAGCGCTCAAAAGCGCCAGACACCGCTTCCAGGAATAGCGTAAAAGGGAAACAGAGGAACCAGCCCGTGCCGTGATTTTTTGAACCAGTTCAATGTCCACGCCAGGTTTCTCGGCGGGCACTTCACTGCCGTTGCCCAAATAGGCTGGATAGAGCTCGGTATCCTGGTAGCAGAACCGAATAGTCGGTTGGTCTTGATTGCCTGAAGTCTGTTCAGACGCGGTTGCCGGTATGGAAAGGGCGCTGGCAAATAAGCTCATCGTCAAAACAATGGATGCCAGCAGCCCCTTGTCTGTAGGGTCTTTTACTGAGGTGATGCATTTGGCATGCAATAGCCTCACCTCCACCAGATAGAGTGCGTAAAAAATGCAGACGTTACAGCTCTAATAGCTAACCATGTCATTGTTCAGGTTGCCCCCCGGTCGCGTTCCATCGGATAAGTGCCAAACACCCGCACTCTTTTTGTATGGAATCGCAGTTCTTCCATGGCGCGCGCAACATTGGCCATGCCTTCATGACCCATAATATCGGCATAAAACTCACTAACCTTGAAGCTGTCTGATTCGTAGTAGCTTTCAAGCTTGGTCATATTGACCCCGTTGGTCGCAAAGCCGCCAAGTGCTTTGTATAGCGCGGCGGGTATATTGCGCACTTCAAACGTGAAGCTTGTCATCACCGGGCCATCGATTTGATCATGCGCCAAAGGTGCACGCGCCAACACGACAAACCGCGTGGTGTTGTTGCCTTCGTCTTGAAGGTCACGCTTGATGATCTTCAGGCCATAGACTTCAGCGGCTAGTTCGCTGGCGATACCGGCAAGCGTTGTGTCACCACTTTCCGCCACATGCCTTGCGGACCCTGCCGTGTCAGCAAACGGTTCGCGAGCCAGCCCCATCGCCCGAAGTGTTTTGCGGCACTGCCCCAGCGCCTGAACGTGGCTTGTTACCGTCGACAGAGTCTCTTCGCTGGCGTCATGGTTTGCCAGAAGGCAGTGACGAATAGATTCGAAATGCTCGCCGATGATATACAGGTCACTGCCTGGAAGCAGCGTATGAATATCAGCGACCCGACCCGCCGTTGAATTTTCAATTGGTATCATTGCCAGCCGTGCTTTTTTGTTGCGCACAGCGGCCAAGGCATCCTCAAAACTGGGGCAGGGTAAGACCTCCATGTCCGGGTAGCAGCTGCGGCACGCCATATGCGAGTATGCTCCAAGCTCACCTTGAAAGGCGATAAGGTTGCTTACGTCCAGGGAGGGTTTATCAGTAGCTTTTTGTTGCATGGTCTGGTCATTTTTGCGTTTGTGAACCTTAGTCAGGATTAGTGCCTGTTGGCTTGGCGCTAGTCAACGCAACAAGCACTGTAATGGTTAGTAAGAAACATTGCGGTCATTTGCCGCGGCGCAAAAACCACAGAATCCAGCGGAATCCAGCGTCCTATTCGATTTGCGGGCAAAAATGCGCGATTCTCGACTTGAATTTTGACCAACGCTGTGGCTATTGTCGCGCCGAAACGGGCAAATGCTGTGCGCTTGTGCTTTTTTTGGCCACGTATGACGCGCACCTGCCCAAACAAATCAGCCGACTGGCCATTGGTCTTGTCGCCTGCAAGGAGAAAAGCCAGTGGATTCTTTTGAGTGGAACAAGGTGTTTGCCGCCGTCATCGCATCAGTGTTGATGATCATGGTTTTGGGTATTGTTGCGGAAATGCCGTTTCATCATGCAGAGCAAGACAAGCCGGCCTTTACCGTGGAAGTAGCAGAACAGACTTCCACAGAGGTTGCTGCTGACGCAGGCCCAAGCTTTGCCGAAATGATGGCAGTAGCTGACGCTGATCGCGGCGCAAAACAGTGGAAAAAATGTACAGCCTGTCACACCATAGAAAAAGGCGGCGCCAACAAAACCGGCCCTAACCTGTATGGTGTTGTGGGGCGCACAGTAGCGGCGGTTGATGGCTTCCGTTACTCCAGTGCTGTTGAGGCGCTGGGCACGTCAGTATGGACCTATGAGTTGCTGGACCAATGGCTTGCCAACCCGCAAGCCGTAGCAAAAGGCTCAAAAATGGTTTTCGCTGTGTCGAAAGCGAACCAGCGTGCAGATTTGCTGGCGTATCTGGCTGGTTTTAGCGATGCTCCAGTGCCATTGCCGACCCCTGAGACTGCTATGGAAGAGGCTGTTGTAGAAAATGTGGAAGCTGCAGCTGGAAACTAAGCGGCAACCACAACTCAATGTCTAAAGCGGGCCTTTTTGAGGCCCGTTTTTTGTTGGCTAAAGGGGTTGTTAGTTTCAGGCGGCGATTTGTTTTTTTAAGAAAGGCGACGAAACCCTGAAAACGGGTATTTCTGACCTTCAGCTTTCAGCCAGGAAATCACGTCGTCCAGTGGGTCGATGGTAACGGCCATGTGGGTTGCGTTGGCGTGCAGCAGATGCACATTGTCAATCATCCAACCAACATGGCCAGGAAAGAACGCCAGGTCGCCGCGCGCCGGTTTTTCATCCTGCTCCAAAGCTCTTCCAAGGCTTTTGAACTGACTACCGCTGTCGCGCAGCACCCGGTGGCCTGCCGCAGACAAAGACACCTGTGTCAGGCCCGAGCAATCCATGCCAATCAATGTGCGCCCTCCCCAAAGATAAGGCGTGCCGATAAAGCGTTCGGCAACGCTGACGGGATCATTTGAAAAGCCCCCCAGTGGGTGAATGTGCGCGGCGTATATGAAGCCACCATTTTCATGGGGTAGAAACCCGTTTTCGACCGAAGAAGGTGTTTTGATATGCACATAACTTGTCATCGGCAGGGGTAACAGTGGCTCAGACTTCAAGTCAGGTTGCCGGTAAATATGGCTCATGGGAACACAGATGCGGTGCGATGGACGGGTTAAGCCGCGTACAGTCGCGCCTGCCATCACCCAGCCCTTATAGCCATCTATAACAGACGCCACGTGTAGCCACGTGTCCTGTCGATCCAGAATTTGAAGGGGCTCGCCGTACAGTATTTCATGGACGGTTTGGGCTTGCGGGTTTGGGCTTACTTTCAATGCTGCCCACGGCATCGCACATTCTGTGTCAATTGTGGTGCAGGACAGCAGCGCGTCGTTTGTCGACAATTCATTATTGGGGTCATGCAGTGTGGGCAGGCCAAAGGCTTTCAACTGTCCCATTTTTGATTTTTCTGCCAAGCTTATGTCTCACTATCCAGTGGTATAGATTTATCCGCCGCCACGATCCTATCAGAAAGTTCGCTTAGAAACACGGCACCCTTTACCGTGCGGGCAATCAGGATACTGCGTCCATCTCGGTCATCTTTGGCGCGCTTGAGCAGTCCTTTTTTGCTCAGCGTATCCAGCGCCCGGGTTATCACCGGTTTTGTAAGATTAAGGTCGGCGGCCAACCCCCGCACAGTATGGGGTGGTTCTGTCATGTAAACACTCAGCAGAACGGACATCTGGCGCGATGTAAGGTCAGGGTCACTTGAGCGCACGCTCGCCCGGTGCGCTTCACGCCATACCCTCAACATTCTCGGATTGGTCTTTTCCGTCACCCCGAAATCCCTTGTGCGATTTACCAACACTTTGGGTGTATCAACTGTTCCTTAAAACAGTCCTAACGGAGCTAGCGATTATACCTTTAGATAGGATTTGATGGCCGCAAATGTTGCGCGTAAACCTTGTGCTTCACCGCCTGTGGGTCGGCCCGGGCTGGTTTTTTTGTTCCACGCATAAACATCGAAATGGACCCAGGGAACGGACGCATCAACAAAGCGTTGCAGATAAAGCGCTGCCGTTATCGAGCCACCAAAGCCGCCTTCTGCAATATTGCCCAAGTCGGCGATCGAACTGGACAGGTCCTTGTCGTACCCTGCCCAAAGCGGCATGCGCCACATGGGGTCATTGTTCGCGGTTGAAGCATTCTCCAGTGCGTGCCAGACGGCGTCTTTGTTGGTGTAGGTTGCTGGCAGATCACCGCCCAGCGCAACCCTGGCTGCGCCAGTAAGCGTTGCAAAATCGATCAGCAGGTCTGGCTTCTCCTCGCACGCCACCACCAGGGCATCGCACAGAACGACCCGGCCTTCTGCATCTGTATTGCCAATTTCAACGGTCAGGCCCTTGCGCGTGTTAAGCACGTCACCGGGTCGGTAGGCGTTTGCGGACACCGAATTTTCGACGGCCGAGATGAGCACGCGCAAATTCACGTCCAGGTTGCTCGCCATAATCAGCTGCGCCAGTCCCAGCGCATGAGCGGCACCTCCCATGTCCTTTTTCATAAGGCGCATGCCTGCGCTTGGCTTGAGGTCAAGGCCGCCCGTATCGAAACAAACGCCTTTGCCAACCAGGGTTAATGACGGGGCTTTTGGATTACCCCATTGCAGGTCTATCAGCCGTGGCTCTCGGCCTTCTGCGGCGGCCCGGCCCACAGCATGAATGGCAGGCAGGTTTTCATCCAGCAGGTCTTCCCCGACAATTGTTGAGCATATGCCACTAAAGTCTTCTGCCAGTGCTTCCGCCGCATCCTGCAGGTCTGCTGGCCCCATATGTTCGGCTGGCGTGTTCACCAGGTCACGAACCATTGCCGCTGCTGCTACATACCGTTTTGCAACCGATGCAGCGGTTTTAGTCAGTCCGACCAGCGTGCGCTTGATGGTTTTTGCGGCGGTGTAGCGATCAAACTGATACTGCGCCATACACCAGCCAAATGCCGCAGAAGCCATCGCCTGTTCATCCATGTCGGCATCAATGAAATACGTGCCGGCGTGTATTTGCTCTGCCGCCGCGGCAAGCCACCATGGGTCCGCAGGTGATGGCGCGGTCGCGCCCGTTCCAACCAGAACTCTGTCGATGTTTCCTTCTGTGCCGGGGATAATGGCAACAGAAGCTTCGGTTGCCTCGAAACCGATTGCCTCCACCCACTTGCGCTGGCGTATATCCAGCTTGGAAATGACCGTCTTTAGCGATGCCGTAGTAACAGGCACCAGCGCAATGGCATCGCCTTTCGGTGCGGCAGATGAAATCAGGCTTGTTGACGCGGGCATGGCTGCCTCCGGGGCATTATCTGGCTATAGCGTTGAGCAGTCAGGACTTTGAAACTATAGGATTTCAGGTTTTTAGGACTCTGGCGCGATTGTTACCCGCAAACCGTCAAGGCTGTCATCCACTTCAACCTGGCAGGAAAGGCGAGATGTCTCGGCGTGATAGTGTTCGCTGTCTTCAAGAAGATATTGTTCATCTTCTTCCATATCGGGCAATTTGCTCATGTCGTCTTCGTTGACAAAAACATGGCATGTACAGCAACTGCAGCATCCGCCGCAAATCGCAGCCAAGTCATCAAAGTCGTTGTTGCGAATATTTTCCATAAGCGACAGGCCGGTTTCGGCTTCGATATCGCGTGTTTGACCGGCAAGGTTAGTGACAGAAATTTTTACCATGAAGACAGTTCCGTTTATTTGGCCCGGACGGGAGTTGAATTTCGGCAAATGTAGGTCAGCGCAGGACGACCCACAAGTTATTCTCTGCGCTTAGCAAAATTCTGCGGCCTGCAACAGAAAAAACGCAGACCGGTCTGATGCAATAGCCGTGCGGCGCAGGATGGTTGATAATTCATTCGTTTTTTCCAATATATGTTTTCCGCAGCATTTGAAGTTCAGGCTGTGCCGCCCGCAACCAACCTAAGTAAACGGGCATGAAACAGGGGGAAATACCATGCGCGATGAGCAGATAGAAAAAGATCGCCGTACCATTCTACTGATTTATATTTTGTATTTCATTGGTTTTGCCACCGGTATCAGCGCAGCGGCAGGCGTTTTTATCGCGCATGATAAAAAATCCGAATTGTCAGGGGTGTGGCGAAGTCACGTGGACTATCTTATCCGCACCTTCTGGCTGGGTCTGATGATGTTGGTTGCGGGTGCAGTTTTGTCGATTGTTCTGATCGGCTGGCTGGTCATTTTTGTCTGGACCATCTGGACGCTGGTCCGCTGCATTAAAGGTATTATCGCGGCAACTGAAGACCGGCCGATTGATGATCCGCAAACACTGATGTGGTAGATTTGTCTCGTAACTAAACCTATCGCAAATTTCATTGTTTCATTTGTAACTTTTACCCTAATGTGCCACATCGCCCAAAGGGGAGTTTAGTTTTATGACGCTCAGTGTGCTTGATCTTTTTAACATCGGAATCGGTCCGTCCAGTTCCCATACTGTTGGGCCGATGAAGGCCGCACGTGAGTTTGTCGAAAGCCTTGAAGAAAACGAAGGGCTTGATCAAATCCAACGTATCGCTGTGAAGCTTTATGGGTCGTTGGGGGCAACCGGGCGTGGCCACAGTTCAGATACAGCCGTTATTCTGGGCCTGATGGGCGAAACCCCGCGAGACGTTGATGTGGAAGCCATTCCAGACATGGTGCAACAAGTCCTCAATTCTGGCCAAATCACCCTGATGGGAAGGCATACCATTGCGTTTGACGAAGACGCAGACCTGCAGCTTCTGCCGCGTGAACGGCTTGATTTCCACCCCAATGGTATGGAGTTCTGGGCGTATTGCAAATCTGGTACAGAACGCTTGCGGGCAATCTATTACTCAATCGGCGGCGGCTTTATTGTTCATGAAAGGGAAGCGGCGGCTGATCATTTTGATGAAGTCAACATTGAACAGCCCTATCCTTTCGCTAGTGGTGACGAGCTTTTGGAGCACTGCCTGAAGACAGGCAAGTCGATCAGCGACATTACGCTTGCCAACGAACGTGTGTTCAGAAGCGAAGATCAGATCCGTGCCGAGTTGCTGGAAATATGGGCGGTTATGGAAGAATGCGTCAAACGAGGGTGTGAGCGGGGTGGTGACATGCCAGGGCTCAAAATTGGGCGTCGGGCGCACAAATTATATCAACAGCTTGCTTCCCGGCCTGAAACCGCCCTTACGGACCCGCTGACCATCATGGACTGGGTTAATCTGTATGCGCTGGCCGTAAACGAAGAAAACGCCGTGGGTGGCCGGGTTGTCACCGCGCCCACGAACGGTGCCGCCGGCATTGTCCCGGCCGTTCTGCACTATTATGCGCGCTTTGTTCCGGCAGCCAACGATGATGGTATTGTGCGGTTTTTGCTGACCGCTGGTGCAATTGGTCTGTTGTTTAAAATGAATGCTTCAATTTCAGGTGCAGAGGTTGGGTGCCAGGGCGAAGTTGGCAGCGCTTGCTCTATGGCGGCGGCTGGCTTGACCGAGGTTCTTGGTGGCACGCCGCAGCAAGTGGAAAACGCTGCAGAAATTGGCATGGAACATAACTTGGGGCTAACGTGCGACCCGGTGGGCGGACTGGTACAGGTGCCCTGCATCGAGCGTAACGCAATGGGGGCCGTGAAAGCCATCAATGCTGCACGTCTTGCACTGCGCGGTGACGGCACTCATTTTGTCTCGCTTGATAAGGTCATTCGCACTATGCGCATCACGGGGCGCGATATGAAAACCCAATATAAAGAAACGGCGCAAGGCGGCCTGGCGATCACAGTGCCTATTGCTGCCACAGTGGTCGACTGTTAATTCAAGCCCGATTCTCCCAACCGAAACCGCTCTATATGCGTTCCTAAAACACTATATTTTTTAACTGTTTAGTTACTTTTTATGTTCAAAACAGCGGTGCATCTTGGGGGTTGCGAATGAAGCTAGGGACCATTCATGCGCGACGGAAGCACAGTTGATTACAGCGAGCGTAACTCGCTGGAACAAGTACTAGAACAGGCTGTTGACGCTGTCGTCACTATTGACGAGCACAACAGTGTAACCTTTTTCAATGCAGCAGCGGAAAATCTTTGGGGCTATACTCGCGAAGAAGTGCTGGGGCAAAACGTGAAAATGCTGGTGCCGCGTGAGCATCAGTCCAGCCATGACACATATGTAAATTCCAACAGGACGACGGGTGAAGACAAAATTGTCGGCACCAGTCGCGACGTGGAAGTGCCGCGCAAAGACGGCAGTCGTCTTTGGGCCAATTTGTCGCTGTCCAAAGTGGTGATTGACGGCAAGATCACCTACACCGCTTTTGTAAAAGATATAACAGAACAAAGGCGCGCACAGGAAATCGTGACCCAGACGCTTGAACAGGCGCTGGATGCGGTGGTCACAATCGACAAGAACAATAACATCACGTTTTTTAACGCCGCGGCTGAAGAGTTGTGGGGCTATAACCGCGATGAGGTGATGGGCCGTAATGTGGAAATGCTGGTGCCAGCCGAACACCACGGTCATCACGATGGTTATGTCAACCTTAACCGCGAAAGCAGCGTCAACAAAATTGTTGGCACTAGCCGCGACGTGGAAGTGCCGCGCAAGGACGGATCGCGAGTGTGGGCAAGCCTCGCCCTGTCCAAAATCAAGGTTGGCGACGACATTATTTACACGGCTTTTGTTAAAGATATCAGCGAGCAAAGGCGCGATCAGCAGATTGTCAAACAAACGCTGGAGCAAGCACTGGATGCTGTGGTCACAATTGACAAAGACAATAATATTACCTTCTTCAACGCGTCCGCCGAAGAGCTGTGGGGCTATAGCCGTGATGAGGTGATGGGCCGCAATGTGAAAATGCTGGTGCCAGCGGTGATGCAGGCCAAGCACGATGATTTTGTCAATGCCAACAGGGAAACCGGCGAGGATAAAATTGTCGGCACCAGCCGCGAAGTGGAAGTGCACCGCAAGGACGGCGAAATGCTTTGGGGCAAGTTGTCGCTGGCGCGCATCGAGCTGGACGGCGAAACCATATACACTGCGTTTGTGCAGGACGTGACGCAGGAAGTTGAAAACCGCGAACGGTTCAGAATGTTATCCTTGGTGGCGGATGAGACCGACAACTCGGTCATCATAACAGACGCAGCAGGGCTGATTGAATACACCAACCCTGGTTTTGAACGTATGACAGGGTTTACCTTTGATGAAGTGAAGGGCCGTAAACCCGGTGACGTGTTGCAGGGCAAGTTGACCGACCCGGGCAGTGTTGCGCGCATCCGGGAAAAACTGCATGCAGGCCAACCATTTTACGAGGAAATACTGAACTACAACAAAGACGGCGACGCCTACTGGATTTCATTATCTATCAACCCGATTTTTGATCAGAACGGGAAACTGGAGCGGTTTATTTCTGTGCAGGCAAACATCACGGACACCAAAGTTGCTGCGCTTGAGTTCACAGCCCGTATTGACGGTATTGAGCGCTCAAACGTTGTTATTGAATGGGATGAGTATGGCAATTTTGCCAAGGCAAACCCGATTGGTTTCGACCTGTTGTCACACTATGGCATTGATAGTCCGAACTTGTCGGCGGCAGTCAGCGAGCAGGACGCGAAGGCCTTGAAGGCTGGCGAGTTCCTCTCGCGTGAAATTACGATTGAGGGGACTGGCGGCAAGAAGTTATTCCTGTCTGGCAGTTTGCAGGCGATCGATGACTATCAGGGACGGCTGGCGTCCATCGTTATGTATGCCAATGACGTTACTGAGCGAAGGACAGCGATTGAAGAAACCAGCGCCCTGATGCGCAACGTGCTTGACCGTATCAATGGCACGGCAAAGTCGATAGACGGGATCGCGCGCCAAACCAACCTTCTGTCGCTTAATGCAACGATTGAAGCCGCCCGTGCGGGTGATGCAGGCCGCGGGTTTGCTGTGGTTGCCAGTGAAGTGCGCAATCTGGCAACCGGATCATCAGACTCAGCAGCAGAGATTGCCAGCTTGATCGAAGATACCCGGACTCAGATCGAGGCACTTGAAGCCGACATAAACTAACCATCAACGCTAGCCCTGCGGTACGAAGCAAACATCTTGCTTTTTGCCGCAGGCGTCTGGCACAAACGGCGGCATGACACGTCAATACGCATGCTTTCCAGCCGTTTATGGGCTTATTAGGGAAATCCCGAAAGGGCAGGTTGCCAGTTACGGAATGATTGCCAGCCTCATTCCCGGCGCAACCGCCCGTATTGTTGGTTTTGCAACAGCTGCAACACCGCCAGGCGAAGATATTCCCTGGCAACGGGTGATTAATTCCCAGGGAAAAATCAGCGAGCGGGACGGTGCCGCCCGCCAGCGCGCCCGC
Organism: uncultured Kordiimonas sp.; assembly: GCA_947503575.1. Classification (GTDB taxonomy): domain Bacteria; phylum Pseudomonadota; class Alphaproteobacteria; order Sphingomonadales; family Kordiimonadaceae; genus Kordiimonas. The sequence continues at coordinate 29,247 of CANNDZ010000001.1, read as the reverse complement.
CTGGAAGCGGAAGGCATCGAATTTTCCAAAAACGGCAAAGTGAATTGGCAAAAACACCGTTGGCAGGGTCCGAGCCAAGACTGGCTCGACCATCAGGGCATTGACCCCATAGACTTTATGACCTTGCAGATGGGTTGGCCAGGATAGCCCCTTTGGGGTGGCAGTGGTGGCAGTGGTGGCAGGGGCGCTTTATATCAACGCTCCCGCAACACTCCGGTTATTCGCCTGCTTTCAGGGTCAGCTCCGGGGTTGTCTGTTGCACAGGGTCCGCGTCGCTTCCTTCGTCCAGAACATCATGTTCGTGGCCAGGCACCAGATTACGTACATCCTCAACAACCAGCACCAAAGCGGGCAGCACAAACATCATCATCAGGCTGGAGAAGACAAGCCCGGTCGCCAGGCTGACCGCCATGGGCACAAGAAATTGTGCCTGCGGGCTGGTTTCCGCAATCATCGGAAGCAAGCCAAGTGCGGTGGTAATGGTGGTCAATGTGATCGGCCTGAATCGGCGGATCGTTGCTTTGACAACGGCATCCATCGCCGAAACGCCGGGAACATTATATTCAATGTTAAACCTGTCCACCAGTACAACCGATGAATTCACCACCACGCCCGACAGCGCCACAACACCAAACAGCGATACAAACGACAAGTCAAAACCGAGCAATAAGTGGCCAAAAATGGCACCGGACAGCCCCAGCGGAATTGAGATCAGGATGACGATTGGCTGGAAGTAGCTCTTGAGCTGTGTTGCAACCAGCGCATAAATCACAATGATTGCCAGGATAAAACCGTTCAAAAGCGAGGCAAAGTCTTCTGCTTGTTCGCGGGATTGACCCTCCGGCTGCCAACGCAGGCCCGGAAAATCAGCCGTCAGGTCGGGCAAAAGCCGTTCTTCAATAATGGCACTGACAGTGTTGGGGGTTGTGATGCTTTTGTCCACATCGGCGGTTACGGTTAAGACACGCCTGCCATTAACCCGCTCAATCGATGTTGGGCTGCGTCCTTCAGTAATGGATGCCACGGTTGCAAGGGGCACGCCGCTGCCATCAGGCAGGCGGATGCGCAATTCTTCCAGGGCCGACAGGGCCCGGCGGGTTTCTTCCGGGTAGCGAACAAATACCTTAATTTCATCGCGGCCACGCTGGATGCGTTGCACTTCCTCGCCGAAGTACGCCTGACGCAGCTGCCGCGCAAGATCAGCAGGCTGAAGCCCGGCCGCGATGCCAGTTTCTTTCATAACAAATTCATATTGCCGTTTGCCAAGGTCCAGGCTCGAATCTATCTGAACCACCCCGTCGATAGAGGACAGCGCATCAGTAAAGCGGGCGGTTGCGGCATAAAGCCGGTCTTCATCCGTGTGGGAAAACTCAAAGCCGATATCCGCATTTTGGGGACCAAGCGTGGAATTGAAACTGAGCGTTTCAGCGCCCGGAACAATGCCCGTTTCCATCTGCCAGCGCCGCTGAACTTCTGCGGCAGAATAAGACCGTTTGTCTGTTTCGGTTAGTTCTACCGTCACCTGACCAAGGTGGCTTGCGTTGCTGCTGCTTGCACTATCGCCCGGCCCTTGTGTCGTTGTGAAGGTGCCACCCACGGTGACGGACACCGCCTCAATAACTTTTTCGCCCGATTCTGCCTCTATGTCGGCTTCCACTTTTCTCAGCGCGGCAACCATTTGTTCAATGGCTTGTTCTGTCGCCTCAAACGGCGCCCCTTCGGGCAGCGATAGTTTTGACGATATCTCCGACCCTTCAATGTTTGGGAAGAAAACAACCCTGACGTGGTTGTTGCTCACCAGGGATGAAGAAATCACGATAATGCAAATGGCAATCGCCAGCGTTACATACCGGTATCGACCCGACAGCACGGTCAGTTTTTGCACCGAATTTGCGGCAAAATTGTCAAATCCGCGGGAAATTTTTTGCTGAATTTTTCTAAGCAACCCTTTTGACCAGCGCTTTTCATTGCTCAGGTGCTGCGGCAAAATCAAAAAAGCCTCAATCAGCGATACCGCCAAAATGGCAATAACAGCAATCGGGATAGGCCGGGTAATTTTTGCGAAGGTACCGGTTTGAAACAGCAGGGGCGCAAAAGCGACCATTGTGGTCAAAACCCCCACCAACACCGGCGCATAAATATTGCGCACACCTTCAAATGCTGCGCGTTTGCCTTTAAATCCAGCCTGTTGTTCTGAATATATGTTTTCGCCCACCACAATGGCGTCATCAACAACAATGCCGATCACCACAATCAGGGCAAACAGCGTGATCATATTCAGGGAAATATCGGCAGCACCAAAAAACAGGAAGCCACCCAGAAAACTGATCGGAATGCCCATGGCGACCCAGAAAGCAAGTTTCAGATCCAATGTCAGCACCAGCATCAGAAACACCAAAGCAAACCCCAGTAAGGCGTTGCCGGTCAGCAAGCTGATACGGTCGGCAAGAATTTGGGTCTGATCACGGAACAGGGAAACGGCAATACCTTCCGGCAATGTAGTGGTGTCCAGGAACGCCATCACCCGGGCTTTCACCTTCAGAATATCGGCACTTTCGTTGCGCAGAATATCCAGCAGGATTGCCTGTTCGCCGTTGTATTCGTTCTTAAGCTCGTCGTCGACAAACCCATCCTTAATGGTGGCAATATCCTTTAAGTAAATAGTCTGACCGTTTTGGTTGGCGCGCACCACAATATCGCGAAATTCGTCGCCGATGCGGGCGCGGGCATCCGTGCGCAGCAGTATCTGACCACCAGATGATTTGATGGTGCCTGCAGACAGTTCCAAAGAAGACCGCCGCACCGCGTCCGCCACTTCATTAAACGACAGATTATAGGTCCGCAGCGTATCTTCGCTGATCTCCAGGGCGATCTCCCGCGTTCGGGCACCGCGCAGGTTAACCGCCGTCACGCTATCAATGGCCAGAAGGTCGCGTTCCAGAACCTCGGCGGTGCGCCGCAACTCGTCTTCGCCGACCTGCCCGGTCAACACCAACGTCACCACGCTGGACAGGGGTTGCGCCACCGCCACAACGGGTTGTTCTGCATTGCCGGGCGGGAAATCAATCAAGCTATCGACCGCCGCCTGAACCTCATCCTTTACCCGGTAAGGATCGACAAAGTCTTCCAGTTCAAGCGTCACCTGCGCCCGGTTTTCAAAGGCGTAGGAACGCACCCGCTCAACACCGTCAATGCCCAGCACACTTTCTTCAATTCGCCTGCTAACACTATCTTCCACTTCCAGCGGTGTCGCGCCGGGGTAGGCGACCTTGACCGTAATAGTGCCGTTGTTCACAACCGGAAATACTTCTGACCGCATGGTCACGGCTGTCATCAACCCGCCGAAGATGAACAAAACCATCAACAGGTTTGTCATCACGGGGTTGCCCAGGAATTGGGATACCAAAGACAAAACGCCCGTGGGGTTTGCTGGCAGTTCGCTGACGCTGTCCTCTGTCTCTGTCAGGGTTGCGTCCCGCTGGTCCGCGTCCGCAGGTGTTTCGCTATCGCTCATGACAGGTCACCATCAACAACAGCACGAATTTTTACCGGCCGCGCGACAAAACTTGTTGGCACCTGTGACACAACAACGCCGTCTTTCGCATCGAAGGCTTTTACAATCACATGGTCGTCGGTTGTGTCGATAATTTCTATCGCGAACGATTCCAGCTTGCCGTCACTAACCCGCCACACCGATGACCGCGTCGCCATCGCCGAAGCGGGCAGGCGGTACACACCTTTTGTTTCCGGCCCCTTAACCATGACAGTAACAAACCTGCCGGGTGTATAGTCCGAGCCTTCCGGCACAGACAGGATAATCGGCTGCAGGCGGGTGCGTTCATCAAGGGCACCGCCGATGCTGACAATGCGCGCTGGCTGGGGCGCCCCCGTTTTTGTGCTGACATCCACAGTTTTACCAGCCGCAAGGCCCATACCTTGTACGACAGATGTTTCTGCGCTGGCACGGATGCGCAGCGCATCTTCCACATAATAGGTGCCAAACTGGCCATTTGGACCAACAAGCTGGCCCAGCTCAACGGCACTTTCAACAATACGAACTGCGTTTTTGGCGATAACATTCGTGCGGGTCAGGTTGGTTTCCGCTTGCCGAACGTTGGCTTTGGCCGCCGCCAGCCTGGCTTCGATGGCTTTAATCTGCGGCTCTTTGGCCACCAGGGCAGGGGCGGGTTTGTCCGGGTACACGCGCTTCCAATCCTTGATGAAATTATCAGCGTCAGCGCGGGCTTGCTCCAGGTCCGCTTCTGCGGCGGCGACGTCGGCGCGGCTGCGCTCCAGCGCGATGTCATAATCCGTGGGGTCCAGCGAAAACAGGGTTTCCCCCGCACCGATGCGGCCACCGGGCAGCAGCTGGGGGTGCAGGCTGATCACACGGCCGGTCACCTCAGGGCTGATCGCAACGGTGGCCCGCGCTTCCACAAGGCCCGAAAGCGTCCGGCTGGAGGTGTGGCTGGTTTCTGCCGGTTTGATAACATCAACCACCACTTGCTCTGGCGCTGCCGATAGTTGCGGCCCTTCGTCCGCCGCCAATTTCAACAGGAAGGTAATGCCAATGGTGCCGCCAACAACCAGAATAACAAACAGGATTTGAATGTAACCACTGACGGTTTCGCTGCTTTTGGCAACATGGACGGCTTTCAGGGCTCGCTTCATAAATAGTCTTTCTTCGAGGCAGCTTTTTAAGGCAGCTTTAAAGCCAATCATGCCATGCCCTAATCAACCGCAGCATGACGCATATCAAAACCAGCTACACAGGTTTTTCGTTAAAATGGGGCATTTGGTTCAAAAATCATCTGGTTTTTTGGCGCAAGGGGCAGTGCCTTAATTTATACGCACCGCTGCCCGCCCCTAATCATATTAGCCGTAAAACGCGCGGTACCAGTCAACAAATCGGCTGATGCCCTGCTCCACCGTGGTTTCCGGTTTGTAGCCGGTTGCCTCAAACAGTGTTTCCACGCTGGCCGATGTGTCGGGCACATCGCCAGGCTGCATTGGCTTCATGTGCATGATCGCTTTTTTACCCAAACACTCTTCCAGCACTTCAATATAGCGCAACAGCTCCACGGGCTGCCCATTGCCAATATTATGCACCCGCCACGGCGCTTTTGAACTGGCGCTGGCGGGGGTGGTGCTGTCCCAATCGGGGTTTGGTTCTGCGGGTTTGTCCAGCACCGCAACAACGCCGCGCACAATGTCTTCCACAAAGGTGAAGTCCCGCACATGATGCCCGTTGTTGAACACATTAATCGGCTCGCCTGCCAAAATCGCACGGGTAAACAAAAACAGCGCCATGTCGGGCCGCCCCCAGGGGCCATACACGGTAAAAAACCTGAGGCCAGTGGTCGGCATGTTAAACAAATGGCTGTAGCTGTGTGCCATCAATTCATTCGCGCGTTTGGTGGCACCATACAGCGCGACCTGGTGGTCGGCGGGGGTATGCACACTAAACGGCATGTTGGTGTTGGCTCCGTACACCGAACTGGTGGACGCATACACCAAATGCCCCACGTCATTGTGGCGGCAGCCCTCCAAAATGGTTAAAAACCCGGTGACATTGCTGTCGATATAATCAAACGGTGCATCAAGGCTGTGGCGCACCCCCGCTTGCGCTGCCATATGCACCACACCGTCAAACTGTTCGCTGGCAAACAGGTCCGCAACAGCGCTGCGGTCCGCGACATCCATTTTGATAAAGCGATAGTCAGCCGCACGGATGTTTGTGCCTGAAAGGTCGGGGAAAAAACACTTGCCCGTGCCGCCTGCAAACGCGCGGGTGGCCGCAAGGCGCGCTTCCTTTAACGACACATCATAATAGCTATTCAGGTTATCAACGCCAACAACCGTGTCGCCGCGCGCCAGCAGGAACTGGCAGATATGGCTGCCGATAAACCCGGCAGCGCCGGTTACAAGAACCTTCATGGGACAAGACCTTTCCTAACCGCTTTGTATCCGGCTGTGTCGGTGGGCAGGCCCACGCTAACCCAACTGCTGTTTGGCCGCAAACCCGATTCGCACCCAACAGGCTGTTTTTGTCGCCCAGCCTGTGCCGAAACGGGGCAGAAAAACCAACGGTAAGCCCTTGAAGGGACGGATTTTATCCTTTTGGCACCGGCAGAGCGGCAAAATGAGGTGAAAATGCAACAAAAGGCCAAAATTTGTCTCTAACCTTTTGACTTGACGTGGGTGGTGTGAGATAAACAACCAAATACATTTGCCTGAGCGTGCACAAAAACCGCATGGGCGAGCAATTATGGAGCATTAATTATGCGTATTGCAATTATGGCAGCAGCTTTTGGTTTGGCGCTTGGTGTGCCGGGGTTGGCACCGACAGCAATGATGAGTGTTGCGGTCGCACAAGATGCAACGTTGCCGGCTGCGGAACAGGCTAGCGTGGACGCCGCCATTGATGCGGTGCTTGCCGATGCAACGCTGACAGCGGATCAAGTTACACAGCAGGTTGCGGCCATTGTGCAGAACTCGTCCAACCCAGTGGCTGCCGCGCGGCGTGTCCGGGCTAAAGCAGAAGCCACGGGCGATACCACGCAAGTGGAGGCGCTGGGCGGCGCGCTCCAGCAGGTTGTTACCAACCTTCAGGACACTGACCCTAATGCGGCTGCTGATATTCAGGTTGAAGTTGCTTTGTCGGCTTCGGCTGATTTTCAGATCGGTTATGTGAATGGCCCGACAACACCAAGCCAACCACAAACCGGCGGTACAACGGGTGGCGGTACAACGCCTGATGTTGTTACTGGTGATGACGTGCCTCCTCCGCCTCGGCCAACTATGCCTGTTATTCCAACTACTCCAGAGCCGAACCCGGTGCAAGTGAACGACCCGCTTGCCATTACAGCGCTGGGCAACAACCAAGGCCAGGGCCTCACGGTAGGTGATACTGGTACGCCTGTGCCTCCTGGGGTGCCTATTGTCCCCGAACCTAATCCTGCGAATCCTGGTAGCCCGGTCTAAGGCGAATGATGGTAGTGGCGCTGTAGCCAGCCAAACAACACAAATAGACACAAGGCGATGGATTTTCCGTCGCCTTTTTTTATGCAAGCGAGCCTGCCTTATGCGCTGATGCCATGCTGGGTTTGTCTGTCCGCCTGCCGCAACGCACCCCAGGGGGCGTACAAACCCCAGAGGGCGTACACCACAGGAACGTAAACCAAAGGGTTGTTTCAGTTTTTGCCTGCCAGTGCCATGTTGCGCCCTGTGTTTGTTTATTTTTTACAGCCTGTGTTTTTCGGGTGCACGGCTGGGGGTGCGGTGTGGTATGACCAGCCTATGCAATTTTTAAAGACTCTGTTTTCCAAACAAAAAACGCCACCAGCGGCCGTTTTTCGCCCTGATGACGGGCATTTGATTTATGCGGTGGGGGATATTCATGGCCGCGTGGATCTGCTGGACCGGCTTTTGGATATGCTGGCGGCAGACCATCAGGTCCGCTGGGGCGCGGACCGCTGCACGCTGGTGTTTTTGGGTGACTATGTCGACCGGGGCTTCCATTCCAAACAGGTGTTAGACCGTTTACTTGGCCTGTCGCTGGACTGGGCGGACGTGGTGTGCCTAAAGGGCAATCATGAAGATATGATGCTTGATTTTATGCTGGACCCGGTAACGAACGAGGCGTGGCTACACTATGGCGGGCTCGCGACGCTCGCCAGTTACGGCGTTACTCTGCAGGATAATGCTGAAACCGGCATGCCGGATAGTGTTAAGGCTTCCAAAGACTTACAGGCGGCTTTGCCCGATCAGCACTTTTTGTTTTTGCGGGATGCACCGCTTTCCTACCGGTCAGGCGATTATTTTTTTGTGCATGCGGGCATTCGCCCTGGTGTACCGCTCAATGCGCAGGACCCGCACGACATGACTTTTATTCGACAGGACTTTACCGACAGCACCAAAGACCACGGCGTGCGGGTGGTGCATGGCCACACAGGCGTGCAAAATCCGCTGCTGCTGCCAAACCGCATTGCGGTTGACACCATTGCCTATGCAACGGGTCGGTTAACGGCGGCGGCCATTCAGGATGACACGGTAGACTTTATCACTACTTAGTATGTCTTAACACAATTTGGCGACGCGGGTGTTGCGGGTACGCAACATGCGACGATATTATAACGCTGCTCGACCTACTTTCTGGCGGTCCGTTATCACATTGTCATAAATAAAACGGTAGGTTAGCCCTAGTTTTTAAACGAATAATGTGCGACAAATACATATGTATGGGGTCGTTCACTCCTGATTGACGGGGAATATTAGATGAAATTTCGTACGATGACGTCGCTGGTAGCGCTTGCTGCTACTGCTGGTGTAAGCATTTCTGCAACTGCGCAGGACGGTGCCCCGGATGATCAGGTCGTCTCAGTGTATGAGCGCACGCGCTCTGATTACACGGCACCTGGTGCCCGCAGCGGCAGCTTTATTTTCAATCCGACCATTGATGCCGGTGCTCGGTATAACTCAAACATTTTTGCACGTCGTGCTGGCCCGACGGCTACAAGCCCGGGCGAGGTAGATGATCTGATCTGGGCGATTAAGCCTGGCTTGACTTTGTCATCTGACTGGAACCAGCATTCCTTGCAATTGTTTGCCAATGCAGATGTTGCTCGCTACACAGACAACAGCCGCGAGGATTACGAAGATTTCAATCTGGGCGCAAATGGCCGATTTGACCTTGAGCGCGGTATGAACATCAACTGGGGTGTGAACTACAGCGACCTGCACGAGGATCGTGGTGCGCCTGATACCAATGGATTGCAGGCAGAACAGACCCGGTTCGAGCGCTTTGGCGCCAATATCGGCTTTGTGCGCGATCAGTCTATCCTGTCACTTGCGGCAAACCTCCGTTATCAGAACTTCGATTTTACCAACCCCGACCTTTTGGGTGGCGGCGTTCTTGACAACACACAGCGGAACCGTGAAAAATTCTCTGGTGACGTGCGGGTTGGCTATGAGCTGGATGAATATTACGATGCCTTTGTGTCGCTGTCTGCAAACCGCGTTGAGTATGACGACTCGCAGGCGACAGGCGGCCCGCAGCGGAACTCTGACGGGTGGGAAGCCCGTGCGGGGGCATCGTTTGACCTGACAGGAACATCGCGCGGTGAATTTTTCGTGGGTTACATCAGTCAGACATTTGACAATGACCGGTTTGGCGACATTGATGACTTTACGTTTGGTGCGCAATTGTTGTGGAACCCAACCGGGTTAACATCTGTGAACCTGGGCGTGCAGCGTTTGATTCAGGAAACCATCGTGGTTGACGTGGACGCAAACAATGGTCTTGCTTTCGCATCTGGTATTTTGGCGACAACCTACAGCGTTGGTATCGAGCATGAATTGCAACGTAACTTTTTGGTGAAAGCGGGCGCAAGCTACGCGACCAACAGTTTCGAGAATACGGTTCGTGACGATGACCTGTACACGGCAACTTTTGGCGGAAAGTATCTGCTGAACCGCAATCTCTCCCTGAATGCTAACTATAACTGGGATTACCGGAACACCACAGCGGTTGGGCAGGACTTCAAACGGCATGTGTTCATGGTAGGTTTAACTGCTCAGTGGTAAACACTTAGGGCGGGTCAAAACCCGCCTTTTACCCTTGGCAGCGTATGTGAGTATACCGTGGTACGTTTCTTTATAAATATGGTTATGGCGGCACTCCTGACGGGGGGTGCCGTTCTTGTTCATGCCCAGGACACACGCCCTGATGGCGCGGGTCTGACCTCCGAAAGCCTTCGGTATCAGCTTGGATCTGGTGATCAGATACGGGTGATCGTGTACGGTGAGGAAGACTTGTCCGGTGAGTTTGAGCTGGATGGTTCTGGCACCATTGCGATGCCGCTGATTGGTACCATTTCTATTGGGAACCAATTTGTTTCGGATGCGGAACTGTTGATTGCGGAGCATTTGTCAGACGGGTATCTGGTCAACCCAAGGGTCAGCATTGAGGTGTTGAATTACCGTCCTTTTTATATCCTTGGTGAGGTTAATGAACCGGGCAGTTACCCCTATGTGAGTGGAATGACCGTTTTAAACGCGATTGCGCTTGCATCCGGGTTCACGTACCGGGCCAGTGAAAACAAAATTGAGGTGACGCGCCGGATCAACGGCGTGGAAGAAAAAATCCGCATTAGTATCACCGAGGCTGTTTTGCCGGGCGATATTATCAGAGTGCCAGAACGCTTTTTCTAGTGAATGCGGGATTGCGGCGCGCTGTTCCATCATCAACTCTTGCCGTTTGTTTGCGTGACGCTCTTGGCGATGCTGTCCGGACGCGGTATATAAAACGCCTGCATAGCTGAACGGAAAATACATGTACGACCAGAATTATCAGGATCAAACGAAGATTCAGGGTCCACAGCACACGCCTGCGGTTCAAGATGATGATGATGCCATAGACATTCGGGCTCTTGGGCTTGTTTTGCTGCGGCGCAAATGGATCATTGTTAACACTACTCTGTTCAGTGTTGTCTTGTGTTTGTTGTTGCTGTTTCAACTGACGCCGCGGTACACCGCGTCCGCCATGCTTGCGCTTGAAACGCGCCAAAACCAAGTGGTTGATGTTCAGGCTGTTATGTCTGGCATGGGGACCGACGTGGCGGCCATCAAGACCGAAATTGATGTTATGACATCGCGGCGATTGGTTGGCAAAACAGTGGATACGCTAGGCCTGGTGCGTGACCGGGAGTTTAACAATGCCCTGGTCACGGAGCGCGGTTTTCTATCGTATCTGAACCCCCTCAACTGGATTCCGGAAAGCTGGAAACGGGCTGTTGTGGGCGAACCGCCGGTTATCAGTGAAGAGCTGCGTCTGGCCAACGAACGTGCCCGGGTTATAGATGCCGTTACAGCGCGCCTGAGTGTCTCAAACCCGCCGAGGTCTTATACCATTTCGGTTTCATTTGAATCGTCAGATGCTGCCAAAGCCGCCCGCATTGCCAATGGACTTGCTGAACTGTATCTGACCGATCAGCTTGAGGCGAAATTTGAAGCGACAGAACGCGCCAACGAGTGGCTGAACGAACGTATTTTTGACCTGCGGGAAAATGTTCGGTCATCCGAGGTGGCAGCACAGCGTTTCCGTGAAGACAATCAATTGATTCAAACGGCGGGGGCGGGTCTGGTTTCTGATCAACAGCTGGCTCAGTTGAATACACGGTTGATTGACGCCCGAACGGATCTAGCCCGGACGCAGGCCCGTTTTAGTCAGATACGTAATATTTCCGACCCGGAAAACACAGACTTTGCCGGTTTGACAGAGGTGCTGGACAGCCCTCTGATCCAACGGCTGCGCGAGCAACAATCAGAGGTTTTGCGCCGGCGGGCAGAGCTTGCGACCCGGTACGGCCCAAAGCACCCGCGTATGATTAATGTTGAAGCGGAACTGGCTGATATTGATGGCAACATCAAGCTGGAAATCAGGAAAGTTGTTTCAGGCATTCAAAACGAGGTTGATGTTGCCCGGGCCCGCGTTACCGCGCTGGAAGCCAGTCTTGACCAACTGAAAAATGAAAATGTTGCCCTGAACCGCGCGCAGGTCCAGCTTCGGGAATTGGAGCGTGAAGCTGAGGCAAACCGCGTGCTGTTGGAAACTTTCCTGGCGCGATTTAAGGAAACCACCAATCAGCAAGATATTCAGCAAGCTGATGCACGGATTATTTCGCGGGCGGATACGCCGCTTCTAGCCTCTTTTCCCAAAAAGAAGTTGATCCTTGCTTTGGTTGCTTTTGCCGCCATCGGTCTTGGCGTTGGTTTGGCGTTTTTGCTGGAGATGCTCGATAACGGCTACCGCACGCTGGACCAGATCAAGACAGACCTTGGTATTCGAGGCGTTGGCATCATTCCGATGCTGGCGAGCAATAAACTGCAAGGCATCTCGGTTGAAGACTATTTGCTTGATAAACCTTCGTCCTCTTTTGCCGAAGCGCACCGCAATGTGCATGCATCGCTGTTATACTCAGGACCGCGGCAAAACACACCGCAAGTGGTGATGGCGACATCATCGGTGCCCGGGGAAGGTAAATCGACGTTTTCGCTTTGCTATGCTCGTTTGATGGCAAAGTCTGGCCTGAAAGTTCTGTTGATAGAGGCTGACCTTCGTCGGCCTGTTGTAAAAGCGCGCCTGAAAATTGAGGTAGAACAAGCGGACCTTGTTTCTGTATTGGAAGGGTCAGACCCTGGCGGGCAGCAGCTGTATAAAGATGACGACTCCAGCCTTCATATTTTGTGTGGTCGGGGTCACTCTGACCCGCAGAAGCTGTTTTCTGGTGAAAAATTCACTGGCCTGATGTCCTGGGCGCGGGAACAATATGATCTGGTTATCCTGGATACGCCGCCTGTTATGGCTGTTTCTGATTCTGTGGTGCTGTCGCATCATGTTGATGCTGTGCTGTATGTGGTGCAATGGGAAACAACGCCTAAAAAGTCGGTTGAAAGCGGTATCACGCAACTGCGTGATGCTGGTGCGCCGCTGGCTGGTACTGTTATCACCCAGGTTAATATCAAGCGTCACCAAAGCTATGGCTACGGTGACCAAGGGTATTATTACGGAACCAAGAGCGGCTATTACAGCAACTAGACACATTCTTATTTAATTCATGGGCGTTCACAAACGTCCAGATTCTGCCAATCCTTGATAATCGTCAACTGTGTTAGACATACTTTTTCGTAAACTTCGTACGACTTAGCGAAAGGATAAGGTCGTGCGTATTGTATTTATTCATCCTAATTATCACTCGGGCGGAGCTGAAATTGCTGGAAGCTGGCCCCCGGCATGGGTGGCCTATCTAACCGGGCACCTGAAGCGGTCAGGTTTCAATGATGTTCATTTCATTGATGCCATGACCAACCATCTGACAGATGATGACATTCGCACACGCTTGTCGGACCTCAAGCCGGACATTGTTGCAACAACCGCCATTACCCCGTCGATATACCGCGCCGAAGCAATCCTTAAAATCGCCAAAGGTGTTGTGCCCGGGGCCATAAGGGTCCTTGGTGGCATCCATGCTACCTTTATGTATCAACAGGTGCTGACGGAAGCGCCCTGGATAGATGTGGTCGTGCGCGGTGAAGGGGAAGAAATTTTCACTGAGCTGGTCACAACTATCGACCGCGGCGCGTGGCCTAAAAACAGGGCGTTGATTGAAGGTCTTGCCTATATCCAGGACGGCGAAGACGGATCCAAGATCGTCGCGAACAAAGCGGCACCGACGGTAAAGGATATTGACGCGATTGAGCCCGATTGGTCCATTCTGGAGTGGGAAAAATACATTTACGTCCCGCTTGGTGTGCGCGTTGCCATTCCCAATATGGCGCGGGGGTGCCCCTTCACGTGTTCTTTCTGTTCGCAATGGAAATTCTGGCGTGACTACCGCATCCGCGACCCGAAAAAAGTGGTCGATGAAATCGAACGCCTGGTTAACGAGCATGATGTTGGCTTTTTCATTCTTGCGGATGAGGAACCCACCATTAACCGCAAGAAGTTTATCGCCTTTTGTGAGGAACTGATCGCCCGCGACCTACCAGATAAAATCAAGTGGGGCATCAACACACGTGTTACGGATATTTTGCGGGATGAAGAACTTTTGCCCTTCTACCGCAAGGCCGGTTTGGTGCATGTCTCGCTTGGCACAGAAGCCGCCGCTCAGCTCAAGCTGAACCTGTTTAACAAAGAAACCAAGGTCGAAGATAATCGCCGCGCTATCCAACTGTTGCGGGAGGCTGATATTTTTGTTGAGGCCCAGTTTATCGTTGGCCTCGAGAATGAAACAGCGGAAACGCTGGAAGAAACCTACCGCATGGCATGGGACTGGCAACCCGACCTTGCCAATTGGGCCATGTATACACCCTGGCCGTTTTCCAAGCTGTTTCAGGACTTAGGTGACAAAGTTGAGATATTTGACTTTGAAAAATACAATTTTGTTACTCCCATCATGAAGCCAGAGGCGATGGAACGCAGTGAATTGCTGGACCGCGTAATGAATAACTACCGCCGGTTCTATAGCCGAAAGGCCCTGTTCCATTATCCTTGGCGAGGTTCAGGCTTCCGGCGGCGATATCTGCTTGGGTGTTTGAAGGCGTTTCTTAAGGCTGGGTTCCAGCGTAAATTCTACGACCTTGGCAAGGTCAACTATTGGGGGCCTCAGTCAAAAGAAGGCGTCAACTTCAACTTTGATCGAACGCGTAGTTTTAAACCGGCGGACACCAGCGACTGGATTGCTGCCGCAGAAAAAGGTCGCAAGGCCGACGCTGATACCATCGAACCTGCCGCAGCCGAAGCTGCAGTGGCGTGTGGTGGTGGCACGCAGCAAATGACTGAAACTGTCTAATGACGGGCTTGCCTAACAGAATCAATGCCGGGCAGGCGGGGCAACAGCTTGGCCTGATTGGGCCAAACTCTGTCATTCAATTGCGTGAAGCGCTCATTACAGATGTGGGTGCACAAGCTGCGGAACATCTCTTTGAGCTGGCTGGCCACCAGTCTCTGTTCCATAACCTGCCTGATACGATGATTGACGAGGCAATTCCGCAAGCGCTTTTTGCCACGCTTTTTGCGCATTTACCGCTGGCACAGGCCAGGCGCATCGCCGAGGAGGCGGGAAAGTTGACGGCAAATTATATTATTGCCAACCGCATTCCAAAACTGGTGGTAAAGGCCTTCAGGCTTTTGCCACCAAGGTTTGCAGGGCGCTTCTTGATGAAAGCAATTGAGAAGAATGCATGGACGTTCGTTGGTTCCGGACACTGCGGCCTTGAATTTGATAAACCACCGACAATCTGGATTGAAAATAACCCACTGGTAATGCCAGATGGGTGCTGGCACCGCGCTGTTTTCCTACAGTTGTTCCAGCGTATCGTGTGTCCAAAAACCGAGGTAGAATGCCAATGTGCCAGCAATGTGACACCTAAAGCGCCCGCACCACCGAAAATGCGTTTTCCTGTGGAGTTTGGCACTGCATTGCCGCGGACGGTATGCCCCCAGCCGTCCGGCCGCCCATTTTCGTGCATGCTTTGTAGGTACAATGACATAGCGGATATGCCATCAAGCGCTTAGTGCATATGCACTGCAAGACAGCCAAAACCCCAGTCTAAAAAAACTGGCGCATTTAGTTTTTTAACAGTCTTAGGGAAATGGCGGAGTCGGAGGGATTCGAACCCTCGAGGGCGTTGCCACCCAACACGCTTTCCAGGCGTGCGCCTTAAACCACTCGGCCACGACTCCTTATAATGCTGCAAGTCAGTGGCGTTTAGCCTACTGCTCGCTGCGCGCCGAACTATAGCTATCAAATCCTTTGACGCAAGCGTTAATTCCCACGGCCAGATGCTGCAAAGTGCGCGGACACCCTTGGTAACACGTCGATAAAAAAGGGGCTAATTTGGCCCCTTTTCCAGACTATCTTGAATAAATTAAGCGCGGATTGTTTTCAGGAAATCTTCCACCTGACTGCGCAGATCATCGGATTGTTGGGTCAACAGCTGTGCTGCTGACAGAACTTGTGTTGCTGAGGAGCCGGTTGTTGTCGCCCCCTCGTTTACCGCATGAATATTAGAGGTAACTTCCTCTGTACCAGCGGAAACTTCTGCAACATTGCGGGCAATTTCCTGAGTTGAGGCATCCTGCTCTTCTACGGCGGATGCGATTGAAACAGATGTTGCTTCAATGTCGCCGATAATGCCCTTGATCTCATCCATTGCGGCAACGGCCAGGCTGGTTGCTTGTTGCATGCCGGCAACCTGTTCGCTGATTTCCTGTGTAGCGTTTGCTGTCTGGTTAGCGAGAGATTTAACTTCGCTGGCGACAACGGCAAATCCTTTGCCGGCATCACCTGCTCGTGCTGCCTCAATCGTTGCGTTAAGGGCCAGCAAGTTGGTTTGCTCTGCAATGTCATTGATAAGCTTGACGACACTGCCAATTTTCTGTCCGGCATCTTCCAGGACTGCCACATCGTTTGCGGCATTCACGGTGCGGGTAACGGCATCGCGGGCCGCTGCACTGGACTGATTGGTTTGGCCGGTTATTTCACGAACAGAGCTTGAGAGCTCTTCAGCGGCACTAGCCACCATTTGGGCGTTTGAGCTTGCTTGCTGCGCTGCACTGGAAACAACATCCGATTTTTCAGATGTGTCAGCCGCTGTCAGCGACATACCCTTCGCCGCGCTTTCCATGGCAAAGGCCGAGTTAGAAACGCCTTCCACCAGCTCCATAACTGAAGCTTCAAACTTGTCTGCCAGTTCCAGCATTGCCTTACGGCGTTCTTGCCTGGCGTTTTCTTCTCGTGTTTCCTCATCCAGGCGACGTTTTTCTTCTTCTTCCCGCTTCAAGCGTTCTGCTTCTTCTTCGCGTTCGCGGGCGCGCTCTTCGTTTTCACGCTGTTCTATTTCGAGTCTGCGCCGCTCTAATGCATTGTCTTTAAAGATCTGCACGGACTTGGCCATATCGCCAACTTCGTCATCGCGTTCAGCATTCGGGATTTCAACCTCCAGGTTACCGTCGGCAAGTACCATCATTGTATCTGATAGCGCGTTAACAGGGCGAACAACGCGCATCAACACAATCCAGAAAGCGAGGCCACCGACACCAAAGGACAGGATGATCAAGACCCATGCAGACACCACAGATGCATTGGCATTCGAGACGGCATCTTGGTTTAGTCGGGTTGCCAATTCGTTGGCATAGCTGGTCATCATGTCGACAGGTGTTGATCCATCGCGGGCAAGTTCTACCCATTGCTGTGCCGTATACCGATAAGTTACGAAGTCCTCATCTTCATACTCAATGCTGTCATCGATCAAATTGAATTGCTCGGTCGCCAAGCCTTCGATGAATTTCTGCTTAATTTCTACTATCTGCCTAGCCATTTCCGGAGTAGCTGTCGTCGAATTTGCAAAGCTCTGAACTTGATCCCATGCTGCCAGTGTGCGACCCCCGTTTTGGTCTACGCGGCTGATGGAGAATTCGTCGATTGCTTCTAGTGCGGCAACATTTTCACCCAGATCAGAGGCCGTCCGGCTGGCATATTCAAACATGATCCAAAGCTGGGTTTTTAATCTGTTCACAGTACCGATACGGTCATCACCGAAATCATAACTTGCTTCTATCTGGTTGCGGATCATCGCCGCTGAGTCGATCAGTTCGTTGATCGATTGACGTACAGTGCCCCCGTTCAGTGTGTCGGGGCCGCCTCTACTTCCGCGGCCGAAGGACTGCATGTCTGCGTCGACAACCTCGATGTTGTCTCTATATTCCTGGTATCGTTTTGCAAGCTCGGCTTTTTGAGCATTGAAGCCCTTTACCACAGCGTTAAACCGTGCCGCTGCAGTGCCCTCATCATCCAATTCCAGTTCCGCCAGCCCCTGTGAGACGAGCTCATAGGCATCTTCAACTGTCGATCTGTTGATCATGACTTGCGTCGTAAAGAAATCTGGAACACCGCTTTCAAAACCGTAAGAGGTTCCGGTGAAAAGGCGTTCACCCGCGAGAGCCAATTTAAATTGTGTTAAGCTGTCGATAACGTCGTTGACGACCGCCGCTCGCTCTGCCCGAGCTTTTGTGTCGGATGCTGTGAACATCTGTGACATGCTCAATCCGATCACGGACACCGTTAAGATAGTGGTAACAGCGAGCAGCAGGTTGCGGATGCTGAAAAGGCGGACGGCTGGACCCCCAAGGTTGGCAGACATCGATATTTTCCTCTGTATAACTTAAAACACGGTTGAGCAGATTCGGGTGAATAGAAGTGGTTTATCGCACAGTGGGGTTAACGAATCTTAAAAGCAGGCAGGAATTTGCTTTTCTCGGCATCAAACAACGCAGCCATATAGCGGGATGGCGGAATGATTTGGACGTCATGGGGATTATTTCAGCATTCACCGCACGAGAGTGCTATAGGCATAACATATTGATTTATAAACGATCCACAGGCCCCAACTAGAACAAGGTGCGTTCAGGTGTTCAGACAATGACAGATAATTACGATGTCATAATAATTGGAGCTGGCGCAGCTGGGCTGATGTGCGCCATGACGGCTGGGCAAAACGGCAAAAAGGTTTTGTTACTGGAACGAAATAAAAAACCAGGTGCAAAAATACTTATTTCTGGCGGTGGTCGATGCAACTTTACGAATCAAGATGTCACCCCGGCTGCTTACATTAGCGACAACCCGCATTTCGCAAAGTCAGCATTGAGCCGGTATACCCCATGGGACTTTATGGATCTTTTGGCTACGCATGGGCTGTCGTGGCATGAAAAAACCCTGGGTCAGCTTTTTTGCGATCAGGGAGCTAAAGCGATCCTCAAGGTGTTGCTTGATGAATGCGCCAAAGTTTCTGTCACCCTCCTGACCGGCATAGATGGTATCAAAATAGACAAAGTCGGGCAGTGTTACAGGGTTCAATCCAGTGAAACATCGTGGCAAACCCCAAAACTTGTTATTGCAAGTGGTGGCGTTTCCATCCCGAAAATGGGGGCAACAGATTTCGGGTACCGTATTGCGCGCCAATTTGGTCTTGCATTGGTTGAACCAAAACCAGCGCTGGTGCCCCTGGTGTTTGATCCGGCAACGGTTGAAAACATGAAAAAACTGGCTGGTGTAGCAGCAGACAGCCGAGTCAATGTGGCGGAACGGGCAAACTTTCCTGTATTTCGTGAAAACATTCTGTTTACTCATCGTGGCCTTAGTGGCCCGGCAATCCTGCAAATTTCATCCTACTGGACGGAAGGTGACCATATTGCGATTGATCTTCTACCTGAAGAAAACAGCGCAGCCATGTGGCTGCGGGGTTGCCGCGATACTGCCGGGTCATCTAGTGTCAAAACAGTGCTGTCAACCAAGCTACCTGATCGATTAGCGGACCAGATTGCTGACGAGTACCCGGGCAAAATAGCTGAGCTGTCTAACAAAACACTGGATAGACTTGCGGAGCGCTTATCTGAATGGCGGTTACACCCGACCGGCAGCGAGGGCTTGGCCAAAGCCGAGGTTGCCAAGGGAGGCGTTTCAACTGCAGACTTGTCGTCCAAAACCATGGAAGCCGTCTCAGTGCCGGGCCTGTATTTCATCGGTGAGTGCGTTGATGTTACCGGATGGCTTGGTGGATATAACTTCCAATGGGCGTGGGCCAGCGGGTATGCGGCGGGTATTGCGGTAGCAAGTGTTAAGTGGGAATAAAGTCGGAAAAAACGGAATAAAGTTGGAAAACTTTCCACAAAATTTGGAATAGACTCGAAAAATTCTACTATATGTGGTATTAATGGATCCACGAGGCCTTTGGGGGGCCAAAATGGCAAAGGGTAGAGAACTCAAGTCTTATGGTGATTTTCAGCGCGCGATCCGGCAAGGATACGGGCAAGGCTCGGGGACTGACTACAAGCCATGGCTACGTGTTAGTGACGTCAAGAGCACAGGTCTCAGCACCAAAATAAAGGGTATAACGTCTCCCAGAACTCACCATTTCGTCTCAAGCGTTGAAACTCAGTTTTTCTATTTCGCTGAGCACGATCCGAGCGTCGTCGACATTAGAGAGCAGTTTCCCTTACTGCCGCTAATTTTATCTATCAGAATAGCGTCAGAACTTGGGATTAAGCACCCAATGGTTCCAGGCACATCTGTCGAAAATGTTATGACGACTGACTTTTTGCTTACTGTTCTAACATCCACCGGCGAGGGCTACGTGGCGGTGAGTGCGAAACCGCGAGATCAATTGTCCGATAAAAGAACGATGGAGAAACAGGAAATAGAGCGGCAATGGTGGTCAATTCTTGGAGTTCCGTTTCGAGTGTTTTGTGGAGATGAAACAACTTCCATTCAAGCCAGTAATTTAGCTGACATATCTGCTCCTCGTCGTAGAGGCTATACCCTTACGCCAGAGTTGGTGGGGCAAGCATCCAAAGCCATAACACCGGGCATTTTTCGATTGGATCAGTGTGTAAACCGGTTGAACGACAATGTGGAATCACAGTAAATCAAGCTCGAAACCTCTTACTCTCTCTAATACACTCTGGTTATTTGGTCGTTCCACTTGAGTCTCCCATCATCGAAAACGGCGTCGTCAAAATCATTGATACGTGTTTTGAGAAGCCAGCCGATGCATGTCACGCGTAACAGTGTTTGGGAGATAGAAGAGGGCTGCAGTTATGGTCGAGGGCTGTATAGGGTAATAGACACAGACCCAATACATCAAACCGTTGTTGTTTTCTTTTTAGCGGACCAGAAGAAGCTCGTCCGTCCCCAAATTATGGAAATCGGTGAAATAGATGCTTTAGTCGAAACTGAGGTTATGCGGCTCGGCGTTTTTGAGTTACCGGCCCGTGTCAGTTTGACCGAAGATCAAATAGACTCGAAACACAAGCGCATAAGAGATGATCGACTTTCTGTAGTTGAGAAATTCTATCAGTCTACAGGCCTGCTGGGTGCCATAGCGGGTAGTAAGAAATGTGCGGCCTTTACTGAATTTGCAAGAGGACTGAACCGAACAAATACGGAGGTGACGAAAATCCTGAATTTGTTTTGGCGGTTTGGCCAAACCAGGAACGCCCTGTTGCCTGCTTTTTCAAACTGTGGAGCACCTGGCCAAATTAGGGAGCCCAATCAGGTAAAGCGTGGAGCCCCAAGAAAGAAGTTGTTGGCAAGTACCGATATGCCCCAAGGGCGCAATGTTACTGCCAGTGATCGAGAGAAAATTCTAAAGGGCCTCAAAAAACACTACCTAACCAATAAACCTCTTTCATTGGCTGAGGTAAGAGAGAAGACAATTACTGAACACTATAAAACCGAGGTCGAAGTTGCTGATGCCTCTTCCAGAGTTGTAAGTGCTCCATCCAAGGACCAGTTTTACTATTGGGCCAAAATACTTGTTTCCGAATTCGAGAAAATAGTTAAGCAGAGTGATAGTAGAGACTTTGTCCTCAACAAGAGAGGCCTAAAGGGGTTTGCATCTCAGAACGACCCGGTCCCGGGCAGTTGTTTTGAGATCGACGCGACTGTCGCGAACGTGCATCTCGTGTCGCGCTTCAATTCCAAACAGCAGATTGGGCGTCCGACAGTCTATTCAATCACTGACCGCGCGAGCCGAATGATTGTTGGGTTTTATATCTCTTTGGATTATGCGAGTTGGAAGGCAGCAAGGCAGGCAATAATAAATGCTTTCCTTCCAAAAGTGTCTCAGTACAAGCGATATGGTATCGATATCGCTGAAAGTGATTATCCGTGTCATCATCTTCCTGCCGCTATTACATGTGACCGCGGCGAAATGATTGGTATAGAGCCTGAGATTGCCTTAACGCCTCTATTGAATTTGCAGTTCGCACCGCCTTACCGAGCGGATATGAAGTCTATCGTTGAGAATCGGTTTGGCCCATTGGACAAGAAATTATTTAACCAGCTTGATGGTTCTACTTTGGGCAAGCCCAAAAAGCGTGGCGCGCGTGATCCTGAGTTCGAAGCAAATTTGACCCTGGATCAAGTTGCAAGCCTTTTAGCAGATGATGTGTTGGCTCATAACAGGCGTCAATTTGACGACCTCGCAAAATGTGAGCTCTTGATTGAGCATGATCAAAAACCCACCCCAATAAACTTCTGGAAGGCGCATCTAGCCTTTCATCAGCACCGACTTTCCGAGCTAGATGAAGCTACAATAAGGGCAAGCCTCATGGATGTCGCCACTGCAGATGTGACAAGTATGGGGATAGAACATCGAGGCCTCTATTATACATGTGAAACTGCACAAAAAGAACACTGGCAAACAACAGCAAGGGCAAGTGGGCGCTGGAAAGTTGAGGCCCGTTCTGACGAAGGTGATAGTTCAATAGTGTTTATTAGACCCAGAGCTGACGAACCATTGGAAAAATGCTCGCTGCTGCCAAGATCAAATTCGTTATCGGGCCTACATACAGCCGAGATCAGTTACTGGCAGGATTGGAAAAAAAAGAAACGCCTGATTGATGAGATCACTGTTGCAGATATTGAAGCGCATGAACGTCGCGACACTATTGTCACAGAAGCCCGGAAAAGTCAGAAGGCCAATAGTTCTAAAAAGTCAAAATCGCAGAGAAAGGCAGACAAAAAACGCTACCGAGAAGCCGAAAAGTCTGCTGACAACGTTATCCAGCTGGAATGTCGCGAACCACAGAGTCGTCAATCCACCTTGTCTCGACCAAGAAAGGAAAATGATCTGGTCGACCTCATTGATGATGTATTTAGCGAGGATTAGGAAATGGCAGTACCTGTTCAGCCAATATACCGGGAGCCACGCAACCCAGAAGACGTCGGAAACCCGTTTGTCGAGGCATTACCTCCACGTGCACCCGACAGAGTCATTCTTCAGCGTCTCCGTCGCAAGATAGATTTGCTAGAGTCCGAAAGATTACTGGATACGACTTCGAGGCTAGAGGCTTTGGAAAAACTCGACGCGTGGATCATTCCGCAGCCTGAGTACATTCCTACTTTTCGGATGATTGAAAAAGCTATCCTTGACTCTTACCGAGCAAGGAACCCGCTTAGCGCGACGACTAACCATTATCTCCACTATCTCAATCCCGATGATACCATAGAAGCTCCAGACACAGGGCGGCCCAAGAGCCTTGCGAAAGCAGGAACAATAGTAGGGCTTACAGGTGTCGGTAAGTCCAGAATGTTGGAGCGGATATTAGACTACTACCCTCAGGTGTTTGGGCATACAGGCTATAACGACTCCAAAATGGAACTGAAGCAAGTGATATGGCTGAAAGTAACGTGTCTGGATGGAATGAGCTTGAGGGGATTGTGCCTTAGAATCCTGGGCGCACTTGATGAGGCTCTTGATCGTGAATACACAAAACCGGCATCGACAATTGATGCTCTTTTGCTTCAAATCGAGCGGCAGCTACGACTAAATTTCGTTGGAATTGTTGCCATTGATGAGCTGCAAGAACTTGATGCTGGCGGGAGTGTTGGTGCTGATCGAATTACAGCTTTTCTGCTTAATTTAATTGATAGAGCTGGCGTGCCAATTCTGCTGTGCGGGAACCCGAAGCTTCTAAAAGTTGTTAAGAGGCAATTTCGAATAGCGAGACGGGCTGAGCAAGCGGGATATGTTGAAATTGATGCAATGACTCCAAAAAATTGGGGAGTTTTTGTCAAGCATATGTGGAAGCACCAGTGGACCGACGTATACACCGAACTGACGCCTCAACTAGTTGACGAACTTTATACCCTTACAGCAGGAATAGCTGACTTCGCCATAAAGACTTTCAAAGGCGCCCAGGCTCTGGTGATCGGCTCAGGAGATGAGAGGATAACACTGCAGACCCTTAAGGAAGCCCGTGATACATACTGCCCACTTACCAGCACAGGGCTTGCATCTCTTGGCAAGGACCAGTTTTCATCTGGCACGGTGTATCATGAGGATCTATCTCTGCATTGGCCCGTGGCAGAATCCACTGCGTCAATTGACCAGGCGTCTAAGAGGCATCCACAAGGTGCCAAACTGGGCAAGCGCAAGTCTAAGAATAGGCCTCCATTGGGTGATCTCACTCGGCCCCATCATCCAGAGTTTTTTGAGAAGCTCGTTGAGGCAAGAGACAACCCGGTATTGAGAAATGTGATGCGACAGACAAATCTGATGCGTTCAGTGAGTGATGGCATTGTTGACCAAGAAGTTATTGACGAAGATGTCATGCTTGAGGAGCCGCTGACTGCAATCCCGAACTTGTTCCAGTTATTGGAAAACGGATCCAGTTGAATATGAGCCAATGCAACATTTGAGAACATATGCTGGTGAGGTTTTTTTTGTTCCGCCTGATGAATGTGTCAGATCAATTCTCAATCGGTTCTGTATTCTCAATGGTTGCTCAATAAAAGAGGCCCTTTCTAACGTCACAAAGCGTCAGAAAGCCAGAGTTCACCCAAGTCTACCAAGCTTCCTCAATGGTTTGTCTGCCCTGCTAAGAAGGAATGCCCAAGAGCTATTAGAAAATCATACCCTTTTCGAGCTTTACCGCCCTTTTTTGTCTGTAGACGCTGCCAACGATCTGAATGTTGCGATGTTGGGAGAGAGCCCTGTAGATGTGGCCAAGGCGGTTCGCTGGGGTTCAAATCAACTTCGAGTTAGGAAAAGCCTGCGATGGTGCCCGCAATGTGTAAGGACTGACATACGTGACTACGGCTTCAGCTACTGGCATTTGGCACACCAAATACCCGCTGTTGCTGCCTGCGCTGTTCATGGCTGTGAATTGGTGGATTCTATACTACCTACCTCTGGATGGGACATTTTGAGCGATCTGCCTAATGAAATAGGCTGCATACAAGCAAGCAATGACGCGCAGTGTTTTGCTAAGTTTACCAGCAGGGCACTTACCTATCTCAGGGCAACAAAAAAGCTCAAATACTGTCAACCGCAATACACTAGAGCAGCTGACAGAATGGGTGTTTTGACAAAGAAAGGCAATTTGCGACGTAAGCGGTTGATGGAGGCGATGCAGTCATGGTGGTTAGATCCGCTTACTGAATACGCGGGTTTGTCCGAGAAATGTCTATATAGAAAAATTGCTAAACTGTTTCATGGTCGGCAGTTTCAAAGCCAACACATTGTCACGAATCTGCTCGTTTTGTTTAATGTGTTTGACAATGGGGAAGAGAGTTTTGGGGAAAATCCGAATACACAGTCTGTCAGATTACATGCCTCAGACTCGGCGGAGAGCGCTCGCGAGACAAGGCTGCATTACACGCAGCAAATTGAATATTGCCCGTCATTAAATGCTGCCAGTCAAACTATCGGGAAAAGCCGTAGCTATGTGAAACGGCTATCTATGCTGGGCGGTTTGAGGCCTCTGCAATCCTCCGAGTATGTCCGAAACGATGTGACGGGTCGGCTATTGTCAAAGGCAAAAGCTGGATATTCATCGCAAAAGATTGCTCAAGAACTAAGCGTCAAAAAGTCTTATGTTGAGTTTTGCCTAAGTTGTTCTCCTGAAACTCAAAAGTTCAGAAAACTACTGACTCATCGTCGCCGTCAAGTTCAGCACAGAGCACGAATAAATGGGCAGGTAAGCATGAGCGCAAACCAATCCCGGACAACAATTGCGAAAAAGCAAAGTGCTGCATTTCACTGGCTATACAAGCATGATCGCAAATGGTTGTACAAGGTGCTGCCACCGGCAAGGAAACCGATTCTACCCGCTAGCGTGGATTGGTCCGCGCGGGATCAAATGTTACTCTCAGTTATTAGAGAAGTCGCAGACAAGCAGATTAAGCCCAAATCTTGGGCGGGGTTAGATAAGTTTTGCCGAGGGTGTAGTTATTTTTCAAAGTATCGTCACAAATTGCCAAAGTCGTCAGCCCTAGCGGCCCGACAGTTGGATTTGCACCTTTAGAGTTAACAAATGCATGAAAAAGACTTCCAACAATTGTCAGAAAATTAGCAGCTTGCTTGAGTTGGCTAATCTCAACCCATATATCGAAAATCCCATGAAGTTGCCAGTGTTATCCCAATCACTCCAGAATTTCTCTTCAACGGGCAATCCTCGACGGAGAGCGCGCAACCATAACAGTCTCGTGACTTGAGAGTATAATAGGGTAAAGACGCCTTGCTTTTACGGCTATATTTCACGGTCAAGGAGACTTTTTCTGTGACCTTGGTAAGTAATTCGTCATACAGACTAATACCCAAACTGCGAAGCTTTAGGAATTTCAGATAGGCACTGACTACGTTCATGCTATTGTTTGTTTCTCCTTTGAGCTCTGCGGCAGCTAGCAATTTTTTAATGCTATCTTCCTTGGCAATTGCGGGGTTTCTGAACTGTGCCCTTGCTGCTGCCCAAGGGATTTTGAACAAGCCATTCCAGATCAGGCAAGGTACGTATCTGGGAAGTATTGCAGGTAGTCGATCTACATCACCGTCGACAGGTTGCTTAAGTTCGTAGGGTTCAAAAGCTCTACTATCGTCGAGCGTCGCGTTGTGCCAAAAATCCTTCCCACAGTTATGACACACGCCGCAGAGGCAAGACATTAGGTCGATAAAAGTAGTTTGTTTGTTCGTCTGGCATGCTTCGCATTTTGGGCGGAAAAGCCGTGTGCCGTGCCGGTCACAGTGGGTTTGGTTCGCCCAATTGTGTCTAAACCAGGTGAAGCCGGATCTTCTAAGCTGTGAGGAAAAGCAATGAGGGCAAAACCGAATTGGAAAGCTCTTTATTCCCTCATAGTGAAACGGAATCGAGTTTGGATCTCCAAAAAATATTTTCGATACAATCCAAGGAATATTTAGAGGGTTAGTGCTAAAGCCAGTCTTCCAAATTTTTAGCTTTGATTGAATTAGCTTAATCTTGCTTGCGTAATCCAGGTCTGCAAATGCAGGGTCAAATTTTTCACCAACTTGTGGGATAGCCAACCATTTGCCACCACGGCTAAAGATTCGGTGAATGTCATAACTCCTTGGCACACCTGACATCAGTATTCTACGTATTAGAAAGCTGTGAAGCATTTCATCGGACTGAATTTGCGTAGCAATTTGCATGGTTTCTCTCAAGGAAGATCAAACAACAGCAGCCAATCTCTGCTTCTTCATCTTGCTCTCGCGTAGTAAACCAACAGAAATGCACTGAGCAGGCCAATTGCCCTGAGATCATGGCTTTTGGGTCCCAGTCCGCAGGCCTCATTTACAAAATGTTGACAGTTATAGAATGGCGTCCATTTCCTTCCGATAGCATTGACCGCACGCCGCACAATTTCGGTAGGCTGAAGGGCGGATTTGTATCTGGTTGGGAGGTGCAGCAAGCCATCTGCCATAAACTCTTGAAGGCTACAAAACTCAACTTTTCCAGCCTTTTGAGAGTTGTGCACCACGCACCAGCCATTACAAGTCGCGACCAGGATGCCAGGGTGGTCAATAACCAAGCCCTTTTTGATCTCAATGACCTGACCGGAATATAAATTTGACATGTTGTAAAGCCTCAATATAGTCATTGATAACAATTATCTATTAACAAATATGATAACAGATATTCGATTAAATATGCAAGAACAGTTCATAGCAACGAGTTACGCCTCAATTCTTGGTCAGATGGTTAAGAGACTGCGGGAGCAAAGACAGAGTGACCAGAAAGATCTAGCTGATTATCTTGGGGTGAGTGTCATGACGGTGTCACGGATAGAGGCCGGCGACACAGTACTGGATGTTCCTCAATTGGAGAGAGTGGCACATTTTTTTGACATGGATCCGGTAAAGCTCTTTGAGAGCTCACTAAAAGCTAAGGAAAATGCCGAGCGGCAGAACTACCGCGTCTTTCAGAACAAGAAGGAAATTAACAAACACCCCAATGCTGCGATTTTGGGTGCCGCAGCTGTGTTGGGCATCATTGCAGCGGTTCTACTCTCAAGAAAATAAGATATTTGCTGGGAGTTGATCTAGGTTTGGGATACGCAAGAAGTTGGCTGTTCTGCTGGGTCAATTTCGCTACTGATCTCGGTCCAAAAGAAAGTCCTCGACCGGTTCTAATTCGTCGAAAAATTTGTCCCATGAACTATCAGTCTCTGTGGCACATTTGCTAGGTTCGTCGTTGTTGTCGTCTCTTGCAGGATGGCTAGCGTCGTTCTGGTTAAAATGTTCCATAACCTTTTTTAGAAGACTAAACGGTATCAATACCTCATAGTCTTCAGAGCTAACGGCATTATTCCCTGACGCTAGGTCAGCTGCATGCTCTGCGAATGCTTTTCTTGCAATCTCATCAAGCTCTTCGATTGTCGCGTCGAGTGGCGATTTTTTCCGCATGACTCGCTCCCGTCTGAATGGTATCAAATCGCCATTGGAAATGCCAATCACTCTGGGCAAACGGCTCTTCTAAACGGCAGCTCACGACCCAAAGCGGACACTCGAGGCCTATTAATTTTGTTAGTAACCTAGGTCTCGTCTTAATTGCTCGAGGAAGCGGTCCGATTTTTCGTGAGGCTGGTCTGCTGCTGGTTGCGACAATATCTCTAAGCACTATTCCGATTGCAGAGCTATCATTCACTGCTATTCGCACAATTGCTGAGGACTTTTTGCCTCGGTGATAAATCTAGCGAGCTACGCATGTTCTTACGCCCGGTTGTCAAAATTAGCAGACTTTGACAGTCTGCTAAAATACGATTGTACTTTGCGGTTTTGGTTGCAGATGGAGGCGGGCACCGATCTGCGTATGGGGCGGCTATCATAAAGTTGTTTAGCTGGATTTACTTCCCTTAATATGGCTCAGCGTCATCTCAAGTGGTTTAGTCTGGTCTCGAAAAGTTTTGCGAGTTCTGTGTTTTGTCCGTCGTGAAAGAACTCGCTGTGAGTAGTGCTCACGGGGATAACATTGATGGTTCCTGTATTGTATTTTTCCCAACCGTATGCTTGTTGGTCTTGGGCCTGATTCGAATATTCCTCATTTGGGTCGGCAATAAATAGATCCATGTCTAGACTTCCCTGACTTGTTTCTTTTCTAGTTTTCATCAATTCAAACAGATATTTGGTCCAAAATAGATGGTCTCTAGTGTCTTCGAAATTGTCCTTATTTTTGTTTTTGGCAACTATGTCAGCTATGAAATCCACCAATTGATCGGTCTCCATCGCCTCCAGTTTTTCAAAGGCTAGGTTTTGATTGTGACTAATTTCTTCCCACCAATATTTCGCTTTTTGCGTACGCCTAACCAGCTGTTGCGTGAACGGTTTT
Source organism: uncultured Kordiimonas sp. (assembly GCA_947503575.1). Taxonomy (GTDB): domain Bacteria; phylum Pseudomonadota; class Alphaproteobacteria; order Sphingomonadales; family Kordiimonadaceae; genus Kordiimonas. The sequence continues at coordinate 563 of CANNDZ010000001.1, read as the reverse complement.
GCATCGAAAATGCCTAGGTAAGCAATTTCGTGACCCTGATTTGCAAGGTAGGTTGCTACTTCGTAAGCTATCGTTCCGCCCAGCGACCAACCAACAATACTATAAGGGCCTTGCTGCTGTATCGACCTGATTGCAGTCGCATAAATTTCTGTGAGAGCAGCAAACTCGTTAGTTCTATGCTCGGAGATTCTGTCTGGACATTGTATGCCAAAGATGTTGGCAGTTTTGTCCAACTGATTTGCAAACGTACCGTAGCAGTTCGCTAAACCCGACCCTGGATGTATACAAAAGACGTTGATATTCTCTGATTTAGCGTTCAACCGCAGTATACAGTCTTCCGCTATAGAGCCATCTGATACCCGTGCTCTACCGCTTTCGCTTTTTGCGATTCTGTCGATTGTTTGATGTTCGAACAGTTGGCGTACGCTGATGTTGAGGCCGTGTGTTTTGGCCCGCGATACGACTTGAATGGAAAGAATACTGTCTCCGCCCAGTTCGAAGAAGTTGTCATAGACGCCCACTTGTTCCAGCTTGAGCACCTCCTGCCAGATGGCACATAAGCG